>CAVPDR010000001.1:0-219016 GCA_963702705.1 uncultured Solirubrobacterales bacterium
CGTGGTCCGAGTCGACTCGGTCGAGGGCGAGCTGGCGTTCGCCGGGGCAAGATGACAACAACAACCCATTACCTGGTGTTAAGGGAAAGCAACAAAAATCCGACATAAGCTCTTGGTCTGGTCAATTCATGCTTGGACGCCGTCTAATCAACTCGTCTGCCCAACTTCGCTCGTCCCTCTCCAGTGCCGCGCTTGCGGTCGAGGAGCGCGTGGTCTGGCGCGGTGGCGACGCCGCGCGCACAGTCGCCGACCTGGTCAGATGGCCCTTCGAGCGCGCGGTCTGGGCGATCGAGCGGGGGCTGGTCTGGCCGCTTGAGGAGCGCACCGGCCGCTGGGGCGAGCCGCTGCGGGGGGTCGGGATCGCGGCCACCGTGCTTGTCGCGATCGGCGCCGGCGTGCTCGGACTCGTCTGGGCTTCCGGCAGCGGCGGCGGCTCGGGGCAGCAGGCCCAGCATGCCTCGACCCCGTCCCTGGCGCCGGCACTGAGCACGGCGGCGCAGAAAGGGGAGCTGGCGCAAGCCGCGCCCGTCCTGCGGGGAGCGACACCCGACTTCACGCCCAAGACAACCGGCGCCACCAAGGCAAGCGGCGGATCGCCGGTCGCGGAACCGAGCGAAGCGCCCGAAACGAGTCCCGCGGGGCAGGCCGAGACCGCCACCTCGTCTTCGACCGGCGCAACGGCGACCGCGGCGAAGGTCGTCCCCGCCGGCCCCGCCGCGAGCAAAGTTGCGCACCGTTTCGCCGGCGCCTTCGTGCTCTATGAGACCGGCCGCAGCGACGCCAGGGTCCGCACCGCCTTCGCCGCCACGGCGACGCCGCAGCTCAGCCGCTCGCTGCTGCGCCGGCCACCGCGCCTGCCCGCCAACGTAAAGGTGCCGAAGGCCAAGGTCTTGAACCTCGTTCCCGGGCCGCGTCGCGGCGACACCTATACGCTCAGCGCCTCGCTGCTGCGCGTCGGCGTCACCAGCGAGCTCCGCATCGATATGCAGCGCGACGAAAAAACAGGCGAGTGGCGCGTCACGGACGTCCTGGGCTGATGGGAAGACTGCGTAACACGCTGGCCGCCGCGGCGGTCGGGGCGGCGCTTACGGCGCCGGCCGCATCGGCGGCGCAGTGGGGCTCCTCGACCGGATCCCCCCCGAGCAGCAGCGCGCCGGCACCGACCCAGCCGGCGAGCCCGACCACGAGCGGCGGCGCACCGCTGCAGGAGGGCGCGACGCTGGCCGCTCCACCCGCCGCACCGGCGAAGCCCGGCAGTAGCGGCGGGACCTCAGCCGGAGCGTCGCCAGAACCCGAGCCCAGCGAAGCGGCACCCGCGGACAGCGGCTCCGCACCAATGCCGCTGAGCCCTTCCGAAGCCTTCGCGGTGCCCTCGATCCCGAGCTCCAGTTGCGCGTCTTCAGGGGTGCCGCCGATCCTGATCCCGATCTACCAGCGGGCCGCCGCCGCCTATGGCCTCGGCCCCCAGGGCGCCGCGGTGCTCGCCTCTATCAACGGCATCGAGAGCGCCTTCGGCACCAACATGGGTCCGTCCTCGGCCGGCGCGATCGGCTGGATGCAGTTCCTGCCCTCGACCTGGGAAACGTACGGCGTCGATGCCAGCGGCGACGGCGTCCGCGACCCCTACAACCCCGAAGACGCGATCTTCGCCGCCGCCAGTTACCTGAGTGCAGCGGGAATGCCTACCAATACCTACGACGCGATCTTCTCCTACAACCACGCCGACTGGTACGTCGCCGAGGTGCTGGCGAACGCGAGCTGTTACGGCTCGCTCGGCGCCGGAGCCGTGGGCGCCTCTGCCCTGACGCCGCAGCTGCCGGTCCTCGACTGCCAGCCGGCGCCGGCGTGGCGGGACGAGATCCCCGCCGAGTACCTCGCCGCATTCGAGGACGCCGCGGGCCGCTACGAACTGGGCCAGCGCGGAGTCTGGGCGCTGGCCGCGATAGCGCGCCTGGAGTCGAACTTCGGCCGCGGCATGAGCGAGGCCGAAATGCGCCAGCGCGGCCCGCTCGGGCTCGAACCGAGCGAGTGGAGCGAGTACGCGGTCGACGGCAACGAAGACGGCAGCATCCGCCGCGCGGACCCCGCCGACTCGGCCGCCACCCTGGCCCGCCTGATCTGGTCGCGCGGCAGCCTTCGCGCCGGGATCTTCACCCACAACCAGGCGGAGTGGTACGTGCAGGCGGTCCTCGCCGAGGCCGAAGAACTCGAAGGCAAGTGCAAAACGAGCTACGTCGACTGGCGGGTTGCCCCGCTCGGCTCGGGCTTCGAAACCCCCGGGCCGACCGCGGTGCTCGACAACGGCTTCGCCAGCGCCCCGCAGGACGCGCCGGCCGCGGTCAAGGCGGCGATCTCGGCCGCCAACTCGATCGCTACCACCCCCTACGTCTGGGGCGGCGGCCACGGCAGCTGGTACTCCGCCGGCTATGACTGCTCGGGCGCGGTCAGCTTCGCCCTCTACGGCGCCGGCCTGCTCGACACCCCGCTCACCTCGGGCGCCCTGGAGAGCTACGGCGAACCGGGGCCGGGCCGCTGGATCACGATCTACGCCAGCGCAACCCACACCTACATGGAGATCGCCGGACTGCGCTGGGACACGGTCGGCGACGCCCAGGGAACCGGGCCGCGTTGGCATCCCGAGCCTCCTTATCCGGAAGGCTTCGTGGTCCGTCATCCGGCTGGGTACTGATTCTTCGGTCGCGGAGGCACGGGGCGTCGGGGGTCCCTCCCCAGGCCGCTTCGCGGGAGTTCCTGGGGAGGGACCCCCGACGCCCCCTGGGCCGGGTAACGTAGGGTCGAAGCCCCGTCGAGAGGAGATCGCGATGCCTACCTTTGTGATGCTTACCAACTTGACCGCAGAGGGTGTGCGGACGCTTAAGAACAATCCTGGGCGGGTGGCCGAGGTCAATAAAGAGGTCGAGCAGATCGGGGCGAAGGTGATCGCCCAGTACGCGACTCTCGGGCAGTACGACTTCGTCACGATCGTCGAGGCTCCGGATGAGAAGACGATGGCCAAGGTCTCCGTGGAGCTGGGCTCGCGCGGGACGATGACCAGTCAGACCCTGGCGGCGATGTCCGCCGACGAGCTGTCCGGCTCGCTTTAGGCGCCGGGCGTTTCGTTGAAGGTCCTTGTAGTAGGTGGAGGCGGGCGCGAGCACGCGATCGTGCGGGCGCTGGCGCGCTCCGCGCACGCGCCTGAACTTCTCTGCGCGCCCGGCAACGCCGGGATTGCAGCCGACGCCGAGTGCCTGCCAGCGGTAGCGGCCGACGACGTCGGAGCAATCGTCGCGGCGGCGCAGGAGCACGGGGTCGATCTCGTCGTGGTCGGGCCAGAGGCGGCGCTGGTCGCCGGAGTTGTCGACGCCATGGAGGACGCCGGCGTGCCGGCCTTCGGGCCGAGCGCGGCGGCGGCCGAGCTGGAGGGTTCGAAGGCCTTTGCCAAGGAGCTGATGGCGGAGGCGGGAGTGCCGACCGCGGCGCACACGCTGCTGCGCAGCCACAACGAGGCTGTCGCGCAGATCGCCTCCGCCACTTACCCGGCGGTGCTCAAGGCCGACGGGCTGGCGGCGGGCAAGGGGGTGATCGTCTGCGGCTCGGAGACCGAGGCGCGAGAGGCGGTGGACGTCTTCTTCACCGAGCGCCGCTTCGGCGAGACCCCCGTAGTGCTGGAGGAGTTCCTCGAGGGCGAGGAGCTCTCGCTGCTGGCGCTCTGCGATGGCGAGAACGTCGTGCCGCTGGCGCCGGCCCAGGACTACAAGCGGATCTTCGACGGCGATAAGGGGGCCAACACCGGCGGCATGGGCAGCTACTCGCCGGTCCCCGGCTTCGGCGCCGCCGAGGTCGAGGAGATCGTCGACGCGGTGCACCGCCCGATCGTCGCCGCAATGGCGCGGCGCGGCCGCCCCTTCCACGGCGTCCTCTACGCCGGCCTGATGATCGGCGCCGACGGTCCCAAGGTGCTCGAGTTCAACACCCGCTTCGGCGATCCCGAGACGCAGGCGGTGCTGCCGCGGCTGCGCTCCGACCTGGTCGACCTCTGCCTCGCCGCGCGCGAGCCGGGCGGTCTGGCTGGGGCCGAGGCGGAGTTCAGAGACGAGTGGGCGGTGACGCTGGTCCTCGCCTCGGCTGGATACCCGGAGTCCTCCTCGAAGGGTGACACGATCAGCGGCCTCGGCGCCGCCGCCGAGCTGGCCGAGATCACCCATGCCGGCACGGCCGAGCGCGACGGCGAGATCGTCACCGCCGGCGGTCGGGTGCTCAACGTCACCGCGCTGGGGGGTTCGCCCGCCGAGGCCCGCGATCGTGCGTACGATGCCGCCAGGCGGATCGAGTTCGACGGGATGCAGATGCGTTCTGACATCGCAGCCCGCGCGGTCGACCGCGTCGCCAGCTAGCCCCAGCCCACCCAGAGAGGACGAGATGAACGAGATCTCAGAGGAGCCCCAGCCCACCGACCCGACCCCTGCGCCGGAGGTCGAAGAGGCCTTCGAGGAGATCGACGTCGACGAGCCGCTGGTCGGGATCATCATGGGCTCGAAGAACGACATGCCGAAGATGGAAGCGGCCGGCGCCGCCCTCGACGAGGCTGGAATCAGTCACGAGATGCGGGTGATGAGCGCCCACCGCGACCCCGAGATGGTGCGCGAGTACTGCACCAACGCGCGCATGCGCGGGCTCAAGGTGATCATCGCCGGCGCCGGGATGTCGGCGGCGCTGCCCGGCGTCGCCGCTGCCCACACCGACCTGCCGGTGATCGGCGTGCCGATTCTGGGTAAGTCCCTCGGCGGGCTCGACGCGCTTCTGTCGGCAGTACAGATGCCCCCCGGCATTCCGGTTGCATGCGTGGCTATCGACGGGGCGAAGAACGCCGGCATCTTGGCGGCGCGGATAATCAACGCATGACGCCGACGCTTCAGGCGGGCGGGTCCTGTCGTGTGGGAGGGGGGGCCTGCGGGCGGGGGCTTCGCCTCCGTTCTCGGCCCCCCCTCCCACACGCCACCCACCCGATGGAGGTGTTCGGTTGATTCCTCGTTACACGCGACCGGAGATTGGGAAAGCTTGGTCGGCCCAAAGGAAGTTCGAGTGCTGGCTGGAGGTTGAGCTTGCGGCTACGGAGGCCTGGGCGGAGCAGGGGGTCGTTCCTGTGGAAGCTGCTGAGGCAGCGAGGGCGAATGCTGCTTTCACCGTTGAGGCGGTGAACGAACGGGAGAAGGTGACCGACCATGACGTTGCTGCGTTCGTCGATGTTGTGGCTGCTTCGGTTGGGGAGCATGGGCGTTGGATTCACTACGGGCTGACTTCGTCGGATGTGCTCGATACGGCGCTGGCGTTGCAGCTGCGTGAGGCCGGTGAGGTTGTGCTGGCGAGTGCGCGGGCCTATCGCGATGCGCTGATCGAGCGGGCGTTGGAGCACCGGGACACTCTTTGCGTCGGCCGCACCCATGGCGTCCACGCTGAGCCGACGACCTTTGGGCTGCGGCTTGCTGGGTTCGCGTTCGAGGCGGATCGCAATCTGCAGCGGCTGGGCGATGCCTTCGGGCAGCTTGCCTGCGGCAAGCTTTCCGGCGCGGTCGGGACCTACGCGTCGGTGCCGCCGGCGGTCGAGGCGCGGGTTATGGAGCGGCTCGGGCTGCGGCGCGAGGACGTGGCGACGCAGGTGATCCCGCGCGACCGCCATGCCGTCCTGCTCTCCCAGGTGGCACTCGCGGGGGCCGGGCTGGAGCGCTTCGCGACCGAGGTGCGCAACCTGCAGCGCACGGAGGTGCGCGAGGTCGAGGAGCCCTTCGCCTCCGGCCAGCAGAAGGGCTCGTCGGCGATGCCGCACAAGCGCAACCCGATCCGCACCGAGCGGATCACCGGACTGGCACGCGTCCTGCGCGGCTACGCCCAGGCCGGCCTCGAGAACGTCGCCCTCTGGCACGAGCGCGACATCTCCCACTCCGGCGCCGAGCGGGTGATCCTGCCCGACGCGACGATCGGCCTCGACTACATGCAGGACCTGGCGGCCAAGGTCGCTTCCGGCATGAACGTCCGCACCGACCGCATGCGCGAGAACCTCGACCTCACCCACGGCGCCCTCTTCAGCCAGCGCGCCCTGACCGCCCTGGTCGAGTCGAGCATGACCCGCGACGACGCCTACCGCGTGGTCCAGGAAAACGCCCAGCAGGCCTGGGACACGGGGACCCCGTTCCGCGACCTGATTGGCAAGGCCGCTCCAGACCTTGACCTAGATGCCGTCTTCGACTACGACGCCTATCTGACCCACATCCCGGAGATCTTCGAGCGCCTCGAAGCGCTGCGCGACTAGACCGGGATCACGGTCAGGCCTGCGACGCCGTTGAGCGCGTCGAAGTCGCCATCCTGGGTGAGGACCGGCATCTCATAGGCAGCCGCCGTAGCGGCAATCCACATGTCGTTTACTCCCACCTTCCGACCGGAAGCCTGCACATAGGCGCGCATCTGCGCCCATGACCGCGATACAGCCTCGTCGATAGGAAGCGAAACGATGCGGTTGGCGAGCTCGAAGGTCATCAGCCGGCGATCACGCGTCTCCAGATCCTCGGCGGCGAAGATGCCGACCCGCAGCTCAGCCTTGGTCACCACCGAGATCGCGGTTGTCTCGGGCATTGCCTCCGTGTGCAGCGGTCGGCCGCCCTCGATCGCGATGAGAACAGATGTATCGAGAAGGCCTCGCGAGTCTTTGCGGCTCATTGCCACAGCCGATTAAGCCGGTCTTCGTCCGTCGTTTCCTCAATGCGCTTGAGATCGTCACGCAGGCCGGGGTCGGCCGAGTGCGTCTTCAGGAGCTCGATCAACTCACCGCGAGGCATCCACCTCGGTGCGTCGTTGCGGTACGGCGAGAGGGTCGCCACCGGCTTCCCTCGCACGGTGATCACCATGCTCTCGCCCGCCTCGACCCGCTTGAGCAGGTCGGCGGTTTTGTTCCGCAGTTCGCGTGTCGCAACTTCTACGATAGTGCGACGATCGTAGCACTTGAGTTGGGCCTTTTTGCCGCTAGGGTTCGCGACCATGGTTCTCTACACCTGCGGACAGAAGACTCATGGGCCAGCGTTCGCCCATCCCTGCGGCAAGGCCGGGAAGGCGCTCGACAAGGCCGGATACAAGTACGAGTTGAAGACCGTCGGCGGCTACCGGCTGATGCCCTGGACCTGGGGCAGCCGCGATGAGGAGCGGGCCGAGGTGAAGAAGCTGAGCGGCACCAACGAGGTGCCGATTCTCGTGCTCGACGACGGCGAGGTCATCTCCGGCTCCGGCACGATCGCGCGCTGGGCGCAGGAACACCCGGCGGCCAAGACCACTTCAGCCGGGAGCTAAGCGGCGACGAGGTCGCGCTCGCGCGCCGGGTGGCGGGCGGTGAGGACGACCGGGGTGCCGGCCTTGGGCGAGAGGGTGATGTTGCGGCGGCCGATCTTCTCCGGCGCCGGGTCGGCCTTGTGCAGCTCACAGCGGGTCAGCACCTCGCGCAGCGCGATCCGCATCTCGAACTCGGCGAAGGCAGCGCCGATGCAGCGGCGGATACCGCCGCCGAAGGGGATCCAGGCGTAGGTGTCGGGCGAGCCCTCGAGGAAGCGCTCGGGGCGGAAGGCGAAGGGCTCGGGGAAGGAGTCGGCGCGGGTGTGGGCGAGCCAGATCGCCGGGGTGACGTCGGTTCCGGCGGGCAGCTCGATCCCGTCGGCGACGAGATCCGTGGCGAGGCGCCGGCCGGCCAGCGGCACCACCGGCCGCAGCCGCAGCGACTCGCTGATCGTCGCCCGCAGGTAGTCGTCCTCGCCGGCCTCGAGCGAGTCGCGCAGACGGCCGAGCTCACGCGGGTGGCGAAGCAGCAGGTCGAAGGTCCAGGCCAGCGCCGTCGCCGTGGTCTCGTGGCCGGCGAGCAGCAGGGTCATCAGCTGGTCGCGCAGGTCCGTGTCGCTCATCTCCGAGCCGTCCTCGAAGCGGGCCTGCATCAGCAGCGAGAGGATGTCCTCGCGCTCCTCGTAGTTGCCGTTGGCGCGGTGCTCGGCGATCTCGGCGTAGAGCAGATCGTCGGCCTCCTCCAGCTGCTTTTCGAACTTGGCCCATGGCCCGCGGCCGCCGAAGCGGCGGGAGGCGAGGCCGGCGAGTTGCGCGAAGGGCGAGGCCGTCTCCTCCAGGACTTTGGTCAGGACCGTGCGCAGGCGCTCCAGCCGGGGGCCGTCGGCGACGCCGAAGACGACGCGCAGGATCACCTCGAGCGTGATCGCCTGCATCCGCGGGTGGATCGCGAACTCCTCGCCCAGCGGCCAGGCGTCGATCTCGCGGTCGACGATCTCCTCAACCAGCGGTTGGTAGGAGCGCATCCGCTCGCCGTGGAAGGGCGGCAACATCAGCTTGCGGTGGGCGAGGTGGTCGGCGCCTTCGGTGACCAGCAGCGAGCGGGCGCCGACGATCGGGGTCAGGATGATCTCGCGGCCGGGAGGCAGGCCATGCGAGCGCTCCGTGTACAGGGCCTTGATCGCAGCCGGATCGGAAATCATCACCATCGGCCGCTCGAAGGTCATGAATTTGACGCTGAAGCTGTCCCCGTACTTTTCCCGGCACTCCTGCATGAAAGGCAACGGCCGGAAGCTCCACTTGAGCGTCTGAACCAGCGGGGAGCTCTTCGGTTCCGGCGGCAACGTCATCAAGCAAAGCATCGCAGGTGATAGCTAGCATCGCGTCAATGCCACCCGTCGCCGACTTGAAGCTTCATTCCTCGGGGAAGGTCCGCGAGATCTATGAGTGGGAGGACGACCTGCTGATGGTCGCCTCCGACCGGATCTCGATCTACGACGTGGTGATGCCGACGCCGGTCCCCGACAAGGGCAAGGTGCTCAACCGGATCTCGGAATTCTGGTTCGAGCTGAGCGGCGACATCGTCCCCAACCACTTCCTCTCCGACGACGTGCCGGAAGAGGTGGCGGAACGGGCGATGCGGGTGCGGCGGCTGGAGATGTACCCGGTCGAGTGCGTCGTCCGCGGCTACCTCTCGGGGTCGGGCTGGAAGGAATACAAGAACGGCGGCGCTGTCTGCGGGATCGAGCTGCCGCCCAACCTGCTCGAGTCCGACAAGCTGCCCGAGCCGATCTTCACGCCGGCGACCAAGGCCGAGATCGGCGACCACGACGAGAACGTCGACTTCGACCGAGCCGCCGAGATCGTCGGCGACCGGGCGCTGATGGAAGAGCTGCGGCGGATCTCGATCGGGGTCTACGCGCGCGGCGCCGAACACGCGGCCGAGCGGGGGATCGTCCTTGCCGACACCAAGTTCGAGTTCGGCCGCCACGCCGGTGCCGAGATCGTCCTCGCAGACGAGGTGCTGACGCCGGACTCTTCGCGCTTCTGGCCGGCCGAGCGCTACCAGCCGGGCAGCACGCAGCCGTCCTTCGACAAGCAGTACGTGCGCGACTGGGCCGACGAGGCGGGCTGGGACCACAAGCCGCCGGCGCCGGAGCTGCCGCCCGACGTGATCGAGCAGACGCGGGCCAAGTACATCGAGGCCTACGAGCGGATCACGGAGCGCTCCTTCTAGTGGCGAAGGCGCGGGTGCTGATCAAGCCGAAGGAGGGAATCCTCGACCCGCAGGGCAAGGCGGTCGAGCGGGCGCTGCCGGCGCTCGGCTTCGAGGGGATCGGGCACGTGCGGGTCGGCCGTATGGTCGAGCTGGAGATCGATGAGCCGGGCCGTCTCGGCGAGCTCTGCGAGAAGCTGCTCGCCAACCCGCTGATCGAGGACTACGAGATCGAGCAGCTCGACGGCGCCGCCTGATGCGCTGGGGCGTCCTGCAGTTCCCCGGCTCCTGCGATGAGCGCGACGCCCTGCACGCCTGCTCGCTGCTCGGCGAGGCGCGGCTGGTCTGGCACGAAGAGCGCGACCTGGAGGGCATCGACGCGATCGTCGTCCCGGGCGGTTTCTCCTACGGCGACTACCTGCGGGCCGGCGCGATCGCCCGCTTCTCGCCGGCGATGGAGGCGGTCAGCGAGTTCGCCGCCGCGGGCGGCCCGGTACTGGGAATCTGCAACGGCTTCCAAGTCCTCTGCGAGGCAGGCCTACTCCCCGGTGCGCTGCTCCTCAACGAGAGCCTCCGTTTCACCTGCCGCCAACTCGACCTAATCGCGGTCGATGGGCCTGAAACGTCCGATATACGGACGTTTCAGGCCCATCGACCGGGGGGCTCGCTGTCGATCCCGGCCAAGCACGGGGAAGGGCGGTACTTTGCGCCGGAGGGGGTGCTCGATCGGCTCGAAGCTGACGGGCAGGTTGCCTATCGCTATGCGCCGGGGCAGAATCCGAACGGCTCGGCCCGTGACATCGCCGGGGTCCGCAACGAGGCGGGGAACGTGGTCGGGCTGATGCCGCATCCAGAGCACGCGGTCGATCCGCTGACCGGCTCGACCGATGGGCTACGGGTCTTCGAGGCTGTCGCCGCGGCTGGGGCGCCGGCGTGACGGTCGAGGTCTCCAAGCACCGCGAGCTGGGCCTGACCGACGCCGAGTTCGACCTCATCGTCGAGAAGCTGGGACGCGAGCCCAACGACGTCGAGCTGGCGATGTTCAGCCTGCTCTGGTCCGAGCACTGCGCCTACAAGCACTCGCGCAAGCTGCTCGGCCAGCTGCCGACCGCGGGCGAGCGGGTGGTGATGGGCCCGGGCGAGAACGCCGGCGCGGTCGACATCGGCAATGGCCACGCGATTGCCTTCAAGGTCGAGTCGCACAACCACCCGAGCGCAGTCGAACCGTTCCAGGGCGCGGCCACGGGTGTCGGCGGGATCCTCCGCGACGTCTTCGCGATCGGCGCCCGCCCGATCGCGATCCTCGACTCGCTGCGCTTCGGCGAGCTCGACTCGCTGCGCTCGCGCCACCTGCTCGACGGCGCCGTGCGCGGGATCGGCCACTACGGCAACTCGATCGGGGTGGCGACGGTCGGCGGCGAGGTCTACTTCGAGGCTCCCTACGAGCACAACTGCCTGGTCAACGCGATGTGCCTCGGGATCGCGCAGACGAAGGACATGGTCCGCGCCGCCGCCGCCGGGGTCGGCAACGCGGTCGTGCTGATGGGCGCCTCGACCGGGCGCGACGGGATCGGCGGCGCCTCGGTGCTGGCCTCGGCCGAGCTCGGCGAGGGCGACGACGCGAAGCGGCCGACGGTGCAGATCGGCGATCCCTTCGAGGAGTCGAAGGTGCTCGAGTGCTGCCTCGAGCTGCTCGAGAAGGGGCTGCTCGTCTCGCTGCAGGACCTCGGCGCGGCCGGGCTCACGTCCTCGGCCGGCGAGATGGCCTCGGCCGGCGGGGTCGGGATCGACATCGACGTGGCGCGGGTGCCGCTGCGCGAGGCCGACATGGAGCCGTTCGAGATCATGGTCTCCGAGTCCCAGGAGCGGATGCTCGCGGTGGTCGAGCCGGCCAGGGTCGCCGAGGTGCTGGCGGTCTGCGAGAAATGGCAGACGGGCTCGGCCGAGATCGGTGTCGTCACCGATTCCGGTCAGATCCGCATCCTGCGCGGCGCCGACGTCGTCGGTGAGATGCCGGTCGAGGCGCTGGTCGACGGCTGCCCGCTCTACGACCTCGAGCCGGCCGAGCCCGGGGAATGGATCTACGGCAACCGGGCGACGCTCGAGCCCGGCCTTGCGGCCGAGGAGGCTCTGCTGGCGCTGCTGGCCTCGCCGAGCATCGCCTCGAAGCGCTGGGTCTTCGAGCAGTACGACTCGGTGGTCGGCTCGCGCACCGTGCGCCGGCCCGAGGCCGCCGATGCCGCCGTGCTGCGGGTCCCCGAGGCCGGCAACGCGATCGCCGTCTCGATCGACGGCAATGGCCGCCGCGTCGCCTGCGACCCCCACGCCGGCACGATCGAGGCGGTGCTCGAGTGCGCCCAGAACCTCGCCTGCGTCGGCGCCGAGCCGCTTGGCCTGACCAACTGCCTCAACTTCGGCAACCCCGAGAAACCGGTGCCCGCCTGGCAGCTGGACCGCGCGATCGCCGGCCTCGCCGAGGCCTGCACCGCGCTCGGCGTCCCCGTCGTCGGCGGCAACGTCTCGCTCTACAACGAGGGCCCGGACGGCCCGATCTACCCGACCCCGGTCGTCGCCATGGTCGGCGAGCTGCCCGACCCGGCAATGGCCTGCGGCAGCGCCTTCGCCAGGGAGGGGGACGCGATCGCCCTGCTTGGTCCCTTCTCGCCAACCCTGGCGGGCAGCGAGTTGGCAAAGCAGCGCGGCGAGCTCGAAGATGGGGCTGCCTCGATCCGACATCACCGCCGTGGCCACCGCCTGCGCGAGCGTCCGCGAGGCGGTCCGCGCCGGCAGGCTCTCCTCCGCCCATGACATCAGCGACGGCGGCCTCGCCTGCGCCTTGGCCGAGTCGGCGATCGCCGGTGGAGTCGGCTGCAGCATCGACCTGCAGCCATTGCGCGAACGCGGCTGTTCACCCGAGGAGGCCCTCTTCGGCGAGGGCGCCGGCGGCTTCCTGCTCAGCGGCGAGCGCGCTGTGCTTGAGGAGCTGGGCGCGACGCCGCTAGGCAAGGTCGGCGGCACGACGATCGAGATCGCCGCCGGGGATCGCAGCCTCACGGTCGGCCTCGTGGCCGCCGAGAGCGCCTGGCGCTCGCTCGGGTCGCAAGCCGAGCACGACGGCGCCTGAGACGAGCGCGGCGAAGACCGAGAAGAGGTAGGCGTCGTTCGATACGTCGAGGGCTGCCTGCAGGGTCGCCGGTTCGCCGACCATGGCGACGAGGATCGCGGTGCCGAGCACGGCGCCGATCTGGCGGAAGGCCGCGTTGACGGCGGAGGCGGTGGCGAAGCGGTCGTCGGGCACGTCGCGGACGGCGGCCGAGCCGAGGGTCGGAAAGGCGAGGCCGATGCCGATGCCGGTCAGGCAGGAGCCTGGCAGCCAGAGGCCGAGCCAGTCGGGCGTGGCGCCGGCCGAACGCAGGACCATCACGCCGGCGGCGAAGAAGAGGGTGCCGGGGACGATCACGGCGCGGTGGCCGAAGCGGTCGGCGAGCTTGCCCGCCGGTCCGGCGACGATCGTCGAGAGGGTCGGGCCGGGGAGCGTGGCGGCACCCGCCTGCAGCACGGTGTAGCCCCAGATCGAGGTGAGGAAGACGACGTTGCCGAGGATCAGCGAGAAGAAGGCGGCGGCGAAGAGCAGGGTGCCGAGGTTGCCGATACGGAAGGAGCCGTGGCGGAAGAGCTCCGGCTCGACGATCGGGCGCGGGTGGCGGGTGCTGCGCCAAACCACAGCGGCGAGCAGCGATGCGGCGGCGGCGAAGGAGCCAAGGGTTGGAGCCGAGGTCCAGCCCCAATCGTTGCCCTCGACGATGGCGAGGGTGACCAGCGCCAGGCTGACGGCGAGCATCAGCGCGCCGGGGAGGTCGGGTAGGCGGCTGTCGCGCTGGGGACGCTCGCGCAGGCGGCGCGTTCCAGCGAAGACGACCGCGGCGCCGAGCGGCAGGTTGACGAGGAAGACCAGGCGCCAGTCGTAAAGCTCGACCAGGGCGCCGCCGAGGGTCGGGCCGATCGCGGCGGCCGCCGCGGCGGCCGCACCCCAAAGGCCGACGCCGGCGGCCCGCCGCTCTGGCGGGAAGGCGTCGAGAACGAGCGCCAGCGAGGTCGGCGCGATCATCGCCGCACCAATGCCCTGCAAGACGCGGAAGGCGATCAGCAGCCCGAGCGAAGGCGCCGCCGCGCAGAGCAGGCTGGCGGCGGTGAAGCCGCCGACGCCGAGCAGGAAGATGCGCTTGTGGCCGAAGCGGTCGGCGAGCCCGCCGGCCGGCACCAGCAGCGCCGCGATCACGACGAAGTAGCCGTCGAGCACCCAGGAGAGCGCGTCGCGTCCCGACCCTGCGAAGGAGCGCGAGATGTCGGGGAAGGCGATGTTGACGATCGTCGCGTCGAGGAAGGCGAGGAAGGCCCCGGCACAGGCGATCGCCACCGCACTTCTATGCCCACGGTCATACATCTGCGCCGACTATAGACTATGACCGTGGGCATAGCGCGAATAGCCGATGGGGAGCCGGTCGAGGCAAAGCGACGCGACGGCCGCGCCCTGCTGCTCAAGGGCGCCCGCCAGCTGCTCGCCGAGAAGGGCTACGCGGGCATGGAGCTGCGCGACGTCGCCGAGCGCGGCAAGGCACCGCGCGGCTCGATCTACCACCACTTTCCCGGCGGCAAGGTCCAGCTCGCCCGCGAAGCGGCCGAACTGGAGGGGACGACGATCCGCGACCTGATCGAGCGTTCGCTTGAGGAGCGCGGGCTGAAGCAGACGCTCGCCCTCTTCGGCGACTTCTTCCGCCGCCGGGTCGCCGACTACCCCGAGCGAATCGGCTGCCCGGTCGCGGCGGTCGCCCTCGCCCGGCCCGAGGACCCCGAGCTGGCCGCGGTCGCGACAGCCGCCTTCCAGAGCTGGGAACGGCCGATCGCGGCGGCCCTGCACGACGAAGGCGTCGGCGCCAGGGACGCGGAGACCTTCGCCGGCCTCGTCGTCTCAACCGTCGAGGGCGCCCTGCTGCGCGCCCGCGCCGCCGGCAGCCGGGAGCCGCTCGACTCGGCGATCGGTGGCCTCGAGCAGGCGCTCGAGGCGCTGCTCGTCGCCGCGAAATCCGGCTAGCCGGCTAGCCTGCGGCGATGCGCAAAGGACTGGTGGCGGCTTTGACCTTGGCAGCGCTTGCCCTGCCCGCTCCCGCGATGGCCGCAACCGAATTCGGCGACGAATGCCTCGCCGACGTGGCCGAACCGGGGATCACGCTGACGCAGCTCCAGCGGTCCTCCGCCAGCAGCTTGCCGTTGACCGCGCCGAGCGACGGCATCGTCACCTCGTGGACGGTTCGCCTCGCGCCGGACTTTTCCGTCCAAGCGGCGCCGGTGCGGCTCAAGCTGCTGCGCCCGACCCCGGCCCCCAACACGTTCAGGGTCGTCGGTGAAAGCGCCGACGCGTCGGCGGGAATGCCCGCCTTCACCCAGAACACGAGGATCGCCGTGCGAGCGGGCGACCGGCTCGGTCTCCACACCGAGGGTGGCGGCGGCACGCTGGCCTGTGGCAGCGACGACGAAGGCGACGTGCTCGGCACCTACAAAGGCAACGCCCTGAGTGGCCTCGAATACACCTTTGCCCCGGTGGCGAGGTTCCGCCTGCCGGTCACGGCGAAGATCGAGCCCGATGCGGATGGCGACGGCTACGGCGACGAATCGCAGGACTACTGCCCGAAAAGCCCCGATCGCCACGACGGCTGCCCAGTCATCAGGCTCGAAATCACCGAATTCTGGGCCAAGCGCCACTCGATCCTGCTGCGCATCACGACCAGCGCCAGGACCGACGTCCGCGTCACCGGCCAGGTCGGCTGGGGCTTCAAGCCGAGCCCGAAACTCAAAACCGCGGGCGACAAACCGACCCGGCTGATCGTCGGCCTGCGCGGCGGCAGGAAGACGGTCGCGCCGGGCCGAGCGAGGGTCTTCAGGGTCCAGCTGCCCAAAGCGGTGCTGCGTCGGCTCGGCCGGATCGGGCCGCGGCAGTCGCTGAAGGCGAAGCTCGTCGCCAGCACCGAAGATCTCGCCGGTCGCATCGACGTCAAGCGGGTGACCGTTCGCCTCAAGGGCCGAGACAGCAGTTAGCGCCAGGAACTGCCGCAATTCGCGGCCTTCCGCGACCGGCTTGCCGCCCGCCCACCGTTGCTACCCTGCCTGCGTAGGCAGTCCGCCTGCGCGTCACGTCCTTTCAAACGCGAGGAAAGCGCGCCCTTCCACTTGATCGAGCGGGTTCTCACCGATCCCGACAGCCCGCGCGAGGAATGCGGGGTATTTGGCGTATACGGGCCCGGCCACGACGTCGCCCGGCTCGCTTACTTCGCCCTCTATGCGTTGCAGCACCGCGGCCAGGAGTCGGCCGGGATCGCCACCTGCGAGGGCGGCCACATCACCACCCTGCGCGACTCGGGGCTCGTCTCCCAGGTCTTCGACGAGGAGAAGCTGCGGGCGCTGGAGGGCGACATGGCGATCGGCCACACCCGCTACTCGACCACCGGCGGCGGTTCCTGGGAGAACGCGCAGCCGGTCTGGCGCGACGACGGCCGCGAGCTGGCGCTCGCCCACAACGGCAACCTGACCAACGCGGTCGAGCTCTGGGGCGAGCTGAAGGAGAGGGGGATCGCCTTCCGCGGCACCTCGGACTCGGAGATCATCGCGGCGCTTCTCTCCTCCCACGACGGCAAACTGATCGAGGACGCGGTCGCCGACGTGATGCCGCGGCTGGAGGGCGCCTACTCGACCGTGGTGATGACCAAGCGCGCGATCGTCGCCTTCCGTGACCCGCACGGGATCCGGCCACTCTCGCTGGGCCGGCTCGACGACCGCTTCGTCGTCGCCTCGGAGAGCTGCGCCTTCGACATCATCGGCGCCGAGCTGATGCGCGAAGTGCATCCGGGCGAGATGGTCTCGCTGACCGAGCGCGGGCTGGAGACGCGCCAGGTGGTGAAAGCCGAGCGGCCGGCGATGTGCGTCTTCGAGCACATCTACTTCTCGCGTCCCGACAGCCGGCTCGAGGGCAAAGTGCTGCAGCAGGTGCGCGGGCGGATGGGCGAGATCCTCTGGCGCGAGTCGCCGGTCGAGGCCGACCTGGTGATCTCGGTGCCGGACTCGGGCAACCCGGCGGCCGCCGGATTCGCCCGCGCCTCGGGGCTGCCCCGCGACGACGGCCTGATCAAGAACCGCTACGTGGCGCGGACCTTCATCCAGCCGGGCCAGGAGCTGCGCAAGCACGGCCTGCGTCTCAAGTTCAACCCGCTGCCGGAGATCGTTTCCGGCCAGCGCATCGTCGTCGTCGACGACTCGATCGTGCGCGGCAATACGACGCGGCAGATCGTCGGCATGCTGCGCGACGCCGGCGCGCGCGAGGTGCACCTGCGGATCTCGGCGCCGCCGATCCGCAACCCCTGCCATTACGGAGTCGACATGTCGACCCGCGAGGAGATGATCGCCCACCGGCTCAGCGTGCAGGAGATCGCCGACGAGCTCGACGCCGACTCGCTCGCCTACCTCTCGCTCGACGGGGTCTACGAGGCGATCGGCACCGCGCCCGAAGACCACTGCGACGCCTGCTTCAGCGGGCGCTACCCGCTCGGCGATCCGGAAGAGGCCAATGGCAAGTTCGCGCTCAAGGACGTCGCCGTCGTCCCGGCCTCTCGCTAGCGCCTCGACGTTGCACCTCTCCGCCGTGTGGCGGCTGGCGCGCGGCCCCTACGGGGTGAGATCTTGGACGATCGCAGCGGCCGGGCGGACCTCGGCGATGCGAGCGACGGTCTCACCGGCGTAGAGCGGGCCAGCGTCGAGCAGGTTGGCTGGACCGTCGTCGGTCGGCCCCTGCGGTGAGAGCAGGCGGCTGGATGGACGCTGCGCCTGGGCAAGACGGGCCTGGATCGACGCCGGCATGTAGCGCGCCCCCGGTGCGCTGAGGCGGTTAAGCATGCGGTTCAGCGCCGGGCCACGCCCCTCACCGCTCAGCCAGCGCTCGGTTGCGGGGTTGGCGATCACGCGGTGCGGCGCCGGCCAGCCCGCGCCGAACAGCTCGGTGAGGATCGTCTCCTCAGCGGCGAGCAAGCGGCGCCCGTACTCCGGGTGCGCCCGACTCTCCTCGCTGAGCAGGAACCGGGTGCCCGCCACGGCGGCGACAGCGCCGGCCTCGAGCGCCCGGCCCACATCGCTCCGATCGGCGATCCCTCCCGCGAGCAGCACTGGATAGTCGGGTGGCAGCGCGCCCTTCACCCGGGTGAGCAGATCCATCGCTGCGGTCCGCCCCCGGACATGCCCGCCCGCCTCGACCCCCTGGACGATCACGGCGTCGGCACCGGCGGCATGTGCCGCCTGGGACTCGGCGACGGACCCACACTGGTGCAGCCAGACGCCCGCGGTGCGACGCTTCGGCGCCCCCCAAAAGGTGACGACGACGTCCGCCGCGGCCGCGGCCTCGAACCAGTCGCGACGCGCAAAGGGCAGCAGCACGTTGACCGCAACCGGACGGTCGGTGAGCGCGTGCGCGGCGGCAAGCTCGCGCTCGATCGCGGCGGCCCCGTTGACCGCGATCGTCCCCAGCCCACCAGCCTCGGACACCGCGACCGCCAGCTCATGCCTGCTCAGCCCACCCCCCATCCCGGCCTGCACGACCGGCGTCCCAACTCCAATCCGCCCGAGAAATCCCACCACCCGATCCTAGATCCCACCCACCCACAACCCGAACTGCATCAAATTCCCTGCCTGCCAGATCGGGAATTTGATGCAGTTCGGCGGGTGCTCGGGCGGCGTTGCGCGAAGATGCCCGCGTGAGTGACTTCCGCATAGTCGTCCTGGCCTCGGGCAGCGGGACGAACCTGCAGGCGATCCTCGACACGGTGCACGGCCGGGAGGGGATCGAGGTGGTCGGGGTCGGCTCCGACAAGCCGGCGGCGCGGGCCCTGGCGCGGGCGCGGCAGGCCGGAGTCGAGAGCGCGACCTTTCCCGCCGACCGCTTCGCCGACCGCGAAGAGCGCGACGCCGCGATGGCCGACTGGATCGAGTCGCGCGGGGCCGACCTCATCGCGCTCGCCGGCTACATGCAGTTGCTCAGCGCGCCCTTCGTCGCCCGCTTCGAGAACCGCATCGTCAACGTCCACCCCGCGCTCCTCCCCTCCTTCCCGGGACTCGACGCGATCGGGCAGGCACTCGCGGCCGGCGTCGCGGTGACCGGGGTGTCCGTTCACTTCGTTGACGAGGGGGTCGACACGGGCCCGGTGATCGCCCAGCGCGAGGTGCCGGTGCCCGCGGCTCGCGACCGCGAGGCGCTCGAGGAGGCGATCCACGCCGTCGAGCACGAGCTCTACCCGGAGGCGATCCGCATGATCGCGGCGGGCAGGGTTAGGATCGAACCGAACGGCCCTCGCGCGGTCGTGAGCGATGAGTGAGACTGCCGCAGACACCCGACCAGAGACCGTGAACAACGGCGCGGTCAGGGTGCGCCGGGCGCTGGTCTCGGTCTCCGACAAGACCGGCGTCGGCGACTTCGCCAAGGGCCTCGCCGCCCTCGGCATCGAGATCCTCTCCACCGGCGGCACCGCGGCGGCGCTGCGGGAGGCCGGACTCGAGGTGACCGACGTCGCCGAGTTCACCGGCCAGGAAGAGATCCTCGGCGGCCGGGTGAAGACGCTGCACCCGCGCCTGCACGCGGCGCTGCTGGCGCGGCGCGGCGACCCCGAGCACATGGCGACGCTGGAGCGCGAGGGGATCGCGCCGATCGACCTCGTCTGCGTCAACCTCTACCCCTTCGAGGAGACCGTCTCGGGCAACGAGGTCGAGCCCGAGGTCGCGGTCGAGAACATCGACATCGGCGGCCCGACGATGATCCGCGCCGCGGCCAAGAACCACGACGGGGTCGCCGTCGTGGTCAAGCCCGAGTCCTACGACGCGGTGCTGGCCGAGCTGGAGGAGTCGGGCGGCGAGATCTCGGCCTCGACCCGCCACTGGCTCGCCAACGAGGCCTTCGCCCAGACCGCCCGCTACGACGCCGCGATCAGCCGCTGGTTCTCGGCCGAGTACGAGGACTTCCCCGAACACCTCGCGGTCGCCTACGAGAAGGTGCTCGACCTCGCCTACGGCGAGAACCCGCACCAGCGGGCGGCGCTCTACTCCGAAGCGGGCGTCCGCAGCCACGTGCTCTCGCGGGTCGCCAAGCTGCACGGCCGCGCCCTCTCCTTCAACAACGTGCTCGACCTCGACTCCGCGCGGCGCCTGGTCGAGGATTTCGAGCAGCCCGCCTGCGCGATCGTCAAGCACAACAACCCCTGCGGGGCGGCGATCGGAAGGGACGCAGCCGAGGCCTACGCCAAGGCGCTCGCCTGCGACCCGATGTCGGCCTTCGGCGGCGTGATCGCCTTCAACCGGCCGGTCAGCCGCGAGCTGGCCGAGGCGCTGCACGAGAACTTCGTCGAGGTGCTGATCGCGCCCGACTACGAACACGGCGCGCTCGAAGTGCTGCAGCAGAAGGAGGCGATCCGGATCCTCTGCGAGGAGGAGCGCCGCCAGCGCGACCCGGGCGAACGCGACGTCAAACGTGTGCTGGGCGGCCTCTTGATCCAGGACCGCGACGGCGATCCCGAGCCGCGCGAGATCATGGAGGTCGTCACCAAAACCGAGGCGAGCGAGGGACAGTGGGACGACATGTGCTTCGCCTGGACCGTCGTCCGCCACGTCCGCTCGAACGCGATCGTGATCGCCAAGGACGGCGCCACGCTCGGCATCGGCGCCGGCCAGATGAGCCGGGTCGACTCGGTCCGCCTCGCGGTCGAGAAGTGCCGCGACGCCCGCGGCGAGGACGCAGCGGGGCTGCTGGCGGGCTCGGCTGTCGCCTCCGACGCTTTCTTTCCCTTCGCCGACGGCCCCGAGCTGGCGATCCAGGCGGGCTCAACCGCCGTGATCCAGCCCGGCGGCTCGAAGCGCGACGCCGAGGTGATCGAGGCCTGCGACGCCGCCGGCGTGACGATGGTCTTCACTAAGCACCGCCACTTCCGGCACTAGCGGCGAAGTACGGTTGACGGCCGGTAACCGTTCTAAATAGGCTTTTTGATCGTGGTGCCTCGTCGGACCGTTCTTTCGTTGGGAACCGCTTTCGCGGTCACGCTTTCGTCCATTGGGCTCGTGGCTTGCGGCGGAAGCTCGGGGTCAAGCCAGGAAGAAATCAACCAGGCGCGAAAGGAAGGGGCATCGGAAGCTCGTCAGCAGGGGAAGATCGAAAAGATCGAACACCAGCTCAAGGCCTTGAAGCATGGGCAGCCAAACGGCACGGCAACAACCTCCGGGAGTTCGGAAGCCAGCTCGAGCGGAGCGGCCTCCTGTGGCGGAGACGTCTCGGTTGGGGAGGCAACCACCTGCGAATTCGCCCATAATGTCGAGGCCGAATATCGGACTGCGATCGGCAGCGGCAGCGGCACGGTCTACGCGTACAGTCCCACCACCGGACGTACCTACTCGATGTATTGCACCGCGGGCGAGCCGCATGTCTGTACGGGTGGCAACGAAGCCTCCGTTTACTTTCCGTAGCTTCGATCGCGGCTTCCTCATTCGGTCATGAATCGATTCGCCTCAGGGGTGGCGGTAGCAGCACTGTGCTGTTCCTCGCCGCCTGCGGCGGGGCAGGAGATTCCGGCCGCACCGTCACCGCGACCAACTCGGCTCACCGCCAGCGCCTCGATCGTCGGTTGCGACACATGCAACGCGAGCTCGCGGCAGAACGGAAGCGGATTCTGGAGAAGATGCACACTGCACATCGCCGGGCACATGCGGAAGCCGCGGCGGATGCAACGCCATCGCCATCTGCCGAACGCTCGGTCGGTTCCGCTACAAGCGCATCGAGGGGCGGAAGCCTGCGCGGAGCCGTCATCGCGATCGACCCTGGCCACAACGGCGGCAACGGCGCTCATCCCGGCGCGATCGACAGGCCGGTGGTCGCCTACGCGGACGGACAGACGAAGGCCTGTGACACGACCGGGACCGAAACGAACGACGGCCGCCTGACCGAGAGCCTCTTCAACCTCTACGTCGCCGAGGACCTGGCGGCGAAGTTGCGGGCGCGCGGTGCGCGGGTCGTGATGACGAGGACGACGAACAGCGGCGTCGGGCCGTGCATCGACAAGCGGGCGGCGATCGGCAACCGGGCGCATGCCGATGCGGCGATCTCGATCCACGCGGACGGGGGCCGAAGCGTCGGGTGACCACGGCTTCGACGTGATCTATCCGGGCAAATCGACGAGCTCGTGCGACCGGTAGTCGCCGGCCCCTCTCGCCGCCTGGCGGTGAAGGTCCGTGACGCGCTGGCCGGCGGCGGCATCCCGACGGCGAACTACGTCGGCTCGAACGGCCTCGACGCCCGCGACGACCTCGGCGGCCTCAACCTCTCCACCGTGCCCAAGGTCCTCGCCGAGCTGCGGCAACATGCGCTCGATGTTGAGGCCCAACTGAGAGGCCATCGCGCCCGGCTCGCCGCGGCTTGGCGGCCGGCATCGAGCAGTTCCGGAGCGCAGCGCATAGAAAACCTCTGCGTGCTCGATCCAGACAATGGCGGACCGCTAGTCTTCGGACAGGCTGGTACCTACGATGTCCCTCGACGATCCGGCGCGAGCCGTTACTTCATACTCGGCACCGTCACAGCAAATGACTGCGAGGTGGGAAATCGCCTCTTGCAGCTACGCCGTGAACTGGGATGGCGAGGACTGCAACTCGATAAGGTCTTTCACGCCACCGAGGATCCTCAGCCGGTTCGGGACGCGGTATTCGACGCCCTCAGCGAAAGCGATCTTCGGGTAGATGCGACGATTCTCAAGAAGTCCAAAGCTCAACCGCATCTGCAATCGGAAGCGGCCCTCTACAAGATTGCCTGGTTTTTGCATTTCAAGCACGTAGCGCCTCAGGTCGCCGCGCGACCCGATCGACTTTTCGTGGCAGCCTCCCGGCTTGGGACCAAGAAGAATCGAGGGGATTCCACGAAGCGGTCGACGATGTCGCGGTCAGGTGTCCCGCGGTCCATCTCACCGCGTGGCATGGCCGACCGAGAGTGACCCAGGTGGCCGACTCCTGCACCTGGGCAATTCAGCGGAAAGGGAGTGCGGCGACACGCGCTCGTATGACTTCATCGAGGACAAGATCGAGTCGGAGTTCGATGCGTGGGCGATCGGGACGAATCACTATACTGACCCGTGCCCGCACAGGCATGAAAAAGGCCCCCGGACAGCTAGCCAAGAGGCAGAGCCCGTGGGCTATTTCGCCGTCCGAGAGCCAAGTTTGCCTCCGTCAAAGCATAGACAAGCCCCGCGGACGACAAAACGCCGCAACTCCCGATAGTGCCCCCGACCGGATTCGAACCGGCGCCGCGCGGCTTAAAAGGCCGCCGCTCTAACCAGCTGAGCTACAGGGGCAGGCGCTCATGGTAGTGGGGCGCCGAGCGGGCTGCGCCTCAGGAGAGCTCGGGCAGGCCCTGCTCGGGCGTCGAGGCCTCGGCGTGGGTGCGGCGCGGGATGCGGCCGGCGCCGGCGCGCGGCGTGGCCGGCCTCGACCGCGCGCGCGCATGCGCCGGGCCATCGCGCTCCGGGTCCGCGGCGCCGAAGATCGAGCTGGCGAGCAGCACCGCGTCGCAGCCGAGCTCCATCGCCAGCGCCGCGTCGGAGGCGGTGCCGATGCCGGCGTCGAGGATCACCGGCACGCCGGCGCGCTCGGCGATGATCGCGATGTTGTAGGGGTTGCGGATGCCGGCGCCGGAGCCGATCGGCGAGCCGAGCGGCATCACCGCCGCGCAGCCGGCCTCCTCGAGGCGGCGGGCGAGGATCGGGTCGTCGTTGGTGTAGGGGAGGACGGTGAAGCCCTCGGCGACGAGCGTCTCGGCGGCATCGAGCAGCTCGACCGCGTCGGGGAAGAGCGTGCGGTCGTCGCCGATCACCTCGAGCTTGATCCAGTCGGTCTCGAACGCCTCGCGGGCGAGCTGGGCGGTGCGGACCGCGTCGCGGGCGGTGTAGCAGCCGGCCGTGTTGGGCAGGGCGAAGAGGCCGAGCCGCTCGATCACGTCGAGCACCGAGCCCGCGGCGTCGGGGTCGATGCGGCGCAGGGCGACGGTGACGATCTCGGCGCCCGAGGCGACGCAGGGCCTGCTCCATCTGCTCCAGCGAGCGGAAGCCGCCGGTGCCGGCGATCAGCCGCGAGCTCCAGGCGCGCCCGCCCGAGCTCCCAGCGTCGCTCGCGCGCCGCCCTGGATCGCCGCGAGGACCTCGACCCTGCTGCCCTCGCGCGAGCGGCGTCGCGTCCCACTCGCCGCGCGCGGCACGACCTCGCCGTCGAGCGGCGACGGCGACGCCGCGCGCGCTCCGCGCTCGGCGCCCGCTCGCGCGACCGCGTCGGCGAGGCGTCGCGCCCGTCGGCGCAGCTCGCCGGCGCTCGCCGTTCAGCTCGATCCTCATCGCCGCGACTCGCCGGATGGCGACTCGGCGTCCTCCGGCGAGCAGCGCCGGCCACCGCCTCGGCGGTCAGCGGCGCCAGCAGGATGCCGTTGCGGTAGTGGCCGGTGGCGAGGACCAGGCCCTCGAGCGCGCCCGGGCCGACCAGCGGCAGGTTGTCCGGGGTGCCCGGGCCGCAGCCCGGCGATCGCCTCGACCAGCTCCATCTCGGCGACATCGGGAAGCAGCCGGTAGGCCTCGCGCAGCAGCTCGTGGACCCCGCCGGCGGTGACCGTCGGTGTCGAAGCCGCGCTCCTCGACCGTCGCGCCGACGATCAGGCGGCCGTCGGCGCGCGGCACCAGGTAGACGCGCTCGGAGGCGACGATCCGCTCGCACGGCGCCGGCTCGTCCGGCGCGCCGGCGCAGCTCGAGGATCTGGCCCTTGACCGGGCGGACCGGCGGGCGCGCCTCGCTCGGGCAGCCACGGGCCGCGCCCGACCAGGCGCCGGTGGCGAGGACGACAGCGCGGCGCGCGAGCTCCTCGCCGTCGGCGGTGCGCACCCCGGCGATCCGCTCGCCCTCGAGCAGCGCGTCGCGCGACCTCGGTGCCGGTCACGCACCTCGACGCCCTCGGCGCTCGAGCGCCGCGAGCAGCGCCGCGGTCAGCGCGCGCGGGTCGACCGCCGCCTCGTCCGGCGCGTGGACGCCCGCCGCTGAAGGACGGGGTCAGCCCCGGCTCCAGCTCGCGGCAGCGCGCGCGGCGGCAGCCACTCGGCGCCGAGCCCGAGCGAGCGCTGCAGGTCGTGGACCGCGGCGCAGCTCCGCCGCCTCGTCGCGGTCGAGCGCGACGTGCAGGGCGCCGCAGCGCACGTAGCCGGTCGTCGATCCCGCGTCGCCGCCTCCAGCTCGGCGACGAAGTCCGGGTAGAGCTCGGCGGCGGCGAGCGTCATCTCGAGCAGCTCCGGCTCGCCGAAGGTCGAGCTCGCCGACCGGGGCGAGCATCCCGGCGGCGACGCGGGTCGCCCCGGCCGGCGGCTGCGTCGCGGTCGAGCACGGCGACCCGGGCGCCGCGCGCGCGCCGCGCGCCAGGCGCAGGAGAGGCCGATCACGCCGCCGCCGACGACCATCGCGTCGAAACTTCGCTTTCTCGCTCAACTTGCCTCCGCCGGCATTACCCGGATCAGGTCCAGACGGTCGGTGGCCTCGTTGCCACCCTCTCAGCCCTCGCGCCGCCGCCCCGTGGGCTCCCGTACGACCGATGCTACCCCTCTCGCTTCGACGGCCGGCTGTTAAGCACCCATAGCTGGCCTCTAACCAGCGGCGCGTCAGGCGATAATCGACCGCATGAGCCTGGCCCCGCCCGAGTCGGCCGGCCCGCTGCGCCGCGAGCGGCTGCGCACCGCGCGGCTCTACTTCGTCTGCGAGGCGCGGCCGCGCGGCGAGGACCCCGAGCCGCTGCTGCGCGCCGCGCTGCGCGGCGGCGTCGACATCGTCCAGCTGCGCGAGAAGTCGCTGCGGCGACGCGAGATCGAGCGCTCGGCGCAGACCTTCCGCCGCCTCTGCGACACCTACAGCGCGCTCTTCATCGTCAACGACGACCCCGACCTGGCGCGCGCCTGCGACGCCGACGGCGTCCACGTCGGCCAGGACGACATGCCGGCTGCGGAGGCGCGCGAGCATCTCGGGCCCGGACGCGATCATCGGCCTCTCGACCCACTCCGAGGAGCAGATCGACGCCGCGGCGGCGAGCAGCCGGTCGACTACATCAGCGTCGGGCCGATCTGGGAGACGCCGACCAAGGAGGGGCGCCCGGCGGTCGGCCTCGAGCTGGTCTCCCACGCGGCCGGCAACGCCGCCCATGCCCTTCTTCGCGATCGGCGGCATCGACCCGGCAACGCCGCCGAGGTCGTCGCGGCCGGAGCGCAGGCGGCTCGGCGTCGTGCGGGCGATCCGCGACGCCGAGGACCCGGCGGCCGCCGCCGAAAGCGCTGCGCGGCGCCCTCGCCGCGCCGGGGAGGCGGCGCCGCGGTGGCTGAGCGGGCGCGGAAGCGCAAGGAGCGGCGGCGCCCGGCCCGACGCCCCGCGAGCGGATGGAGCGCGGCTACGCCCGCGCCGAGGAGCGCAACCGGGAGGCGCGCGAGGCGCTCGAGCCGCTCGCCGAGGGCGAGCGGCCCCTGGTGGTGACGATCGGCGGCGGTGGTCTCGGCGCTGATCGCGCGTCTCGATCGTCGTCGGCTACCTGGCCGGGGCCGAGGTCAACGGCGACGAAACCGGAGCTCGCCCAGGTCGCTGGCGCCGGCGCTGCTGATGGGGATCATGGCCTGGGGCATGTGGCGGGCCCGCTACTGGGCGGTGCTCGGCTTCCAGCTGATCCTCGTCCTGCTGATCTTCAGCGCCGTCTTCGGCCTCGCCGTGCAGGCGGCGAGCGTCGCCCAGGTCGCCGCCACCCTCGCCCTGCTGGCGGTCTCCGGGACCTTCTTCTACTTCATGGTGAAGGCGATGGCCCGGATCCAGATGCCGACCGCGACCGAGCTGACCTCGGCGCTTTCTGATAGGCTCAGGCTCTATAGGTCGGATCGATGGCGATCCTACGACGTGATCGTCGATCGGCGGCGGGCCCGGGCGGCTACGTGGCCGCGATCCGCGCCGCCCAGCTCGGCAAGAAGACCGCGGTCGTCGAGCGCGACAAGCCGGGCGGGCGCTGCCTCAACTACGCCTGCATCCCGGCCAAGACGGTGCTCCACACCGCCGAGCTCTACGACAGGCCCGCGAACGGCGCCGAGCTCGGGGTCGTCGTCAAGGACGTCTCGATCGACTGGGAGGCGCTGGGCAAGCGCCGCGCCGCGGTCTCGGAGTCGCTCTCCAGCGGCGTGAAGATGCTCTGGGACAAGAACAAGGTCGACGCTGATCGAGGGCGAGGGCTCGCTCGACCGCCGACGGCAACGTCAAGGTCGGCGACGACGTCTACGAGGCGGGCGCGGTGGTCCTCGCGACCGGCTCGGTCGCGCTGCCGATCCCGGGGGTCGAGTTCGGCGACCGCGTCGTCGACACCTGGGGCGCCTGGTCGCTGCCCGAGCAGCCGAAGAAGATCGCCGTCGTCGGCGCCGGCGCCTCGGGCTGCGGAGATCGCCTCCGCCTACGGCCGCTTCGGCACCGAGGTGCTGCTGATCGAGATGCTCGACCAGATCCTCCCGGCCGAGGACAAGGACATGGCGAGGGTCGTCGAACGCGCCTTCAAGAAGCAGAACATCACGATCTCGACCGGCACCCCGGTCGAGAACGTCGAGGCCGGCAAGAGCTCGGTCAAGTTCACCTACGGCGAGCGAGACGGCCGAGGTCGACTACCTCTGCATCGCCGGCGGCCGCGCCCCCGACGTCGAGGGCCTGGGCCTCGACGAGGCCGGGGTCGAGCTCGAGGAGAACGGCAAGGTCAAGGTCGACGAGTACCAGCGGACCTCGAACCCGAAGGTCTACGCGATCGGCGACCTGGTCGACGCCAAGGCGCTCGCCCACAAGGCCTCCGAGGAGGGCGTCGTCGCGGTCGAGCACGCGGCCGGCGCCGAGACCCACCCGGTCGACCAGAACCTGGTCGCCGGCGCCACCTTCTGCCACCCGCAGGTCGCCAGCGTCGGCCTGACCGAGGCGGCGGCGAAGGAGGCGGGCCACGACGTCAAGGTCGGCAAGCAGAAGCTCGGCGGGGTCGGCGGCGCGACCGTCTACGACGACAAAGACGGCCTGGTCAAGCTCGTCGTCGACTCCAAGTACGGCGAGATCCTCGGCGCCCACATCGTCGGCAACCGCGCCTGCGACATGATCGCCGAGCTGGTCGCGACGATGGCGCTCGAGGGCGGCTACCAGGAGCTGGCCCGGATCGTCCACCCCCACCCGACGATCTCCGAGGCGATCCTCGACGCCGCCCGCGCCGTCGACGGCTGGGCGATCCACGCCTGAGCGGCGACCTATCCCTGGCCCGGCAGCGCAACGGTCTCGATGCCGAGAGCCGCGGCGGTCTCCAGCACGTCCGGGTCGGCCGTCGCGATGCGGTCTGCCCGCTCGCCGCCGAGGCGAGAAGGATGACGTCGGCAAGGGAGAGTGGGCTGCGCGAGCGGTGGTAGTGCTCGACGCGCAGTTCTCCGGCACGCTGAGCAAGCCGCTCGTCGAGGTGGACGACGGAAAGAGTCGTGGCGAAGAGCCCTTCGATCACGTCGGAGACTCGGGAAATAGGCAGACCGTGGACTCGCTCGGCGACGTCGAACACCTCGACCAGATTTGCCGTAGCAACGGCGGTCTTTCCCTCGCGGAGAATCGGATCGCACCATTTCCTGCGCCGGGCCCCCGATCACATAAGCGATCAGAGCGTAAGCGTCTAGGAGAGCCACGGGAATTCCCGGCGTTCTCGCCTCTCCATGGCGATGCGTTCGTCTTCGCGGGCCAAACCGGCGAAGCTGCCACCAGATCGAATGTGAGACCGAACTCGTCCGCGAGCGCCCCAGCGGCGGCCTCGAATCGGTGTCGTTCGGGAACTCGGCGAGCTCGAGGACGCGATTCGTCGTCGCCCAGCCGACTCCTCGAGCAGTCAGTCGGCGAGCGTCAGTCCCCCAACGCGATCCTGCGCGATCTGGCGCCGGGATGCGAGATCTGGCCTGCCACTTGCTAGATCTTTCATGCGTTTCTTCATGAACATTGAAGTTAGCGCACCGGCGATATCGTCAGTCTCACTCGGCTTCGCTCATCGGCCGCGACGTCATAACGTCTTCGACGATGGCCGAGTCGCGCCCAGCGACCTTCTACTTCGACCTCGGCTCGCCCTACGCGTACCTGACGGCGGAGCGGATCAGCGGCGCTCTTCACCGAGGCCGGGCTGCGAGCAGCCCGAGTGGCAGCCGATCCTGCTCGGCGGCCTCTTCAAGCGCTTCGGCCGCGACTCGTGGGCCAACGGGCCGGGGCGCGAGGAGGGGATCGCGGAGGTCGAGCGGCGCGCCGCCAGCCTACGGGCTGCCGCCGATCGCCTGGCCCGACCCCTGGCCCGGCAACACGCTGTTCGCGATGCGGGCGGCGACCTTCGCCAAGCAGACCGGCCGCACCGTCTCCTTCGCCCTCGCCGCCTTCCGCCAGGCGTTCGCCGCCGGGCGCGACCTCACCGAGCCCGACAACGTCCTGATCGCCGCCGCCGCCTGCGAGCTGCACCCGCAGCGCGCTGCTGAAGGCGGCCGAGACCGACGGCGGTCAAGGGCGCGCTGCGCGAGGCGACCGACGGCGCCGCCGAGCTGGGCGTCACCGGCGTCCCGCGCTGGTCGTCGACGGACAGGTCTTCTGGGGCGACGACCGAGTCGAGGAGGCGGTCGCGACGCGGCGAGCTAAGGTCAGGGCGATGGCCGACCTGCCCGACGCCGCCACCTGTTACGAGCTGCTCGCGCGGATGGCGCTGATCCGCCGCTTCGAGGAGGAGGCCGGGCGCCAGTACCAGCGGGCGAAGGCCGGCGGCTTCCTCCACCTGGCGATCGGCGAGGAGGCGACGATCGTCGGCACCACCTCGGTGATGCGCGAGGAGGACTACCTGATCGGCACCTACCGCACCCACGGCCACGCGATCGCCCGCGGCACCGACCCGAAGCGGGTGATGGCGGAGCTGTTCGGCCGGGTCGACGGGACCAGCGGCGGCCGCGGCGGCTCGATGCACATCTTCGACCGCGAGCGCCGCTTCATGGGCGGCTACGGGATCGTCGGCGGCAACCTGCCGATCGCCGCCGGCCTCGCCCTCTCCTCCGAGTACCAGGGCGAAGACGCGGTCACCGTCTGCATGTTCGGCGACGGCGCCTCCAACGCCGGCAACTTCGGCGAGACGATGAACCTGGCGGCGCTCTGGAAGCTGCCGGTCCTCTTCCTGGTCGAGAACAACCTCTACGGGATGGGGACCTCGGTCGAGCGCCACTCGGCCCAGACCGACCTCTCGAAGAAGGCGGAGGGCTACGGGATCCCCGGCGAGCGGATCGACGGCATGGACGTGATCGCGGTGCGCGAGGCCGTCGCCGAGGGGATCCGGCTCGCCCGCGAGGAGCGGCGGCCGACCCTGCTCGAGGCCTTCACCTACCGCTACCGCGGCCACTCCGCCGCCGACCCCGAGGTCTACCGCGAGCGCGAGGAGGTCGAGGAGTGGCGCGAGAAGGACCCGATCGAGACCTTCGCCCGGCGCTGCGTCGAGGCCGGCGTGCTCGGCGAGCGCGAGGTGCAGGAGGTGCGCGACAAGGCCGAGCGAGCAGGTGCTGGCCGCGGTCGAGTTCGCCGACGCCTCGCCCGAGCCGGCGCTCGACACCCTCTACGAGAACCTCTACGTGCTCGACAGCGACGCCGGCTGGTACGCGGTCGACGAGCGCAGCCCCGAGCCGCACCGCGGCGAGCGCGAGGAGGAGGCGATGCCCGACGCGGCGCGCGAGCTGGCCGAGGCGGGCGCCGCCTACGCCGGCCAGCCCGACGGGCCGCGCCCCAACCCGGCCGAGCGACGGCGACGCCCAGGAGGGCGATCGAGCCGGAGGTCGCCGCGCGAGGCGACGAGGAGGCGACGGACTGATGGCGACGCTGCGGATGCGCGAGGCGCTGCGCGACGCGATGGCGGAGGAGATGCGCCGCGACGAGGCGGTCTTCGTGATGGGCGAGGACGTCGGCGTCTTCCAGGGCGCCTTCAAGGTGACCGAAGGGCCTGCTCGAGGAGTTCGGCGAGCGGCGGGTGCGCGACACGCCGATCTCCGAGAACACGATCGTCGGCGCCGGGGTCGGCGCGGCGATGGGCGGGCTGCGGCCGATCGTCGAGCTGATGACCGTCAACTTCTCGCTGCTGGCGCTGGACCAGATCGTCAACCACGCCGCCGCGATCCCCTACATGTTCAACGGCCAGGCGCGGGTGCCGATGGTGATCCGGATGCCGGGCGGCGGCGGCCACCAGCTCGGCCCGACCCACTCGCACAGCTTCGAGGCCCTCTACCTCCAGGTGCCGGGCCTGCTCGTCGCCTGCCCCTCGACCCCGGCCGACGGCAAGGCGCTGCTGAAGGCGGCGATCCGCGACGACAACCCGGTCGATCTTCATCGAGCACGAGAGCCTCTACGGCGCCCGCGGCGAGGTCGCCGAGGACGGCGACGAGGTGCTGCGCTTCGGCGAGGCGGCGGTGCGGCGCGAGGGCGGCGACGTGACGATCGTCGGCATCCTCAAGATGGCCCACGTCGCCGAGGACGCGGCGCGGACGCTCGCCCACGAGCACGGGGTCGAGGCCGAGGTGATCGACCCGCGCACGCTGCGCCCGCTCGACCTCGACACGATCCTCGAGTCGGTGCGCAAGACGAACCGGGCGGTGATCGTCGAGGAGGGCTGGCCGCACGGCGGCGTCGGCGCCAACCTCGCGACGCTGATCACCGAGCAGGCCTTCGACCACCTCGACGCGCCGGTCCAGCGGGTGACCGGCGCCGACGTGCCAGATGCCCTACTCGAAACGGCTGGAGCAGGCGGCGATCCCGCACGACGGAGCACGTCGTCAAGGCGGCGCTGGCGACGCTGGAGGGAGTCGATCTGATGGCCGAGGTCGTGATGCCGCGGCTCTCGGACTCGATGGAGGAGGGGACGATCCTGCAGTGGCTGAAGCAGGTCGGCGACGAGGTCGCGGTCGGCGACGAGCTGGTCGAGATCGAGACCGACAAGGCGAACATGGCCTACGAGACGCGACGTGGCCGGGACGCTGACCGAGATCCTCGCCGCAGGAGGGGGAGACGCTTCCGATCGGGACGCCGATCGCGCGGGTCGGCGATTCGGGTGAGGGATCGGAGCGCCGGCCGCGGGTCCTGTCGCGGCCGGAGGGGCGCCTGCGGGCGGCGAAGCGTCCTCGAGCCCCGCCGCATCCGCGCCACCCGCGGAGAGGCGGCTGCGACAGCGCCGACCCAGCCGCCGAGGCCGACGGCCCCGGCCGAGCCGACGCCTCCGGCGACAGCCGACGGGCGGCCGAAGGCGTCGCCGCTCGCCAGGCGCATCGCGAAAGAGAGCGGCCTCGACCTGCGGCAGCTTCGGGGTCGGGGCCCGGCGGGCGGATCGTCAAGGCGGACGTGGAGAGGGCCGCTTCTGCCGCGGGTCGGCCGCGGGTGGCCGGACCGGCGGCTCGAGGCCGCGAGGCGACGCCGCCGCGCCGCAGGCCCCGCCGCGCCGGCGGCTCCCGGCGACCTCGGGCCCGAGACCGCCAAGGGCCAGGTCGACCTACGAGGAGCTCTCGAAGCTCCAGGCGACGGTCGCCCGGCGGATGGCGGAGTCGAAGGCGACCGCGCCGCACTTCTACCTGCAGGCCGAGGTCGACATGAGCCGCGCGGTCGAGGCGCGGGCGCAGCTCAAGGCCGGCGGCGCGGCGAGGGCGAGGTCGTGCCCTCGTTCAACGACATGGTCGTCAAGGCCTGCGCGCTGGCGCTGCGCGAGCATCCGCGCGCCAACGGCGCCTACCGCGACGGCCGCTTCGAGCTCTACTCGCGGGTCAACGTCGGGGTCGCGGTCGCCGCCCGCGACGCGCTCGTCGTGCCGACCGTCTTCGACGCCGACCGCAAGGGGCTGCGGCAGATCGCCACCGAGTCGCGGGCGCTCGCCGAGCGGGTCCGCGACGGCCCGATCACCCCGCCGGAGCTCTCGGGCGCGACCTTCACCGTCTCCAACCTCGGGATGTACGGGATCGACAGCTTCTCCGCGGTGATCAACCCGCCGCAGGCGGCGATCCTCGCGGTCGGGGCGATCGCGCGAGCGGCCGGTCGTCCGCGACGGCGAGATCGGCACCGCCCACCTGATGTCGGTCAACCTCGCCTGCGACCACCGCATCCTCTACGGCGCCGAGGGCGCCGAATTCCTCGCCCGCATCCGCGACGCCTGCTCGAAGAGCCGCTTCTGCTGGCCCTCTGAGCGCTCGGCCGTCAGCAGGTCTTGCGGGCGCCGGTGACGGCGTTCCAGGCCGGCGCAAGGGAGAAGTCGGCGGCGACGCGGAAGACGCCGGGGCGCTCGGCGCGGGCCAGGGTCCAGTCGCCGCGGCGCAGCAGGCAGCCGTCGCCGCGGGCGATCGACCAGTAGGGGGTGAAGTTGACGCGGACGAGGAAGTCGCCCGGCCGGGTGACGTCGAGGCGCGAAGCCCTGGCGCCCGACCCAGAGGACGCGCGCCGCGGCGGCGCCGCATCGGGCCGACCAGCGGCTGCGGGTCGCGAACCGCGTAGATGCGCCAGTGCGGCGAGCTCCAGCGCAGGTCAGGTAGGGCGGTCGCGCGAGGATCAGCCGCCGCTCGGCGACCGAGGAGTAGTCGAGCGGGCGCGTCGGGAAGGGCCACGTAGCGGATCGCGTTCGTCGTGCAGCCAGGCCCGGTAGGCGGCTGGCGGTCAGGCCGTCGTCGTCGTAGAAGATGTCGTCGCGCGTCGTGTCGAGCTGGCGCAGCCAGCCCCGCGCCAGCTCGAACTCGGGCGCCAGGTAGGCGGACTCCCAGTGGTTGGCGGTCGGCGGGACCTCGACCCGGACGCCGCGCGCCGCCGTGGTCGCGCAGCCAGCGCGGCGACCGGGTGCGAAGTAGGCGGCGCTGGTCGAGGGGTCGCCGACGCTGCGGGCGATCTGGCTGACGCTCGCGGTCAGCTGCCAGTAGAGGCCGCCGGCCATGAAGAGCGGCGAGGAACCAGAGCGGCGACCCGCGGCCGGCGCGCCAGCACGACGGCCGCCAGGACCGGGCCGCCGAAGAGGGCGCCGAGGCGGACCGCGTTGCCGCCCATCGCGTTCGGGCACCAGCCAGATCGACGGTCGACGGCGAGCAGGTAGGCGAGCAGCGACCCGGCGCAGCTGGCGCTCCTCGCTCGCGCAGGCCGCGGGTGACGTAGAGCGCCGACCCGCACCAGAGCGGGATCGCGACGAAGGAGGAGAAGGCGAAGGGGAACTGGCCGGCGCTCGGGGAAGGCGAGGTTGGGGACGAGGACCAGGCCGAGGGCGACGCAGGCGACCCAGATCGCGCGGCGCGGTCGGCGGCGGCGCGCCGCGCGATCGCAGCCGGCGCCGGCGAGCGAGACGCCGGCGAGGAAGACGGCGGCGACCGGGCTGGAGAGCGCGCAGCCGCCGCGGCGCAGGGCGCGCGCGGCCGGCGGCCGCGCTGCAGGGCGCGCAGCGCGGCGAGGCCGAAGGCGACGCCGAGGGCGAAGGTGAGCTGGCCGTCGGCGAGCAGGGTGACCACGCCGGCGGCGAACCAGAGCGTCGCCCAGCGCGCCGCGTCGCCCCAGCGGTCGCGGACGAGGCGGTCGAAGAGGTAGGAGGAGGCGACCACCGCGAGCGACGCCGACCGCGCTGCGGGCCGAGCAGCGCCGCCAGCGGCGGGAAGAGGACGCTGTAGGTGAGCGTGTAGTGGCCGCCGTACCAGTTGCCGTTCCAGATCGCCAGGCCGCCGTGCTGGAAGAGCTCGGTGCGGAAGACCTGCGCGGCGAGGTCGCCGACCTGGCGGGTTCCAGGCGAGCATCGCCGCGGCGAGCGCGGAGCTGAGCGCGACGGCCGGGAGCCAGTCGGGTCGGAGTGTCTTGGACTGGACATGAGGGGCGGAGGGAAGGATAGACGCCGCGCGGCCTGCAACGATTTCAAGTGATGAGCGGTGAAATCCTGGTCGTCCGCTGCGGCTCGTCCCCTACGAGGAGGCACGCGGTCGCGCAGCGCTGGCTGCGAGGCGGCGCGCCAGGAGGGCGCGATCCCCGACGTGCTGCTGCTGCTCGAGCACCCGCCCGTCTACACCCGCGGCCGCCGCTCCGGCGCCGGAGGAGCTGCCGATGGCGGCCGAGTGGTACGAGATGCAGGGGATCGAGGTCCGCGACACCGACCGCGGCGGCCGGGTCACCTACCACGGGCCCGGGCAGCTGGTCGCCTACCCGATCGTCTCGCTGCAGCCCTACGGCGACGACGTCCACGAGTACGTGCGGCGGCTCGAGCGGGTCGCGATCGCGGCGCTCGCCGAGCACGGCGTCGAGGCGAAGACGATCGAGGGCCTGACCGGGGTCTGGCCGACGGGCCGACCGGCGAGTCCGGCGCTCGGCCGAGGCGCGCAAGATCGGCTCGATCGGGGTCCACGTCAGCCGCGGGGTCACCACCCACGGCCTGGCGATCAACGTCAACAACGACCTGCAGCCGTTCGAGTGGATCGTGCCCTGCGGGATCGAGGGCTGCCGGGTCACCTCGCTCGGCCGCGAGCTCGGCGCCGAGCAGGACCTCGCCGCGTTCGCCGACACGCGTCGTCGCCCGTTTCGCCGAGGTCTACGAGCGCGAGCCGGTCGCCGACCGAGCCGGCGGCGCTCGGGCTCGACAGCGCTAGGCTCGGGGTCGCATGAAAAGGCTCGCGCTGGCCATCGCCCTTTCCGCGCTTTTCTCCATCTATCTGCTCGACAACCGGCCGCCGCGCAAATCGTTCCCGGTGACCAGCACCGGGAACGCGAGGGCCCGGGACAGTCTGCGCGCCGCGATCGGAGCCGCCAACTCGCAGCCCGGGGCCGGACATCGTCGGGGTCGGCGCGATCGGCGACGATCGACCTCGAAGAAGCAGCTGCCACGGCATCGCGGACGATCTTGAAATCAGCGGGACCCGGGGCGGATCTCGCACGGTGGCTCGCGCGCGCCTACGGGCTAGCTTTGGGATCTTCCGGATCGTTTGATGCTGCCCCGATGATGACGCATCTCCGGGCTGAAGATCTACGAACGGGCTGGCACGAACGCGGCGCCGGGATCTTGATTAAGCACCAGCAACGCTAAGTGCTCGAACGGGTCGTCGTCGCCGGCAACGAAGCCGTCGCCTCCGGTGGGTCGACTGCGGCCTCGGATGGGCGCCGGCATCCTCAGCTTCGGCTCGCTCGATCCTGCGTGAATACGACCGTCAGCGGCAATCGCGCCACCGCCACATAGGCGGGCTTTCGCAAACGGTCGCCAGCGACGCGGGAGTCGCCAGCCACAACCCGACGACGATCGAGAACAGCACGGTGAGCGGCAACGTTTTTTGGCGATCGGCGAGCAGCTCTTCGCACGCGGCGAAGTCAGGGCCCAGGGCGGCGGCCTGGCCCTTCGCGCAGCGCGGTGACGACGCTGACGAGCAGCACGGTGAGCGGCGAACAGCGCGATATCGCCAGAAGGAGGGGCTATCGAGCGTGCCCTTCACCGCAGCATGGATCGCCATAACGCCTCATCGCCGCGTTACCACGAGCGCCCTCGTCACGCGACATCGATCGTCTCCGACGCCGCACGGTAACGCATAACGAGCTGTAACGGACAACTACGTTGCCTCGGGCGGCTTCAACATCGACGACGGGACATGAGCTGCGGCTTCGTCTCAGCCGACCGACCTCTCCGCCGACCGACCTCCGGGCTCGTCCGGCGGCCTTGCGGCGAAACAGCGGCCCCACGCCCACCCTCGCGCTGAAACCCTCGGCAGCGCGGCGGTCGACCGAGGCAGCACGTTCGGCGTCGAGCACCGACCAGCGTGGCACTGCGCCGGCCGGTCGACTTCGGCGCGATCGCCGAACGCGCCCGGCGGCGACGGCGCGGACATCGGCGCCTACGAGCTGCAGGACGAAGTTGCGCCGAGACGCGAGGATCGAAACCGGCCCCCTGCCGCGAACGAGGCGCCATCTTCGCTTTTATTTTATCGCCAAGATGCTCACTTTCTTCCGCGAGCGAGCCCTGGGCTCGACCTTCGAGTAGCCGGATCGATATCCGCCAAGCCCTTCGCTACCATGCGCATGTCGCCCTACGTTTTTCCGTTTTGCCTATGTACGCTACGTTCAATGCCTGCACATCACACCTTCGAATGTACGAGGCGATCGACCTTTTAGGCAGGTCTAACCGTTTTCGGCGCCTCCGGCGCAAGCGCAGCTGGCGTGGTTTGATTGCGCAAGACGGCGACGGCTATACGCCACGGCCTACAAACGCACACCACGAGAAACCACCATCAACAGCCTCCTGGATAACGTAGGGCGACAATGACAGAGCTCCGCCGAGCGCAGTCCACGTCACCCGCTCGCGCGCCAAGCCCGGCGGAACCGCGGCCGCGGCCGAGGGCGCCGTCCCCTTCACGCGAGCCCGCAAGCCACCCTGGCTGAAGGTGCCGGCCCCGGGCGGGCCCGACCTACCGGCGGCTCAAGGCGACGATCGGCGCGCGAGGGCCTGCACACGGTCTGCGAGGAGGCGAACTGCCCCAACGTCGGCGAGTGCTGGGAGCGCGGCACGGCGACCTTCATGATCCTCGGCGACGTCTGCACCCGCCGCTGCGGCTTCTGCAACGTGAAGACCGGCGTGCCGACCTGGAACGACCCGCTGGAGCCGCTGCGGGTCGCCAACCAGGTGAAGCGGATGGGGCTGCGCCACGCGGTCGTCACCTCGGTCGACCGCGACGACCTGCCCGACTACGGGGCGAGCGCCTTCGTCGGCGTGATCCGCTCGATCCGGATGCAGGCGCCCGGCTGCAAGGTCGAGGTCCTCACCCCCGACTTCCGCGGCCAGGAGATGCCGCTGGCGAAGGTGATCCACGAGCGGCCCGACGTCTTCAACCACAACGTCGAGACGGTGCCGCGGCTCTACCCGAAGGCCCGGCGCGGCTCGCGAGTTCATGCGCTCGGCGCGGGTGCTGCGGCTGGCCAAGGAGATGGGCGGCGACGAGGTCGTCACCAAGTCGGGGCTGATGGTCGGCCTCGGCGAGTCCTTCGAGGAGATGGTCGAGGCGTTCGGGATCCTGCGCGAGCACCGCGTCCAGGTGCTGACCGTCGGCCAGTACCTGCGCCCGACCGAGAACCACCTGCCGGTCGTCCGCTACTGGCACCCCGACGAGTTCGCGGCGCTGGAGCGGCCGCCTACGAGCTCGGCTTCGAGTCGGTCGCCGCCGGGCCGCTGGTCCGCAGCTCCAGCTACCACGCCGACCAGAACCTGCCCGAGACGGCGCCGCTCGCCGGCTAGCGGCGAAGCGAGATGGAGCCAGCCGGGATCGAACCGGCGACCTCTGCTTGCAAAGGCGGGCGCTCTGCCAGCTGAGCTATGGCGCCGGCTCGAAGTCTCGGCGGCGTCCGCGGGCTAGTCGTCGAAGTCGAAGTCCTTCGGGGGCTTCTGCTCGAACCAGAGCTCGTCGTCCTCGGGGGCCTCCTCGAGGAAGTCGGGGGTCTCCTCGAGGACGTCCTCGTCGTCGGCCGCGGCGCCGGGGCCTCGGCTCCTCGTCGTCTCCTCGTCCTCCTCGGCTCCGTCCTCGTCCTCCTCGCTCGGAGCTCCTCGGTCGGCTCGAGCGGGGCCTCGAGCGCCTGGTCGAGCTCGTCGGAGAGGCGCTGCTCGTCGAAGAAGTCGTCGTCCTCGTCCTCGTCCTCGATCGTCCGCCGCGGCGTCGGACCTCCACCTCGCCCTCCGCTCCTCGGCGAGCGCCTCGAGCGGCTCCGCCGGGGCGAGGCGCGGCTCGGCGATCTCCTCGGCGACGAGCTCCTCGTCGGAGGGGTCCGCGGCGTCGGCGGCGCGCGAAGCTCCTCCTCGACGTCGAACATCTCGGTCGGCTGCTCGGCGATCGACGTGGCGCTCTTCGGTCGAGTGGCCCGCGGATGGCGGCGCGACCGTCTCGTGTTCGCCCGCCGGCTGCTCCTCCTCGGCGGGATCGTCCTCGGCGGCGGCTCGGGGCCTCCTGGACGTCGGCGATCGGCTCGCGGCGCGAGGCCGGTGGCGCCTGCGGCGGCTCGGGCTCGCGGCGGGCGCGGCCTCTCGTCACCGGCCGCGGCCTCCTCGCCCGCGAGGTCGGGCTGCGCCATGAACTCGGTCGCCGCCTCGGCGAAGGGGTCGGGGCGCCTCCGCTGCCCCCGGCCGCTGCGGCGGGCCGAAGGCGTCGTCCTCGAGCTGCTTCAGCTCGGAGTCGTCGGCGCCATGCGCGCGCTTGAGCTCCAGATGCTCACGGATTGCCTCGTCGAGAATGCCCATGTGCTTCCCGGCGGGAACCTAAAGCCTATGCGGTATATCCTTGGCCTAGCGAAGCTCTTGGGACGACCCTCCCGAGGTCCCATTTCGGCAAAGGAGACGACATGCCACCCCTGAGGTCCCGCACCGTCACCCACGGCCGCAACATGGCCGGCGCTCGCGCGCTGCTGCGGGCCGCCGGCGTCGCGCGCGAGGACTTCGGCAAGCCGATCGTCGCCGTCGCCAACTCCTTCACCCAGTTCGTCCCCGGCCACACGCACCTGAAGCCGGTCGGCGAGGTCGTCTCGCGACGCGGTCCAGGCGGCGGGCGGCATCGCGCGCGAGTTCAACACGATCGCCGTCGACGACGGCATCGCGATGGGCCACGGCGGCATGCTCTACTCGCTGCCCTCGCGCGACCTGATCGCCGACTCGCGTCGAGTACATGGTCAACGCCCACTGCGCCGACGCGCTGGTCTGCATCTCCAACTGCGACAAGATCACGCCGGGCATGCTCAACGCCGCGCTGCGGCTGAACATCCCGACCGTCTTCGTCTCCGGCGGCCCGATGGAGGGCGGCACCGCGGTCGCTGGTCGACGGCACCGTGCGCAAGCGGCTCAACCTGATCACCGCGATCGCCGACGCCGTCGCCGACGAGCGTCAGCGACGAGGACATCGACCGGATCGAGGAGGCCGCCTGCCCGACCTGCGGCTCCTGCTCGGGCATGTTCACCGCCAACTCGATGAACTGCCTGACCGAGGCGCTCGGCCTCTCGCTGCCGGGCAACGGCTCGACGCTGGCGACGCACACCGCCCGCCGCGCAGCTCTACGAGGACGCCGGCCGCACCGTCGTCGACGATCGCCAAGCGCTACTACGACGAGGACGACGACGAGCGTGCTGCCGCGCTCGATCGCGACCCGCGAGGCGTTCGAGAACGCGATGACGCTCGACATCGCGATGGGCGGCTCGACCAACACCGATCCTGCACCTGCTCGCCGCCGCGCACGAGGCCGAGGTCGACTTCACGATGAGCGACATCGACGAGCTCTCGCGCCGCGTGCCCTGCATCTGCAAGGTCGCGCCGAACGGCGACTACCTGATGGAGGACGTCCACCGCGCCGGCGGCATCCCGGCGATCCTCGGCGAGCTGCACCGCGGCGGCCTGCTCAACGAGGACGTCCACACCGTGCACGCCGCGACGCTCGACGAGTGGCTCGACGACCTGGGACGTCGCGCGGCGCGAGGCCCACCGAGGCGCGCGGTCGAGCTCTTCCACGCGGCGCCGGGCTGCGTGCGCTCGGCCAGCGCCTTCTCGCAGTCCGAGCGCTGGGACGTCGCTCGACCTCGACGCGCGCCGAAGGCTGCATCCACGACGTCGAGCACGCCTACACGGCCGAAGGCGGCCTGGCGGTCCTCTACGGCAACCTCGCCGAGCGCGGCTGCGTGGTCAAGACCGCCGGCGTCGACGAGTCGATGCTGACGCTTCAGCGGCCCGGCCGTGGTGGTCGAGTCCCAGGACGAGGCGGTCGACGCGATCCTCAGCGGCGGCGTCAAGGCCGGCGACGTGGTCGTGATCCGCTACGAGGGACCGCGCGGCGGCCCCGGCATGCAGGAGATGCTCTACCCGACCTCCTACCTCAAGGGCCTCGGGCTCGGCAAGGAGTGCGCGCTGATCACCGACGGCCGCTTCTCCGGCGGCACCTCCGGCCTCTCGATCGGCCACGTCTCGCCCGAGGCGGCGGCCGGCGGCGCGATCGCCCTCGTCCAGAACGGCGACACGATCGCGATCGACATCCCGGCGCGCGACGATCGCGCTCGAGGTCGACGACGAGCGAGCTGGCCGAGCGGCGCCGAGCGCTGGAGGAGTCCGGGCGGCTACGCGCCGCTCGCGCGCGAGCGCGCCGTCTCGCCGGCGCTGCGTGCCTACGCGGCGATGGCGACCTCGGCCGACACCGGCGCCTTCCGCGACGTCAGCACGATCGAGCGGGCAGCCGCCCTGCTGCCCAAGCAGGACCCCGCCGCGGTCTAAAGCCGGCCAGGCCGGCTAACCGATCGGATCGCCGTCGGCGAACGGCGCGTCGCGCTCCGCGATCGCCTGCTTGAAGCCCTTGTCCATCGCCGTCTCAACGAACTTCTCGGTGCCGCGTGCCGTCCTCGCCATCACATCCTGGGTCGCGGCCGTTTCCTGCAGCAGCGTTCGGCCCATCAAGTCGAGGCCGCGGTTGACCACCTCCTTGTTGACCGAGAGCAGGTCGCGCGGGACCCAGGAGATGCGGGTCGCCAGCTCCAGCACCTGCTCGTCGAGGGTCTCTGCCGCAACCGCTTCCAGCGCGAAGCCGATCTCAGCCGCCTTCGCACCGGTGATCGAATCGCCGCTCAGGAGCAGCCTCTTGGTCCACTGCGGACCGAGGTGGTAGATCCACATGTGGGTTGCCGGAGCGCCCATCGAGCGCACCGCCGGGTAGCCGATCCGGGCATCGTCGGCGCAGACGATCAAGTCGCAGGTCAGCGCCAGGTCGGTTCCCGCCGCCAGACAGTGCCCGTGGATCTGGGCGATGGTGGGAACCGGCAAGCGCCAGAGCTGGTCGAAGGTCCTATTGTCGCGGCGCACTTCCTGGGTCTTCTCGATCGGTGTCAGCGACGGTGCCCCGCCCTCGCTCAGCGCCGAGGGGCTGACGTCGTAACCCGAGCAAAAACCCTTGCCCGCCCCTCTCAGGATCAACACGCTCGTCTCCGCATCGAGCTCGACCTTGGAGACCACATCGTGCAGCTCCGCCATCAGTCCCTCGGAAAGTGCGTTACGCCGCTCGGGCCGATCGAGAGTCACCCGAAGCACGGAACCGAACGTCTCCAGTATGAGGTTCTCGTAGCCCTCGGTCTTCATCTTGCTCCCTCGGTGTCGGGGTCCCAACGGCGGAGTTCGATGCTATCTGGCCCTCCCTCGACGGCGACGGCGGCAGTGAACCCAGGCTGTGGGTGAAGCTGGCGAAAACGCCAACCCGGGTGCGCTGAGCTCGTGCGCCAGCCCCCGGCCGGTCCCGAGAGACCTGCACAGTCGATCGAGCGTAGGCCGCCGACGAGGCCCAGACCTTTCGCCTTCAGGTAGGCCTCCTTCATCGTCCAGAACTCGAGGAACTTTTCTTCCGAGTCCCCCACCGCGTGGCGCTCGGCACCGGTGTAGAAGCGCTCCGCGATCCGCTCCCAATGCGACCGTTCTCCTTCCTGCTCGAGATCGAACCCGACCCGTCCGGCCGATGTCGCGACGGCGGCCAGGCCGGCCGAGCTCGACGCCGACCACCACACCGGCTCCGGCCCAACTGCGAGCGGGCTCGCCGGGTGGAGGCCGCCGCAGATCTCGCAGCGTCGCTCGATCACCAGCTCGCGGGGTGACTCCCCGGTCGCCGCCGCGAGCAGCTCCCGCGCCATCCAGCGGCGAGCGAGAAAACGCTGGCGAATCAGCGGCGATTGCATCCGCTCCGCCCGCGCCAGCTCGTCAGCCGACAGCACACCCAGCGCCGGAGCTGCATCGAGGCCATCGACCGAGGTGAGCCATATCTGGACCGTCACGCAGCTATTCTGACGCGCCATGAGCCTGATCCACACCTGCTACCGCATCCTCGACATCGATCGCTCGGTCAACTTCTACGAAGCGTTGGGATTCCGTGAGATGTCACGTTTTCCGATTGGCGACGAGGCGATCAACGTCTACATGGGACAACCGGAGGACGGACCCGAGCCGAGACTCGAGCTCACACACAATTTCGACCAGGACGAGCCGTACGAGATCGGCACGGGGTACGGTCACGTTGCCGTGTCGGTGAGTGACCTCGGAGCGACTCTGGCGAGTTTGGCGGAGCAGGGAATAGGGCCGGAACGGCGTCCCTACACGGTGGGTGACGACGACTCGCTGCTGTGCTTTGTGCGGGACCCGGACGGTTACCGGGTCGAGCTGATCCAGCGCCGTTAGCTGAACAAATCCTGATCGTTCCGTATATCATGCGGCATATCGAGGGGACGCTGTCCGCCCCCCTCGCACCATCGGGCCAAAGGGAGGATCAGATGAGCACGTGGGACGTACTCGAGCTTCCGGCACTCACAGACGAGTCGCTGCGGGCGCTCCTGCGAAACGAGGTCGGAGCGGTAACGGTTCCCGACTTCGTCGATGGGCAGCAGCGCGACGAGACCTACGCCGCCCTGCTTGAGGCTCCGGAGTGGTCCTTCTATGAGGGCTCCACGCTCGGACGCCTCGGAATAACCCAGTACGAGCACTTCGAGAAGAAGGACGAGTACTTCGACGCGGCACCGGCCGCGATGGCGGTGCGGACGAACGCGCTCGATCCCCTGCCCGACCCGGTCGACATCGTGATCGAGGCCTTCGGCAACAGCTGGCCAGGAGAGGTCGGCGTCGCCGAAGAGGAAGGTCGGCCCTACTTTGCCGGCATAGCCCGCCGCGGTGGCGAGGGCGGGATCGCGATTCACTCCGACTGGGGCCCGCGGGACGGACCCGGCTGGACGATCGGGGAGATCACGGACCAGTTCGCCTGGAACCTGTTCTACTCGGCACCGGGAGAGGGCGGCGAGCTCGTCGTCTACGACTACCCGTGGGAGCCGGAGCTCGAGGAACACGCGGCACACCGCTTCTATGACTACGACCCGAAGCTCTTCGAGTCTTCCCGTCGGGTCGAAGTCGCACCGGAGCCGGGCATATTGATGGTCTTCAACGGCCGTAATGCCCACGCGGTCAAGGAGTCCGCCAACGCCGAGGCGCGCGTCGCGGTCGGCTCTTTCATCGGCGTCACCGGCGACGGCGACCTGGCCTTCTGGTCCTAGACCTCGCTCGGCTCGGCGCGAACCGGCTCGCCGCCGGGCAATAGCCGGTCCAGCCACTTCGGCATCCACCAGCTCCAGCGGCCGAAGCCCTTCATCGCGGCGGGCACGATGATCAATCGGACGATGAAGGCATCGATGAAAACGGCGGTGGCCTGCGCGACTCCGAAATTTCGAAGGGTCACGAACTCCGACACGGAGAAGCAGAGGAAGACTGCGATCATGATCACGGCCGCGCCGGTGACGACGGGGGCGGTGCGGGCGATTCCGTTGTCGACCGCTTCGGTAGTGGAACCGGTTCGCACGTACTCCTCCCTTATCCGCGCGAAGACGAACACCTCGTAATCGATGGCCAGGCCAAAGATGACCATGATCGTTGCCGGGATATCCGACGAGTCGACAAAGCCGGGCCCGCCGAGCAGGGAACCGTTGAACAGCAGCGAGACGATCCCGAGGCTTGCGCTGACCGTAAGCAGGTTGAGAAAAGCGGCGAGGACCGGGATGGTGAACGAGCGCAGTACCGGGATCAGGATGAGCAGGGTGACCAGCATCATTGCGATGCGAGCCAGGGCGGTCCGGTCGCGAAGGGTGTGATCGATCACGACCTGGCTGGCCGTGAGCCCGCCGACGACCGCCTGGTTGCCGCTCGTCGTGGCGAATTCCCGTGCGTCTCCGCGAACTCGGTCGAACGTCTCCATCCCCGCGTCCGTGGTGATCGGATGCCGGGGAATCACCATCATCCGCGCCGTCTGTCCACCGCTGTCGAGGTCGATCATGAAGTTGGCCAGGCTGCGCTTGCTGGCATCGCTGCCGTCCAGTCCGGCGAGATAGAAGTAGCCCGAGTTGAACAGGTTCGGGGCGCGCTTACGCAGGCGGTCGAGGGCCGATTTGGAGCCCGCCGGGGACGACTCCAGGTGCGCCCCGAGGTCGCCCAGCGCCTGCGCCAGGCGATCGGCACCGCTGGCCCCGCCGCCGAGGCCGCCGGACAGGCCGCTGGCGCTCCCGGCAAGGCGACCCAGTCCCTGGGCAAGATGCTCGGTGCCCGCCTGCAGGCGCTGCAACGCCGGTGAGAGCTGGCTGCCTTCCGCGGCGAGTTCGTTCACACCGGCCGACATCTTCGAGGCACCTTCGGCCAGGCTGCGGATGCCGCGGTCCAGGCGTCGTGAGCTCTTCGCCAGCTCGCCCGTGCTTTCGCCGGCTTCGCTGTTGGCTTCGCCGATCTTTTCCGCCAGGTAGAGCGCCAGGCCGAACTCGCGTTCAGCGTGAGTGTTGGCAGCCCGAACGCCTTCGTAAGGCGGGGCGAGGAGCTTTCCGCCTTCCGGATCGACGCCGGTCAGGTTGGCGCTTGCTTCGCGCAATGCCCGCTTCAGGGTCGAGTACTGGGGGTCGGCGGTCCCCGTGGTCATCTGCCCAAGCGCCTGCCAGGCCGCGGCGAGACGTTCTTCCGCGGTCTGGAGCGGGCCCCTGGCTTCGACCAGGCTGTCGTTCCCAGAGTGCAGGGCGCTTTTGGTCGAGCGCATGTTCCCCGCCGATTCGTTGACCTGTTCATGCGCTTCTTCCAGTGCCTGGGCCAGGCGCCTGGCGCCTCGGGAGGTGGCGGATGAGCTCGCGGCGACCCGACCGCTGCCCTGGCTTGCCCGTTCCAACCCTGCGGTCAGTTGGTTTGAGCCGGTGTTCGAAGCCCTCAGGCCCCGGACGAGCAGGTCGGCGCCATAGGTAGTGGATTCGACGCCGTGGCCGAGCTCTCCGGCGCCCGCTGCCGCTGCGTGCAAGCCGCTGCTGTTGAGCTGGGCACCGCGATCCGTCCGGGCGATACCGGACGCCAGTTTGGTCGCGCCCCGCTGCTGGTCGACCAGGCGCCGTTCGAAGCCGGAGAGGGGTTTGAGGTTGTGCGCGATCGTGTTAAACCCCGCCACCGTCTCGACCCCGGGGTCGCGCTCAAGCTGATCCTGAAAGGCGACGAGCGATCTGATCTTCTTCGGTGAGGTCATCGGTTCGCCGTGCCCGCGCAGGACGATTTCGATTGGCGCAAGCCAGCCCGGACCGAGGGCGTTCTCGACCCGTTCCTCTTCGACCCTGCCCGCGTCGCCGGGCGGGAGCAGTTCGGGACTGGCCAAGCTCGACTTGAGCGTGGTGGACCAGCCGGCCAGAAACAGCATGACGAGGACGATCAAGCCGACGGCGGCGGGCCTGCGGGCGATCCGGCTCGAGACGCGCAACGGCACGCCGCTGACCGAGTAGCGCTCGGGCAACGACCAGCGATCGAGATTGCGGCCCAGCAGCATGATCGCGGCCGGCACGGCGGTCAGCGCCGAAAACGCACTGAAGACCGTCGCGATCACGATCGCCAGTGCGGCCGAAGTGACCACGGCGCCGGGGAGAATCTGCGCCGCGATCAGCATCGCCAGCGAGAGCCCGCAGGCGGCGGGGATGACCGAGCGCGCGGTCGCCTGCACGGTTATCTGCACGGCTTCCGCCAGGTCGGCCTTCCCACGCTCCTCGCGGAAGCGCGAGACGACTAGCAGCGAGTAGTCGATACCGAGCGCCAGGCCCATCATTCCTGCCGCCGCCAGAGCGAAGGCGTCGACTTCGATCAGGCCGAGGAGCAGCCGCAGCACGCCGTCGGTGGCGGCGACGACGATCCCGCCGACAACGACCGGAATCAGGGCGGCGACAATTGATCGGAAGACGAGCAGGAGGACGATCAAAAGGACGGGGATGGCGATCATCTCGCCGGTCTTCGCGGCGCTCTCGTTTGCGTCGCTGTAGGAGGAGAAGATCCTCGGCAGGCCGGCGATGCTCGCGTGAACGGGCGGCGCGACGGTCCGTTCGACCTCGCCTTCCACCAGTTCGAGCATTTCCTCGAAGCCCTGGTCGCTCCTGTGCCCGACCCGCACCACGAGCCCGGCCACACCGGGCTCCGGCCGCAGTCCGCCGATCGCGGCACCACCCGCCGACCATGGCGAAACCACCACCGTTTTGGGCAGGGCGTCGACGCGAGCGTCGAGCTCCCTGCCCTGGCGAGCCACGGCTGCGCGCGGTCCGCGCAGCGCCACCACCATGCTTTCGTCGCTGCCAAACTGACGCAGGGTGATCTCGTGGGCCAGCTTCGGTTCAGAGCCGCCGATGAAAAGTGGGTGTGGCTGCAACTGGCCGGCGAGATTCCTGCCCAGCAGCGCGAGAATGACGACTACGAGAAGCCAGGAGAAGAAGACCAGGCGGGGCCGCCGGGTCAAGAACCCACTCAGCCCCGCAAGACGGGTGGCCCGCTCCGGTCGGCGCTTGCGAGCCGAGCTCATTCGAGCCTATCCAGCCTCATTCCGGCGACGAACCTCCTCGCCGGGCGAGCAGTGGAGCAGCTCGCCTTCAGCGGTACACCCGTCTGCCGATAGGCGCCGTCCTGCCCTTCGAGCGTCACCAGGCTCCTCGGCCGGCGCGGCTGGCCAGCTCTGCAGGGATCGCCCTTGAGGCTGAAAAGCCCGTTGGGTCCGCCATTCAGGTGCATCGTGAACCTGGTCAGCGGAACGTCCGGCAGATCGACCATTTCCGTGCTCAGCCGATCGCCCCTCTGGACCGATTGACCCGTCAGCTCCATCTTCACGCCCGAGCCTTCGAGCTCGTTCCAGAGTTCGGGGAAACCGTTTCCTGCGGGCTGAACCAGGTACACGGGGCCGCGAAGCGGCTCCCCCAGCAGCGGCGTGCGGGCGACTCCCGTGCCCACCCTGGAGCCCTCACCGCAGCGACCTTCGAAGGCGTCCCCGCGGGGGCAAATTTCGCGAATGCCGGCGCTGTGAAAGGCGAGCAGCCGCGGGAACGCAACCTTGAACCGGCGAAGACCCGTTTCACCTTTGTCCATAGCGGCGGAAATCGACAGCGCCGGCCGATCGGCGCGGGCGGACTCGACCTTCATTGCAAGTGAGAATCGCGGGCGGAATCCCAAGGCGCCGCAACCCTTGATGTTGAACGGCGTTGCCGCCGATGTGACCCGGCCGTCAAGCGAGTAGATCGTTGAGACGATCTGCTTTGGTTGGCAGGAGGTCGGATTGACGAGAAGGCCAGGACGGTCGAGATCGATACCGATCGTGAGGAAGCGCAGCGCCACGCCTTCGAAGATCGTCGGCAGTGGGTCGGTTTCGATCGTCAGCTGTCCCGTGCGGGAGTCGCGGCGCAGTGCGCCGCGGACGTTCAGCGAGCCGAGGTGGAAGGGTCCGATCGAGGCGTCGAACACGATCGAGAGGCCGAAGGGGGCACCGCGATACGAGTCGGTCAGGTAAACGTCGCCCCTTACCTGGGCCGGGCTCGAACCCGAGCCGACCTCGGCGACCGCGGTGCCGATCCGGCTCCCGGGCGGACAGGAGCCGGCCGCTGCCGCGGCCGCGCGACAGCGATCGACCGCGGTCAGGTTCGCATTGAGGCCCGTCGGCAGGGTCGTCGCGAACCGCTTGGTCAGCTGTTCCCCCGAGTGGCGAGCGAGGGTGAAGGAGAAGCCGGTGTTCTTCCCCGCCTTCAACTTGGTCGAGCCGGCCGTAATCTCTGGTGAGAACGGGAGCGTCGCCGAGCATGGGCCCCCACCACGAGCTTTGATGCCGAGGATCTGAGCAGCCTGTGCCGGTTCGCTGGTGGAGTGGGAAATGAAGCTGGCGTGCGCGCGAACCTGACCGCAGGAGAGCGGGGTGGCCAGCAGCGACCTCGCGCCGCCGTCGAAGTTCAGTGAGATATCGCTCAGGGCCACCTGGGGCAGACCGCCGAGAGTGGCTGCGAGCTCGCCGGTCTGGGGATTGGTAGTCAACTTGCCGACCGATTTCACCTGGATCCCCCGAGCGGCGGCAAAGACGAAGAGTCGAAAGCGTTCGCCGGGACGTTCCGTGCCGAGGAAGATCGAGCCGTGCAGAGACTCCGCAAGCTGCGGAGTGGCGATCGAGACGGAGCCCACGCGCGAGTGAAAGGGGCAGTCGACCGAGCCGGTGGAGCCCGGGTTGAACTGATCGTCCGTGCACACCTGCATGTCTTCCACGGCGCCGGGCGACACGGTCACCCCCGGCGGCATATTTATCGTCGCGTCCTTCAGGTACGCGCTCACTCGTTCATTTGGACCGTTATGCGGCGGCACGCGCAGATCGATTTGGGCGCCGGTTGGCGAGTCGTTGGTCGAATCGCTGAGTTGGAAGCCGAGTTCCGGTTCGAAGCTGAGTTCCTCGCAACCGGTGAAAGGTTCGCTTTCGCCGATTTCGCTGATCCATGGCGAATTTGCTTCCCAGGATTTCGTGCGAAAGGTGACGGCCATCGGACCGCACTGGGTGGGGGTCGTGAGAAGCGCCGCCCGTTCCGACGAGCCGACATGGTCCGCCGGGACACCCCAGAGTTCCACCTGGCCCCTGCCAACGGCGAGCTGGGGCAAATCGTTCGTCGCGATCGTCAGGCCGTAGTCGCCGGGTCGCAGATCCAACCCTAGTTCCGTCTGCCAGAGCGGCTTGAAACCCATCGTCGCCAGCTGGTTCGGCCTCGGTGAGAGATTGAAGACCGGCTGCTGTTCGTTCGTCCCGCCGCCGACTTCCAAGCTGAAGACCCCAACCTGGGTATCGGCGTTGCATTCTTCGTCTTCGAAGACCTCACGAGGGCAGGTCGGCGTCGCCGCCGGAGCACCGGTCAGGCCCGGGGAGAATTCGAAGGCCAGGCTTCTGGGACCGTATCCGTCGACGTTGAGCTTGAACGACACCCGGATCCGATCTGGGTGCGCACCGGCACGGTTGTCGGGGTTGCCTTCGCTATCCAGGGTCACGGTGTCGATACTGCCCGGCACGATCGTCATTTCGGCTCTGCTGACCGCGGGCGCCGCCGCGGCGGCGAAGAGAGCCCAGAGGGCCAACAGCCCGTAAAAGCTGGCGCCGGGTCGCCTCATTGGCCCAGGTCGACCTTGACGACCTTCGCCACTCGGAAATCGCCCTCTTCGATGGTGAGTAGACCCCTGGCGATGCCGGTGCCCAGATGTCGGCCGAGACGCGTCAGGGACAGGTTCAACCGGATCTTCCCGGCGCGTATCGCACCGGCGCTGCCAGTTGCAATCACCGCTTTTTTCCCACCTTCACGATCCCAGACCTGTGCGGTGACGAGACCCGGGGAAGGCACCGAGGCGAGGACGGCGGTCGAGCGACCGATCAGGCCGCTCTGGCTGGAGCGGATGCCCAGCACCCGGATCTTGGCCCGCTTGCCCCGCGCCGGTTTGGCACTTCCCGGAGACGGCCGGCTGAGCTGATTGCGAAGCGGAAACGGGCATGACGAGGCGTCACAGCTTTGCGCTTGAGGCGCTTTCTGCGCTGGCGGAAATCCTTCCAGGCGGGCCACGTAGAAATCCCTGTTTCCGCCGTCCTGGTCGGCCGGGTTCAGCGTGGCATTGGTCGCAAACACCACGGTGCGACCGTCTCTGCTCGCCCCGGCGAAAGCGGAATCGGTTCCGTCGTTGCCCGGCGATATCAGGCCGAGCTGACCGTTCCACCATTCATAGATGTCGGCCTTGCCGTTGATGTCTTCGGGCAGGAGCTTCTCCGACGTCCAGAAGAACGCCCGTTCACCGTTGGCGTCGAGCGCGTAAAACGGGCGGCGGTCACCCAGTTCGAATTCGGGCCTACCGATCGGCGACTCGATGTGGGCCTCGAACGGCCCGTTGCCCCCTTCCGGACCCGACGAGATCCTCGTTATCGATTCCCCTTCGGCGTCGTAGAGGTAGGCATCGGATTCGAAGTCGGTATCGCTCGCCAACACCTGCGTCTGGGTTGTGAAGAGCGCTCGCTCGCCGTCGGCGGACGGCTGGATCTGGGGTTTGTTCGGGAAGGTGGCGGGGGCGACAAGCTTCAGTTCTCCGGGGCCGGCCATGAACAGCTTTTCTCCTCCGGTCAATTCGCCGGGCTTGAGCCTGCCGGTGGCGCGAAAGTAGACGCGGGTGCCATCGTCAGAGGGGAAAACGTTTTCCTGCAGGACTTCCCCCGTCGCTTCCAGCGAACCGTTGCTCAGCAGCAAAAGTTCGTGTTTGGCGACGTCATATCGATAGAGGTCGCGGGCGGTATCGTGATCATCATTCGTCAGCTGCTGGGTGCTGGTCAGAAATGCGAAGCGACCGTTATGGGTCGCGCCGGCAAAGGTCACTCCTTGTTCGGCGTCGCAGTCCACCCGTGTGCACTGAGAGGCCGAGATCTCGGTGGTTTCATCGGCGTCCAGATCTCTGACGTAGACCTTTTCGAGACCGCCACAGGTGGCGGGAACGGTGAAGAAGGCCAGGCTCGCATCGGCCGACATCCCGTTCATCTGGGAAATAGTTGAGCCGCACGTTGATAGCAGCGAGCCATCGTTGGCGACATCCACCAGCTGCAAGCCGCCGCCGTCCCACGTGTAGATGGAGGCGCCTTCTGACCTGCCCGCATCCGCCGGCAGGAGATGCTCTACGGAGGCGAACACAACCCGGCCTCCATCCCCGGCGATGTCGGCGAAACCTTCGTAGAAAAGCGGAATGCTTTCGCCGAGGTTCGCGATGAATTCGGCGGGCTCTCCCGTGTCCTTACGGTAGAGGCCGAGTTCGCCTTCAGGGGGCCCAGCCGGGCTCAGCGGAACGAAAGAAAGCCACAACGCCGTGCCGAAATCTTCGCTGAAGGCGGCCGGGTAAAGGGGGATGATCGCGGCGAGGAGCTCGTTCGTGAAGATCGAGTAGGGAAACCCGATTGGGGTGATATTCCACCCGGTGGAGCCCCGGGCGGCAACGGTGTAGCTGAGAAAGGAGCCCGATTCGCTGCCCGGCGCCGGCCCTGCAGTGCTGTAGACGAACTGGTCGCCACTTTCTCCCATTGGCCTCACACCAAAGGAACGAGCCGATGAAGGCTGACCGAAGCTGACCAGCTCCCAGGACCGTCCGCCGGCAGGCACCGCGGCGCTCCCGTTTGCCACCAGCGCCCCGAGGCTCATGACGAGGGCGATGGTCACCGCCGCCGCCCCGCGCGAGGCCCGCGAGGCGACCCGGGGCGCAACGCCAAGGCGTGTGGTCTCGCGACGGGAGCCTAAGTCGGCCAACCGGTTCCTTCCCCCTGCATTCGCACCGCGTTCTCAAGCACTTGTCCCGACCTCCCGGTTCGGGATACGCGCGAAGGGTGAAAAGGTATCATCAGTATATTCAGCTATAACTTTGTACTCAAAGTTTAATGGATCCTTAATACCGGTCGGTGCACGGGCCGCCGGAGGGGAGTTGGGCGAGCTTGAGCGCGCGGGGAGGCGAGGTCGGGAGTGGCGAGATCGAGGCGATGGCGCTGCGCCTGATCGGCATCATGGAGCGCGAGATCGAGGGGGTGACGGTTTCGCGCGACGACTTCGGCACCGACTCAATCAGCAGGCTCGAACTCGACTCGCTCGCTCTTGTCGGCTTCCTGATTGCCGTCGAGGACGAGTTCCAGATCGAGTGGGACGCCGACGTGGGGGTTGACGTACTTCGCTCCTTCGACGCGATGGCCGGTCACGTGCTCGCGAGCGGCGGGCGGGCGGGCGCTTGAGCGGCGCCTCGGCATGAGCGACGGCGTTCACCTCGTCAGCGGCGCGACTGGGTTCGTCGGGGCCGCGCTCGTTCTCGAGCTGCTCGATCAGACCGCGGGGGACGTCGCTTGCCTGGTCCGCCCCAGCCACGATCCGGACCGCGCCCGGACGCGTCTTGCCGAGGCATTGAAGCGCGCCTGTGCCCTCTATGAGCGGGCCGACCTGCTGCCGAGCCTGGAAGAACGCTGCCATGCCATCGCCTTCGACCTCCGCGACGCGAGCGAGGACGCCGTTTCCCGGCTTCCCGGCGGAATCGCCGAAGTCTGGCACTCGGCGGCATCGCTCAGGTTCAAGCAGGAGCAGCTGCCGAAAATCCTCGAGCAGAACGTCGAGGGAACTCGCCGCTTGCTGGAGCTCTCGACCGAGGCCGGAGCTTCCGCCTTCAACTATGTGAGCACCGCCTACGTGGCCGGAAGCCGCAACGGCCTCGTGCTCGAGCAGCCGGCCCGCGATCCGGGCGTCGCCCAGAACGCCTACGAGGAGAGCAAGATCCGGGCCGAGACACTGGTGGACGACTGGGAGGCGCTGCCGACTCGGATCATGCGACCGAGCATCGTGGTCGGCCACACGAAGACTTTCGCGGCGATCTCGAACACCGGGCTCTACGGCTTCGTGCTCGGCGTCCAGCGAGCCCGAGTGGAGGTGGAAGGACGAAAACTCGGCGCCTTCCTCGCCCACCGCCCGGTGCGGCTGCGCGGCGATGGCGAGGCGGCGATCAACCTGATCCCGGTCGATGTCGTTGCCCGCAATGCGGTGCGGATCGGCCTCTCGGGAAGCGACGCGGGCGTCTTTCACCTCGTCAACGCGACCCCACCGGCGGCGGAGGAGGTGGGCCGGGCTGTCTTCGGCGCACTGGGCATGGCCCCACCGCAATGGGTGATGGACGACGACGAGTTCACGCTCATCGACCAGAGGCTCGACGAACAGCCGCGCACCGACTTCTTCCGCACCTATCTGTCGCGCAACCGGATCTTCGACCTGTCCAACACGAACGCAGTCCTCGGTGAGACCGCCTCGGCGATCCTCTTCGGTGGCGATGCCCTACTGCCCTACATCGAGTGGTACCTGGGGATGGTCGAGCGGATACGAGCCGACCATCGCCAACGGGTGCGGCCCGGGTCGTGACCGAGGCGGGCGCGGCCGGGGGACCGCTCAATCGGCGGCGGGCACCGACGGATTCGCCAGCTCCGCCCAGAGCGCCTGGGCGGAGCGGCGGTCGATCTTGTTCTGCCCGATCCGGGGCAGCTCCCGCTCGGTGAAGACGATTTTGCGCGGGCTGCGGTCGGAGCCGAGGGCCTTCTCGAGGGCAGCCTCGAGCTGAGCTGCGTCCGGCGCCCCGCCGTCCATCGGGCGCACGATGACGCTGAAGTCCTCGATGCCTCCCGGGAGGTCGGTGCGGACCGCAACCGCCTCGAGAACGCCCTCGAGCGCGACACAGGCCTCCTCGACCTCGGTCAGGTAAACGGTGCTCCCACCCTTCATCACCGCGTCCTTGAGCCGGCCGACGATCCAGTACTTGCCGTCCTCGTCGCGTCGCGCCAGGTCACCGGTCTTCAGCCAGGAACCGTCGAAAAGAGCGTCGTTGGCCTCCGCGTTGTCGTAGTAGCCGTCCGACACGGTCGGACCGCAGACCTCGACCTCGCCTTCTCCCGGACCGGCCACCTCGGCGCCATCCCGATCCTGGAGCCGGACCCGGACCAGGTCGGGGCGCCCCACCGCCAGGCTCGTCGTTCCCCGCTCGTCGGTGTCCCCGACCATGCAGGCGAACGTGGTCTCGGTAAGGCCGTAACAGTTGAGGAGCAGGGCATCGAACCGCTCCATGAACCGTGCCTGTGTCTTGGCCGAGATCGGTCCGCTTGCGTTGATGAAGAGGGGGCGCCGGCGATGCTCGCCGGGAGTGGATGCCCTGAGCAGGACCTCGTACAGCGGCGGCACGAGAACCGCCTGATCGATCTCATAGCGGCTGACTTCCGCCCAGTAGGCGCCGGCGGTCGCCAGCTCGAGCGGCGGCAGCACGATCACCTCGGCGCCGAACGCCGCCGACCAGAGATAGTGCAAACCGAGAACCCCGACCCCGGACAGCCGCATGCTCGACGCGATCCGCGCCGGCGCCTCGCCGCGGAAAGCCGTCACCGTGGCCGCCGAGGAATGCATTGCCGCCACCAATCGCTCGTGGCGGATCGGGATTCCCTTCGGCGCGGCCGTGCTGCCCGAGGTGTAGGCGACGAAGGCCGTGGTCGGCGGTAGGTCCGGCCGCTCGGTGACCGAGCCGGTGTCGGTGGGCTCGAGCTCGAGCCCCTCCCCGACCGAGACGACCAGATCGGCCCTGCTGTGCGAGATCACTCCTGCGCGAATCGACTCCCCCCACAGCGGGTCCACCATGACCGGGATCGCGCCGAGCTGCCACATCGCCAGCAGCGCCGGCAGGGTGTTGGGGTGGTCGACGGACATCGTCGCAACACGCGATCCGGAGCCGACTCCCGCGGCGGACAGCTCGGCGGCGAGCCCGTCGGCGCGCTCCATGATCTCCCCCCAGCTCAGCACTACCCCCTCGAAAGGCGGTCGCGCAAAGGTGACGGCGGGCTCCGAGCCCTTCTCCGCCGCGGCAGTGCGGTACATGTCTACGAGATTCATTGGTAAATCCAGAGTATTCTGCAACCTCTTTTCGGGTTTGAGACACTACCAACGTGAGGACGAGGGACAGCACGCTGGGAGGGTCCCACGCCGGTTCGGAAACACACCCGGATCGGGTCGACTTCTCAGCGCTCGCCGAGGGGTCCCGCGTCCACCGCGACCTCTACGTCGACCCCGCGGTCTTCGAGGCGGAGATGCAGCGCATTTATATGCGTACCTGGGTGTACGTGGGGCATGACAGCGAGATAGCGCAGCCGGGCGACTACAAGACGACCGCGATCGGGACCGAGCCGGTGGTCCTGGTCCGAGACAAGGACGGCGAGCCGGCGGTCGTGGTGAACCGCTGCAGCCATCGCGGCGCCGCAATCTGCCTCCTGCCGAGGGGAAACGCGTCCGGATTCCGCTGCCAGTACCACGGCTGGACGTTCGGTCTCGACGGCGAGCTGGTCGGGCTTCCTCACGCGGACGAGGAGGTCGACAAAGAGTCGCTGGGGTTGTCCTCTCCCCCCAGGGTCGAGTCCTACCGGGGCTTCATCTTCGCCTCGTTCAATCCCGACGTGCCAAAGCTGACCGACCATCTTCGCGACGTCCTGCCCTACATCGACCGCTTCGTCGATCACGCGGGCGGTTACGCACTGAGGGTCGCCCCCGATGCGAACGAGGTGGTCTACGACGCCAACTGGAAGATGCAGCTGGAGAACAACGTCGACGGGTACCACCTCAGCTTCACTCACCAATCCCTCTTCGCGATCCTGCAGAAGCGAACCGGCGAGCAGCCCCGCTACCTCAGCAACACCTCGGAGGGCGAGGCTACGGTCGAGGCGTTCTCCAACGGGCATACCCTGATGGACCTTCGTTCGGTGGCAACAAAGAAGATGAAGCGCGAGCGCCTCGACCTCCTTCCCGGCGCACCGCCGCCCGGAACCGATCTCGACGCCTACTTCGGTGTCGAGGGGGGTGAGGACCTCTACCTGGCCAGCACCGGGCCGCCGATCAACGTCTCGATCTTTCCGAACCTCAACCTGGGCAGCATCAACATCTGCGAGATCCACCCGCTGGCCGTAAATCGCACTCGCGTGGTGCTGCGCCCGGTGTTGCTCGACGGCGTCCCTGCCGACGTCAACCGCGTACGCCTGCGCTATCACGAACTTGGCTCCGGGCCGGCCGGCTTCGTGCAGCCGGATGATCTGGAGATGTTCGAGCGGGTCGAGGAAGGCCTCGCCGCCGAGGAGGTCGAGTGGGTGCAGCTGACCCGGGGCGAGGAACGCGAGACCGTCGCCGGCGAGACCCACCGCATCGGCGACATCTCCCACGAGACCCCGCAGCGGGGCCAGTACCGCCGCTGGCGGGAGCTGATGAGCCCAGGGTCGTGAGCGTCGGCGAACTGACGGCCGAGGTCTACGCACTCCTCGCCCAGGAGGCGCACCTGCTCGACGATCGCGATTACGACGGCTGGCTGGAGCTCTTCGTCGACGACTGCCTCTACTGGATGCCGGTCGACCCCGAGTCCGTTGACGGCACGATGCGGCTGAATGTCTTCTACGACGACCGTGCCCGGATGGAGGACCGGATCGCGCGGCTGAGCTCCGGCTCCGCCTACACCGAGGAACCGATCTCGCTCACATCTCGCACCTTCTCGGCCCTGCGGGTCTCAGCCGAGGAGGCGGACGAGGACGGCTGCGTGGCGAGGAGCAACTTCATGCTGATCGCTCACCGAGCCGGCCGCCAGCGGATACTGGGAGGGCGTTACCTGCACCGCCTGATCCGACAGGACGGCTCTCTGCGCATCGCCGAGAAGCGCGTCAGCCTGCTCGGGTCGGATTCACCCCAGCGGCCGATGACCTTTCTCTTCTAGCTGACCAGGGATTTCGCCGGCGCGCCCTCCCGGGCAGCGCTCAGCTGTGCCTTCAACTCCCACCGCCCCAGGCTCCTGATGTGAACCTCGTCCGGGCCGTCGGCGATCCGAAGCGCGCGCGCATGCGACCACATCTCGGCGAGCGCGGTGTCCTGGCTGACTCCCTCCGCGCCGTGGGCCTGGATCGCCCGGTCGATCACATTGAGCGATATCCCAGGCGTAACCGCCTTCATCGCCGAGATTTCGCGCCTGGCGGCCGCTCCGCCGAGCTCGTCGAGGGTCCAGGCCGCCTTCAGCGTCAAGAGCCGCGCCTGCTCGATTTCGAGGCGCGAGCGGGCGATCCAATCCTGGATCACCCCCTGATCGGCGAGGCGCACGCCGAAGGTCTCGCGGCTCGCCACCCGCTGGCACATCAGCTCGAGCGCCCGCTCTGCCATGCCGATCCCGCGCATCGAGTGGTGCACCCGCCCGGCCCCGAGCCGTTTCTGGCTGATCTCGAAGCCGTCGCCGGCCAGCTGCAGGAGGTTGCCGATCGGCACCCTGACGTCGGTGAAGTGGATTTCCCCCTGGCTCATCGGCTGCTGGTACCCGAAGACGGTCATCGTGCGGACGATCTCGACACCCGGCGTGTCGAGCGGGACGAGCACTATCGACTGCTCCGGGAAGGGCTCCGCGACCGGGTCGGTCACACCGAGGAAGAAGCAGACTTTGCAGGTGTCTTTGGCGGCGCCTGTGGAGAACCACTTGCGCGCGTTGATCGCGAACTCGTCGCCGTCGCGCTCGATCGTGGCTTTGATGTTGCGGGCGTCGGAGCTGGAGATACCCGGCTCGGTCATCGAGAAGCACGAGCAGATCTCCCCCTCGAGCATCGGCACGAGCCAGCGCTCCTGCTGGGCGGGAGTGCCGCAGGCGGCGAGCATCGACATGTTGCCGGTGTCGGGCGGCTGGCAGTTGAAGGCCTCGGGCCCCAGCGTGCTGCGCGTCATCTGCTCGAAGACCGGCGCGTACTCCACTGTCGAGAGGGGCTCCCCGGTCCACTCGTCGTCTTGCATGAAGAGGTTCCAGAGACCGGCCGAGCGGGCTTTTCCCCGCATCTCCACCATGATCGGCGGCCTGCGGTAAGGCTGGCCCGACTCCGCTATCTCCTGCTGGTATCGCAATTCGTTGGGGATCACCTCGTCGTTGACGAACTGGCGAACCCGGCCGATCAGCTCTTCCGACCTCTTGCTGATTCTGAAGTCCATCTCTCCCGCTCCCTCTGGTGCTCTGCTCTCTTACCCGCTCGCCGAAGCGGCCTCGCGGGCCTCGGTTTCCGCGACAAACGCCTGCACTATTTCCTCGAAGGCCTCCGGTGCCTCGACGTAGGGCGCGTGCCCGCAGCGCTCGATCATCTTCACCTGGGCGTCGGGAATCAGCGCCGCCTGATCCTCCAGCGCCGTGCCGCTGACGTTGAAGTCGTTGTCGCCGGTGAAGAGGAGGACGGGGCACTGCAGCTGCCGCAGCTTCTCGAGATCGTCGTCGGCTTCGAGCCCGCCTTCGAGGTTGGCGCGAAGCTGTGCTTTGGAGTTGACCGCCAGGAAGCGATCGCGCAGCGCCAGGTACATCGGCGGGCCGCCCTGTGCGATGGCGCGATCGCCGAGCACGAACGGGAACGTCGCGTCGAAGAGCGCCGGCGGCCCGCCCGCTTCAAGCGAGGCCAGCCACGATTTGAGCATGTAGGTGCGGCGCTTGGAGCCATAGGCACTGATCGCCGGCGCACACTGGATCAGGCCTCTGACCCGCTCGGGATTTTCAACGGTGAAATCGCGAGCGAACAGGGTCGAGAACGAGACGCCGAGGACATATGCCTCCTCCACGCCGATGTGATCCAGCAGCGACTTCAGGTCATTGAGGTGATTCACGTAGGAGCCGTCGCCGCTCGATGACGCACCCTGATTGCGAATGTCATAGGTGAGAACGGTGTTGGACTCGACCAAGCGTTGGGTGAAGTTGCGCCAGATCGTGCTGACGACGAACACACCGGAGAGAATCACCAGCCAGGGCCCCCGGCCGCGATACTCGTAGTAGAGATCGATGCCGTCATCGGTGCGGTGGACGCTCTGGGTATTGCTGTAGCTCGCGTCCCACGATTCGATTTCCTGCACATCCATGCTCGCGCGACTCCCTTTTCCCCGCGTCCCGCAGCGCCGGCGACGCCGCTGGCCGCATTTGGCCAGACTACTCCATAGAGCTCGACTATTCTATAAGATTTCGGGGAAGCCGAACAGTGACAGTACGAGTTGCGGGGCTCATCCAACCTAGGGCGGAGCCGTGAATATGAACGAAAATGCCGTTCGTGAAGACGTTCGCAGACTGATCGCGCGGCTCGCGCCGGTGACGGGCGTGGAAATATCCTCGGCCTCGGAGCTCAGCGTTGACCTCGGTTACGACTCGTTGCGGCTGATGGAGCTCGCGACGACGCTCGAGGACCACTTCGGCCTCGCCGAGATAAGCGAGGACGACGCAGCCGAGGCGGACACGGTCGGTGAGGTCGAAGAGCTCGTGCTGCGCCTCGCCGGCACCGAGCAGGCCCAGGCCCCCACCTAGAGACGGGGATTCTCGGCGAGAAGCTCCAGGTCGTTTTCCGCGAGCAGGGACTTGCACAGCCGTCGCTGGATCTTGCCGCTCGTCGTCTTCGGGACGGTGCCACGCGAGCACAAGCCGACCCAGTACAGCGGCAGGTCGAGATCGTCGGCGACGCGCTTCCTCACCGCGGCGATGATCTGCTCGTAGCCGTCCTCGCTCTCCGGCTGGTCCACCTCGAGCAGGATCGCGATCCGGGTCTCACCGTCGACTTCCTGCTCGAAGGCGGCGGCGCAGTGACCGCGCACGAGCGGGCTCGCCGCCTCGGCGCTGAACTCGATGTCATGCGGGTGGATGTTGCGGCCGTTGACGATGATCAGCTCCTTGATCCGGCCGACGACGTACAGCTCGCCGTCGAGGATCGTGCCGAGGTCCCCGGTCCGCAGGTACGGGGTGTCGGGATCGTCCCCAAGCCTGGCGCCGAAGACCTCCGCCGTCTCCTCGGGATCGCGCCAGTAACCCAGCGCGACTCCGGCCCCGGCGAACCAGATCTCCCCCACCTCGCCGTCCTCACAGCGGCGCCCGTCGCCGGCGTCGACGATCGCAAGCTTGTTCGTACCGGGAACGCCGCCCGATCCGACCAGGACCTTGGCGGGCCCCTCGCCTGCGGAGGGGCGGACGAGGCCATCCTCGAGCGCGCGCGCGTCCGCCTCCAGCACCTTCGGCACCCCCTCCCTGTCGCCTGAGGTCACCATCAGCGTGGCCTCGGCGAGGCCGTAACCGGCCTGGAAGGTGTCGCGCCTGAAGCCGCAGGGGCCGAACTTCTCACAGAACGCGTCGATCGTCTCTGCCCGAATCGGCTCGGCGCCGTTGAAGGCAACCCTCCAGTTGGAGAGGTCAAGCCGTTCGCATGTCTCCTGGTCGACCCGTCGGACGCACAGGTCGTAGGAGAAATTGGGACCACCACTGGTCGTAACCCCATGCTCCGACATCGCTTCCAGCCAGCGGGCCGGGCGCTTGATCACCGTCAGCGGCGACATCAGGATGCAGGGTCCCCCGAGGTGGACCGGCTGCAGTACACCCGCGATCAAGCCCATGTCGTGGTACGGCGGCAGCCACATCAGGCCCTTGTTGTCGCCGGGCGGAACGTGCCCGAGGGCGTGGCCGATCAGGTCCAGGTTGTCGATCAGGTTCTCGTGCGACAACATCACCCCGCGGGGGGCGCGGGTCGAGCCCGAGGTGTACTGCAGGAACGCCATCTCGGTGAGGGGCGGCCTGGCGACGTCGACCTCACCCCCCTGCGGCGCGGTGTCCGTGGCGATCCACTGCACTTCGGTCAGCGGGCCGTCTTTGAGGAACGACCCGGCGGCATCGGACTGCGCCGCCTCGCGGATGAAGTCGGCGGTGAGAACGGCGCTGATCTCGGCATCGGCCGCGATCGCCTGCAGGCGGGGCAGCGTGCGATGCAAACGGTTCGGCTGTGGCGGTGGAGCCGAGACGGCGACGATTCCGGCCTGAAAGCAGGCGTAGAGGGCACACACGTAGTCGAGTCCGGGAGGGAACAGCAACAGCGCCCGGTCGGTTTGCGGCATCTTCTCGAGCAGCAGCGCCGCGATGTCCTGGGCCTTGCGGTGAAGCTCCAGGTTGGTCAGCGTCCGATCGTCCTGACCCGGCTCGATCAGTGTGAAGACCCTCTTATCGGGCATCTCCTCGGCCCGGTAGGCGAGGGCCGCACCAAAGCTCGTCATGGTCAGCGGCGCCGGGCTACTCACGGCAAGACCTCTCTGCGCATTTTCCCCCACTCAACTTTGCAGCCTCCCTCGCCGCCCGGTGACCTCGATTCTTATATATATCATTGATTACTCTGATAATTGTGCGGGGAGACGACGGTTCTGCGGGGGGGCGGCCTTGAACCCGGTCCCACAAAAAGGCGGCCTGCCGACCTTCGATCCGCGCGACAGCTCGCCTTTCGCGGATCAGACGTTCGACACCGTCTTCGCCCGTCTACGTGAGTGCGAGGCGCTTTCCGTCGACCGCAGCGGTTCCGTGCCGGTCTACTCTCTCGTCCGCTACGCGGACGTCGAGCGCGCGTACAAGGAACCTGACGTCTTCAGCCCCTGCGCCGGCCTAACCCTGGACGCGTTCGATCCCAAAGAGTGCGAATCGCCCAGCAGGATGCTCGAGATGGCGCAGCCGGAGCGCCATCAAGAGCTTAAAAACGCGATGCAGAGCGCCTTCCGCGGAAGCTGCCTGGCTGAAATCAGAGGCAAGCTCGAGGGGCGCCTCGACCGCTTCCTGGCGACGGCGGTAGACGGCGGCACGGTCGAGTTCGTCGGCGCGTTCGCGCGCGCTGCAGCGACGGCGATGATGTCCGATCTGCTCGGGGTCTCCCCGGCGACGGACCGCCTGACCGGCGCCCTTCAGGCGCTTGGCGAGCTTGACTTCAGCGGGTCCCCGGAGTCGACGGCCCGGAGGCAGAAGGCCGAACTCCGCCTGCTTCGAGAGCTGACCCGTGCCGTGCGCGGTCACCGCCAGGCGGATCAAGCCGACGGGTTGATCGGAATGCTGCGGGGAGCCGAGGCCGGCGGCGAGCCGCTGAGCGAGCACGAGGTGGCATTGAACTGCTTCAACGTGGCAATGGCCGGAACGGGGGCAAGCCGGCACACGCTTGCCGGGGCGGCGGCGGTCTGGGCGGATCATCCGGGCGGCCTGGCCGACGTCGCCGCGGATCCAGGGCTCACACGGCGCCTGATCGACGAGACGCTGCGCTGGCTGACCCCGGTGATTCACCTGACGCGAATCCTCACCACCGAGGTCGAGGTCTCCGGACAGCGGCTTCCCAAGGGTGCAGGCGTGTGCCTCTGGAACATCTCCGCGAACCGTGACGAGAGCGCCTTCGAGGACGCCGCCCACTTCAAGCCCGACCGCCCGCCTGGCCGCAACCTGGCCTTCGGTGCGGGACCCCAATACTGCCTCGGCGCCGAAGTCGCTCGCACGCAGCTCGAGGTCCTGCTGGCCGGCCTCGTGCGGCGCGACCTTCGCTTCGAGCTCGCCGAGCCCCCGACCTGGATGCGGTCCAACGCCGTCGCCGGGGTCGGAGCACTTCGCCTCCGCGTTCTCCGATAGCGCCCCCCGCCATCGCCGGCGCGAGGTGGCCGCCGGCTACGGATGACGAAAGCCGCGCCCGTGCGGGTGCGCCGGAGACATGTGAACGAGATGAAACCGCCGTGTCAACAGCTTGTGTCTAGGGCGGCGGCTGGCCCCAGGCGGTGGCAACCAGCGAGCGCGAGCCGCCGCGATCGCGGTGCTCGCAGAGGTAGATGCCCTGCCAGGTCCCAAGCGCCGGCCGGCCGTTGCTGAGCGGCAGCGTCAACGAAGGGCCGAGCAGCGCCGCCTTGACGTGGGCCGGCATGTCGTCGTCGCCCTCCAGCGTGTGGGTCCAGTAGGGGGCGCGCTCGGGGACCGCGCGATCGAACCAGGCCTCGAAGTCGTGGCGCACCTCCGGCGAGGCGTTCTCGCTCAGGGCCAGCGAGGCGGAGGTGTGCTGGATCAGCAGGTGCAGCATCCCGACCGAGATCTCTCCCAGCTCGGGAAGGGCGTCGAGCACCTCCGCCGTGACCAGGTGGAAGCCGCGCGGGCGCGCCTGCAGCCGGACCTTTCGCTGAATCCACATCGGCGGGGCGATAAGTGTCATCCTCGCATCGGAGAGAACCCCCCAGCCAAGGAGGACGATATGTACGTACGAGTGGCAACGTTCACGGGCGGCGACGGAGCAAAGGCCGCCGCCGAGATCAGGGAACGAGACGAGGCGGAGGGTGGACCGCCGCCTGGGCTGCCGGCGAAAAAGCTGCTGCTCCTCAACGACGCCGAGGGCAAGAAGACGCTGGCGATCGCCTTCTTCGAGAGCGAGGACGATTACCGCCAGGGCGACGAGACGCTGAACTCGATGTCGCCGCCGAGCGGAGAGAACACCATGGGCGAGCGCGCCAGCGTGGAGAAGTTCGAGGTGGTGCTGGAGCTGGAGGCCTGAGCCGGGCGCTGTTTTCCTTTCTTGTCAGCCGATGAGCTCTGCCGAAATCTCGATTACCGACAACCCCGGCGCGAAGCGCTATGAGATCTGGGTCGGCGATGAGCTCGCCGGCTTCCTGCAGTACCGGCTTCGGCAGGAGTCGATCGAGCTGGTGCACACGGAGATCGGCGAGGAGTTCGAGGGGCGGGGACTTGGCAGCCGCCTCATCTCGTTCGCCCTCGACGATGCGCGGGATCGGAGTCTGGCGGTGCTGCCGTTCTGCCCCTTTGTCAACGACTACGTGCGGCGGCACCGCGAGTACGTCAAGCTTGTGCCGGAGGGTCGGCGCACGGACTTTGAGCTCTGACCCTCAGACCGCGAGGCGTCCGGCGGCAAGGGACTGCGCAACCAGGTCGGCCGCCTGCTCGGGGGTCGCGCCGCCCAAGTCGATGACGTTTTGCTCGAGCTCGCCGAGGTCCTCGAAGGCTCGCCAAAGCCGGTCGGCCACCTCGGGGTCGGCGAGCGGCTCGCGTTCGCGCCCCTGCGCCCGCGCCGCGCACAGGGACGGCGACTCCCGCAGCACCGCGTAGGCAACCCGCTGCCCGGCGCCGTGAAGGGCATCGCGCAAGGGCTCGAGGAACCAGTCGGGGAACACGATGCCGTCGACGATCGTGAAGTAGCCCGCCGCCGCGTAGCCGACCGCGGCCTCGCCGACGATCCGCATCACAGCCCGGTTCTGCTCGTGCGACTCGGGCTTCCACGGCTCGACGTATCCGGTACAGATGAAACGGAAGAACACGTCGGCCTCCAGATGGACGGCACGACGGGATCGGGCAGCGAGGATTCCGGCCGTCGTCGTCTTGCCGACTCCCGGCGGCCCGGTGAGGATCAGAACTGCAGTCTCGCGCGAAGTCATCCGGAGTGCGACGTTAACGCGTCACCGCGGGTTCAAATAGCGTCACTCGATTCGATGATTCCGATCGCCCTCCTGATTCCGGCCTTGGGTTCCGCGGTCAAGCTGCTCACCGGCGGGTCTCCAAGCCAAGCCGAGTGGAACAGCCAGGTCACCGGCATCCTCTCCGCGCTGCTCGCCCAGCGCGACGAGACGAACGCGACCCTGAGCCGGATCGAGGCAAAGCTCGAAGGGTTGGCGCTGCAGGACTTCAAGCACTCCTACGGCATGGCCCTGAGCCTGCTCGACGAAGCGAAGCCGGCGCACCGCGATCCCGCCGAACGCGAACGGATGTTGGCGGGGGCCCGACTGCGACATAGCGATGCAGCGGGCCGCCGACTGCTGCTTCGCCGCCCTCATACAGGTGACCAACGAGTGGTCGCCACTTCGCGGCAACCCCCAGTTCCTCGCTCAGGTCGAGAAGCTCGAGACCGGGGTCGACCGCCTCGGCCAGCTCTTCGTCGGGCATCGCTCGGAGCGGATCGAGGCCGCCGCCCGCCTGCCTTCCAGAGCACTTTGCCGAGACCGGCCTAAAGCTGATCGTCGACCTCGAAACGGGAAGAAGCGCACGGCTGGGGGCATTCGACGTGGGGGTTCTGACGACGAAGGCTTTGCTACGGGCGCCCGTAATCGGAGTGGGAACGACGCTGCTGGACATCGAGCTCGCCCTTGCCAACAAGAACGACAGCGAGCAGCGCTTCCGGCTGCTTGGGCTCAACGAGCGGCAGCTGGAATACCCGAAGGCGAGCGGAGGCGCGCCGCAGCCGGCTCCTCACCTCCAAGACGATTTGGGCTGGAGCTGGAATTTCCCTCTGGAAGAGGAAGTAAACCGAGGCGACGGTCACCCGCCACTGTCCGGCCGGGGACTTATGGCAAACGGCTTGTACGCCCCCAAGGGAGGAACGATCCTGCTCGGGCCGGGGCAGTCCGGGCGCGGGTGGGTCCGTGTCGGCATCAAGGGAACGCCCGCGGCGATCGCCCTCCTACTTCAGGACAAGGCGAAGCACGTTCAGTTCATTCGCACCCTCTGACTTTCCCCCGTCGCAGGTGGAGCTCGCGCTCGCCGGGGTTTTGGCATGGCGGCCTGACGAAGTCTTTACCCGATTTTGACCTGGCGGCAAGGTTCGGCCGCCATCGTGGGGACACCCCAACGAAGGAGGCTCCCAATGCCCCAGATCCTCGTAGTTGCCGATCCTCCCCAGGACGCCCCCAGCACCGTCGTCTACCGCGAGCGGATCAGCACCAGCGACCTCGAGTCCGACCACTTCTCCGGCCAGCTGGTCGAGCGGGTCGGCTGGGCGGTCCTCGACGCCGATCAGCTCGAGCACAGAGGCGACAGCTCAAAGTCGAGCTAGCCATGCGCCTGACATAAGGGCGGGGAGTCCGTTTCCGCAACGAGTGGACTTCGAACGCCTACCCTGAAGGGATGTCCGTCGATGAACGTTGCGCTCGAGCGTGATCGGGACAGCGCCCTCCCGCCTGCTTCCAGACGCTGCGATCGCGCGCCGCGCCGCGGACGGCGACGAGCGTGCCTTCGCGGCGATCTTCGAGCGCTACCACCAGGATCTCTACCGCTACTGCGCGGCGATGCTCGGCAACGCCGAGGACGCCCACGACGCGGTGCAGAACACGATGCTCAAGGTCCTCCAGGCGCTGCCGGGCGAGAGGCGCGAGTTGAAGTTGAAGGCGTGGCTCTACCGCATCGCCCACAACGAGGCGATCGACCTGATCCGGGCGAGGAGGGAAGGCGAGCCGATCGACGCCGAGGCCTTGGCCGGAGCCGGCGGACCGGCCGAGCAAGCCGAAGCCCGGGCCCGCCTTCAGCAGTTGATCGCCGACATCGCCGAGCTTCCGCCCCGGCAGCGCGGCGCGCTGGTCATGCGGGAGATGAACGGCCTCAGCTACGAGCAGATCGGCGAGGCGCTGGAGACCTCGCCGGCGGTCGCGCGACAGACGATCTACGAGGCGCGTCTGAGCCTGCGCCAAATGAGCGAGGGGCGTGAGATGCCCTGCGAGGAGGTGATGCGGGCGATCTCCGACGACGACGGTCGCGTCCTGCGCCGCCGCGACATCCGCGCCCATCTGCACCGTTGCGAGAGCTGCAGGACGTTCCGGGCCCAGATAGCCGACCGGCGGCAGGAGTTCGCCGCCCTCGCCCCCCTGCCACTGGCGGCGTCGGCGGGGATCCTCCAGGGCCTCCTCGGCAGCGGAGCAGCGGGCGGCACAAGCGCTGCCGGGGGTGCGGCGGGCGTCGCCGCCGGCAAGGTCCTGGTCGGCTCGACCGCGATCAAATCGGCGGCGGCCGTCCTCGCCGTCTCGGCTGTAGGGGTCGTCGCCGCTGACCGCGGCGGCGTGATCGACCTCGGCGTCGGCAATCGCCAGAGTGCGCCCGCCAAGACGGCGCCCGAGGCCGACCGCGAGGGAGGCGCAGCGGCTGCACCGGCGACGCACGCGGGGTCCGTCGCCGCCGGTGTCCGCGCCGCAGCCCGGCGACAGCAGCGGATCCGGCGCGCGGTCGACCAGGGCTTGAAGGCGGCCTCCGCCAAGCGAGCGGCCCACGTGGCGCACACGCCCGCAACGGCGGCGGAACCGGAGGCGCAGTCGAACGGAAAGCAACTCGGCCACACGAAGGGCCCCGACCACGGCACGGCCGCCGCCAAGCCCGAACACCCCACCAAGGGCACGAAGAGCCCGGGTAAGGCGCCGCCGGGGAAGGCCAAGGGCGCCGGGCACAGTGAGCATTCCAGCGCCGGGAAAGCCAAGGGCAAGCCGGCCGTCAAGCCCCATCCCGCCCATCCGCAACACCCGGTTCACCCCGAAAAGCCGTCGCCGCCCGCAGCGCCCGAAACGGAAGCCGAACCTGCCGCCGGCGCCGAAGCCGGCGAAGGCGCGCCCGGCAAACCACCCGCCGAATAGAGCCTGACACAAGCGGGGGCCATCCCGTTTCTCCTACAGCCGATCGGGTACTGACTCCTCACGGTTGGTTCAGCACGTCAATCCAAACTAGGAAAGGACACGCTGTGGTTGGAGCAATCATCGGACTGCTCATCATCGTCGCGATCGTTCTCGTTCTGCTCAAGGTTGCCGTTGCCGGAGGAATCCTCGGGCTGATCGCGATCGTGCTGTTGATCCTGCTCCTGCTGGGGCGTCTCTGATGACGATCGCGGGCTCCATATTCCTGATCGCGGTCGGGGCGATCCTGCGCTTTGCGACGAACGTCCGCGTCGCTCACGTCAGCCTCGACACAGTGGGTCTGATCCTGATGATCGCCGGGGCCGCCGGCCTGATCCTCGGCTTCATCCAGCAGCGGATGTGGGCTCGCCGGACTGCGGCCGTCGCCCCGGTTGAGCGCGTTGCCCCGGTCGAAGAGCGAGAAATCCCACCCGAACGCCGCTACTAGCCAGGAGAGGAACTCGAAATGTCCACAGCCCTCATCGTGATCGTCGTCGTCGCCCTCGTCGTGGTGGGCTTGGTACTCGCCGCTGCCGCCCGTCGCAACCGCGAGCGCCGGGTCGAGAAAGTCCAGACCCGGGCGATGCAAGACGACGCCGCCCACCACCGCGAGCAGGCGCAACAGGCTCGAAGTGAGGCAGAGCTGGCCGAGGAGCGGGCGAAGCGAACGGCAGCGGAGGCCGACCTGAACGAACGCAAGGCCGACCAGCGGGAGCGCGAGCTCGAAGAGCGGAGCTGAGCGATCCTTCGGCAGCTCAGGCCTGGTTCTGGCGCCGCTCGTCGCGGCGGTGGCGGCGGATCAGCGGGGCCACGTAGCCGATCAGGGCACCAATTGCGACCGCCGCCAACAGGGTGACGATCAGCGGCGCGTCGAGGGTGGCGAAGAGAACGTCGACCTTCACCTGCTGGGAGTTCTGCAGGGCGACGATGACCACCAATGCGACCAGGACGCCGACGGTCCAGGCGCGCCAGTTGACCGGCTTGCTCTCCTTGTCCATATCCCTCTATATGAGCAGACCAGCCAGAAGCCTGCCATTGCGTTCGCCGTCGCTGTTTGTTAGAACAGCGCACTATTAGAAATTTCTTTTTTTAATAGAAGGGAATACAGATGGAAAGTCCGGCTGCGACGACGCCCGTTAAACCATCCTTCCACGGCGCGCTGCCGCCGCGGGGACTCGAAGGCACACCGTCCTCGTCGGTTTCGACCGGCCGCTTCGGGCGAATGTTCCGTCACCTCCCCGGCTACTCACCGGCGGACGACTCGCTGGGCAAGCTCGGCGAGGCGATGATCCAGGAGCTCGAGGACGGCAAGCTCGACAAGCCGCTGGGGGAGGATGACGACGACGAGAACACCGCGACACGGGACGACGGCTCGCTGCGACTGCCGGCCGGTTACACGTATTTCGGCCAGTTCGTCGACCACGACATCACCTTCGACCCGGCCTCCAGCCTGACCCGGCAGAACGATCCCGACGGGCTGACCGACTTCCGCACCCCGCGCTTTGACCTCGACTCCGTCTACGGCAGGGGTCCGGCCGATCAGCCCTACCTCTACGAGAAGGACGAAGTCCACCTCGCTCTGGGCAAATCGCTTTCCGCCGACGAAAAGGCGCCCACCGCCGGGCCCGACCTGCAGCGCAACGCCAACGGGCGCGCGATCGTCGGCGACCCGCGCAACGACGAGAACCTGATCGTCTCCCAGCTGCAGGCCACGGTGACCAAGTTCCACAACGCCGTCGTCGATCGCGTCGGAAACCAGGCGGGGCACCTCGCCGCGGACGAAGTCTTCAAGCTCGCCCAGCGGGAAGTGCGCTGGCACTACCAGTGGGTTGTGGTCCACGACTTCCTCCCACGCCTGGTCGGCCAGGAGGTGGTCGACGACATCCTGCCGCCGGAAACGTACGCGGTGCCCTTAGGGCAGGCCACCGGCGTCCCCGTTCCGCGGCTGCGCTTCTACAGCTGGACCGATCAGCCCTACATGCCGGTCGAGTTCTCCGTCGCCGCCTACCGCTTCGGCCACTCGATGGCGCGGCCGAGCTACCTGATCAACGAGGTCGCGAAGACCGATCCGGAAGTACCCAACGCCTCGCGCATTCCACTCTTCTCGCTGAGCGACGAGCCGAAGCAATCGCTGAACGGCTTCCGTCCGCTCCCAGGCGACTGGGGAGTCCAGTGGCGCTTCCTTTTGCCCGGGATCGAGGACGGCCTCGACCCCGACTCGCGCCTTCCCCAACCGAGTTACAAGATCGACGCGCAGCTTTCCCACCCGCTCGGCGAATTGCCTGACTCGACCGCAAAAGCGGGGCCGATCGGGCAGGGCCTGGCCGAAAAACTGGCCAAGGACCTGGCGGTGCGCAACCTGATCCGCGGAAAGTACATGGGTCTCCCAGCCGGCCAGGACGTCGCCCGCGCGATGGGCGTCGAGCCGCTCGGCGAGGAAGAGCTGTTCAGCGGAATCGAGCTCGACCCGGAGGTGAAGGAGGACCTGAAAGGGCGCGCCCCGCTTTGGTACTACGTACTCAAGGAGGCTGAGGTGAGGGCTGAATCGGCCCACCTCGGCCCGGTCGGCGGGCGCATCGTCGCCGAGGTCCTGATCGGCCTGCTCGCCGGCGACCCGCTCTCCTACCTGGGCGTGCAGCCGGGCTGGACGCCGACCTTCGGCGAAGCCGGGAAATTCACCCTCAGCGACCTGGTCAACATCGCGGTCCCGGCGCCCGACCTGCCGCTACCACCTCCCTACGCACCGTAGGGAGGTGGATCGCGATGCCCCGGGAATATGACGCCGTCGTCGTCGGCTCCGGCTTCGGCGGCGGCATCGCCGCCTGCCGGCTGGCGCAGGCGGGCAAGCGGGTCTGCGTGCTCGAGCGGGGGCGGCGCTTCGGCCGCGAAGACTTCGCTGCCGACCCGCGCGAAGCCCCGTCGATGCTCTGGCACGAGAAGCTCAACCCGAAGGGGCTCTTCGACCTGCGGATGATGCGCGACGTCTCGGTGATAACCGCCGCCGGTGTCGGCGGCGGCTCGCTCGTCTACGCCAACGTGCAGCTGCGGGCCGAGGCCGACGTCTTCCACGAGAACTGGCCCGCGGCGCTCTCGCGCGCCGAGCTCGATCCCTGGTACGACTTAACGGAGGAGGCGCTGCAGCCCCGGTCCACCCCCGCCGACCCGGCCCTGCCCAAGGTCCACGCCTTCGCTGCCGCCGCCAACCGGGTGGGCCGTGAAGCCAGGCCGCTGCCGATCGCGGTCCACTTCGGCGAGCCGCGCAACCACCCCTTCAGCGGGGTCCCGCAGGAGGGCTGCAAGAACCTCGGCCGCTGTGACCTCGGCTGCCCGGTCCACGCCAAGAACACCGTCGACATCACCTACGTCGCCAAAGCCGAAGACGAGGGCGCCGAGGTCCGCCCGCTGCACCTCGCCACCGCAATCGACCCTCCGCCGAGCCCCGGCGCGAACTGGACCGTCGCCTTTCGAAACCTCGGCGAGGGCGACGACGGCACGGTCGAAGCGCCGGTGGTGGTGCTCGCCGCGGGCACGCTCGGCTCCTCGCGCTTCTTGCTGGAAAACGAAGGTCGTCTGGGCGGCCTCTCGCCGGCCCTCGGCTCGCGCTTCTCCGGCAACGGCGACGCGCTCGGCATCGCCTTCGGCCCGATCGCCCCCGACGTCCGCTACGCCCGCAACGAGTACGGCCCGGTGATGACGAGCAAAATCGACTTCCCCCGAGCGGCGGCTGATGGTCGCCGACGGCGGCCTGCCGGCCAACTTCGACATCCTGCTCGAGATCGCGGCCGAGGCGAAGGTGATCCGCGGCTGGCGGCGGGCGCTTCTCCACGCGCGCAATGCCCTCATCCACCTCGGCTGGAGCGACCAGGCCCTGACTCCCCGCGTCGCCCGGGTGCGCAAGCACTATCCCGACACCGACTCGCTGGTCTTTCTGATGATCGGCCGCGACGCGGCCGACGGCCAGATGCGGCTGACGCCGCTGTTCAAACGCTTCGACATCCGCTGGAGCAAGGAGGGCAGCAAGCAGCTCTTCGACGATCTCGAAAAAACCGCCGACGAACTGGGTGAAATGAGCGGCGCCGAACCCTTCTACGCGCTCGAGGGCGGGGTGCTCAGCAAGTTCACCACGGTGCACCCGCTCGGCGGCTGCCCGATGGCCGACGACCGGGCGCTCGGGGTCGTCGACGATCTCGGCCGGGTCCACGGCCACCCCGGCCTGCATGTGCTCGACGGCTCGATCGTGCCGACCGCGCTCGGGGTCAACCCGTCGAAGACGATCGCGGCGCTGGCCGAGCGCGGCAGCGCCAAACTGGTGGAGGAGCTGACGTGAGCCCGACCTGGCACAACCACACCGGCAACCAGAAATGCTCGCCGGAAAGGATCGTCGAGCCCAAATCCCTGGCCGACCTGATCGACCTGGTCAAAGCCGCGGAGGCGGCGAAAACCACCGTGCGTGCGGTCGGCGCCGGCCACGCCTGGTCCGACGCGGCGCTGACCGAGGGCTGGCTGATCGAACCCACCCACCTCAGCGGCGTCACGCTGCCGGTGGAGGAGACGCTCGCCCCGGCGCCGCCCGGCAAGACGTTCGTCCGCGTGCTCGGCGGCACCCACCTCCACAAACTGAACGCCCACCTCGACGAGATGGGCCTCGCGCTGTCGAACATGGGTGGCTACGACGCGCAGACGATCGCCGGGGTGATCTCCACCTCGACCCACGGCTCGGGCCTCGCCTACGGGCCCTTTCCCGACATGGTGCGCTCGCTCGACCTGGTCCTCAGCGGCGGCAAAGCGATTCGGCTCGAGCCCGCCAACGGCCCGACCGCTCACGGCAGCCTCGGCAACGGGCCGCTCAAGCTGGTCAAAGACGGCCAGAAGTTCCGGGCCGCCGTCTGCGGCATCGGCACGCTTGGCCTCGTGCACTCGGTCCTGATCGAGGTCCGCGACAAGTTCTGGCTCAACGAGGTGAGGACGCTGAGCACCTGGGAGGCCGTGCGCGAGACGCTCAACGAGGACTGCGTGCTCGGCAGCGAGGACCACTACGAGCTCTTCGTCAATCCCTACCCCGGGCCGGGCGGCCAGCACCGCGTGCTGGTGACGAGACGCAGCGAGTGCCCCGAGCCCAAAGACCTGCCCCGCGACAAGCTCGAACGCCACCCGCTCACCGAACTGGAGTCCTCACTGCCGATCACAGGCACCTTCGTGCGGTTCCTGGCGCAGCACCTGCCGGCGCTGATGGTGAAGCGCTTCGACTCGGTGCTGGCCGGGATGTGCGACGACGGCTACGCCAACGTCTCCTACAAGGTCTTCAACATCGGCGAGGCCAATCACCTGCCGGCCTACTCGATGGAGCTCTGCGTCGCGGTCGACGGCACCCACATCGAGGCCGTCGACCGCATCCTCGAGATCGCCGGGCGGCGGGCAGAAGAGGGCATCTACCACAGCTCTCCCTTCTCGCTGCGCTTCGTCGCCGCCTCCGAGGCCTACGCCTCGATGGCCTACGGCCAGAAGACGATGATCGTCGAGCTGATCATGGTCGTCGACAGCCGCGGCGGCTACGCCCTGCTGGAGGGCTACGAGTCACGGCTCGAAGACCTCGGTGCGCGCCCCCACTGGGGGCAGTACAACACCCTCACCGCCGAACGCATCGAACGCCTCTACCCCGAGTGGGGCCTCTGGTTCGAGGTAGAGAAAGAGTTCAACGCATCCGGCGTCTTCGACTCGCCCTTCACCGAACGGATCGGAATCTAGGACGCGGCCGGCTCGTAGGTGAGCAGGGCGACCCCGGCACCCAGGGTCTTCGAGTCGACCAGGTTGAGTGGCACTCGTCGACCAGGTCGTGCTCGAGCAGCCCTTGAACCAACTGGGCGCTGCCGGCGACCAGGATCGTGCCGTCGATCTCGCGGTGCAGCCTCGCCACCTCGTCGGCGAGGTCGCCGCGCAGGATCGTCGAGTTGTTCCAGCTCGCCTCCTGCAGGGTCGAGGAGACGACGTACTTCGGCATCGAGTTCATCTTCTCGGCGAAGCCGGCGGCGTCTTCCATCTGCGGCCAGGCGGCGGCGAAGCCCTCGTAGGTGACCCGACCCAGCAGCTGCGCCTCGGCCTCGACCAGCTCGTCGAACTTGAACTTGTCGCCCTCCTCGCCACGATCGATCTCGAAGGTCCAGCCGGCGTGGCGGTAGTCCTCGCCCCCACCCGGCGCCTCGATGACGCCATCGAGGGATATGAACTCGGTTACGACGATCTTGCCCATGCTGATCTCCTTTGACGGTTGGTTGGATCTCTACCCATACGACGAACGGGCACTCGCCAAATCGACAGATAGGGAGATTTCCCGGCGCCGCCGCCGCGGCGCGCAGGCGGAAGCGCTTCCGACGCCACTATGGCCGGCCCCGATCGTCGCGGCAAAGCTGGGCGAAATCGCGACTAGAGCCGTTGGTCGATCCAACCTCGACGGCGGACGACCAGGACCGGCTCGCTACGCCTCCCTAGGCGTGCTTGTAGACCTGCACGCTCGGGTGGACCGAGCCGACTTTCTTGATCGTCATCCCCTACTCACCTCCCTCCCCGCGTCGTCGCCCCGGCAATTCACCAGGACCGGGAACTCGATGGTAGGGATTGCCCGAGTATCTGATTTATCCCTACCGAGGCTGGGAAGGCTGTGCGAAAACGCCTATGCTCCACCCCGCCTGAGTAGCCAATGAACACTGATTGGAGGGACCACGTGGCAGGGACGACGACCAAGCCGGGGCAGAAGCGCAGCATCGAGGAGGCGGTGTCCTACGGGGTCGGGCATCGCATCCGAATCGAAGTCCTGGCCCTGCTCAACGAAGAGACGCGAAGTCCCAGCGAACTCGCCAAGCTGACCCACCAGCCGATCACGACGATCGGCCACCACATCAAGGAACTGGTCAACTCCGGCTGCATAGAACTGGCCCGGATCGAAAAGGTCCGCAACGTCGATCAGCACTTCTACCGGGCGGTCGAGCTTCCCTTCGTCAGCGACGAGGAAGCCGAAAACCTGCCGTTCGAGGCTCGCCAGGAATACGCCGCGGTGATCCTGCAGGCACTGATGGCCGAGGGCCTGGCCGCACTCTGGGCCGGCAAGCTGAGCTCCGACCCGGTCTGGATGAGCTGGCGCTGGTTCAACCTGGACCGGCAGGGGCAGATGGCGGCCCAGGAAGAACAGGCGGCCTTCTGGGAGCGGATCAAGGAGATCGAGGCCGACTCGATCGGCCGCGCCGCTGAGAGCGGCGAGGAGACCATCTCGACGATCGTCGCGGCACTCGGATTCGAGCGCTTTCGGCCGGTCGATACGACCGCCCCGGCGATGCACCGCCTTGCCCCAGGGAAAAACTGAGTATCGGCCAAATTTCTTTCTACAAATCGGTATGGACCGATGCATTCCGATCTGAAACCGTTCAATACTCAAGATCCAATGCGTAAATCCATTCCGACAACAAAGCCCTACCCAGCGCCAAGCCGCGCCGGCGAGACCGGTCAGAACGGCGGCGAACCGCTGGACTGGGGCGCGCTGCTCTCCCGCTCGATCCACCCGACCAGGCTCTGGATCATCGAAGCGATTCGGGTCATCGATCGGCCGCTCTCGGCCTCTGAACTGGAGGACGTCTTCGAGGGCAGGCAGACCACCTCGGCGATCTCTTACCACATGACCACGCTGGCCAAGATAGGCATCGTCAAGCAGGTTGAGATGCGGCAGGTGCGCGGCGCCTGGAAGCGACTCTACGTCTTCACCTCGGCGGTCAAGCCGCCGGCGCCGCAGCCGCCGGCCTAGACACAGCGGCGGCGTTCCCCCTCGGTTCGCAGCGCTGCACGGTGGCCACGGTATGCTTTTTTCGCTCGAGTGCCCTGGCGGCGCCGAGCATCAGCCAGGCGCGGCGGTCAGCAGGCCGCCGGGCAGGGCGCGACCCGATACGAAGCCAGGGCAAACGGCTCCGCAGCGGTAAGCGGGCGCAGAACCTTGCGTACCCCTCGTGCAAGAACCCCCTACAGGAGCCGTATTGGATCGTCCTGACTTACCAGAGAGCCCTGCTCGCGGGGCAGTCGTATCCCAACTCTCACGCGAGATCGTGCAACTGCACGCCCGCCTCTACGGGCGCGGTCCGACCAAGGCGCGCAGTTACCTGCACAGCGACTACGCGGTCTGCATCCTCGAGGAGGTATTCACAACCGCGGAGCGAACCTTGATCGGCGCCGGCTCAGGGGACCACGTCAGCGAAACGCGCAAGAAGTTCCAGGACGCGGTCAAGGAGGAGTTCATCGAGGTGGTTGAGCGGATCACCGGTCGCACCGTGCGGGTCTTTCTCAGCCAGGTCGACGTCGACGCCAACCTCGCGCTCGAGTTCTTCGTCTTCGACGACGAAGGCGGAAAGAGAGCCCGCTCGGCCGGCGAGCCGGCGAGCCCCTAGCCCTTCGCCTGCGCGCCGAGCAGGAAAACCTCGATCGCGACGTCGGGGTCGACGTGGACGACGCTGAGGAAGGCCGAAACGGACCGGCCCGTGATCCGCTCGACGCTCGCCTTGTAGTCGTCCTTCAACGCTTCCTGGTGCAGGGCGCGGGTGCGCCGCACGTGCTCGGCCTGGCCGGCTTTGATCAGGGTGCGCTCGACCGCCGTGTAGATATCGCTGAGCACGCTGATCACCATCTCGTCGGTGAAGAAGCTCTTCGCGGCCCCTGGCCCCCGACCGAAGTGTTCGCGGTGCAGCGCCACCATGGCGTTCGAGAGCTCGACCAGCGCGTGGCCGCCTTTGGGGATCTCTTTTCCGACCATCCGCTCTCCAGTTTCTGCACCAGCGCCGGTGCCAGGGGCGGGGCGGCCGACGGCGGAGGACCAGCCTACTAAGTCGACCGCAATAGAGCCAATGGTGGTACCGTTTTGGAACGTTGGAGGGGCTCGCCGCAACTCTCCCCCTTCGGACGCCTGTGTCAAGAGGGGCGGAGAAGGAGCGCGCGTGGACGCGGGTCACCCCCATGGGGAGGCGCTGTCAGCCATATCGAATGGCCTGTCCCATCTCCACATGCGTTTCTTCGGTCGGGGGCCGGCGAAAGCGAGGACGACGATCGTCGACGATCTCGTCATCTGCGTCCTCTGGAACGGCTTCACGACGGTCGAGGAAACCCTGGTCGGGCGCGGCGAGGTCAAGGCGGTCGAAGCATTTCGGCGCACTTTCCAGTCGACGATGGCGCCCCAGTTCAGCGAGGTGATCGAAGAGGCAACCGGCAGGAAGGTCCGCGCCTACATGAGCCAGATCCACGTCGACCCCGACGTCGCGGTCGAGCTCTTCCTCCTTGGGGGGACGTCGCCCCCGAGGTCGGCGTAGCCTTTTGACGATCTCCAGCCGATCGCGACACTCGCTTGCGCTCCCACTCGCGCTCCTCATGGCCGGCTTGGCATGCGTCTTCTGCGCCCACGCGATGGCGGCGCAAGCGACCGTGCCCTGGGGCAGGGGCTGTGTCCCCGTCGAACCGGGCGCAGCGCGGACCAGCGCCAATTGCGGGGCGGAGCTGGACGGGGGGCGGGCAATCGCCCCGGCGAAGGCGCCGGCGGCGGTCAAGGAAGCGATCGCGGCGGCGAACCGGATCGACGACCGCCCCTACGTTTGGGGCGGCGGCCATCTCAGCTGGGCCTCGCGCGGCTACGACTGCTCGGGTGCGGTCGGCTACGTCCTGCACGCGATCGGCCTGCTCGAGCAGACGGTGGTCTCGGGCCAACTGGAGAGCTGGGGCGAAGCCGGAACCGGTCGCTGGATCACCGTCTACGCCAACACCGAGCACGTCTACATGGTGATCGCCGGGGTGCGCTTCGACACCCGCGACGACCCGCCCGGCGTCTCCGGCCCACGCTGGCACATGGCGAGCGCCGAACCGCCCGGGTTCGTCGCCCGCCACCCCACCGGCCTCTGAGCGGCGGGGTGGCCTGGCGCTTACCCGGTACTCGGCCCTAGCGGTGCGAGCTCTGACCGACCTGGGTGGTCAGGGTCACCTGGGGCGCGCCGGAGCCGACCGTGGTCGCCTTCACCGCGAAGTGGAGCCTGCCTTTGCGCAGGTTCGAGACTTTGAGCACGGTGAAGGTCGTGCTGACCGCCCTCGTGACCTTCAGCTTCGCCGGCTTCCTGGGGCGGGAAGCGACCGCGATCAGCCCCCTGGGGCCGGTCAGGCGCAGGCCGGAGACCTTGAACTTGTCGAGCGGGCTGGCCCAGGTCAGGGTGATCTGGATCGATTTGGTCGAGGAGCCGATCGCAACGCTGTGCAGCTTGCTCTGGCCTTTGCCAAGTTTGTCGCTGAACAGCCGCGGCGGCGTCTGGCAGGTCAGCGCCGCGCCGACGCTGTTCATCACCGACTGCAGCTGGCTGGAGTCGGTGAGGGGGAAGTAGGCACCGCCGGTGTCCGCGGCGATCTTTTTCAGCCGCGCCTGGTCTTCCGGCAGGCTGATGCCGCCGAAGCCGATCACGTAGGTGGGCACGCTGTGGGCGAGGTGGGCTTCGTTGTAGGTACCGATGTCGTGGCCGCCGTCGGTGAGAAAGATCCGCGCGTCGGCGCTTGGGTTGTCGGCATCGGACTGGGCGAAGGCCGCGTTGTAGTCGGTGGCGCCGTTGTCGGCGTGGATCTTCTGATCGAGCGCGGCTCGCATCGCGGTGGCGTTGGAGCCGACCGCCTCGGGCGGGAAGAGCGTGTCGGCGCCCGGAGTTTCGAAGAGCGCCGAGCCGAACTCGACCGCGCCGAGCTGGGTCGATTTGCCGAGCGTGTCGATCAGCAGGTTCATCGCCTGCACCCGCAGCCGGTTGTCATCGGTGATCGCCATCGAGCCCGAGTCGTCGATGATCGCCTCGATGTTGCTCGCAGCGGTGCAGCTCGCCGAGGATTGCGCGAGCGGAGTCGCCGCGCCGCCCGACGGCGCCAGCGGACCCGCGGCGAGCACGGCGGCGGTTGCGGTTCCCAAAAGCAGCTTTGCGACTCGTCTCATCGGGCTCTCCATAACGCTTGAGGATTTCTGTTCACTCGCTACGCTGATCCTGCGGATGGTTGCAGCCCAGGGGGACAAAGTCACGGTCGTCACACTCGGGCCCGAGGGAACATGCCACGAGCGGGCGGTGCGGCGCTACCTCGCCTTCCAGGGCGTAGACGAATATCGGATCGAGCTGATCGTCGATTTCTTCGTCGGCCTGGAGATGGTCCGCGAGCGGCCCAACACCTTCCTCGTCCAGTGCAGCGCCCATCCCAAGGTCCACGAGGTGACCGAGAGGTACTGGCGCGAGGTCTTCGTGGTCGACACCTTCATTTACCCGACCAAGCACCTGGTCCTGCTCAGCCGCCGTGAGGTCGAGCGGCCGCGCTCGCTCGGAATCGTGCCGGCGACCAAGGGCTACGTCGACCTCTCGCAGTGGGACGAAGTGACCGACGTCGTCTCCAAGCCGGTCGTCGGCGAGGGCCTGCTGCGCGGCGACTACGATTCCGGCCTCACCCACATCGAGCACTTCGAGGAGCACGCCGATGAGCTGCGGCTCGACCTCGACATCGGCGAAATCGACACCACCTGGGTCGTCTACGGCCGCGAGAAGCGCTTCCAGGGCGAGCTGATCGGGATCCCGTCAGGCGAGCTGTTTGGCGAGGCGGCGCAGCGCCTTCCCGTTGGGGCGCTTGATGAAGGCGCGGGTTAGCGGCGGGCAGAGGCTTTCGGCACGGGCGGCCTGCAGCCAGGCGAACTCGAAGGAGACCTTCGTGCCGCCGTCGGCAAGCCGCTCGAGCGTGTAGGTGCCGCGCGTGCGGCGCTTGCCCTTGAGGCCGACCGCTTCCTCGACGATCCGGCCGGGGGGCTCGGCCTCGACGATCTCGAAGTCGGTCCAGTCCTGCGACATCGGCGCGTTCGTCTTCGCCTCGGCCTTCGCCCCGACCCCACTGCTCGGGCCGGAGAACTTCCAGTCGGTCAGCAAGTGGTCGAGAAACGTCTCGTGGTTGGCGAGCACGATCAGGAAGTCGTAAACCTCCTCGGCGGGCTGCGGAACCTCGACCGAAACGGTGACGGGCTTCACAGACCCGATCCTATGGATCGCTAGCCTGCGGAGCGGCGATGGCGACCGAGAGGCAAGAGGGGATCGAAGTCGAGGGGCTCGTACGCGAGTTCAAGAACGGTCCGCGCGCCGTCGACGGCATCGACCTCGGCGTCGAGGCGGGCGAGATCTACGGCTTCCTCGGCCCCAACGGCGCCGGCAAGTCGACCACGGTGCTGATGCTGACCACGCTGCTGCCGCCGACCGCCGGCACGGCGCGGGTGGCCGGCTTCGACATCGTCAAGCAGGGGCCACGGGTCCGCTCCTCGATCGGCGCGGCGCTGCAGGAGGCCGCACTCGACCCACTACTGACCGGCCGTGAGCACATGCGGCTGCAGACCGCGCTGCACGGCCTGCCCAAGGCCGAACGGGCCGAGCGCGGCCAGGAGCTGCTGGAGCGGGTCGGGCTCTCGCGAGCGGCCGACCGCAAAGTCGGCGGCTACTCGGGCGGGATGAAGCGCCGGCTCGACCTGGCGCTGGCGCTCGCCCACGGCCCCAGCATCCTCTTCCTCGACGAGCCGACCACCGGGCTCGACATCCAGAGCCGCACCGCGCTCTGGGACGAGGTGGCGCGGCTCGCCGCCGAGGAGGGAGTGACGGTCTTCCTCACCACCCAGTACCTCGAGGAGGCCGACGCGCTCGCCGCTCGGGTCGGGATCATCGACCACGGCAAGATCGTCGCCGAGGGCACGCCGGCCGCGCTCAAGGCCGAGATCGGCCGGCCGACCGTCGAAGCGGCGCCGCGCGACCCCGGCGAGCTCGAGCGACTGGCCGCGGTGCTGGAGCGCTTCGGCGAGCGGGCCGGCTCGAAACCGCGGGGAGCGGCGGCGCGGCTTGAGGGCGGCGAGGCGCAGCTCGCCGAGGTGGTCCGGGCGCTTGACGCCGAGGGCATCGCGATCGAGCAGCTGCAGCTGCACGCGCCCTCGCTCGACGACGTCTTCCTCGCCAAGACCGGCCGCTCGCTTGAGGGCGCCGAGGACGAGGTCGACGATGCCGCCGCCGAGGAGCAGGCGGTGGGCGCCGCGTGAGCGGCGGCCTGCGCACCCAGGTCGGGCAGCTCGCCCGCCGCTCGGTCCTGCGCACGATGCGCCAGCCGGCGCAGATCGTCCCCGCCCTGGTCTTCCCGCTCTTCCTGCTCGCGGTCAACTCCGGCGGGCTGAAAGACGCGAGCAGCCTGCCCGGCTTCCCGACCGACTCCTACCTCACCTTCGCCCTCGCCGTGCCCTTCATACAGGGGGCGTTGTTCTCGGTGATGAACACCGGCACCGACCTCGCCCGCGACATCGAGACCGGCTTCCTCAACCGCTTGGCGCTGACGCCGCTGCGCGGCGCGGCGCTGCTCAGCGGCCTGCTCGCCGGCGCGGTCGTGCTCGGGCTCGTGCAGGCGGTGACCTATCTCAGCGTCGGCCTGATCGCCGGGGCCGAACTGACGACCGGCTTCGCCGGCGCCCTGACGATCGTCGCGCTCTCGGTCTCGATCACCGTCGCCTTCGGCTCGATCGGCCTCTTCGCCGCCCTGCGCACCGGCTCCGGCGAGGCCGTGCAGAGCCTCTTCCCGGTCTTCTTCGTCTTCCTCTTCATCTCGGCGATGGCGCTGCCGCTCAACCTGCTGCAGACCGACTGGTTCCACACCGTCGCCTCCATCAACCCGGTCACCTACCTGCTCGAGGCCTTCCGCTCGCTGCTCTTCGAAGGCTGGGAGATCGGCACGCTGGCGCTGGGATTCGGGATCGCCGCGGTCCTGCTCGGGGTCGGCATGCTCGCCGCCAGCGGTGCCCTGAAGACACGGCTGGTGCGGACGTGAGCGCGGCCGGCGAGGGCCGCCGCGAGCCGGCCGGCTTCAGCACGGTCGCCCGCGCGGTCGCCTGGCGCAGCATCCACAACTTCCTCGCCAACCCGGCCTTCCTCGCGCCGGCGATCGTCTTCCCGCTCTTCTTCTTCATCGCCTTCGCCGGCGGCCTCTCGGCGATCGGCAACGTGCCGGGCTTCGACTTCCCCAGCGGCTACACCGCCTTCCAGTTCGTCTTCGTCCTGCTCCAGTCGGCGGCCTTCGGCGGCGTCTTCACCGGCTTCGGCATTGCCCGCGACTTCGAGATCGGCTTCGCCAACCGCTACCTGCTCGCCGCCGCGAACCGCAACGGCATCGTCGCCGGCTACGCAATAGCCGCCCTGACGCGGGCGCTGATCACCTGGACCGTGCTGACCACGATCGCCCTGATCGCCGGCATGAACGTCGCCGGCAGCCCGGGTGAACTCATCGGCCTCTACAGCCTCGCCGTGCTGACCAACCTGACCGCGACGATGTGGGCGGCCGGCGTGGCGATGCGGGTGCGCTCGATCCAGGGCGGACCGCTGATGCAGTTCCCGGTCTTCCTGATCCTCTTCCTCGCCCCTGTCTACGTGCCGCTCGGCCTGCTCAGCGGCTGGATCCACGCGGTCGCCTCGGTCAACCCGGTCACCGCGCTGCTGGAGGCGGGCCGCGGCTTCATCTCCGGCGAACCGGTCGTCGTCGCGCTTGCCTTCGCCTTCGCCGTGACCCTGCCGGTCCTCTTCGCCCTCTGGGCCCGCGGCGGCCTGCGCCGCGCCGAAACCGCCGGCTGACCATCGAGTCCGTCTCGGCCCGCGATATACACGGTTGAAACGGACCCACGGGCGGCTCCTAGTAAGCGGTGTTGCGGCAGCGCGGGCGGGGGACCGCCTTGTAGCGCGGCTCGCCGCCGCGGCTCCAGAGCGCCCCGTCGATCTGGGCGGGAGAGAGCGGTGAGGCCGCCGTCAGTAGCTCGACCGCGTGGACGGCGCAGGCGCGCAACTCCACCTCCTCGGCCGAGCCGTGTTCGAGCAGCTCACCAGCTTCGATCCTCGCCTCCAGCCGCGAGTCGAGCAACAGGACGCCGTCGAGACGCAGCACGTGCGGGACGAGGTTGTCGGCGAAGGCGGTGAGGCGATCCTCTTCGCCGAGCTCGGCGACACCCATCCGGTTCAGGTCGGCGGCGGCGATCTGGGCGCGCTTGAAGAACGGCACCGGCTCGCCGTCGTAGGTGGAGACGTCGGCGAAGGCGTCCCACCCCGCCAGCAGGTCGGCCAGCGAGGGCGCCGACCCGCCGGCCCCCTCGAGCACCGCCTCGAAGCGGCCGCCGTGATCGGCGCCGACGCGGGCGCCGACGTCGCGCAATGCGGCCGCGTAGTGCTCCATCAACTCCAGCGCCGGGTCCTGGCCGGTAACGGCGGCCAGATCCGCCGCGGTCAGCCCGGTCAGCTGCTCGGCCGTCCAGGCTCCCGCGGCGCGGAAACGTTCGGTCAACCCGGCCGCGATCGTGAAGTAGCCGCTGCGCCCGGGACGCTTGCGGATCTGGGGCCACCAGCCCGAGCCGAAGTTGATCGCGTCGAGGCAGACGACGAAGGCGATGCGGGTCTCGCGGTCGCCCTCGACGAGCTCCGTTTCGGGATCGGGCGGCGGCGGTGCGACGAGCGCAGGCAAGCCGGCGGCGTAGGCCTCGATCGCTGCCGTCTCGATCGACACCGAGCGGGCGAGCGCGGCGACGCGGGCGCAGGCGGGGCGCACCCGCTCGCAAACGTTCTCTGGGACCGCCCGCTGCATCAAGGGACAGATTCTCATCTTCCCTTTAGGGGGGCGCCACTAGGGTGACGCGACGATGGAACCGATCTCCTACCTGCAGGCCCTCGTCCTCGGCGCCCTGCAGGGCATCGCCGAGCCGTTCCCGATCTCCAGCCTCGGCCACGCGGTGGTCTTCCCCCGCCTCTTCGGCTGGGACATCCACCAGAACGACGAATACTTCCTCGCCTTCCTCGTCGCCACCCACTGCGCCACCGCGATCGTCCTCTTCGGCTTCTTCTTCGAGGACTGGATGCGGATCTTCCGCGGCCTCGGCCGCTCGCTGCGCGACCGTCGCATCGACGCCGGGGACAGCGACGCCCGGCTCGGTTGGGTGATCGTCATCGGCACGGTCCCGGCCGCGATCCTCGGCCTCGCGCTCGAGCACACGCTGCGCGACCTCTTCGCCTCGGCCCAGTCGGCCGCCGCCTTCCTGATCGTCAACGGCGTTCTCCTGCTCGCCTTCGAGAGCCTGCGCCGCCGGCCCCCTCGCCGCGACGATTACATCGGCGACTCGGACCCGCGGATCGCCAAGATGAGCTTCAGGCAGGCGCTGGCGATCGGTGCCGCGCAGGCGGGCGCCCTGATCCCGGGGATATCGCGCTCGGGAATCACGATGGGCGGCGGCCTGATCACCGGTCTCTCCAACGAGGACGCGGCGCGCTACTCCTTCCTGCTGGCGACACCGATCATCGCCGCCGCCGGCTTCCTCAAGCTGCCCGACCTGCTCGGCTCCGCCGGCGATGGCGTCCGCGGCCAGGCACTGGTCGGCGCGATCGCCGCCGCCTTCACCACCTACGTCGCGGTCAAGTTCCTGCTCAAGTTCTTCGAGACCAACCGGCTGACGCCGTTCGGCATCTACTGCATCGTCATGGGCACGTTCTGCACCCTGGTCTTCGCGTTTTAGCCACAGCGCCGCCGAACTGCATCAAATTCTCTATCTGGCAGATTGGAAATTTGATGCAGTTCGCTGGAGCCTGGGTCAGCGGCTGGCCCAGCGGGCGGAGACGGCGGGGCGAGCGGCGGCGGGGCTTTGCACGGCGCCTGTGGCGAGAAGTGGCTGCGGCGACGTCGGTCGCGCTCGATGACCCTGGGATCGCGACGCCTTCGGCCTCGGTGCCGATCCCGGTCAGGGTCACCTGTCCTCCCCCTTCGGAGTCGCCGAAGAGGCCCAGGCGGGCCGTCTTCACCCCGGTGCTGAGCGGGCGGAAGTTGACCAGCAGGGTGCAGCTCGCTTCCGGGCTGAGCTGAAACCCGGTGCAGTTCTCGTCGAGCAGGTGGAAGCTGCCCACGGCGCCGCCGGCGACGATCGCGATGAAGGCGCCGCCGGGGTAGTTGCCGCTGTTGGTGACTTCAATCGCCCGGGTCACGCCGGGCGAGCCGACGGCCGCGGCGCCGAAGTTGGTCGGGTCGACAAGCGGGGCGATGATCGCGCGGCCGCCTTCGCCGCTGAGGCCGGCGCTGAAGCTGGTGCCGCCTTCGGAGCCCGCCCGCAGCTGGGCCGAGTACTCGATCGCGTCGCCGGGGCCGAAGTTGACCTGGACCGTGCAGGATTCGCCCGGGTTGAGGTTCGCCCCGTAGCAGTTGCTCTGGCCGATCCAGAAGGCGCCCGAGCCGGGGCCGGAGATGTCCAGCGAGTAGATCGGCGCGACGGCGAGGCCATTGTTGCGCAGCTGCAGGTAGGCCTGGTTGGCGTTGTTGTTGACCTGACGCAGGCCGAAGTCGTAGCTGCCCGGTTCGAAGGCGAGCTGGGGCAGGGCCGGTTCTTCGACCGGTGGTTCTTCGAGCGGGGCCGCCACGCTTGCGGCGGGGAGCGCAAGCATCGCCGCGCAAAGCGTCAGAAGGGCGATCGCGGAGGCCATTCCCGCGCGGGCTGGCTTGCGTCGGAGTGAGATCATGGACGCTTCATCGACAGCGGCGCTCGTCCAGGTGACGATGCGAGAAACCTTTCAACGGGAGACGAGATGGGGACGATCACGCAGCGCGAGTCGGAGCAGATCGAGCGGGCCAACGCCACCGGGCGGACGCCGGTGGTCTTCATCCACGGCCTCTGGCTGCTGCCGAGCAGCTGGGATCGCTGGGCGGGCGTCTTCGAGCAGGCTGGCTACGCGCCGCTGGCGCCGGGCTGGCCCGACGACCCCGAGACGGTCGAGCAGGCGCGAGCCAATCCCGAGGTCCTCGCCGGCAAGGGCGTCGTCCAGGTTGCCGACCACTTCGCCGAGGCGATCGGTGCACTGGAGCGCAAGCCGGCTGTCATCGGCCACTCCTTCGGCGGCCTGATCGCCCAGATCCTCGCCGGCCGCGGCCTCTCGGCAGCGACCGTCGCGGTTGACCCGGCCCCGTTCAAAGGTGTGCTGCCGCTGCCGCTGGCGGCGATCCGCACGACGCTGCCGGTGCTGGGCAACCCCGCCAACCGCGGCCGCGCCGTCACCCTCAGCTTCGAGCAGTTCCGCTACGGCTGGGCCAACGCGGTGGGCGAGGAGGAGGCGAGGCGGCTCTACGAGGAGTTCCACGTCGCCGCGCCGGGCAGGCCGATCTTCCAGGCCGCATTCGCCAACCTCAACCCCGGCGCCGAGACCAAGGCCGACACCAAGAATCCCGAGCGCGGTCCGCTGCTGATCACCACCGGGGAGAGCGACCACGCGGTGCCGCCGGCGATGAGCAGGGCCGCATACAAGAAGCAGCGCCGCAACCCCGGGGTCACCGAGCACGCCGAAATTGCCGGTCGCGACCACGCGCTGACGATCGACGACAAATGGCGCGAGGTCGCCGAGACCGCACTTGCCTTCATCAAGCGCTTCGCCTGAGGCCCAGGACGATGCCTCTGAGCGAGCGGGTCCGCGAGTGGAAGCAGCGCGGCGAGAGCACCGGGTTCCGCGGCCACGAGATCCACGTCTTTCGCCGGCAGGGCCCGGGGCCGCTGTTGCTGCTCCTGCACGGCTTTCCCTCCAGTTCATACGACTGGCGGCTGCTGCTGAGGGAGGAACCGGAGCGCAACGTGCTCGCCTTCGACTTCCTCGGTTTCGGCCTCTCGGCGAAGCCGCCACACCACGACTACAGCCTCTTCTGGCAGGCGGACCTGACCGAAGAGCTGGTCCACCGCTACGGCGGCGGGCGCCCCGTCTTCGTACTGGCGCACGACATGGGCACCTCGGTCGCCAACGAGCTGATGGCGCGGGACCTGAACGGCAACCTGGAGATGGAGATGGCCGGGATCCTGCTCTTCAACGGCAGCATGGTGCTCGAACGGGCCAGCCCGACGCCGGCGCAGAAGGCGCTGCGCAGCCGCGTCGGCCCGCTCGTCTCCCGCCTCTCCAGCGAGCGCCTTTTCCGCCACCAGTTCGGCTCCGTCTTCTCGGCCGCGCACCCGCTGACCGACCGCGAGGGGATCGACCAGTGGTCGCTGATCCGCTACAACGGCGGCCGCGTCCTCGGCCACCGGCTGATCTCCTACATGGACCAGCGCGAAGAACACGCCGAGCGCTGGTACGGTGCGATCCGCGACTGGCCCGGCGAGCTCAGCCTCGCCTGGGGCCTGCAGGACCCGGTGGCGACGACGGACGTGCTCGCGGCGCTGCGCGAGCTACGTCCGTCGGTCCCCGTCACCGAGCTACCCGAGCTGGCCCACTATCCCCAGCTCGAAGACCCGCGCCAGCTGGCGCACGTACTGCGCGGAGTCATTTAGCCGCCGCGGCCAGCAGGTTGGCGGCGCCCTGCATGCCGGCCAGGTTGGGATGGATCGGCGCCGCGGGGTTGTTCGGGATCAGCGGTTCGACCCAACGCACCGAGGGGCTCTTGCAGGCGTCGTGGCCGATGCTGGCGTTGTACCAGTTGACCAGCGTCGCCCCGTTCGCCGCCGCCTGGGTCGCGATCATCGCATCGAGGCGCTGCTCCGTTTCCCGCAGGTAGGGCGCGTCGCTGAAGCTGACCGGCATCTGCGGCCAGCAGCCGTGCCCGGTCTCGGGGAAGATCGCCGGGTAGTTGACGACGTAGACGCGGGCGCCGGGAGAGCGGGTGTGGATGCCCTGCAGCACCGCCGCCACTTTCGGCGCCGTCGCTTCGATCCGTTCGGCCAGCTGGTCGTGGCCGCCGGAGTCGTATTTGTCCTTGCAGGGCGAGCTGAAGGGGTTGAGCGTGATGCAGCTCTGGGCGACTTCGGAGAAGCCGATGTCATTGCCGCCGATCGTCAGCGAGACGACTTCGGTGCTCGCCGAGAGCGAGTTGAACTGGGGCGGGTTTGGCCCGTCGATTTCGATGCTCTGGGGGTTGGTCATGTCGTCAGTCTTGGCACCGCTGCAGCTTGCGTCTTTCAGCGGGCCGATGCTCGGCGCAGCCAAGTGCGGATAGTTGTGGTCGGACTTGAGGCAGCCGAGCGGCTGCACCGGGTTGGGGATGAAGGGCCCGGCGGCGTAGGAGTCGCCGAGGGCGACGTAGCTGGCGGCGCCGGCGCTGGCGGCAAAGAAGAGGAGGAGGACAGGGACGGTGAGAAACAGCAGCAGTTTTCGCATGGCGAATATCGTACCCATTATTAGGTAGTTAATAAACCGAGGCCGGGCCGACTGTCGATCTGGGCCGTGGCCGTTCGTCGTTAGGGTGAGAGCGGCGAACGGCGCTGCTCACCAGACAGGAGGAACCGAGATGCAGTTCATGCTTGCTTTGATCGCCGAGGAGCGTCCATGGGAGGAGATCACGCCCGACGAGGTGAAGAAAAACCTCGCTGAGATGGGCCAGTTCAACGCCGAGCTGACCGAGGCGGGCGCCTGGGTCACCGGCGGCGGCCTGCAGGAGCGCGCCACCGGCACGACCGTGCATTACGGCGACGGCGAGCCGCTCGTCACCGACGGCCCCTTCGCCGAGACCAAGGAGCAGCTCTCCGGCTTCTGGATCGTCGACGTCGAGAACCTCGACGAGGCGCTCGCCTGGGCGAAGAAGATCCCGTTCACCAGCAACCACGTGGAAATCCGGCCGATGGTCAGCGGCGGCAAGGAACTGCTGGAAAAGGCGGAACGCTCGTAGCGGCCGAGCGCGACAGCGTCGTCGGCCGCACCTTCCGGCACGAGTCGGGGCGTGCGGTCGCGACGCTGATCCGCGTCACCGGCGACTTCGACCTCGCCGAAGAGGCGGTGCAGGAGGCCTTCGTCGTCGCGCTCAAGCGCTGGCCGGGGGAGGGACTGCCCTCGAACCCCGGCGCCTGGATCACCCAGGTCGCCCGCAACCGGGCGATCGACCGGATCCGTCGCGAGGGGGTGCTGCGCGACAAGGTCGCCGCGCTCGAGCACCTGGAAGCGCTTCGCGCCGAGCCCGCGGCGGCGCCGGGTGAGCAGCTCGGCGAGATCGGCGACGATCGCCTGCGGCTGATCTTCACCTGCTGCCACCCGGCGCTGGCGATCGAGGCACGGGTGGCACTGACCCTGCGCAGCCTCGGCGGGCTGAGCACGCCGGAGATCGCCCGCGCCCTGCTCGCAAGCGAGAGCGCGACCGCGCAGCGCATCGTCCGCGCCAAGCGCAAGATCGCCGCCAACAAAATCCCCTACGAGGTACCGGTCGCCGAGCAGATGCCGGAGCGCCTGCCGGCGGTGCTGGCGACGCTCTACCTGATCTTCAACGAGGGCTACCTGGCCTCGAGCGACGAGGCGCTGCTGCGGACCGAGCTCAGCGGCGAGGCGATCCGCCTCGCCTGCGCCCTGGTCGCGATGCTGCCACGCGAGCCCGAGGCAAGCGGCCTGCTGGCGCTGATGCTGCTCACCGACGCACGGCGGGCGGCGCGGCTCGACCGCGACGGCGAACTGGTCCTGCTCGAAAACCAGGACCGCTCACTCTGGGACCGCGAGCAGATCGCCGAGGGACTGGAGCTCTCGCGCACCGCCGCGGCCGGCGGCCCCACCGGCCCCTACACGGTCCAGGCCCGGATCGCCGCCGCCCACGCCGAGGCGGCGAGCGCCGATGAGACCGACTGGGCGCGGATCGCCCGCCTCTACGCCTGGCACGCCGAGGTCGCACCGAGCCCGGTGGTCGAGCTCAACCGCGCCGCCGCCGTGGCGATGTGCGAGGGGCCGGGACGAGGCCTCGAGCTGATCGAGGCGATCGAGGGCCTCGACGACTACCTGCCGCTGCACACCGCCCGCGCCGACCTGTTCAGGCGCCTCGGGCGCGACGCAGAGGCGGCCGAGGCCTACCGCCGAGCCCTGGAGCTGGAGCCCAACCCGGGAGAGCGCCGCTTCATCGAGCGCCGCCTCACCGAGACCTAAAAGCGGTTCCGGTGCGCTTTATCCCCTATAGATGAGTAGTTCCACGGCAAGCGTGAGCGGCTGAAGCCGAAGGGGAGATAAGCAGCGGGGTCGAAGTCGGCGGTACTCAATGTCAGCGCCGACCCAAGGAGGGCCACGATGCTCGCCGACCTCGACCTGCTGCTCACCTCTGTGTTCTGCACTGCCGACGATCTCCTGCCCAAAAAGCCGGAGAACGCCCGCAGGAGATTGACCGACGCGGAGGTCGTCACCCTCTGCGTGGCGCAGTCGATCATGGGCATCGGCTCCGACGAGCGCTTCGTGCGAATCGCCCGCAAGCGCCTCGGGCACCTGTTCCCGGCCCTGACCAAGCGCTCTGCCTTCCACAAGCGCCGCGAACGCCTCGCCGAGACGATCGAGGCGATGAGCGCTGCCTTCGCCGGCCGCAGCCCCGGCTGGCACGATGACCTGCTGCTGGTCGACTCCACCCCGGTGGAGTGCGCGCGTTCGCGCGAGACGGTGAAGCGCGGCGGCTCCAGTCGCCTTGGCGATGCGATCGCCGACGCTGCCGACTACGGCTACTGCGCCTCCCATAGCCGCTGGTTTTGGGGTCTTCGCCTGCACACCCTGATGGCTCCCGATGGCACCCCGCGGGCGATGGCGCTGACCTCGCCCAAGGAAGGCGAGCGCGAGGTCTGCCTGCGGCTCTTGGGACGGGTCAACCGCTGTGGGCCCGTCACGATCCTCGGCGACAAGGGGTATGCCGGCGCGGACTTCGAAGCCGAGGCGGCCGAGCTCGGTGCGACCGTGGTGCGGCCCCGGCGCAAAGACGAGCGCGAGGGCGGGCCACACCTCGCGCCGCTGCGCCAACGGATCGAGTCGATCTACTGGAGCGCCAAGGATATCCTCGGCCTCGAGCGCCATGGCGCACGTACCCTGCGCGGGCTGCGAGCCCGAATCGCCAGTCGCTTCCTTGCGCTCGCCGCGGCGGTGGCGCTCAACTACGAACTCGGGCGACCCAGCCGGGCGTTGGTGGACTACGTGGCCTGAGTCGTGGAACTACTCATATAGAGGGGAAAAGGTGCACCGGACAGGTGATTGTCAGGCCTCGGAGTAGGCCGGCTGGCGCTCGTCGTCCCGCTCCGGGGCGCCTTCCGGCGCCATCTCGTGACTCGGCATCGGCGCCGGCTTCAGCACCGTCACCGCAACCACGGTGGCGATCGCGACCAGGGCCGCACCGACGATGTAGGCGAGGTGGTAGCCAGAGTTGAGCGCGGCGAGCTGGCCGACCCCTTCGGCGAGCTGGTTGTCGGTGCGTTGGGTTGCCAGGGTTGCCAGGACGGCCAGCCCGATCGCGCCGCCGACCTGCATGCTGGTGTTGACCAGGCCCGAGGCGAGCCCCGAGTCCTCCGGCGTCGCCCCCGACATCGCCAGCGTCATCAGCGCCGGGAAGGCGGAGCCGACGCCGAGGCCGACCAACAGCATCGGGGCAAGCAGGTCAGCGAAGTAGGTGCCGTGAACCGGCGTGCGGGCGAAGAGCAGGAGGCCGATGCCGACGAGGATCACGCCTGGGATCAGCGTCGTCTTCGGCCCAAAGCGCATGATCAGCTTTTCGGCGAAGCCGAGCGAGAGCGTGCCCATCACGATCGTCGCCGGCAGGAAGGCGAGGCCGACCTGCAGCGCGTCGTAGCCGAGGATCCGCTGCAGGTACAGCGCGCCGAGGAAGAACATGCCGAACATGCCGGCGACCAGCAGCGCCTGGATCGAGTTGGCGCCGACCACGTTGCGCGAGCGGAAGAGCCGCAGCGGCATCAGCGGGTTCTCGATCCGCGCCTGGCGGGCAACGAAGGCGGCGCCGAGGGCGAGGGAGACCGCGCCGAGTATCAGGGTCTGGGCCGAGCCCCAGCCGTGCGAGCTGACGCCGAGGATGGTGTAGACGCCGAGCATCAGCGAGCTCGTGATCAGGGCGGCGCCGGGGATGTCGGCGCCGGCCTTGAAGCCGATCCCCGGCCGGTTCTCGACCAGGCGCAGGGCGCCGTAGGCGGTGGCGATGCCAATCGGCAGGTTGATGATGAAGATCCAGTGCCAACTGATCGCCTGGGTGAGGATGCCGCCCAGCAGCAGGCCGATCGAGCCACCGGCCGAGGCGACGAAACCGAAGACGCCGATCGCTTTCGCCTGCTCCCGCGGCTCGGGGAACATGGTCACGATCATGCCGAGGATCACGGCCGAGGCGAGCGCGCCGCCGACGCCGGCGAAGAAGCGGCCGGTGATCAGCATCGCCTGGTTCTCCGAGGCGGCGCAGAGCAGCGAGGCGGCGACGAAAACGGCGAGGCCGGTCAGGAACATGCGGCGCTGCCCGAGCAGGTCGCCGAGACGGCCCGCCAGCAACAGCAAGCCGCCGAAGGGAATCAGGTAGGCGTTGACCACCCAGGCGAGTGCGCTCTGGGAGAAGCCGAGGCTGTCCTGAATCGTCGGCAGCGCGACGTTGACGATGGTCACGTCGAGGACGATCATCAGCATCCCCGCGCAAAGCACGTAGAGCGCCAGCCAGCGCGTTCGGTCGTTGTCTACCCCTGCGGTTGTGGTTGCTGCCTCGGCGGTCACGGGGACCTCCTTCTGATTGCTTTCCGTGCTTGCGGGCTACCCTAGCAAATAGTTCGTAAACGCAACTACTTGGTTGCAAAATTGAATCAATCGCATAGACTTCCCCTATGGCGACAAAGCGCTCATACGGAGAGGCGTGTCGTTTCGCCCACGCCCTCGACCTCGTCGGCGAGCGCTGGGCACTGCTGGTCGTGCGCGAGCTGCTGCTCGGCCCGAAGCGCTTCACGGACCTCCGCGCCGGCCTGCCCCACGCCAGCTCGAACATCCTCGCCGAGCGGCTGCGCGACCTCGAGCAGGGCATTGTCATACAGCGTCGCAAATTGCCACCGCCGGCGGCATCGACGGTCTACGAGCTGACCGAGTGGGGCCGCGAGCTGGAGCCGATCGTGACCAAGCTCGGCGCCTGGGGCGCCCGCTCCCCGTTCCCCCCCGACTCCGAGCAGATCGGCCCCGACTCGATCGTGCTGGCCCTCGCCTCCCTCTTCGACCCTGAGGCCGCCGGCGACCTCAGCGCGACGTACAACCTCCAGATCGGCGAGAACCGCTTCCGCGTCGACGTTTCCGGCGGCGAGGTCGAGCTCGGACGCGGCGGCGCCGAGGACGCGGCGGCCGCGCTCTCTTTCAGCGACGCCCCCACAATGGCCGCCGTCCTCACCGGCCAGCTCCCCTTCAGTCAGGCCCTCGCTTCCGGCGCCCTTGAGCTCGAGGGCGCCAAGCAGGCCGCCAAGCGCTTCCTCCGCCTCTTCCCAATGCCCGAGCCGTGCGAGTGCGCGGGAGGAGAGCGAACACTCCAGCAGGTCGCCTAGGCGCCTCGATCAGGCCCCCGCCTCGCGCGGCGGCAGCCCAAGCCTGCCGGCCAGCGTCGAGACGGGGAGGCCTGCCAGGAAGTCGCCCGCGGCTGGCGACGGGACGATCGTCTCCCGTTGCGCGGCGGCGTGGGCGGCGAAGCGGGTGGGTGCAACCCCAATCCGCACCCCTGTCTCCGCCGCCCGCCGCGCCGCCGCCAGCACCCCGGCCCTCTCGCCCCCGTAGAGCCCACGCAACCCGTCGAGGGTGAAGAACGCCTCCCCGGCCCGCTCCGACTCGACCGCGGCACCGATCCTCTCAAGTCGGCGCAGCAGCCCCTCGGTCAACTCGCCGGCCCCAACCGGGTCGACGAGCGCGGGCTCAGGAATCAGGACACAGGCAACCTCCATACGAACATATGTTCGTATATGAGGCGAACGAAATCAAGTGGCCGGGGATCGAAGGAACTCACCCCTGTACGGGCGGTGAGCTGGGCCTGCATGGGGACTGGCCTCCCTGTGCCACGGTCCCGGGGAGCATTCCGCCGCTCGCCGGGGCCAATTATTGCCTGGACCCGACGCAGCTAAGGACGCTCAGCGAAAAAGCGCAAGAGTTTCAATAAATGCTTCGCCAATCTCTACTACGATGACCCAAGTACCCCAGCCAAACACTCGGCACCGGTGAGCATCGCACCTCCCAGATGATGCCTCGCCTTGTCCGCTCTGTAGTCGCTCTGCTCACCCAAATATTCATCCGCCTTTCTACCGCATGCCATTATTTCTGAAAAATGTTCTGATCCTGCGTAACGTTCAGTAAGATAGCTTTGTACGGTTTTTTCGCTTCGGCTGCGGACAAAGTTGAATACGTTCTTCGCCACCCCGGCAAAGAATGCGCTAACGCTGTCTCCGTGAGCGCGGTATGAACAGCTACCACGCCCGTGGCACCCTCCGACTATTTCCTGCTTGAAGCCGTACTTGTGTTCGAGCTTATGGGTCCTGCGTTCGATTTCGAGTTCGGCCTTAGATTTTGCCCTGTGGCCCTTGCACTTGCCACGTTCCTTGACACATGATCCGGCTTCGCCGGTCAAATCGAAGTTATTGATTGGATCCTGATTGGCGTAGTCATATGCATTGGCCGAACCGCCCTTGACCGGATCGACGCTGAGGAAGCGTCCGAGCGCCGGCACGTAGCTGCGCTTACCCATCTGGATCACGCCGGAGGGGAGCTGCGTGCGCCTTCCCTTGGAGCCCAGCCAGCCGTATTCGGCCTTGCCTCCTGTGAGAAGGCCCGACTGAAGTGGGTTGCCGAATTCATCGAATCGCTGGGTACCGAGCAGTTTGGTCGCGCTTGGGCTGAGAGCAGCCGTGGCGATCGTGTCTCCGTGCATGTCGGCGAGCTGCAGCGTGGTTTCGCCGTTGCTCTTCTGCAGAGCACCGAGACCGCCTCCCAAGGCGCCAATCGAGCGGGTCCACGCCGTGCCTTCCTGGGTCCAGGTCGGCGAGTCGGAGGGACCGGCGTAGTGATATATCGCCGTGCCCGCTTCAGAGCCACCTACCCTGGTGCGCTGGCGCTGCCTGAAAGCGGCGTCCAGTTCGTAGATGTTGGCGATGCCGTCTTGGCTTTGGGTTTTGGTCAGGTCGTTGACGTAGTAGCTCGTCGTCAGGGTACCGGCGCCTGAGTATTTGGCCGGCAGGCTGGTGATCCGACCTAGGTTGTCGTAGGTGACACCTTCACCGATCAGGCGATCGGCGCTGTCGTAGGCGTAGCTGGTTTTGGTGCCGGTCGATTCGGTGTCGCAGGCGCCGCCCGATTTGGGGCCTCTGACCGTCCTGGAGAGCCTGTTGGTGTCTTTGTCAAAGGTGTATGCGCGGGTGGTGCAGCCTTCGGCGGTCGGCGTTTCCTTGGTCAGGGTCAGCCGGCCCGCTTTGTCGTAGCTGTATTCGTCGGTGCCGAAGGTGCCGGTTTCCCTCAGCACCTGGCCGGCGATCGAGTCTTCGCGGGAGAACTGCAGCCAAGTGCAGCTGCTCGAGCAGTAGTTGGTCTTGACGTATTGCAGACCGACGGCCCTACCCGTCGGGTCATATTCGATCCGCTGCGCGAGACCGTTGGGCAGCAGCTGTTCGGTCATCTGGCCATCGGCGTTGTAGGTGGCTTTGAAGGTGCCGGCCGCTGTGTCTTCCATTTCGGTCACAACGCCAGAGTCTTCGTCGTAGGCGAGGAGCTGAGCCCCCTGGCCGTCGGAGGCCCAGTAGGGGCGACCGAGCAGGTCGTAGTAGACGGAGGATTTCTGGCCGTCGGCGTCTGTGTAGGCCTTGGGGCGGCCCAGTTCGTCGTATTCGGTCGAGGTCGCCTGGCTGTCGAAGGTCGGGTAGACCAACCACTTCTGCAGGCGGCTGTTTTCGGTGTCGACCACGAAGACCGCGTTGCCCGAGAGCGCCACGGCGCGCGGGGCCGAGAACTGTTTTTCGCCGCTGCCCAGCGAGCCAAAGACGGTGATGAAGCTGCCGTCGGGCTTTACCTCCTCGACACGGTTGTTGCCGCGGTCGACGACGAAGAGGTTTCCTTCTTCGGAGATCGCGATTCCCTTCGGCGAGCTGAACTGGCCGTTGCCCGTACCCGCGGAGCCGATCGCTTTGATGAAGGCGCCTTCGGGGCTGTATTGGAGCAGCTTGTTGGCCGATTCGTCGGAGACCCAGACCTCGCCGGCGGCATCCACGGCCACGCCCATCGGCTTGATCAGTCCACCGCCGCTCGCATTGCGGATGAAGCGTTCGGTTTCGCTTGAGACCGTTTCCTTGAACTGGGCGAGGCGGCCTTCGAGCGGATCGCTCACCCACAGTGTCCCACCCGCGCCGACGGCGATTCCTTCGGGTTCCAAGAATTCGGTTTTCTGCGAGACGCCCGTTGCTTTGGTGCCGAACTTCTGGATGAATTCGCCTTTTTCGTTGAACTCCTCGATCCGTGCGTTGCCGCTGTCGACGACCCAGACGTTGCCGGCCGGGGTCACCGCAACTCCCCACGGATTGTTGAACTGACCGTTGCCGGTGCCGGCCGAGCCGAACTGGCGGATCCAGCCTCCCGATTCGTCGTACTCGACCACCCGGTTATTGGTCCGATCGACGACCCAGACGTGCCCTTTGCCATCGGCGGCGACGCTGCGTGGGCCGCTCAGTTTGCCTGGTTCCGTAGTCCCGATCGAGGAGACGAACGTATTGCCGCCGCATTCGGCCGCTTCGCAGACGAACTGCTGGCTCACCGGCGCGCCGGTTTTTTCGTTGTAGGTGGTTTCGGTCGCTGGGAGCTTGGCGCCTTCGGCAGCGGTCGTGCGGGTCCTCACCGGACGCCCCACCGAATCGTAGGAGACGGTTGTCGTGCTCGTGAGCACGCCGTTGACCTTCTGCTGGGTTTCTTCGGGCTCGTCGAGGTTGGTGTATTTCGTGTACCAGGTCCAGGGGAGCTTCGGATTGCTTTCCGCCGGGCTCGGTTCGGCCGCGGGGTGGACTACACAGGGCAGACCGGCCCACGCTGGCTTTTGTTTGCAGGTCCCGCTGTCACCGCCAGCCACGTAATATTCGGTCACCGTGGTCCCCGCGCCTTTGCCTTCGGTGTCGGCGGGCTGGCTTTCGCTGATCGCCTGGCCGGCCGAGTTGTAGGCAGTCTTCGAGACGAGATTGAGGCCTTCGGGATCGGTGATCGATTCGGTTGGCAGGCGCTTGCTCCAGTCGAATTTGGTTTCCGACACGCTGACGTCCACGTCTTTGGATTTGCCTGGAACCGGGGCACCGCTCGTTTCCTTCGTCGGCTGGTTGGGCCAGTTGGTGATTTTTTCTTCTTTTTCTTTGGCCGAGGGTTCAAAACCTTTGTCGTATTCGGTAACGGTGTGAGCACGCGCTTCGACCATTTCGCCGTTTTCGAGACGCACTTGGTGCAACGGCCCCCAGGATTCGAGTTCCCTGGTGCCTTCTGCGTTGAAGGTCGAGTGCGAGTCGAGTTCGTTCGCGCGCGCCACTGGATCTCCCGCCGCCAGAGCAGTGAGGCGGGCTTTGGGAGTTAGTGAGCGGACGACGTTTCCGTGCATGTCCGTTTCCGAGGTAGAGATCACATCCCCTTCGATGCCGGGGGGCGCCGCAGAGGCCGTATTGACCTCGTGGCCGGCGGGGTCCATGTAGTGGACGGTGGCTTGTGAGTAGTCACTGAGAGGCGGCGTAACCGCGTTCCACTGCTCGATCCGGTCGTTTCCGGTGTCGACGACCCAAAGATTTCCGGTGCCGTCGACGGCGGCCAACCCCGCCGGGGCGTCGAGCTGACCCGAGCCGCTGCCTGAAGAGGCGAATGAATCCACGAAGGCCTCGCTGATCGTGAACTCCTCGATACGATCGTTGCCGGAGTCGGCCACCCAGTAGTGGCCCATCCCGTCCGTTCCAACGCCTTCGGGGTGGTCCATCTGCCCGTCTCCCGAGCCGAAGCTGCCAAACGAACCGGTCGGCGTCGAGTAGCCGGGAACTATCTCCGCTATCCGGTTGTTTTTGGTGTCGGCGACCAGGAGCTCAGCGCCACGAGTGGTGATACCGGTCGGCCCATTCAGCGCGGTAACGCTGCTTTCGTAGGTTCCGGCCGAGGAGAGTCGCTGGACGCGGTTATTGCCCGTGTCACTCACCCATATGGAACCGTCCTGGAGGATGGCGATACCGCTGGGTTCTTTGAATTGCCCCGATCCGCTGCCCGTCGAGCCAACTTTGGCCAGGTAGGCCCCTTCGGGGTTGAACTTCTCGATGCGGTTGTTGCCGGTGTCGGCGACCCAGATGTCGCCCGAGGCAGTAAACGCCAGCGCTCGTGGGTGGCTCAGCTGGCCTTCGCCCGAGCCAAGCGAGCCGAACTTGAGGACATAATTGCCTTCGGCGTCGAACTCGACGATGCGGTTGTTTTCGGTGTCGGCGACCCAGATGTTTCCTTCGGCGTCGATCGCCGCGCCGCGCGGCGCTTCGAGCTGACCATTGCCAGTGCCCGAGCTGCCAAAGGAAGCGCGGTACCCGAAGTCATCTATTTCGGGTACCTGGGTGGGCGGGAAGACCGCCGTCGCGTCGACGGGGAAGTCGGACTGGCCCCATTTGGCTACCGCAGTGGGGCTCAGGTCGTAGGGAGCATCTTCCCCGTTGATCGGAACTTCGTAGGCGACGGTGGTGGTTGCCGTGGCCGGGGTCGAGAGCAGGCTGGCCCGGCTGACGCTCTTCAGCGGATGCCCCGGCCGGTTGAGGTAGTACTCCAGTTCCCACGGTTTTTCCCCGGGCGGCGTCAGCGTCTTGAGTCTCGCTGTTTCCACGCCGCCGGTATCGATTTCGTAGCTGTATTTCTCTCTCAGGGGAGACGAGAGCCGTGGATCCCACTCTTCGATCAGGCGCCCTTCGCCGTTGTATTTGTATTCAGCGACTATCTGGGAGGTGTTCGGGTCGCCCGAGCTGTTGTAGTAGCGAATCGAGACGATGCTTTTTTCCCAGGAGGGAAATTCAACTTCACTCAATTCGCTGCGTTTTTTGTATTCCAGCTTGAGGGTGCGGCAGCCCGCTTTTTTATACGATTCGGCTGCGCTGCAGGTCACGTTTTCCTGAGGCGGTCCGATCACCCGTTCCAGGCGCAGTTCATTGTTGTGGCCGGTGACTTCGTAGACCATTGACGATGACGTCGCGCTGGCCTGGAAGGTAATTGTTTTCGGCACGTATCTGTTGCCGGTTTCTTTTTGGAAGCTCGTCTTCGTGCCGCTCGGTTCCTGTAGGACGAATTCATTTTCGCTAGGGCGCGTCAGCACCAGTTCCTTGGCTTCTTCGGGCGCTACGTACGTCGAGCCGTTGATGTCGAAGGGAAGCGTCACCCCTTCGGTGCCGATGACTTCGATCCACTTCTGTTCGGGCTGAGCTTCTTCGACTTCCCATTGTTCGCAGTTGTGCGCTTCATCGCACGGGTTGGCCGGGTTGCAGCCGACAGTTTCCCCTTCCGCGTTCCAGCATTCCTTTTCGAAAACCGCCGGGATCGCATCGATCTTCTCTTCTTCGACCGCGATCCAGGCTTCCCCTGGGTTTTCGGCTTCGGTCGGGGTGGTTGGCTGCCAGGCGCCACCCAGCACGGTCGTGTAGCCGGTGAGATCGTTGCCCACCGTCGAGTCATAGAAGCGCGAGAATTCGAGGTTGGCTTCGGTGCCGGGCACCGGAATCGAGACATCGGTGCGGGTGATCGTGTAGGCGCCAGTGAGCAGGTCCACGGTGCCGGGACCGATCGTTTCCGTCGCGTCGCTCGGCAGCCGGCCGGCGTTCCGCGTACGCGCATATTCGGTCGCCACCGGGTCGGTGACTCCGGCTTTTTCTTTTTCACCGTCGAAACGCGCACGGAACTGTACGTCCTGCTCTGCCATGTTGGCGACGATCGGACAGTTGCGCACATGGAAGAAGACGGGTTCGGTGTGACCTTCGGTGGAGCTGTTCACGGCGAGCGGCCAGCTCACCGGGTTGCCTTTGCCGTCGATCACGCATTCGGCAGGCACGTCTTTGAAGACTTCCCAGCCGGACAACTCCATCTGGAAGGTGACGGCGCTAACTCCGGCTCCGGCGTTCCAGGCGGCCTCGAGCGTGTAGTAGCTGCCGGTTTTCTGACCCGCTTCGGGGTAGGCGAGCCTTGCGCTTGTCCCGATGCTTGGATAGTTGCCCGTGTTGAAGGTGTAGGTAGCCGGCGTGGGATCTGTCACGCCGGCCGAGACGGCCGCCACGCGCACTGTGTGCCAGCCTTCAGAGACTTCTCTGATGTCCGGCAGGTTGTAGGGGCTGGTGCAGGCCGTGGTCGGCGGATTGGCGCCGTCGAATGAACACTTGAACGTGGCTTTCGGGTCGTCGGAGGAGAAGGTAACCGGCGAGGGCATCTCGTGGGTGGTGTAAGTGGGCTGCAGCGAGGTGATCGTCGTCTGCGGCGGGTGAATGACGGTGAATGCGCGTTCGGCGGGCGTCGCATCCTGATTGCCCGAGAGGTCGGTGGCGCGGACTTTGAACGTATGGGACCCGAGGGAGATCGATTCGCGGTAGTCCTTCGGGGACGCGCAGGTGCTGAATGCGGCGCCGTCGAGGGAACATTCGAAGGTCGCCTGCTCGCTGGCTTTGAATTCGAATATCGCGTCTTCTGGGAAGGCCGTCCCGCTGGGCCCGCTCGTGATCGTCGTTTCCGGCGCTTCTTTGTCGATGAAGCCGGCGCGGAAGTTGTACTCGGTGCCAGCGCCGCCGTTTACGTCCAGGCCGGCGTAGCCGCTGGTGTAGGTCGTGTCGGTCGCCGAGAGCAGCGGCGTGAAGCTGCTGGTCCCTGTCCAGAGTGCAATGCTGCCGCCGACATCGGTGAGCGTCATCGTCGTGCCGACCGCCAGAGAGAAGCCTTCTTTGGTGGCCAGCACCGTTCGGGTGCTTCCGACCCACTTGGAGATCGTCACCTTGTAGTTGCTGGCGGAGCCGTTGACGCCTTCGAACCTCGATTCATAGCCCGAGCGTTCGCTGCCGGGTTTGGGCATGTCGAGCCGCTGGGCCAGATATTCGCCTACGGCCGGAGATCCACTGCCCACGGTGGCGGCGACAAGAGCCCCTTCGCCGCTGGTGCTAAAGACCGACGGATTCCAGTAGGCGGCGGAGAGGCCGCTGCCGCCGTAGCCTTTGTAGGGGCTGCAACACCAAGCGCCGCCGAAGGAGGTGGGCCAGCTGGGTTTAGTCCATTTCCCGGTGGCGATCGGGACTTCCTGCCGTTCGAGGTTGTCCAGAACCGAGACGCCAGTGATCGCTCCACCCACCAGATTCCCGGCCTTGAAATTGGTTTGGCGGCTGGCGGTCGTAATCACCCCTTCAATCCCCGCGTATCCGCTGCTCAAAGTGGAATCGCTGGCGGACAGAAACGAGGTCAGCGAGCCTCCGGTTCCCTTCCAGGCGGTAACTGTGCCGCCTGTGTCAGAGATCGCCACCGTTGTACCGCTGGGGATCGAAATGGCAGAACCGGTCGAGGCAAGTTGCGATTCGCTGCCCGATGTCCACTTGAAAAGCTTGACTGTGTATTCGGCGTCGTGATTGCCGCATACCAAACGCAGCTGATAGCCCGTCTTTGTCGAGCCCGGAGCCGGCATGTCCAGCCAGAGGGCCTGAGACTGGCCCGAGCCTCCCTTGGCGACCGCAAGCGTGATCGCGGCCGCGGCGCCCGTTTTGTCGCTGAATGTAGTCGGGTTCCAGTACGCGCCGTTGATGGTCGGAGCGCCGCTCGTCGGCGCCCAACCGGTGCTCGTGTCCTGACCCGCACCCGAGGCCCAGAAGAGCGTCGACCACTTGCCGCTGTTAGACAGCGGGTTTTCCGTGCGATTGAGCGCATCTAGGGTCGGCAGGACGTTGATTTCTTCGGCGGTGCTCGCCGAAGCCGGCGCTGAGCTGAAGGTCAGAAGCAAGAGGGCCAATAGCGCCCCAAGCGATACGACACGACCGACCACGGACATCCTCATGACTCTCCCCCCACCTCTCGCAGTTGCTGACCTAATGCGGTCGCGAGCTTGTCATCTAATGTGAAGTCGCGCTAGAGCAATGTGCTCTATATACGGAAGCCGATAGCGCATCGTGCGGCACCTTACTTTTGGTGCAGTTCGTCTAAACGCAGTGCGATCTCGAGATCGACGGCGCACTCCTGAATCGGACGACCGAGGGACCGCTCGATGACGAGAAGGCGTCGCGACACGGTATTTCTGTCTACGCCCAACATGGCCGCCGCCGAGGAGACGTTGCGACCTGAGCGAAAGTAGGCGCGCGCGGTGTTTTTTGCGTCGGTGACGCCCGCCGCGCCTCGTTCGAGCGGATCGAGGTAGAGCTCGCGCAGCGAACTGGCTAACACATCGTCTTGAAGCGCGGAGGCCAAGATCGCAACGTCCCCGTAGCGAACCACCGAGCTTTGACCGCGGTGCGCAACCAGCGCGGCCGTGACGGCCTGCCGGTGACTGAGGCGCCAGCCCGAAAGACCGCGCGCAGGCTCGCCAAGGGCGAAATCGACCTCCAGTGGGCCCGCGTCGCCAAGGGCGCAGGTGATGGCGGCGACATGATCGGGGCTGAAAGCCCGCTGTCCGCCCAGCCAAGCCCAGCCCACGTCGCGGTCCGCGGTAACGAACAAAAGGGCACGATCGGAGGAGGAGGCAAGTTCGCGAATGACTTCCTCCCCGCCCGCACCGTTGGCAACCACGGCCAGGTGATGCCCGTCGAGCTCATAGTCAAAGCTCGAGGCCTCGTGCCACTCTCCGGCCAAAAGAGCGCGCACTCCCTCCGCCTTGATCGCCTCCGAAGTATGGATCTTCCGCCTCGCACAGCGCTCGAATTCGGCGCCGACAGAAGCAACGAGGCGTTCGAAAGCGACCGAGAGGTTGTGGAGGACGCGCCTGAGCTCGTCGCGGTCGAGGTGCTCGGCCTCCTCCATGAGAGCGTCGCCGAGGATACGGTAGCCGGCCCCGTAGCGGCGCAGCATCACCTCCAGGGGAATTTGGTTGAGCTCAGCGAGCCTGGCCTGGGCAAGCAAGGGCGGCGGGGGTGCAAGTGAGCGCTCTCCCCGCTCGATCGCAGCCAGCCCGTACTCGAGTGCGGTCGGAATCGCAGCCCGTAAGCTCTCGCCGTAGGCAGGATCGCGCGCCTCCCTGGGATCGGCAATCGCGAACGACCGGGCCAGCACGGCCTCCTCGATCTCTGGCAGACGGCTGCGCAGCCGTTCGGCAAGGCAGGAGCGATCCCCGACGCCCCCCTGCCCATCTTGAGAAGAAACTGGCATGACGTTTACCTCCATCTCAGCGAGCTGAGCGCTCCCCGAGCCCCGCGCTCAAGGGTAGCGGAGGAAACCACACCGAGATTTCAGCGCAAGCTGCCGCAATCCGCGCCAGGTCTGCTTTCCGGCCTCACCGGCACCTATAGAAGAGCCACGAGGGCTTCCAGCGGCGCAGCGTCGGTGCTCTCTCCCTGAACCGCCCGCCGAGCAACGAGGGAGACCATCGCGGCCGCCACGGCCCACGCCACATCGGGGGAGGCGGGCGGATCGGCGGTCGATTCCGTCAGCAGCGCGGCGAGTCGCTCAATCGCTTCGTGCTGGACACGCGCGCCCTCGACGCCGGCGGCGAGGACCTCGACGCTCAGCAGGCGCGCCGTAGGCGGGTCGGCTGCCAGCAGCTGGGCCGCGATGCGAGCCCCGGCGCATGCCCTTCCCCCCTCTCCCGCCTCGGCCGCGCATGCGCCCACGATCGCTTCCAGCAGCCGCTCGAAAAGCTCCCTGAAACTTGCCAGCATGCAGGCGCGGCGGTCCTCGAACTGGCGATAGAAGCTGGCGGTGGATACACCGGCCCGCTTCGTCACCTCGGCCACTGAGGACTCCGCGTACCCTCGCTCCGCGCAGACCTCTGCCATCGCCGCGATCAGCCGTTCGCGCTGGTTGCGCCCGACCAGCTCCGGAGGCAGCCCGTGGGGGCCCGGGCGCAGCCGTCGCATGGGCTCCTGGTCGGGTTCGCTCACCCTCCCAGGATAGTCGGCGTTCCCGAAGGGCATGCTACGTACCGAGACCTTTCACGCTGAGAGATCCCGCGTGCCCTCGGCGGCGACTAGGACCGGGCGAGGCGACCAGCTTCCTCGGCCCCCAGGTATGGGCTGAGGATGAATTCGGCGAACTCCGGGAGGAGGTCGCCGAGCCGCTCGGACTCGCCGACCGCCACCTTGCGCGAAGCCAGCATTACGAGGGCGCCGATCGTCGACTCCTCGGTGGTGGGGGGAAGCTCGCGCTCGCCGCTGCGCAGGCCCCGGCCCTGTTCCAGGTACGGGACGACCTCGTGAACCGCCTCATGGAAGCGCGAGGACACGGCCGGACCGGCTGCCTGCGACTCGACCAGACAGAGGCGCGCGAGGTCGGGCTCGGCGGCGAAGAAGGCGAGGACGGCGCGAGCGGCGGAGATCGCCCGCTGGGGCCACTCGTCGCCTTCGGCGACGGCGTCGCCCGCCAGCTCCCGGACGTACCCGACAACCACCTCGAAGGCAGCCAGGAAGCACTCCTCCTTGCCGGCGAAGTTCTCGTAGAAGACCCGGCGGGAAACCCGGGCCTGCTTGGTGATGTCGGTGATCGTCACCGCGCGGTAGCCCCTTTCCGCGACTGCCGCGGCGAGGCCCGCGATCAGGCGCTCACGCTGGTTGTGGGCGACCTGCTCACGGCTGAAGCCGTGGCGGCCGGCCGGAAGGGGCCCGAGCGTTTCCTCTGCGGCCATGCCCGATCGCCGCTCAGGCCGAGCCGGCGCCAGCGCGGCCGGCCTCGCGCGCCGCCACGTCCTCGCCGACATAGGGCCGCAAGAGGAACTCGAGCGCCTCCGGCAGGAGCGCTCGAAGCTGCTCGGCTTCGCCGGCGATCAGGCGCTGGTTGATCACCCAGAGCACCCCGCCGAGCAGCGTCTCCTCGAGGTTCTCGGGCAGCATCTCGCTGCGCGGGTTGAGCTCGCGGCCGGGCCTCAGCATCGGCACGAAGCGCTTCAGCGCCGCCTCGTGGCGCGCCGCTGCCGCGGCGCCCGCGGTGGGCGCCTCGACCAGGCAGGCGCGGGCCACGCCCGGATGAGCGGCGGCCAGCTTCAGCAGCGCCCCCAGCCCGGCCCCGACCTTGTCCGGCCATGGCCCGTCTTCGCGGTCGTAGGCTTCCTCGACCTCGTAGAGCGTGCGGTCGACTGCCGCGTCGAGCAGGGCAAGGAAAGCCTCGTCCTTGTCGGCGTAGTGTTTGTAGAAGGTCGCGTAGCCGACCCGGGCGCGGCGCACGACCTGCTCGATCGTCGTCTCGGCATAGCCCTGCTCGGCGACGAGGTCCGCGGTGGCCTCGAGAACGCGGCGGCGCTGGTCGTCCGCGGCCGCCGCGCGGCTGACCGGCTCGGGGCCGGGCGGCTGCCGGGAAGCCTTTCCAGGCAATGCGCGCACAGGGTCAGGATAGCGCGCGTTCCCATTGGTACGAAGGCAGTATATGAAGTGACACAAGTTCCCAAAAAAGGGCTAAGGTACCCCGAGTGGATGGTCCGACCACATTGCGCGCGGTTCGCTCGTGGGACGAGGCGGTTCCGTTGCGAGCGTCGGATGAGGGGGCGCTGGAAGCGATGTTGCTCGCCGTGGGTGCCAAGGGCTACGGCAGGGCGACGGTGCAGGAAGTTCTGGAGCGCAGCGGGGTCTCCCGCGACCGCTTCCAGCGCCGTTTCGGCAGCAAGGAGGCCTGCTTCGCCCAGGCCTATGAGATGGCGGTGGAGAGGATCTGCGCGGAAGTGCTCGAGGCGGCTCGGGGAGCCGAGAGCTGGCGGGCGGGCTTCCGCGCCGCCGTGGCCCGGCTGCTGCGCACCGCTGCCGAGCAGCCGCTCCTGGCGAAGGCGCTGCTGATCGAGGTGCGGGCGGCGCGTGGCCAGGCGTGGGCCAAGCACCAACAGGCAATCGAGCGGCTCGCCGCGGCGGTCGACTCGGCTCGCCAGGAACCTGGCGCAGCGCCCGCCCCCACTCCCCTCACCGCCCAATTCATCGTCGGCGCGGTCGAGGAAGCGATCTGCGCTGAGATCGGCGCCGGCCGCACCGCCACCGTCGAGCGCCTCCTTCCCGACCTCGTTCACCTCGCTGTCCTGCAGTACTTCGGTGAGGACGAGGCGTGGCTGGAGCTGGGCTCCCCCGACCTCACCCCGGTCGACCCGAGCGCCTGACGCTCAGGCGGGCTCCTGGGCCAGCTTCGCTGCCTCGGCGCTGCCGACGTACGGGGTCAAGGTGAACTCGACCAGGTCGGGCAACAGCTCCTCCAGCTCCTCGGCCCTGCCGGCGATGATGCGGCGGGAGATCAGCGAGACCATGCCGCCGACCAGGGCCTCCTCGGTGGTCGGCGAGAGGCGGGCGAGAACCTCGGGTGGGCGGCCCTCGCGGCCGCTCTGAAAGTAGGGGACGAAGCTCTGGATCGCGGCGTCGTAGCGCTCGACCACGACCGGGCCGGCAACCAGCGCCTCGACCATGCAAAGGCGGGCCAGGCTCGGCTCGGCGGCGAGGAACTCGAGCATCGCACCGATCCCGGCTTTGACCGCGTGGGGCCAGTCGTCGGCGCCCTCGAAGGCAGCCGAGACGCGATCGCGCAGCTCCGCCATCACCGTGTCGTAGGCCGCGACGAAGCACTCGTCCTTGCTCGAGAAGTGCTCGTAGAAGGTGCGCCGCGAGACCGCCGCGTGGCGGGTGATGTGGGCGATCGTCGTACCCGAGTAGCCGTTTTCGGCAATTGCCTCGGCGAGGCCGGCGATCAGGCGCTCGCGCTGGTTGTGGACGACGAACTCGCGCGGCAGACCGTGACGGCCGGGCGGGAGGCGCGCCAGCTCAGGCGGGTAATCCTCGGCAGGGACGCTGGTCCCGCCGGATTTACCGGAGGAAGATTTTTTAGCCACATCCCGACGATATCGCGCTGGCGGGTCGAAGCCACGCGCCAACTCGGCCAGCCCCGCCTCGACGCCGAGATACGGCATTACCGCGGCAGACATCAATTGGGGAATCAGGTCCGGCAGCTCGTCCGCCTCTCCCCGCACCACCTTGGCGTAGACCTGGCCGTAGGCCGAGCCGGCCAGGGCCTCGGCGGTGGTGTGGGGAACCGATTCCGGATCGTCCATCTCGTTGCGGCCGGCATCGATCAGCGAGGCGATCACCCGCATCGTCATGTCGCGGCGTGCGCGAGCGGCGTCGCCGGCCGAGAGCACCTCGACCGCGAAGGACGCCCGGTTGGGGTCGTGGCGAAGGTTGTCGACGATCTCGCAGGCGACCGCGCGCAGACGGTCGGGCCATTCCTCGTGGCTGTTGAAGGCCTCCAGCATCTCCCTCATGCAGCCCTCGTTGATCTCCTGCCAGGCGCTGAGGAAGCAGTCGTACTTGCCGCGAAAGTGGCGGTCGAAAGCGGGTCGGTCGAGTCCGGCGCGGTCCAGGATCAACTCGATCGTGGTCTCCGCATAGCCGCGCTCGGCGGCGATCTCGATCAGGGCCTCGACGATGCGCTCGCGCTCGGGACTGGCGGCGCGCTCGCGAGTCTCCAGGTCAAGCACTAGCTCATGGGACCTCCGATCCCTGCCCCTGGCTCAACCCGCAGTGGGTGTCGATGGTTGTTCGGCGGCGATCCGCTTGGCTGCCTCGGCGCCGAGATAAGGAGTGAGGGAAAACTCGACCAGCTCCGACAGCAGGCTCTCGATCTCCTCGGCCTGCCCCATGATGATGCGCTGATAGAGGATCCAGAAGATGCCGCCGACGATCGTCTCCTCCAGCGTCGCCGGCAGCTCCTCGCCCTTCGAGGAGACCTTGCGGCCCATGCGGAAGAGCGGCACGAAGGCCTGGATCGAGCGCTCGTAGCGCTCGACCGCGGCCGGCCCGGCGGAGAGCGCCTCGACGATGCAGGTGCGGGCCAGCGCCGGCTCGGTGGCGACGTAGTGAAGGAAGGCGGCGAGGCCGGCGTTGACCCGCGCGGGCCAGGTGTCGACCTTGCTGGCGGCATCGACGACACGGCGCAGCGCCTCCTTGACCGCGAACTCCGAGGCGGCGAGGAAGCAGTCCTCCTTGGAGGAGAAGTTCTCGTAGAAGGTGTTGCGAGCGATGCCGGCCCGGCGGACGATGTCGGCGACGGTTACGGCGCGATATCCCTTCTCGACCGTCTCCTCCGCCAAGGCGGCGATGATGCGGGCCCGCTGGTGCTGGGCGATGAACTCACGTGGCAGTGGATGGCGCCCCGGCGGCATTCTGGTCGCTTGCGGAACGCGGTCGGACACGAACGCCAGGGTACCCCTACAGGTATCTGATTCCAAGCTGGACGTATTGACCAGATACCGCTACAGTACCTGACTCCAGACAACCCGTTCCCTTGATCGAGCAGAGGAAAGGTCAGATGGGAAAGCAGGCCGCACCCGAGGTCCAGGCAGGGGCTGAAGGGACCGCCGCGACGGGGAAGGTTTACCCCGAAGCTCCCGCACTCAGACTGGTGAGTTCCCCGAAGCGTCAGAAGATCCTCGAGGGAATGCTCGAGGTGGTCGGCAGCAACGGTTACGACGCTGCGTCCGTGCGTATGGTGCTCGACCTGACCGGCCTCTACCGGCAGGCCTTCTACGACGAGTTCCCCGACGTGGAGAGCTGCTACCTGGAGGCATTCGACTTCGGCGTGGGCCGGCTGGAAGCGGTCGCACGGGCCGCGGGAGCCGGCGGGGAGAGCTGGCAGGGCCGCCTTCGGGCCGGGCTCGGCGCACTGCTTTCGCTGCTCGACGAGGAGCCGAACCTGGGTCGCGCCCTGATCGTCGAGGTCCACGCGGCGGGGCCTGAGGGGCTGAAAAGACGGGCCGCGGCGATGAAAAGGGTGAGCGATTTCATCGATTCGGCGCGCCACGCCTGCGGAGACGCCGGGGCGCCACCGGCGATCGCCGCGGAGGGAATCGTCGCCGGCATGCACGCGGTGGTCCACGCAAGGCTGGCCGCAGGCGAGGAAGGCGGCTTCCTCGAGCTGTTGCCCGAGTTCATGTACTTCGCGGTACTGCCCTATTTCGGCGCCGAGATGGCCTCGGCCGAGATGCAGGCCGCGAAGAGCTGAGCCGTTGGACAGCGCGGGAACGCTGCCCTACGCTGGTTGCGTGGATTCGCCATCGACTTCGAATCCAAAAAGAGCGCCCGAGGGGCCTTCCGGCCTGCCGCGGGCCTACCTGGTGCGCTCGCAGCGTGAGCGGCTGCTCGAGGCGATGCTGCGGGTCGCGGCGGCGAAGGGCTACGAGGCCACCACCGTCACCGACGTGATCGAGGTGGCGGGCCTCTCGCGCGAGACCTTCGAGGAGATGTTCGGCGACAAGCCCACCTGCTTCCTCGAGGCCTACGACGCGGTCTTCGACGTCCTCGTCGCCCACGTCACCGCCGCTTTCGAGGCCGCCGGCAGTGAGCCTTGGCCGGAGCGGATCGGCACCGGCCTGCGGGCGCTGGTCGAGCTGCTCGCGGCCGAGGCCGACATCGCCCGCCTCTCGATGGTCGAGGTGACCGCCGCAGGCGACGACGCGCGGGCCCGCTACCGCGCCGCCCTCGCCCGCTTCACCCCTTTCCTCGAGGAAGGCCGTGAGTACTCCAACCAGGCCGAGGAACTGCCGGCCGACACCGCCCGCTTCGCGATCGGCGGCGCCACTTCGATGATCTTCGACGAGATCCGCGCCGGACGAGGGCCGGAGCTGGTGCGCATCCTCCCCGACCTGGTCTTCGCCGTGCTGATGCCCTACCTCGGCCCAGAGGAGGCCGAGGCCGAGATGCGGCGGGTTACGGGCTAGACGCCCTCGCCGTGGCGGCCCTCGCCGCCGGCAAAGCGGGCGGCGCCGCGGGCGGCCACGTCCAGGACCTGACGGCCGAGCTTGTGCTCCAGCGCGATTCCCTCGGCGAGGGGCAGGCCGAAGCCCTCCAGCGCGGCGCGGCGGTCGGCGAGCATCGTCTCCTGGGGGAAGGCGGCGATCCGCTCGGCCAGCTCCAGTGCCCGTTCCAGGTGCTTGCCCGGTGCGACGACCTCGTTGACGAGGCCGATCCGAAGCGCCTCCTCGGCCTCAACCGGACGACCGGTGAGGATCAGCTCGAGCGCCCGGCCCATGCCAACGACCCGGGGCAGGCGCTGGGTACCGCCGTCGACAAGGGGCACCCCCCAGCGCCGCTCGAAGAGACCGAAGGTCGCGCCGGGCGTGGCGATCCGCAGATCGCACCAAAGCGCCAGCTCCACCCCACCGGCCAGGCACCAGCCGTCGACCGCTGCGATCGCCGGCTTGGCCGGGGTCAGCCGGGTCGGCCCCATCGGTCCGTCGGGATGGTCCACGTTCAGGTCCATCGCCTTCAGGTCGGCACCGGCGCAGAAGGCCTGGCCGCCGGCGCCGGTGAGGACGAGAACGCGGGCACCATCGTCGGCCTCGAACTCCGTCAGTCCCTCACGAAACGCCTCCGCGGCGGCGGCGTCGATCGCGTTGCGTCGCTCAGGCCGATCGATCGTCAGCAGCGCCGCTGCGCCGATCCGCTCGTAGCGAAGCTCCCCGCTCATAGTCCGAAGAGTATGGGAGTGGGCGGGCTAGTCGCTGGACTCACTCACGGGGCATCAGCGACGCCCGACTCCCGAACTGCGTCCCGGCACGCCGGCCGACGAGGGCAGGAGCTCGACGACCATGCTCAACATAGGCATCTCTTCAGACAGATCCTGCGTTGTCTGAGGGGCGACCGAAGCCAACGCATAAAAATGCGACTGGCGGTGGCGCCCGGTTGCCTGCCGTGTGCGTAGCCTTCGCACACTTAAGCTCGTCGCGCCACCTTCGAGGCGGTGTCCGGTGGGCTTCCGCGAACGCCGTCTCTCCCAGTCGCAGAGCGAACTTAGCGCGACCTTTGGAGCTGCGCTAGGGGGGCGACGAAAACGTTCCCGCAAACTCCGGCAATTGTGTTCGTCCGCTGGGGCGCTATACGGTCCTGATGGGATGAGCGACGGTCTCGAGGCCTCCCGGAGGAGGGCGCGGCGCAACGTTGTGCTGACGGCGGCGATCGCCGGACTCGGCGGGCTGCTCTTCGGCTACGACACCGGTGTCATCGCGGGAGCGCTGCTCTTCATCAAGGGCGACTTCGACCTCGGCAGCTTCGCCCAGGGACTGGTCGTCGCGGCAGTGCCGATCGGAGCGGTCGCCGGGGCGGGATTCGCCGGACCGGCGGCTGATCGCTACGGGCGGCGGCTGATGATCCTGCTTGCCGCCGCGGTGTTCATCGTCGGCGCCCTGGTCAGCGCCGCCGCGCCGGGCGTCGAGGTGCTGGTCGCCGCTCGGATCGTGATCGGCGTAGCGATCGGGCTCGCCTCGGCTGCCGCCCCCGTCTACATCTCCGAGGTGGCGCCGGCAGAGAGCCGCGGTCGCCTGGTCAGCTTCTTCCAGCTGGCGGTGACGATCGGCATCCTCGTCGCCTACCTGGTCGGGCTCGCCTTCGACCACAGCGAAGGCTGGCGCTGGATGCTGGGGCTGGGCTGCGTGCCGGCGCTGGCGCTCGGCTTCGGCATGCTGCGGATGCCGCAGAGCCCGCGCTGGCTGGTGATGAGCGGCGACGACTTCGCGGCGCGGGCGACGCTGGCGAAGATCCGCGTCGACGACCCCGACACGATTGATCGGGAGCTGGCAGAGATCAAGGGCAGCCTCGACGAGAAGCCAGGTGCGTGGAGCGAGCTGCTGCAGCCGGTCGTCAAGGCGGCGCTCGTGGTCGGCGTCGGGCTGGCGATCCTGCAGCAGGTGACGGGGATCAACACGGTTATCTACTACGCGCCGACAATCGTTGAATTCACCGGCGTCGACTCGTCGGCGGGCTCGATCCTGGCTGCGGTTGGGGTCGGCGTGATCAACGTCGGCATGACCCTGCTGGCACTGCGGCTGCTCGACCGGGCGGGGCGGCGAACGCTGCTTTTCGTCGGCGTCAGCGGGATGTCAATCTCGCTCTTCGCCCTCGGTGGCGCCTTCAAGATCGCCGGGGGCGGCAGCACCCTCGCCTCGGTGATCGCGATCGCCAGCCTGATGGCCTACGTCGCCTCCTTCGCGATCAGCCTCGGGCCGATCTTCTGGCTGCTCAACGCCGAGATCTACCCGCTCAGCGTGCGCAGTAAGGCGGCCGGGGTCGGGACGATGGCCAACTGGACCTTCAACTTCATCGTCTCGCTCACCTTCCTGCTGCTGATCGAAGCGCTCGGCCGCAGCGGCGCCTTCTGGTTCTACGGCGTGATCGGCCTCTTCACCCTGGCCTTCTGCTGGAAGCTCGTGCCGGAGACCAAGGGCAAGCGGCTCGAGGACATCCAGGCGATCTTCCAGGCGAGGGTCGACCGCCGCGCCTCCTGAGGCCGAAGCTCGTCGGCTTTCTCTCTGGGGCCGCCCCGGACGTAAACTCGGTGGCATGAAGATCGGCCGAGGCGGCTTTATCGGCCGCGTACCCGCGCCCCTTTACTGGCTGCCTCGGCGCATGGTGCCGATCGCCTGTGTGGACATCCTCCCCTACGACACCGGAACGGCCGGCCCTCGGATTGGGCTCATACGCAGAAAAACCAACTCGGGAACCATGGTTTGGGCGATGGTGGGCGGTGGCATTCACCGTGGTGAGACGATCGAGGGGGCAATTCACCGTCACGTTCGGATGACGCTGGGGTCGACAGTGAAGTGGCAACACCTCTCCGGTGAGTCGGGCCCGTTCGTCGGCGAGTACTTCCCGTGGCAGCGCGAGGGACACGGTGAAGACCGTAGGAAGCACGCGATAGCCCTCTCTTATGCGATTAGCCTCCACGGCGAGCCCTCGCCGCGGGGCGAGGCCCTCGGGTTCAAGTGGTTCGACACTGGCACGATCCCCTCTGCCGAGTCCGTGTGGACGGGTCAACACACCGTGATGATGCGGCTACTCGAGGCACTAGGAGGCGGCCGAGGATGAGTGGACTGGAGTCCACGGGCGCTGATGTCGCGACGCGTCAGGCAGACAAGTTGTCCCTCCGAGTGGTGGACTGGGTCGTCGCCGAGGCAAAGACGCGCTTGCTGAGGCGAAGGGACGCTACGGCTGCAAAGCGCCTTCTCCAGATCGACCAAGACCCCGAAGTCGCCTATAGGTCGGCCTCGGTTCACTCGCTGTTTCGGGACGGTGTCCACCCCGACAACTTCGACCCGCTCGTAGCCTTTGTCGGCGACGACTTGTCCCGGGCCCGAGACCCAGCCGACCTCAGAGTCGACCTCGAGGTGCTGGAGCAGCTTTCGGTTCCGCTTGGGCAGAGCCAGGTCCGGTTCGGCAGTCCCACGTCCGACGGTGGCACCCGGGTCCTCTTCGGATATGGCGGGGAAGGTGAGAGCAACCGGCTGATTCGAAAGGTCGAGCCCTTCGAGATGCCTTTCCGCTGGGAGCTCGAAGATGTGGGTGAGCGTCTCGCATATCGCTACGTAAGAGGGAAGGGGAAGGTCGGAAGGCCGCTCTGGCGCATTGTCGGTGGCAAGGACAACACGCCATATGCACCCGAGCCACGAGAGGACGGCCTGCTCAAGACCGACTACCTGTTGGTGACTCGCGTTCCCAATTACCTGGGTGACGGCAGGCTGGCGGGTAAGTTCATCGTGAACTTCGGCGGTGCCCATGGCACAGGCACCCGCGCGGTGGAGCTGCTGGTCGGCAACCGGAAAGAGCTTGCTCGGGCGCACAACTCGCTGCGTGACCTCGCCAGGCGGGCGAGGCTCCAGAGCGAGCTTCCGCGATGCTTCCAACTGCTCTTCGAGATCGGCGGCATCGAGCACGATCCTCAGCTCGGAAGCCGCGGTACAGAGATCCGGCTCCTCGGCAGTGGCCTGATCGAGGACAACGACAACCAGTGGAAGGACGCGGCCAGGCTGATTAGGCCGGCGCTCGAAGAAGTGGCAGTCATCCCCCGGCGATCGTGCCGATGAGCTCTGAACCGACGCGGCGATCCGTGGTCCGTGGTCGCGAGGCCGGTACTGCCTAGCTACGCTGCCCAGATGCGCGTAGACGAGATCATCGCCGCCAAGGCGCCGACCTTCTCGGTCGAGCTCTTCCCGCCCAAGACCGAGGAGGGGACCGAGGCGCTGTTCGCGACGGCGAGGTCGCTGCGCGAGCTGAATCCCGATTTCGTCTCGGTGACCTACGGCGCCGGCGGCTCGACGCGCGAGGGTACGGTTGAGATCACCCGGGCGCTGAAGGACGAGCTCGGCTTCGAGACGATGGCGCACCTGAGCTGCGTCGGCGAGAGCGCCGAGGGGATCGGGGCGACGCTGGACCGGATCGCCGCGGCCGGGATCGAGAACGTCTTCGCCCTGCGCGGCGACCCACCGCGTGGGCAGGTGGACTTCGTCCAGCCCGAGGGGGGGCTCGGCAGCGCCGCCGAGCTGACCGCCTTCATCGGCTCGGGATGGGACTTCACAGTGGGTGGGGCCTGCTTTCCCGAGGTCCACCCCGAGGCGCCCGACCTCGAGACCGACCTCGCCTACCTGAAGACGAAGGTCGTGGCGGGGGCATCGTTCCTGATCACCCAGCTCTTCTTCGACAACCAGGTCTACTTCGACTTCGTCGCCGCGGCGCGGGCGGCCGGGATCGGCGTGCCGATCCTCGCCGGTGTGATCCCCGTGGCGAGCTTCGCCCAGACGAAGCGCATCTGCGACCTCTGCGACGCCTCGATCCCTCCCCGCCTGGAGGCCGCCTTCGCGGCGGCGGGGGGTGACGAGCGGGCCGAGTTCGAGCTCGGCATCGCCTACGCGTCACAGCAGTGCTCGGAGCTGCTTCTGGCCGGGGCGCCGGGCATCCACTTCTACGCGCTCAACCGCGCGCCGGCGACGCGAGCGGTGCTCGGCGCCCTGCAGGCCGCGCGACCGTGGGAGCGGCGTCGAGACGACACGGGCGACCTGGCCAGGTCGCTCTGAGTAAAATGGCCCGTCCTCATGGCTAACCGCAGGGAGGAAGAGAGGGAGCGACTCCGCCAGGCCCGGCAGGAACGCGAGAAAAAGCAGTCCGGGTCCGAGCGGCGGCGCTTGATGATCGGCTACGGCGTCGCCGGGCTCGTCGGCTTGGCCGTGATCGCCGGGATCGTCGCAATCGTCGTCTCCGCCGCCAACAAGAACGATGGCGGCGAAGCGCACATCGTCCAGGCGACGGGCTCGACCAACGGCATCCAGCCCGATGAACGGTCCGGCACCACGCCGCCCGCGGCGAAAGTGACCAACCTCAAGAAGGCGGCAAAGATGGCCGACTGCGATCTGCGCCTCCACCTTCCCGAAGAGGGCCACACTCACATCCCGCCGACGGCGGCGACGCCCGAATACAAAACCAATCCGCCGACCTCGGGCAACCACGTCGAACCGCCTTACCAGCAGGCTGACGGGGCTTACAAGGAAATGCCCCAGGAAATCGACTTCGTCCACTCGATGGAGCACGGCCGACTGGAGATCCAGTACAGCCCGGATCTGGCAGAAAGCGCGCAGCTGGAACTGATCGGACTCTACGACACGATGTACGGCGCGACGCTGCTCTTCCCGAACGAAAACATGCCCTACGAAGTGGCGGCGACGACCTGGCGCAACCTGCTCGGCTGCAACGAATACAAGGGCTCGATCACGCTCGACGCGATCCGCGCCTTCGGCGCGCAGACCTGGGGGCACGGTCGCGAGCCGGTCACCGGATTCGCCTTCACCGGCCCGACGCCGGAAGAACCAACGATCAACTAGCGCGGTAGGCGGGGAAGAACCCGCCGGCATCGCGTCCGGCCGAGAGGCGTGCGTAGGCCTCCGCGTCGCAGACGATCTCCGAGGTGCGCCAGGACAGCTCGCGATTGGCGAAGCCCCGCTTGAACTCCTCCAGCCTGTCGCCGGAAGTGATCCCGCCTCCGAGGTTGAGCGGCTGCGCGAGCTCGGCTGACAGTTCGACCAGCGCGGCGACGATGTTCTTCATCGGCGAGTCGCGCAAGTGGGAGTCGGCGCTGCCGCTGAGGTAATAGTGGAGGTAGTCGTCGCTGCGCGCGGCGATCGATGCGGCGGCGATCTCGCCGCCGGGGGCGAGGGCAAGGACGAGCCAGGTCCGGGGCGACTCGAAGAGGCGGTCGAAGTAGGCGGGTCCGAAGAAATAACGCCCGGCGGCACCGGTGCGGCGCATCGTCTGCTCATAGGCGGCGAGAAACCCGGCGCGCTGCGCAGTCGTCGTTTCGGGGCCCGGAACCAGCTGCACCTCGTAGCCGCGGCGCAGGTTCTTGTTGATCTGGTTTCGATCGCTGCCCCGGCTCTTTGGCGGCAGCGTGGGGTCGGCGATCTGGACCACGTTGCGCTCGCTGGTGCCGCTCAGCGGTGGGTCGCTCAGCGTGTGGCGGAGGAAGATCGCGACCAGGCCGGTGGCGCTGAAGTCGATGGACTTAGGGCTGACGGCGGAGTGAGTCGGGGGGGTGCCCGGCGGAGCCTCCCCGCTGTTGCTCCGCCGGGCACCCCCCCGACTCCCCTCGACCAGCCCCGGATACCCGTAGGGGGAGATCGCGTCGCGCTGGCCGGTGCCGTCGATATCGCGCACGATCAGCGGCGCCAGCAATTCGCCCTCGCCGGCCCCGATGCGCAGCGTGTGGGTGACGGCTTCGGCGTCGAGAAAAGGACGGGAGCGAAAGAACTCCTCGCTCGCCGTAGCTTCGCCGCGGTCCTCGATCAGCTCCGCGACTGCGAGCGGCTCGCTCACGGGAAGAGGTCGGCTGCGGCGGCTCGGAACTCGTCGGGGAGGACACCCCAGACCTCGCAGTCGTCCGGGGGCGCCGCCTCCCGACGCAGGTGCGCGCGCATCGTCCCCTCATGCTTCCAGCCGAGGCTGGTGACGGTCTTCTTGGCGATCTCGTTGCGAGCTGGGATCCGTCCGTAGACCCGGTGCGCGCCGAACTCGTCGAAGGCCTTGGCGATCGTCAGTGCCTCGGCGCGGCGGCCGACCCCCTTGCCGCGCACGTCGTCGCCGATCAGGGCGCCGAGCTCGGGTGCGGTCTGGCGAAAGAGGCCGTAGAGGGCAGTGAAGCCGACCGGCTCCGCGTAGCCCGCGACCACGATCGCGTACTTGCGGTCCTCACCCGAACCGTCGATCGCCCGACCCACCCAAGCCTCCGCTTCCTCCAGTGAGAACCCGTCGCGCTGCTCCATCAGCGAGGCGGTCGCCGCCGCGTTGTTGAACCAGCGGTGCACGGCGGGCACATCGCCGGGCTCAAAGGGCCGCAGTCTCACCTCAGGCCGATCCGTCATCCCGCGAACCCTAAGACCTCGGGCCTCTCAATCCGAACTGCATCAAATTCTCCATCTCCTAGCTTAAGAATTCGATGCAGTTCGGTCAGTCCGGTGCGAGGCCGTGGCCGGTGACCAGGAGCCAGAGCGTTTTGAGCAGGATGCGGGCGTCCAGGGCGGCGCTGCGATGGTCGCAGTACCAGAGGTCGAGCTCGATCCGCTCCTCCCAGGGAATGCCGGCGCGACCCTGGACCTGGGCCCAGCCGGTGATTCCGGGAGGGACGTCATGGCGGCGGTGCTGGCGCGGCGTGTAGTCGATCACTTGGGCCGGGATGGTCGGGCGGGGGCCGACGATCGCCATCTCGCCGCGCAGGACGTTGACCAGGTTGGGGATCTCGTCGAGCGAGGTGCGGCGTAGGATGCGGCCGGCCGCGGTGACGCGCGGGTCCTCGCGGGTGACGACGGTGCCGACGCCGACCGGATCGGAGCCGACGGCCATCGTCCGCAGCTTCAGCATCTCGAACTCACGGCCCTTCAGCCCAACCCGGCGCTGGCGGTAGATCACTGGTCCGCGGCTGCCGAGCCTGATCGCGATCGCCGCGATCAGCAGCAGCGGCGAGAGCAGGGCGAGGGCGATGGTGGCGATCAGGATGTCGGCGGCGCGCGGCATCTACCTGGTTCCCGGCGCCTTCTCCCACGCCGCCGGGGGGCCGTGGCGGAAACGGTCCCAGAGGCCAGCCGCGATCGAGAGCGTCGTCATGGCGTAGTAACGGGCGACGCGGAGGGGCCCGAAGCCGAACTGGCCGCCAAGGATCGCGGCGGCGATCAGCGCCAGCTGGATGCCATAGGTGACGACGTAAACCCAACCCTGGTCTAGTAGGGCGAGGTTGGTCGCGAAAGCGGTCAGGTGGAGGAAGGGCGTGAGGTAGCGCAACAGGCGGTGGGAGAAGAGCTCAAATGCGTAGAGGGGCGAGTAACCGCGCGGAGAGATCATCGCTTCGCCGACGACGATGTCCCAGATGCCGGCCATCATCCGGCGCTTGCGGGCGAGCTCTCCGGTCAGCGTCGGCACCATCTTCTCCTCGGCGCGGGCGGCCGGGACGTAGAGCGAGCGCAGCTTGCGCTTGGCGAGGCGGAAGGGGAAGGAGAGGTCATGGCTGCCGGAAGGCTCCAGCGACAGGTAGGCGGAGGCGCGCACGGCGTAGATCGCGCCGTTGCCGGCGGTGACCCCGGCCAGCGTCGACTCCATCTTGCGCAGCTTCATCTCGTAGCGCCAGTAGGCGCCCTCGGGGTTGTCGCCGCCAGCGCCGGTGAAGCGGACCTGGCCGCAGATGTAGCCGACCTTGGCGTCGGCGAAGGGCTCGACCAGGCGGCGCAGGGCGTCGGGGCGCCAGGCGCTGTTGGCGTCGGAGAAGGCGAGGATCTCACCCGAGGCCGCCTCGGCAGCGGCGTTCTGGGCGGCAACCTTGCCGCCGCGCGGCAGCTCGAGCACGAGGTCGGCGCCGGCCCCGCGGGCGCGCTCCGCCGTGGCGTCGGCGGAGCCGTCGGAGGCGACGATCAGCTCGAGCCGCTCGCGGGGGTAGGCGAGCGCCAGCGCGTTGGCGATCTTGGCCTCGATCACCTCCTCCTCGTCGTAGGCGGCGACGATCAGCGAGACGCGCGGCAGCTCGGCCAGCGGGCGCGGCGGCTTGGCGGGCCGGCGCAGGGCGACGAGCAGGCGCAGAAAGACCGGGTAACCGAGGTGCGTGTAGACGATCAGCGCAGCGGAAATCCAGAAGATCGCGGCGAGCATCCGGCGATTATCTGCTTCCCGTGCGCTTTATGTCCCTATGGGTGCGTAAGGCGCACCGGAACGCGGTCACCGAGTCAGCTCCTCGTACAGCATCAGGGTCTGTCGGGCGATGGCGTCCCATGAGTAGGGGCCGGTGGCCGCCGCCCGAGCGGCGCTGGAGAGTCGCTCGCGAGCCTGCGGGTCGGCCGTCAGCTCGCCCAGCGCCGCAGCCAGGGCATCGGGGTCCTCGGGCGGGACGAGCCGCGCGGCGCCTGTCGCCGCTACCTCGGGGAAGCCGCCGACGCTGCTGAGCACCAACGGCTTGCCGAAGGCGAGGCCGGTGTAAAGGACCCCGGACTGCTCGGCGTCGCGATAGGGGAGGACGACGAGATCGGCGCGGCGGAAGATCGCCGGCAGCTCGGCGTCCTCGACGAAGCGGGTGAGGAAGCGGACCCGGCCCGGGGCCTCGGCGGCGAGGCGGCGCAGCGGCTCGACCTCCATGCGCGGGTTGCCGACGATCCACAGCTCGGCGCCCCGCAACTCGCGAAAGGCGCACAGCAGAGTGTCGAGGCCCTTGTAGGGGCGGAGCAGGCCGAAGAAGAGGATCACCGGCCCCTCGGCGCCCTCCAGCTCGGCCGGCAGCGGCTTCTCCGCCGGCAGGCGGGTGAAGTAGTCGAAAGCGCCGTGGGGGATAACCCTGACCCGCGCCGGATCGACGCCGACCTCCTCGTGCAGACGGCCGGCACCGTGCTCGGAGTGGGCGATCACGGCATCCATCGCGCCGAACATCCGACGCGCGGTGGAGACCTGGCGCAGGCTCGGTGCCGGGGGCAGGACGTAATGCGCGGTCATCACCCGGGGTCGCCGGGACGGCAGCAGGCGCGAGTCGATGGTCGGCATCGTCAGCCACTGGTAGTGGACGAGGTCGGCGTCGATCTCGCCGCGCAGTCGCCGCATGTCGGCGAGGTGCTCGGCCGCCTTGAAGGCGCGGCGGTAGGGCGCATCGAGGCCGCGAGCGGCGCTGCGGCGGTAGAAGAGCTCGCGCACCCGGTAACCCTCCGGCTCGGGCACCGGGCCGTAGAGGAAGCGGCTGGTCAGCAGCTCGACCTCGGCACCGGCCCGCGCCAGCGCCGCCGCGAGGGCGCGGTCGTAGGGAGGCGTGAAGGCCGAGGGGTCTACGAGCTGAACCCTCATGCCCGCCGAGTTGTCCGGTGTCCGCTGAACAGTGGACGCCGATTATCGTGACCGCGGTGACGCCCACGCTCTCCTACTGCGTCGTGAACACGAACGGCCGCGAGTACCTGCTCGCCTGCCTCGAGGCGATCGAGCGCACCCATCCGGCCGGGGTCGAGCGCGAGATCCTCGTTCTCGACAACGCCTCGGACGACGGCTCGGTCGAGGCGGTACGCGAGCGCGACGGCGAGATCCACCTGATCGCACTCGAGCGCCGGACGGGCAAGGCGGAGAACGACGCGACTCTGATGCGCGAGGCGGCGGGCAAGTACTGCCTGCTGCTCAACGAGGACTCCGAGCTGCGGCCGGGAGCGGCCGCGGCATTGGTTGCGGTGCTCGATGCCGATCCCAAAGCAGCTGCAGCGACGCCCCAGCTTCTCGACGCGGAAGGCGCTCCGGTCCCCTGCGCCTGGCGCTTCCCGGGGCTTGGTACTGCCCTTGCCGGCGCCCTATTCCTGCACCGCTGGCTGACCGTGCAGAGCAAGGGCAGTGCCACGCGCCGGGTCGACTGGGCGCAGTCAAGCGCCCTGCTGGTCCGCCGCGAGGCCGCCGCCGAGGTCGGCTACATGGACCCGGACTTCTTCGTCTACTACGACGAGTGCGACTTCGCCAAGCGCCTCGCCGATGCCGGCTGGCACAGCCTCTTCGTCCCGGCGGCCGAGGCGATCCACCACGACCAACTCTCGACCGACCTGACCAAGGGCCTGCCCCGGATCGTCGAATTCCACCGCAACCGCGACCTCTATATGCGCAAGCACCATGGACGAGCGGCGGCTCTGGCAGTGCGCGTCCTCACTGCCTGGTCATACATGGTCCGCTCCCTGGCGGCGACCTTCTTGCCGAGACAACCAGCAGGCGCCTACTGGGCGCACGCTCGCCAGGCTCTTCTACCGGGGCAGGGCAAAAGTATTCGGGACCGGGTGGTAGGACGGGACGATCCGGGTAGGGGTTCCACTTAACTTTTTGGATCGAGACGTGGCTGCTGGCGCCTCAAGGTGGACGCCCAAAAAGTACAAGACGTTCCACCCCTACCCGGATCGTCCCGTCACAGGCGCGCGTCGTCGTCCATTTGCTCTACCTCGTAGGTCTCGGGAACGCTGCCGTCGACACCCGCTGCAACGGGACGTAGTGAGCGCAGCTGGGCTGTCAATACGCCCGGTTGGCGCAAACGGGCTAGCCAACTCCGCTCGCCCGAGGTGAAGAAGCCCGTGGCGAGCAGGGCGAGTGGGTAGGTGAGCCAAAGCGCGGTACGGGCTATGAGGCCGAGGAAGCCCTCGGTTGGTAGCAATAGCTCCCCCGAGAGGACCAGGCCAGCGCTGATCGCAATCACCCTCGCCAGGCGGCTCCATTCGTAGGGGACGGGGAAGAGGCGCTGGGTGAAGCCGTACATCAGCGCCAGCACGACCAGGTAGGAGGCGACGAGGGCGATGCCGGCGCCGACGATGCCGAGCGGCGGGACCAGGATCAGGTTGAGGGCGATGTTGGCGGCGAGGGCGGCGAGGGTCGCGGGGAAGTTGAACTCGGTGCGGCCCGTCCGGCCGAGGATCACGACCAGGACCATGTAGAGGGCGTAGAGGGTGACCCCGGTCGCGACCAGGCCGATCGCCTTGTAGGAGCCGAAGAATTCCGGCGCCGCGAGGGCGCGGACGATCCAGCGCGAGAGCAGCCAGAGGCCGACGACGACGAAGGCGCAGCCGGTGACGAACCAGGTGACGACGGCGGCGTAGGTGCGGCGGGCTTCGTCGTCGTCGCGGATCGAGTAGGCGAGCGGCGGCCAGGCGAGCTGGAAGCCGCGGACGAGCACGTTGACGCCCTGGGCGAACTTGACCGCGAGCGAGTAGAGGCCGACCGCGGTGGCACCGGCAGTGCGGATGATGATGATCCGGTCGACGAAATTGAGCCCGTAGAGCGAGAGCTCGGCCGGCATCGTCGGCAGGCCGAAACGCATCAGCCGGCGCAGCAGGGGGCGCTCGAAGCGCAGCGAGAGACGGCGCCGGTGGACCCAGATCAGGCCGAGAACGAAGGCGGCGCCGCTGACGTAGCTGCCGAGCAGCAGGCCGCGAGCGCCCTCCCCAGCGCCGACGACGAGGATCACGGTCAGCCCGATCGCCGAGAGCACGCTGAGCATCGTCGTTACGAAGAAGGCGCGGGCGCGCTCCTCGAGCCGGAAGAGGGTGAGCAGGTACTCGAACATGGTCGAGACCCAGAGGCCGCCGACGGCGATCCGGCCCAGATCCGGGGCCGACTTGTTGAGTAGCAGTTCGGAGATCGGTTCGGCGAAGGGCAGGGCGATCAGGGTGGCCGCGGTGGCGACCCAGAACAGAGCGGCGAAGGAGGTGGCGACGACGCGGGTCGGGTCCTCCTCGTCCTTGTAGTAGAAGCGCAGCAATGCCTCGATCAGGCCGAGGCGGACGACGATGCTGGCGGTGATGATCGCGGCGAAGATGACTTCGGCGTGGCCGTAGTCGGCAGGCGTCAGATACCGCGTGTAGAGCGGCAGCAACGCGACTGCGATCAGCTTCGAGACGATGCTCGCCGCCGTGTAGGCGGCGCCAGTCGTCGCTAGGCGGCGGAGGTATCCGGACACGGCTCGACCCTACGTTGCTGGGCGGCCGCGAGCGAAGCCCCGACTGCTAGCAGCACCCAGGTGATCGGATCCTCGAAGAACCCTGCGTAGGCCATCGTGTGCACCAACAAAGCTACGAAGACGGCGAGGACGGCTGCTCTTCCAACCAGCAGGCTTATTGGCAAAGGTCCCGACTTGGCGTGCTCTCCGGTGGGTGGCGTGGGGTGAGGGGGGTCGAGGACGGACCGTGGCCCGCCCGCAGGCCCCCCTCGCCCCGCGACAGGACCCGCCGGCCAGAAGCGCCACAAGCCAGCCGCCATTGTCCATAGGGCTGTCGCGACCAGAGCTAGGTAAGCGGCTACGCCGATGATGCCCTGCTCGGCTGCGATTGTTATTGGCTCGGTGTGCGAGACGGAGACTGGGGCTTTGTGCGTCTGTACGTGCTCGCGGTAGGCCTTGGGAAAGCTTCCCGATCCGTAGCCATAGACGGGGCGCTGGGCGAATAGGTGGATGCCACCGGAGACCAGATTTGCTCGGCCGCTGGTGTCGATGTTGATGCGGTCGAGACTGGCTCTTCCGCCGGTGAACAGGACCACGAGGATGCCGAGGACGGCGAAGGCTCCAACGGCAACGAGGGTCCAGCGCAAGCTCCACTTCAGAGCCGCCAGCACGGCCATGCCGGCGAGCAGCGCCGCGAAGCTGGACTGCGAGAAGGTCGGGAAGAGCCCGAGCCAGAGCACCAAGACGAGTGCCGTCAGCAGGCCCAACGTTTTGCGTTCACGGGCCCATAGCAGGGCCGACATCGCGACCACAGCCACCAGCGCCAAATACCGCCCGTAGATATTCGGATCCCAGAACACCGAATTCACCCGGAAGTACGTGTGGAATTCGTTCGACCGGATCACCTGGTCGTTCCAGAACAAGCTGCGGCTGAAGTACTCCACTGAACCGACAACGACAAAGCAAACGGCCTCCACAGCAACCACCCAGAGGACCAAGGTCAAAAGCTTCTTGTCCCAGTTGACGTCCCGCAGCAACCCATAGACCAGACTGAACGGTACGAAGAAGAAGCAAACGTTCTGCAGTCCCTTGGAGAAGTCCGGCGAATACAGCACCTGCAGCGCATAGAGAAGGACGAACGCGGCCAGGACGTATGGCAGCAGCGAGGGGGGGTCGATTCGGGGGCGGCGTCCTGTTTTTCGCACAGACCGCTCAGCGAGAGCCGCCCGGCGCCAGGCGAAAAACCCAGCCCCCGGATCGACCCCCCCTCGCTGCTGCCACTCACCAAACGCCAAGGAGAGAACCCCCCCAGCGATCACCAGGTAAAGAGGCACCAGTAGGTTCGCCGTGTCGCCGCCAGCATGCAGGGGGACCCGAAACGGCAGCACGAAGACGATCGCCAGCGGCAGCAGAATCGGCCAGCGCCTGAAGACGTAAGCGAAGGCCACGGCCGCCGCGACCCCGACCACACCCAGCGCCACCAGCCGCGAGGTGTGATCCCGCAGATCGACGATCTGGTGCGAGTGCCACTGGTCGCCGAGGATCAAGGCCGGGAAGAGGGCGAGCGCGATGAGCATCGCCAGCGCGCGCGGGCGGGCCGCCGGAAGCAGGATCACGCCGGCCGATGCCACGGCAGCGACAACGACACCTGCTGCCGCCAGGACGTCGCTCAACCTTTACTCCCGGCAGCTTCAGGCTGACAGTGCGGCGTCGGGTTGCGCTTCGCATGATGCAACCTGATCGTCCCCGGCGGCACCAGCGTCCGTTCCTGGCCCAGCAGTTTCACCCGCAGCTTGTAGCGGCCGGGCGGCGCGATCCCGTCATTACGAGTGCGGCCGTCCCAGTAGAAGGTGTGGAAGTGGTAGCGCTTGAGGTAGGCGTCGCGTGCGAGGGTGACGATCAGCTTGCCCCCGGGCTTTACCACTTGGACGTTGCCGCGGTCAGACTGGGTGGTGCGGAAGCGGATTCGCATCCGGTCGTAGCGACAGTCGCCGTTGGGAGTGAATCTGTCCACCGGGTTTTTCGGGTGGAGAATGGGAACCGCGACCATGCTGACCTTGTCCAGCACAAGCGGGTCGCGCTTCAGTCGCTGCGACCAGGCGAAGGCGGCAACCGTGGCGAGGACGAGGAGGGCGAAGACCAGGCCGGCCCAGCTAGCCCGAGGCCGCGGCATTGTCCTCGCCAACGATCACCACGACCGGCGCGCCGCCGGCGACCGAGGCGATGTCGGTGCTCATCAGCCGCACGTCCGAGATCCCCAGCACGGAGGCGACGCGGCGTGCCTCGGGCGCGTGACCGCGCCTGAACATGACGACGCTTTCGGTGAAGCTTCTGGCGCTGTTGGTGACGGCGCCGAGCTGGAAGCCCTTGCCCTCGACCTTGTCGCCGTAGGTGGCGGCGAGGCCCGGCACCGCGGTCCCGTTCAGCACCGTCACTTCGATCTCGCTCGGCTTCAGCGCCGCCGCGGACCTGCCCTGGCCGCCCTTGCCGTCGGCGCTGTCAGAACCCTGGGTGACGAGGTAGGCCGCGCCGCCGGCGACGAGGACGAGGACGGCGAAGATCGCGACCAGGTAGCGCGGCTCGGCGAGCCGCGCGCCAAAGCCGGAGAAGCGCTCGCCGACGCGCTCGCGCCGGGTCAGTTCCGGCAGCCCCGCCTCGCGCCGCCGTCGTCGCTCCTCGCGCTGGTCAAGCGCGGCGCGCTCGGCCGTCCGTGATTCCTCGAGCTCGCGCAGCTCCTCGGCGCGCTTGGCGGCGACCGCCGAGGTCGACTCCTTGCGCTCGGCGTCGCGCTCGGGAGCCGAGCCGGCCCACTCGCGCAGGCGGCGGATGTCGCGCGCCTGGGAGAAGGCGAGCATGGCAAGCAGGGCAAGGCCGATGAACGCAGCCAGGCCTGCAAAGGCGCCGATTTGTTCGAGCAGCTGCACGGAGGGGCTGCGAGAGGCTACTCGTCGTGGAGGACTGCCGCCGCGTCGCCCCCCGGGGCGGTGATCATCTCGACCACGCGCTGGGCCAGGTTGGCCTCGTCACCGGCCAGCACCAGGTGCTCGAGCGAGTTCAGCGTCGCCTCGATCCACTCGGGGTCGAGCGGAGTTTCGCGCACGGCGCGCTGGATCCGCCGCGCCGCGGTTGGCTGGGCGCTCTCGGCGAAGCCGAAGAGCTCCTCGTGCAGCTTCTCCCCGGCCCGCGGCTTGGTGAACTCGATCGCGATGTCGGTTTCCGGCTCGTAGCCAGCAAGCCGGATCATGTTGTGGGCGAGGTCGACGATCCGCACCGGCTCGCCCATGTCGAGGACGAAGACCTCGCCCTTGCCGGCGCCGATGTCCCCCGCCCGGATCACCATCTGCACCGCCTCGGGGATCGTCATGAAGTAGCGCGTCATCTCCGGGTGGGTGACGGTGACCGGGCCGCCGCGCTCGATCTGGTTGCGGAAAATCGGCACGACGCTGCCCGAGGAAGCGAGCACATTGCCGAAGCGGACGCTGGCGAAGCGGGTCCCCGGGTGCTTGTTGCCGGCCGACTCGACGATCCACTCGGCCATCGCCTTCGAGGCGCCCATCACGGTTTTCGGGTTGACCGCCTTGTCGGTCGAGATCAACACGAAGCGCTCGACGTCGGAGGCAGCAGCGGTCTCGGCCGTGATCCGGGTCGCGATCGCGTTGTTGCGCACCGCCTCCAGCGGGTTGGCCTCCATCAGCGGCACGTGCTTGTAGGCGGCCGCGTGGAAGACGACGCTGGGCTTGAAGCGCTGCATCACCTCCAGCATCCGGCCCGGCTCCTTGCAATCGGCGAGCACAGCCTCGACGTTGGTGAAGTGGCGCTCCTCGACCATCTCGCGGTCGATTTGGAAGAGGTTGTCCTCGGCGTGGTCGAGCATCACCAGCAGCCGCGGTTTGACCTGGGCGATCTGGCGGCAGAGCTCGGAGCCGATCGAGCCGCCGGCGCCGGTGACGAGGACGATGCGGTCGCGCAGGTAGGCGCCGACGCGGTCGAGCTCGCGCACGATCGGGTCGCGGCCGAGCACGTCCTCGACGCGCACCTCGCGCAGCTGCTTGTTGAGCTGGACGCCGCCGCGCAGCAGCTCGAACACCGTCGGCAGCGTGCGCACGCCGATCTCGCGCTCGCGGCAGGCGGCGACGACCTTGGCCCGCAGCGTCCCCGGCGCCGAGGGGATCGCGATCACGACCTCGTCGGGCCGGGTCTCATCGAGGATCGCCTCGATCTTCTTGGTCGATCCGAGCACCTTGAGGCCGAGCATCCGCATGCCCCGCTTGCGCGGGTCGTCGTCAACGAAGCCGATCGCGGTGGCGCCGAGGTCGGGGTTGAGCTGCAGCTCGCGGACGACCATCTGGCCGCCGGAGCCGGCGCCGATCACCAGCACCTCGTGCTTGGGCAGGCGGCCGGCGCGCGAGGGTCGCTCGACGATCAGCCGCACCGCGAGGCGGGCGCCGGCGATCAGCATCAGGGTGAGGATGAAGTCCATCACCGCGACCGAGCGCGGCAGGTTGTGGGCGAAGGGCCGCAGTACGGTGAAGGCGACGACGAGGATCGCGCTGGAGACGGCGACGGCGCGGACGATCAGCAGGAAGTCGCGGCCGCTGACGTAGCGCCACCACTTCTGGTAGAGCCCGAAGGCGGAGAAGACGATCAGCTTGCCGGCGATGACGAAGCCGACCGACTGCGCGAAGAGGACCCAGTAGCGGTGCGGGAGACCGCTCTGGTCGAGGAAGCGCAGCCGGAACGCCAGGTAGAAGGAAAGGCCGACGAGGACTCCGTCAGCGGCCATCTGGAGAACCCGGTTGCGATAGACGGGATGGTTCAAGCGGTGCATAGGAGGCCGGCCGAGTCTAGTCGCTAGGGGCCGAAAGTCGTGCTTTGAAGGGCGTTTGAACCCCCGTGCCCCGGCTCTACCCCTACGATGTCGGCGCCGATGCCGATGCCGCTCCTCTACGCCGACCTGACCGGCCCGATCGTCGACCTCTGCGTCGAAGTGATCGAAAGCACCGGACTCGCCGGGATCTTCCTGCTGATGGCGGCGGGCAGCGCCTGCATCCCGATCCCGAGCGAGGCGGTGATGCTGTTCGCCGGCTTCAGCGTCTCCAACGGCGACCAGACCCTGATCGGCGTCAGCCTCGCCGGGCTGGCCGGGAACATGGTCGGCTCCTGGGCGACCTACGCGATCGGCTACTACGGCCGCGTCGACCTGCTCGAGAAGAACCGGTTGATCCACATCAGCCCGGCCCGCCTCGCCTGGGTCGACGGCTGGTTCAAGCGCCACGGCGACGCGACCGTCTTCTTCGCCCGGCTGCTGCCGCTCGTGCGTGCCTTCATCTCGCTACCCGCCGGTGTCGCCGAGATGCCGTTCTGGCGCTTCACCTGGCTGACCGCACTCGGCTCGCTGCCCTGGGTGGTCGGCTTCGCCCTGGTCGGGCGCGCGGTCGGCGACAACTGGGAACAGTGGCGCCACCACCTCCAGGTGCTCGACTACCTCGTGGTCGCGGCGATCGTCGGCCTCATCGTCTACGCGATCGTCAGGCGGCGCCGCGGCGGCGGCTCCGGCGACAAGGGCACCGCGGCCGAGCCTGCCGGCGGCTCCAGCGGAGCTTGAGCTCCGCGGCTGACGGCGGGATTCCGGTAAAGCGCGCGATCGCGCTCGGTGTCGTGCAGGGACCGGCGGAGCTGCTGCCCGTCTCCAGCTCCGCCCACATCGTCCTCGTCCCCTGGCTCGCCGGCTGGGACTGGGAGGCGGTCGATCCGGAGGTGCGCAAGAGCTTCGAGGTGGCGCTGCACGCCGGTGCCGCGGCGGCGCTGCTGGTCGGCCAGCGCAAGCTGATCGCCGAAGAGCTGCGCGCCTTCGACGCCCGCGGCGCAGTCGTCCTCGCCCTCTCCTTCCTGCCGGCCGCCGTGGTCGGCTACAGGTTCGAGCGCCCGATCGAGCGGCGGCTGGGGGGACCGCGGGCGACAGCCTACGGCCTGCTCGCCGGCGCCGCGGCGATGCTCGCCGGCGACACCAGACCGCAGCTGCGCGGCCGCGGCGAGGCCGGCGCGGCGGATGGGCTGGCGCTCGGCGTCGCCCAGGCGGCGGCCCTCGCCCCCGGCGTCTCGCGCAACGGCATCACCCTCGCCGCCGCCCGCTGGCGGCGCTTCTCGCGCGACCAGGCGAACCTGCTCTCGCGCACGATCGCGCTGCCGATCATCGTCGGCGCCACGGGGCTGAAGGGGGTCCGCCTCAACCGCCGCGGCGTCCCGGCCGAGCTGCGCCGCTCGCTGGCGATCGGCATCGCTGCCTCCTTCGCCTCGACCCTCGCCTCGCAGCGCTTGATCGGGCTGGTCGAGCGCGATCGGGCGCTTTGGCCCTACGCGGCCTACAGAGCTGGATTGGCGGCCATTGTGCTGGCTAAGCTGTCCCGCGGACACTAACTCCAAATCTTGGAGAAACTTGGAGTTGGCTTGGAGTTGTGGTAGAACTCCAAATCTTGGAGAAACTTGGAGTTGGCTTGGAGTTCCGATGTTCGTAGCGAGAGCACCATCCATCGACGAATTGATCGAGAGCCTCGGAACCGGGGCCGCACTCGATGCGATGAGGTCCTCGAGCGACACCCTGCCACGCGACCGCTACTTGCACTGGGACAAGCTTCGGCGACTTCCGTCGCCGCCCGGCCTTTCCAGCGAGCAATGGTGGCTCAAGGTCAAGCTCGCAAGGAGCGACGAACTACGGCAGCTTCCGCTTACAGACCCCAACGGGAGCCCATTCGGCTATACGTTGCCTGACACGGTTCATCGCCACCTCCACCGCATCGCTCAGCGCTGCAGCGGCGAGGTTGCCATGGACGAGGTCGTCACATCCGAACGGGAGGCAGGCCAGCGCTTTCTGGTCAACTCGCTAATGGAGGAGGCGATCCGGTCGAGTCAATTGGAGGGAGCGACCACTTCTCGAGTGATTGCCAAGGAGCTGCTGCGCAGTGGGCGCGAGCCCAAGGATCGCAGCGAGCGAATGATCGCCAACAATTACCGCGCGCTTCAGTTCATGCGGGACGAGATGGGCGAAAAGCTAAGCCCGGAATCGATCCTTGAACTGCATCGGATCGTCACCGAGGGAACCCTCGACGATCCTTCGGCAGCCGGGCGCCTTCAGCAGCCCGGAGAGAGACGGGTAGCTGTCTTCGACCGCGACGACGGCGAGCCGATCCACAAGCCGCCGCCCGCTGAACAGCTTCCGGAGAGGATGCGGCTGCTCTGTGAATTCGCCAATGAAGGAGAAGGCAGTGAGCAGTTCGTGTATCCGGTGGTGCGAGCGATCCTGCTGCACTTCTGGCTCGCTTACGACCATCCCTTCGAGGACGGCAACGGCCGGACAGCGAGAATTCTCTTCTTCTGGTTGATGCAGCGACGCGGATACTGGCTCGCCGAATACCTGCCGATCTCGAGGCTGATACGGAGGGCACAATCGCAATACGCCCGGGCTTTCGTGGAAACCGAGACTGACGGTGGCGATACGACCTACTTCCTGATCCACCAACTCAAAATCATCGAGCGTTCGATCGACGATCTGCACCACTACTTGCAACGAAAGATCGCGGAGGTGCGCAATGTCGAGCAACTGCTGCATCGCGACGACGACCTCAACGGACGGCAGCTCGCCTTGCTCACCGACGCCGTTCGGCATCCCGAGGGGCTGTACTCGTTCGACAGTCATGCGACAAGTCACCGCGTTTCGCATGAGACAGCGCGCTCCGATCTCAGGCAACTTGTCGACCGAGGGTTGCTGGTTCAGCGCCGAAGGGGTCGGATGCACGTCTTCGAGCCGGCGCCCGACATCGAGGAGAGGCTGAAAGAATCCGGTAATGAGCGGAGACGCGTACGCAAGGGCGGGGGTTGACCAGGGGGCCGCGGACTCCGCGGTCGCCGGTCTGGTCAAGGCGCTCGGCGCGATCCAACTTGGGCGGGCCTCGCGCCAGGTGCCGCTGCCTGGGCACTACGCGAGCGTGATCGAGCTCGACGAGCGGACCGGGATCGCGCTCTCCACCGACGGGGTCGGCACCAAGCTGCTTGTTGCCGAGCAGCTCGGTCGCTACGACAGCGTCGGCATCGACTGCGTGGCGATGAACGTCAACGACGTGATCTGCGTCGGCGCCGAGCCACTGGCGATGCTCGACTACATCGCGATCGACAAGGCCGACCCGGCGGTCTGCGCGGAAGTGGGGGTCGGCTTGGCTCGCGGGGCCGAGCTGGCGGGCGTCGAGATCCCCGGCGGCGAGCTCGCGCAGCTGGGCGAGATGGTGCGCGGCGTCGACGTCTCGGGCGCCTGCTTCGGCACCGTCGCCCTTGCTGAGATCGTCGACGGCTCGGCCGTGCAGCCCGGCGACCCGATCCTCGGCCTCCCATCCTCCGGCCTGCACTCCAACGGCTACAGCCTTGCCCGCTCGGCGCTGGCCGGTCTGCCGCTCGACGAGGACCCGGCAGGCCGGCTCGGCCGGCCGCTCGGCGACGAGCTGCTGGAGCCGACCGAGATCTACGTCAAGCCGGTGCTCGAGCTGCTGCGCTCCGAGTTCGAGGTGCGCGGCCTCGCCCACATCACCTCCGGCGGGCTCGGCAACCTGCTTCGCCTCGCCGCTGAGGTCGGCTATGAAATCGACGATCCGCTCCCGGCGCCGCCGGTCTTCGGCCTGATCCAGGAGCGCTCCGGCGCCTCCGACGAGGAGATGCACGACGTCTTCAACATGGGCTGCGGCTTCTGCTGCGTCGTCGCCCCCGGCGACGAGGATGCGGCGCTCGAAATGCTCCGCCGCCACTACCCGGGGGCGAAGCGGATCGGCACCGCGGTCGACGGCCTGCACGAAGTCCACCGCAGCTGAGCGGGAGACCGCGGTTCGATAGAGAACCTCTATCGAGATCGTGCCCGACAATATGAGCAGTTAGATGGAAGCCCGCTCGAGCAGCGCGATGATCGGCACGGTTCTCTCCGGCCGCTACCGGCTGGAGGCGAAGCTGGGCAGCGGCGGCATGTCGACCGTCTACCTGGCGCGCGATCAGACACTCGACCGGCAGGTGGCGGTCAAGGTGATGCACCGCGAGATGTCCGAGCAGGCCGACCAGCTCGAGCGCTTCCGCCAGGAGGCGCGCTCGGTCGCCAAGTTCTCCCACCCCAACGTGGTCTCGGTGATCGACGCTGGCGAGGACGGCGGCCACCCCTACATCGTCTTCGAGTACATCGAGGGCGAAACGCTGAAGCAGCGCATCAACCGCAATGGCGCGCTCGAGCCGCAGGAGGCGATCGCCTACGCGATCGAGATCGCCCGCGGCCTCGCGGTCGCCCACGCGCGCAACATGGTTCACCGCGACATCAAGCCGCAGAACATCCTGATCGACGCCGAGGGCAGGGCGAAGTTGACCGACTTCGGCATCTCGCGCCAACTCGAGCAGGACGGGATGACCGCGACCGGGCGGGTGCTCGGCACCACCGACTACGTCGCCCCCGAGCAGGCGATGGGCCGCAAGGTCGACCCCCGCACCGACATCTACTCGCTCGGCGTCGTCCTCTACGAGATGCTGGTCGGCCAGGTCCCCTTCGCCGCCGACAGCCAGGTCGGCGTGGCGATGAAGCACGTCAACGAGGAGCTTCCCGACGTGCAGCGCCGTCGCCCCGACGTCTCGGCCGCGGTCGCGCTGGTGGTCGAGCGGTCGACCGCCAAGGACCCGGCGCAGCGCTATCAGCAGGTGAGCGAGATGATCGACGACCTCTCGACCGCGCTCGAGGTCGAGGCGGCGCGAGCGGGATCGACCACCGGCGAGGCGACCAGCGTGCTCGACGCGGTTCCTCCCCCAAAGCGCAAGCTCTCGTCGCGGGCCCGCTGGTCCTGGGTCGCGATCCTCGCGGTGCTCCTCGTCGCCGGCGGGACGCTGCTCGCGGTGCAGCTGATCTCCAGCGGCAAGCTCGGCGGTGGTGGGGCCGAGAAGGGCAGCGGTAAGGCAATCCAGATCAGCTCGGCGACCGACTACGACCCAGAGGGCGACGGCGAAGAGGTGGGCAGCAAGGTCGGTCTCGCCGTCGACGGCGATCCGACCGGGACCGCCTGGGAAACCGAGCATTACGAATCGGACACCTTCGCCGGCACCAAGACCGGCCCCGACCCCGGCGTCGGCATCTACGTGACGGCGGCCTCTCCCGCCAAGCCGACGAAGATGATCGTCCGCACCCCGACGCCGGGCTGGGACGCCGAGGTCTTCGCCGCCCCATCGGGCCCGCCGGAAGCGCTGTCCGAATGGGGAGAACCGGTCGGCACCGCGGTCGATGCCTCCTCGACGCAGGAGATCGACCTCGACGTCACCGAGCCCGCCACCTACTTCCTGCTCTGGTTCAACAAAGCCTCGGAAGCCCACGACCAGTTCGGCGGCTATCAAGTCGAGATCAGCGACATCAACCTCTTGCGGTGATGCACACCGGCGGGACTGCAACTCAAAGGCTCAACACCTTCCAGGGTTGCTCGAGGATTTTTTCGAAGCAGGGCCGCAGTGGCGCCAGCAAATCCTCGACTTCGGCGGCGGCATCGGCCCGGGGTTGAGCGGTCAAGCTCTTCGAGGTCATGGAGGGCAGCCAGTCGACCGCCTTGGCTGCATTCCCGCCGGTACCACTCGGGCCGAACCAAGAGCAGATCGCCGAAGCGGCAGCCGGGCTCCTCGCGATCGACAGGAAGGGCGAGATCCTCGAACAACGTCCCCACGTCGAGCACTCCCCAAGCAACCGATTTCATCGTGAGGCTAAATCGCGTCGTATTCGCTGCGAGGGTTCCGAACACACCGCAGAGCATCCTCGGCAGCAGAGCGGCAGCTATGCCCTCACTTGCAAGCACGATCGAGTCAGTTTCCTCGGAGGCCGCGATTTGAGCGGTGGATCCGAGTGTCGAAATTCGCCCAGAGCGCGTCTCAGCTCCGAGGGCGAGGACGGATCTTTCAAGTGTCCAGCTCCCGGTCCTCTCGAGAACGCCCTCGAAGACAACAACGGACCGCTCGGCATGAACGGTCGCCGGCGCCTGTCCGCCGAGCCGGGCAAAGCTCTCCTTGATCATCAGGCTTCCTACCGATGCGTCGAATTTGGCAGTGTTGAGGACCAGGGAGCAGCCGAAGCCTCGAAGCGAGCCTACGTGTGACGATTTCACGTCCAGAGTGGCCGACGACGCATTGAGCGTGCACGCGTCCAGCGATGACGCTGTCAAGTCGATCTGCGCGGTCGCCCGCTCGGAGTGCAGCTGCTCGATCGTGGAGGACGCGACGCCCGCGCAGATATCTGACTCGTTCAGTGTCATCTCAACGATGTGAGACTCCCGGATGTCAACCGCCTTCCAGGTCGCATCCCGAAGCTCAAGTGAGGCAATGGTGCAGTCTGACCAAGCGGAGTCGACCATCCGTGTGCCGGTAAACCCGAGACGGCCGAAACTCGCCTCAAAGATTTCGCCATTTTTGAGGAGAGGTAGGTCATGGTCCGGTCTGGTGTAGAGAAATGCAACCAGCGCGTTCCTTCTCACTACCCTGTCCAATGGATCGGCCTGATTGAACTTGTCCCATATCCCCTCACCGACCTCCGGTTGCGTTGGAGCAAACCCTCCGAGGAAGTAGAGGACCTCCCGATCGAGCCACTGGCTCATCAGAGACGGCGTTTCGCCCAGTGCTTCCCTTAGAACGCGAGCTACAAAAAACTCGCGAAACGATTTATGGACGAATCGGCACCTGCCGTCCTGATCCAGCGTTACGAACGAGCAGGTCGCGAAGTCGGTGGCGATCTCCTCTCCGGTGAGACCGCTGGCCTCGACCTCTTCTCTTGCGGTGGCGCCGGCCAGGAGCCGCTCGAGCGTCAGGTGGAAATCGACTTCGAGCGTATTGGCTTCGTACATCTGCACAGCCAGGGCCTCGGCAAGCGTTCGCCGGGCGTGGAGCGTTAGGCCTCCTCGCCGAACAACCCCCTTGGCCAGGTCAAGGTCGAGCTTTGCCCGCGTGTAAATCTCGTACAGGCCGGATGCTCCGTAACGCGTGTCGGTGTCCTTCGGGTCGAGGCCACCGATAATCACCGAGTCGATGATCATCGTCAGGAGCAATGGCCGGGTTGCGAGGTCGGCCAGATCGTAGATCCGATCGATCAGATCCATGAGGTCCTCGGGCGTCGCGCCTGCCCGTGCCAACTCATCGCGCCGCAGCTCGACCAGCTGCTGCACACGCCTTCGATCCAGTGGCAGCAGCCGCACGAGCTGTGCATCGCGCTTTCCCAGCGCCCTCCGATCGGCACGGCCGGGACGGCTCTCGCGATGCCGCTCCACCAGTCCGCGTCGCAGGCGGTCGGCTTCGTCGAAGATCTCGCTCTTTGACGGCAGCGGCTCGGTCAGATCGGCTTCCTGGTCATTCAGCGTTCGTATCAAGCCATCCAGCTCACCACGCTCTACAAAGTAACTGGGACGGGAAGTGACTACGGATGGCGAGCGCGAGCGCAGCACGGCGAGGAGCTCGTGGAAGAGATCGACGCGGCGCGATGGATCGCTACGCTCAACCATCTCGTCAAAGCCATCGAACAGAATGTAAAAATGTCCACTTTGAATGCGTTGCCAGAGCAGGTCGGCCGGCGGGTCCCGATAGTACGCATCGCGGAAGCTGCCTCGTAGTAGCGCTGTAAGGTCCTGGCTTTGTCGAAATTCGCGCAGTGCCACATACAGAGGCACACGCGTGTCTCGACCGGCGAGATAGGCCTTGGCTCGCTCGTACTGAATGGAGTTGACGAGGGTCGTCTTACCAGCCCCGAAATCGCCCAGGATGAAGAGCGCGTTGGGGGCTTGGTCGGTCAGCTCGCGAGCGCCCATCCATTCCTTGAGGATTGCGTCGAGGGTCAAGCCGGATCTTTTTCTGGGAGAAAAGGTTGACCACGAGAGTGGCTCGACCGATAGCGGCAGGTACTGACGGTAGATCGGGGAATTTTCGTAGTCGGCTACGAATCTCTCGAGTTGATGGCGTACGTCGAGCAAGTGGGCGGCGAGCTGCTCCCATGTCAGTAGTTGAATATGGCCGTGCTTGGCTGCGGCCTGACGTGCGTGTTGCGTAAAGCCGCTTGAACTCACCATTACCCCCGAGAGGATGTCCGGGCCAGCCTGTTCGCTGATTATGCGCGCTATGAAGTCGTTGACGAGCTTGATCCCGATCGCTTTTTTTTCGTCCTTGCACTCGACGATGAGTTTGAGTGTGGGGCCGCCCTCAACATGGCGATGGGCAACCAGGTCGGATTGGTTGCCGTCGAGTTGAAGGTTAGGCGTGACTTGGTACCCGAGCGCCCGGTAGACGTCGGCGACGCGCCGCTCGAATTCTTTGCCCGGCCTCAGAGATCCGCCCGCCGTCACTTGCGATGTATCGACGCTGATTGGGTCAAACCAACTGGAGCAGTGTAATGCCCCAGCGGGGAAATCAGAAGCGGTGGGTCCGAGCCCGCTCGTATCGCTCGAGCGCGAGGGCGATGAGACGGTCGCAGAGAGTCGGATAGTCGAGGCCGCTGGCCGCCCAGAGCTTGGCGTAGACGCTGGTCTCGGTGAAGCCGGGCATCGTGTTGATCTCGTTGACGAGGACGGTGCCGTCGGGCGCGACGAAGAAGTCGCAGCGGGCGAGGCCGGCGCAGCCGCCCAGCGCGAAGGCGATAGCGGCGAGGTCGCGGATCGCGGCGAGCTGCTCGTCGGGCAGCTGCGCCGGCACGACCAACTCCATGCCGCCGTCGCGGTACTTGGTCTCATAGTCGTACCACTCGGCATTGGCCAGGACTTCGCCCGGCTGGGAGGCCTCGACCTCCTCGTTGCCCAGCAGCGAGCACTCGACCTCGCGGCCTGCGGCAGCGGCCTCGACGATCACCCGCGGGTCGTGACGGCGAGCCAGGTCGACGGCCGCGTCGAGATCGGCGAGCGACTCGACTTTGCTGATGCCGACGCTGGAGCCCAGCCGCGAGGGCTTGACCCAGAGCGGCAGCCCCATCGCCTCGCAGCGCCGGCGCCAGCCCGGCTCGCCGGCGGCGACGAAGTCGACCTGCGGGACTCCGGCCTGGGCGAAGAGCCGCTTCAGCGTCAGCTTGTCCATGCAGACAGCCGAGGAGAGGACGTCGGAGCCGACGTAGGGAAGGTCGAGCCACTCGAACAGGCCCTGCACGCTGCCGTCCTCGCCGAAGGGGCCGTGCAGAGCGGGGAAGGCGACGTCGGCGTCAAGCAGGCCGCCACCCGGGGTCAACTCGACCGGGGCGCCGGCATGGCTCCAGGCGCCGTCGCGGGAGATCCCCACCCGCAACACCTCGTGCCCCGCTTCCTCCAGGCCACCCGCAACGGCCTCGCCGGAGCGCAACGAGACGTCGTGCTCAGAGGAGCGGCCGCCGCTGAGCACGACGACCCTCATTCTTCGATGCCGGGTTCCGCTTCAGCCGTGCCGCTCGCCTGCTTGCCGACGACGACGGTTACCGTGGACCCCGGTTTCACTTCGGAGGCGGGGGGCGGGAACTGGTCTGTGACGCGGCCGACCTGCGAGGGGACTTCGGTTTCGGCTTCTTTGACCGTCGGTTTGAGCCCTTCCGCCCGCAGCGCTTCGACCGCCTCGGCGCGCAGCTTGCCGATCACGTTGGGCACTGTCGCCCTCGCTTCCCCCTTGGAGACGACGATCGAGACGGTCGACCCGGCCGGCAGCTGCGAGCCCGCGTTCGGCGTCTGGCGGATTACCTCCCCCGATGGCTTCGCGCTTTCTTCTTCGTCGACGCTGGGGACGAAGCCGCGGCCGCGGATCTGCTGCACGGCGACCGAGCGCTGGGTGCCGGCGAGGACGGGCACCGTCGCCAGCTTTGGGCCGCTGGAGATAGTGAGCAGGACGTCGGTGCCGCGGGTGGCGGTCTCGCCGCCGCCCGGCTTGGAGTGGATCACCAGCCCTTCTTCGACGCCTTCGGAGTGCGCGCTTTCGACCTGTGCTTTGAAGCCGGCCGCTTCGAGCTCTTCTTCGGCTTCGGCGGTCGTCATGCCGGCGGTCGAGGGCACCTTGGCGCTGCCCGGCCCGGCGCTGACGGTCAGCGTCACCTTCGGCTTCGAGCAGAAGAAGCTGAGGAAGGCACAGTCAAGCGAGGCCTCGTCGGCCGGCGGCGAGGCGGCCGGGTCCTGCTCGAGCACGGTGTTGGCCGGCGCTTCGCGCTCGACCCGCTTCACTTCGCCGACGCCGAAGCCGTCCTGCTGCAGCCGGGCGAAGGCGAGGTTGAGCGATTCGCCGGTGACGCTGGGGACTTGGGTGGTCGTTTCGCGGGTCAGGGCGAAGCCCACCAGTAGTCCGATCAGCACGGCCGTCGCGACCAGGATCCAGAGCAGCCGCCGGGATTTCTCCTCCTCGCCCTCCTCGATCGGCTCCTCCGGCGTGGCGACGATCGGCGGCAGCGCCGCGAAGGCAGCCGTGCCGCCACCCGTGCCGGGGTCCTTCATCGCCGCGTCGAGCGCGGCGATGAAGGCGTCGGCGCTCTGGAAGCGATTCCCCGGCTCCTTTTCCAGCGCCCGCATCACCGCCGCGTCGAGCGCCGGTGAGATCTGCGGGTTGATCGAGCTCGGCCGCTGCGGCACCTGCGAGACCTGTTTCATCGCAATCGCAACGGCGGAGTCCGCCTCGAACGGCACCCGGCCGGTGAGCGCCTCGTAGAGCATCACCCCGATCGAGTAGAGGTCGGAGACGGCGGTCACCTCGAAGCCCTGGGCCTGCTCGGGCGAGAGGTAGTGCGGCGTGCCCATCACCGAACCGGCCTGGGTGATCTCCGAGACCCCGGCGCGGGCGATGCCAAAGTCGGTCACCGTCGCCTTGCCGTCGGCGTCGACGATCACGTTCTGGGGCTTGAGGTCTCGGTGGACGACGCCGTGGCGGTGGGCGAAGCGCGCGCCCTCGAGCACCTGGCGGATCAGGCCGACCGCCTGCTCGGGTCTCAGCCCGGCGTCGATCAACTGTTTCAGCGTGCGCCCCTCCAGGTACTGCATCGCGATGTAGTAGGTGCCGTCGACGTCGCCGCGGTCGAAGACGGCGACCACGTTGGGGTGTTGGAGGCCGGCTGCGGCCTCGGCCTCGCGACGGAAGCGCTCGACGAACTCGCCGTCCTGGGCGAAGCGGGCGTGCAGCACCTTGAGCGCAACGCGGCGCTGCAGGTGGGTGTCGTCGGCGAGCCAGACGTCGGCCATCCCACCCGATCCGATCCGCTGCAGCACCGTGTAGCGCCCATCGACAACACTGCCCTGACCGACCTCAGCCACGTCCCCTCCAATCGCAGCCGACGGGCCTGAAACGTCCATTATTTGGACGTTTCAGGCCCGTCGGCGGGTGTTTCATCGTGTTATTCACCGTTGAGGATCGTTTCCGCCACGTCGCGGAAGATCGGGGCGGCGACGTCGTTGCCGAATTCTTCCGTGCACTCGACCGTTGCCGCGATCGCGATCTTCGGGTCCTCGGCTGGCGCAAAGCCTATGAACCAGGCCTGGTTCTCTTCTTCGCCGCCGCCGCAGGCGTTGTTGCCGGGGGTTTCCGCCGTGCCGGTCTTGCCGGCGACCTGGACGCCGGGGATCTCGGCGTTGGTGCCGGTCCCTTCCGTGACCACGCCTTCCATCGCGGTGGTCAACTCTTCGGCCGTCTGGGCGCTGATCGGCTGACTGTACTGGGAGGGGTCGAGGCGTTTGATCACGCGGCCGTCGGGGTCGACCACGCGGCTCCAGATCTGCGGCTTCATCTCCTTGCCCTTGTTGGCGACGGCGGCGGCGACCAGCGCCATCTGCAGCGGCGTCACCGCCAGGCGCTCCTGGCCGATCGCCACCCGGGCGAGGTCGACCGGATCGTTGGCCCCCAGTAGTTCTCCTTCTTCGTTGAAGACGCCGCTCTTGGAGACCTGGTCGGCGGGAAGGTCGATCGCCGGGGTCGAGTTGAAGCCGAAACGTTCCATGTATTCGAACAGGGTGTCATTGCCCAGGCGCTGACCGAGCTGACCGAACCAGGTGTTGACCGAGTTGGTCAGGGCCGTGTCCAGGGTCGCCGCCGGCCAGCTGATGCCGAAGTCGTTTTCGAGCGGCGTCCCTTCGACTTCAAGCGAACCGGGGGCGTCGATCGGCGTTTCCGGCGTGATCGTGCCGCTTTCCAGACCCGCAGCCGCAGTCACCACCTTGAAGGTCGAGCCCGGTGGGTACTGGCCCTGGGTGGCGCGGTCGAAGAGCGGCCTTTCGATTTCGTTCGTGCTCAGCTTCGAGAATTCGTAGGGCACGCGGTTGGGATCGTAGGGCGGATTCGAAGCCATCACCCGCACCCGGCCGCTCTGCGGCTCGATCGCGACGACGGCACCGTAGCCGGCTTCGCGCAGGTCTTCGAGCGCCGTCGCCTGCGCCGCCGGGTCGAGGTTGGTGACGACGTCGTTGCCCTCCTGCTTGGCGCCGCGCAGTTGGTCGAGGATCGAGCTGAATTCCGATTCGTTGCCGACCAGCTCGTCGTTGTGGAACTGCTCGAACTGGCTGTCTCCGTACCTGACGAAGCTGTAACCGATCGGGTGCCCGTAGAGCGAGCCTTCGGGATAGCGCCGCACGTAGCGCAGGCCGGCGCCGTGGCCCTTCGGAACCGAGCGGGCGATCACGGTGCCGTCGGCGGCGAGAATGCGGCCGCGCTTGATCTGTTGCTGCTCGAGCAGGGGCCGCTGATTGGCGTCCTTACCTTTCAGTGTCGAGGCGTCGAAGACCGCCCAGTACGAGGTGAAGCCGACCAGCACGGCGAAGAGGGCGGCGACGAGGCCGAAGAGCTTGACGATCTGGCGGTTCAACTCACGCACTCCCCAGGGCGAGGTCGCCGGAGCGGGCGCCTGCCCCCGCCTCGCGCCGGGCGCGGTCGGAGACGAGTAGCAGCAGGGCGAGGAGCACGAAGTTGGCGACAATGGAGCTGCCGCCGTAGCTGATGAATGGCAGGGTGACGCCGGTCAGCGGGATCACCCTGGTGACGCCGCCGATGATGACGAAGGCCTGGATCGAGAAGACCGCGGTGAGGCCGGTCGCCAGCAGCTTCGAGAAGCCGTCGGCGGCAAGCAGGGCGATCTTGAAGCCGCGAGCGGCGATCAGGAGGTAGATCAGGATCACCCCGCAGGCGCCGAAGAGGCCGAGCTCGTTGACGATCAGCGAGTAAATCGTGTCCGTCTGCGCCGCCGGCAGCAGCGCGTTGTCGGTCCCCGGCACCGTGATCAGCGCCTGGGCGAAGCCCTTGCCGAAGAGGCCGCCGTCGGCCTGGGCGAAGATCGACTGCAGGATCTGGTAGCCGCTCCCCCGGGGGTGCGCATAAGGGTTGAGCCAGATCTCGACCCGGTCGTGGACGTGGGGCACGGTCGAGGCGAAGAACCAGGCGCCGACGAGGAACATCGCCATCCCGATCGCGACGAAAGAGAAACGCCCGGTCGCCACGTAGAGCAGGGCGAGGAAGGCGGCGAAGAACATCAGCGAGCTGCCGAGGTCGCGGATGAAGACGAGCATGAACATCGAGGCGCCCCAGACAACCAGCATCGGGCCGAAGTGCTTGAGCGGCGGCAGCGTCACCCCCAGCACCCTGCGGGCGCCGACGATCAGCACCTCGCGGTGCTCGCGCAGGTAGCTGGCGAGGAAGACGACCAGGCAGATCTTCGAGAACTCGGCCGGCTGGAAGGCGAGCGGCCCGAGCTTGACCCCGAGGTAGGCGCCGTTGACCTGTTCGCCGATCCCCGGCAGGCGTGGCGCGAGCAAAAGCAGCAGCCCGACCACTGCGATCGTGTAGCGGTAGCGCTCGAGCACGTCGTAGTCGCGCAGGAACTGGATCGTCAGGGCGAAGAGGACGAGGCCGAGAACGAACCAGTTGGCCTGGTCGCGGGCGAGGCTGGCGTCGATCCGGTAGATCATCACCAGGCCGAAGGCCATCAGCAGCGCCGCCAGCGGGAAGAGGTAGGGGTCCGCGTAGGGCAGGCGGATACGCAGGTAGAGGTGGGTGGCGAGGCAGACGGCGAAGAAGTAGGCACCGTAGATCAGGCTGAGGTTGTCGAGCTGCGAGCTCTCCTGGGCGAAGACCGCGGTGAAGCCGGCGGTGAGCAGCAGGGCGACCGGGACGAGGGCGAAGAGCTCGCGATTGCGTGCCGACATCAAAGTTCCGCCCGCGTACTCTGCTCCCGCACGGACAGGCTCATCGACCCCGGCTGCCTCGTGTCCGTGCTTCCGCGTCCGCCGCGGGCGGGCTTTCGGCGGCTCGTTCGATGTCTTCGATCAGGGAGACGGCGTCGTCGCGTGAGCGCAGATCGTGGCCGGTTGCCGCCTCGCGCCGGCGCGCCGGCAGCGACTCGGTCTGAATCGGGCTCGCGTAGCGCTCCTCGTAGAGGTTGACGCCGAAGGGCAGTTCGTATGGCAGGCCGCGGTAGAGGGCGACGCGGCCGCTGTCGTCGGTGCCGAGGAACCAGACCTGGCGGTTGCCGTACCAGGCGGCGACGGCAACCGCCGCGAGCACGACGAGGACCGCGAGGACCTTGGCGGCCGTGCGCAGCCCCCGGCGCGGTTGCTTCGCGGCGGCCTGCTCGCGGCGCTCGCGGGCGGCATCGGCCGCGGCGCGGCGGCGTACCTCGGTGGTGGTCAGCCCCGCCTCGGCCGCCGTGCTGCCAATCAGCGTCGCGTCCTCGTGGCTCTGCTGCGGGGCGGCGGCGTCTTCGAGTCGGAAGGCGAGCGCGGTGATGTTGTCGCGGCCGCCGGCGCGATTGGCTTCGTCGACCAGCGCCCGCACCGCCGCGTCCATCGAGGTCGCGCCGGCGAGCAGCTTGGCGATCTGCTCCTCGGAGAGCATCGTCGTCAGCCCGTCGGAGCAGATCAGGAAGGCGTCGCCGGGGGCGGCGGGCACCGTCTGCACGTCTGGCTCGACCTCGGCTTCGGGACCGAGGGCGCGGGTGATGATCGAGCGCTGCGGGTGGTCCTCGGCCTGAGCGTCGGTGAGCTGTCCCTTGCGCCGCATCTCCTCGACCAGCGAGTGATCGCGGGTCAGCTGCTCGAGCCGGCCGGCGCGCAGGCGGTAGGCGCGGCTGTCGCCAACGTGGCCGATCGCGACCTCTTCGGCCTGGGCGTTGACGATTGCCGCGGTCAGCGTCGTCCCCATCCCAGCCCGCGACGGGTCCTTGCGCGCAAGCTCGTGGATATTGCGATTGGCGGCGACGATCGTCGCCCGCAGCACCTGCTCCGGCGAGCCATCGGGGAGGTCGATGTCGAAGGCGTCGGCGGCGAGCTTCGAGGCGACCTCGCCCGCCTGGGCACCGCCCATCCCGTCGGCGACGACGAAGATCGGCGCTCGCACGAAGAAGGAGTCCTCGTTGGCGTTGCGCTGGCGCCCCGTGTCGGAGCGGAAAGCCTGGTCGTCGATCCTCAGCATCGCCTACGCGTGCGCCCTCTTGTACGGGATTCGGCGCATGCTCCGCTCCCGAAGAATCGGATGACGACGGTCGCTACGCATGCGCCTCATATCTGAACTCCGTGTCGCCGATCCGCACCACGTCGCCGTCGATCAGCTCAGCCTCCCCGTTCAGGGTGGCGTCGTTGAGCAGGGTGCCGTTGGTCGAGTTCATGTCCTCCACGTAGCTGTGTCCGTCGCGAGTGAAGATCCTCGCGTGCACGCCGGAGGCGTAGCGGTCGTCGATCCGCACGTCGGCTTCGGCCGAGCGGCCGATCGAGAGGCCGCCGATCAGGTCGAAGCGCTCGCCGGCGTCGAGGCCGCCGCCGCGCTCGGCGACCAGCCAGGCATCGGTGGCGCCGGACTGCGGCGCGAAGCCGGGCGCCGCGTGGAAGCCGGTCGCGTCGGGAGCCGGCGAGGCGGTGCGGCGCAGGTCCTTGAGCGCACCGCGGGCGATCCAGAGCAGGAAAAGGTAGAGGACGGCGAGAAAGCCGAACTTCAGCGCTACCGAGATCGGGTCGTAGTCCACGCCGGCGGCCTACTGCTCGATGTCGAAGACGAAGATCGTGGTGCCGACCGTGACCTGGTCGCCGGGGCTGAGCCGGGTCGAGGAAACGCGGCGGCCGTTCACCTTGACGCCGTTGGTCGAGCCGAGGTCGGCGATCGTCCAGTCGCCGTTCTGCGCGCGCCGCAGCTCGGCGTGGCGGCGGGAGACGTTGGGATCGGCAAGCACGCACTCGGCCTGCTTCGAGCGGCCGATCGTCGCCCGCGGCCCCTCCAGCACGTAGCGGCGGTCGTCGAGCGAGACCACGGCGCGAGTGACGACCATCGCCGCCGCTCGCTGCTCGGGGCCGGCCGGTGGGGCCGGCTTCTCCTTCACCGCCGAGTAGACCATCGTGTGTCCCTCCTCCCCCTGGCGCGGCGCCTCGCCCTCGTGAACCGGCGGCTTGACCAGCCGCGTCTGGATCCCGAACTCGCCGAGCCGCAGCCTCTCGTCGGTCTTGAACTCGACCGCCGGCCGCGTCAGCAGATCGTAATTGCGCCGGCGCGCGTGCTCGAGCAGATAGCCGGAGAGCTCCTGCTCGAGCGAGCGCTCGTAGCCCTCCAGCTTCGCGCGGTCCTTGACCGAGAGGAAGACTGTGTACTCGTTGGGGACGTAGACGCGGGCCACTCCCGCGGTCTTATGGGAATCCATCTCCTTGGCCAGCTTGCGGGCGAGCTCGACCGGCTGCACCTCGGAGCTGAAGGCGCGGCTGAAGACCCCCTCGACGAGGCCTTCGATCCGACTCTCGAGGTTGCGTAGGACGCTGATCTTTGGCTCCTTTTCGCGAGCGGGGCGGGGCGCTCGGGGTGGCGGGAAAACCGGCTGGAATCCTACGGCAGCAGGACGCCGTGACCGGCGGCGAGCCAGACGCCGAGCACGGCGGCGGCGGCAACCGCGGCCAGCCGCAGTCGCAGCGAGCGATCGGCGTGCGGAGGATCCTCAGCAAGGCGGTCGAGCGAGCTTTCGATCGCGGCGCCGAGCTCCTCCAGCGACGGGCGACGATCCGGGCGGGTCTGCAGGCAGGCGTCGATCGCGTCGCTGAGCTCGCGGGGAAGGTCGGGCCGCAGCCGCCGCAACGGTCGCTGGCGGCTGCCGATCGCTCGCACCGTCGCCGCCGGCGTCGAGCGGCGGGTCGGGTGCTCGCCGCTCCAGCACTCATAGAGCATCAGCGCCAGCGAGTAGACATCGGCCTCGGGCCCGGCGGCGCGGCCTTCGGCCTGCTCGGGCGCCATGTAGGCGAGGGTGCCGACGACGTCTCCCGGCGCGGTCAGCGCGGCGGCGTCGGTTAGACGGGCGACGCCGAAGTCCATCAGCTTGGCCCGCGGCTCGCCGCCCTCGGTGACGAGCACGTTCTGCGGCTTGATGTCGCGGTGGACGACCGAGCGGCAGTGGGCGTGGTCGAGCGCCTCGCAGAGATCGGCGCCGATCTCGCCGATCTCGCGGTCGCTGAGCGAGCAGGCGCGATTGAGCTGGGCCAGCGTGTCGCCGTCGACCAGCTCGGTGACGAGCAGGGCGTTGCCGTCCTCCTCGCCCATCTCGTAGAGGGTGACGATGCCGGGATGGTTGAGTCGCGCCGCCGCCTGCGCCTCGCGCATCACCCGTCCCGAGCTGCTCTCCCCACCGGCTTCGATCGCCTTCACCGCGACCGGACGCTCGAGCCGTCCATCCCAGGCCTCGTAGACCGTGCCGAAGCCGCCGCTACCGATGCGGCGCTCGATCAAGAAACGGTTGAGGACCAGTGAACCGACCACGGCACTTCTCGACTTCGCCGCGAATCCGCTTCCTCCTGCGACATACTCCCTGCTCCTTGGAGGATTCTTCCGCAAACCGGCCGGCTCGCCGGGCCCGGCCCCGCCGCCGCCCGGAACGCCAGCAGATCCTGCTGCGCCGTGGGCTTGCGCTCGGTGGCGGCCTGCTGCTGCTGATCCTGATCGTGCTCGGGGTGAAGGGCTGTCTCGACGCGCGTAAGGACCGGGCCTTGAGCGATTACGCTCGCAACGTCAGCCAAATCGTCGAAGAGACCGGGCAGACCAGCAAGTCGTTCTTCGACAAGCTCTCCGAACCGGGCAGCCTCTCGGTGACCGAATTCGTCAACCAGGTCAGCGCCGATCGCAGCGCGATGGACGGCTACGCCGCCCGCGTCGACGGGCTCAGCGCCCCCGGCGACATGAGCCACGCCCAGAACGCGCTCGAGCTCGTCTACGAGCTGCGCGCCGGCGCGATGGACGACATCGCCGACAAGATGAGCACCGCGCTCGGCGACGTCGGCTCCGAGAAGGCGACCGCGGGGATCGCGCTGCAGATGCAGAAGCTGCTCTCCGCCGACGTGCTCTACGAATCGGTGGTGCGGCCGGAGATCAACGGCGTGCTCGAATCGAACGGGATCGAGGGAGACGATGTACCGAAGAGCGCCTTCCTGCCGGAAGGAACGAAGTGGCTGGAAGAATCCGCGGTCAGCGCGGCGCTGGGCTCGGTCAATGGCTCCACCTCGGCGTCGACCGGCGGCCTGCACGGCCTTGGCCTGATCGGCACCAGCATCAACGGCACCGAACTGACCGCGGAATCGACGACCTCGGTCGGCGGCGAAGGCACGCCGGAAGTCGAAGTGCAGGTGCAAAACCAGGGCGAATCGACCGAGAACGGCATCTCCGTCTCGGTCACGGTCGGCGGCGGCACCCTGAGCGGCACGATCAGCAGCATCGCTGCGGGAGAAACCGAAACCGCCCTGATCCCGCTGACGCCCGCCCCCGCCGGCGAAGTGACGCTCGAAGTCGACGTTGCCACGGTGCCGGGCGAGCATGTCTCCGAAAACAACAAGGCCAGCTACAACGTCGCCTTCGAATAGGGCGGGCGCCATGCGGATCGCCTACCTGGGACCGGCGGGAACGTTCACCGAGGACGCCTTGCGTGAGGCGATGGACCCTGGCGAGGAGTTCGAGGCGCTGCGCATGCCGACGATCCACGAGGCGATCCTCGCGGTCGAGCGCGGCGAGGCAGAGCGGGCGCTGGTCCCGTTCGAGAACTCGATCGAGGGGTCGGTGCGCAGCACGCTCGACACGCTCGCTTTCGACGCCGAGGGGGTGACGATCGTCGGCGAGCACGACTTCGCCGTGCGGGCGATGCTGCTCGCACGGACGGCCCTTCCCCTCGACCGGATAACCACGGCGCTCTCGCACCCGCAGCCACTGGCGCAGTGCGCCCGCTTCCTGCGCGAGAGCCTGCCTGGCGCCGAGCTGCGCTCCGTCAGCAGCACCGCGGAGGCGGTCAGGCTCGTCAGCGAATCGGACGAGCCATGGGCGGCGATCGGGGCTCACGCCGCCGCCGAGCTCTACGGATGCACGATCCTGCGCGAGGACATCGAGGACGAGGCCAACAACGTCACCCGCTTCGTCTGGATCGCCCCGGCGGGCACCGCGCCGATGTCCGGCGTGGACTGGAAGACCTCACTCGTCTTTTCGGAGCTCGGCGAAGACCATCCCGGGGCGCTGGTCGAGGCGCTGCGCGAGTTCTCCTCGCGCGCCGTCAACCTGAGCCGGATCGAGTCACGGCCGCGGCGGCTCGGATTGGGCCGCTACATGTTCTTCTGCGACCTCGAGGGAGCCCTGACCGACGCCCCGGTCGCCGAGGCCATAGCGGCGCTCCGCGGCAAGGCGGAATCGGTTCGAGTATTGGGCTCCTACCCAACTGCGTAGAATTCCCGGGCAATATGGCACGGGTGCTCGTACTCAACGCAACGTATGAGCCAATCAACGTATGCACGTTGAGAAGGGCCGCTGTGCTCTTGCTGAAGGAAAAGGCGGAGCTGCTCGAGCGCCGCGAAGGCGCGATCCACTCCGAGCACATGACGATGGAGCGGCCCGACGTGATCCGCCTCGTCAGCTTCGTGCGGATCCCCCGCGAAGCGCACCGGAGGAAGATCACCCGGCGCGCGGTGCTGGCCCGGGACTCCTGGACCTGCCAGTACTGCGGCTCGCGCAAATCCGGCCTCACCGTCGACCACGTCATCCCCCGCAGCCGCGGCGGCAAGTCGGTCTGGGAGAACATCGTCGCCGCCTGCGCTTCCTGCAACAGGCGCAAGGGCAACCGCCTCCCCCGCGAGATCCACATGCACCCGCAGAACACACCGAAGGCGCCGGGGCCGACGGTCTTCATCCAGGTGGCCAGTCCCAAGATTCCGCAGGCGTGGGAGCAGTACTTGCCTGCGGCTGCGTAGGGGGAGGGCAGCGGGGAGGTCTTGGCGGATCCCATGCACCGCCGCCGGGCGGCGGTGCGAACCAAGTGCCCCTTCGGGGCTCATCATCACTCTGCGGAGCCGCTTCGCGAGGATCCGCCAAGGCCTCCCCACTGCCCTAGCTACCGCCCCGACAGGATCAAGCTCGTCCTCTCTCAGCCATCCGGGCAGTTCGGCTGGCGACCGGGTCCGCGGGCGGCTCAACACAAAGCTCCCGGTCTCGGCGAGTGAAAGTGGCTATCGCTCCGCCGAAAGCTCAACAGCGTGGTGGTCGTGAGGGTTGTTCTGCTTCCGTGACAGGCGAGCAGCCGGCGGTTCGGAGAGTCGGCGGGCGTGGCTGTCCCGGTTCCTCGCGAAGCGGCTCCGCAGAGGGGTTCTAAGCCCCGAAGGGGCTCATCGTTAGCACCGCCCATGGCGGTGCTTGGGAACCGGGACAGCCACCCCCACCGACCCCCTACTCCTCCGCCAGCTGCTCCTGCCCGTCCGGCTCGTCGTTCGAGTCTTCGTCGACCACCAGCGCCACGGCGCTTACGCGGTCGTCGTCCTTCATGTTCATCACTTTGACGCCTTGGGTCGAACGGCCCATCTGGGAGATGCCGCCCGCCTGGGTCCGCTGGACCATGCCGTTCTGGGAGATGAAGAGCAGGTCCTGGTGCTCGCGGACGATCAGGGCGCCGGCCAGGCCGCCCTTCTTCGCCGTCAGTTTCGCCGTCAGGACACCCTTGGTGCCGCGGCCCTTGACCGGGTACTCGGAGACCTGGGTCCGCTTGCCGTAGCCGTTCTCGGTAACGACGAAGAGCTCGGAATCGTCGCGGGCGATGTCCATCGCCAGCACGCGGTTGGGGTCGCCGTTGACCTTGGCCGAGACGTTCATGCCTTTGACCCCACTCGTGTCGCGCCCCATCGGCCGCACTTTCTCCTCCGAGAAGCGCGATGCGTGGCCGGACTTGGAGACGAGCAGGATGTCGTCGTCGCCCGAGGTGAGGCGGACCTGGACCAGCTCGTCCGAGTCGCGGATCTTGATCGCGATGATCCCGTCGGCGCGGATCGGCGTGTTGTAGGCCTTGAACTCGGTCTTCTTGACCAGGCCTTCCGCGGTGGCGAAGACCAGGTACTTGTTCTCGCCGAAGTCGCGGGTCGGGATCACGGCCGTGACCTTCTCACCGTCGCGAAGCGGCAGCACGTTGACCAGGGCGCGGCCTTTCGAGGTGCGCGAGCCCTCCGGCAGCTCGTAGACCTTGAGCCGGTAGACCTTGCCGCGGTTGGTGAAGAAGAGCAGGAAGTCGTGGGTCGAGCAGATGTGGAGATGCTCGATGTAGTCGTCCTCCTTCATGTCCATCCCCATCACGCCGCGCCCACCGCGGTGCTGCTGGCGGTAGGTCGCGAGCGGCAGCCGCTTGGCGTAGCCCGAGTGGGTGATCGAGATCACCATCTGCTGGTCGGCGATCATGTCCTCGATGTTCATGTCGCCCTCGAAATGGGTGACCTCGGTGCGCCGCTCGTCGCCGTAACGCTTGTCGACCTCGTCAAGCTCCTCGACGATCACGGCGTCGATCCGGGCCGGGTCGCCGAGGATCGCGCGCAGCTCGGCGATCCGCTTGGCCAGCTCTTCGTGCTCCTCGCGCAGCTTGTCGGACTCCAGCGCGGTGAGGCGGGCGAGGCGCATGTCGAGGATCGCCTGCGCCTGCTCTTCGGAGAGCTCGAAGCGCTCGATCAGGCCTGCCTTGGCCGCGTCGGTGTCGGCCGAACCGCGGATCAGCGCGATCACGGCGTCGAGGTTCTCGAGCGCGATCAGCAGCCCCTCGAGGATGTGCGCCCGTGCCTCGGCTCGGCGCAGCTCATACTGGGTGCGGCGGATCACGACCTCGCGCTGGTGGCTGACGTAGTGCTCGATCAGCTCCTTGAGGCTGAGCGTCTTCGGTACGCCGTCGACGAGGGCGACCATGTTGACGCCGAAGGTGCTCTGCATCGCGGTGCGCTTGTAGAGCTGGTTGAGCACGACCTCGGGCGGGTCGCCGCCGCGCTTGGTCTCGATCACCAGGCGCATGCCCGAGCGGTCGGACTCGTCGCGCAGGTCGGAGATGCCGGTGATTTTTTTGTCGCGGACGAGGTCGGCGATCTTGGTGATCAGGCCGCCGTCGCCGCCCTTCTTGACCATGGAAGGGGAGCTCGGTGACGATGATCGCGTCGCGACCGCCCTTCAGCGGCTCGACGTGGGCGCGGGCCCGGATCCGCACCGAGGCGCGGCCGGAGGCGTAGGCGTCGCGAATCCCTTCGGCGCTCATGATTCCGCCGCCGGGGAAGTCGGGGCCCTTGACGTGCTCCATCAGCCCTTCCAGGTCGATGCCGGGGTTGGCGATGTATGCCTTGACCGCGCCGATCGACTCGCTCAGGTTGTGCGGTGGGATGTTGGTCGCCATGCCGACCGCGATCCCAGCTGAGCCGTTGACCAGCAGGTTGGGGAAGCGGGCCGGCAGCACCAGCGGCTCGCGACTGCGACTCGTCGTAGTTCGGCCCCCACTCCACCGTGTCGGCCTCGATGTCGCGCAGCATCTCGGTGGAGAGCCGAGCCAGGCGGGCCTCGGTGTTGTGGCTGACAAAGCCATTGGTCAGAAACGAGTGGTCGTCGGTATCGACCCGAACCGAGTAGACCGGCTGAACCCCGGCGTCGACGACCGACTCCACCTCCGCGTAGAAGTAGTCGCCGGTGACCAGCGGTGTAACGACGTCGCGGACCTCCTGGGAGGCAATTCGATCGAGGATCGCCGTGCCTCCCTGCTCCCAGCGCTCGATCCGGTCGACGTTGTGTCGCGTCAGCCAGTCTCGATCGGACCACTTCGACCCGTTATCCGAGCGAATGTAGTCGGCCATGAACGGGACGTGGTCGTGACTGAGGGCTCGACTGGTCTGGGGAATCAGCGAGAGGTCCCGCTCCAGCTTCTCCTGCTTACGGCCGAGGAACCCGACGTTGGCTGAGAAGAGCCGGGCATCGCGCCTGTTGCTGATGACGACCTTGAACTCGCCCTTCTCATAGCGACAGACGCGCGATACGACACCGGCCTCGAGCAGGAGGAGCTGGACCTCGCTTGCAAGCTTCTCGCTGTAGGTCGAGTAGGAGATCTGAATCGTGTTCCGCGGCAGGCGAGACGACGACCCGTCGCCGGTGAACAGCGCCCGCAGGAACGCTCGCTTGAAGCCCGAGCTGGAATTCCAAACGAATTCAGGAACGTGCTTTTCCCGCGCCACCCCGGTGAGTTCGACCACTGGGCTACTTCGAAGATGGTCGAGGTTCTGAATGTCAAGCTCGTGGATAACGCTGCCTGAAGCGATTTCTCGAGACGACACGTATCGGGGCCCGCCGGCGATCGCGTCGTAGGCCTCGACCACCTGGTCGAAGAAATCTTGGTCGACGTTGTTGAAGCCGGCTCTCCCTGAGCTGACCCAACCCTCCGAGACAAATGCCCCCGCGAGCAGCGCCAGCGATTTCTCGCGCTCCGGCAGCGCCGTGGCCTCGGCGTGGGCGGTCCTCGAGATGAGCACCCGGTCGCCGGGGTCGGATCTCCTCCAAAAGCTTCCAGAGGAGCAGCGGCACTCCCCCCATGTCGACGAGGCAGAGCACTGGGTGGTTATGCGTCCCGGTGAGCTCATGGCCCTGGGCGGTGCGCAGTCGCAGCGTCGGGTGGTCGCCGGAGTGGAAGAACCTCGACGCCTTGACGGGGCGGCCGAGCCGGTCGAGGACCTCGAGGTCGATCTCGCTGTCTGAGTTCGGCTCAGGGTTGTCGACGATCGAGTCCATACGGACGGTCCCTTTGGGCGTCGCGACGCGCGTGTCGCCAGATACGCAGTACCTCATCGCGGCCGGCGGATCGTCGTCGATCGAGCCGAAGTTGCCCTGGCCGTCGACGAGCATGTAGCGCAGCGAGAAGGCTGCGCCATCCGCGCCAGCGTGTCGTAGATCGCCGAGTCGCCGTGCGGGTGGTACTTGCCCATCACCTCGCCGACGATGAAGGCCGACTTGCGGTAGGGCCGGTTGGGCTGCAGGGCGAGGTCGTGCATCGCGTAGAGCACGCGACGGTGCACCGGCTTCAACCCGTCGCGGACGTCTGGCAGCGCCCGGCCGACGATCACGCTCATCGCGTAGTCGAGATACGACGAGCGCATCTCGGTGGTCAGCTCGCGCTCCTCGATCCGCCCTCCGCCGAGGATGTCTCCGGCCTCCATCTAGATCACCCGGCCCTGGTCAGACATCGAGGAACCTGACCTCCTTGGCGTGGCGTTCGATGAACGCCTTGCGCGGCTCGACCTTGTCGCCCATCAGATCGGTGAAGATCTTGTCCGCCATCGCCGCATCGTCGATCTGCACCCGCTCCAGCGTGCGGCTGGCGGGGTCCATCGTCGTCTCGCGCAGCTGTTCGGCGTTCATCTCGCCCAGGCCCTTGAAGCGCTGCATCGTGACCCCGTGGCGGGCGAGGTCCATCACCATCCGCCGCAACTCGGCAAAGGACTCCGCAGTCTTCTCTTTCTGGTCGAGCGCGACCTTGAACGGCGGCCGGCCAACCTGGCTGAGCAGCTCGCGGTGGGATTCGACCAGGCGGCGGTAGTCATGCGATTCGAAGAGGCCGGCGGAAAGCTCGAAGGCCTTGGCCAGCCCGTCACGACGGTGGACCGCGCGGACGAGGATCTCGTCGCCGGATTCGGAGACGATCTCGGTGTCGAAGGGCTCGACCTCGCCGGCGTCGCCGTTGATCACGTCCTTCACCGCGGCCAGCGAGGTGACGCCGCGGTCGAGGATTTCCGACTCGCCGAGGAAGCGGATCAGCTCGTGGCCGAAGTCGGCCTGCAGCGAATCGGCCCAGCCCTCGTGCTCCTTCAGCCGCCGGTTGAAGCGCTGCCAGCGAGTCGCGGTCAGCTTGTGCGCCGCGCCCTCGGCATCGGCCACCTCCATCTGTTCGAGCTTGTCGCGGAGCAGCAGCTCCTCCAGCTCGGACTCCTTCTCGACGTAGGTTTCCTGCTTGCCGTTTTTCAGCTTGTAGAGCGGCGGCTTGGCGATGTAGACGTAGCCGGCCTCGATCAGCTCCGGCATCTCGCGGTAGAGGAAGGTGAGCACGAGGGTGCGGATGTGAGCGCCGTCGACGTCGGCGTCGGTCATCAGCACGACCTTGTGGTAGCGCGCCTCTTTGACGTCGAACTCCTCGCCGATGCCGGTGCCGACGGCGGTGATCAGCGCCTGTATCTCCTGGTTGGAGAGGACCTTGTCGATCCGCGCCTTCTCGACGTTGATGATCTTGCCTCGGAGCGGTAGCACCGCCTGGGTGTTGCGGTCGCGACCCTGCTTGGCGGAACCGCCGGCGGAATCGCCCTCGACGATGAACAGCTCGGCCAGGGCGGGGTCGCGCACCGTGCAGTCGGCGAGCTTGCCCGGCAGGGTCGAGTTCTCCAGCGCCGACTTGCGGCGGGTGAGGTCGCGGGCCTTGCGCGCCGCCTGCCGGGCGCGGGCGGCGTCGACGGCCTTGCCGACAATGCGTTTCGCCTCGCCCGGGTTCTCCTCGAAGAACTCGCCGAGCTTGCGGTTGACCGACTCCTTGACCAGCCCCTCGATCGGCGGGTTGCCGAGCTTGGTCTTGGTCTGCCCCTCGAACTGCGGGTCGGCGAGCTTGACCGAGATCACCGCGGTCAGCCCCTCGCGCACGTCGTCTCCCGTCAGGTTCTCGTCTTTCTCTTTGAGCAGCCCTTTGCCCCGGGCGTAGGCGTTGAGCGTGCGGGTCAGTGCCGAGCGGAAGCCGGAGAGGTGCGACCCGCCCTCGTGGGTGTTGATGTTGTTGGCGAAGCTGAAGATCGATTCCTGGTAAGAGGAGTTCCACTGCATCGCCACCTCGACCTGGCCGTCGTCGGTCTCGTTCTCGAAGAAGACCGTCTTACGGTGCAACGGGTCCTTGTTCTCGTTGAGGTGGGCGACGAAGTCGACGATGCCGCCCTCGTAGTGAAAGGTGTCCTTCTGACCCGCGGCGCGCTCGTCGACCAGCTCGATCTTGAGGCCGCGGGTGAGGAAGGCGGTCTCGCGCAGCCTCTCAGCCAGGGTCGCGTAGTCGAACTCGAGCTCGTCGAAGATCTCGTCATCGGGCAGGAAGGTGATCGTGGTGCCGTGCGCGTCGCTCGCCTCGCCGCGGTGGAGGTCGGCCTGGGGCTTGCCGCGCTCGTAGTCCTGGGTCCAGATCGCGCCGTCGCGGCTGATTTCGAGGTGAAGCTTCTCGGAGAGGGCGTTGACGACGGAGATGCCGACGCCGTGCAGGCCGCCGGAGACCTTGTAGCCCTCCCCGCCGAACTTGCCGCCGGCGTGAAGCGTGGTCAGCACGACCTCGGCCGCCGGCCGCTTCTCTTTTTTCAGTTCGTCGACGGGGATGCCGCGGCCGTTGTCGACGACGGTGCAGCTGTTGTCGGGGTGCAGGACGACGCGCACGCTGTCGCAGTAGCCGGCGATCGCCTCGTCGACGGAGTTGTCGAGCACCTCGTAGACGAGGTGGTGCAGGCCGCGCGGGCCGGTCGAGCCGATGTACATGCCGGGGCGCTTGCGGACCGCTTCCAGGCCCTCGAGGACGGTGATGTCCTTGGCGCCGTAGGACTCCGAGCCGCCTTTTTTCTGCGCGGCCGTATTCGTCTTCTCAGGCAATTAGTCCCTTCCCGTTCTCATAGAAAACCCCGGCCGTCTGGACACTTGCTGCACACGGCCGGGGCAGAAATGCAAGTTGACATAAGGATACCAGTTCGGGCCCTTTGCCGACCTGGTTGGAGGAAATAAAAGTCCTGCAAATCAGCCATAAATGAAATTACTTTCGGGCATCTTCCACACGGAAGCGCAAACTCTGCGGGGCGCGCTCTCCCAGGCGCCCGCGCAGGCGCTCCAGGAGCTGTCCTTGCATCAAATCCAACTCCTGCGCCCAGACGGAATCCGAGCAGGCCACGGTCGCCTCCCCCCCTCGCTCGGCAACCGGGCTGGTCACCGCGGCGATCTGCTCGCCGACCACCTCCGCCCAGGCTCCCTGCAGCGCCGCGAGCGGCGTCTTCGGCGCCGCTCGGTCGAGCGCGGCGCGCAGGGCAGCCGAGGCCGGGCGGGGGGCTCGGCGCCGAGTCATGCCGCAGCCGCCTCGCTTGTTTCGAACGGCATCCTCACCGTGCTCGCCATCGCCGGGGCCGGCAGCGAGTCCGCGGCCGCGGCCGTGATCAGCGTCTGACCGCCGGCGGCGAGGCGATCCACCAGCCGCTCGCGCCTGGGCGGGTCGAGCTCGCTCATCACGTCGTCGAGTAGCAGCAGCGGCGCCACCTGGCGCGCCGCGAGCAGGACGTCGCGCTCGGCGAAGAGCAGCGCCAGGAGCGCCGAGCGCTGCTGGCCCTGCGAGCCGTAGCGGCGCAACGAGCGGCCTGCGGTGCCGATCTTGAGCTCGTCGAGATGGGGGCCCCAGGAGGTCCTGCCCAGACGTAGGTCGGCCTCGCGTCGCTCGGCCAGGCCGGCGCGGATCTCGGTCGCTGAACCTTCGGCCCGCGGTGCAGTACTCGAGCTCGGCCCCACCTTCGAGCCCGAGCTGGGCGGCCGCCTCGGTAAAGGGACCATCCAACTCGGCGACGGCGTCGGCGCGGGCGGCGACGAGGGCGGCCGCGGCGTCGGCCAAGGTCGCGTCCCAGACGTCGAGCTGCCCCGGCGCGCCGCGGCCAGACGCCAGCTTGGCAACCAAGGCGTTGCGCTGCGCCAGGGCCTGGCCGAAGCGCTGGCGCAGGTCGCCCCGGACCGGCCAGCGGGCGGCGACGAAGCGGTCGAGGTGGGCGCGCCGTTCTGCCGGCGGGCCCTTGATCAGCGCCAGCCGGTCGGGAGAGAAGACGGCGACGGGGGGTCGGCTGCGGGCCAGCGTCGCGGGGTCGGCGGGGCTGGCGTCGAGCAGGTGGCGGCGGCCGTCCGTGCGGCTAACCGAGGCGAGCAGGTGGCGCTCCACCCCGTCCTCATCGCGCACGGTCGCTTCTGCGCGCGCGAAGGAGTTGCCGAACGGGATCAGGTCACGCCGATCCGCAGTGCGGAAGGAGCGGCCCGTCAGGGCGAAGTAGAGCGCCTCGAGGAAGTTCGTCTTGCCGGCGCCGTTGGGACCGACCAGGCTTGTGATCCCCGGTCCCAGCTCGATCCGCAGCCGGGCCAGACTCCGCACCGGCCTCGCTTCGGCGGCGGTGACCAGCACCGACAGGCCTCACACGTTGAGGCGGATCGGCATCACCAGATAGCGGAAGTCTTCGTTGTCGACCGGCTGCAGCAAGCCCGGGCGCAGCGGCGAGATCAACCGCAGCACAACCTCGTCGCCCTCGACGCTTTCGATCCCCTCGCGCAGGAAATCGGGGTTGAAGCCGATCTCCAGCGGCTCACCCTCGAAGGCGGCCGGCATCGTCTCCTCGGCGTCGCCGACGTCGGGGGTCGAGGCGGCGACCGTGAGCTCGCCCGGCGCAAAGGAAAGTCGCAACGGCGCGTTGCGCTGCGCCAGCTGGCTGACCCGGCGAACGACGTCGAGGAACTCGCTCCGCGGCAGCCGTACGTCGTGCTCGTAGGACTCCGGCAGGAGTTGTCGAAAGTTGGGGAACTGTCCCTCGATCAGCCTCGTGTTGAGGACGATCGCCCCTGCCTTGAAAACGGCCTGGTTGCGCAGCAGGGAGACCGAGACCTCCTCGACCCCGTCGGCCGAGACGATCCGGCCCAGCTCGCGTAGCGCCTTGGCCGGGATGTTCGCCTCCAGCTCGCCGCCGATCGCACGCTCGAGCTCGGTCCGCTTGACCGCAAGCCTGTAGGAGTCGGTCGCGACCATCGTCATCTCGGAAGCGCTGGCGCTGACCAGGACGCCGGTGAGGACCGGCCGCATGTCGTCGCGGGACGCTGCGCGGGCGACGAGATCAACCGTCGACGCCAGCGCGGCCGCGGGGATCGTCAGCGGCTCACCGTCGTCCTCGGGGAAGGCGGGGAAGTCCTCGCTGGGCAGGGTGCGAAGGTGGAAGCTCGAGCCGCCGCTGCGGATCTCGACGTCGCGCTCGGCCTCGCGAAGCTCGATCTCGACCGACGGGTCGCCGAGCGAGCGCGAGAGCTCGGCGAGCAGACGGCCGGGCAGGAGAACTGCGCCGGGGCTGTCGACGTCGGCGGTGAGCGTCGTCTTCAAGCCCAGCTCGAGATCTGTCGCACAGAGACTGACGCCGGCCTCGTCGGCGGTGAGGAGGATTCCGGAAAGAGACTGGGTGGCGGCCCGCGTCGATACGGCCCGGGAGACGACCGAGAGCTTGGCGACCAGCTCATCGCGTTTGGTTGTCAGCTTCAAGTGGTGATTGCTTTCTTGAGTTGGATTAGGGCTTGTGGAAAAGCTCGAAAGCGACGCAGACCTGGCTTCAGCTGGCGCCTGGGCGGCTGTGGAGCGGTCTGTGGGAAGGCATTGATTCTTACAGCGCCGTCGGCCGTCAGGCCGAGCCTGTGGGTCCGGTGTGGATAGCGCCGCGCAACTCCGCAACGCGCTGGGCAAGGGCGGCGTCTTCGCCGAAGCGCGCTTCGACCCGCCTGATCGAGTTGAGCACGGTGGAGTGATCGCGCCCACCGTAAAGGCGACCGATTTGCGGCAGCGATAGATCGGTCAGCTCGCGGGTGAGGTAGATCGCGACCTGACGGGCGCGCAACGGGAGGGCCGAGCGGGTCGAGCCGACCAGCTCGGCCCGGGAGATGCCGAAGTCGGCGCAGACGCGGCTCTGTATTTCCTCGACCGGCGTCGATTCGTCTCTTCTCCTCCCTTTTGGGATTACCGCGTCGATCAGCTCGGCGCTGAGTGGCTTGGCGGTCAGCGAGGCGTGGGCGAGGACGCGGGTGAGCCCGCCGTGTAGCTGCCGCACGTTGACGTCGATCCGCTCGGCGAGAGCGTCGAGCACGTCGCCCTCGGTATCGACGCCGGCCTCGCGCACGAGCCGGCGCAGGACGGTCAGCCGAGTCGCCAGATTGGGCGGCTCGACGGCGACGGTCAGGCCCCACTCGAAGCGGTCTCGCAGGCGCGACTCGAGGGTGGAGAGCTCGCTGGGAATGCGGTCGGCGGAGAGGACGAGCTGGCTGCCGCCTTCGTAGAGGGCGTTGAAGGTGTGGAAAAACTCATCCTCGGTGTGGCGCTTGCCCTCGAGGAACTGGACGTCGTCGACCAGCAGCACGTCGAGGTCACGGTAGCGGCGCTTGAAGGCCTCGGCGCCGGTGCTGCGTAGGGCGGCGACAAACTCGTTGGTGAAGCACTCGGCGGTTGTGTAGCGGACGCCGAGGCCAGCAGCGTTCGCCGCCAGGTAGTTGGCGATCGCGACGAGCAGGTGGGTCTTGCCCAGCCCCGGCGGCCCGTGGAGGAAGAGCGGGTTGTACGCCTCCGAAGGCGCCTCGGCGACGGCGAGCGCCGCCGCGTGGGCCGCGCGGTTGCCTTCGCCGATCACAAAGCGGTCGAAGGTGTAGTTGGCGTTGAGATCGATACCGGGGTCGCAGTCGGAACCGGACTCGGGGCCGTCGCCGACATCGCCGATTCGCACCTCGGTCAGACTGGACCCAGCTCCGATGAGCGCCTCGCGGATCAGGCCCGTGTAGCGCCGCTCTGTCCAGGCTCGAATGCCTGCGGGCGCGGCGAGATAGAGAACGCCGGCCTGGGCGCCGACGACCTTCAGCGGTTCCAGCCAGAGCTGGAACGTCGATGGCGGCAGAGCCGCCCGCAGTCTCTCTTGGGCATCCCGCCAGAGGGAGTCGAGGTCATGTTTGGGAGGGTCATCGGGCACCGGCGGCCGACCATAGCGGCGGCGGGAGGTGGCGACATCCGCTCCCTCGCAAATGGCGGAGAAAGCTTCGTTGCTCCGTGGGAGAAGCGTCGTGCCTTGAGCTCGAGGATCAATCCGTATACTGCGACGCCGAATGAAGAGGACTTATCAGCCGAAGAAGCGGAAGCGGGCAAAGACGCACGGATTCCGGGCGCGAATGAGCACGCGGGGGGGTCGGGCGATCCTCAGCCGCCGCCGCCGCAAGGGCCGCAAGCGCCTCACTCCCTAGATGGCGACGCAACGACGTCGCCGCCTCTCCCGCAGCGGCGAGTTCGACCGCGTCTATCGCGACGGATCCTCACATGCCACCCGCTACCTCGTTCTTTACCGCTTTCCCCGCAGCGGCGAAGAGGAGGCCGACGAGGTGAGGCTCGGCGTCTCGGTCAGCCGCAAGGTGGGGGGCGCCGTCGATCGCAATCGGGTCAAGCGCGTCATGCGCGAGGCATTTTGGACCCTCTCCGACCAGCTCCCCCCTGCCCATGACTTTGTCCTGGTGGCGCGGCCTGAGATCGGCGACCTGATCGAGCGCGAGGGCAGCTCCGGCGTGCGCACGAGCATCGAGGAGGCTCTGGCCGGTGCGGGAAGGGGACGTTCCACGTGAAACGGGCCCTGCTGGCGCTGATCGGTGCCTACAAGCGCTGGATCTCGCCGTCGATACCGCGCCGCTGTCGCTACGAGCCGAGCTGTTCGACCTACGCCGCCGAATCGGTGAGCCGCTTTGGCGGCGGACGGGGCACCCTGCTGGCCGCATGGCGGCTGCTGCGCTGCAATCCGCTTAGCCATGGGGGCTTTGACCCCGTGCCTGACCGCTTCACGCTCAAAGTCGGCCCGATCGACCCCGCTGTCCACCATGGAGAGGCCCACTCGCACTCGTGATCGTCGACGCGAACATCCTGCAGCCGCTGATCGACATCGTCAACTCGGTCCTCAAGTTCTTCCACGACAACGCCGGGCTGAGTTGGGGAATGTCGATCATCGCCCTGACGATCCTCACCCGGGCGCTCCTGATCCCGCTCACCTACCGCCAGCTGAAGGGGATGCGGGCGCTGCAGGCACTGCAGCCGCAGATCAAAGAGATCCAGGCGAAGTACAAAAACGACAAACAGCGCATGCAGCAGGAGATGATGCGCTTCTATCAAGAGAACAAAGTCAACCCCTTTGCCTCCTGCATCCCGCTGCTGGCCCAGCTCCCGGTCTTCTTCACCCTCTTTTCCGTTCTCCGGCACGACCTTCCCGCGGACATAGGCTGCACGGCCGGCCACTGCGGGTCCGAAGCGTCCTTCCTCTTCATCAACGACCTGACGGCGAAGGCGCACGGGGCCGAACTGATCGCGCTGCTCGTCCTCTACATCGGCACCCAGCTGGTCTCGGGCATGGTGATGTCGGTCACCGCCGACAAAAGCCAGCGGACGATGATGATGTTGCTGCCCTTCATCTTCGTCCCCTTCGTGATCAACTTCCCGGCCGGCCTGATCCTCTACTGGATCACGACCAACTTCTGGACGATGGGGCAGCAGTACACGATCCAGAAGCTGATTCCGGCTCCGCAGGTGGCTACGGCGGCCGCGGTTCAGGCAGCAAAGCCGCCGCCGCCTCCGCCTAAAAAGAAGAAGCGACGGTAGGTAGGGGATTGGCGGGGGTGGCCTCGCCGAGTGCCCAAGCACCGCCAAAAGGCGGTGCTAACCAAGAGCCCCTTCGGGGCCTTGAACCACTCTGCGGAGCCGCTTCGCGAGGCATCGGCGAGGCCACCCCCGCCAATCCCCGTGAAGCACCAGCTTGTTCGCCCACCTCGAGCGAAAGCGCGATTCGTGGTGAGAGCTTCGCGACGAAGGCCCCTCATTAGCTCTCCGAATCAGCGGCTGTCAATGCGGGAGCTTTCTCGCGGGGGGTGGCATCGAATGGGGGGACCGCCCTGAGGACGCTTTAGCGACCGGAAGGGTGGTGGGCCCCATTCGGTGACAGGACCCGCCGCGCCTACACTCCGGCGCATAGACTGCACCACCGTGACTGGAGCTGACGACTGGCCACAGGAGCCCGCGGAGCGCGTTCGCGAGATCGTCGAGGGCGTTCTCGATGAGCTCGACCTCGATGGCGAGGTTGAGATTCGAGAGGAGGACGACCGAATCACCGCTTCCGTCAGCGGCGACGACGATTACGGCCTGTTGATCGGCAAGCGAGGGCAGACGATCGACGCCCTGCAGCTGCTCGCCTACCAGGCGGCCTTCCGCGGGATGCGCGAGCGCAAGCGGGTTGTCGTCGACGCGGCCGGCTATCGCGAGCGGCGCCGGGAGACCCTGACCGCCCGTGCCGATCGCGCCGCCGAACAGGCGCTCGGCGGCAGTGAGAGCGTCGAGCTCGACCCGATGAGCGCCCAGGAGCGCCGTGTCGTCCACGAGCATCTCAAGGACCGGGCCGGCGTCGAGACGTACAGCGAAGGTGACGAGCCGCACCGCTGCGTGGTCGTCGCTCCTTTGGTTGCGGAGTAGAGGGAGCGCCCCGGTGGGGGTTCCGCTTAACTTTTTCGAGTCGCGCCTAGGGGGCTGACCATGGCTGGCGGCGAAAAAGTACAAGACGCTCCACCCCCACCGGGGCGCTCCCTCAGTGAAGCGCAGAGGGCGACGATCACGCTTGTTCTAGAGCTTTTGGAGGTGGAGCGGGCCTCGGTCAGCTCCGTTACCGATCCAGGCCGCGCTTGGCGGGTTCACGTGGCGGACAGCCTGACCGGTCTCGAATTCGAGCAGCTGGCAGCGGCGCAGAGGATCGCCGATGTTGGCTCTGGAGCAGGGTTTCCGGGCCTCGTTCTGGCTGTCGCCCTGCCCAATGCCCAGGTTGACCTAATCGAGTCGGTGGGCCGGAAGTGTGAATTCATCCAGCGCGTGATCGATGAGGCTGAGATCAAGAATGCTCGCGTCCTCAACGCCCGCTCAGAGGAACTGGCCGAAGGCGAAGGCCGGGAGGCCTACGCGGCCGTGACCGCCCGCGCCGTGGGCCGCCTCTCAACCCTCGCCGAGCTGGCCTCGCCGCTCCTCACAGAAGGCGGAGTCCTGGTCGCCTGGAAGGGCAAGCGCGACCCCGAAGAGGAGGCCCAGCTCGTCAACGCCGCCCCGGAGCTGGCGATGCAGCCTGAGCAGGTTCTCCATGTCGGCCCCTTCGCCGGCAGCGAACATCGTCACTTGCATTTGATCCGCAAGAGTGGCCGCACGCCCACCAAGCTGCCGCGCCGCCCGGGCATGGCCAAGAAGCGCCCCTACGGCTGACCCCGAAAGCTGGCGCGGCGTAGTGACTGAGGGCCTCCGGCCCTACGCCAATAGTCTGCAACCAATGGGCGTCGTCTACGCGATCTCGAACCAGAAGGGCGGCGTCGGCAAGACGACCACCGCGGTCAACGTCGCCGCCTGTGTCGCCGCCTCCGGCACCCAGACCCTGCTGGTCGACCTCGACCCCCAGTGCAACGCGACGGTCGCCCTCGGCAGCGAGCGCGACATGCACCCCTCCTCCTACGACTGCCTGACCGGCGACGTTTCGGTCGCCGAGGCTGCCCGTCCCGCCGGTCCGGACAATCTATGGCTGGTCCCCGCCAACCGCGACCTCGCCGGCGCCGCGGTCGAGCTGCCGCGGATCGAGGGCTCGGAGACGCGCCTGCGCGAGCGCCTCGGCCCGGTCCGCGAGCGCTTCGCCTACACGCTGCTCGACTGCCCACCCTCGCTCGGCCCGGTCAGCGTCAATGCCCTCACGGCCGCGGACCGGGTGATCGTGCCGGTTCAGGCGGAGTACCTGGCGCTCGAGGGCCTGGTCCAGTTCCTCGACACGCTGGCGACGATCCGACGCGAGCTCAACCCGGCGCTCGAGGTGTCGGGGCTGCTGGTCACGATGCACGATGAGCGCACCCGCTTGGCCCAGGATGTCGAGCGCGAACTGCGCCAACACTTTCCCGAGATGGTCTTCAAAACGGTGATCCCCCGTAGCGTCCGCGTCGCCGAGGCGCCGAGCTATGGTCTGCCGGTGACCGAGCACTCGCCCAGCTCGCGCGGCGCCGAGGCTTACCGCGCGCTCGCCGAGGAGCTGACCGAGCGTGGCTAAGGCGGCCAGGCGCGGCCTCGGCAGCGGCCTCGCGGCGATCCTCCCCGAGGCGACCGTGGCGGAGGCGGGCGAGCTGCGCGAACTGCCGATCGAGCTGGTCAAGCCGAATCCAAATCAGCCGCGGACCAAGATCGACCCCGAGGCGCTGGCCGGGCTCGCCACCTCGATCGAAGCCAACGGTGTCGTGCAGCCGCTGCTCGTCCGCCCCCTCCCGGACGGCAGCTACGAGCTGATCGCAGGCGAAAGGCGCTGGCGCGCCGCTCAGGCTGCCGGCCTGGCGAGGGTCCCGGCGGTAATCCGCGACCAGGAGCTCGCCGAGCGACTGCAGGTGGCGCTGATCGAGAACATGGTCCGCGAGGACCTAAACCCCATCGACGAGGCCCGCGCATGCGCCGCCCTGGTCGACGAGCTCGGTCTCTCCAAGGAGGAGCTGGCCCGCCGCGTCGGCCGCAGCAGGCCGGCGGTCTCCAACTTGATCCGCCTGCTCGACCTGCCCGACGAGGCGATCGAGCTGCTCGAGTCCGGCGAGCTCAGCGAGGGCCACGGCAAGGCCCTGCTCGGCGCCGAGGGCAACGACGTGCGCCGCCACCTCGCCCGCGACGCAGCGGCGGCCGGATGGTCGGTCCGCGAGACCGAGCATCGCGCTAAGCTGGCTGGCCAGCCAAGGAGCAGGCCCCAGCGGGCCTCTCTTTCTCCAGAGGAGACCGAGGCGTTGCGCGAGACCGCAGACAAGCTGGAGTCGGCGCTCGGCCACGAGGTGAAGCTCCGGCCAAAAAAGGGAGCGCTTTCGCTCGAAGTCCGCCTCGAGCACCTGGACGAGGCGCGTGCCCTGGCCCGCAGACTCAGCCGCCGCAGCTGAACTCACGCAGCTTTGCGAGCTGTTCCATAGCGCCGCCGACCCGCGCGCGGGTCGGCCTCCTCGGCGCGGCGAGCCAACTCCCGGATGGTTGGCTCGAGGCGCTGCCATTCGTGTCTGCGGCCAAGCTGGAAGATGAGTATGGCCTGTGCTCCAAAGAGGACGACGCCGGCCACGACGATCTTCAGCGTCATGGCGCTGTTTGAGCTGAGGAACCAGAGGACGGCGATGCCATCGGCGACTACGGCGTGCCAGCTGCGCAGAAGCCGCGACGCGTCAGGAGGACGATGAGGCACGGCCTCCCCGTCCTCGTTTCCGCTTGGCATCCAGCGAGCTGATCCCCGCCCTTTCTTCGTCCCGCGCTTCCCGCGCCCTCAGCAGATCGACTATGCGCGGATCGGCCTTCAGGCTCGAGATGTACGACCGCACGGCAGCGCGAAGCTCGTCTGGCAGGGCACGGTGTTCGAAGAAGGCGGCAGCCTCCAGCACTTCAAACTCCGAATCATCAATGCGAATGTTGACTTGGCGCTGGGCCAACGGTTGAAGCCCTTTCCGTCCGACCACACTGCTACGCCGCTTCAGTGTAGCGCCGAAGAAAAAAGTTGGCTGAGCGGTAAAGGCAGGCCAGACGCGGCCCGTTGCCTAGCCAGGACGGCCGCTATCCTTCGCTTGGCTGCGGGCGATTAGCTCAGTTGGTTAGAGCGCGTCTCTGATAAGGACGAGGTCCCTGGTTCGAATCCAGGATCGCCCATTCGTGCAACAGATGCAGATCTACGGCGTCAGCTTTGACATGGTCGGCAAGCAGCCGATTGTCTTGCTGAAGACCGTCGACAGCAACAAGTTCCTGCCGATCTGGATCGGGCACCCGGAGGCAGCCGCGATCCTGATGAAGCTGCAGGGCGCCTCGACGCCGCGGCCGATGACACACGACCTGCTCTCCGACCTGCTGGAGCAGCTCGACGCAAAATGCGAGCGGGTCTCGGTGACGGAGCTGCGTGACAACACCTTCTACGCCTCGATCACGGTCTCGATCAACGGCACCGAGATGGAGATCGACTCACGACCCTCCGATGCCCTCGCCCTTGCAGTCCGCGTTTCGGCGCCGATCTTCGCCGACGAGAACGTGATCGAGGAGTCGGCGATCGAGTTCGAGCACGACGTCGAGGACACCGAGGAGGTCGTCGACAAATTCAAAGAGTTCCTCGACGAGGTCACCCCCGACGACTTCGCCCAGGGTGAGGATTCCTAGGCGTTAGCGGGCGCCAGCGCCAGGTCGAGGATCCGCTCGACCAGCTGCTCGAATGACATCCCGGCTGCCTCGGCTGCCTGCGGGAAAAGGCTGGTGTCGGTGAGGCCGGGGATCGCGTTGACCTCGAGCACCTGAGGCCCTTCGCCTCCCAGGATCAGGTCGACACGTGAGAAGCCGGCGCAGCCCAACGCCTCGTACGCCGCCAGCGCGGTCTCGGTGACGACCGAGGCTTCCTCGGTCGTGAGGTCGGCAGGGCAGACGAACGAGGTCCTGCCGATCTCATAGCGAGCTTCGAAGTCGTAGCTGTCCCCCGAGTTGGGGATCGCCTCGACGATCGGCAACGGCTCCCCGCCGAGCACGCTTACCGCCAGCTCGCGGCCGTCGACGAAGCGCTCGAGCAAGACCCGGTCGTCATAGCTGAAGGCCGAGATCAACGCCTCGGGCACGTCGAACCAGTTCTCGGCGAACTTGACTCCGAGCGCCGAGCCTCCCCGGCTCGGCTTGACTACGACCGGGAAGCCAAGCCGCTCCTCAAGGCCGCCGAGCGCCTCGGCCGCGCCGAGCTCGCGGAAGGCAGTCTCGTTGAAGGCAAACCAGTCCGGTGTCGGAATTCCGGCCGAGCGAAGCTCGTGCTTGGCCATCACCTTGTCGATACAGCGGCCGCAGGCCGCGACGCCCGGACCGGTGAACGGTACCCCGAGGATTTCGAGCAGCTCCTGTGTGGTCCCATCCTCGCCGCCCATGCCGTGCATGGCGATGAAGGCGACATCTGGTTTGCCGGCTATCAGCCGCTTGACCAGACTCCCGTCAGCTTCGAGCGGCAACACCTCATGACCAAGCCGGCCCAGCGCGTCTTCGACCCGGGCCCCCGATCGCAACGAGACGCCGCGCTCGAGCGAGCGGCCGCCTTTCAGCACGGCGACCTTCATGCACCGCCCTCGCCGGTCTTCCGAAATGGGAGGACGTTTTCCGCTTCGGGGGACGGGCGGGGCTTGGCCGGCTCCAGAGCTTCGGGCTGCTCGCCGGTGAGTGCGCTGTACAGCTCGACCTGCTCGGCGATCGTCTTACCGATGCGGCGGATGCCCTCGCGAATCTCATCCTCATTGCCAGCGGAAAAGTTGAGTCGCATCGAGCTGCGGCCCCGGCCGTCGACGTAAGCGGCTTGGCCGGGTACAAAGGCGACGTTCTCCCGCAACGCCTTCGCCAGCAGGTCGCTGGTGTCGATGTAGGCCGGCAGGGTGGCCCAGATGAAGAGGCCGCCGTCGGGCTCGGTCCAGGTTGCCTGCGCGGGGAAGTGGAGTTCGAGCGCCTCGATCATCGCGTCGCGGCGACTGCGGTAGATGTCAATCAGGCTCTCGATGTACTGCCGCCAGCTCCCTTCGCGGAAGTACTCGCGGACGAAGTACTGGGTCAGGGTCGAGGTGCAGAGGTCGGCCGCCTGCTTGCCGAGGACCACCTTCTCCATCACCGGCGGCGGCGTCACCGCCCAGCCGAGGCGGATGCCGGGGGAGAGGATCTTCGAGAGCGTGCCGACATAGATGACGAAGTCGCCGCCGTCGAGCTGGTAGAGGGGCGGCAGCGACTCACCGCCGAAGCGCAGCAGGCCGTACGGGTTGTCCTCAACCACGAGCAGCTCCCGGGCGCGGGCCAGCTCGACCAGGCGCCGCCGCCGTTCCAGCGACATCGTCACTCCGGCCGGGTTCTGGAAAGTCGGCACCGAGTAGATGAACTTGGGTCGTCGACCCTCTCCGTCGAGTTGCTCGAGCGCCCCCTCGAGCGCGTCGATCCGCATCCCGTCGCCGTCGCACTCGATCTGGATCGTCTCGGCCTGGTAGCTGCAGAAGACCGGGATCGCGCCGGGGTAGGTCGGCGCCTCGCAGATCACCGCGTCGCCGGGGTCGACCAGCGCCTTGCAGATCAGGTCGATCGCCTGCTGACCGCCGGTCGTGACGATCACGTCCTCGGGGTCGGGCAGCATGCCCTCGGCGCCCATCACCTCGACGATGCAGTCGACGGTCTCACGGAAACCCTCGGTGGGTCCGTACTGCAGCGCCTCGGCAGCGGACTCCTGGGCGATTCGCGTCATCTGCGCGGCGAAGGCCTTCGGCGGGAACGTCGAGGTGTCCGGCAGCCCACCGGCGAGGGAGATCACCTCAGGCCGCGCCGTCACCGCCATCAGATCGCGCATCGCCGAGGAGCGCATCACCTGGGTTCGCTCGGCGAAAAGGCCGGCGTAGCGCTCCAGGTCGCTGCTGCGGGCGTGGGCGCGTCGCCGGTGAGGCGGCTCGGGCATGCGGATAGTGTGGCGGATCGGCACCGGCTCGCCGAGGGAGTTAGGTTTTCGGCGTGGGATCTTTCTCCGGCATCTGCCTCGAGCTTGGCATCGGCATCGCGATCGGGATGCTCGCCGGCACCACCGGCACGCACGGCTCGGCCCGTGGCCGGATGACGATCCTGGCCGGCGTGATCGCCCTCGTCATCGGCTTCCTGCTCGCCGGCGGCGCCGACGTCAGCGCAGCGGTAGGCGCCTTCTTCTGCCTGCTCGGCGCGGTAACCGCCTGCCTGATCGTCAGCGACGTCGTCAGCGGCGCTGGCCGCCGCGAGGGCAGCGGCAGCGGCGCGCTCGGCTTCCTCGTCTCGCTGGCCGCCCTGATCGTCGTCGCGATCGCAATCCTGATTTCCCCCGCCTCGCTACTCGTGCTGGCCGTCCTCGTCTGGCTCGGAATCTCGCGTCGTCGGCGGGCCCAGCGCAAACACGCCGGCCTCCGCGTCCTCCGCTGACCAGCCCAGCCCAGCGGTTGGGGATCATGCGGGCAGATGCCTGACAAGAAGCTGATCCTCACCTACGTCGACTCGCTGCGCACGGACATGCTCCTGCGCACGGTCGACGAAGGGCGCGCGCCTACCTTCGCCGCCCTGATCGAACGCGGGGTGCTGATTCCCGACTGCGTCTCCAGCTTCCCCTCGGTGACCCCGGTCGCCTCGGCCGAGATGGTCACCGGAGTCGGATCCGACGAGCACTGGATCAGCGGCATGAACTGGTACCACCGGCTCGAGCGGCGCTACGTCGAATACGGCTCCTCGCTGGAGGCGAGCCGCAGCTTCGGCGTCTTCCGCACGCTCTACGACCTCGTCTACAACATGAACCTGGCCCACCTCAATCCCGGAATCGAGACCACCTTCGAGCAGCTCGATGACGCCGGCATGCGCACCGCCTGCACGCCGTTCCTGATCTACCGTGGCCGCCACCGCCATCAGGTCTCGCTCGAGGGACTGCTGCGTCGCGCGGTCGACGCGACCCGGCTCAAGTTCCGCCACCACACCTGGGGCCCGGCCGAGCTCTTCTACGGCGACCTTTACGCCAGCCGCGAAGTTCCCTGCAAATCGACCTCGATCCCGGGCAGCCGCGATGGCTACTCGGCTTGCTGCGCCGCGGAGCTGGTCGCCGACGATGGCTTCGACTTCCTCCTCTTCTCGCTTCCCGACAACGACAACTACTCGCACCGCCATGGGCCCGAGGCGAGCGTCGAGTCGATTTCAAAGGCCGATCACTGTTTCGGCAAAGTCGTCGAGGCGGCGGGAGGGATCGACGACTTCCTCGCACGCTACGCGCTGATCCTGCTCGCCGACCACGCGCAGACAGAGGTCCACCGAGGCCTTCCGCTGGCGGAACTGCTCGCCCGCGAGTGGACCGTGCTGCAGCCCTCGGAGTCGCGGCCGGAGCCGGCTCAGCTCGCGGTCAGCCCGACCGGCCGAGCGGCGCACGTCTACCTGCTGCCGGGCGAAGGCGAACGAGCCGACCCCGAGGCGGTTCGCCAGACACTGGCCGTGATCGAGGGCGCCGACCTCGTCTGCCGCCTCGAGGACAGCGAGGGCAAGCCCCTGATCCGCGAGGAGCCGTGCGCTCCGGAGCCCGGCGCGACCGCGGTGGTCGAACGCCGTGAACGGCAACTGCGCTTTCGTCCCGGCGATGGGGTGGCGGACCTACGCAACGGGCGCTGGCACCTCGACGGCGACCTCGGCGTATTGGAGGCGAGCATCGAGAACGGGCGGCTGCGCAGCGACACCTACCCAGATCCGCTCGCCCGGGTCTGGTCAGCCCTCGGCAGCCCCCACGCCGGCGACTTCATCCTCTCGCTTGCTCCCGGCTTCGAGGCGGTGGACTGGGGCGGAGTCAGCCACGCCGGCGGCGGCAGCCACGGCGCCCTGCATGCCGGCGACTCCCTCGGCCCGCTCCTCTTTGTCGGCTGCGGGCCTAAGGATCCGAATGAGCGCGCTCAATGGGCGTTGCGCGATGTAGCGCCGGTCATCAGGCGACACTTCGGTCTGGATTAATGGACAGGACCCGCAGGCCGATCCTCTTGTCCGCCCTCCTCCTGGCGCTTGTGATCCCAGCGACCGCATCGGCGCAGGTGGGTGCTTCGGAGGCAATACGGATCGCCAACCGCGACCCCAACGTTGCCAAGGAGCGAGCTGAGAACGGAGCGCTGACGCACAGCGCGAGCAAGGTCGACGGCAACTGGGAGGTCGCCTACTTCGCCGACGAAAAAGAGGTCGCGCTCGTCATCGTCGACCCTCGCAGCGGACAGGTGCGCGAGTCGTGGACCGGCTACCAGGTTGCCTGGAAAATGGCCCGCGGCTACTCCGGCGCCTTCGGTCACAAGCTCAACGCCCCCTACGTCTTCCTGCCGCTCTGCGCGATCTTCCTGCTCGGCCTGGTCGACTGGCGCCGCCGCTGGCGGGTGGCAAACCTGGACCTGCTCGTCCTGCTCGGCTTCGGGGTCTCCAACCTCTTCTTCAACCGCGCTGAGATCGGCGTCTCGGTGCCGCTCCAGTACATCCCGCTTCTCTATCTATTCGGGCGGGCCCTCTGGATTGGCCTGCGCGGGAGAGGGGAGGGGATCCGCCCGTCCTGGCCGACGGCCTGGCTGCTCGTTGCCGCCCTCTTCCTGCTCGGCTTCCGGGTCGGCCTCAACCTGGCCGACTCCGGCGCGATCGACGTCGGCTACGCGGGAGTGGTCGGCGCCAACCGGATCTCCCACGGCGAACCGATCTACGGCAACTTCCCCGAGGACGTCTCCCAGGGGGACACCTACGGCCCGGTCAACTACCTGGCCTACGTCCCCTTCGAGCGGATCTGGCCCTGGTCGGGCAGCTGGAACGACCTCCCGGCGGCCCACGGCGCAGCGGTCTTCTTCGACCTGGCCACCTTCGCTCTCCTCATCTTCCTCGGCCGCCGGATCCGCCCCGGCCCCGAGGGCAACAAGCTGGCAGCCACACTGGCATTCGGCTGGGCCGCCTATCCATACACGGCTTATGCACTCCTATCCAATTCCAACGACACCCTGGTAGCGATGCTGTTGGTTGGCACCCTGCTGGTGTTGGCACGCCCCGCAGCTCGCGGTGTCCTGGCAGCGCTCGCAACCCTGACCAAGTTCGCACCGGCGGTGTTGGTGCCGATGCTCGCTACGTATCGGCCCGCGGGGCCTGTCGCCGCAGGGGACCCACCACCCCTTCCGGTCGCTAAAGCGTCCTCAGGGGCGGTTCCCCCTACGGCGCCACCCGCGGGAGTGAAGTTTGCGATTGCCTTCGTGCTCACCGCGCTCGCGCTACTCGTCTGGCCCGCGATAGATCCCGGCCTGCACACGTTCTACGACCGCACCATCGCCTACCAAGCGAGCAGAAATTCACCGTTCAGCATCTGGGGACAGGTAGCTTGGCTTGAGCCACTGCGCATCGCGATTTTGGCCGCAGTCGCTGCAATGGCCACGCTCTTCGCCTTCCGCCCCAAGGAAAAGAAGCTCACCCAGGTAGCGGCCCTGGGGGCGGCGCTCCTGATCGGAGTCCAGCTGACAATGCACCACTGGTTCTACCTCTACATAGTCTGGTTCTACCCACTCCTACTGGTAGCAATGGCGTCCCTTGAAAGGGAGTCGGGGGCTGTCTCGACGATGCCTCGCGAAGCGGCTCCGCAGAGTGACGGGTAGGGCCCCGAAGGGGCCACAAGATTCGCCCCACCGGAGGTGGGGCGTGGGCACTCGGCGAGACAGCCCCCGACTCCCTCCCGGCTACGGATTAATAGGAGCCGGCACCATCACCGGCGTAATCGAGTCAGCCAGCCCCTTGTCGTTCACCTCGACCGCCGCCCCCATCACCCAGACGTCCTCTTCCGCCGTCTCGAACTTGACCGGCATCTGAGTGATCATCTGCTCCAGGATCAGCTCCGGTTTCACGCCCAGCACGCTGGTCCGCGATCCGGTCATGCCGACGTCGGAGATGAACGCGGTCCCCCGCGGCAACACCCGCGCGTCGGCGGTCGGCACGTGGGTGTGGGTTCCCAGCACCGCCGCGACCCGACCGTCGAGGTGCCAGCCCATCGCCACCTTCTCGCTCGTCACCTCGGCGTGAAAGTCGACGATGGAGAAATCGCACTCGATCTTCTCGAGGATGCTGTCGACCTCGTGGAAGGGGGAGCGGGCGACCTTGAGGCCGATCATGCCGCTGAGGTTGATCACGCCGACCCGCTCGCCGGCGGCCTCGACCACGGTGTAGCCGCGGCCGGGGTTGGCATAGGGGTAGTTGGCCGGCCGCACGACCCGATCGCTGCGGTTGAGGAAGCCGTAGACGCTGCGGTGGCGGTAGACGTGATTGCCGCTGGTGATCACATCGGCGCCGGCATCGAAGAGGGCCGCCGCCGTCTTCTCGGTGATTCCCATCCCGCCGGCCGAGTTCTCGCCGTTGACGATGACCAGGTCGGGCGCGTGGCGCCGTCGCAGCTCGGGCATAGCCGCCGCGAGTCCGCGACGACCGGGGCCGCCGACCACATCGCCGATGAAGAGAACCTTCATGGTCACCTGACCCTATCTGCGATATTGCGGTCGAGGTGCTGTGAGCGTCCAGTGTCACGGTGATCGCCGGGTGTTCGAATCGCGCGGCGATGGGGCCGCGAACGAAAGGGGGTTCTGTGAGCGAAGGCAGCGAGGTCTTGGAGCGCGCGATGCGCTACCCGTACGCCGTGCCGGCGCGTCCCTTCGTACAGCAGGGGCATCGCACCCTCGACCCGGAAGAGGTTGAGGTGGACTGTGCGCAGCGTTCGCGACTTCTCGTCTACGGCTCCAACGGCTCACCGGAAGCGCTTGCCCGCAAGCTTGCCCTCAGCCACGACCCGGTGCTGGTCGAGCCGGCCCGGCTGCACGACTTCGACGTCGTCTACTCGGCGCACTTCTCGCCCTACGGCGCGGTGCCGGCGACGCTGCAGCGCAGCCCTGGGACGACGGCCCGGGTGGCGATCATCCACCTCACCGCCGAGCAGCTGCGACTGGTCTCGGCGACCGAGCCCAACTACGAGCTGACCTCCCTTGAGACGGCCGCCTGTGAGTTGCCGGACGGCGAGGCGATGACCAACCTCTCCGCCTACCTCAGTCGCCACGGCTGCCTGCTGGCCGACGGTGAGGAGGTGGCGTTGGTCGCGGTGCCGGCGTGGGAGCGGCGGTTCGCCGAGCTGAGTGAGCCGCAGGTGCTCGAGCGGCTGCGGTCCGAACTCTGTCCCGACGAAAGCATCGACTCCTTCATCCTCGCCAATGTCACCGACCCGGGGCTTGCCCAGCGGCGCTCGGCCCAGCTTCCCAGTCGAGCGTTTACCTAGTCGAGGAGCCGCGCGCCGCCCTTAAACGGCGGTGAAGCGGCGCAGGGCGAAGCGCGCCAGCAGGCCGTAGGCGGCGATCAGGATCGCCAGGTGCCCGAGTGCGGCGGCGATGCTCGGCCCGCCCGGGTCGAGAGCACCCGTCATCGCCTGCAGCGCCGGCTTGAAGGGGAAGAGGGCGGTGACCAGCTTGACCGCGTCGTAGAGGCCGGGCCCTACCGTGCCGGCGGGAATCAGCGAGAGGAAGGCGATCGGCAGGGTCACCATGAAGGCGAGCAGCGAGACGGCGCGGACTTCGCGCGCCGCCGCCCCCAGCGCCGCCCCCGCCGCCCCCAGCGCCGCGCCCCCGGCGACGATCGCGGCCAGCCAGAGGCCGAAGCGGCTCCAGTGCAGGGGGACGAAGAGCGAGAGCCCGGCCAGCATCAGCACCGTCACCGTCAGCCCCACCGCGACTCCCAGCGCCACCTTCTCGGTCAGCAGCGCTGAGCGGGAAACGAGGCCGCGGGTGAGGCGGGGGAAGGCGTTCTCCTCCCGCTCCAGGGCGAGCGAGCCGGCGACGAGCAGGACGGTGACGAAGGCAAGGGTGAAGGTCGCGGCGACGGCGATCGCGAAGACTTCGAGCGGTGGGGTGGAGGCGCTGACGACCTGCTTGTCGACCGCGATCGGTTCGGTCAGGCGCGTGAGCAGCGGTGCGGCGGCGCCGAGGTTGGCGCGGGTGAGGGTGGTGAATTGCAGCAGTTGGTCGAGTGATTCGCGCGGCGGCCCAGCCGGCAGCGAGGGCCGTAGCGCTTCGAGGATGCGAGCGGTGTTGCGCAGGCCAAGGATCTGAATTGTCTGGCCGAGCGCGCTCAACTGGCCGCCGTTGAGAAGGAGGCCCATGAGCTTTCCGCCTTCACTGGCGATCCGCCTCGCAATCACCAGGTTTGCCTGGGTCAGCAACGAGTTGATCCGGTCGTTGACCAGGCGCGCCTTGACCGGGTCCTCCTCGTTGAGGATTACCTCGACTTCGGGTGTGATCGGGCTCGGGGTCGAGAGCGAGTTGATCCGGTCGACCAGGTCGGCGGGAAGGATCAGCGCGGCGAGGACGTCGCCGGAGCGGACCTCGCTGACGGCTTCGTCCCGGCTCTTCACGTGCACGCACTCGACCCGTTCGCAGATCCGGTCGCTGACGCCAATTTTCGGCAGCTCGCTGGCGCCGACGCTGACTCTGGAGTTGCTCGGCACTTCGTTGAGGAAGGCGATCCGCGGCTTGCTCGGCGAGCCCGAGATCGCCAGCCCGACCAGGACCGCGATCAGCACCGGCCAGGCAACGAGGAGGAACGCCTGCAGGGGAGAGCGACGGAGGATCTGCAGGTCCTTGAGCAGCAGCCAGCGCATCAGTGCCCGCGGTGATGGAGGAAGGCGACGAAGGCAGTCTCGAAGTCCTGGTCAGCAGCCTCGGGCGCCTCGCGCCGAACCGCCTCGCGGAGCCCGTCGGGCGAGCCATCGAAGAGCGCCTCGCCGTCGGCCAGAACCAGCAGCCGCCCTCCATAGCGCTCTGCCTCCTGAATGTCATGAGTAGAGAAGATCACCGTAGTCCCACCCTCCGAGGCAAGCGCCGAGACGAACTCCCAAAGCCGCGCCCGCTGCCGTGGGTCGAGCCCAACGCTGGGCTCGTCGAGCAGCAGCACCGAGGGTCGAGCCAGCAACCCGATCGCGATGTTGATCCGCTGCTGGTTCCCTCCCGACAGCCGAGCAACGATCTCCCCCCGCCGCTCCCCGAGCCCGGTCAACTCCAGCATCTGCTCAGTGGAAGCCCGAGGATCCTCATGCTTCTCGAGCCGAGCAAAAAGCATCAAGTTCTCCTCAACCGTCAAGCGCCGATAGAGCGCCGCTTGCTGAGGCACCCAACCGACCTCCCCCTGAGGAACATGAACCTCACCCTCATCGGGCCTGGAGATCCCCGCAAGGATCGACAGCAAGGTGGTCTTCCCAGCCCCGTTCGGCCCGATCACAGCCACAAGCTCCCCCGCTGCGGCCTCGAAGTCGATCCCACGCAGAGCTTCCCGCTCGCCGAAGCGCTTGACCAGCTCCCGCGCCTCAAGTACGGCCACGCTCATCCCGTTCCCTGCCTCCATGCCGCAGAAGCTATCCGCCCGCGGAAATCGCATTGTTAGCCACGGCTTGAGCAGAGGGACGGCGATGCCCTCTCCCGGACACTCAAGCGCGGCGTAGCCGCGCGTCCGGGAGAGGGCATCGCCGTCCCTCCCCTAAACTCGCTCCCAGTGCCGTTCCCCGCCACACGCATGCGTCGCCTCCGGCGCACGGAGTCATTGCGCGGCCTGGTTCGAGAGACGAACCTGTCGCCCGCCGACCTGATCCAGCCCCTCTTCGTGGTGGCCGGAGAAGACGTCCGCGAGGAGATCGACTCGATGCCCGGCATCGAGCGCTTCTCGATCTCGGAGTTGGTCGCCGAGGCGACGGAGATCGCCACGGCGGGGGTTCGAACGGTTCTGCTCTTCGGTGTCCCCGCCGCCAAGGACGAGTCGGGGTCTGGCGCCTATGACGACGAGGGCGTCGTGCAGATGGCGGTCCGCGCCCTCAAGGAGGCCCACCCCGACCTCACGGTGATCACCGACGTCTGTCTCTGTGAGTACACGTCGCACGGCCATTGCGGTTTCGTCCGCGACGGCGAGGTCGACAACGACATCACGGTCGAGCTGCTGGCGAAAACGGCGGTTTCCCACGCCGAGGCCGGGGCCGATGCGGTTGCTCCCAGCGACATGATGGATGGGCGAGTGGGGGCGATTCGCCACCAGCTCGATGAGGAGGGCCACTCGGGCGTGCCGATCGTCGCCTACAGCGCCAAGTACGCCTCGGCCTTCTACGGGCCCTTCCGCGACGCCGCAGGCTCGACCCCGGAGTTCGGCGACCGTCGCGGTTACCAGATGGATCCCGCCAACGCCGCCGAAGCCGTGCGCGAGGCCAAGCTCGATCTGGAGGAGGGCGCCGACATGCTGATGGTGAAGCCCGCCACCGCTTACCTCGACGTCGTCCGCCAGGTCAAGGACGCGACCGCCGCCCCACTCGTCGCCTACCACGTCTCCGGTGAGTACTCGATGCTGAAGGCCGCCGCCGAACAGGGCTGGATCGACGAGCGCGCCGCCGTGCTGGAGACCCTGACATCGATCCGCCGCGCCGGCGCCGACGCGATCGTCACTTACTACGCCAAGGAGGCGGCTGGATGGCTTCAGTGAAGCTCCCGCAGTCGAAGGCCCGTTCGCGCAAGGACGGCGCCGCGATCCCGCTTGACGAGACCGACAAGCGGCTGATGAACCTGCTCCAGTCGCGCTTTCCGCTGGACCCCGAGCCATTCGCCCTCGTTGCGTCCGAGGCCGAGCTCGAACTCGGCGACGTGCTGACCCGGACCAGACGACTGCTGGACGAGCGGATCATCCGCGAGATCACGCCGATCTTCGATACCCGCGCCCTCGGCTACGAGTCGATGCTGGTGGCCGCCAAGGTCGACTCCGAAAATCCCCAGCGGGCGGCGCGGGCGGTCAACGCCCACCCCGGCGTCTCGCACAACTACCTGCGCACGCACGAGTTCAACCTCTGGTTCACGATCGCCACCCCGCCCGACTCTGAGCTCGGCCTCGCCGGCACGCTCGAGGCGCTGATGCGGGAGACCGGCGCCGAGTCGATGCGCGAGCTGCCGACCCTGACCCTGTTCAAGATCAACATGAACCTGGAGATGGAGAAGGGCACCGACGCCCTCGCCACCGCGGTCGAGGCCGCGCCGCCGCGCGAGCTCGAGGCGCAGCCCTACGACGATCGCGACGTCGCCGTGATCCGCGCCCTGCAGGGCCCGATGGACCCCGTCGAGCGGCCCTATGACAAAGCCGCGGCCGAGCTGGGCATGAGCACCGAGGACCTGCTCGGACACCTCGGCGGGATGATCGAGCGCAAGCTGCTGCGCCGGGTCGCCGCGATCCTCTACCACCGCCGCGCCGGCTTTTCCGCCAACGGCATGGGTGTTTGGAAGGTGCCCGAGGATGAGATCATGGAGGTCGGCGGCCGCATGGCCTCCTTCCGCGGCATCTCGCATTGCTACCAACGGCCCACCTACGAGGACTGGCCCTACAGCGTCTTCACCATGGCCCACGGCCGTTCGAAGGAGGAGTGCGACTCGATCCTCGACTCGATCGCCCTGGAGTGCGGGATGGGCCCGGACGACCGCGCCACCCTCTACTCCTCGACCGAGTACAAGAAGATCCGCCTTCACTACTTCACCGACGATTACGCCAGGTGGGAGGCGGAGCACTCGTAGTGCTCGGCATTTAGCGTGTCGCGGTCTTCCGAGCTGTATGAGCGGGCGGTGAAGGTTCTTCCCGGAGGGGTTAACAGCCCTGTGCGGGCGATGCGCCAGATCGGGCGTGAGCCGATCTTCGTCGAGCGCGGAGAGGGCTGCGAGCTGGTCGATGTCGATGGCAACCGCTACCTCGATTGGGTCGGCTCCTGGGGCCCGCTGATCCTCGGCCACGCGCACCCGGCGGTGATCGCGGCGGTCGAGTCAGCCGCCGTGCGAGGCACCAGCTTCGGCGCTGCGACCGCGGCCGAGGTCGAGCTGGCCGAAGCGGTCGTCGCTCGAATTCCCTCGGTCGAGATGGTGCGGATGACCAGCTCCGGCACCGAGGCGGCGATGAGCGCGATCCGCCTTGCTCGCGCCGCCACCGGTCGCGAGGTCGTGGTGAAGTTCGCCGGCGCCTACCACGGTCATTCCGACGGGCTCCTGGCAGAGGCCGGGTCGGGCCTGGCGACGCTGGCGATTCCGGCCAGCCCCGGCGTCCCGGCCGCGCAGACGGCGAGCACCGTGGTCGTTCCCTGGAACGATGCCGAGGCCGTGTCGCGGGCTCTCGCCGACCACCCGGTCGCCGCCGTGATCGCGGAGCCGGTCGCGGCCAACATGGGCGTGGTCCCCCCGGCCGACGGCTTCCTCGAGTTCCTCCGCTCGGCCAGCGGCGAGGCCGGCGCACTGCTCGTCTTCGACGAGGTGATCACCGGCTTCCGCATCGCCCGCGGCGGCGCCCAGCAGCTCTACGGCGTCGAGCCCGACCTGACGGTGCTCGGCAAGGTGCTCGGCGGCGGCCTGCCGGCGGCGGCCTTCGCCGGTCCACGCGAGCTGCTCGAACGGGTCGCCCCGGCGGGCGACGTCTACCAAGCCGGCACCCTCTCGGGCAACCCGCTCGCAACGGCCGCCGGCCTTGCCACCCTCGCCGCGCTCGACGACGCGGCCTACGAACGCCTCGCCGAGCTGACCGACCGTCTCTCCCGGGGCCTCGCCACGCTCGCCGAGGGGCGCCCCCTGCAGCTCGCCACCGTTCCCGGCCTGCTCACCCTTTTCTTCAGCAAGGAGCCCGTGCGCGACTTCGCCCTCGCCTCGGCCTGCGACCTCGATGCCCATGCGCGCTTCTGCCGGGCCATGTTGGAGCGCGGCGTCTACCCGCCCCCGTCGCAGTTCGAGGCCTGGTTCGTCTCCCTCGCCCACGACGAGGCGACGATCGACCGCACGCTGGAGGCCGCTGCCGATTCGCTCGAAGAAGCGCTCAGATGACCTTCCACTGTGCCTTTTTCACAAATAGCCGCAAAAAGGAACAGCGGAATGGCTGAGCTGGCCGGGACGCTGGGGGAGCTTGCCGAGTTCCTGCGCAATGAGGACACACCGATCTCGCCGCACGTGGTCGAGCCGTCCGAGCAGCCGGTCTTCGGCCTCCTCGCCGCGCTAGGCGAAAGAGCCGCGGCGGCGCCGGCCGAGTACGCGTTCGTGGTCGAGGCGGTGCGCGAGGGCTACCTACTGCACTACGGCACGCCGCGCCTGCTGCGCGGCCATGACGACGATCTCGCTCTGCTCGCCGGCGACTATCTCTACGCCCTCGGCATCGAGCGGCTGGCTGCCCTCGGCGACGACGAGGCGGTCGCCGTGCTCTCGCGCCTGATCGGCCTCTGCGCTCGGCTCCATGCCGAGGGCCGCGAGAACGAGGTGCCCGGGTTGTGGCGAACTGCGGCCCTCGCGATCGGCGGTGGAGACCATGCCGACCGCGAGCTTGCCCGAGTCAATAGACTTCCCGCTTCTTGAGGTTGAGCTGTTGAGCGACGACGCGGACAAGCAAAACGGGGCCGAGGCGGCTGGTCGGCCGGAGCGCCCGACCCCCGAACCCCCGGGCTACTTCGAGGGGGAGTCGATGACGCGCCGACGCGCCTTCACGGTGGCCGTGCAAGGGCTGGGCGGCATCGCCGGCGCGGCTATCGTGCTGCCGGCGGTGGGCTTCGCCGTGGCACCGATCTTCCACCGTGGCAAGGAGCGCTGGGAGGCGGTCGGCCCGGTCAGCGATTTCGTCGAAGACACCTACCGCCAGGTGGTCTTCACCGAAACCGAGAGCATCGGTGACGCCGGCAAGACCACGGCGTACGTGCGCAAGAGCTCCAAGCAGCTCGGCGAGAAGCCGGGCGAGATCGTCGCCGTCTCCAACCGCTGTGCTCACCTCGGCTGCCCGGTCCGCTTCGTCGAGGCCGCCGGCAACTTCATCTGCCCCTGCCACGGCGGCGTCTACGACTTCCAGGGCAAACGAATCGGCGGCCCGCCGGTGCGACCGCTTGACCATTTCCAGACTCGCGTCCGCGACGGTCAGGTCGAGCTCGGCCCGCGCTACAGCGTCACCTCGCAGCTGGAGCCGGTCCGCGCCCGCGATCCCGGCGAGTTCACGGGCGGCGTCTGGGAATATCTGTATCCGCCCCGTCCGTCCACCTTCCCACCCCCGAGCGGCTGAGGGGCTAGGCGACGATGAAGCTCGACTCGATTATCCCCGCGCCACTGCGCAAACCGGCCAAGCCGGGTCAGGGCAACGGTGCGAAAGGCCCGGCTCCCGCCGACCTGAAGACGGCGCCGCCGGAGCGTCCCAGCGACGCCAAGCGGCTCGGCGAGCAAGCCAAGGACGCACCGGCCGACGTCCTCGCCTGGGTCGACCAGCGCACCGCCGCCTCCGGCTTCCTCACCGGGATGCTCTACCGCAAGGTGCCGAAGGGGACCAACTGGTTCTACACGCTCGGCTCCGCCACCCTGATCGCCTTCATCTCACAGGCGATCACCGGCGTCTTCCTGGCGATGTTCTACACGCCCTCGACGACCCAGGCCTACGCCTCGATCGCCCACATCAACAACGACGTCTTCCTCGGTCAGCTCGTCCACGGGATGCACAAGTGGGGCTCGAGCGTGATGGTGATCCTGATCTTCCTCCACATGGGTCGCACCTTCTTCTTCGGCGCCTACAAGTACCCGCGTGAGCTCAACTGGGTGATCGGCGTCGTATTGCTGATCCTGACGATGACGATGGCCTTCACCGGCTACCTGCTGCCCTTCGACCAGCGCTCCTTCTGGGCCTCGGTCGTCGGCATCAACATCAACGGCACCGGCCCCATCGTCGGGCCTTACCTCAGCGATTTCCTCAGAGCGGGCCCCGAGCTTGGGGCGACCACGCTCTCGCGCTTCTACGCGATCCACATGCTGCTCGTTCCGGGAGCGATCATCGCCCTGATCGGCGCCCACATGTATCTCGTGGTCAAGCTCGGCACGACCGCCCCGCCCTGGCTCAAAGCGGACAAGCCGAAAGTCGCCGCGCCTGTCTCACAGCTCGACGCCAGCGCCAACGGGTTCGAGGGATGACCCCCGTGGCCAAGCAGATCAAGGACGCAGGGAGCGCGGCGTGCTCTGCACGCAAGCGACTGAGGACGCCGATATGCGCCGGCCACGGGGGTCATTCGTGAAGCCGGCGGATAAGCAGGCTTACCTGGAGGAATACGAGCTGCTGAAGAAGAAGGGCAAGCCCTTCTTCCCCTACGCGGTGCTGAAGGACTCGGCGATGATGTTGATCGTCGTCGGCGTGATCATCCTGATGTCGGTCATCCTCGGCGCCGAGCAGGGGCCGAAGGCCGACCCGACCACGACCACCTACGTGCCGCGCCCCGAGTGGTACTTCTTCTTCCTCTTCGAGCTCCTGCGCGTGATCAAGCCGCCCGAGCTGGTCCCGATCGCGACGATCGGGATCCCGACCGTCTGCATGGTGCTGCTGCTCCTGTTGCCGTTTTACGATCGCGGCCCGGAGCGCAACCCGATCCGCCGGCCGATCGCGACTACGGCCGGCTGTCTGACGATCGCGGCGATGGCCTACCTCAGCTTCCTCGGCGCCACCGGCGGCTCGCCGACCGAGATCGACATGAAGGTGGCGCCCCAGTACGAAGCCGGCAAGGAGGTCGTCGCCGGCTCCGGCTGCCTCGCCTGCCACAAGCTCGGCGAGAACGGCAACAACGGCCCCGGGCCCGAACTCACCCATATCGCCCAGCGGATCCCGCGCGCGGCGATCCTGCGCTCGGTGGAGATCGGTCCCGGTATCATGCCTTCCTTCCGCGATCTGCCGCCGAAGAAGCTCAACGAGCTCGCCGATTTCCTCTCCTCACTCGACTAAGCCCTCTCGGGACTCGGCCCAGTTCGCCGGGCAGGTCAATCGCATGTTCGACCGGGTTGCCGGCCGCTACGACACGCTCAACTCGGTGATGACGGCGGGGATGCATCACCGCTGGCGCCAGCGAGCCGCCGACCGCGCCGAGCTGGTGCCGGGCGATTCGGCGCTCGATGTCTGCTGCGGCACCGGCGACCTGGCGTTGGAGCTGGCCGGCCGGGTCTCGCCCGGCGGCCACGTGGTCGGCTGCGACTTCTCCGAGCCGATGCTCGACCTGGCGCGCGACAAGGCGCGCACGCGCGCCGCCGACCCGGTGCGCTTCGAGTGGGCGGACGCGCTCAGCCTTCCCTATGACGCCGGCCGCTTCGATGCGGTCACCGTCGGCTTCGGGGTGCGCAACCTGGCCGACCTCGACCGTGGCCTGCGTGAGATGACCCGCGTCCTGCGTCCGGGCGGCCGCCTCGTCGTGCTCGAGATCACCCAGCCCGTTCGCCCGCCGCTCTCGCTCTTCTACTCGCTCTGGTTCGACCGGATCGTGCCGCTGCTGGGTGCTTTCTCGGCCGACAATGAGGCGTACTCCTACCTACCTGAATCGGTGCGCAACTTTCCCAGCCCGAAACGGCTGGCCGAGACGATGGACGTGGCGGGGCTGGGGCAGATTCGCTGGACGGTTCTCGCCGGGGGGATCATCGCGATCCACAGCGGCGTCCGCAGGTGACTCGCCCCTCCGCTGTTCCGCCGCCGGTTACGGCGGTTCTCGACGCCTCCAGCCGCTGGCTGCCCGCTCGCTTGGGGGAGGTCGAGGAGCAACTGCGCGCGCAGAGCGGCGGTCATGGCGAGCCGCTCAGCGCCGACCTGGCGGCAACGCTGGCGGCGGGCGGAAAGCGCTTGCGCCCACTCCTCGTCTTGCTCTGCGCCGGTGCAGATGGGGGGAGGAGGCGGTGCGAGCGGCGACGGCGATCGAGCTGGTCCACATGGCCACCCTCGTCCACGACGACGTCCTCGATGCCGCGCCGCTGCGCCGTGGCCAGCCGACGATCGCCGCCCTCTCGGGCCGCGGCCGGGCAGTTTCGGCGGGCGACCTGCTCTTTTCCCGCGCCTTCGCCTTTCTCGCCGAAAAGGGCGATGGGCGGGCGGTCTCGCTGCTGGCCGAGGCCTCGGTTGCCTTGGCTCGCGGCGAGCTCGCCCAGCGCCAGGACGCATTTGACCTGGGCATCTCGGAAGAGCGCTACCTCGAACGCTGCCGGCTGAAGACCGCGAAGCTGTTCGAGTGCGCCTGTCGGATGGGGAGCGATAGCGAGGCGCTTGGGGACTTCGGGGCTGAGATAGGGCTCGCCTTCCAGCTGCTCGACGACGTGCTCGACGTCTCCGGCCCGCCCGAGCGCACAGGCAAGGCCCGCGGCACCGATCTGCTCGATGGCACCGTCACCCTGCCGCTGATCGTGGCGGCGTCGGCAGACCCCTCGCTCGGCTCGGCCGATCTGCGCGAGCTCGACCCCGCCGCCGCCGAGGCGCTTTGCGATCGCATCGCCGCAACCGGCGCGCTTAACCGGGTTCGCTCGCGGGCCGTGGCGATGGTGGCGGCGGCGAAGCAGCGGCTCGACGCGGCCGCCTTCGACTCCGAGCAGCGCCAGCTCCTCGGCTTGGTCGCCGACGGCGTCGTGCAGCGCTACAGCTAATCGATTCCGCCCATGTGCTCCGCCCAAATCGGGCCTGAGAAATCAGATATGGACAGGCCCAATTTGGGCGTCCGCCATATGCGGGTCAGCGGTCAGCGGAAGTCGTCGGCGCTGATCAGGTCGGCGGCGAGGGCGGCGCTGAGCGTGTCAGCGAAGAGCCGCATGTTCTCGTGCTCGAGTTCCTTCAGCACCTCGCTCAGCGCCCTCGTGCCGAGGTCGAGCTCTTCGTCGAAGGCGTCGATCGCGCTTTCGCCGTGAACCTCGTCGCAACGCCAGTCGCACTCGGGGCAGCGCCGCCAGAGGCGCCAGTGGCCGCGGTCGCCGGCCTGCTCCCAACAGGTTGGCTGGACCAGCGTCGAAGCGCACCGCGGGCAGATGTGGAGCCCGGTCGCGGTCTTTGTCTGGCTGGCACTTGCGTCTCGCATATCTGCCCTATCGAACCCGCGAAACGATGACTCAATCCGCACTTTTCGCCGACACCCCCACAAAACTCAAAAATCAAGTACGCAACTGGCCCAATTCGCTGTGATCCGATCGCTAGGGGCTGCCGTTACCATTGGTCGATGCCAAACGTCGGACCATTTGAGCTTGCGATCGTGCTGATCATCGCCCTGGTCGTCTTCGGACCGAAACGCCTGCCGGAGCTCGGTCGCTCCCTGGGCAAAGGGATCCGCGAGTTTCGCGGCTCGGTGAGCGGCGAGAGCCACGAGCCGGAGCAGCCCGAGGCGATCGAGCCGCCCGTCCCCGCCCCCGTCGTCAAGGGCAAGGGCGAGCCGGCCGTTAACGACCGCAGCTGAGGACAGCCACAGTGGCTCGCATGAAGGCGGTCTCCCACGAGGATCGCCTCACCCTCGTCGAGCACCTCGACGAGCTCCGCACGCGCATCGTCGTCTGCCTGGCCGTCTTCGGCGTCGCCCTGGCGCTCTGCTTCTGGCAGAACCATTTGCTGCTGGAAATCGCGAGCGGTCCGCTGCCGGCCGACCACAAGAAGCTGCTCACCTTCGGCGTCGCCGAACCGTTCACGACGACCCTCACCGTTTCCACCTACGGGGCGCTGATCCTCTGCCTGCCGATCTTCCTCTACCAGGCATACGCCTACGTCCTGCCCGCCTTCAGCCGCAGCGAGCGGCGTCTGATCCTGCCCCTGCTGCTCGCCGCGCCGCTGCTCTTCCTCGCCGGCGTCGCCTTCGCCTACTTCGTCGTGATGCCGGCCGCGGTCTCGTTCCTACTCAACTTCAACGACAGTCAATTCAACGTTCAGGTCCGTGCCCGCGACTACTACAGCTTCTTCTCGACGACGATGCTTGCCGGCGGCGTCATCTTTCAATTGCCGCTGGCAATCCTTGCCGTCACCCGGCTCGGCATCGTCAGCGTCGCGCAGCTGAAGAGAAACCGCCGCTACGCCTACCTGATCATCGCCGTGGTCGCCGCCGCGCTGCCGGGGGTCGATCCGATCTCGATGCTGATCGAGATGGTTCCTCTACTTCTTCTGTTCGAGTTGAGTATCTTGATCGCTCGCGCCTTTGGCACGCCGAGGGAGGCGGGAGGAATGGCAAGGCCCTCAACCCAGGAGCAGTGATTCGAGTTGGCAGAAGGGGAGCGACGGCTGGTTTTCGATACCCGCGGGCGGCGCAAGCATGTCGTCCGGGTCGTCTACGCGATCCTCGCGCTGCTGATGGGCGCCAGCCTCTTCCTCGTCGTCGGTCCCTTCAGCATCGGCAACCTGCTCGGCAACAGCGGCACGACCAGTGCGAGCAAGGTCCTCGACGAACAGGCCGAACGGACCGAAGCCAAACTGCGCCGCGACCCGACCGATGAAGCGCTCCTGCTCGCCCTGACCCGCACGCGGATCAGCGCCGGCAACGCCCTGACCGAAGTCAACCCCGAAACCGGCACCCCCGCGCTCACGGTCGAAGGGAGGCAGGAGCTGAGCCAGGGAGTCGAAGCCTGGCATCGCTACCTGAAGCAGACGAAGGAACCAAGTCCCTCCGTGGCGCTGCTCGTCTCCCGCGCCTACTTCGGACTCGCCGAATCGGCGACCAGCCTCGAAGAAGCCGCGACCAACGTCGAGAAAGCAGCAGCAGCCCAAGGCATTGCCGCCGAAGCGCAGCCGACGGTCAACTCGCTGACGACCCTGGCGATCTATGCGTACTACGCCGGCGACTTTGCCACCGGCGACAAGGCGACCAAGGAAGCCAAGGCCATGGTCTCGGGTAAGTCGGAAGTGAAAGAAATCAGCAAGCAGATGAGCGAATTCCGCAAGCGCGGGAAAGCGTTCCAGAAGCAGAAGGCGGAAGTCGCCAAGCAGGAAGGCGCCCAGCGCAAGGAAGCCCTGGAAAACCCCCTGGGGGGCCTCTCGGGCAGCGCCGGCGGTTCCCTCGGCGAATAACAAACGCCCTTCCTATACTTTTCTGAACCCCAGGGCCGCTAGCTCAACTGGTTAGAGCAGGAGCCTCTTAAGCTCAAGGTTGAAGGTTCGAGTCCTTCGCGGCCCATTCCGTTGCCGGCGGGCGCGGACTATCCGGAGACGGTGCAGGCCTTTTCGATGCTGCCTTCGATGACCGTGCCGTCGCCGAAGGTGAAGCGTCCGCGGGTGCGGAAGATGCCGTCCCCGCAGCGGGCCTCGGTGTAGCTGCGTTCGGAGCCGCGATAGCGGTAGCGCTTGCCGACCTTGACGTCCAGGTGGACGAGCGAGCCGCGCCCGCCGAGGATCGGCGGAACGTCGACCGTGGCCCGGTAGCGGTACAGGCCGGCGCGTTTTTCGATTGGGATCGTTATTACGAAGGTCTGGGTTGCCGGCACCGTGGTGCGGGCGTGGAGGATGACCGTGGGGTGGCCTTCCTGGCGGGGACCGTTGAAGAGCGTGATCGGTGAGCTGGCCGGAATCGGCGCACCCGCTCCGAGCGTGATCAGGGCGCTGACATGGCCGCTGCCGACGATCGCCTTGGGGCAGCGGCTTCGCGCTTCGGCTGGCGTCGCTTCGGTGAGCAGCGAGGGATCGCAGACCGGCAGGCCGGCCGTGCTCAGCTTGCCGTCGCGATCGAAGCTGAGCACCAACTGCTGCAGTGGCGCGGGAACGCCGCCGTCCACGGACTTGAGGTCGGCGTGGCCGGTGAAGTCGATCGGCGCGAAGGCGTGCCGCGGCAGCTTCAGCGGGGTGAAGCCTCCATCCGCGGTCAGCACCAGGTTGCCGATCTTGACCAGCGCGGCGTTGGCCCCCCCCGCGAGCAGGACACAGGCGAACACCACCCCGATTGCCGACAGGCGCTTCACATCTCCTCACAATCAGGCTAGCGACCCGATCAAGCCGGCGGGTCGAATCCGTTCTTAACAGAGTCTTCGGTTTCTTTTCCCCGCTCCGTCGCCCGGACCGCCAAACTACAGGGCGTGCCTGTGAGGAGGAGCAGCAGGGGGCCGGGGGATGACCCGCGCGCGAAGCGCGAGGGAGGTGGCCGCCCGCCGCTGATGCTGCGACACCCGCGCCGCTCGCTGGCCGTTGCCGCGATCTTCATCGTCGTCCTCGTCGTCTTTGGTTTCAGCCTCGAGGAAAGGTTGACTCCCAGTTCGCTCGATATCAGCGGCACCAAGGTCCACAACGCGAACGGGATGCTGCGTCAGTACTTCGGCGACACCGCTCCGTTCGCGATCCTCCTGCAGGGCAAGCCGTCGGCGATCGACCGCCAGGGCCCAGCACTGATCCGCAACCTTCGCCGCGACCCGAAAGCGACCACGCTCTCCCCTTGGGACATCGGCACGGTCGGGCAGCTTCGGCCGAGCCCCAACCGAGCCCTGATCGTGGTCGATTTCCACGACGATCTCGACAGTGCCGTCAACGACCGCGTGCCGTTGGTTAACCGGGCGCTCGAAGAATCGATTCACTCGCCGGTTCATGCGACGCAGTCCGGTTTCGCCACGCTCCTGCGCTCGGTCCAGGACGAGTCGATCAGCGGCGGCGAGCGGGCTGAGCTGATCGCCCTGCCGGTTCTGCTGCTCGTCCTCCTGCTCGTCTTCCGCTCGCCGGTGGCGGCCGCGGTGCCACTCGGCTTCGGCGCCATCGCGGTCTTCTCCTCGCGCGGCATGCTCGCGATCCTCACCCACTGGTTCGACGTCAGCGCCCTGGCGCTGACCGTCTGCTCGATGATGGGTCTGGCGCTGGGGGTGGACTACGCACTGTTGATGGTCTCGCGCTTCCGCGAGGAGATCGCCGCCGGCGCCGACCCGGTCGACGCCGCCTGGACCACGCGTCGCACTGCCGGGCGGACCACCGTCTTCGCCGGCAGCACGCTCGTGCTCTCGATGCTCGTCGCCTTCCTGATCGTGCCGGGGGTACTGCTTGCCTCGTTGGCCGGGACGTTGGCGATGGTCGTGGTGCTGACCGTGACCGTGGCAACGCTGCTCGGCCCCCCGACCCTCGTCCTGCTCGGCCCCAACATCGACCGCTGGCGAATTGGGCGCAAGCCGAACGGCGAGCGCTCCCGGTTGATGGTCATCGTCTCGGCCGCGTTGCGCCGCCCAGCGCCGGTCGCCGCCCTGATCGGCGGTGTGGTCCTGGTCCTGGCGGCGCCGGCGATCGCGCTCAAAACGGGCCCGTTCAGCGTCGCCCAACTTCCCCACGACGATCCCGCCCGCCAGGACGCCGAACGCATCCAACACGCCTTCGGCGGCGGCTACGAAGCACCGTTCACGATCGTCGTCGCTGCCAAGGAAGGCACGATCACCGAGCCCCAGCGCCTCGCCGCCCTGAGCCGCTGGCAACGCCGGATCGCCGCCACCCCGGGCGTGCAGAGCGTGGTTGGTCCCGAACAGGTCGCCAAGGCCGTCGAACCATTGCGCAAGACCTTCGCCGGCGTGCTCTCCTCCAACGAAAAAGTCGGCCCGCTGGCCAACGTGGCGCGGCTCGGCCGCAATCTCGGCCGTGTCGCCACCGCCGTCGCCACGGTGCGCTCGGGACTCTCCCAGGCGACGGCCGGTGCCGGGCTGCTCGCCGAAGGCTCCGGCAGTGCCGAAGCGGGAGCGATAGCGATCGCCACCGGCCTCGGCAAGGCCGCCGCCGGCTCGCAGGAAGCCGTGACCGGCCTCGACAAGTTCGCGAAGGGAACCAAGAGGCTGTCAAAGGCCGAGTCCCAGGCCGCGCTCGGGGGGTTCCAGCTGAAGCTCACCCTCCCCAGCATCGCCAGCGGGCTGCGCAATAACGCGTTGAAGCGGTCGCACAGGCTCCAGAAGAGTCTGTTCGGCGACGCCAACGGGAAGGTGCCGCAGCTGCAGGCGGCGGCGCAAGCCGGCGTCGATCAACTGGCCACGGCGCTGAAACAGCTCGAAGGGATGACGTCCGGCAAGTCTGACCCGAACTACGGCCCGGCGCTCGAAGCGGTCCGCGGCGCGACGGCTGCGATCGGCGGAACCAACCCAGCAACCGGTCAACCCTACGCTCCCGAATACAGCGGGCTGCCGAGTGAGCTCGGCGCCCTACAGGCACGTCTCCTCGCCGACGCCGAAGAAGCGCAGGAAGTGTCGCGCTGGATCTCCTCGGAAACCGCCCATATCGAAACGGCGGCGAACGGTGCCAAACGGCTCTCCGAAGGCCTTTACAAAATCTCCGGCGGGGGCAAGGAAGTCGCCAAACAGGCGGCGAGGATCGACAGGGAAACGAAGCGGCTCGCGGGGGGCCTGGACAGACTTGGCGGCGGCGCCAGCGAACTCGCCGGCGGCCTGACCCGGCTTACCGGCGGCACGACGGAACTCGAGCGCAGTCTCGCCGCGGGCTACCGCCAGTCCTATCCGCTGCAGTCCGGCACGCGCCGCATCGCGGTACGGGTGCTCTCACAGAGCGACAGCCTCAATCGCCGCGCCGCCAGACTGCGTCGCACCTCACCGGGGATCTTCAACTCGGGCTATTTCGTGCTCTCGGCGCTCGACGGAACGCGCGGACGCACCCACGAACGAGCTTCCGAAGCGGTCGACCTGAACGGCGGCGGTCAGGCGGCGACGGTGACGGTCTTCTCGCGCTACGGCTTCAACTCAGCGGGCTCCATCTCGCTCAACAAGACGCTCGAAAAAGACGCGGAAGCGCTGGGCAGGGAAGCAAACGTCGTCGCCGGAGTCGCCGGCGGCCCGCCGACTCTCAATACCTATAGCCGCGTCACCAAAGAGCAGATCCCGATCATCGTCGCGGCGATCACCCTTGCCACCTTCCTCGTCCTGATCCTCGTCCTGCGGGCGCTGCCGCTGGCGGCACTCGCGGTCGGGCTCAACCTGGTTACGGTCGGCGTCGCCTTCGGCATCCTCACCCTGCTTACCAACGTGCCGGACGGCTGGCCGCTTGGCGGCCGCGCCTACGTCGACGCGGTCGGCGCGGTGATGATCTTCGGCATCGTCTTCGGGCTCTCGATCGATTACGCAGTCTTCCTGCTGGTGCGGATGCGCGAGCACTACGACCGCGAGGGCGACAACGCCGCGGCGATCGAGTTCGGCCTCGAGAAGACGGCGCGGGTGATCACCGGTGCCGCCTTCATCATGCTGGCCGTCTTCATCGCCTTCTCGGCGACGCCGATCGCGACGGTCAGCCAGCTTGGCGTCGGCCTGACCGTCGCGGTCATCCTCGATGCCACCGTCGTCCGCATCGTCCTCTTGCCGGCCCTGATGCTGCTGATCGGCGATCGGGTCTGGTGGCTGCCGCGGTGGCTGGAGCGGGCGCTGCCGCGGCTCAACGTCTGACCGGCTTTGTCGGTTCCGCGCCTAGATGAGTAGTTCCACGACCGCGACGCCGAAGAGCGCCTCGCAGGGGAGATAAGCAACAGGGTCGAAGTCGGCGGTGCTCAATTATCAGCGCCGACCCGAAGGGGGCCTCGATGCTCGCCGACCTCGACCTGCTGCTCACTGCGGTGTTCTGCACCGCCGACGATTTCCTGCCCGAAGGCAAGAAGAACGCCCGTAGGAGACTGACCGACGCGGAGGTCGTGACGCTCTGCGTCGCGCAGTCGATCATGGGCGTTGGCTCTGACGAGCGCTTCGTGCGGATAGCCTGCAAGCGTCTGCGCCACCTGTTCCCGGCGCTCACCAAGCGCTCTGGCTTCCACAAGCGCCGTGAGCGGCTGACCGAGACGATCGAGGCGATGAGCGCGACCTTCGCCGCCCAGAGCCCCGGCTGGCACGACGACCTGCTGCTCGTCGACTCCACGCCGGTGGAGTGCGCCCGCTCGCGCGAGACGGTCAAGCGAGCCGGGGCCAACAGCCTCGGCGGGGCGCTCTCAGACGCCGCCGACTACGGCTACTGCGCCAGCCACAGCCGCTACTTCTGGGGATTGCGTCTGCACACGCTGATGGCGCCCGACGGCACGCCCCGGGCGATGGCGCTGACCTCGCCCAAGGAAGGAGAGCGCGAGGTCTGCCTGCGGCTGCTGGAGCGGGTCAACCGCTCAGGGCCGATCACCATCCTCGGCGACAAGGGATACGCCGGCGCCGACTTCGAAGCCGATGCTGCCGCCCTCGGCGCGACCATCGTCCGGCCCGCCCGCAAAGACGAGCCCGACGGCGCTCTGCACCTGGCGCCGCTGCGCCAGCGGATCGAGTCGATCTACTGGACCGCTAAGGACATCCTCGCCCTCGAGCGCCACGGCGCCCGCACCTTGCGTGGGTTGCGGGCTCGCATCGCGAGCCGCTTCCTTGCGCTTGCCGCGGCGGTTTCGCTCAACTACGAACTCGGGCGCCCCAGCCGGGCATTGGTCGACTACGTGGCCTGAGTCGTGGAACTACTCATCTAGGGCTTCTGCGCGCACTTTCCGGTCAGTGTCGGAGTCAGCGATTCGCCGTCCTTGAAGACGAATTTCCCCCGCGACTTCAGCTTCTTGGTCGCGCAGGTGGCGCTGATGTAGCTCTGCAGCTTGCCCTTGTAGCTGAACTTCTTGAAGATCTTGACGTGGAAGCCGGTGATCGCACCCTGGCCGCCGGCGATCAGCGGGATCGTCACGTCGAGTCGCGGCCCGTAGCCTTCCTTGTTGAAGTTGCTCACAGCGCCGACCAGCACCAGCGTGGTCTGGATCGGCGACTGGCTGTAGGTGTGGAGGAGGATCACCGGCTTGCCGCCGACGGGCACCCCATTGAAGGCGGTGATCGCCGTCGTCACCGGGAAGATCCGTTCGCCGACCACCAGGTCCGCGGTACCTTCGCCGCCGCCGATCTTCGCTTTTTTACAGGCTTCGAGGGCTGCTTCGGTCGAAGTGTTCTGGAGCAGCCCGGCGTCGCAGGTCGGGTAGCCCTTGCTGAAGATCTTCACGCCTTTGGGAAAGTCGACGATCGCCTCGACCGCCGGGATCGGCGCGCCTTTGTTGGCCGCGGGGTTGGTCGTGGTCGTCGCCGTGGTCACGTTGAGCGTGATCGGTTCGGCCTTCGTCTTCGAGAGCTTCTGCGGACTGAGGCTGACGGCAATGCTCTGGGTGTTGCCGTCGGGGCCGTTCAGCACCGGCGATTGGGTGGCACCGGCCGCGGCGGCGACAACGACAGCCACACCTACAGCCATTGCAACAGCGAGGGTCAGACGTTTGCGCATCGGCATCTCCGCTTCTATTCGATTTGGCCAAGCGCCTCCCGGTCCCTTAAACCGCGCCGCAGATCAGAGTAGCGCGTTGAATTCCAGTTAAGTCATGCTCGGCCCGTGCGTGGCAGCGGGTCGCTCGGATACGATTCTGCGGCCGTTCCGCCGGAATCGGAGGCCGGGGAGCCGCAAGCGACGATCCGTGGCTGCTAACACCTCAGGCGAGGAAAACAATTCGGCACAAAGCCGGGGGATCACTCCTGTGCGGATAGCCGTCCTCGCCGTCCTCGCAATCGCCGTGATCGCGCTCGGAGTCGTCATCTTCAGCGGCGGCGGCGAACACAAGTACAACCTCCTCTTCCAGAACGCGAGCCAGCTCGTTCCCGACAACCAGGTCCTGATCGGCGGACAGCCGGTCGGCTCGGTCGAAAGCATCGAGCTGACCGACGACAACCTGGCGAAAGTGGTTGTCAGCGTCAGCCAAGAGCTGCACGAGGGCACGACGGCGACGATCCGGGCGACCTCGCTCTCCGGCGTCGCCAACCACTACGTCTCGATCAGCCCCGGGCCGAACAGCAACCCGCCGCTCGGCAGCGACGCCACCCTGGGTCTCTCCTCCACCACCACCCCGATCGACATCGACCAGTTCTTCAACACCTTTCCCGCCCCGGTGCGGCGGGGCCTTGCCCAGTTCATCAAGGGCAACGCCGGCGTCTACGCCGGCCGTGGCAGCGACGCCAACCGGACCTTCAAATACCTCGGCGTCGGCCTCAACCGCGTTGGCGCCTTCGCTCACGACATCAATGCCGACGAAAGGCTCTTCTCCCGCTTCCTGGTCAGCTCGAGCAGGCTGAGCACGGCGGTTTCCGAACGCGGCGCCGAGCTCTCCAGCGCGATCGCCAACGCCAAGGCGGCCTTCGGCGCGATCGCCAGCCAGAACACGGCCCTCGGTCAGAGCCTGGACCTGCTGCCGCCGACTCTCCGGCAGGCCAACACGACCTTCGTCAACCTGCGCGCCGCCCTCGATGACGTCGAACCGCTGATCGAAACGTCGAAGACGGCGACGAAGGACCTCGCCCCCTTCCTGGCCGAACTGCGGCCTGTGCTCTCGAAAGCGGTGCCGGTCTTCAAGAACCTGCGGCTCTCCGCGCGCCGCCCGGGCTTCGCCAACGACACCGCCGAATTGCTGGCCGCGCTGCCGACGGTCCAGCAACGCGCCTCGAGGGCATTCCCACACTCCGAAGCGGCGATCGCCGGCTTCCAGCCGAATCTCAACTTCATTCGCGCCTACTCGCCGGACCTCTTCAACGGCTTCGCCAAGCTTGGCCAGGCGAGCGCTCCCTACGACGGCAACGGTCACTACGTGCGTGCCAGCTTCGCCAACCTCAACCTCTTCAAGTTCAACGGCGCCGACAACAGCCTCGAACCGATCGCACCGAGCGAACAGTACGACCCGTTCGGCTCCTCCGCCGGGGCCAAGCGCCGCTGCCCGGGCGGAGCTGCCCCCGATGCCGCCGACGGCTCCAACCCATTTGTCGAACCGCCCCACAGCGGCTCCGGCGTGACCACATCCGAGTGCAACCCGGCCGACGCGCCACCCGGCCCATGAGGAAAGCGATCGTCATAGGCGCGTTGGTCGCGGCAGCGGTCGCCGTCGTTGTGCTGATCGCCTCCGGCAGCGGCGGCAGCGGCGACTATGTCGTGCGGGCGATTTTCGACAACGGCGGCTTCATGGTCAAAGGCGAGCAGGTCCGGGTGGCCGGCGCCAACGTCGGCGAAATCGAGTCGGTCGGTGTCACCCTGCCGGGTGAAATCGACGCCTACGACAAGAACGGCAAGGAAAAGTCGGTCTCGGGCAAGGCGGTGATCGCGATGAAGATCACCGACCCTGGCTTCCAGGACTTCCGCAGCGACGCCAGTTGCCTGATCCGCCCGCAGTCGCTGATCGGCGAGAAGTTCGTCGACTGCCGGCCCACGGTGCCGCGCGCCCCTGGGTCGCCGCCCGCGCCGGCGCTGAAAAAAGTCCCCTCCGGCCAGCCCGGCGCCGGCCAGTACCTGCTGCCGCTCGGCAGCAACAGCACCAGCGTCGATCCGGACCTGATCAACGACATCAACAAACTGCCCTACGCGCAGCGCTTCAGGCTGATCTTCAACGAACTCGGCGCCGGCCTCGCCGGTCGTGGTGCCGACATCGAAGCGGCGGTCAGGCAGGCCAATCCGGCCCTGCGCGACATCGTCCGGCTGATCGGCATCCTCAACGACCAGCGCGACCAGCTGACCCAGCTCGCCTCGGACTCCGAGCAGATCCTCGGCCCGCTCTCGCGCGAACGCGCACACGTCGCCGGCTTCTTCACCAACTCGGGGGCGGCGGCCCAGGCCAGCGCCGAACGCGGCGCCGACCTGGAAGCGTCGCTGCGCAAGTTCCCCGCTTTCCTGCGTGAGTTCAGGACGACGATGCACAGCCTGCAGGGCTTCTCCGAGGCGGCGACGCCGACCTTCGCCGCGCTGGGCAAGGCGGCGCCGTCGTTCAGCGAAGCGACCCGCCTGCTGACCCCCTTCTCGGCTGCCTCGACCGTCTCGCTGAAGTCGCTCGGGGTCAACGGCGAAAAGTCCGGTCCGACCTTCCAGCGGACCGACCCGCTCGTGATCAAGGTCCGCGATCTGGCTCGCAGCGGTGCCAAGCCGACGACTCAGCTGGCTGAATTCTTCGAAAGCACGAGGGAAACAAAGGGCTTCGACGGCCTCGTCGACCTGATCTACGACGCCACCGCAGCCAACAACGCCTTCGACAAATACGGCCACTACACCCGCCTGCTGACGACGCTGACGAACTGCCTCGAATACGAGCTCGAAGAAAGCGGCTGCTCATCCAAGTTCACCGGCCCCAACGCCGGCACGTCGTCGATCAGCAGCGCTGATCTGAACAACCTCTTCAAGGAAGAGGAAGCAGGCCGGGTCGGCGGCACCCTCGCCCGGCCCGGGGGGCCGGCCGCGAGCCTGGCGCCGGCTGCTCCAACCACGCCGGCAGCCCCCGAAATCGGCGAAGGCCACCGCCTCGGCGCCGGCACGCCGCTGCCTGCCCCGCGCCGCCGTGCTCTCCTCGACTACCTCCTGGGCCCATGAGAAACCGCGGCGGCATACAGGGAGTGGCGAGCAGCCCGGTGATCGTCGGCGCGGTCACGGTGCTGGTCGTGATCGTCGCCGTCTTCCTTGCCTACAACGCCAACAACGGCCTTCCCTTCGTCTCCACCTACAACCTCAAGGCTCGCGTGCCCAACGCCAACGCCCTGGTCAAGGGCAACGAGGTGCGGATCGGCGGCGCCCGGGTCGGCGTGGTCAAGTCGGTCGTGCCGGTGCAGGAAGCCGGCGGCCGGGTCTCCGCCGAACTCAGCCTCAGCCTCGACAAGAACGTCGAGCCGCTGCCGGTCAACTCGACGATGATCATCCGGCCCAAATCGCCGCTCGGCCTCAAGTACGTGCAGATCGTCCCCGGCGACTCGAAGCAGGGGTTCGCTCCCGGCGAAACGATCCCGCGCTCCGCCGCCCACCCGGAACCGGTCGACATCGACCAGTTCTTCGACATGTTCGACGAAAAGACCAGGACCGCGATCCAGCGCAACCTGGCCGGCTTCGGCAACGGCTTGGCCGGCCGCGGGCCGCAGCTCAACAACGCCTTCGCGGCCCTGCGCCGGCTGATCGAAAGCGGCCGCCCGGCGCTCGCCAACCTGGTCTCGCCGAGCACCGGCTTCGGCGATTTCTGGCGCGCCCTGGAGAGCCTCTCCGCCACCGTGGCACCGGTCGCCGCGCAAAACGCCAGCAACTTCGTCGCGCTTGACCGCACCTTCGCCGCCTTCGCCCGCGTCTCCCGGCCCTTCATCCAGGAAACCATCTCCAAGGGCCCCGAGACCCTGGAAACGGCGATCGTCGACCTGCCGGCGTTGCGCCCGTTCCTGCACGACTCGGAACGTTTCTTCACCGCGCTGCGGCCCGGCGCGAAGACGCTCGGAGAAACGTCGCCGACGATCGCCGCGGCCCTGCGCACCGGCGTGCCGGTGCTCAACGCCTCGCCCAGCCTCTACGCTCAGCTGCCGCCGACCGCCGACGCGCTGCTTGCCCTGCAGCAGGCCCCGGGGGCCTTCAACGGCCTCGACCTGCTGACCAATACCAACGAACTGCTGGCGCCGGCGATCAGGTTCATCGCCCCGGCGCAGACGACCTGCAACTACCTCAGCCTCGCCATCCGCAACGTCGCTGCCAGCACCGAAAACAACGGTCTTGGTGGTTGGTTCAACGCAATCACCTTCCAGCCGGCGGAGGGGCCGAACAACGAGGGCGGCCAGGCCTCGGCACCGGCAAATGGCGGCGAACCGCCGGGCTCGAACAAGGGCATCCCCTTGAACCATCTGCACTCCAACCCGTTCCCGAACACCGCTGCGCCCGGCCAGCCCGAAGAGTGCGAAGCGGGCAACGAGCACTACGAAGTCGGCGTCACGCGGATCGGCAACACACCGAGAAACGACGGGATCAAAACCGCCGGGCAGACGAAAAAGCAGCTGGGAGAAGAAAAGTAATGGGCCGTCTGCCGGAGCGCGACACCAGGGCGGGGGCGACGAACAGCCGCTTCAAGTGGCGGCCGAGCAATGCCATGATCGCCGTCCTCTTCCTGCTCGTCTTCACCGTCGGCCCCTACCTCGCCTTCACCGGCCACGTCCCCTTCACCAGCTACGGCTACGAGCTCAAGGCGACGTTCTCCAACGGCGTCAACATCTCGACCAACTCGCCGGTGCGGATTGCCGGCGTCGACGTCGGTCGGGTGATCGCGACCGAACGCGACGGCGACGCGACCACGGTCACCTTCACGGTCGAAGGCAAAGGTCAGCCGATTCACAACGACGCTTTCGCCGCGATCCGGCCGCGGATCTTCCTCGAGGGCAACTTCTTCATCGACCTCTCTCCGGGTAGCCCCAGCGCGCCCGACCTCGGCAGCGGCGACACGATCCCGGTCAGCCGCACCTCGACCTGGGTCCAGATCGACCAGGTGCTGACGGCGCTGCAGGCGCCCGTGCGGGCCGACCTCAGCCACCTGCTGGAGAGCTACGGCACGGCGCTGACGCACAAGCCGACCGCCGCCGAAGACGTGGGCCAGGAACCCGAGGTGCAGGGCAAGACCGGCGCCCAGGGCCTCAACGGCGCCTTCCGCTACGGCGGCGACGCCGGTCGCTACAGCGCCCAGGTCACCAACGCGCTGCTCGGCACCGAGCCGCACGACCTCTCCAAGCTCGTTGCCAGCGCCGGCCGCGCTTTCGGCGCCCTCTCTCGCCACGAGGAGGACCTGAAGGGCCTGATCGTCAACTTCGACGTCTTCACCGGCGCCCTCGCGGCGCAGTCGGCCAGCCTCTCGGCCTCGGTCCATCGACTGGCGCCGACGCTGAAGACGTTCCACAGCTCGCTCGTCAGCCTCAACCGCACGCTGCCACCGCTGCGCGCCTGGGCGATCGAGCTGCGTCCCTCCGTCGCCGAACTGCCGGCCTGGATCGCCGCCGGCAGGCCGTGGATCGAACAGGCCCGCCCGCTGCTCTCCGGCAAGGAGGCCGGTGGCACCGCGCGACTGCTGCGCGAAGCCACCCCGGGCCTCGCCGGCGCCGCCCAAGCCGGCAAGGCCGTGGCGCTGCCGCAGCTCAACCGGATCAGCCTCTGCTCGACCAAGGTCCTCACCCCGACCTTCAACCAGACGATCAACGACCAGTTCAGCACCGGCGGCCCCAACTACCGCGAGTTCCTCTACACCCTCGCCGATTTCTCCGGCTGGGGCGCCCACTTCGATGGCAACGGGACCTTCCTGCGCGTGCAGCCCGGCGGCGGCGGTGTCCTGGTCGAACAGAAGAACCCGAACGGCAACCTGAGCACGGACAAGCGTGACTACGCCCACACGATCGCGCCGCCGCTCGGCACCCAGCCGCAGCTCGGCGGCGAGCCGCCGAAGAAGCCGGAAGTGCGCTGCGACAGCAACCCCGTCCCCGATATCAATGCGGGCCTCGGCCAGGTCGGCCCGGCCAGCCCGGCGGTGACCCCGTGACCGAGCCTAAAGTCAGCCGCTGGCGGCACTTCCGCAACTCGCTGACGCGCCAGTCTCGCGGGCGCAGCAAGGACACGATCGCGATCGCGATCCTCGCCGCGCTGGGGATCGTGATGACGCTCTGGATCTTCACCCAGCAGAAGGCCTCTCTGCCTTCCTGGCTGCCATTGGTCGGCGAAGAATTCGTCCACGTCAGCGGCGATTTCACCACCGCCCAGGCGGTCACGCCCGGTCAGGGGCAGGCCGTCGACGTCGCCGGCATCCAGATCGGCAAGGTCACCTCGGTCGACCTCGAAGACGGCCACGCCGTCGTTGGCATGGACATCGAGCCCAAGTACCTCGATCTGATCCACCCCGACGCCAGCCTGCTGCTGCGACCTAAAACGAACCTCAACGACATGGTGGTCGAGGTCGACCCGGGCACGGCCAAGGGCCATATCGAAGACGGCTACAACTTCCCGCTCTCGCGCACCGAACCGAACCAGAACCTCGATGCCTTCCTCTCCACCCTCGATGCCGACACCCGTCAGTACATCCAGCTTCTCGTTGCCGGCGGCGCCCAGGGAATCGGCGGCCGCGGCCGTCAGGTCTCGGGAATATTCCGCCGCCTGCAGCCCTTCTCCCACTACACGGCCGACCTCAACCGCGCGGTTGCACAACGCCGGGTCGCGATCGCCCGGTCGATACACGATTTCAGCCTGCTCACCACCGAACTGGCCAACCACGACACCGAGATCGAACGCTTCGTCACCTCCTCCAAGGCGGCGCTCGGCAACTTCGCCAACCAGCAGCAGTCGATCCAGCAGACGCTGATCGAGCTGCCCAGCGCCCTCAGCGCCGGCCAGTCGGCCTTCGCCAGCGTCGACAAGTTCTCCAGCACCGCCCGGCCGGCGCTGATCGGGCTGATCCCGCAGGCGCAGGCGCTGGGCCCGGCGCTGCGCGCCAACGAGAAGTTCTTCGAACAGACAAGGGAACCGATTCGCACCCAGATCCGGCCCTTCACCCGCCAGACCCGCCAGGTCCTCACCCACGCCAAGCAGGGCTCGGCGGACTTCAGCACCTCGGTGCGCAGCTTCGGCAACGCGCTCGGCGCCTTCAACAGCTTCCTCAACGAGCTCGCCTACAAGCCAAAGGGCTCGAGGCAGAGCTTCCTCTTCTACCTGCCCTGGCTCAACCACGACACCAATGCCACCTTCAACCTCGACGACCCGAGCGGAGTGGTGGGTCGCAGCCTGATCATGATCTCCTGCAACGGCTCCGAACTCGCCAACGGCGCCGCCGCGGCCGACGCGTACATCCAGACCGTGCTGCGCGGCGCCAACATCCCGCGCACGAGCGAACTGCCCCCGATCCCACCCGATAAATCGACCGAAACAGCGACCGGCTGTGGACCGGGAACAGAATGAGCAAGCGCGCCCCCAGCACGACGCAGCTCCTGGTCATCGCCGGCTTCGCGCTCTCCTGCTTCGGCATCCTGCTCTTCCTCTGGATCACCTTCGGCGGCCCGACCCCGTTCAAGGCGAGGCCCTACGAGATCAACGTGCCCTTCAACGAGGCGACCCAGCTCGCCCAGCAGTCCGACGTGCGGATCTCCGGCGTCTCGGTCGGCAAGGTGCAGGACATCGTCCTCTCGCCGAGCGGCGAACAGGCGCTGGCCAAGGTCGACATCGACGACAAGTACGGGCCGATCCCGAAGGACACGCGGGCGATCCTGCGCACCAAGACGCTGCTCGGCGAGACCTACATCGAACTCACCCCCGGCGACCGCAACGGGCCGAAGCTGGCCGACGGCGGAACCCTGCCCAAGGCGCAGATCGCCGAATCGGTCCAGCTCGACGAGATCTTCCGCACCTTCGACGCGCGCACCCGTGCCGCCTTCCAGACCTGGCAGCAGGAAGCCGCGGTCGCGATCGCCGGCCGTGGCGCCGACCTCTCCTACGCCTTCGGCGAGTTCGAACCGACCTTCGTCCAGTTCGATCGCCTCTTCCGCCAGCTCGACAGCCAGCGGCTCGCGGTCAAGCAGCTCTTCCACAATGGCGCCACCTCGCTTCAGGCCCTGCGCGGCCGCCAGGGCGAGCTCGCCGGTCTGATCGAAAACTCCAACACGGTCTTCAGCACCGCTGCCGCTCGCGACCGCCAGATCGAAGCTCTCTTCCGTGCCTTCCCCACCTTCCAGGACGAGTCGAGGCTGACCCTCGACCGACTCAAGACCTTCTCGGTCAATTCCGATCCGGTGATGAAGCAGCTGGTGCCGGTCGCCGAACAGCTCTCACCGACCCTGATCGCCCTCTCCAAGCTCGCCCCCCAGGCCAAGGGCCTCTTCGAAGGGCTCGAACCGGTGATCGCTCGCGCGCCGAGCGGCTTCCCGGCGCTGCGCAAGCTCTTCCGCGACCAGTTCCCCCCGCTGTTGCGGGCCGTCGACCCCTTCCTGCGCAACGTCAACCCGATCCTCACCGGCCTCGACCTCTACAAGCACGAGTTGACCGCGACGATGGCGAATATCGCCGCCATCGCGCAAGCCAAGCTGCCGACCAACGCAGCCGGCGTCCAGGTCCACTATCTGCGTGCCATGGGGCCCTTCAACCCCGAATCGCTGGCGACCTTCCCGAGTCGCACGACGGTCAGCCGGACCAATGCCTACCCGCAGCCGCTCGCGGCCAAGAGCCTTGCCACGGGCCTGCCGAGCTTCGACACCAGCGGCTGCGGCTCGGGCTCCAGTGCCGTGCTCGATCCGGAAACGCCCAGCACCCCGGTTTTCAAAGCACGCACGGAACGCACCAAAGTCTTCGGCAAACCGAACGCCACCCCCGAGGAATTGGCGGCCGAAAACGAAAAACGCTCCAAAGCGTTCTTCGAAAATCTGAAGAAATACGCCTTCGCCGGACAGGCCGATTCGGCTGCAGTCGGGGCTCCGGGCTGCATCCAGCAGGCTCCTTTCAATCCGGTGGGCCGTTCGGGTTCGCCGACGACCTACCAGCACTTCTTTCCACAGGGCGAATAGCCAGGCGCCAGGCGCGGCGGGTCCTGTCACCGAATGGGGCCCCACCACCCTTCCGGTCGCTAAAGCGTCCTCAGGGTGGTCCCCCCCATTCGATGCCACCCGCCGCGAGGAGCGGCTTCGCTTAGCGGCTTTTCCTTGAGCCGCAATTTTCCGCAAAGGCCGGTATTGCCCACGGCTGAAGGTCGGTCGCTCAGCTACGTTGCGTTGGCCTTGTTCTGCCGCCGGACCGGGGCGCACACTGAGATCGATGGCCTCCGCTCCCACAGCCCACGTCCCGCCGCAGAACATCGAGGCTGAGGAATCGGTGCTGGGGGCGATGCTGGTCGCCGAGCCGACGCTGACCCGGGTTATCGACGAGGTGAAGCTGAACGCGGCCGACTTCTACCTCGACAAGCACGCGGCGATCTTCACCGCGATCCACGACCTCTACGCGGCCTCGAAGCCGGTCGACGAGCTCAGCGTCAGCGAGTCGCTGACCCAGCGCAATCAGATCGAGGAGGCGGGCGGCAAGCACTACGTCTCCGAGTTGGCGGCGAAGGTTCCGGCCGCCGGCAACGCCAAGCACTACGCCGAGATCGTCCAGCAGAACTCGCTACTGCGCCGCCTGCTTGGCGCCGGCCAGGAGATCCAGGGCTGGGTCCATGAGCGCGACGGCGAGCCGCGCGAGCTCTCCGAGCGAGCCGAGAAGCTGCTCTTCGACGTCGCCCACAAGGAGCAGGCGAGCGACTTCAAGCTGCTCTCGGAGATCCTCCACGACGAGGTCGACCGGCTCGAGAAGCTCTCCACCGGAGAGCTCGAGCTGACCGGCACCCCCTCCGGCTTCCGCGACATCGACGCGATCACCGGCGGGTTTCAGCCGGGCAACCTGATCATCGTCGCCGCGCGGCCGGCGATGGGAAAGTGCCAATCCGCACAAAGTTTGATATACGACCCCACCACGGGTGCTCGCCGGCGAGTGGATGAACTGTTCATGGCGCATAGTCGAGGTGAGGAGGTTTGGGTCGCTTCCCTTGGCCCCGACCTGCGGATGAAGTCCGCGAAGGTTGCGGCAGTGGAGAGCAACGGCCGTAAGAAGGTCTATCGGCTGACCACGCGCCTGGGCAGATGGACCGAGGCCACGGCGAACCACCCGGTGTTGACCAGCTCGGGGTGGCAGGAGTTGGGCGATGTCGGACCAGGCGCGAGGGTCGCGGTTCCGCGCCGTCTCCCTCGGCCTATCAGGAGCGCCCAGCTCCCAGACGCGGAGGTCGTACTACTCGCCGCGCTCATCGCTGACGGATCAATCGGGGGTGGAACGCCGGCCTACTGCTACGGCTCAGAGTCCGGAGTGGTCGCGGTGGTAGAGGAGGCCTTGATGGGCCTCCGCTCACCCGAGAAGTTCGTACCCGATGCAATTTTCGGGCTTGGCGAGGCGCAGCTCGCTCGTTTCCTCGGAGTCATGTACGCCTGCGACGGTCACGTCTACTGCAGTGACCGTTTGGCGCAGATCGACTACACGACGATCAGCGAGCGCCTAGCCCACGACGTTCAGCACCTGTTGCTCAGGCTTGGCATCGTGGCGACGATCAGGACGCTGAAGCGGCCTGTCTACGAGGGGACAGGGAAAGTGGCCCGGGAGGTCCGGATCACCTCGCAAAACGGTCTACGCAGATTCTGCGAGCTGGTTTCGGTTCCCGGCAAGGAGGGGAAGCAGGCCGAGGTTCTGGAGCGACTCGCCGATGCGCCGCGCTCCACAAATACCGACGCTTTGCCGCCAGAGATTTGGGAGGACATCCTCCTTGCCAAGGGCGAGCAGTCCTGGGCCGATGTCAGTGAGCTGACTGGTCGCCCGCGCAACCACAACTGGCACGTTGGGGCGCGGGCACCTTCGCGTGACCTGGTCGGCGAACTGACAACGGCGGTCGCTTCTCCCGCCTTGGAGGAGCTCTGCCACTCCGACATCTGGTGGGACGAAGTCGAGTCGGTCGAGTATGTGGGCGAAGAAGAGACCTATGACCTCGATGTGCCGGGGCTGCGGAATTTCGTCGCCGACGACATCATCGTCCACAACAGCGCGATCGTCGCCAACATCGCCGAAAACGTGGCTGTGAAGCGGAATCTGCCGGTCGCCTTCTTCTCCTTGGAGATGTCAGAGGTGGAGCTTGCCCAGCGCTTCATCGCCTGCCGGGCGCGGATCTCGGGCGACAAGCTGCGCAAGGGGCAGGTCGCCCAGAAAGACTGGCCAAAGGTGGTGCGGGCCTGCAACGAGCTGGAGGAGGCGCCGCTCTGGTTCGACGACTCCTCCGACCTCGGCGTGCTCGACCTGCGGGCGAAGGCGCGGCGGCTGCACGCCCAGGAACAGGACCGCGGCGGGCTTGGCCTGATCATCGTCGACTACCTGCAGCTGATGCGCACCGATGACCCGCGCGCCAACCGGGTCGAGCAGGTGGGTCAGATCAGCCGCGGCCTGAAGATCCTCGCCCGCGAGCTCGAGGTGCCGGTGCTGGCGATCTCCCAGCTCTCGCGCGCGCCCGAGCAGCGCAGCCCGCCGAAGCCGATGCTCTCCGATCTGCGCGAATCGGGGAACCTCGAGCAGGACGCCGACGTCGTCGCCTTCCTCTTCCGCGAAGACTATTACCGCGATCCCGACGACGAGCCGGACGGCCTCGCCGACCTGATCATCGCCAAGCACAGGAACGGACCGATCGGCACGCCGAAGCTGGTCTTCCTCGACCGCTTCCCCAAGTTCGCCGACTTCGCCGGGCAGGAGAGGCCGATCGAACAGCCGGCCGGAGAAGGGCCGCCGCTCGAGGACGCCGCGCCCGTGGGGCCGGAGTTCTGATGCCGGCGATCCCCCGCAGCGAGCCCTTCCGCGAGCAGGCCTGCCCGCTCGGCGTCTGCGACGGGTCGGGCTGGATCCTCGGCCCTGAGGACGTCGCGCGCGAATGCGAGTGCCGCGCTCAGCGGCTCAAACGCGGCCGCGTGCGCGGCGTCGCCTCGGTGATCCCGCCGCGCTATCGCGGCGTCTCCTTCGACCGCCCGCCGGTCTCCGACATGGCCCGCGACTCGCAGGCAAAAATTGTGGTTGGGAGAATCCGCGTCTTTGTCGAGGAGTTGGACGATCGGTTGGACTCGGGGCAAGGTCTTTGGCTCACGGGAAGCACGGGTACGGGCAAGACCACTCTGGCGATGCTTGTCTCCAAGGCAGCGCTGGAGGCCGGGCGCTCTGTCGCGATCTATTCCCTGCCAAAGCTTCTCGCCCGCATCCGCCGCACTTACGATTCGGAGCCCGGCAGTGATTCCTATTCGGCCTTTTTCGAACGGCTCACATCAGTTGATCTGCTGCATATTGATGACCTCGGCGCCGAGAAAAGATCCGACTGGGTCCTAGAGCAGCTTTACGCGTTGGTCAACGAGCGTTACGAGGACAAGCGGTCGATCATGATTACGAGCAACTTCGATGGTGTCGCATTGGAAGAGCAAATAGGACCTCGCATCGTGTCTCGTCTCACTGAGATGACGGAGCCGCTTCCTCTCTATGGAGAGGACAATCGTAAGGAGGATTGGCAGCTATCTAATCCTTTGAGCGGGCGTATGGCCAAGTAGACCAAGGACGCAGGGAGCGTGGCGTGCTTTTGCACGCGAGCGACCGAGGACGCAGGTATGCGCCGGCCATACGCCCGCTCAACAAGGCACAATGCCCCGGTCATGCCAGGACTCGTAATAGTCGGCGCCCAGTGGGGCGACGAGGGCAAGGGCAAGGTCACCGACCTGCTTGCCGAGCGCGCCGACGCGATCGTGCGCTTCCAGGGCGGCAACAATGCCGGCCACACGATCGTCCGCGATGGCGAGGAGTTCAAGTTCCACCTGATCCCCTCCGGCATCCTCTATCCCGACAAGGCCTGCGTTATCGGCAACGGCGTCGTGCTCGATCCGCGCATCCTGCTCGGTGAGATCGACGGCCTGCGTCGCCGTGGCGTCGACGTCAGCAACCTGAAGATCTCCGCCAACGCGCACCTGATCATGCCCTACCACGTGCTGCTCGACACGGCCGGAGAGCTGAAGCTGGGCAAGCTCTCCCTCGGTACGACCCGTCGCGGCATCGGCCCCTGTTATGCCGACAAGGCCCTGCGCCTCGGTATCCGCGTCCAGGACCTGCTCGACGAGAAGATCCTGCGAGCCAAGATCCGCACTGCGCTGGAGCCCAAGCAGCAGGCCCTGCGCGAACTCTCGGTGCAGCGGCGCAAGCTGCGCAAGGAGGCCGGCGAGGGCGACCGTGAGGCGGTCGAGCAGGCGATCGAGGACGCACCGGACCCCCGCATCGACCTGCACACGATGACCGAGGACCACGTCAACTACGGTCACCGGCTCGAGCCTCACATCGCCGATACCGCGCGCCTCTGCTGGGACCGGCTCGACGCCGGCAAGACGGTGATCTTCGAGGGTGCCCAGGCGACGCTGCTCGACCTCGATCACGGCACCTACCCCTTCGTCACCTCCTCGAATCCGATCGCCGGTGCGGCGTGCATCGGCGCCGGCATCGGCCCGACCGACATCGAGGAGGTCTGGGGCGTCGCCAAGGCCTACGCGACCCGCGTCGGCGCCGGTCCATTCCCGACCGAGCTGACCGACGAGCTCGGCCGCCACATGCTCGAGAAGGGCCACGAGTACGGCACCACCACCGGCCGCGAGCGCCGCTGCGGCTGGATGGACCTGGTCGCTCTTCGCTACGCGGTCAGGCTCAACCGGATGAGCTCGCTGGCGATCACCAAGCTCGATGTGCTCAGCGGGCTCGAGACGTTGCGGGTCGCCGTCCGCTACCGCTCTCGCGAGGGTGCGCTGCTCGACAGCTTCCCTTACCACCAGTCGATCCTGCACTCGGCGAGCCCCGAGTACGAGGAGCTGCCGGGCTTCGACGAGGACATCACCGGCTGCCGCAACGAGGTCGACCTGCCGCCGCAGGCCCGCGACTATCTCGACTACATCGCCGACTTCGTCAGTGTGCCGATCCGCCTGGTCGGTGTCGGCCCGGGCCGCGAGCAGATCGTCTGGCGCGACTGAGACGCTGCTATGCGCGGCCGGGGGCCTCAGCCGAGGGCGGTGCCGGTGAGGGCGCCCACCTTGAATTCGCCATCTTCCACCGCCAGCCCGATCGCGTAGGCGGTTTTGTCCGGCTCCCCGTAGTAAATGAGGAAGGCCTGGTCGCCTTCCTGTCGCAGGCTGCCGGCGTCGACCGCCGTGGCTTCCCGCCAGGCGGAGGCCGGAAGTTCGCTGGTGAACGCCTGCAGGAATGAGGCGCAGCCCTTGTCATTGAGCGAGGTGGAGCTCGCCGCGAGCTGTTCGAGCTGTTCGTTCATCGCCTTCGACAGGTAACCGCAGGCCTTCGTCCATTCGCCGGTGGCCCGGGCGACGAGGAAGCCGTGGACTGCTTCGGCGGCTTCCTGAAGTTCGGATTCGCCCTGCTCTTCGCCGAATTCCTGGATGCTGTTGTCGCCCCCCTTGCTGCGGAACTGCCCCGAGCCCCCGCCCGAGACATTCAGCGGCGTTTCGACTTCGGCCGCGGTGTAGCCGGTCGTGCCCGAGCTCTTCTTACCGGAGCCGTCTCCGCTCGCGCCCTGTTGCGGCTGTCCTTCGCCGGCGTCGTTCTCGCCTTCGGTGCCGCCGCCCGAGCCGTTGTCCGGGCCACCCGTTTCGACGGCGGTCGATCCCGCCGTCGAGCTCGAGTCCGAGCCGCCGCAGGCAGCGAGAGACAGCGCCACGAGAGCGGTGGCGGCGAGTACGGCGAACAACCGTGTACCCCCCCTGATCACCCGCCGAATTGTATTGGTTGGCGGCCCTTCGCCGGCGCCGGCGCCCAGAGACATGGGAGTACAGGATTCGCCACCTGCTCGCTTCTGCACTACAGTTGCCGGGTGGCTTCAGGTAGACGCACGGCTAGGCTGAGCGAGCGGCTGCCAAGGGGCCGGCACGGGTTGCCGCGGGAGGCCGTGACGGACTCCCAGCGCACCCGCATCCTGCAGGCGATGATCGAGGTCGTCTCCGAGCGCGGCTACCCCGAGACCCGCGTGGTCGACGTGATCGGCGTCGCCGGCGTCTCGCGGAAGACCTTCTACGAACTCTTCTCCAGCAAGGAGGATTGCTTCCTCGCCACCTACGACGTGCTGCTCGGCAACCTCCTCGGGGACACGGCGCGGGGGTTCGAGGCCAAGCCAGGCGCGCCCTGGGCCGAGCGGGTCTCATCCGGCCTTGGCGAGCTGCTCAAACACCTCGCCGAGCACCCCGACGAGGCCCGCTTCGCGATCGTCGAGGTCCTGGCGGCCGGCCCCAAGGCGCTCGCCCGCCGTGACGCCGCACTGCGCCAGTTCACCGGCTTTCTCGACGCCGGCCGAGCCGAGACCTCGGTCGAGCTCCCCGGCATCACCTCACTCTCGCTCGCCGGCGGGGTCAACGAGCTGCTCTACAGCGAGATCCTCCACGGCGCCGCGGCACGCCTGCCCGGTCGCCTGCCGGACCTGATGTTCTGGATCACCCTGCCGTTCCTCGGCCCCGACGGGGCGGCGAAAGAGCGCGAGCGGACCCGGCTTTCGATGCTCGAGGGCCAGCACGACCCTCGTTAAGGCGCTCTTTTCTGTGAATGCCAGGGTTTATCTGGATTGAGAGGCTGGTAATTTGGGCACTGGAGGGATACACCAAGGCTTTCAATGGCCGGGGCTGAGACGGCCAGGCCGCAAAGGAGAGAGATAGAGCACATGCGCAAGCGTCTGATTTCAATCATGGCCATGGGGGCGGCACTTGCCGTCGCGGTCGCCGGAATCGCCACGGCGGAGAAGCCCACCATCGTCAAGGCGGGGAACCTGGAATTGATCCTGAACGGCGGCTTTTCGCCGAAGGCGCTGCCGAAGAACGGCAAGCCGGCGCCGATCAAACTCAACGTCAGCGGCACAATCAAAACGATCGACGGTACGCATGCGCCGGCGTTGAAGGAAGTCGTCGTCGAAACTGACAAGAACGGATCGATCGACACCAAGGGCCTGCCCGTCTGCACCTCGGGCAAACTGCAGGCGCAGGACACGGCGGCGGCGGAAAAGATCTGCAAGAAGGCGATCATCGGCAGCGGCATCACCAACGTCGAAGTCGAATTCCCCGAATCGAACCCGTTCATCGCCAAAAGTAAATTGATCGCCTTCAACGGCGGCACCAGCGGTGGTAAGACGACGATCTTCATCCACGCCTACCTCAGCTCGCCAGTTTCGGCAGCCGTCGTCACGACCGTGAAGATCTCGAAGATCCACAGTGGCCGTTACGGCACCAAGTCGGTCGCGACCATCCCGAAGATCGCCGGCGGTTACGGCTCGGTCAAGGAATTCTCGCTGACCTTCGACCGCGGCTACAAGAACACTCCGTTCCTGTTCGCCAACTGTCCCGACGGCCACCTCGACGCCAAGGCGACCTCCGTCTTCGCCGATGGGACCCGCCTGACCGGCAAGTTCACTCGTACCTGCAGCCCGAAGGGCTAGCGAAGCACTTCGTCTTCAGGACGAATAGGGGAGAAAGGGCGGCCATCGGCCGCCCTTTTCTTTGTCCTAACTCTTGTCCTAACGCCGCGCGTCGTGCGGATCGGCCGCTGGGATCAGGCCCTCGGCCTCCTGGTGCCGCTCACCTCGCCGCAGCATGCGTTGGGTGAGAATCGCGATGCTGAGGATCGCCGTGGCGCCGAGGCTGAGCTGGACGCTGAGCAGGCCCTGCCGCGTCCAGTAGACATCGCGCAGATCCAGCAGCAGTGCCGCCTCGTCGAAGGTCAAGCCCATGCCGATGCCCGTCGTCACCGCCAGCCTCTCTTCCAGCGTCTCGTCGTCGGTCAGCAGCGCCGTGGTTCCCGAGGCGAAGGCGATCAGGATGCCGGGGACGAAGTGGTGGATGTGACGGCCGCCGAGGCTGACGTTGCGAAACGGGCCCCAGCCATCGCGGATCCCCCAGGTCGAGATCCGCACGACGGCGAATGAGGAGAGGAAGCCGGCAAGCAGGTTGAAGAGCACCGTTTCGGTGCGGGGCGCCTCGCTGTAGCCGCTGACGGCGACGCCGACGGTGTCCAGGGCGGCGGTCGGGGCGACCTCGACCAGGCCCTCGCCATCTGCCTCCTCGCGGGCGCGGCGCTGCAGCATGCGGCCGAACTGGCCGGCGAGGACGACGCCGGCACCCCCCAGGGCGACTGCGGCGAGCCCGGCGGTCGCTCGCTCCGAGTGTCCCCAGCCAAAACGGGCTCGCGCTCTGGCGCGACGGGTGAGGCGGGTGGGCAGGCGGGGCGACCCCATGTGCCCGCAGCCTAACGCCGGTGGGTCAGCGTTCCTCGGTGACGATCGTCTTCACCGAGGCGATGGCGCCGTCGGCGAGCTCGATCTCGACCATGTGAGTGCCGATCTCGCGGATCGGCTGCTCGAGCAGGACCTTGCGCCGGTCGATGCGCAGGTCGCGAGCGTCGCGGATCGCCTCGACGATCTCCTTGGCGCCGACCGAGCCGAACAGCTTGCCGTCCTCGCCCGCCCGCTGGTAGATCGTCAGCACGGTCTTGGAGAGCAGCGAGGCTGCCTGCTCTTCGCGCTCGGCGCGGGCTTTCTCGGCTTTCTCGGCGGCGGCGCGGCGCTGCTGCGCCGCCTCCAGCGCGCCCGGAGTGGCTTTGGCCGCCAGTTTGCGCGGGATCAAGAAGTTGCGCAGGTAGCCGGGCGAGACGTCGACCGGGTCGCCGCGCTGGCCGAGCTCCTCGACGTCCTCGAGCAGGATCGCCTGCGCCATCAGCGCTCTCCGACGTAAGGCAGGAGGGCGATCTCCCTCGCTCGCTTCACCGCCACCGAGAGCTGGCGCTGGTGCTTGCGCGAGAGCCCCGTCACACGGCGCCCGCGGGTCTTCCCCTTGTCGGAGAGGAAACGGCGCAGCAGGTTGAGGTCCTTGTAGTCGACGGCCTCGGAGTTGATCCGCGTGTATTTACGCGGACGCGCGCGCTCGTCACGGCGACCGCGCCGGGGTGCTGCTGCCGTTGAGTCGTTGGTCCTGGCCATACGGGTTGGCAATCCTACAGACATCGCCTGGGGGCGGCGGACACTGCGCGGTGCGGCGTCCTCAGTCGCTTACGTGCAGAGCACGCTGCGCTCCCCGCGTCCTTGCCCCGCTTGATCCGTCGCCCCCAGGCGAGGCGACCGTTAAAAGGGAATGTCGTCGTCTCCGCCGCCAGCCGCCGCGCCGGCGAAATCGGAGGCGTCGGCGGGAACGTCGCTGCTGGGGCTGAAGCCGCCGCCCTGGCCACCCTCGCCACCGCCGCCCGAGCCATCGCGGGAGCCGAGGAACTGGACCGAGTTGGCAATGATCTCGACGCTCTGGCGTTTGACGCCGTCTTTCTCCCACTCGCGCCAGTCGAGGCGACCTTCGATCGCCACCGGTCGACCCTTGGAGAGGTAGTTGGCGCAGTTCTCGCCCTGCGCGCCCCACACGGTCACGTCGAAGTAGTTGGGCTTGTCGATCCATTCGCCCGATTGGCCGTCCTTGCGGCGGCTGTTGACCGCGACGCGCAGCTTGCAGACCGAGGTCCCGCCCGGCGTGCTGCGCAGCTCCGGATCGCGAGTCAGGTTTCCGGTGACGACCACCACGTTCACGTTTGACGCTGCCACAGCTCTCAACTCCTCTGAATCGTTGTCTGGATTCCAGTCTAAGAGCGCCGGCGGCGCGACTCTCCCCCCTGGGGCCGCAATCTGCGCACAAATACGCGGCCGATCGGCCTGGAACGCGACCGATGGACCCGTTTCGGGTCCGAGGGACTACTCGGCGGGAGTCGGCTCGTCGACCGCCGCGGCCTCGACAGCCGGCTCGTCAACGGTCTCGGGAGTGGCGTCGTCCGCGTCGGCGGGAACCGTGGCCGGACGCGGGCTCGGGGCGCCGCGATCACGGTCGCGAGAAGCACCGTGCACGGGAGCCGCAACAGCGGGCGGCACCATCACCGGCGAGTCGACGTCGACTTTGAAGATGCGGAAGCGCAGCACCCCGTCGGCGATGCGCAGGTTGTGGTTGAGCTCGTCGAGCAACTCGCTCGGCGCCTCGAAGCGAAACCAGCGGTAATCCGCCTCGTTGCGCTTGTCGATCTCGTAGGCCATCTTGCGCAGGCCCCATTTGTTCTCGTGCTTCAGGGTGCCTTTGGCCTCGATCCGACTGCGGACGTCCTGCGCCAGCACGTCGCGACCGGCCTCATCGGGGCCGGGGTCCAGCATCAGGACAAGCTCGTATTCGCGTGGTGCTGCCAAAGCGGCGAGGGACTATAGCGACCAGGGGGCAAGCGCCGGGTACCACTCCCCGCTCAACTTTTTCGGTGGTGCCGGAGGGGCAGGCAGAGATTGGATTGCCGAAAAAGTACAAGCCGCGGGGAGCGGCACCCGGCGCTTGCTCTCAATGGGGCGCGAACTCCGCCGATCCGTCGTCCACCGGTGCGGGTGCAGGTGACGCCGCCGAAGTCGGCGCCGGAGAAGCTTCCGGCGTGAATGGTGGCACCGGAGGGGGCGCGGTTGAGGCCGCTTTTTCTGGAGCTTCGGGAGGGGGTGGTGGTGCGGGCGGCGGGGTCGGAACAGGGCGTTTGGTCTTTTGCTTGGGCTGACGACGCGAGCGGTGAGCTCGCCTCCGCCGTGGATGGGTGTGCTCGGGATGTGGCCGGACTGCCGTTCGCTTGGGCGCGGCGATCTGGACCGACGCAGCTTCCACGCGAGGTAGCCCGACGTCAGCAGGCACAGGCGGCGGCGCGGGAGGCTTCAGCAAACCCGGTCCCACCCGCAACGCAAGAACCACCAAAGCTCCCCCAAGGAGCAGCCGCCAAGCTAGGGACCAGCGAATTCGGAGACTCATACCCTCACTTAAGGCCCCAGCCCGAACAGTTCTCCCCTATGCGCTTGGAAGAGGAGTCGGGGGTCGTCTTGACGGTCCCTCGCGAAGCGGCTCCGCAGAGGGGTTCTAAGCCCCGAAGGGGCACTTGGTTAGCACCGCCTGTTGGCGGTGCTTGGGGACCGTCAAGACGACCCCCGACTCCTTATCGAACCGCCTCGCGAAGCTCGGCGATATCGGCCAGCTGGTCATCAACCCAGTCTCCGGGATTTCTTGAGAAGACCAGCTCCTTCAGCCGCTGCGCCCGCAGCCGCCGCTCCTCCGGGTCCATCGTCAGCGCCCGGTAGATCGCGTCGGCCTGCTCCTGGATGTCGAACGGGTTGACCGAGAGCGCGCAATCCGCCAGCTCCTCGTGCGAGCCGGTGTTCTCGGAGAGCATCAGCACGCCGTCGCGGGTGTTGACCGCCGGTGCCTCCTTGGCGACGAGGTTCATCCCGTCGAAGAGCGAGTTGACCATCAGCAGGTCGAAGTGCTTGTAGCGGGCGACGGCCTCGGGAAAGTTCTCGTAGACCTTGAGGTCGATCGGCATCCAGTCGGTGGTGCCGTGGCGGTGGTTGACGACCGCGACCAGCGCGTTGATCCGCTCCATGTACTCGGCGTACTCCTCCACGTCCTGGCGCGAGGGCTGCAGGTGGGCGATGAAGGTGACCTGTTCGCGGAACTCGGGGTGCTGGGTGAGGAAGACGTCGAAGGCGGTGAAGCCGCGCAACACGTTCTTGGAGAGGTCGGCGCGGTCGACGCGGATGATCAGGTGCTTGCGCCGTCGCTCCAGCACCTCACGCTCGGCCGCCGCCACCTCGACCGACTCGGCCGCCCGGCGCAGCCGTTCGGCGTCGATCGAGAGCGGGTAGGCACGGGTCAGGGTCTCGCCGCCGGCATGGCGGACGAGGCCGAGTTCGTAATCGACGTCGGCCTCGAGCAGTTCGTCGCAGCAGCGCAGGAAGTTGATGCAGTAGTGGCCGGTGTGGAAGCCGATGATGTCGTTGGCGAGCATGCCGCGAAAGAGCGCCTCGCGGATGCGTCCCGGCAGGATGCGCCAGCTGTCGGGCTGGGACCAGGGGATGTGGACGAAGTGGTGGAGGAAGGCGTCGGGCCGCTCGGCGCGGATCATTCCCGGCGCGGTGTAGAGGTGGTAGTCGTGCAACATCACCAGCGGTCGCTCGCGGCCCTCGATCTGCCCCAGCACGGCCGTGGCGATGTCGCGGTTGACCGCCTGATAGCCGAAGTCCCAGGCGTCGAGCTCCTCCTGGCGGATGTCCGGTGCGTTGGAGAGGTCCCAGAGGTAGTGCTGGATGAACCAGAGGATCGGGTTGGCGATCACGTTGTAGAAGCGGTCGTAGGCCTCGGCGTCGCTGCCGACCAGCAGCACGCGGTAGTCGATCCCATCGATCGAGAGCTCCGCCGGGCCGCCGCTCTCCTCGGAGACGACGACGTCCTCGTCGGTCATCGCCGAGGCGATCCAGAGCGCGTCGCGGTGGGAGACCAGGCCCGAGAGCGCGGTGACGAGGCCGCCGCCGCCGCGGCTCACCGTGCGCCCTCCCTGCTCGTCACGCTCGAACTGCGCCGGACCCCGGTTGGAGACGATGATCAGTGGGTCCGAGCTGTCCGCCACCCGCCCAGACTACCCCGGCGCCTGGGGTTCTATGTGTCCAGCTGGGCCAGCAGCTCGACCCAGTCGCGCAGCAGGCGGGGAGAGAGGAACTCCTTGCGAGCGTGTTCCTTGCCGGCTCGGCCGAGCCGCTTGCCGAGCTCGGGGTCGGCGAGGATCTCGAGGCAGCGCTGGGCGCATTGCTCGGAGGAGTCGACGAGGAACCCGCTCTCGCCGTCGACGATCTGCAGCGGGATGCCGCCGACGTTTCCGCCGATCGTCGGCCGCCCCTTCCAGAGCGCCTCGGTCACGGTCAGGCCGAAGCCCTCGCGGATCGACTTCTGCAGGCAGACGTCGGACTGAGACTGGAAGGCGTTGACCTCGATCGCGCCGACGTTGTTGAGGTTGTTGAGGATCTTGATGTCGGGATCGGCTTCGGCGTACTCGAAGGTGTGCTGGAAGAACTCCCAGCCCTCCGGGTCGTCGGTCGCCATCGAGCCGACCAGGGCGAGCTGCGCCTCCGGCACCTGCTTGGTCACCTCGCGGTAGGCGTCGATCACGCCCATCGGGTCCTTCCAGGGGTCGAAGCGGGAGACCTGGGTGATCAGCGGGCGGTCGACGTCGATCCCGAACTGTTTGCAGACGAAGGCGGCGTCGTCCGGGGAGAAAGCCATGTTCTTCGGTGAGAGCGGATCGATCGCCGGCGGGATGATCCTCACCCCGTTGTGGCCGTTGATGCCCTTCGGCACATAGGCCGGCATGTGCCAGACGGTCGCGTCGTATTCCTCGATCATCGGCAGCAGGCGGGCGATTGGCGCTGGGTTGGGCTCGGAGAGGTCGATGTGGCAGCGCCAGATCCAGTTGCGCCCCTTCTCCTTGGCGCCGCGGCGCAGCCCGATCGGCTGCGGGTCGTGGACGATCACCGTGTCCCACTCGCCCTGTAGGCCCTCGGCGTTGATCGCGTTGATCTCGTCGAAGAGCGCCCATTCGTCGTCGCTCAGTGTCTCCTCGGCCCCTTGCAGTGAGTTATGGAGCAGCTTGGTCGCGTTGTAGAACTCCTCTTTGCCGAAGATCACGTGCCAGTGGGCGTCGATGCCGATGTCGCGCATCAGCGGCACGATCGTGTAGAGGATCTCCGAGACGCCGCCGCCGAAAGCGGTCGCGCTGACGTGGAGGACGCGGTGCCCCTTCATCGGCTCCGCCAGCTCGCGAATGCGTTCGACCGTCTCCTTGCCGGCGATGTGGGTGTAATCGGCGAGGGACTTCTGGCCTAGGGAGATTTCCTGAAGCATCCGGGAGTTCTACATCGCCCGGCGGTCACCCGTTCTTTAGCCGTGCGGACGCTTGCCCAGGGTGACCTGGATTTCCTCGTGCTTGCCGTCGCGGAGGATCTCCAACGTCACCTTGTCGCCCGGTTCGTGGAGCGAGATATAGCGGGCGAGGTCGTCGGGGTTGACCACGTCGTGACCATCGATCGAGAGGACGACGTCGCCGCCGGTTTCGTAGGTCGCGGCCTGGAAGTGCAGGGTGCCGTCGCCGCCGCGCAGGCCGGCCTTGTCGGCCGGGCTGCGCGGCACGACTTCGGCCAGCAGGCCGCCGAAGTCGGTGTCGAGGCCGAGCTTGCGGGCCAGCTGAGGGTAGAGCGACTGGGTGGTGACGCCGATGTACGCGTACTCGGCTTCGCCCTTCTGCTCGAGCTGGGCGACCGAGCGCCTGATCGCCGAGATCGGCACCGCGAAGCCGACGCCGGAGTTGGAGCCCGAGTCGGTCTCGATCTGCTCGTTGATGCCGAGCACCCGCGCGCCGGCGTCGAGCAGCGGGCCGCCCGAGTTGCCGGGGTTGATCGAGGCGTCGGTCTGGATCGCCCCCTCGATCAGGAACTTGGTCAGCGATTCGACCGAGCGGTCGGTGGCCGAGACGACTCCGACCGAGAGCGACTGCTGCTCGCCGAAGGGACTGCCGATCGCCGCCACCGGCTGACCGACGACGAGGTCGTGGTCGTTGCCGAGCTGGAGCGGATGGAGGGCAAACCCGTCGGGCTTGACTTCGAGCAGGGCGACGTCGGCGAAAGGGTCGAAGCCGACGATCTTGGCCGGCAGCACGTTGCGGTCGGGGAACTCGACGAAGACTTCCTTGGCCGGTTTGCGGGCGCCGCTCGATTCATCGGTGACGACGTGAGCGTTGGTGACGATGCGGCCACTGGTGTCGAGGACGAAGCCGGAGCCCTCGGCGGCACCCCCGCCGCTGCCGAAGATCGATCGGATCGTGACCACCCCGGGCGATGCTTCGCGGTAGACCTTGGCCGCGTCGAAGCCGCGCTCGGCTGTCTCGACGACTACCCGTGGCGCCTTTTCGACCGTGGCTGAGCTGGGTTGCCGGGCGGAGTCGCTGCCGCCTGAGCCCCCGCAGCCTGCCAGGGCCAGCACGACGGCCGCCGTGGCCCAGAGGCCGCGGCGCATCAGGCCGTCGCCTTGGGCGAAAGCCCCGCCGGCGACTTTGCCGCCTCGACCTGCCGCGCGCGCGGCAGGTCGAGGGTGAAGGCGGTGAAGCGCTTGCTCGAGGCGATCGCGACGCGACCCTGCATGCGCTGGGCGAGCTCGCGGGCGATCGCCAGGCCAAGGCCGGAGCCCCCCGCCGAATCGCCGGTGTAGAAGCGCTCGAAGATGCGGCTGTGGGCGCGCCTGGGGATGCCGGGGCCGTCATCGGAGACGGTCAGCTCGGCGCGGCGATTGACGGAGTAAGTGGTCACGGTCACCTTCGTGCCCTCGGGGGTGTGGGTGAGGGCGTTGTCGAGCAGGATACGGATGACCTGTCGCACCCGGTCGGCGTCGGCGCTGGCGATCACCGGCAGGTCCGGGGTGCGCAGCTCGAGGCGCGAGCTGTGCCGGTCGGCACGCGGGCCGAACTCGCGCGTCACTTCGCGGGCGAGCGAGCCGAGGTCGACGTTTCCGCTCTTCATCGCGACCGCGCCGGCATCGAGCTGGGAGAGGTCGAGCAGATCGGCGGTGAGCTTGGTCAGGCGGGTGATCTGCTCGCGCATGGTGTGGACGAACTCGGCTCGCTCCTCGGGGCTCGGGTCCTCTTCCTCGAGCAGCTCGACGAAGCCGCCGAGGCTGAAGATCGGCGTGCGCAGCTCGTGCGAGGCATTGGCGATGAACTGCTTGCGGGCGCTGTCGAGCTCGGCCAGGCGCCGCTGCATCTCGTTGAAGGTGCGGGCGAGCTGGCCGAACTGGCCGACCGAGGAGATCGGGATCGGGGTCTCGAAGTTGCCGTCGGCGACTTTGCGCGCGGCGTCTTGGAGGCGGCGGATGTTGCGGCTGGCGACGTACGCGTAGTAGCTGCCTCCGCTGGCGGCAAGGATCACCGCCAGCGCGCCGCCGGCGAGGATCTCGGCCTTGATTTCGCCGGACCCGCTTGTACTGCCGCCGATCGCAACCGTGTAGCCGTAGATCATCAGCGTCGTCCCGGCCGCGATGGCCACCGAGATCACGATGATCCGGTTGCCCACGGTGGTCAGCCTGAACCGGCGCATCGGGTCCTACTCCCGGAAGCGGTAGCCGACGCCGCGCACGGTGAAGAGGAACTCGGGCTCCTTCGGGTCGGTCTCGAGCTTCTCGCGCAGGTGGCGGATGTGAACGTCGACCGTACGCGGATCGCGGTACTCGGAGTCCCCCAGACGTGCTCGAGCAGGGTCTCGCGGCTGAGCACGCGGCCGGGAGAGCGGGCTAGGGCACCGAGGATCTCGAACTCGACGTAGGTGACGCGGATCTCCTCGTCGTGCAGGGTGACCATGCGACGGCCGAAGTCGATCTTCAGCTCGCCGTGATCGATCGCCTCCTCGTGAGTCGGCTCGCCGGCCATTCGTGAGCGACGCAGGGCCGCCTTGACCCGGCTGCGGAACTCGCGCATCGAGAAGGGCTTCGTTATGTAGTCGTCGGCGCCGACCTCGAGGCCGGCGACCTTGTCGGTCTCGCTGCCTTTCGCGGTCAGCATGATGATCGGCACCTGGCTGCGCGAGCGCAGTTCGCGGCAGACTTCCACCCCGTCGAGCTTGGGCAGCATCAGGTCGAGGATGACCAAGTCGAAGCGCGCCTCATCGAAGCGCTGCAGCGCTTCGCGGCCGTCGAGGGCCGAAGTGACGTGATAGCCGTCCTTGCGCAGTGGGTAGCTGAGCAGCGTCTGGATCGACTGCTCGTCGTCGACGAGGAGGATGCGGGTCGATCCGTTCGGCATGAACGAAGGGTATCTCCGCCGTCGATGGACAGATGTGTGAGTACCAAGTACTAAGGTTCTAGGGTAAGAGGTCGATATGAGGCGCAGGATGCAACCGCGACAGCTCAAGAGCCTCGTCGACTCGGGTCACTACAAGCCTGAGCCGTCATTGATCGCCGACGCGATGCTGCAGCGGCGCGGCGTGCGCGAGCTGCTTACCAGCGAGAGCCTCATGCGAGCTGGTCGTACCCCGCCGGCTCCGCAAGTCGGCCGTCACGCAGCCTGATCTCGACCCCGCTGCCGACGACGACGGCGCCGATCTGGGTCAAGGCGATTCCTTCCGCCTCGCGCACCGTCCGCTCTGCCTCTGCGAGCCGGTCCGCCGCGATGCTCGCCAGCAGCTCGTAGTCCTCGCCGCCGCTGAGCGCGAGGTCCAGCGGCTCGCGTCCGGTCGCCGCCGCGGCCTCGGCGACGCCCTCGGCGACGGGCAGGGCGCCGGCGTCGATTCGCAGGCCGACGTCACTGCGCTCGGCAAGGTGGCGGGCATCGCCCCCGAGCCCGTCGCTGATGTCGATCATCGCCGTTGCCCCGGCCTGCGCCAGCGCCCGCCCGGCCCCGAGCCGCGGCGCCGGTTCCAGCTGCCGCACCCGCAGCGCACCCGCCCAATTCGGAGCCGACTGGCCTTTTGACCCCCCTATAGAGGGGTCAATCGACCAGTCGGCGTTTTGCAGGAGACGGAGGCCGGCGGCCGCGGCGCCGATCTCACCGGTTAGGACCAGCGCATCGCCCGGCTGGGCGCCGGAACGCTTGACGAAGCCGTCCGGGCCAGCCGCGTGGCCGACCACCGTGAGCGCCAGGAAGAGCTCGGCGGCGCGGGTGACATCGCCGCCGGCGAGGGTTGTCCCGGTCTTCTTGGCAAGGGCCAGCACGCCGTCGAGCAGGTCGATGCAGCCGTCCTCGTCGAGGTCGGGGGGCACCCCGAGCGCGACGTAGGCCTCGCCCGCCACGGCGCCCATCGCGGCCAGGTCCGAGAGCGCCGCGGCCAGCGCCTTGTGGCCGATCTGCGCCAGGCTCGCGGTCGCGCGGCTGAAGTGGACGCCCTCGACCACGGTGTCGACCGAGGTCGCCGTTGCCCCGCCGGGCAGAGTGATGCTCGCGTCGTCGCCACTGCCCAGGTGGATATGGGGCGCGTCGGCGGGTAGTCGCTTCCGTATCCGCGCCAAGAGCTCGAACTCACCCATCGACCCATTGTCTCTCTAAGGTGCGGACGCAGTGGAGCGCAGCCAACCTCTTCTTCATCGCATCGGCGAGGCCGGGGCGAAATTCGGAACCAAGCCGCCGCGCAGCAAGCGCGTCCGGCTCGCGATCCAGCTCGGCATCGCGATCCTCGTCTTCGGCTTCCTCGTGCTCACCGTGGTCGACCAGTGGGCCGAGATCAAGGACAAGGGAGTCCACTTCCACGTTCTCTGGCTGATCCCGGCCTTCGTCATCCTGCCGATCTTCTACTCGCTGAACGCCGTCGGCTGGGACCTGATCCTGCGCTTCCTCGGCTACCGCCTCGGGGCCGGGCGAGCACAGGTGGCCTGGGGCCAGCCGCTGCTGGCGCGCTACGTGCCCGGCAGCGTCCTCTACGTGCTCGGCCGGGTGCTGCTCTCCGAGCGGGTCGGCGTGCCGCGGCGGACGACGATCGCCAGCATCGTCTACGAACAGGCGCTGCAGGCGACCTCGGCGATCATCGTCGCCGCCTACTTTCTGATCGACCATCCCGACCTGCAGGGACAGCCGTGGCGCTGGGGTGTGCTGGTCCTGATCCCGCTGGCGCTCGTCGTGCTGCACCCTCGTGTCTTCGGACCGCTCGCCAATCGTGTGCTGCGGGCATTTGGGCGGGAGCCGTTGCCCGAGGTGATGTCCCTGCAGGGCGTGATCGCGGTGCTCGCTTTCTACGCGCTCAACTGGGGCGTGATCGCACTCGGCATCTGGTGCGTGGCGCGCTCGGTCAGCGGTGTCTCGGCGAGCGATATCGCCGTCGCCGGCGCAGCCCAGGCCTTCGGCTACGTGGCGGCGTTGGCCACCCTGGTCGCTCCGGCTGGGCTCGGGATTCGCGACGCGGCGTTCGCCTGGGCCTTCAAGGTTGCGACGCCGGGCAACAGCTTCGCGGTCGCCTCGCTGATCGCGATCGTCGTGCGGGGGGTGCTGACCGTGGTCGAGGTCATCTACGTGGGGATCGTGACCGTGATGGGGCGCCGCGAGGGGTGGTCGATTCGTACGGGCGTGCTGCATCCTTCCCCTGAGGAGGAAGCAGCTGCCGTTGCTGAAGAGGTGTAGGCGGGCGGGTCCTGTCGCGATGGCCCTCCCCCACATGCTCAGACGCCGCTTTCGCGGCGCCTTCCGCTGCGGGGGACCCCCGCCATCGCGCCACCCGCCCGAGACACGTTTACAGCGGAATCCTTGCTCCGAGCTGGTAGGCCGTGAGCCCGAGCAGCAGCAATTGGAGCAGGCGGTCGCGAGACAGGGTGGCCAGGGGGAGGGCCCAGAGCAGGTACCAAGGCAAAAGCCAGGCGGTGGCCAGGAGCAGAGCGAAGGTTGCCCAGGCGGCCGCTCGGAGCCAGTCGCCGCCTCGGTAGGTCCAGATGAGCAGGCAGATGACGAAGGCGGCGTAGAGGGTTAGGGCCGCGGCGCGGACCGCGTCTGGGTCGAGGCCGGTCAGGCGGGCAGTGGTCACCGGGATGCTCAGGTGGCTCGTGCGGCCCTGGTTCTCTCCCGCAAGGGCGAAGGCGTCGAGCCAGTTCCAGCCGAAGCCGAGATAGGCGACC
>CAVPDR010000002.1:0-10000 GCA_963702705.1 uncultured Solirubrobacterales bacterium
TCTTGCGCACTGCCTTAATCATCAGGTGCTCCTTTTCGGTTGACGCGGCCCTCTTCTCGACTTGGCTCGAATGACCTTGCGCGATCGGGCATACTTCCCCGAACATGGATACGGCCGAGTTGATTTGGCAGAACGGGAAGTTCGTGCCCTGGGAGGACGCCAAAGTGCACGTCCTCAGCCACGGGCTGCACTACGGCACGGGCGTCTTCGAGGGGGTCCGTTGCTACGAGACCGAGCGCGGTCCGGCGATCTTTCGCCACGCTGACCACCTCGACCGGCTCGCCAAGTCGGCCGAGCTCTACTACCTCGGCCTGCCCTATTCGACCGAGGAGATCGGCGAGGCTACGCGCGAGCTGATCCGCCGCAACGGGCTCGGCTCCTGCTACATCCGGCCACTCGCCTTCCGTGGATACGGCAGCCTTGGCCTCTACGCCACCGACGCCCCGGTCGATCTGATCATCGCCGCCTTTCCCTGGGGCGCCTACCTCGGCGAGGAGGGCCAGAAGCACGGCATCCGCGCCAAGGTCTCGAGCTGGCGCCGGATCGGCCCCGGCGGGTCTGATCCCGCACGCCAAGGCCTCGGGTCAGTACCTCAACTCGATCCTGGCCAAGACCGAGTCGACCAACGCTGGCTACGAGGAGGCGATCCTGCTCGACGAGCGCGGCTTCGTCTGCGAGGGCTCCGGCGAGAACATCTTCCTGGTCCGCGACGGCCAGATCGTCACGCCGCCGCACGTCGCCTCGATCCTCGACGGGATCAACCGCAAGTCGGTGATCCAGATCGCCCGCGACCTCGGCTACACGGTGGTCGAGCGCGACATCGCCCGCGCCGAGCTCTACCTGGCCGAGGAGATCTTTCTCACCGGCACCGCCGCCGAGCTGGTCCCGGTGCGCGAGATCGACGACCACCCGATCGGCGAGCCCGGCGAGATAACCCGCCACGTACAGGCGAAATTCGTCGACGCTCTGCATGGCCGCGCCGAGGAGTACCTCGAGTGGCTCGACTTCGTCGGCGTCGCGACCGGGGCGGACGAGCCGAGTAAGGTCAGTTCCTGATGCGACGCAGCTTCGAGGCAATCGGGCGAATTACCGCAGCCGCCTAGCGGCTGGCGTGGCCATGCCACGCGTACGGGCCGAAAGGCCCTCACCCCGATCTCTCGAAGCGAAAGGCATCAGATGGAACAGGTAAAGCTTTACGACACCACCCTGCGGGACGGCATGGGCGGCCAGGGCATGTCGCTCTCGGTCGGCGAGAAGCTCAAGGTCGTCCACGCCCTCGACGCGCTCGGCGTCCACTTCATCGAGGCCGGCTTTCCCAGCTCGAACCCAAAGGAGGCGGAGCTGTTCGAGCTGCTCGCCGAGGAGGAACTGCAGCAGGCGACGCTCGCCGCCTTCGGCATGACGCGGCGCCGTGACCGCAAGGCCGAGGACGACGAGGCGCTGGCGGTGCTGGTCGCCTCCTTCGCCCCGGTCGTCTGCCTCGTCGGCAAGAGCTGGCGCCTGCACCTGGAGAAGGTGACGAGGGTCTCCGACGAGGAGAACCTGGCGATGATCGCCGACTCGATCGCCTTCTGTCGGGCCGAGGGCAAGCGGCCGGTCTTCGACGCCGAGCACTTCTTCGACGGGTACCGTGACGACCCGGCCTACGCGCTCGAATGCGTCCGCGCTGCGGCCGACGCGGGCGCCGAGAACGTCACCCTCTGCGACACCAACGGTGGCAGCCTGCCCGGGTTCGTCGCCGAGACCACCGCGGCGGTCATCGCCGGCCTCGACGGCGCGGTCGAGATCGGCATCCACACCCACAACGACGCCGAGTGCGCGGTCGCCAACTCGCTTGCCGCGGTCGGTGCCGGGGCCCGCCTCGTGCAGGGCTGCGTCAACGGCTACGGCGAGCGCTGCGGCAACGCCAACCTCGCCTCGATCCTGCCGGCGCTGCAGCTGAAGATGGGCTTCGACGTGGTCAGCGAGGAGCAACTGGCGAGCCTCACCCCGACCTCGCATTACCTCGACGAGCTCTGCAACATGACGCCGAACCCCGACCGCGCCTACGTCGGCCGCAACGCCTTCGCCCACAAGGCCGGGATGCATGCCGCTGGCGTCGCCGCCGACGCCAGCACCTTCGAGCACCTCGACCCCACCCTGGTCGGCAACGAGCGCGACATCCTCGCCTCCGAGCTCTCGGGCAAAGCGACGATCCGCAGCCAGGCCGAGCGGGCCGGGCTCGAGCTCGACGACACCGCGGCGGCCGCCGCGGTCGAGCGGCTCAAGCAGCGCGAGCACCGCGGCTACCACTACGAGGCGGCCCAGGCCTCCTTCGAGCTGCTGCTGCGGCGCGAGGCCGGAGTCTACGAGCCGCTCTTCGAGCTCGAGAGCTTCCGCGTCACGACCCAGAAGCGCGAGGGCGGCACGGTCGAGACCGAGGCGACGATCAAGGTCGTCGTCGACGGCGAACGCTACGTCGAGGTCGCCGAGGGCAATGGCCCGGTCAACGCGCTCGACACCGCCCTGCGCGCCGCGATCGGCGCCCGCCACCCGCACCTGCGCGAGATCGAGCTGACCAACTACAAGGTGCGGATCCTCGACGAGGCCCACGGCACCGGCGCCGTCACCCGGGTCCTGCTCGACTCGACCGACGGCAAGCGCGAGTGGGGCACGATCGGAGTCTCGGAGAACATCATCGAGGCCTCCTGGGAGGCGCTGGTCGACTCGCTCGCCTATGCCTTCCAGCCCCGCGGCGACGACGCGCCTGGCAAGTAGGGTCCGCCGCCTATGCCCGAGCAACCCGAGATCGAGCCGATCCCGCTCGCCCGCCCCGAGATCGGCCCCCGCGAGGAGGAGCTTGTGCTGGAGGTGCTGCGCTCGGGCCGGCTCTCGCTGGGGCCGATGGGCGAGCGCTTCGAGCGCGAGTTCGCCGCCTGGCTCGGGGTCGAGGACGCGGTCGCGGTCTCCAGCGGCACGACCGGGCTTCACCTCGGCGTGCGCGCCCTCGGCTGGGGGCCCGGCGACGAGGTCCTGACCAGCCCCTTCAGCTTCGTCGCCTCCGCCAACTGCCTGCTCTACGAGGGCGCGCGACCGGTCTTCTGCGACGTCGATCCCGAGACGCTCAACCTCGACCCCGGCGCCGCCGCGGCCGCCGTCGGCGAGCGCACCACCGGCATCTTGCCGGTCCACATATTCGGCTATCCGGCCGCGATGCCGGAGCTGGAGAGGCTGGCGGCCAAGCACGATCTCGGCCTGCTCGAGGACGCCTGCGAGGCGCTCGGGGCCGTCGATTCGGAGGGCCAAAAGGTCGGCGCCCGCGGCAACCTCGCCACCTTCGCCTTCTACGCCAACAAGCAGATGACGACGGGAGAGGGGGGGATGGTCGTGCCGGGCAGCCCGGAGGTTGCCGCCCGCCTGCGCAGCGAGCGCAACCAGGGGCGGGCCGCCGACATGGGCTGGCTCGACCACGGTGGCCTCGGCTTCAACTACCGCCTCTCCGACGTCGCGGCGGCGCTCGGCGTCGCCCAGGTGGAGAAGCTCGACAAGCTGCTGGCGGACCGGCGCCGGGTCGCCTCTCTCTACGAGCAGGGGCTGGCGCAGATCGACGTGGAGACGCCGTCCGCCGGTCGGGGGGACGAGCTGCGCAGTTGGTTCGTCTACACCGTGCGCCTGCCGGCGGACGTCGATCGCGACGCCACCGTCGAGCGCCTCGCCGAGCGCGGCGTCGCCAGCAAGGCCTACCTGCCCTGCATCCACCTCTTCCCCCATCTGCGCGAGCTCGGTTACCGCGAGGGCCAGTTCCCGGTCGCCGAAGCGGCCTCGGCGCGCTCGCTGGCGCTGCCGTTCTTTCCGGCGATGAGCGAGTCCCAGGTGACCCGGGTGTGCGAGGCTCTCGCCGAATCCATCCACTGATGTCTCGCTTCCGCAAAGACCCCGACCCCCGCTTCTGGCGGATCAATCGCTCGATCGAGTTCGATTGGCGGCTGGCGCCCTACGACATCGACCAGTCGCAGGCGCACGCTCGCGGCCTGCGCGAGATCGGGGTGCTCGACGACGCCGAGCTGGAGCGGATCGACGCCGGGCTGGAGCGGGTGCGCGCCCGCATGGGCGAGCACGGCTTCGAGTTCGAGGACGCCGACGAGGACATCCACATGGCGGTCGAGCGCCTGCTCGGCGAGGAGATCGGCCCGCTGGCCGGCAAGCTGCACACCGGCCGCTCGCGCAACGACCAGGTCGCCACCGACGTGGCGATGGTCGTCCAGGCCCACTCGCTGCGGGCGATCGAGCTTGCCGGGGCGGCGATGGAGCGCCTGCTCGAGCTGGCCGAGCGCCACCGCGACTGGCCGATGCCCGGCTACACCCACCTGCAGCGCGCCCAGCCGGTCTACCTCGGCCACCACCTGCTCGCCTACTTCTGGATGCTCGCCCGCGACGTCCTTCGCTTCCAGTTCGCGCTCGACAGCGCCAGCGTGATGCCGCTCGGCTCGGGTGCCCTGGCCGGGGTCAACTGGGAGATCGACCGCAACGCCGTCGCCGACGATCTCGGCTTCGAGCACGTCAGCCACAACTCGATCGACGGTGCCTCCAACCGCGACTTCGTCCTCGATTACCTCGCCGCCGCCTCGACCTGCGCGATGCACCTCTCCCGGCTCGGCTCGGAGATCGTCATCTGGAGCTCATCGGAGTTCGGTTTCTGCCAGCTCGACGAGTCCTTCTCCTCGGGCTCCTCGATCATGCCGCAGAAGGTGAACCCCGACTCGGCCGAGCTGCTGCGGGCCAAGAGCCCCCGCGTCGCCGCCGGCTTCGCCTCGCTTGTGGGGACGATGCACGCGCTGCCGCTCACCTACGGCAAGGACATGCAGGAGGACAAGGAGCCGCTCTTCGACGCGATCGACACGATCGAGTCCTGCCTCGACGCGGCCGAGGGGATGCTGGCCGGGATCGCCTTCGACCGCGAGCGGCTCGAGGAGGCCTCCGGCGACGAGATGCTGGCGGCAACCGAGGTCGCCGACCTGCTGGTCCGCCGCGGCGTTCCCTTCCGCGAGGCGCACGGCATCGTCGGCGGTCTCGTCCGCGACGCGGTCGAGCAGGGCAAGTCGCTTTCGGAACTGAGCCGGGAGGAGCTCCGCGCCCGCTCCGATCAGCTCGACGACTCCTTCTACGAGGTGCTCGAGCGCAGCAGCTGGCTCGAGTCGAAGCGGATCGAGGGCGGCACCGGCTCGGCCCCGCTGGCGGTCCAGATCGGTCAGGCGAAGGAGACCCTCGCCGCGGTCAAGGCGAGGGCGCTCGAAGAGCGCCAGTGAGTGTTTCAATCGCCACGGTGACTTCCGGGTGCTCGAATCCGTGGCGATTGGAACGCGAACACTGACCTCGACCGAGCCCACCGAGACCGGGACCCGCCTCGGCGCGGACTTCTTCGATCGATCGGTGCACCTGGTCGCCCGCGAGCTGATCGGCTGCCGGCTCTTCTACGCGGGCTGCGGTGGCATCATCGTCGAGACCGAGAGCTACGAGCGCGACGACCCGGCCTGCCACGCCTACGTCGGCCTCACCGATCGCACCGAGGTGCTCTTCGGCCCGCCGGGCCGCGCCTACGTCTACCTCTCCTACGGCATCCACTCGCTGCTGAACTTCGTTGCCGAACCCGAGGGCGAGGCGGCGGCGGTGCTGATCCGGGCGCTGGAGCCGACCGCGGGGATCGAGACGATGCGGGCGCGGCGCGGCGAGCGGCCCGACCGCGACCTCTGCTCGGGCCCGGGCAAGCTGACCGAGGCGCTCGGCGTCGACCTCTCCCAGAACGGCGCCGACCTCGGGCGCGACCCCTTCCTGCTGCTGCCGCGCGAGGACGGCTGGCGGGGACGAGTGGTCACCGGGCGCCGGGTCGGGATCACGAAAGCGGTCGAGCGGCCGTGGCGCTTCGGCCTTGCCGGCAGCCCCTACATATCGCGGCCCGCTATCCGGCGGTAACGCCGCCGCCGCTTGACGGGGCGGCCGGTTCGCTCGGTTCCGGGGCCGCCGGTTCGCCGGGTTCGGCCGCTTCCGGCGCTTCGGGGGTTTCTTCGACCGGTTCGCTCGTTTCCGGCGCTTCCGTTTCTTCGACTTCCGGTTCGCCCGAGGATTCCGGCGCGGTGTAGGTCGACCCGGATCCGTCCTTGCGTTCCCTTCCTTCTTTCGCTTCTGCAGCCCGTTCGGCTTTGATTTCCTCGTAGGCGGACATCACGCTGGCCCAGATCAGCGCCGGGAAGGTGCCGCCCATCACCGGGCCACCGTTGTAGAGGGTCGTCATCGGCGTCGTCGTGTCGGCGTAGCCAACCCAGACGCAGGCGGTCGCTTCGTCTTCGATCCCGCCGCAGAACCAGGCATCGCCGTTGTTCTCGGTCGTCCCCGTCTTGCCCCACTGCCCTGAGGCGCCGATCTGGGCGTGGGTGCCGGTGCCGCTGCTGACCACGGTTTCGAGGATGCTCTTCGCTTCTTCGGCGACGCCTTCGGGGATCACCTGGGTGTGGATCGAGTCGTTGTCGCCGTCCTTGATCGTTTGGCCGTCCTGGTCGGTGACCTGGGTGTAGGCGACGGGGCTGTCGCCCGGCCGCGGCGCCAGCGTGCCGCTGACGCGATCGCCGTTGTTGCCGATCGTCGAGTAGGCGTAGGCCCAGCCCAGCGGCGTCACGCCCTCGGTCAGGCCGCCCAGCACCATCGCCGGGTTGGTCGAGATCGGGTCGTCGTAGCCGGCCTTGTGGATCGTGGCGGCGATCGAGCGGGTGCGGTCCTCGATCGTCTTGCCCTTCAGCCCTTCGAGGCCGAGCTGGGCGTAGATCGAGTTGTCCGAGTAGGTGGTCGCGCAGACGATGTCGCAGGAGCCGAGGTAGGAGTCCTCGTCGTTGTGGACGACGAACGTTTCTTCGCCGTGCTTGCCGAAGTGGAATTCCTGCGGCGCCGATTCGTAGGTCGTGTAGGGGGAGATGCCCTCCTCCAGCGCCGTGAGCAGCGTGAACGGCTTGATCGAGGAGCCGGGCTGGCGGTGGCCCTGGGTGGCGAGGTTGAAGGGCTTGGTTTCGAAGTCGGGCCCGCCGACCATCGCCTTGACGCCTGCGTTCTTGTTGTCGAGTACGACGACCGAGGCGGTCGCCGGCAGGTAGCCGAGGTATGCGTTGACCGCTTCTTCGGCGGCGCCCTGGAGGCGCAGGTCGAGCGTCGACTTCACTTTCAGGCCGCCGAAGAAGGCCTTCGAGGCGCCGTAGCGTTCGACCAACTGCTGGCGCAGCCAGGCGGTGAAGTAGGGGGCCTTCGAATCGAGCTTGGGCGGCTCGATGTCGTTGGGGGAGGGCAGGGCCTGTTGGCGGCCTTCTTCGTACTGTTCCTGCGTTATGTAGCCCTGTTCGTACATCTTTTCCAGCACCAGGTTGCGTCGGCCGAGCGAGTTTTCGGGGTAGATCTTGGGGTCGAAGGCCGAGGGCGAGGCGATGATCGCCGCCAGGGTCGCCGCCTCCCAGGGCTCGAGCACCGAGGCGCAGGGCTCGGTTGGCGTGCCGCAGCCCGGGTGGGCGTTGCCGAAGTAGGTGCGGGCCGCGGCCTCGATCCCGTAGGCGCCCTCGCCGAAGTAGATCGTGTTCAGGTACTCGGTGAGGATTTTGTCCTTGGTCCAGTGGCGCTCGAGCCGGTAGGCGAGCGCCGCCTCGCGGAACTTCTCGAAGACCGTGCGGCTGCCTTCGGCTTCGAGCGCGTTCTTGACGAACTGCTCGGTGATCGTCGAGGCGCCCTGCTGGGCGCTCTGGCTGAGCACGTCCTTGATCAGGGCGCGGGCGATGCCCTGGAAGTCGACGCCGTTGTGTTCGTAGAAGCGCGAGTCCTCGATCGAGACCACTGCGTTCTTGACGTTGGGTGAGATCTGGCCCGAGGTGAGCAGGATCTTGTTCTGGTCGCTGGTCAGGGTGCCGATCGGTTCGCCCGAGGCGTCGAAGACCTCGCTGTTCTTCGAGGCCTTGTACTGGGCGAAGTTGTAGATCGCCGGCAGATCCTGCGAGACAGCGGCCATCATCCCGAAGACCATCGAGACCAGGGCCAGCACGCGCGAGCCCGAGCAGGACGAAGAGAATGCGCAGCTTCTTCAGCCGCGGCCTGGCGGGCTTGGGCGAAGGCGTCGGCGGCGCCGACGGCGCGGCTGCGTCGCCCCGTCGGCGGAGCTTTGTTCCAATTGCCATCGAGGGAGGTCGCAATTCGGCGTCCCACGGCCCGCCGAGCGAAGGCGGCAGTCTAGCATTGGGGCCGTGGCGGACCTGACGCGCAACGCGGTCGATGTGCTGCCGGCGGGGATGCTGCGGGAGCAGCTGGCCGGCGGCCGGCCGCTGCGCGTGAAGCTGGGGATCGACCCGACCACGCCCGACATCCACCTCGGCCACACCGTCGTGCTTGAGAAGCTGCGCGAGTTCCAGCAGGCGGGCCACCGGGTCGTGCTGATCGTCGGCGACTTCACCGCCCGGGTCGGCGATCCGAGCGGCCGCTCGGCGCCGCGGCCGCTGCCCTCGCCGGAGGAGATCGAGGCCAACGCCGCGACTTACCAGGAGCAGGCCTTCAAGATCCTCGATCGCAAGCGCACCGAGGTCCGCTTCAACAGCGAGTGGCTGCGGATGGAGCCGGAGGCGCTGCTCGGCTTGCTGGCGCAGACCACGGTCGCCCGCCTGATCGAGCGCGACGACTTCCAGAAACGGCTCGCCGCCGGCGCGCCGATCGCGGCGCTGGAGCTGCTCTACCCGCTGCTGCAGGGATACGACTCGGTCGCGGTCGAAGCCGACGTCGAGCTGGGGGGGACCGACCAGAAGTTCAACCTGCTCTTCGGCCGCGACATCCAGACCTCTTACGGCCAGGTGCCGCAATCGATCCTGACGATGCCGATCCTGGTCGGAACCGACGGCGTGAAGAAGATGAGCAAGTCGCTGGACAACTACATCGGCGTCACCGAGGCGCCCGAGGAGATGTTCGGCAAGACGATGCGGGTGCCCGACGAGGCGATGCCCGAGTACTTCCGGCTCGTACTCGGCGCCGAGCCACCGGTCGGGGCCCCGCCCAACGAGGCCAAGCGGGCACTGGCACGCGGCATAGTCGAGCGCTTTCACGACGCGGCCGCGGCACAGGGGGCGGAGGCGCACTTCAACCGCCTCTTCGTCGATCGTCAGGCGCCGGACGAGGTCGAGGAGCTTGACCTGCTGCCGTTCCTCGGCGACAACGGCGGTACGGTCCACCTTCCGGCCCTGATGGCCGGCGCCTTCGAGATCAGCTCCAGCGAGGCGCGTCGCCTGATCAGGCAGGGGGGGGCCAAGCTCGACGGTGAGACGATCCCCTCCGATACCCTGGATTTGGCTCCCAAAGCGCTCGATGGCCGCATCCTGCAGGCCGGCAAGCGGCGATTCCGCCGCCTTCGCGCCGGCCGCTAGGCAAACCGCCGCCATAGCGCTATACTCCCGCGTCCTTCCGGGGCAGGCCTCCGTGCCTGGCCCGTGCGTGAAGGGCGGCGAGCACCGCCGTCAAGGCGCAGCGGTCTTTGAAAACTGAGCAGCGTGCACCCCGCGGGCCGGATTGGCCTGTGGGGATGTTTGAGCCCGATCCACCTGGTGCGCCAGCGCGCCGGGTGGTCTGATTTACCCGTCATGCCGGTCGCCGAGTATGTGTACCCGGCGATTTGCAATTTGCCAGGCATGACAGCTCTCTGTAAGAAGTACCTTTCACGGAGAGTTTGATCCTGGCTCAGGACGAACGCTGGCGGCGTGCTTAACACATGCAAGTGGTGCGACGAACCAGGGCTTGCCCTGGGGCAAAGCCGCGAACGGGTGAGTAACACGTGAGTAACCTGCCCCGATGACCGGGACAACCCGAGGAAACTCGGGCTAATACCGGATGTGGCGCACAGATCCAAGTCTGTTCGCTAAAGGAAGCTTCGGCCTCCGCATTGGGAGGGGCTCGCGGCCCATTAGCTTGTTGGTGGGGTAACGGCCTACCAAGGCAACGATGGGTAGCTGGTCTGAGA
>CAVPDR010000002.1:12500-1253456 GCA_963702705.1 uncultured Solirubrobacterales bacterium
TAAACTTCGTACGCAAAAGGGGAACAACCCAGACCATCAGCTAAGGTCCCCAAGTACTAGCTAAGTGGTGAACGATGTCCGAGTGCATAGACAACCAAGAGGTTGGCTTAGAAGCAGCCATCCTTGAAAGAGTGCGTAACAGCTCACTGGTCAAGTGTTCGGGCGCGGAGAATTCAACGGGGCTCAAGCTAGTCACCGAAGCTATGGGTGTGCAGGCCTGCGGGTTCTGCACGCGGTAGGAGAGCGTTCCAGTTGCGAGAAGCGGGTGCGTAAGCTCCCGTGGAGCGGCTGGAAGTGAGAATGCCGGCATGAGTAACGAAAGAGGGGTGAGACTCCCCTCCACCGATTGTCCAAGGTTTCCTGAGTAAAGTTCGTCTGCTCAGGGTTAGTCGGGACCTAAGGCGAGGCCGAAAGGCGTAGCCGATGGCCAACAGGTTGATATTCCTGTACCACGTCGTTTCCGTTATGACCGATGGGGGGACGGGGAAGGGTAAGGGAACCCAGGCGATGGTCGTCCTGGGGCAAGCACGTAGCCAGTCGCTGTAGGGAAATCCGCAGCGGCGTTTTGACGCGAGGTGCGATGCCAGCTGGCTTGACCGCCGGCGAGTCCCCGATCCCATGCCTCCAAGAAAATCCTCTAGGCAGGATTCGCGTGCCCGTACCGATAACCGACACAGGTGGACAAGTAGAACATACTGAGGTGAGCGAGCTAACTCTCGTTAAGGAACTCGGCAAAATCGCCCCGTAACTTCGGGAGAAGGGGCGCCCCGTTAGGGTGAACTCCGTACGGAGGGAGCCTGAGGGGGCCGCAGTGAATTGGTCCAACCGACTGTTTACCAAAAACACAGGCCTCTGCTAAGTCGTAAGACGACGTATAGGGGCTGACGCCTGCCCGGTGCCGGAAGGTTACGCGGACTTGTTAGCACTTCGGTGCGAAGCAGTGAAGCTAAGCCCCGGTAAACGGCGGCCGTAACTATAACGGTCCTAAGGTAGCGAAATTCCTTGTCGGGTAAGTTCCGACCTGCACGAATGGCGTAACGAGTTGGACGCTGTCTCAACGAGAGGCTCGGTGAAATTAAAGTCTCGGTGAAGATGCCGAGTACCCGCGGCTAGACGGAAAGACCCCGTGAACCTTTACTGCAACTTGATATTGGAGTCTGGGGTATCTCGCTCAGGATAGGTGGGAGACAGTGAACCAGCGGCTTTGGCTGCTGGGGAGTCACCCTTGAGATACCACCCTTGGTAGTCTGGGCTTCTAACACCATGCCGTGATCCGGGTGGTGAACAGTGTCAGGTGGGCAGTTTGACTGGGGCGGTCGCCTCCTAAAATGTAACGGAGGCGCCCAAAGGTTCCCTCAGCACGGTTGGAAATCGTGCGTAGAGTGTAAAGGCAACAAGGGAGCTTGACTGCGAGACCGACGGGTCGAGCAGGAACGAAAGTTGGGCTTAGTGATCCGGCGGTAGCAAGTGGAAGCGCCGTCGCTCAACGGATAAAAGGTACTCCGGGGATAACAGGCTTATCGTTTCCAAGAGTCCACATCGACGAAACGGTTTGGCACCTCGATGTCGGCTCGTCGCATCCTGGGGCTGGAGTAGGTCCCAAGGGTTGGGCTGTTCGCCCATTAAAGCGGTACGCGAGCTGGGTTCAGAACGTCGTGAGACAGTTCGGTCCCTATCTGCCGTGGGCGTTGGAGAATTGAGAGGAGTCATCCCTAGTACGAGAGGACCGGGATGAACGTGCCGCTGGTGTATCTGTTGTCCCGCCAGGGGCATCGCAGGTTAGCTACGCACGGAACGGATAACCGCTGAAGGCATCTAAGCGGGAAGCCGTCCTCGAGATGAATTCTCCCATCCCCTTGAGGGAGTAAGACCCCTGGTAGACCACCAGGTTGATAGGCCAGCGGTGCAAGCGCAGTGATGTGCTCAGCCGACTGGTACTAATGGGTCGAGGGCTTGACGGATATTTCATTACCCATGCTTTGCGCCTTGTGCGGTTTTCAAGCTCCACCGGGGGCGGTCTCGCAAATTTTCCGGTGGTGCATAGCGAAAGGGAAACACCTCTTCCCATTCCGAACAGAGCAGTTAAGCCTTTCAGCGCCGATGGTACTTGGGGGGCAACCCCCTGGGAGAGTAGGTCGCCGCCGGTTTTTTATTCCTTCGAGCCCGGTCCGCGTGATCGGGCTCGTTGCGTTTTTGGCTTGATTTGCAGGAGAAAACGGCGCAGTCGGCGTTCGTAGAGGCGGGGGCCGACGTTCCACTCCTGGGTGTGATCGGCCCTCGGGACGCGGTAGTAGGTGACCGAGCTGCCGAGCTTGGCGGCAAACGCATCGCTGTCGGCGATCGGCACGACGGTGTCATCTACGCCGTGGAAGAGCAGGATCGGGAGCTGGAAGTCCTCGGGGTGCTTGACGGCGTCGAGGCTGTCCCAGTCGGGGTCGATGCGCGCATCGATCGCCGCCTCGACGGGTAGGGCGAGCGCGCCCGGCAGCCCCATCTGTTCGCTGTTGAATTCGAGCACCGATTTCCAGTCGAGGACGGGAGCGTCGAGCACGATGCCGCTGACCCGTTTCGAGAGTGGCGAGCGTTGCATGAACTCGGTGACCAGCGCGCCGCCCATCGAGTAGCCGACCAGCACGAGCCGCTGCGCTCCGTGGTGGAGGGCGTAGCGCGCCGCGGCTGCGAGGTCCCGCCACTCGGTTTCGCCGAGGTGGTAGAGACCGTCAGGGCTCTCAGGCGCGCCGAGGTCGTTGCGGTAGGAGATCAGCAGCGAGGGGAAGCCGGCGCGGTGGAGGGTGGGGGCGATGCGGAGGTCGCACTGGCGGCTGTCGTTGTGGCCGTGGACGACGATCGCCCAGGTGTGCGAGGGCGCCGAGTTGGGGTCGCTGTGCCGGGGCGCGGGGATCAGCCAGGCGGGCATCGGACCGAGCGGGTCGGGGACGTCCACGGCCCGGTAGGGCAGGCCGAGCGCTTCGCCTGGATCGCCGGCGTAGACGTTGCTTTCAAGGCCGGCCTCGAGCCCCGGCACCAGGTAGCCGCGGACGCGGGTCAGCTTGCGGGTGACGGCGTCGTCGCCTTCGCTCTCGACCGGACCGACGATCGCGTGGCCGCCCTGCCAGGCGAGGCCGAAATAACCCGGCCTGGCGGCGGCCTCGGAGCGGTGAAGCTCGATGCTGCCGGGCGTTACCGCCTCGACGTCGACCCGTTCGGACCAGGGCGAGTGGTCCGGAACGAGGGCGACCGACGAGAAGTGCCAGCTCGCGAGGGCGCCAAGGGCGAGGATGAGTGCCGCGGCCGCCGCCGCGGCGACGATCCAGCGGGCTCGCCGCCGGCCGCTTCGCGGTGGGCTTCCCTGCGGTTCCGGGGCGGCGCCTGGCACCGCTGCAGACTATTGGGCGCCTCGAGGCCGTACTCGCCCAGCGTCGCGAAATCGATCAGGAGGTCGACGGCGTCGGCCAGCCGTCCCGTCAGCGATGTTTTCGTCGTATCGAACATAGGTTCGACTCTAGGGGGGTCTCCGGATGGAAGCTCGAAGCTGCAGCGCTTCTTGCAATCCGTGCCTGGGCGCCGCCGCTTCAGCCGTGCTTCTTGGGTCCCTGGGCAGCTTGGCACCAGGGATTGGCCGGCACGCCGGCGCAGGGGTTGGGCATCGTCGGCAGCTTCTTCGTCTTCGGCAGCGCGTGCATCGCCGTCTTCGTCTTGCGGGGGTAGACGGAGCCGGGCGGGCAGGGCTTCGTGCTGAGGATCTGGGTGTTGCATTCGGCCTGTTCGAGCAGCGGCTGGTTGATCTCGCCGCTGCCGATCGCGCCGCAGGTGTTGCTCAGCAGAGATTCTGGCGAGACGCCGTCGGGGAGCTTGTTGTGGCGCAGGCAGTTGACCGGGTTGCCGCCGAAGAAGGTGATCTGGCCGATGTCGCCGTTGGTCGGGTTGCCGAAGAAGCCGTTTGCGGAGAACTCGTTTTCGAAGATCTGGTTGCCCCAGTCGTCGTAGAGGCAGCCGAAACCGAGCGAGCCGGTCTGGGTGCCGCCCTCGCAGTGGGCAACCGGCGGTGGCGTGTCGGTGTCGGGGAAGGGCACGAGCAATACGCCCCAGGCACCGTTGTGGGCGATGCGATTGCCGATCACCGTGTCGAAGCGACCGCCGCTGATCGAGACTCCGGTCCCGACCGGCGCCGAGCCCGCTGCTCCGGCTCCGGGCACGTTGGGGTTGTTGTTGTCGTGGATGTAGTTGTCGATCAGCGCCCAGCAGGAAACCGAGTGGGTGAGCGGACTCGTCGCGCCGCCCGGGCAGCTGCCGTCCTGGGGTGAGGGCGCATCGTCGTTGTTCTGGCTGTTGGTGTCGAAGCCGTCCTTGTTGTGGTCGAACTCCGATTCCTTGACGACGATGCTGCCGCCCGAGTTGGTCCCCGAGTAGCCGAGGGCGCTGTACTGGGCCCAGGCGCCGCGCATCGTCAGGTTGCATTCCTGGCGGCAGGCGCCCTCGTAGTAGCCGGAGTCGCTGAAGTTGCTGGCATAGGTCTGGCTCCAGAGGCCGCGGCCGCGGGCGTTGCTGGCGAAGATCCCGTACTTGGCCGCCGTCTCGTCGCCGTTGTAGAAGGTCGACGTCGCGTTCAGGTAGGCGCCTTTGAAAGAGCCCATGCCGATCAGGCCGCTGCCGTCACCCCCGTTCCACCAGATCTCATTGCCGTTCTCGCCGCCGCCGGCGAGGAAGTTGCAGGCGGTCAGGTTCTCGATGCTGACGCCGCTTACCTTGAAGGCGACGACTCCGTTGCGCCCGATCCGGCTGCCGTTCTCGGCGACGCCGAAGTCCTGGGCGCCGGCCTTGCGCGAGCACCGCGAGGAGCCCGGCTTGGTGCCGTCGACGACGACGCCGTTGCGGCTCATCCCGCGCAGGTGGATTCGCGGCTTGAGGATCAGCACGCCGGCGGGCGGGACCTCGCCCGGGGCGTGAACCCGGTCGCCGCGTTCGTGGTAGTCGCCGGGCCCGACCAGCACCCAGTCACCCGGCCTGGCGGCGTCGACCGCCGACTGGATCGTCTTGTACTTGCCCTTGAGGCCGTGCAAGCTGCCGACCCTCAGCACGCGCGGCTTGGCGGCGGCGCTACTGGCCGTTAGCAGGGCCGCTGCTGCCAGCAGCGGCAGCGCGAGGAGAAACCCTCTTCCCAGTCGCGGGCTGAGGATTGGCTTCTTGTGTCTGTTGCTGGCGCGTCTCATTGCCTGAGCCGACACCTCCTCGCGCGTTCGATCCTACGCTCTTGACCGGTGGCTTGGCAAATCCGAGCACGAGCGCGGCGGTCTCGGCCGGTTTCTCGACGTTGGGAGAGTGGCCCGCGCCGGCGATCAGCTTGGTCTCGGCCGCCGGGACCGCCTCGCGATAGGCGGCGAGGGATTCGCGCGGGTCGCTGGCGATCTGCTCCTCGGCGCCCATGATCGCCATCAGGGGCTTGTGCAGCGCGGCGGCCCGATCGGGAAGCGACTCTTCGCCGGTGTACTCGTCGAAGGCATCGTGGGAGCCCGTGTAGGCGCTGTAGGTCAGTCGCTTGACGTCTTCGACGAAGGCGTCGGGTACGGAGAAGCCTGGCGCGAACGCGACCTTCAGGCCGTTGCGGATCGAGAAGTCCGGCTTGATCCGCCACAGCGCCTGGCCGATCACCGGCTTGAAGGGCAGTTCGCCGATGAAACCGACGTCTCCGTAGGAGGTGTCGGGGATGCTGTCGATCAGCACCATCCGGCTGACCAGCTGCGGGGACCGTTCGGCCAGCGCGACCGTCACCGGTCCGCCGAGCGAGTGGCCGACGACCTCGGCATCGCTGACGCCGAGCTTGGCAAGGGCCTGGGCGACGAGGTCCGCCTGGTTCGGCACCGAGTAGCCGGAGGATGGCTTTTCCGAGCCGCCGTGGCCGAGCAGGTCGACCGCGATCACCCGGTGATCCTTGGCGAGCAGGGGGATCACCCCGTCCCAGTAGTTGATCGCGCAGGTGAAGCAGTGGATCAGGACGATCGGCTCGCCCGCCTTCGGGCCCTTTTCGACCACCTCGAGGTCGCCGCCGGGGAGGTCGAGAATCTTCCCTCCCGGTTCGGTCACCCCGGCCGCCTTGGTTTCGTGATCGACGCTGAGCGCGTTCAGTCCCAGCAGCACGATCAGCGCCACCGCCACCCCTATCGCGATCTTCCAGCCTCTCCGCATGCCGGCCGTTACCCTAGCCGGAGAATGACCGGCGAGCGCGAATAGGTCCCAGACATGGAGAAATTCGTCATCCAGGGCGGGGTGCCGCTCTCCGGCGAGGTGACCGTCGCCGGCAACAAGAACGCCGCGCTGCCGATCCTCGCCGCCTGCCTGCTGACCGAAGAGGAGTTGCTTCTGCACCGGGTGCCGCGCATCCGCGACACCGAGGCGCAGCTGGCCCTGCTCGAGCAGCTCGGGGTCGAGGTCGCCTGGGTCGCCGACAACAGCGTCCGCCTCTGCGCGGCCTCGGTCTCCGGCGTCGCCGTCGACGAGGATCTCTCGAAGCAGATCCGGGCCTCTTTTCTGCTCGCCGGGCCGCTGTTGGCCCGCTTCGGCGAGGCGCGGATGCCGCCGCCGGGCGGCGACTTCATCGGCCGTCGCCGCCTCGATGCCCACCTCGACGCCTTCGCGGACCTCGGCGCCCGCGTCGACGGCGATCGCTGGATCGAGCTCAGCGCCCCGGCCGAGGGGCTCTGCCCGTGCTCGATCTTCATGGACGAGCCCTCGGTGATGGGCACCGAGAACGCGCTGATGGCGGCGGCGCTGACGCCGGGGCCGACGACGATCTCCAACGCCGCCTGTGAGCCGCACGTGCAGGACCTCGCCCGCCTGCTCTGCGCGATGGGCGCCCAGGTCGACGGCATCGGCTCCAACGTGATGACGGTGCACGGGCGCGACAAGCTCGGCGGTGCCGAGCACACGATCTCGGCCGACCACATCGAGGTCGGCAGCTTCATGGCGCTCGCCGCGGCGACCGGGGGCGAGCTGCGCATCCGCGACGTCGAGCCGATCGACCTGCTGATGGTCCGCCGCCAGTTTCGCCGGCTCGGGCTGCGCTCGGAGATCGACGGGCGCGATGTGCTCGTCCCGCCGGAACAGGCGCTGCGCATCAAGTCGGACCTCGGCGACGCGATCCCGAAGATCGAGGACGGCCCCTGGCCCGCCTTCCCCGCCGACCTCACCTCGATCGCACTGGCGCTGGCAACCCAGGCCGACGGCGAGATCCTGATCTTCGAGAAGATGTTCGAGAACCGCCTCTTCTTCGTCGACAAGCTGGTCGCGATGGGCGCTCGGATCACGCTCTGCGATCCCCACCGGGCGATTGTCAGCGGTCCGAGCCGGCTTCACGGCGAACGGGTCGAGAGCCCCGACATCCGCGCCGGGATGGCGATGCTCATCGCCGCCCTCGCCGCGGATGGCGTCTCGGAGATCGGCAACATCCGCCAGATCGACCGCGGCTACGAGCAGATCGACTCCCGCCTGCGCGCGCTCGGCGCCCAGATTGAACGGGTCTCCTCAGAGGTCCCCGCGTAGCAGGGCTTTCGCGCCCACTCTCGTAAGGTCCGGCGGATGATCCATCCCATTCCCCCAGGCACCCGCGACGTGCTCCCGGACGAGATGCGGGAGCTGCGCCGCCTGCACCTGGCGATGATCGAGGTCTTCGAGAGCCGTGGCTACGGCGAGGTCTCGACGCCGGCGATCGAGTACGACGAGGTGCTCGCGCGCGGCGACGGCCGCACCGCAGATTCTGCCTACCGATTCTTCGACGAGCGCGGCGACCTGCTCGCGCTGCGCTCCGACATGACGATCCCGATCGCGCGCCTGGTCGCCAGCCGCTACGCGGAAGCAGAGCCACCGCTGCGGCTCTGCTATCTGGCCAACGCCTTCCGGGCGGTGCGCCCGCAGCGCGGCCAGATGCGCGAGTTCGCCCAGGCCGGGGTCGAGCTGATCGGCGCCCCCGCGCCCGCCGGGACCGCCGAGGTCGTCGACGTGCTCGAGGCGACGCTCGACGCGGCCGGCCTCGATCGCGCCGTGATCGGCCTCGGCGACGCCGACCTCTACCGCCAGCTGCTCAGCGAGTTCGGGATCGAGGGCGCCCCCCACGACGCGATCCTCGCCTGCCTTGCCGCCCACGATCTGGTCGGTCTTGAGGTTGAGCTCTCCGAGCTCGACGGCATCGGCGACGAGCAGATCGCCACCTGCGTCGCGCTCTCGCAGCTGCGCGGCGGCAAAGAGGTACTGGAGCAGGCGCGCTCCCTGGGCGGCGCCGCGGTTGAGCGCGCGACCGCGCGGCTGGGGGAGACCTTCGAGGCGCTGGAGGCGCGCGGAGTCGCCGACCGGGTCCAGATTGATCTCGGCCTGCTGCGTGACCTCGGCTACTACAGCGGCGCGATCCTCGAGGTCTACGACCCGGCCCTCGGCCACGTGCTTGGCGGCGGTGGCCGCTACGACGAGCTGCTCAAGCGCTTCGGCGTCGACCTGCCCGCGGCCGGCTTCGCCCTCTACCTGGAGCGCGTCCACGTCGCCCAGATGGAGGAGGAGCCAGAGGGGGGTGGTGGCTGATGAGCGTTGAGGTCGCCGGCATGGGCCACGCGCGTGGCGAAGGGCCGCTGCGCATAGCGGTTCCGCGCGGCGCCCTGCTCGGCGGCACGCTCGACGCGCTCGACGCGCTCGGCATCGACACCAGCGAGGTGCGGGGTGAGTCGCGCTCGCTGATCTTCGAGGCCGACGGGGTGACGCTGGTGACGATGCGGCCCTCGGACGTGCCGACCTACGTCGAGGCCGGCGCCGCCGACGTCGGCATCACCGGCAAGGACGTTCTGCTGGAGCAGGCGGATCGGGTCGTCTACGAGCTGCTCGACCTGGGCTTCGGCCGCTGCCGCATGGTTCTCGCCGGGCGCAAGGGGGACGAGCGGCTGGGGGAGTCCCAGCGCCGGCTCGGAATGATGCGGATCGCAACCAAGTACCCGCGCACGGCCGAACGCCACTTCGAGTCGACCGGCCGCCAGGTCGAGGTGATCGAGGTCAAGGGCTCGGTCGAGCTGGCGCCGCTGATCGGCCTCGCCGACGGCATCGTCGACCTGGTCGCCACCGGCCGCACCCTGGAGGAGAACGACCTCGAGGTGCGCGAGGAGATCTTGGAGTGCACGGCGAGGTTCGTCGCCAACCGGGTCGCCCACAAGCTGCGGGCGCGCGAGGTCGACGGCCTGACGGCGAAGCTGCGCGAGGGGTTGGCTCAATGAAGGTAGAACGCTTTGAGTGGAGCGGAGCCGATACCACTGCCGCCAAAGTTCGACTTTGGGGGATGAAGAGCTGGCCTCATGTAAACGTCGACGAAATCGAACAAGCGGTGCGAAAAAGCGAGAACCGGGATCAGGCGGTATTGGAGTTGACAGCGCGCTTTGATGCAACCGAGGTTGCGCCGACCTCGCTCGCGGTGGATGAGGTCGAAAGAGCTGAAGCCCTGTCGAAAGTTGATTCTGACCTACGCCGGTCAATGGAATTTGCCGCGGACAATATTCGCGCGGTAGCCGAAGCTCAGGTGGATAAGGCTCCTCGTCAAATCGAGTTGCCTCAAGGACAATCGGTAACCATTCGTGAGGTCCCCGTGGGGGCTGCGGGCATCTACGCCCCAGGAGGTCGGGCGGCGTACCCATCGAGTGTATTGATGTGCGCAATCCCGGCTCAAGTTGCCGGGGTGGGGCGTATTGCTCTAGCAACTCCGCCTGGGCCAAATGGAAAAGTCAATCGCGCAGTGCTCGCTGCAGCCGCACTTTGTGAAGTGGATGAGGTCTACGCGGTGGGGGGTGCGCAGGCGATATTCGCTCTTGCCTATGGAACCGAGACGATCAAGCATGTCAACGTGGTTGCTGGGCCCGGAAACGCCTGGGTCCGTGCTGCCAAGGCCAGTGTTTCTGGCATCGTCGCAATAGATTCGCTGGCCGGCCCGTCTGAGCTCATGGTTGTTCTCGACGGTTATGTCGATCCAAAATGGGTGGCACTTGACCTTTGCGCTCAAGCGGAGCACGGCGGCGAGACACCGCTTGTTGCGGTTGCCACTGAGGATGAGATCTTGGCTGGTGTGGCGACAGAAGCCGAGCGTGTGGCGGCGAGCCGATCCGGTGTGGCTGATGCCCCCCTTGCCCTAGTACGGGTTCCCGATCTCAAGGATGCGATTGACTTGGCTAACTTCTTTGCACCAGAGCACCTTGAGTTGCTGGTCGAGGACGCCGCTCTACTCGCGCGCCGTGTCACAACCGCGGGTTGCGTATTCGCAGGCGCGTATAGCGCCACGGCATTTGGCGACTATGCGGCAGGTTCTAACCACGTTCTGCCCACGGCCGCAGCTGGACGCTTTTCAGGCCCCTTGGGTCCCGGTACCTTCCGTCGCAAGATCTCCACCGTGGAGGTTCCGGCCGAGGCCGCGGCGAAGCTTGCCCCACACGTCGACCGGATCGCCCGGGCTGAGGGATTCCCCGTTCACGGCGAGTCCGCGATGATTAGGACGGAGACGCCATGAGCCGCACAGCGACAAGAGAGCGCAGCACCGCCGAGACCCAGATCAGGCTCTCGCTCGACCTCGATGGAGGGGAGTCGAGCACTGCCACGGGAGTCGGCTTCCTCGATCACATGCTCGACCTGCTCGCGCGTCACGGCAGGCTCGGGCTGGAGGTGGAGGCCAACGGAGACCTCGAGACCGGTGCCCACCACACGGTGGAGGATGTCGGCATCGTGCTCGGCCAGGCGCTCGACGAGGCGCTCGGAGACCGGGCGGGGATCAGGCGCTACGGCTCGGCCGTGGTGCCGATGGACGAGTCGCTGGCCGAGTGCGCGATCGACATCTCCGGCCGGCCGCTCTGCGTCTTCGATGCCGAGCTGCCGACGACCTCGATCGCCGGCTTCGATACCGAGCTCGCCGAGGAGTTCTTCCGTGCCGTCGCCAACAGCGCCAAGCTGACCCTGCACGTCTCGGTCCGCTACGGCACCAACGCCCACCACATGATCGAGGGCTGCTTCAAGGCCTTCGCCCGCGCCCTGCGCGTGGCCGTCTCGGTCGACCCCGAGGAGAGCGGCGTGCCGTCGACCAAGGGAACCTTGAGCGAATGACGACGCGGATCTGCATCCTCGATTACGGCATGGGCAACCTGCGCTCGGTCGAGAAGGCGCTCGAGCACGTCGGCGCGACGGCGACGATCGCCAACGACGCGGCGACGATTCGCGCCGCCGATGGCCTGATCCTGCCCGGGGTCGGCGCCTTTCCCAAGGCGATGGAGGGGGTGCGCGCGCTCGGCCTCGACGAGCTGATCTCCGAGCGCCGCGAAGCGGGCGTGCCGATCCTCGGAATCTGCCTCGGCCTGCAGCTTCTCTTCGACTCGACCACCGAGCTGGGCGGAGCCGAGGGGCTGGGGCTGCTGAGCGGCGGCGTCGACGTCCTCGACGCGCCGGGCTTGAAGATCCCCCACATCGGCTGGTCTCCCGTGCGCTGGGAGAAGGAGTCGCGCCTGACCGACGGGATCGGTTCCGAGACGCCCTTCTACCTCGTTCACTCCTTCGCGCCGCAGCCCGGCTCGGACGATCTGCTCGGCACCGCCGCCTACGGCACCCGCTTCGCCTGCGCCGCCGAGCGCGACAACGTCTTCGGCGTCCAGTTCCACCCCGAGAAGTCGAGTGCGGCGGGCCTGCGCCTGCTCTCCAACTTCGCCGGAATCTGCGCCTCCGTCCCGGCGTGATCCTTTATCCCGCGATAGATATCCGCGATGGCAAGGCGGTGCGGCTGCTGCAGGGCGACTACGCTCGGGAGACGACCTACGATCCCGATCCGGTCGACGCCGCGGTGCGCTGGGCCGGGGAAGGCGCCGAGTTCCTGCATGTGGTTGATCTCGACGGGGCAAAGGCTGGGATGCCGCGGAATCTCGATGCGGTGAAGCGGATTACCGCGGCGGTGGATTGCCCGATCCAGGTCGGAGGGGGGTTGCGGGACGCGGAGTCCGTGGCCTCAGCCCTTGATGCCGGTGCGGAGCGGGTCGTCATCGGAACAGCCGCGCTGCGCGACCCCGGGTTTCTCGCCAAGGCGCTGGAGAAACACGGTGATCGAGTGGTCGTCTCGGTTGACGCCCGCAACGGCAAGGTCGCGCTTGCGGGATGGACAGAAGCAGGTGAGGAGGGGGTGGTCGAGGCCGTCGCGGAGCTCAGCTCGCGAGGCGTGACGCGCTTCCTCTGCACTGCAATCGAGGTCGACGGCACGATGGAGGGTCCGGCCATCGACGAGCTGAACCAGATCGCCGCGGCAACCGATGCTCAGGTCATCGCCTCGGGTGGGGTCGGAGACCTTGCGCATCTTGAGGCCCTGGCCCGCGAGGCCGCTCCCAACATCGAGGGCGCCATTGTCGGTCGTGCCCTCTACGAGCGCCGTTTCTCTGTCGCCGAGGCTGTCGCGGTGCTTGGGGGGTAGGTTCCCCATCGCCCACGTCTACGCTTAGCTGATGGTTCTCAAGCGAGTCATTCCTTGCCTTGACGTCGATGCAGGGCGGGTGGTCAAGGGGACGAACTTCGTCGGGCTGCGCGACGCGGGGGATCCCGTTGAGTTGGCCGAGCGCTATGACGCTGAGGGGGCCGACGAGCTGGTCTTCCTCGACATCACCGCCTCGCACGAGAAGCGCGACACGATCGTGGAGCTTGCTCGTCGCACTGCCGACAACGTCTTCATCCCCTTCACGATCGGCGGTGGCATCCGTTCCGTCGAGGACGCGCAGGCCGTTCTCGACGCAGGGGCGGACAAGGTGTCCGTCAATTCATCAGCGCTCGCTCGTCCGGAGCTTTTGACCGAGCTGGCCGACCACTTCGGTGCCCAGTGCGTGGTGATCGCGATCGACGCCAAACGCGAGGAGGACGGCTGGGGCGTCTACGTGAACGGCGGTCGCAAGCGGGTCGATGGACGCGATGCAGTCTCCTGGGCCCGCGAGGCAACCGAGCGCGGCGCCGGCGAGGTGCTGCTGACCAGCATGGACCGCGACGGCACCAACGACGGCTACGACATCGAGCTGACCCGCGCGGTCGCAGACGCAGTCTCGGTTCCCGTAATCGCCTCCGGCGGCGCGGGAACTCTCGAGCACCTGAGCGAGGCGATCACGGACGGCAACGCCGACGCCGTCCTCTGCGCCTCGATCTTCCACTACGGCACCTTCACCGTCCAAGAAGCTAAGGAGCGGATGGCAGCCTCGGGCATCCCAGTACGGCGTTGAGGCCTATCCCGGTAGGGGTGGAACGTCTTGTACTTTTTGGGCGTCCACCTTGCGGCGCCAGCAGGTGCGTCAGCACCCAAAGAAGTTAAGTGGAACCCCTACCGGGATAGGCCTCATCCCGAAGCAAGGTCTTCGGCGAGGCCAGAGACCCCGGTTGAGCCGAGGATCTCGAAGCGGCTCAGCTCGTAAGGTTTCTGCTGTTCGGCGAAGCCGGGGATCTCGGTCGTCGCGCCGGAGTAGCCGGCGGCCTTGACCGCACCGATCACGGTCGGGTCGAACTGGCCCGCCGGGTAGCAGAAGTTGGCCACCGGCACTCCGTATTCGCGGCGCAGGATCTTGCGCGAGCCGGCGACTTCTTCCTTCAGCTGGGTTGCATCGAGGGTGGTCAGGTCGAGGTGGTGGATCGTGTGCGCGGCCAGCTCCCAGCCGGCGTCGATCATCGCTTCGACGTTGCTGGTGTAGAGGTCGGAGCCTTCGGCCTTGAGGTTGAGCAAGCCGGGCCAGTCGTGCTTGCGCAGCTCCGGCAGGGCAAAGGTGAACTGGGGCCGGTAGCCGTCGTCGAAGGAGAGCACGACCGGTTTGGCCGGCAGCGTGCCGCCGCGGTACCAGGCGTTCTCGACCGCTTCCAGCGTCACCGCTTCGTAGCCGTGCTCGTCGAGCCAGTCCATCTGCTGGTGGAAGTCGGGACGGGTCACGTAGAGCTCGGGGTAGGGGGCGTCGGCCGGCGCCGCGCCGAGCACGTGGTACTCGAGGATCGGCACCGGGCCGGTGTAGGGCTTCCAGCTCGCCTGCGGTGTCGCGTTGCGGACTAGGTCCGACTCGCCGCGCGCCGGGGAGCCGGCGTCGCCACTGGTCCTGGCCGGCCCCGACGGCGAGTTGGCCGAGCCGCCGAGGTTCGATCCCACCGCCACCCCGACCGCGACCGCCACCGCTATCAGGGCGACGAGGGCCCCTGCTCGTCTCCAGCGCACGCGATCATGGTAGGCAACGCACCGATGTCGACCGCCGAAAAGCCGAAAGGGAGCCTCGCCGAGGCGCTGCAGCGGGTCTATCCCGAGCTTGACGCGGTGCGCGCTGTCGCGGCCGAGCCGGTCTACCTGGTCGGCGGCGCCGTGCGCGATCTCCTCCTGGGCCGGGGTCGCGCCGACATCGACGTCGTGGTCGAGGGCGATGCCGCGGCGCTTGCTGCCAGGCTCGGGGTCGAGCCGGTTGCCCACGAGCGTTTTGGCACGGCCAAGGTGAGTCTCGACGGCCACGAGCTCGATATCGCAAGTGCGCGCTCCGAGACCTACGAATACCCCGGGGCCCTGCCCGCGGTCGAGCCGGCGGCGGCGATCGCGGAGGACCTCGGCCGGCGCGACTTCACGATCAACGCGATGGCGATCCCGCTGCGCGACGGATCGAACCTGATCGACCCTTTTGGCGGCCAGGCGGATCTCACCGCTGGGCTGCTGCGAGTGCTGCACCCAGGATCCTTCGTCGACGATCCGACGCGGGCGCTGCGGGCGGCCCGCTATGCGGCTCGTTTTGGCTTTCGGCTGGAGCCGGAAACGGAAGCGTTGCTGCGCAAGGCGAACCTGACGACGGTCTCGGCCGATCGGCGCGACGCCGAGCTGCTGCGGCTGGCCGGCGAGGCCGAGGCGCCTCGGGCATTCCAGCTGGCCGAAGACTGGGGGCTGATCGTCCAGTGCGAGGGCGGACCGCAGCTGGTGGCGCGCGCCGCCGAGCTGCTCGCCGAGGCGCCCTGGCGCGGGTTCGTACCACGCGATCGGGCCCTGTTCGCCGCGGCGCTCGACGCCCGAGGCGGCGAGGAGGAGCTGGCGGCGGCTTCCCCCGCCCGCCCGTCCGAAGCGGTCGCACTGGCCGCTCACCACAGCCCGCTCGAGCTGCTCCTCGCCCGGGCGCGCGGCGCCGAGTGGCTCGACGACTACCTGGAGAAGTGGAGCAGGGTCGAGCTCGAGATCGATGGCAACGACCTGATCGCCGCGGGCGTGACCGAGGGCAGGGCCGTCGGTCGCGGCCTGGCCGAGGCCAAGCGGCGCAAGCTCGACGGCGAGATCGCCGGTCGCGACCAGGAGCTTGACGTGGCGCTGGCGGCGGCGAGGGGTGACGATGGAGTGGCGTGAGGCTGACGGAAAGCGCTGGCTCGAGGCGCGCCTGCCGGGAGCGACCGCCGCCTTCACCACCCGCGCGTTTGGCTCGGCGCGGGAGAGCTTCGCGCCCCTGGCGGCCCTCGGGGTCGACCCGGAGGCGATCGTCAGCGCCTGGCAGGTGCACGGCACCGAGCTCGCCTTCCACAACGGCGGCGCTGTGCCAGCGGAGGCCGACGGCCACGTGGTCGCCGACCCCGGGACGGTCGGCCTCGTCTTCGGCGCCGACTGCCTGCCGATCGCCGGCGTCGGCCCCGGCGGGGCGGTGATCGTGCACGGCGGCCGGCGTGGCCTGGAGCAGGGGATAGCACTCCGCGGGGCGACCGCGGTGGGCGCAACCGCCGCCGCGATCGGCCCCGGCATCGGTCCCTGCTGTTATGAGGCCGACCTCTGGAGCGAGGCGCGCCGACAGTTGCGCGAGGCGGGTGTCGAGGAGATCCAGTCGGCCGACCTCTGCACCTGCTGCGAGGCCGAGCTCTTCTTCTCGCATCGTCGCGACGGCGACCCCCGACGGCAGGCCGGACTCGTCTGGCTCGATCGGGAGGAGGGCTGAGGTGCCCGGCCTGATCCACGGCCTCGAGCCGGAGAAGATTGCCGCCAACCTCGAGCGGGCGCGGCAGATCGCCGGGTCCGAGGTCGAGATCCTCGCCGCGACCAAGTACGTGCCGCTGGAGGAGATGGGGGCGCTGGCGGAGGCAGGCGTCCGCCTCGTCGGCGAGAACCGCCAGCAGGAGCTGCTCGCCAAGCAGGAGCGCTGGGGAGATGCCTTCGAGTGGGACTTCATCGGCAACCTGCAGAGCCGCAAGGTGAAGCAGCTGTTGCCGGTCTGTCGCCTGATCCACTCGGTCGCCACCGATTCCGTCCTGGCTCAGCTCGGCAGGCACGCCGGCCCCGACACCGAGATCCTGGTCGAGGTCAACGTCGCCGGCGAGGAGGGCAAGGGCGGCGTAGCCCCGGCCGACCTCGCCTCCTTCATCGACCGCTCCCCGGTACGGGTCACCGGTCTGATGACCATGCCCCCATTCAGCCAGGACCCCAAGGACTCCCGTCCCCATTTCGCCCGCCTCAAAAAGCTTGCCGACGAGCATGGCCTGTCTCGCCTTTCGATGGGGACCTCACAAGATTGGCGCGTAGCAATCGACGAGGGAGCGACCATCATCCGCCTGGGCACAGCGCTCTATATCTGAGGCATCTCCGGGGGGTGGCGCGGGGAGGGGGCCGAGAACGGACGCCCCGCGCCCGCCCGCAGGCCCCCTCCCCGTGACAGGACCCGCCGGCCGATACCCCAAACTGAGCCATAATCCCTAAGAGGAATCGGCCCAGAGGGGCCGAAACACGCGTTAACCATGGCCCTACGAGATACATGGCATCGAGCGCTGGTCTACTTCGGTCTTGCCGAGGATCATGACTACGGCCCCGAGTACGAAGACGACTTCGAGCCGGAGACGAGCTCCGAAGAAGCCTTCGACGCCCGCCGCGAGTCCGGCCAGGTGCGCCGCCTGCCGAGCGCCCGCCGCTCGCGGCGCGACGAGATCGACGACATCTTCGCCGACGACGAGCCGATCCAGGCCTCGCGCACTCGCACCCTGCGCCCGGTCGGCAACGGCGACTCCGACGTCCAGGTCCATCTCGTCATCCCGAGGAACTTCAACGACGCCCAGCAGGTGGCGGATCAGTTCAAGCGCAAGGTCCCGGTCATCCTCAACCTGCAGACGACCGACCACGAGCTTTCCAAGCGGATGATCGACTTCTGCTCTGGACTGACCTACTCCCTTGACGGCGGCATGCAGCGGATTGCCGAGAAGATCTTCCTGCTGACGCCGCGCAACGTTGAGGTCTCGGCCGAGGAGAAGGCTCGGTTGCTGGACAAAGGGTTCTTCAACCAGTCCTAGCGTTGGGTGGACCCTCCTTCGCCGGCCGCGGCTAGGCTGCGCTGATGATTGTTGGCTTCTGTGGGTCCGGCAGCATGGCGGCGGCAATGGCGCGGGGTCTGTCCGGCGAGGTCGACGGGATGCTGTTCTCGGACTCCGGGTCCGGGCGGGCTCGGGAGCTTGCGGCAGAGCTCGGTGGGGAGGACGTTGACTCCAACGCCGAGCTCGCCAAGCGAGCGGATGTGGTGGTGCTTGCCGTTAAGCCGGCCAAGCTCGACGAGGTCGCTGGGGAGCTCGTCGCTGCCGAGGTGGTCGTCTCACTGCTCGGCGCGACTTCGCTGGAGAAGGTTGCTGCCGCGCTGCCGAGTGCCGAGGTGGTGCGGGTGATGCCCAACGTCGGCGTTGAGGTGCGCAAGGGCGTTCTCTGTGTCGCTGGCGATCCGACGCCGGAGGTGCGTGCGCTGCTGGACGGGCTGGGGCACGTGGTCGAGCTGCCGGATTCGCAGTTCGACGCGGCTACCGCAGTGATGGGCTGTGCGCCGGCCTACCTGGCGCTGGCGGTGGAAGCGATCGCCGATGCGGGGACAGCCGACGGCCTCGACGAGGAGCTGGCGCGGGAGCTGGTGGTGGAGACGGCGGCCGGGACGGCCGAGCTGCTGCGTTCGCGTCACCCTGCCGACGTGCGCCGGGCGGTCGCCTCGCCTGGCGGCAGCACCGAGGCTGGGCTGGAGGCGCTCGACCGGGAAGGCGCTCGCGAGGCGTTCGAGACTGCGGTGCGGGCCTCGCTGGAGAGGATGCGCGGGTGATCTGGCTTGCTCTAACCCGCTTTGACGTTGCCGACTACGTCAGCGCGCTCCTCCTCGTCTACATCATCCTGATCTTCCTCAACATCCTCAGCTCCTGGATCCCGCGCATGCCCTACAACCGGGCGCTGCGCGCCTCGCTCGACTTCGTCAAAGAGACCACCGACCCCTACCTCAACTTCTTTCGCCGCTTCCTGCCGCCGATCGGCGGCGGCGGTTTCGCGCTTGACCTGAGCCCGATCCTCGGAGTGTTCCTGCTCTTCATCCTGCGCGCGGTCGTCGTCGGCCTGATCGAAGGGTGAGCGCCGAGGCCGCCCGCGCCTGGCGCCTGGCCGGCGCGCTCTGCGGGCTCGTCGTCGTTCTCGATCAGGCGGCGAAGGCGGCGATCGAGGCCCATCTCGTCGCCGGCCAGTACGTCGAGGTGCTGGGACCGCTCGAACTCACCCTCTCGCACAACAGCGGCGTCGCCTTCGGCCTCGCTGCCGGGGGTGGCACCCGGCTGATCCTGGTCACGGCCGTGGCGCTTGCCGTGGTCGCCTACGTCTTCTCCCGCAACCCGACCCGACCCGGGATGTGGGTCGCCGCCGGCCTGCTCGCCGGCGGCGCGCTGGGCAACCTCGCCGATCGCATCCGCGCCGACGCCGTCACCGACTACGTCCAGGTCGGCAGCTGGCCCGCCTTCAACCTGGCCGACGTCTGTGTCACCGCCGGCGTGTTGCTGCTCGCCCTCTCCTACGCGCGCGATCCGGCCGATGAGTGAGGAGTTGCGCATTGTCCACGTCGACGATTCGCTCGCGGTCGTCGACAAGCCGGCCGGAATGGTGGTCCACCCGGCGCCCTCGCACAGCGGGCGGACCCTGGTCGACGAGCTGGGCCACCTGCTCGGTGGCGGCGCCGATCCGGAGCGGCCCGGCATCGTCCACCGGCTCGACAAGGGGACCAGCGGCCTGCTCGTCGTCGCCCGCAATGACGAGGCCCACGCGGCGCTGCAGGCCCAGGTGCAGCGGCGCGAGGTCGAACGGGTCTACCTCGCCCTCGCTCGCGGCCGCCTCGCCTCCCGCACCGGCACGATCGACGCTCCGATCGGCCGCGCCTCGCGCCAGCGCCACCGCATGGCCGTCGCCGGCGCCGCCTCGCGCCAGGCCCGCACCCATTTCGAAGTGCTGGAGCTGCTCGGTGCCGAGAGCTATGCCGAGGTCCGCCTGGAGACCGGCCGCACCCACCAGATCCGCGCCCATTTCGCCGCGATCGGTCATCCCCTGGCGGGTGACACCACCTACGGAGGCGAGCGCAAGTACGGCCTCGAGCGACAGTTCCTCCACGCCCACCGCCTTGCCTTCGCCCACCCGGAGACCGCGGAGCAGATGCGCTTCAGCTCCGAGTTGCCGGCCGATCTTGCCTCGGCGCTGGTGCTCGCCCGGAGCGCCTGATTGGCAAAGACCTCTCTACAATCGATCGGCTCGTCAACCAACACCCGCACGTACCGACCCGGATCCTGACCGGCATTGCGCCGGATCCCGGCTAGGGCGGCGGGAAACGCACCGCCAAAAACAAGGAGCTTTACCCAATGCCAGAGGCAGGCCTCAAAGAGCTGCTGGAGGCCGGAGTCCACTTCGGCCACCAGACCCGTCGCTGGAACCCGAACATGCGCCGCTACATCTTCGGCGAGCTGGACGGGATCCACATCATCGACCTGGTCCAGACCGAGGCGCTGCTGGAGAACGCGCGCCGCTTCGCCGGCGAGCTCGCCAGCGGTGGTGGCACCGTCCTCTTCGTCGGCACCAAGAAGCAGGCGCGCGGCCCAGTCGAAGAATGGGCCGGCCGCTGCAAGATGCCCTTCGTCAACCAGCGCTGGCTCGGCGGCCTGCTGACCAACTTCAACACGATGTCGGCGCGAATTGCCCGCCTGCACGAGCTCAACGGGTGGCGCGAGGAGGGCAAGCTGGAGCTGCTGCCGACCAAGGAGCGGATGGGGATGCAGGCCGAACTCGCCAAGCTCGAGTTCAACCTCGGTGGCGTGCGCGACATGGACCGCCTGCCCGACGCGGTCTTCGTCACCGACCTCAAAACCGAGGAGATCGCGGTGCGCGAGGCGGCCCGCCTGCGGATCCCGATCATTGCTCTGGTCGACACCAACTGCGATCCGACGCCGATCGACTACGTGATTCCGGGCAACGACGACGCGATCCGCTCCTGTCAGCTCGTGATCGGCACGATCGGCTCCGCGATCGAGGAGGGGGCTGGCGCTTGGCGAGCCCAGGAGGAGAAGCGCATCGCCGCTGAAATGGAGCGGCGCAAAGTGGAAGAAGAAGAGCGCAAGAAGCGCGAGGAGGAAGAGAAACTTCGGGTCGAAGCGGAGGAGGCTGCGAAAAAGGCGGCGGCCGAAGCGGCGGCCGTCAAGCAGGCTGAACAGGCCCAGGCGCCTGCCCAGGCAGCGCCTGCAGCTCCGACTCAGGGTTCGCAGCGCCCGGCTGCGCCGACTCAGGGTTCGCAGCGCCCGGCTGCGGGTCCTGTCGCGGGGCAGGGCGCCTCATCCTCGCGAGCTGCGGGCGAGGCCCCCAGCCCCACGCCACCCGCAGTCGAGGCCGTCAAAGCTGAGACACCAGCCGTAGCTGCGAAAGCTCCGGCGGAGGCCAAGGCTGAGCAGCCTGCGACCGAGAAAGCTTCCGAGGAGCCCAAGGCGGAAGAGAAAGCGCCGGAGCCCGCTGCCGCGGAGAAAGCTGCTGAGGAGCCGAAGGCTGAGGAGAAAGCTCCTGAGGCCGAGGAGGGGAAATGAGACTTCCTGTGTCAACCCCCCGCGGGTTGAAGCCTCTGCAGGTTGCCGTGTTTGGTCTGGTCATACGGGACTCCGTCCTGCCAACAGCGCCAGAGAACACGCAGCCATGCGCGCCCGAGCACGCGGATCGCGTGGGAATGGTCAAGGCCCCGCTGGCGAGCCGAGAGGTAGACGGCTCGAGCCCAGGGATGGTGATGGCGGGTGGAGTCGGCCAGGCAGCTGACTGCGTTGCGCAACCGCTTGTCGCAGGCCCAGCGAAAGCTGGCGACCTTGCGCTTGCCCGACTCGCGCGCCACCGGCGCCATGCCGGCGTCGGCCGCCAGCGCCTCGGCGCTCGGATAGCGGGAGCGGTCATCGCCGATCTCGGCCACGAGCCGCGCCGCCGTGATCGCGGACTTGGGGTCTTTGAACAGCGGCAGGAAGACCTGGCCGTCGGGATGGGCGCGCACCGCCTGGGCGATCTGGGAGGTGAGCTCTCGGATTTGCTCGACGATCGGCCTCAGCGCCGCGACCAGGCCCAGCACCGTGCAACGGCGCGCTTGGGCCTCCACCCCTCCCGCGCGACCCTGGGGCGCGGCCCGCAGCCGCTCCAAGAGATCCCCGGCGCTGCGGTTTCCCGAGTAGCGGTTGCGCGTGAGGAAGGCGGCAAGGCGTTTCTCACCCAGGCCGCGCGCCTCGGCGGGGGACGGGTAGCGCTCAAGGAAGGCGAGGGAGATCGGCGAGTCGACGGCGGAGAAGACACACGCCGCACCGGGCCAAAACGCATCCAGCTGCGCCCGCAGCTCGTTGGCGAGGCGAACCCTGGCTCCCACCAGGTCCTCGCGGCTGCGGGTCAGCACCCGCAGCGCCTTGGTCTCGTCGGAATGCGGTCGCAAGGCGTGCAGGCGATGGGAGTCGGTGCGGGCCAGCTCGGCCAAGACGAAGGCATCGAAGCCGTCGGACTTGCCCCCAGAGGCCTCATAGCGCGGGCGCGTTGCCTTCAGCTTGTTGGGATGGACAGGCAAGACGGTGAAGCCGGACTCGAGAAGGCGCTCGACGAGCAGCCCGTCGGGGCGCTCGATCGCCACCCTCGCCACGCCAAGGGTCCGCATCCGGGCGATCAGTCCTCTGATCCCGGCCTCGTCGTGGGCGTGCATCTCTCCCGCGAGCGTTCGCCCTTTTGTGTCGACCACGCAAAGCGCGTGCTCCTCGCTGGCCCAGTCGATGCCGGCAGACGTTTCCTCCATCGCTTCCCTCCTCGGTTCGCTTTGACTTGCGCCGGCCGGGAGGTACCGTTGCGGGTGCTCATAGATTGGCGCTTGGGTGCGCCACTTCCTGTGGCCGCTTCAGGTGCCTCCGACCGCCGGGAGGCGCTGGTCTCATTTTGGCCCTCTACGGGGCTAGCGGCCAAGGCGCTCTCCCGACGGCGGTCGGCTCTATGTGTCCCTCCGGATTCTGCGGCGGCCTCCCTTCGGTCGGCCTCTCCGTCTAAATCTCTGAAGAACAAGGGGGAGGTTCTCCTATGAGCGTTACTGCTGCTGATGTGAAGGCTCTGCGGGATCGGACCGGGGCCGCGATGATGGATTGCAAGGCTGCGCTCACCGAGGCCGAGGGCGATGCTGAGCGGGCCGTTGAGATTCTTCGGGTCAAGGGGCAGGCCTCTGCCGCCAAGCGCGAAGGGCGCGGCACCAACGAGGGCGTTGTCTCCTCCTACATCCACGCCAACGACAAGGTCGGGGCGATGGTCGAAGTCCAGTGCGAGACGGACTTTGTCGCTCGCAACGAGGACTTCAAGGCATTTGCCTACGAGGTCGCCCTGCACATCGCGGCGACGGCGCCCCAGTACGTGACGATCGAGGAGATCCCCGAGGCGGAGCGCGAGGCTGAGAAGCGGGTCTTCGAGGAGAAGGCGCGCGAAGAAGGCAAGCCCGACAACGTGGTCGAGAAGATCGTCGAGGGCCAGCTCGTCAAGTGGGGCAAGGAAGTCGCCCTTCTCGACCAGTCCCACGTCAACGCCGAGAAGCACGACGCGAAGTCGATCGAGGAGCTGCGCCAGGAGATGGCGGCGAAGACCGGCGAGAACATCCGCATTGCCCGTTTCGCGTACTTCCGCGTCGGCGAATAGGCTCGTGGCCTAGATGGCCGCCGATCCGCAGTTCAAACGCATCCTGCTGAAGCTCTCGGGTGAGGCATTGATGGGTGAGCTTCAGTACGGCACCGACGCCGCCGAGGTCAAGCGGATCGCCGAGCAGATCGCGGCGATCCGAGGCCGCGGGGTCGAAGTTGCGATCGTCGTCGGCGCCGGCAACATCTACCGCGGCCTGGCCGCCGCGGCCAACGGCATGGACCGGGCGACCGGCGATTACATGGGGATGCTGGCCACGGTGCTCAACGCGCTCACCCTGCAGGACGCATTGGAGAGCGCCGGCGAGCACACTCGGGTGCTCTCGGCGATCGACGTCAAGGAGGTCGCCGAGCCCTACATCCGCCGCCGCGCCATGCGCCACCTGGAGAAGGGGAGGGTCGTGATCTTCGCCGCCGGCACCGGCAACCCGTTCTTCACCACCGATACGGCCGCCGCCCTGCGCGCCCTCGAGATCCACGCCGAAGCGATCCTGATGGCCAAGAACGGGGTCGAGGGGGTCTATGACTCCGATCCGGCGACCAACCCCGACGCCGAGTTCATCCCGGCGATCGGCCACCGCGAGGCGATCGAGCGCGGCCTCAAGGTGATGGACTCGACCGCACTCTCGCTCTGCATGGACAACGACCTGCCGATCTACGTCTTCAACATGGGGGACGCGGGGAACATAGATAGGATCGTCAGCGGCGAGAGGGTGGGCACGCTGGTCTCCAGCGCGCCCGCTGGATGACGAGGACGGGAGCCCAGTGGAGCTGATCGACGAACTGCTCAAGGACGCCGAAGGTCGGATGACGAAGTCAGTCGATTCGAGCCGCGGCGAACTCGCGACGGTGCGGACCGGCCGCGCCTCGCCGCACCTGCTCGACCGCATCGTGGTCGACTACTACGGCGCCCAGACCCCGCTCAAGCAGCTCGCCAACGTGGCGACCTCCGACGCTCGCCTGCTGACCGTGACTCCCTTCGACAAGTCCTCGATCGGGGCGATCGAGAAATCGATCCAGGAGTCCGACATCGGGTTGACCCCGAGCAACGACGGCAACGTGATCCGGCTGCAGGTGCCGGAGCTGACCGAGGAGCGCCGTCGCGAGATGGTCAAGGTCGTCCATGGCGTCGCCGAGGAGGGGCGGATCGCGATCCGCAACATCCGCCGCGACGTGATGCAGGATCTGCGCGATCTGAAGAAGGACGGCGAAGCCGGCGAGGATGACGAGCGCCGCGCCGAGGCGGCCCTGCAGAAGCAGACCGACGAGGCGATCGCCGAGATCGACGATCTCCTCAAGGGGAAGGAAGAGGAGATCCTGGAGGTGTGAGTGCCTCCGCGCGCTACGTGGCGATCATCACCGACGGCAACGGGCGTTGGGCTCAGAGCAAGGGGTTGCCGGTCGTAGAGGGGCATCGGGCGGGCGCCGACACGGTGAAGGCGCGGCTGCGCGACGCGGTCGAGCTGGGGATCGAGGAGCTGACCGTGTTCTCCTTTTCGACCGAGAACTGGTCTCGTCCGGCCGAGGAGGTCGCGGCGCTGATGGCGATGTTCGACGAGCGGATCCAGGCCGAGACGCCGGAGCTCGACGCCGAGGGCGTGAGGATGCGCTTCGTCGGACGCCGCGAGGGGGTGGCGCCGGCGCTGGTCGAGCGCATGGCCTGGGCCGAAGAGAAAACCGCTGCAAACGAGCGGATCGTGCTCTTCGTCGCCTTCAACTACGGCGGCCGGGCGGAGATCGTCGATGCGGCGCGAAGCTTCGCGGGGGACTCGGAGGAGGAGTTCCGCAGCCACCTCTACGCGCCCGAGATGCACGATCCCGACCTCCTGATCCGAACCAGCGGCGAGCAGCGGATCTCCAACTACCTGCTCTGGCAGTGCGCCTACTCGGAGCTGGTCTTCCGCGATGAGCTCTGGCCCGACTTCGACCGGGCGGCGCTGGAGGGATGCCTGCGAGAGTTCGAGGCCCGGCAGCGGCGCTTCGGTGCGAGGGCCTGATGCAGGACCTCTTCGACGACGACCTCTTCAACGAGGAGCCGCCGCGCAAACGGGCCCCGCGCCCGCCGCGCAAGCGTGGCAAGGGCGCCGCCCGGGGGGAGACGGCCAAGCGTATTCTCTTCGCGATCCCGTGGGGGATCTTCGCGATCGCGATCACGGTCGCCGGTGGGCTTGTCTTCGCGATCGCGATGATCGGCATCGGGATCCTCTGCCTGCGCGAGTACCTGGAGATGACGACGGCGATGCGGCCCGTGCAGCGCGCCGCCTACCTCTCCGTCATCGCGCTGATCCTGGCGGCCTACCTCGGCACGGCGTTCAACGTGCTGCTGATCATCGCGGCCTCGTTCCCGGTCCTCTTCTTCTTCGGCGCCGATCGCCATCACCGCGACGGGATCACGATGTCGATGGGGGTGACGCTGCTCGGGATCGTCTGGATCGGGATTCCGCTGGTCCACGCGGTGCTCCTGCGCGACCTTCCCCACCACGGCGCAGCGCTGCTGGTTGACGTCCTCGTCGGCACCTTCGCCACCGACACCGGCGCCTACGCGACGGGCCGTATGTTCGGCTCGCACAAGATCGCCCCCAGCCTCTCGCCGAACAAGACGCTGGAGGGGTTGCTCGGTGGCTTCCTGATCGGCACGATGGCCTTCTGGTTCGCCGGCCTTTACCAGGACTGGCTCTCGGGCGCGGACGCGTTGATCATCGGCGCCGCCGTCGCCGCCGTCGCCCCGATCGGCGACCTCTTCGAGTCGATGCTGAAGCGCGACCTCGGCAAAAAGGACACCGGCACCCTCTTCGGGCCCCACGGCGGCATCCTCGATCGCCTCGACGCGGTGTTCTTCACGGTCGTGGTCGGCTACTACCTCGCCGTACAACTGGTCTACTGAGGGCGATCCCGGTAGGGGTTCCACTTAACTTTTTCGGTGGTGCGGAAGTTGCTGACGCCGCAAGCGCGCGCCGAAAAAGTACAAGACGTTCCACCCCTACCGGGATCGCCCTACCCCTATGCTCTCGACGATGAAGAAAGTCGTGATTCTCGGTTCGACCGGGTCGATCGGGACGCAGGCGCTGGAGATTGTCGCTGCGTCTGATGAGCTTGACGTCGTCGGGCTTGCCGCCGGTTTGAGCTGGGAGCGAGTGCTGGCGCAGGCGCAGGCGCACAAGGTGGATACCGTCGCTTTCTTCGATGACGAGGCCGCTAGACAGGCGCGTGGTGTCTGGGGTGGGCAGGTGCTTGCCGGCGAGGAGGGGATCCGCGAGCTGATCGTCTCCTCCGGCGCCGACGTGGTGCTGAACGGGGTCGTCGGTGCGGCTGGGCTGGGACCGACGATCGTCGCCCTCGGCGAGGGGATCGACGTCGCCCTCGCCAACAAGGAGAGCCTCGTGGTCGGCGGCGAGCTGACGATGGCGCTGGCTGAGGCGACCGGAGCGCGGTTGCTGCCGGTCGACTCCGAGCACTCGGCGCTCTACCAGCTGATCGGCTCCGAGCGGCCCGGCACGGTCGACAGGCTGGTCCTGACCGCCTCCGGCGGCCCGTTCCGCGGCCGCACGGACCTCGGCGGCGTCAGCGTCGAGGACGCGCTCGCGCACCCGACCTGGAGCATGGGCGGGCGGATCACGGTCGACTCGGCGACCCTGATGAACAAGGGCTTCGAGGCGATCGAGGCCCACCACCTCTTCGGCGTGCCCTTCGAGCGGATCGGCGTCGTCGTCCATCCGCAGTCGATCGTCCACTCGCTGATCGACCTCAATGACGGCGCCACCCTCGCTCACCTCGGTTACCCGGACATGCGGGTGCCGATCTCCTACGCGCTGCACTACCCCGAGCGCGCCGACGTCGAGGTGCCGAGGCTGGACCTGGCCGCGGTCGGCAGGCTCGACTTCGAGCATCCTGACCTCGACACCTTCGCCTGCCTCGGGCTTGCGCTCGCGGCGGGCAAGGCGGGCGGGACGGCTCCCTGCGTCCTCAATGCAGCCGACGAGGTCGCCGTGGCTGCATTCCTCGACGGCAAGATCGGCTTTACCGCGATCGCGGCCGTTGTCGAGCGGGTGCTGGCGGCGATGCCGGCTCTGACCCCGACCCACTTCGAAGACCTCTTCGCCGTCGACGCCGAGGCCCGGCGCCGCACCGAAGAGGAGGTCGGCGGGTTGGCACGGGTATGAACTGGGTCTTCATCTTCCTCGGCTTCTCGGCGCTGATCATCCTCCACGAGGCGGGGCACTTCTTCGCGGCGAAGGCGACCGGGATGAGAGTCGAGAAGTTCTTCCTCTTCTTCGGGCCGAAGCTGGTCTCGGTGAAACGCGGCGAGACCGAGTACGGGGTTGCCGTGATCCCCGCGGGTGGCTACGTAAAGATCAGCGGCATGCACCCGGAAGACAAGCTGCCACCCGGGGAAGAGCACCGCGGCTACTACGAACAACCGGTCTGGAAGCGCATCGTCGTGATCGGGGCGGGACCGGCGGTCAACATCGTGCTTGCCTTCGCGATTCTCTTCGTGCTTGCCCTGGGCGCCAGCGACCCGACCCAGACGGTCGACGAAATAGTTCCCGGGTCCCCCGCCGCGTCGGTGCTGAAGCCCGGCGACCGCATCCTCGCCGTCGACGGCAAAAGCTATCCCAACGTCGACTCCACAACTCGCCTCGAACGGTTCTACGAAGACGTCGGCTCACACAAATGCGCGGGCAAGCCGGTTGACGGCTGCAAGGCGGTCACGCCCGTGACCTTGAGAGTGCGCCACGACGGTCAGGTCAAGACGCTCACCGTGACTCCGGAGTACGAAAAGGCAGCTGGGCGCACGCGAATCGGCTTTTCCTATGGAACCGAACCGGCGAACCTCGGCGCCGGTGGTGCCGCCGGGCGCGCCGGGGACATGATCTGGCTGGTCGCCAGCAAAACAGTGACCGTTTTCGCCAACATCTTCGACTCCGAACAGCGCAAGGAAGTCTCCGGCGTGGTCGGGGTCAGCGACGTCGCCAACCAGGAGATCAGCATCAGCGCCGAACGCGGCTTCTTCCTCCTTGCGATCGTCAGTCTCTCGCTCGGCCTGATCAACCTCTTTCCCTTTCTCCCCCTCGACGGCGGCCACATCTTCTGGAGCCTCGTGGAGAAGGTGCGGGGCAAGGCCGTTCCATACCGTGTGATGGAGCGAGCCGGAGCGCTCGGCTTCGTTTTGGTCATAATGCTTTTCTTCATCGGCTTGAGCAACGACATCGGTCGCCTTACCGGCGAAGGTTTCAACGTCCGTTAGCGTGATCGCACGGTTGGCGGTGCTATCGCTGTTGTGCCTGCTCGTGGCGGTTTCGACCGCCGCGGCGCAATCGCCGTCGGCCGAGGGGTCGCAGGACGGAGCCTCAGCGTCGATCGCCACCGGCACCCGGCTGGATCGGGCGCGTAGCTTCTGGACTCCGAAGCGGATGGAGTCGGCGCAGGCGCTGCCGCTTCACCTTCCCGGTGACGCTCAGCTGGCCGACGGCGCCCCCGGCAGCGCAGCGCCCACCCCGCTGCCCGGCGAGAGCTCGATTCCCACCGAAACGATCGCCGACCCGACCGCCGCCGGCGTCAGCCAGAACGGTGTTGTCTTCGTCGTCGGGCGCTTCGGCACCCTAGGCCGCTGCTCCGGCACGTCGGTCAGTGCGCCCAGCTTCAGCCTCGTGTTCACGGCGGGGCACTGCGTGCACGAGGGCCGGCACTGGATGGGGACGAAGTGGGTCTTCGTCCCCGGCTACCACTACGGCCAACGTCCCTTCGGCACCTTCGTCGCCAAGTGGCTCGGCTCGACGCCGCAGTGGATCGAGTCGGAGAACGACAATTACGACGTCGGCGCGGCCGTCGTCTCCCGTAACGAACGGGGCGAACGGCTCGCTGACGCTGTCGGCGCCGATCGGATCGCCTTCAACCTTTCGCCCAAACAGGTATTCGACGTGTACGGCTACCCCGTCGCCGAGCCCTTCGACGGGGCCACGCTCCAGCACTGCGCTCAGACTCCCTACGAGGGGCACGCCTTCTTTTCACTGCTTACGCCCGGCCCGCTCAACCTCGCGGTTCACTGTGAAATCAGTCCCGGCGCCTCCGGCGGCGGCTGGGTCCTCACGGGCAACGTCCTCAACGGCGTCACCGCCGACGGCTACCCCGAAGACGACACCAACTACGGCCCCTATTTCGGCAAAGAGGTGGCGAAGCTGTACGCCAGGGCGGCGAAGGTCAGGTGAGGCGCCCGTCGCTTTGGCGGGCCGTTCTCGGTCTCGCCGCCATAGCCGCAATCGTCCTGGCGCTGCCGGCAGGCGCCCTGGCGGGGGATGGGTTCGATCTCAAGTTCCAGTTCGCGGCCGGCGATGGCTACAGGATGACCATCGCCGGCTATGACGCCACTGCCGTGATCAACGCGACCAAGCCCGATGGCGCGAACGGACGCGCCTGGAGCACCTACATCGCTCGCGGCAAGGTCAGCGCGACGGCGATCCACGCGGGCTTCGGCGCGCTGGGACGGATTGACATGCGCTTTCGTCCCTCCGGGGCCGTCAAATACGGCAAACGCCATCGCCACTGCGTTGGTGCCGATCGGTACACGATCCACCCGGGCGTTTTCGTCGGGTCAGTCCACTTCCACGGCGAGGGGGGCTACACCTCCGCCGACGTCCACCGCGTCAAGGGCAAAGTCGTCACACCGCGCTTCCTCAGGTGCCTCGACTCGTTTTTCGAAGAATTCGAAAGATTTCGTCACCGTAGGCCGCCGAAGAACAGGCCCAAGGTGACGCGGCTCAGCGCTTTCGCCCGCTCCGGCCTCACCGCGATGCTCTTCGGCGCCACCGAGCGCGCGGGCAAGGTCGGCTACCTGGCGGAGATCGAGCAGACCGTCGGCTCGCTGGGAGTCTTCCGCGGTGTATTCGTGCACGGATCGCCCGCCACCTTCGCCTTCGACGACGCGCTCGGCTTCGCCGGCGTCACGCCACCGCCACCCTTCAGCGGCTCGGCCGATTTCCGGCGTGGGCCCAGCGGCGCCAAGAGCTGGACGGGATCTCTGGCGGTCTCCTTCCCGGGTGCGCCCAACGTCTCGCTGATCGACCTTCGCTTCAAAACCCAGCTGACGCGCAGCTGGTAGCTAGCCGCGCTTCGCGGTCAGCCTGAAGGAATAGGAGGCGGGGGACGGGTCGAGGCCGCCGGAGTCATCCCGGGCCCGCACTCTGAACCTATGCCGGCCAAGCGAGAGGACGGCGCTGGTGAAAGGTGACCGGCAGGCCCTGAACGGCTTGGCGTCGATTCTGCACTGGAAGGTCGAGCCGGCCTCGTCGGCGACGAAACGAAAGGTGGGGGTGCGGTCGTGACCCTTGCGCGGCGGCTTGCGCACCAGCGTGGTTTGGGGAGCTCCGCGCCCGGCTTGTCCGCTCGGCCCGCCGCCCCCTCCGCCGTCCGATGCGCAGGGGCGCTCGCTCGGGGCGACCGAGTTGGGACGGGGGCTGGGAAAGACGGGCGAGAAATCCGTGGCGCTGTTGTCGCGGTCGTCGGTTGGCTCGAGCAGCGTGGGGCAGCCCGGGGCGATCGTGCGCCGCAGCGCCATTTCGCTCGGGATTGCGACGGCTGGAGGCCCGGCGGGACTCGGCAGCGAGCCAGCGAAGCCGCCCCAGGAAACACAGTCGATCGCCTCCCAGCAGACGGCGCCGCCGCTGGGATCGAGCTGGCCCGATGGGGTCAGTTCGGCATCCGGGGTGACGCCGAAGTGGCTCGCCGCCTCTGGCGTCGCAATCAAGATCGTGCTCTGGTTGGCATCGCCGGGGACGTTGGACGGCAGCACGTTGGCTTTGACTTCGTTGCCGGCGGCGCCGTAGGTGCGCAGGACGTGGGTGCCGACGAGGTTCTGGCCGCTGCGCCACATCTGCAGCTCGACGTACTCGTTCGCCGGTTCGAGCACGGATCCCGCGTAGACCTCGCGAATCGACATCTCGTGAAAGGTCGCCGAGGCCGCGGGCGATCCCACCCCCAGGGCGACCAGGGCCAGGGCGGCGGCCTGCAACAAGGTTCGGGACTTCATGGTCTGGTGATCCTGAAGGCGAAGGTCGCGGGCGAGGGGTCGGCGATTCCATCGAGAATGGCGCGGACCGCGAGCAGGTGACGACCGAGGGGCAGCGCCTTGGTCGTCAACGGGGAGTGGCAGGCCTTGAACGGACCCCGGTCGAGCTTGCATTGGAACGTCGCTCCGGTGCCGCCCGGGCCAAAGCGGAAAGTCGGCGTGCGGTCGTGGGTCCTGGTGCTTGGTTTCCCGGAGATCTTCGTGTTCGGCGCCGGTTTCGGCACCGGTCCCGGGGCGCCGACCGGCGTCGGGGGAGACAGGGGAGCACTCGTCAGGACCACGGTGAAGCTGTAGCCGGCAGGGCTTGGGTCGACGTTGTCGCTGGGGTCGATCGCGCGCACCTGGAAGCTGTGCGGCCCGTTGGCGAGATCCGCATACGAGATTCCACTGGGGGCGCATGGGTTGAAGCCCCCGTTGTCGAGCTGGCACTGAAAGGTCGAGCCTGGCTCATTGGAGCTGTAGGTGAAGGTGGCGATCGAGCTGTCGCTTGGATCCGGAGGCTTGGATTCGAGCGTGGTCTGGGGCGGCGTTTCGTCGACCAGCGTGTTGTCCACGGTCCACTTGAATTCGTCGGCGACGCCGGCGTTGCCGGCTTTGTCCGTCGCCGCAACCTTGAAGGTCCATTCGCCGTCGCCGAGCGGGCCGGGGTGTCCGGCGTCGGGGTAGGTCTTGCCGGTGGAAGGGCAACTGCTGAAGCTGTCGGGTTCGCCGCTCCGCTCGAGGCTGCACTGGAAGGTCGAACCTGTCTCGCTGGAGCTGTAGGTAAAGGCGGCGCTGTTGCCCGAGCTTGGGTTCGGTGGACTGGTGAGGATCGTCGCCGTCGGCGCCGTCAGGTCTATCCGCCATTTGTAGGTCGCCGGAGTCGGGTCGGCGCCGGCCGAGTTGACGGCGCGGACTTCGAAGACACGACTTCCCTCGCCCAGCCCGGAGTAAGTCTTCGGTGAGCTGCATGGACCGAACCCCGGGTCGCTGTCGAGTTTGCATTCGAAGCTCGCCCCTTCGGCCGGGCTTGCCGTGAACGAGAACGACGCGGCGGTGCTCTTTGTCGGATCGGCAGGGTTTGTCGGCAACGTCGTGATCGTCGTGTTCGGCAGCGACGGACAGGCTTTCTCGGTGGGCGCGGTCGCATTGTTGCGCGGTTTGGGGTCCTGCTCGCTGAAGTCGGCAGCGCTGTTGTCGCTGTCGTCGGTCGGCGGCGGGTCGAGCAGGGTTGAGCAGCCGGCGGCAATCGAGCGTCGCAGCGCCTTGCCGGCCGTGACCCCGGCCGGCGAGGCCGGGCTGCCGACCTTCAGTTCGGGCAGGTGAGAGGGGAGGGGACCGCTGAAGCTGCCCCAGGCGACGCAGTCGGGAGGGGCGCCTTCGGTCCAACAGACAGCGCCGCCGGCCGGCGAGAGGTTGAGGTTGGCGTCGCCGGCATCGGGTGCCGGCATTTCGTCGAAGTGCAGGGAGTATTCGCTGTCTGCGATCAGAATCGTCGCCTGGTTGACGCCGTTGGCGACGCTGCTGGGCAGGACGAAGTCGTCGTTGACGCTGCCGTTGGGGTTGTAGGCGACGAGGTGGTGGCCGCCGACGAAGTTCTGGCCCGCGGTCCACATCTGCAACTCGACGTAGCTCGCGTTGTCGGCCCCGCCAGGGTAGACCTCGCGAATCGACATCTCGTGGAAGGTCGCGAGCGCCGGTGGCGCGAGCGCGAGCGCCAGCAGGGCGAAGCAGGCAAGGATCGGCAGGGCGAGGCGGCCCCCCCTGCTCGCAGCGTGCCCACCCCGGTCTCCACCAGCCTGCGTACCCATGCGTTTGTGCATACGACGGATCGTGGGCCGGGGTTCAAATGTTCACCGGGCTCTGTCGCTAGGCTTGCGAGATCGCCTCCAAGCGCCAGATATTCGTCGGCGGCGTCCCAATCGGCGGCGGCGCCCCCGTCGTCGTCCAGACGATGACCAAGACCGAGACCGCCAACTTGGCGGCGACGATGGAGCAGATTCGCAAGGTCGCCGACGCCGGCGCCGACATCGTGCGGGTCGCGGTGCCCCGCGACGAGGACGTCGAGGCGCTGAAGACGATCGTCATCGAGTCGCCGATCCCGGTGATCGCCGACATCCACTTCAACCACACCCTGGCGCTGAAGGCGATCGACGCCGGCGCCCACTGCATCCGGCTCAACCCCGGCAACATCGGCGGCCGCGACAAGGTCGCCGAGGTGGCCGAGCGGGCGACGGCGAAGGGCGTGCCGATGCGGATCGGCGTCAACTCGGGCTCGCTGCCCAAGCATCTGCACGCGCTCGAGCGCGAGAGCCCGGTCGAGGCGCTGGTCGCCGCCGCGGTCGAGTTCGTGGAGCTGATGGAGTCGCTGGACTTCGAAAACTTCAAGGTCTCGATCAAGTCGACCAACGTGCCCAACACGATCGCCGCCAACCGCCTGTTGTCGGAGAAGATTCCCTACCCGCTGCATCTGGGGATCACCGAGGCCGGCACCAAGTGGTCGGGCTCGCTCAAGTCCTCGGTCGGCCTCGGCACGCTGCTGGCCGACGGGATCGGCGACACGATCCGGATCAGCCTCTCGACCTTCCACGCCGAGGAGGAGGTCAAGGTCGCCTGGGAGATCCTCAAGGCGCTGCAGCTGCGCGAGCGCGGCCCGGTCCTGATCGCCTGCCCGACCTGCGGTCGCCTGCAGTTCGACATGGACTCGGTCGTGGCCGAAATCGAGCAGCGCCTGGAAGGCTACGCCGAGCCGATCGAGGTCGCCGTGCTCGGCTGCGCGGTGAACGGGATCGGCGAGGCCAGCCACGCCGACTTCGGCATCGCCGGAGCCAAGAACGAGGGCCTGATCTACGCCCACGGCAAGCCGCTGCGCAAGGTCGCGCAGGAGAAGCTCGTCGACACGCTCTTCGAGGAGATCGACAAGTCGCTCGACCGCGGCGCGGTCGAGTTCGACGAGGACGAGTCCCGCGAGGGGGCCGCCTGGCTGGCGAAAATCGAGGAGGAAAACGCCGGCGAACTTACGCCGGAGAAGATCGCCAAGCTGGAGCACGAAGCTGCCGAAAAGGGCGAGTCGGACAAGGTGCTGCTGGATGAGGATGTGTCTCCGACTGCCGGACGTCGGTTCACCAGGGCCTGACGTCGAAGGCGCGGCGGGTCCTGTCGCGCCGGTCACCCCCACGGTGCTCGCCGCTTACGCGCCTCCGCGCCGCGGGGGACCCCCGCCCGCCACGCCACCCCCCGCGAGCAGCGGTTAGGTTTCGCGGGTGACTCGGTTTAGCCAGAGCTTCATTCCCACCTTGAAGGACGCGCCTGCGGATGCGGAGGCCCTGTCCCACAAGCTGATGGTTAGAGCGGGGTTGATTCGGCAGGTTGGGGCGGGGCTTTGGTCTTATTTGCCGGCCGGCTGGCGGGTTGAGCGGAAGGTCGAGGGGATCGTTCGCGAGGAGATGGAGGGGATCGGGGCTCAGGAGATGCTGATGCCCGTGCTGCAGCCTTCGGAGGCCTGGGAGAAGACGGGGCGGTACTCGATCGACGAGCTGTTCAAGCTGGAGGACCGCAAGGGGGCTCCGATGGTGCTGGCGATGACGCATGAGGAGTGCGTGACCCAGCACGTGGCCCGGGAGGTGCGCTCCTACCGGGATCTGCCCCTGATGCTGTTTCACATCCAGACCAAGGAGCGCGACGAGCCGCGACCGCGGGCCGGGATTTTGCGCACGCGTGAGTTCACGATGAAGGACGCCTACTCCTTCGACCGCGACGAGGCGGGGCTGGCGCGCTCCTACGAGCTTCAAAGTGGCGCCTACGAGCGCATCCTCGACCGCTGCGGGCTTCGCTGGTACCGGGTCGAGTCCGACGTCGGGATGATGGGCGGCTCCGGTGCCCACGAGTACATGGCGCCTTGCCCGGCCGGCGAGAACGAGGTCGCGTTGGCGCCGGGCTACGCCGCCAACGTCGAGATCGCCTCGGCCGAGGCGCAGCCGGTCGAGCTGCCGCCGCCGCTCGCGGCACCGGAAAGGGTTTCGACCCCCGGCTCGACCACGATTGACATGGTCGCGGGAGCCCTGTCGCTGCCGCCCGGCGCCTTGATCAAGTCCGTGCCGAGGATGGTCGAGGGGCGTGGCTTGGTGCTCGTCCTCCTGCGCGGACACCACCGGCTCAACGAGGTCAAGCTGCGCAATGCGCTCGGCGCCGACTCGCGACAGGCGAGCCCGCCGGAGATCGAGGCGGAGATCGGTCCGGTCGGCTACATCGGCCCCGTCGGCGCGACGGTGCCCGTCGTCAAGGACGCCGCGATCGCGGGCGACTCGTTTGTCTGCGGCGCCAACGAGCTGGACGTCCACCTTCGCGGCGTCAAGCCCGGCCGCGACTTCGAGTTCGAAGAGCTCGACGTGCGCACGGTCGAGGCCGGCGACACTGCACCCGGCGGCGGCACGATCGAGGTCGAGCCGGCGATCGAGGTCGGCAACATCTTCAAGCTCGGCACGCGTTACTCGGAGCCGCTCGGGGCGACCTTCCTCGACGAGACCGGCAAGGAGCGGGCGATCGTGATGGGCAGCTACGGGATCGGACCGGCACGGATCGCGGCGGCGGCGATTGAGCAGGGCGCCGATGAGCGCGGGATCGTCTGGCCGGCCTCGATCGCGCCCTGGCAGGTCCACCTGGTCTCGCTCGCCAAGGCCGGCGAGGAGGAGCGCGCCGCCGCCGACGGCCTCTACGAGGAGCTCAGGGGCGTCGGGATCGAGGTCCTCTACGACGAGCGCGACGCCGGCACGGGGGAGAAGCTGACCGATGCCGAGTTGCTCGGCTGTCCGCTGCGGATCGTCGTCGGCCGCCGCGGCCTCGCCGAGGGTGTGGTCGAGGCCAGCGAGCGCGGTTCCGGCGCCGAGCACAGGCTGCCCGTCGCGGACGCGGCGGCCCAGGCGCTGGCGCTGCTCCAGCGCGGCGATGGCTGACACGGCCCCCTTCGGTCGCGGCCGGGTTCGCCGCCTCTTCGGCCTCGATCGCAGCGGGCCGCCGCCGCGTGAGGTGCGTAAGGGCGAACCGCTCAATCCCTGGACAATTCCCAACGCGGTCGGCTACCTGCGGCTCGCGGCGCTGCCGCTCTTCCTCTGGCTGGCCTTCGAATCCGGCGACGGTCGCAGCGCTGCCGCCGCGATCGTCTTCTGGCTGATCGCCGCCGGCGACTACCTCGATGGCTTCCTCGCCCGCGTCACCGGCCAGTACAGCCGCCTCGGCTCGATCCTCGACCCCCTCGTCGACCGGCTGACGATTCTCTCGGGCGCCGTCGTCTGTTGGCATTTCGAACTGCTGCCGCGCTGGGCCCTGGCCCTGCTCGCCATGCGTGAGCTGGCGATGCTGGTCCTCGCCCAGTACGGGCTGCGTCACGGCGTCGAGATCCGGGTCAACTGGCCGGGCCGGATCTCGGTCTTCCCGATCATGGGAGGGATCTTCTTCGCCATGGTCTTCGCCGGCTGGGTTCCGGCGGCGCTGCTGATCGTCGGCCTGGTCCTGGCGATCGTCGCCACCGTGCTCTACGCGCAGACCGGGATTCGCGAAGTACGGCGCTCCCGCGCTTTGCAAGAGCACGGCCAAGCGCGATAAACCTTCAACCTTCGGTTGACCCTTGGGCCGCACTACCTATAATCGCTCGCAGCGGCCGAACTGAGGCCAAGACCAGCGACGAAGGAGCGAGATGGAGGACACATTCCCCGATCTTGGTTCGCTCAGCGACGAGGAGCTGAAGAACCTGATCGACAGCCTTACCGAGGAGGAGAACGAGATCTCCTACAAGCGGCGCGTCCTGCACGGCAAGATCGACATCCTCCGCGCCGAGCTGGTCAACCGGCTGCGCAACAAACACGACCGCGGCGACACCATGTTCTCCGGCGACGACGTGGCGCAGCTGACCGAGATCCTCGCCGGCAAGGCGCAGGCGCCCGAGGACGACTCCGCCGCCTGAGGCACAGCGCTCGATGGCCGTCCACTGCCCAGACTGCGGCTTCGCCAACCCCGAGGGCGCCAACTACTGCCAGAAGTGCGGTGCCTTCCTCGGCGGTCCCGCCGAGTCCGGGACGGCCGGCGACGAGCCGACGACGATGACCTACACCGTCGACGACACCGGCGAGATGCAGCCGGTCGACATCGACGAGACGGTCGAGCGCAGCGGCGCGGCCCTTGTCATTCGTGCCGGCGGCGGTCGCGCGGGCGAGAGCTTCGCCCTCGACGAGGACCGGGTCAGCATCGGCCGCAGCCCGGATGCAGGAGTCTTCCTCGACGACGTCACCGTCTCCCGCAACCACGCGCTGCTGGTCCGCCGCCGCGACGGCCTCTACATCGACGACCTCGGCTCGCTCAACGGCACCTACGTCAACCGGCGCCGCATCGAGTCGCACCGGCTCGCCGACGGCGACGAGATCCAGGTCGGCAAGTACAAGCTCAGTTACCTGGAGAAGTAGGCAGATGGCCGTCTCCGAGCAGCAGGTCCGCCAGCGCGACTCGCGCCCGCGCAAGGCGCTGACGATCGGCGCCGTCTGCAAGATCCTGCAGAGCGAGTTCGACGACGTTTCGATCTCGAAGATTCGCTACCTCGAGGACCAGAAGCTGTTGACGCCGCGCCGCACCCAGGGGGGGTATCGTCTCTACAGCCAGTCCGACGTCGAACGGTTGCGCACGATCCTGCGCCTGCAGCGCGACGAGTTCCTGCCGCTACGGGTCATCCGCCAGGAGCTGGCGGCCGGGGGCGACATCGTCAGCTCCGCCGGCGGCTCGGACAAACGCCCCTCCGGCAGCGCTGTGCGGCGGGCGATCCTGGTCAATACGTCGCGCGCCTACCTGACCCTGGAGGAGGTGGTCGAGGAGACGGGGGCCCGCGAGGAGCTGATCGCCGAACTGGAGAACTTCGGCATCGTTCAGCCGGAGAAACGCGACGGCAAGACGGTCTACGACGAGACCGACCGCGAAGTCGTCCGCTCGGCCAACGAGCTCTCGCGGGTCGGCGTCGCGGCGCGTAACCTGCGCGTCTTCCGCTCCTCGGCCGATCGCGAGGCCAACCTGCTGGAAGCGCTGCTCGGGCCCTCGCTGCGCTCGCGCAATCCAGACCGCCGCAAGGAGGCGCTGGAGAGCCTGGAGAGCCTGGCGGCGACGGTCAGTCACCTCAAGCATCTGCTGCTGGTGCGGGATCTGCGCAGACTCGCAGGCGACTAGGCCTGTCCCGGTAGGGGTTCCACTTAACTTTTTCGGTGCAACGAATGCCGCTGACGCCTCAAGCCCACCGACGAAAAAGTACAAGACGTTTCACCCCTACCGGGACAGGCCCGGGAGCGTTGCGGTGCCACGGGTAACCCGGCGGCGCACTGTTGAAGCGCCGGTCGCGGCGGTTTGGGAGCTTGTCTCCGATCCGTACAGCCTGGCGCGCTGGTGGCCACGGACGATGCGGGTCGAGAGCGTCGAGGGCGAGGGGGCCGGCGGGCAGTGGACGAAGGTGCTTGGGACGGCCGAGGGCCGGGGGGTGCGGGCGGACTTTCGCTGCACCCGCTCGGAGGCCAGCGAGCGGTTTGGCTGGGAGCAGTTGATTCCAGGCACGCCTTTCGAGCGGCACCTGCGACGCTACGAAATCGAGGTCAGCTTGAGCGGCGAGGACGACGGGACGGTAGTGACCCTGGCGGCCGCGCAGACCCTGCGCGGGCTCTCGCGGCTCGGTTCGCCGATGATGCGCCGCGGGCAGGGTGCGCTGCTCGACGAAGCGCTGGACGGCATTGAGCAGGCACTGACGTGAGCGCCCCCCGGCGTGACTCGAAGTGGTGGGGGTGGGGCGATCCGTCGGTCGCGCCGGAGCTCGACGAGGCCGCCCTGGCGACGCTGCGCGAGCGGATCGGCGAGCTGCGCCCCTCGCCGCGTGCGGCAGAGTTGAAGGAGTTCGAGCTGCCGGCGGCCGGGTCACTGCCGCCGGCCCTGATCGACGCGGTCGGCGAGGAGAACGTCTTCACCGGCGCCGAGGACCGAATTCGCCACGCGACCGGTTGCGGCTATCGCGACCTTGCGCTGTTGCGCTCCGGGCGGCTCGAGCAGGCGCCCGATGCCGTCCTGCTACCGGCCGACGCCGACGCGGTGAGGCGCGTGCTCGAGGTCTGTGCGGCGGTGGGCGTCGCGGTGGTCCCCTTCGGCGGTGGAACCAGCGTCGTCGGCGGTGTCGAGCCGCTGCGCGGCGAGCACGACCGCCTGATCAGCCTCGACCTGACCCGGCTACAGGGGGTCGAGGTCGATGCCAGCTCGCTCACGGCCCGGCTCGGCGCCGGCCTGCGCGGACCGGAGGCCGAAGCCGGGCTGGCCAAGCACGGCCTCGTCCTCGGTCACTACCCGCAGTCGTTCGAGTACGCGACGATCGGCGGCTTTGCCGCGACCCGTTCCGCCGGCCAGGCCTCGAGCGGCTACGGCCGCTTCGACTCGCTTGTCAGCTCGATCCGCCTGATCGCCCCGGCGGGCGATCTGCGCACGCTGAAGACACCGCACACCGCCGCCGGCCCGGCCTTGCGCGAGGTCGTCGTCGGCTCTGAGGGCGTCCTCGGCGTGATTCCCGACGTCACGGTCCGTGTCCGGCCCGCTCCCCGACAGCGCCGCTACGAGGCCTGGATGGCGGAGGGCTTCGAGGCGGGTGCGGAGATCGTCCGTGCCCTTGCCCAGGGGCCCGGGTTGCCGGATGTGATTCGCGTCTCCGACGAGGAGGAGACCGAGATCTCACTTGCCCTCTCCGGCCCGCGCGGCATTAGGGCTGGCCTCTTCGACGGCTACCTCGGCCTGCGCCGCCGTCGCGGTGGCAGTCTGGTCATCGTCGGCTTCGAGGGGGATGAGGAGTCGGTGGCCCGTCGTCGCGCCCTCAGTGTGCGCGAGCTGCACCGTGGCGGTGCCGTTTATCTCGGTCAGTCGGCGGGTCGCTCCTGGGAGCACGGCCGCTATCAGGGCCCTTACCTGCGCGACACGTTGATGGAGATGGGGGCGATGGTGGAGACGCTGGAGACCTCGCAGACCTGGTCCGGGCTCGGCGCGCTGCACGCCGCCGTGGCCGCCGCGATTCGCGATTCGCTCTCTTCCCAAGGCACGCCCGGCCTCGCCTTCTGCCACCTGTCACACGCCTACGCCGATGGCGCCTCGCTCTACTTCACCTTTGTCGCCCGTGCTCGCCAGGGCGCTGAGATAGAGCAGTGGCAAGAGGTGAAGCGGACGGCCTCGGAGGCGATCGTCGCCAGCGGCGGCACGATCACCCATCACCACGCCGTCGGCCGCGATCACGCCCCCTACATGGAGGCCGAGATCGGCCAGACCGGGCTCGACATGCTTCGCGCAGTGAAGGAGCGACTGGACCCGGCTGGGGTTATGAACCCCGGCAAGCTGCTCGGCTAGCCGACTACTTCTTGGCGGCGCCGACGAAGGGGCCGGTGATCTTGCCGCGCAGCACGTCGGTGCCGGTGTAGGCGGATTCGGATTTGGCCTGTCTTGCCTTGGCGATGGCGGCGTTGAGGGCGGCGTCGTTGGTGCGGGTGAGGTCGATCTCGTCGAAGGCACCGCGGGCGACGAGGACGAGCACCGCGGTCGGGATCTGAAAGCGGGCCGCCAGGTCCCCGGAATCGGTGACCTTGGCGGTGCCGACGGGGACCATCGCGTTGCCCGAGTGCGAGAGCCAGACCGCGTAGGACTCGCCCGACTTCGAGGGTTCGAGGCCTTCCGCCGTCACCTGCAGCAGGACCTTCTTCTTGAAGCGGCCAAAGAGGGCGGTGCCGCTGGCGTCGCCGCCGTCGACCGGCGAGAGCACGGCTTGGGTCAGGTTCGGGTTTTCGGAAGCCGCGGGCGCGGCGCCGTTGCCTTCGCTGGAGGCCGTGGTGTCGCTTGAGCTCGAGCTGCTGCCACCGCCGCTGGCGATCAGGACGATGGCGAACGCCACGAGGACGAGCGCTCCCGCACCGAGCCCTATCCGTGCGCCGCGGTCCTTGGGCAGCTTGAGGCGCGGCAGCTTGGGCGGTCGTTTGGCGGGCGTGGGCGCTGCAGCAGGGATGGATGCGGGCGTTTCAGGGACCGGAGGGGTGGCGGGCTGGGGCGCCGGCTCTGGAGCGGGAGGCGGGGGAGGGGCGGGCGCCGGTTCCTCGGCGGCGGGCGCGTCGGGCTTAGCGGCCTCCGCCAGCGCCTCGTTGACCCGCTGCCGCACTTCCTCGACGCTGATCCCCATCAGCGCGGCGATGTCGTCGTAGCCCTCTTCACCGCGCTGTGAGAGCAGCCTCAACATCGCCTTCTGGTCGTCGGTCAGCGCCACGGATCGGAAGCCTATGTCAGCCGTCCCCGGAAGGGGCGTGTCTGAGGTTAAGCCCGCTCGGCATGCGTGGGGCGAAGCCGCCGCCGGTCACCCACATCAAAATGGGCGCTCGAAGCTTTGCGTCTATCTGGCGGTCAACATCGCGATGCGATCGATTGGGCCTTTGATGTCGGTTGGATCGCAGAAGCGTCCGGCGGAGCCGCGGCGATCGCAGTAGTCGATCACTTCGCTGGCGAATAGCCACGCATATTCGTTGTCCTTTGACCGGTAGACGTCTCGTGCTGGCCGATGGTTACAACGTCGCAGCTGGTTCTCCGACCTTGCCGTATAGAGGCAGTAAAGAGCAACGAACCGTTCCCCGGAGCGGGCCGTCGCAAGGGGAAACGTATCCTTGCCTTTCGCTTGTTCCTGTTCGAAATCGTCTTCGAGCTTTTCGAATGGAGACCGTCCGTCGCGGTTGTAGCGCTCGAAGGCCTTAGCGCTCCCGAACACAACCACGGCGAGAAGAATTGCCCCAAGCCCCACCAGGATTGCTCTCCGCATGCGACCAGAGTACCCACGCCTTACTGAGGGGAAACGGCCGGGTTCGCGGGCTTTTCGGGTCGCGTTTGCCAGCGTCAGCCCTCGATCGCGCCAGGGCCGGCGGGGTGACGGCAGGGCATCGCTCGCTCGCATCGGACTACCGACGGTCCCGGCGATAGTGTCTCCGGCGCGATGGCCGACGATCCGCGCGGACTGCTCTCACACTTCGATGCGCTGCTCGGGACCGAGTGGCTCGACGACGACCCCGACCACGCCCGCGTACGCGTCGCGATGCGCGACGAGCTGCGCCAGCCGGTCGGGCTCCTGCACGGCGGCGTTATGTCGAGCCTGGTCGAGAGCGTCTGCTCGCGGGCGACGGCACTGGCGGTGATGGGCGACGGGATGATGGCGATGGGGCAATCGATCAGCGTCAACTTCATTCGTCCAGTTACTGAGGGTCACGCCGAAGTGCACGCCAAGGCCCGCCACCGCGGCCGCACCACCTGGGTCTGGGACGCCGAAGTCCGCGACGCGAACGAAAAGCTTTGTGCGCTCGCCCAGATGACGATCGCGGTCAGGCCGATCCCAAAGTCGGACTAACCGCCGAAGCGGTTGGTTATCGGCAGTCGCCGATCCCGACCGAAGGCCTTCGGAGTGATCCTGATCCCCGGCGCCGCCTGCCGCCGCTTGTACTCGGAGCGGTCGACCATCCGCACGACCTCGTCGACGACATCGGCGGGGAGGCCGGCGGCGATCATCTCCTCGCGGCCCCGATCGCGCTCGACGTATGCCTCGAGAATCCGATCGAGCAGCTCGTAGGGCGGCAACGAGTCGCTGTCGAGCTGGTCGGGCCGCAGCTCGGCCGAAGGCTCGCGTTCGATCACGGAGGCCGGAACCAGCTCCCGCCCGGCGCTCCGGTTGCGGTGGCGAGTCAGCTCGTAGACCAGCGTCTTCGGTACGTCCTTGATCGCCGCGAAGCCGCCCGCCATGTCGCCGTAGAGGGTCGCGTAGCCGACCGACACCTCGCTCTTGTTGCCGGTGGTGAGGACCAGCCAGCCGTGCTTGTTTGAGAGCGCCATCATCATGTTGCCCCTGATCCGGGCCTGGATGTTCTCCGCCGCAAGGTCGGGCTCGGAGGGGCGGGTCGGGTCGCGCGGCAGCGGCTCCTCCGCGGTCTCCCCCTCGCCACCGGTGCCGAAGGCCGGCCCGAGTGCCGTCGCGTACTCGGCCATCGCCGCCTCGATCGGGATCTCGATCAGCTCGACACCGAGGTTTGCGGCGATATTCCGCGCGTCCTGCTGTGTTTCAACGCTGGAATGTGGCGAGGGCATGACCACGCAGCTGACGTGCTCGGGACCGAGGGCGTCGACGGCGAGCAGGGCGACGAGGGCGGAATCGATCCCGCCGGAGAGAGCGACGCCGACGTGGCGGAAGCCGTTCTTGCCGACGTAGTCGCGCAGGCCGAGGGTCAGCGCCGCGTAGACCTCGGCCAGGTCGGGCAGCGGCTCGGCGAGCGGGCCGGGCGCGGGGGAGGGGACCTCGCAGACCAACAGCTCCTCCTCGAACTGGGCCGCGCGAGCGATCACCTTCCCGGCCGGATCGACGATGAAGCTGTGGCCGTCGAAGACGAGCTCGTCCTGGCCGCCGACGAGGTTGCAGAAGGCGAAGTGGGCGCCGTAGGCCCTGGCGCGCTCGGCCAGCATCGTTTCGCGCTCGCGTCCCTTGCCGCGATGATATGGCGAGCCCGACGGGTTGGCGATCAGGCCGGCGCCGGCCTCGGCCTCGCTCGACGCCGGCGGCCCCGGCGCCCAGACGTCCTCGCAGACGGTCAGCCCGACCTGTTGCCCGGCGACCGCGACCGTGGCCGGCTCCGCGCCCGGGATGAAGTAGCGCTGCTCGTCGAAGACGGAGTAGTTGGGCAGGCGGTTCTTGCGGTAGACGGTCTCGACGCCACCGTCCGCCAGCACGGCAAGGGAGTTGTGGGCGCAACGGCCCTCGCTGTCGGTGGCGGCCGGCTCGGCGAAGCCGACCAAGGCGACGATCCCCTCAACTCCACGCGCCAGCTCCTCGACCGCGCGCCGGTTGGCCTCGACGAAGTGCCGCTTCAGGTAAAGGTCCTCGGCCGGGTAGCCGGGAACGCAGAGCTCGGGGAAGACGACCAGCTCGGCGCCCTCGCCGCGGGCGCGCCCGATCCACGCGGCGATCTTCGCCGCGTTGCGGTCGATGTCGCCGACGGTCGGATCGATCTGGGCCAGGGCTACGCGCAAGCGGGGTTCCTCGGGGCGGTCACGGCTGAAGTATCGCCGCCCGGGCTGACTTCGTACTTGGTCGTCCTATGCGGGGGCAAAACGCGAACTCGCCGGGCAAGGCCGGCCCCGACGGCCTGTAGATTGCGGCCCGTGCGGGCGCGCTGGCGGTTTATCGGGGCATCGCTGGCGGCCGTTGCTGCCCTCGCCGTCGTTCCCGGCTCGGCGATGGCCGGCGACCAGTGGGTCTTCCGCGCGCCCGCGGCGCGGCCGACCGACCATCCCGATCCCAACCGCAACGCCTACACGGTTCCCGAGGCGCCGCGGTCGCCCGCCTGCACGCGCCACTTCTGCGTCCACTGGGTGGTCGAGGGCATCGACGCCCCGAACCCCGCCGACGGCGACGGCGACGGCGTGCCCGACTACGTCGATCGTGTGCAGGCGGTGGCCGAACACGTCTACTCGGTCGAGAACGGCAAGCTCGGCTGGCGCGACCCGAAGTGCGACGGCCACAAGGGCGGCGGCAACTGCAAGACCGACATCTACCTCGATGAGATCGGCGGCGCCCTGTTCGGCTACGCGGCGCCCGACCGCGGTCAGGCGAGCAAGGCGCACCGGCTGCCCCGCCACCTGCACGGCTATCTCGTCCTCGACAACGACTACTCGCCGAGCGAGTTTCCCGGCACGACCTCCGAGCATGACCTCGAGGTCACGGTCGCCCACGAGTACGACCACATCCTTCAGTTCGGCTACGACGCCTACCAGGACGCCTGGTTCGCCGAGTCGACCGCGGTCTGGATGGAGGACGAGGTCTACAACGGGATCAACGACTACCTGCGCTACGTGCGGCGCTGGGTCAAGCGCTACGACACGCCGCTGACCGCGAACTCGATCAAGGAGTACGGCACCGCGGTCTGGAACAAGTGGCTGGCGCGCCGCTACGGCCGCACGATCCTGCGCCACGCCTGGTCCCGCGCCGTCCACACGCGGCCGGGCGGATTCTCCGTCGCCGCCTACAACTCGGCGATCGAAGCTGCTGGCGGCTCGGATTTCAGTCGCGACTTCGCGCGCTTCGCGCGCGACCTGCCCGAGTGGCGCACCGACGCCGTCTTCCGCGAAGGCGATTCCTACCCGGACGTCTCGCGACAGGGATCCCTGCCGCTCAACGGCCGAGTGCTCGACCGCAGCCTCAACCACACCACCTTCCAGCTGCTGCGGGTTCGCCCAAGCTCGGGCAGGTCGCTGGTCGTCCACGTCACTGCGCCCAGCGGCTACGCGGCGGGCCTGGCCTTGGTTGGGCGGATCGGCAGCGAGCGCCACGGCCACGCGATCAGCGCCCTCACCTACAAGGCTCGCGGCGGCCGGATGACGGTGCGCATCGCCCGCCCCGGTCGCTTCAGCCGCCTCACCGCGGTCCTGGTCAACGCCGACACCAGCGCCTCAGGCTTCAGCGCCCGGCGCCTCGACTGGGCCTACTTGACCGAAAGCGCGCCGTTCCGCGTCTGGGCGCGGCTCGTGCGCTGAGAAGCGGCGCTGCCGACGGCGCCCTTACCGGCGAGTTCGGCGATCGCCCCCTCGAGGTCGAGGCCGAAGCTGTCGAGGTCGGCCATCGCGTCGTAGTCGCCGACCAGGCCGAAGTCGACCTGTCCGTTGTAGGACATGATCCCGACGCAGAGCGCCTGGCGGCGCGCCAGCGGCACCAGGGGGAAGATCGATTCCATCTGCCTTCCCAGCACGTAGAGCGGGAACTGCGGCCCCGGCACGTTGGTGACGACGAGGTTGAAGAAGCGCTGCGCGGGCTGCAGGCGGGCGGCCTGCGAGGCGATCGTCGTCGGCGCGAAGTCGACGATCTTGGTCAGGATCTCGGCGCCTACCGCCTGGCCGGAGCCCTTCAGGTCGCCCATCGTCTCGGTCACCAGGTGCAGGCGCTGGACCGGCTGCTCGCACCAGATCGGCAGCGGCGCCATCATCGCCGAGATGCGGTTGCCGAGCGCGCCCCGCTCCTCCTCGGCGCGGACGCTGACCGGCACCATCGCTCGCATCTCGAGGCCCTCGGTGTCCTGGCCGCGGGCGCGCAGGTAGTTGCCGATCGCCCCGGTGACGACGGAGAGGACGACATCGTTGACGGTGCCGCCGTGCTCGTTCTTGACCGCCTTCAGCGTTTCGAGATCGGTGCGGACGAAGGCGAGGCGGCGGTGCGGGCCGATTTCGACGTTGAAGGGCGTGGCCGGCGCCGAGACCCCGGCGCCGATCATCTTGCTCGTCGCGCCGACGCCCCTGAGCACCTGGCGCGGACCGCGCAGCGCCGCGCGCACCCCGCGGACGAGCTCGCGCGGGCTGGTCACCCGCTCGTGCAGCGCGTCGGTGAGCAGCTTGAGGTCGGTCGGCTCGGGCCGCGGCGCCCACTTGGGCGGCAGCGCCGGCGGGTTGGCCGGTTCCTGCTCGACGTCGAAGAGGACGGTGGTGATGTCGACGCCCGAGATGCCGTCGACGAGCGCGTGGTGGCTCTTGCCGACGATCGCGAAGCGGTCGCCGTCGAGGCCCTCGACCAGCCAGAGCTCCCAGAGCGGCTTGCTGCGATCGAGCTGCTGCGAGAAGATCCGCGCCGCCAGGTTGCGCAGCTGCTCCTCGGAGCCGGGCGCCGGCAGCGCGGTCTGGCGCACGTGGTAATCGAGGTTGAGGTGCGGATCGTCGACCCAAACGGGCCGGCCCTGGTCGAAGGGGACGAAACGCAGCTTTTGGCGGAAGCGGGGGACGAGATGCAGCCGCGAGGCGATGTGGTCGCGGAACTCGGCGTGGCTGGGCGCCGGTCCCTGGAAGATGCTGACCGATGCGACGTGCATGTGCGCGCCGCCCCGCTCCATGTGCAGAAACGAGGAATCGAGGCCAGTCAGGCGGTCCGTGCTCACCTTGAGATCTTCGCACACGCGTAAAGAAGTCCTTGAACGCGGTGCGGGCGGCTTGCCAGAGCGGTTTTGCGGTCTCGGGCGCGACGCTGCAGTGTGATCGGCGTCACCGTCGGGCGCCGACTCGGTCCCTACCTTGCGCCGTTCAGAAGAACGAGCCCAATCTGCCGAGTCCCGCGCGAGCGCGCAGGGAGCGGGGGACCCAAGGTCACGGCCATCTCTCGGCCGCGACAGGGGCGAATCGGACGGCGAGCCGTCCGTAACGGCTGCCCGGCACCGAGCCGGCAGTCGCGAGCCCGTCAGCTAACCCCGTAGGCAGGCAAAGAAAGCGAGTGATCCACATATGCGATTCCTCATGCCCGCGACGGCTGTCGCTGTCCTGCTCACCCTTGGCGCGGCGCCGGCCACGGCGAACGCACCGAAGCACCGCCGCGCCCGCGTCGCCTCCCATGTCTCCCTGCACGTCTCCCGCCACAGCCTCCTCGGCGGCGCCAAGGTCGTGCTCAGGGGCCGGGTGCGTCCGCGCGGCGCGCACCGGGTCAAGCTGGTCTTCCGCGGCTCCGGCGGCGGCGTCGTCGGCGCTGCGACGCGGCCGAACGGGACCTTCGCGCTGCGCTGGAGCCCCGGCAGGATCGGTGCCTACAGCGTCCGGGCCTACGGCCTGCACGACCGCCATGTGAGCGGATCGGCGAGCGCGCCCCGGCGCCTCACCGCCTACCGCGAAGCGGCTGCCTCCTACTACGGACCGGGCCTCTACGGCGGCGGGCTGGCCTGCGGCGGCACCCTGATGCCCGGCACGCTCGGCGTTGCCAGCAAGACGCTGCCCTGCGGCGCCAAGGTGAAGCTCCTCTACCGCGGCAGGACGATCACCGTGCCGGTGGTCGACCGCGGTCCCTACGTCGCGGGTCGCGACTTCGACCTCACCGCCGCGACGCGGGAGCGACTCGGCTTCCCCGGCGTCGGCGTCCTGCTCTCCAGCAGGTAGGCGGTCAAGCGGTCAGCCCGAGTTGCATCTGGGCCTCCGGGGCGTCGTTCGCCTCGGGGGCCTCGCCGCTCTCGAAGCCCGCCAGCCGCACGCCGAGCAGCCGCACCGGCCGCTGCGGGTCGTAGGCGCGCAGCAGGTCGAGAGCGACCGGGCCGACCACGGCCGGATCGTTGGTCTGCTGCTCGACCGTGTGCGAGCGGCTGACGTTGGTCCAGTCGTCGAGCCGGATCTTGATCCCGATCGTGCGGCCGGCCAGCTCGCGCTTGGCGAGGCGGCGACAGAGCTCCTCGGCAAGCTGCGTGAGGTGCGCCTCGAGCTCGAGGCGGTCGCGGACGTCGACGTCGAAGGTGATCTCGGTCGACTGCGACTTGGTCTCACGCGAGACGGTGATCGGCGTCTCGTCTTCGAAGTGGGCGCGGCTGTGCAGCCAGCGCCCCTGCCGCGGGCCGAAGGACTGCTCCAGGGCGACGGGGTCCTGCGTCCGCAGCTCGGCAAGCGTGCGGATGCCCATCTCCTCCAGCTTGGCGACAGACTTCGGCCCGATCCCGGGGATCAGGCCGGGGGAGTCAGCCGCGAACCGTTCCAATGCTTCCGCGCGGGAGAGGACGACGAGGCCGGCGGGCTTGCCGAGCTCGCTGGTGATCTTGGCCAGCATGCGGCTCTCCGAGATCCCGACCGAGCAGGTCAGCCCGGTCTCGTCCCTGATCTCAGCCGCGATCCGTCGCATCGCCGCCTTCGGCGAGAAGATCCCGGTCAGGTCCACATAGGCCTCGTCGAGCCCCACCACCTCGACCGTCTCGGCGTTGCGCCGCAGCACCGCCATCACCTTCCCCGATGCCTCTCGGTAGGCATTGAAGTCCGGTTGCAGGTAGACGGCGTCAGGCAGCCGCCGCCGAGCCACGGCGGCCGGCATCGCCGAGTGGATCCCGGCCAGCTTCCGCGCCTCGTAGCTGGCGGTGGTCACAACCGCCCGCGGTCCGGACCCGCAGACGACGACGGGCTTCCCCTTCAGCTCCGGCCGGCGCCGCAGCTCCACCGAGGCGTAGAACGCATCCATGTCGAGATGGGCGATCGTACGGCGAAAGGACACCCCGTAATCGTATGGCCGCAATGAGACGGCTAGCAGGACTCATGTGCGCCGCTGGGGCCGTCCAGGCCTCCTAAACTCCATCCATGGCATCTCCCGAGGCCAAGAACCTCGAGGCAATCTCGAAGGCGATCGACCAGCACAACTCGAACTGCCCGTTTCCGGCGGCCGAGGTGCGGATGAACCCGTTCGAGGTCGAACGGCTCGGCTGGGATCAGATCCGCGGCCTGCCGGTTGTGCCCGATGCGGAGATCGGCACCGGCCGCTTCCGAATCGTCTGCTCCCGCGACATCGACGGCGAGGGGCTCGAGGAGGTCGAGGCGGTCGGGCAGGAGATGGAGACGGTCGTTCCGCTGGTCAACAACTGACGAGTCTGCAATTACCCCCGTGGGAGGGGCCAATTGCAGATTCGCGCTCAGACCGAGTTCCAGAAGTCGAGGCCATGGCCGCTCAGCCAGCGGGTCGCTTCCGCGTTGAGCTCGGCCAGCTGGTTGGTCCAGATCAGGATGCCCATCGCGATCAGGATCAGGCCGCCGGTGGCGACTATCGCCTGGTAGTGGCGCTTGACGACCGTGAAGGCCGTGGTCATGCGGGAGAAGGCGACCGCGGTGAGGAGGAAGGGGATCGCCAGGCCGGCTGAGTAGACGGTGAGGAGGAAGGCGCCGTGGGCCGCCGAGCCCGAGAGCGAGGCCGCGGTGAGGATCGCGCCGAGGGTGGGGCCGATGCAGGGGGTCCAGGCGATCGCGAAGGCCGCGCCGGCGATGACCGGGCCGCCGCGGCCGGCGCGCTCGAGCAAGGCGTCGACGTGCCACTCGCGGTTGAGGCGGGTGACGAAGAGCGAGGCGACAAAGAGGATGCCCATGGCGACGATCAGTGCCGCCGCGACCTTGGTCAGCAGCTCTTCGTGGTGGCTGAAGGCCGAGCCGAGGGCGGTTGCTGTCAGCCCCTCGGCGATGAAGATCATCGAGAAGCTGGCGACAAAGAGCAGACTGGGACCGAGGATGCGTCGCCAGCCCGCCGTCTCCAGGTCCGCCGCCGAGACGCCGCTGACCGCGGAGAGGTAGCCGGGCACCAGCGGCAGCACGCAGGGAGAGAGAAAGGACACGACCCCGGCCGCCAGGGCGGCGAAGACACCCACTCCGGCGGCTGGATCGGTGCTCAGGGCGGCGACGATCACGGCCTATCAGAGTACCCGGGGCGACAATCCGCCCGACCCGCGGTCTCGTGCCTGTGATCGCTCCGGCGCGCCAGAGAGACTTCGGGCCATGGAACTGTTCAACGCCGGCGGCGCTGCGCCGCGGCTGCAGGCGTCGCCGCTCTTTGCGATCGGGCCGAGCGAGCCCGGCCCGGCGCTGTGCCGGGGCGCCCTGGTCGCGGTGCCGGTGGGCCTGGCGCTGCTGCTCGAGCTCGGCCTCGACAGCCCGACCAAAGGCGCGATCGGCACCGGCGCCCTGCTGGCCGGCTTTCCGGGCCTGGACGCGCCCGCGCGGACCAGGGCGGCCTGGCAAGCGGCGACGGCTTTGCCGATCGGAATCGCCGCTGCGCTCGGCGTCCTCACCGGCTCCAACGTCTTTCTCGCCGTCTTGACAATGGCGCTGGTCGGCGCCGCCGCCGGCTACTGCTTCGCCGTCTCGCTGCGCCTCTCGATCGCCGGCCTCTCGGTGGCGCTCTCGCTGCTCATCACCCAGGGCCTGCCGCTCGACCTCGCCGACACGCTTCCGGCGCTTCTCTTCGCCATCGCAGGCGGACTGCTCCAGGCACTCTGGTCACTCTGCGTGTGGGCCTTGGGCGACCGCACCGAGGAGGGGGGCGAGAACGGCTGGAGCACGCCGGCCGCGGTGGCCGCCCTGCGCTCGAACTTTAATCTGCGCTCGGTCAGCTTCCGCCACGCGCTGCGCTTCGGCGCCGCGCTCGGCGCTGGCGTTGCCGCCTACTGGATGCTGGGGATGAGCGAGCACGGCTTCTGGATCCCGCTGACGATCCTCTTCGTCCTGCGCCCCGAGCAGGACGAGACCTTCCGCCGCCTGATCCTGCGCGCGGCCGGCACGCTGGTCGGCCTGTTGATCGCCACCGCCCTGGCCGAGTGGCTGCGCGGCGACGGGGTCGCGATCGGGCTGGCGCTGACGATCGCCACCGGCTTCGCCTACGGCCTGCTGACCGTCCAGTACGCGCTCTTCACCGCCGCGATCACGACCTACGCGGTCCTGCTCGCCGACTCGATCGGCGAGGCCGCACTGCACGCCGCGGGCCAGCGCGCTCTCGCCACGGCGATCGGGATCGCGATCGCCGGCGCCGCCTTCCTCATCTGGGCCAACCCGGCGCGCGAGCGCGGACCGGCCCCGGCCTCATAAGACGGCGATCGATTCGCCGCTGTGCGCGCCGGTTGCCTGCAGGGCGAAGGTGCCCTGTAACTGCACCGTTGTTTTGAACCCCGAGAGTTTCGTCCCCGTCGCGGCGAAGCTCGACGAGTTGAAGATGACGGACTGCGTTAAGTTGTCGATCAGGCCGCCCGCGGAGCCCGTGATTTCGATCGGGATTTCAGCCAGCACGCATTCTTCGCCAGCGTAGAGGAGGTCGATTTTCACTCCTTTGATCACCAGGTAGTTGCTGGTGCTGATTTTGACCGGGTCTGCGACCCAGGGCAGGCTTAAGGCCTGGATCGAAGCAACCGTGCAGGACAGGCTGTCCGTGTGGCAATTGGTGAAGGACAGGCCAGTGACCGACCCTCGGCCCCCACCGCCCGCGGGCTGGTTCCAAACCGTGAGGTCGTAGTCCATTTCGCAGGTTGTGGTGAGGCCCGGGATTGTGAGGGTGACTTTGGTCGAGCTGGCTAAGACCGTTTCTTCTCCTTCCAACCTGACGCCGTTGAACTCCCAGAACGGTTCGGCGGCGGCATCGGCGGGTGCTGAGGCCAATGCGAGCAGCGCCGCGACCGCGAGCCACAGAGGGAGATGTGTCCGCTTCAGCCTCATCCGACTTCGAGTGCCTGGCCTTTGAAGCCACCGATCGCTTCCGTCGTGAAGACGGCCTGCCACTGGATCGCACTGCCCAGCGCTTTCAGCTGGGTTTTGTTCGCTTTGAAGCTCGCTGAGTCGAGGGTGAACGTTTCAGAGGTGTTGTCGTAGAGACCCGCGGCCGTGCCGGTCACCGTGACCAGCACTTCGCCGAGCACGCATTCTTCCCCGGCGTAGCGGATGGCGATTTTGATGCCTTCGAAGACGATGTAGTTACTGCCGCTGACGGTGCTCAGATGTGCCGGCCAGGGCAGTTTTTCGGCGCCGATCGTTTCGACCGTGCACTGCGGGGCGGCGGTGAAGCACGTTTTGAAGGCGAGCGATTTGAGTTCGGCTTTGCCGGTCCCGGCGCTGTTGGAAATCGTCATTTCATATTCCATCTTTTTGCAGGTCGTGGTCAGGCCGGGGATCGTCAGGCTGCTCAGGACCGCCTCTCCGACGACGGCTTCCGAGCCGGTCAGTTCTTTGCCTTCGAACTTCCAGGCTGGGCTGGCGCCGGCGCCGGCCGGGGCCGAGGCGCTGAGCAGTAGGACGGCGCCCGCCACGAGCAGGGAGACCCTTGTGCCTCTCCAGCGCGTGGTCATAGTTCCAGGCCGAGGCCGGCGTTCGCCCCGGTCGCTTCGGCCGGGAAGACGCCGTTCCATTCGACCGCCGTTCCGAATGCGGAGAGTTTGGTTTTCGTGGTGGCGAAGGTCGCCGAGCTGAAGCTGAAACTGTGCGTAAGGTTGTTGAAGAGGCCGCCGGCTGAGCCCTGGAAGGTGACCGTGGTTTCGGCGATAGGGCAAAACGGCCCTTCGTAGAGGAGGGAGAGTCGCACTCCTTCGAAGATGACGTAATTATTTGTTTTCACCGTCGCGCCGTGCAACGGCCAGGGCAGGTTCTCGGCACCTGCGGATTCGACCGTGCAGGCCCCGTTCGTGGTGCAGTTGGCGAGCGGGAAGGCTTCCACTTCTCCATGCGCCGTCCCGGCTGTGTTCCAGATCGTCATTTCAAAGGGGAAGTCGCACGTCGTCGTCAAGCCAGGCACGATCAGCGTTCCTTCCGTCGCCTCGGCACGCGCGGTTTCGGTTCCGCCCAGTGCCGAGCCGCCGATCTTCCAGGCCGGGCTAGCGCTAGCGCTCGCGGCGAGCGTCGCGGCGAACACGCACGCTGTTGCCGCGCCGCACAGCAGGAAGGTGCCCGATCGTCGCCTCATCGCGTCCGTTTCGTCTCATTGCGCCGGAAGATTGCGCAAGTCTAGTTGAGTAATAGGAATAATGACTAGAGCCAGCCGATCCGCTTGAAGCGGCGGTACAGCGCGAGGCAGATTGCGACGATCAGAGCAATCACGGTGAAGTAGCCGTAGCGCCAGTGCAGCTCCGGCATGTGGTCGAAGTTCATCCCGTAGATACCGGCGATCATCGTCGGCACGGCGGCGATCGCGACCCAGGCGGAGATCTTGCGCATGTCTTCGTTCTGGCGCACCGAGACCTGGGTCAGGTTCGCCTGCAGGGCGCTGCTGAGCAGCTCGCGAAAGCCGGCGACGCGGCCGGTCACCCGCTGCAGGTGGTCGTGGACGTCGCGGAAGTAGTCGTGGAGCTCGCCCGGGATCGCCTCGAAGCGGCCTTCGTCGATCTCATCGACCGCTTCCAGCAGCGGCGCCACCGCCCGGTAGAGGTCCAGCACCTCGCGCTCGAGCTTGTAGATCTGCTCCGCCGGGTTGGTCCGTTCGTCGGAGAAGACCTCGCGCTCGACCGCCTGGATCTCGCCGTCGATCGTCTGCGCGACGTCGCCGTAGCCGTCGACCACGTGGTCGAGGATCGCGTAGAGGACGACGCCGGTGCCGTGAGCGAGCAGGTCGGGGCGTCGCTCGACCCGCTCGCGGACCGAGCTCAGCTCGCCCTCGCCATGGCGGACGGTGACGATGAAGTCGGTGTTGACGAAGAGCAGCAGCTCGCCGACCTCGATCGTGTGCGCGTGGTCGGGGCCGGGTTCGGGGTGGGTGACGGTCTTGACGACGACGAAGAGCGTTTCGCCGAAGAGCTCGACCTTCGGCCGCTGGTGGGCCTTGACCGCGTCCTCGACCGCGAGCTCATGCAGATCGAACTCACGCGCGACCGCCTCGAACTCCTCGGCGGACGGTTCCGCGATGCCGAGCCAGACAAAGCCGCCGTCGGCCCGGCATGCCTTGCCCGCCTGCTCCAGGCTGAGCCCGCCCGCACGGCGCTTGCCGTGCTCATAGACGGCGCAGTCGACGATCATTCCGCGCAGTATCGCCATCGGGTCGGTCCGATCCGGCGGTCTTGCCGGCTGGGGCAGCCGCTAACCGAGTTCGAGCACTTCGCCGCTGTGTGCGCCCAACGCTTCGGTCAGAAGGTGGCAGTCCATTGCGCGAGGCCCCTCAGCGCTTTCATGTGCGCGCCCTCGGCTTTGGAACCGGTCGCACAACACGCCCAGCTAGCACCGAACAGGAGAACGAACAGAAGGCGGAGATGAATGCGCCGATCGCCGGGCGGGCCATCGGCGCACTATCTCCGTCAATCCAGGAACCTGTTGATTTTGCGCTAGAACACTTCCACTGACTGCCCGATGCGCGATCCCGTTGCGATCATCGTGAAGGCGCCTGTCCATTCGACTTTCGAGCCAAGCGCTTTCAGTTCTGTTTTCGTCGTGCTGAACGTGGTCGCGTTGAAGGTCACACTTTCGGTTTCGTTGGCGACGAGGCCGCCGGCGGAGCCCGTGAACGTCACCAGGGTTTCGCCCAGCACGCATTCTTCGCCCGAGTATTCGATCGCGAGTTTCACCCCTTCCAAGATCAGGTAATTGCCGCCGGCAATCGTCGTCAGGTGCGCGTTCCAGGGCAGTTTCTGGGCTTCGATGGTTGCCACCCCGCACTGCGGCGAGTTAGTGAAGCAGTTGCTGAGCGGCATTCCGGTGACGCGGTCTTTGCTCGTCCCGCCGGAGTTCGAGAGCATCATCAGGAAGGTGAACGGTTTGCACGTCGTGGTCAAGCCGGGAAAGGCCAGGCTGCTTTTGCCGGCATGATTCAGCGTCGTTTCTTCGCCTTCCAGGGCGACGCCGTTGAAGTGCCAGGTGGGGCCAGCCTGGGCCCCGGCGGCGAATGCGGCGGCCAAGAGCATGCACGCGACCGCGCATAGACCCAGGATCGTCAACCGCTTGCGGTTGTTGGTCATCTCACTTCTCCTTGTCTCGATGGTTGGGCGGGCCGGCATGGCGGGCCCGCGCGCGATCAGCCTCGCGTCCGCCGCCCCTGCGGTCAAGTCGCCGGAACGCGGCGGCTCCCTGCGTAAAGCCGCTAGATTTCCTGGCTGACCAGCCAAACCGCGGCGCGCGGCCGCGGCGACACAGGAGCAGACTTTGAGCAACCGCACGTTCGTGATCGGGGTCGGCATGACCAAGTTCGAGAAGCCCGGCAGCAAGGAGGGCGACTACCCCGACTGGGCCAAAGAGGCGGGGGAGAAGGCGCTCGCCGACGCCGGCATCCTCTACACCGACGTCGAGCAGGCCTTCGCCGGCTACTGCTACGGCGACTCGACCTACGGCCAGCGGGCGCTCTACCAGCTCGGCCTCACCGGGATTCCGGTCGTCAACGTCAACAACAACTGCTCGACCGGCTCCTCAGCGCTCTTCCTCGCCCGCCAGGCGGTCAAGGGCGGCCTGGTCGACTGCGCGCTGGCGCTCGGCTTCGAGAAGATGGAGCCGGGCTCGCTCGGCGTCAAGTACACCGACCGCACCAATGCGCTCGACAAGCACGCGATGCGGATGTTCGAGATCCGCGACCCCGAGCAGTCGCCGCCGGCGCCGCAGATGTTCGGCAACGCCGGTCGCGACCACATGCAGAAGTACGGCTCCAACCCCGACCACTACGCCTGGATCGGCTGGAAGAACCACAAGCACTCGGTCAACAACCCCTACGCCCAGTTCCAGGACGAGTACAGCCTCGAGGACATCAAGGGCGCGCGGATGATTCACGACCCGTTGACCAAGCTGCAGTGCTCGCCCACCTCCGACGGCTCGGCCTGCGCGATCGTTGCTTCCGAGCGCTACGTCGAAGAGCACGGCCTCGGCGACCGGGCGATCGAGATCGCCGGCCAGTCGATGGTCACCGACCTCAGCTCGACCTTCGCCGAGGACACCGACTGCATGAAGATCGTCGGCTCCGACATGTCGAAGCAGGCGGCCGAGGAGGCCTACGCCGAGGCCGGCGTCGTCGCCGCTGAAGTCGACGTCTGCGAGCTGCACGATTGCTTCAGCGCCAACGAGCTGATCACTTACGAAGCGCTCGGTTTCGCGGCTGAGGGAGAGGCGCACAAGCTGGTCGAGGAAGAGGCGACCACCTACGGCGGCAAGGTCGTCGTCAACCCATCCGGCGGGCTGATCTCGAAGGGCCACCCACTCGGCGCGACGGGACTGGCGCAGTGCTCGGAACTGACCTGGCAGTTGCGCGGCGACGCCGACAAGCGCCAGGTGGAGGGCGCCAAGCTGGCGCTGCAGCACAACATCGGCCTCGGCGGCGCCGCCGTGGTCACCGTCTACAAGCCGGCGGCCTAAGGCCGCCGGAGGAGGAGGTACCGATGGCGAAGCAGCGGCAGAACCTCAGCGGCAAGGTCGTGGCGATCACGGGCGGCGCCCGTGGGATCGGCAAGGCAACCGCGACGGCACTGGTGCGCAAGGGCTGCCGCGTCGCCATTGGCGACCTCGACCTGAAGCTGGCCGAGGAGACGGCGGCGAGCCTCGGTGGCGGCACCATCGCGCTGCCGCTCGACGTCACCGATCGCGGCTCCTTCGCTGCCTTCCTCGACGCCGCTGAGCGCGAGCTCGGTCCGCTCGACGTCGTCGTCAACAACGCCGGGATCATGCCGGTGACGCCGTTCGCCGAGGAGTCCGACGAGTCGCTGAAGCGTCAGCTCGACATCAACGTCTACGGCGTGATCGTCGGCATGCAGCTGGCGATCGCGCGCTTCGCACCGCGCGGCCGCGGCCACATCGTCAACCTCGCCTCGCAGGCGGGCAAGGGCGGCTTCCCGGGTATCGCCACCTACTCGGGCACCAAGCACGCCGTGGTCGGGATCAGCGAGGCGGTGCGGGCCGAGCTGCGCGGCAGCGGGGTCGAGATCGCCTGCGTGATGCCGACCGTGGTCAACACCGAGCTCACCGCCGGAGTGGGGCAGAGGCTGATCCGCCCGGTCGAGGCGGAGGACGTCGCCAATGAGATCGTCGACGCGCTCGAAGTTCCCCGCTTCGACGTCTGGGTGCCGCGAGCGAACGGCGCCCTCTTCAAGGTCATCGCCAACCTGCCTCGCGGCTGGCGCGAGGGCCTCGGCCGCCTGATGAAGGTCGACAAGCTGATGACCGAAGTCGACCACGGCGCCCGCCGTCACTACGAGGAGCGGGTGGCGGCCAGGGAGCCCGGCACCGATTCTGAGCCGGAGATCGCATCGGCTCAGCGCGACGCCGCCTGAACCAGGGCCACGACTCCGCCGTATGCCTGTCAAATGGGAGCGCTCTACGACGCCACCTGGGGTCGGGCCTTCGCGGCCCTCTACGACCGCGGCCTAAAGGCGACCGAGGAGGCCGGGCTGCGTGAGATGCGACGCGAGCTGCTGTCCCAGGCCAGCGGCAGGACGGTCGACCTGGGCGCTGGCACCGGCGTCAACCTGGACCTCTTTCCCGAGGCGGTCAGCGAGCTGGTCATGGTCGAGCCCGACCCTCACATGATCAAGCAACTTCGAGGAAAAGCCGCGGGCAGGGGAGGGGTCGAGATTCTCGAGGCCTCGGCGCAGGAGCTTCCCTTCGCTGACAACAGCTTCGACACGGCCGTCTTCACCCTCGTCCTCTGCACGGTGCCCGACCCGCGAGCCGCTCTGGCCGAGGCCGCCCGGGTGCTGAAGCCCGGCGGCAGGCTGCTCTTTATCGAGCACGTGCGCGCCGGCGAGGCCGGTCTGGCCAGGTGGCAGGATCGCCTCGAGAAGCCCTGGCGCTTCCTCGCCGACGGTTGTCACTGCAACCGCGACACCGTGGCGATGATCGAGGGCTCGCCGCTGCGCCTCGAGCGGGTCGAGCAAGGACAGCTGCCCAAGACGCCTCCGATCGTGCGGCCGTTGGTCTTCGGCAGCGCGGCTGCCGCCTAGGGAAGCTCGGCACCGCGCGCCGGCGTTTCGTCCGGCTCGGGCTCGCTGAAGCGATGGGCGAGCAGCGGCTGCGCGACCAGGCAGCCGGAGAGGATCACGAGCGAGACGACGACGAAGGAGAGCCCGATGTCGTCGAGCGAGTTGGAGTGGCCGGCGAGGCGGTGCTCGGCGCCCAGCAGGGCGACTGCGATCGCCAGCAGCCCGGCGATGCCGGTACCGACGACGAAGCCGAGCCATTCTTCGAATTCTTCGCCGCGGCCCATGTGCGGGAGCATCCAGACGACCTCGATCACGTAGGCCGGCACGAAGATCGCGCCGATCGTGGCAAGGCTCCGCAGTAGGTCCGGTGAGGCCGGCGGAATAGCGCCGAGGAAGAACGCGGCGCCGATCGTGGCAATTGCGACCGAGAAAAGCGCCAGCAACACGCCCTTCGTGATCGGTTCGAAGACGGGGAGCCTCATTGCCGGGCAGTCTATGACGGGGAACGCGGGTCCGCTACGCCGATATAACGCACGATAATGGTTGTTATGTCTACTAAAGAGGAGACCCAGCCGTGTGGCCCTGTTGCGGTGTCTCTGCGCCCCCTAACATCGCTTCCGTGCAGGAGTCGTCGCCACGGCCAAATGTGAGTGCCTCCGAGCTCCGCCGGGATTTTCAGGCGAGCGATCCCGCGAGTCGAATCCGCCAAGGACTGCGGTTGAGTCGCTTCGGCAGTCGTCTGCGCAAGGCGCTCGTGGAAGCCAGTCCCCCTCACCCCAAGGCCAAGTGAGCGAAAGAGCGCTTGAGTCCGACCACGAGGCGCACCTACGGGCGCTTTCGGAGGGCGGCGTCGACTTCGTCGTCATCGGGGGAATCGCGGTTATGGCGCATGGCTTTGTCCGGGCGACGGCCGACACCGACATCACCGCAAATCCCGAGATGCGAAATCTGGAGCGTCTCTCCGCGGTGCTCACCGAGCTTGAGGCGGTTCTGCCTGGCGTCGACCCGCTCGCTGGCGACCCGGCGGGCGCTCGATCGCTCTCTTATGGCGGTAATCCACGCTTTGAGACGGAGCTTGGACGGCTGCACGTCGTACAGAGCCCTGCGGGGGCACCGGGTTACAAGGCGCTCGCCGAGAAAGCGATCGAGGTGGAGCTCGATGATTTGCGAATCCGCGTCTGCGCCTATGGGGACCTTGTGGAGATGAAGAGGGCCACGGACCGTGATCAGGATCGTCTCGACCTCGCCGCTCTGCGCGAGGCGCGCGGCGACTCTTCCTGAGCCTCCGCTAGGGCCGGTCAGCCGGCGGCGGAGATCGCCGATTCGAGGTCCCCGGCGGATTCCGGAGTTCCCAGGGTTTCGACTCCCGCGGTCCTCGGGCCCCTTACGGCGAACGATGGCGTGCCGCTGAAGCCAAGCTGTTCGGCTTCAGCGTTGGTCCTCGCGACCTCGTCGAGCACCGGCTTGCTCTTGCGGTCGGCCTTCCAGCGGGCGATGTCGGGCACGCCGGCGCCCTTTGCGATCGCAGTGAGGAATTCATCGCTGACGTAGCCGGAGTTCTCGGCACCCTGGTTCCGGTAGAAGAGCTCGACGAAGTTCCAGCCACGGCCCTGCTTGGCGGCGGCGATCGCCGCCGCCCCGGCGGGTGTCGATTCGGGGCCGATGATGGTGAAGTTGTTGAAGACGAGCTTGGCTTCGCCATTGCGGATCTGAGCTTCGATCACCTGCGGCAGCACTTCTTCTGAGTAGCCCTTACAGAACGGGCACTGCAGGTCGCCGAACTCGAGCAGCGTCACCTTGGCGCCGGGCTCGCCGAGAGTCAGCCCCTGCTGCGGAATTCCCCTTAGCAGCGAATCCACTGATCGCACGTCGCTGACATTGCTCGCATCGCCGCCACTGCTCTGGCTGCTGCTGACGACGACCACGACGGCGACCGCCACAAGGGCGAGAAATCCCGCGGCGCTGCCGAGCTTGATCAGTTGCTGACGGCGCTCAGCGGCCCCTGCCTGTTCGTCTTCGCGCAAACGGTCTTCGCGCCTCGTCTCGCGGTCGCGGCGGCCGCTCACGGCGCCCTGCCCACGTAAGCGAGCATCCGCGTCGCGTTGGTCGCAAATAGAAGCGTCATCAGCACAGCACTCGCCACGCACCACTGGCAGATTGCATCGATCGTGAACAGCTCGAGGTAGGTCAGGTAGAGGCTGAAGCCGAAGCCGACGAGCGCGACGACGAAGCCGACCACGCGGGCCCCGTCGCCGCGCAGCAGCGCGCAGGTGAGCAGCACGAGGTAGCCGGCGATGCCGAAGATTGCGACGTTGACGCCGAGCAGGTGCGAGTAGGAGCTTTCGGCGACGGTTTGGCAGCCGTGGCCGCCGGCGATACAGACGGGAGAGCCGCCGCCGGAGTCGGCGATCGCGATGTAGGCGGCGACGCCGAGGCCGAAGGTCGCGAGGAAGGTCGCGATGCCTCGCAATGCTCCCTCCGCGGGCACTCTCATCGTGGGGACCGTATTGGAACCGCCTGTGTGGAGCCTAAGGGCCGATAAAGGCCGATATCGCGCGGGAGAGGCGCCCGCCCTGCCAGGCGAGCGGCGACTGGTCCTCCGCCTCGCTGATCAGACGAGCCTGTGGCAGCCGGTCCGCGTATTCGACAGCGGTTGCATAGGGATGGCCTGGGTCGGCGGTGTCGTGACTGGCCACGACCAGGGTCGGCACCTCCAGGCCCTCCAGCGCATCGAGCGTCTCGAAGGGCCGCGAGCGCGGGACCTCGCGCAGTGCGACCGCGAGGGCGTCGAGGTGCCTGTGGCGCTCCATGCGTTCGCGGGTGAAGCGCAGTACCGAGTCGCGCCAGGCGGGGTCGATCCCCTGCGCGCGGTCGATCTGGTCGACGAAGCCGTCGATGCCGCCGGTCTCGAGTGCCGCGGCGAGGCCGTCCCAGTACGCCAGCGACTCGGGCGCGATCATGCCGGTGTAGGTCGGGCCGATCACGACCAGGCCCGCCAGTCGCTCCGGGTGGCGCAACGCGTAGCCGACCGCCGTGTGGGCGCCCATCGAGTGGCCGGCGAGGACGAACGGACGCTCGCCGGCCTCGGCCGCGATCACCGCTTCGAGGTCCCCGATCAGCTCCGGGTAGTCATAACCCTCCCCCTCCCCCTCCGGCGCCGGCTCGGACTCGCCGTGACCGCGGGTGTCGTAGGAGATAACCGTGAAGCCGTCGCGCTCCAGGCGGCGCGAGCCGTGGACGACCGAGCGGCGGGTTGCCGTGATCCCGTGACAGAGGACGACCGGCGGTCCCTCCCCCGCCTTCTCGCCGTGGATGACGGGACTTCGGCCCGCGCGGAAAGGCGCCGCGGCGCTCTGCATCAAGCCAGAGCGGCGACGGCCCGCTCGAGGTCGTCGACGGTCTGGAAGGTGCTGCCGGTGCGGGAGACGTGGCGGTAGCGCACGATCCCGTCGCCGTCGATGACGAAAATGGCGCGCTGGATGTAACGGCCGCCGGGCGTCTCCTTCAGCTCGGTGAAGCGGGCGAGCGGGCCCAGCCAGCCGGTCACCCCGTAGCTCTTGCTCACCGCGAGGTCCTCGTCGGCCAGCAGCGGCACGTTGAGTTCCTGCTCTTCGACCCAGCGCTCGTGCGAGTCGATCGATTGCGGCGAGATGCCGATCACCTCGGCATCAAGCTGGTCGATCCGCTCGCTGTTGTCGCGGTAGGAGCAGAACTGCTTGGTGCAGACCGTGGTCGCGTCACCCGGGTAGAAGGCGAGGACGACGTTCTTGCCGCGGTGGTCGGAGAGCTTGAAGGTCTGGCCGTCGCTGCCCGGCAGCTCGAAGTCCGGTGCCGCATCGCCTATGTCGACCTTGGCCATGGGCTCCAGACTAGTGCAGCTAGCCTTTTTCGATCGTCATCTTTTCGATCAGCACCGGCTGTTTCGGCGTTTCCGCCGGAGTGCCGAGTTCTTCGATCTTGGTGACGACGTCATAGCCCTTGCTGACCTTGCCCACCAGCGCGTATTCCGGCGGCAGCCCCGCATCGGCCGCCGTGACCACGTAGAACTGGCTGCCCGAACGGCCGGGCGGGTCGGCCGAGCTCTTGGCCATCGCCACCATGCCCTTGGTGTAGGCGAGGTTCGCCGGGGGCTTCTCGTCGACCGAGTAGCCGGGGCCACCGAGGCCTGTGCCGAGCGGATCGCCACCCTGGATCACGAAGCCGGGGACGATGCGGTGGAAGGTGAGGTCGTCGTAGAAGCCTTCTTCGGCGAGGTAGGCGAAGGAGTTGACCGTCTTCGGCGCCCGCGTCGAGTCGAGTGCGATGTCGAAGGTGCCGCAGCTCGTCTGCACGACGGCGGTCAGCTTTTCACCCTTCTTCACGGTCTGCGCCGGTGCCTCGAGGCTGATGTGCTTCGGCGGCGGGGCTTCGACTTCTTTGCAGCCGCCGCTTGTAGTCGTCGCGCTCGAGTCGCTGCTGCTCCCGTTGCCATCGCCACCGCCGCAGCCGGAGAGGATCGCGGCGGCGGTGAGCGCGAGCAGCGCCAGGGCGGCACAAGCGATCACACGGCGGCGGTCGGTCCCCTCCTGCATCGGCGGGTAGCCTAGAACATCGGCTCCTGGCGGCCGCGCTTGCGATCATCGCCACTATGCGCGCCCCTCCGCTGACGCCGCTCGCCGCCGCCGCGCTGCATGTGCCGGTGCCCGAGCGCGCCCTCGTGGTCGAGTGCGGCGACGGCGACCCGGTGCTCTTCCTCGCCCGTGAGTTCCCGGCGGCGCGGATCCGCGGAGCCGATTCATCGCCGGCCCTGATCCGGGCCGCGAGTGCCCGCGTCGGCCTCGATCCGGAAGGACGGGTCGCCTTCAAGCAGGGCAAGCCGGGTGGCCTGCCCTATCCCGACGGCTTCTTCGACCTGGTCGCGCAGGTGGCCGGCCGCCCGGCGCCGGCCGAGATCGCCCGGGTGCTGCGCCCCGGCGGCCACCTGATCCTCACCGTCTCGAGCTCACCACGATTCCTCGGGGCAGCCGGTGAGAGGCTGGCGCGACGGCGCTTCGGACGGCGGGGATTCGTCCCCGTGTACGAGGACCGCGCCGGCAACGGCAACTTCTTCGTCGCCCGGCTCGGCGACGCCGATGCGGCCGCCGCCGCCGATTAGGCTGCGGCTGGATGGAGATCGAGGGCATGCCACTGACGCTGTTGGTCAACCCGCACTCGGCTCACGGCCGCACCTTGAAGCTGCTGCCGAGGGTCGAGCAGGAGCTCGACGCCCGGCGGATTCCGTTCCGGGTCGAGCGCACGCGCGGGCTCGAGCACGGCGCCGAGCGGGCGTTGCGAGCGGTCGAGGCGGGCGAGGTGCCGGTGGTGGTGAGCGGCGACGGTCTGCTCGGCTCCGTCGGCGGGGCGATGGCGGGCTCCGAGACGCCGCTGGGGATCGTCCCCGGTGGCCGCGGCAACGATCTCGCCCGCGTGCTCGGGATCCCCGACGATCCCGTCGCCGCGGTAGCCGTCCTGGCCGCCGGCGAGAGCCGCAGCATCGACGTCGGCGAGGCCAACGGCAAGCGCTTCCTCGGCATCGTCAGCGTCGGCTTCGACTCCGAGGCCAACCGCCTTGCCAACGAGACCGCCTTCATGCGCGGCAACCTCGTCTACGCCTACGCCGCCCTGCGCACGCTGCTGACCTGGAAGCCCGGCCGCTTCACGGTGCGGGCCGGCGAGGAGCGGGTTCGCTTCAGCGGCTACTCGGTCTCGGTCGCCAACAACCGGGCCTTCGGCGGCGGCATGTTCATCGCCCCCGACGCCGAGCTCGACGACGGCGAGTTCGACATCGTCACCGTCGGCGAGGTGGGCAGGCTGCGCTTCGTGAGTAACCTGCCGAAGGTGTTCAAGGGCACCCACGTCGACGAGGACGAGGTACGAGTCTTCCGGGCTTCCCAGGTGGAACTGACGGCCAGCCGCCCGTTCCCGGTCTTCGCCGACGGCGAGCACCTGACCGACCTTCCCGCCTCGCTGCGCATCCTGCCGCGCGCTCTGAGCGTCCTCGTCCCGCCCGCGACCGGGGCTTGACGACCTTGGCGCTTGCGGAGGATCGCGCCCGGCACTCGAACGGGGCGCTTTTCGGAGCCAAGCTGACCCTGGCGCGGGCGCTCGGCGCGGCCAGCCGCGCCAGCGGCCGCGGCGGTGGCACGACGCTGCCGGGCCGAGTCCTGCTGCGGCTGGAACCGCGGGCGCTGAGCCGCCTCGGCGCGCGGCTGGATCGCGGCACGACGGTTATCAGCGCGACCAACGGCAAGACGACGACAGCGGGGATGATCGCCGCCATCCTGGCGGCGGACGGGCGCCACCCGGTCCACAACCGGGCCGGATCGAACATGACCTGGGGCGTCGCCACGGCGCTGCTCGAGCAGCGCGGGCGCGAGGGCCTGTTCGAGGTCGATGAGGCCTGGCTCTCCAAGGTGTCCGCCCAACTCGACCCCGCGGTGATGGTGCTCGGCAACCTCTTCCGCGACCAGCTCGACCGCTACGGCGAGATGGAAGCGCTGGTGGACGATTGGGCGGAGACGGTGGCGACAAGGGTCGGCCGCAGCCGTTTCGTGCTCAACGCCGACGATCCGGCGATCGCCGACCTCGGCCGTGACGAAGCGGGAGAACCGCGCGAGGGCGTCACCTACTTCGGCATCGAGGACGCGGCGCAGGCGCTGCCAGAGCTTCAACATGCCTTCGACGCCAAGCACTGCCGGCGCTGCGGCCATCCTTACCTCTATGAGCGCGCTTTCGTCGGCCACCTCGGCCACTACTCGTGCCCCGGCTGCGGCGCCCGCCGACCGGCGCCGGACGTCGCGGCGACGGCGATCGAGCTGCGCGGCATGGAGGGCTCGCTGGTCACCTTGCGCACGCCGGCGGGCGCGATGCGCCTGGAGCTCCCCCTGCCGGGCCTCTACAACGTCTACAACGCGCTCGCCGCCGTCGCTGCCGCGCTCGAGCTGGGCGTGGCGCCGGAGCGGGTCCCCCCCGCCCTGAGCGAGATGCGCGCCGCCTTCGGCCGGGTCGAGACGATCGAGATCGCCGGCAAGCGGCTCTCGATCCTGCTGATCAAGAACCCCGCCGGCGCCAACGAGGTGCTGCGCACGCTGCGCCTCGAGGCCGGCGCCGACGGCCTCGACCTCTGGATCGCCCTCAACGACCGGATCGCCGACGGGCGCGACGTCTCCTGGGTCTGGGACGCCGACTTCGAGCTGCTCAAGGGCGCCGTGAGGCGCGTCGTCTGCGCCGGGACGCGGGCGCCGGAGATGGCGCTGCGGCTCAAATACGCCGGCTGGCCCGCCGCGGCGATCGAGGTCGTGCCCGAGGTCGGTCCCTCGCTCGACTGTGCCCTCGCCGCGGCGCCGGGACGCCTCTTCGCCCTACCCACCTACACCGCCCTGCTCGAGCTGCGCAAGCTGCTCGCCGACCGCGGCCTGGCCGAGGAGTTCTGGCGTTGAGCGAGCTGATCTGGCACGAAGTCGAGTGCGGCGGCTACAGCGCCGATCTTCCCCTCTGGGAGGAGCTCGCCGACGCCCTCGGTGAGGAGGAGGCGATCATGGAGCTCGGCTGCGGCGCCGGGCGGGTGACGCTGCACCTCGCTGAGCGCAGCGCCCACCTCGTGATCGGCGTCGACCGGGACCGCGAGCTGATCGAAGCGGTTTGGGAGAGAGGGCGCGGCAGCGTTGCCGACGCCGAGCATGCCGACGTCCGCGACCGCAACTTCTACGCCACCCAGTTCGGCCTGGTGCTGGCGCCGATGCAGCTGATCCAGCTGCTCGCCGGCAGCGAGGAGCGGACCGCCTGTCTGTACGCCGCTCTGCAGAGCATGAAACCGGGTGGCCGTGCCGCCTTCGCTATCGCCGAGGAGATGCCCGCCGTCTTCCCCGAGGGCGCCCTGCCGCCGCTGCCCGACGTGCGCCAGGTCGAAGGCTGGATCTACTCGAGCCTGCCGCTCGAACCCGTCGCGGGCAATGGCTCGGTCATCCTGCGACGCCTGCGTCAGACGATCGATCCCGACGGGAACATGAGCGACGAGCTGAACGAGATCGAGCTGCAGGTGCTTTCCGCCGAGACGCTCGAGGATGAGGCATCGGCGGTCGGGTTCCGTCCCGCGGGCCGGCGCCGGATCCCGACCACGGATGCTCACGTCGGATCGACCGTCGTCCTCTTGGAAAGGGGCCCCTGATGGAGCTGCGGCTGCTGGCGCTCTACCCCGAGCAGATGAACATCTACGCCGACCGCGGCAACATCATCTTCCTGCAGCGGCGCTGCGAGTGGCGGGGCATCGGCTTCTCCTACGCCGCTTCCGGTCCCGGCGAGCGCTTCGACCCAGGCGCCCACGACTTCCTCTACATCGGCGGCGGCCAGGACCGCGACCAGCGAGCGGTCGCCGCCGACATGGTCGAGAGCAAGCGCGAGGCGCTGAGCGCCGCCGCGGGGGACGGAGCCGTCGTGCTCGCGGTCTGCGGCGGCTACCAGCTGCTCGGCCACAGTTACGAGCTCGGCGAGGAGCGCCTGCCCGGCCTCGGCCTCGCCGACCTGGAGACCGTGCGCAAGCCGGGCCCGCGGCTGATCGGCAACGTTGCGATCGAGGTCGATCTCGGTGACGGCCCGAGCACCCTCGCCGGCTTCGAGAACCACGGCGGGCGCACCCACCTCGGCCCCGACGCGAAGCCGCTGGGCCGCGTGCTGAAGGGGTTCGGCAACAACGGCGAGGACCGCCTCGAGGGCGTCCATCGCGACAACCTGATCGGCACCTACCTGCACGGGCCCCTTCTGCCCAAGAACGTCTGGCTCGCCGACCACTTGATCGCCCTCGCCCTGGAGCGCCGCTACGGGAGTCGGCCGGAGCTGGATCCGCTGGACGACACCCTCGATCGCGCCGCTCACGAGTCCGCCCGCCGGGCGGCGCTCGCCTGAGCTTCAGCGCCCGCTGGAGCCGAAACCCCCGTCGCCGCGAGCGGACTCGGCGAGCGCGGCCGTCTCAACAGGATCGGCGATCACGACCGGCGAGATCACCAGCTGGGCGATGCGGTCGCCGGGCTCGACCCGGAAGGTCTCGGCCGGGTCGGTATTGAGCAGCAGCACCCGAAGCTCGCCGCGGTAGCCGGAGTCGATTAGCCCGGGGGCATTGACCAGGGCGATCCCATGCTTCTTCGCCAAGCCCGACCTGGGCAGCACCAGCCCGGCGTGCCCCTCCGGAATCTCCACGGCAACCCCGGTCCCGACGCTCCAGCGCTCCCCCGGTCCGATGTGAGCGGCCTCGCAGGCATACAGGTCGAGCCCGGCATCGCCCTCGTGCGCGCGGGTCGGCAGTACGGCACCCTCCACAAGCTTTGCGACCGCAAGTTGCACGGACGCAACCCTAGACGACGGCGAGATCGCTGAACCGGTGCAGCTCGGCCACCGGAACCTTGGCGCGGACCAGCACGCCATCGTCACGCTCGGTCCGCTCCAGGTCCCCCGCGACCTCGTGCAGTTCGTGCAGGCGCCCGCCTTCTGCGTAGGGCACCAGCAGCTCGATCTCCGCCAGGGTGTCCTCGAAGGCCTTCTCGATCCGTTGGCGCAGCTGGTCCAGGCCGCTCCCGGCGAGGGCCGAGACCTGGACCGCGTCGGGATGGCGCAGCAGGACTTCGCGCCGCTCCTCCTCACCCAGCAGGTCGGCCTTGTTGAGGACCAGCAGCCGCGGCCCCTCCCCCGCACCGATCTCCTCCAGCACCTCGTCGACGGCGCGCATGTCGGCGGCCTGTCTCTGCTCCGAGGAGGAGGCGTCGACGACGTGGAGGATCAGATCGGCGAGCACGGTCTCCTCCAGCGTCGCCTTGAATGCCTCGACCAGCTGATGCGGCAGCTTCTCGATGAAGCCGACGGTGTCGGTCAGCAGGTAGTCGCGGCCGGAGAGCTCGAGGCTGCGGGTGGTCGGGTCGAGCGTGTGGAAGAGCCTGTCGCCGACACCGACCTCGGCACCTGTCAGCGCGTTGAGAAGGGTCGACTTGCCTGCGTTGGTGTAGCCGGCGAGGGCGACGCGGGGTAGCGAGGAGCTCTCCCGCCGCGCCCGCATCACGCCGCGGTTGCGCTCGAGCCGGACCAGGCGCCGGCGCAGCGCGGCGATCCGGTTGCGGGCGAGGCGGCGGTCGGTCTCGATCTGGCTCTCGCCCGGTCCCCTGGTGCCGATGCCGCCGTCCATCCTCCCGGCGCCGAGCCGCTCGAGGTGCGTCCACAGCCCACGCATGCGGGCCATGTTGTATTCGAGCTGGGCAAGCTCGACCTGCAGCTTGCCCTCGGCGGAGTGGGCGTGGTCGGCGAAGATGTCGAGGATCACGGCGGTACGGTCGATCACCGGAACGCCCAGCGCCTCCTCGAGGTTGCGCTCCTGGCGCGGCGCCAGCTCGTCGTCGCAGGCGACGAGGTTGGCGTCGCAGGCGGCGATCTGCTCCTTCAGCTCGGTCAGCTTGCCGCGGCCGACGTAGCGGTCCGGGTCGGGCTTCTCGCGCTGCTGCACCGCCTCGCCCGCGGTGGCGACGCCGGCGGTGCGCAGCAGCTCCTTCAGCTCGGCGAGCGGATCGCCCTCCTCCTTGCCCGAGGTGATGCCGATCGCGAGCGCCCGCTGGCGCGCCCGCGGGTTGGCGACGCCGGCCCCGTTGGCCTTGTGGCGGCTCTCCGCCTTGCGCCCGTTTCTCGATCGTTCCACTTGGTCCGATTGTAGGGCCGGTCCTTGTGCAGATAGGCTTACCGCCGTGAAGGTCTTCGTCACGGGAGGAACGGGGTTCATCGGCGGCGAGGTCGTGCGCCAGCTGCGCGCCCGTGGCGACGAGGTCGCCTGCCTGGTGCGGACACCCGCGAAAGCGACGAAGCTCACCGAGCTGGGCTGCGAGCTGGTCAGCGGCGACCTAGGCGACGCCGAGGCGCTGCGCAAAGGCATGGAGGGCTGCGACGCCCTGATCCACGCCGCGGCGATGTACGAGGTCGGCATCCCGGCCAAGCAGCACCCGGCGATGTACGAGGCCAACGTCCGCGGCACCGAGGGGGTTCTGCAGGCCGCACTCGAGGCCAAGGTCGGCAAGGTCGTCTACGTCTCCACCGTCGGCATCTTCGGCAACACCCACGGCAAGACGGTCGACGAGACCTACGAGCACCCGGGCAAGGAATTCACCTCCTACTACGAGGAGACCAAGCTCGAGGCGCACAAGATCGCGAAACGGATGATGGCCGAGGACGGCCTCCCAGGCGTGATCGTCCAGCCCGGCGGCGTCTACGGCCCCGGCGACACCTCGCAGGTCGCCGACCTGCTCAGCGAATTCTTCGCCGGCCGCCTCTTCCTGCTGCCCTTCCCAGACCTCGGCATTTGCCTCACACACGTCGAAGACATCGCTGGCGGCATCCTCCTAGCCCTCGACAGGGGCAAGGTCGGTGAGACCTATGTGATTAGTGGCCCGGCGACAACGATGCGGGAGGCGATTGAGACGATCGCTGGCCTCAGCGGCCGTAAGGCTCCCAAGCGCTCGATGCCGACGCCGCTGATCAAGGCGATGACGCCCTTCGGGCCTCTGGTCGGCAAGCTGATGGGCCAACCACCGAACCTTCGCGAGCTGATCTCTTCGGCTGATGGCGTCACCTTCTGGGCCAGCTACGAGAAGGCTGGCCGCGAGCTTGGCTACGCGCCCCGCGGGATGGACGAGGGGATGCGGCAGACGCTTGAAAAGGATGAGCGCTTTCCCGATCCGGCTGCGTGAGGGAGTCGGGGGAGGGTCTCCCAGAGCAACAGCGGGGAGGCTCTGGGAGACCCTCCCCCGACTCCCCTAGGCTGCCTCACCCATGCGCGTAATCGATGTAAAGCACCTCGGCCGGGAACACGTAATCGGCTGCTGGGAGGTCGACGGACTGCTGGTCGACCCCGGGCCGCAGTCCTCAATGGAGGCGCTGTTGGAGGCTCTTGGCGAAGAGGAGCCGCGCGCCATCCTGTTGACCCATATCCACCTCGATCACGCTGCCGCGACCGGAGCCCTGGTCAGGCGCTGGCCCGAGCTCAAGGTCTACGTGCATGAGCGTGGCGCGCGGCACCTGATCGATCCCTCGAAGCTCCTTGCCAGCGCCGAGCGCCTCTACGGCGATCGGATGGAATACCTCTGGGGCGAGATCGTGCCGGTGCCGGAGGCAAACGTGAAGTCGCTCGCCGGCGGCGAGGACGTGTTCGGCATGCGCGTCGCCTACACACCGGGCCACGCCTCGCACCACGTCTGTTACTTCCACGAGGAGAGCGGGACCGCTTTCGTCGGCGACGTCGCCGCGGTCCGCATCCCCCCGTCGGAGCTGATCGTGCCGCCGACGCCACCGCCCGACATCGACATCGAGATCTGGCTCGAGTCGATCGCGATCGTCGAGTCCTGGCGCCCGGAGCGCCTCGCCCTCACCCACTTCGGCGCGATCGAGAGCCCAATCGAGCATCTCGAGCTCGTCCGCCGGCGCCTGCGCGAAGAGGCCGACCTGGCCCGCGATCTCTCGGAGGTCGACTATGAGCAGCACCACCGCCGGCTCGTTACCGAAAGCGTGGATCCCGAGACAGCAGACGAGCTAATTCAATGCGTCCCGCCTCAGTACCAATGGCGCGGCCTGAACCGCTATTGGCAGAAGCAAGGGGAGGCTCAGACGCCATCCCGGTAGGGGTGGAACGTCTTGTACTTTTTCGTCGTGAGCTAGAGGCGTCAGCCCAATCACGCTCCACCGAAAAAGTTAAGTGGAACCCCTGCCGGGATGGCGTCTCAGGTCAGGTATTTCCGCATCCGCTCGACCGCCTCGGCGATGCGCTCGTCGGGGGTGGTGAGCGAGATGCGGAAGAAGCCCTCGCCGCTGGGACCGTACATCGATCCCGGCGAGACGACGACGGCCGCCTCTTCGAGCACGAGCTCGGCGAAGGAGGTCGAGGTGTGGCCCTCGGGGACGGGCGCCCAGACGTAGATCGTGCTCTTCGGCGAGTTGACCTCGACGCCGATCTCACGCAGGGCGCCGACGACCAGGTCACGCCGGCGGACGTAGGTTTCGTTCATCCGCTCCAGCGGGCCACTCGGCCCCTGCAGGGCGGCGACGCCGGCCATCTGCACCGCCTCGAAGAGGCCTGAGTCGATGTTGGTCTTCAGCCGCCAGTAGGTCTGCACCGCGTCGGCGTTGCCGAGGATCGCCGCGCAGCGCCAGCCGGTCATGTTGAAGCCCTTGGAGAGTGAGAAGACTTCGACCCCGACCTCCTTTGCCCCCGGCGTGGCGAGGAAGCTCGGCGCGACGTATCCGTCGTAGGTCGTCTCCGAGTAGGCGTTGTCGTGGACGACGAGGATCTCGTGCTCGCGGGCGAAGGAGACGACCATCTCGAAGAATCCCTCGGGGACGACGGCGCCGGTCGGGTTGTTGGGGTAGTTGAGGAACATCAGCCGCGCCTTGGCGGCGACGTCGGCGGGAACCGCGCTGAGGTCGGGCGCGAAGCCCAGCTCGGGCAGCAGCGGCAGCAGCTCGGGCGTCGCGCCGGCGAGGATCGGGCCGCCGGTATAAACGGGGTAGCCGGGGTCTGAAGCGAGGGCGACTCCGCCCGGGTCAAGGAAGGCGAAGCAGAGGTTGTAGATGCACTCCTTGGCGCCGATCGCCGGGATCACCTCGCTTTCGGGATCGATCTCGACCCCGAAGCGGCGATCGTAGAAATCGGCGAAGGCCTGGCGGAACTCCTCGCGGCCGCGGTTGCTCGGGTACTTCTGGTTGCCGTTCTCGGCGACCGCCTCCTGCATCGCGGCGACGATGTGGCGGTAGGTCGGTTCGTCCGGATCGCCGATGCCGAGGCTGATCACGTCGATGCCGGCGGCGCGCTTGTCGGCGATCCGCCGCTCCAGCTCCTGGAACATGTAGGGAGGCATCGCCTCCAGGCGCACGGACGGATCGGAAATTGACATCGGCGCGGAAATCTAGCCGTCCAGCGCGGCGAGCGCGGCGAGCATCTCGGCCGAGAGCTCGCCGGAGCAGATCGGCTCGGCCCAGCCGCTCAGGGTGACGTTCAGATCCGCAGAGATCTCGACCTCGAGCTCTCCACCGTCGAGCTCGACCGTGATCGGGCTCGGGGCGCCGTTGAGGAAGGCCGTTATCGCGGCTCCGCTGGCGCCGGTCCCGGAGGAAAGCGTCTCCCCCACGCCGCGCTCGAAGATCCGCGCCCGCACCAGGCTGCCGTCGACGGAGAAGAAGGAGACGTTGGTCCGGTTGGGGAAGAGCGCGTTGCCTTCGATCGGCGGACCGATCTCGCTGAGGTCAAGCTCCTCCAGTCCCTCGGCAATTTGGATCGCGCACTGGGGGTTGCCGATCGAGACGTGCTGGAAGGCCCACTCGCGGCCGGCGGCGTCGAGCCTGCCCGTCCCGTCGGGACCGCCCGAGGGAAAGTCTTTGGAAGCCGTCGCGGCGCGGCCCATCTCGACCGAGCAGCTCCGCTCGGAGGTAATCGTCGGCGTGACCGGCCCGGCAACGGTGAGGATCGAGAACCTTTCGGCGTCGGTCCAGCCGCTGCGGCGCAGGTAGAGAATCGCCTCCCGCGCCCCATTGCCGGACAGCTCGGCTTCGGAGCCGTCGGGGTTGAAAATTCGCAGCGAGGCAACGTATTCGGGGTCCTCGTTGCGCCCGAGCAGCAGCACTCCATCGGAACCGAGCCCGAAATGCGGATCGCAGAGTCTCCGCACCCGCTCCGCCGTCAGCTCCCATGGGAGCGCTTCCGCCTCGAGGATCACGTAGTCGTTGCCCAGTGCCTGCCACTTCTCGAATCGCACCCGGCAAGCCTATCGGCGCGCCGTCACGGCCCGACGAGGACTCCACCCGGTTCTAAGCTCACGCCCGCTCGAACCAGAGCGGTTTCGGGGTGATGAATTCGAGTTTTCCGCCGACGATTTCCATGTTTCCGCAGCCGCCGCCCAGTTGGAAGAAGAAAAGGCTTTTCAGGTCCATCGTCGCCGGGCTTCCGCCTCTGGCCAGGCGGACCAGGAATTCCCTCTCGAATTCGCAGTTGGCGCCGCCGGTGCAGTTCAGCATTTCCAGCGCCGGATGGCCGGCGCCCCCCGAGGACCCTGTTACGACGGCATTTCCGGCACTGCCGTCGATGGCTTCGATTTCCAGTGTCCACGGCAGCCGCAAAGCTTTGGTTTCTTCGCATGGGCCGCAGGTCGTCAGTTTCCATTCAGTGATCGTCGCCAGCATCGGCGCTGCGATCGTGCTGATCGTCCCTTTGATCACGGAATTGGGGCAGGTGTCTTCCACGCTGCCGTTCCATTCCATTTCGATCCCGGCGCCGGTCACTTTGGCTTCGAAGGCCTGCGGGGTGGCATACCTATCGGCGACCGCGCATAAGTTGTTCTGCACTTTGCAGGGGACGGTTGCCGGGGTCGGCTGCGCGGCCTGGTACGCCGTCCCCCCGCCCGGCTGCTGGAACGTGTAGGCGGCGGTCAGGGTGACTTCCGCCGGGCAGAGTCCGGCGGTGCGTTTGAGCGCGGCTTTGGAGGCTTCGGCCACCGCTGGTTTGCCACCGCTGAACGCCAGCGAGAGTTTCGCCGTGCCGTAGGTGCATTTGCCCACGGCGCACCCTTCGACCGTGAGGCTCGGTTCTTTTTCGATCGCGCTGACGTCCAAGCTGCCGTTGCCTCCGCTGGAGGCGGTCATCAGGGTTTTGTAAGGAAGGTTCGCCGCCGAGGCTTTCGTGCAGGAGCCTTTGCAGCCGGAGAAGCTGAGTGCGGTGACTTTCCCGGTCAGCCCTTTTTTGAGCCCGAGGTCTTCGCCGGAGACCAGGGTCATGCTCGATTCGCATTTGACTTCGAATTCGGTGCCGACGAGCTTCGCTTCTTTGGCTGCGGCTTTGAATTCCTGGCCTTCGGGATAGAGGGCGCGGCAGCTGACCGCTTCCAAGACGACTTCGGGTTCGTCTTCGCAGAGCACGTCCGCCGAGGCGGTGCTCGTCGCGCTCATCGCGATCGCTATGGCAATAGGAAAGACAAGCCAGATGAGCGTTCTAGGACGTGACATTAAACGTACCAATACCATTTCTTGTCATTATAAGTCAAGAAAATCTTAGGATAAAATCTCGGAGAAAATTCCGGCGGCGACCTGCCGGTCGCTCTTGTCGGCGCGGTCGATCCAACGCAGGTTGGGGATCTTGCGCATCCAGGTCAGCTGCCGCCGTGCGTAGTTACGCGAGCGCCGCTGCATCCGCTCGACTTCGCCGTTGAGGACTTCGTCGAAGCCGAGGGCCTTGCGCGCTGTCCGGGACGGTCCTGCCGCCTCGGCTCGCACAACCTCGTCCCTGGCCCCGGCGACAATGATTGCCTCGGTCCGCTCATCGATTCGCTTGTAAAGCTCCTCCCGATCCATGTCGAGCCCGAAGATGACGGTCGGGTGCCGTGTCTCAGGCGACCAAAGCTCCGAGTCCTCCGCTTCGGGCGGCACCTTCACCAGCGAAAGCTCCGCCAAAGCCGCACGCAGATAGAGCCCAGTCCCCCCCACCACAATCGGCCGCCGCCCCGCATCGAGAGCCGCGTCGATCTCCGCATGGGCCAAGGGCATGTAATTGCCGACGTTGAAGGTCTCGCCGATCGGCACGAACCCAACCAACCTGTGCTCAAGCTTCTCCTGCTCGGCAGCCGTGGCGACTCCGGTAATCACCGAGAGCCCCTCGTAGACCTGAAGCGCATCGCAAGAGATAGCCACGGGGTCCTCCCCACGCTCGCGAAGCATCTCCGCAAGCGCGATCGCGACTCCAGTCTTACCGACCCCCGTCGGCCCGAATATCGCGACAGCCTTCACCTTCGATGGAGGGGTGTCGGCACAGCCCCGAACGGCTTGTACTTTTTCGGCATTTCGCCCACGGCCAGCCGCCGACTCATCACCGAAAAAGTTGAGAGAGGGGCTGTGCCGACACCCCTCTCAACGACTGCGAAGTTGCCTCGTCTATAGCAACGTCAACGAATTCGCCAGGACTGGCATCACCTTCGAAGTTGACCGCCTTGTTGTGCCTGGTCCGCCCCCGGAGCCGTGTCTCGTCCGTCCGGCTCGTCCCTTCGACAAGTACCTCCATCTCTCGACCGATGAACCTCTGGGCCCTCTCGGCGGCGCGCCGCTGGACCAGCGCCACCAGCCGCTCCATCCGCTCGACCTTGACCGGATGCGGGACCTGCTCGCCAAGCTCAGCCGCCTCGGTTTCCCGCCGCGGCGAGAAGACGAAGGTGAAGGCGCTGTCGTAGCCGACCTCGTCGACCACTTCCAGCGTCTGCTCGAAGTCGGTCTCGGTCTCGCCCGGGAAGCCGACGATGATGTCGGTCGTGATCGCGCAGTCGGGGACGTGCTCGCGGATCAGCGAGACGCGGTCCATGTAGCGCCGGCGGTCGTAGGTGCGGCGCATCTTCTTCAGCACGGCGCTGGAGCCCGACTGCAACGGTAGGTGGATGTGCTCGCAGACGGCCGCCAATTCGGCGTGGGCACGGATCACGTCCTCTTTCATGTCCTTCGGATGCGGGCTGGTGTAGCGGATGCGGTCGATCCCCTCGACCGCGTCGACCCGAGCCAGCAGCTCGGCGAAGCCGATCCGGCTCTCGCTCGGCAGATCGCGGCCGTAGCTGTTGACGTTCTGGCCGAGCAGGGTGATCTCACGGACGCCGTCGGCGGCGAGTGCACCGGCCTCGGTGATCAGCTCGATCGGGTCGCGGCTCACCTCGCGCCCCCGGGTCGAGGGCACGATGCAGTAGGCGCACTTGCAGTTGCAGCCCTGGGAGACCTGCAGCCAGCCCTGGAACTCGCGCACGCGGCGGGTCGGCAGGTGGCCGGAGAAATCCTCGAACTCGAAGTAGCCCTGGGCGCTGAGCGAGTCGGAGTTGAGGAACTCGGCCAGCTTGTGGATCTGACCGGGCCCGAAGGCGACGTCGACGAAGGGAAAGCGCTGAAAGACCTCGTCCTTGACCGATTGCGCCCAGCAACCGCCGACACCTACCAGGCGCTCGGGATCTTCGGACTTGAGCCGCTTCGCCTCGCCGAGGTGGGCGACGAACCGGTTGTCGGCTGACTCGCGGATTGAGCAGGTGTTGAAGAGGATCAGGTCGGCCTCGTCGCGGCTCGCAGCCTCCTCATATCCCAACGACTCGAGCATCCCCTGCATCCGCTCGGAGTCGTGCACGTTCATCTGGCAGCCGAACGTCGTGACGTGGTACCGCTTCCCGCTCCTCATGCCGTCGAGGTTAGCGCCCAAACCGCTACTTGACCGTCAGTGCTCCTTCCATCCCTGCTTCAGCATGCCCGGGGATCGTGCAGAGGTAGGTATAGGTGCCGGGGGCGAGGTCGGCACTTACCGACGTTTTGCCTTCGGCGAGCGTTTCGGAGACGGCTATCTCTTTGCCTTCTTGCTCGATCGCGACGTTGTGTTCGAGCGCCGAAGGGTTGTCGAAGTCAATCGTGACTTTGCCCGGCTTGCTGGTCAGGCTCGTCGTGTCGAAAGCGAGGGCCGACGGCGAGGCGGAGAGCTTCAGCGTTCCGCCTGGTCCTTTGGCGGCCGCTTCGGGTTTCGGCGCCGGGGCCTGTTTACCCTGGTCCTCGGTCGGTGAGGCCTCCTCTTTGGTGATCTCTTCGTTTGCGCTCGAGAACTCCGCCGCCTTCGCCTCTTCCTCGTCCTGGGCGTGAAGCACCGCGAACGCGGTCGTCGCACCGATCAGGGCGATGAAGCCCAGTGCCACCAGGGGTGCGGCTTTGCCCGGGAAGCTCTTGATCCGCAGGCCGGCGAAGCTGACCAGCACCGCGGAGACCGCGAGCGCGCCGCCGCAGACGTAAAAGAGGTCGCCGTTGCTCATTGCGGCCGAGATCCTATCCACTGAAGCGCAGGCGCCGTCAGGCAGCCTGCGCCTCCGCAACCGGCGGTACGTCGGTCTCGCCGATCGGCGCAACGCCCTCGGCGCCGATGCCGAGCGCGGTCCTGATCTTGGCCTCTATCTCACTGGCGATCTCGGGGTTCTCGAGCAGGAACTGCTTGGCGTTGTTGCGTCCCTGGCCGAGCCGGGTCTCGCCGTAGGAGAAGAAGGCGCCGCTCTTCCGCACGATGTCGTGCTCGATGCCGAAGTCGAGCAGCTCGCCTTCGCGCGAGATCCCCTGGCCGTACTCGATCTCGAATTCGGCCTGGCGGAAGGGCGCGGCGCACTTGTTCTTGACAACTTTGACTCGCACCCGATTGCCGACTGCCTCGGTGCCGTCCTTGAGCGTCTCGATGCGGCGGATGTCGAGCCGCTGCGAGGCGTAGAACTTCAGCGCCCGGCCGCCCGGCTGGGTCTCCGGCGAGCCGAACTGAACCCCGACCTTTTCGCGGATCTGGTTGGTGAAGAGGCAGACGGTGTTGGTGCGGTTGAGGTTGCCGGCCAGCTTGCGCATCGCCTGCGACATCAGGCGCGCCTGCAGGCCGACAGTCGTGTCGCCGATCTGGCCGTCGAGCTCGGCCTTCGGCGTCAGCGCCGCGACCGAGTCGATCGCGATCACGTCGATCGCGGCGGAGGCGATCAGGCGATCGGCGATCTGCAGTGCCTGCTCGCCGTAGTCGGGCTGTGAGACCAGCAGCTCGTCGGTGTCGACGCCGATCGCCCGCGCGTAGACCGGGTCCATCGCGTGCTCGGTGTCGATGAAGACGCAGACCCCGCCCCGCGCCTGGGCCTCGGCAATGACGTGATAGATCAGCGTCGTCTTTCCCGAGGACTCGGGACCGAAGATCTCGACCATCCGGCCTCGCGGCACGCCGCCGATGCCAAGCGCCAGGTCGAGCGCAAGAGCGCCGGTCGGTATGGCTTCGACCGGCAGGGCACTGTCGGCGCCGAGCCGCATCAGCGCGCCTTGGCCGAAATCGCGCTCGATCTGGGTTACCGCGGCCTCGAGAGCCGCGTCCTTGGCCTTGGCTTCCTTCGCCGAGACCTCATTCAAAGCCGTCTTTTTGTCTGCCATCTGTTGTCTCACCTCACTGCCGCCCGTCTTCGGACAGCTCGACTTGCGCCAGCGAGGTGTATCGCGCACCACGCGGCTGGAGTTCGGAACGGTAGAGCGTCATCCGGACGCCACGCACGGGCGATAAGAGCTCGGCGGGCAGTTTCCCCGGACCCTTCTCGACGGCTCGCGGCCGCTTCGAGCCGCGCCCCTCGGACTTGACTCTTGCAACCGTGACGTGGGGCCAAAACGGGCGCTTCTCGGGCTTGTAGAAGCGACCGCCGACCAGCTTTTCCTCCAAGGCCGCCTGCAGGGCAACCGTATCGGCAGAGTCGGCCGGCAGAGCAAAGAGCCGGGCGCGCCTCGGCGACGGCTTGGCGACCGGATCTTCGAGTCGCAATCGCGGCGCCGGCGCTTTGGTTTCGCCAACGATTTGCCCAAGCCGCTCGATATCCCGCTCCGGCAAATAGCCGAGGAAGGCAAGGGTGATGTGCAGGGACTCGCACGGCACAGGCCGCAGCGCCGGGTCGCTCAACTCCCCCTCGCCCCAGGCGACGATTCCATCGCGCGTCTGGTCCGGCAGGTCCAGCGCGACGAAAAGACGCGCCCGCGGGCCTTTCAGTCGCTCCTTCGTCATCGTCAACCACGCTACGGGGCGCCGACGCGGGTAACAACGCCCGGTTGTGCCGGAAGTGTGTCCGGTGAGCCTAGAGAGGCGCCTCGGCGCCGCTGAGCAGGATGCGCAGCAGGTGCATGCCGACCAGGGCGGAGCGCTCGCGGATGTCGGCGCGGCCGCCGGGAATGACGTGCTCGCGAGCGATCGCGGTGCCGTCGGCGAGGCGGGCGTTGAAGCAGACGTAGCCGACCGGCTTCTCCTCGCTGCCGCCGTCGGGGCCGGCGATCCCCGTGATCGAGACGGCGACGTCGGCGTCGAAGCGCTCCAGGGCGCCCAGCGCCATCGCCTCGGCCACCTCGGCCGAAACAGCGCCCTTTTCCTCGATCAGAGTGGGGTCGACGCCGAGCAAGGTCGCCTTCGCCTCGTTCGAGTAGGAGACGACGCCGCCGGCCATGTAGGCCGAAGCACCGGGAAGGTTGGTGATCCGCGCCGCCAGCAGCCCGCCGCTGCAGGACTCGGCCAATCCCAGCCTGTGTTCTGCCAGCAGCCCCGCGACCTGCGCGTCGATCGTCTCGCCGTCGAGACTGAAGAGGTGGCGCGGGTGGCGTTCGGCAAGCCCCGCCTGCACCGCTTCCGCGGTCGCCGTCGCCGCCTCGCGATAGCGCACGTCGATCTCGATCTCGCCGCGGCGCAGGCAGGTGGTTATCTCGACCTCCGGCAGCGGCACGCCCCCAGCCTCGATCTCGCGCAGGCTCTTGGCGATCTCCGACTCGGGGATGCCGAACATGCGCAGGGTGTAGCCGTGCAAGGGCGAGGCGCGCTGCAGCAGCTCGCGCACCGGCTCGGTTGCGAGCGCGGTGGGCCACATCGGCTGCAGCTCGCGCGGCGGGCCGGGCAGGACGACGATGACCCTCTCTCCCACCGGGACAACCAGCCCCGGTGCGGTTCCGACGGGGTCGAGCGGGGTCGAGCCCTCCGGCACCATCGCCTGCTTGCGGTTGGCCTCGCGCACGGCCTCCTCGTCGAAGTTGAAGCGGCGGGCGAAGTTGCGCAGGATCGTCGCGATCTTCTCCTCCATCTCCTCATCGAGGATCAGCTCGCGACCGACGAAGCGCGCCACCACCTCGGCGGTGAGGTCGTCGGCGGTCGGACCGAGGCCGCCCGAGGTGACGACCAGGTCCATGTCCTCAACGGCCATGAAGCGCAGCGCTGCCTCGAGATCGTCGGGCCGGTCGCCGACGACGAGGATGTGGGCGACGTCGACGCCGAGACCGGCCAGCTGTTCGGAGATCCAGGGACCGTTACGGTCGCCGATGCGACCGGTCAGCACCTCGGTCCCGGTTACGACTATGCCTGCTCGGACCTCACTCATGCGCAGGTCGGGCGTTCGGCTTCGTCGAGTTCGGTCAGCCCGCCTGTGGAGTCGATCGAGTACCCGATCGGGCTGGACGTCGCCGGAATTTCAGCTTCCTTGCCGTTGATGTGCATCGAGACTTCCCCGTTGCCGAAGGAGACCGTGAAGCTACCGGAGCGGAACGGGCCTTCCTCTGCTCCCGTTTCGAGGATCTGGCCGTCGACCAGAGGCCTGCCCTTGGCGTTGAGCAGGCAGACCCAGACTTCGCCGCCGGCGGCGAGGCGTATCGAGACGCCCTGGTTGCTAGGTGGAGGCTGGGGCTCGCGGTGAGGGTGACGTGCGGGCGGGGGTTCGTTTCGAGATCCCTCGCTGCCACCGCTTCCGCCCCCGCCGGGAATCGCGACGATCGCGACCACGGCAACGAGGATCACCGCTGCAACCGCGATCCAGCTCCCGCGCGGACGAGGCCAGGGCCGGCGGCGGGGTGCGCCCGGGGCCGCCTTTGTCGCTGAGTCGGGCAGGGGACTCCGCCCGACTCCTTCGACGCTCCTGCGGTAGTCCTCGGCGAGGCGCTCGCCATCGAGCCCGAGGAAGGAGGCGTAGGTGCGGATGAAGGCACGCGTGTAGACCCCCTCCGGGAGGACGTCCCATTGCTCGTTCTCGATCGCGCGCAGATAGCGAACGCGGATGCGAGTCGCCGCTTCGACCTCGGAAAGGTCGATTTTGCGGCGGTTCCGCGCCTCGCGGAAGACGTTGCCGATCGGGTCGTCCATCGACCCATTGTCCTACCCCGCTTCGCTTCCGCTGTCCCTTGGTGTCATATAGCCGCGAAAAGGAACAGCGGAGCGGTCAGTCGGGCAGGGCGCTGGAGGGCTCGGGCTCTGGCAATGGCGCCTCACCGCCGCCGGTGAGGCGAGCCAGATCGGTCGCGGTGACCAGGACCTGGCGCGGTTTGGAGCCTTCGTAGCCGGAGATCACGCCGCGCCGCTCGAGCATGTCGATTAGGCGGCCGGCCCGCGTGTAGCCGACCCGCAGGCGGCGCTGGATCATCGACACGGAGGCCGTTTCGGTCTCGACCACGACGCGGATCGCCTCGTCGAGCAGGTCGTCGCTATCCGGATCGTAATCGCCCTCGGCTTCGACGCCCTTCTCGGCGACGACCTCGAGCAGTTCGGCCTCGAATTCCGGTTCGCCCTGTTTTGCCCAGTGCTTGGTGATGCGGGCGATCTCGTCCTCGGTGATGAAGGCGCCTTGGATCCGCTGCAGCTTCGAGGTGCCGGCGCCGCGGAAGAGCATGTCGCCCTGCCCTAGTAGGGCCTCCGCCCCGCCCTGGTCGAGGATCACCCGCGAGTCGGTCTGCGAGGAGACCGCGAAGGCGATCCGGGCCGGGATGTTGACCTTGATTGTGCCGGTGATGATGTCGGTGGACGGGCGCTGCGTCGCCAGGACCAGGTGGATGCCGGTGGCGCGCGACTTCTGCGCCAGGCGGATGATCGAGTCCTCGACCTCGGCCGGGGAGACCATCATCAGGTCCGCGAGCTCGTCGATCACGCAGAGGATGTGCGGCAGCGGCGCTTCGCCGGCCCTGGCGCGGGCGCGGTTGAGCTCGCCGAGGTTGCGGGCGCGGGCTTCGCCCATGATCCCGTAGCGGCTCTCCATCTCGCCGATCAGATTGGCGAGCACGTTGGCGGCGAGGCGCGGCGAGGTGACGACGGGGGTCAGCAGGTGCGGCACGTTCTCGTAGTGGTTGAGCTCGACCTGCTTGGGGTCGACCAGGACGAGGCGCACCTCGTTGGGCGAGGCCTGCATCAAGATCGAGGAGAGGATCGCGTTGACGCAGCCGGACTTGCCCGAGCCGGTGGTACCGGCGACGAGCACGTGCGGCATCTTTGCCAGATCGGTCCAGACGGCGTTACCGTCGATCCCCTTGCCCAACCAGGCGACGAGCGGCGAGGTCTTCTCCGGCCGGCCGGCGTAGATGTCGCCGAGGCGGACGATGCGCCGGCGCGTGTTCGGCACCTCGACTCCGACCGCCTGCTTGCCGGGAATCGGCGCCAGGATGCGGATGTCGGTCGAGGCAAGGGCGTAAGCGAGGTCGTTGGACAGCTCGGTGACCTTCTTCACCTTGGTGCCGGGTGCGAGCCGCAGTTCGTAGCGCGAGACGTGGGGTCCGCTGACGATGCCGACGATTTTCGCCTCGACTCCGAAGTGGCCGAGCGCCTCGACCAGCTTGCGGCCGACGGCTTCCTGATCGCGGGGGTCGACGCCTTTGTCAGCCTTGCCCCGTTCCAGCGCTTTCGCCGGCGGCGGCCGGTAGTCGATCTCCTCCGAGGTGGTGACGCCGCGCTTATTCCCCTGCGGGGTCAGCGCAACCTGCTCGGGCACGGGGCCCTCCTCGGCAAGCACCGCGTCTTCCTCAGCCTCGATCGCGGCGAGCTCTGCATCGAAGCTCTCGGTCACCTGCTCCTCGACCGCCTCGTCGGGCTCCTCGACCAGAGCGACGGTCGGCTCGACATCGTCCTCCTCCGGATAAGCGCTCATCACATCGGTCGGCCCAGCCTCGGTCTCGAAGGCAAAGGTCCGCTCCTCACTCTGCCGGTCCCGTCGAGTCTGAATCGCGGTCTGCGCGACCCCGCGGCTGCCAAGGAAGACCCGCCGCAGCCCGCGCCCAGTGCCGCGGAACAGGGTCGAAACCGAGGTCCCGGTGACCAGCAGCCCGCCGACCGCCAGCATGAAGACGGTGAGGATCCGCGCCCCAACAGCGCCAACCAGATAGACGAGGCCAGTTTCGAGCCCATATCCGACCTTGCCACCCTCCCAGCCGAAAAAGAGCACGAAGCTCAGGTAAACCCCGGCAGCGATCAGAAAGAGACCGATCAGATCCAGGTGCCGTTGCTCCAAGGCGTGCGGCAGATGCAGCCTGCCGCCACCGGCCTTGGCTCCAGGGGTTTTCGCCTTGCTTTTGGGCTTTCGCCGCGCGGCACTACCGCGCTTCTTACGCACGAACATAGGGCCGAGTTCGACGCCGATCTCCCCTCCCCTGCGCCTAAAACCGAGGTAAATCTCGCAAGGACCGGCGGTTTGGCCGGTTACCATCGCTCAATGCTCACCAGCGACCCCGAGATAGCCAGCGGCCGAGTCCTCGTCGTCGAGGACGACGCCGAGATTGCCGACGTCCTGCGCCGCTCTCTGCGCCAGGAGGGCTACGAAGTGAAGACTTCGGCCGACGGAGTGGAGGCACTCGACGTGGCCGCCGGCTTTGTTCCCGATCTCGTCGTCCTCGACCTCGGTCTCCCCCGCCTCGACGGAGTCGAGGTTTGCAGGCGCCTGCGGGCCGAGGGCGATGTGCCGATCCTGATGCTGACGGCTCGAGCGGAGACCGAGGATCGCGTCAGCGGGCTAGACAGCGGCGCTGACGACTACTTGATCAAGCCCTTCGAGCGCCAGGAGCTGTTGGCCAGGATCCGCGCCCTTCTAAGGCGCCGCCCTCCCCGCGGCGCGGCATCGCTCAGCGTCGCCGATCTGACGCTCAACCCCGACACCCGCGAGGTGCGCCGGGGAGAGCGCGAGCTGGAGCTGACCAACCGCGAGTTCGAGCTGCTCGAGTACCTGATGCGCAACGAGCGCCTCGTCGTCTCGCGCGAGCGCTTGCTCGACGACGTCTGGGGCTATGACCCGACCGCGGCGACCAACACGATCGATGTCTTCATCTCCAATCTGCGACGCAAGCTCGAGGCCGGCGAGGAGCCCCGTCTGCTCCACACCAAACGCGGCGCCGGCTACGTGCTCAAGCAATAATCGTGGCGAGGCTCAGACGTCGCCGGACAAGGACGCAGGGAGTCCGAACAGCAGCGCTATTCGGACGACTGAGGACGCTGTATGGCGGTCGTCTGAGGCCGTCATCGTGGCCAGTCAGGTGGCGCTTGGCGGGGGTCTCCGCCGGCCTCACTCTGGTCATCCTGCTCGTCTTCGGCGCGGTGATCGGACAGGTCGCCACCAGCCGCATCCGCGACGACTTCAACCGGCAGGTCGGCGGTGCCGCCCAGACACTGGCGGCGGAAAGCCGGGTTTTCCCCACCCTGCTCGGCGTCCACTTCACCGGTCCCAAACTCGACGACTTTGTCCGGCCCGACGGCGCCTCGGCGCGCGTCTTCGACGCCGAAGGCCACCTGGTCAAAGAGAGCACCGCCGCCGAGCCGATGGGATCATCCTCATCGCTCGGCCTCTCCGACTACGGCCAAATGCGGGTCGCAACCACCCGGATCATCGGCGAATCCGGCGCAACCACCGGGTTTATTCAGTACGGCCGCAGCATCGCCCACGTCGACTCGACCGTCGACCGGCTCTGGCTCTTCATCGCCGCCGGCATTCTCGGCGGCACGCTCCTCGCCAGCTTCGCCGGTCTCGCAATTGCGGCGCGGGCGATGCGGCCGATCTCGGCACTGACCGCGACTGCGCGCCAGATCGGCGCAACCGGGGATCCGTCCCGGCACATGCCCGACCCGAAAGCCGACGACGAGGTCGGCGAGCTCGCCCACACCCTCGAGCAGATGCTGCGCTCACTCGACGCTGCCCGCACCGAGCGCGAGGCGGCACTCAAAAAGCAGCGCGAGTTCGTCGCCGACGCTTCGCATGAGCTGCGCACACCGCTGACCAGCGTGCTTGCCAACCTCGAGTTGCTGCAGGCCTCGCTCAACGGCCACAACGCCGAGGACGACCGGGCCATGGTCGACTCGGCGCTGCGATCCTCGCGGCGGATGAGCCGCCTGGTCGGCGACCTTCTCCTCTTGGCTCGCGCCGATGCCGGCCGGGTGGGAAAGCAGCGCCGCTGCGATCTTGCCGAGATCGCCGGCAACGCGGCTGTCGAGATGTCACCGGTTCTGGGGGAACGCGAGCTCAAGATCGACAACGATCACGCACTGCCGGTCGAGGGAAACCCCGACGAGCTGCACCGGATGGTGCTTAACCTGCTCGACAACGCTGCCCGGCACACGCCGCCCGGGGCGAGGATCGAGCTGCACGTGCGCCAGGCGGGTGGCGAGGCGGTGGTCGAAGTCGCCGACGACGGGCCGGGTATCCCACCCCGGATTCGCGAGCAGATCTTCGATCGCTTCGTCCGCGGTGAGGGGCCCGCCGACACGGCGGTTGGACCCGGCAGCGGTCTCGGCCTGGCGATCGTCCGCGCCGTGGCCACCTCCCATGGCGGCACTGTTGAGGTCGGCGAGTCCAGCTCCGGCGGCGCGCTCTTCCGTGTCCGCCTGCCGCTGAACAGATCTGAGCGAGTTATTAAGCCGGCTTTAGAACGCCTTTAGCGTTCGGCCGTAATTTCCCCTGCGGACGAGACACAGGGCTCACCGGAACTCTCCCCAATGTCTTCCGGTGAGCCCATTTTTCCTCGAGGAGGGCGACGCCGCGGAAGAGGGCTTCCGGGTCGTGGTCCTTTCTTTTCTTTCTCAGCCCATCGACGCTAAGATCTTTTTGGGTAATCGGCGTCGTCGATGCCGGCGGAAGAGGAGAGAGAAGATGAAGGCGAGGACGGGATTGGCCCTGATCGGCGCGGCGCTGGCGGCCGGACTACTGCTCGGCGCGAGCCCGGCGTCAGCGACCGAACTTTGCAAAGCAGCCGAAAAAGAATGCGCCAGCAAAAACGTCTACGAATCGGCAACGACGCTCGAAGCGAGCACGTCGAAAGCGCTGATCGAATCGAGTCTCGGGACGATCACCTGCGAATCGACGCTGAAAGGAGAAACGCTCACCTCCGTCGGCAACCCGCTTACCGCCGAAATCTCCAGCATCGCCTTCAGCGGCTGCAAAAAGGAAGCCGAAAAATGCACCGCCGAAACGCTCAACCTGCCCTACTTCGCCCAGGTCGATGAGACCGTCGAAGGCGAAGGCACGTTCGAAGTCTGGGGCGATGCCAGCTCGACGATGACCCTCAGCGTGAGCTGCTCACTCAAATGCAAATTCTCCGCTGAATCGATGCCCCTGAAACTGAAAGGCGGGAGCAAAGCCGAACTGAGCGCGAGCGGGGCAGCGCTCGAAAAAGGCGAAGGCACGAGCTGCCCGAAAACCGCCAAACTCACCGCCGCCTACACGGTCAACACGCCGGCCCCGCTTCAGGTGGAGGCGCGCCCGACGAAGCTCTGCAAAGAAGAACCGATAGAAGCCACCTGCCCGGGAGGGCAGGCGTTCTCGGGTGCGGTCAAAGGCTACCTGGCGGGGGTCAACGTGGCGAAACTGGTCGGCACCGGGCCGGAAGCGAGCGGGACCGTAACGTGCACCGAAAGCCCGCTGGCCGGCAGCTTCAACTCCAACGGTCGCGGCGAAATCTCAACGGGGGGGCTCAAATTCACCTCGGGTGGAGGCGGCGCGTGCACCTCCAACCTCAACGGCGGAACGCCAACGGTTGCGATCACCGTGCTCAACCTGCCCTGGAACCGGTCGTCGATCAACTTTATGCGCACGACCGAACCGCAGGGGCGGTCCAACTTCTGGGGGACCCGGAACCCGAAACTGAAAGTGGTCGTCAACGGAACCGAATGCGTCTACTTCCTGCGGATCATGTTTTCGGACATCACCAACCCCATCCTCTTCGGGCCGATGGAAATGAAAGTCCAGTGGCAGAGCCTGCGCACCTCGGGGCCGACCAACATCTGCCCGGCCTTCTTCGAGGTCGAAGGGAACTGGTGGCTGGAATCGAGCACCAACGAAAACATCTGGGTCGGCCGGCAGTAGGCCGAACATAGGCCGAACCGCTCAGACCTCGACCACGACGGGGATGATCATCGGTCGCCGGTGCAGCTTCTTGTAGACGAGGCCGGCGACCGCGTCATGAAGGTCTTCCTGGATCAGGTGCAGCTCCCGGGTGCCGGCATTGGCGGCGTCCTCGAGCGAATCCTCGACCACGTCCTTGAGCTCCTCAACCAGGGCATCGGCCTCCTCGAGGAAGGCGACGCCGCGGAAGAGGACTTCGGGGTCGGCGACGACCTGGCCGTCGTCGGATGAGATCGTCGCGACGACGATGAAGATGCCGTCGGCCGAGATCTCGCGGCGGTCGCGCAGCGCGACGTCGTCGGGCTCGCCGACGTTGACGCCGTCGACGAAGATCACGCCGGCGTGGATGTCCTCGCCGAAGCTGGCTCCGTTTGCGTCGAGCTCGAGCGGCAGGCCGTTGCGACCCTGGAAGATGTTCTCGGCCGCGATGCCGATCGATTCCGCCAGCTCGGCGTGCAGCCGCAGGCGCTGATGGTCGCCGTGCACGGGCAACACGTAGCGCGGTTTGGTCAGGTTGAGCATCAGTTTCAGCTCCTCCTGCCAGCCATGACCGGAAGCGTGGATCGGTGCCTGTTTCGCCGTCACCACGCTGGCGCCGATCTCGTAGATGCGGTCGATCGTCTCGTTGACCGCGCGCTCGTTACCGGGCACCGGCGTCGCCGAGAAGACGACGGTGTCGCCCGAGTGCAACTCGACGTCGCGGTGGTCGTTGTTGGCCATCCGCCGCAGCGCCGAGAGCGGCTCGCCCTGGCTGCCGGTCGAGATCACGACGACCTTCTCGTCGGGGAAGCTCTCGATCTCACGCGGCTGGATGAAGAGCCCCGACGGTGCGTCGGCGATGCCGAGGTTGGAGGCGATGTTGAAGTTTTTGCGCATCGAGCGGCCGACCAGGGCGACCCGGCGGTCGAGCTTGACCGCGGCGTCGATCACCTGCTGGACGCGGTGGATGTTGGAGGCGAAGGAGGTGACGATGATGCGGCCCTTGCATTTGGAGAAGGTCTCCAGCAGGGCGGGGCCGACGCTCGACTCCGAGGGGGCGACCCCCGGGCGGTCGGCGTTGGTCGAGTCGCCGCAGAGCAACAGCAGGCCGTCGCGCCCGACTTCGGCGAGGCGCGAGATGTCGGCGGGCCGGCCGTCGACCGGGGTCTGGTCGAACTTGTAGTCGCCGGTCATCAGCATCGTGCCGACCTCGGTCGTGAGCAGGACGCCTCGGGCGTCCGGGATCGAGTGCGAGAGATGGACCAGCTCCAGCTCGAAGGGGCCGAGCTTGATCTTGTCGCCGGCCGGCAGCTCCTCCAGTGGTGCGTCCTTGAGCTTGTGCTCGTCGAGCTTGGAGCGGACCATGCCTACGGTCAGTAGGCCGCCGTAGATGACAGGCGGCATGCCGATCTCACGCAGCACGTATGGCAGTGCCCCCACGTGGTCCTCGTGGCCGTGGGTTAGGACGATCGCCTCGATGTCCTCGGCGCGATCACGCAGGTAGGAGAAGTCGGGCAGGACCAGGTCGATGCCGAGCATCTCCGCGGTCGGGAACATCAGGCCGGTGTCGACGACGACGATGCGACCGTCGTACTCGACCACGGTCATGTTCTTGCCGATCTCGCCCAGGCCTCCGAGCGGCAGCACGCGCAGCTTGCCGGCGGGCACTAGGACGTCACCGGGGTGAGTCCGACGCCTTCGAGCGCCGCGCGCACGGTCGCCCTCTGTCCGGCGTCGGCCGGGACGAGGGGAAGTCGCAGTCTTCCGGAGGGGATCAGGCCGGTCATCTCGAGGGCAGCCTTGACCGGGATCGGGTTCGTGGTCACACCCATCGCGGCGTAGACCTCTCGCAACCCGGCGTCGATCTGTCGGGCCCGGTCGAGTTCGCCGGCTTGCGCCGCGTCCCAGACTTCCCGCATCTGCGGGCCGACCAGGTGCGAGGCGACGCAGATGCCCCCGGCGCCGCCGATCTCGAGCGTCTTGCAGAAGATGTCGTCGTTTCCGGCGAGGATGCCCAGTCCCTCGATCGGCTGCAGCTCCTCGTTGTTGGCCTGCTTGACCGCGACGACGCCGTCGATCTTTGCCAACTCGGCCAGGCCCTCGGGCGGCACGTTGACAACCACCCGCGAGGGGATGTTGTAGGCGATCAGCGGCAGATCGGGAACCGCGGCGGCGATCGCCTCGAAGTGGGCCTGGATGCCGGCCGGGTTGGGCTTGTTGTAATAGGGGGTGACGATCAGGGCGGCGTCGGCGCCGGCCTCGGCCGCGCCCTTTGTCAGCTCGATCGAGTGCTGCGTGTAGTTGGTGCCGGTGCCGCAGACCAGCAGCGTCCCCTCGCCGACCTCCTTGCGGATCGCCCCGACCAGCTGCAGCGCCTCCTCGTCGGTCAGCGTCGGCGCCTCGCCGGTCGAACCCGAGATCACCAGGCCGTGCGAGCCGTGCTCGAGCAGGTACGTCGCCAGCTTCAGCGCAGCCGCCTCGTCGACGGCGCCGCCCTCGTCAAAGGGGGTCGCCATCGCAGTGATAATCCCGCGAATCTCCTTCACGAGGCCAGGGTATCGCGGTCGCGACTCAAAGGATCTTCTCTAGGCCCACTGTGAAGCGGTCCGGCAGGCCGCCGACCTTGCGCACCGCGAGCAGCACTCCGGGCATGAAGGAGCGGCGGTCGATCGAGTCGTGGCGGACGCTCAGGGTCTGCCCCTCGCCGCCGAAGACGACCTCCTGGTGGGCAACGAGACCCGGAAGCCGGATCGAGTGGATGGGCTGGTGGACGTTGCCGCCGGCGGCGGAGATCAGCTCGGCCGTGCGCTTCGCGGTACCCGAGGGGGCGTCGAGCTTCTTGTCGTGGTGCAGCTCGACGATCTCGCACTCGGGCATGTGGCGGGCGATCGTCTGCGAGACCTCCATCAGCAACACGGCGCCGATCGCGAAGTTGGGGGCGACGAAGCAGTTCGCACTGGAAGCCTCCGCCGCCTGGCGCAGCGCCTCGAGGTCAAAGCCGGTGGTGCCGACGACGGCGTGGACGCCGACGGCGAGGCAGGCTTCGGCATTGGCCAGCGCCGTGTCGGGCGTGCTGAAGTCGACGACGACGTCCGCCGCATCGAGCACGTCGGCCAGCTCCACCCCGAGGCTGGGGTCGGCCTTGCCGACCAGCTCGGTGTCGGCGGCGGCCTCGACCGTCTCGCAGACTGCCTGGCCCATGCGGCCGGCGGCGCCGGATACGGCAACCCTGATCACGCGGCGACCAGTGCCTCGCTTACCGGCCCGAGGGCGTCGCGAAAGCGATCCTCGTCGCGGCCGACGCAGGCGGCGGAGAGGCGCTCGGGGCCGTAGAGCTCCTGCGCCAACTCGGTCAGGTCGCCGACGGTGACGGCGTCGACCTTGGCCAGCATCTCGTCGAGGCTGTCGATCGGCAGGCCGAAGAGGGTCGCGCGGGAGATCCGCGTCATCCGCGCCGCGGTCGACTCGGAGGTGAGCACGAGCCGGCCCTTGACGTTCTCCTTGCCGCGATCCAGCTCCTCGGCCGAGACAGGCTCGCTGCGCAGCCGGGCAAGCTCGGCGCCGATGATCGAACAGGCCTCCTCGACGTTGTCCTCCCTGGTGCCGACGTAACTGGCGATCAGGCCGGAGTCGGTGTACTGCTCGCTGTAGGAGCCGACCGCGTAGGCGAGGCCGCGCTTCTCGCGCACCTCGCGGAAGAGCCGCGAGGAGCTGGAGCCGCCGAAGATCGAGTCGAGCACGGCGAGGGCGTAGCGGCGCTCGTCGTCGCGGGTGATGCCGGGCGCGCCAAAGCAGATGTGGTACTGCTCGGTGTCCTTCTGGTAGAAGCAGCGTCGCGTCGCGTCCTCGGCCTTGACGGTGGCCTGGCCGTTGGCTCCGGACGCGGTCGGTGAGACAAGTCGCTCGCTGAGCGCGGCGATCTGGTCGTGGTCGACGTTTCCGGCCGCCCCGACGACGATATTGGCGCCGGTGTAGCGGGCGCTGCGGTAGGCCTCGATGTCGGGGACCGGGACCGAGCTGATCACCTCGGCCTCGCCCAGTACCCGTCGGCCGAGCGGGTGCTCCCCGAAGACGGCCTCGGCGAGGATGTCGTGGACGCGGTCCTGCGGCTCGTCCTCGTACATCGCGATCTCCTCGAGCACGACGTCGCGCTCGGAGTCGATCTCGGGGTAGGTCGGCGCCAGCAGCATCTCCGCCAACAGGTCGAAGACCTCCTCGGTGTGCTCGTCGAGGAAGCGAGCGTGCAGGTGGGTGGTCTCCTTGCCGGTGGCGGCGTTGACGGAGGCACCCAGCCCGTCGAGCTTCTCGGCGATCCCGATCGCCGAGAAGCGGGCCGTGCCCTTGAACAGCAGGTGCTCGAGGAAGTGCGAGATCCCTGCCTGCGCCGGGCTCTCGTTGCGCGAGCCGGTGCGCACCCAGAGTCCGAGCGCGACGGATCGCACCGAGGGAACCTCCTCGGTGGCGACCCGTACGCCCGAGCTCTGCTCAGTCAGCTGTGGTGCGCTCAATGCTCGTGCTCAGCCGCGGCGCTCGCGGTCGCCGCCGCGGGGACGCCGTCCCTCGCGGCCGCCACGGCCGCCACGATCGCCGCCGTTGCGGCGCGGACCACCGTCGCCGGAGCCGACCGAGGCCAGTTCCTCCGGACTCTTGCCCGCGACAGAGGGGTCGTCGGAGAGGCGCAGGCCGATGCGGCCGCGCTCGCGGTCGACCTCGACCACGGTGACGTCGATCTCCTCGCCCGAGGTGAGGACGTCGTCGACCGAGTCGACCCGCTCACCGGGCTTGACGTTGGAGATGTGCAACAGACCATCGGTGCCCTTGACCAGCTCGACGAAGGCGCCAAACGTGGTCGTCTTGACCACCTTGGCGCTCTCGTAGCGATCGCCGACTTCGGCCTCCTTGGTCATCGACTGGATCCGGGCGACGCAGGCTTCGACCTGGGAACCGGTCGGCGCGTAGATACGGATGGTGCCGTCGTCCTCGACGTCGATTTCGGCTTCGAACTCCTCGCAGAGGGCGCGGATGGTTTCGCCACCCTTGCCGATCACGGCGCCGATCTTCTCCTGATCGATCTTGATCGATTCGATCCGCGGCGCGTGCTGGGAGAGCTGCTCGCGCGGCCCGTCGATCGCCTCGGCCATCTTGCCGAGGATGAACTGGCGACCCTTGTTGGCCTGCTCAAGGGCGTCGGTGAGGATCTCGAAGGTGACGCCGGTGATCTTGATGTCCATCTGCAGGGCGGTGATCCCGTCCGCGGTGCCGGCGACCTTGAAGTCCATGTCGCCGAGGTGGTCCTCGACGCCGGCGATGTCGGTGAGGACGATGTAGTCGTCGCCCTCCTTGATCAGGCCCATCGCCACACCGGCGACGGGAGCGCTGACCGGGACGCCGGCGGCCTGCAGCGCCATCGAGGAGGCGCAGACCGAGCCCATCGAGGAGGAGCCGTTGGACTCGAGCGTCTCGGAGACGACCCGGATCACGTAGGGGAAGTCCTCTTCATTGGGAATCGTCGCCACCAGGGCACGCTCGGCGAGCGCACCGTGGCCGATGTCGCGGCGCTTCGGGCCGCGCATGAAGCCCGCCTCCCCGACCGAGAAGGGCGGGAAGTTGTAGTGGTGCCAGAACTTCTTCGAGGTCTCCAGGCCGAGCGTGTCGATCCGCATGTCCATGCGCGTCGTGCCGAGCGCGGCATTGGAGAGGATCTGGGTCTCGCCGCGGGTGAAGAGCGCCGAGCCGTGCACGCGAGGCGAGATGTCGACCTCGCACTCGATCGGCCGGATCTCGTCCTGGGCGCGGCCGTCGGGGCGCTTCTTGTCGACGGCGATCGCCTTGCGGATCGTGTCCTTCTCGATCGCGCCGAAGGCTGCCTTGGCTTCGGCCACCTGCTTCTCGTCGGTCTCGCCGTCGGCGGACTCGGGCGCGTACTTGGCGACGACCTCGTCCTTGACCTTGTCGATCGCCTCGTAGCGCTCGAGCTTGCCCTCGGTCGCAATCGCGTCGACCAGCGCCTGGCCGTGCGAGGAGCGGATGTCGCTGAGCAGGCCCTCGTCGATCTTGGGGGCCTCGACCTCGATCTTCTCCTTGCCCGCCTTCTGCTGCAGTTCCTCCATCGCCGCGCAGAGCTTCTTGATCTCGCCGTGGGCGATGTCGAGCGCGTCGAGGATCTCCTGCTCGGTGACGCCGTTGGCGCCGGCCTCGACCATCAGGATCGCCTCGTCGGTGCCGGCGACGATCAGGTCGAGCTCGAGCTCGGCGTGGTCCTCCTCGGAGGGGTTGACGACGAAGTCGCCGTCGAGCTTGCCGATCCGCACCGCGCCGACGTGGGCGGCGACGGGAACCGGGGAGATCGCCAGCGCCGCGGAGGCGCCGTTCATCGCGAGGATGTCGTAGGGGTTGACCTGGTCGACCGACATCGGGATCGCGACCAGCTGGGTCTCGTAGTGCCAGCCCTTGGGGAAGAGCGGGCGGATCGGCCGGTCGATCATGCGCGCGGTCAGCGTCGCCTTCTCGCCCGAGCGGCCCTCGCGACGGAAGAACGAGCCGGGGATCTTGCCCGCGGCGTACATCCGCTCCTCGACGTCGACGGTGAGGGGAAGGAAGTCCACGTCGCGCAGGTTGCCGACGGTTGCGGTGCAGAGCACCATCGTGTCGCCGGCCTGAACCACGACCGCGCCACCCGCCTGCTTCGCGAGTTTTCCGGTCTCGAAGGAAATCTGGCCGTCGCCGATGTCCGCCGAGACGCGGGTTACGTCAAACATGCTCATTTAGTTGTCCTACCTCCGGCCGCCCGGATGGCGGCCATCTGCTTTCAGAACTCTCGTTCTCTTTCGAAAGAGAGTACAGACGCCGAGACGTGTCTGAGCTTAGCCCCGCTATGGGTGGGTTAGCTCAGACACGTCCGACGGGGAAGATCGCCGGGGTTCCGGTGACCCCGGCGCGGATTCCCGACTCGAAATCGCGCCGCACGCGCGCTGCGACCGCTGCGGAGCGGCGGTCGGTCTCGAAGCGCTCCAGGTCGAGTCCGAGCCGCTCGACCCGTTGCCAGAGGTGCGGGTCGTCGACGTGGCCGCGGTCGGCGTAGAGGGAGTCGACCATCTCGAAGAAGCGCCCCTGTCGGCCCGCCGCCTCGGCAGCCGCGTGCAGGGCGGGAGAGCGCGGGTGCTTGCTGGCGACGGGGAAGTGGCGGAAGACGACGCGTCGCCTCGCGCTCGGAGATCTCCGTCCAGGCCGAGGCGCAGTGCGGGCAGCCGAGGTCGGCATAGACGATCAGCAGCGACCCTTCTCCCCTGCGATGGTCGTCCGGCCCGGCCGGCGGCACCGCGGCGCTGGTCAGCTCAGCGCTCAGGGTTTCGAGCGCGTCGAAGATCAGGTTGGCGCCGGGGATCTCCAGCGGCGTCGGCGACTCGTGCACCCACTCGACCGTGCCCTCCTCGTCGATGAGGACGAGCGAGCGATTGGCGTGGCCGGTCTGCTCGATGTAGGCGCCGTAGGCGCGCGCGACCTCGCCCTTGGGCTCGAAGTCGGCGAGCAGCGGCGTGTCGATGCCGAGCTTCTCCTGGAAGGCCTTGTGGGCGAAGCCGCTGTCGACGCTGATCCCGACCATCTGCACGCCCTTGGCCTCGATCTCGGGCTTGACCTCCTGGTAGATCGAGAGCTGGTCGCTGCAGACCGGGCTGAAGTCGAGCGGGTAGAAGACGAGCAGGACCTTCCTGCCGCGGAAGTCGGCGAGCGAGACCTTCTCCCCGTCCTGATTGCGGAGGGTGAAGTCGGGAGCCGGCTCGCCGGCGGCGATCATCGGCGCAGGCCGAGTTCGGCGACCAGGGAGCGATAGCGCTCGAGGTCGTGGCGCTCGAGGTAGCGCAGCATGCGACGGCGCTTGCCGACCAGCATCAGCAGGCCGCGACGCGAGTGGTGGTCTTTGGCGTGCGTGCGCAGGTGCTCGGTGAGTTCGTTGATCCGCTCGGTGAGCAGGGCGACCTGGACCTCGGCGGAGCCGGTGTCGCCATCGGCGCGACCGTACTTGCCGATCAGCTCGCTCTTTTTCTCCTTGGTCAGGCCCATTTCGTAAAAAGTGCCGCGCCCCAGACGGAGCTCACGGCCGCTGGAAGCTAGCACAGACGCGCTTCGCGTCCTCGACATCGATCCGCATCTGGGCGATCAGCTCCTCGACGCCGGCGAAACGCTTCTCGCCGCGCAGGCGGGCGACGAAGGCGACGCGCAGGTCGGTGCCGTAGAGGTCGCCCTCGTAGTCGATCAGGTAGGTCTCGATCAGGACGCCGCGGCCGCTCTCGAAGGTCGGCCGCACGCCGACGTTGACGGCGGCCGGGATGCCGTTGGCGAAGGCCGCGTAGACGCCGTGGCCGGGGATCGCGAGGCGGTCGTCGGGGACGATGTTGGCGGTCGGAAAGCCGAGCTCACGGCCGCGCTGGTCGCCGCTCGACCACTTCGCCCTCGACCATGAAGGGGGCGCCGAGGCAGTGCCGGGCGCCCTCCATGTCGCCGGCCGCGACCAGGGCCCTGATCCGGGTCGAGGAGACGGTCTCGCCGTCGACCTCGACCAGGGGCACGACCCGCGTCTCGAACTCCGCCCGAGCGGCGAGCATGGTCCGGATCGCCCTTGGCCTTGGCGCCGAAGCGGAAGTTCTCGCCGACCGAGACCCGCTCGGCACCGAGCCGCTCGATCAGGACGCCTCGATGAATTCCTCGGCGCTGCGCTGGGCAAACTCGCGATCGAATGGGATCACGACCAGCTCGCGCACTCCCAGCCCCTCGATCACGTCGCGCTTGACCCCGAAGGGCATGATCAGCTTCGGCAGCGCCGCCGGGTGGAGGATCTCGAGCGGGTGCGGGTCGAAGGTGAGGACCGTGTCGGCGTCGTCGATCACCGCCTGGTGGCCGCGGTGGACGCCGTCGAAGGTGCCGATCGCAACGTGGCGGGGACGCGGCTGGGCGTCGGGCAGGGAAGTGACCTGGATGCTCACGAGAAGGTGCTCCCCGGTTCCTCGTCGATGTGTATCGCCGGCAAGGAACAGCGGGTGCTCATCGTAGGGCCTCCGCCGCGGCCGGGACCAGCTCTGGCGATCTGCGCCAAGCTCAGCTCCTCGCCGGCGTCCTCGATCGCTGAACGGGCCGATCGCGGTGCGGCGCAGCTGCTGCGCAGTAGGCGTCCTCGAGCGTCTCGACCAGGGTGCGGACGTAGGTGCCGGTCGAGCACTCGATCTCGTATTCGGCGCTCTCGGCGCCCGCTGGCGAGCAGGTCGGCGCGGTAGACCTCGATCTCCCGTTCCGGCGTCTCGACCACCTCGCCGCGGTGGGCCTTGCGGTAGAGGCGCTCGCCACCGACGCGGACCGCCGAGGTCATCGGCACCCGTTGGCGCACCCGTCCCGTCGGCAGCTCCAGCGAGGCCGGGACGCGGCCGGTCTCGCTCAGCTCGCCGTCGGGATCGCCGGTGCTCGAGCGCCAGCCCAGCCGGGCCTGGGCGAGGTAGATCTTCGGCAACCCGGTGAGGAAGCGCTGCAGACGCGTCGCGCCATCCGAGCAGGACGAGCAGCAGGCCGGTGGCGAAAGGGTCGAGCGTGCCGGCGTGGCCCGCCTTGCATCCGCGCTCTCGCCGCAGCGACTGCACCATGTCGTGGGAGGTTATCCCCGCCGGCTTGTCGCAGAGCAGGACAGTGCCCTCGCGGCGGCGCGCCATCTCAGGCGCCGAGCTGGGCGGTGACCTCACCGCAGAGGAAGCTGACCAGCTCCTCGAGCTCGAGGTCGGTGGAGAAGCCGGCGGCGCGTTTGTGGCCCCCTCCCCCGTGCTCGCGCGCGATCGCCGAGACGTCGATCTCGCCGCCGCTGGAGCGCAGGCTGACCTTGCGGGCGGCCCGGCCGCGGTCGCCCTGGTCGCGGATCAGCGCCGCCACCTGCGAGCCTTCGATCGAGCGCAGGTGGTCGATGATCCCCTCGGTCATCTCCTCGCCGGCGCCGCTTGCCTCGTAGTCGGCCTCGGTGATGTAGGAGACGACCAGCCGCTCGCCGCAGTAGCGCCGGATGCCCTCGAGCGCGCGCGAGAGCAGCCGCAGCTTCTCGATCGGCACGTGCTCGTAGAGGCGGCGGTAGGTTTCGTCGACCGGGACGCCGGCATCGATCAGCTCGGCGGCGATCCGGTGCGTCTGGGCGTTGGTGTTCTCGTACATGAACTTGCCCGTGTCGGTGATCAGGCCGACGTAGAGCGCCGAGGCGATCTCCGGCGTGATCTCGGCGCCGAGCAGGCATGCGCCAGCCCGTGGACGATCTCCGCCGTGCGAGGAGGCGCCCGTTTCGACCAGGTTGACGTCGCCGAAGAGCGTGTTGTCGTGGTGGTGGTCGATGTTGATGCGGAAGTTGTTGCCATTGCTGAGGAACTCGACCGGCATGCGGTCGATGTTGCCGCAGTCGAGGAAGATCACCGTGCGGTCGGCCATGTCCGCCGGCGGCTCGTGGAAGACCTCCTCCAGGGGCAGGAAGCGGTACTCGATCGGCAGCGGGAACTCCTTTGCCGCCATGAACATCACCGAGTCCTTGCCGAGCTGGCCGAGCAGGTGGTGCATGCCGAGCAGCGAGCCGAGCGCGTCGCCGTCGGGGCCCTCGTGGGCGGTGAGCAGGAAGCGCTCGCGCGAGCGCAGCTCGGCGGCAACCTGCTCGATCCCGGCCGTGGCCACCCCGGTGGCCTCGCTCGTTCATGCTTCCTCCTCGTCGAGCAGGCGCGAGATCCGCATCCCTTGCTCGACCGTCTCGTCGTAGTGGAAGGAGAGGGTCGGGGTGCGCTTCATCCGGGTCTCGGCGGCGATCTTCGCCTGTAGCACCCCGTGCGAGGAGCCCAGGCCGGTCATCGTCGCCTCGCGCTCCTCCTCGGATCCGAGCACGCTGACGTAGACCTTGGCGGCGCGTAGATCGGGGCTGGTCTCGACCGAAGTCACGGTTACGAAGCCGATGCGGGGATCGCTCGAGTTCGGCGATGGCTGCGCCTACCACCTCGCGAAGCACCTCGTTGATGCGGCGCATGCGAGGGCGTGGCCATCCTAATCCAGCGTCTGCTCGACCTGCTTTGTCTTGTAGAACTCGAGCATGTCTCCCTCCTTGACGTCAGCGTAGCCGTCAAGGACGATGCCGCACTCCTGACCCTCCTCGACCTCCTGCACGTTGTCTTTGAAGCGGCGCAGGGAGCCGAGCTTGCCGTCCCAGATGACCGTGCCTTCGCGGATCAGGCGGACGCTGGCGTCGCGGGCGACCCTGCCTTCGGTGACGATGCAGCCGGCGATGCGGCCGACCTTGGAGGCCTTGAAGGTCTGCTTGACCTCGGCCTCGCCGAGCGTCTCCTCGACCTCAACCGCCTCCAGCATGCCCTCCATCGCGTTGCGCAGGTCTTCGGTGATCTTGTAGATCACCGAGTAGGTGCGGACGTCGACGCCCTCGCGCTCGGCGGCCTTGCGTGCGTCGGCCAGGGGCCGCACGTTGAAGCCAATGATGATCGCGTCGGAAGCCGAGGCCAGCATCACGTCGGACTCGTTGATGCCGCCGGTCTGCGAGTGGATGATGTTGATCCCGACCTGCTCCTGTGGGACCTTGGCGATCTCGTCCTGCAGCGCCTCCAGCGAGCCGGCGACATCGGCCTTGAGCACGATGTTGAGCTCCTTGATCTCGCCCTCCTGGACCCGCGAGAAGACCTCCTCGAGGCTGACCTTGCGCGCCTGGCGGCGGGCCAGGGCCTCGGTCTTGAGCCGGTTGGCGCGCTCCTGGGCGTCCTGGCGGGCGCGGCGGTCGTTCTCGACCGCGCGGACGAACTCGCCCGCATCGGCGACGCCATCGAAGCCGAGCACCTCGACCGGCATCCCCGGGCCGGCGCTCTGCACGCGCTTGCCGGTGAAGTCATGCATCGCCCGCACCCGGCCCCACTGCGGCCCGGCGACGAGCGAGTCGCCGACCTTCAGCGTGCCGCGCTGGACCAGGATCGTGACCACGGGGCCGCGGCCGGGATCGAGCTGGGACTCGACCACGGTGCCCGAAGCGGGAGCATCGGGGTTGGCCCCCAGTTCCTCCAGCTCGGTGACCAGCAGGATCATCTCGAGCAGCTTGTCGAGCCCTTCGTGGGTCTTGGCGGAGACGTCGACGTAGACCGTTTCCCCGCCCCAGTCCTCCGGGGTGAGGCCGTCGGCGGCGAGCTCATTGCGGACGCGGTCGGGCTGGGCGCCCTCCTTGTCGATCTTGTTGACCGCGATCAGGATCGGCACGTCGGCGGCGCGGGCGTGGTCGATCGCCTCTTTGGTCTGCGGCATCACGCCGTCGTCGGCGGCGACGACGACAACCGCGATATCGGTGACCTTGGCGCCACGGGCGCGCATCGCGGTGAAGGCGGCGTGGCCCGGGGTGTCGAGGAAAGTAATGGTCTTGTCGTCGTGGTGGACCTGGTAGGCGCCGATGTGCTGGGTGATGCCGCCTGCCTCCCCCGCCGCGACCTCGGTCTCGCGGATCGCGTCGAGCAGCGAGGTCTTGCCGTGGTCGACGTGGCCCATGATCGTGACCACGGGAGGCCGGTCGGCGAGCTCCTCGTCGGAGTCCTCGAAGGCGGGTTCCTCGGGCTCCTCGTCGGCGGTGGTGACGATCTCGAGCTTGCGGTCGTACTCGTCGGCGATCGCCGCGATCGACTCGTCGGTCAGGGTCTGCGTGAGGGTCGCCATCTCCCCCATCGTCATCAGCTTCTTGATCACCTCGGCGCTGCCCAGTCCCAGCAGCTCGGCAACCTCGCGCACAGTCGCCCCAGAAGGAACCTTGGTCGCCTCGGGCTCGACCTCTGCAGCTTTGGGCGGCGGCTCCTCCAGCAGCGGCCGGCGACGTCGTCCACCGCGCCGCCGCGGCGGACGCTGGGGCGGCGGCCCACCCATCTGATCGCGGCGGGCAGCTTGGGAATCGATCACAACACGACGCTTTTTGCCGGCGCCACCGCCGGTCCCACCGCCAGCAGCGGGCTTACCGGCCGGGCGAACGGGCCCTTTCGAAGCCTGAGAAGCGGGCGGAGCGGGTTTGGCGGCCGCTTGGGGTGCCGGGGCGGCCTTTTGCTGCTGCGGCGCGGCAGCGGCAGGCGCAGGCTTGGCGTCGGCCGCGGTGGCGGCTCCGCCGTTCCCCTTGGCGGCCTGGATCGCCTTCAGCGCAGCCGCCTCATCGACACTGGAAGCAGCAGCTTTAGCCTCGATCCCGGCGCTTTTAAGCGCGGCAAGGACCTCCTTGCTCTCAAGCCCTTGCGCTTTGGCGATCTCGTGAACCCGTTTTTTCGCCACTAGGCTTGCTCTGCCTCCCCGGCAACTGGCTCAGGCTCGGCCTCAGGCTCCAAAGCTTCCTCCCCGGCAACCGGCTCCTCGACGGACTCGCCAGGGGCTTCGTCCTGAGCCTCAGCGGCATCTTCTGCGGGTGGTGTCGATGATGGGGCGTCGCCCGCAGCTTGCGAGGACGACGGGTCATCATCGGCGACAGGACCCGCAGCCGATTCCTCGGAACCCTCATCCGGGGTCTCCTCGACCGCTTCCGCCTCAGCGGCTGCCGCGGCCTCGTCAAACTCGGATTCGGCCCTGGCGACAACCTCATCAACTTGTCCCTGATCCGCATCAGGATCGGCAAGGATCGCCACCTCGGTCTCGGTGACCGGCGCCATGACCAGCATCTGGTTCGTCTCGAAGCGGCTCAGCGCCTGGTGCTGCGGCAGCCCGCAGTAGGTCGAGCCGTCGATCGCGGCGTTGGGGCAACGGCGGCCGTTTGAGAGCACCGCCAGGCAGCGGCCGTCGAAGGTTTCCTCGCCCTCGTACTCGACGTCCTGGTCCTCCTGGGAGAACTCGGTCTCGGACTTGATGTCGACCCGCCAGCCGGTCAGGCGCGCCGCCAGTCGCGCGTTCTGGCCGTCGCGGCCGATCGCCAGCGAGAGCTGGTCGTCGGGGACGATCACGGTCGCCTGGCGCTCGTCATCGTCGACGATCACCTCGCGCACGCGGGCCGGCGACAGGGCCTTGGCGACAAAGCGCGCCGGCTCGTCGTTGTGAGGGATGATGTCGATCTTCTCGCCGCGCAGCTCGGAGACGACCATCCGCACCCGCGATCCGCGCGGGCCGACGCAGGCGCCGACCGGGTCGACGCCGTCGGCGTGCGAGATCACCGCGATCTTCGAGCGGTAGCCGGGCTCGCGGGCGACGCCGACGATCTCGACCAGTTTGTCGGCGATCTCGGGGACCTCCATTTCGAAGAGCTTCTTGATCAGCTCGGAGCTGCGCCGTGAGACGACGATCGCCGGCCCTTTGGTCGAGTCGGAGACGTCGGTGATCACGGCCTTGACCCGCATGCCGTGGTCGTAGCGCTCGTTGTAGACCTGCTCGGACTTGGGCAGCAGCGCCTCGACCCGCTCGCGCAGCTGAACCAACGTGTAGCGCTTGTCGGACTGCTGGATGATCCCGGTGATCAGCTCGCCGACGCGGTCCTGGTACTCGTCGAACATCATCATTCGTTCCGCCTCGCGGATCCTCTGCAGGATCACCTGCTTGGCGGTCTGGGCGGCGATGCGACCAAAGTCGTCTGGGGTGACGTCGCGGGTCTCGATCTGGTCCTCGTATGGCGCGATCATCTCGGGGTCGAGCTCGGGGTCCTCGGGCTCGCGCAGTTCGCCCGTTTCGGGGTCGACTTCGCGCTCTTCCTCCTCCTGTGCCTCGGCCGCCTCGGCGAGCAGCTTCTCCTCCAGCTCCGGCGGCAGGATCAGTTCGAAGACGAGGAAGTCGCCGGTTTCGTGGTCGAGGTCGACGCGGGCATATTTGGCTGCGCCCGGGGTCTTCTTGTAGGCCGAGAGGAGCGCATCGGCGAGCGCGTCCATCAACGTGTCCGCGGAGATCCCCTTCTCCTGCTCCAGCGCCTTGACTGCCTCGACGATCTCCTTGCTCACTGGGGCTCCTTGTGATTGCTGTACCTGGGTCCGGGCGAGGACACCTCCAGCGAGTACTCGGCCCGCAGATGATTGAGGTGCTTCGTGACCTTTTCGCAGAGGGCGAGGTCGACGCCGCCCGGGTGGTCGATGAAGAGGCGCAACGATTCCTTGCCCGGTTGCTCGAGGGCGACCAGATCTAGCTCGGAGTCGAGTTCACGAAGCTGCTGCTGGATGTCGTTTTGAAGGTCTTGCATTGGGTTGAGGCGTAAAAAAAGTGGGCCAGGCCCACTTCGGGTACTTCGGGACGAACAAAAGCTTGGGGCGAGTATAGCTAGGCCTTGGTAGGGAGGGACGGGAATCCCCTCCAGCGTCCAAGCGTCGGGCTAATTAGCCCGACGCTTTGAGTATCCGCCCGCTGGAGGGGATTCCCGTCCCTCTTCACGGAGGGTGCTGACTCGGTCCAGGATTGCGTCCGCGATGGTGTCCTTTGATGCTTGTGGGACGTGGTCGGCGCTCGCTGAGTCGATCAGGGTTACTGCGTTTTCTTGGCTCTCGAAGCCGATTGCCGGGTTCGAGATGTCGTTTAGGACGATCAGATCCGCCTTCTTACGTGCAAGCTTTTCTCGTGCCCGCTCGACGTTCTCGCCCGCTTCGGCCGCGAAGGCCACGACCGTTTGTGGGTCGGACTTGGTGGCCGTGAGGCTGGCGAGGATGTCCTCTGTGGGCTCCAGGTGGAGATCTAGGGAGTCGTCTCGGGTCAGCTTGCCTGTTGCAATCTCGCTTGCTCGAAAATCGGCGGGAGCGGCGGCCATCAGCAGGACGTGGGCCTTGGGGAACTCGGTCTGGGCCGCTTTGGCCAGTTCCTCCCCGTCCTCCACGTCTATGCGGTGGACGCCCGGGGGCTCCGACAGGGCGACGTTCGCCGCGATCAGGGTTACGTCGGCGCCCTTTCGGGCTGCGGCCGCTGCCAGCGCTATGCCCATGCGGCCGCTGGAGCGGTTGCCGATATAGCGGACCGAGTCGATCGGCTCTCTCGTGCCGCCGGTGGTGACGAGGACCCGGAGGCCGTCCCAGGGGCGGTGCCCTGTCGGCAGCTCAGATTCGACCAGCGCCAGGAGTCGGCCTGGGTCGGGGAGCCTGCCCTTGCCGTGCTCCCCGCGCGACGCCAGGGCGCCCTCGTCGGGGTCGATCACGGTGACGCCGCGCTCGCGCAGGGTCGCCAGGTTGGCCTGGGTTGCCGCGTCGGCGTACATGCGGTCGTTCATCGCCGGTGCGACCAGGCGCGGTGCCGTGCAGGCGAGGAAGGAGGTCGTGACCATTGAGTCGGCAACCCCGCCGGCCAGCTTGGCCAGGGTGTTGGCCGAGGCCGGGACAACGATGTAGGCGTCGCAGTTGGCGGCGACCTCGAGGTGGCCGATCGGGTCGTACTCCGGCGCCGGATCGCCCGGGAAGGCGCCGCGCAGGGGGTCGCGCTCGAACTCGGAGATCAGCACCGGGGCGCCGGCGATCCCCTCGAAGGAGGCGGCACCGACGAAACGGGTGGCGCTCTCGGTCATCAACACGCGGACGCCGTGCCCGGCCTTCGTCGCCAGGCGCACCAGCTCGAGCGCCTTGTAGGCGGCGATGCCTCCGCTGACGCCCACCAGGATCCTGGCCATCGGTCTCCCCCTGGGAGTTCGAACCGCTAGGAGCGGTACTCGTATTTGAGCTTGCCCTGGGCAAGCTCTTCCAGCGCGATCGAGAGGTAGTTGCGGTCCGCCGGGATATCCACCATCGGTGGCGGGTACTCACCGAAGCTGCCCTCGCCGAGGTTGTGGAAGTAGCTGTTTATCTGCCGGGCCCGCTTGGCGGCGACGACTACGGCCGCGTAGTGCGAGTCGGCGTGATCCAGAAGCTTGTCAACGCGTGGTTTGATCATCGGCCGCGGAGTCTAGTGGTATGCCGATCTCGGCGCGCACGATTTGCTCCAGCTCGCCTGCGGCTCGCTCCAGATCGTCGTTGACGACCCGGTGGGCGAACTCGTCCTGGGCGGCGAGCTCCTGCTCGGCGACCTCGAGCCTGGCGTCGATCGCCTCGAGGCTGTCGGTACCGCGCGACTCGAGCCGCCGCCGCAGCGACGCAGGGTCAGGCGGCGCGATGAACACCTGGACGGACTCGCGCATCGCCGCGCGCACCTGGCGTGCACCCTGCACCTCGATCTCCAGCACCACCGAGTGTCCCTGGTCGAGCCGGTTGCGGACCTCGGAGCGCAGCGTGCCGTAGCGGTTGCCGCTGTAGGTGGCGAACTCGATGAAGTCTTCGGCGGCGACCCTGCGGTCAAACTCCTCCAGCGTGAGGAAGTGGTAGTCGCGCCCCTCGACCTCCCCCGCGCGCGGCCCGCGAGTGGTTGCCGAGATCGACAACTCCAGGTCGGGGACCCGTTTGAGTAGCTCGCTGATCAGCGTTCCCTTGCCCACTCCGGATGGGCCTGTGATGACAAAGACCTTTGACATTTTCAACTCTCGAACGGCCGCGAAAATCAAGCAGATCGACCGGACGCAGGGAGCGTGGCGTGCTCTGCACGCGAGCGACCGAGGACGCCGATATGCGCCGATATGCAGCGGCCGCTATCGGCGCAGCTGCGACACGAGCTCGGCGCGCTGGCGCTCTGAGAGGCCGCCGATCGTCTTCGACGGGGAGATCCTGCACTGGTTGAGAATCCGGTTGGTCTTCACCCGGCCGTACTTGGGAACAGCCAAAAGCATGTCGAAGACCTTCGCCGTGAGCACGTACTCGGGCGGGTCGAGCAGCAGCGCGTGAATGTTGGCCTTGCCCGCTTTGAGGTCCTTCTTCAGCTTGGCTCGCGCGGTGCGAATGTCGTTGGCGCGTTTGAGCGCATCCATCCGCTGGTCCAGCGATCTCTCGGGGGCGGCGGCGGAAGTCTTGACCGGGGCAGGCATGTGGGCGGCGAGTATAGCCGCGGCCTGCACACGTGCAAGGCCCTGCGGGCGATTTTCGGCGAAATTCACCTCAACCTCCAGTCGAGGTTGAGGCACTGGGCGGCGAGAGAGCGGCACTTCGACCGTTTTCAAGTGCTCCGGCGATCTCGCCCGCAACCCGCGTGCCCGCGCGGGGGTCGCGGAAATTCTCCGTCCCGATCGCGACCAGGGTCGCTCCAGCGGCGAGGAATTCCAGCGCGTCGGAGCCGCCGGTCACCCCGCCCATGCCGACGATCGGGATCGAGACCGCCGCTGCCACGGCCCGCGTCTGCGCGATCGCGACGGGCCGCACCGAGGGCCCCGAGAGGCCACCATGGCCGGCTGCGACGCCGGGACGGCTGGTTGCCGGATCGATCGCGCTCGCCTTCAGCGTGTTGATCAGCGAGACCGCGTCGGCACCCCCCTGCTCGGCGCCAACCGCGACCGCGGCCGGATCGGCGACGTTCGGCGTCAGCTTCACGATCAGCGGCTTCTCGGTCAGCGGCCGCAGCGCTTCCAGCAGCGCCTCGGTCTCGCTCGGCTGCTCCCCCACGATCAGGCCCGAGTGGACGTTGGGACAGGAGACATTGAGCTCTATCCCCGCAACCTCAGCTCTCTCCTCCACACCTCGAACCAACCGCGCGAACTCCTCGTGCCCCGTCGCCATCACCGAGACGATCAGCGGCACCGGAAGCTCGGCAAGCTGAGGAAGGTCCTCGGCGAGAAAGCCATCCAGCCCCTTGTTCGGCAGCCCGATCGAGTTGATCATCCCCGCCGGCGTCTCCCAGATCCGCTGTGGCTCGTTGCCGGTCCGCGGCTCCGGCGTAATCGTCTTCGAAACGAATGCGCTGAACGGAAACCGGTTGAGCAGCTCATCTCTATAGACGCGACGGGCGGCAATCGCATCAAACGTGCCTGAGGCATTGATGACGCGATGCTCAAGCTCGATGCCGCAGAAGTCCACGGCGGACGACCCCCCCGCTTCGTCCCTGGGCAGTCCTCCTGCTCCGCGGCTGCCGGGGGGTGGCGTCGCAGGGGGGACCGCCCCTGAGGACGCTTTAGCGACCGGAAGGGGCGGTGGGTCCCCTGCGGCGACAGGACCCGCCGGCCCCCCACGCAACACGGGCCCATCCACACACAACCGCAGGTAGGTCCCGTCTCCCTTCGGCACGGCGCAGCCAAAGCAGGCGCCGTAGCCGCAGGCCATCGGCGACTCCATCGCCAGCTCGCAGGGAACGCCCGCACCAGCGCACATGGCCCCGACCGCGTCGAGCATCGGCGGCGGACCGCAGGCGTAGACAGCGGCGCTGCCGGCGTCGTCGCCCGCCAGCATCGTGGCGAGCAGATCGGTGACGTAGCCGTGGTGACCGATGTGGCCGTCGTCGCTGGCGAGGCGAACCTCGCAGCAGGAGAAGAGGTCGTCGAGACCGCCCGAGTGAGCCTTGTCGCGAAAGCCGAGCAGGACCCGCGTGGGAATGTTGCGCTCGGCAAACGCCCGCCGCAGGAGCGCGAGCGGCGCAATTCCGATTCCACCCCCCACCAAGATCGCTCCAGCCGCGCTTTTTGAGCGAACTGCATCAAATTCCCTATCTCCTGGATTGAGAATTTGATGCAGTTCGCGGGGGGCGGAGAAGGAGTTGCCCAGCGGGCCGTTGAGCCAGACGTTTTCGCCTTGCTCGAGCTCGCAGAGGCGGTCGGTGCCCGGGCCGATGCCCTCGATCAGGAAGTCGAGGCGGACGCCGTTTGCGGCAGGGCCGGTTTCCGCCACCGACAGCGCCCTCGGCAGGAAGGGGCGCTGCGCCTGCTGCTCCCAGTGAGCCTCGGTGGCGAGCATGTAGAACTGACCCGCCTTCGGCTCGGGGCCCTCGTTGTCGAGCAGCGAGAAGAAGCGGTAGCCGCCCGAGTTTCGACTCTCGGTGACCTTGCAGAGCCGGCGCCCGAAGGGGGCGGTCATCGAGCCTGCTTCGTCCTCTCCAGGGCGTGGATCTCCTGGAGGGAGCGGACTTCGGAGTCGCCCTCGATCTTGGCGGCGATCGCGCGGACGGCGGCGGTGGCGCCGGTCATCGTGGTCACGCAGGGGATGCCGTGGCGGACCGCGGCGGTGCGGATCTCGTAGCCGTCGGCGCGGGCGCCGGAGCCGGTCGGGGTGTTGATCACGAGCGCGCAGCGGTGCTCCCTGATCAGGTCGACGACGTGCGGCGAGCCCTCGGCGATCTTGTTGATCGGCGTCACCGGGACGCCCATCGCCGAGATCGCCTGGGCGGTGCCGCCGGTGGCGATCAGCTCGAAGCCGAGGTCGTGGAAGCGGGCGGCGATCTGGGTCGCGGCCGGCTTGTCGGTGTCGGTGACGGTGATGAAGACGGATCCCTCGGTCGGCAGCGAGACGCCGGCCGCCGCCTGCGCTTTGCCGAAGGCGGTCGGGAAGTCGGCGGCGATGCCCATCACCTCGCCGGTGCTCTTCATCTCCGGCCCGAGCACAGAGTCGGCGCCGGCGAAGCGGGCGAAGGGCAGCACCGCCTCCTTGACGCTGACCATCCCCGCGGGTGGCTCGCGCAGCTCCTGCTCAGCGAGCTTCTCGCCCAGCATCAGCCGAGCCGCGACCTTGGCCAGCGGCACTCCCGTCGCCTTGGAGACGAAGGGCACGGTGCGCGAGGCGCGCGGGTTGGCCTCGATCACGTAGAGCTCGCCGCCGGCGACGCGTACTGGATGTTGATCAGGCCGATCACGCCGAGCTCGAGCGCGATCTGCTTCGTCGTCGCGCGGATCTCGTCGAGCATCTCCTCGCCGAGGCTCATCGGCGGCAGCACGCAGGCGGAGTCGCCGGAGTGGACGCCGGCCTCCTCGACGTGCTGCATGATCCCGGCGACGTGGACGTCGCTGCCGTCGGCGAGAGCATCGACGTCGACCTCGATCGCGTTCTCGAGGAAGCGGTCGAGCAGCAGCGGGTGCTCCTGGTCGGCCTTGACGTGGACTTGGAGGTAGGCGCTCAGGTCCTCGGTCGAGTAACAGATCTCCATCGCCCGGCCGCCGAGCACGTAGGAGGGGCGGACCAGCAGGGGGAAGCCGACTTCTTCGGCGATCACCGTCGCCTCCTCGGCCGAGAGCGCCGTCCCGTAGGGCGGGTGCTTGATCCCGAGACGTCGCAGCAGGGCGCCGAAACGGCCGCGGTCCTCGGCCAGGTCGATGGCGTCGACCGGGGTGCCGAGCAGCGGCACGCCCGCCTCCTCCAGCGCGCGGGCCAGCTTCAGCGGCGTCTGGCCGCCGAACTGGACGATCACCCCCTCGGGCTTCTCCTGCTCGCAGACCGCGAGCACGTCCTCCTTGGTCAGCGGCTCGAAGTAGAGGCGATCGGAGGTGTCGTAGTCGGTCGAGACCGTCTCCGGGTTGCAGTTGATCATCACCGCGTCGCGATCGAGCTCGCGCGCGGTCATCGCTGCGTGGACGCAGCAGTAGTCGAACTCGATCCCCTGGCCGATCCGGTTCGGTCCGGCGCCGAGGATCACGACCGAGTCGCGCTCGCCCCGCCGTACCTCGGAGGATGCCACGCCGGCGGAAGGCCGCTCGTGAGCCGAGTAGTAGTAGGGCGTTGCCGCCTCGAACTCGGCGGCGCAGGTGTCGACCGCCTTGTAGGTGCGGGTCAGGCCCTCGGTGCCGTCGCCCTCGGTCGCCAGTGCCTGCAGCTCGCGCAGGAACCAGCGGTCGACCAGGCAGCGCTCGTGCACCACCTCGACCCCAAGCCCGCGGCGGAAGGCGGCGAGGATCCGGTCGAAGCGCTCCGGGCATGGCTTCTCGAGGATTTCGAGCAGGGCTTCGTCATCGGCCGGGATCTCGGCCTCGGAGTCGAGCTCGCGCGAGCGCAGCGCCTTGGCGAAGGACTCGCGGAAGGTGCGGCCGATCGCCATCGCCTCGCCGACGCTCTGCATGTGGGTCGAGAGCCTGCCCTCCGCCCCGGGGAACTTCTCGAAGGCAAAGCGCGGGATCTTCGTCACCACGTAGTCGATCGTCGGCTCGAAGGAGGCCGGCGTCGCCCGGGTGATGTCGTTGGGGATCTCCTCGAGCGCGTAGCCGACCGCGAGCTTCGCCGCCATCTTTGCGATCGGGAAGCCGGTCGCCTTCGAGGCCAGGGCCGAGGAGCGCGAGACGCGCGGGTTCATCTCGATCACGACGATCTCGCCGCTGTCGGGGTTGACGCCAAACTGGACATTGGAACCGCCGGTCTCGACCCCGACGGCGCGGATCACGCGGATCGCCTGGTCGCGCAGCTCCTGGTACAGCTGGTCGGTCAGGGTCTGGGCGGGCGCGACGGTGACCGAGTCGCCGGTGTGGACGCCCATCGGGTCGACGTTCTCGATCGAGCAGATGATCACGACGTTGTCGTTGTGGTCGCGCATGACCTCGAGCTCGAACTCGCCCCATCCGAACACCGACTCCTCGACCAGGACCTGGTTGATCGGGCTCGCCGCGAGCCCCTCGGAGACGACCTGGCGCAACTCGGTCTCGGTCTTCCCCACGCCGCCACCCTGGCCGCCCATGGTGAAGGCCGGCCGGACGATCGCCGGCAGGCTGATGCGGCCGTCAGCCAAGGCCTCCTCGACCTCGCCAAGGCTCTCGACCGTCATCGACCAGGGGATGCGCAGGCCGGCCTCGTTCATCGTGCGGCGGAACTCCTCGCGGTCCTCGGCACGGCGGATCGCGGCCGCGTCGGCACCGATCAGCTCGACCCCGAAGCGCTCCAGGGTTCCGTCCTCGTGCAGCGCCATCGCCAGGTTGAGCGCGGTCTGGCCACCGAGGGTCGGCAACAGCGCATCCGGGCGCTCCTTTTCGATGATCTTCGTAACCGGGCCCGGCAGCAGTGGCTCGATGTAGGTGGCGGTGGCGAACTCGGGATCGGTCATGATCGTCGCCGGGTTGGAGTTGACAAGGATCACCTCGTAGCCCTCCTCGAGCAGGACCTTGCAGGCCTGCACGCCGGAGTAGTCGAACTCGGCCGCCTGGCCGATCACGATCGGGCCCGAGCCGATCAGCAGGATCTTCTCGATGTCGGTGCGCTTAGGCATGGGCGAGCTCCAGGAAAGAGTCGAAGAGGTGGCGGGCGTCATGCGGTCCGGGGCCGGCCTCGGGGTGGTACTGGACGGTCGCCGCACGCACGTCCTTGAGCACAAGGCCCTCGACCGTGCGGTCGTAGAGGTTGAGGTGGGAGAGCTCGGCGGCGCCGAAGTCGGTCTCCCAACGGACCGGCTCGTCGGTCTCGATCGTCGGCTCCCCCGCCGGCCCCTGGACGGCGAAGCCGTGGTTCTGCGAGGTGATGTCAATCCGGCCCGTGGCCAGCTCCTTGACCGGGTGATTGGCGCCGCGGTGGCCGAAGGGCAGCTTGTAGGTCTCGAGGCCGACGGCGCGGCAGAGCAGCTGGTGGCCGAGGCAGATGCCGAAGAGCGGACGTTTGCCGACCAGGTCGCGAACGGTTTCGACGACGTAGCCGAGCGCCGCCGGGTCGCCGGGTCCGTTGGCGAGGAAGACGAGGTCGGGGCTCTCGGCGAGCACCTCCTCGGCCGACGACGCGCAGGGGAGCAGGGTCACCTTGCAGCCGCGCTCGCGCAGCTGGCGCACGATGTTGAGCTTGATCCCGGTGTCGATCCCGACCACGTGCGGTCCGTCGCCCTCGAAGCGGACCGGCTCGGGTGGGGTCACGGTGCGGGCAAGGTCGGCTCCGTCCATCGAGGGCTCCGCATCGACCCGTTCGCGGGCCTCTGACTCCGCCGTTCCCGCCGGGAAGATGCCGCCGCGCATCGCGCCGCGGTCGCGGATGTGGCGGACGACGGCGCGGGTGTCGACGCCGCCGATCCCGGAAACCCCGCAGTCGTCGAGCCAATCGAGCCACCCGCCCTCGGCGGTTGCGACGTCCTCGCCGTTCTTCGGGTCGCGCATGACGACGCCGCGGGCGTGAGTGCGATCCGACTCCATCGCCGCCGCCGAGACCCCGTAGTTGCCGATCAGGGGGTAGGTGAAGACGATGATCTGGCCGGCGTAGGAGGGGTCGGTGACCGACTCCTGGTAGCCGCTCATCGCCGTGTTGAAGACGACCTCGCCGGTGACCGGCTCTTCGGCTGCGCAGGCGACCCCGTCGAAGCGGGCCCCGTCCTCGAGCAGCAGATAGCCCTCGCTCATGCGCTCCATTGCTCCTTATTTCGAAATAGCAGCAAAAAGGAACAGCGGAACGGGTGGTTCATGCGGCGACCCCGAGAGAGAAGCTACGCAGGCGGTAAGCGATCTGGCCGCCGGCGAGGGTCATCAGCACGCGGCCGGTGAGCTTGTGGCCGGCGCACCAGGAATTGGACGAGCGGCTCTCGTAGCCGTCCTCGCCGACCGTCCACTCGGCGCCGAGATCGCAGAGCGCGACGTTGGCCTCGCTGCCGGGTGTCAGCGAGGGACGCTCGATCTCGAAGGGCGCGGCTCCTCCTGCCATCCGCTCGATCAGCAGGCCGAGGCCGAGGACGCCGGGGAGCACGAGCTCGGTGTGGAGCGCGGCGAAGGCCGTCTCGAGACCGGTCACCCCCATCGCGGCGGCCTCGAAAGGGACCTCCTTTTCCTCCGGCCCGTGCGGCGCGTGGTCGGTGGCGACGCAGTCGATCGTGCCGTCGCACAGCCCCTCGATCAGGGCCTGGCGGTCGGCCTCGGAGCGCAGCGGCGGGTTCATCTTGAAGCGGTGCGGGTCGAGGCTGCGCACCGCCTCGTCGGTGAGGCAGAGGTGGTGGGGCGAGGCCTCGCAGCTGATCTGCACGCCGGCCGCCCTGGCGGCACGCACGGCCTCGACCGACTCGGCGGCGGAGAGGTGCTGGACGTGGATGCGACCGCCCTCGTAGCCGGCGAGCGCCGCGTCGCGGGCGATCGTCGTCGACTCCGAGACCGAGGGGATGCCCTCGAGGCCGAGCACGGCCGAGACCGGGCCCTCGTGCATCACGCCGGCGCCGGAGAGGTCGGGGTCCTCCTCGTGCAGGGCGATCGCGCCGCCGCAGAGGCGCTGGTACTGCAGGGCGCGGCGCAGGACCAGGGCGCTGCGGATCGGCAGCCCGTCGTCGCTGAAGCCGACTGCGCCGGCCTCGCGCAGCGAGGCCATCTCGGTCAGCTCCTCGCCCCGCATCGCTCGGGTCACCGTGGCAAGGAAGCCGACCCGCACCGAGGCCGAGGCGCGGGCAGCTGCGCGCAGCGCCTCGACGTCGGCGGGGGTGGAGACCGGTGGCTCGGTGTTGGCCATCGCAAGCACGCCGCAGTAGCCGCCGGCCGCGGCGGAGCGGCTGCCGGTCTCGATGTCCTCCTTGTGCTCCTGGCCCGGCGTGCGCAGGTGGACGTGGGGATCGAAGAAAGCGGGGAAGGCGTGCAGGCCGGCGGCGTCGACCTCCTCCAGACCCTCGGCGGAGGCGTCGCCAGGGGACGCCAGCTCGGCGATCTCGCCATCGCGGATCACGACGTCGTGCTGAGCCTCGATGCCGGCGACCGGGTCGAGCACCGTCGCCCGGCGCAGGACCAGGTCCGCGCCATCTCCGGCCCGCATGTCCAGCCGGGCCAAGCTCACGCCGGCTGTCCGATCGGGGTCGGCCGCTGGGCGCCATCGCCGTGGGCGGGCGCGGGCTCGTCGCCGGCGGCGAGCAACTCGTAGAGGATCGCCATCCGCACGACGAGTCCGGATGCGACCTGCTCGGCGATCAGCGACTGCGGCGAGTCGATCACCTCGCCGGAGAGCTCGACTCCGCGGTTGACGGGGCCGGGGTGCATCAGGAGCTGGCGCCGACCGAGCCGGCGGGAGTCGATCTGGAAGTGGGACGCGTACTCGCGTAGCGAGGGGACGAAGCTCTCGCGCATACGCTCGTGCTGCAGGCGCAGGGCGTAGATCACCTCGGCCTCGCTGAGCCGGTCGAGCGAGTGGGTGACCTCGCAGCCGAGCTGCTCGAGGCCGCGCGGGATCAACGCCGGCGGTCCGCAGACGGTCAGCTCCGCTCCCATCGCCTTGAAGGCGATCAGGTTGGAGCGGGCGACGCGGCTGTGCAGGACGTCGCCGACGATCCAGATCCGTTTGCCCGCCAGCGAGCCGAGCCGGCGGCGCAGCGTGTAGACGTCGAGCAGGGCCTGGCTCGGGTGCTCGTGCTTGCCGTCGCCGGCGTTGACGATTGCGGCGTCAGCCCACTCGGCAACCAGGTTCGCCGCTCCGGCATGCGGGTGGCGCAGCACGATCGCCGCCGGTTCGTAGGCGGAGAGGGTGGCGATCGTGTCCTTCAGCGACTCGCCCTTGTCGACCGAGGAGCCCGCCGCCTTGACCGAGACCAGGTCGGCGGAAAGCCGCTTGGCGGCGAGCTCGAAGGAGGAGCTGGTGCGCGTGCTCGACTCGTAGAAGAGGGTGACCACGGTGCGGCCGCGCAGCGTCGGCACCTTCTTGATGTCGCGCCGGCCGACCTCGGCGAAGCTCTCGGCGCGGTCGAGGATCGCCTCGATCTCCACTTTGGAGAGCTGCTCGATCGAGAGCAGGTGCCTCACGCGCCCACCTCGGCCGGCTGTGGCTGGGAGATCGTCATTTCGTCGGCACCGTCGAGCTCCTGCAGCCGTACGTTGACCCGCTCCCCGCGCGCCGTCGGCAGGTTCTTGCCGACGTAGTCGGGGCGGATCGGCAGCTCGCGGTGACCGCGGTCGCAGAGCACGGCCAGCTGCACCCGCTGCGGGCGGCCATAGTCGAAGAGGGCGTCGATCGCGGCCCGCACCGTGCGGCCGGTAAAGAGCACGTCGTCGACCAGCACAACGGTCCGCCCAGCGAGGTCGAAGTCGATGTGGGAGGCGTGGACGACGGGCTGCGAGGCGGGCGACTTGGCGCCGACGTCGTCGCGGTAGAAGGAGATGTCGAGGTCGCCGATCGGCGCCTCGGTTCCGCTCAGCTCAGAGAGCAAGGCGTGCAGTCGTCGCGCCAGCAGGGCGCCACGGGTGTGGATGCCGACGATCGCCAGAGAATCGGGTCCGGGGTTCTTCTCGGCGATCTCGTGGGCGATCCGCCGCAGCGTTCGCCTCAAATCGTCGTGTTCGAGCACGACCTTCTCAGACACTGAACTCTTTACTTCCTTCCTGGCCTCACGGGGCCTGGTTAAAGGACGGCCTCAGAGTAGCAGTGGTTCGGGACGAGTCAGGGACGCCGCCTCGCCGGTGCTGAGTATCTGCCCTGCGGGCAAGAATCACTCCGCGGTGCCGAGGGGAGGCACCGGCGAGGCGTCCCCTGGCTCGTCCTGGGTTCGTGCTCCATTCGGCACGAGCCTTGGATCTCCACGCTCCGGAAAGGGGATCTCTATGACGTCGAAGTCCCGCGGGGCAAAGGAGGGCTCGAAGATGTCGCGAGCCTCTTCGAGGACCGTGCCGACGTGGTAGCGCGAGGAGATGTGGACGAGGGCGAGTACCTTGACGTGGGCCTCGCGGGCGACCGCGGCTGCCTGGCCGACCGTGGAGTGACCGGTGTCGGCGGCGCGCTGCACCTCCTCCTCGGAGAAGCTGGCGTCGTGAATCAGCAGATCTGCATCGGCCGCCGCCGCCACGGTCGAGTGACAGGGAGACGTGTCGCCGGTGATCGCGACGACGCGGCCGGGGCGTGCCTCGCCCATCACATCCTGCGGACGCACCGGCCCGTCGCTCCCGCCAACCTCCTCTCCCCTTTGCAGCGCCGCGAAGGCGGGTCCTTCGGCGACGCCAAGCCGCTTCGCCTCGTCGGGATCAAAGCGCCCCGGACGCTCCTCCTCGATCAGCACGTAGCCGTTCGCCCGCACGCTGTGCTCGACCGCGAAGGCCTGCACCTCGGCACCGTCGTGGCGCACCGCTTCGCCGGGGTCGATTTCGATCAGGTCGATGCCGTAGTCGGTGCGACCGATCAGCCGGCCCAGCGTCTTGAAGAGGTCGTGCAGGCCGCGCGGGCCATAGATTGTCAGCGGCTCCTCGCGCGCGGTCAGGTCGTAGGTCTTGAGCAGTCCCGGCAGGCCGAGGATGTGGTCAGCGTGAAAGTGGGTGAGGTAGATCTCGTCGACTTGGGCGAGGCCCAGCGAGCGCTGCAGCTGGCGCTGTGTCCCTTCGCCGCAGTCGAACATCATCCGCTTGCCGCCCCGGATCATCATCACGCTCGCGGTCGAGCGCCGAGCGGACGGGACCGAGCCGCCTGTGCCGAGAAAGATCGCCGAGAGGTCCATGCGAGCCTGCGAGCCTACGCCACGCGGCGCCCTGGCCACCCGAAGCTAGACTGGCTCCTGAGCGCCCGTAGCTCAGCTGGATAGAGCGTTCGCCTCCGGAGCGAAAGGTCACAGGTTCGAATCCTGTCGGGCGCGTCTAGGCGAGCGGAGATCAGCCCGCCTTGAACCGTGACAGCCACTCGTCGCGGTTGAAGTGCGCCGGTTCGGTCTCGTCGAGGAAGCGCTCGAGCACGGCGACGAAGCGGAGCGGCTGCTCGACCTGGGGCAGGTGGCCGGCTCCCTCGAAGATCTCCAGCCGGCTGCCGGGCAGCATGCGGTGGGCTTCTTCGCCGTGGCGGGCGGGGATGATCGGGTCGCGGGCGCCCCAGACGATCAGCAGGGGCACCTCCTCCGCCAGGTAGAGCCGATCCGAGGCCGAGACCTGCTGACCTTTGGTGCTGACCACGGAGCGCAGGGTGGCGAGAAAGGCCTTGCGGCGTTGTGGCTCGGCGAGCGCGGCGTAGCCGCGTGCTATCTCGGCGACGTCGGGTCCGGGCCTCATCCCGATTGCCGCCATGCCGCGGCCGATCGCGCTGCCGGCTTTCTCGCCCACGCTCGCCGTCGCCGCGATGAAGAGGTCGGCGCCGGGGAGTGCGGCGGCCCGCAGCACGGGGCTCACCTCGGGCCCCAGGCCGCCGCTGGAAACCAGGACGAGGCGCTCGACCATCTCCGGGAACTGGTAGGCGAACTGCATCGCGATCCCGCCGCCGAGCGAGTGACCGACCAGCGTGGCGCGCTCGTGCCCGAGCGAGAGCAGGAGATCGCGCAGGCCGGTGGCGAGGTTGCCCAGCGAGTAGTCGCCGGGACCGCCGCCTGACATCCCGTGACCCGGCAAATCGGGGGCGATCGCCGTGTGGCGATCCGCCAGCGGCTCGAGTACGTCGCGCCAGTGCTCTGAGCTGACGGCTATGCCGTGGATCATCAACAGCACCGATCCCCGGCCGCCGCCCAGGTAGCTGATCTGGCGGCCGTGCAGCTCGGCCGTCTTCAAGTTCACCTTCCTCTGCTCGGACGACTTCGCGGGATCGACCACGCACCTACGGTAGCTCGGCGCCCGGCCGGCGGATGCCCGTTTATCCGCTGCCGCTTCCAATACTGTCGCGGCCGTGACCGCGCCGAGCCAGGATTCGCGCCCACCCCGGGGAGCCCTGATCGTCGTCGCCGTCGGCCTCTTCGCCTGCGTCGTCGCCGCTCTCCTCGCCACCGACAGCGCCAGCGGTGAAGCGGCCGATCTCGAATGGGTGCAGAAGGTGCCGATGGCGGACTCCCGGCCGGCGGCACTGCCGGGTGGGAGCAGGATGCAGCTGGTCGGCGGATCGATCCGCACGACCGGGCTCAACGTCAGCGGCTACTCGCTCTTCAGGGTCTCATCGCAGTTGCGGATCGACGCCGGAGCCTCGATCGGCGGTGGTCGCATCCTCTGCTCGGTCAGCGGCGCCGGCCGGGCGGAAATCGCTCAGAGCGCCGGCGGCCTGCGCGCCACCTACCCTCGCTCCACCACCGGTTTGTTCAACCAGGAAGTGTCGGAAACGATCCTGCTCAACTTCAGCTCGCACGGAACCGAACTCGCCGTGCTTGAACTGGACGGCCTGCCCCCCCACTTCAGCACCGAGAAAGGCGTCAAGCTCGAATGGCCCAAATACCAGGTTGGCGTCGAGCACCTCGAATACTTCCTCCCGGAAGGCAAGCCGAAGCAGGATTTGCTGCTGCCCTTCGACACGGTCTGGCGGACGACTTCGGCCCCCGGCGCCAAAGTCGCCTGCACGCTGACCACGAGCGCCGGCAAGGCGACCGTGCGCACCGGTCTGATGCTGAAGAAGGTGCCGCCGCCGATCGACGAAGAAGCCGAAGAAGAAAACCGGGAACGAGCTGAAGAACAGGAAGAGGGAAGCTGATCTTCAGTCGTCCTGCGGCAGAAGACTTTCGGCTCCTTCGTCGCCAGATCAGGAACAGTTACCGCGCCGAGATCGCCAGCCCCTACGGAACGTTCGCAAGGCGGACGGCATCCGACTTGCCGTCGCCGTCGAGATCGCCCTCGGCGAAGAGCGTGGACTGGGTTGCCCCGGTCTTGGCCGTCAGCCAGCTCGACACCGTGGTGCCGGCGCTGATCCCGTACATATAGCGGTCATTGCTGCCTTCGGGCTCGACCGCGACGATGTCGGCCTTTTTGTCCCCGTTGACGTCGCCGAGGTCCATGAACGACGGATGCGACATGCTGCCGAGGACTTTGCTCCAGCTCGAGATCCCGCTGCCGCTGCTCACGCCGAGCATGTAGCGGTAGTTGCTCCCGCCTTCGGACTCGACGCTGACGACGTCGGCCTTGCCGTCGCCGGTGAAGTCACCGACCGCGAACTTGTCGGCCGGGCCCAAGCCTCCCAGAGCCTGGAACCAGCTCGAGATATTCGTTCCGCCGCTGAGCCCGAACATGAAGCGGTATTTGTTGTTGCTTTCTTCCTCGACGGCAACGACATCGGCCTTTTTATCGCCGTTGACGTCGCCGACGCGCATCCAGCTGACTGGGCTCATACCGCCGATCGCGTTGTTCCAGCTGGCGATGCCGGTGCCGTTGCTGATCCCGAACATGTAGCGGTATTTGCCGTTGCCTTCGGGCTCCAGCGCGATGATATCGGCCTTGCCATCGGCGTTGACGTCGGCTACGCCCAGCCAGGATGGCGGTGTCATTCCGCCGATTACCGTCTTCCAGGACGAGATTCCCGAGGCGCCTGCGCTGAAGCCGACCCTGTAGCGGTAATTGCCGCTCGATTCCGGCTCCGCGCTGACGATGTCGGCCTTGCCGTCGCCGTTGAAGTCGCCTGTCTTGACCGAGCTCGGTTTGTTCATCCAGGTCTGGACCGTTTCCCAGCTGGAGATTCCGCTGCCGTTGCTGAGGCCGATCTTGTGTGTGAAGGCGCCTTTGCCGTCGGAGGAAATCGCGACGACATCGGCCTTGCCGTCACCGTTGAAGTCGGCAAGGTTCATCTTTCCGTGCAGGTTCACCCCGGTTGCGATGGAGCTCCAGCTCGACGTCCCGGTGCCTTTGCTGACCCCGAGCATGTAGCGGTAGTTGCTTCCGCTTTCGAACTCCAAGCTGACGATGTCGGCTTTGCCGTCGGCGTTGAAATCGCCGAGTGCGGTCTTGTACGGGAAGCTCATCCCGCTCAAAATTTCGCTCCAGCCGGTGAGGCCGGTGCCGTTGCTGGTGCCGAGCATGTAGCGGTAGTTCGTGCCGGTGGACGCCTCGACGCTGACGATGTCGGCTTTGCCATCGCCGGTGAAGTCGCCGATCGAGGTCTTGTACGGGTATTCGGCTCCCGTCTTGATATTGGACCAGCCAGAGATCCCCGTTCCCGTGCTCGTGCCGAGCACGTAGCGGTAGCTGCCGTTGCCTTCGGACTCGACGCTGAGGATGTCTGCCTTTTTGTCGCCGGTGAAGTCACCGAGCACCATCCTCGACGGCAGGCTCTTGCCGGTCGCGATCGAGGTCCAGCTGGAGATCGTGGTGCCGTTGCTGGCTCCCAGCATGTAGCGGTATTTGCCGTTGCCTTCGGACTCGACCGAGACGACGTCTGCTTTGCCGTCGCCGGTGAAATCGCCCGCGGCGAGGCGTTCGGGCGATGGGATCCCGGTGCGAGCCGTGCTCCAGCTCGAGATCGCCGTGCCGCTGCTGAACCCGACGCGAAGCCGGTAGCCCGAGCTGCCTTCGGATTCGGCGTTGATGAGGTCGGCTTTGCCGTCGCCGTTGAAGTCGGCCGAGACCGATTCCTGCGGCAGGCCCTGTCCGAGCGCCGTGCTCCACCCGGAGATGGCGGTGCCGGTGCTGGGCCCGGTCACGTACTGATAGCCGGTGAATGTGACCGTGCGGTCCTGGCCGTAGGAGGTCCCCAGGGCGTTTTTTGCGACCAGCCTGTAGTGGTAGACGGTTCCGGGCTGAACCTGAGCGATCGTTGCGTTCACCGAGGTTCTCACGCTCGCCTGCGTACTCGCCACAGGGACCGGTGCGATCGCGTCATAGGCTGTGGTCGTGCCGTATTCGTAGTAATAGGTGGTGGCGTAGCCCATCGGTTCGACCAAACCGTTCAGGGTCGCCTGGCTTTCCTGAACGGACCCAGCCGCATCGGTTCGCACGCCGGGGAGCGAGGGGTCGGCGCCGGCTGCGACAAGCGCCGGGGTGAAGGTTCCGTTTCCGTCCCAATCGCCGGTGACGGGTTGGAACTGAGAGTCGCCGTACTGGAACGAGATGTCGGCGCCACCCGCGCTGTTCGTGTTGCGCAGGTTCCAGTTTCCGGTGGATGGATAGTAGGTGCCGATCGTGGTCGTTCCGTTGCCGTCCCAGTCGCCGGTGACGGGAAGGGCCGGGCTGCCTCCGTAGCCGAATGAGATGTCGGCGCCACCCGCGCTGTTCGTGTTGCGCAGGTTCCAGTTTCCGGTGGATGGATAGTAGGTGCCGATCGTGGTCGTGCCGTTGTTGTCCCAATCGCCCGTGACGGGAAGGGCCGGGCTGCCGCCATAGCCGAATGAGATTTCAGCGCCACCCGGGCTGTTGGAGTTGCGCAGATCCCAGATTCCGCTGCTCGGGTAGTAGATGCCGATCGTAGTCGTGCCGTTGTTGTCCCAATCGCCGGTCACGGGCAGGCCGGCGCTACTGCCGTACTGGATTTCGGTTTCGGCCGGACCGCCTGTTTTGCTGTTGGTCAGCTTCCACGTCCCCGTGGCGGGGAGATAGACACCCGGCGTGACCACGCCGTCCCCGTCCCAGTCGCCGGTGACAGCCGATTCACCCGCCAGGCCGAAGTAGAAGCTCGCCTCGGGCGTGCCGGGGGTATTCGAGTTCCGCTGCAACCAACGCCTTTCGACCGTCGCGTTGTTGTCGGCCACGCCGGCCGTCGTGGTCCCGTTGCCGTCCCAGTCGCCGGTGATCGCAGAGCCGCCCGCTGCGTAGCTGAAGGAGACTTCTGGCGAGCCGCTGCTGTTGACGTTGCGCAGCTGCCAGGATCCGCTCTGGGATTCGAAGAGCCCGATCGTGGTCGTGCCGTTGCCGTCCCAGTCGCCGGTGACGGGCTGGAACTGGGAGCCGCCGTACTGGAATGAGATGTCAGCGCCACCCGCGTTGTTCGTGTTGCGCAGGTTCCAGTTTCCGGTGGATGGATAGTAGGTGCCGATCGTGGTGGTGCCGTCGTTGTTCCAGTCGCCGGTCACGGGAAGGGCCGGGCTGCCTCCGTAGCCGAATGAGATGTCAGCGCCACCCGCGCTGTTCGAGTTGCGCAGGTTCCAGTTGCCGGTGGATGGATAGTAGATGCCGATCGTGGTCGTGCCGTTACCGTCCCAGTCGCCGGTGACGGGAAGGCCCGGGCTGCCTCCGTAGCCGAATTCAATTTCCGCGACACCGCCGGAGGTGCCGTTCGTCAGCTTCCAGGTTCCGGTGCTCGGGTCATAGCTGCCCGGAGTGGTCGTTCCATTGCCGTCCCAATCCCCCGAAACGCTCGTCTCGCCGGGACCGCCAAACCAATAAATGGAGTCGGCGGCGCCAGCACTATTCGAATTGCGAAGACTCCACTTCAGCCCCGTGGTAAATGTGCGATCGTTGCCGTAGATCGTTCCGGCGCCGCTGGTCGCCACAAGACGATAGTGATAGTGCATCCGGGGCAGGAGTCCGGTGACATGCTTGCTGACCACCACCGAGCCGTTGCCGGAGCCGGCATTTTCGTCCGGCACGGGAATGGTGCTGCCGTATGAAGTGGTTGCCCCATACTCAAAGTGAAACGAGGTCGAGCGGGCGTGCGGGTCGACCGTGCCGGTGAGAGTGACTTCCGTATCCTTGAGTTCCAGTGCGTCTCCGGTATTGACACTCGGAGCCGGCCAAGCCGCTGCGCCGGTCTCTTCCTGGAAGGCGATCCACGAAGGGCGGTAGTTCCCGACGTGATCGCGAAGGCCGCAGTAGTCGTCCCAGGTTGCGGTAGACGTCCGGTCGCGGTAGTTGTACCAGATGTAACCACCCAGATTGAGGGTTGCCTGGTTGTTCTTGGCGTAGTCGATCGACTGTTTGAGCAGGTTGGCCTGTTCGGTTGCGCCAACCGCGTATTGGGGGCCTTCGGCCGGCCAGCCGGCCTCGGTGATCCAGAGCGGCTTCTGCGGGCTTTTTGCCGCTGATGCCAATTCCACCAGCTTGTAGTGGAAGCCTGCGACGGCGAATTTGAAGGCTTCGAGGCGGGTGTAGCCCGACGAGAAGAACGTGCTCGGATCAAGCTCGTAGGGGTGGATCGCGACCCCGGTCACGTTGGGGTTGGTGGCGAATTTGGGGTAGGCGGCTTCCATGTATTTGATGTCTTCTTCGTAGCCGTTTTTGTTGCCCCAGACGTTGAGCCCGCCGGAGATGACTTCGGTGCCGCGCCCGCCGGTGCTGTTTGAGGCCGCCTGGATCGTGTTTGCGTTTTCGCTGACGAACTGGCCGAATTCAGCCCCGGTATTGCCGAACAGGTCCGGCTCGTTCCAGATCTCCCAAGCGGTGATCGGCTTGCTGGGGAGGCTCGGGTGTTCTTTCCAAAAGGAGCCGCCGTAGCCGTACTTCTGGACCGCGGTGGAGACCCAGCTGAGCCATTCCGCCATTCCGCCGGCGCCGGGGAGGGGCCCGCCGCCGCCGAGCCCGGCGTGGATCGTGACCCCGTTGAGGGCGGCGGCTTCCATCAGCGCGTCGTCTCCGGCCCAGTCGTTGTTGATCGGCACGCGGAAGACCTGGGAGCCCGACTTCGCCACTTCGAGCATTTCCGAGGAGTTCCTGTCACCCGCGCCCGACCAGCCGCTGCCGATCACAAGCGCCGAGGCCGAAGAGGCGGAGAGGACAGAGATCAGACCGCTCAGCACCAAGACGGCGAGCAGCGAGCCGCGCCACCTGTCGAAATTGGCTGCAAAGGCCGCCCACGGCCTTGAACTCGCGTCATTTGCCCTGGCGCTCATCGCGTCTCCCCCTAATCCCTTGCTTCGCGTCGGTTATCGGCAAGCGACACCGACGCGGTGTGTTGAGTTCCCTGCCCGTTCGGTTGGGCAGGTGACATCTTTCCCGACGGCCGCGTCTGATGTATGGCCAATGTGGGAAATCAATCACAGTGGAATTTCCCCCAATGTGAGGCGCTCGTAGTCCCCGTCCCATAAATGGAATCATCGATCGGATGTGACTCGGTCGCCGATCCGGCCTCTTCGGTCGGGTCAAGCGTTTAGGGAGCGATCAGCAACTCGGGACCTTCCTCGCTGCCCTTGCCGACCTTGTTCAGTTTTGGGTTGGCCGGAGCGCTCTCCATGCGGGAGGGGTCCAGAGGACCGCACATCGCGATCGCGTCCTCGAGCTCCAGGTCCGGGCGCAGCCAAGCGGCTTCTGCCTCCGGCCCGGGCAGAATCGCCGGCATCCGGTCGTGGACCTTGGCGACCAGCTCGTTCGGCGTCGTGGTGACGATCGTGCAGCTGTAGAGCCAGCCGTCGTCGAAACCGCGATCCTCCGGGTCCCCCCACTCCTTGCGGGTGCAGAGGCCGGCGAAGGCGAAGGGCTCTCCCCCATCGACCGTGAACCGCCAGGGCTGGCGAGGCTGCTTGGGGTCCTCCGCCACCATCCACTCGTAAAAGCCGTCGGCGACGATCAGACAGCGGTGGCGAAACTTGCCGACCAGCGGCGAGTAGGCGCGGCTCGAGCTGAGGTTCTCGGCCTTAGCGTTGATCATCCGGTAGCCGACCTTTAGGTCCTTGGCCCAGCGCGGCACCAGTCCCCAGCGCATCAGGCGCGCCTCGCGCTCGCCCTCCGCCGCCTCCTCGGGATCGGGCGAGGAGCGAACGGTCAGCACCTCCTGAGTCGGGGCGACGTTGAAGCGGCCCAGCGCCGACTCGACCCTTTTCGCCCGCTCCTTCGAGGGCGGCGGCGCCTTGCCGCCCGCGTTGCGCTCGAGCGCCTTCTCCAACTCGACCTGGAACTTGTCGGCAATCTTCTTCGCGTCCTTGGCCGTGACCGTGAAACGTCCGCACATGGTTAGACGGAAACCTTTGCAGGACGGGCCTGCGGGTGGGAGCGATACCACTCGAGGGTGTCGCGCAGGCCCTGGGCCAGCTCGACCCGGGGGCGCCAGCCGGTCAGCTCGCGCAGCTTGGTCGAGTCGACGTACTGGCGGTCGATCTCGCCGTCGGGTGTGCCGCTGCCGAGGTATTCGGGCTCGACGCCGGTTCCCGCGGCTGCGGCGATCAGGTCAACAACCTCGCGGACAGAGTGCGGGTGCTCGCCGCCGGCATTGAAGGCCTCTCCCCTTGCGTCGCCGCGGTCGAGCGCGCTTGCGATCGAGAGGTAAGCGGTGACAGCGTCGTCGACGTGGAGGAAATCGCGCTCGGGGCTGCCGTCGGAGCGGATCTGCGGCGGGCGACCTTCGAGCACCGCGATCGCGGCCTCGGGAATCAGGCGGGAGAAATTGAGGTCGCCGCCGCCGAAGATGTTGGCGAAGCGAGTGACCGCCAGGGGCATGCCGTATGCCTCGGCATAGCTGCGCGCGATGATGTCCGCCGCGGCCTTGCTGGCGTCGTAGGGATAGGCGGCGCGCAGCGGGTAATCCTCGCGGTAGGGCAACTCCGGACTGGCGCCGTAGGCCTTGTCGGAGGAGGCGAAGACGACCCGCTCGACGGCATGCTCCCGACAGGCCTCGAAGACGTTCCAGGCGCCGCGCACGTTGACCTCGAGCGTCTCGACCGGTGAATCGCGGGCGACGCCGACGATCGTCTGGGCGGCGAGGTGGAAGACGGAATCGCAACCGGCGACCGCAACCGCGACGGCCTCTGCATCGCGCAGGTCCCCCTCTGCCAGGTCCACCTCGCCACGCAGGCCGAGCAGGTCGAGGCCGGACCTGCGCGGGCCACCGACGTCGGCGGTGCGGGGGTCGGGCCGGTCGAGCACGCGGACATCGTCGCCCCGCTCCAGCAGTGCGCCGACCAGGTGAGAGGCGACGAAACCATGGGCGCCGGTGACGAGAGACCTCACCGGCCGCCCCCGGACAAAGCCGATCGGAGGGTTGACCCCCCTATAGGTGGGTCAACCCTCGCTTCGCTGAAGGTCGGCCAGCGCGCATCGCCCGACGACCAGAGATCGTTGAGTTCCACCGCGTCCTTATATGTATCCATGCAATCCCAGAAGCCCCGGTGGCGATAGGCCGCCAGCTCGCCCGCGGCGGAGAGGCGTTCCAGCGGCTCGCGCTCGAGCACGCTGTCCTCGTGGATGTAGTCAAGCGCACCGGGTTCCAAGCAGAAGAATCCCCCGTTGATCCAGTGCTCGCTGCGCGGCTTCTCGACGAATCCCTCGACCCTGTCCCCGTCGCCCAGCTTCGCGACCCCCCACTGGAGGCGCGGCTGGACAACCGTCACCGTGCCGAGGACCCCGTGGGCCCGGTGGAACTCGAGCAGCGCATCGAGGTCTATATCCGCAACGCCGTCGGCATAGGTGGCGCAGAAGCTCCCGCCACCAAGCCGCTCCCCCAGCCGCGCGATCCGCCCACCGGTCGGCGTATCGAGCCCGGTGTCGACGCACTCGACCTCCACCCCATCTGGCCAGCTCTCTCTTGCCACGAACTCCTCGACCATCTCTCCCAGATATCCGGTGGCAAGCAGAAACCGCTCAAACCCCTGCGCCGCGTAGATACCAATCACGTGCCAGAGAATCGGGCGCCCCCCAATCTCAACGAGCGCCTTGGGAACGGTCTCCGTCCGCTCGCGCAGGCGAGTGCCACGCCCTCCGCAGAGAATGACGACGGGGGGTCGCTCAACCACCCGCAACAGCCGGCAGGATCGTGACCTCGGCCCCGTCGTCGATCTGCGTCTCGAGACCCTGCTGGAAGCGAATGTCCTCGCCGCTGACATAGACGTTGACGAACCGCCGCAGATCGCCGTCCTGGGTGATCCGCTCGCGCAGGGTGCCGTGCGCCTCGAAAACGGCGTCGAGCACCTCGCCGACGGTGGAGCCGCTGACGTCGAGCTCGGCCTCTCCCCCGGTTGCCGCGCGCAGCTGGGTTGGGATCTTGACTGTGACTGACATCAGACGGTTACCTCCTGGCGGAACTCGGATTCGAAGCTTTCGAGGTTGGGGTCGATCTCGTGCATGCTGAACCTATCGCGGGTCGCGTCGAGGGTCTTCAGGCCCTCGCCCGTGATGTAGACGACGACCCGCTCGCCGGCACCAATCTCGCCGCGATCGGCGAGCTTCTTCAGCACGCCGATGGTGACGCCGCCGGCGGTCTCGGTGAAGATGCCGGTGGTCTCGGCGAGCAGGCTGATCCCGTCGCGGATTTCGTCGTCGCTGACCGAGTCGATGCCGCCCCCGGTGCGTCGCGCCTGCTCGACCGCGTAGGGGCCGTCAGCGGGGTCGCCGATCGCGAGGCTCTTGGCGATCGTCTCCGGCCGCTGCGGCTTGCAGACGTCCCAACCTTCGGCAAACGCGGTCGCGACGGGGCTGCAACCCTCGGCCTGGGCGCCGTTGAAGACCGGCTGGCGCCCCTCGACCAGGCCGATGTCGAGCCACTCCTGGAAGCCGCGGCCGACCTTGGTGAAGAGCGAGCCGGAGGCGATCGGGCAGACGACGCGATCTGGCAGCTCCCAGCCGAGCTGCTCGGCTGTCTCGTAGGCGAGCGTCTTCGAGCCCTCGGCGTAGTAGGGGCGCAGGTTGACGTTGACGAAGGCCCAGGGCCGGGTTTCGGCCAGCTGCGTGCAGAGCCGGTTGACGTCGTCGTAGTTGCCCCGCACGCCGACCAGGTTGGTGCCGTAGATGCCGGTCGCGAGCAGCTTCTGCTCCTCGAGATTGGCGGGGACGAAGACGTAGGACTTGAGGCCGGCGGCCGCAGCATGAGCGGCGACAGCGTTGGCGAGGTTGCCGGTCGAAGCGCAGGCGACGGTGTCGAAACCGAGCTCCTGTGCCTTGGCGACGGCAACGGCGACGACGCGGTCCTTGAAGGAGTGCGTGGGGTTGGCGGCGTCGTTCTTGATCCAGAGCTCGGCGTCCACCCCCAGGCGCTCGGCGAGGCGGTCGGCCCGCAGCAGCGGCGTCAGGCCCGGCTCGAGCGGATCCCCCGGGCGGCCCTCGAAGGGCAGGAAGTCGGCGTAGCGCCAGATTCCCTGGGAGCCGGCCTGGATTTTGCGCTTGACCTCGGCCGGGTCCAGGCCGGTGTGGTCGTAGGCGACTTCCAGCGGGCCGAAGCAGTTCTCACAGGCAAAATGAGCGCCGAGGTCGTAGGTCGCCCCGCACTCCTTGCATTTCAGATTCTCGATTGCCATCCGATCTTCCTTTTTGTCACGGCCAACAAAAAAACCTCCGCCTTGTGGGGCAGAGGTCCGATCGGACTTTCCCCACATCTTTCAGGTCACGGGACCTGCTGGAGTTGGCACCTCCCCCGAACCTGACGGTCCGGGGCGGTTGCCGGGGTTTCAACGGGCCAGTCCCTCCACCCCTCTAGATGTGGCGCTTATGTAGGCACGAACCTTACCAGGGGTGCCCTCGGCCGGCCAATGCGGAGGTTGGCGGCTAACCTAGTGCGGCCATGCCCGACGAGACGATGAGCGTGAACGATGCCGAACCTTCCGAAGCCGAGGCTGCGACGCGTCGGCCGGCGCGACGAGCTCATCTCCGCCGCCGCACCGCCTGAGCCGCAGGCGCCCCGCATCGAGCAGATCGATTCCAGCGGCCTGCGCTGGGTCAACATCGAGCGCCCTGGCGCGCTCGAGCGAACCTGGCTGGAGGAGAACTTCGACTTCCACGCGCTCGACCTCGAGGACGTGCTCTCGCGCAATCAGCGGCCGAAGATCGACGTCTACGACGACTATCTCTTCATCGTCCTCCACTTTCCCGTCTTCGACCCGGCTGCCGGGCGGCTGGGCACCGGCGAGCTCGACCTCTTCGTCGGGCCCGGCTACGTGGTGACGATCCCCAACCAGCCGCTGCAACCGGTCGAGTACCTGTTCGAGCGCTGTCGGGCCAAGGAGGAGCTGCGCGAGCAGCTCTTCTCCCGCGGTTCCGGTTACCTGCTCTACCGCCTCGTCGACGACAGCTTCGATTACTGCTTCCCGATGCTGCGCAAGATCGGCAACAAGCTCGACGCGCTCAAGGACGACATCTTTGAGGGACGCTCGGAGGAGGTCGTGCGCGACATCTCCAACGTCAAGCAGGAGATCATCAACTTCCGCAAGGTGATCCGCCCGCAGCGGCCGGTGCTGCGCGACCTGGAGAAGGTCAAGCAGCGCTACCTCGCCACCGATCTCGACCTCGAGATCTACTTCGACGACATCGTCGACGCCCACGAGCGGATCTGGGACATGCTCAAGAACTACAAGGAGGTGGTCGAGGCGTTGGCCGAGACCAACGAGTCGGTGATCTCGCACCGAGTCAACGACATCCTCCGCGTGCTCACCTCGATCAGCGTCATCGTGCTGCCCCTGACCCTGATCGCCAGCATCTGGGGAATGAACTCCGGCGTGCCCGGCGAGCAGAGCATCGCTGCCTTCTGGGTCATCGCCGGGGTGATGCTCGCCCTGCTGGTTGGCATGGTCGCTTACTTCCGTAGACGGGGCTGGCTGTAGCCCGACGCACCTGCGATTAGCCTTCTCGACACTCAATCGCTGGTGCGTCCCCATAGGATCGACTTGTGGCCAACTTTCGGATTTGGGCGCCCTGGCGCCTCGCCTACGTGAAGGACGCAGCCAAGGACAACGAGGAGGAGTGCATCTTCTGCGCCAAGCCGGCCGCGGACGATGACGAGGCGACGCTGATCGTCCATCGCGGCGAGCACAGCTTCGTCATCCTCAACCTCTTCCCGTACACCAACGGCCACCTGATGGTCGCTCCCTACGCGCACATCGGGCGGATTCAGGAGCTGCCGGTGGAGACCGTCGCCGAGATGATGGGCCTCGCCCAGCTGGCGATGAGCCGGCTCGAGGACGTCTATTCCCCCCACGGCTTCAACGTCGGCTTCAACCAGGGCCGCGTCGCCGGCGCCGGGGTCGAGCACCACATACATATGCACGTGGTCCCGCGCTGGGGCGGCGACACCAACTTCATGCCGGTGATCGCCGATACCAGGGTGATGCCGCAGACCCTCGAGCAGAGCTACGAGGCCCTGAAGGGAGCATTTTGAGCGAGCAACCGATCCTGGCCCCCGCGGGGATCTTCAAGGCTTACGACATCCGCGGCCTCTACGGCTCCGAGATGGACGAGACCACGGCGCACGCGGTCGGACGCGCCTTTGCCCGTGTGCTGGCGCGGCTGCGCGGCAAGCAGCCCTCCGACCTGCGGATCGGTCTCGGCCGCGACATGCGCCTGACCGCGCCGGCGATGGCGGCCGAGTTGCGCGACGGCCTGATCTTCGAGGGCGCGACCGTGCTCGACGCCGGCATGGTCGCCACCGAGATGCTCTACCACCTGGTCGGCTCACGCCAGCTCGACGGCGGCGCGATGGTCACCGCCTCGCACAACCCCAAGGCCTACACAGGGGTGAAGCTGGTTCGCGAGGGCGCCCTCCCCCTCTCCGGCGAAGCCGGCATCGGCGACGTCCGCAACGAGATCGAGGGCGGCCTCGGCCACGCCCCGGGGGGCGGCTCCTTCGAGGAGGTCGACATCTGGGAGGAGTACCGCACCAGCGCCCTGGCCTTCATCGACCCGGACAAGGTGAAGCCGATGAAGGTCGTGGTCGACGGCGGCAACGGCATGTCGGGCCCGATGGTCGGCCCGATCCTGAGCAAGCTCGGCCTCGAGCTGGAGGAGATGTACTTCGAGCCCGACGGCGAGTTCCCCGACCACGAACCGAACCCGCTGCTGGAGGAGAACCGCCGGATGATCATCGACCGCGTGCGCTCCTCTGGCGCCGACCTCGGCATCGCCTGGGACGGCGACGCCGACCGTTGCTTCTTCATCGACGGCAGCGGCGAGTTCTGCGACGGCGACTTCATCTGCGCCCTGCTCGCCCGCGCCGCGCTGGCGAAGAACCCCGGCGCGACGATCCTCTACGACCCGCGCTCGAGCCGCGCCGTGCCGGACCTGGTGGCCGCGGAAGGCGGACGCTCCGACCTCTCCCGCGTCGGCCACGCCTTCTTCAAGCGCCGCATGCGCGAGGAGGGCGCCGCCTTCGGCGGCGAGGTCTCCGGCCACTACTACTTCCGCGATTTCTGGAACGCCGACTCGGGAACGATCCCGGCGCTGCTGGTGCTGGAGCTGCTCTCGGTCGACGGCCGCTCGCTGGGCGAGCTGATGGCCGAGTTCCGCTCGCGCTACTTCATCTCCGGCGAGATCAACTCCGAAGTCGCCGACCAGGAGGCGAAGATGGCGGAGATCGCCGAGCGCTACGCCGACGGCGAGCAGACGAGCCTCGACGGCATCTCCGTCGACTACCCGGACTGGCACTTCAATGTCCGTCCCTCCAACACCGAGCCACTGCTGCGGCTCAACCTCGAGTCGTTGATCTCGCGCGAGGACATGGAGGCCAGGCGCGACGAGGTGCTGGGCTTGATCCGGGCGTGACCCTGACGCCCGAGCAGGCCCTGGAGCAGGCGGCACTTGCCGGGATCCATTGCCTGCGCATCCCGACACCCTTCGCGGTCGGGCGGGTCAACTGCTACCTGATCGAGGACGATCCGCTGACCCTGGTCGACACCGGGCCCAACTCGGGCAAGGCGCTCGACGAGCTGCAGTCGCAGCTGGCGGCGCGCGGACATGCGATCGAGGACCTCAAGCTGCTGGTGATCACCCACCAGCACATCGACCACCTGGGCTTGGCGGAGATCGTCGTGCAGCGCTCCGGGGCAGAGGTCGCGGCGCTCGGGGCCGCCACCGATCGGTTGGCGAACTTCGACGAGGACGCCGAGGCGGAGGATCGCTTCGCGGTCGAGCTGATGATCCGCAACGGCATCCCCGAGGAGGTGACGGTGGCCCTGCGCAGCGTCTCGCGCAGCTTCCGCGGCTGGGGCTCGCACGTGACGGTGACGCACCCGCTCGATGACGGCCAGCTGCTGCCCTTCCGTGACCGCACCCTGCAAGCGATCCACCGTCCCGGGCACAGCCCCTCCGACACGGTCTTCTGGGACGAGCAGCGCAAGATCCTGATCGCCGCCGACCACCTGATCGCCCACATCTCGTCGAACCCGCTGATCTCGCGCCCGCTCGACGGCTCGGACAAGCGCCCCCAGGCCCTCGTCACATACATCGAATCAATGCGCAAGACGCGCGAGATGCCGGCCGAGATCGTCCTCTCCGGCCACGGCGACCCGGTCACCGACCACGTCGCGCTGATCGACGACCGCATCGCCAAGCACGAGCGCCGCAAGGAGAAGATTTACAAGCTGATCGCCGAGCAGCCGCGCAGCGGCTACGAGATTGCCCAGTCGATCTGGGGCAACGTCGCCGTCACCCAGGCCTACCTGACCCTCTCCGAGGTGATCGGCCACGCTGACCAGCTCGTCAACGAGGGTCGCGTATGCGAAGTCGCCGACGGCGACGTGGTGCGATATTCGACCCGGAGCTGATGCGCGTTGATGCCCTTTTAGAAAGATTGACTGTATGAACTAATTCGCCTTATCCAAAAGACTGCGATATAACCACGCCGAGCGCGGAATGAGCGACTTAGCCGAATCATGCGGTACGGATGCGCCGGGCACCCACCTCGCTATTGACGAGGAGCCTGACACCACGGGCGAGGTCGTAGAGCAGGTCGGACTGGATTCGGTGGCTGCACAGCAGCTCGTGGAGGGAGCCCGTTCATCGGAAGACTTCACGGACGAGTACGACCGTGCGGTGGACTTCCTGGAGGCGGCTCACGTGGAGCAGGCGCTCCTGGCAATGCGCGAATACAAGCCAGACACCGCCCTTGAGCAGATTCAGGAGGCACAGCATCTGAGAGCTGAGTATGTGACGCTCCTTGAATCGGCCCGTGGGGAGTCCGCCCATCCGTTGCAGGGCTCCTTCGACGCTCTTAGGGAATTTGCAAATGCGCAGTGCTCGGTGCATGCCTGGCTTCGGAATATCGCCGAAGCCCTGAGGAAGTTTCGCGCCGGTGAATACAACCAGGCGCTGCAGATCCTTGACCAGCCGGAGAAAGCGGTGACGGTTGTTCTGGGCGACCCGACCGTGCTTTCGGTGATATCGGCCACAACGGCTGGAACGGCGGAGACGCTTTCGGCCGAGATTCGAGCCTCGGTACAGGACTATGCCGGTGCCCGCGCGGCTTTCGACCGAGCAGCCTCGCTGTACCGAGGCCTGATCGAGGTGATCCTGGCCGACTCCCCCGACGAGGCTGTACCCGAGTTCCAGGTTCTCATATGTGAAGCATCTTCAAAGCGAATGCAACTTGCACAGCTGTTGCAAAGCAACGACTACCGAAGCGCAGCGGAGGTAGCCAGTCGGTCCAGTGAGGCATTTACGGCTGCCGCCGATCAAATGCTCGAGTTCGACCCCAGCTCGGCCTCGTGGCTGGTCCCACTGTTGCGCTCGTCTGCCGAGGAAATGCTTGCGAAGATGGAAGAGGCCCGGGCTGAGGTGGCGCTCAAGCAAAGCATGTGGGAACTGGCCGAAGAGCATTCCCGTGGCGCTGCGGAACACTATGACGGCGGGGGCCGGGCGGCGCTCAGTACATCCTTCCCGAACGCGCGGATCGTTCAGGAAAAACTGCTGAATGCCGGGTTCAACTGGGGTGTTCAGTTTCGGCGCAGGCTCGAACGCGAGCAGAGCACGCAAAAGGAACGGGAGGAGGCGCAAAGGGAGCTGAAGGACCTATACAGCAGCATCCGTGGCGCTCTCGCACCTGCCGGGATTACGGTCAACAATCAAAATGAGTTGGTCAATTCAGTGCAACAGCAGGTCGAAATCGTCACCCGGGTGGAATCGCATGCGCGTGAGGTCCTACGAGAGCTCCCGGCCGCGCTGAGTGAAGTCGATGTACCCCTCGCCGAGAAGGAGCAGCTCGCTGCCGAGGCCTTGGAGATGGCGGGAAGCTCGGAGAGTGGCCCGGGCTTTCTCGACAAAGTCAAGCGCTTCGCAGGGCGGCTCGAATCCACGGTCGCGACCGTCGGCACCGTCGCGGCGCCGGTTTTGGCCATATTGAAAGCGCTCGCGATCATCCCCTGATTCGGCCGGCCGGATGCTGATCATCGACGGGGTTGCGCCTGGCCGCGCCGCCCGAGAAATGCTTCGTAGGCTCAGGATAGCTGCGGAGCGTTTTTCTACGAATCAGACTTTGACTCAGGAGCGTCACTGATTTGTTGCGGTTCACGTCAAGGCGGCGTAGGGCAACACGGCTCCGGTCGCAATAGGCTGCGGGCCGAGACCGGCGGTGGGGTCGCCGAATCGCCCAGATGACCAGCCGAATCCGCTCCAGAAAGCCGAGACGCTCCGCCAAGAAGCGGATGCTGATCATCGTCAACCCGTATGCGACCACGGTTTCGGATCGGCTCAAGAACCTCGTGGTCTACGCGCTGCAGGGGCGCTACGAGGTCGAAACGGTCTCGACCGAGGCGCAGAACCACGCGACCGAGATCGGGCGGGAGGTGCGTGACCATGGCTATGACGTGGTCGTCGCCTTCGGCGGCGACGGGACGCTGAACGAGGTCGTCAACGGGCTCGCTGGAACCGACGTGCCGGTGTCGGTGTTGCCCGGCGGGTCGACCAACGTCGTCTGTCGCACGCTCGGCATCCCCAACGACGTCGTCGACGCGACCGAGCACCTGCTCGCCATGGTCGACGAGTGGCGACCGCGACGGATCGACCTCGGCCTTGCTGACGACCGGCACTTCGTCTTCTCCTGCGGGGCCGGGATCGACGCGACCGTGGTCAAGCGGGTCGACGCTCATCCCCGCCTCAAGTCGGCGGCCGGCCCCTACTACTTCAGCTGGGCGGCGATCTCGGCCTTTTACCGGGCCTACCTGGTCAATCCCGTACGGTTGCTGGCAGAGACCAGCGCCGGCAGTTCGGCCGAGGGCGTCACCGCCCTGGCCCAGAACTCGGATCCGTTCACCTACTTCGCAAGTCGTCCGGTGCGGGTCTGTGAGGGAGTCGCGATCGACGACGGCGCGCTCGCCCTCGGCGTGCTCAAGCGCGCCGCCCAGCGCGACATGCCGATGCTGATGTCGCGGCTCTTCAGCGAGCAGCGGCCGGCTGCGCGACACCGTCAGATCGAGCAGTTCAACGGCGTCGCCGAAGCCACGATCGTCTCCACCTCCGAGACCAAGGACGGCATCATCCGCCCCTTTCCGGTGCAGGTCGACGGGGACTACATCGGTGAGAAGACGCAGCTGAGGCTGCGGGCGGAGCCTGCTGCGCTCACGATCGTCGCCTGAGCTTTAGCATGCCGCCGATCAGCGACGGATCGAGATATTTCGGGGTAATCGCGCGGTGAGCGGGGCGGCTCTCCAGCCCTCCGACCTCGCGCCCGGGCTGCTACTCGGCACCGGCGTCGAGATCGGACCCGACGTCCTGATCGGTGGCCACGTGGTCATCCACGCCGGCGTGGAGATCGGCGCCGGCGCGCGGGTCGGCGATCACGCCCAGATCCGCGACGGGGCGAAGATCGGCGCCGGCGCGATGGTCGGCAGCCTCAGCTCGGTCGACCCGGGCGTGACGATCGGTGCCCGGGCGAGCGTGCAGGCGCGCTGCTACCTCTCGGCCGGCACCGTGGTCGAGGACGACGTCTTCATCGGCCCCGGCGTCACCCTCGCCAACGACAACACGATGGATCGCCATCCGGAAGCCTTCGAGCTCGAAGGGCCGCTGCTGCGCCGCGCCTGCCGGGTCGGTGCGGGGGTCGTCGTCTGCCCGGCGATCGAGATCGGCGAGGAGGCTTTCGTCGCCGCGGGCGCCGTCGTCGTCGCCGACGTCGCGCCGCGCAGCGTCGTCATGGGCGTGCCGGGACGCAGCGTCCGCCAGGTCCCCGATGAGGACCTGCTGGAGCGCTGGCGTTGAGCGTCCCACTCTTTGCGATCAGGCCTGCGCTGGAGCCGCTGTTCGACGAGATCGCCACACGGCAGGCCGAGGTCCTGCGCTCCGGGCAATACATCCTCGGCCCCGAGGTCGATGCCTTCGAGTCCGAGTTCGCGGCTTTTCTCGGCACCCGCCACTGCGTCGGCGTGGCGAACGGAACCGACGCGCTGACGATCGCCCTGCGGGCGCTCGGCATCGGTCCCGGCGACGAGGTGGTGCTGCCCGCGCTGACCTTCTACGCGACCGCGGAGGCGGTCGTCAACGCCGGTGCGACACCGGTTCTCTGTGACGTCGACCCCGTCACATTCAACATGACCGCGCTGACGGCCGAGCCGCTGATAGGGCCGCGCACCAAGGCGCTGCTGCCGGTGCACCTCTACGGCAACCCGGCGCCGGTCGCCGAGCTGCGCGAGCTCGCCGCGGCACACGGCCTGCGACTGCTGGAGGACGCGGCGCAGGCCGCCGGTGCCAAGCTCGAGGGCGCGATGGCCGGCGCCCTCGGCGACGCCGCCACCTTCAGCTTCTTCCCCTCCAAGAACCTGGGCGGCTTCGGCGACGGCGGCGCGATCGTCACCGACGACGACGAGATCGCGGCGCTGGCGCGCACGCTGCGCTTCCACGGCTCCGAGGACAAGGAGCTACACACCGAGGTCGGCTACAACTCGCGCCTCGACGAGATCCAGGCCGTCGGCCTGCGCGTCCTGCTCCCCCACCTCGCGGAATGGACCGACTCGCGGCGACGCCTGGCCGCGGCCTACGCCGCCGCCGGGCTCGGCGAAGCGGTCGAGCTGCCGGTCGAGACCGCGGGTGGCGAGTCCTGCTATCACCTCTACGTGGTCCGTCATCCCGAACGTGACCGCCTGGCGGAGCGGCTTACCGCTGCCGGGGTGGGTGCCCGCGCCTACTACACGATCCCGCTGCACCGCCAGCCCGCGTTGCGCGAATTCGCACCGCGGGTGCCGTTGCCGGGGGTCGAGTCCGCGGCGGCCGAATCCCTGGCGCTGCCGATGGGCCCGGCGCTGGGCGAGGCTGACGCGGCCGAGGTCGCAAAAGCCGTTCGCGCAGCTCTCGCCGCTGCCTGACGAGGCTCAGGCAGGAATTGGCGAGGCGTGCAGGGCCTCGCGGACGGCAGCCTGGATGGGCAGCAACCCTCTGCGCTGCTCGGCCCGGCGCCGCGCGGGCGCTGCGGCGACCGCCTCGGCCAGACGACCCAGATCCTCCACGGCGATCACCTTTCCCTCGGCCGCCAGCGCCCGGCTGAACTCGACCTGGTGGTCGTCGACGGTCTCCTCGTAGCGCCTCAAGCGGGGCACGACGACCGGGGTGTGACCGGCGCGCAGAGCGCAGAGGATGCTGCCGGCGCCGGCATGGCAGACGACGACGTCGGCCGCCTCCATGCTCTCGATCACCTGCGGGAACTGCATGAAAGCTCTTGCCCGCGCTGCACCCGCGGGGGGCTCGACCGGACCGTGCTGGACGAGAAGCTGCTCCCCGGGCAGGGTCTCCAGAGCGCGCACGAAGCGCGCGAACGGGATCTGGGTCGAACCCACGGTGGCGAAGATCACGCGACGCTTCCGTGAAAGCTGGCGCGAGGGAGGTCGGCGAGCGAGTCCCATTGGACGAAGAAGGAGGTGGCGAGCGGGTAGACGAGCCTTCCCGTAAGCGCCAGCTTCTCGACCCGCGTGATCGACTCGACGTAGACGAGGCGTCGGCGCTGCAGGCGACCGAGCAGGAAGAAGGGCAGCGCCAGGCCGGCGCCCGTGGAGACGATCACGCTGGGATCCTGCTCGCGCAGGACCCGCCGGGCGAGGCGCAGGTTGCGGAAGAAGTTGCCGATGTTGCGGGGCGTCGGCCCGTGGCCGTAGGTGACGTCCTCGTCCTTGAGCAGGTACTCGACGTCGGTCGAGCGCAACGTTACCCAGCTTCGCTCCATGTCCCCCCAGGCAGGTTCGAGGGCCAGCATCTGCAGCAGGTGGCCGCCGGGCGAGGCGACGATCAGGACCTTCCCGGGGTCGCTTCCCGCCATCTTCACACCGTCGGGCCCGCCGAGGCCGAAAGGGCGTCGCAAGCCTCGCCGAGGGTGACGAGGTCGAGGCTAAGCGCGGCGGCGCGATCGGCGATCGTCGCGATTGCGCGTGCCGTCTCGGTCGCGCTCGGTCGCACCGCGTAGCGCGCCGAGTCGTGGAGGAGGACGATCGAGCCGTCGTCGAGGTCGCGATTCACCCGCCGGGAGATGCGCTCGCTCGACAGCGGTTCCCAATCCAGCCCCCATGTCGACCAGTAGGCGACCTCAAGCTCGAGCCGGCGGCAGACCTCGGCACCCTGTGGGCTGAGCTTGCCGTAGGGGGGGCGGTAGAAGCGGGGCGGGGCGCCGAGAACCGCTGCGACCGCCTCGTAGCCGGCCTCGATGTCGGCAACCGACTCCTCGGCGGGGACGCGGTCGTGGCGAAAGTGGCGCTGGCCATGGACCCCGATCTCGTGGCCGCGGGCGAGGATCTCGGCCGTGACGCCGGGCGACTCGGCCATCTGCTCGCCAACCAGGAAGAAGGTCGCCTTCGCGCCTGCGGAGTCAAGCGCGTCAAGGATCGCGGCGGTCCCCTCCGGCGAAGAGTCGGGTCCATCGTCGAAGGTCAACACGGCCTGGCCAGCAGCAGGGACCCGCTCAACCCCGGGCATTTCACGCCAGCGCCGCGAGCGACTGAGCGAGCGCTCCTGCAGCGCGCAGCGCAGAGAGAGCGGCAGGAGCCTGCGGAGGCGGTGGATGTGTCGGCGCATCTGCGAGAAAAACGTTGGACCTTATCTCGAACTTTTGTTCTTCCGACTGCCGATCCGCCCCACATCTCGACAGAACTGAATCCGTATACATAACTCGCCGGGATGTGGGTGGTCCCAGGGGCGTGCTCGGACCTTCGTCCACCCATCCCGCCTCCCTTCGTCCACTTCACCCCACCTCCCAATCGAGGCGCACCCACCCGCACCGATAACGGGTGCAATGCGCAAGATCTTCAATACATTCCCCCCGTCCTGGTCCCTCCTCGTCGCCATCGTCACCCTGACCGCTTTGCTGGTCGCCCCGAGCGCCGCTGTTGCCAGGAACGGCAAGCTGGACAGGGGTGTGACGTCAGCTCGCGTGGTGACAAAACGCGTGACCGCATCGCGCTATTCCTCCGATCCCGACCGGGACGGGTTGAGCACCCGAACCGAGCAGCGCAAGACGCGAACCAACCCTTACAAGTTCGACACCGATGGCGACGGCTTCGGCGACGGCGCCGAGGTCCTCGCCGGCTCGAATCCGCTCGACCCGAACAGCACCCCGGCGGGACCCCCCGCGCCGACCCCGCCGCCCGCCGACACGACTCCGCCCGAGACGACGATCAGCTCGGGGCCCTCGGCGACCACGACTTCCACGGCGGCAAGCTTTGCCTTCGCCGCCAGCGAGAGCGGCTCGACCTTCCAGTGTTCGTTCGACTCGAGCACTTGGGGTAGCTGCGTCTCGCCGAAGGCCTACAGCGGCCTCGCTGTCGGCTCGCACACCTTCGCTGTCAAGGCAACCGATGCGGCGGGCAATACCGACGCGACACCGGCCACGCGCAGCTGGACCGTCGAAAGCGAAGTCCCTCTTGCTGACACCACTCCTCCCGACACCATGATCACGTCGGGTCCGTCCGGCACAACCACCGCGACCAGCGCCAGCCTCGGCTTCAATGCGACCGAGAGCGGATCCACATACAAATGCTCGTTCGACTCGAGCTCGTGGGGCGCCTGCGTCTCGCCGAAAGCCTACGGTCCACTGGCAGCCGGCGCTCACACCTTCTCGGTCAAGGCAACAGACGCGGCTGGCAACACAGACGCGACTCCCGCCACTCGCAGCTGGACGGTCGAAGCGGAAGCTCCTCCGGTGGACACGACTCCGCCCGATACCACGATCAGCTCCGGCCCGACCGGCACGACGACTTCCACCAGCGCCAGCCTCGGCTTCAGCTCAACGGAGAGCGGCTCCACCTTCCAGTGCTCACTTGACTCCGGCTCCTGGGGCGCTTGCACGTCGCCAAAGGCCTACGGCGGCCTCGCTCTCGGCTCGCACAGTTTCTCGGTGAAAGCGACTGACGCGGCCGGCAACCCCGACACGACTCCCGCGACGCGCAGTTGGACCGTCGAAACGGAAGTGACCGGCAGTGGCGGCTGCACCCAGACCCTGGCCTCCGGCGCCAACCTCTCCACCGCGGTCTCCAACGCCGCGAGCGGAGCGGTCATCTGCCTCGGCAGCGGCTCCTACAGCATCAACGTCACCAAAGCGAACAAGTCGAGCATGGTGACAATCAAGCCGGCCGCGGGCGCCGCTCCCACCCTCGGTTACTCGATGCTGAACCAGGCGACCAACCTTCGCTTCCAAGAACTCAAGTTCACAGGCGGGATCGAGGCCCTCGGCCCGGCCAGCAAACTGCAGTTCGTGAAAAACGAATTCGTCGGTCCGTTCGGATTCCACGGCAACGGCCAGGCGCAGAGCAACGGCACGGAAGTGACCGACGTCCTCTTCGAAGGCAACTACCTGCACGACCTCGATTACACCGGTAACCAGGGCACCGCGAACGGGTACGGCGTGACCGCATCCAACGGGGTCTCCCGCTTCACGATCGTCAACAACACGATCAAGAGCACGGCCTCCGACTACCTCCAGTTCGCCTCGCCGAACACGGTCACGATCGACCACAACACGTTCCTCGGCCCGAGTCTGCTCGGTAGCCACGTCGACCACCAGGACCTGGTCCAGATCTTTGGCGGCGGCAAAAACGTCACCTTCACCAACAACGTCGCCCGCAACACCGAAACGCAGGAGAGCCTGCTCTTCCAGGAGGGCGCCTTCAGCAACGTCGTGATCGAAAACAACCTCTTCGATCACGATAGCCGCGGCTACACCTGCCAGCTCTACCAGTCGACCGGGATGATCTTCCGCGACAACACCGTCGTCGGCAGCCACTGGGGATGCCTGTTCCGCGACCTCGCGTCGAGCGCAGCCGGCAGCGGCTACCAAGTCGATCACAACATCTTCACGAACACGGCCGAAGGCTCCGACGTCTCGACCGAGGGCCGCGCCGCCAGCTGGGGCAGCTACGACTACAACGTCTCCGAAGACGGCTCGGCAGGCGGCTCGCATTCAGTACGAAATTGGTCCCCTTCGTGGCTGGATACGACCAATTACGTGCCCCAGGGGCTTGCATTTTCCGCCGGTTACCGCCCCTGAGGGCTCGGTACGGACCTCGCCGCATGCAAGAATGCCGCCGTGGGCGCCTACCGACTTTTGTTGAGCATCCTCCTGGCAGCTGCCGTATTGCCCGCCGCTGCCCAGGGCCACGCTGGACCGGACCCTGTCGGCGCCGTTCGGATCTCGCCCCGGGCCCCGGACTACCGCGGGCTGAATTCCTCTCACGCGGTTCTCTACTGGAAGCTTCGCGGCAGCTCCGATCCCGACCGGGACGGCTTGCGGAACTGGACCGAGTTGCACCGAACCAAGACCGACCCGCGCAGATATGACACGGATGGCGACGGGGTCGGCGATGGCAGTGAGCTGCTGGCCGGCACGAATCCGCGGGACCGAACCAGCGTGCCGGGCCCGCTGGGGATCCTGCTGGCCGTTGCCGATGCGGTTGTCGCAGTCGCCACCGAACCGGTCGGCGACACTACGGCGCCCAACACCACAATCCTTTCCGGCCCCGCCGTAACGACCACTTCGACCAGTGCCAGCTTCGGCTTCACTTCGAGCGAGGGCAATTCGAGCTTTGAGTGCAGGCTCGACTCCGGCCCATGGAGCGCCTGCGACTCGCCGAGGGAATACAGCTCACTGACGATCGGCTCGCACACCTTCTCGGCGAGAGCCACCGACGCGGCCGGCAACACCGATGCCTCGCCGGCGAGCCGTACCTGGACCGTACGGGCACTGGGCGACACCACTCCGCCCAACACCTCGATCGTCGCGGGGCCCTCCGGCACGACAGCGTCAACGACAGCGAGCTTCGATTTCTCCTCGAGCGAGAGCGGGTCGAGCTTTCAGTGCAAACTTGACTCGGCCTCCTGGAAAGCGTGCGCCGAATCGGAATCCTTCTCCTCCTTGACGCCGGGGAGCCACACGGTTGCGGTCAGGGCCGTCGATGCCTCGGGTAACACGGACCCCACTCCTGCCACCCGGAGCTGGACCGTGCAGACCTCGGGCGATACGACTCCACCCGACACGACGATCCTTTCCGGGCCCGCCGCAACGACCGCCTCGACCAGCGCCAGCTTCAGCTTCAACTCGAGCGAGGCCAATTCCAGCTTTGAATGCTCGCTCGACTCGGGACTCTGGGGGGACTGCGCCTCTCCAGCCTCCTACAGCTCCTTGGCCGCCGGCTCGCACACCTTCTCGGCGAGGGCCACCGACGCGGCCGGCAACACCGACGCCTCGCCGGCAAGCCGTACCTGGACCGTGGAAGCAGCACCCGATACGACACCGCCCCAGACCTCGATCGCCTCCGGCCCGTCAGGAACGACTTTCTCGACCACCGCCAGCTTCGGCTTCTACGCGAGCGAGGGTGGCTCCAGTTTCGAGTGCCAACTCGACGCTGGTCCCTGGAGCGCCTGCACGACACCGCAGGCCTACGCCTCTCTCGGGCTCGGCCCTCACACCTTCGCGGTAAGGGCTACCGACGCGGCCGGCAACACCGACGCCTCGCCCGCCAGTCGCGCCTGGACAGTCGAAAGCGGTAGCTGCACGCAGACCCTCTCCCCCGGCGCAAGTCTCTCCAGTGCCATTTCCAGCGCACCCGCCGGAACGGTGCTCTGTCTCGACGGAGGCTCCTGGTCGTTCAACCTCTCGGGCGTCAGCAAGTCCGACTACGTGACCGTGCAGTCGAGTGGGGAACAGCTTGCAAGTCTCTCTTACTCGATACTCACGAACTCGCGCTTCCTGCGCTTTCGGGATCTGAAGTTCACCGGCGGCGCGGAGATGATCGGCACCTCCAATCACATCGAGTTCCTCGACAGCGAGTTCACCGGCCCCTTCGGCATTCGCGCCAATGGCGAAGAGGCAAGCAGGGGCACCAACGTCACCGACGTTCTGATCGAAGGGAACTATCTCCACGACCTGGACTACACGGGGTCGCAGGGAACGGCGAACGGCTACGGAGTGACGGCCGTCAACGGCGTCGAACGCTTCACAATTAAAGGCAACACGATCAAGTCTCCGGCCTCTGACTACCTGCAGTCGGCCTCACCGGTCGATTTCGTCGTAGACCACAACACGTTCCTCGGTCCCTCGCTGCTGGGCTCCCATCAGGACCACCAGGACCTCTGGCAGGTCTTCGGCGGCGGGACCAACGTCACGTTCACGAACAACGTGGCTCGCAACACCCAGACCCAGGAGTCGCTGCTCTTCCAGGAGGGTGCCTTCAGGAATGTCGTGATCGAAAACAACCTCTTCGATCACGACTCGCGAGGCTACACCTGCCAGCTCTACCAGTCGACCGGGATGATCTTCCGCAACAACACCGTCGTCGGCAGCCACTGGGGATGCCTGTTCCGCGACCTCGCGTCGAGCTCCGCCGGCAGCGGCTACCAGGTCGACCACAACGTCTTTGCCCAGACGGAGGCCAGCGTAGACGTCTCCACCGAGGGTCGGGCCGGCAGCTGGGGTACCTACGACTACAACGTATCCAGCGACAACTCGGCCAGTGGCTCGCACTCAGTACGAAATTGGTCTCCTTCTTGGTCAGACACGACGAACTACACCCCGCTCGCGCTGCCATTTGCGGCCGGATACCGCCCCTGAGCTGATTCTAAGCGCCCGCCTCGGTCCTGAGGTACGTGCAAAGATCGCAACGTGCGGGCTTGGGCGCTTCTGCTGGTTCTTCTCTGTGCGGCGACGTTGCTGCCGGCCACCGCGTTCTCGCATGGCAGGCGCGCGCACCGCAAGCTTGGCGTCGCGGCAGCTCGAAGTCGTCAAGCGTCCAAGCCTTCCGCGGGGGGCCGTCGACGACAAGGCCGTCGGCACCCCTGTCGCCACGGCAACACCCGGGACGACAGCGTCCCCGCAGCCACCGGGCTCTCCGCCCCAGCCTCCGGCCGAACCGCCCCCGGAGGAAGTGATCGAACCGCAACCGCCGGGCGAATGCACGACGACCCTTCCGTCGGGGGCGGACGCCTCCGAAGCTGTCTCCAATGCCGCGGGCGGAGCAGTGATCTGCCTGAGCGGCGGTTCCTACAGCGTCAACGTCACCGCAGCGAATAAGGCGAGCATGGTCACGATTAGACCGGCCCCCGGCGCCACCCCGAGCCTCGCCTACTCACTGCTCGACCGAGCGACCAACCTTCGCTTCCAGGAACTCACGTTCACCGGCGGGATCGAGGTGCTCGGCCCGGCGAGCAAGCTCCAGTTCATCGACAGCGAATTCGTCGGCCCGTTCGGCATCCACGCCAACGGCCAGCAGGAGAGTGCCGGCAGTGAAGTAACCGACGTCTTGATCGACGGCAACTACCTTCATGACCTCGACTACAGCGGCTCCCAGGGGGCGGCCAACGGATACGGCATCACCGGGTCCAACGGCGTCTCGCACTTCACGATCACCAACAACACGATCAAGAGCCCGGCCTCCGACTACATCCAGTCGGCCAGCCCGTTCGACTGGGTCGTCGACCGCAACACCTTCCTCGGCCCCAGCCTGCTCGGCGAACACGAAGACCACCAGGATCTCTGGCAGGTCTTCGGCGGCGGCAAAGACATCGTCTTCACCAACAACGTCGCCCGGGATACAGAAACCCAGGAGGGACTGCTCTTTCAGGAAGGCACCTTTGAAAACGTCGACGTCGAGAACAATCTCTTCGACCACGACTCCCTCGGCTTCACCTGTCAGGTCTATCAATCGACGGGTCTGATCTTCCGCGACAACACGATCGTCGGCAGCCGCTGGGGCTGCCTCTTTCGCGATCTTGCCTCCGACCCTCCCGGCAGCGGCTACGAAGTCGACCACAACGTCTTCGCCGAAACGACCGAAGGCGCGGGCCTGTCCGAAGAGGGGCGCGCTGAAAACTGGGGCACCTACGACTACAACGTCTCCAGCGACGACTCTGCCGATGGGCTGCACTCAGTACGAAATTGGTCTCCTTCTTGGGTCGACACGACCGACTACACACCGCTCGGGCTGCCATTTGCGGCCGGGTACCGTCCCTAGCGCACCGCGGTCGCAAAGCCCGTCCGTGCCACAATGGCGCCGTGCGCGTCTGGTGGCTTCCGCTGCTTCTCCTCCTGGCGCTAGCTGGATTGCAGATCGGCTCGCTGCTGCCTGATTTCTCTCCCGCCAAAGCCAGATCGCCGCATTTCGGCGTGTCCTGCACGAAGACGCTCGCCCCCCGTTCAAGCGTCTCGACCGCGCTCTCGGCGGCGCGCGGCGGCTCGACGATCTGCCTCAAGAGCGGCACCTACGACGCGATCGAAGCGGTCGCGGTGAAGAAGTCACCGGCGGTGACGATTCGCCCGGCGCCCGGCGCGCGGGCGACGTTGAGAGGAATCGACCTGATCGATCCCGCCGGGCTGCGCTTCGTCGCGCTCGACCTCACCGATGGTGTCAGCGTCTCACCCTCTGCCTCCAACATTCAGTTCATCGGCAACGACATCACCGGCCACAACGGCATCTACATGTTCGGCGACTACCGGATCGGCAAACGGATCGAGAACGTCACGATCGAAGGCAACCGCATCCACGACATCGATTACAGCGGCAGCCAGGAAACCGGATACGGCTACGGGATCGAGGGCGTCGGCGACGTCCGCCACGTGGTCATCCGCGGCAACACGATCCAGAGCACGGCCTCCGACTACCTACAGTCGGCGACGCCGGTGCACTGGGTCGTCGACCACAACACCTTCCTCGGCCCCAGCCTGCTCGGCACCCACGAAGACCACCAGGACCTCTGGCAGATCTTCGGCGGCGGCCGCGACATCGCCTTCACCGACAACGTGGCGCGCCACACCGGCACCCAGGAGAGCCTGCTCTTCCAGGAAGGTGCCTTCCGCAAGGTCGTGGTCAGCAACAACCTCTTCGACCACGACAGCCGCGGCTACACCTGCCAGATCTACCAGTCCAGCGGCCTCGTCTTCACCCGCAACACGATCGTCGGCAGCCGCTGGGGCTGTCTCTTCCGCGATGAAGCGAGCAGTCCTCCCGGCAGCGACTACCGGGTCGAAGAGAACGTCTTCGCCGAGACCAGGGACGGACCCGACCTCTCGGCCGAGGGTCGCGCGGCAAGCTGGGGCAGCTACGACTACAACGTCTCCAGCGACGCCTCGGCGAGTGGCCCCCACTCGCTGCGCCGCTGGTCGCCGCGCTGGGCGAACACTTCGACCTACCCCCCGCTCGGGCTCCCCTTCCCCGCCGGCTACGCCGCACCCTGATCGGCGCTGGCGGCTCAGTGCGAGGGCAGCAGCCGGTCGGCCAGGCGGCGGGCGTAGTAGGTGGTCGTGCGCCCCAACTGGCGTGAGCCAGCAGCGGCGTTCGCTTCTGGCTTTAGCTCGTGCAACGCAGTCAGCAGGGGCGTTGCGAGCCGCTGCCAACGAAACTCGTCGGCGAGTTCGCGACCGGCCACGGCTGCCTTCGTCCGTCCGGGCTCTTCGAGCAGCTCGACGATCGCGGCGGCGGTCGCCTCGGGCGAGCCGGACTCGACCAGGCTGGCGAAGCCGGCCCGCTCGAAGCGCTCGGCCGTCTCGTCGCCGCGGCCGAGCACGCACGGCAGCCCCGCCGAGAGGTAGTCCATGTAACGAGCGCGGGCGGCGAGCGAGGCCTCCTCGGTATCGCGGTGCAGGGTGAGGCCGAGGTCGGCGTCCCTTAGATGGTCGCCGCGCTTGGCGAAGGGCACCCACTCCTCGAGGAAGAGGACCGAGCGATCGAGAACCCCGAGCTCGGCAGCCAGGTCCTTTGCCTCGGCGAGGACCGAGTGACGCTCGGCATCGCCGTTGGGTGGGCGGCCGGCGGTGAAGACGAGCTTGACGTCGGGGCGGGAATCGGCGAGCGAAGCGACGGCGCGGATCGCCGTCTCGGCATCGAGCCAGCGCCAGAGGCTGCCCCACCAGAGCACGACCTTGTCGCCCTCCCCGATCTGGCCGAACCGGTCGCGCAGCGGATGGCCCTCGCCCAGCGGCAGCTCTCCATCGATCCCGAAGGGCACGTTGCGCAGGGGCGGGCGGCCCGCGTTCCCGAAGCTCTCGATCTCGGCCTCAAGCAGCTGGCGCTGGCGCTCGCCGGCGCAGAGGACGAGATCGGCGCTGCGCAGCTGCAGGCGACGGGCGGCGCGGGCCGTGGCGCGGGCACGCCTGGCGCCCTTGGCTAGCGTGCCGAGCTCGATCTCGACCGGGTCGTACTGGTCGGAGATCGCGACGATCCCCAGGCTGCGCTTCAGCGCCAGAGCGAAGGGCGGCACGGTCGAGGCCATCAGCGCGTCGTGGCGGCGCGCCTCGCGCAGCAGCCGCCGGCGCGAGAACGGCACGACGGCCAGGCCTTCGTGCTCGTCGCGCTCGGCGCTGGGCGCCATCAAGGTCACCCGGTGCTCCGTGGCGAGCGCCTGACCCAGTCGCACGGCGCGGATCTCCGGCCCGCTGAGCCGCTCGCCGAGCCTGCCGGGAACGAGGATCAGGACGCGGCAGCCGCGCTCAGGCGACGGCATGTGCCCTCCGCTCGCCCGCCCGTCCCTCGACCACCTCTTGCTGCCAGAGCTCGAAGCTGAGCATGCTCCAGAGCAGCGAGGAGTTGTCCTCCTCGCGGGCGAGGTGGCGCTCGAGCAGGCCGGCGACGACGTCCTGGCGCAGGTAGCCGCGGCCCGCGGCAGCGCCGCCGAGCAGGGTCTCGCGGGCCAGCTCGCGCAGGTCGGTGCGAAACCACTCGGCCATCGGCACCTGGAAGCCCTGCTTCGTGCGGTCGATGTGCTCGTCGGGGACGACGCCGCGAAGCGCCGCCCGCAGAGCGATCTTCTTCTCGCGACCGCGTACCTTGAAGCGGGCCGGCAGTGAGGCGCCGAGCTCGACCAGCTCCTGGTCGAGCAGCGGCGAGCGCGCCTCGAGCCCGTAGGCCATCGTCGCGATGTCCATCTTCGTCAGCAGGTCGCCGGGAAGGTAGGTCTGCTGGTCGACGTCGAGCATCCGGTCGATCGGCTCGCGCGCGGTCGAGGCGTTCCACGGCTCGGCGATCGTCTCCGCCGCCGACCCCTCCAGCGAGGCGCGGAACTCGGGTGTGTAGAGGCCCTCGCGCAGGTCGAGGCCGAAACGCGACATCGCCCGCACGTAGCGCTCCTGCGGCTCCAGTGGCAGCAGCGCCGCGGCGCGGCGGAGGCGGTTCCTGGGGCTGTCGATGTCGCCGCTGGGGCGCACCCTGTTCGCGAGGGCGGCGACCGAACGTCGCAGGCCGGCCGGGACCGCGTCGAGGCGCTGAATCAGCGCGCCGTGGGCGTAGCGGCCGTAGCCGCCGAAAACCTCGTCGCCGCCGTCGCCGGTGAGGGCGACGGTGACGTGGCGGCGGGTCATCTCGGCCAGGTAGAAGCTGGGGATCGCCGAGTGGTCGGCAAAGGGCTCGCCGTAGTGGCGGACCAGCTTCGGCAGCAGCTCGACCGCGTCGGGCCGCACGACCAGCTCGTGGTGCTCGGTGCCGAAGCGCTCGGCGACGTCGCGTGCGTAGGGCAGCTCGTCGAAGCCGCTCTGCTCGAAGCCGATCGAGAAGGTCTTCACCGGCTCGACGGAGAGCTCGGCCATCGCTGCGACCACCGCGGTCGAGTCGACGCCGCCGGAGAGGAAGGCGCCGAGCGGCACGTCGGCGACGAGCCGGCGCCGAACCGCCTCGCGCACGGCGTCGCGGACCAGCTCGCCCGCCTCGGCGTCGCTGCCGACCTCGATCTTCCGCCCGAAATCAGCCTTCCAGTAGCGCTCGACCTTGGTCTCGCCGCTGCGCCAGCGCAGCAGCGAGCCGGGCGGCAGCTTGCACACCGCGCGGAAGGCGCTGAAGGGACTGGGCACGTAGGTGTAGGTGAAGAAGCGATCGAGCGCGGCCGGGTCGAGATCGCGTGAGATCTCGCCATCCGCGAGCAGCGCCCAGAGCTCCGAGGCGAAGGACACCGTGCCGCCGCGCTCAGCGTAGAAGAGCGGCTTCTTGCCGATCCGGTCGCGGGCGACGAAGAGCTCTTCGCGGCGGGCGTCCCAGAGAGCCAGGCCGAACATCCCGGCCAGCGACTTGACGAAGTCCGGGCCCTCCTCCTCGTAGAGGTGGGCGATCACCTCGGTGTCGCCGTCGCTGGCGAAGCGGTGCCCGTTGGCACCGAGGCGGGCGCGCAGCTCACGGTAGTTGTAGATCTCGCCGTTGAGGACGACGGCGACCGAGCGGTCCTCGTTGTAGACGGGCTGGTCGCCGGTGGCGAGGTCGATCACGCGCAGGCGCTGGATGCCGAGGCCGACCGGGCCATCGAGGTGGATACCGCGTGCGTCCGGCCCCCGGTGTTCGAGACCGGCGCACATCGCCGCCACCAGGTCGCCGTCGACCGCGGTGCCGTCGCTGCGCACTTGTCCGACGATGCCGCAGATGTCCTACCTCGCTTCGTCGAGGACGGTCGCCGACGGGTTGAGCGGGCGGGCTGGCGGCTCGGCCCGCAAGGGCGGCTCGCCGAGACCGAGCAGGACGCGCAGCGCCCGCGCCTCGGCGCCGATCCTGGTCCGAGCGCTCGCCTTGAACGGGGCCAGCGGCAGGCGCAATGAGATGCGCAGCAGGTGGCCGACGGCCAGCGCGGCACGAATGCCCAGCGCTCCCGCCAAGCCATGGTGCTTGTGGGCGAAGAGCGAGCGCGAGTGGGCGAGCTGAGCCATCAGGTCGCCGCGGTCGCGGCGGCCGGCGTGGTGGGTCACGGTCATCACCGGCAGGTGGCGCACGTCCCAGCCGGCCTGGTGAGCTCGCAAGCACCAGTCGATCTCCTCCGAGTAGAGAAAGAAGCGCTCGTCCATAGGCCCGATCGAGGCGATCGCCTCAGCCCGGGCACAGAGGAAGGCGCCGACCATCCAGTCGGCGGAGATCTCGCGCCAGTAGCGTTCCGAACGCGTCTCCAGCTCCTGCATCGACTTGAAGAGCGGCCAGCGGGCGGCGAAGAGGGACTCGCCGAGGTCCCTGGCCGGCGTTGGGAAGCGGCGCATCGAGAGCTGCAGTTCGCCGTCGCTGCCGCGCTGGATCACGCTGGCGATGCCGACGTCGGGGCGCGAGTCGAGCGCCGCGACGAGATCGGCGAAGCTGCCCTCGAGTACCTCGACGTCGGGATTGAGCAGCAGCACGTAGCGGCCCTGTGCCCAGGCGATGCCGACGTTGTTGCCGGCGGCAAAGCCGCGATTGGGCACGCGCAGCAGCTCGACCTCCTCACCAAACTCTCGCTCGATCGCCTCCGGGGTGCCGTCGGTCGAGGCGCTGTCGGCGACGATCCACTCGGCCTGGATCCCGCCCAGCGAGGCCCGCGCCGAGCGCAGCGTGCGCAGCGCCATCTCGCGCCCGTTGTGGGTGACGACGACGACGCTCAGGTCTGGCCGCGCGAGGGTCATGCCGTCACCGCCCGGCGCATCACCGCGGGCACGCGCGCCGTCCACCCAGCGGGCACTTCGACCGAGGCCGCGCAGGTGCACATCGCCGCCATGAAGAGGAACAGGTAGGGCGCCTGCGGGAAGGTGAGGATGTCGTAGAGCGAGCAGGCGACGCCGAAGGCGAGGCAGGCTGCTCCGGCGGCCAGGGCCGGCGGCCCGCGCACCGGGTCGTCGGAGCGCAGCACCGAGCGGGCAACGAAGAGCGGCGTCACGATCAGGGCGATGAAGGCAAGCAGGCCGAGCGCGCCGACCTGGAAGAGCTGGCCCAGGTACTCGTTGTCGAAGATCCGGTACGTGTCGACGCGTTCGGAGTCCAGGGTGCCGAAGCCGCGGCCGAGGATCGGCCTGGTGAGGAGGTCCGGAACCACCGCGGGATAGTCGGACGTCCTGCCGGCGGTCGAGTCCTGTTCCTTGGTCTGGCCGAGCTCGCGCACGGTGCTGAAGATCCCCGGCGTCAGCACCAGGGCGACGACGAGCGCGACCAGCCCGAACGGGGCCAGGCGCAGTAGCTGGCGCGGGCGCAGGATGAAGAGGACGAGCAGCGCCATCGCGGGCACGACGGCCCCCGACTTTCGCTGCGTGATCAGCGCCCCGGCGATGATCAGGCAGGCGGCCAGGCCCCAGAGGATGCGGCGGCGGCGGACCGGGGCGATCGCCGCCAGCACCACCGCGAAGGGCAGCGCCATGCCGAGGATCGAGGTGACCGAGAGCGCGTGGCGCGTCGGGCCGGTGATCGTCGGCCGCGGCGTTGTCGCCGGGTCGGGGTTGATTTCTGTCGGCGCGTGATCGACCGTGGCGATCGGCGAGAAGACCTTTGACGAGGTTTCGTAGAAGACGTTGAAGCCGGTCTTCTTCTCATAGATCGTGCCGGTCGCGGTGATCACGGCGAGGATCACGATCAGGACCGAGAACGGCCGCAGCTCCGAGGCGCGCAGGTTGAGCGTGACGATCGCGAAGACGGCGGCCAGTGAGAAGAGCACCGCGAGGTGCTTCTGGGCGTCTTCCCATTCGCCGAGGTTGGTAATCCGGCCGACGTTGAAGGCGATGCTGGCGACGGCGACGAGTAGGAAGGCGATCATCCCGATCGCCCAGCCGCTGGGCCGCAGCCGTTCGACCGACTTCGGCTTGCCGAGGGCGGTCCCGACCGCCCAGACCAACACGATCGCGATCACCAGGAAGCGGTCGAAGTCGGAGCTGACCGGCATGCTCACCTTGAGCCGCATCGCGTCGAAGGGGACGAGGAAGATCATCGCCAGCAGTGCTGCGAAGAGCCACGGCAGTGGCCGGCGAGTATGCGGCCAGGCGTCGTCTTCGCGCAGCGGTAGGGGGCGTGACATGGCCCGCATCAGTGCACTCGCTCGTGCTCGCCGCCCCGGTAGCCGAACCCCCCCTGGGGATCGCCCTGGTGACCGTTCCCCGGAGGGTCGCCGTAGACGTTGGCTTCGCGCCAACCGCGGGCGATCGTCTGAGCTGGGATCAGCAGCATGCACCAGACGCCGAAGACGACGAGGAAGACGAGCAGCGCAATCTGGACGTTCGCCCCCGCGTTGACCACGCCGCCGGTGGCGTCGCCGAGCTTGCGGATCACCACGCGACGGCTCTCCGGCGTGTCCTGCTGTGCCTGGATACCGGCGATGTAGGCACGCAGGGCACGCGGCGCGGCGTTGGCGAGTTCGACCGCCTCGGCTTCGGTCGGCGCTTGGGCGAAGACCGAGACGACCGGCAGCACCGGGTTGTTCTCGAAGCGCAGTCGGTAGATGGCACCCTCGCCGATGATCTGGGAGCTGCGGTGTTCGGCGGTCGGCTCCTGCTGGATCACCGGCAGGTTGATGTCGTAGGGGCCCTGCGCCTCGATCGCGCTCACCGGCACGCCGGCTTCCTTGGCGATCAGCTGCAGTGCCACCGGGCTGGCGAGGAAGCGGGCGAAGACGCTTGCCCTTGTCTCCAGCGGTGTCAGGTCGTTTTCGAGATCGGCGAAGGCCGAGTCGGGGGCGTCGACCAGCAGCTGGGTCGAGGCGGTGGCGAAGACGTTGGTGCGACTGGTCAGCGACGGCGGGAAGAGCCCGGGGCTGTAGACGCTGAACAGCGCCGCGAGCGCCGCGACTACCGCGCCGAGCGCGACGAGGCGGCGGCGGATCCAGAGGCTCTTGAGGGTTCGGGCCAGTTCCATGATCGGAAATGCGGTCTCGCTTGCACCGCGAAAGAGAAACGTCCCGCGGGGTGGCCTTCTTTCATCCCCCCGGGAAGGGAACCGCGCCCCGCGGTGCGCTTTGGCGCCGCAGGCGCTCGAAGATCCTGCGGTGTTGCTCGGCGCGAACGAAGCGGCGGTAGCCCTCGACCTCGACGCGCGGCACCCGGCGCAGGGCGGCGCGGGCGTAGCCGAAGAGGTAGGCGGCGCCGGAGGCTCCGCGTGGCTCGAGCCGGGCGACCTTGGCCGCCCGCAGCGCCGTCCAGGGCAGGCCGTGATGAAGGATCCAATGGGCTTCGCCCCAGCGCACGTGACCGCGCAGGCGACCGTCGGCGCTGCCGGTGTGGCGATGGTGCAATGCCTCGGCGCCCTCGAAGGAGCGGGTCTCGAAGCCGTGCATGCGCGCCGTCACCTCATCGATGCCGTCCCATCCCAGCCGCTCGGTGACGCCGCCGATCGCGGCGAAGCACTCGCGCGTGTAGAGCTTGAGCGCGCCGCGCACGTGTTCGGGGGCGCTCGAGGTCTGCTGCCACTCCTCGCCGTGTTGCTCGAGCACGACGCCGCCGCCGATGCCCAGCTTCGGGTTGCGGTCGAACTCAGCGAGCAGGGCGGCGAAGTAGTCGGGCCGCAGCTCGACGTCGCCGTCGAGCTTGCCGATGTGGGTGAAGAGCGATAGCTCGCGCGGGTCGAGCGTGTGCAGGCCATAGTTGAAGGCGCGCGGAGCCGCCGCCACCTTGAGCCGATCGTTCGAGGGCGCGGTGAAGCCGGCCGGGGTCGAAACCACGTGCATGAAGTCGATTTCGCTGGCGAGGCGGTGGATCAGCTGAGGCGTCTCGTCATCGGAGCCATCGTCGACGACGAGCCAGTGCTCGGGCCGGCGTCGCTGCGCCTCGAGCGTCCGGGCGACCCGCTCGATGTGGGCGGCCTCGTTGCGCACTGGGGTGATGATGAGCAGGCGGTGTTCGGACATCCAGTGCAGAAACGAGTCCGGGGCATCGGCGCTTGCGCGCGAAAGGGTTCGACGCGAGCCGCCGTTATTCTGGGGCGCATGCGGACGGTGGCCAGGCGAAAGATCAGACGCGCGAAGGACGCAACTCGCAGGCTGATCTTCCCCTCCGAGCGCCGCTATATCGCCGTCCGCCGCCACCTTGCAAAGCGCTACCTGCGTGGAGACGGCCTCGAGGTCGGCGCTCTGCACCTGCCGCTGTCGCTCCCCCGTGGCGCCCACGCTCGCTACGTCGACCGGATGGGCGTCGAGGATCTGCGCGCGCACTACCCCGAGCTCGACGTCTACGAGCTGGTCACCCCCGACTTCATCGACGACGGCGAGGCGCTGACCTCGGTCCCCAGCGACTCGATGGGCTTCGTCATCGTCAACCACCTGATCGAGCACTGCCAGGATCCGATCGGCGCCCTGCTCTCTCACGCCCGCGTGTTGCGCGACGGCGGCATCCTTTACCTCGCCGCGCCCGACCGGCGCCGCACGGACTTCGACCGCGAACGCGAGGAGACCTCGCTCGAGCACCTCGTCCACGACCACGAGGAGGGCCCTGAGGGCTCGCGCAGCAAGCACTACGAGGAATGGTCGCGCTACGCGGTCAAGGCCCCGGCAGACGAGGTCCTGGACCGCGCCGCGGCGCTCGAGGAGCAGGACTACTCGATCCACTTCCACACCTTCACCCTCACCTCGTTCCTGGCCCTGCTGCTGCGCGCCCGCGAGGCCTACGGGCTGTCGCTCGAGGTCGTCGCGACCGAGACCAACAATCACGAGTTCATCGTGATCGCCCGCAAGACGGGGGTCGGGATTGAGCCACCTCCACAGACTGGGCATAGCGAGGACAGGGACACCTCTGAGGGAATTAACACCCCACGCGCTTCGCGCGTGGGGTGAACCTGGTGCGCGGCTTTGCCGCGCGGACACCGGATTGCATTTCCGCCGCTTCGCGACATTCCCGCAGAGGTGTCCCTGTCCTCGCCTCTCGAAGCTTCCCAAGCCTCAAAGTGCGTTCCTCGAAGGGCACCTCAACCTGAAGCTCTTCCAGGGCAGGGGGCTTAGCGTCTCTCGGCGTTTGGAAGCCTGCTGAGGGACGAGCCTGGCCGGTCTCCAGTCGAATGTCGCGAAGCGGCGGAAAAGCATTCCGGTGGTTGCGCGGCGTTAGCCGCGCTCCTCGTTCGGAGCTAAGCGCACGCAAAGCGTGCGCGTGCGACATCAATTCGACTGGAGACCGGCCAGGCTCGTCCCCGTCGCGAGCTATTCAACCGCGGTAGCAGGGATGCCGACGCTGAGGTCGCCGTTGATCGCCGGTCTTGGCTTCTCGATGTCGAGCCAGGGGATGAAGCGGCTGGCTATCAGCATGATGTCTGCCCAAGAGGCTGGGCTGACCAGGCGCAGGACGATTGCGTAGGCGCTGAATCCGGCCGCGGCGCAGGCTGCCAGGAGGGGCACCACCGGGGCGTCGAGGAAAAGGCGGAGCGGCAAGGCTGCGGCGGCAAGCGCGAGGCAGCCGAGCAGGGCCGGGCCGGCGTCGTCGAGCAGCTCGAAGACGGAGCTTTCGAGCACCGGGCCGAGCAGGAAGGCGTAGGAGCCGATCAGGCTCGCCACCCGGAAGCCGGCGACCGCGGCGCAGACCAGGACCAGGTCGCCGCCGGCGGAGACGAAGAAGAGCATCGTCGCGTAGAGGGCGACTTCGCAGACGTTGAAGACCATCAGCGCGCGCGGCTTGCCGGCGGCAAGGACTAGTGGGTCGATCGTGTTCTTCAGCGTCCCGGCCATGCCGGCCACGGCGAGGATCTGGGCGAGCACGACGGCGGGCTCCCAGCGGGCGCCGAACAACCACGGCACCGCGACCGGGGCGACGACGATGAAGAAGACCATCAGCGGAAAGATCAGGGTCGCGTTGAGGCGGACGATCCGCCGCCGCACCGAGCGCAGGTGGATCAGGTCCTTGGTCCGCGAGTAGACCGGAAAGGCGATGCGGGCGACGATGCCGCTGACCTTGCGCTCGTATTCGACCCCGAGCGTGAAAGCGCGGTAGTAGAAGCCCACCGCGGTGGGAGTCAGACGAGCGCCGAGGATCGCGTAGTCGACGTTGCGACTGCCGATGCTGGCGAGGCCGGCGCCGGCCGCGGGAGCGCCGGTGGCGGCTATCTCGCGCATCTCCGGCCCCCGCCAGAACGGCAGTGGGGTCGAGCCGGCGAAGAGCAGCAGCACCGCGGCCCAGGCGAAGATGCCGGCGATGCTGCCGAGCACGAAGGCCTCGGCGTCGAGCCCCGCCAGGGCCAGGGCGATCGAGACCACCGTGGTGACGGCGGCGGAGATGACTTCGGAGATGCCGATGCGGTTGAACTCCAGCCGCCGCTGCAGCATCGCCAGCGGCACGATCATCACCCCGGCGATCGTGAAGACCGGCGAGTAGAGCTGGATCAGCTCGGTCGTGGCGGCGCCGAACAACGGTGTGGTCACCACGGGCGCGACGAAGTAGGTGAGCGCGGTCAGAGCCAGGCCGCCGACGACCCCGATCGCCATCGTGCCCTCGGTGTGGCGGTGGGTGACCGCGTTGTGGCGGACCAGGGGTGTGCCGAGGCCCTCGTTGACGAGCGAGAGGGCGATCTCGGGGACGACGAGGGCGATCGCAAAGCGGCCGTAGGCGGCGGGCGGCACGAGGTGCGCCAGCACGACCGCTCCGACGACCGCGACGATCTCGAAGGCGAGCCGCGTCGCCGAGATCCAGCGCACTCCGTCGAGCGTCGCCTCACGAAGCTCGCTGCGCGAGACCTGTGCTTCGTCAACCATCGCCGCCGCGGCGCATCTCCAACTGCGCTCGCTCGGCGATTGCCTCCGCGGGGGCGAGAGCCGGTGGCGCCGCCGGTTCTCCCGGCAGAGCCGGGGGAATGTGGGGGAAGGTCCCGAACTGCTCGTGTGCAGGCGGCTCGGCACCGGCCGAGTGCCAGGCGTCGACAAGGCGGGGCAGGCCGAGGATCAGCAGGATCCCGAGGGCGAGGAGGACGACGAAGATCCCGATCGCGACCTTGGCGCCGAGCGCTTCGTTCCCGAGCGCGGCCTGGGCGGGCCCGAGCACGCGGAAGGTCACCCGCTTGCCGTCCGGCACCTGCTGCTCTTCCTGAATCTGGGAGACGATTCCGCGCACCGCTGCCGGGGTCGCCGCGGCGAGTTCGCGCGCCTCGGCGACGGTCGGGGCGCGGGTGCTGACGTTGACGATCGGCAGTTCGTCGCGCTGGACGATTTCGAACCCGTAGGGGCGAATGTTGGCCGGCGGTTCGCCGGCGCCGACCGCCTCGCCGGGCAGCGGCGTCGGCCCGGCGACTTCGATCTGCTTGATCGGAATGCCGGTCGTCTTGGAGATCTGCTTGATCACGTTGCCGCCGGCGATGTAGCGGGCGAAGACGCCCGCGCGGGCGGTCAGCGGTTCGAGGTTGCGCGCCACGTCTGCGATCGGCGACTTCGAGGAGTCGACCAGGATCTCGATCGAGCCGCGCGCTTCGAGGTGATCGCGCTTGCCCAGCGAGGGCGGCGAGAAGCTGACGCTGTAGACGGCCAGCACGGCGACGATCGCCGCTACGACCGCGGCGAGGATGACGGCGAGGCGGCGCTGCCAGAGCTCTTTGAGGAGGTAGATGAAGGTCACGCTGTCCTAGCGGTCGACTTGGGCGAAGGTCTCGGGGGGGCGATCGTCTGAGAAACGGATGAGAGACGGGGGAACTTCTGCGGAGCCGCGAAGCGCCGTTTCGGCGACGATCTCCTCCCAGAGACGCTCGAGGCCGGCGCGGCGGTCGTAGTGGACGCGCACCCGCGCCGCTCCGCGCCGTGCTTGCGCTCGCGCGGCCTCGGGGTCAGCGAGCAGGGCAGCAACCGCATCTGCCGTCGCGGCCGGATCCCCTGCCGGAACGACCGTGCCGCAGGACCCGCCGTCGAGCACCTCGGCGACGCTGCCGATGTTGGCGGCAACCACCGGGCGCTCGGCGACCAGGGCCTCCATGACGACCAGCGGCGTCACGTCCGCTCCCTGGCTGGAGCAGAAGAGCAGGGCGTCGTGGCGGCCAAGCAGGGCCGGCACGTCGTCGACCGGGCCGGTCAGCTCGACCCGCTCGCTGACGCCGAGGCGACTCGCGGTCTCCCGCACCCGCTCGGCGTAGGCCTCGTCAAGCACCGGGCCCACAACACTCAACCTCGAGTCGACCCCTAGCTTACCGAGCTCGGCAAGCGTTTCAACGGCGCGATGTTGGCCCTTGCCGTCGCCCCCGGTGAGGCTGCCGATAACGCAGAGACGAAGCGGCTGGACAAGCGCTGCCGGCTCGGGGGACCTCTCCCCCGCCGTTATCCCGTCGGCGATGCAGACGACACGGGCATGACCGCGGCCGGCGAAGCGCGCGGCGACCCCGGCCGATATCGCCACCACCACGTCGGCGCAACGCTTCTGCAACCGGAAGACGGCTTCGCCGGAGCGCGACGTCGGCCACTCCCGTGCGTGGGCGAACGACGGCACCCGGGCGAGCCTGGCGGCGAGGACCGGAGCGAGCAGGACCGTGCTGCTGGTGAGGACCGCTCCGACTTTGCGACGGCGGATGACCCGCGCCAAGCGGAAGGCATCCCTGCAGCTGCGCAGCAGCTGCAGGGCCCAGCGCCCGGGAGAGACCCCCCAGGTGGGAAGCGACGGTGCGGGCGCGATCACGGCTCCGCAGGCGGCGAAACGCTCGCGCAGCGGGCCCTCGGGAACCGCGGCGACGATCTCACAGCGCCGGGCAAAGCACTCGGCCTGGGCCAGGGCCATCGCCTGGGCGCCGCCGGGGGCGGCGCTGTGGACCGCGATAAGCAGGGCCGGCGGCGAACCCGCCGTCGCGACCGGCTGGGCCTCGGCGCTCACGGACGCGCGGCTCCGCCGGCGAGCGCGCGGTTGCCCCGCGTTTCGACGACGCGGCCGAGCACCCGTTCGGCGAGGTAGCCGTAGCCGGAGGCGATCAGAGGGAGGAGGACGAGCTCATAGCGGAAGCCGGAGAAGGCGGGCCCGACCGCCATCAGCAGGGCGTAGCCGGGCACGGTCGACCAGAGCAGGATCGTCAGCGTGTCGCGGCGCGGTGCCAGGGCGAAGGCGGCGACGATGCCGCCCAGCGCAGCGAGGATCGTCAGCGGATTAGCGGCCGCGTAATCGCCGTAGCGGCCAAGCATGTGGCCGAAGTTCGACGGGTACTGGGGCAGCACCGCGCCCCAGCTGGTGTCGGTGGGGATCGTGTGATTCGCGAAGACGTAGGCGAGCTCCTTCGACTCCGAGACGCCGTGGACGAAGAGCGCCGGCAAAGCCGCCGCCATCCCGATTCCGGCCAGCACCAGGGTCGGACGGTCGCGCCGTACCGCGAGCAGGCCGAGCGCCGCGATGACGGGGATGAAGGCGATGTCGCGGGTGAACCCAAGGGCGAGGACGCAGGCGAACCACGGCGCCAACCAGCGCCGGCTGCGCTCGATTGAGAGCAGCGCGCAGAGCAGGGCGGCGATCAGCAGGGCGAGTCCGCTGCTGTCGGTCAGGGGGAACACCGACCATGCCCGCAGCGGCGGCCAGAGGATTACCGCGGTGGCCAGGGCACCGCTGACCGCGAAGGAAAGGCGCCGGCGCAGGAGGAGGAAGAGCAGGCCGGGAATCAGGACGAAGGCGAGCAGCGAGAGGATCTGCAGCGAGCGCAGGCCGAAGATCGGCTTGATTGCGACGGCAAGCGCCGGCAGCAACAGGCGCCGTGCGTAGAAAGTAGAGCTGTATTCGACCCAGGCCGGGTCGCTTACCCGCGGCGGTTCCTCGGGCTGTTCGGCTTCGATCCGGCGCTCATAGCTGGAGAGCGGTCCGCCGAAAACCTGTTGGCGCGCGGTCGCCGCATCGGTGCCGCCGATCTCTTCGCTCTTGGACTGGTAGAAGAGCGCGTCGGTCTCCCAGGAGATCGGGCCGCCCCAGTGAGACGCCATCGAGATCGCGGCGAGGAGGCACAAGGATATGACGGCCAGGGCGGTGCGCACAAATTAGGAACGCATAGGTCTTACTCAGACTTTCGGCGCCGGTTTGGCCGAGTTCGATCCGAAGATCGGCCGAATTTCATCCTTCGCCCGCGACAGGGAATGACAGGGTTCCCCGTTGCTCCCTTGACGATGCGCATTCGCCTCCCACTCCTGCTGCTCCTGCTCGGGGCCCTGCTTGCACTGCCCGGCACCGCCGGCGCTGCCGTCAGCTGCCCGAACTCCAACCCGGTGGTCAACGAGAACAACTGCATGGGCGCGGGATCGACCGCCTGGCGGCTGACCAACTACGACCAGGACGGCATCACCGGCTACGCGACGAAGAGCAGCGTCAACCTCGGCGAATCGCTGACGCTGCGGATCGCCAACCAGGCCGGCAGCGGCAGCGCGGAAGTCAACGTCTTCCGTATGGGCTGGTACGGCGGAACCGGTGGCCGCCTCGTCTACCAGAACAAAAAAGTGACGATCGCCAACGACCGCAACTGCGAAGCGCCCGACGAAACGACCGGCTACTGGTCCTGCGAAAACTGGGAAAACAGCCTGACCGTCCCCGGCAGTTCGCTGCCGGCATCGGGCATATACATAGTGCGGATCAAGGACCTGGCAAACAGCCAGGACAACCAGATCATCTTCACGGTCCGCAACGACGCGCGTAAATCGGCCCTGCTCTACAAACTGCCGACCGCCACCTACCAGGCCTACAACTCCTTCAACGGCCACTCCCTCTACCGCTTCAACTCGGCCGGCTTCCAGACGATCACCGGCACCTCTCGCGCGGTCAAGGTCTCCTTCGAACGGCCCTACGTCAACGACTACAACGACGCCAACTGGTTCCTCAAAGCCGACTTCCCGATGGTCGCCTGGATGGAGCGCGAGGGCTACGACGTCGACTACACCGAGAGCACCTCCGTCGACTCGAACCCGGGCCAGCTGCTCAACCACAAAACCCTGGTGATCTCAGGCCACGACGAGTACTGGTCAGAAGCCGAGATGAAAGGCTACAAGGCGGCTCGCGACGCCGGCGTCAATCTCGCCTCCTTCAGCGGCAACACCGCCTACTGGAAGGTTCGCTACGAGGACGGCGGTCGCACCCTGGTCTGTTACAAGGCTGTGGAGGGAACCAAAGAAGGCAGCGTCCCCGACGGCTCCAAGGGAGTCAACGACTGGGGGCCCGACGGGATCAAAGGCACCAAAGACGACGCCCTCGGTCTCGACGGCAAAGCCGGAACCGCCGACGACAACCCCAAATACGCGACGACGACCTGGCGCGACGACGGGGCGCCTCCGGGCAATCCCAACGCCCCGGCGGGAGGCCGCGTCGGCCCCAACGAACCGGAGAACTCGCTGCTCGGATCGATGTACGTCGGCGACAACGACAACTTCGACTACCCGCTGACGATTCCGGCCACCAACGGCTCGGACGAATACGCGGGCGACCGCATCTGGCGCAACACGGGCATATCGCAGACCGAAAGCACGACGATCAACAGCAAGCTCAACGGCTGGGAGTGGGACTCGATCCCGACCCAGGCCCAGTACCTGAGCAAAGAGCCGAGCGGCGTCAAGCGGGTCAGCTCAACCGATGTCGGAACCGCCCCCAGCCCGCCCGAGTGGATCCAGGACGAGGGGCTGCTGTACTCAACCACCCCCCCGCCGGGCCAGCCCACCACCGTCTCCGCGGTCAAGTACAAAGCCGCCAGCGGCGCCCTCGTCTTCGCCGCCGGCACGATCCAGTGGTCCTGGGGCCTCGCTCCCCACTACCTCGACAAGCCGAGCGAAAGCTACGAAGACCCGCCGGTCGACCTGAGCGATCCGCGGATCCAGCAGGCGACCTACAACATCTTTGCCGACGGCGGAGTCGAACCGCTGACCCCGGTCGGTGTCGTCATCGACGGCAACGAACCGCCGGAAGCCTCCTTCACGGCCACTCCCAACCCGACCTCCGCCGGCAGCCCGGTCGCGTTCAACGCCTCCGGCTCCACCGATTCGGACGGCTCGATCGTCAAATACGAATGGGACCTCGACGGCAACGGGACCTACGAGACAAACACGGGCTCGACGCCGACGACATCGAAGACGTACGCGAACGCCGAAGAAGTGACGGTCGGCCTGCGGGTGACTGACAGCGGCGGCGCCACCGATCAGGCGGTTCGCACCGTGGTCGTCAGCAACGGCACGCCCGGCAACGTCTCGCCGAAAGCCGCCTTCACGATCTCCCCCAACCCCGCCGCCCTGGAAACGACGGTCAGCTTCAACGGCGCGGGCTCCTCGGACCCCGACGGCACGATCGTCAAATACGAATGGGACCTCGACGGCAACGGGACCTATGAGACAAACACGGGCTCGACGCCGACGGCGAGCCGCTCGTACTCAAGCGAAGGCGACCGCCAGATCGGCCTCCGGGTCACCGACAACGGCGGCGGCATCGCCATCGTCACCCACGCGCTGGTCGTCGGCAAAGGCAGCGCCTACCACGGGGAAGTCCTGGGAACTTCTGGGCTGCACAACTACTGGCGGCTTGATGAGAAATCGGGCAGCACCTTCGCCGACGCCGTCGGCGGCAGCCCGGCGACCGCCCAGGGTGGCTTCACACTTGGAGCCACCGGGGCGATCGAAGGAGACCTCGACACGGCCGCGACCTTCGACGGCGCAACCGGCGCCGCCAGCGCCAACGTCAACCTCTCCGCGACCTCGCAGCTGACGGTCGAATTCTGGCTCAACTGGGCCGCCTACGCCAACGACGACGACCTCGCGCTCGAGCTCACACCCAACTTCAACAACAACAGCGGTGGCTTCCTGGTCGACCCGAATGCCGGTGAGCTCGGCGGCAAGTTCGGCGTCGGCATCGGCCGCGACGAATCGCGCAACAACGTCTACTTCGCACGACCCAGTGCCGGCGCCTGGCACCACTACGCGTTCGTCTTCGACACCACGGCCCCGGCCGCCCAACAGATCATTCCCTACGTCGACGGCAAACCGGTCTCCTACGAAAAGCTGAACACCGGCACCGGCGCCGGCAAATTCGCCAACTCGATCCTCTCCTTCATGTCGCGCAACGCCTCGTCCCTGTTCGGCAAAGGCAGCCTCGACGAGGTCTCGATCTACAGCCGCGCTCTCAGTGGGGCTGAAATCGGCGCCCACTTCCAGGCCAGCCGCACCAACAAACCACCGCAGGCCTCCTTCACGGCATCGCCCAACCCCGTGGCCACCAACGCACAGGTGAGCTTCGACGCCACTGCCTCCTCCGACCCCGACGGCACGATCGCCAAATACGAATGGGACCTCGACGGCAACGGGACCTACGAGACCAACACCGGCTCGACGCCGACCACGACCGCCTCCTACTCGACGGACGGGAGCCGCCAGATCGGGCTGCGGGTCACCGACAACGGCGGCGCCGTGGAAACGACGACGCGCACGCTCGTGGTTCAGCACAACTCTCCCCAGGCGTCGTTCACGGTCTCGCCCAACCCGGTGACGGCCAATGCGCTGGTCAACTTCAACGCCTCCGGCTCCACTGCTCCCGAAGGCTCGATCGTCAAATACGAATGGGACCTCGACGGCAACGGGACCTACGAGACCAACACCGGCTCGACGCCGACGGCGAGCAGCAGCTACCCCAGTGCGGGCGAATACCAGGTTGGCCTGCGGGTGACCGACAACCTCGGCACCACCGCCACCACCGCCCGAACCGTCACTGTGGGCGGCCCTTACAGCGCCGCAATCGGCTCGACGCCTGGCCTCGTCGACTATTGGCGCCTGGGCGAGAAATCTGGCACCACCTTCGCCGATATCGTGGGCCCCAGCCCCGCCACACTCAAAGGCGGCGTCACCCTCGGCGCACCCGGGGCAATCGAAGCCGACCCGAACACGGCCGCGACCTTCGACGGCGCAACCGGCGCCGCCAGCGCCAACGTCAACCTCTCCGCCACCTCTCAGCTGACGGTCGAATTCTGGCTCAACTGGGCCGCCTACGCCAACGACGACGACCTCGCGCTCGAGTTCACACCCAACTTCAACCAGAACGACGGCGGCTTCCTGGTCGATCCCAACGCCGGCGAGCTCGGCGGCAAGTTCGGCGTCGCGATCGGCCGCGAAGGCTCGCGCAACAACGCCTACTTCGCCCGACCCAGCGCCGGCGTCTGGCACCACTACGCGCTTGTCTTCGACACGAACGCGCCCGCGACGCAGCAGGTCCTGCCTTACGTCGACGGCAAACCGGTGTCCTTCGAAAAGCTCAATACCGGAACCGGGGGCGGCAAATTCGCCAATTCCACTCTCTCCATCATGTCGCGCAACGCCTCGGCGCTGTTTGGCAAAGGTAGCCTCGACGAGCTGGCGATCTACAACCGCGCCCTGAGCCCGGGAGAAATCAACTCCCACTACCTCGCCAGAACGCCCAACAATTTGCCCCAGGCCTCCTTTACGGCGACGCCCAATCCGGTCGAAACCAACGCCCAGGTCAGCTTCGACGCCACCGGTTCCTCCGATCCCGACGGCGCCATCGTCAAATACGAATGGGACCTCGACGGCAACGGCAGCTACGAGACGAACACCGGCTCAACGCCGACGACCACCATCAGCTACCCCACTGCGGGCGAATACAAAGTTGGTCTCAGGGTCACCGACAACGGCGGGGCGGTCGCAACGAGCAGCGCCGCTCTGCTGGTGCAAAACCGGCCTCCCAAAGCCTCGTTCACCGCGACGCCCAATCCATCTCCGATCGGAACGGTGGTCAGCTTTGACGCCACCGCCTCCTCGGACCCCGACGGCACGATCGTCAAATACGAATGGGACCTCGACGGCAACGGCAGCTACGAGACGGATACGGGCGCCACGGCGACGACAAGCAAGCGCTACACCAACGGCGGCGACGTGAATGTCGGCCTCCGGGTCACCGATAACAGCGGTGAAACCGGAACGACCAGCCGCAGCGTCAGCGTCGTCGGCTCTTACTACGGCGCGGTCAGCACAACCCCCGGCCTGATCGACTACTGGCGCCTGGGCGAGAAATCGGGCCCCGCCTTCGCCGACGGCGTCGGCGGGAATGCAGCGATCACCGAAGGCGGGATCGGCTTTGGCGCGCCGGGAGCGCTGGCGGGAGACCCCAACGCCGCGGCCGGGTTCGACGGCAACAACGGCACGGCGAGCGCAAAACTCAACCTCTCCGGCGACTCGCAGCTGACGCTGGAATTCTGGCTCAACTGGAATGCCTACGCCAACGACGATCACCTCGCCTTCGAGTTCACGCCCAACTTCAACCAGAACGACGGCGGCTTCCTGGTCGACCCCAACGCCGGCGAGCTCGGTGGCAAATTCGGGATCGGGATCGGACGCGGCGAATCGCGCAACAACGCCTACTTCGAACGGCCCAGCGCCGGCGCCTGGCACCATTACACACTCGTCTTCGACACCGCCGCTCCCGCCTCCGAAGAGGTCGTCCCCTATGTTGACGGCCAGCCGGTCTCCTACGAAAAGACCGCCAGCGGCACCGGCGCCGGGAACTTCGCCAACTCGACCCTCTACTTCATGTCACGCAACGCCGTGACCCTGTTCGGCAAAGGTGGCCTCGACGAGGTCGCGATCTACAACCGGGCACTCAGCTCCTCCGAGGTCGCCGCGCATTTCGACGCCAGCATCAACAAAGCCCCCGCGCCTTCCTTCACGGCCTCCCCCAATCCGGTCGCCGCCGGAATCCAGGCAAGCTTCGACGCCTCGGCTTCCTCGGATCCCGACGGCGCAGTGGTCAAATACGAATGGGACCTCGACGGCAACGGCACTTACGAGACCAACACGGGCACGACGCCAACGGCAACCGCGACCTACAACACCGCGGGCGACGTCATCGTCGGCCTGAGGGTGACCGACGATGGCGGCGAAGTCGCGACGACAACCCGGACGCTCACCGTCCAGGGAACCCTGCCCACGGCGTCCTTCACGGCGACGCCCAACCCGGTATCGACAGGCGACCAGGCAACTTTCGACGCCTCGGGCTCGTCAGACCCCGAGGGCCCGATCGCCAAATACGAATGGGACCTCGACGGCAACGGCAGCTACGAGACGAACACGGGCACTACCCCAACAACGACGAAAAACTACCCGGCCAAAGGCAGCGTGAACATCGGCCTGCGGGTTACCGACAGCGACGGCGCCACCGCGACGACAACCGTTGGCCTGACGGTTCAAAACAAAGCTCCCACCGCTTCCTTCACCGCCGCGCCAAACCCGGTCCAGACCCTGACGCAGGTGGCCTTCGATGCCTCGGCCTCCGCCGATTCGGATGGCGCGATCGTCAAATACGAATGGGACCTCGACGGCAACGGCAGCTACGAGACGAACACCGGCACGACGGCGACAGCATCGCGCTCCTTCGAAAGCGCCGGAGAACGCGAAGTCGGCCTGCGCGTGACCGACGATGACGGCGCGCAGACCACGGCAACGCGGATCGTGACAGTTCAAAACCGGGTTCCCACGGCATCCTTCACCGCTGCGCCGAGTCCGGTGCAGACCGGCACCCAGGTGACCTTCAACGCATCGGCCTCCTCGGACCTCGACGGCTCGATCGTCAAATACGAATGGGACCTCGACGGCAACGGCAGCTACGAGACCGATACGGGGTCGACGGCTGGCGCGACCAATACCTATGGCGTCGCCGCAAACATCACAGTCGGCCTGCGCGTCACCGACAACAACGGCGACACGGCGACGACGACACGCGCTCTGACGGTGCAAAACCGGGCGCCGTCGGCTTCCTTCACCGCGACGCCCAACCCGGTGCCGACCGGGAGCGCGGTCAGCTTCGACGCCGGCGGCTCGACCGATCCCGACGGCGCGGTGACGACATACGAATGGGACCTCGACGGCAACGGAAGCTATGAGACGAACACCGGCGCTACGGCGACGACGAGCAAAACCTACGCAACCGCGAGCACGCCGACGATCGGCCTGCGGATCACCGACAACAACGGGGCGACGGCGACCACCACCCGGGTGCTCACGGTACAGAACCGCCTCCCCTCCGCGTCCTTCACGCTCACGCCCAACCCGGTGGTGAGCGGGAGCTCGGTCAGCTTCAACGGCTCCGGCTCCTCGGACCCCGACGGCACGATCGCCAAATACGAATGGGACTTCGACGGCAACGGTACCTACGAGACCAGCACCGGCGCGACGGCGACCACGACGAAAACCTTCGCCACCGCGGGCAGTGTGACCGTCGGCCTGCGGGTCACCGACAACAACGGTGGCACCGCGACGACGACACGCGCCCTGACGGTCTCGAACCGCGCTCCGACGGCCTCCTTCACCGCGACGCCCAACCCGGTGCCAACAGGCACGGCCGTGAGCCTCAACGCAGCCGCCTCCTCGGACCCCGACGGCACCGTCGCAAAATACGAATGGGACCTCGACGGCAATGGCAGCTACGAGACAGACACCGGCGCGACGGCGACCACGACGAAAACCTTCGCCGCGCCCGGCACTTTCACGGTTGGACTGCGTGTCACCGACAACCTTGGCCTGACCGCGACCAGCAGCAAAGCGATCACGGTCCAAAACCGCGCTCCGGTCGCCTCCTTCACCGCCACGCCCAACCCGGTGACGGTCAATACGGCCACCAGCCTCAATGCCTCCGCCTCCTCGGACCCCGACGGCACCGTGGTCAAATATGAATGGAATCTCGACGGTAACGGCAGCTACGAGCTGAATACCGGCGCCACCCCGACCACGACGAAAACCTTCACCAGCTCCGGCGATCAGACCATCGGCCTGCGCGTCACCGATAACAGCGGGGCGACGGCGACCACCACCGTCGTGGTCAAAGTTCAGAGCAACTACAGCAACGTGGTCAGCTCGACCCCCGGCCTGATCGACTACTGGCGGATGGCCGAGACCTCCGGCACCGCCTTTGCCGACAACGTCGGCGGCAAAACCGCCACCGCATTGAACGGCGTGACCCTGGGCGGGGCCGGAGCGCTCGCGGGTGGGAACGATTCCAACCCGTCCGCCTCCTTCGACGGCACAAACGACGCTGCCAGCGCCGCCCTCAACCTCTCCGCCACCAACAAACTGACGGTCGAGTTCTGGCTCAAATGGTCGTCCTACGCCAACAACGACGACCTCGCTTTCGAGTTCACCCCCAACTCGACCAACACCAACGGCGGCTTCTACATCGATCCCAACTCACCCGAACTGCTCGGCCGCTTCGGGGTCGGGATCGGCCGCTCGACCAGCCGCAACACGGCCTACTTCACTCGCCCCTCGGCCAACGCCTGGCACCACTACGCCTTCGTCTTCGACAGCAGCGCGACCGCCTCGCAGCAGGTCATTCCCTACGTCGACGGCGTGGCCGTTAGTTACACCAAGCTCAACAGCGGCACCGGCGCGGGCAATTTCGCCAACTCGACCCTCTACTTCATGTCCCGCGCCGCCTCCTCGCTGTTCGGCAAAGGCAGCCTCGACGAGGTCGCGATCTACAACCGGGCACTGAGCTCGGCGGAAATCTCCGCCCACTTCAAAGCGGCGACTCCCTAGGCACGAACTTCCGCCTTTTCGCGGAAGTGCCAACCCCTCCTGACCGTTGATTACAGGTGAAGGCAGAAACTGAACAGAGCGCTGGTCGGATGACTCCGGTCAAGCCGAAGCTGCAGGTCCTGAGCGCCAACGAGACCGTCTCAAGCCGCATCGTCTCGACCTTCGGCGAGCGTGGGCTTCCAGTCGCGGAGCCGATTCCCTCACACAACGAGATCGACGAGACCGCGATCGACGCCTCGACCATCTTCGTCCTCGTCTGCAACGTCGACGAGGCCGACGGCATGGCGGCGCTGCGCCGCCTGCGCCGCGAACAGCCGAAGCTGGCGATCATCGCGATCTCGCCGCCGGTCACCGGCACCGGCGTTCGCCGCGCCCTCGACGCCGGCGCCGACGCGATCGTCTTCGAGCCCGAGATCGAGACCACGCTGGCAGTGACCGCGCTTGCCGTCGCCAGCGGCCAGTCGGTGGTACCGCGCAAGTTGCGCGCCGGCGTAGAACGACCCGCCTTCTCCCACCGCGAGCGGCAAGTCTTGGCCCTGGTCTCCCGCGGCCTCACCAACAGCGAGATCGCGGAACGTCTTCTGCTCGCGCAGAGCACGGTCAAGAGCCACCTCTCCTCTGCCTTCACCAAGCTCGGCATTCGCTCGCGCAAGGAGGTGACCGCACTGCTGCTCGATCCCGAGCAGGCGCAGGCGGTCGGCCTGATCGGCCCTCGCCCCACGCCAGAGACGAATGGCTCGCTTGTGGCCCGTGGCATCGAGCCTCAGCCGATCGGGTGAACCCGGTCCTCTCACAGGCTGCCCCGCCCGCACAGGCGGCAACCGGCGTGCCATTCGTGCGCCTCGACTCCGCCGACCCGACCCTGATCGCCGACATCTTCACCGCGATCGAGCGGATCGCAGGCAGCGCCGCCTTCACCATGGGCGAGGAGCTCGAGGCTTTCGAGCGCGAGTTCGCCGCCTGGTGCGAAACCGAGCACGCGATCGGGGTCTCCTCCGGCACAAGCGCGCTCGAGCTGACCCTGCGGGCACTGGGCATCGGCCCCGGAGACGAGGTCGTGGTGCCGACCAACAGCTTCATCGCGACCGCCGAGGCGGTCACCGCGACCGGGGCGACCCCGGTCCTCGTCGACGTCGACGAGGACACGGCCCTGATCACGACCGAGATCGTCGAGGCCGCCCTGACCGAGCGCAGCCGCTGCGTGATCCCGGTCCACCTCTACGGCCGCTCGGTCGAGATGGAGCCGCTGCTGGCTCTCTGCCGGGCCCGTGGCCTGCGCGTTATCGAGGACGCCTGCCAAGCACACGGCTCGCGCTATCAGGGCCGGCCGGCGGGGACCCACGGCGACGCCGGCTGCTTCAGCTTCTACCCGACCAAGAACCTCGGCGGCTGGGGAGACGGCGGCGCGGTGGTCACGGCGGACGCCGACCTGGCCGAGCGGATCAAGCTGATCCGCTCCCACGGCGAGGGAACCCGCCACCACCACGAGGTGGCAGCCGGCACCCACCGCCTCCACTCCCTTCAGGCCGCGATCCTCAGCGTCAAGCTGAAGCGCCTGAGCGAATGGAACGAGCAGCGCCGCCAGGCCGGAGCGGCCCTGAGCGAAGCCCTGTCGGACACAGACCTGATCCTCCCGGCGCCCATAGCGGCCGACGGCGACCACGTCTACCACCTCTTCGTCGTCCGCACCCCAAACCGCGACGCCCTCCGCGACCACCTCAACGAGAGCGGAGTGGCCAGCGCGATCCACTACCCCACCCCGATCCACCTGCAGCCGGCATACGCCAACACGGCCCAGGGCCAAGGCGACCTCCCGGTCAGCGAACGCCTGGCCAAGGAAAGCTGCTCCCTGCCGATCTTCCCGTCGATAACCGACGAGGAGTTGGACCGGATCGCCGCTGGAGTAAGTTCCTTCTCGGCCTGACCAGCCTTCGCCTTCCGCGTCGACTGCAAGCACGAGAACCGACGCCGCCGTGGCCTGTTAGATAGGGCGATGGCGTCGGGGCCAGACGGAACGCTGCTCGATTGGAGAGACATCGCCGAAGAGCACGGGTGGGACACGCTGCTGCTCGGCAACGGCATGAGCATCAATATCTGGGAGCCCTTCAAATACCGAGCGCTCTACGACCATGCGAAATCGGGGGGAGGCCTCTCCTCGGCCGATCGCAAGCTGTTCGCGTCAACACCGAATTTTGAGCGCGTCCTTGCCGATCTGCTGACTGCGATACGGGTCAACGAGGCAATCGAAATTCCAATTGCACCGGCCCTTGAGCACTACCGCAATATTCAGCGTGCGCTCGTACACGCCGTGCGGGCCGTTCACGTCAACAGAGAACGGGTGCCGCTTGCTACTCGCCGAAAGATCCGGGCCGCGATGCTGACCTTCGAGTGGGTCTTCACAACCAGCTATGACCTGCTCCTCTACTGGTCGATGGGCTGCGACGGCGGCTTCGCCCCCTTTATGGACCACTTTCGCTACGGAAACCGCTGCGCATTCGACCCAGCGCGTGCGTTCGTGCCATCGAATGCCATCCCGGTCTATTTCCTTCACGGCGCACTGCACCTTGTCGTGGGAGGCTCCGGCGTGACATGGAAGCTCACCCAACGGAATCTCGACACGCTCTTGAATCAGTTCGGCGCGCCCATCGCCGGCGATCCGAAAGCGCGCCCACTCCTAGTCACAGAGGGCTCTGCAGCCGACAAGCTCTCGGCGATCGACGACAACGACTATCTCTCCCACGCGCTCGAACGCCTTTATGAGCGGGACTTGCCGGTCGTCGTCTTCGGCAGCGGCCTGAGCCAGCACGATGCTCATCTAGCCGAAGCGCTGAGCGAGAATCCAGACCGGGCGGTGGCAGTTTCGATGCTGCCGGGCCCACAAGACGAACTGCTTGCGAAGCAGGTCGATATCTACGGTCGACTCAAGGCGAAGCCGCTTCTGTTCTTCGACGCCACAACTCATCCACTGGGGGATGTCGCCTTGACCGTGCCGCCAGCTAAATCGAAAGGCTAGGCTGCTGCGCGCTTCTTGGGCCGGGGAATCGTGTCGGCCTCAACGATCTTGCCCGTGCGATTCAAGACCCGAATCTCACCGCCACCCTCATGGCGAATCAAATTACGAGCCGCTTTAACGGCATCGGTCTTGGTTGCACCGTGAGCGGTTGCGCGACGATCGCCCTCCTTCACTACATCCCAGCCCCCGCTATCGGCTTGCTTCACGTAGCGCGTATTTGCCATCCACGATCTCCTTGCATGCGTCTTTTCGCCATGACTTTACGTTAGTCACCGGCGGGGAAAGACGCCCGAGCCGAAGAGCTTGAACCTAAAGCGCGAACCCAAAGGCCCTTAGGCCTCGGCGGAAGCCGGACGTACTGCGCCCATCAGGAGTCGGACCTGGCGGGGGGCCAGTTGCGACGTGGTCAGACCGTAGAGAACCAGGCCTATTGCTACTGCGATGAGGGGGGCGGCGAGGCCGGATGCGACGCTCTCGCCTATTGCGGCTCCTATGCCGAATGAGACTGCGGCAGAAGCTGTGAAGCGGAGGCCGTCCTGAGCCAACTCTCGGGCTATCGGCGCCCAGCCCCGGCCGGCGCCCGCCACCAGTAGGACCGCGGCGAAGGCTGTTGGGACTATGCAGAAAGCGCCCACCACGCCGTTTACGCCGAAGAGGGCTCCGGCGATAGCTGTGGCTCCGGCATGAGTTGCGACTACCAGCGGCGCCAGCGAGTTGACCAGTTTGGTGCGGCCGAGGGCGAACAGAGCCGGGAGCAGGAGGTTGACCAGGAGGGCCGCGAGGGTCCAGGCGCAGAGCAGGGCGGCGAAGACGCGCAGCTGGTCCACCTGATCGGCGTCGAAGCTCTTCGGCAGCACGTCGCCGATCAGGGTTGCGCCGCCGGCGATCAGCGCCGCCAGGGCCGGAGCGACGAGCAGCATCGCGTAGCGGAAGCCGGCCGGAACGGTCGCGGCGATCACCTCGCGCCAGTCGGCGACGGCACCGCGGCTCATGTCGGCAATTCGCGACATGCCCAGGGCGAAGCCTGTGGCCGCGACCAGGTAGCTGGCGAAGAGGTAGGCATAGGAGAGCACGGTCGCTCCCCCGGCGCCGTACTTGCTGGCGAAGGCGAGGGTGATCACGTAGAGGCAGTTGAAGGCGAGGTAGATCGCGGTGCTGCTCAGCACCATCCAGACGCAGCGGGCCATCCGCCCCACTCCGCCCGCGATCGCGGTCCTAATGCCGCCGACTGCCTCGGCCGGGCGGCTGGCGCGGACGCCGTCGAGCATCATCGAGCAGGTAACGACAGCCATCGCCAGCATCGACCAGCCGAGTGAGAGCTCGCCGGCCACGCGCGAGACGGCGAGATAGACGATCAAGCCCGCGATCGCGCCGGCGATGTAGGCGCCGGCGATACGGTCGAAGCGGTCGCGCACGGCGAGCAGGGTTGCCCCGCCCGCGGCCCAGAGCTGCAGGATCATCGCCAGGCCGAGGACCGGCAGCGCCGATTCGGTCACGCCGCGCCCGCTCTCGCCAAGGCCCGGCGCCAACAGCGCAGCGAGCGGTCCGGCGAGCGGGATCGTCAGCAGGCCGACCGGGATCGCGATCGCGACCAGCGCCACGGCCAGCTCGGTCGGGGTCAGCCGCGGCCGCAGGCCGACCAGCAGCGGCGCCGAGGTGACCCGGATGCTCTGGCTGAAGACGCCGAAGCTGGTGTAGAGCGCGAAGGCGATGAAGAAGCCGTCGGTGCGGCCGTTGATGCCGAAGGAGCTGAGGTAGAGCAGGGCCTGGATGCCCGAGGTCGCCCCCATCGCGAGGGTCGCGATCGCCATCGCCACGCCGGCGTGGGCGTGCTTCGCGCGCAGGCTCTCGCCGTCCGAAGCGGCAACTTCGGGCTCAGCTGCATGCGGCAAGGGGGCTGTCGTTACGCCCATACCCAGTTAACGGGGCGAATTGGCCAATTCTTGCCCGGATTCGTCGAGCCTCACGGGCGAAGTGGCATCGCGCACGAGCACCGCCGCGGCACCGCTGCCGTCGGCCGGGACCGTGTAGACGTTGCGGCCGTCCGAGTAGGCGAGCGTGTCGTCGTCCAGCCACTCGACCTGGTCGTCGATCGAGCGTTCCTCGGCCACCGCGTGGTCTTTGAGGGTGGCGACATCGAGCACGCGCAGGTGCCAGCGCGAGGAATGGCCGATGCGGCTCTTGTAGGCGATCTGCTTGCCGTCGGGTGAGAGCGACGGGCACTCCACCCCGGCCCGAAGCACGGTCATCGATTCGTCGCCGATGCTGCCTTCGACCAGATAGTGGTCGCCGCCGGTGCCGAGCGTCGCGTAGAAGCGATCGGAGTCGTGCGGGTCGAAGGCGACGCCCCAGAAGTTGAAGTCGACGGCGTCGAATGGCTTGCCGTCCTTGGTCACCTTGAAGCGCTCGAGCTTGCCGACTTCCCTGCCGGTCGCCATTTCGAGAATCGTGGTGCGGGTCGAGAAGGCGGTCGGCGAGGAGAGATAGGAGTCGCCGGTGACGAAGACGGTCATCGCCCCGTAGCGACCGTCGGGCGAGACCCGCGTCCGCGAGGGCAGCCCGGTCAGCGTGACCGTGTGTTCGCGTTGAAGCTTCGAGTTGAAGATCGAGGCCGTGTATTCGACCCCCGACGGCGCCACGCCCATGCAGATGCCGTGGCCGGCGGCGTAGTAGACCCGCTCGCAGGCAAGGTCGCCGGGCTCCTTGCGCAGGCGCCCGTCATCGAGCACGTAGACGCGGCCGTTCAGCGTCGGCGCCTTGGGGTCGACCGCCCGCACCATCAGATCGGTGTGGGCCAGCACCGCGCCGGCACGTGGCTGGGCGTCGGTCGTTGTCTGGTTCGGCCCGAGCGCGGCGACGGCGACATAGGCCCCGGCGCCGAGCACGCAGAGCACCGCGAGCACGGCCAGGATCTTCTTGCTGCGGCTATCCATATACAGGCGCCCGCTGCGAGCGGACCAGCAGCGGCACGGCGAGCGCGATCGCCAGGGCGAGCGCCGCCGCGAAGACGATCACCGCGCTCTGCAGGCCGATCGCAAACCACAACGCGCCGAAGGCGAGCGAGGAGAGCAGGCTGCCGATGCTGACCACGGTGGTGAGGATGCCAAGGCCGCTCGCCTGCAGCTTCTCCGGCAGCATCGCCCCCGCAAGCGCCGGCATCACCCCTTCGGTGGCGGCGAAGAAGCCGCCGAGGGCGACCAGGCAGAGGATCAGCTCGCCGTAGCCGAGCGAGCCCATCAACAGGGTCCCGTAGACGACGAAGAGCAGGCCGTAGCCGCAGAGCAGCACCGGCACCCGGCCGACCCGGTCGGCGAGCTGCCCGACCGGGATCGCGAAGGCCATGAAGATCACCGCCGTGATCACGTAGAGCAGCGGGAAGACGGCGGGCTCGAAGTCGATCTTGCGCTGCAGGCCGACGTAGATCAGCGCGTCGGAGACGCTCGCGATCGAGAGTCCCGCCGCGGCGACGAGCAGAAAGGCGAAGCGGGGGTCGCGGACCAGCGCCGCGGCGGAGCGCAGCGAGGGTGCGTTGGGGTCGCGCGAGGCGCGTTTGGGCCTGCCCTGCACGGCCAGCACCAGGACGGCGAAGCCGAGCACCGCGAACAGCGTGCTGACGACGAAGACGGCGTCGAAACGGGCCGGCGCCACGAGCAGGATGCCGAAGGCGATCAGCGGCCCGAGCATCGCCCCGGCCGAATCCATCGCCCGGTGCACGCCAAACGCGGTGGCAAGACCCGCTTTGCTGCTGGAGAGCGAGATCAGCGCGTCGCGCGGCGCCGTGCGAATCCCCTTGCCGATCCGATCGAAGGTGACGATCGCGCCGATCCCGCCGATCGTGTTGCCGGCGGCGATCAGCGCCACCTTGCCCACCGCGGAGATCCCGTAGCCGAGTCCTGCGACCTCCTTGGGGCGGCGGAAGCGGTCGGAGGCGAAGCCGCTGGCGACCTGAACCAGCGCCGCGGCGCCGCGGTAGGCGCCGTCGATCGCGCCCAGCGCCAGCGGGCTCGCCCCCAGCGTAAAGACGAGGTACAGCGGCAGCACCGTAGCCACCATCTCCGAGGAGACGTCGGTGAGCATGCTGACCAGGCCGAGCATGACCACGTTGCGCGGCACGTTGAGGCGCGCCGGCGTCCGCGCCCAGAGACGCGGCTTCAGCAGTGCTTTGGAGGCTTCGACCTGGTACATGGACTAGCTCAGTTATGCAACGTCTGAGCTAGTCCTTTTCTCGCACCATCGCGCCGATTCCCCGGCAAGCCGAGCCGCTCGGTGACCTCGGCGGCGACGCCTTCGGCGAAGCCCATCACCGAGTCGCCATTGAGGAGATAGGGATAGATCTGGGCGTTGGAGGCCAGCGCGAGCCCATCGACGCCCGGCCAGATCGGTGCCACCCGGGGCTCGCCGCCGGGCCGCAGCGTGTGCACGGGCTCGACCAGCTTCGCCCGCTGCACGGTCCAGTCGAGCACCTCGTCGCGGCTGAAGCCGGGCGAAAGCCGCGCCAGGTAGTCGGTGAAGCGCCTATATATGGACTCGTCGCCCTCGCTCTGCTCCGGCGCGTCAGGATCGCAGTACTTGGGCAGGTAGACGAGGTGCTGGCCGTCGGTGTGATCGGTCCCCAGCACCTGGGTGGTCTCGATCGCGCTGGTGACCGGCGTCGGCTCGGTGATGTTGACCGCGTAGTAGGGGAGCAGCGAGCGCGGCACCTTGATGATCGCGCAGACGCAGCCGAGCCAGCGCTCGGGATACGGGGCCAGCAGGCCCCGATGGCGCTCCGGCAGCAGGAACCGCAGCGCGGGGGGCTGCAGGGTCGGGATCGTCAGGTCGAAGTCGAGCGTCTCACCTTCGAGCTCGACCCCGGTGACGGAGCCGTCGGCATCGGTCGCAAGGCCGGTCACGGGCGCCTCGGTGCGGGCCTCGACCCCCAGCTCAGTCGCCTTCGCGACCATCGCGTCGATCAGCCGCTGGTGGCCGCCGACGATGTGGCCCATTTCCTCCCCCCCGCCCTTGCCGCGAGCGCCCGACATGCGTCGGGTCCGGGCCCAGAGGTAGGTGGCCGGGAGGCCGGAGGGATCGCCGTCGAAGCGGGAGTCGAGCAGGGGCTTCCAGATCCGCTCCACCACCTGGCGGCCGCAGTGACGACGCAGCCAGGTCTCCAGCGGGATCTGCTCGAGCCTGTCGTAGGAGCTGCGCAGCTGGCACTGGGCGACGAACCAGCCGAGCCGCAGTCGAGCCGGCGGGCTCAGCGGCGAGAAGCGCAGGAGGTCGCCAATGCCGTTGAAATCGTGCATCTCGCCATCGGCGAAGAAGCCGGCGCCGACCGGCGTGTAGCGCAGCTGGTCCCCGAGGCCGACCTCCTCGGCCATCGCGATCATTCGCGCGTCGGCCGGGGTGATCACGTGGTAGAAGCGGTCGACCTCGTGGCCGCCGAAATCGAATGTTCCGGCCAGGCCGCCAAGCGTCGGCCCGCGCTCGATAACCGTCACGTTTGCGCCGGCCTGAGCCAGCCGCAGAGCGAGCGATACGCCGAGCACGCCGCCGCCGACGACACCGACCCGGGGCGCCACGGCGCTCATCTGGTCTGCGGCAGCGGCTCGCGAGCCGGCTCGGCCGCTTTCGCCGCCACCGTGGCGTCGAGCACCGGCTGCGGCGCGGTCACCTCGGCCAGCGGCGAGACCGCCGGCGGCTGGATGCGGCCGACCATATGGGCGGCCATCACCCGGAAGTAGGCGAGCACGGTCGGCTTCAGCTGCATCTTTGAGACGCCCTTGCGGGTCCGCCAGTCGTTCGTCGTCGGCACCTCGGCAACGCTGGCGCCGGCGTTGTAGAGCTTGAGCAGCAGCTCGACATTGGCGGCGAAGCCGGGCTCGCGCACGAGCAGATAGCCGTAAGTGTCGGCGGCGCGACGAAGCGTGCCGGCGCGGTAGACCCGGTAGAGCGAGGAGAGGGTGTGCATCTCGCGCAGCCCACCGAGGTAGCGGAAGGTGTTCGAGACAGATTTACTCGCCGCCAGGCGCCAGCCGGCGACGCCGATGATCTTGCCGCCGGGGGCGTAGACCGAGGCGAGCACGACGTCTGTGCCCTGATCGAAGAGCTTGAGCATGCGCGGCAGGTCGGAGAGGTCCGAGGTCGTGTCGGCCTCCAGCGTGACGATCGCGTCGTCGTCGGAGGACTCCTTCAGCGCCGAGCGGATACCGGTGTTGATCGCCGTCCCGAGGCCGCGGTTGATCGTGTGGGTGACGATCGCCAGGTGCATGTCGCGGGCGTGGGCCCGGATCACGTCGGCGGTGCCGTCGGTCGAGCCGTCGTCGACGATGATCACGCGGGCACCGAGCTCGCGCGCCACCGGGGCGAGGTCTTCGAGCAGCCGGGGGATGTTTTCGGCCTCGTTGTAGGCCGGGATGACGAAGCGGATCACACCAGCACCTCCAGCGGTTGGGGCTCGGGAATCGCCAGCAGCTCAACCGGGCGGCGCACGGCCGCCGACTCGCGCACCGCCAGCGCCGCGGCCAGTGCCTTGACGCCGTCGTGGGCGCTGACCGGCTCCGGCGTGTCGTCGAGCACGCAGCGACAGAAGGCTTCAAGCTCGGCCCGCAGCGGCTCGGCCTTGGCCAGCGAGAAGCGCACCGCGGCGCCCTCGCCGTCGCCGCGCAGCATCGAGAGGCCGTCCCAGTGAAGCGGCGCGCTGGGCGACTCGACGAACCAGACGTCCTGGGTGATGTAGCTCGCCCGCAGCAGGCCGTTCTCGCCGATCAGGACGATCTCGCGCGTCTTCTCTGGCGTCAGCCAGTTGACGTCGAGCAGGCCGAGGGTGTCGCCCTCGCCTGCGGCGCTGAAGCGGACCAGGCAGGTCAGCAGGTCCTCCTGCGAGCTGTGCAGGAAACGGCCGCCGTCGGCGTAGATCTCGCTGATCGACTGGCCGAGGATGTGCTGCATCACGTCGAGGTCGTGAGTGGCGAGGTCGATCGCCACGCCGGTGTCCTGGATCCGCGTCGGCAGCGGGCCGACCCGGGTCGCGTGGGCACGGTAGATCGTGCCGAGACGGCCGTCGGCGACCAGCTCGCGCAGCTTCGCCACCGCCGGGTTGAAGCGCTCGACGTGGCCGACCATCAGCTTGCGATCGGCCTCCATCGCGGCGCCGCGCATTCGCAGGGCATCCGGAAGCGTCGTCGCGATCGGCTTCTCGACCAGCACGTGCAGGCCGGCGGCCAGCGCCTCGAGCGCGATCGTCGCGTGCAGCTCAGACGGCGAGGCGATCGAGATCGCGTCGAGCTCGTCTTCGCCGTGCTCGATCATGTCGCGCCAGTCGGAGAACTCGAGCACCCGCGTCTCGCCGAGCACCTTGCGGCGCGTCTCGGCATTGGGATCTGCGACGGCGACGAGGCGGGCGCAGTCGAGCTGTCCGTAGTTGCGGATGTGGAAAGCGCCCATCCGGCCGCAGCCGACGACGCCGACTCTCAGCTGTTCAGACAAGGGAGCGCTCCAGTGCGCGGTCGCAATGGGAGACGGTCAGCTCGGCGATCCGCTTGGCGGCGGTGCCGTCGCCGAAGATCGGCGGTCGGGACTGCGGGGAAGGTTTGGCGAGAGCGGCGCGGAACTGCTCGGCGTCGGCGCCGACCAAGGTGTTCCAGCCGGTCGAGACGGTCTCGATCCACTCGGTCTCCTCGCGCATCGTTATGCATGGCACGCCCCAGAGATAGGCCTCGCGCTGGACCCCACCGGAGTCGGTGGCGATCGCCGTCGCATCGCGCTCCAGGGTCAGCATCTCCGTGTAGGTGACGGCATCACGGACCTCGACGTTGGCCGGCACCATCAGGCCCCAGACCTCGAGGCTCTTGCGGGTGCGCGGGTGCAGCGGGAAGATCACGCGGCATTCGGCCGCCTGAAGGCAGGCCAACACCGCACCGAGCCGCTCGGGCGAATCGGTGTTGTAGTTGCGGTGCGCGGTCGCGAGCACGTACTCGCCCTGCTCGCCGCCCTCAGGCAGGCGATCGCGGGTCGAGAGCAAGACGTCGGCGAGAACGTCGCCAGTGACCTGCACCGCGCCGGGCACTCCCTCTTTGAGGAGTACCTCGCGGGCGTGCTCGCAAGGTGCGAAGAGAAGATCGGAGAGCCGGTCGGTCTCAATCCGGTTGGCCTCCTCGGGCATGTCGTCGCGGTAGCTGCGCAGGCCGGCCTCGACGTGAAGCAGGGGAATCCCGGCGGCAACCGCGGCGCGGGCACCGGCGACGGTCGCGTTGGTGTCGCCGCGGACCAGGACCGCGTCGGGCTTCTCGGACTCGATCACTCGGGCGATCCTGTCCTCGGCGACAGTGACGCTTTCCGCATTTGGGAGCGAACCGACGCCGAGGTTGTGCGCCGGGAGGGGAAGCTTGAGATCGGCTATCTGGTGCTCCGAGAGCGCCGGGTCGTAGTGCTGACCGGTGTGGACCAGGATCTCCTCGACGCAATCGGCGAAGGCCAGCGAGAGCGGTGCCGCCTGGACGATCTCAGGTCGGGAGCCGATGATCGAGAGGATTCGGGGGGCCACGCACAGTTAACGCATCGGGGCGCCCGGTCTTTTTGCGGTCGCTAAAGAGTTTTTCAGCCACTTATAAAGGGACGTTTTTCAGCCTTCCAATTCTGCGCTCGGCGCAAGCGCTCAACCGCCGGCTCCGTTTGTTCGGTGGACAAGATGGAGGCACACGGACTCACACGCAAGCAACCGGTCGACCGCACCGCCGGAGAACCGCTCTGGCAGGCGCTGACCAGGCGCATGATCGATGTGTTGCTGGCCACCGCCGTAGTGATCGTGCTCTCGCCGCTACTGCTCGCCCTGACGATCGCGATTCGGCTCGACAGCCGTGGCCCGGCTCTCTTCCGCCAGCGGCGGATCGGCTACGGGCAGCATGAGTTCACCCTCTACAAGTTCCGCAGCATGCGGGTCGACGCCGACCCACGCGGTCACCGCGAGTACGTCACCGCCCTGATCAATGGCCAGGCGGCCGACGGCGGTCGCAAGGACCTCTACAAGCTCGCCGTCGACGACCGCGTCACCCCGGTCGGACGCTTCATCCGCAAGTGGAGCCTCGACGAGCTGCCGCAGCTGTTCAACGTGATCGCCGGTGACATGGCCCTGGTCGGCCCCCGCCCCGCAATCGCCTACGAGGTCGCCGAATACCCGAGCTGGTACCTCAAGCGCTTCTCGGTCAAGCCAGGTCTGACCGGCCTCTGGCAGGTCAGCGGTCGCAACGAGCGCACCTACGAGGAAATGGTGCGACTCGACATCGACTACGCCGAGAGGCGTTCGCTGCCACTCGATCTTTCGATTCTCGCCCGAACCCCTATGACAGTGCTCGCAAGGAGAGGTGCCGCATGAACCCAGCAGGTGCAATCGGAACGATGGTCGTCGGCTACGGCTACTGGGGACCGAACATCGTCCGCAACGTGGTCGACCGGCCCGAGTTTCGCCTGATGGGCCTCTGCGAGCTCGACGAGGGCCGAATCGAAGACTTCCGTCGCCGCCACCCCGGCGTCTGGATCGAGCGCGATCTCGACACCGCACTGGCCGACCCGCGGGTCGAGGCCGTGGCGATCGCCACCCCTCCCCACACCCACTTCGCCCTCGTCAGCCGCGCCCTCGAAGCCGGCAAGCACGTCCTGGTCGAGAAGCCGCTGGCGCGCTCCTCCGAGGAGGCGGCGAAGCTGGTCGCAATCGCCGAGGACCACGACCGGGTGCTGATGCCGGGCCACACCTTCCTCTACAGCCCTGCCGTCAACAAGGTCCGCGAGATGATCCGCGGCGACGAGCTGGGCGAGATCTACTTCGTCACCTCCTCGCGCATGAACCTGGGTCTCTACCAGCAGGACGGGGTCGTGCTCGACCTCGCCCCGCACGACCTCTCGATCCTCCTGCACTGGCTCGGCAAGCCGCTGGTCGAGGTCAGCGCCAATGGCCGCAGCGTCTTTCAGGAGGGCGTCCACGAGACCGCCTTCCTCACCCTGCGCTTCGAGGGCGGCGCGCAGGCCAACGTCCAGCTTTCCTGGCTGGCGCCGCGCAAGTTGCGCCAGATGGTCGTCGTCGGCAGCCAGAAGATGGTCCAGTACGAGGACACCGCCTCCGATGACTCGGTCCGCGTCTACGACCGCGGCCTCGACTTCGCCGAGCCGCCCGCCAACTTCGGCGAGTACCGGCTCACGTACCGCACCGGCGACATGGTCGCACCGCGGCTGGAGGCGCTGGAGCCGCTGGGCCAGGAGCTCAAAGACTTCGCCGAGGCGATCCGGGACGGCTCCACCCCGGTCTCCAACGCCAGGCTCGGGGTCGAGATCGTGCTCGGCCTCGAGGCGCTGGAGCGTTCGCTGCACGCTCAAGGCGAACCGATTGCCGTGCCCGCGGTCGACGCGGTGCTCGCCGACGCCCGCCAGCCCGCGTAAGGGCGCACCACAGCCGCCACGGCGGCTGTTCAGCTGTGTATTCGAGCCCTGGCTCTCGGCCCTAGGCGGTGGCGACCGGCGTCATCCGGTCGACTTCAGCCAGGTAGACCAGGACCGAGTGGGCGACCAGCTCACTCACGCTCGTTCCCTGCCTGGCCGCCTCTCGCTCCAGCAGCAGCACCGTCTCCTCGTTGAGCGGAAGATCGATCACTTTGGCCGGAGGGACGGGGACGCACTCGCGAGCGAGGCGTGGAATCGCCATCGGTGGCGAATCCGAGCCGAGCCGGCGGGTGTACTCGGAAAGCGCTGTGCGTACCCCAACGGACAGGTCGGAGCCCAAATGGGCCTCGACTCCCCTGCAAGCAAATGTCCCAAGTGAGATTTTCATCGGACGCCTCACTTCAATAACTGCCCGAGAACGCCCAAGATTTTCACTTGAAGGGCCCGAATCCTCCTAACTTCAACCCCAATACCTGTGCATTTCCAGGCCACTTGAGGCTGAGGATGAAATTTAGACGAATATTGGGCATTGACTTTCAAACGAAGGGCCACTATTCCTTCTGGCCTTGAAACGAAAGCTTTCAATCAAAAACTTTTCGCAAAATCCCCAAACTTTTCCCGTAGGAGGAAAGCTGTGACCAGTCAAATGTCGGACCCCAACTCACATAGCCCGAGCCAGCAGCGGCCGGCTATGTCCGTGGCAGCGTCCGACAACGGTCGGCTCGTCCAGGAGGCCATCGAGCGCGCCAAGGCCGGTGACTCAGAGGGGCTGCACTTCCTCTACGTGCGCTACGCGCCAGACGTTCAGCGCTACGTCGCCAGCTTCGTCAAAGACCACCACGAGGCCGAGGACATCACGCAGAACATCTTCGCCAAGCTGATGAAAGCGATCAAGAAGTACGAGCAGCGCGAGGTTCCCTTCGCCGCCTGGATCATGCGGGTGGCGCGCAACGCAGCACTCGACCACATGCGGGTCCGCCGGGCGATTCCGACCGAGGAAGTCAGGCTCGCCGACAACGGAAGCGCTCAGGTCAGCCTCGACCGCGGCCACGATCTGCGCGACGCGCTCGCGCACCTACCCGATGACCAGCGCGAGGTGTTGATCCTCAGGCACATAGCCGGTTTGACGCCGGTCGAGATCGCCGCCACGCTGAAAAAGTCGGAGAGCTCGGTTCACGGCCTCCATCACCGTGGCCGCCGCACTCTGCAGGCCAAGCTCAGCGAGCTCGGCGCCGCGCCGGTGGTGGCGCCACGGGCCGGCTGAGCCTGGCTCAGCTTTCTATGCCGGTCCCTCCAGGCCGTCGAGGATGCGACGGGTGGCGCGGCCGGCATCGACCTCGCCGGCAACGTAAAGCGAGGCGTGGGTGACCATTTTCTGCGGCGAAACACCCTGGCGCTCGGCCTCCTCCTTCAGCAGGTCCCACAGCTCACCATCGATCTCGAGCTGCAAGGCAACCTCTTCGGGGTACTCCTCCGCACGCAGAAAGCGTGGATAGGCCCACCCGGGCCCATAAGTACCGCGATCGCCCAGATAACACCGAATCGCATCGACGACCTTCTCGGCCAGGTGCTCGCGGCCGTCTTTCCCCTCGCCGACAACCACCGAGCAGGCGAACTCGCTCAGGTGGACTGTCACCGAGCGACTCATGATCACAGCGCCCACCCCACTGGGCGACTGGTGGATTCCACGCTCCCGATGTTCACAAAAAGGCCTCCCTCGTCCGTCGACGACGCCTATCCCCGTATGCCCATCGTATATGAGCTGAGCCATCGGCGAAATTAGTGAATTCTCATCCCCAACTTTGCTAGGCGCGGTTACGCGCCCGGAGTGATCCGGTAGGCGTCGAAGACCGACTCGACGTTGCGCAGGCGGGCGATGCACTGCTTCAGCTGCTCGGTGTCGCCGACCTCGATCACAAACTTGTTTTTGACCATTGGGTGGTTGGTCGCGCAGCTGGCACCGAGGATGTTGATCCCCGCCTCGGAGAAGGTGCGCGAGAGGTCCTCCAGCAGGCGGGTGCGGTCGTAGGCGTCGATCTGGATCTCGACCCGGTAGGAGGACTCGTTCTCGCCGTCCCAGCTCACCTCTACGAACCTTTCCGGCGCTCGCTTCAGCGCCCTCATGTTCTTGCAGTCGCTGCGATGGATCGTAATTCCGCGGCCCAGGGATACATAACCCGCTATATCGTCACCCGGCACCGGCCGGCAGCACTTGGCCAGGCGCACGGCCACGTTGTCCGCGCCCTTGACGCTGATCCCGTAGTTGGAGGCGTCCTTCGTCCTCCGCGCCTTGTCCTCGCGGTGGCCGCCGGGCAAGCCGAGCGGATCGGCCTCCTCAACCGCCTCACCGGCCTTGAGGCGCTGCATCAGCTTGTTCGCCACGGCCTTGGTCGGCACCTTGCCCTGGCCGAGGGCGATGTAGAACTCGGTTGCCTTGCGGAAGCCCATCTCGCGGATCACGTCGACGAGCAGCGGCGAGGCGGCCACCTTCTGCATCGGCAGGCCGTGCTTGCGCAGCGCCGCCTCGAGCCCGTCTCGGCCCTTGCGCTCGGCGTCCTCGCGGCTCTCCTCCTTGAAGAAGGCGCGGATCTTGTTGCGGGCGCGGCTCGTCCGCACCAGCTTCAACCAGTCGCGCGAGGGCCCGCGCTTCTGCTTCGCGGTCAGCACCTCGACGATGTCGCCGGAGCGCAGCTGGTAGTGCAGCGGCACGATCGAGCCGTTGACCTTGGCACCGACGCAGGCGTGACCGACGTCGGTGTGCACCGCGTAGGCGAAATCGAGCGGGGTCGAGCCGGCAGACAAGTTCTTGACTTCGCCCTTCGGCGTGAAGACGAAGACTTCGTCCTCGAAGAGGTCGACCTTGAGCGACTCGAGGAACTCGGCCGGGTCCTGCTCGCCCTCGGCCTCGACCAGCTGGCGCAGCCAGGTCATCTTCTCCCGCTGCGGGTCGGCGGCAGCGCCCTCCTTGTAGGCGACGTGGGCGGCGATCCCGTACTCGGCCAGCTTGTGCATCTCCTCGGTGCGGATCTGGATCTCCAGCGGCTTGCCCTCGGGGCCGATCACGGTCGTGTGCAGCGCCTGGTACATGTTCGCCTTGGGCATTGCGACCCAGTCCTTGAAGCGGCCGGGAAGCGGCTTCCAGAGCGAGTGGATGACGCCGATCGCGCCGTAGCAGTCCTTGACCGAGCCGACGATCACCCGCATCGCCGTGAGGTCGAAGATCTCGTTGAACTCGCGACCCTTCTTGGTCATCTTCGTGTAGATCGAGTAGAAGTGCTTGGCACGGCCGGAGATCTCGGCCTCGATCCCGACTTTGCCCAGCTCGCCGGAGAGGAACTCGCCCGCCTCGCTGACGTAGACCTCGCGCTCGTTGCGCTGCTGGGCGACGAGCTGCTTGATCTCGGCGTACTTGCGCGGATGCAGGGTTGCGAAGGCGAGGTCCTCGAGCTCCCACTTGATCGCGTGGATCCCCAGCCGGTGTGCCAGCGGCGCGTAGATTTCCAGCGTCTCGCGGGCCTTCGCCGTCTGCTTTTGCTTCGGCAGAGCACCGAGCGTGCGCATGTTGTGGAGGCGGTCGGCCAGCTTGATCAGGATCACCCTGACGTCGGTGGCCATCGCCACCATCATCTTGCGGTAGTTCTCGGCCTGGCGCTCGTCGCGGCTCTCGAAGGTGATGCCGGTCAGCTTGGTGACGCCGTCGACGAGCTGGGCGATCTCCTCGCCGAACTCGGCCTTGACCTCCTCGAGGCTGGCGCTGGTGTCCTCGACCGTGTCGTGCAGCAGCGCCGCGCAGAGCGTCGCCGTATCGAGGCGCATGCCGGCGCAGATCTGAGCCACCCCAACCGGATGGGTGATGAACTCGTCGCCCGAGTAGCGCAGCTGATCGGCGTGGCGGTCGCAGGCAAAGTCGAAGGCGCGCTCGACCGCGGCACGGTCGATCTCCGCGACCGCGAGGGCGACACTGCTGGCCGCGGCATCGCCGTTGGCGCCCGCATCGGGTCTCGCGGAGGAGTCGAACTCCTCGACCACGGCGAAGAGATCGGCCAGGAGCCCCTGGTTCGCTACCGATGTTTGTGTGCTTCGAGGTATTGCACTGCCTCCTCATGGCGGGCGCCGTAGGCGCGAAAAGCCGCCGAGCGCTCCAGATCTGTTCCATCTGAGGATACGACGCCGACCACCCCGTCGCCGCCATCCACCGCCCCGCGCACGAGACCGAGCTCGGTGAGAACGCGGAAACAACGGGCGGCGGTCTCGGCGCTACGCGGCTGCCGTCCGCTGCCGAGCAGAGCTTTGCGCAGCTCCTCGCCGCTGAGGTCGCCCCCGTCGCGAAGGTCGCGGAAGGTGGCGATCAAGGTCGGCCGCTGCGCCAGCTGCACGGCGAGGACACTGAGGGCCAGCCGCCACTCCGCCTCGCCCCAGACCCGGTGAAGGTAGCCACCCTCCTCGGCGGAGCCCGAAGCGAGGCGGTCGAGGCCCGCGGAGGGCGGCGGGTCGACCAGGACAACGTGATCGAAGCCTGCGGCGAGCCCGGGAGACCGTTCGAGCTCTGGGTAATCGGCCACCCGCACCCCCTCACCGGCCATCCCCGCGCGCAGCTCGGCGTCAGCGGTGAGAGCCAGCACGCTGCCGCCACACGAAGCGAGCTCGCCGACGACGGCGGCAGGCGCGTTGGAGCTGGTCAGCACCCGGCGCTCATGCCCCTCGGCGGGGTCGCCGAGCGCGCCAGGTCCCGCAGGATCGCGCGCCAGCTCGCCCTCAAATCGCTGCCACCACTCAGCCGCCTCGGGGGCCTCCCCTCCCCCGTCCCGCCGGTACAGCTCGCGCAGAATCACCTGCGGCTCAACCGCCCCGTTCCAGTGGTTGACCTCGAGCCGGACGGCAACGTCGACCAGATCGTCCTCGCCGACCCCCAAGCTCGGCCGGCCAAAAGCAACCCCGAGCGCCCGATGCGCCCCGCTGTGCAGGCTGAACCGAGCGTGCTTCCCCTCCCCCATGGTCCGCACGTCGCGAACCCGCGCCGAAGGAACAAGCAGCCGAATCCCGGGATTGCCCATCCCAAACGGAGCCAGCTGCCGCAGCTCCTCAGCCAGATCAAGTCCCAGCGAGGCCCCACCAACCATCGCATCGATCCGCTCGGTCCGCTTCAGATCCTCAGGCCCGAGCACGCTGGCCGCATGAGCGGCAAAGGCCTCGCGAAAAGCATCCACCTGCCCCGCCTCGAGCTCCAACCCCGCGGCGGCCCGATGCCCACCGAAGCTCCCCAGATGCTCCGAGCAAGCCTCCAGCCCGGCCAGCAGATCGAAACCGCTAATGCTCCGCCCCGAACCACGCCCCGAGCCCTCTCCATCCAGCGAGATCACCACCACGGGCCGGTGATAGCGCTCAACCATCCGCGAAGCAACGATCCCGACGACACCGGGATGCCAATCGTGACCAGCGACGACTAGACCCGGGGCTTCGCGCAAATGCTCGGGCAGATCTCTCAGCGCAGCCTCAGCTGCATTCGCCACCTCTCGCTCAGTGGCCCGCCGCTCGCTGTTCGCACGATTCAGCTCAATAGCAATCTCCGCGGCTCGCTCATCGTCCTCGGTGAGAAAGAGCTCCACGCCGGCATCGGCCCGATAGAGCCTTCCCGCGGCGTTGATCCGCGGCCCCAGCCGGAAACCCAGATCGCTCTCGTCAAGTCGGCTCGGATCACATTTCGCCGCCTGCATCAATGCCCGCATCCCTGGCCGCCGAGCCCGTCGCACCTCCTCGAGCCCCCGCTTCACCAACGACCGGTTCTCGCCCACAAGCGGAACCACATCGGCCACCGTCGCCAGCGCAACCAGATCGAGGTCGAGGGCGTCCGAGGTGGGGTCCCCAAAACGAGCGGCGGGAGCCGCTCTTGAGTGTTTTGGGGACCCCACCTCGGACGCCCTCCGCAACGCACAAGCAAGCTTCCAAGCCACCCCGGTCCCGCAAAGCTCGGCAAACGGATACCCATCCAGTGCCGGATGAAGGATCGGGCAAGCCGGCAGCTCGTCCCCGGCCTGGTGGTGGTCGGTCACGATGACCTCCATGCCCAGCTCTTTGGCCAGTGCAACCTCGGCCACCGCCGTGACCCCACAATCGACCGTGATGATCAGCGACGTGCCACGCTCGGCCAGCCGCCGCACATTCGACTCGCTCAGCCCGTAACCGTCAGCAATCCGATCCGGAATCAACCAGTCGCACTCGGCACCAAGCTCGCGCAGGCAGCCGACCAGCAACGCAGTGGCGCAGACCCCGTCGACATCGAAATCGCCGTGAACCGTGATCCGCCGCCTCGCCCCGATCGCGGCCAGGACCCGCTCGACCACATCGTCCATCGAGCGAAACTCGCGGGGATCGTGCGACTCGTCGGCCTCGAGGAAGACTCGGGCCTCCTCCGGCGTTCGGTACCCGCGCCGCACAAGGGCGATCGCGACCGGGTCGCTCAGCCCCAGCTCCGCCGAGAGCTCCTGAGCCTCCTCATAGGAGTACGGCTCAGCCTTGTAGGCGTGCAGGGTCTCAGCCACTCCAGCAGGCTAGGAAGCGCCGCGGCGGCAATCGTGCCGCCGGTTCCTCGCGAACTGCGGCTACTCAGCCGCTTGTTCTGAGCGAACGCCGATGGCGTAGACAACGCCGAGGCCGATCGCCACGCCCGGCACCGCGGTCAGCGCCGTCGCCAGGTCGGTGTTGCCGAGGCCTTTGTCGCTGACGATCTCGACGATCGCACCGAAGACCATCGCGCCGATCACCGAGCCGAGAAAGGCGCCGACGATGCCCTGCCAGAAGCGATCCGGCAGGAAGACGGTGAAGTGCCAGAGGGCGATCCCCATCGTGAACCAGACGAGCAGTGCCATCAGCGGCTCCTCCCGTGTTTGCGCCTTTGTTTGCGGCGTTCGCGGCGGCGCTCGTCGCGCTCCTTGCGTGCCACCTCGGCCGGATCGACCGCCGGTGGCTCGCCGTTGCTCGACGGTTCGCCGCCGTCGCCCTCGAAGGGTGGCTCGACCGTCGCCACCGCCCCGGCCTTCGGCTGCTCTTCGCGCTGGGCGGCGATATCGGCCTCGAGTTCCGCATCGGACTCCTCGTCCCCCCCGATCCGTGCCAGCGCGACGTCGTCGGCAAAGGCGGGCACGGTTCCGTCGATCGCGGCGATCCGCTCGCGGCGCCGGATGAAGCCGGGCTCTCGTTCCTTCCAGGCGGTCAGCACCGGCGAGGCGATGAAGATCGACGAGTAGGTACCCGAGATGATCCCGACCAGCATCGCGAAGGCGAAGTCCTGCAGCGTCGCGCCACCGAAGACCAGCAGCGACGTCACCGCGAGCAGGGTCGTGAAGCTGGTCGCCAGCGAACGGGTCAGCACCTCGCTCATCGAGCGGTTGACGATCTGCGAGAACGCGGCCCGCGGCATCCGCGGCATGTTCTCGCGTATTCGGTCGAAGACGATGATCGTGTCGTAGAGCGAGTAACCAAGGATGGTGAGGAAGGCGGCGACCGTACCGCTCGTCACCTCCCGTCCGGTCAGCGAGTAGACGCCCGCCGTGATCAGGATGTCGTGGAAGATCGCGATCAGGACCGGCACCGCGAACTTCGGGTCGAAGCGGAAGGCGATGTAGGCGCAGATCACCAGCAGCGAGAAGATCAGTGCCTTGAGCGCGCTGTTCGCGACCTGCTGGCCGAAGGTGGGCCCGACGCTGGTGCTGTCGAAGCCGTCCTTGGCGATGCCGAATTCTTCCTGCAGGGTCGACTGCGCCTCGTGGACGGTGCTCGGCACCAGCTCGCGGGTCTGGATCTGGAAGACGTTTTCGCCGAAGACGGGGTCGGAGACCTGCTGGATCTCCTCGCCGCTGACGCCGACCGAGTCGAGCGCGGTGCGAACGCCTTCCTCGTCGGTCGGCTTGACCAGCGCCACCTTGACCCTGGTCCCGGACTTGAAGTCGATGCCGAAGTTGAGCTGGTTGGTGGCGAGCGAGAGCGCTCCGACCAGGAGGATGACGCCGGACATGGTGAAGAACCAGCGGCTCGCGCCCATGAAGTCGAAATGCCAGCGCATGCCCTGGCGTGACGCACCGAGCGCGCTCGGCGAGCGCAAGAGCCGCGAACGGCTCATCGAGCCGAGCAGCGCCTGGGTGAAGACGACGGCGGTGAGCAGGGTGACGATCGTGCCGACGCCGAGCGTGAAGGCGAAGCCCTTGACCCCCGCCGTGGCCAGCACGAAGAGGATGAACGCGGTGAGCAGGGTGACGACGTTGGCGTCGATGATCGTCGCGATGCCGCGCCTGTAGCCGGCCGCGATCGCGCTCGACATCGAGCGTCCCGCCCGCACCTCCTCCTTTATTCGCTCGAAGATGACGATGTTGGAGTCGGCCGCGATCCCGATCGTCAGGATCAGTCCGGCGATCCCCGGCAGCGTCAGGGTGATCGGGATCAGTTTGATCAGGGCGAAGAAGATCACCCCGTAGGCGCCGAGGGCGAGGGTCGCGATGAAGCCGAGGAAGCGGTAGAAGACGAGCAGGAAGAGGACGACCAGGATCAGCCCGATCACGCCGGCCTTGATCCCGTCGTGCAGCGCCTGGGTGCCCAGCGTCGCCGAGACCTGGGTCTGGCTGATCAGCTTCAGGTTGATCGGCAGGGCGCCGATCTGCAGGATCGTCGCCAGGTCCTGGGCCTCGGTGATGCTGTTGAAGCCCCCCGAGATCTGCGCCCCGGTGCGACCGTCGATGCCGTCGGGGTTCTGGGCGTAGTTGATGATCGGGCGCGTCTTGACTTCATTGTCAAGCACGACCGCGAAGTGGCCGGATGTCGCTTCGGCGGTTTCTTCGCTGCTCGGCCCGATCGCCGAGGCGGCGCCGCGCTGGGCGATCTGGCGAGTCACTTCCTGGAACGCCTGGCGACCTTTGTCGGTGAATTCGAAGGTGACGTTCGGTTCCTGGAATTCGCCGAAGCCCTGCTTGGGGTTGGTGATGTCGGTTCCGGAGAGCGCCGGCCGGTCGCGCAGGGCGTACCAGCCCGGTTCGGCGTTTTCGAGTACCTGTCCTTTGATGTCGCTGGGCTTTTCCGAGACGACGACGGTGCCGGCGGGAACTTTGAGCACGACCCCGTCATGCGAGCGTTCGACGCCGGTCGCGCTGATGAAGAGGTCCTTTTCGCTGAACTCGGGACCGGCGAGGAGTTCGTGCGGTTCCTTTTTCGAGAAGAGATAGAAACGCGGGCGACTGGTCGAGCAGGTCGTGCAGTCCTTGACCGGTTCCTGTTCGGAGGCGAGTTTGACCGCGTTGTAGGCGGCGGGGAAGGCGCCGGCGGCAATCAGCTGGGCGTCGGAGCGTTTGGTCGTCGTCCTCCCCGCTTCCTTCCATTCTTCGCTCGCCTTGGAGATCGCGCCTTTGGGTGGTTCTTTGCCGGGATGGCCGCCGATCGCCTTCTCCTGGCCGATCAGGTTCGGTTCCCAGTCATAGAAGAAGAGCTGTGCAGTCGTACCGACCTGATCGATCGCGCGTTGGGCGTTGGTGACGTCGGGCAGGCTGACCGAGATCTCGTTGGTGCCGAGTCGCGAGACTTCGGGCTCCGAGACGCCCAGCTGGTCGATCCGCTCGCGAATGATTTCGATCGAGTGGTCGATGTCTTCGCCGCTGACTTCTTTCGATTCCCCCGTGGGCGTTCCCTGGTAGACGAGCTCGACGCCGCCCTTGAGGTCGAGGCCGAGCTTGGTCGACTGGTTGACGATGACCAGCGCCGAGACGGCGATCAGGCCGAGGACGAAGAGCAGGACGAAGAGGTGTTTGCGCCGTTTGCCCATCCCGCCCTCAACTCTCCGGCGTGAGGACTATCAACAGTCCCCCGTCGTCGTCGTAGGCGGGGAAGACATCAGCCACAGCGTCGGCCGGCAGGTCCCCTTCGGCATTGACCGAGACGCGCTTGCCAAGCGAGCGCACCCCCCACTCGAGCGAGGTCTCGATCGGATCGGCAACGCCATCGCCGTTGGTGTCGGCGGACTCATCGCCGTCGCCTGGATCGCGCCACTGCAGGCCCAGCACGTCTTGGACGGGCCTGCCGATCACGTCCTCGTCGGTGAGGCCGGTCAACTCGAAGCTGCCGCGCCCGGCATCGATCACGCGCGCCTTCTGATCGCAGACGAAAAAGGCAGCGTTGGGCGCCGGATAGTAGTCGTCGAGCAGCTCGAAGACGAAGCCAAAGCCACATTTGGAGCAGCCCTTCGGACGCGAGCTGAAGCCCGCCGTACGCTCGGCGCTGACCTCCCGGTGGCCGCAATTAGGGCAGATGAAGAACGGCACTCCAGGCAGATTACTGAGACTGACTTTTAGAAGAGGCTTCTTGCGGCATCGGGCGTGGGCAACCCCAGATGCTCGTAGGCCCTGGGCGTGATCACGCGGCCGCGCGGGGTGCGCTTGAGCAGGCCCTGCTGCAGGAGATAGGGCTCGAGCACGTCCTCGATCGTGTCGGCCTCCTCGCCGATCGCCACGGCCAGGGTCGAGAGCCCCACCGGGCCGCCACCGAACTTGGTCGCGACCGTATCGAGCAGGGCACGATCGCTGCGGTCGAGTCCACCGGCATCGACCTCGAGCATCTCGAGTGCCGCCGCCGCCACCTCGGCATCGATGGCGCCGCGTTCCTTGACCTGAGCGAAGTCGCGTACGCGCTTGAGCAAGCGGTTGGCGACGCGCGGGGTGCCGCGCGAGCGTTCGGCGATCGTCGCGGCGCCCTCGGCATCGATCTCCACCCCGAGGATGCCGGCCGAGCGGCTGATGATCTCGGCCAGGTGCTCCGGCACGTAGTGCTCGAGCCTGTGCGAGAGGCCGAAGCGATCGCGCAGCGGGGTCGTCAAGAGACCGGCCCGGGTGGTGGCGCCGATCAGGGTGAATGGCGGCAGCGGCAGGGTGACCGTGCGTGCGCCCGCCCCTTGGCCGAGCACGACCGGCAGCTCACCGTCCTCCATCGCCGGATAGAGCGTCTCCTCGACCGCCCGGCCGAGGCGGTGGATCTCGTCGACGAAGAAGACGCTGCCCGGCTCCAGCGCGGTGAGGAAGGAGGCGACGTCGGCCTTGCGCTCAAGCGCGGGCCCCGCGGTCTGCACCAGGGGAACGCCCATCTCCTCGGCGACGATGTGGGCCAACGACGTCTTGCCGAGGCCCGGTGGGCCCGCGAGCAGGACGTGATCGAGCGCCTCGTCGCGGCCGCGGGCGGCCTCGATGAAGATCGCCAGCTGTCCTGTCACCTGCTCCTGGTTGACGAAGTCGGCCAGCGTCCGCGGCCGCAGTGAGCGGTCGAGGTCCTCGTCGGGGGCATCGGCGCGGGCGTCGTGGACGCGTACGTCATCGGGCGGCGTATCGTCGCCGGGGGAAACGGTCCGTCGATCCCCGGGGTTCGGATCCGGTCGCTCACGCCTTGCTCCGCGAGGTTCCGGCCTTGCGCAGCGCGGCGCCCAGCATCTGCTCGGGATCGTCGCCCTCGATCCCGTCGAGCAGCTGCTCGGCTTCCAGCGGCGCGTAGCCGAGGTTGACCAGACCGTCGCGGGCAAGGCCGCGCGGGTCCTCGGCACTGCCGCCACCCAGCATCACTTCCTCCTCCAGCGCCCCCGCGACCTTCTCGCGAAGCTCGACGATGATCCGCTCCGAGGTTCGTTTGCCGATCCCCGGCACGGCTTGGAAGCGTTTGGCGTCGCCGGCGGCGATCGCCCGCAGCAGTTCGCGCACGGGACCACCGGAGAGCGCCGAGAGGGCGACCTTGGGCCCGATTCCGCTGACCGAGATCAACTCGCCGAAAAGGTCACGCTCCTCCTCGGAGGCAAAGCCGAAGAGGGCCAGCGAGTCGTCGCGGGAGATCAGCTCAGCGTGGAGGAAGACCTCGCGCCCGGTCGCCGGCACCGCTTTCAGCGTCTCGGCGGAAACCGCGAGCCGGTAGCCGACCCCACCCGCGTCGACGACGACGTGATCGGGGCGGCGCACCATCACCTCTCCGCGGACGGCGGCGATCATCCGGCCAGCCTCGCCGAGGCGGCTTCGTCGGCGGCCTGCGTCGCCGCTTCGCGCCCGGTCGCGCCGCCGTGACAGATCGCCACCGCGAGGGCGTCGGCGGCGTGGTCCGGAGTCGGCGGCTCGGGCAGGCCGAGCAGTGTTCCCACCATTCGCTGTACCTGGTCCTTCCCCGCGGCACCGGAGCCGCAGACCGCCTTCTTGATCGCCTGCGGGGTGTAGGTGAAACAGCGCACCTCACCCTGGGCGGCGGCCAGCATCGCGGCCCCGCTGGCACGGCCGACGGCCATCGCCGAGTGCACGTTCTTGCCGAAATAGAGGTCCTCGAGCGCCATCGCCGCCGGTTGGTGCCAGCCGATCAGCTCGGCGAGGGCACTGTGGATTCGCTCGAGGCGGCGCTCCATCGGCAACTCGGACGAGGTTTCGACCACGCCACCGTCGAGAGCGACCATGCGGCTGCCCTCGATCCTGACCACGCCGAAGCCGAGGTTGGCTGCGCCGGGGTCGATCCCCATCACGACTTGCATAGGGCTTGATTCTGGAGCGAGCCCCGGATGCCTCCAGGTCCTCAGGCCGCCAGCTTCTCGAGGATCTCCTGCGGCACGTCGAAGTTGCCATGAACCTCGTTGACGTCGTCGTGCTCTTCGAGCGTGTCGAAAAGGCGCAGCAGATCTTCGGCCTCGGTTCCCTTGACGGTGACCGTGCTTTTCGGCTCCATCGTCACCTCGGAGGACTGGACCTCCACCCCGGCCCCCTCAAGCGCTTCGCGCACGGCCGCCAGGTCGGCCGGCTCGCAGACCACGCGCAGCAGCTCGCCGTCCTCGCGCACGTCCTCGGCACCGGCGTCGATCGCGACGATCAGGTCGTCCTCGCCGTAGCGCCCGCCGTCGACGACGACGACGCCGCGTTTCTCGAAGATCCAGGCGACGGAGCCAGGCTCGCCAAGGCTGCCGTGGTGCTTGCTGAAGGCGTGCCGGACGTCGGCGCTGGTGCGGTTGCGGTTGTCGCTCAGCGCCTCGACCAGGATCGCGGCGCCGCCGGGGCCGTAGCCCTCGAAGAGGATCGATTCGATTGCATCGGCGTCGGTGCCGATGCCGCTGCCGCGGTCGACCGCGCGCTGGATGTTTTCCTTCGGCATCGAGGCATCGCGCGCCTTTTGGATCGCCGTCGCCAGCGGCGCGTTGGCCTCTGGATTGGGCCCGCCGTCGCGGGCGGCAACGGTGATCGCGCGCGCCAGCTTGGTGAACTGCTTGCCCCGCTTGGCGTCGGCCGCACCCTTCTTGTGCTTAATCGAAGACCACTTCGAATGTCCGGACATACCTGGCATTCTATGAATGTGGAAATGGTCAGCGATTCGCACCGCGGCGGACCGGCCCGGGGATTGGCTGCCAGCCTCGTCTTCCTGCTCATGCTGCTCGCCGCACTCTCGCTCTGGACCGCGATCCCCCTGAGCTGGATCTACATCGCCTCGAAGCTCTCGCACACCCAGTTTCCGAGCGAGGGGCCCTACTTCGTGGTCGCCGCCGGCATCATCGTCTCGATCCTCCTCGTCTCCTGGCTGATCGGGCGGCTGAACCGCCTCTACATCCAGATCACCGGCACCAACCGGCTTGCCCCGATGCGCCCGGCCTGGCTCAAGAGCATGCGCGACGCCGCCCCCGTGCCGGGAACGACAACCGTGGTCGAGGCGGTGCTGATGGGCTCGGTGCTGCTGGCCCTGCTGGTGCTCACCCTCTGGTTCTTCCTGCTGGCGGGATCGCCGATCCCGAACCAGTAGTAACTCCGCCCATCTGCTCTGCTCCCATGGGGCGCCAAGGAATCAGATATGGATGGCGCCCCATTCCCGCGTCCGCGATGGGCGGGTGATCTAGATCACGAAACGGCCGTCCACCTGGAAGTCGACTCCATCGACTTCGATCTTGCCTCCCTGGCGCAGATCGCAGACCAGGTCGGTGTGCACGGCGGAGTCGTTGAGGCCGCCGGACTCGGGGTAGGACTTGCCGACCGCCATGTGAACGGTGCCGCCGATCTTCTCGTCGAGCAGGACCTCGAGCGTGCCGCGGTCGATCGCGTAATTGGTGCCGATCCCGAGCTCGCCGAGACGACGGGCGCCCTCGTCGGTGTCGAGCAGTTGGATCAGGAACTCCTCGCCGCGCTCGGCGCTTGCGTCGACGACCTTGCCGGCCTCGAAGCGAAGGTGGACGCCGGAGACCTCGCGGCCAGCGATCACCGCCGGCAGGTGGAAGGTGACCTCGCCTTCGACCGAGTCCTCAACCGGGCCGGTGAAGAACTCGCCGTCGGGCATGTTGTGGTCGCCGACACAGGGAATGAATTTACGGCCGGAGATGCCGAGCTTGATGTCGGTGCCGGGGGCGGTAACCCGCACCTCCTCGTGCCCCTCGATCCACTCGGCGAGGCGTTCGCAATCGCCGGAGGCCCGCTTCCAGGCGGTCAGTGGGTCCGCATCGTCGGCCAGGCAGGCGCCGAAATAGAAGTCCTCGTACGCGGCGAGGCTCATCTCCGCCTCGGAGGCGTAGGCATTGGTCGGAAACAGCGTGTAGCACCAGCGGAAGTCGCCGGCGGCGCTGCGCTCCATCATCCGGCTCAGCACCGGACCGGTCGCGGTCTGGCGGCGGGTCTGGCGCTCCGGGGGGACCTTGGAGAGTTCGCGCGTGTTGGCGCTGGCGCCGATGCCGATCCGCACGTCGGCGTTGTCGACGGTCCACTCCAGGTGGGGCGAGATCCACTCCAGCTGAGCGTCGCTCGCGTGCTCGTAGTAGATCGCCGCGAGCCCGTCGAGCCCGACGTTGAGGATCGGCTGCGCGCCGGCCTTCAGCACCTCCTCGTAGACGGCCCGAAGCAGCGGCTCCGCCCCGATCTCGCCGTCGATCGAGACCACCTCCCCCGCCTTGACCTCGGTCGAGTAGCCGACCAGGATCTTTGCCAGGTTCTCCACCCTGGGATCTCTCACGCCTCAGCCTCCTCCCGCGCACGATTCCGCGCGCTCGTAGTCATCGCCATAAAGAATGCGTGCAGCCGCGAATCGTCGGTCAGCTCCGGATGGAAGGCGCAGGCCAGCACACCGCCTTCGCGGATCGCCACCGGATGCGCCTCGTAGGAGGCGAGAACCTCCACCCCCGATCCGGCCCGCTCGACCCAGGGCGCCCGGATGAAGACGGCCCGCAGCGGCTCGTCGCCGATCCCCTCGACCGCGAGGTCCGCCTCGAAGCTCTGCAACTGCCGCCCGAACGCATTGCGCGCCGCGGTCGCATCGATCAAACCAAGGTGCGCGTCATCGCAAACGATCATCCCGGCACAGGTGCCAAACACGGTCCGACCGGCAGCGTGGTGCCGGCGGATGGCCGGCTCCAACCCCGCTGATTCGATTCCCATGGAGATGGTCGTGCTCTCCCCGCCCGGAATCACCAAGCCATCCAGGCCCTCGAGATCCGCTGGAAGCTTGACCTCGCGTACATCGGCCCCGAGCCCTTTCAAGGCAATCTCGTGCGCTTCGAAGCCACCCTGTATGGCCAGCACTCCAATCAACATGCTCGATCTCCGCCTCTCCCGCGGGTGGCGCGGGGCAGGGGGGTCGAGGACGGACCGTGGCCCGCCCGCAGGCCCCCCTGCCCCGCGACAGGACCCGCGGGCCAGCGACCTTCAGGCACCGCGATCTTGCAAAAGTGCATCAGCGGCAGCCAGATCGGCGATCTCGAGCCCCGGCATCGCCTCTCCGAGGCCAATGGACGCCGCCGCGACCCGCTCGGGATCGTTGAAGTGCGTGGTCGCCTCGACGATCGCCCGCGCACGGCGCTCGGGATCGGCGCTCTTGAAGATGCCCGAGCCGACGAAGTTCCCTTCGGCGCCGAGCTGCATCATCAGCGCCGCGTCGGCGGGGGTGGCGATACCACCGGCGCAGAAGAGAGGTACCGGCAAGTGGCCCTTTTCGGCCACCTCGTGCACGACTTCAAGCGGCGCCTGGTGCTCCTTGGCCGCGGCGGAGAGCTCCTCGGGTCCCATCTGCGCAAGCCGCTTGATCCCGGCGACGATCTCGCGCATGTGGCGGACCGCCTCGACCACGTTGCCCGTCCCGGCCTCGCCCTTGGAGCGGATCATCGCCGCCCCCTCGCCGATCCGCCGCAGCGCCTCGCCGAGGTTGGTGGCGCCACAGACGAACGGCACCTCGAAGGAAAGCTTGTCGATGTGGTGGCGCTCGTCGGCTGGGGTCAGGACCTCGGACTCGTCGATGTAATCGACCTCGAGCGCCTGCAGGACCTGGGCCTCGGCGAAGTGGCCGATCCTGGCCTTCGCCATCACCGGGATGCTGACCGCATCCTGGATCCCCTTGATCATCGTCGGATCGGACATTCGCGCCACGCCGCCGTCACGGCGGATGTCAGAAGGAACGCGCTCGAGCGCCATCACGGCACAGGCCCCGGCGTCCTCGGCAACCCGTGCCTGCTCAGGCGTGACCACGTCCATGATCACGCCGCCCTTCAGCATCTCCGCCAAGCCGGTCTTAACTCGAAAAGTCGCTCGCTCGCTCACGAGCGGCATATTACGCGGGCAGGCCGCTACTTCAGCTTGTAGGCACGGATACGGTCCTTGTGCGTGTCTTCGTCACGCGCGTAGAGACCATGTGCCAATGCTTGCACCAGCGCCATCAAGGCGGTGTTTGAGCGGGCGAATGAGGGGCTGTTCGAGGAGTAGTAAAGGGTCAGCTCGGCGTGCTCTCCGACCTCGGACATCGAGGCGTCGGAGACCGCGAGGGTGCGGGCCCCGCGGTGCAGGGCGAGCTTCATCGCCCGCAGGAGCAGCGGATGGGCCCGGCCCGAGGAGAGCACGATGACAAGCGTTTCGTCGTCGATCCGGCCGAGGCGCTGCAGGGACTCGCCGCCGGTGCTGGCGACGATCTCGGCGCGGATGTCGAGCAGGCTCAGCGTGTGGCGCAGGTAGCTGGCGAAGAAGGCCATCTGGTCGACCCCGACGATCACGACGCGCTGGGACTCGGCGAGCGCGGCGACGGCACCATCGACCTGCTCGCGGGTCAACTTCTTCGCCGTTTCCTCGAGGTTGGCGTAGTCGGCCCCGAGCGATCCCTCCAGCTCAGAGTGATCGAAGGAGAAGAGAGCGCCGGAGCTCGCGCCGGCGCCGGCGGCGGCACCAGCGCTGCGGTACTCCTCGATCGCCGCCTGCTGCAACTCGGGATAGCCCTCGAAGCCGAGGGCCTGGGAGAAGCGCACGACCGTCGATGACGACGTGCTCGCTCTCCGGGCCAGCTCCTCGGCGGTGAGAAACGCCGCCTCGTCGAGGTGGTCGACGATGTAGCGAGCGACATCTTTCTGCGAGCGCGAGAACTCGTCGAAGCGCTCCTGGATGTACTCGGAAAGGCTCTTGAGCTGGGCTGGTTTGGTCGCGGTCTTGGTCACGGGCCAGAGATTCGCCGGAGCAGGGCCTTTCCCTTCCGGGCGCTCGTCTTTCGCTCGCCGAGGCCCGATCTGGTTGGATGAAGACTGCGATGACACTCGAGCAGGCCCTGCGTCTCACCAACCGCAACATGATCGTCTTCGACCTCGTGCTCGGCAGCGCCGCGATAGCCGCCCCGGCCGCGACGCTGAAGGCGCTGGGACATGAGCACCCCTCGCCGGACGCCGAACACCTCTTCCGCCGCTGCGGGCCGATCTGGCTCACCTTCGCCGCTGCCCACCTGATCGCCGAGCGCCGAGGAGAGCAGCGCGACTGGTGGGCGCTCGCCTGGCTGCGGGGGACCGAGATCGCAACCGACGCGCTTTGGTCCGGGTCCCCCGCGGTGAGCCGCCCGGGCGCCAAGCTGGGCCTGCGCCTCGCGAGTGCCTCCAACCTGGCGATGGCCGCCGGCTTCGGCTGGCTGTCGCGCCGCTAGCCGATGGCCGGCTTCGACGGCCTGCCCGACAAGCGCTGGAGCCTGCGTGGCGTCACCGAAGAGGGTGACGAGGCCTGGGTGATCCGCTCGATCTCGCGCAAGCTCTACCGCTGCCCCTCGTGTCATGGCGACATCGAGATCGGCAGCGAGCATGTCGTCGTCCAGTACGTCTTCCGCCTCGGTGGCACCGAACACCATCACTGGCACCGCCGCTGCGCGGAAGAGGGTTTGATCGGGGAGCTTGCGCAGGTCCAGCGCGTTCCCGCCTCGGAATCCTCGCCGTCGAGACTGCAAGACCGCGGCCGCTTCCCCTCGGGGCGACGGCGGCACCGCTGAAGTGAGCCGTCGCGCCGAGCTCGTCTCGGTCTACGCCCGGATCGGCCGCACCTACATCCGCTGGGCCCCCTCTCTGTTGCTGCTCGCGATCGCCGTCTTCGTTCCGCTGGGGCTGCTCCACGCGGTCGCGATCGACGCCGAAATCGGCTCCTTCGGATTCAGCAGCGGCCTCAAGCTCGCCGCCGCCGCCCTGGCCGTACTTGCGGTGACCACGATCGGCCTGATCGGCGAGGTCTTCTACACCGGCGCGGTGGCGATCTCGCTGACCCATCCCAAAGACGGCGAGCCACCGTCGCTGCGCGAGATCGCCGGCACGGTCAACTACGGCCCGCTGATCGCGATTGACTTGATCTACGTGTTGCTGGTCGGGCTCGGGCTCGTCGCCTTCGTCATTCCCGGCGTCCTCGCCTTCGTCTGGCTTGGCCTTGCTGCCCCCGTGGTCGAGATCGAGCATCGTGGGATCCGCGCGGCCCTACGGCGCAGCGTGCACCTGGTTCGCGGCAAATTCTTCCTCGTCGCCCTGGTGCTGATCCCGATCGAGATCGCCGGCGACTCGCTCGGCGACCTGATCGTCGGCCTCGCCCATGACGCTTTCGGTGGTTCCCTCGTCGCGGAGTGGCTGGCCGACGTCCTCACGAACGTCGCCTTCACGCCCTTCTACGCCGTCGCCGCCGTGCTGCTCACGGTCGACCTGATCCGCGAAAAGGGCGGCGCCGTCGAGCTGCACTCAAAACCGGCGCCCTGACCCGCTCGGGCCAAACAGCAGCGAACTGCATCAACTTCTCCGCCCGGCAGGACCAGAAGTCGATGCAGTTCGAGAGGGACTTCAGCCCATCCGCGTCATCAGGCCGATCTGGTGCCCCTCGGGATCGGTGAAGAGGGCGATCTGTCCGCTGGGGATATCCATCGGCCCCATCACCTTGGTGCCCCCAAGGCCCTCGGCCTTCGCCAGCGCGGCCTCGACGTCCTCCACCTGCACATAGAACGTGACGTGGCCCGCGGTTCCCCCCGGCGCCTCGCCGATTCCTCCGGGGATGCCCTCACCGCCGGTGTCGACCGTCGTGTAGGGCATTGCCTCCATGTCATTCAACTGCCACTCGAACAGCCCTGAGTAAAAGTCCTTCAATCCCTCGCGGTCCTTGCCCGCAACCTCGAACCACATGACTGGATTTCCCATCGTGCTGCCTCCTTTATCGATCGCTTGTCAGTTATCCGAGCCGGCGCCCCCGGGGGACTCCCACGGGTCCGCTCCGGGGTCTTCTCCACTCGCCGCCGCGGCCAGCCGCTCGGTGTAGTGACGCCAGCCGTGGCCGTGTTTCTCCGCCGACTCGGCGCTCGGCAGGTCGCGGTGGAGCAGGCGCAACCTGGTGCCGACGCCGTCGGGCTGGAGCAGGACCTCGACCGTGCTGCTGCCAGGCGCGGTAACCGAGTCGTCTCCCTCCCAGCCCCAGCTGAAGACGATGCGGCGGGGGCTTTCGATCTCGATGTACTCGCCGCTGGCGACCGCATCGCTGTTGATATCGCAGCGCAGGGTGCCGCCGGGTCGTGGATCGAGCTCGGCCTTGCGGCCCATCCACTGGATCATCTTGTCGGGGTCGGTGAAGAAGTCGAAAACGGTCTCAGGGTCTGCCGCGATCCGCACCTCTACCTCGGCCGCGTTTGCTGTCTTTACGTTTGCCACGCTTGTCCCTCCTCTGCTGCTCAAGCTCGGCGGCCAGCTTCAGCCGCTCGAGACGATCGGTCCAGAACTCGTTCAAAAAGTCGCGCAACCCGGCGAGCGCCTGCGGCTGGGCCCGGTAGAGACGGCGAGTGCCCTCGCGCCGCTCGTTGAGCAGGCCGGCCTCACGCAGCGCCGCCAAGTGCTGGGAGATCGCCGGGCGGGAGACGTCGAAGCGCGAGGCGATCTCGCCGGCGCTGAGCTCTCCGTCGCGGACCAGGGTGAGGATCTCGCGTCGTCGCGGCGCGGCAAGCGCCCGCGCGACCCGATCCATCTCTTCCCGCTCGGCCTTCGTCTCCACCGGGCTTATTTAAGCATAACCTTACGTAAGATGCTTCTTACTAAAAGCCAGGAAACCGCATGCATTCGGCGAACCCGATCTCATGCTTCCTGTGGCCCTCGCCTTTCGAGGACTTGCGCGGGCCGTCGCTGGAGTCTGGCGCGACCCCGAAACCAAGGCGTTGCCTTTCGTCGCAGCTGCCCTGGTCCTTACGGGGACGATCTTCTACTGGCGCTTTGAGGAATGGACCGTCATTCAGGCCCTGTACTTCTCTGTCGTAACCCTGACCACGGTGGGCTACGGAGACCTTCACCCGACGTCCGCCGGCACCGAGATCTTCACGATCTTCTACATCCTCACCGGGATCGGCGTGTTCGTCGCACTGCTCGCTTCGATCGCTCAGCAGTACATCGCGCAGAAGGCGCAAGGGCCTTCTGCGCGGGAGCGTCTCGACGCTCGTCGGCATCGCGACGGCAGCTAGCCCGACGACGGCGATCTCCGGCTGTTGCCTCTTCTTTCTCTTTGTCGGGAGATTCGCCAAAGCCCGTTGCTCCTCAGAGGTGTTCTTGACACAGGAGCGACTCACGGGGTGGAGCTGCATTCGCGCAGCCCGACGGCGCGAGCCAGCTCGTAGCGTTCTTCGGCCTCGTTGTCACGGCGTGCGCGTGCGGCCAGGTAGTCCGCGGTGTCGCCGGCCCTGGCGGCTCGAAGTGCCTGCCGGTCGTAGACCTTGACCCTTTCCTGGGCCCTGACGTACTCGTCGAAGGCACTGCTCACGGCGGCGGGGGGGTCGAGGGAGTTGAACTTGCGGACGGCGCCGGCGGAGATGCCGCTGAGGATTTCCGAGTAGTGGAGGTCCGCTTCGCTCTCGCCGTTGGGGAATTCTTCACGGGTCCTCTTGAAGGTCGCCTGGCTGTGCGCGCAGATCGCATCGGCCTTTGCGATCAGCGCCTGCCTTGTCAAAGGCTTTGGCGCAGGCTTCTTCGACGCTCGCGACGTCGCGGCATCGGCCTTTGTCCCGCTCGCCGTGCTTGGATTGCCACCCCCTCCCCCACTCGTCAGCACAACCGCCCCGGCGGCGATCGCCACAACGGCGAGCATGGCGCCGACGACGATGGGGACGCGATTGCGGCCACGGGGCTCGGAGGAGCTCAGCGGCTCGATGGCAGCAATCCCGGCTGCGGCCCCTTCCGGCTCCGCCGCGATCGTCTCCGCCGTCCGCGTCGCCGCCGCCCCGGTCGCCACGGTTCGCTCCGGGGCCGTCGTCCGTTCGCCCCGCAAGGCCGCCTGCGCGGCCCGGCCGAGGTCCCCGGCCGACGGGTAGCGATCGTCTGGGTTCTTCGACATCGCCCGGATCACGACGTCGTCGAGCGCCATCGAGACCTCGGGCACGTAGAGCGACGGCGCCGGCGGTGGGTCGTTGAGGTGGGCAAAGAGGCGGGCCGCGTCGCCGTCCTTGGGGAAGGGCACCTCGCCCGTGAGCAGCTTGAAGAGCAGGCAGCCGAGCGCGTAGACGTCGACGCGGGCGTCGATCTCGCCGCCGGAGATCTGCTCGGGCGCGACGTAGTCGAGCGTGCCGACGAAGCGCCCGGTCTGAGTAAGGCCGGATTCGGTCGAGACGTTGCGCGCCACGCCGAAATCCGTGATGTAGGCGTGCTCGGCCGCGTCGCCGCCGCTGAGCAGGACGTTGGCCGGCTTGACGTCGCGGTGGATCAGGCCCACCGCGTGGATCGCGTCGAGGCCGTTACCGATCTGCGCGATCAGGTCGACCGCGACCGCGGGCCCCAGCCGTCCCTCGCGGACAAGGCGCTTGGCCAGATCGGCACCCGCGACGTAGCGCATCGCGATGAACGGCACGCCGTCCTCTTCTCCGGCGGCGTAGATCGGCACCACGTTGGGGTGCTCGATCGAAGCGGCGATCCTCGACTCCTCGGCAAAGCGCTTGGCGAATATCTCGTCGGCGGCGGCCTCAGGCGCGATCAGCTTCAGCGCCACCCGCCGCTCCAGGCCCGGCTCGAGCGCCATGTAAAGCACGCCCATGCCACCGCGCCCCAGACGCTGCTCTATCCGGTAGCCGGCAAACTCATCGCCGGCCGACAGCTCGATTCCGTGCTCCGTGTCGGCCACCGGCCCAACCCTAGGCCCTGGCGGCGGCATAGCGCACCGTTAACCGCACCGATTCGGCCGCTACCTAGACTTAAGGTGGGACTCATGCGCCGCTTTGCGATCTCAGCCATTCTCGCTCTCTTCGTTCTCGCCGGCGCCGTCGCGGCGCGCGGAGAGCTGATTCAGCAAGGCAACCTGCGCGTGCATTTCGACGGTCAGCTGCGGCCGCGAGCCCTTCCCCGCGAACGCCTGGCTCCGGTCAGCGTCAGCCTCGAAGGCGTGGTCAGCATGGCCGACGGCACCCGCCCGCCCCAGCTGCGTGAAATGACGATCGCCGTCAACCGGGCGGGCGTGGTTTCCGCCACCGGTCTCCCAACCTGCTCGGCACCGCGGCTCCAGCAGACGAGCACCGAAGCCGCACTGAGGGCCTGCCGCCCCGCGCTGGTCGGGCGGGGACGCTTCGCTGCCAACGTCGACTTCCCCGGCGCGCCGCTGATCCCGGCCCACGGGGCGATACTCGCCTTCAACAGCCGCTCGCACGGCAAGCCGGAGATGCTGCTACACCTCTACGGGTCGACCCCGGTGCGCGCCGCCTTCGTCCTCCCCTTCGAGATCTCCCACCGTCGCCAGGGCCGATATGGCGCGGTCTTCTCGACCAAGATCCCGGAGCTGGCCTCCGGCCTCGGCTACGTCACCGAAATCGAGATGAGGCTCGGCCGCACCTACACATACAAGGGTCAGCGCCGCAGCTTCCTCAGCGCCAGCTGCGCCGCGCCCGCCGGCTTTCCGGGCGGAAGCTTTGCGCTGGCCAGAGCGACCTTCTCCTTCGCCAACGGCCAGCAGCTCGCCACCGGCCTCTCGCGCAGCTGCAGGGTCCGCTAGCCCCGGCGACATCGAGCGCCGCCGGGGCCATACTCGGTTGGCTCAGTAGCCGGATTCGTTGACCCGCTGTTCGGCTTCCTTGATTCCCCGTTCGGCTTCTTCCTTGCCCTTTTCGATACCCCTCTGGGCTTCTTCCTTGCCCTTTTCAATGCCCTTCTGGGCTTCCTTGGTGGCCTTTTCGACGCCCCCCGTAGCGGCTCCCTTTGTTTCCTTGGCCGCTTCCTTGGCCGCCTTTTCGGCTTCGCTGAAGCCCTTCTTCACTTCTTCCTTGCCCTTTTCAATGCCCTGCTTGGCTTCTTCGGCGCCCTTTTCGATCGCGCTGGTGGCTTCGGAGGAGGCGTTGTCGCTGCTCCCGCCGCAGCCGGAAGCTGCCACACCGGTGACCCCGATCGCCAGAGCCAGAGGCAGTATCCGGGCCACCCGATTGGTCCTCCAGCTTAGGTCTGTAACTGACACATTCACTCCTATCTGTTGCAGGGCTGACGGCGCGATCTTCGCACCGATCCCGGCGCCCGGCTAGGGTGCCGCCGTGGCAGCCGAGACAGCTTCCGCCGAGCTGGGCCGGCAACAGACGCTGCGGGGCCGTCTCGCCCATATCGGCGCCGGGCTCAGCGGCATCGTCCTCGTACTTGGCGTGCTCGAGCTGCTCGGGGTACCGGTAATCGACTGGATCGACGACCTCCTCGACAAGGTCGCCGCGGTGCCCACCTGGGCGATCGCCGCCGGGGTCGTGCTCGAGAGCCTCCAGACGAGCCTCGCGGCGCTGGCCTGGTTCGGGATCCTGCGCGCGGCGCTGCCCCGCTCCGCCCTGCCCTTCCGCTTCGTCCTCGCCTCCTACGCCGCCGCGGTCGCGCTCAACGGTTTCCTGCCGGCCAACATCGGCACCTTCGTGATGCTGGTGATGTTCACGACGCTGATCGCGGGTGCCACCTTCCCGCTCGTAATCTCGGGCCTGATCGTAGAGAAGATCCCCTTCTCGATCTTCAACGTTGGCCTCTATCTCTATCTCTTCCTCTCCGTAAGCGGCTCCTTCTCGATCAAGCTCGGCTTCGTCGCCGACCATGTCGGGTTGATCGTCCTGATCGCGATCGGCGCGGTCGTCCTCCTCATCCTGCTCGCCCGCGTCTTCTGGGAGCGGCTGGCGAAACTGCGCGAGCAACTGGTCGCGGGCGGGGCGATCCTGCGCGCTCCGCGGCGCGCCTTCACCCGCCTCTTCCTGCCCGAGCTCGGCAGCTATATCGCCAGGCTTGCGATCGTCGCCGTCTTCCTCGGCGCCTACGGCATCCCGGTCAGCTTCCACAACGTCGCCACCGTCACCGCATCCAACTCGATCTCCAACAGCGTCTCGGCCACTCCAGGCGGCGTCGGCGTGACGCAGGCGATGAACTCGGCCGCCCTTTCCGGCGAAGCCTCTGCCAAGGACGCCACCGCCTACTCGATCGGCCAGCAGCTGATCATCTCCGCTTGGGACGTTCTCTTCGCAATCGTTCTCGTCGCCTGGGCCTTCGGCTGGTCCGGTGGCAAGCAGCTACTCGAGTCCTCCTATGGCGAGGCGAAGAAGCGCAGCCGCGAAATGCGCCGCAAGCGAAGCGAGTCGGCGCCGGCCGGCCCTTGAAACTGGCCAGCTAGCTGTAGTTCCCAACCAGGTTGTTCCCTAGCAGCTCATTGAGGCGAGCTGCTGGCGGGCGATGGCCAAGGGAGCCGTGCTTTCGGTGGTAGTTGTAGCGATCGAGCCAACCAGGGAGCTGGCCGCGTCGCTCTGAGGAGCTTCCATAGAGGCGCCCGTAGGCCCACTCCCGCAGCATTGTCTGGATGAAGCGCTCTGCCTTGCCGTTTGTCTGGGGCCGGTAGGGGCGGGTGCGAAGGTGGCGGATCCCCAGCTCGCGGCAGGTGGCGGCATGGATCACCGAGCGGTAGGGAGAGCCGTTGTCGGTCATCACCCGCTCGACCCTCACGCCACGCTCGGCAAACCAGGCCACGGCGCGGCGCAGGAACTCCGAGGAGGTCTCTCCGCGCTCGTCGGCCAGCACCTCGACGTAGGCGAGGCGAGTGGCGTCATCGACGCAGACGTGGCAGCACTCCCAGCCGTAGCCCGGCTTGCCGCTGCGATTGCCGATCACCCGTTTGCCGGCGGCCCCGAAGCGCCCCAGCTTCTTGACGTCGATGTGGATCAGCTCTCCGGGTCGTGAGCGCTCGTAGCGGTTGGGCGGCGCCGGAGGCTGCAGGCGGCTGCGCTTGCCCAGCCCGATCCTCTTCAGCCACAGCGAGACCGTCGAGAGCGCCAGGCCGAGGGTCTCGGCGATCTCGGCCGCGGTCATCCGCAGGCGGCGCAGGGCACCGATCGCTTCGACGGTCGCCTCGGGTGTGCGGTTGGGGATCTGCCTGGGTGCCGAGCTGCGATCGAGCAGGCCCGCCTCTCCCTCGGCGCGCCAGCGGCCCAGCCACTTGCGAGCGCTGCGCTCGCTGATGCCGGCGGCCTCGGCCGCCACCATCAGCGACCAGCCCTCCTCTTCGATGCGCTTGACCAGCAGCTTGCGGCTGTTCGGGCAGGTGCGGGCGTTAGCGTGGATCTTCATCCGGTGTCCTCCTTGTTGGGTGGTGGCTTCGACACCCCCAGCCTTCAAGGAGGCCCGGATGAACAACGTTGTTAGGAACTACAGCTAGCCAGTAGGATCCCGCGCCACGGTGCAACCGGCTGACCAGATCCCCGCGGAGGACGCCCTCAACGAGCTGCTCGTCACCGAGCGCGAACACTGGGCCGACGGGCCGCCGCACGACGTCTTCAAGAAGCTGCGCGGGCAATGTCCCGTCCATTGGACCTCCCGCATTACCGAGATCCCCCAGTCGGCCGGCTACTGGTCGGTGACGACCGCCGACGACGTCCACGCCGTCAGCCGCGACTGGCAGACCTACTCCTCCGAACTCGGCGGCATCACCCTGGTCACTGAGGTCTTCCCGCTCGAGCTGGCGCGGGCGATGTTCATCGGCATGGACCCACCCAAGCACGACCGGGTCAAGGCGCTCTTCCAGGCCGGCTTCACACCGAAGCGGATCGCCGCGCACGAGGGGAAGATCCGCGAGATCGTCGTCCGCTGCCTCGACCGGATCGACGGGCGCGAGGAGTGCGATCTCGTCACTGACGTCGCCCAGCCCGCGGTGGCGCGGGTGATCGGCAGCTTCATGGGCATCCCCGAGGAGGACGACGCGATCTGGGCCGAGCTGATGAACTCAACGCTCGGCGCCAGCGACCCTGATCTCAACCCCGAGGGCGCGATGGATCCCGCCGGTCTCGAAGCCGCGATCCAGAAGAACGTCACGGAGATCTTCAGCCGCTGTGGCGAGATGATCGCGGCGCGGCGCAAGAATCCGACCGACGATCTGACCAGCGTCCTCGTCCACGCTGAGATCGAAGGCGAGCGGCTGGCCGAGCACGAGATCGTGATGGGCTTCTTCCTCCTCGTCGCCGCCGGCAACGACAGCACCAAGGCGACCTACTGCAGCGGCATGCGTGCCTTGATCGAAGACCCCTCGCAGCGGCAGCTGCTGCTCGACGACCCCTCGCTGATCCCCGGCGCGGTCGAGGAGTCGCTGCGGATGTTCCCCGCCTTCGCCCACTTTCGCCGCACTGCCACCTGCGACACGGAGCTACACGGCCAGTCGATCAAAGAGGGCGACAAGGTGATCATGTGGTACGCCTCGTCAAACCGCGACGAGTCGCGCTACGAGGATCCCGATCGCTTCGACGTGCTGCGCAACCCCGAGCATCAGGCCTTCGGCGCCGGCGGCCGTCACTTCTGCCTCGGCACCGCCCTGGCGCGCCTGGAGTTGAAGATCCTCTTCGAGGAGACGCTCGCCCGCTACCCGAACATGTCGTTGGCGGGCTACCCAAAGTTCACCGAGTCGGCCTTTCTCAACCAGCTGAAGACGCTCCCCGTCCGGCTCGCGAGCTAACTCGGCCCCCTCCTTCCGCCACGCCTCAGAGTCCAAGCTCCCCCACGCCCCGCTCGCCCCAGCCGAGATGGTGAGCGAGCTCGTGGCGCAGGGTCAGCTCGACCTGCTGGGCCAGCAGCTCCCGGTCGTGCCCGAAGTCCCGCTCCAGTGTGTCCCGGTAGATCACGATCCGGTCCTCATAGCGTTCACGCGCCACACCATCGCCGTGATATTCCCCGTACGCCTGCGCCTCGGCCCCATGGTCCGAGACAACGACCGCCACCTTGGCCAGCACTCGCTGGAATTCCTCCGGCAGCCGGTCGATTGCATCGGCAACCAGCGACTCGAAATCGGCTTCAGATGACCCGGTCACGCCCCGTCAGCCAAGCGCCTCGAGCGGCACGGCATCCGCGGCGGTGAGAGTGCCGAGCAGCGTCCCGAGCAGGAGATCGCGCAGCTCGTCGCGCGTGAGGTCGCGGTGCTCGATCCAGTTGAGGCAGGCCCCGTCCATGAACCAGAGCCAGCCGTGTACGGCTGCTCGCGCTTTCGGCGGCGCGCCGGTCGGGTAGAGGCCGTCGAGTATCCGGGCGGCCGTTCTCGTTCGGACATCTTCGACGAGTTCCCGCACCTCGGCGACACTGCTGACGCTCTGCATCAGCTTGCGGTAGGCAAGCGCGTTGTCGTCGACCAGCTCGAGGAAGGCCTCGAGGCTCCCCCGCAGCTGATCGAGCGGCGGCAGGGTCGGGTCCGGCTCGGTTCGCGCCCGCAGCTCGGCGGCCGCCTGAGCAAGCGTCGCCTCGAAGAACGCCCGCTTGCTCGGAAAGTAGTGGTACAGCAGCGGCTTTGAGATCCCCGCCGCACGGGCGATGTCGCGCATCGAAAGCTCGTCGTAGGAGTGGCTGGCGAACAGCGCGGCGCCGCGCTCGAGCAGCTGCTGCCGCCGTTCGTCGGCCTGGAGTCGGCGATACGCAGGGAGAGTCATCGCACTGAATCATAGCTGCTTGTTGACCGACGGTTGACAAGCCTGTTACTTTGTTGACCATCGGTCAGCAAGCAAAAGAGAAGAGGAGGAACCGATGACCGAAGGAGGAGTCGAAGGACGACTGGAATCGAACGAAGAGCAGTTGGCGGAGCTGAAGCGCCGGCTCGAGCGGATCGAGCACCGGGTTTTCCCGTCAGCCGCCGCCAGCTCACCGCCCCGCCCCGCCCCCGCGGTCTCCCATGCTCCGGCGCCCGCGGCGCCACCCAAGCCGGCCTGGCCTGACTCGGGCCCCCCACAGCGCGGCCTCGAGGAGATTCTCGGCGGCCGCGTCCTCGCCTGGGTCGGTGGCGTCGCGATCCTGCTCGGGATCGTCTTCCTGCTCGGGATCGCGATCGACCGCGGCTGGATCGACGAGCCGATGCGAATCGTCCTCGGCCTCCTCGGCTCCACCTCCCTCCTGCTGACCGGCGTCTGGCTCTACGAGCGCAAGGGACGCTCCGAGGCGGCGCTGGCGGCTGTCGCCAGTGCCATCTCCGGCCTCTACGCGACGGTCCTGGTCGGGACGCAGATATACGACCTGATCCCCGCCGGGATCGGGCTCACCTGCGCCGGCCTGGTCGGGATCGTCGGCGCCGTACTCGCTGTCCGCTGGAAATCGATGGTCGTTGCCGCAATCGGGATTCTCGGCGCACTTCTGGCGCCGGTTCTTGTCGGCAGCGGGACCTCCGGGCTCTCCCTCGCCTTCATGGCGATCGCCCTAACGGCCGCGGTGGGAATTTTGCTTTGGCAGAGATGGAACGAGCTCTCGCTCGGCGCCTTTTTGATCTCGGCGCCCCAGCTCCTGGCTTGGTTCGTCGACAGCTACGACGAACGACTGCTGGTCTCGCTGGGCGTGCTCATTGGCTTCTGGGCGCTCTACGTGATCGCCGCGATCGGCTATGAGATGCGCCCACGGACCCCTGATCAGCCGCCGCTCGCGTCCTGGCTATTGCTGCTGGCAGACGCCGCTCTGATCGCGGGCGCCGGCTACTTCGGCCTGCATGAGACCGGCCACCCGAACGCCGCCGTCGCGTGGTTCCTGGGTCTGGCCGCCCTGCACATCGCGCTCGGGGCCTTCGCGCTTCGCCAGGCGATCAACCGCGAGATCGGCTCGCTGCTTGTGGCCGTAGGCCTCGGCCTCTCTGCGTTCGGGTTCGCGAATGCCCTCGATGGCCCCGCTCTCGTGATCGGCTGGGCCGTACAGGCTGTGGTGCTCGCCTACCTGGCTACCCGGGCGAGCAGAAAGCCCCAGCCCCTGGGCTCCAATGCCGACCGCCTCCTGATCGCAGCGGGGATCTTCCTCGGCCTTGCATTCGGACACGTGCTCGCCTTCGAGGCGCCGCCCAGCGCGATCTTCGCGGGGGTCGAGGATCTCGGCGGTGCGCTCGCCGGACTCGGTGCCTGCGCTGCTGCCGCCCTCTGCGGCCGATACCTCCTGCGCGACTTCGACCCGGGCTTTGCCCAGGCGTGCGAGGTCATCGGCGCTACCGCGCTCGTCTACCTCGCCTCGGTGGCGATCGTCGACACGTTCGGCATCACCGACTCGGGAGAGTCGCTGCAGATGGGCCAGGTACTGCTCTCCGCCTTCTGGACCCTGACCGGCCTCGGCGCGATCGTCTTGGGGCTGCTGCGCGATGCCAGGCAACTCCGCCTCGGCGGACTGGCGCTGCTCGCGCTTGCCATCGGCAAGGTCTACACCTACGACCTCGCTGAGCTGGACGAGATTGCGCGGGTGCTCTCGTTCATCGCCCTTGGCCTGCTCCTGCTCGTCGGTGCCTTCGCCTACCAGCGGATCCAGATCGGCGTCGGCGGCGACAGCACGGAGGCGACCCGATGAGACGCATTGTCCTCTCCATAGCCTTGCTTTCATCCTTCGCGGCCGGCGTCCAGCCGGCCGCGGCGGCCGAGCTCGGGCGCGCCGACTTTCGTTACGTGCGGCCGCTTGCCGCTCCTGGCGGAAGACCCGTTTTCGTCGAGCCCGACGGGCCGCTCTTCGAGCACTCCTTGCCTGGCTTCGCCGATCTGAGGTTCGCCGATGCGCACGGGCATGAGGTGGCATGGCGGCGCGTTCCGAGCAGTCGGGGCACCGCGCCCCAGACGGTGCCGGTCCTCAACAGCGGCCGCCAAGGACAGTTCGCCGTTGCCCTGCTCGACCTCGGCGGGCGGCCGACGATTCGCGACCGCGTGGCGCTTGAGCTGCCCGACCGGGATTTCGTCGGCCGTGCGGTGGTCCTCGGAGCCGACGACCGCGATGGTCCGTTCACGCGGCTGTCCACGACCGGGATCTACGACGCTCGCGGGGCGCAGACGGCGCGGAGCACTGTCGCCGTCTTCCCCCCGAGCGACTTCCGCTATCTGCTCGTCAGGGCGACCGGCGCCAGCCGCATCGCCGGCGCAAGCGTGTCGGGGGCGCGCGAGCGGCCACGGCTTTTGCGGCGCACGGTGAGGTCGGTAGCGCTGCACCGGGCCGGGAGAAACACGATCGTCACCCTCGACCTCGGCTTCCGCAACGTTCCGGTTGACGAACTCCGAATCGTCGCCAAGGACTCCCGCTACGAGCGCCCGGTAGCGATCTCCGGCTCGAACTCCCGACCGCGGTTCGTGCCGCTGCGGACAGCAAGAATCTCTCGCTTCCCCGATTCCGCGTCGGCGCCGATCCCGCTCCGAGCTCATCACCGCTACATCCGGATCGAAATCGACAACGGCGATGACACCCCGCTGCGCGGAATCCAAGTTTCGGCGTGGAGTCGCGCGCGCCCGCTGCTGCTCGAGGGCGGGCACCCACCTCCCTACACCGTCTACTACGGAAGCTCGCCCGCGAAGCCTCCCAGCTACGACTTCGCCCGCCTACCGGCGAGCGCCATCGGGGTCGAGCGGGCGGTGCGTGGAAAGCTCGGGCCCGAGCGCGAAAACCCGGCCTTCAAGCCGCCACCGGACACGCGCTCATTCGCGGCACGCAACCCCGTGCTCGTCACCGCCGCCCTCGCACTGGCCGCTCTTGCCCTGGGTGGAGTCGGCCTTCTCGCGCTGCGGAAGAGAACGTGAGCCGCCGGTCACGAACAGGCCGCCGAGCTGTCGGCATCACCCAGCCGGCTTGGGATCCCAGGGTCGTCGTCATGGGGCGGGAAGGACTCGAACCTTCGACCGACGGATTATGAGTCGAGCCGGAACCTGTCCAAGGAGGCGAATCGGGCCTGGTAGGGCGGATCACGTCCAGGGAGTTCGGCTGAGTTCGGTGGAGTCGGGGACCAACTCCGAGGCCAAGTTTCGAGACACAATGAGCCGTGCGACCAACCCGAAGGTCGCTACCCTGACCGGAATGAACAGCTTCGTCACCTTGGAAGCCCTCCCCGGCGCCGACCTCGTTAGGCGGGGTGCCGCAGACCTGGATGCTGAGCACGAGTCGACCGAGGCGCTGCTGGTTTCGATTGGTGCCCCGCGCCTGCGGTCTTTGGGCATAGAGCTCTCTACGCCGATTGCATCTCCCGAGCACCGGCTCTACGCCCTTCTCGTCAGCCAGAAGGGCGATGCGGCCCACTCTGCCTATAACGCTCTGATTCGCCGGCTCGTCAGCTTTGAGCGCGCGGCCGCATGCGCAAGCTAGCGGACTCAACACGCATTGAGCAATTCATGCGAGAGCTCGGCAGAGCTGTCGACGTGGAGGGTCACATCTACCTCACGGGCGGCGCGACGGCCGTTCTCTATGGCTGGCGAGCGACGACCATCGACGTAGACATAAAGCTCATTCCAGATCGTGACGAGATTCTCCGTGAGATACCCCGTCTCAAGGAGGAGCTGGACCTCAACGTCGAGCTCGCAGCGCCGTCCGATTTCATTCCGCTTCCAAAGGGATGGGAGGATCGAAGTCCGCTGATCACTAGACACGGCAAGCTCTCCTTCCACCACTTCGACCCCGTGGCTCAGGCGCTTTCAAAGATCGAGCGTGGGCATAGTCAAGACATCCAAGACGTTCGCCAGATGATCTCTACTGGCTTGGTCGACCCGGCGGACGCCCTCAGTCAATTTGAGTCAATCGAGCCTGATCTCTATCTCTTTCCGGCGATAGACCCCGCCTCGTTTCGCAAGGCGGCTATCAGTCTGCTCGGCCGCTAGCCCAGACCACACGAACCGGCACAGCCCGTCCGCATCTCACCTGTGGCGTTCTTAAAAAGAACCTCCGTCGTATCGAACCAATAGCGTTCGTATCGAGATGAGAACGTGTCTTGTCCTAGGGGCCGGTGCGACGCTGGCGAATGCCCTTCATTTTCGCACCGAGCGGATGAGGAACACTCGACCCCCGCTCGATACAACTTTTTTCGAGACGGTTGACGCACGCGGGATCGCTCTGAGCGCCGCGTTGAAATCGTATTTCGAAAACTACATCGGAATTGATCCCACAGCGACAACTCTTCGGGAGTACCGCATGGAGGAGATCTTCAAGGATGTCTCTTACGACTTTCGCGAGAACTCCGGTGACAAAGCGGCTCTGAACGCATACATCGATCTGGTTGACCTATATCTACGAGTTCTGCGCGAGACCACGAACTGGCTTTGCGCCGACAATCGCACCGGCGGCCCAATAGGCCGACTACTCGCCGGGGCGGCAAAGAACGCCGATGACCTGACCATCATCACGTTCAACCACGACCTCGTTATTGAGAACGAGATCGCGCGACGCGCCTCGCTGCGTCCTCGGTGGTGCATTGACAAAGGCTATGGAGCCATCTCTTCCCTTCTCAACCCGCTGGTGCCCGTTGGAGGTTCAGCTAAGACCTTCCACTTCCATGAACAAAACCTATGCAACCACGATCGCCCGCTGACGATCCTGAAGCTGCACGGCTCTCTCAACTGGAACGTACGCATCAACTCATCCCGCCCAACGACCCGCTTTCTTGAGGGCGGCGGCGGAACCAACCCCCTCCAGCTGGTAACCAGAATGCGAATCGGACAACGGGGCAGCACCTTCGTAAGATCCTCGGGCGGTAAAGGCAGAACTGAGTGGACGATGTGGCCGATCGTCGTCCCCCCTGTGTATGCCAAGCAGGCGCTCCGACCAAAAGCCGTCAAGCTGGTTTGGGAAGACGCCCGCAAGGCAATTCAAAACGCCGACCGAATTCTTTTTTTCGGCTATTCACTGCCAGCGCTCGACGTCGAGGCAGAAAAGCTATTCGAGCGGGGGCTGCTCCGCAACGACAGCGTGCAATGGCTCGACGTCGTCAATCCCGCTCCGACCTCGGCGGCACGCTTCGCATCTGTGGCTCCGACAAAACCTGTTCGTTGGTATCCCTCGCTCGAGAAGTTCTTCAAAGGCTCTGGCTTCAAATAGCCTTCCGAATCATGGGGCGGGAAGGACTCGAACCTTCGACCGACGGATTATGAGTCCGCTGCTCTAACCAACTGAGCTACCGCCCCGTTGGCTGAGGAGGCTAGCGCGCTATGCGCTGAAGAGCTGGGCCAGTGAGCGGCCGACGTCGGGGGGCTCTTCCTCGCCTTTGGAGGCTGCAGCGGCGCCGTCGGCCAGGGCCTTGGCGGCGTCGGCTATCTGATGGGAGCGGCCGCCGCGGATGCTGCCGGTCTTCTTTGCTTCGGCGAGGTCGGATTCCATCAGGCCGGCGAGCTCGGCGAGGCGGCGAAGGCCGACGACGCCGGCGGCGCCGCGGAGGGCATGGGCCTCGATTCGCATCGTCTCGAAGTCCGTCGTCTCGGTCGCCAGGCCGGCGGCGATCACGTCGCAGCGCCGCCGCGCCTCCTCGGCGAAGGACGCCAGCAGCTCGGCATCGGGGCCTGGGCTCGTCTTCTCGCTCATTCTCCAGTCAGTCCCTTCACCACGCGGGTCAGTTCTTCGACGCCGAAGGCGCCGTCGATCTCGTCTTCGATCTTTCCATTTCGGCCGATCGCGAACAACCATGGCTCGGTTGGCAGGTGGAAGGCCCGCACCTGCGGCCGCACCGGCTTGTTCGGGTCGTTGTCGGTGTAGATCTCCATGTGGATGAACGCCACCTTGTCGCCGTAGAGCTGCTTGAGTTGCTCGGCGACGTCGACAACCGGGCCGCAGACACGGCTGACGCAGAACTGGGGGGTGGCGAAGAGGAGCACGATCGGCTCCTTGCCGAGAACATCGGCGTAGTCAACCCTGTTCTGCGTGTCCGGCGGGATGCGGGTGGTGATCTTGGAGAGGTCGCCACCGACGTCGGCGGGGGTCGGCGTGTGGATAAGCGGCGCCTCCTGCCCCGCCTGCGGCACCTTTGTGTAGCGGCCGACCACGGCGCTCGGCAGTAGCGTCGCCGTCAGCTTGCCGTCCTGCCTGATCAGAGCTGCGATCCGCCACTCGCCGTTGCTGGGGAAGTCGACGTTGGTCTTGTAGACGACAGAAGCGGCGTCGGGGTCGCTCGTCGTCGTCTGGGCGCGAAAGGCGGGCTGGGTCTGGAGCGTTTCGATCGCAGCGGGAAACGGCCCCTTCGCCGGCTGGTCGAGGGCGCGTTTTTCGGCTTCCTTGGCGCTTGTTGTGCCGGCCGGAACTTCGGTCCCGGCCACGCCGGAGCTTTTGGCCGGCACCTTGGCGAAATAGAGCGCCACTTCGGCGTCGGATACCTGGGTGCGGTCGCGCTGGAAGACGCCGAACGGATAGCGGTTCTCACCCTTGTTGAAGACTTCGGCCGCGGGCGAGACGACGAGGGTCGAGGGAGTGGCATCTTCGACTTCGAGGACTTCGCCCAGGGTCTTCCCCTTGGCGCCGGGGAAGTCGCTCTTCGGTGGCGCCGGGCGACTCTGGGCACCGCTCGACGACGATCCTGTGGAGGAGTCCGAGCCGCTGCCGCAGCCGGCGATCGCGAGCGCCGCTGCGAGGGTGCAGGCAAGGGTGGCGAGAACTCGGCTCGGGCGCATCGGCGGCATGTTATTGACGGCGATGCCAAGGCACTTGCGCCACCGGGCGCCCAACCCGGTCGCGAGGTAGGGTCCGCGGCGAACGCGGGCGAGCAAAGGAGAGGAACTTGGCGCAGCGAGCGGCACTCATAACCGGAGCATCGAGCGGCATCGGGCTGGCGGTCGCCCGGGTGCTCGGCGAAGAGGGCTACGCCCTGACCGTCTCCGCCCGCCGCCCCGACAAGCTCGAGTCCGCCGCGGAGAGCCTCCGTGCCGATGGCATCGAGGTGCAGAGCGTCGCCGCCAACATGACCGAGGAGGAGGACGTGGTCGGCGTCTTCACCAAACACCGCGAGACCTACGGTCGCCTCGACATGCTGATGAACAACGCCGGCGTCGGCATCGGTGCGCCGATGGAGGAGATCCAGACCAAGCATTTGGACATGCAGCTCGGGGTCAACCTGCGGGCGCTGATCATCGGCACCCGCGAGGGTCTGCCGCTGCTGAAGGAGGCGGGCGCCGAGCACGGCAAGGCGCTGATCGTCAACACCGCCTCGATCGCCGGCAAGGGCGGGCAGGCGTGGCTCTCGATCTACGCCGCGACCAAGGCGGCGGTGCTCAACTTCACCCAGTCGACGCATCGCGAGGTCGGCAGCGCCGGCATCCAGTGCACGGCGCTGGCACCGGGCTTCGTCGACACGCCGATGACCGAGTTCGCCAAGGGCCAGGTGCCGGGCGAGGAGATGATCCGCCCCGAGGACCTCGGCGAGGCGGTGCGCTTCCTGCTGCACACGTCGCGCAACTGCCACGTGCCCGAGATTGTCTTTACCCGCCCGGGCGAGGGCCTCGACACCCCTTGACGGCCCCAAACGTCGCCATGCGGTGTCCTCAATCGCCCGAATAGCGCCGCTATTCGGGCTCCCTGCGTCCTAGCCTGGCAACGTTTGGACCTCGTTCATGCGCTTTCTAGTCGCAGCATTCGGCGACCCAGGGCACGTCTTCCCGGCGATTGCGCTCGGCCGGGCGCTGCGCGAGCGCGGCCACGACGTGGTGCTCGAGACGTGGGAGGAGCGGCGCGAGGCCGTCGAGGGGGCCGGCCTCGGCTTCGCCGCGGCTGAGGAATACCAAATGTTCCCGCCACCGGATCCCGATTCGCCCGACGGCGACCACGCCGCCGAGGCCGCCCGGGCGCTGCTGCCACTGCTGGAGGAAATGAGACCCAACGTCGTAATCAGCGACATCCTCACCCTGGCCCCGGCGCTCGCCGCTGAGAAGTCGGGGATTCCCCTGGCAACCCTCATCCCCCACATCTATCCGGTGGTCGAGCCGGGCCTACCCTTCTTTGCGGTCGGCCTGCAGCCGCCGCGCACGCCGCTCGGGCGGGCCGTTTGGCGAACCGGGCAGCGGGCCCTGAACATCGGCCTCGAGCACGGCAGGCGCGACCTCAACCGGCAACGGGCGCGGCTCGGCCTGCGCCCGGTCGAGCGCTTTCACGGCGGCATCAGCACGGAGCTGGCGCTGGTCGGCACCTTCCCCCAGCTCGAGTACCCGCGCAACTGGCCGGCCGCGGTCGAGATCACCGGGCCGCTGGCCTTCGAGGTTCCCCACCCCGAGATCGAGCTGCCGCCCGGCGAGCACCCGCTGGTCCTGGTCGCGCCCAGCACCGCCCATGACTCGGACAATCACCTCGTGCGCACCGCCCTTGCCGCACTTGCGGAGGAGCCTGTTCGCGTCGTCGCCACGACCAACCGCGTGGTCCCCCAGGTCCCGATCGACGTCCCTTCCAACGCGATCCTGGTCGACTGGCTCAGCTACAGCCAGCTGATGCCGGCCGCCTCACTGGTCATCTCCCACGGCGGACACGGCACCGTCGCCCGCGCGCTCGGCGCCGGCACCCCGGTGCTGATCTGCCCGATCATCGGCGACATGAGCGAGACCGCGATGCGGGTGACCTGGGCCAAAGCCGGCCTCTCGCTCCCCTGGCGCCTCTGTCGCCCGACGCCGCTGCGTTGGGCCGCGCGCCGACTGCTGAGCGACCCGAGCTTCACTGCCCGCGCGGCCGAGCTCGCGGCTTGGGGGCGGCAGCATGACGGCGCGGACCGCGGCGCCGAGCTGGTCGAGCGGCTCGCCCGCGATCGCGCGCCTGCATGAAGGAAGCTCCGGGGGTGGGACTCGAACCCACAACCTCTCGGTTAACAGCCGAGCGCGTCTACCAATTGAGCTACCCCGGACCGTGCTTGCCGAACTGACTACTTCGGATTAAAGCTTGCCAGAGAATCTACCGGCAGGGAGGTCAATCCTGCCTCGACCTCAGCATGGCAGTTCGCGCAGAGCAAGGCGCACTTCTCCATCTTCTACAAGGGTCTGCTTGACGAGCCGCCGCCGTTTCGAGACGGCCTCGGAGCGGCACTTTCGACAGCGATAGTAACCACGCCCCTCAAGCGCAAACGAGGTTCGCCCGTGCCGTCTGCATCGCTTTTCGAGGCATGAAGGCGGATTTACGTCCCTCGCGCCGGTGGGGTGCTCTGAGTCCATGGAGGTACGATGCCATCGGCCTCAGACAGAAAGCTTCACCGATTAGCCGCTGACGCGCTCGGTGTGGGCTATGCGTTGGACCAGAGCGGCGCGCTCGCGGCTGAGCGCGGCACGGCCCTCGTAGTCGTTGCGCTCGCCGGCCGCGGCAATCTCGGCCTCGATCCGGCGCTGGTCGAGGAGGAGGAAGTTGAGCTCCATCGCCTCGGGCGAGGCGGGCTCGTCGTGGGCGATGATCACCAGCTCGGCGATCAGGCCCGACAGCTCCGAGTCGTCGCGGGGCAGGTCCGAGGCCGGGTCCTCGGGATGCTCGCGCAGCCAGGCCGCGGCGCGGGCGCCGCCCGGTGAGAGGTGCTCACCCGTCAGCCGCTCCAGGTAGTCCTTGCCCTGCTCGGGCAGGGCGATGCACATCGCCAGCAACGCCCGCTCGCGCCGCTCGCGCGAGGTCAGCTCGGCGCTCTGCCGCGGCGCCGGGGCGAAGTCGCGGCCGCTCGACCCGGCGCTCTCCCCTGGCCCGCCGCTCAGCGGTTGCGCAGCCACGACCCGTCCCATGACCATCGCCGGCTCGAGGTCGAGGCGCTCGGCCACCCGGCGCACCTGATCTTCGCGACTCGGGGTCTCCCCCATTGCGGCGAGGATCGGCGCGACCTCCCTGAGCGCCCTGTCTCGCTCCGTCGGCGAGTTCCCGTCGGTCCCGTCGAGGACGAGCCCGACCTGAAAGGCGGACAGCTCGACCGCGCCGTCGACCAGCTCGCGGAACCGTTCCGCACCGCCGTCGCCGGCGACCATCTCGGCCGGGTCTTCTCCACCAGGCATCGCCGCGACCCTGAGTCGCATCTTCCTCTCCGCGGCAACTCGCTGGGCCCGCAGCATCGCCTCCTGCCCGGCCGCGTCGGCATCGAGGGCGAGGACCACCTCCTCGACCATGCCCGACAGCTCTCCCACCTGTTTCTCGGTGATCGCGGTTCCCATCACCCCGACCGCTTCCCGAAGCCCGGCCTGGTGCAGGGCAAGAACGTCGGTATAGCCCTCGACCACCACGGCGCGGCCGGCCTTGGCGATATCTCCCTTCGCCAGGTCCACCCCGTAGAGGATCGAGCTCTTGCGGAATCCGGAGCGACCATGGGAGGCGCCGAAATCGGTCTCTGCCGTGTTCACGTACTTGGCCCCCTGATCCGATCGCATCGCCCGGCCGCCAAAACCGAGTGTGCGGCCGCGGCGGTCGCGGATCGGAAACATGATTCGCGAACGGAACCGGTCGTACTCTCCGCCGCCTTTGCCGCGCTGGACGAGGCCCACGGCTCGCAACTCGTCGACTTTGAACCCGGCTCGCTGCCCGCGTAGCAGGACTTTGTCCCAGGCGCTTGGCGCGTAGCCGACGCCGAATGCGCGCAGCACCTCCTCGCCCAGGCCGCGCTCGGTCAGGTACCCGCGGGCTTTCTTCGCCTCCTCCGAGTCCCAGAGGTAGGCGGCGTAGAAGTCGGCGGTCCGGCCAAGCAGCTCCTCGAAGCGCCGCTGCTGTCGCCGTCGCGCCTCTACTTCCGGGTTCTCCTGGTCGCGCTCGAGCTCGACCCCGTAGCGGTCGGCGAGCAGTTCCACCGCCTCGGCGAAGCCCAGGCCCTCCTTCTCCTCGACGAACTTGATCGTGTCGCCGCCGACCCCGCAGCCGAAGCAGTGGTAGAGCTTTTCCGCCGCGTCGACCGAGAAGGACGGCGTGCGCTCCTCGTGGAACGGGCAGAGGCCCACCCAGCGCGTGCCCTGGCGGCGCAGGTCGGTGTGGGCCGAGATCACCTCGACGATGTCGACCGCCTGCTTGACCCGCTCCAGGCTCTCGGTCGAGATCAGCGCCACTCGACCAGCTCCGCGTACTTGGCGATGCAGTAGCGATCGGTCATCCCCGCAAGGTAGTCGGCGACCCGCTGGCACTCGCTCGCGCCCGGCTCCAGTTCGGGGGCCTCGCTCGGCCGCTCCATGTAGTGGTTGAAGAGGGTCCGCATCATCCGGTGGACGCGCTCGTGCTCGCTGCGGGCCAGCGGCCCGAGGTAGACGCGGTCGAACATGAACTTGCGCAGCCGCAGCATCGCGCCGCCGATCTCCTCGCTCTGGACGATGTCGCCGGCGGTGCGGGAGCGCTCGACGATGTCGCGGACCAGGGTGTCGATGCGGGCCGATCCGGTCGCGCCGAGCAGCTCGATCTCGGTGGCCGGCAGGTCGCCTGTGCTGAGGATTCCTGCCCGCAACGCGTCGTCGATGTCGTGGTTGATGTAGGCGACGCGGTCGACCAGCTTGACGATCCGCCCCTCCAGGGTCGCCGGCTTGTTCGAGCCGGTGTGGTTGAGGATGCCGTCGCGGACCTGCTCGGTCAGGTTGAGTCCGCGGCCGTCGCGCTCCAGCACCTCGACCACGCGCAGCGAGTGCTCGTTGTGCTTGAAGCCGGTGCCGCAGCGCTCGCGCAGCGCCGCGTCGAGGGCCTCCTCGCCGGCGTGGCCGAAGGGCGGGTGGCCGAGGTCGTGACCGAGCCCGATCGCCTCGGTCAGGTCCTCGTTGAGCCCGAGCGCGCGGGCGACGGTGCGGGCGATCCCACAGGCCTCGATCGTGTGTGTGAGGCGCGTCCGGTAATGGTCCCCCTCGGGCGCAACGAAGACCTGCGTCTTGTGCTTGAGCCGTCGAAAAGCCTTGGTGTGGACGATGCGATCGCGATCGCGCTGAAAAGGCGTGCGCACGGGGCTGTCGGGCTCCTCAACCTTGCGGTGTGCCGGATAGGAGCGCGTCGCTCGCTCATCGAGGAACTGCTCCTCCAAAGCGCGCATCCGATCCTCAAACGTCAAAGTTACGTCCACTGTCCGATCCTAAGGGTCGATCTCGGCAGGGGTGGAGCGTCTTGTACTTTTTGGGCGTCCACCTTGCGGCGTCAGCAAGTTCGTCAGCATCCAAAAAGTTAAGCGGAACCCCTGCCGAGATCGACCCTCACGCCGCAGATCGCAATTGGACATGAGCGTGATGCTCAAGCGTCTCGCGCACGGCGCGTTCTACCTGGCGCAGAGCCATCTCATCGGCCCGGGGCGCCTCAGCCAAAGGGCTGCCGATCGCCGCGACCATGAAGCGATGCGCCTCCTCCGAAAGCGGGAAGGCGCCGGCTTCGCAGCTGACACAGACGACGCCGCCCGCCGCGCCAGAGAAGCCGCTCAGATGCTCGGCCTCTCCACAATGCGCGCAGGAGGCGAGCTCGGGGGAGAAACCGGCGGCCAGGGCCAACTTGAGCCGGAAGGAGAGTGCCGCTTCAAGGCTCGCCCCGCGCTCCGCCGCCGCGTCGTCGAGCAGCGCCAGGTAGCGGCAGAGCAGGTTGTAGGCGGGCGGGTTGGGCTCGGTCGAGTCGAGCAGGCGCAGCACTGCGTCGCAGGCGCGGGCGCCCGCGTTGAGGGCGGGGCCAGAGGCGCGCAGTCGCGGGTAGCCGTCGACGGTGGCGACGTTGGTCACTGTGAGCAGCTCGCCGCGGCCTTCGTGCAGGACCAGGTCGAGGCGGAAGAAGGGCTCGAGTCGGCCGCCGAAGCGCGACTTCGGTTTCCGCGCGCCCTTGGCGATCGCCCCGATCCGCCCCTTCGTCTTCGAGTAGAGGTGGAGGATGCGGTCGGCCTCGCCGTAGCGGATGCTGCGCAGCACCACCGCCTCCGTCTTCAGCGTCTTTCCGGCCATAGCCGATCTACGGTGAACGACGGGCCGGACGGCGCTTGCGCGGGCGACGGCGCAGGCGCACCTGGCAGCTCGGGCAGTAGTAGGTCGAGCGGCCGGAGACGACGATGCGGACGATCGTGCCGTCACAGCGCGGACAGGCTTCTCCCTCGCGGGTGTGGACAAGGAACTCTTCCTGCATTGTGCCCTTCTCGCCGCGACCGTCGCGGTAGTCGTCGATCGAGGCGCCCCCACCGTCGATCCCGGCTTCCAGCGCCGCGACGATCGCACCGCGCAGCGCCTCCAGATGCTCGGACTTCATCGATCCGGCTGGGGAGAGTGGGTGCAGGCGTGCCCGGAACAGCGCCTCGTCGGCGTAGATGTTGCCGACCCCGGCGACCCCGGACTGGTCGAGCAGGAACGACTTCAGCGGCGCGGTACGGTTCGCCGCTATCTGACCTAGAGCCTCGGCAGTGAAGGCGTCAGAGAGCGGCTCCACGCCGAGCTTGGCGAAGCGCTCTTCAAGCTTCGCGTCGTCGATCAGGAACGCCTCGCCGAACCGCCGCGGATCGGTGAACCAGACCTCGCGCCCATCGTCGAGCGTGAAGCGCGCCCGCAGGTGTCGCTCGGAGGCCGAGCGCTCGCCCTCGTACAAGCGCCGTCCCTCGGAAGGATCGAGCTTGCTCTCGCCCTCGACCAGGACCAGGTTGCCGGTCATCCGCAGGTGCATGACCAGCGTCCGCGCGCCATCAAGCGCCAGCAGCAGGTACTTCCCCCGCCGTCCCAGCCCCTTGATCCTCGCCCCCTCGACCGCCACCTCCAGCCCCGCGGGTGGCATCGGCCGACACCAACGCGCGTCCAGAACCTCCAGCGCCTCGATTCGATGCCCCGTCAGCTCGGGATCGAGCTGACGGCAAACGGTCTCCACCTCGGGCAGCTCGGGCATTGCCCGGTTCTATCAACCGCCGGCGCGGGGGTGAGCTTTGAAGTAGGCGTCCTTCACGCCCTCGCCGGAGAGGTGGGTGTAGAGCTGGGTTGTCGAGATGTCGGCGTGGCCGAGCATCTCCTGCACGGCGCGCAGGTCGCAGCCACCCGCCAGCAGGTGCGTGGCGAAGCTGTGGCGCAGGGTGTGGGGGCTCATCTGGCCCGCGAGGCCGGCGTCGCGGGCGTTGCGCTGGACGATTTTGTAGAGACCCTGGCGGCTGAGTGGGCCGCCGCGGAAGTTGACGAAGAGCTTCGGCTCATGGCGATCGCCGACCAGCTTCGGCCGACCGCCGCGCAGGTAGGACGAGATCGCCGCGATCGCCTTGCGCCCGAGCGGCACCAACCGTTCCTTGCCACCCTTGCCGCGGGCGCGCAGGAATCCCTCGTGCAGGTCGACGTCGGCCATCTCGAGGCCGATCGTCTCCGAGGCGCGCAGCCCGCAGGCGTACATCACCTCGAGCAGCGCCCGGTCGCGCAGCGTCGTCGGTTCGTCTCCCATCGGAGCTGCGAGCAGCTTCTGCACCTCGGCGTAGTTGAGGACCTGCGGCAGCTTCCTCGCCCGGCGCGGTGCGCTGAGGGCGGCCGTAGGATCGTCGCCGATCAGCTCGTCGCGACGCAGCTGCTTGTAGAACGAGCGCAGGCAGGCGGCCTTGCGGTGAACCGTGGCCGAGGAGCATGCAGGCCGTCCGTTGCCCGTCGCCAGCTCGGCCAGGAACTCGCTGATGTCAGCCGGGCCGGCGGCGAGCGCGTCGAGGTGGTGGGCGGCGAGGTACTCGCCGTACTGGTGCAGGTCGGTGCGGTAGGCGTCGAGGGTGTTTCGCGAGAGGCCTCGCTCCAGCTCCAGGTAGGAGAGGAAATCTAGGACTAGGGACTCGAAGCGCGACTCGGTTTTCGGGGGATCGGCTACGACCATGGAGCGAGGGTTCTCGCTGAGTCGGCGAAGACCTTGATTGGCAAGGGACCGTGCGCTCGGCTGCGGCGGGACCATCGGCTCGGCTGCGGGGCCCGTCGCGATCTGAGGGGGGCCTGCGGGCGGGCGCAGAGCGTCCGTTCTCGGCCCCCCTCAGCTCACGCCACCCGCAGTCGATTCGGCTAGGGCTCTTCCCGAGGCTAGGGCTGCAGAGAAGAAGAGTGGGTCCTCCGCAAGAGTGCGACCCATCGTTCGGGCTGGGAGCTTGGAAGCTTCGTAGCCGTCAAGGTCGACGGCCGCTTCGTGGAGGCGGTGGCGCCAGCCCGCTGCGGTGGCTAGCACTGCGATCGGGACCGGCTCGCTTGATGGGACCGGGACCTGTACTCCGCTGAGCAGTAGCTGCATGACGGTGAGGGTGTGGTGGCTCACTGGGCGGTGGCGCTCTCGGGGGTCGGCGCTGGAGAGACGTGGGGAGAGCAGGGTTGGGAGACCCAGGGCGAGGGAGGCGTGCGCCGTGTCGAGGGCGGCCATGCCGCCGTGGCCCAGGCGGCTGTCGGAGCCGATGATGCCGGGACCGGGGCCGGCGATGATCGCGTCCCAGCCGAGCTCGTGCACCGCGGCGTCCAGGGCGCCCGCTACGGAGATCGCCTCGTACTCGCCGCCGTAGCTCGGTGCCGCGGTGATGTGGCCGCGGATCAGGCCCCGCTCGCGCAGCTCGGCGACATCGCGGCTCAGCGAACCGGGAAGCGCGCCACCCGCCGTCTGCACGTATCCGAGTTTGATCCCTGGCGATGCCTGATCCGCAGCCCAAGCGGCCGGCGCAAGGTGCCCATGCAGCGGCAGCACCAGTACCGGGGCAAACTGTTCCGGTGCTCCCTTCAGCGGTTTGTCGGGGGAAGCCGGCAGCGGCGGCTCGACCGGCTCGACCGGGTGCTGGAGCGAGCTGTAGTTGAGCTTCATTACGTGCTCGCCGGCAGCACCGGCGCCCTCGAGGCCGCGCGTGAGGTTGACGTGGACCACGTCGAATCCGCCCGAGCCGAGGCCCAGATCAACGGCCTCGACGTTGATCACGACCTCGTCGCCCTCCTGCATCTCCCCGAGCAGCGCCGTGTCGGCCCATGCCGCTCGCCGCTCGCCGTCGACCTCCACCTTCAGCGGCTCGGCGCTGACGACCACGCCCCGGCGCAGCTTCAGGCGGCCACTCACCCGTCGCTCGCCGCAGCCTCGGCGACGATGCCTTCGCAGACCCCGAGCATGGCATCGAGGTTACGGGCGCTGACCGCCTCGTCGGGAGTGTGGTTGGCCTCGGTGCCGTTGGCGAGCAGGACGCAGTCGAAACCGTCGACGATCAGCGCGTTGGCGTCGCTGCCGCCGCCGGTCGCGGTGCGTTCGGGCTCGAAGCCCGCCCGCCGCAGACCGGCCTCGGCGAGGGCGAGGGCCGGCGAGGAGGGCGAGATCCGGTAGCCCCGGAAGAGCTCTTCGATCCGCACGTCGGCGTCGCAGCCGTGCTCGCTGGCGCCCCACGCGCAGGCGTCGCTGAGCAAGCCGGCCACCTCGGCGGCGCGGCCCGCGTCGAGACTGCGCGACTCGGCGACGATCTCGCACTTTCCGGGGACGACGTTGCCCGAGGTGCCGCCGGCAATCACGCCGACATTGGCGGTCGTCTCCGGGTCGAGCCGCCCCAGCTCCATACGCGAGATCGCTGCCGCAGCGGCGGCAATCGCGTTGTTGCCGTCCTCGGGGCGGATGCCGGCGTGGGCCTCGACCCCGGTGAACTCGGCCAGCACCCGCTGCTGGGTCGGCGAGCTGACGATCACCTCGCCGACCGCGCTGGCGTGATCGAGGACGAAACCGCAATCCGAACGCAGCGTCGAAGCGTCAAATGCCTTTGCCCCCCGCAGGCCCTGCTCCTCGGCGACCGTCAGCACCAGCTCGATCCCAACCGGCGGCGGCTCGTCGGCCCCGGCATGGCGCGCCACCAGCTCCATGAAGACCGCCACCGCGGCCTTGTTGTCGGCGCCGAGGATCGTCTTGCCGGCGCTGCGGAAGACACCGTCGGATTCGACCACCTCGATCTGCCCCTCGTGCGGAACGGTGTCGATGTGGCCACAGAACATCACCCAGCGGTCACCCCTGCCCGGCAGCCGCGCGACGATGTTGCCGGCGCCCGCTTCGGCCGGCCCCGCGGCGTCGTCCTCGCTCACCTCGAGCCCGAGGGCGGTGAGCTCGGCGAGGATCGTGTCGGCGACCTCGCGCTCCTCACCGGTCGGGCTTCGGATTTCACAAAGCCGGACGAAAGTCTCCCGAAGCCTCTCCACGGCGAGACAGGCTAACGGGAACGGAGGGGGCGTCAGCTCGACTGACGTACGCCGGCTTCGCTGCCCTGGGCCTCTTCGGCCTGCGCAGGCTCACGGTCTTCAGCCGGGCGCTCACCCGCGTGCCGCGCCGCCGCCCCGACGAACTCGCGGAAGAGCGGCTCGGGACGGTTCGGGCGTGAATTGAACTCTGGGTGGAACTGGGAAGCGACGAAGAAGGGGTGATCGGGCAGCTCGACCATCTCGACCAGGCGCTCGTCGGGCGAGGTGCCGCCGCAGACCAGGCCCTCGTCCTCGAGCCGGCGGCGCAGCTGGTTGTTTACCTCGTAGCGGTGGCGGTGGCGCTTGTAGATCACGGCCTCGCCATAGATCTCGCGCGCCCGCGTGCCCTCGTGCAGCTTCACCGGGTCGGCGCCGAGCCGCATCGTGCCGCCCATTTCGGAGACTTCCTTCTGCTCGGGCAACAGGTCGACCACCGGGAACGGCGTCTCGGGATCGAACTCGGCCGAGTTGGCGCCGTCCATCCCGGCGACCGTGCGGGCGAACTCGACCACGGCGATCTGCATGCCGAGGCAGATCCCCAGATACGGGATCGAGCGCTCGCGGGCGATCCGCGCCGCGGCGACCTTGCCCTCGATACCGCGCTCGCCGAAGCCGCCCGGAATGAGGATGCCGTCAAGGCCCTCGAGTCGCTCGGGGTCGAAGTTCTCGGAATCGATCAGCTCGACCTCGACGCCGACACCGTGGTGGAAGCCACCGTGCTCGAGCGCCTCGATCACCGACTTGTAGGCGTCGGCCAGTTGCACGTACTTGCCGACCAAGCCGATCCGGACCTTGCCCTCGGCGTTGTCGGCTCGTTTGACCATCGCCTCCCACTCGGCGAGGTCGGATGGCGGTGCGTCCATGCCGAAGTGGTCGAGCACGAGGTCGTCGACGCCCTCGGCGCGGAAGACCAGCGGCACCTTGTAGATGTTGTCGACGTCGTTGGCGGAGATCACCGCGTCAACGGGAAGGCTGGCGAAGAGCGCGATCTTCTCGCGGATCTCACGGTCGAGGCGGCCCTCGGAGCGGCAGACCAGCGCGTGCGGCTGGATCCCGATCCGGCGCAGCTCGTTGACCGAGTGCTGGGTCGGCTTCGTCTTCAGCTCGCCGGCGTGGCCGACGTAGGGGACCAGGGTCAGATGGACGAACATCGAGCGCTTCGGCCCGAGGTCGGTGTAGAGCTGGCGGATCGACTCGAGGAAGGGCAGCGACTCGATGTCGCCGACCGTGCCGCCGATCTCGGTGATGACGAAATCGACCGACTGCGACTCGGCGACGATCCTGATCCGGTTCTTGATCTCGTTGGTGATGTGCGGGATCACCTGCACCGTGGCGCCGAGGTAGTCGCCGCGGCGCTCGCGGTTGATCACCGAGTTGTAGACGGCACCCGCGGTGACGTTGGACGCACGCGAGGTGTTCTCGTCGGTGAAGCGCTCGTAGTGGCCGAGATCGAGGTCGGTCTCCGCCCCGTCCTCGGTGACGAAGACCTCGCCGTGCTGGAAGGGGCTCATCGTCCCCGGGTCGACGTTGATGTAGGGGTCGAACTTCTGCAGCTGCACCCGGTAGCCGCGGGAGCGGAGAAGGCGGCCGATCGAGGCCGCGGCGATCCCCTTGCCGAGAGCCGAGACCACCCCGCCGGTGACGAAGATGAAGCGGGTGTCTCCTTGGGAAGGTCTGCTCATACTCTGCCGAGCGAGTCTAGCCAGCGCAGTGGCGGAACCGAGTCGATCGTCGCCGAGATCGAACGCAACTCCCCGTAAATGGTCAGTCCGGCAAGCGCCGCGAGGGCGATCAGGCGGGCGTCGGGGCCGAGGATCGTCAGCAGCCAGACGCCGCCGATGGCACCGACGAGGTTGGAGCCGGTGTCGCCCAGCATCGCCCGCTCGCGCAGCGTGAACCAGGCGCCGACCAGCACCGGCCCGGCGAAGACCCCGAGCAGCTCCAGCGGCGCCAGGGTCCAGGCGCCAAGGCAGAGGCCGGCGCCGAGCAGCCCGAGACCCTTCTCCGCTCGTCCGGGCCGCAGATCGAGCAGGTTGAAGATGTTGGTGGTGAGGATCAGCAGCGCGACGTCGGCGAGGTAGCGCCAGGATTCGAGCCCCCGCCCGGAGACCACGTAGGCGGCGAGGGCCAGTGCCCCCAGTGCCTTCACCGCCCCGGTCGAGAGGCTGCCTTCGCGCAGCGCCCGCGCATGTCCGCGCCAGCCGCGTGGCGCATCAGCCGCCTCGCCCCGCCCCAGCGAGTCGTCGAGGAAGCCGAGGAAGGCAATCCCGAGCAGGTAGGGCATCCACTGGCGCAGGCCCGGCGCCAGCAGCTCGAGGTCGCCGCGGTCGTTGAGGAAGGCCAGCGGCGCCAGTGCGACCAACGCGGCCGTCGCCAACACCGCGCCGAGCGGGAAGGCGAGCCTTGCCCCGCGGTAGTTGAGCCGCACCAGGTCGGCGTCGAGCAGGCCTCGGACCCCCGCTGGCACGACCAGCAGGGCGACCGCGATCGCAACCGGGAGGCCGACCCAGGTCACGGGGCATCCACTCGTTCGCGCGCCGAGCGTCGCGGACTCGAATGATCGGAGCTCACCAGGGCGGTCTGGACATTCACTGGCCCGACCCGGCCGGCGGCAGCAGATCGGGCAGCAGGCGATCGGCCGAGCCCCTGACCCCGAAGCTTCCCTCGGCGCCGAGCAGGGCGAACACCGTCGCCACCTGGCCCGCGGGCAGCTCGACGTCATCGACGCTGGAGAGGTCATTGCCACCGAAGAAGGAGATCGAGGATGGTTCAGCGGTGGACGTCTCGACGCCGACGGCCGGCGTGCGCGTCCCGGTGATGCCGCTCATCAGCGCCGCTTCGAGCTGCGCCGAGGTCGAGCGTTGCAGGGGGCCCATCTCTTCCGGCGACTGACGGACGACGATGACGCCATCGAGCGCGCCAAAGTTGCCGCTGGCGCGCGAGAAGAGTTGACTGCGGACCCGGTCGAGCAGGGTGCCGCCGCGGACCAGCTGCCGTCCCGCCCCGGTGCCGAAGGCGCTCAGCGTGTCCGGGTTTGTTCTGATGTCCGCAAAGCGGGTCTTGGCCAGGTCGCCGGACAGCCCGCGCAGGTCGACCGGCTCGCGCACGACGCCGATTCCGACCAGGCGCGCCCCGGTCGGGCCGAGCGCTTCCTCGATCGCGGACGACGTGTTGCCGGGCAGATCGCCGAGCGCCACCACCCCGATCCGCCTCCCCGCCAGTCGGTTGTGCACCAGCGCCGGATAGACCCTGCCGGCGAATTCGTCGGACCGGGCCAGTTTGCCACTCAGTTCGTCGGCCCTGGCCCGCTCGTCCTGGAGGTTGCCGGTGAGGCTCTGCTCAAGGTCCTTGCGGGTGCTGGTGAGGGCATCGCCGCCGAACTCGGCGCCAATCAGGATTCCGATCGCGAGGGCGAGGAAGACGGCGACCAGGGAGGTCGCGTGGTATCGAGCGCTGTAACCCATGCGACCGTGCAGGCTATCTTCGCGAGATCTCGTTTACGCGCGCTTGGCGCGGAAAAACGAGTTTTCGTGACTAGAGCCCGAGCCAGATCCGGATCTTCAGCCAGACCAGTTGGACCAGGTCGTTGAGGGCCGGCGAGGTGACGATCACGACCGCGAGCAGGATCGCGAAGGCGGCGAGGAAGAGGACCAGGGGCCCGAACGGCGAGCTCGGGTTGTAGAGCCGGCTCACCCCCTTGGCGTCGACCAGCTTCTCGCCGATCCGCAGCCGGGTGAGGAAGGTCGAGGACATACCGCCGCGCTTGCGGTCGAGGAACTCGATCAGGTTGAAGTGAGCACCGACGCTGACGATCAGCGCCGCCCCCTTCTCGTAGGCGAGCAGCATCGCGACGTCCTCGCTGGTGCCTGCAGCGGGCAGCACGGTGTGGGTGAGCCCTAGGTCGAGCAGGCGCTGGCGGCCGGGGGCGCGGCCGTCTGGGTAGGCATGGACGATCAGCTCGGCACCGCACCGCAGCGCCTCGTCGCCGGCCGAGTCCATGTCGCCGAGGATCACGTCGGGCTTCATCCCCGCCTCCAGCACCCCGTCGGCGCCGCCATCGACGGCGACCACCAGCGGTCGCACGTCGCGGATGTAGGCGCGAAGTGCCTTCAGGTCGCGGCGGTGGCGGTCGCCGCGAACGACGATCAGCACGTGGCGGTCGCGGAAGGAGGCGCGCGTCGGCGGGAACTCGATGCTGCCGGTGAGCAGATCGGTCTCACCGCGTACGTGGGCAACGGTGTTCTCGGCGAACTCGGCAAGCGCCTCGTCGACCCGCTCGAGCTGCTCATCGCGCTGGCGCTCCAGCTCCTCGACCCCGAGCACACGGCCACGCAGGAGCTCGCCCCCGCCGACCAGGAGAGCGCCGCCGGAGATCGTCGCCCGGTCGCCGTCGCTGAGCAGCTCGAACGGATCGCCCTCCTTGACGTCGAGCAACATCACGCCTGCCTGGGCGAGAAGCAGCGGTCCGGCATTGGGGTAGCGCCCGTTGGAGGAGGCCGCGGCGTTGACCACCGCGCCTACTCCGGTCGCGATCAGCTCCTCGGCGGCGATCCGGTCGATGTTGACGTGGTCGATGACGGCGATGTCGCCGGGCGCAAGCCGCTTGACCAGATGCTTGGTGCGACGCCCAAGTCGTGCCGTGCCCTCGATTGCCTCGTCCGCCGGCATCCCGTTTCGGCGTGAGAGAAGGGCGGGAAGGCGACGGCGACTGGATGTAGCCACTTGTGCAGGTTATCCGCCTTGACAAGCGGATCAAGCTGCCTCAAACGGCGCTCAGGCCGCGGCCAGCAGCTCGCGGGCGTGGCGGGTGGCGGCCTCGTCGGAGCTCTCGCCGCCGAGCATGCGAAGAATCTCTTCGACCACGTCCTCGCCGTCGAGGCGGCGCACGCTGGCGCTTGCCCGCTCGCCGGAGACATCCTTCTCCAGGGTGAAATGGGTCCCGGCGAGCGAAGCGACCTGGGGCAGGTGCGTGATGCAGAGCACCTGATGGTCATCGCTGAGAGCGCGCAACCGCTCGCCGACGGCGCGGGCGGTCTTGCCGCCGACCCCGGCGTCGATCTCGTCGAAGACCAGCGTGCCGGCGCCGGCCCCGCCGCCAAAACCGCTCAGGGCCAGCATCACCCGCGAGAGCTCGCCGCCCGAGGCGGCATCGCGCAGCGGCGCCGGCTCCAAGCCCGGGTTCGGTGTCAGCTTCAGCTCGACCGTCTCGGCCCCGCCAAGGCCGAACCCGTCGGGATGCGGCTCCAGCACGACCTCGAGCCGCGCTCCCGGCATCGCCAACCGCTCCAGCTCCTCCGCTACCTCGCGCTCCAGCGGCGCCGCGGCCTTCGCCCTGCCTTTACCCAGCTTCGCCCCAAGCTTGGCGCGCTGCGCCTCCGCCTCCGCCAGCGCCGCCTCGACCTCCGCCCAGCGCTGCTCGGCGTTCTCCAGGCGGGAGATCTCGGCCTGGCAATGCTCCGCGTGGGCGAGCACCGACTCGACGCTGCCGCCGTGCTTGCGCTGCAACCGGTCGAGTGCCTCGAGCCGCTCTTCGACCGCGGCGAGCCTACCCGGGTCAGCCTCCAAGCCATCGAGGTAGCCGCGCAGCTCGGCGGCGACGTCGCCGAGCTCGATCGCCAGGGCGCCGATTCGCGCCGCAAGCGCGTCGAGGTCCGCATCGACTCCGGCAGCGCCCTGCAGCAGCCCTTCCGCTTGCGCCAGCGCTCCGGCCGCCCCACCACCGTCCTCGTCGGCGCCGAGCGCCGCCGCCTGTGCGCCGGCGGCCGCTTCGCGCAGACCCTCGGCGTGATGCAACCGGTCCCGCTCGCTCGCCAGGCCATCCGCCTCGTCAGGATCAGGCGCACCCTCCTCGATCTCGGCAAGCTCGTAGCGAAGCAGGTCGAGATCCCGCTCCCGAGACCCGTCCCGTTCCCGCAGCTCCTCGAGCTCCGCGGCGAGCCGCAGGCACTCCCGATGCGCCGCCCGATAGCCATCGCGCAGGGCCAGATGGTCGGTCCCGGCAAACCCATCCAGCACCTCCATCTGAGCCGAGGAGATAGTCAGCTTGCGGTGCTCATGCTGCCCGTAGAAGGCAAGCAGCCGCCCGCCGAGCAGCTTCAAATCCGACGCCGAAGCTGCGCGTCCAGCAACAAAGGCGCTGGTCCGTCCACCTGCGCCGACCCGGCGACCGAGCACAACCTCCTCCGCCCCATCGGACAGGCGCTCCCGAATCTCCGCCATCTCCGGCTCGTCAAGCAAGCCCTCGGGAAGATCGAAGACCCCCTCGACCCAAGCCTCCCCCGCCCCAGGCCTGACGATCTGAGGCCGCGCCTTGCCTCCCATGAGCAAATCGAGCGAGTGCGCCAACACCGTCTTCCCCGCCCCGGTCTCCCCGGTGATCGCGTTGAGCCCCTCGCCAAGCCGCAGTTCCGCCCTCTCGATCAGCAGCAGGTTCTCGATCCTCAGCTCGCGCAGCACCCTTCTCTATCTAGCACTGGAACCGGACCGAAGCGGCTGCGTGTGCCGTGTGGCGCGGCGGGTCCTGTCGCCGAATGGGGCCCACCACCCTTCCGGTCGCTAAAGCGTCCTCAGGGTGGTCCCCCCATTCGGCGCCACCCCCCGCGAGAGGCGGCTATGCAGGTACAGCCTCCGGCTCCTCGGTCGGCTGGGCTTGGACGAAGTCGCGAGAGCGAACGAGCACAAACCCCAGCGCTGCCCCTACAAAGGAGAGAACTGCGGCGATCAGGATGATCTCGTTAAAGCCGCTGATGAACGCCACCTTCGAGGCATGGACCACCTCGGGGCGGATCGCTGGTGGAGAGACCGCAGCCGCGGCTTTCGAACCGCCCGAGGCGACGACTTCGCCGAGCCCGGCAGGCGCGTGCGGCAGTAGTTCGGAGATCTTCGAGTTGACGCTCGACTGGAAGACCGCACCGAGGCCGGCGACGCCGGTGGCGATCCCGACCTGGCGGAAGGTGGTGTTGATGCCCGAGCCCATGCCGGACTTCTCGACCGGGACGACCGCGATCGCCGCCTGTCCGATCCCGGGATTGGTGAGCCCGATGCCGATGCCGGCGACGAGGAAACCAGCGAGCAGAGTCGTCCAGGCCGACGTCGGGGAGACGCCGTGCATGAGCAGCAGGCCGAACCCGACCGTGGCGAGACCGGCACCGAGCAGTACGCGAATCGGGATCCTGTTCGAGAGCGCGCCGGAGATCGGCGCCACGATGAAGCCGAGCACGGTCAGCGGCAGGAAGCGCAGGCCGGCTTCAAGCGGCGAGAAGTCGAGTACCCCCTGCATGTAGATCGTCAGGTAGAGGAACATCGCGAACATCCCCGCCGAGAGTCCGAAGGCCACGATTGAGACGCCGTTGAAGGCGCCCTTGCGAAACAGCGAGAGGTCGAGCATCGGGTACTTGGTCCGCAGCTCGATCGCGACGAAGGACGCGAGCAGCGCGGCGGCACCAGCCAGGCAGCTGACGATCAGGGGACTGCCCCAGCCCTCGGGATTGCCGCGGATCAACCCGAAGATCAAGAGGAAGAGGGCCAGCGAGAATGTGACGAGCCCGGGCACGTCGACCGGTTCGGGGTCCTTGGCGAAGACGTTGACGATCCGCCGCTCGGTCAGGACCATCGCGGTGATCCCGATCGGCACGTTGAGGAAGAAGATCCACTCCCAGCCGAAGCTTTCGGTGATCAGCCCGCCGATCAGCGGGCCAACCGCGACCGCACCGCCGACCGTCGCCCCCCAGACGCCAAACGCCATCGCCCGATCTTTGCCGTGGAACTCCTGGCCGATCAGCGCCAGCGAGGTGGCAAACATCCCCGCCCCGCCGACGCCCTGCAGACCGCGGGCCAGGTTGAGCAGGGTCGGGTCGTTGGAGATGCCGCAGAGGAACGAGGCGAAGGTGAAGATCCCAAAGCCGATCGTGAAGACCCGCCGCCGCCCCAATCGGTCACCCAGCGAGCCGGCCGTGAGCAGGAAGGCGGCCAACGTCAGCGAGTAGGCATCGACCACCCACTGCAGGCTGGAGAGGCTGGCGTGGAGTTCACGCTGGATGTCGGGCAGGGCGACGTTGACGATCGTCACGTCCAGCAGCAGCATGAAGGTCGCGATCGAGACGAGGAGGAGGGTCCACCACTTGCGCTCCATGCGGCGAACCCTAGAGAACCGACTACCTCGGCTTCCGGATCGGCCTCAGACGGCCAGGTGGCCGAACTTCTCTCTGATTCGGTGGTAGAAGCTCGTGCCTGGGAGCTGGGCTAGCTTGCCGACTGCGTCGACGAAGCGGACGTCGAGGGCCGAGCCCGGCGTGAGGGTGCCTGCTTGGGCGCCGTCGATTGCTACGTCTACCGGCTCCCTTCCTGCCGCGTTGCCGACGGTGAGGACGTCGCCGGGAGCGACCACCAGGGCGCGGGCGGTTAGCGAGTGTGGGGCGATGTAGCTGACCACGTAGCCCTTGACGCCCCATGCCAGGATCGGGCCCTGGTTGGCGAGGTTGTAGCCGGTCGACCCGGCCGGAGTGGCAGCGACGAGGCCGTCGCAGCGCACGTTGCCGACCTCCTCGCCAGCGATCCGGTAGCTGAGCTCGGCGACGCGGTCCTGGGGGCGGCGGCTGAAGCTGACGTCGTTGAAGGCGAAGTGGCTCTCGCCGCCGGCCTCGATGGAGAGCGCCGGCAGGTCGATCGTCTCGGTCTCACCGGCGAGAGCACGGCCGATCCCGGCCTCGGCCTCGTCGCGCTCGACCGCTGCGAGAAAGCCGACGGTGCCGAAGTTGACGCCGAAGACCGGCACGCCGGTGCGGGCGAACCTGCGCAGCGCGTAGAGGATCGAGCCGTCGCCGCCGAGCACCAGGCAGAGATCCGGATCGGCCGGGAGCCGCTCGACCGCCTCGACTCCAGCGCCCGCGTCACCGTGCTTGGCCAGCTCTTTGGCAGTCGCGACCAGGCGCCAACCGGCATCGCCTGCAACGGAAGCGGCCAGTGCGACGGCCTCGGTCGCGGTCGGCGGATGTGAGTGGGTGATCAGAGCTGCGGTCTTCATCGCCGCCGACCCCGCCCTTTCGCCTTGGGCTCATCGGGCTCCGCCTCGGCGATCGCGCCCTCGAGGTCAGCGACTTCCGGCCCGCCGCCCCCGCACCAGACGAATGTCTCGCGGTTGCCCTTGGGGCCAGGCAGTCCAGAGGAGGCGAAGCCACGGACCGGAAGTCCGAGGTCGCGCGCCGCGTGCGCCACGCCGAGGATCGCCTCGCGCCGGTCGGAGAGATCGTGGACGACGCCCCTGCCGACCCGCGCGCGGCCGAGCTCGAACTGGGGCTTGACCATCGCCAGCACCACGCCATCCGACTCGAGGCACGCAACCACCGCGGGCAGGACCTTGACCAAGGAGATAAACGAGACGTCGACAGTCGCCAGGCTGGGGACGAAGGGTAGGTCGGCGGGCTGCATCTCGCGCGCGTTGAGGCGCTCGATCACGGTGACCCGCGGGTCGTTGCGCAAGCCGACGTCAATCTGCCCGTAGGCAACGTCGGCCGCGATCACCCGCGCGGCGCCGCGCTGCAGCATGCAGTCGCTGAAGCCGCCGGTCGAGGCGCCGACGTCGAGGCAATCCCGCCCGGCGACCTCGATGCCAAGCGCCTCGAGCGCGTTTTCGAGCTTGATCCCGCCGCGCGAGACGAAGCGCGGCCCCTCGGCGACGATCAGCGCCGCCGCGGGCTCGACCAGCTGACTTGGGCGCAGGGCGATCGGGCCATCGCGGCCGACCCGCACGGCGCCGGCCCGCACCGCGCCGGCGGCGGCGGTGCGCGAGGGAAAGAGCCCTCGCTCGGCCAAAACCGCGTCTATTCGCGCCTTCTTCATCGCCGCAACCGTAGCGCCGCTCCGGCCGGCCGGCCGCCGCCAGGCCGCCGATACAGGTTTTTAACCACGCTTTGGTTTCGCCTGATTCGATGGCTCCCGTCCGGGTAGCCGACCGCCGAGAGAGCTCCCGGAAATACAAAGCAGTCTGTGATCCCACTCACACACAAACCGCACATACGTTCGTACGCTGTTCAAGGATTCGCCGAGGACAACCGATAGAAGGGGCAGATCGAAAAGACTTTTTGGCTGGGTTCGGAGTCGCCCATATGGCTCTTGTCGCTTCCCACGACGAGCAGTCCGCGACTCATCAAAGGGCCCACCTACCTCCCACGGATCCACATATATAGAGATACATATCTCTCCTCCCTGTAGTAACCCCAGAACTCGCCTCGGCTCCCCGCCGGGGCGTTTTCTGTTGTGGGGCTGCTGGAGCCGTTTTCGAGCAATGCGATCGTTGGCACGAGGGCAAGCTGTGACGCTGCAAGCGTCGCCGCCGAAGAACGAAGAAAGCCTGCGGATACGGCGCTCCTTAATCAAACGGCAGCGCAGCAATGAAGGCACTCGGCGCCGGGGATAGACTCCTGCGCCTCCCGCTAGCCTGCTCGCTTGGCACAAAAAAGCTCATTTGGTGCCCGGAATGTCATCGACCGCTGCGATGAGATCGGCGCTTGTGGCGCAGTTTGTGATGTCGGCGGTGCAAGTGGCGCGAGAGGGAAACCGCGGTGGGCTCCGGCAGGGGCTGCGTGACGCTATCGCCGCTCGCACGGTCGAACGGGGACAGCGGTCCGCCGTCGCTCTGAGGAGGTTCTGGGTCGGCTGGCGGGGCGGGAGGTAGTGGGGTGAGGCCTGGCGTGAAGTACTGGGCGGCACCTTCGGCCGTTCCCTCCCTGTTTGTCGCTTCAATGCTGTAGCGATACTTATAGGGTTCGAGCGTCACGCCGACCGAGTTCAGGTCGAGGCTGACATGCTGGACTCCACTTGGGCCGGAAATGTCGCCGCTCGGTAGCGGGACATTATTTATCGAGCTCCACGGTCCCGGGCATGGCTGTTCGTAGATGCAGAACTGCGGGCAAGCTTCGCCCAGAAATCCGCAACCGTATGCGAGAAGGAATCGGTATTCGGTTGCCAGCCCGCCGGTGTCGATGTCAGCTTCGAGCGTCGCGTCGGTGGACGTAACGTTGGACACCGACTCGCTTTCGATCATGGGCGGCCCTTCAAAGACCGCCGTTGCCAGCGGCGCTTTATCAAGGACGACTGGGTTCTGGACGTCAATAATGAACATCGGACATGCGACTCCCGGTTCGGGGTGCAACTGACAATAGGGTCGTGCTTCGTAGGTTTCGATGAGTGTCAGGCATGCCAACTGCCCCGGTTCGCCGGAGAGCGGCACTTCCGAGACACTGAAAGACTGGGAACCTCCACTGGAATATTCAGCGCCTGACCATGCAAGGGCGAGTTTTTCGGTTGAGTGAGGCCACTGCCGTTGGCTGGCCGAGCATTCCGAGGTGCCAACCGTGACGTAGGGCTGCAGGGTACATCCGCTGGGGGCCACCAAACTTGGAGGGCTTCCTCCCCCGTATTCGCAGCCGCCCCACGTGGCCGAGCCCGTGATGCTCGCCAGGGTCCAGCTCGAATTTGCTTCGCCGCGGATGATTTTGCCGCTCGAAGCTGACGCGATGGTCATAGGCGCAACCAACGGCACTACGAGCAAAAATGTAGCCGCCGCTGTCAGGCGTAGGAGTCGAAGACTCCCGCTCATGGCGCACCTTTTCCTGATTGATGGCGATGGTTCAGATCGATCAGTCGAGCCTAATGCCTCGGACACCCTGCAACAAGGCGTATCGGGAATGCAGGCCCATCTGGAGAGTCGCGCAGAAGTAGGAGCCCGAAGACCGTGAATTCCTAGTGGCCCCCGCTTCCACCTGCAAAGTACTCGGCCATCTCCGATATCCGGCAGGCGGAGTTGAGGGTCAGAAACAGGGCCCCCCTGAGCTCGACCCCCGTGCCTCGCTCGATGTTCTCGGCCGCCACGGCCTGGGACTCCACGTCGACGAACAACCGCACGCATTCCATCCTCAAGTCCGGGTAGTCGCGCAACTCGGCTTCGTAGCGGTCGCGGAGCGCATCGACTCCATGCAAAATGACGGAGCCGTCGCGGAAGACCAGGTCTGCGGCATAGAGTGAGTAGTAGCCCTCCAGATCCCGCCTGTTCCAGCGATTGACGTAGTCGGCGTAAAAGGTGGTCAACTCGGCGGCATTGAGCCTTGCCATTGGCCGCGAGCCTAGTGGACGAGGACAGCCCAGGCACGGGGCCGGGTTCCCTACCATCGGGCAGATGACGATCCAGCGGATGGAGCACGTCGGCGTCGTGGTTGACGACCTTGCGGCGGCAATCGAGTTCTTCGTCGAGCTCGGACTTCGAGCTCCAGGGCGAGACGCCGGTGAAGGGCCGTTGGGTGGACCGCATCGTGGGACTCGACGGCGTGCGGGCGGAGATCGCGATGCTGCAGACCCCGGACGGCCACGGACGGGTCGAGCTGGCGAAGTTCCACGTGCCGCCGGCCCCGGGCGGCGACCGACGCCCACCGGCAAACGCACCGGGCCTCCGCCACGTCGCCTTCGCCGTCGAAGGCATTGACGAGATCGTCGCCGGTCTGCAAGCCCGCGGCGTCGAGCTCGTCGGCGAGCTGGAACGCTACGAGGACAGCTATCGACTCTGCTACGTCCGCGGCCCCGAGGGGATCATCGTCGAGCTGGCAGAGCGGATCGGCTGACGGATCCAGCCCATGGCAGAGCAGGTGCCCATGGTCTCCAACGTCCTCGCCACAATCGAGCGCCGCGATTGGGTTCGGCTGGGATGCCTGCTCGATCCAGATGTCCACTGGACGACCGCGGTGGAGGAGCACCTGCATGGGCCAGGCGAGGTGATTGCGCTTCTTGCCGGCGACCCTCCCCCGGCCCCACCGGCGTTTCACGAAGTGCGCGATGGACTGATCGTGCGCTGGATCGATACCCCTGGCTGAGGGACAGAGCTACCGGTTGCGAACGCGACGGCCGATCTCTTCGTCCCGCGGGTAGTCAGCGGACTCCCAGAACGCACCGGCGACCTCGTCCTCGAAGGCAACGAGCGCCGTCACCCGGCGCGCGCCGCGGCTGCGTAGGTAGTCCTCGCCAGCCCGCGTCAGCGCGATCCCGATGCCCTGACGCCGGTGCCCTTCGCGCACGGCGAGCCGGTACATGTTCCCGCGCCATCCATCCCAGCCGGCAATCAGGGCCCCTACGATCTCGTCGTCGCGCTCGGCGACCAGCAGGACCGCCGGGGAGTCCGAGAGCAGCCGTTCGATGTCGTCGAGGCTGTCGCCGGTACTTGCGTGCTCGCTCCGCGCCTGAGCCCACAGCTCCAGGACCGCCTGCGCGTCCTCGCGCCGGCAGCTGCGTATCGTGATTTCCTCGCCGGTCAAGCCGGCAGTATCGCAAGCCCCGGTCCCCATCCAGGCACGCGACGACAACTCCTGGGCACTACTTGAGTTCTTCTCTATAGACCGGGGCATCCTTGGCGGGAAGCGTCCTATGGATGGCACCGCGCAAAGAACCTCAACCGGCTCTTGGCCAGGCGATTCGCCGCCTGCGGACCGAGCGCGATCTGAGCCAGGAGGAACTTGGGCACCTGGCCGAGATCCATCCGACCTGGATCTCCCACATCGAGTCGGGACGGACGAACCCCGCTTGGGGCACGGTCCGCCGCATCGCCGCTGTCTTCGAGGTGAGGCTTTCCGAGGTCGTGTTGCTGGCCGAGAGGCTGTCCGACGACGCCGGGGACGGACCGACCTGAAGCCGCGCACCGCGGCGCGGCGCTCTTGGCACCGGCGCGGCTGACGCAGTAGATCCACGAGGCTCCCTACCTGCGGACCCACATACATAGAGACGTCTCTCCTCCCTCAAGTAACCCCAGAAGAGACGACGAGAGGCTAGCCGATTGAGCGTATTGGCGCAAGCCCAATTTTTGAAGCGGATCTCTGGCCTGGTCAGCTGAGGGCGGGCTCGCCCGAGCGCAGCGCGGCGAGAACGCGTTCGGCCACCGCTGAGCCCGTCAGACCTGCCTCTTCGCGCAGCAGCGCCGGCTTGCCGTGCGTGACGTAGCGATCGGGAAGGCCGAGGCGAAGCACGCGGGCGCGCTCCTCAGAGCGCTCGCCGAAGGCGTCCTCGAGATGTTCGAGCACACCGGAGCCGAAGCCGCCCGGCAACACGTTCTCCTCGATCGTGACGACCAGGTCGTGACCTAGGGCCAGGTTCTCCAGCAGCGCGGCGTCGAGCGGCTTGGCAAAGCGCGCGTCGGCGACAGTCGCGGCGAGGTCGTGCTCGGCGAGAATCCCCGCCGCCTCGAGCGCCACCGCGACGCCGTAGCCGTAGCCCACCAGCGCCACCTGCTCGCCCCTCGCCAGCACCTCACCGGTGCCGACCGGAATCGACGCGGCCTCCTCCGGCAGCTCGACCCCCTCGGCTGCGCCGCGCGGGTAGCGCAGGGCCACCGCGCCGCGGTGCTCAAGCGCGGTGCGCAGCATGTGGACCAGCATCGCCTCGTCGCGGGGCGCCATCACGACGACGTTGGGGATCGGACGGAAGTAGGAGACGTCGAAGGCGCCGTGGTGGGTCGGGCCGTCGTCGCCGACCAGGCCGGCACGGTCCATCGCGAAGGTGACGTCGAGCCCCTGCAGGCAGACGTCGTGGATGATCTGGTCGTAGGCGCGCTGGAGGAAGGTCGAGTAGATCGCGCAGACCGGCTTCGCGCCCTGGATCGCCAGGCCCGAAGCGAGCAGGACCGCATTCTGCTCGGCGATGCCGACGTCGTAGTACTGCCCGGGCACTTCATCGGCCAGCTTCTGCAGGCCGGTCCCCCCCGCCATCGCCGCCGTGATCCCGATCACGCGCTCGTCGCGCCGCGCCTCGGCGACCAGCGCCTCGCCGAAGACCTGCGTGTACTGCGGCGGCGCCCCGGCGGCGGGGGGCTTCTCCAGCCGCTCCGGCGCGATCGCCTCGGGCGCATCAGACTCCCGCACCGCGACCGGCGGCCGATGGGCCTCATCCGTCCGCGATATGGACGCCTCAGGCCCGTCGGCGGGCTTTTCGGCGGGGGTGCCGTTGACGATCGAGTTGGGCTTGGCCGCGTGCCATTTCTCCATCGACTCAAGGCCACCCTCTTCGGCCGGCGCGAAGCCCTTGCCCTTGACCGTGTGGATGTGGACGACGACCGGCCGCTCGGCCTCGAAGGCCTCCCGCAATGCCTCGCGCAGGGCGTGCACGTCGTGGCCGTCGATCACGCCCATGTAGGCGAGGTCGAGCTCCTCGAAGAAGAGGCCGGGCGCCCAGTAGGCCTTGATCGCCGACTTGATCTCCGGCCCGAGCCGCTCGATTCGCCGGCCGAGGCCGAGCGGCAGCTTGGTCAGCCGGTCCTCGACTCCCTCGCGAGCGTGAAAGAGGCGCGGGTTGAGCCGAATTCGGTTGAAATAGCGCGAGAGCGCGCCGACGTTCGGCGAGATCGACATCCCGTTGTCGTTGAGCACGATCACCATCGGCGTCTGCAGTCCACCCGCGGCGTGCAGCGACTCGTAGGCGACGCCGCCGGTAAGGGCGCCGTCGCCGATCACCGCCGCGACCTTGCCGTCCTCGCCGATCCCCTTGCGCATCGCCTCCTTGAGGCCGAGGCCGTAGCCGATCGAGGTCGAGGCGTGCCCGGCACCCATGATGTCGTGCTCGGACTCGAAGATCGAGCAGAACGGCGCCAGGCCCTCGTACTGGCGGATCGTCGGCAGGCCGTCGCGGCGGCCGGTGAGGATCTTGTGCGGGTAGGCCTGGTGGCCGACGTCCCAGAGCACCTTGTCGCGCGGCGAGTCGAGCAGGCTGTGCAGCGCCACCGCCAGCTCGCAGGTGCCCAGGTTGGCGCCGAAGTGGCCGCCGATCTCGCCGATCGTGTCGATGATGTAGGTGCGCATCTCCTGCGCCACCTGCTGCAGCTGATCGTCGCTCAGCCCATGCAGGTCAGCCGGACCATCGATGCGGTCCAGCAGGCGCGGCGTCTCGCCGGCCTCGTGCCCCGTCGCTTTTCCGTTCTCTGTCATTCGTCTCTGGTGAAGATGTAGTCGGCGATTCGGCTCAGGTCGCCGGTCTCGCCCTCGGCTTCGGCCAGCGCCCCGGTCGCCTTGGCGTGGGACTCGGCAGCAAGCTCCCGCGCCTGCTCCAGGCCGAAGAGGCTGACGTAGGTGAGTTTGCCATGTCGCTCGTCGCTTCCATGGGTCTTGCCGAGCTGCTCGTCGCTTCCGGTCACGTCGAGGATGTCGTCGACGATCTGGAAGAGCACGCCCAGCTCGCTGGCAAATCGGCGAAAGGGAATTGTCTCAGGTTCGGAGAGCCCGTTCAGGGTGAGCACGACGCCGACGCTGGCGGCGATCAGCCGTCCGGTCTTCAGCGTGTGCAGGGTGCGCAGGTCCTTGGCGTCGCGCTCGGCCACCGCGACGTCGACGTACTGACCGCCGACCATGCCGTCGACGCCTGTGGCGGCGCTGAGCTCACGCAGCGCCGCCAGCACCCGTGCCGGCTCTCCGGGCTGCTCGCTGAAGAGCCGCACCGCCTCGGCGAAGAGGCCGTCGCCGGCGAGGATCGCGACGTCTTCGCCGAACTTGACGTGCGAGGTCGGCTGGCCGCGGCGCAGCTCGTCGTCGTCCATCGCCGGCAGGTCGTCGTGGATCAGCGAGTAGGTGTGGATCAGCTCAACCGCGCAGGCGACCGGCAGGAAGTCGCCGGGCTCGGCGCCAAGCGCCCGCGCGGTGGCCAGCGCCAGCACCGGGCGCACCCGCTTGCCGCCGCCGAGCAGGGAGTAGCGCATCGCCTCCTCCAGGCCGGCGGTGGCCGCCGGCGCCGGAAAGCGCAGCCGCTCCAGCTCGGCGTCAACCAGCGCGCGCAGGTCTTCGGGGTAGCTCACTGGTGGGTGGACGCGCTCATTGCGACGCGGCCTCGCCCTCGCGGATGCGGCGGTTGGTCTCCTCGACCGCCTCGGCCGATAGCTCGGCCGCCTCGTGGGCGAGATCGGCGGCATCGGCGTCGGTGGCCTCCCCGCCCTCGAGCTCGCGAGAAATCGCGGTCAAGCGCTCGGAGATCTCGCGCAGGCGGCTCATCGCACCCCTTCGCGCTCGCGCACGATCGCACCGAGCACGCCGTTGACGAACCCCGGCGCATCGGCGCCGCAGTACTCCTTGGCGATCTCGATCGCCTCATCGATCGCGACCTCGGTCGGCACGTCGTCGCTGTGCTCGATCTCGTAGAGCGCCACCCGCATCAGGTTGCGCTCCAGCGGCGCGATCCGCTCCAGCTCCCAGCCCTTTGCGTGGGCGGCGATCGCGGCGTCGAGCTCGTCCCGATGCGCCTCCACCGCGCCCGCCAGCTCACGCGTGAAGGGACGCGACTCAGCCACGAGCTCCTCCAGCGGACGACCGGTCACGTCACGCTGGTAACAGGCGAAGACGGCGTCGCGGCGCTGGTCGGACCTACGCATGACGCCATTCTCGCGCTTCCGGCGGCCGGAGCGCGCAGCCCGCCTTCCCGTCGCCTCAGCCGCGCGTGTAGCCAACGGCCATGAGGCCGACGTCACCGGAGGTGTCGAGTACTTCTTTGCGCAGGGCGAGCGGTTCGAAGCCCTTGCTCGGCGAGAGCTTTTTCGGCACCGCGAAGAGGGCGAACATATACGTTTCGCCTTCGCCTGGGGGGCAGATTTCATAGCCCACCTTGCCGGAGCTGTTGCGGCCGACGACGGCGCCCTTGGGCAGCTTTCCGGCCTCGATTTCAGTCAGGTCGGGACTCAGCCCCGCCACGGCCCAATCGAAGAAGAGTTTTTCTTCCACCGGCTGGATGCTCATCGCGAAGAGGGCCAGTTCGGCGGTTCCCGGCGGCACGCCCTGCCACTGCAGCGCGGGCGAGAGGTTCTTGCCGTCGCAGGTGTACAGGGCGGGCATCGCCGGCGGGCCGGCCGCGGAGGGCTGGACCGAGGGGCTCTGCAGGACCATGTCAGCCACCGTCGCTTCCCTCTTCTGCTGGGGGGTGATGCCGGGCTCGGGCGCGCCTTTGGGCTGCGCAATGCGTGGGCCGTGCTTGCCCCCGGTGGAGTTCGATTCGCCTTCGCTTCCCGAGGCGTCGCCTCCGCTGCCGCCGGCACCGCCTTCCGCCTTGGCAGTTCCCGCGCCCGCTTCGCCGCCGGCGCCGTTGGCGGTCGCCGCGCTCGAGGCTTCTGAGCTCGAACCGGCCCCGCCCGAGGCTTCTGAGCTCGAGCTGTCCGAGGACGAGCCGCCCCCGCAGCCGGCAAGCACAAGCGCCGAGACGACGAGCGCCAGGAAGAGCCTGGCGCTCGTCGTCTTCGCGAGCTTGGCTAGGAAACGCTTATCGCCTGTTCCCTGTGCCATTCGAATGCTTCAGTCGGGAATTTGCCGTTCCATTCGACCGATTCTCCGAGCGCTTCCAGTTTGGTCCCGGTCGCTTTGAAGCTCGACGGGCCGAAGGTTGCGGTTTCGGTTGCGTTGTCGATCAGACCGCCGGCCGAGCCGGTGACGTGGGCCCAGACACCCCACAGCGGGCAGAACCAGCCGCCGTAGAGGACCCAGACGTTGACCCCTTTGACCACGAGGTAGTTGCTGCTGCTCACGGTCTTCAGTTCGGAGGGCCAAGGGAAGGCTTCGGCTTCGATCGCTTCCACCGTGCAGGTCGAGTTGGTGTAGCAGTTGAACAGGGGCAGGCTGGTGATGTTGCCCTTGCCGGTCCCTTCTTTGTTCCAGATTTCGACTTCGTAGAGGAAGTTGTCGCAGGTGGTTGTCATCCCCCACATGCTGAGACCGCTTTTTTCGGCCCCGCCGAGAATCGTTTCTTCGCCTTCCAGCGCTTTGCCTTCGAACTTCCAGGCCGGTGCGGCCCCCGCACTGGCGGCGAAGACGGCGCAAAGCATCAGCGCCGCAAGCAACCCCCCCAGGACTATTCGCATTCGCATGACTGGTTATCTCCCGTCTATTGCTCGATGGACTGGAAACAGCTACTCCCAATGGCTTCTCGCGAAGCGGGCCAGCGCCGCCGGCACCGGCGTCCCCCCTTGAAAAGCTCCCAGGCGTACCCTGAAATCATCCAACAAGTACCACATTTGAGGCCGGCGCGCCACCCCCGGCGTCAAGCAGACGGCCGAAGCCTCAGGCGCGAGAGACGTACTCGCTGCTGCGGGTGTCGACGCGGATGACCTCGCCCTCTTCGATGAAGAGCGGCACCTGGACGACCACGCCCGACTCCAGCGTCGCCGACTTGTTGCCGCCGCCCGAGGCGGTGTCGCCCTTTACGCCGGGCTCGGTCTGAGTCACCTTCATCTCGATCGCGCTCGCCACCTGCACGTCGCTGGGGCGCTCGTCGACGAAAAGCACGTCGACCTCGGCGTTGGGAAGCAGCCACTGCATCGCATCGCCAACGAGGTCGCGGGGGATCTCGATCTGCTCGTAGTCGCGGTTGTCCATGAAGACCGCCGCCTCACCGGAGTCGTAGAGGTACTGCATCTTGCGCGACTCGGTGCGCACCGGGCGGAACTTCTCCCCGGCCCGGAAGGTCTTGTCCTGCACCGAGCCGTCCTCGATCTTGCGCAGCTTGGTCCGCACGAAGGCCCCGCCCTTACCGGGCTTGACGTGCTGGAACTCGATGATCCGGAAGATCTTCCCGTCGATCTCGATGTGCGAGCCGTTCTTGAACTGGTTGGTGCTGATCACGGCTGCGAATCCTAGAGAAGCCAAGGCGCCTCGCGACTTCTCCGGACCTCAATACCGCACCGCGGGGTCGATCGTCTAACGTGGCAACAGGGAATGAAGGGGGTCCTTACAGCTGTCGCATCGGTGGTCGCGCTCGCGCTTCTGCCTGCCGCCGTCGCTTCGGCGGAAGAAGGGCCGACGCGCGCCCAGTACGTCGAACAGGTCGACCCGATCTGTCAGGCAAACACGGAAGCCAACCAGCGGATCCTGAAGAACGTCAAAACCAAGGCACGCAGCAAGGCGCCGAGCAAGGTCAGGGAAGCCGGCGCCCAGTTCATCAAGGCATCGAGCGCGTTCGGCTCCGCCGAGACCAAGATCGCCGCCGTGCCGCGGCCGCTCGCGGACGATGCCCGGCTGCTCAAGTGGTTCGAACACCTCACCATCGTCAAGACGGATCTGCGCAAACTCGGCAAGGCGCTGAAGGAAGGCGACAAGATCCTCGCCGCCCACGAACAGATCCGGGTCGAACGGGCAAGCAACGCCGCCAACAACGTCAGCTTCGTCTTCGAATTCAAGTACTGCCACCTGACCGCCTCCAACTTCACCTGAGGCGAATCGCGCGCCACCGCGGTACCGAGCCCCGTGGCTACTCGCCCTCGGCCGCGGTGCTTGTTGTCAGCGCGGCGGCCGAGCCGCCGCTGAGGACGCGGCGAACCAGGCGCGGAGCGACGATGCGGCCGATCGCGGCGAGCGCGTAGGGGCGGGGCACGTAGCGCTCCGCCTTGCCGCCGGGCCCCGCCTCGACGATCGCCTCGGCGACCTTCTCCGGCTTCGAGACGACCCAGCGGGTCAGCGCCCGCTCGCGCAGCTCGGTCGCGGGGAAGCCCTCGGTGGCGATGAACCCCGGTAGGACCATGCCGACGTGGACGCCGTACGGGCGCTCCTCGGCGTAGAGCGCGTCGGTCCAGCCGATCAGGGCGAACTTGCTCGCCGAGTAGGCGCCGGTGCGGGCGCGGGCGACCCGCCCGGCGGTGCTGGCGACGTTGACGATCGCGCTCGGCGCCGAGGCGCGCAGCGTCGGCAGCAGCGCCTCGGTGAGGCGGACGACGGCGTCGAAGTTGAGCTCCATGTGGCGCTTGACGTTGGCGTGGCCCACCTCGCCGAAGGCGCCCCGCCAGGCGCCGCCTGCGTTGTTCACCAGCAGGGTCAGCCGCTCGCCGTGCTCGGCCACGTGGGCCGCGACCCGCTCCGGGGCATCGGCCTCAGTGAGGTCGGCGGCAAGGTGGGTTGCCTTGCAGGGCAGCGACTCGGCGAGTGCCCGCAACCGGTCCTCGCGGCGGGCGACGAGGATCAGCTCGGCGCCGGGCTCGCGCGCCAGCCGCCGCGCGGTTGCCTCTCCGATCCCGCTGGAGGCTCCCGTTACCACGGCTCTAATACCGCTCGGCGTCACCTGTGGAACGCTATTCGAAACGCCAGACCGCGGACGATTGTTCGAATCGACATACTGCGCGCCCTGTGAACAAAACCCCTGGACTACTTCATAACCTCCTGCGCGCCGCCGGGCCATCCGGCTACGAGGCTCCGGCGGCCGCCGTTTGGCGCGATGCGGCGTCCTTCGCGACGCTCTCCAGCGACGGGATCGGCTCCTCCGTCGCCCGCATCGGCGAGGCCTCGCCGCTGCTCACGGTCGTCGGCCACATCGACGAGATCGGGTTGGTCGTACGCCACATCGACGAGAAGGGCTTCCTCTGGTTCGCGCCGATAGGAGGTTGGGACCCCCAGATCCTGGTCGGTCAACGGGTCGAGATCGAGGGCCGCAAGGGCCCGGTATCCGGGGTCGTCGGGCGCAAGCCGCTGCATCTGCTCGATGCTGACGCGCGCAAGAAGGTGGTCGAGCTCAAGGGACTGCACATCGACATCGGCGCCGGTGACCGCGAGGCGGCCACCGAGCTCGTCCGCGTCGGTGACCCGGTCGTGATCGCCACCGAACCGCTGGCCCTCTGCGGCGAGCGACTTGTCTCGCGGGCAATGGACAACCGCCTCGGCGCCTACGTAGCGCTCGAGGCGCTGCGGCGCTGCCACGAGCGGGGCCCGCTCAAAGCCGGCTTCGCCGCGATCGCCGCGGTGCAGGAGGAGATCGGCCTCTTCGGCGCCCGCACCTCGGCCTTCGCCGTCGAGCCGGACCTGGCGATCGTCATCGACGTCACCCACGCCACCGACGCGCCGGGGGTCGACGAGAAGGAACTCGGCACCCACTCGCTCGGCTCCGGCCCGGTGATCTACCGAGGCGCCACCCTCTCCCCCAAGCTCTTCGAGCTACTGGTCGAGACCGCGGAGACCACGGGGATCGAGCACACGATCGGCGCCACCGGCAACTCGACCGGAACCGACGCCGACGCGGTTCAGTTCGCTCGCTCGGGGATCCCGACCAGCCTCGTCTCGATCCCGCTGCGCTACATGCACTCCCCGGTCGAGATGGTCGACCTCGCCGACGTCGAGGCAACGGTCGAGCTGATCGCCGCCTTCGCGACACGCCTCGACAGCAATATCGATCTCAGCCGCTGACTGACGCGGGCGTCAGTTGGCTACGAAGACCTGGTCGCGGCCGCCAGCCTTCGCCGAGTAGAGGGCCACGTCGGCGCGGGCGACGAGATCGTCGGTGTTGACCGTCGGCGGCCCGGAGATGGCGGCGCCGATGCTGATCGTCACGTTGACCCCGGCCGGCCGCCGCTCGCGCACCGCCCGCCGCAGGCGCTCGGCGATCCCGACGGCGTCTTCTTCGGTCGCCCCCGGGAGGACGACAAGTATCTCCTCGCCACCGATCCGGTAGATCGAATCGCCTGCCCGCAGCACGGCCCGCATCGTGTAGGCGACGTCCTGCAGGACCGCGTCGCCGGCCGCGTGGCCGAGCTTGTCGTTGACGCGCTTGAAGTGGTCCAGGTCGCAGAGAAGCAGGGCGTGCGAGAGCCCCTCCTTCTCGCTACTCGGCTGCCCGTCGAGTTCGGCCAGCCGCTGCTCCAGCGCGTTGCGGTTGAAGAGGCCGGTGAGCGGATCGAGAGTCGAGCGGCGGCGGTGCGCGCGGTCTGACTCGACCAGCGCCCCGGAGAGGATCACGGTGCTGAGGATCAGCGCAACCGCGGCGACGAGGGTTTGGCTGTGGGCGGCGGCGCCGGCCGGATCGACGGCAACGGTGCTGATCAGGAAGACGGCAAGGAGGTAGGCGGTGCCAACCGCCATCCCCCAGGGCTCGAAGCGAACGCCGAGCGTGACTGCCGGCAGCGCGAACCACATCAGCGCCGGGCTGGTCGGCCCGCCACTGGCGATCACCGCCCCGGCCAGCAGCAACGGCAACAGGCCCCAGGCGGCGGCGATCCACAATCCGGGGCGAGGGCTGGTCTGGGTGAAGCGATCGGCGACGGCAAAGCCACCGAACCCGGCCGCCAGCGGCAGCAGCCAGAGCCAGCCGACCTCGGCGCTGGCCGAGGTCAGGGCGATGGCGAGGATCGCGAAGCAGGCCGCGCGATAGCGGCGCATGCGGCGCTCCATGTCGAGCAGCCGCTCGCGGCGCGCTTCGGCTCGAATTGCCGCAAGCGACTCGCTCGAGCCGGCCGAGCCGCGCTCGGCCGCGAGCGCATCGCGAAGCATGTTTGGCGTCGGTGGCACAAGTGCCTCATCGACCTCCGCTCCGCCGGGCTTAACTTTGCACTGCTGTGGCCGCGATCAATCGACGAGCTGAAGGTCCTTGGACAGGCCGCTGAGGTTGCGGTAGCCGTCTCCGCTGACGACGACCAGATCCTCGATCCGCACGCCGAACTCGCCCGGCAGGTAGATGCCCGGCTCCACCGTCACCACTTCGCCGGCGGCGAGCACATCCTCGGAGCGCTGCGAGAGGCGCGGCTCCTCGTGCACCTCGAGCCCCACGCCGTGGCCGAGCCCGTGACCGAAGCGCTCCCCGTGGCCGGCCGCGGCAATCGGCTCGCGAGCGGCGCTGTCCACGTCCTCGGCGCGGGCGCCGGCAACAACGGCGTCAAGAGCGGCCAGTTGGGCGCCGCGCACGACCTCGTAGACCTCGCGGGCGCGCTCGCCTGGCTCGCCCGTCGCATAGGTACGGGTCCCGTCGGAGCAGTAGCCGTCGAGCTTGGCCCCCATGTCGAAGACGACCAGCTCACCGCGGCCGATCTCGCGCTCTCCGGGCTCGGCGTGGGGCAGGGCGCCGTTGGGCCCAGCGGCGACGATGGTCGGAAAGGAGGGCACTGCGCCCTGCTCGCGCATCCAGGCCTCGACGCCGCGGGCGACGTCGAGCTCGGTGCGGCCGGCGAGGCCCTGCTCGAGCGCCCAGCGCCAGGCCTCATCGGCCAGCTCAGCCGCTCGGGAGATCGCGGCCAGCTCGGTCTCGTCCTTGACCCGGCGCAGCTTCTCGACCGTCCCTCCCGCCGGCTCGAGGGTGACGCCCTCGGAGAGCTTCTCCCCGAGCTTGCCCTTGGCGCGCACCGACATGTGATGATCTTCGAAGCCGGCCTTGCCGGTCATCCGCGCGGCGATCCCCGCCAGCCAATCGTCCTTGACCGTGACGACCTCCCAGCCCTCGACCTCGGACTCGGCCCGCTCGGTGTAGCGGAAGTCGGTGAAGAAGACGCGCGTATCGCCGCCGCAGACGCAGGCCCCGTTGGTGCCGCCGAAGCCGGTCAGGTAGCGAACGTTGACCAGGTCGGTGACAAGGAAGCAGTCGAGCCCGCGCTCGGCCACCGCAGCGGCGAGGCGATCGGTGCGGTCCTGCATCAAGCGGCGCTCGCGCCCAGCTCGCCGGCCAGCAGGTCGAGTGCCTCCCGGTAGCCGTCGGGGCCCTTGCCGCAGATCTTGGCCAGGACCAGGCCGTCGAAGACCGAGAGGCGGCGCCACACCTCTCGCGACTCGACGTCGGAGAGGTGGACCTCAACCGCCGGCAACCCGGCGACGTCGAGGGCGTCGGCAATCGCGCGGCTGTAGTGCGACCAGGCACCGGCATTGACGATCGCCGAGTCGGCCAGCTCCGGCAGCCGGTGCAGGTACTCGACGAACTCGCCCTCGGAGTTGGTCTGGAAGAAGATCGTCGCGAGGCCCTGCTCGCGCGCCCAGTCCTCGATCTTGGTCTCCAGCTCGCGCAGCGAGAGACCGCCGTAGACCGCGGGATCGCGGCGGTCGAGGATGTCGAAGTTGACCCCGTGCAGCACGGCGACCCGGTTGTGGGCGGTTGTCATGCGTAAAGCTCCTCCACGGCGGCCCTGACCTTAGCCGGATCGACCAGCTCGCCGATCCGGGGCAGACCGGGCTCCGAGAGGAGGACGAAGCCGACCCCCTGCGCCGTGCGCTTCTTGTCGCGCTGCAGGGCCTCGAGCGTCTGGTCGAGGTCGATGGCCGGGTCGAGGCTGACCGGCAGGCCGTGGCGAAGCAGGATGGCCTCCACCTCGTCGCGCAGTTGCGGCGCCTCGGAAAGCCGCAGTGCCGCCAGCAGGCCGAGGCCGATCACCTCGCCGTGGCGGTAGCGGCGGTAGCCGCTCGCCGCCTCGATCGCGTGGCCGACCGTGTGGCCGAGGTTGAGCACTGCGCGGCGGCCACCGTCGCGCTCGTCGGCGGCGACAACCTCGCACTTGTAGCGGGCGCAGGCGAAGACCAGGTCGGTCAGGGCGTCCGGATCGAGCGCGGCGAGCGACCGCGAGCGCTCCCAGAGCTCGCCGCCGGCCAGCAGGCCGGTCTTCAGCAGCTCGACGAAGCCGGCCGCGAGCTCCTCCGCGGGCAGGCTGGCAAGGGTCGCGGTGTCGGCGAGGACCGCGGCGGGCAGCTGGTAGGCACCGGCGTAGTTCTTGCCCTCGGGCAGGTCGACACCGGTCTTGCCGCCGTAGGCGGAGTCGACCTGTGCCACCAGCGTGGTCGGGACCTGGACGACGTGCACGCCCCGTTGGTAGAGGTGGGCGCAGAACCCGGCCAGGTCGCCGACGACGCCGCCGCCGAGGGCGACGACGTGGTCCTCGCGGGTCATCCCCGCGCGCGCCAACTCGCGCAGGACCCGCTCGGCCTCGGCCATCGTCTTCGCCGACTCGCCGGGCTCGACTTCGACCCGCGCGGCAAGGGGCTCGAGGCGGTCGGCGTAGAGCGCGCCGACGGCGCTGTCGGTGACGCAGAAGCGACGGCTGGGCAGAGGCCAGAGGTCGAGGTCCAGAATGCCGGGGCCGACGAAGATCGGGTACTCGCCAGAGGGGCTCGCCGCCCAGAGCATCCTCGCCCCTCTCGGCATCGCGGCGACGGCGACCAGCGACGGCATCGCGCGGACTGCAAGGCCGCGATCGCCGGGCGGCAGGATCGCGTCCGCGAGCTCCTCATAGAAGGGTTGGCGTTCCTGCATCAGCTTCGCCACGCCCTCGGCGCTGCGCGCGAGCGGACGATCGCTGCGGGCGATCCGTCGCCAGGACTCGCGCGCATCGACCTGCAGCCAGACGACGACGTGACGCCCGAGCGCCTCGCGCACCCGCTCGGAGAGGACGCTGCCGCCACCGAGCGCAATCGCGCCGCCGTCGGCTCCGTCCAGCAGCGATCCGACGACCTCGGCCTCGCGGGCGCGGAAGGCGGCCTCGCCGTCCTCCTCGAAGGCCGCCGCGATCGACTTGCCGAACTCCTTTTCCATCAGCTCGTCGATCTCAGTGGTCTGCAGCCCAACGTCGCGCGCCGCGGCGAGCGCGGTCGACTTGCCGGCGCCCATGAAGCCGATGAAAACCAGGGCGGGCTTCACGCTCAACCTCGGAAGTCGATGCGGCTCTTGTACGCCTCGACCGCGGCCAGCACGTCGTCGATGTGATCGCCGCCGAACTTCTCGCGGTGCGCGCGCGCCAGGACGAGGCAGACCATCGCCTCGGCAACGACGGCGGCTGCCGGGACCACGGTCGAGTCGGTGCGCTCGCGCAGCGCCTGCGCCGGCTCCTTGCTCTCGGTGTCGACCGAGCGCAGCGGCTTGGTCAAGGTCGAGATCGGCTTGATTGCGGCGCGCACCGAGAGCGGCAGGCCGTTGGTCATCCCACCCTCGAGGCCGCCGGCGTGGTTGGTCTCGCGGAAGTAGCCGCGCTGCTCGGACCAGAAGATCTCGTCGTGGGCCTCGGAGCCGGGGCGGGCGGCGACGTCCCAGGCCTCGCCGATCGAGACCCCCTTCACCGACTGGATCGAGGCGACGGCCCCGGCGAGCCGTCCGTCGAGACGATCTTCCCAGGAGATGTGCGAGCCGAGCCCGGGGACGAGGCCGAAGGCGCGCACCTCGAAGGTCCCGCCGAGGCTCTCGTTGGCCTTGCGCAGGCGGTTTATCTCCGCGACCATCGCCGCGCTGGCCTCGGCGTCGAGGCAGCGCACCGGGTCCTCGTCGACGGCGGCGAAATCCTCCGGCGCGAGGTCGGCCCGCTCGGGCGCGGTGACCGAGGCGATCTGGGTGACGTGGCTGTGCACGCTGACGCCGAGTGCGGCGAGGAAGCCGCGGGCGATCGACCCCGCCGCGACTCGGGCTGCGGTCTCGCGGGCGCTCGCCCGCTCGAGCACGTTGCGGATGTCGTCGTGGCCGTACTTCTGGGCGCCGACGAGGTCGGCGTGACCGGGGCGCGGCAGGTGGACCTCGTCGACCTCGGCCTCGACCGGCCAGGGGTTCATCCGCTCCTCCCAGTTGGCGTAGTCGCGGTTGGCTACGAGGACCGCGATCGGGCTGCCCAGGGCGCGGCCGTGGCGCACTCCGGAGCGGACCTCGACCGTGTCGGTCTCGATCTTCATCCGCCCGCCGCGGCCGTGGCCGAGCTGGCGCCGCGCCATGTCGCGGTCAAGCGCCTCGCGCTCGAGCTGGAGCCCTGCCGGCATCCCCTCGACGATCGCAACGAGACCTGGCCCGTGCGACTCGCCTGCGGTTGTAAACCTGAATCCGCTCACCAGGGCGCCAAGGCTATCGGCGCAGCACTCAGCCGCGTGCGGCGGCTCGCATCGTGTCGAGCGGAGCGGGGCGACCGGTCCAGATTTCGAGCGAGAGGGCACCTTGTTGCACGAGGATCTCCATGCCGTCGACAGTTGTGGCACCGGTTGTGCCAGCGGCGCGCAACAGCTCGGTCTGCGCGCCGCCATAGACCATGTCGACGACCGTCTGCTCGGCCGAGAAGCCGCCGGGCTCAAGCGGCAACTCGACGAACGGGTCCTCGCCACCGAGGCCGACTGCGGTCGAGTTGAGGATCAGCTCATAGGCCGCTTGATCCGGCTTGACGGTGGCCGTTCCCCCCAGCTCCTCGCAGAGGTGCCGGGAGCGCAACTCGGTCCGGTTCCAGACGTCGACCTCGGCGCCCTCGCGCAGCAGCGCCCAGACCACGGCCCGGGCGGCGCCGCCCGCCCCCAGCACCAGTGCCCGTTTGCCGACGGGCGGTGCCGGCAGCGCCCGCAACAGACCGTCGGCGTCGGTGTTCTCGGCCCGGACCTCACCATCGGCGAAGACGAGAGTGTTGGCGGCGCCGATCTCGCGCGCCGTCTCGGACAGCTCGTCGGCGACGGCCAGCGCCGCGCCCTTGTGCGGCACGGTTACGTTGGCGCCGGCGAAGCCTTCGTCCGGCATCGCCCGCACCCGAGCCTCGAAGGCGTCGGGAGCGACCTCGATCGCCTCATAACTCCACTCCTCCCCCAGCCCGAGCTCGGCCAGGGCGGCGCTGTGCATCGCCGGGGAGCGTGAGTGGCCGACCGGATAGCCGAGGACGGCGAGGCGCGGCACTGCCGCTATTCCCCGCAGCTGTCGGGCGAGCTGCCGCCAGCCGCTTCGCGGGCCGAGTTGTAGCGTTCGACGTCGGCGTTGAACTCCGCTTCGGTCGAGGAGAAGGCAAGCTTGTTGCAGGCCCCCGGTTCGGCCACGTAGTAGAGGTAGTCGACCTTGGCCGGATGCGCGGCGGCCTCGATCGAGGCGAGGCCGGGACTGTCGATCGGCCCCGGCGGCAGGCCTGTGTGGATGCGCGTGTTATAGGGCGATTCGACCGCCAGTTCGGATTCGGTCAGCGGCCGCGTGTAGTTGCCGGTGGCGAAGCGGGTCGTCGCGTCGATCCCCAGTGGCATCCCTTCGTGCAGGCGGTTGTAGATCACCGCGGCGACCAGCTTGCGCTGGCTTTCCAGCCCCGCCTCGTGCTCGATCATCGAGGCGATCGTCAACACGTCATAGACCGTCAGGTTCTTCGAGCGCGCGTAGCTCATGTCGACGCCGGAGATCCGCCGTTTGAAGTCTTCGAGCTGCAGCTGGACCAGATCGGCGGCCTTGGTGTGCTTGACCAGTTCGAAGGTGTCGGGGAAGAGGAATCCCTCCAGGTCCCTGGCTGTGCTGCCGCCGTACTTGGCCGGATTCAGATACCTCGAGTGGCGGCTGGCCTTCTCGTAACTGCCGCGCAGGCCTTCTGCCTTGGTGATCTCCGCGGTCTGGGTGCGGGTGTAGCCCTCGGGGATGGTCAGGGTGACGGTCCGCACGACGACCGGTGGCGGCGTGCTCTTGTGGAAGTGGCGGTAGGCGAGAGCCGCAATCGCGGCGGCGCCGATGAAGACCGCACCGAGTGCGACGACGACCCCGACGCGGTGGCCGCGCGAGTGAGCGGGCTTGGGCTTCGGGTCGCGAGGTGGCTTCGCCTTCTTGACCTTCGGCGGCCTTTTCGGCTTGGTGGCCCTTGGTGCGGGTGCTGCCTCCGGCTCCGCAGCGCGGCTGGACTTGTTGCGGCGCGCTTCGCGCTCGAGCCGGCGCCGCTCGCGCTCTTGAGCGGCGGGGTCATCGGCGCCGACGAACGGGTCGTCACTCATCGTCGCCGCGCTCTTCGATCGCCGCCTGGCCGGCGAGGTAGGCCTGCAGAAGGTGTGCGGCGGCAAGCGAGTCCGGCGCCGCCGCCGCTCCTGCGCGCTTGCTTGCGTCCGCCATCCGGGTGGTCAGCCGCTCGTCGTAGGTCTCGACCGGAATCTCGACGATCGCCTCCAGTTCGGTGCAGAAGGTGCGGGCGAGCGCGGCCTGGCTGCCTTCCTCCCCGCTGAGGTGGAGCGGCAGCCCGACGACCACCCGCTCGACCTCGTACTTGGCGACCAGGTCGGCCACAGAGCGCGCCTCGGGCGGTTCGATCACCGGCAGCGGCGTCGCCAGGGTGCCGCTCGGGTCGGAGATCGCGCAGCCGATGCGGGCGGTGCCGTGGTCGAGGGCGAGAACGCGCACGATCAGGCCAACTTCCGCTCGATAGCCGCCCGTGCCGTTGCCAGTGCCTCGTCGAGCTTGGCCGGATCCTTGCCACCGGCCTGGGCCATGTCGTCGCGCCCACCGCCGCCCCCACCGACGATCGGCGCCGCCTCGCGCACGATCTCGGCCGCCGAGAGGCCGCTCTCCACGGCGCCCTTGGAGACGAGGACGACGAGCGCCACCTTGTCACCGTCGGCGCCGCCGAGCACCACCGCCGAGTCGCTGTCGAGCTTGGACTGGACGCGATTGGCGAGGTCGAGCAGCTGCTTCTGGTCGGCGAGAGGCGCCGCCGATGCGACCAGCTTCAGGCCGCCGGCATCGGTCGCCTCGCCGATGAGGCGCTCCGCCTCCTCCCCCGCCAGCTGCTTCTGCGCCTGCTCTGCGCCCTTCCCGGCCTCCTTCAGGCGCTCGGCGGCACGCCGGGCAGCGCTGAGCGGGTCCTGCGGCGAACCGAGTAGGTCGCCGACCTCGCGCAGGCGCTCCTCGCGCTCCCGGAACCAGTCGATTGCGGCCGGGCCACTGAGCGCCTCGATCCGGCGCACGTTGGCTGCGCTGGAGCCCTCGGAGGCGATCTTGAAGATGCCGACCTCGGCCGTGTTGGCGACGTGGGTGCCGCCGCAGAGCTCGCGCGAGACGCCGTCGACCTCGACCACGCGTACCCACTCGCCGTACTTCTCGCCGAAGAGAGCCATCGCGCCCAGTCGCTCGGCCTCGGCGCGCTCCATCTCCAACCAACGCACCGGCCGGCTCGCCTTGACCCACTGGTTGACCCGGTCCTCGACCGCGCGCAGGTCCTCGCCACTGAGTCCCTGGCCGTGGCTGAAGTCGAAGCGCAGCTTGTCGGGGCGGACCGAGGAGCCCGCCTGATGCACGTGGGTACCCAGCCGCTCGCGCAGCGCCGCGTGCAGCAGGTGCGTCGCGGTGTGGTTGCGCATCGTCGCGTGGCGGGTCTCCCGATCCACCTCCGCTTCGACCGCGGCGCTCTCGTCGATCTCCCCAGACGGCTCGACCTCGAGCGCCTGGTCCTCGCCGACCCGGTAGACGTCGAGCACCCGCGCCTCCCCCCCAGCCCAGCGCAGCAGGCCCGAGTCGGCGACCTGGCCACCGCCCTCGGCGTAGAAGGGGCTCTCCTCGAGCTTGACCAGAGCGCGGCCGTCCTCGCGCTCGACCGCGGCGATGCCGGTGGTCGCCCGCAGCGTCTCGTAACCGACGAACCGGGTCGGTGCGGCCGCAGCGGCGAAGGCGATCACCCGCTCGTGGCGATCCTCGGAGCCGTGCGCGGTCGCCGCGCCGGAACGCGCGCGCTGGCGCTGCTCCTCCATCAGCTCCTCGAAGCCGTTGTCGTCGACCGAGAGGCCCCGCTCCGCGACAAGCTCCTTGGTCAGGTCGTAAGGAAAGCCGAAGGTGTCGTGCAGCTTGAAGGCATCGGCCGCGTCGATCCACGACGTCTCCTTCTCCTTCGCCTCAGCGACCAGCTGCTCGAGCAGCTCGCTGCCACGCTCCAGTGTGCGGCCGAAGCTCTCCTCCTCGTCGCCGACCCAGCGGCCGATCGTCGCGCGCTCGGCGACCAGCTCAGGATAGGCCTCGCCCATGATCTCGATCGCGCGCTCGGCGAAGCGGCCCAGCCAGGGCGCCTCGAGGCCGAGCGTGCGGCCCTGCTGGATCGCCCTCCGCATGATCCGGCGCAGGATGTAGCCGCGGTCTTCGTTGGAGGGGACGACGCCGTCGGCGATCAGGAAGGCGGCGCCGCGCGAGTGGTCGGCGACGATCCGCATCGCCCGCGTCACAGCGCCGCCCTCGTCGTAGGAGCGGCCGGACATCTCCTCAGCAAGATCGACCAGGGGTCGGATCAGGTCGGTCTCGTAGACCGAGGGGGCCCCCTGCAGGATCGCCGCCATCCGGTCGAGTCCCATGCCGGTGTCGATGTTGCGCATCGGCAGCTCGCTCAGTGAGCCATCGGCGCCAAGGTCATACGTCATGAAGACGTGGTTCCAGAACTCGAGGTAGCGCTCGGTGTCGTCACCGGGGCGCTCGTCCTCGCCGCCGAACTCGGGGCCGCGGTCGAGGTAGAGCTCCGAGCAAGGACCGCACGGCCCGGTCGGCCCTCCCTGCCAGAAGTTGTCCTCGCGGCCGAGCCGGACGATGCGCTCGTCGGGCACGCCGACCCCGCGCCAGACCGCGATCGCCTCCTCGTCGGGGCCGAGCCCGAGCTCCTCGTCGCCGCCGAAGACCGTGACCCAGATCCGCTCCGGGTCCATGCCAAAGCCCTCGGTCGAAAGCTGCCAGCCCCAGGGGATCGACTCCTCCTTGAAGTAGTCGCCGAAGCTCCAGTTGCCGAGCATCTCGAAGAAGGTGAGGTGGCGGGCGGTGTTGCCGACCTCCTCGATGTCGGTCGTGCGGAAGCACTTCTGCACGTCGGCGAGACGGCGCGCCGGGGGCTCTTCGCGGCCGAGGAAGTAGGGCTTGAAGGGCTGCATCCCGGCCGTCGTGAGCAGCACCGATGGATCGTGGGACGAGGGCACCAGCGAAGCCGACGGCACGATCTTGTGCCCGCGTTGCTCGAAGAACGAGAGATAGGTCTGGCGGATGTCGCTGGCCTTCATGGGTGGGAGCCTAGAGCGCCCGGACTCCAAGATGTGCCGACAGCCATGCCAAAGAGTCTCCGGTGGCAGCTGCGGTGACGGAGCCGCCTTCGCTCCCCGCGCTCAGGCCGGTCGAACGGGCGCTCCTATCGACAGATCCGCCTAGCGATTCGTCCCCGTCGCTTCGCTTGGCAACCACCTCGCCGGCCCGGGCTGCCTCCGCAGCCCGGGCCGTTCGACAACGACAATGAACAGCGCGAGCACCCACTTACTAGGTCAGGGGAGTAACCCGCTCCAAGTATTACCTGCTGCCACAGTTTCTACTTTAGCTTCACCTAACAGTTTGGCCCTGTGTTCCACCGTTAAGCTCAGCACCCAAATTTCCGTTAACGATGCAAATTCTTTGAAGACGTGGGCCGCTTGTTCATGTAAAATACCCTGGGCTGTCCCCGGCACCTGCGCAGCCGATTCACCCATTCCTTTGACATCTAACACGGCGAACTTAGGACCTATCACCGGAATATCTTCGCCTAGCGCACATTCTTCAGATGTGAATATGTGTGCAAAGACGGGCTCTACGGCTCCTTCGATTATTTCGTTCACTAACGATTCGAAGACCACGACGCCTTCTCCGTTTAGGTGTTCCATCAGGTGGCCTTTGAGTTGATTAGTTAAGATTACACCTGGTTCAGTCCCGTTGTGATTGGGTTTACAGACACCAGTAGTGGCGCCGTTGATCGCCATCGTACAACCAGTGAACCTCACATGACCGTCGGGCGTTACTTGACCATTTGGATCCAGGCCCATTTCGATTAGTTCCATTCCAGTACAGGTCACTTTGATCGCATTTCCACCTATGGTCGTATCTAGTGTTCCTGTATTGCTAACAAGACTTCCTTTGATCGGTTTGCTTCCCGCATTCAGATTTGCACCATTGACCATCCAGACCGAGGCTTGGGCCTCGCTGGCCCCTGCAAGACTCAGCAGCAGGCCGCAAAGGCCAACACAAATCTTTGGCAGGCTAGTTAATCGAATCATCTTGCCTCCTTGTCTTAATTCGCCTTGTGGCACGCGATCGCCAAACCGCAAAGCGAGCGCTGCCCTTGACTACAGTGCCACGCAGGCAACGTACCGTCAAGCAGTTTGGTCCCGCCGGGTCCATTTGTAACCAAATTACGGACCGCGAACAGTGCAGTACTACTGGGTTCCACCGAGGTTCGGCGGAAGCGCGTGTCACCGCAGTTCACCCTCCATCGGACTGCCCCTACTGCTGGTCTGGGATGCTCTCGTGTGGAGTAGCCCGAGTCAGTACGGTATTGACTCTGTCGGGGCAGTCAGGACGCAGTGGAGATGGTGCCGTGGCCGACGATCGCCTCGCCGGCGAGCAGGACCGCGGTCTGGCCCGGCGAGGCGCCGGCGAAGTCCTCCCCCAGGGCGACCTCGAGCTTGGCGTGGGGGCCGGTGGCCGTCGCCGCGACGACAGCCGGCACCGGCTGCGACCGATACCGCAGCCGGACCGCGTCGACCCTGCCCCCGCTGCGGTGCAGGACTGCGTTGCGGAGCTGCACCGTCCGCGCCATCAGGTCACGCCGCGGGCCGACCGTGACCGTGTTCGCGGCGGCGTCGGTGGCGAGCACGTAGAGCGGCTCCGGCGCCCCTCCGCCGATCCCGCGGCGCTGGCCGACGGTGAAGTTGTGGTGGCCGCGGTGGCGACCGATCGCCCTGCCGGAGCGGTCGAGCAGGTCCCCCTCGCGCTCGCCCAGTCCGCCGTGACGGCGCAGGAAGTCCGCCTTGCCCTGGCCGGAGAGGAAACATAGGTCCTGACTCTCGGGCTTCTTGGCGACGGCGAGGTTGTGACGGGAAGCGATCTCCCGCACCTCGGGCTTGGTCAGCTCGGTCAGCGGAAACCGCAGGCGCTCGAGGATGCCCGGCGGCAGCGCCGCCAGCATGTAGCTCTGGTCCTTGTTCTCATCGGCCGCGGCGGCCAGCAGCGGCCCGTCACCGTCCTCGACGATCCGCGCGTAGTGGCCTGTGACGAGGTGGGTGGCGCCGAGCCGTGTCGCCAGGTCGACCATCGCCGCGATCCGCACCTCGCCATTGCAGGCGATGCAAGGGTTGGGTGTGCTCCCCGCTGCGTAGCCGGAGACGAACTCGGCGACGACGCGCCGGCGGAACTGCTCCTCGAGGTCGAGGGTGAGGTGCGGTATGCCGAGCGAGTGGGCCAGCGAGCGCGCGCCCAGCACGGCCTCGGGGGAGCAGCACGCCTTCGCCCCATCGGTCTCGGGGTCGGCCCAGAGCTTCAGCGTCACCCCGACCACATCCGCCCCCTGCTCCCGCTCCAGCAGCGCGGCGACCGCACTATCGACGCCGCCCGACATCGCGACCAAGACCCGCCTCCTGTCCGGCTGGGCAAGCTGCTCGGCCGATGCGGCCGCCTTCGCCAGAGCCCTGCCCAACGCATCGGCGGCAAGCTGCGCGGCGTGCCGCTTGGCCGGAGTAAGCCCGCCGATCGCCTCGTCGACCTCATCGATCCCAATCCGCGCCGCATCGAGGACCGGCTCCCCGTCGACCATCTCTGCCAGAGCCGCCGTGGCGGCCCGGGTGGCCCCGCAGCCCTCGGCGTCGAAGGTCACTCCAGCGATCCGACCGTCGTCGACCACGACGGAGATCCGCGCCAAATCCCCGCAAGCGGCACCGCCCGCGGCCCCCGTGAAGGCGCCGTCGCCCGGAGCGCCGTGCCGACTCCGGTCATGCAGGTAAGCGTCAAGCAGCTCCCGATCCATCCCTACAGGGTAGGAGTCCGCCTGGCATTCCGCAGCACCCTGCGCAGATCGGCGATCACTGCGGGCCCGTCATCGCGCAGTTGTCGCCAGGTGACGCGGATGACGCGCCAACCGTCCGATTGCAGGAGCCGATCCCGCTCCCGGTCCTTCTCGAAGGCCTGGCCGGTGCCATGAGTGGCCCGCCCGTCGAGCTCGACGATGACGCGCTGCTCCGCCCAAAGGCAGTCGGCTTCGAAGAAGCGTCCCCGCACCGCAACGTCGGCATTCAACCTCGGCCGTGGAAGGTCGGTGCGGCCGAGCTCCTCCTTGAAACGCGCCTCGAGCTCGTGTCGGGTAACCCCAAGAGCCGCCCGAGCGTCGTCCAGCAGTCGTTGCAGCACGACCGTTCCCGGCCGCCGCGGATATCGCTCCAGCAGCGTCGGCACCGAAAGGCGATCGGTGAGTCCGCGAACCGCCGCCTCGTTCCACGCCTGCTCGAGCTGGCGGAGAGACGAACCGGCAGCGAGATCGAGCAGCGTCCTCGCCAAGCCGGTTGTGGGGATTCCGTCGACGACACAACGCTCGTCCGCGGGAATCGAGGAGCGGTGGAGGCGGATGTCCCTGGGTCCCTGCCATCCGGTGGCGCGTGTCACTTCCGGAAAGCCGGTGGAGGGGGGAACGATCCCCAAGAGCCAGCCGGCCGACCGATGACTGAGGACGGCCTCGGGGCCGCAGGCGAGCACGGCAGCCATCGGCGGTCCAAATACGCCGGCAGCTCGATGCCCGACCGAATACACGCCGCGATACACGCCGTGGAGACTGCCGCGGCGGACCCGGACCCGGATCTGGGCGGGCGACAGTCCGACTCGAAGCAATTGCCTGCGCGCGACCACTCCGTGCTGCCGTCGCGCGAGTTCCGCGATCGCCAAATCAGGCGGCACCGTCGGGTCATCGCTCATTTTGGGGCCTATAGCGGCCCCAACTGAGCCCGCGTGATGGAATCGGCCGGATTCGCATTGCATTGCGGCCGATGGTGACCCAGGAGTACGCGCGTGTGGGGCGCTGAAGCGCGCGCCTTACATGCAAGAGAGGCTCCAGTCCGCCGGTACCGCCTCTGGCTTTGATCCCTTGAAGTAAAGGGTGGGGGCCTCCTCGCAGTCCCGAAGAACCGAGAGAGATCAGCTCCCGCGCCGTTTGTGTTGGGTCAAACGGTGAGACGGCTCACGCACGGACTCGAGCCTCAGCGCAACCGTAGCACTGGGCGGGCGCGGTGGCGAGCCTCAATCGTCGAGGTTGGAGAGGAGGGTCTCGGCCTCGCTCCAGTCCTCGGGCTGGACGCGCAGGGCGATGTCGCCGCGGCCGAAGCGATCGAGCGGCCAGTCGACCGTCAGAACGGCCTCGATCCGCGCCTCCTTCAGGGCCTGGTGCCAGGCGCGGGCCGTCTTGACCTCGGTGAAGTCGCGAACCACCTCCCAGTTGTCGAAGCGGGGATCGTCGACGTGGACAGGCGTCACTCCCGGGCCAGGACGGTGGCCGACGAAGACCATCCGGATCCGGCCGAAGAGGCTCATCCCCCCGCGGGGGGTCGCTTGGCGCGGAGCTGGAGACCGACGTCCCGCAGCTGGGTCTCGTCGATCGGCGCCGGGGCGCCGGTCAGCGCGTCTGCTCCCGACGCGGTCTTGGGGAAGGCGATGACGTCGCGGATCGAGTCGGCGCCGGCGAGGCGCTGGACGAGGCGGTCGAGGCCGAAGGCGATGCCGCCGTGCGGCGGCGCTCCATACCGAAGCGCCTCGAGCAGGAAGCCGAAGCGTGCCTCCGCTTCTGCCGCGTCGATGCCGAGCGCCGCGAAGACCTTGCCCTGCAGAGCGGCATCGCTGATGCGGATCGAGCCACCGCCCATCTCCTGGCCGTTCCAGACGAGGTCGTAGGCGAGCGCCCTCGCGCCACCGGGGTCGGCGGCATCGAATTCGGCGGCGGGAGCAGTGAAGGGATGGTGCAACGGGTCCCAGCCGCCGCCCTCGCCCGCCTCCATCAAGGGCCAGTCGACGATCCAGAGCAGCGAGTCGGAGCCCTCGGGGACGAGGTCGAACTCGGCCGCAAGGTCGAGCCGCAGCTGCGCCAGCACCGCGTTGGCGACCTTGGACTTGTCGGCGACGACCAGCAAGAGGTCGCCCTCCTCGGCGTCGAGCCGCTCGTTCAGCGCCGCCAACTCCTCGGCCGAGAGGAACTTCGCCGTCGGCGAGCGCCATCCCTCGCCCTCGCGGAAGGCCCAGACCAGGCCCTTGGCGCCGAGCTCCTGGGCGCGCGAGATCAGCCCGTCGAGGGCCGAGCGCGGCATCTCTCGCTTGCCGGCGTTGATCCCCCGCACCGTGCCCCCGGACGCGATCACCGAGGCGAAAACCTTGAACTCGGTCCCGGCGAGGATGTCGTCGAGGTCGACCAGCTCGACCCCGAAGCGGGTGTCCGGGCGGTCGGTGCCGAAGCGCGAGATCGCCTCGTCGTAGGGCAGGCGCTGCAGTGGCAGGCTCAGCGAGGGACCGCCGACCCGCTCGAAAACATGCGCGAGCAGCCGCTCGTTGACCTCGATCACGTCGTCGACGTCGACGAAGGACATCTCGATGTCGAGCTGGGTGAAGTCGGGCTGGCGGTCGGCGCGCAGGTCCTCGTCGCGGAAGCAGCGCGCCACCTGGTAGTAGCGCTCGAAGCCCGCCATCATCAGCAACTGCTTGAACAGCTGCGGCGACTGCGGCAATGCATAGAACGAGCCCTGTTGGGTCCGGCTGGGGACGAGGAAGTCGCGGGCGCCCTCGGGGGTCGAACGGGTCAGCACCGGCGTCTCGATGTCGAGGAAGCCCTCGGCGTCAAGGAACTCACGCATCGCCGCGGTGACACGGTGGCGGAGGATCAGCGCCTCGCGCATCTGCTCGCGGCGCAGGTCGAGGTAGCGGTGGCGCAGGCGCGCGTCCTCGCCGACGTCGCCGGCGAAGCCCTCGATCTGGAAGGGAGGCGTCTCGGCGTCGGCGAGCAGCTCCGCGGCGCCGACCTTCAGCTCGACCTCACCGGTCGGCAGGTCCGGGTTGACCGTCTCCGGCGAGCGCTGAACGACGCTGCCCGACGCGCTCAGCACATCCTCGGGCCGCAGTTTGTGGCCGAGCTCGAAGGCGGCGCCGGCGTCCTCCGGATGGAAGACGAGCTGGACGATGCCGGTGCGGTCGCGCAGGTCGATGAAAATCAGACCGCCGTGGTCGCGGCGACGGTGCACCCAGCCGGCGACTCGGGCCCCTGCGCCCACACGGTCCCCGAGCACCTGGCCACACCAGGTATCGCGATAGCCGTTGGGCCGAAGCGAGGGAAACTCGCTCATGCCTCTCCCCCGCCGATCTCGGCAAGCAGGTTGCCGGTGTCGATCGGCCGCTGCTCGCCGCTCGACATGTCGCGAAGCTGGGCGCCACCGCCCTCGAGAATCAGCACGCGGCGGGCGCCGATCCGGTCGGCGTGCTTGAACTGGCCCTTGAGGCCGCGCCCGCCGAGGTCGAGCTCGGCGGAGAGCCCGGCCCTGCGCAATTCTCCGGCCAGCAACAGAGCCCGCGAGCGGCCGCCGCTCTCCTCATCGCCGACCGCGATGAAGACGTCGCGCCCCGGTGCCGGTGCCTCCTCGTCGAGCGCCAGCATGATCCGCTCGATCCCGGCCGCCCAGCCGACCGCCGGAGCGGGCCTGCCGCCAAGCTGCTCGACCAGGCCGTCGTAGCGACCGCCGCCGCCGATCTCCGACTGGGCCCCGAGCCGATCGCAGACGAAGGAGAAGATCGTCCGCGTGTAGTAGTCGAGGCCGCGGACCAGGGTCGGGTCGATCGCGTACTCGACCCCGGCCGCATCGAGCAGCGCCCGCACCTCGTCGAAGTGCTCGGCGTCGGAGCCCTCGAGCCGCTCGACCAGCTTCGGCGCCGCCGCCATCACGGCGCGCGTGCCCTCGTCGTCTGAGTCGAAGGCGCGCAATGGGTTGGCGTCGATCCGCTCCCGCACCTCATGTGCGAGCTCCCCCTCGTGGGCGTGAAGGTGGGCCTTCAGCTCCTCGAGGTAGGCCTGGCGGGTGTCGAGCGAGCCGAGACTCCCCAGGCGCAGCTCGACCCCCGGCACGCCGAGCTCGGCCAGCAGCTCGGCCAGCATGCCGATCGCCTCGGCGTCGGCGAGCGGCGAGTCGGTGCCGATCGCCTCGGCGCCGAGCTGGTGGAACTGGCGGTAGCGACCGGCCTGCGGGCGCTCGTGGCGGAAGAACGGACCGATGTAGAAGAGCTTCACCGGCTGGGCCAGTGCCTGCATTCCGTGCTCGACGTAGGCACGGCAGATCGGCGCCGTGCCCTCGGGCCGCAGGGTGAGGCTGCGCCCGCCCTTGTCCTCAAAGGTGAACATCTCCTTGCGGACGATGTCGGTGGAGTGACCGACGCCGCGCTCGAACAGGTCGGTGTCCTCGAAGCTCGGCGTGGCGATCGGCTCGTAGCCGGCCCGGGCGAAGATCTCAGCCGCCGCGTGCTCGATCCGCCGGCGCGTGCGCGCAGCGTCGGGCAGGACGTCGAAGGTCCCCCTCGGTGCCTGGTACTTGTGCGAGGCCACGGGCCGCGACCTTACCGGCGCCGGGCGCCTGCCTGCTGCCTACTGCGGCAGCTGGGCCAGGAACGGGTTGCTCGCCCGCTCCGCGCCCAGGCTGGTGATGCCCATGTGGCCGGGGTAGACGGCGGTCTCGGGCGGGTGCGAGTCGAGCAGCGTCGCGATCGACCGCATCAGGGTCGGGCCATCGGCAAAGGGCAGGTCGGCCCGGCCGATCGAGCCCTGGAAGAGCACGTCGCCGGAGAAGATCGCCTGCTCGCCGCGCACCGAGTAGGTGACGTGGCCGGGACTATGGCCCGGTGTGGGGATCACGTCCAGGGTGAGACCGGCGAGCTCGAGCACCTCGCCTCCCGTAACCGCCTCGTCGGCCTGGTAGCTCTCGTAGGGCCCAAACCCCTCGAACGGCACGAAGGACATGATGTCGGCGAGCCACGGCAGCTCCGCCTCGGGGCAGTAGACCGGGGCGCCGGTCGCCTTCGCCACCGGTGCGACCGCTCCGATGTGGTCGAAATGACAGTGGGTGATCAGGATCGCCTCGACCTCGGCGCCGGTCGCCTCGACCTCGGCCAGGATCCGCTCCGCTTCCTCGCCGGGATCGACGATCAAGGCCTTGCCGGAATCCTCGTTGTGGATGACGAAGCAGTTCTCCGCGACGCTGCCGACGGTGAGCATGCGCACGTCGAGGCTCACGGGCGGTCGGCTTCCCGAATCCGCGCCCGCTCGCGCCGGCGCCACATCATCATGTCGATGTAATAGCCGGCCGGGATGTAGAAGACCAGCATGAAGGCACCGAGCGCAAGCGCGGCACCGAGCGGCCGTTTGAAAATGACAAGCAGCAGGATGGCGAAGATCACGGCCGCGCCGACGCCGCGCAGGGCCGAGTTGCGCCAGGTCGGCGGGTGATCGCCGCGCGGGGCGCGTTTGGTGCCGGCACGAGCGCGCGCCTTTGCCTCGGCTCGGCTTTTGGGGCGGGCGGGACGGCGGTTCGTGTCGATGCGGCCGCCCTGCGTGCCGCGGTGCTTGCGACGGCGCTTCTTCTTGGTCTGGGCCATGGCCGGAATTTAGACGACTGCGCCTTAGGAGGCGGCCGGCAGCCTGGCCTCGATCGTCCGGGTCGCCGGGTCGAAGGCGCGAATCGGCACATCGGCCGGGTATCCGGCAAGGGCGGCGGCCGGGACCAGCCCGACGATCTCTCCGGCGATGGGCCTGGCGCCGAGCGGCGCCGCGAGGTCGCGCACCCGCTCGACGACGGCGGCCAGCGGCACCGCGAGCGGATCGTGGACGTTGGTCGAGACCTGACCGCGCCCGCTGGACAGGCCCAGCCCGATCGCCCGCACGCCTGGTAGCCCCCCGCCCGACTCGCGCAGGCCGGCGGCAACCGCACGGGCGACGTCGGCGTCGCCGCGGTCGAGCTCGACGTTGAAGGCGGCAAGCGGCGGGCGAGCCGTGACCAGGGTCACCCCAGCAGTGCGGTGGGGAAGCTGCGGGCCGTAGTCGGCCCGCAGCGCGCCGCCCTCCATCCGCAGCCAAAGCTCGGCCAAACCGCCGTTGCGGAAGTAGGCCCGCTCAGCGTGCTCGGGGCGCGTGGCCAGCTCGCTATAGAGGAAGACCGGAACGCCGAGGCCACCGATCTGCTCGGCCACCTCGATTGCCTCGGTGCGGGCGGCGTCGCGATCGCTCGGATCGAACCAGACGATGGGGCAGACGTCGAGCGCTCCGACCGCGGGGTGCAGGCCGCCGTAGGCGCCCATGTCGATGGTCTCGAGCGCCAGCTCGGCGCCGCCAAGGAGCGCCTCGCGCAGCGGCGCGGGATCTGCGGTGAGCGTGAATACGGTGCGATCGTGATCACGGTCGGAGTGACGGTCGAGCACGCTTGCGCCGCGTGCGAAGGCGCCCTCCAAGGCGGCGATGCGGGCGGCGTCATGCCCCTCGGAGACGTTGGGAACGGCGAGCAGCTGCGGCACCGTTAGACGAGCAGCTCGCCGCCGCGAAGGACCTCTTTGCCGTCGATCTCCACCGTCGGCTCGAGGATCACGCAGTCGAGGTGCACGGGGACCTGGATGCCGCCGCCGATCGCCGCCGAGGCGCCGAAGGCGACGTGGGCGGTGCCGAGGATCTTCTCGTCCTCGAGGATGTTGCCGGTCAGGGTCGCCTCTTCGTTGGTGCCGATCCCCAGCTCGGCGACATTGGTCCCGTCCGGGCCATGCTTGCTCAGCAGTTCGAGCAGGGTCGCGCCCTCGGGGCCGGTGGCGTCGGTGAGGTGGCCGTCGCGGACGGTCAGCTCAACCGGGGTCTCGACCTTGCCGACGCCGGCGATCGATCCGTCGACCACCAGCGTCCCCTCGCCGCCGACCGGCGAGATGAAGGCCTCGCCGCAGGGCAGGTTGCCGAAGGCGCCGGGCGCGTTGAGCACACCGGCGTCGGCGATCGGGATGCGCTCCTCGAGGCCGAGCCGCAAATCGCTGCCGTGGCGGCAGGTGATCCTCGCCTCGGAGCCCTTGTGCATCGCCGCGGCGAGGGCGGCGCCGCGCCGTCGCAGGGCACCCATATCCGCGTTCATCAGCCGCGCCAGCATGTCTGCGGTGACGCCGGGAAGCGTCGCGATCCGCACACCAGCCTGGTTGGCGGCGCGGCGGGCATAGGTATGGGAGAGCGACTGGATCGTCGGCGCCAGGACGACATGAGAGGCGATCATCGCCGCCGCGACCGGCGCCGGCGGCTCGGCCCCGTTGGAGTCGAGCTCGGAGATCACGGCGAGCGTCGCGTAGGCACCGTCTCCCTCGGCCTCGATCCGCATCAGCGCGCCGATATCCTCGGTCACCGGGTTGCAGATCACCAGCACCTCTTCGGCCGGTTCGACCTGCAGGCAATCCCGCAAAACCGTCCGCACAGCCCGATCGAGTTCCTGAGTCACAGCCCCAAGGCTAAAGCTCCCTCGCCAGCGGCGCCATCGCTACGATCCCCGAGCCCCGCCGGAGTAGCTCAGCTGGTTAGAGCAGCGGAATCATAATCCGCGTGTCGGGGGTTCGAGTCCCTCCTCCGGCATCGCTACTGCCTGGGATCAGCGCGTTCAAGTCTCATTCGCGGGGCCACTCGGTCGCCGGAGCGATACCAGCTCGGGGGCCTGACTATCGATCGCCGATGTGACCTGGAACGAGCGGATGTGCGCCGTGGGTGCGTGGCAGATCAGGGAGGCGATCCGCAAAGTAGCCGAGAGCGGTACCGCTCGCCACGGCGACGAACCCGAGCGCGGCGGCTGCGATGCCGGCGCCTGCGTTCAGGCCGTTTAGGAGCAGAACGAGCCCGACCACCGCCGCAGTCGGGATGCCGAAGATTCCAATGCGTATCGCCATGAGCCCAGTGTAGATCACGTCACGGAGTCGATCACCAGGACCAGGACTCCGAGGGCAAAACCGCTGAAGGCGGACAAAACCTTTCGGCCGTCAGCTTAGGCCTTGCGGTTCAGGTGTTCTGGTAGAGCGGGCCGTCGCCGCCCTCGGGCGTGGTGAGACGGCCGCCCTTGGCTGTGATCGCGCCGCACTGGATGCAGTTGGTGTAGTTGACGATCACGTCGACGTCGCCGGACTCGGGGGCGTCGTCGGGGATCTCATAGACGCCCGCCGGGCACATCCACTTCCAGGTCTCGGCGATCTCTCTCGGGACCCGCTTCTGGACGCGGATGTGGTTGGGGGCGTCGTCGCGGGTTGCATTGCCGGTGATGAAGACACTGGAGAGCTTGTCGAAGGTGAGCTTGCCGTCGGGCTGGGGGTAGTTGTCCTTGCTGTCGCCGACGAACATCGGCTGGGCATCGTTGCGCTCGATCTTCCAGCGGCCGCCGGGAAAGCGTCCCTTGGTGGCGATCATCATGTTGACGAGGGGCCCGCCTTTGATCAGTCCCTTTTGGAAGGGCTGGCGGGTGTTGCGCTCCTGGTAGAGGTCCTTCTTGATGATCGAGTTTTCGACCGCCTGCTCGTAGCCGGTGAAGTCGTTCGAGTCCTCCTTCAGCGCCGCGTAAATCTGCTCCGCCGCCAGCATCCCGGCCTTGATCGCGTAGTGCACGCCCTTCAGCGCCGCCAGGTTGACCATGCCAGCCGCGTCGCCGACCAGTACAGCGCCCGGCGCCGAGAGCTTCGGCATCGCCCAGTAGCCGCCGGCCGGGATCGCCTTGGCGCCCCAGCTGACCCGCTCGCCCCCCGCGAGGATGTCGCGGACCATCGGGTGGGTCTTGAACTGCTGCAGGAAGTCATGGGCAGAGCTCGTCGCGTCGGCGTAGTCGAGATCTAGCACGAAGCCGATCGAGACCAGGTCCTCCCCGGTCTTCTCGTCCACCATCGGGTAAATCCAGGAGCCGCCGATCTGGTGGTACCTGGCGGAGATCTTCAGCGGCCATCCGGCGAGGGTGTGGATCACGCGGTCAAGCGGCTTGGGGACCTTCCAGACCTCCTTGACGCCCAGCTCCCAGACCTGGGGCTCGCGGCCCTCGTCGAGGCCGAACTCGCGCACGGCAGCGTCGGTCAGGTGACCCCAGCAGCCCTCCGCCAAAACGGTCGCCCTGGCGGCGATGTCGGTGCCCGGCTCGAAATTGCCGAGCTCCTCACCATCTTTGCCGCGGCCCTTGTCGCCCGAGCGCACGCCGACGACGGCGCCGTCTTCGACGATCAGCTGCGTGGCGGCGGTCTCGGTGAGCAGGTAGGCGCCGTTCTCCTCTGCCTGTGCCTGCATGTAGCGGCAGAGGGCCGAAACGGAGATCACCTCGTTGCCGTGGTTCCGCTGTGGTGGCGGCGGAGGGATGCGCGCCTTCGCCTTGCCGTTGGGCAGGAGGTAGATCGCCTCCTTCTTCACCTCGCCGAAGCCAAAGCCCTGCTGGCGCCACTGCTCGCGGCTGAGGTCGGGGAAGAGCTCTTCCAGCGGGCCCGGACGCATCACCGCGCCGGAGAGGTTGTGGCCGCCGCAGGTCTTCGCCTTCTCGATCACCGCGACGGGGACCTCGCCGAGCTTCTCCATCGTCTCGGAATCGTCGGCGAGCAGCTGCAGCAGCCGATTGGCGCAGGCCAGGCCGGCGGTTCCGCCACCAACGATCGCGACGCCGATCTCGATCCGCTCGTCCTCGGCGTCGAGGGAGCGCTTGAGGAACTCCTTGGGAGCGTCTACCGGGGGCGGAAAATCGGCCGGGACGATCTTGCCGTTGGCGCCTGCCATCGACGGCACTATAGTCACTGACTGACTAGTCAATCAGTGACTTCCGCCACGCACCGTGCCGCTCGTGGTCGACTTAGTCGCCCTATACGCGACTAAGTCGACCACGCTCCAGCGAAGCCGCGGCCCAGACGGCGACGATGCTCAGCTGAGCGTGGCGCCGACGCCGTGCTGGCGGAACTCGTTGAGCATCGCGGTCATCGCCTCGAGCTCGCAGGCGACGCCTTCGGCCCAGGGCTTGTCGGGATGCTCGTCGAGGGTCTTGTAGCCGTTGCCGCTGACGATTGCGACGACGGTGTCGTCGGGGCCAAGCTTGCCTTCGGCGGCGAGCTTGGCGGTGCTGGCGATTGTCGTTCCCCCGGCGGGCTCGGTGAGGATGCCCTCGGTGGCGCCGAGCAGGTCGATCGCCTCGAATATCTCGGCGTCGGTGACGGCGGCGGCAGAACCGCCGCGAGACATCACCGCATCGACGACGAGCGCACCGTCGCCCGGAGCTCCGATCGCGATCGAGTGCGCAGCGGTGTGCGGCGTCTGCGGCTCGATCTCCCCCGAGCCGTCGAGGATCGCGGTCGCGATCGGACTGCAGCCCTCCGCCTGGGCGACGTTGATCTTTGTCCCCGAGGTCTCGGCCAGCCCGACGGCCTCCATCTCACTCAGCCCCTTGTGGACGCGTGAGGAGAGGGTGCCGCCGGCGGCCGGAATGACGAAGTGGTCCGGAGCGACCCAGTCGAGCTGCTCGACCACCTCATAGGCGACGGTCTTGGCGCCCTCGGCATAGAACGGTCGCAGGGTGATGTTGGCGAACTGGATGCCGCTGGCGAGGGCCAGCTCGCGACAGGCGCGGTTGGCCTGGTCGTAGTTGCCGTCGAGCTGGCAGACCGCGGCACCGAGCGCCCGGCAGGCGCGCGCCTTGCCGCGCTCCATGTTCGAGGGGTAGAAAACGTAGGCGGTGACGCCGGCCTTGGCCGCCAGCGAGGCGACCGCGGTGCCGACGTTGCCGGTGGAGACGCAGCCGATCTCGTCTTTGCCCAACTCGAGCAGCCGGGCGACCGCCATCGAGACGACCCGATCCTTGTAGGAGAGGCTGGGGCGAGAGGTGCTGTCGTCCTTGAGGTAGAGCTTCTTCAGGCCGAGCTCGGCGCCGAGCCGATCAGCGTGGATCAGCGGCGTGCGGCCGCTGTAGCGCCCGACCCGGGCCTGCGCCCGGGCGTCGACGATCGGCAGCAGCTCCTCGAAGCGCCAGATGTTGATCTCACGCTCCGCCGTCGGGTGCTCGGCCAGACGCGCTTTCGCCAGCTCGTAGTCGTAGTCGATGTCAAGGCCGTTGCCGCAGCCAAGGCACTTCGAGGTCGTATCGAGCAGAGGCAGGCGCCGCCCACAATCGCGGCAGACCAGTTCGGTAGCGCAGGAGCGGGTGCGGTCCTCGGGGCTCAGCATGGAGAGATCTCCTCCGAGCAGGGTACTGACCGCCCCCCGGCCCTGTCGAACGGCCTCTCCCGTTGGCTCGCCCTCATCAGGCCAGTGGGTATAACAGACCGGCCCGCATCGATCAAGCTTTTCTGCGCATTCGGATCGCCCCGAAGAAAAGAGTAGGCCCGCCCCGGCGGTGTCAGCTTCCGCGGGGCGGGCCTAACCTCCGACCAGTGCCACTGGGCTCCGGCCTGAGCTACGGCTGCGTCGGGGCCAAAAATGGCACTCCCGGCGCGACTTGTCCGGCATGATCGGCGTGATGGCCAACCATGTCTCACAGCGCCACGGCCCATTACATGGCCGCCCCCCCTCTCCGGGGGCCAGACAGCGAGAGATGGATGGACACGGCGGCCGCGGTACCGGGCAGCGTCGTCGGCTGGAGGTGGGGCAATGCCCACGACACTGTCGCCTCCCTGGTACTTCTGAAACAGCCACCGACTCGACTCATGACTGGACACTCCTTTGCCATCGCAAGGCGAGTCGCCCTGACTGGGTTCCCACCTCTCAACTGGCGCTTTGGTCGTCAGCGGAAGTAGTAATAACAGAAAGTCAAAGACCGGTCAAGTCTTCCTGTCCATTTGTTGGGAAAGAGGCCGAGCGAAGGCCGAATCACATCGCCACCCTGGCCCGAGGCTGCCAGGTGACGGTGCGAACGGCGTCCTCGAAACCCGCCCGCAGAAGGCTTCCGCGATCGGCGACGGCAGGCTCGCGGCCGGCCTCTGCGATTGCCATCGTCTCGCAACCGGCGGCCGCCGCATCGGCGAGACAGCGATAGAGAACGGCGCTCTGACCAAGGCCGTCGCGCTCGCCAACCAGGCAGGAAGCCAGCGCAAACACGGCGACGCCCTCGTGAATGTGCATCGCCACATAGGCAAGCGGCTCGTCGCCGTCGACGGCGCAGTAGCAGCGCCAGCCATCGGTCCCCGGCAGATCGAGGAAGAACGTGGCCGCCCAGTTGGCCAGGCCCAGGCTCTCCGCGAGGGGATCGCCGAACCCTTCGTCTTCCCAGGGGTCGACGCGCTCATAGACATCGATCCCCGGTGGCGGTGGAAATCGCGGCGGCGAGCCATCGCGCAGGAGCTTTGCCGGCCCGGCGGCGGCCCGGTAGCTGTGCCGGGCCAGCCAATCTTCCGCCGCGGCGAACTCCGGCAGGCCCGGCACCAGCGGCACGCGGTATTCAACGTCGTGGCGCTCCATCCACTTGACCGCGGCGGGCAAATGGTCGTTCTCGACCGCTCCGGGAGCCGCCGCCCCGAGGATGAAGTTGAGCGCCGGCTCTGCAGGTTCCTCGGCCACCACGGCGGCCTCGACCGAGCCGAACCGAACCATGTCGATCCCCAGGTCGACCACGGCATCCTCGACGGCCGTGTCCCAGAGCCCCCTCCAGAACCTCTTCTCGGCTTCGTCAAGGGCAACCGCGTCGTACGGCAAGCTGCCTTCCGCTGCCACTCCTGAAATATATGGGTCTTAGACCGGAACAGTCAAGTTTTTCTGGATAAACCCCTGCGTCTCGGGCGGTCGCTCAGGGACCGGCCGCCGGAGCGCCGGCGGGAAGGCCGGCGAGAGCCAGCCCCTCCGGCCACGGACCGGGCAGGCCCGGGCCGTCCTCCTGCCCGGCTGCAAGCAGCAGCGCCTCGGCAATGTGTGGCGCAAAAGGTGCCAGGGCCTGGGCGAGCAGGACGAGCGCGGCGACCTGCGCCTCGGCATCGGCGCGGCAGAGCTGGGCCTCGCGGCGCGCGATCACCCGCTTCTCGAAATCCTGGATTCGCTCGAACAACCGGGTCACGTCGCGCACGGCGGTGTGCATCTGCAGCTCCTCGAGGCTGGCCGTGATTCGCTCGAGGCCGTTGTCGCACCATTTGCGCAGGCGCTCGCGCAGGAACTCGGTATCGGCGGCGGCCTCGGCGTCTTCGGCCGCATCGCCGACCGCGGCGAAGCGATCCTGGGAGTAGGTCCAGACGTTGCGCAGGAAGCGGCCGGCGAAGCGCAGTGCGCCGTCGTTCCAGTTCAGCGTCTTGGCCGGGCCGGCGGCGTAGAGGACCGCGAGGCGGACCGTGTCGGCGCCGTAGCGCTCGACCAGATCGTCGGGGTCGACGACGTTGCCGAGGTGCTTGCTCATCTTGCGGCCATCGGCGATCACCATCTCGTGGAAGAGGCAGCCGGAGAAGGGCTCCCCCTGCTCGAGGAAGGCGAAGGGGCCGATATCGCGCAGGGCCTTGGTGACGACGCGCTGATCGAAGACGAAGCCGCCGCTATCGGCGCCGGCGACGAGCCGCTCGGAGGGCAGCCAGCGCTGTAGGTCCGGGTGGGTGAACATCGACTCGGACCGCTCCTCGGGCGGCACAGCGGACGGCACCCAAAGCCAGAGGGCGTCGAAGTGGCAGTCGAGGGTGTCGGTCTCGCGCCGGGCCGGCTCGCCGCAGCGCGGGCAGTCGACCTCGACGAAGTCGGCGCGCTCGGCCAGCGGATTCCCTTCGCCGGTCGGCTCGATGTCGCGCGGCAGGACCACCGGCAGATCCCCCTCGGGGACCGGCACGGGCCCACAATCCTCGCAGTGGATGATCGGGATCGGCGTGCCCCAGAAGCGTTGGCGGGAAATCGAGAAGTCGGCAGCGCGGTAGCGGACCGCCTCGCGAGCATCGGCCCACGGCTTGACACCCGCTTGGTCGGCACCGAAGCCCGGCACGCGCTCAAGGCGCTCAGCGAGAGCAACATCGGCCTCATCCACCTCTGGAATTCCCAGCGCCGCGATAGGGCCAAAACGAGCATCCACCAAGGGGGAAACGACTATGGGCAGGCGCTCAGCAGTCCAGGGTGCACTCGCCGTAAGGCCGGTATCGACCAGCGGCACCGACTTGGCGTCACGGGCGCTTCGCTCCCAACCGCCAGAGCGCAGCTCGTCAAGCAGCCTGGTGACGTCGGCCTCGATGGGCCATCTCTCCAGATCCGGGACCCGCGGGGACAACAGGACAAATGTCGATGCCGTCACAAAGTCCGCGTAGGGGGTGAAGGCCGTGAGCGCCTCCCCGTCCGGACCCTCGAGGTCCACCTCCACCCCATCGCTGCGACCGAGGATGTAGCGCTGGGTTGAGAGCGAGATCTCATCCCAGTTCTCCTCCAGCTCAGGCAGGCGAGCGTCGTTCTCCTCCAGGTAGGGCGTGATCCGCAGGAACCAGGTCGGCCGACTGATCAGGCGGACCTCGTTGTGGCAGCGCCAGCAGCGGCCGTCCTCCACCTGCAGCGCGGCGAGCGTGGTGCGGCAGTGGTCGCACCAGTCGACGGTGGTGTCGTCGCGATAGATCAGGCCCGCCTCAAGCAGGGTGACGAAGAGCCACTGCGACCAGCGGTACTGGGCCTCGTCGGAGCTGTAGAAGACGCGCTCGTAGTCGAAGGAGAAGCCGAGCCGCTCCATCTGCGCCAGCATCCGCTCGCCGCAGGCCTCGACCCAGTCCGCCGGGGCCACTTTGCGCTCGATCGCCGCCATCTCGGCCGGCAGGCCGAAGGCGTCGAAGCCGAAGCCGAAGAGAACGGCGTCGCCACGGGCGCGGCGGAACCGGGCGTAGGCGTCGCCGATCGCGTAGTCGCGGACGTGGCCCATATGGAGGTTGCCCGAGGTGAAAGGGCTCGATGGCTTGATGTAGATCGCTCGCTGCCCGGCCGCCGGCAGCGGCGTCGCGAAAGCGTCCCGCTGTGCCCAGGCGCCCCGCCGCGAGGCCTCGACCTCGCCTGCCTCGTAGTTGGATCGTGCGTCGCTCATCCCGGCCAGTTTCTCATGTGCCCTGAGCCTACTTACGGCTCCAATAAAAATATTTGACCATTGCGCTGCTGGGGCATATGGTCCTAGCGGACGTCTACACTGATGTCTGCAACGCTTGACCCCGGCGGGGCTTGGCGAAACTCCGGGGTCGACTGAGACCGAAGGGAGACCCCAGATGACCGAGGGCAGAGGTTCGGCGGCAGTGGTCGAGAGCCGTATGGACCCACGATTGGTAGAGCAAATGCTCGTGTCCACGAGCGCGGGACCCCCCGCGGAGCGAATCCGCGAGGCAGTGGAAACGGCGATCGACATTGCCGAATCCAATCCGGGCGCGGCGCGTCATGCGCTGTGGTCGCTGCGCGGCGACACGGGTTCGCTGCAGCGGCTCGAGGCCGGGCTGCAGATGAGCCCGGAGCGGGCAACGCTGGCAATCGGAGCGGCAATTCAGATCGCGAGCGCGGAGCTGGGCTCCGTCACTCCGGATCTGCGCAGCCGGACCGATGAGCTGTTGCGCTGGCTGGAGGGGGCCTGGTAGGAACCTCGCAACTCAGGCAAAGGTCCAGAGCTTGTTCCCGAGGAAGTTGAGCGGCATCGCCATGGCGACGGCGATTGCCTGGGCCGAGAGGTCGCCGAGCGAGGTCCCCCTCACCAGCGCCTCGAGCACGGCCAGGTTAACCAGCAGCGCAGCGACGCTGACGGCGAAGAAGCGCGCTGCCTGAAAGCCGGCGTGCCCGTCACCGGCACCGAAGGTCCAGTGCCGATTCCAGAAGAAGTTGCTGCAGAAGGCGACGCAGAAAGCACCGATCGCGGCGACGATGTGGTGGAGGCCGAGGTTCCCGCTGAGCAGGGCGAAAACGGCGAGGTTGATCAGGTAGCCGGAACCGCCCACCAGGCCGAACTTGATCAGCTGCCACCAGCTCGCCGGGCGGCGAGCGGCGGCACCGAGCCGGTAGGCGAGATCCGCGGCGCTCATTCGGCTGCCGCTTTCGGATTGTCGGTGACGACGGCGTTGGCGCCGAAGCCGGTGCGGACGTCGCGCAGCACGTGGAAGGGGATTTCGCGGACGCGGTTGGACATGTAACGGGTCAGGGTAAGGCGCTCGAACCTTACCCGGGCCACGGGGTGGAACTGCGGCGGCACGCGTTCCGGCGGCCCCACCGAGGACTTGCTGATCACGTCGATTTCACGCATCGGCGCCTCGCCGCTGAAGATGCGTAGGGATTTGTCGTGGAGGTAAAAGCGAACCGGGTCGGCGGCGAGCTTCCAGGAGACGATCGCCCGCGGCACGCGCGGCTTGCCGAGCGTTTCGGTGATTGCGCGGAAGTCCGGCCGTTGCAGGTTCGGCGTCTGGGTGACGTGGATGTCGAAGGCAACCCAGTAGGCGCAGAGTGCCACCGCCAGCAGCAGGCCGACGCGGCGGGCGCGATCGGCGCCGAAGCCGATCGCGGCGGCGGCGAGGAGCGGCACCAGGGCCGGCAGCAGGTTGCGCTCGACCACGTAGTCCTTGCCGATCAGGGCCGCGATCAGCGCCAGTAGGGCTACGCCGACGCCGACGACGAGGCCGAGCGCCGTGCCGCGGCGCTCCTTGCGTGAACCGCGGACGGCGACGATCAGCAGTGCCACGCCGAGCAGGACCGCCGGCAGGATGGCGTAGCGCTCGCGCGGCGGCTCGGCGATCACGTGACCGGTCTCGCCGACGAGGAAGCTGATCCCGGTCTGGAAGAAACGCGTCGAGAGCAGGCTTTCTTCGATCCAGCCGATGTGGGTCGGGTTGACCTGGGCCGAGATCAGCGGGACCAGGGCGAGGCCGACCAGGGCGACGCCGGCGACGGCAGGGAGCACCGCCCGCCAGCGCGAGCGCAGCGCTACGAGCAGCCACAGCGACTCGATCGCGACCACGAAGAAGGCGAAGTAGTGGCTGCCGAGGGCAAGGGCCGAGGCGAGCGCCCAGAGCGCCAGGTCGCGCCCGGAGCGAGTGCGCAGGGCGCGGGCAAAGAAGAGCAGCGAGGCGGCGCAGAAGAAGGCGAGCAATGCGTAGGAGCGGGCCTCCTGCGAGTACCAGATCAGCATCGGGCTGACCGCGACAAGGGCCGCGGTGATCAGGCCGGCCCGCCGGTTGGAGAGCTCGGCGCCGATGCAGTAGGAGACCGGCACGGTGGCGGCGCCGAAGAGGGCCGAGAGCGAGCGGATCCCGACCTCTCCGGTGCCGAAGGCCTTCGCCCAGCCCCAGGCGAGCACGTAGTAGAGGGGCGGGTTGGACTCGCTCCCCTTCACCTGCTTGAGCATGTCGGTGAAGCTGCCGGGGATGACGCGGGCGACCGTGATCACCTCGTCGTGGTGGTAGCTCTGCACGCCGAGGCTGGCGAAGCGAATGGCGACGCCGAGCGCGGTGAGCACGGCCAGCGCCCAGAGGGCGCCGGAGCGGGTTGGCGTGAGTGTCAAGGTGCGCAGGCGTGTTTCGGCATCGAGTGGCCGGGTCCATACGAGGGCGGAGCCGCCCCGGCGGAGCTTCCCCAGCGGCGACTGGGACGACGGCCGAGCTGGAAGGAGAGGTCGGCGCCGCCGGACAGCGCACAGTACGTGGTCCAGGGCTTGGCGTGGGCGTGACCGTCGATTCGCAGGCTCGCGATGTAAGGAGCCTGGGTGGGGCTGAGCGCGATCCGCCGCCTGTGCTTGCGGTGGCCCTCGACCGCGTGGGCATCGGCGGTGATCGTCACTTTGCGGCCGTGGGGCATCGCGATCGAGGCGCGGCCGAAGAGCGGGCTGGCGATCGCCAGCAGGCCGACCCCGGGCACCTCGGGGTAGAGGCCGAGGGCGCCAAAGACGTACCAGGAGGAGAGCGTGCCGAGGTCGTCGTTGCCGGGGTAGCCGTCCGGCGCGGTGCTGTAGAGGCGCAGGGCGCGGCGGACCGCTGCCTGCGTCCGATACGGGCTGCCGGCCCAGTCGTAGAGCCAGGGCACGTGCAGTGTCGGCTCGTTGCCGAGCAGGGCGTGGTCGGTGTGGGTTCCACCGGGGCCTCCGTTGAGCTCGCGCAGGAAGCGATCGAGCCGAGCCGTCGCCCTCACCGGCCCCCCCATCGCGCGGAAGAGCCCGGCTGGGTCATGCGGGACCATCCAGCTGTACTGGACCGAGTCGCCCTCGACGAAGCCGCCGCCGTGCAGGTTGTCGTAATTCGCTGGAAAGGAGCCATTTTCATACCTGGGCTCGATCTGACCGCTACCAGAGTTGAAGAGCTTGTGCCAGTTACCTGAACGCTTGATAAAGCGGCCGTAGGTGGCCTGGTCGCCGAGTGCGCGGCCGGCGAACTGGGCGATCGCGAAATCGTCGGCCACGTACTCGAGCGTGGTCGCCGCCGAGCCCCAGACGGAGTCGGGGCTGCCGTAGATCGAGTTGGCGTTGCGGACGTTGGTGTCGAGGTCGTAGGGGACGTAGCCGCGGGCCAGATAGGGAGCGAGGCCCTGCCGCTCGAGGTATTCGCCGTTGGCGCTGCGGCAGGGTTCGTCGGCTCCCTTCAGCATCGCGGCGAGGGCAGCTTGGCGGTTGAAAGCGGTGGCGCCAAAGGCAGCCGCGGATGCGATCAACGGATCGGCCGAGTCGCCGACCATGGTCATGCTCTGGCCGTTGGCGTAGGGCCAGCGCGGCAGGCAGCCGCTCTCGGCGGCGTCGGCGAGCAGCGAGCGGACCATCTGGCTCGCCCGCCGCGGCGCCAGCAATGCGAGCAGCTGGATCTGGGTGCGATAGGTGTCCCAGCCGGAGAAGTCGGCGTACTGGATACGCCCGGTCGCCCGGTGAAGCAGGCCGTCCATGCCGACATAGGCACCGCCAACGTCGCTGAAGGTGCGGGGCGCGAGGAAGGCGTGGTAGAGCGCCGTGTAGAAGGTGTCGATCAGGCGCCGCGGGCCACCGTCGACCCGGATCCGCCCCAGCGCCTTGTTCCAGGCGCTCTGCGCGTTGCGCTTCACCTTGCCGAAGCTGAGGCCAGGGTTTTCGGCGGCAAGGTTGGCACGGGCGTCTTCGACGCTGACGAAGGAGACGCCGACCCGGGCGGTGACGACGCGGTTGTGGCGGGTGTCGAAGGTCGCGTAGGCGCCGGCGTCAGCGCTGGTCCTGGGGTTGGCCGGTGGGGCCTGGCTGTCGCTTGCAGAGGTCGAGTCGGGGCTGACCTTTTCCCCTTCCCAGGTCCCGTAGTCGCCGAACGGCCGACCGAAGACGGCGGCGATGTAGACCCGGTAGCGCGGACGCTGTCCGCAGAAGAGGCCGCTGGAGGCGATGCCGTCGATCTCACGGCGGGCCGGGTCGATCCCGACGGAGGCGAAATCGTCGGGCTGGGCGCTGCCGCCGGCGTTGATCAGCACGCTCGAGTGCGGATTGCGGGGAAAGGTGAAGCGGGCCATCCCGGTGCGAGTGGTCGCCGTCAGCTCGGTCTCGATGTCGGCCCCACCGACCGGGTTGAGGCGGACCGAGTAGTAGCCGGGACTGCCGCTCTCCTGGGCATGGGAGAAGCCGGGCTGATATTTGCCGTCGAGCGAGGAGCCCCGCGCGGCCGGGGATCCTTCCAGCGGCTCGGTCGTCGGCAGGAAGGGGAAGTCTCCATACAGGGAGCAGCCGGCACCGGCGAGGTGGGTGAGGCTGAAGCCCTTGACGTGGGAGTCGCGGTAGTCGTAGCCGCCGCGGCCGTTTTGGTCCGACGGCGTCGTGTCGGGACTCCACTGGACCATTCCGAAGGGGACACTCGCGCCGGGGAAGTTGTGGCCGCCGCCGAAGGTGCCGGGGCCGGGCCTGGTGCCGGCGAAAACGTGGACGTGGTCGGCCAGACTTGCGCCCCGGGAGGCCGGGACGATGAGGGCGAGGGAGGCGAGCGCTGCCGCGGTGGCGATACCTGAGCGTCGGATCAAGGGGTAAACGTTACGGCGCTCGCTTAGTGTTCCCTGCCATATGCGGGGAAGAACGGCCATTCTCATCGTCATCGCCGCCGCCGGGCTCGCGACCGCCGCCGTCCTGGCTCTGGGCGGAGGCAAGGACAGCACGCACGCCGAAGCTGCGACCGGCGCCCCCCGGGGCGTCCCCGCGGTGACCGTGATCTCGCCGCGCAACGGCGCCCGCCAGACCAGCACCGCGGTCGTGGTCAAGGTGCGGGTCCATAACTTCCAACTCTCGTCGCGGCACTTCGGCGGCGAACCGCTGCTCGGCGAGGGCTACATTCGCTTTGGCCTCAACCGGGTCCCCGACTGCGTCGATCCGGCCAAGCTGCAGCGCGCGGTCGACAGCCCCTTCGGCAACGGCCGCCTCGTCGGCGCCTCCTTCGACTTCGCCAGGTACTCCGGGCCCAACGGCGTGCTGGCCGAACGGATCGGCTCGGCCGGCAGCTACTCGCCCGCGACCCGGCCCGAGATCTACTACCACGACCTCAAACCCGGCTTCTACCGCCTTGTGATCACGCTCGCTCAGAACGACGGCGCGGTCACCCCCTTCCACGCCGTGACCAACTTCCAGATCCTCCCCCGCCCCGGCCACGGCCCGAAGTGCACCGGCGGCAAGGTGCCGAGCGCCAAGGCCGCCGCCTTCGGCTGACCCCGTTCCGGTGTGCCTTTTTCCCTATTACGGGGCAAAGGCACACCGGACGGCGTGATTGTCCAATACTTCACTTTGTATAGTGGGTCCGATGCGGACCTACCGTCGTTTGATGGGCTTTTTGCGCCCCTACCGTCGCCAGCTCTGGGGCTCGCTGGCCTTTGCCTGGGCGGCGATGGGGATGACGGTGCTGATCCCGTGGCTGATCGGGCAGGCCGTCAACGCGATCCAAGACGGCGACAAGCCCGACCTGCTGCCGCTGGCGCTGGCGATCGTCGGCGCCGGGATTCTGCGCCTGGGATTGACGGTGGTGCGGCGCCTGGTCGCCGGCCGGGTCTCGCTCGCGGTCGAATTCGACCTGCGCCAGCTCTTCTACGCCCACCTGCAGCGGCTCGAGCTCGGTTTCTTCGACTCGCAGCAGACCGGGCAGCTGATGTCGCGGGCGACGGTCGACCTACAGGCGATCCGCTTCTTCCTCGGCTACGGCCTGATCTTCATCACCCAGAACCTGTTGACGATCACCCTGGTCACGGTCGTGATGGTCGCGATCAACCCGCTGCTGGCGCTGATCGCGCTGATCCCGGCGCCGCTGATCGTCTTCACCGCCTCGCGCTACAACCGGGTCTCGCGACCGGCCCAGCAGGAGGTGCAGCAGCGGATCGCCGAGCTGACCGCGGAGGCCGAGGAGAACATCTCCGGCATTCGCATCGTCAAGGCCTTCGCCCGCGAGGAATACCAATTGCACCGCTTCCAGCGTTCCGTTGCGCGGGTCTTCGACCAGAGCATCTACTCGACCAGGCTGCAGGCCTTCTTCTCGCCGCTGATCGGGCTGCTGCCGCAGATGGGGATCGCCCTGGTGCTGCTGGTCGGCGGCCGCGAGGTGATCGACGGCACGCTCAGCCTCGGTAGCTTCACCGCCTTCTACACCTACCTGGTGATCCTCGCCGGGCCGATGCGGATGCTGGGCGTCGCGATGGGGATGGCGCAGCGGGCGATCGCCTCCGGCAACCGGCTGTTCGAGATCCTCGACCGCGAGCCGGAGATCGAGAGCCCGCCGGGCGCGCCGCCGCTGCCCGCCGGCGGCGGCAGCGTGCGGATGGAGGGTGTGACGCTGCGCTACGAAGCGATCAACGCCAGCGCGAAGGAGTTTGACCCCCCTGGAGGTGGGTCAAACTCCACCGCGGCGCTGAGCGAGGTCGATTTCGAGGTCGCAGCGGGGAGCACCGTGGCGCTGGTCGGGCCGTCGGGATCCGGCAAGACCAGCCTGGTGGCCCTGATCGCCCGTCTTTACGACCCGAGCGAGGGCGCGGTCCTCGTCGATGGCGCCGACGTGCGCTCGGTCGAGGTCGAGTCGCTGCGCCGCGAGATCGCCTTCGTCGGCGACGAGAGCTTCCTCTTCAGCGCCAGCGTCGCCGAGAACATCGCCTACCCGCGCTCCGACGCGCCCCGCGAGGAGATCGAAGCGGCGGCCAGGCGCGCGCAGGCCGCCGAGTTCATCGAGGACCTGCCCGGCGGCTACGACACCGTGGTCGGCGAGCGCGGCTTGACGCTCTCCGGCGGACAGCGCCAACGGGTGGCGATCGCCCGGGCGCTGCTCGCCGATCCCCGCATCCTGATCCTCGACGACGCCACCTCCTCGGTCGACGCGACCACCGAGGCGGCGATCAAGTCCGGCCTGCGCGAGGTGATGGACGGGCGGACAACCTTCATCATCGCCCACCGCCTCTCGACCGTCTCGCTCGCCGACGAGGTGATCGTGATGGACGGCGGCCAAGTCGTCGATCGCGGCACCCACGCCGAGCTGCTCGAAGGCTGCAGCTTCTACCGCGAGATCGCCGAGCACGGCCTCGCCGACTCGGTCTTCCTGCAGCGGGACCTCGAGCAGCGCGAGGAGGTGGCGCGGCTGTGAGTACACCGCGCAGCACGAGCGAGGAGCCGGGTCGCTGGGGCAGCATCGCGCTGCTCCTCGTCGCCGTCTGGAAGCTGATCCGCGGCCAGGACCAGCGAGCCCGCAAGGTGCGCTGGATGATCGGCCTGCTGCGTCCCTACCGCGGCAAGGTCGCGCTGATGTTCGTCGCCCTCCTGATCGCGACCGGCGCCGGGCTCGCCCCTCCCTACCTCGCCGGCCAGGCCGTGGACAAGGGCATCCACACCGGCGACGTCGCCGCCCTCGATTTGATCGTCGTCGCCTTCGTCGTCGTCGCGACGCTCTACGCGGCAGCAACCTACCTGCAGACCTACCTGGTCGGCTGGGTCGGCACGCGCGCCCTGCAGGACCTGCGCGAGCGGGTCTTCTCCCACCTGCAGACGATGTCGATCGGCTTCTTCACCCGCCGCAGCCCGGGCGTGCTGATCAGCCGCATGACCAATGACATCGAGGCGCTCAACCAGCTCGTCACCGACGGCGTGGTGACGATGTTCTCCAGCGTCCTCACCCTCGTCGGCGTGGTCGTGATCCTGCTCGTGCTCGATGTCAAGCTGGCCCTGGTCACCTTCATCACCTTCCCGCTGGTCGCCGCCGCCAGCATCGTCTTCCGCATCGTCTCCCACGGCGCCTACCGGGAAACCCGCGAGCGGATCGGCGCGATCACCGGCTACCTGCAGGAGACGCTGAGCGGCGTGCGGGTGGTGCGCAGCTTCGGCCAGGAGCCGCGCCACATGCAGGCGATGACCGAGCTGAACGAAGCCAACCGCGAGGCGAACATGCGGACGGTCTTCCTCAACGCCTCCTACTTCCCCGGGGTCGAACTGCTCGCCTCGGTCGGCACCGCGGCGATCCTGCTCTACGGCGGCACCCAGGTGATCGACCACGCGATCCAGATCGGCACGATCATCGCCTTCGTCGGCTACCTGACCGTCTTCTTCGAACCGATCCAGCAGCTCTCCCAGCTCTACACGACCTACCAGCAGGGGATGGCGGCGCTGGACAAGATCTTCGACCTGCTCGACACCGAGCCGGACATGATCGACGCGCCGGACGCGATCGACCTCGAGACGATCCGGGGTGAGATCGAGATGCAGGGCGTCTGGTTCACCTACGCCGAAAAACGCGACGACGGCGAGCTCGCCCTTACTCGCCGCAGTGGCGAAAAGGGACAAACTCAGCCTGCGGATGAGTCTGCCGAGTGGGCGATGAAGGACATCGACCTTCATGTGCCTCCTGGGCAGACGCTGGCGCTGGTCGGCACGACCGGTGCCGGCAAGTCGACCTTCGCCAAGCTGGTGGCGCGCTTCTACGACCCGCAGAAGGGCAGCGTGCTGGTCGACGGACACGACCTGCGCGGGGTGCGCCAGCAGGCGCTGCGCCGTCAGCTCGGGATCGTGCCGCAGGAGGGCTTCCTTTTTTCCGGCAGCGTGCGCGAGAACATCGCCTTTGGCAGGCCGGGCGCCTCGCTGGAGGAGATCGAAGACGCGGCGGCCGCGGTCGGCGCGACCGAGTTCATCGCGGCGCTGCCGGAGGGAATCGAGACGGAGGTCGGCGAGCGCGGCGTGCAGCTCTCGGCGGGTCAGCGCCAGCTCGTCGCCTTCGCCCGCGCGCTGCTGGCAGAGCCGCGCATCTTGATCCTCGACGAGGCGACCTCAAACGTCGACGTGCGGACCGAGAAAACGATCGAGAAGGGCTTGGAGCGACTGCTGACGGGCCGCACCGCGATCGTGATCGCCCACCGCCTCTCGACGATCCGCCGCGCCGGCAAGATCGTCGTCCTCGACCACGGCCGGATCGTCGAGCAAGGCACCCACGACGAGTTGATCGAGGCCGGCGGCCCCTACTCGCGACTGTACGGCGCCTGGGAAGAGTCCTCAGCCGCCTGAGCCCGGTCAGCCGGGGCCGATGCCGCCGGATTCCCCGCCGGCAGTACCGCCGCCTTCGGGGGCTCCCGCCGTGCCGCCGCCTTCGGCCGTACCGCCGGCACCGCCGGTTTCGGGGGCGACTTCGGGCGCCGGTTCGGCTTCCGCTTCGGGTTCGACGACTTCGGGTTCGACCGATTCGGCTTCTTCGCCCGTTTCCGCTTCGCCGGATTCGGGCGCACTCGTCACCGGGGCGCTGGGACCTTCGCTGCAGTCTTTGAACCCGTATTCCTGGGCTACTTCCTGGAAGGTCGCGAGCGCCGACGATGCGTTCGATTCAGCGCTTTCGAGGCCCGGCGTGTCGCCACGCTCGGAGGCGAGTTTGACTTCGCCCTCGGCGGTCGAGAGTTCGTCGGCGGCGCTGCTGAATTCGGCGTAGCCATCGGCTTCCGCCGGCGTGCCGAGGTTCTTCAGGCTGGCGATCATGCCGCTGTAGAGATCGGCGACCTGGGCGGCCGGGCTGCCGGTTTCGGCGCTGCTGACGCCGATCGTGCCGACCGCAGCGTTTACCTCGGCGCAGATCGCATCGCCCTGTTCGATCAGCTCGGCTTTGCTCAGCGCCGTCGTCGTGGCTTCCGTCACCGGCGCGGTCGTCGCGGTCGAGTCGCCGCCGCCCCCGCCACAGCCGGCAATCGCCAGCGCGGCGATCGGCAAAGCGAGCAGGAGTTTGCGACGAGGACTCACGAGTGATGCGACGCTAGCAAAGCGATTAGACGCCCTTGCAGGCATTTCAGACTGCGCCCCAGGGACTCGAACCCCAAATTCCAGTTCCAGAGACTGGCGTGTTGCCAATTACACCAGGGCGCAAAGGTGGTGGCCGCAGAATACCGGCGGGCGACCGGCGGCGGCTCAGACGCCGTATCCGACATTTACCCCGCTTGGGTGTGGTCAAAGTCTGATGCGCTTCAGGAGATCGCCGAGAGATCGCTGTCGGGGTCGGCGATCCGATCCTTCGCCGCCGAGACGTCGACGCCGTCGGCGAGCATGCGCCTCGCCTCTGCCAGGTCTTCGGAGCGCTCGACACTGAGGGCACCGGCCACGCGGCGGTCCTTCAGATACCAGACGGAGAACTCGCCGCTCTCGCGGTCGCCGCGCCAGATCTCCTCGTCCCAATCGCGCGCCGGGCCGACGTACTCAAGGCTCGCCCAGTCGGCGAGGTCGCTGAAGAAGTAGGGGACGACCTCGTAGTCCTCCTCGTCGCCGAGCATGTTGGCGGCGGCGTGCATGCCCTGCTGCATCGCCACGTCCCAGTGCTCGACCCGGATCCGGCGGCCGTGAATGACGCTGTCGTAGGAGCAGCAGTCGCCGGCGGCGTAGACGTCCTCGGCCGAGCTCCGCAGCTTCGAGTCGCAGACGATGCCGTCGTCGACCTCGAGGCCGGCGCGCTCGGCCAGCATCGCGTCGGGACGGACGCCGGCGCCGACGACAACCGCGTCGCACTCGATCGAGAGTCCGCTCTTGGTCAGCACGGCGCCGACCCTGCCGTCGCCCTCGTAGGCCTCGAGCTCCTCGCCGCCGTGGATCGTCACCCCCTTGGACTCGAGCAGTCGGTGGAACCAACGGCCGGCGTCCTCGCCGAAGGTCCGCGAGAGCGCCACGTCCTCCATCGTCACGATCGTGCACCTGGTCCCCCGCGCGGTCAGCGAGGCCGCGACCTCGGCGCCAATGTAGCTGCCGCCGATCAGGACCACGTGCTCGGCCACCTCGGCGTCGGCGCGGATCGCGTCGGAGTTGCCGTAGGCGCGCAGGTAGTGGATGCCCTCGTTCTCGGCGCCCTCGACGCGGAGGATGTTGACCATCGCCCCGGTGGCGATCAGCGCCTTGCCGAAACCGACCTCCTCCCCGCCCTGCAGCTTCGCCGTGCGCGCCGTGGGGTCGAGCGACATCACGTTGGTGCCGCTGCGCAACTCGACGCCGTTCTCCTCGTACCAGGCCGCCGGGTTCACGTAGGCATCGGCGCGCTCGGCCTCGCCGCGCAGGTACTCCTTGGAGAGCGGCGGCCGTTCGTAGGGCGGCTCGGGCTCGCGCCCGGCGAGCAGGATCGATCCCTCCGCCCCGCGCTTGCGCAGCTCCGCAGCGCAGCTGGCGGAGGCGAGCCCGCCGCCGATCAGGAGGAAATCGACCTCGCGGTCAGCCACCGTCGGCCGCGCCGTTGCCGCCGTTGTCACCGTTACCCCCGCCGGGCCCGAAGAGGACCTTGAGCTGCTCCTCGTGGCCGGGGTCGAGCACGGCCAGCACCTCGTCGCCGACCTCGAGCACGGTGTCGGGACCGGGGACGAAGCCCTTGCCGCTGCGCAGGACCGAGATCAGCAGGCTGCCTTCGGGCATCTGCAGATCGCCGACGCGGCGGCCGATGACGCCGCAGTCCTTGCCCAGCAGCATCTCGATGATCTCCAGCTGCTCCTCCTGCAGGTCGAGCAGGTGGACGAGGCCGTAGTCGGGCACCTCATGCTCGAGCAGGCGCAGGATCAGGTCGGTGGCCGAGACCGAGGGCTTGATCCCGAGCAGGTCGAAGTGGGGCTTGTTGCGCGGATTGTTGACGCGGGCGATGATCCGCTCGACCGAGTACTTCTCGCGCGCGACCTGGCAGATCAGCATGTTGTCCTCGTCGTCGCCGGTAACCGCGATCACCATGTCGGCGCGCTGGATCCCGGCCCGCTCGAGCACCCAGAGCTCGGAGGCGTCACCGTAGGAGACGTTGTGCTCGAGCTCCTGCTCGACCGTCAGGTAGCGGCGCCGGTTGCTCTCGATCACCGTCACCTCGTGCTTCTTGTCGAGCAGCTCGCGGGCCAGGTTCCAGCCCACCTTGCCGGCGCCGACAACGATGATGTACATGCGGCCCCGTCCCCCGGTCCTAGGCGGCTTCCGCCGCGCCGTCGTCGTCGGAGGGACCGGCGCCGCGCGGGGCGCCCTCGCGCACCGCGGTCTCGAGCATGTCGATCGCGACCCGGGTCGGGCAGACCGTGTGCACCCCCTGGCGCTCGTACCACTCGGCCCGCAGCGGGTCGAGGATGCGGGCGATCACGGTCGGCACTTCGTAGCGGCGCTTGGCGATCTGGGCGATGATGATGTTGGTGTTGTCGCCATCGGTGGAGGCGATGAAGGCGTCGGCCTTCTCGATCCCAGCGGCGACCAGCGCGTCGGTCTCGAGCCCGGCGCCGACCGTGAACTGGCCGCCGAGGTCCTCCCAGCCCTTTTCGAGCCCGACCTCGAGCCGCGCGTGCGACTCGGGGTCCTCGTCGAGGCAGGAGACTTCGTGGCCTTCGCTCAGCATCGCGCGGGCCACGGAGGACCCGACACGACCGCATCCGACGATCAGGATGAACACGCGTCGGATACTAGATGTCGGCTGTCTCGGGGGGCGCCGTCAGCAGCACCCGGCAGGGCGCCTTCTTCAGCACGTACTCGGTCGCGGCGCCGATCTCGGCCGGCTTGGCGGCGCCGATGCCACCCAGCTTGGCGCCTCCCTTGATCTTCGTCGGCGGCTCGCCGCCGATCACGATTGCCTCCGAGTTGAAGCGGCGCGCCGCCTCGACGATGCCGGCACCCACTTCGCGCGCCCGCACCACTTCGCTCGTCACCTCGACGTCCTCGTACTCCTCGCCGACGTCGCTCGCCCGGGCCAGCGCGCGCAGGGCCTCGGCCTCGACCCTTGCCGGCAGCTCGGCATCGAGCGAGAGCGCGAGCGGGACCTCGATCACGTAGACGAGGTCGAGCCGCGTCGGGTCGAGGTCCCCCCCGGCTTCCTCGCTCTCGGCGGCGGCGAGGCGGCCGGCGGTGGCGACGATGTCGTCGTCGAGCTTGGTACCGAAGACGGGCACGAGGATGTTGCGGAAGGCGACTTCCTTGACCTGCTTGGTCAGGGCCTTCTCGGTGACGGAGACGCGCTTGGTCAACGTCGTCCCCTCGAAGACCTTGCGGTAGATCACGTAGAAGAGGAGGCCGAAGGCCATCCAGCCGCCGCCGACCCAGCGGGCGCGGTCGTGGTAGGCGAGCACGCTGAGGAAGGCGAGGCCGCTGATCAGCGCGGCGAAGAGCGCCGGCACGGGCAAGCGGGCGCCGCGCCAGGGCATATCGAAGGGGACGCGGAAGGGGCGCGGGCGGTCTGGGTCGGTGATCCGCAGGCGGACGATCGAGAGCTGCGCGATCGTGATCGCCAGGGTGGCGCCGAAGGCGTAGATACCGGCCAGCAGCTTGACGTCGGTCGGTGCGACCAGCCCGATCGCGATCACGCCGGAGATCGCGATCGCCACGTGCGGGGTCGCGTGGCGGCTGTTCAGCTTGCCCAGCCAGCTGGGGATCTGGCGGTTGATCGCCAGCGTGTAGATGTGGCGGGAGACGCCGAGCAGCGCCGTCGTCGTCGCCCAGAAGAGGACCGGGGTGGCGATCAGCGCGACCGCCCAGCGCATCACGTGCGAGACCCAGACCGGGTGGTAGGCGGAGACCACGCCGAGCACCGGTGCCTCGACGAATTCGCTGCCGAGCGCGGTGTGGGGCCCGTGGGGGCCGGCGACGACGGGCACCGCCATCAGCGCGATCGCCGCCATTCCGGCGTAGACGAGCGGCACCGCGAGGGCGCCGACCGAGACGACCCGCTTGAGGTCGCTCGGCTTGACGTCGATGTCGGGTGCAAGGTCAGAGGCGGCCTCGATCCCGGCGTAGGCGAGCATCGCCACCACCGCGGCGTAGACGATGTCGCGGAAGCTGGGGCTGGTGAAGAGGTGGACCTGTTCGGTTAGGCGGTCGGGGTGGAAGATCGCCAGCGCACCGACGACTATCACCGCCAGCTGCAGGGCGATGTCAGCGAGGGCGAGGGCGGCCAGCGGGCGCTCCCGGCCGCGGCCGGTGATGTTGAGGACGTTGAGCACGCAGGCGGCGACGATCACCGCGCCGGCAACGCCGATCTCCCAGCCCGCCTCGGAGAGGTCTGACGAGATCGGCTCCAGGTAATGCGGCACCGAGATCGCCGCCAGCGCGGCGACGATCAGGTAGTCGATCAGGATCGCCCAGCCGGCGATGAAGGCGATCAGCTCGTTGAAGGCGTGGCGGGCGAAGCTGGAGGAGCCGCCCCGCTCGCGCAGCATCGCGCCGCCCTCGACGTAGCTGAGCGTGGTCAGGACGAAGAGCAGGCCGGCGACGAGGAAGATCAGCGGCGTCAGGCCGAGGCCGCGGTCGGCGACGACGCCGAGCGCGAAGTAGATCGAGAAGCCGACCGAGGAGTAGACGGCGACGAAGAGACCGGGAACGCCGAGGCCGCGCTGCAACAGCGGCTCCAGGCGAGTCTTCGAGCGCTTCTCGGCGTTCTCGGGCGTGCTCACGTACGAGAAGCTATCCAGAGCCGGCCGGCCCCGACAGCCAGAAAGGCGAGGCCGAGCAGCACGCCAACCGACAGCGGGCCGCCGCCGCCGGCCAGCGTGCTGATCAGGATCGCCAGGCCCAATACCACGAAGACGAGCGAAAAGGCGCGGACAGAGGTCTGGTAGATCCGCTCGGAGGACACTCCGACAAGCTTAGGCCAGCGACGCCGGACTAGCCGGGGACGCCGCTCCACTGAATCGCTTTGTGTTCGCCGGTGAGTTCCATCACAAAGCTGCCGCAGAACGTCATCGGAATTTCCTGTTCGAGGTTCAATGCGCTTAACGGCCCTTCGGCGAATAAGTGCGTTACCGATTCGGTGCCCAGGGCTTCGTCTTTGAGCGTGAGTTTCCCGCCGAAACCCCATGCCGGATAGAACACGCATTCTTCGCTGAATCCAACAATCGCAAAGCTATTGCCCGTAACGGGTTCGAACCTAATCACGCCTTTGCCTTCATGTAATACGAGTAAGCCTTTGAGCGCGTTGGTAACAATGACGCCTTTTTCTGTGCCTTCATTGAACGGTCCGCAGGCGGTGGATATTTCGCCTTTGAGGATGATGATACATCCGGTAAATCGGAATTTCATCCCGCTGGTAATTTTTCCTTCGGCTTCCAATTTGGCCCCGATAGCGCTCATACCGGTGCAACGAAATTCTACTTTGGTTCCACCCACCACGGCTAAAAATCCGACGTATTTTTCTTTCGTGCCCGGCACTTCCTCAATTTCCTTGACTCCCACCGACGGTAATAACGTTTTATTGACGTTGACCCCTTTGACTTTCCAGTTAGCGCCACTTTCCGCTTGCGCGGAGGTAGCGATAACGACCGTCAAAGCGATGATTGCCACGAACGCAGCGCCGAGACCACGCTTCGCGTTAGGCATTTGAACCTCCCACTAGAGTTACGGTTAAACTCGAATCGTAACTCAGGCGAACGCCGGTTCCAAGTCGGCATCCCGCGACCCGCCCGGCTCGGAGACGACGATAACGCGGCAGGGGCGCTCGCCGAGCACCGTCTGCAGGGTCTTGTCGTAGAGCGGGCGGCCACCCCGGTAGCGCAGGCCGATGACCACAGCGGCGGCGTTGATCAGCTTCGCCTCGTCGGAGATCTCATAGCCGGCCTGGCCGGGACGGACGCGCTCGACGTGGCCGGTGACGCGCTGGCCGCCGATCAGCCGCGCCTGCTCGATCTTGCTCTGCGCCTCTTCTTCCTGCCGCGGCAGCTCGGCGTCGAGCGGCAGGTGCGTGGGCACGGTCAACATCGAGTGGATGTGGATGCCGCGGCGGCGCTTGGAGGCGAGCTTGACCGCGGTCGCCACCATCTCCTCGGAGAAGGGCTCGCCGTCCTCGAAAGCGACCAGCACCGAGCGGTACTCGATCTCCTCGACCCCGAGCGGCTCCGGCAGCAGCACCTTGACCGTCTCGGTCAGTGGCAGGTTCTGATTGCGGCGGTAGAGCACGTAGACGATCAGGCCCAGCGCCATCCAGCCGATGCCGACTGCGAGGGTGCGCGGGTTGAGTGCCATCACCACGATCCAGGCCGCGAAGGTGCCGAGGCCGCCGAGCACGGCCGTGAGCGGCACGTCGACGCCAAAGGCACGGAAGTTCAGTGGCGGCTTCCAGGTGCGCTCGGCCTCGCCGCTGTTGCGGCGCAACTGGATCACCGAGACGTGGGCGATCGTGAACGAGAGCATCGCCCCGAACGAGTACATCGTCGCCAGGAAGTCGGTCTGGCCGGGAATCAGGGTGATGATCGCGATCGCGCCGAAGATCAGGATCGCGATGTATGGGGTGCGGTATTTAGGGTGGACCTGGCGCAGGCCCTCGGGCAGCTGGCGGTGCTGACCCATCGAGTAGGTGAGGCGGGAGACGCCGATCAGACCGGCGTTGGTGGCGATCAGCAGGATCACCGCGGCCAGCACACCGACGTAGTAGCGGAGGATTTCCGTCGGGCCTGAGCTGAGGCCGAGGTTCTCGACGATGCCGAGGATCGGGTCGTCGGCGAACTTCGAGCCGAGCGCGGTCGCGTAGTGCCCGGCGGCATCCTTGACCACCGGCATCGCCGAGAGGGCGACGACCGGGATCAGCAGATAGAGGCCGAGCACGGCGATCACGACGAGGCCGACACTGCGGGGAATCGTCCTTGCCGCATCTTTGGCCTCCTCGGCCATGTTGGAGATCGTCTCGATCCCGGTGTAGGCGATCATCCCAACCGCGATCCCGAGCGCGAAGTCGCTCCAGGTCGGAGCGACGCCGAGGTGGACGTTGTCGACCAGCACCTGCGGACTGAAGACGAGGACGAGGCCGATCCCGACGAGCACGACCTGGGTCGCCAGGTCTGCGACCGCGAGGACCAGGTTGAGTTTCGCCGACTCCTCGGTGCCGCGAATGTTGATCACGGCGAGCACGAGGATCAGCACGGCGCCGCCGATCACATCGCCAGGGCTGTCGCCGAGCCACGGCCAGAAGACGGCCAGATAGTGCGGCACGAAGAAAGCGGAAATCGCGACCGTGATCGTGTAGTTGAGCATCTGGCCCCAGGCCGCGATGAAGCTGACCAGCTCGTTAAAGGCATGGCGGGCAAAGCTCGAGGAGCCGCCGGCCTCGGGGAACATCACCGTCGCCTCGGCATAGGTAGCGGCCGTGGCCGCGAAGATCAGCCCCGAGATGACGAATGCGACCGGCGTCAGCCCAAGCGCAAACGCCGCAGTGACGCCCAATGCGTAATAGATCGAGGAGCCGACGTTGCCATAGGCGGCGGCAAACAGCGCGCCGACGCCATGGACCCGGCTCAGCGATTCATCGCGCGGGATCCGCTGCGCCATCTATCCGTCTCGCCCGACCATCGGCAGCTCCATCGGCCTGAATATACGGTGCCCGATCGAGCGCAGCAGCTTCGCCGGTTCTTCCGGTGATAGCTGTGCGCTCGATCTGCATTCGTCTAGGGAATTAAGCCGCTCCAGGTAAAGCCCAATTCTGATTGAACACTCAGCGCACCTTCGAACAGAACTTTATGTTCCACCGTTTCGGTGCCCATCCACAGTTCCGTTAAGGCGCCCAGTTTAACTGTGTGTGATTTTTGTTCGTGTAACAGCCCTTCTTTCGTCCCCGGCGATGGTTCTCCCATGCCGGCAACATCGATCAAGCTGAGCCTCGGGCCGATAATCGGCACGTCTTCACCAATTGAGCATTCTTCGCTCGTTTTAATATGAGCAAAAACCGACACTTCTTTGCCTTCAATTTTTTCTTTGATGGTGGATTCAATATTAATTGCACCTTCGCCAGCCGGGTCTTCGATGAGGCCACCTTTACTTTTATTACCAACAATGACGCCTTTTTCAGTTCCGTTATTTATTGGTTCACATGATTTTTGTATGACGCCATTAATGGACGTAGTGCATTCCGTGAAACGTAGAGTGGCGTCTTCTTTAATCCGTCCTTCTTTTTCGACTTCGACATGACTTAGTCCACCACTTTTACAGACGACTTCAATTTTGTTGCCGCTCATACTGCTCCTAATCACAGCCCCGGGTGCGAGGATTACTCCTTTGACTACTTTAGTCCCGCTGGTCAGGTTCGTACCATTGACCATCCAAGTCGCAGCCTGCGCTGAACCCGCGCCAAAGATCCCCAGTGTCGTCAGAAGGCAAAGTCCGAGCACGGCTCTCAGCCCACGTGTTAATCGAGTCATCTCTTTCCTCATTCTTTCAGTTGAGTTACGGTTCGTGCGAGACACGCACGCGCGGCAGTTCCCGCTGCCAAGGCCAATATCTCAGTTGGTTTTTCCAAGTCAAGATCGCGTGGATGGCGTTTTCTATCCGCAAGCCGAGCAGCTTGAACCGCTCATGCAGGTGTCGCGCGAAACCCAACTGTCTTGACCCGAGCCAAACCATTTGTTACTAGTATTGCGCATTTCCCACTCATAGAGTACCCAACCGTACTTATTAGAGAGGAACGACATGATTCGATTAAGAATTGGCCTTGGGGCCATGCTTGGCTTCTGCTTTACGACGCTAGGATTGTTTGGAGCCGGCACAACACAGGCCTCAATCTGGATGGTCAACAACTCAAGCCTTACCTCTGGAACCAAATTGCTAAAAGCCAGCCTTCCGAGCAGTGCCACGCTTAACACCAAAATTGGCGGTAACGAAGTCAAATTCACGTGCAAAAAAGGTGAACTAAAAGAAGGTGAACTCGAAAAAGAAGGCAAGCTCAAAGAAGGAGGAAGCCTTCGGTTCACGGAATGTACCACCGCCATCAACGGCACCACCCAGAAAGCCTGTGAACCCAACAATGGAACAGAAAAAGGTGTAATTGTCAGCAATAAAGGCAAAGGTCGTCTTACTGAACACTCGACCGGCGAAGGGGTAACGATTCTCGAATCGACCGTCAAAGAAAAAATCGAAGGCAAAGAAGTACCGGTCTTTGGTCACGTCAAAATGAGCGAAGAATGCTCAATTGGCGAAGACGTGCCGATCATTGGCCCGAAAATCGGTGTCGTTGATTCGTCGGGCATGGGAGAACCGGCCCCTGGGAGCAAAGAAGGCCTGTTACATGAACAGGCCAACCACAAGATAAAAGAAGGCCCTTTAACTGAAATCTGGGCGATCAGCGAAACCGCCGAACACAAAGCAACGCTCACAGGCGAAGCAAAACTGGAACTTGCGTCAGGCGAAACCTGGAGTGGTTTATCCGGCTCGCCAGCTCCGATACACATAGAAAGCTGCATGGGTGAAGGTACGGAATGCAAACCGTCTTCCGTTGGAACCACGTTTACGGCTACAGGCGAAAACTTTGTCATCGAATCTGGTGAAGAAGAACATGAAGGCGAAGCCAAAATAGACAAATGCAATGTAACCGAGAGCGGGAAAGTGGTGGATGCAGCTAGTGAAGGTCCCGGCGACAAGGCGGAAGTCTCGGTGACAAAAACGGAATTCTCAAAATGCACCGGTCCTGCACTCACTGCAGTGGGCCTACCTTGGACCGTTTCGGCTGACGCGGCAACGTTTGCAGCCAATCGAGAGTTTGAGTGGACAAGCTACTTACTGGAAACATTTCTGAAATGCAAGTACGTCACAAGCGCACCCGAAGACTTAATGTTCAAAAAGTGGGACACAACCCCACCTAACCTTTTAGACTTAGGTCATCTGGTCTATGAGGAAGGACCTTTCTATTGCTTTAAATTACGATCGCTCAGCGTAACGTTAAAAGTGACGAGCGTAAGCGATCCTAACTTAAGCGCAGCATCGAGCCTTATCGTCAAATAGAGAAGCAGAGCATGACTAGAGGCTCAATACGCTTTTAGCACAAGTCGGAATGTCTCGCGACGCAAAGCGCCGCGGCCAAATGGCCGCGGCGCCCACCACTTTCTTTCGTTCGGGGACCAAGGGCTTCTGCGTCAGCCGGACCAGATTTGGCGGAAACCGTGCCTAGCTCCTCAGTGTTTCTGATCGGCGCCACCAACTAGAGCGCCTCCCGGCGCACTGCCATAACCGATGGTTCAATTCCTAATGCGGCTTTTGGAGCGTGCGCACGGGAGGCGAGCACAATCGACTATGTGGGTATTACAATATAGCCACCCACAACACTAATACGCCACCGACTTCGATGCACACAATCCATATCCCGACGACGTTCGCTTGGTGTTCAGCGGTTTGACTAATGGCCCACATTTCAGTTAATGGGCCTTCTTTTAGTTTGTGGGTTTTAGCTTCCGTTAATAGGCCAGTCATACCTCCAGCGTCTACCAGGCTGTATTTTTGACCGATGATGGGTACGTCTTCGCCTATTGAGCATTCTTCGCCCATTTTAATGTGAGCAAAGACGGGAACTTCTTTTCCTTCAATTTTTTCTTTGACCGTCGATTCCATGCTGATGACGCCTTCGCCGGTCGAGTGTTCCGCGAGCTGCCCCTTGCCTTTATTCGTGACTATGACGCCTTTTTCAGCACCATTGATAGGTTCGCACGCTTTCTGCGTTACGCCTTTGATTGCCGTAGTACATTCGGAGAATTTTAGTTTGCCGCCTTCCGCAATTTTGCCTTCAGGAGCCGCTTCTACCCCTACGAATGCACCTTTTTTACAACTGAATTTGACTTCGTTCCCGCCAATTTTGGTGTTCATTGTGAGGCCGGGGCTTTCCATTTCTCCCCCCACAGGCCGTGTGCCACTGGTGAGGAGCGAGCCATTCACTTTCCAGCCAGGGGTGGCCTGGGCCGAGCTGGCACTAACCAGTCCCAGGGCAACCAAACAGAGGACGAGACCAAGCCTAAGGTGCCGTGCTAATCGATTCATTTTGTCTCCCTAATATTGAGTACGGGTGTGCGACATTGAGCGACCGTTACAGGGCCTGCCGCATTGCGAATATGGCACTCAAGTAGGTAAAGTCAAGAATAGCTTAGCATTGTTTTCTATCTTCACGCCCAAAAGCTCCAGTACAACTGAGTATCGTTTGACCATCAAGCACCTGCGCGTGGGTCGCTGTGCGAGTCCGGTGCTTCGTAGAAGCTCGTTAGAGTATCGCCCCGTAAGGCGAGCCGATCGGGCGCTGCAGCAGAGACAGCGTTTCGCTCGTCACCGCTACGACACCCGATCGGCAGCGCGCTCTACGGAATTAAAAAGCTAAACGTAACGCTAATGGTGATTCTGATCTTCCACCTACCCGTAATTGCAGCAGTATGTTCGGCAGTTTCGCTGATCGCCCAGATTTCGGTTAACGGTCCTGCTTGGATTTCGTGTTCCGTTTGTTCATGTAAGGCACCTTCTTTAGTGCCGGGAGCCGGTTCGCCCATGCCTTTCGCATCCACGACCCCGATCTTTGAGCCGATGATTGGGATGTCTTCGCCGATCGAGCATTCTTCGCCCATTTTGACGTGACCGAAGACCGGAACTTCTTTGCCTTCGATTTTTTCTTTGACGGTCGATTCGAGAAGGACCACAGCTTCTCCCGTCGAGTGTTCAGTGAGACGACCTTTCACTTTGTTACTTACGATCACGCCTTTTTCGGTCCCATTGTTATTTGGTTCACATGCTTTCTGCGTAGTGCCGTTGATGGCGGTAGTGCATTCCGTGAATCGCTCGCTGCCTCCTTCTTTGATTTTGCCTTCTTTTTCTATTTCTACTTCTTTAAGCGTTCCTTTAATACAGGTAAATTTGACTTCGTTGCCACCGATTTTCGTCGTGAGCGTGGCGCTGGGAGCCATGATTTCCCCGGTGATCACTTTCGTCCCACTGGTCAGATTCGTGCCGCCAACCATCCAGGTAGCTGCCTGAGCCGAGCCGGCGCCGAACATCCCAAGAGCCAACAGACAAAGCCCAAGCACGATCCTGAGCCCACGTGTTAATCGAGTCATCTCTTTCCTCGTTCCTTCATTGAGTTACGGTTCGCGTGCGAGCTGCACGCGCGGCGGGCGTTGCCGCCAGGGCGAATATCCCAGTTGGTTTTTCCAAGTCAAGGACGTGCAGCGTGCGTTTTCTATCTAGCGGACGCCCGCCCCATCCAGTACGCCCCGGTACCACCCAGTACGCCTGAGCACCGCTCAAACAAGGCCCGAATGCCTCCCCAACGCAAGAGCGCCGCGGCAAAGGCCGCGGCGCTCTCTCACTGCCCTTGACTTCTTGGGGCCTAGGGGTTTTCTTCGTTGTTTTTGCGCACCGCCGCGCCTGAGGCGACGTTGATGTTGTTGTTGAGGATCGCCGTGTTGTGGCCGGCGGCGGCTGGTAGGCCGGAGCTGGCGTTCAGGATCGGGTCGAGGATCAGTTCGACCAGGAAGCCGCCGCAGCCGCTGGCGCCGGGTGCAGACCAGGCGTTGTCGACCAGGGTGGCTTCGGGGGCGAGCAGGATCCGGCCTTCCTCAAGGAAGGAGATCGTGCCCAGTTTGCCGTGGATCGGTTTGTTGGGTTCGGGCGGTGAGGTTTCTCCCGTGGTCAGGTTCCAGATCACCGGCGAGCCCGAGGAGCCGACGTAGCAGTTGCTGCCCAGGAAGGGTTTCCGACGCACGGCGATCACGACGAGGCCGACACTGCGGGGAATCGTCCTCGCCGCGTCCTTGGCCTCCTCGGGCCATGTTGGAGATCGTCTCGATCCCGGTGTAGGCGATCATCCCGACCACGATACCGAGCGCGAAGTCGCTCCAGGTCGGCGCGACGCCGAGGTGGACGTTGTCGACGAGCACCTGCGGGCTGAAGACCAGGACGGGCCGATCCCAACTAGGACGACCTGGGTCGCGAGGTCGGCAACGGCGAGGATCAGATTGAGCTTGGCCGATTCCTCGGTGCCACGGATGTTGATCACAGCGAGGACGAGGATCAGCACGGCGCCGCCGATGATGTCCCCAGGACTATCGCCGAGCCAAGGCCAAAACACCGCCAGGTAGTGCGGTACAAAGAAGGCCGAGATCGCGACCGTGATCGTGTAGTTGAGCATCTGGCCCCAGGCCGCGATGAAGCTGACCAGCTCGTTAAAGGCATGGCGGGCAAAGCTCGAGGAGCCGCCGGCCTCGGGGAACATCACCGTCGCCTCGGCATAGGTAGCGGCCGTGGCCGCGAAGATCAGCCCCGAGATGACGAATGCGACCGGCGTCAGCCCAAGCGCAAACGCCGCAGTGACGCCCAATGCGTAATAGATCGAGGAACCGACGTTGCCGTAAAGCGGATAAATGGCGCAGCGGATCCCCGCGATGAATCACTTGAGCCGGGTCCATGGCGTCGGTGCGCTGGTTGCCGCCGTCTTTCCCGGAAGGTTCATCTCAATCGACTATATGGACGCGGTGCTCCTGGCTGCTCGCCACGCATGCATAATACGAGATCACCAGCACTAATCCGGGCACAAGGAACTAAACGGCGGGGCGCCGGATGATTTCCGGCGCCCCGCCAACGACTCTTCATAAGATCATGACCTAGCTTGCTCGTGCCCTTACAATCCCTACGGGATATGGCCGCTCCAGTTGATGCCGCTAGTCCATTTAATTTTCCATTTTCCACCAACTGTCGCTTTATGTTCAACGGTTTCACTAATGGCCCACATTTCGGTTAACGGGCCTTCTTGGAAGACATGCGTCGCGGCTTCGGTTAACAGGCCCGCCATGCCACCCGAATCCACGGCTCCAAACTTCGAGCCGATGATCGGCACGTCTTCGCCGATCGAGCATTCTTCGCCCATTTTAATATGACCGAAGACCGGAACTTCTTTGCCTTCGATTTTTTCTTTGGTGGTTGATTCGAAAATGACTACCCCTTCACCCGTTGAGTGTTCGGTGAGGCGACCTTTACCTTGGTTGCTTACGACGACGCCTTTTTCGGTTCCATTGTTATTTGGTTCACACGATTTCTGCGTGGTCCCGTTGATGGCGGTGATGCATTCGCTCGCCCGCTCTTTGCCGCCTTCTTTGACTTTCCCTTCTTTTTCGACTTCAACTCCCACCAAAGTGGCTCTTTGACAAGTGAATTTTATTTCGTTGCCACCGATTTTGGTGTTTAGTGTAATGCTGGGGGCAACAACTTCTCCTTCAACTAGTTTCGTCCCGCTGGTCAGATCCGCGCCGCCGGCCCTCCAGGTAGCTGCCTGAGCCGAGCCGGCGCCGAACATCCCAAGAGCCAACAGACAAAGCCCAAGCACGATCCTGAGCCCACGTGTTAATCGAGTCATCTCTTTCCTCGTTCCTTCATTGAGTTACGGTTCGCGTGCGAGCTGCACGCGCGGCAGACGTTGCCGCCAAGGGCGAATATCCCAGCTGGTTTTTCCAAGTCAAGGACGTGCAGCGTGCGTTTTCTATCCGCAGGCGTGAAAGCGCTCGGTACGCCCCGGTACCACCCAGTACGCCTGAGTACCGCTCAAACAAGGCCCTCAATGCCTCCCAACGCAAGAGCGCCGCGGCCAAGGGCCGCGGCGCTCTCTCACTGCCCTTGGCTCTGTGGGGCCTAGGGGTTTTCTTCGTTGTTTTTGCGCACCGCCGCGCCGGAGGCGACGTTGATGTTGTTGTTGAGGATCGCCGTGTTGTGGCCGGCTGCCGCGGGCAGGCCGGTGCTGGCGTTCAGGATCGGGTTGAGGATCAGTTCGACCAGGAAGCCGCCGCAGCCGCTGGCGCCGGGTGCAGACCAGGCGTTGTCGACCAGGGTGGCTTCGGGGGCGAGCAGGATCCGGCCTTCCTCCAGGAAGGAGATCGTGCCCAGTTTGCCGTGGATCGGTTTGTTGGGTTCGGGCGGTGAGGTTTCGCCCGTGGTCAGGTTCCAGATCACCGGCGAGCTGGAGGACCCGACGTAGCAGTTGCTGCCCAGGAACGGGTTTTCGAGGTGGAACTTGACCGGCAGCACCAGGGCGGTGCCGGTTTCGCCGGCGAGGGCGTTTTCGTTGACTTTGATTTCGGTGGCCGGCTTTGCCAGTTCGAGCGTCGAGTTGACACCGGTGAGGCCGTTTTCAAAGGTCAGTTCGCAGGAAAAGCGCAGGAACGGTTCGCTGATTTTTTTGCAGTTGACCAGTCCCGCCAGACCGCCCGGAACCGGCTGGGCGGCTTTGGAGAGCGTGACGCCGTTGGAGGCGGCGAAGAAGGGCGAGACGCCTTCGACTGCTTTGCCGTAGCCGCCCTGCAGCACGACCGGGTTGACGATCGGCACTTCCTTCGATCCGAGCAGGACTTCGCCCGATTCGGTGGTCGAGTAGATGCATTTTTTGACTTCGATGTTCGAATAGGGGCACTGGGCGAATTTGGTGTAGTTGCCCACTAGTTTGGCCTGGGCGCCTGCGGTGAGGCCGAACGCGGCCACTGCGGTGATGAGGAGTGCCGTCAGGACTCTCCCCTTGCTCGATGGGAATCTCATTTCCCTCTCCTTGGTTGCTTGGTTTGTGGTGATCGGTGAGTAAAAGCCTGCCTTCCCCACAACCGGCGAGCGCCAGTGCCGCCTCCGCGGGCGCCGGGATCCCCGGCGCCCGCGGAGGGCAGGCGATCCTTAAGAGACGCTGATCGCCTGTTCCCTGTGCAGCTGGAACGCTTCGGTTGGGAAGAGGCCGTTCCATTCGATTTTCTGGCTGAGCGCTTTCAGTTCCGTTTTGGAAGTGCTCAGCGTGCTCGAGTTGAAGGTGGCGGTTTCCGCCGTGTTGTCGATTGAGCCGCCGGCCGAGCCGGTGACCGTGACCAGGGTTTCCCCCAGCACGCATTCTTCGCCTTCGTAGTAGATCGCGACTTTGACCCCTTCGATGACGATGTAGGGGGTGGTGCCGAAGGTGGCGAGGTGGGTCTGCCACGGTAGTTTTTCGGCGCCGATCGTGCCCACCGTGCAGGCGCTGCTGTTGGTCGCGCAGTTGTAGAGGGGGACTTCGTTCAGTTCCCCTTTACCGGTGCCCGCTTCGTTTTTGACCGACAGTTTGTAGAGGAAATTTTCACATTTCGTGGTCAGCCCGGGGATCGTCATCGAGCTGTCGATGGCACCTCCCATGACCACTTCCGTGCCTTCCAGTGCTTTGGCTTCGAACTTCCATGCCGGTGTGGCGCCCGCACTGGCGGCGAAGGCCGCGCCGAGCACCGCCAGCGTCGCCAGGGCGGCGCCGATTGCTTTTAGCTTGCTAGTCATCTCAATCATCTCCTTGCGCAGTCTCGCCGTTTATGGGTTTTCTTCGTTGTTTTTGCGCACCGCCGCGCCGGCGGCGACGTTGATGTTGTTGTTGAGGATCGCCGTGTTGTGGCCGGCGGTCGTGGTGCCGAGCTGGGCGTTGACGATCGGGTTGACGAGGAAGGAGATGATCCCGCCACAACCCGTGGCAGCGGGCGAGGACCAGGCGTTGTCGACCAGGGATGCTTCGGGGGCGAGCAGGATCCGGCCTTCCTCCAGGAAGGAGATCGTGCCCAGTTTGCCGTGGATCGCTTTGTTGGGTGCGGGCGGTGCGGTTTCGCCCGTGGTCAGGTTCCAGGTGATCGGCGAGGTTGAGGAGCCGACGAAGCAGTTTTTGCCCAGGAACGGGTTTTCCAGGTGGACCTTGACCGGCATTTTCAAGGCGACGCCGGTTTCCCCGGCAAGGGCGTTTTCGGAGATTTTGATTTCCGTCGCGGGCTTTGCCAGTTCGAGGGTCGAGTTGAGGCCGGTCAGGCTGTTTTCAAGGAAGAATTTGATCAGCGCTTTGACCAGGGCCGGCGAGGATGCTTCGGGCACGATGCCGAGCAGCCCGCCGGGAACGTTCTGGGGGGCTTTGGAGAGCGTGATGCCGTTGGAGGCGGCGAAGAAGGGCGAGATGCCTTCTACCGCTTTGCCGAAGCCGCCCTGCAGGATCACCTGTTTTTCGATCGGCACTTTCTTGTTGCCGAGCACCACTTCGCCCGATTCGGTCACCGAGTAGATGCATTTTTTGACTTCGAGGTTGGAGAAGGGGCACTGGGCGAATTTGGTGTAGTTGCCCACTAGTTTGGCCTGGGCGGCGCCGGCGAAGCCGAGCGCGGCCAGCGCGAGCGCAAGGCATGCCGCGGCCAGCGCCCTCGTTCTGTGCTTTTGCATGAGGTGTGTCTCCTGTCTGGTTTGCTCGATGGACTGGGATAGGTGCTGCGGAGGAAGCTTTGCTCTCACGAAGAGATCGGGCTAGTGGCCCGCCTTGCCCTTGCCCTTGGCGCACTGGGCCCTCAGCGGGGGGCGGGTGTCATAGGTCTTTGCGTTTTGGCCGGTGAAGGAGGCGCGCATGCGGAAGGTGCCCTTGCAGATGTTGGTCGAGTTTTGAAAGAGCCCCTTCTTGGCGCCCTGCAGGGTGACGATGACCTTGCTGATCGGCGCATCGGGGACCGTTTCCACCCTGCTTCGCAGGCCGCCACCCACCGAGTCGATGCGCGCGACGGCGTCGATCTCGACCGGCTGGGAGGGCGGGCCGCGAAGCACGGCGACGGCGTCGGGCAGCTCGTGGGAGGAGGAGCGCAGATAGATCGGGCCTTCCAGGGTGTAGTCGAGGAGGGGGCTTTTGGCCTTGACGTAGCCGTAGACCGAACCCGCCGGGCAGGCGGCGGCGGCGAACTGCACGCGGGTGCAGATCGTGCGGAAGTGGGCCTGGTCGATGAACTCCGAGCGCGGCAGGGTGAGCGAGAAGGCGGCGGTGTTCGCTTCGCCGGGCTTGGCGCTGAGCACGGCGCGAAAGCGCGGGTGCCCGCCGCGGTGGATCGGGCCGAAGAGGCGGGCCGAGAGCTTTGGTTTGTAGGGGAGGGATTTGCAGCCGCCGACCTGGAAGCGCTCAAAGAGCGGCGCGGGGCTGCCGAGGGCCGAGATCGCGCTGCCGCCGAAGGACTTCACATCGCAGGAGGTCGGGTTGAGGGTGAAATTCGCCCGCAGGGCGCTGACCGAGACCACCCGGGCATCGACCGGCACCCCCTCGAGGATCTGCGGCAGCGGGTCTGTGACGATATGGGCCTGGGCCGTTTCGGGGTTGAGGTAGAGCGCCGAGCGCGCCAGCACCGTGCCCAGGTCAAAGGGCCCGGCCACGGCGGGGACGATCGCCACCACCGAGAGCGGGGCACCTTTGTAGGGGCCTGCGAGGTAGGCGTGGCCGCTGGTGTAGTAGGGGTTGGGGCCGGCACCGGCGGCGGCGATCACGCTGCCCACTTCTGAGCTGGCCGGGCAGCTGGGGTCGGCGATCTCCGCCGCGCCCTGGTTTGGCGCTTCGCGCGAGTGGGCCCTGGCGATGCCTGCATCGGTGCACTGGGCGATGCCGGCGAGCTTTGCCGAGAGTCCCGTCGGCAGGTCGGCTTCGATCCGCCCCAGGCGCTGGCTGCCGTCTTCGCGGCCGAGCTTGAAGAGCAGCGGGCTGAAGGCGCCGGCTTTGGGGGCGATCGTGCCGGCGCTCAGCCTGGGCGCGTTTGGCATCGCCGCCTCGCTTGTGGGGCAGGCGCCGCCGCCGGGGGCGGCGGTCACCTGGAAGGAGTCGGCGGGGCTCAGCGTTTCTTCGGGGTTGCTCCAGGGCACGAGCTCGGTGGTGGTGGTGTATCTGCCGCAGGTCGGCGGGGTGATCAGATCGCCGCCGAAGAGGTGGACCGCCACGTCCTGGAGCGGCAGCTGGGGGTTTTCCTCAAAGCGGGCGGTGATCTGGCCGCTCTGGGGATCGAGCTGGGCTTCGCCGGCGAGCTTGGCGACGATCCCGCTTTTTTGGTCTTCGACGACGACGTAGGTGGCGATCAGCGAGTCGAAGGGGTTGGCGAAGGGGCTGGCGAGGTAGACGGAGCCCTGCAGCACTTCGGGCAGCGCTTCGTCGGTTTCGGGGTCGACTTCGACTTCGTGCTGGGGGTTGTGCCTGACCAGCGCCGGCGAGGCGACTTCGACCGTGCCGATCTTGGCCGCATCGGGGCAGCTCTGCGGTTCTGAGGAGAAATAGAGATGCCCTTCTTCTTCGCCTTCGAAGCCGATCTGGGCCTCGCTGCAGGCGCCGAGGCCCGCCGCCTGGGCGGGGTTCACCGCAAGGCCCCTGGGGAAGGTGACGCTCGCGTCCTTCACCCCGGCGGTGGCGCGCGATGTGAAGGCGACGTCCTGGGGCTGGTGCAGGTCGAAGTCGAGGCCGGTGGGAGAGTCGGCGAGGTTGGTGGTCGGGCGGGAGCTGATCGTCGGTTCGTATTCGAGGGTTTCGCATTCTTCAAGCGTCGTGGCCTGGCCCTGCAGGTCGGCGCTTTCGTATTCGGTTTGGCGCAGATCGGCGGGAGGGCTCGGTTCCTCCCAGCTGTCGGCGAGCATTTCGAAGCGAAGCGGTTCTTCTGTGCAATCGCCCGGCAGCGTCACAAAGGCCCCTTCGTTTCGGGGCACCGGGCAGGTGATCAGTTCGGTGTCGGTGCATTTGCCGCGCAGGCGGTCGTGGGATTCGGCCGAGGGCTGGCCCCAGACCTGGGCCCCGGCGTTGAAGATCGGCTGCAGGCCGAAGGCGATCGCGTCTTTTACCGAGGTCTCGATCCCGTAGTCGGCGTCGGAGCGAACCGAGGCGAGGATGTGGACGTAGATGCCGGCGTTTGCGACGTTGGTCGCGAGCTCGGCCGGGTAGCCCGGTGGGGGCACCATGTTGTAGAGGTTTGAGGTGAAGACCGCGTTGGCCGTTTCGCCCAGCACGGTGGTGATGTCGGCGAGGCCGACCTGGGAGGCGTTGGGGCAGCGGTTTGAGACCAGCAGGACCTCGGTGCAGAGGACGGGCGTCGCCGCCGGACTGCCGACCAGGCCCTGGGGCAGCTCGGTGTAGAAGTTGCGGGCGTGGCCGTCGTTGGTCAGCACCTTGCCGGCTCGCTTGGTGGGAAAGCCGAAGTCGATCGTCTGCTGGAAGGGATGGGAGCCGGCGAGGGTGGAGGCCGAGCCGTCCTCGCCGGTGGCGGGTGCCTGGAAGCCGGGCAGGAAGCCGAAGGGGATCGGCTGCGCCTGCACCGCGGCGGGGTGGGTGGCGTCGGTCTGGGGAGCGCCGCCGCCTTTGACGTTTGCCTGCAGGTCGAGCGTTCCCGAGGAGGCGGTGGTTTCGATGTGGACGGTGGCCACCAGGCGCCGCCCCGAGCCGACCGGTTCGGCGGTTTTGCAGGTCACGGTGCGGGTGGGGACTTCAACGTTGCAGGTCGGATCCGGTGCACCGATGTCGCTGTCCTGGCTCTCGACACTCAGCGGCACCACCCCTTCGGGCAGGGCGACTTCCAGTCGCGATTCCCCCGCGGTGGGGGCGGCGCCGACGTTGGTGGCGATCGCCAGCACTTCCCCTTCGGCGCCGGGGATCAGGTTGGCCGGAAGCGGGGTGAGGGTGAGCACCCAGGCCGCTTTGGCTTGCGCTGAGGCAGCGGCGGGCAGCCACAGCGCCAGGGCGAGAAGGGCACCCAGCGGCGTGAGCAGGAGCTTGCGGGCGCTCATCGCCCTGCCCTCCCCTTGGCCTTGGCTTGCCCGTGCTTGTGCTTGGCGTGTTTCTTGTGTTTCTTGTGGGTCGGTTTTTTGTGTTTGGGGGGCGGGTTTTGGGGGCCTTCGAAGCCGGGGGTGGCCGGCGCTGCCTGGGCCGGGGGCGCCGGGGCGGGGCCGTGGCAGGCTTCCGCACCCACGCAGGCGATTTTCTGTGCGGGGTTCTGGGCGGGGAGGCCACCGCCCACGCGGGCGTCATAGACGTCTTGCAGCTGGTCCTGGTCCTGGCCGACCAGCTGTTCGGTGGTGAAGAAGAAGGCGTCATCGCCACTTGCCGAGGCATCGCCGAAGAGCGAGCCCTGTTGGTCCTTGCCGCCTGAGATCAGGTAGAGGCAGCCTTCGTCGAGGACCGAGTAGGAGGGGGAGCCGACAGCACAGCTACCGCTTCCCGGTGCCTCCCACTCATAGACGTCGAAGGCTTCGTTGGTGTCTTGGAGGCTGAGCGCTTCGCCTGTCTCAAAGAAGGCGCGGTTGCCGTCGGCGGAGAGGTTTCGCGAGGCGACCGAGGCCGCACCGAGGCGCGGTGCCAGGCCGGGGAAGGTGATCGAGCCAAAGCGCGCCTGGCCTTCGGGGGATTCGCCGCTCGGGTTGCAGCTGAGGCAGCGGATCGCCGCATCGCCCACATGGAAGCGGTAGAGCTCGGGGGTGCCTTCGTTGTCGTAGGGGCCGAGCTTTTCTCGCGAGCGGAAGAGCAGGGTGCGGCCGTCGGCGCTGACGACCGAGGTCCTTGCCGCGTAGCCGGCGCTGCCGAACAGTCCTTCTGGCGTCGGCGCCCAGTCGAGCGCGTCGGTCAGCGAGGGGCTGGCCGAGCTCGGGCTGAGCTGCGCCACGAAGGAGATCGTCCCTTCCTTCCAGAGGTAGAGGTTGCATCTGCCGTTCAGCGAGGCCAGCGGCCCGTGTTTGCCCGGCCCCTGGCAGCTGCCTTCAGAGGCGCCCGCAGCCAGCACCCCGTTGGCGACGAAGTAGACGTGGGAGCCGTCATCGGAGGCTCCCAGGACGCCCAGCACCTCGGGCCCCTCGGCGCTTGCTTCCTGGGCGGTAAGGTCGGTCAGCCTCTGCCCCGCTTCGGCATTTGGGTCGAAGCGGTATAGGTCGTTGCCGGGGTTGAGCGGCGCTTCGCCGTTTACCGCCCAGAAGAGATGGCTCGCGTCGGCGGCGAGGCCGTTGGGGGCGCCTTCGATCTTGATGAATTCTCGTTCGCAGCCCGGGAGGGTGTCGCATTCGCCGGGCACCAGGTCGCTCACCGGAGCCCGCCCGATCGCTTCTTCTCCCTGTGTTGCCCAGTAGACGTCTTCGCCCTGCAGGGCGATGCCGCGGATGCCGGCTGTGCCTGCAAGGCCCAGAAAAAGGCGATTCTTCTTCCCCGCCTGCCAGCGGGATCCGGCTGACGAAGCTCCAGTCGTTTGCCTCGTTGTCGGAGCTGAAGTAGACGTGGGTCGCGCTCAGCGCCACTCCGTAGGGGGTCTCGCTGACGAGGCGAAGAACTGCTGCTGCACCGCGCTGCCGTCGATCGCCGCCCGCCCGATCCCCCGCGGTCCCGATTTCACGCGGTTGGCCGCATTGGCCCAGTAGATGTGGCTTGTGTTGACCGCGATCCCCTGCGGGTTGGAGGCGCCGGCGATGAACTGCGGTTCTTCTTCTTCGGCTTCTTCGGTTACCGGGTTGATCTTCGCCCGCCCGATCGCCCCGCAGCCGTTGATCGGCAGCTGAAGGACGTCTTTTTCCAGCGGCCCGGTGTCGGTCCAGTAGATGTGTTCGCCGTCCACGGCCACGTAGCGGGGGGTGGTCGGGGTCTGCAGGGTCACGGTTTCTTCGTCTTCTTCGATTTCGCATTCGGTCGGGCCGGGGGCGATGAAGGCGGGGTCGACATTGGTGCCGTCGAGGTCTGCGCGCCCGATTCCTCCGGTCGAGGGATCGGCCCAGTAGATGTGGGAGGCGTCTATCGCTAGGCCGACGGCGTGTTTGGGGATGAATTCGTCTTCGACGTCTGCCGGGTTGCCGTCGATGCTCTCGCGCACGATTGCCGCCTGGGGCTGTTCGGTGCCGGTCTTGGCGTCGTCGGTCAGCATCTCCGGCGAGGTGAAGAAGGCTTCCTCTCCATTTGCGCCGGCGGCCTGGAAGGCGGCGGGGGCGGGACCGGCGGCGTCCGTGCCGCCCGGGCCGGTGCCGTTGGTCTTCTCTGAGGCCGAGACGTGGATCGTGCAGGCCAGGGAGGGATCGGTGCAGCCTTCGCTGCCCTGCGGGCTCTGGGGCTGGGTCGGGTTCTGGCGCAGGTAGAGCTGGCCGCTGGCCACGGCGGTGAAGTAGATCGAGCCGTCTTCTGTGATCGCGCCGCTGTCTTGCAGGTAGTAGCCGCGCACGGCGCCGCCTTCCCTGACGCTGCCGGCGTTTATGCCTTTCGCCCAGTCATAGGGACCGGCGAAGGCCCCGCGTGCCAGCTCTGCTTCGGTTTCGGCGTCTTCGTTCAGCACACTTGCCAGGTGAAGCGTTTTGCTCTGCGCATCCCAGGCGTAGAGGTTGCGGGCGCCTTCTGTCGCTTCGGGCAGCAGTTTTGCCTTCGCTTCGAAGAGGACGACCGAGCCGTCTTTGGAGGCGCCGGCGTAGGAGAATTCGGCACCGTGGACGTAGGGGGTGATGAAGATCGGTTCTGAGCCGTCGGTGCCCTCTTCGAGCAGGGCTTCGGTCGGTGGATCGGCGAGCTGGGTCGCCTTGGAGAAGACCTTGGAGAGGTCGGGCAGCCAGCCCAGCACCTGGGCGCGCTCGCCGGTGGTGGCCGGGGGCAGGAGGCCCTGGGTCGACCAGTTCTCGCTGCCGCGCAGGGCGAGGTAGAGCGGCAGCGCCTGGGCGCCTTTGCCGCCGGGGATGCCGAAGGTCGAGCCTAACGTGATCCCGCCCCCACCTTCGGCGGCTTTGACCAGGGAGACCCGCCCGGTGACGTCGCCGCCGTTCTTTTCGGTTGGCGAGGCCTGCTCATAGGCGCGGCCGTCGGGCAGTCCCGACAGCGAGGCGCCGTGGGTGGCGAAGATGTGGTCTGGGCCTTTGATGACGGTGGCGTTGTGGGCGACTAGGCGGACGTGGTAAAGGGTTCCCGGCGTGAGTCCCGTCACCGGTGCTTTGACCACCACCGCAGAGCTGCCTTCGCCGGCATCGGCGTCGGGCACCGGGACCCTGGCGCAGGCGCTTTTGGCGCAGTCGGAGGTGCCGTACTCGAAGCGGTAGTGGGTGTCTTCGCCGCCGGGGTTCAGCTCGGCTTCGAAGGTGGCGGTTTCGGTGCCGACTTCGGAGACTTTGGTCGCGGTGATCTGCGGTGGGGCTGCGCTCGCGTTGGCGGCGCCCAGCCCTGCACACACCAAGACGAGCGAGGTGGCGATCGCTGCCGATCTCACCCGCTTCGTCCTTCTCGCTGTTCCCCGCCGATGCCCCTTGCTCATCTGTCCCCTTCTTCCCTGGCCCCTGGGACCCGGGCCACCTGAGTGGCCCGGGTCCCCATCGGGTCAACGCCTTGCGGCGTTAGTACTTGAGTGCTGCTGGACTCGGTTACGGTAGAGTTAAGCCGCTCCAGTATTTCGCCACGACACGAGTTCGACTTATCGCTTCGCCGTATACCGTGGCTTTGTGTTCAGCCGTTTCGCTGATCGCCCAGATTTCAGTTAACGGGCAATTCTTTGATGTTGTGCGAGGTGGCTTCCGCTAACAGACCAGTCATGCCACCCGAGTCAACCACGCCAAGCTTCGAGCCGATGATCGGCACGTTTTCACCGATCGAGCATTCTTCGCCCATTTCGACGTGACCGAAGACCGGAACTACTTTGCCTTCGATTTTTTCTTCGACGGTCGATTCGATGATCGTCACGCCTTCGCCGGTTGAATGTTCGGTGAGCCTACCTTTGCCTTTGTTGCTCAGAATGACACCGGAATGTATACCTTTATCATTAGGTTTACAGGCGCCTTGGGTGGTGCCATTAACTTTCGTCGAACAGCCGGTAAATTCCACGCTCCCGCCTGTCGACAGTTCACCTTTTTCAATCAGACTGACCGATACCAGTTTGCCGCCCGTACAGTTGAAGTCAACTGTATTGCCACCAATTTTAGTGTGGAGCGAGGCTTCTGGCGCAACTATTGATGCTTTTACTTCTTTGCTCGCTCCCGTTCCTAGGGCTGCCCCCCCGACCATCCAAGTAGGAGCTGCCTGCGCCGCACTGACACCAAACACACCTAGCGCCAGAAGACAAAGCCCGAGCACGACCCTGAGTCCACGTGTTAATCGAATCATCTCTTTCCTCTCTATTGAGTTAGGCATGTATGCAGACCGCATACATGGCGGACTTACCGCCAGCACTCAATATCTCAATTAGGTACGCGAGAGTCAAGCTTAGGGTCTCTATGTTTTCTATCTCGAACGATGCCGTACCGCCTCTTAGGTCCACGAACGTTATTTAAAACCCTGCATGGGCAAGCCCGCACGACCAGTGGGGAATCGTCCGGGCTTGCCCTCATTCGTTGATTCGCGGTCCTTGCTCTTAGCCCTTGAGCCCGAAGGTTCCGCTGCCGTGAGCGTCTGCTGTCGGTTTGGCGAACACCAAAAGTGCCCCGCCCCGATTGGCGCCCCGGTTCGCTTCAGAAATGGTCGAGGTCGGCTTATAGATGCCTTCGAACGTCGTGCCGGCAACGTTACTGCCTGTGTTTTCGTAGACACATAGTTCGCCTGAGTTTTTCGGTTTTGGAGCGGCTGCCGAACCTTCACAGAACGTTCCGAAGGTGCCTTCTGTGGAGTAGTGCACTTTTTCTGGCGTCAACGCGGCCGACATCGGTATCGAGAACGAAATTGGGGCGCGTATCACTTCGGAGTCACCTACAGTGATTTCTTCCGTGTTACCGCCCACTTCGACTGTGAATTTCTCTACCGAACGGTCAAAGCCCCAGGTTCCCTGCTCAACTACTCCAGTCGGTAGCGTACACCCAGCCGTACTGCATACCCCTTCGGGACCCGTTGCGCCTTTTTCTCCGGTGCATACTTCAACCGGCGTGCCGCTGTCTTCTTTTTCAATCAGCGTGCCGCCGCGGCCGGAGCATTCGACTTCGCCGATCGGAACTTCTGTTACTGAGACGCTCTTGCCCGCCGGACCTTCGGAGCCGGCGCCTCCGGCGGCACCTTTAGCGCCCGGGGCGCCTGCGGTACCCGGTGCGCCGTTCGCTCCGGGTGCGCCGGGTTTCCCTGCGAATTTTTTCGCAATTGCCGTTACTTCTTTTTTTTGTTTGCCGGAGAGGCCTCCGCTTGCAGCGAAGGCGGCGCCGGTGAGGGCGAAAATGAGAGCGATTACGCCGATGGTGATTCCCGGTCCGTTGATATCGAGGCGCCTCTTGAGCCTCGCGAGCGCGTTGGTTCTTGTCATGGTTTGAGTTGCTCCTCCCTGGTGTTTTTATCTTGCGACCGTGGTCCCATCCACGAGCCGGAGATCGAATTGAGGTGGCGTCGAGCGCCCATTGGAAAGAAGTGCGTGCTCTCGCTGGATCGCCTCGGCCGCCGCGCGAGGGCCAAGGGTCGGAGCCAGCATGAGATAGGCCATCGCGGAGGCCAGCTGGGGGGCGCGCTGCGCGTGGCTCGCGACGACCTCGTTGCGCACGGCGCTCCAGATGGCCCAGGCCGAGGCCTCGGTGGCGACCCGGTCCGTTCCGTTGCCTGGGGGCGCCGTGTCGACCTGGTCGGTCAGGCGTGCGAGGCCGGCGACAACAGACTCGGCGGTGCGGATCGCGCGATCGCCGGGTAGGCCGATCTCGCCGAAGCAGACACTCGCAAAGGCCGGGTCATGAGCAGCCTGCAGGCAGAGACAGAGGATGGCGCGGTAGACGCCTCCCGTCGGCCGCGCCGCCCCCTGCGCCGCCGCGCTCGCAGCACCGATCGCCTCGGCGACGCGACGCTCGACCGCGGCGGCAAAGCAGTCATCGGCGCTGGAGAAGTGGCGGCTCAGTGCGCGACGCGGGACGCCGGCCGCGGCGAGCAACCGGCGCGTGGAGAGACTCCCGTAGCCCTCCGCGATCACGAGCTTGGTGACTGCGGAGAAGAGAAGGGCGAGGTCGCCAGACCGGACCTCGCCCTTCTCGGCGCTTTCCGCATTGCTCGATGGAACTGGTGACGGGAAACTTGGCTCAGGCTCGTGGAGCGCAGGCCAGACGTCAAGCTCGGCGAGTGTTTCGGCGGCGTCGTCACAGAGAGACAGCGCCCACTGCGCCAACCGCTCGTCGATGTCCCGCTCGGCAATCCCACGACCGCCCACCAGTCGCGAGGCGAGAACGCCGGTGACGCCGGCGACGATGCCATCGACGAGCGGCACGGGGAGCCCCGCTCCGCCCCTGATGCGCTGCAGGCTCTCCCTGATCTGCGCACCGATGAGATGGCCGGCGCGGCGCATCTGCTCGAGCGCAGGCGGCCCCACCGTGTAAGGCTCGATCAAGAGCAGGCGAGCGGTGCCCGGGTTGCGGCTGAGCTGGTCCGCCAGCGCCTCGACGACCCGGCGCACCTCGTCGCGGGGATCTCGGGCGCTCGCTTTTGCCAGTGCCAGGTCGCGCAAAAGGCGGTGCGTGAGGAGCCGTTGGCAATCGAGGAAACAGGCCTCTTTGCTCGAGTAGCACTGGTAAAAAGTGCGGCTGGACACTCCAGCCAACCCGGTCAGCTCACGGACCGTTACGGCGCTGAAACCGCCCTCCGCCACGAGACCCACCATCGCTCGCTCAAGGCGAAGGCGCTGGTGGCCAGCGACCTCGGCCGCGTCGCGCCCGGGTCCCGGCTTCAGCTTTGCAAGAAACGCCCCGGAGAATTCTGGAGCGAGGTCGACCGCAGCCTCAGGCACGATAGGCGCTACCGATCCCTAGCACTACTCCCCCAACAGCCAACCCGGTCTCCCTCGTTTAGGACCTCCGCGGTTTCCGAAAGTCCCCCCGAAATTTCCTAATGTTTTAACAGACCGAAGACCGCCTTGCAAGCAGGGATTTATGCGGGCCGCCCAGGCGGCCCGTCGGGGATGACCCAGCGGGCGGGCCTCTTGAGACGCAAAAAGGGGAGGGGCCGCAGCTGCGGCCCCTCCCCCGTGTTCTCCAGGTTTGGCCTGGGAGCTAGAAGTGGACGATCGGAATGATCAGGATCGCGACGATGTTGGCGACCTTGATCATCGGGTTGATCGCCGGGCCTGCCGTGTCCTTGTAGGGATCGCCGACGGTGTCGCCGGTGACCGAGGCGGCGTGGGCCTCTGAGCCCTTGCCACCGTGGGCACCGTCCTCGATCAGCTTCTTGGCGTTGTCCCAGGCGCCGCCGCCCGCGGTCATCGAGACCGCGGCGAAGAGGCCAACGACGATGACGCCGATCAGCAGGCCGCCGAGCGCATCGACGCTGAGCACGCCGACGATGACGGGGACGACGATCGGGATCAGCGAGGGAAGAATCATCTCCTTCTGCGCCGCCAGGGTGACGATCGAGACCGTCTTGGCGTAGTCGGGCTTTTCAGTGCCCTCCATGATCCCCGGATGCTCGCGGAACTGCTCGCGGACCTGTTCGACCACCTCGCCCCCGGCGCGGCCGACAGCCTCGATCGCGAAGGCGGCGAAGAGGTAGACCATCATGCCGCCGATGATCAGCCCGATCAGCACGTCGGGACTACTCAGGTTGAAGAGGCCGTTGAGATCGAACCCGGCCGGGGCCTCCCCGGCGAGTTCGCTCTTGAACGCCGCGAACAGCACCAGCGCCGCCAGCGCGGCCGAGCCGATCGCGTAGCCCTTGGTGACCGCCTTGGTCGTGTTGCCGACCGCGTCGAGGGGATCGGTGACGGCGCGCACCTCCTCGGGCAGGTCCGCCATCTCGGCGATGCCGCCGGCGTTGTCGGTGATCGGCCCGAAGGCGTCGAGGGCGACGATCAGACCGCAGAGCGAGAGCTGCCCCATCACGGCGATGCCGATGCCGTAGATGCCCGCCAGCTCGTTGGCGCCGAGAATCGCGAAGGCGATCACCAGCGCCGGAGCTGCGGTTGACTGGAAGCCCTGGGCCAGGCCCTGGATGATGTTGGTCGCGTGGCCGGTCTCCGATGCCTTGGCGATCGTCTTGACCGGGCGGAAACGGGTCGACGTATAAAATTCGGTGATCACGAAGAGCAGCGCGGTGACCGCGACGCCGATCACTGCGCAGAGCCAGAGGTCGGTGGTGGTGATCGCGTCGGCGCCGGCGCTGAGGCCGAGTCGCACCGGTTCGCTCATCAGCCAGTCGGTGATCGGGTAGAAGGCCGCGATCGAGAGGATCCCGGCCGCCACCACCCCGGTGTACAGCGCCCCCTCGACCCGGTCGGTTTTGGTCCGCACCAGCAGCGCCCCGATGATCGAGGCGACGATCGCGACGGCGCCGATGACCAGCGGGTAGATCGCGACGTTGCTGGCGAATTCGCCGCCGGAGCCGGTGAAGGTGAGCACGCCGAGCAGCATCACGGCAACCGAGGTGACCGCGTAGGTCTCGAAGAGGTCCGCTGCCATGCCGGCGCAGTCGCCGACGTTGTCGCCGACGTTGTCGGCGATCACGGCCGGGTTGCGCGGGTCGTCCTCGGGGATCCCCGCCTCGACCTTGCCGACGAGGTCGGCGCCGACGTCGGCGGCCTTGGTGAAGATGCCGCCGCCGAGCCGGGCGAAGACGGAGATCAGTGAGCCACCGAAGCCGAGGCCGACGAGTGCGTCGACCGCCTCCTTGTCGGAGCTGCCGGTGAGCACGAGCAGGCCGTAGTAGCCGGCGACGCCGAACAGCGCCAGGCCGACGACCAGAAGGCCCGTCACCGAACCGCCCTTGAAGGCGACGTCGAGCGCGGGCGGCACGCCGCCGCGAGCCGCCTCGGCGACCCGGGCGTTGGCCCGCACCGAGACGTTCATGCCGATGAACCCGGCAGATCCCGAGAGGATGCCGCCGAGGACGAATCCAAGCGCGGTCTTGTAGTCCTGCAGAAGCCAGAGCACGATCGCGATCGGTACGGCGACCATGGCGATGATCGTGTACTGGCGGTTGAGGTAGGCCTTGGCGCCTTCCTGCACCGCCCCTGAGATCTCCTGCATCAGGTCGTTGCCTGGCGACTTCGCCAACAGGCGCTGGGTGATGATGATTCCGTACAGGACGGCCGCCCCTGCGCAGGCAAGCGCGACGACGACTCCGTATTCGGTCAAAAAGCTGGTCAAGTCAGATCCTCCGGCAGTGGTTTGAGCGGCGCGGGAGTCTATCTACGCGCGCCGACATCGGCGGTGTAAGTGCGTTTTGTCTCCGCAACGGCGTCGCGGTAGACGTCCTCGATCGCGAGGCCGGCGTCGATCGCCTCGCGCGCGCGCTGGGCACCGTTGCGGGCCGGCAGGGCGACCTCGATGCCGAGCTGGGCGCGGGCGGGGGCGGTCCAGGCGAGCACTCCCTCGAGCGCCGCCGCCGCCTCGACCTCCTCGCCGCGGCGGAAGTCGATCAGGCGGCCGCTCATCCCGTGGCGGATCGCCCGCCAGAGGTTCTCCTCGATCTCGCGATCGCGCAGCGGCGCCCGGCCATCCCCAGCGTAGCCGCGCTCGTCGTAGTCGAGCGCGGTCTGGGCGATGCAGGCGGCGATCAGCCCCGCCAGGGCGAAGGACTCCTCGCCGCGGGTCTGGGCGTCGCAGATCCGCACCTCGACCGTGCCGAAGGCGTGGTGCGGGCGCACGCTCCACCACAGCTGCGTCGACTCGACCGCCGAGCCGGTCCGCTGCAGCAGCTCGACGAACTCGGCGTAGGTCGCCCAGTCGACGAAGGGGCTGGGGACGCCGCAGCGAGGGAAGGTGCGGGTGAAGATCTCGGTGCGGACCGTGTGCAGGCCGCTGTCGCGACGGTCGAGGAAGGGCGAGTTGGCCGAGGCGGCCAGCAGCAGCGGCAGCAGCTCGCGCATCCAGTCGCAGACCGCGATCGCGCGGTCGGCGCCGCGCACACCCATGTGCACGTGCATGCTCCAGGTGTTGTTGCGCTGGGCGACGTAGCCGAGTTCGTGGCGCAGGCGGTTGTAGTGGGGCGTGTCGATGATCCGCTGGTCGAGGTAGTCGGCCCACGGGTGCGTGCCCATCGCGCCCAGCGCCAGGCCCATCCCGTCGACCAGCTCGAAGAGGCGACCGCGGCGGTCGCGCTGCAGGACCATCGCCTCGGCGAAGCTCTCGGCCCGGCCCGAGCGAATCTCGATCTCGGAGGCGATCAGCTCGCCGGCGGCCGACTCGGCCAGCACTTCGTCGCGCAGGCAGGCCTCGTGAACCTCCTCGAAGCGGTGCTCGAGCTCGAGCGTCGCCGGGTCGAGGATCGCGAACTCCTCCTCGAGCCCGATCGTGAAGTCGGTCGAGGACTCGAACGTCTCCCGAGCGCGGTCGAGGTCCAGGGGCAAGGTCAGCTCTCAGGTCAGATAGAAGTAGAGCGCGTAGAGCAGATCGACCGCCGGGCTGGAGGTGTGGACGGTCACCTCGGGCGGCACCTGGAGCAGCTGCTCGGAGTAGTTGAAGATGATCTTGACCCCGGCCTTGACCAGGCGGTCGGCGACGGCCTGGGCGGCGGCGGCGGGCACCGCGAGGACGCCGACGACGATCTCCTGCTCGGCGACGACCGCCTCGAGCTCGGCGAAGTCACGCACCCGCAGGCCACCGACCTCGGTGCCGACGACGCCCTCGTCGACCTCGAACATGGCGACGATCTGGAAGCCGTGGTCGGCGAAGATGTCGGAGCTGGCGATCGCCTGGCCGAGGTTGCCGGCGCCGAAGAGGGCGATGTTGTGCTGGCCCGAGGTGCGCAGGATCTTGCGGATCTCCGCCACCAGCGACTCGACGTTGTAGCCGACGCCGCGCTTGCCGAACTTGCCGAAGCCCGAGAGGTCGCGGCGGATCTGGGTCGGGTTGATGTGGGTGTACTCGGAGAGTTCCTGCGAGGAGATCGTCTGGCGGCCCATCTTGCGCGCCTGGGTCAGCACCTGCAGGTAGCGCGAGAGGCGGGCGGCGACCCCCAGCGAGAGCCGCTCGCCGTCGACGATCAGCCCGTTCGCCGCGTCCGGCTCTTCGATCACGGTGCTCACGCCCCCACAGTATCGAGCCTCGCTCTGACGGCCCCCTCGTCGAGGACCAGCTCAGAGGCGACGACACCGTCGACCTCCACTACTGGGATTTTCTCCAGCATTCGGCGCAGGAGCAGGTCCGAGCTCTCGATATCGACCTCGACCAGCTCGAAGCGATAGCCCTGGCCGTGCAGTGCGACGAGCGCTGAGACCGCCTCGGCACAAAGGTGGCACCCAGGCCGCGAATAGACGGTGACTCGCGTCAAACCGCCCGCCGACGGGCCTCAAACGTGTCTATGTGAGACGTTTGAGGCCCGTCGACCCCGTTTCGGCGGGTGGGGAAGGCGTCGTAGGGGAGGTAGGCCGGGTAGGCGAGCGGCTTGGCGAAGCGGGCGGCGGAACCGATCATCGCCGCGTTGTCGGTGCAGAGCTCGCGGGCGACGAGCTTGAGCGCAACCTCGCGACGCTCGCAGAGCGCTCGCACCGCCTCGCGCAGGGCACCGTTGGCGGCGACGCCGCCGCCGAGCGCGACCGCCCCCCACTCCCCCGCCTTCAGCGCCCGCTCGAGCTTGGCGACGAGTTGGCTGACCGCGGCCGCCTGAAAGCTGGCGGCGAGGTCGGCGCGGCGCGCCTCGACCCCCTCCGGCCCGAGATCGCGGCAGAGATAGACAAGCGCCGTCTTCAGGCCGCTGAAGCTGAAGTCGAGACCCGGGTCGCGACTCATCGCCACCGGCATCTCGAAAGCCACCGGGTCTCCCTCTCGCGCCAGCACCTCCAGGGCCGGCCCGCCCGGATAGCCGAGCCCGAGCATGCGAGCCACCTTGTCGAAGGCCTCGCCGGCGGCGTCATCGAGGGTCTGCCCCAGCAGCTCGTAGCCGCTGTGCTCTCGCACCCCCGCTAGCAGCGTGTGCCCGCCGCTGGCGACGAGGCAGAGAAACGGCGGCTCCAGTGGCTCGGGCGCGAGGAAGTTGGCGGCGACGTGGCCCTGCAGGTGGTCGACCGGGATCAGCGGCAGCCGCCGCGGCGCCGCGATCGCCTTTGCCGTGCTGACCCCGACCAGCAGCGCGCCGATCAGCCCCGGCCCCGCGGTGACCGCGACCGCCTCGATCTCATCGAGCGTCACACCGGCCTCCGCCAGCGCCGCCTCGACCACCGGCGCGGTCAGCTCGAGGTGGTGGCGCGAGGCGACCTCGGGGACGACGCCGCCGAAGCGCGCGTGCGCGGCGGCCTGCGAGGAGATCGCGTTGGCGAGCACGCGCGGCCCGTCCAGCACCGCGGCGCAGGTGTCGTCGCAGGAGGTCTCGATCGCGAGGATCAATCGAGCCACATGATCAGCGCGTCCTCGCCGTTGTCCTGGTAATAGCGGGGGCGCACGCCGGCCGAGCGGAAGCCGAGCCGCTCGTACATCGCGATCGCCGGCCGGTTGGACACCCGAACCTCGAGCGTGAAGGGCAGCTTGCCGCCGCCCTCGGCGACCAGCTGGGAGATCAGCGCGCGGGCGATGCCGGCGCGACGGCGCTCCGGCGCGACGGCGACGTTCATCAGGTGCCAGACCTGGTCGTAGCGCGAGCAGACGAGGTAGCCGAGCAGGCGATCGCCCTCGGTCGCCGCCAGGCAGATCCCCGAGGGCTTGGAGAGCTCGAGCACGAACATCGCCAGCGACCAGGGGGTCGGGAATGAGCGACGCTCGATCGAGATCACCGCGGGCAGGTCGCTGTAGGCGAGGCGCCTGATCGCCGTCGCCTCCGCCACCTCACCCGGCTCGCTTGGAAGTGTCTCGCTCACGCCATCGCTCCGCGTCCGGAGCCCTCAGGTAGATCGGCTCGATGCGTCCCTCGCCCCGCTCCGGCGCGGCTTCGGCGAGGGCGCAGATGTGTTGTGCGGCGAGGCGGTGCACGGGATCGGCGTCATCGGGGACGTCGACTCCGCAGCTCGCCAGCTCATCGCGAAATCGTACCGCTCCCGATCCGGCCGCCAGGGGCGGATCGGCGAGCCCGGCAGCGCGCTCCGCCAGCTCGACGGGGGTTGCAACCAGGGGCTCCCAAAGCCGCTCCCCGGCAGTCGAGTAGAGCGCCGCGAAGACCTCTCCCCGGCGCGCGTCGAGAACGGCCAGGCTCAACCCGTCCAGGGCGCGGCCAAGCGCGTCGAGCGTGCAGACGCCGCTGACCGGAAGTCCCGTGCTCGCCGCCAGCCCGCGTGCGGTTGCGATGCCGATGCGGATGCCGACAAAGGAACCGGGCCCGAGCCCGACCGCGAGCCGGTCGACCGAGTCCCAGCCCCCGGCCGCCGCGGCGGCCCGCTCGACCTCGGCCAGCAGTGCGGTCGAGTGGCGCGGGCTGCCGTCGGGCGCCGGCCCGAGCAGCGCCTCGTGCAGGACCTCGCCGCCGGCTGTCGCGCAGACGGCCGTGTCGGCGGTCGCGGTGTCGAAGCCGACCACCACCATCGCGCTGCTCGATCCGGTCAGCCGAGAACCGTGAAGGCGAAGACGCCGACGCGTTTGCCTTCGACGAACCAGCTCACGCGGTGCTTGCCGGGGATGTTGGAGGTGATCTTGTTGACGTAGAGCGTTCCCTGGGTCGCCGGCTGGGCTTTGGCGCAGATGTTTTTGCCGGTCGGGAACTTGACGCAGACGCTGTAGTTGACATCGCCGTTGAGGCTTTTGAAGAAAGCGCCCTTTTTGGCTTTCTTCGGACACTTGTGGGCGGGTTTGGCGTTCTGGGAGACGCCACAGGCGACGTAGTGCTTGAACGCGACCGCGCCGGCCGTGGCCGGTGCCGCGCCGACCAGCAGCGCAGATCCAAGCAGCACAGCGGTCAGCGTCTTCAAACCCTTCATCGAGCGTCCCTCCGTTCGCAGATACAAGTTCGGTTCGATGCTACATGCACCGTGTCCTTCGAACACGCCTATCTGCGACTGGATGCGGCGGGCAGCTCGATCGCGCGGCTGTCACCGCCGGCGTGGGCGAGGCGCACCGGCACGACCCGGCGGCCGGCGAGCTCTGGCTCGGCCACGCTCGGCCACTCGACGAAGGCGACGGTGCCGGGGGTGAGGTAGTCGTCGAGCAGCGCCGGTTCCTCGCCCTCGAGGCCCTCGAGCCGGTAGAGATCGAGGTGGGAGACGGGCAACCGGCCGCCCTCGTAGCGGTGTCCGATGGTGAAGGTCGGTGAGGTGATCGGTCCCTCGATGCCGAGCGCCCGGCAGGCGCCGCGGATCAGCGTCGTCTTGCCGGCGCCGACCTCGCCGCTGACGACGACGACGTCGCCGGGCCCGAGCTGAGCGGCAAGCTGGGCGCCGAGCGCTTCGGTCTCAGCGGCCGAGCTTGTCCTCGTCCTAGCCAAAGAAGTCGAGCTGGTCAGCGGAGGGCTCGGGTGCCGGCTCGGTCCCCTCCGCGGCCGGCTCCTCCTCCGGCTCTTCAGCCGTCACCGGCGGGCCCATCGCCAGCAGCTCGGGCAGCGTCGCGAAGTCCTGGCGCAGGGTCTCCTTCACCGCCGGGGTCCGCAGCGCCGCCGCCGGGTGGAAGAGCGGCAGGAGGAAGACGGTGCGACCACCGATCTCGTGCACCTGGGGGGCGCCCCGCACCTTGGTGATCCCGGCCGGATTGCCGCTCAGAAGCTTGGTCGCGAAGTTACCCAGCGTGCAGATCACGCTCGGCTCGATCAGCCGCACCTGCTCGAAGAGGTAGGGCCGACAGGCCTCGATCTCCAGCGGCTGCGGATCGCGATTGCCGGGCGGGCGGCTCTTCAGCACGTTGGCGATGAAGACCTCCTGGCGCGAGAGACCGATCCCCTCAAGCATCTGGTTCAGCAGCTGTCCGGCCCGGCCGACGAATGGCAGGCCCTGCTTGTCCTCTTCGGCCCCCGGCGCCTCGCCGACGAACATCAGGTCGGCATTTGCGTCGCCCGCGCCGAAGACGGCCTTGGTCCGCGTCTCGTGCAGCGGACACTTGGTACAGGCCTTGACTTCCTCGAAGAGCGCGACCAGGTCCTCCCGCCGCTGCGCAGCCGTCCCCACGCTCAAGCCTCGCCTCCCCCACGCGCCGGCCGCACCGACTCCCCTGCGGCCCGCTTGCGCTTGGACTCGGCCAGCCGCTCGCCCCGAGCGGCTTCCCGCTCCCGGCGCCGCGATTCATCAGATTGCACAGCCGCCCCGCGCGGCTGCCGCGCGGCGGGAGACACCGGCGACATCAACCGCCGGCTCCCATGGGCCCCGCATTCAGGACAAGCGATGCCGGGCGTATCGCTGGGCGCCAGCTCCTCAAACCGACTTGCGCACTCCTCGCACTCGAACTCATAGATGGGCATGGCGATTTCATCGTAGCCAGGGGGCGTGGTGTCTGAACCTGAGAGTTCGATTAAGAAATCTTGACTATTAGTCCATTAAGAGGATGCTGCACCCAGGGGTCGCCCCCGGGCGCCCACCAGGCAGTCCAATTGAGAGGACTCAATGAACCACAGGAAGAAGAGACTCAAGAGTTTTGGTCTATCCCTGATTGCCGTGCTCAGCGTGATGGCGGCATTCGCCGCAGGTGCGCAGGCGTTTGAAAACGGAGAATACAAAATCGAAGGGAAAAGCCCTGAACTAACCGCATTTTCATTATTACACAGCGTTAAGGTATTTCGCTTCCTTGGCATACCGATCTGGGAATGCTTAGAGCATGAAAAATGGCATCTTTCTGCGAACGGAAGTGGGGGCGGGCCGATTGAATTCTCCGCCTGCAAAGTGCTGGTGGAAGGCTGTACCGTCACCGAACCGATCAAAGGATCGATTCAGAGCCAGCTGATCAGACACAAAAGCAAGCTATTCGTGCGGCTCACGCCTGAATCCGGGACGGTTATGTTCAAATTCACTCTCAATGGTGCCGAATGTGCGCTCGAAGGGGTGTACGAAGTGACGGGAAGCACGTGCGGCGAACTCGAAGTTGGAGAACGCGTGAAACAGAAACTCACGTTCGCGCAAAGCATGGATAAATTATGCAGTGAATTAGGCGCCACCGGCCTGAAAGTCGGTAAAAGCGAAGCGTTTCTCGAAGGCACCGCCACGGAGGAACTGCTGGGCGAAAACGAAGGGAAGAAATGGGGCGGCGTATAGCGACAGCCGACCTACCGTCCGATCGATGACTCGCTAATAGTTGTGGGGCCGCGCTCGGCGACGGCGGCCCCACAACACTCCTAACGAGCTACGGCAGCGGCTCCCAGTCCCAGGCCTTGGCTGAGGTGAGGCTCTCCTGGTCGAGGTAGCGCCTGAACTCGGAGAGCTCTGCCGGCTCGATGCCGTAGACGTGGTCGGGTTCGGGGAAGTGGCTGGAGCGGACCTCGGCCACGTACTGGTTCATGCCCTTGACCATCTGCCCGTGGATGTCGGCGTACTGCTTGACGAATTTGGCCATGCGGCCGGTGGTGATGCCGAGCAGGTCGTGGAAGACGAGGACCTGGCCGGCGGTCGCCGGGCCGGCGCCGATGCCGATCGTCGGGACCTCCAGCTTCTCGACGATCGCCTCGGTGACGGCGGCCGGGACGGCCTCGAAGACGATCGCGAAGCAGCCGACGGCCTGCAGGGCAAGGGTGTCCTCGCAGAGCTGGATCGCGCTCTGGGCGGTCTTGCCCTGGGCCTTGTAGCCGCCCAAGGCGGTCGCCGTCTGCGGGGTGAGGCCGACGTGGCCCATCACCGGGATGCCGGAGCGGACGATCGCTCGGGCGCGCTCGACCGAGATCCCCCCCGCCTCCAGCTTCACCGTCTGGCACCCCGTCTCCTTGACCAGGCGCTGGGCGTTTTGGATCGCCAGCTCGTTGCTCGACTCATAGCTGCCCATCGGCATGTCGCCGACCATCAGCGGTGTCCTCAGGCCACGGCGAACGGCCTTGCCGAGCACGAGCATCTCCTCCAGCGTCACCGCCTCGGTGCCGCTGTGGCCAAGCACCACGTTGGCGGCCGAGTCGCCGACCAGGACGATGTCGGCGCCGGCCTCCTCGGCGACCTTTGCCGAGGGGAAGTCATAGGCGGTGACCATCGCGATCGGTTCGCCCTTGGCCTTCATCTCGGCCAGGCGAGGAAGGCTGACCGGCGGTCGCTCGGCCGGTGGCGGCGCCGTGTGCGAGCGGGCGCCAGAGCTCATCAGGCCATCTCCGCGTCGGACGCGTGGGTCGGCTCGGCGAGCAGGACCTCCGGATGGCTGTCGACGGCGACGATCTCGTTGTCGTCGTCGACGTGGACGACGACCGGCGAGTAGGCCTCCAGGTCACTCTCGTCATAGGCGCCAAAGGAAGCGACGATGATCTTGTGCCCCGGCCGGGTCAGGTGGGCGGCGGCGCCGTTGACCTGCATCGTGCGCGAGCCAGGCTCGCCGTCGATCACGTAGGTGACGAAGCGGGCGCCGTTGTCGACGTCCCAGACGTAGACCTGCTCGTTGGTGATCAGGTCGGCGCTGGCCATCAGCTCGGTGTCGATGGTGATGCTGCCGATGTAGTCGACATCGCAATCGGTCACCGTCGCGCGGTGGATCTTGGACTTGAGCATCTGCCTCTGCATCAGATCTATTCCTCCGTGTCAGCGCTTGTGAGTTGAAGCCTTCAAGGTCGAATCAGGACGTTGTCGATCAGGCGGGCCCCACCAACCTGGGCAGCGACCGCGATTAGCACCGGGCGATCCTGCAGCTCGGTGGCGGGGGTCAAGTTGTCGGCGTCGCGAGCTTCCAGGTACTCGGGCTCGATGCCGGCGGCGTTCAGCTCCCGGCGCGCCGCCTCGAGCCCGGCGCCTCAGCGACTCGGCGCGCGCCGCTTCCTCGGCGGCGCGCAGCGCCCGCGAGAGCGCGGCGGCCTGCTCGCGCGCCCGCGGATCGAGGTAGGCGTTGCGCGAGCTCATCGCCAGGCCGTCGGGCTCGCGCGCCGTCGGCAGCACCTCGATCCGCACCGGGATGTCGAGGTCGCGGACCATGCGACGGATAACGGCCACCTGCTGCGCGTCCTTCTGGCCGAAGTAGGCGACGTCGGGCCCGACCGAGTTGAAGAGCTTGGCGACGACGGTGGTGACGCCGCGGAAATGGCCGGGGCCACGCCGGGCGGGATCGCCGTCGAGCACGTCGGTCAGCCCGCCCCCGACTTCGACCTGGGTGGCAAAACCCTCGGGGTAGACGGCCTCGACCGGCGGCGCGTAGACGATCTCGACGCCGGCCTCGGCGGCGAGCCGCAGGTCGCGCTCCTCGTCGCGCGGGTAGCGGTCGAGGTCCTCGCCCGGCCCGAACTGGGTCGGGTTGACGAAGAGGCTCATGACGACGACGTCGCACTCGGCGCGAGCGGCGCGCAGCAGCGAGAGGTGACCCTCGTGGAGGAAGCCCATCGTCGGCACCAGGCCGATCGAGCTGCCCTGCGCCCGCGCCGGCGCAAGCGCGGCTCGAAGCTCTGGCTTCGCGCGGAGGAGCTTCACGTCACCTGTTGCGTGTGAGGAATCGACGAGTTCGACGAGATCCATTGGTCCATGCCCTTCAGGGTCACGGCCGTACGGCGGAAATTATAGGGATCGATCGGCGCCGTTAGGACGGCTTGATCACAGATGGCAGGATTCCCGCCTCCTGCCGGGTACCGGCGACGCTACTCGCCCAACCAGAAAGCCAGCTCGCGCTGCTTCGCCGCAGCGTCGGCGCCTTTGTAATAGCTGTCCTGCCAGGCTTTGCCGTCTTCGGGGCCTTCCCACTCCTTGCCCGCTTTCTTCGCCGCTTTGGAGCGCACGTAGCGCCAGCGGTAGGCGTTGTAGACGGAGATGATGTGGGTGGCGTATGCGGCGGCTAGCTTCGGCGCTGCGGCGATCAGGTTGAGGTTGTCGTCGTTCTTTCCGCTCGCCCGCGGGCCCAGGTTGTGCGAGCCGGTCATCACCATCGGCTTCGCCCCGAACGGATCGAGGACGACGACCTTGGAGTGGATCATCACCAGGCTCAGCCGGTCGATCTCTTTTTCCCAGCCGGCGAAGCGCGAGTCGATCTTGCTCGGCAGGACGATGTCGGGGTCGGCTTCGTCGAGCTGGCCGCGGTGGATCAGGTTGACCAGGGCGGGGTCTTTGGAGCCCGCCTCGGGGTCCTGGTTGAGGATCCCGTGCACGTAGAGGGAATCGCCGCCGTCGGCTTCGTCGGCGGCGACCCGGTCCATGATCGCGTTGAAGAGCGTGCCTTTGCGGCCGGGGTTGAAGAACTCGAAGAGGATGCCGTCTTCCGCCGCGGCGATCAGCCCCCGCGCCTCGACCAGGTCCACTTCCTTGTGCACCGGCACGAACCAGGTGCCGATGCTCGCCTTGCCCGATTTCGCCACGCGTTTCGCGCCGTTGCCGTCAACCAGCTGCGGCGGGAACTTGTCGCCCGATTCCAACAGCGCGTCCCACTGGGCTTTGTAGTACTTGGCGATTGCGGCGTTCTCGATCCGCAGGCCGTTGTTCACCTGCGTGCAGAGGCCGGTCATCGTCCAGTTGGTCGAGCCGGTCCAAGCCAGCCGTGGCGATTTCGCCGGCTCGCAGACGACGAGGAACTTGTTGTGGGCGAGGCGGCTGCCGGTCATCCGTTTGTGAACGTCGACTTTTGCGGCTTCGAGCGTCCCCCGCGCCTCTTTGTTCTCGTCGCCCTTGGCCGCGGTGCCGTTGGCGAGGATCACGTGAGCGCGGGGCCCGAGGGCGCAGAGATCGGCGACCAGCTCCGGGTCGTCGAGCTCGAACAGGGCCGCGTAGATCTCTGCTTTTGAGCTTGACTCGGCGTCGGCGAGCACCTTGCGCAGCGCCAGCCGCAATTCGCCGGAGAGGTATTCGCGGGTGATGTTGCCCGGCGTCGCGATCATGGTGTTCAGCTTTTTGCCCCAGGGTTCGTCGCCTTTGAGCCGGCGCGCGACCGACTGCGTCGCCAGCACTCCCCGGTTGAAGTAGGCGAAAAACCCCTCGCCGCCGTCGGCACTTACCGCAACCGGCTCGCTCCACGGACTCGCCTGGTCGGCGGCTTCCTTGAGCGAACCCGCCTTACCGATCATCGGGACCGCCCGGTAGCTGACCGTTTCACCCGAGCGGGCCAGCACGTCCGCCCAGGCGAATTTCTGGATCGGCCACTCGGTGCTCGGCCGGTGCTCACCGGGCTTGTGTTCTTCGCCGGCGAAGGGGATGAAGGTGTGGACCGGCTCTTCGTCTCCACCACTCGGTTTGCGATAGAGGGCGAAGCCGCGGCAGTTGGCGATTACCCCCGGGTAACGCCAGACGACGTAGGTGTCATCGCAGTTCGCATGGGCGACGATCGAGACGGGGTCGGGCACATGGCGAACATATTGGAGATAAATCGAACATGTCAAGTATTACTGAGTAAACACACCGTTATGTGGATGTAGTCAGTCGCGCCCCACCTTCCCGATCTCCTTTGCCGGCGCCCCGGCGGCGATCGTGCCGGCGGGAAGATCGCAGGTGACCACCGAGTTGGCGCCGATCACACAGCGCTCGCCGATCGTCACCCCGCTGGTGACCACGCAGTTAACGCCGAACCAGCAGTTGGAGCCGATCCTCACCGGTCCCTTGGAGGTGAAGCCCTGCTGGGTCACCGGTGTGTCGGGATCGTCGAAGCGGTGGGCCGAATCGCCGACGAAGCAGCCATTGGCGAACATGGTGTGGTCGCCGATCTCGACCAGCTCCAGCGCGGCGATCATCGTGTTGCGGTTCAGAAAGCAGCCGGCGCCGATCTCGATCCGCGCCTCGGGCGCCAGGGTCAGCCAGCAGCCGGGCTCGAACAGCGTCCCTTCGCCGACCCGAAGACGGCCCTGGTCGAGCGCCTCCAAGGCCTCGCCCTCGAGCGGTTGGCGGATGAAAAAGCCGCCCCGGGCGGCGTGCCGCGCAAGCCGCCAGCGCCGGGACGGGCGCCGGTTGCGCTCATACCAGCGCCGCTTCGCCCACCACACTCGCCAACCCGTCTGCCTCGTCCCGCTCATCGCCCCGCAACCCTACGAAACCCCGGCCGACGGGCCTGAAATACGCATATAAGGCGTAAAATAGGCCCGTCGGCGCATAGACTGCGGCGCATGGCTGAGCTGCGTGGTGGCATCGACCTTGGCGGTACGAAGATCCAGACGGCGATCGTCGAGGCGGGCGGCCAGGTTCACGGCGAAGCCCGCCATCCCACGCCGACCTCGGGCGGGCCTGCCGACGTGGCGCGCGCGATGGAGGACGCGCTGCGCGAGGCGGCTTCCGCGGCCGGCGTCAAGCCCGAAGAGCTGCAGGGCGTCGGCGTCGGCTCGCCCGGCGACGCCGACGGCAAGACCGGCGTCGTCTCCGGCGCCCGCAACCTGCCCGGCTGGGAGGGCAGCTTTCCGCTGGGCGAGACGCTGTCGAAGGCGCTCGGCGCCGAGGTGCGGATCGGCAACGACGTCCAGGTCGCGACCGAAGCCGAGTTCCACCTCGGCGCCGGGCGCGAGTTCTCCAGCCTGATCGGCGTCTTCTGGGGCACCGGCGTCGGCGGCGGCATCGTGCTCGACGGCAAGCCCTGGCTCGGCCGGGGGGCCGCCGGTGAGATCGGCCACATGGTCGTCAAGCGCGGCGGCGCCAAGTGCCCCTGCGGGCGCAAGGGCTGCATGGAGGCCTACGCCGGCCGCGCCGCGATGGAGGCCGAGGCGCGGCGCCAGCACGAGGAGGGCGCCAAGACAGACCTCTTCAAGCTGATGGAGAAGCACGGCAAAGACCGGCTCACGAGCGGCATCTGGGACCGGGCGATCGAGCACGGCGACCACCTCGCCGAGAAGCTGATCGACCGCGCGATCGAGGCGCTGGGAACCGGAGTCGCCTCCGCGGTCAACCTGCTCGACCCCGAAGCGGTGATCATCGGCGGCGGCCTCGGGCGTCCGCTTCGGCGATCGCTACATGGAGCCGCTGACCAAGGAGATGGCCAAGCACCTCTTCGTCGACGAACGCCCGCCCGCGGTCCGCGTCGCCTCTCTGGGCGACCTCGGCGGCGCGATCGGCGCCTCGCTGCTCGTCGCCGACTGAACTAGACGCGCCCGGAGCCCTGCCGCTGCTGGCGGGCGACGGCATCGACGATCACGGCCAGCAGCAGGACACCGCCGGTGACCATGAACTTGACCGCCGAGGAGAGCGCGAGCAGGTCCATCCCGTTGGAGATCGAGCCGATCACCAGGGCGCCGAGGAGCGCCGTCCAGACCGAGCCCCGACCGCCGAAGAGGCTGGTCCCCGCGATCACCGGCCCGGCGATCGCCAGCAGCAGCAGTTCGTTCCCGCCCGAGTTCTGGTTGACGGCGAGCAGTCGCGAGGCGGCGAGGATGCCGCCGATCGCCGCCATCGTGCCGGAGATCCCGAAGACCGCGACGCGGATGCCGTTGACGCGGATGCCGGCGCGGCGCGCGGCCTCGGCGTTGCCGCCGACGGCGAAGACGTGCCGGCCGAACCCGGTCCGCTTGACGACGTACTCCATCCCGACCACGAAGGCGAGCAGGATCATCACCGCCAGCGGCACGCCGCGATCGGAGTTGAGAACCGCGGTGGCGACGATCGTGATCACGGCGACCAGCCCGAACCTGAGACCGAGCGCGGCGAGGTTCTCGCTGTCGAGCCCGGCCGCGACTCGCCGCCGGTGCCCGAGGAAGAGGACGGCGCCGTAGAGCCCGATCACGATCGCGGCAAAGATCCAGCCCACCGTGTCGGAGTAGAAGGTGTTGGCGAGACCGGTGATCACCGGATCGGTGAGGTTGATCGAGCCGGTCGAGCCGAGTACCTGCAGGAGCGCTCCCTGCCAGGCGAGCAGGCCGGCAAGGGTGACGACGAAGGAGGGGATGACGAAGCGGCTGAAGAGCGAGCCCTGGAGCAGTCCGATCGCCATTCCGACCGCGACCGCGGCGGCAATCGCCAGATAGGGGTTCCAGCCGTGCTTGACGTTGAGAACGGCCATGACCGCCGCGGCAAGGCCGCTGACGGCGCCGACCGAGAGGTCGATCTCCCCCAGCAGCAGCACGTAGACGACGCCGATCGAGATCAGCCCCGTGGCGGTGATCTGCAGCATCAGGTTGGTCAGGTTCTGGGCCGAGAGGAAGCGGTCGTTCTCGAACTGGAAGATCGCCCAGATCAGCGCCAGGCCGATCACCACGCGCAGCGACGCGAGATCGCCCTGGATCAGCCGGCGGATCGTCTCCTTCGGCCGCGGGGTGACCTCGCTCTTGGCGCTCGCGGCGCGCTGCTGCGTCGCTCATGATTTCGTCCCCTCGTCTTTCTCCTTGGCGCCATCGGAGCCGACGCCGGTTATCGCCGAGACGACGTGCTCCTCCGTGGTCGCATCGGCCTCGAACTCGCCGGCCGCGCGGCCGAGCCTGAGGACGACGATCCGGTCGGCGACCTCGAAGACGTCGACCAGGTTGTGGCTGATCACGACGACGCCGAGCTCGCGCTCGCGCAGCCGTTTGATCAGGTTGAGCACCTGCGCCGTCTGGGCGACGCCGAGCGCCGCGGTTGGCTCGTCCAGCAGCACCACCTTGGGCTCTCCCAACAGCGAACGGGCGACCGCGACCTGCTGCCGCTGACCCCCGGAGAGGGTCCCGACCTCACTGCGCAGGCTCGGGATCGTCACCGCGAGGTTGGAGAGCAGCTCGCCGGTCTGGTGCTCCATCCGCGACTCGTCGAGCTGCCGCGAGATCGTGCCCGACCCGGGCGAGACCTCCTCGCGGCCGAGGAAGAGGTTGGCGACGACGTCGAGGTTGTCGCAGAGGGCGAGGTCCTGGTAGACGGTCGCTATCCCCAGGCCCGTCGCGTCCTGGGGCTTGGCGATCGAGACCTCCTCGCCGTCGAAGCGGATCCTGCCGGTGTCGGCGGCGTGGATGCCGGCGATCGTCTTGACCAAGGTCGACTTGCCGGCGCCGTTGTCGCCGACCAGGCCGATCACCTCGCCCGCGTGGACGGCGAAGTCGACCCGGTCCAGAGCTTGGACCGGGCCGAACCGCTTGCTGACTCCCTCCAACTCGAGGAGGGGAGCGCCGTTGCTCATCTCAGCCCGAGATTCCCGCTTCTTTGCACGCCGCCGCGTAGGAGCCGGTGCAGAGTTCGGACGCGCTGACGAAGCCGTCCGCGACCACCGTGCTCTTGACGTTGTCCTTGATCACGGCGACCGGTTCGAGGATCGCCGAGGGGACGTCGGCCTTGCCGTTGTTGATTTCTTCCGTGACCTTGCTCTGCGGCAGTTCTTCGCCTTCGGCGAGGGCGATGGCGAATTCGGCGGCGATCTTGGCCTGCGGCGTAATCGCCTTGTAGATCGTCATGTACTGCTGTTTGGCAAGGATCCGCTGCAGGCCGGCGACGGTCGAGTCCTGACCGGTGACCGGACGTTCTTCGGGATTGATGCCCGCGCCCTTCAGCGCCGCGATCGCGCCGCCGCCGGTGTCGTCGTTGGCCGCGTAGATGCCCCAAAAGCCGTCGTTGCCGAGCGCGGTGATCGCCTGCTGCGCCTCGCGCTGGGCGTTTTCCGCGCTCCAGCCGGGCGTGTCGTACTCCTTCGCGATCTTCACCCCGGCGGCATCGAACCCCTTGTGGGCGCCGGCCTTGAACCCGGCGGCGTTGGGGTCGGCCGGGTCGCCGTTGATCATGATGATCGGGCCGCTGGCATGGCCGTCTTCTTTCAGCTTCTTGGCCAGCGTTTCGGCCTGAAGTTCGCCGACTCTTTCATTGTCGAAGGAGACGTAGGCATCGACTTCGCCGTTTTCGATCAGGCGGTCGTAGCTGACCACCGGCACGTTCTGGGCCTGCGCCTTTTCGGCGATCGCCGCCGCCGACTTGGAGTCCATCGGGTCGACGACGAGGACTTCGGCGCCCTGGGTCAGCGCCGCTTCGGCCTGGCTCTGCTGCTTTTCGGCGTCGCCGCCGGCGTTGCTGTAGAGGACTTCGCAGTCTTCGCACTGTTCTTCGACTGCTTTTTCGAAGTCGGGTCGATCGTTGGTTTCGTAGCGGGGCGTCTCGTTTTCCGGCAGGAGCAAAGCGATCTTGGTGCCACCGCCTCCACTGCTTCCACCACATCCCGCTGCAACCAAGACGATCGCGACCAGGACAGGCAGCCGCGACCGACACTCTCCTCAAGGCTGATCTGGACATGAGCACTCCTTTCCGCCCCTGTCCTTACCCGCATGCCGCGAATACCACTCCACCGGTAGCGCATCGGCAAGTCGCTGCGCACGGACTCTGCCAGTGTGGTTGTGCCGCTATGCAGCGATCGGCTCGCGCCGCTTGCGCGCCGGCGCGCTTCGGCTTCGCCGGCTCGACCAGCTCGGCGAGGAAGCGGCCGGTGTAGGAGCCGGCGACCGCCGCGACCTCCTCGGGGGTGCCGGTGGCGACCACCTCTCCCCCCTCTTCGCCGCCCTCGGGGCCGAGGTCGATCAGGTGGTCCGCGGTCTTGATCACGTCGAGGTTGTGCTCGATCACGACCACCGTGTTGCCGGCGTCGACGAGGCGGCCGAGCACGTCGAGCAGGCGCTGCACGTCGGCGAAGTGCAGGCCGGTGGTCGGCTCGTCGAGGATGTAGAGGGTGTTGCCGGTGGCGACCTTGGAGAGCTCGGTCGCCAGCTTGATCCGCTGCGCCTCGCCGCCGGAGAGCGTCGTCGCCGCCTGGCCGAGGCGGATGTAGTCGAGGCCGACGTCGTGCAGGGTGCGCAGGCGGCGGGCGATCTTCGGCACGTTCTCGAAGAACTCGACCGCCTCCTCGACCGACATCTCCAGCACGTCGCCGATGTTCTTGCCCTTGAAGCGGACCTCGAGCGTCTCGCGGTTGTAGCGCTTGCCGTGGCACTGCTCGCAGGGGACGTAGACGTCGGGCAGGAAGTGCATCTCGATCTTGATCTGGCCGTCGCCGCGGCAGACCTCGCAGCGGCCGCCCTTGACGTTGAAGCTGAAGCGGCCCGGCTTGTAGCCGCGCGTGCGCGCCTCCTGGGTCTGGGTGAAGAGCTGGCGGATGTGGTCGAAGACGCCGGTGTAGGTGGCCGGGTTGGAGCGCGGCGTGCGGCCGATCGGCGACTGGTCGATGTTGATGATCTTGTCGATCTGGCTGAGCCCGTCGACACCGTCGTGGGCGCCCGGGCGCAGCTTGGCCTGGTGCAGGCGGTTGGCGACCGAGTGGTGCAGGGTCTCGTTGACCAGGGTCGACTTGCCCGAGCCGGAGACGCCGGTGACGCAGCAGAAGACGCCGAGCGGGACGGCGACGTCGATGTCCTTCAGGTTGTGTTCGCGGGCGCCGCGGACGAGCAGCGCGCCGCTGGGCTGGCGGCGCTCCTCGGGCAGCTCGATTTTGCGCTTGCCCGAGAGGTACTGGCCGGTCAGCGAGGCCGGGTTCTTGGCGACCTGCGGCCGGGGTGCCGGCGGCGATCACGTGGCCGCCGTGTTCGCCCGCGCCGGGGCCGAGGTCGACGCAGGTGGTCGGCGGCCATCATCGTGCCCTCGTCGTGCTCGACCACGATCACCGTGTTGCCGAGGTCGCGCAGGCGGTCGAGGGTGCCGATCAGCTTCTCGTTGTCGCGCTGGTGCAGGCCGATCGAGGGCTCGTCGAGCACGTACATCACGCCGACCAGGCTGGAGCCGATCTGGGTCGCGAGGCGGATCCGCTGCGCCTCGCCGCCGGAGAGCGAGCGGGCCGAGCGGCCCAGCGAGAGGTAGCCGATGCCGACGTTCTCGAGGAAGGCGAGCCGTTCGGAGATCTCGCGCACGATCAGGCGGGCGATCGCCCGCTCGGTCTCGGTCAGGTCGAGCGTGTCGATCCACTCGGCGGCGGCCGCGCGCCGACATCGCGCTGTACTCGGCGATGCTGATCCCGCCGATCTTGACCGCAAGGCTCTCCGGCCGCAGGCGGGCGCCTTTGCAGTCCGGGCAGGGCTGCTCGGCCATGTAGCTCTCGATCCGCTCGCGGTTGGTCTCCGAGTCGGTCTCTTCGTAGCGGCGCTCGAGGTTGTTGACGATCCCCTCGAAGCGGACCTTGTAGGAGCGCTTGCGGCCGAAGCGGTTGGTGTAGGTGACCTGGTGGCGATCGTTGCCGGTGCCGTAGAGGAAGATCTCTTTCTCGGCTTTTTTCAGCTTCGCCCAGGGCATGTCGGCGTCGACGCCGTACTCCTCGGCGACCGCCGCGATCAGCCGCTTCCAGTAGGCGGTGATGCCGCGGTTCCAGGGCTGCAGGGCGCCCTCGGCCAGCGAGAGCGTCGGGTCGGGCACGACCAGCTCGGGGTCGATCACGCGCTGGAAGCCGAGCCCGTGGCAGCGCTCGCAGGCGCCGTGGGGCGAGTTGAAGGAGAAGATCCGCGGCTCCAGCTCGGGGATCGAGGTGCCGCACTCGAGGCAGGCGAACTGCTCGGAGAAGAGCAGCGGCTCGGCCTTCGGCTCGTCGACCATCTCGACTTCGACCAGGCCGGCGGCGAGCCCGGCGGCGGCCTCGACCGACTCCGAGAGGCGTCGCCGCAGGTCGGGCTTCATCACCAGCCGGTCGACGACCACGGAGACGTCGTGTTTGAATTTCTTGTCGAGGACGATCTCCTCGTCGAGGCGGCAGCAGCTCGCCGTCGACCTCGACCCGCGAGTAGCCCTCGAGCCGCAACTGCTCGAAGAGCTTGCCGTACTCGCCTTTGCGCCCGCGCACGACCGGCGCCATCACCATGAATTTGGTGCCCTCGTCGAGGGTCATCAGCCGGTCGACGATCTGCTCCTGGGTCTGGCCGGTGATCTCCGCTCCGCACTGGGGGCAGTGCGGGATGCCGATCCGCGCCCAGAGCAGCCGCAGGTAGTCGTGGATCTCGGTCACCGTGCCGACGGTCGAGCGCGGGTTGCGCGAGGTCGTCTTCTGGTCGATCGAGATCGCCGGCGAGAGCCCCTCGATCGAGTCGACGTCGGGCTTCTCCATCAGGCCGAGGAACTGGCGCGCGTAGGCGGAGAGCGACTCGACGTAGCGCCGCTGGCCCTCGGCGTAGATCGTGTCGAAGGCAAGGCTCGACTTGCCGGAGCCCGAAAGCCCGGTGATCACGATCAGCGCGTCGCGCGGCAGCTCAACGTCGATGTCCTTGAGGTTGTGCTCCCGCGCCCCGGAGATGACGATTCGCTCAGAAGCGGCCACTGAGCCGATTCTACGCACACGAACAGATGTTCCCCGGGGGAGAACTCCGCTGACTTCGCCCTTAGTAGCCCATATGCACGCAGAAAGACGATCTCACCATGGGCTGGCCGTGCTTGCTGAGAGACAGCACGGGGTGGTATCTGTTTGGCAGATGGAGGGGCTCGGTTATTCCGGTGATGCCGTTCGGCATGCTCGGGCCACCGGGAGGATCCACTCGCTGCACCGAGGGGTTTATGCGGTCGGGCACGGGCGCGTTTCTCGGCACGGCCAATGCATGGCCGCGATCCTGAGTTGCGGCCCTGCGCCGGGAGCCCTGCTCAGCCATCGCTCTGCTGCCTGGCTTTGGGGCCTGACGTCCAGATTCACGCGCCCGGTCGAGGTCACCACGCCGACCCGGCGGCAAAGCAGGGTGGACATACGTATTCACAGTGCCCCGGCCCTCCAACCGGAGGACGTCGCCTCGACAGAGGGGATCCCCACGACCTCCGTCGCGCGCACCCTCCTCGACTTCGCTGCCGTTGACCCCTGGTTCATCGGCAAGGCGGTGGAGAATGCGTACCGCCTGAATCTGCTGGATCTTGCCGCAATCGACAACCTGCTTTCTCGCAGTCGGGGATTCCGTGGGGTCGCCCGGCTTAGCGAGGCCTTGATCGTCTACCGCATTCCCGGCTTCACGCGCTCCGATTTCGAGCGATTCTTCCTCGCGATGAGCCGGAGCGAGGGACTGCCGCGGCCATCGATGAACTTCGTCGCCGCTGGATACGAGCTTGACGCCTACTGGCCCACGGAGCGGTTTGCCGTCGAACTCGACACATACGAGTACCACGGCAGCCCGGCGGCCTTTGAGCGCGATCGGAAGCGGCAGGAGGACCTGAAGCTCGCCGGGATCGAGATCGTGAGGATCACGGGCACCCGCTTCGAACGCGAACCAAAGGCAGTAGCCACCCGCATCCGCAAACTCCTCCGCCAGCGCCACCGCGACCTCAAGCGCGCAAGCACCCAAACTCCTCGCTGAGTTCATCCTTATCCGTGCATACGGACTACTAACCACGAACTCAGCGCGTCGGGGTCGCGAACCTGGACTAGTAGAGGGCTTTGGCTAGGCGGCGGCGGTAGGCCGCTGCGGTGGGGTCGGCCGGGGGTAGCTCGGCTAGGACGCCTACTAGGGCGCGGCGCAGTTGCTCTCGGGTCTGCTCGTCGGCCTCCGACATCGCCTCCAGCAAGGCGTCGAGGGCGGCTTCGCGGTCGCCGCCGTCCAGATGCTTGAAGGCCTCGGTGCCGACGCCCGCCTTGGTCAACGCGATCCGCGCGGCGATGCCGTCGGCGGCAAAGTTGCCCTCGTGGCCCTTGACGGCCTCGAGCGCATCGTCCTCCGCCCCACGCTCGAGGCGCTTGCGGGCCAGGGCCACCGCCACATCCGCGCGGCGGGGCTCCAGTTCGGCCGCCTCGCGCAGGGATAGCTCGTCGCCGACGGCAAGCAACTCGTCGGCGCGCGAGGGGACAAGCGAGTCGAAGAGCGCTTCGACCTTTGCTTTCGGCACCGCGCCGACGAACTCGTCGACCACGGCGCCGTCGCGGAAGGCCTTGACCGCGGGGATCCCCTGCACTCCGTAGCGCGCGGCCAGAGCCTGGTTGGCATCGACGTCGACCTTGGCCAGAACCACCTGGCCCTCCCGCGCGGCCTCCGCCGCCTCCAGCGCCGGCGTAAGCGTCCGACAGGGCCCACACCACTCGGCCCAGAAGTCGACCACGACGGGGACCTGGCGCGAGCGCTCGATCACATCGCGCGCGAAATCCGCCTCGCTGACGTTTACAGACACCGGGGCAGGATATGCAGGCAGCGCACAGCACGACCGATGGCGTCTTTGTGCGTGACCCGCCCAGCGCACGTGCTCGCGCTGGGCGGGGAACAGATGGTCCCGCGGCCGCTCTGTTCACGGCAGTCGGGGGAGCAGGGACTCGGTTAGGCCGGTCTGATCTATCCGGGATAGATGTTCTGCGCGAGTCGATAAGCCACCGTCATCGTCTCGCTTCCACATGTCCCAGACAACGAAACCGTGCCGAATAGCTTCGGGGCGCCGCCAGTGATCGAGGTGTCGTTGAGTTTTAAAAGCATCTGGCTAGCGGTGTACAGGCAACCGCCGACCCTGACACCAGGCTGACCAAAGCCCTTTTCGGTCACCGTCACTTTCCAGGCGCCGCCACCCCCGGAGACATCTTCAATGTTCATTTCCCACGGAAGGTCTTCCGCGGCGACCGTGTTGTTGCAGTTGGTGAACGTTGTCCCGCCGAGCACTTCCTCTACCGGCGAGCCGGCTTCCGACAGCTGCTTGAATTCGATGGCCGCGCTTTTACAGGTTGCTTCCGACGCTCCGGTGAAGTGCGCAGTAGTGCCGGCTTCCAGCGTGCCGGAGAAGATCTGTCCAGCCACATAATGATTTTCTTCGCACGGCACTTCTCCTGATTTTTTGCAGAATCTCCAAGCAGATGCCGAGCTTGCTCCCACAAACGCCATCACGATCATTGCCGCGAGAACGGCAAGACCAAGTCCCTTTACAAATCTCATTCGATTCTCCCTCTCATCGCACAATTTTGTGCCGAAGCGATCGCCCCGGGGGAAGATGCGTAGCAGGAGAGGGACTTTTAATCAAATTAATTCGATTGATGTAGATCCGGAAACATCGCGGACGAAGGCGCCTCGCCGACGTCGATGCAGTTCAGCCTCGTTGGTTAAGCGGCCTTGCAGATCGCCCGCAGCGCGGTAGCGTGAACCCTGGGCAGGGCAAGCCCAATCGAGGAGGAGACATGTCGAATGTCGACACCGCCCGGTCCGCCTACGAGGCCTTTGGCCGCGGTGACCTGGAAGCGCTGAAGGAGATGCTGGCCGCGGACGGCACCTGGTACACATCGGAGGAGCTGCCGCTCGGCGGCGAGACGCAGGGCAGCGACGCAATCGTCGGGAACTTCGCGCAGATCCCCAACTACTGGTCGTCCTTCAGCGTCGACCCCGAGGAGTTCATCGACGCCGGCGAGTGGGTGGTGATTCGCGGCACCCAGCGCGCCGGCAACGACAGCGGCAGCTTCGAGGCCCCGTTCGCCCACCTGATGAAGTTCGCCGATGGCAAGATCGTGCGCGGCGAGTTCTACTCAGACAGCGCCAAGGCCGCCAAGGTCCTGGCCTAGGGCCAGCGGGCGTAGGAAGCGGGAGCCCTACGCCCCTGCCCGCATGCCATCGAGGTCGCGGCGCAGCTCTTTCAGCTCGTCGCGCAGGCGGCCGGCCTCCTCGAAGCGCAGGTCGTCGGCTGCCGCCAGCATCTCCTCCTCGAGCGCGACGATCGCCCGCTCCAGCTCCGCCGCGTCGGCGAAGTCGGCGACGTGCTTGCCGCGGCGCTTGCGCGGCGCCCGGTCCTCCATCGCGAGGAACTCGCTCATCTCGGAGATGCCCTTGCGCACGGTCGCCGGCGTGATCCCGTGCTCCTCGTTGTAGGCAAGCTGGATCGCCCGGCGCCGATCGGTCTCACTCATCGCCGCCCGCATCGCGTCGGTCTCCTTGTCGGCGTACATCAGCACCCGCCCGTTGACGTTGCGGGCGGCGCGCCCGATCGTCTGCACGAGGCTGGTCTCACCGCGCAGGAAGCCCTCCTTGTCGGCATCGAGGATCGCCACCAGCGAGACCTCGGGCAGGTCCAGCCCCTCGCGCAGCAGGTTGACCCCGACCAGCACGTCGTACTCGCCGAGGCGCAGGTCGCGGATGATCTGTATCCGCTCCAGGGTGTCGATCTCCGAGTGCAGGTAGCGGACCTTGACCCCGTACTCGAGCAGGTAGTTGGTCAGGTCCTCGGCCATCTTCTTGGTCAGGGTCGTGACCAGAACCCGGTCGCCGGCCTCGGCGATCCCCTTGATCTCGTTCATCAGGTCGTCGATCTGGTTGCGCGTCTCGCGCAGCTCGATCTCCGGGTCGATGATCCCGGTCGGGCGCACGATCTGCTCGACGATCCGACTCGATTCGGCTTTCTCGAACGGTCCCGGCGTCGCCGAGACCATCACCAGCTGCGGCACCCGCTCGAGGAACTCGTCGAACTTGAGCGGCCGGTTGTCGATCGCCGAGGGGAGGCGGAAGCCGTAGTCGATCAGCGTCTGCTTCCGCGAGCGATCGCCCTCGTACATGCCGCCGATCTGCGGGATCGTCTGGTGGGACTCGTCGACGAAGACGGCGAAGTCGTCGGGGAAATAGTCGATCAGGGTGTGCGGAGGGCTGCCCTCGGGGCGGCCATCGAGGATGCGCGAGTAGTTCTCGATCCCCGAGGTGAAGCCGACCTCTTTCAGCATCTCGATGTCATAGGCGGTGCGCTGGCGCAGGCGGTGCGCCTCGAGCTGCTTGCCCTCGGCCTCGAGTTCCTCGGTGCGCGAGTGCAGTTCGGCGCGGATTTCCTCGACCGCCCGCTCCAGGGTCTCGTCGCGGGTGACGTAGTGAGAGGCCGGCCAGACCGAGACGTGGTCGATCGTGTCGAGCACCTCGCCGGTCAGCGGGTCGAAGTGCTGGACCCCCTCGATCTCATCGCCGAAGAGGGCGATCCGGTAAGCAGACTCGGCGTAGGAGGGCATGATCTCGAGCACCTCGCCGCGCACGCGGAAGCTGCCGCGCCCCAGAACCGAGTCGTTGCGCTGGTACTGCATCTTGACCAGCTTGCGCAGCACCTCGTCGCGCTCGATCGTCTCGCCGACTTTGAAGAGCTGCATTTTTTCGTTGTAGACCTGGGGCGAGCCGATCCCGTAGATGCAGGAGACCGAGGCGACGATGATCACGTCGCGCCGGGCGAAGAGCGCCGCCGTGGCGGCGTGGCGCAGGCGGTCGATCTCGTCGTTGATCGAGGAGTCCTTCTCGATGTAGAGGTCTTGCGCGGGGACGTAGGCCTCGGGCTGGTAGTAGTCGTAGTAGGAGACGAAGTACTCGACCACGTTGTTGGGGAAGAACTCGCGGAACTCGTTGCAGAGCTGCGCCGCCAGCGTCTTGTTGTGCGCGATCACCAGCGAGGGCCGCTGCACGGCGGCGATCGTCGCCGCCATCGTGAAGGTCTTGCCGGTCCCGGTCGCGCCGAGCAGGGTCTGGAAGCGATCCCCTTCCGCGAGGCCCTCAGCGAGCCCGGCGATCGCCTTCGGCTGATCGGCGGTCGGCGTGTAGGCCGGATTGAGCTCGAACTCGGGCACCCGCTGACCATAGCGAGCGGTTTAGACTGCGCCGCCGATGACCCGTTCGCAGAAAGCCCTCGCAGGCTTCTTCGCCTTTGCCGGGACGATGCACTTCGTCATCCCGCGCCGCTACGAATCGATCATGCCGCCGTCGCTGCCGCGCCACCGCGAGGCCGTGATCGTCAGCGGAGTCGCCGAGATCGTCGGCGGCGCCGCCGTTCTGGCACCGGCGACGCGGCGCTTCAGCCGCTGGTGGCTGCTGGCTCTGCTGGTCGCCGTCTTCCCCGCCAACGTCCACATGGCGGTCAACCCTGAGCAGGTCAAGGGCTGGGACCCAAAGCGGATCCCGCGCTGGGCGCTGTGGGCACGACTGCCGCTGCAGCCGTTGGCGATGCTGTGGGTCTGGCGCGCGACGCGCGACTAAGACGTAATATAAACGCGCGGTTTTGTCTGTGAATGTTTTGGCTGTAGCGCTTCTGTATTCGCAGACAGAGAATTCCCGGAATGAAACCACGCGAGCGATTTGCAATCAATCTGCGCAAAGCGCGCAAAAAGAAGGGCATCTCACAGGAGGAGCTGGGCTTTCTCTGCGACCTGCACCGGACCGAGATCTCCCTGCTCGAGCGCGGTGGTCGCGAGCCTCGATTTGGCACGATGGTCAAGCTCGCCGGCTCCCTCGACACGACCCTCGAACAGCTTGGCGAAGGGGTCACCTGGCTACCGGACAAGACCCGCTACCAGTTCAAAAAATAGCTACGGCAGGAACTGTTCGAGGAAGCTCTGGGCCGGTCCGAGGAAGCTTTCGGCGCTGTCGAGGAGGGAGCGGGCGTTCTGAATGAGTTCGATCGCCCGGTCGAGAGGGATGCTCCTAACCGTGTCGCGCAGGGGCGCGGCTAGAAGGGGATTGAGAGCTCCCGCCTGTTCGGCATCGTTGATCGCGCGCAGGAGGCCGGCACGGATCGCCCTGGCAAGCTCCGCGTCGTCGATTCCGTAGCGCTTGGTGAAGCTTTCGCGCGCCTCCGGTGTGGCGAGCGCCTGAGCCAGAGCCTCCCTGCTCACCCCGAGCTTGCAGGCGGCGCCGTCGAGGGCCGAGAGCGAGAACTGCTCGGCGATCTGGTCGAGTCCTTCCGGGTTGCGCCAAGGCCGGTGCTTGCAGGGGTCTTGCGTCTTCGCCGGGGCGTAGGAGCTGCCACCGGCGGCGAAATAGATGCCCGTCAGCGCGACCGCCGAGACGATCGCCGCGACCACGAGCGCCCGCGCCCGGGCCTCGCCGCTCACAGGTCCACCCTCCGCGCCAAACCGATCGGGATCAGAGAGAGCAGGCCGATCAGCGCCGCCAGGCCGAACGAGGGGCTGAAGGCGTGAGTGGCGCCGCGGTTGAGCTGGTCCTGCAGTTCTTCGCGCAGCTGAATCAGTTCGTCGCGTTCGCCAGGATCGCTGGGGAGCGGTTCGAAGGCGGAGCGGATCGTCGGCACCTTGCCCTTCTCTTCTTCCAGGTGCGACGCGATCCGCCCGGCAAGGCCGATCTTCAGCAGCGGCGAGACCGGCGAGTCGAGGATCACCGCGGTGCCGGCATCGATCGCATCGCTGCGCTGCTGGGCTATGTCATGGGTGAAGAGCGGGGTCACGGCGAGAATTCCGATTACCACCCCGGCGTGGCGGGCGGAGATCGTCCAGCCACCGTGGATCGCCTGCGGGGCGCGGCCGGACAGCGCCGTCTCGGTCAGCGCCGAGAGCACCAGGGCAAGCCCGATGCCGACCATCACCTGCGGTGGCACTGTCAGCGCCACCTCGGCCTTCGGCAGCAGTGCCAGGCCGCCGAGGCCGCCGGAGACGAAGATCGCACCAGCCGCGGCGCGCGCCCGCGCGCTCGGCACCAGGCGATCGAGCCGGCTGCCGAGCAGGGCCGAAAGCGGCATCACGCTGACCACGATCGCGGCACCGATCGGACTCAGCCGCCAGCCCTCGATCAGGAGCAGGACGAGCAGGAAGAGCGCCCCGGCGATCGCCGCCGAGACCAGCGCCAGAGCCAGGTTCGCGAGCAGGTGCGGACGGCCGGTGCGGCGCAGCTCGGTCGAGAGCACGCCGGTGGCGGCCTCGTGCTTGGCGACGGCGAGGATCGGGACCGCGGCGGCCAGGGCAAGCGGCACCTGGATCAGGAAGATCGACTGCCAGGAGACCATCTGGGTGAGCAAGCCGCCCACGGCGGGCCCAAGGGCCGCCCCGGTTGCCCCCGCGGTCGCCCAGAGGGTCGCCGCCCGCCGCTCGGACCCGACCGTGGCCGGCAGCAGCTCGAGCACCGCGGTCACCGCGAGGGCGCCGCCGAGGGCCTGAATCGAGCGCGCCGCGATCAGGGTCGAGAGCGTCTCCGAGGCAGCGCAGGCGAGGCCGGCGCCGGCGAAGACCGCAAGGCCGACCGCGGCGGCCCTGCCCGGCCCGACTCGGCGCGCCAGGTGGGCGGCGGGAACGGCCGCCAGCGCCATCACCAGGTTGAACGAGACGAGCACCCAGCTGACCCCGGCGACGCTGGTGTCGAGTTCGCGGTAGATCTCCGGCAGCGCGAGGACGACGATCGAGGAATCGGCCAGGACCAGGCCGACTGCAAGGGCGAGGGCGGCGACGCGCGGTTTGGGGGCCTCGGGGTTCAGTAGCCCAGCTCCTTGGCGTACTTGTCGCGATAGGCGCGCTGCTTTTCCAGCACCTCTTCGACGTAGGCGCGGGTTTCGGGGAACGGGATCGCCTCGACGGTCAATTCGCTGCCGCCCCAGTTGTCGACGTTGGTCGGACCGGCGTTGTATGCGGCGAGCGCCGCGACCACGTCGCCGTCGTAGCGGTGGAGCAGTTCGCGCAGGCGGTAGGTGCCGTAGCGGATGTTGATTTCAGGGTCGGAGAGGTCGCCGAGCTTGAAGGTGGTGCCACCGCTGTGGCGCTCGACGTCCTGCGCCGTTTCCGGGGTGATCTGCATCAGGCCGCGCGCACCGGCGCTGGAAGTGCGGTCGCTGAACTTCGACTCGGCGTAGATCACGGCGGCGATCAGCGCCGCATCGATCCCCTTTTCGCGCGACTGCTGGCGGATCACGTCCTCGTGGCGCAGGGGCAGGGTGAGCTCCTGTATCGCCCGGTCCACCGTTCCCACCAATCCCAGTGCCACGCCGGCGACGATACCGGCGGCGACCACGGCCGCGCCCACGGCAAGGCGCAGCCTTCTCCGTTTCCTAACCAGGCGCTTTCGCCCCCCGCTCATCCCCTCAGCTTCGCGACCAAGGCGGACAGCCGCCGCTCCAGCTCCTCGGGCGTGCCGTCGTTCTCGATCACGTGCGCAGCCCGCTCGGCCTTCTCCTCCTGCGACAGCTGGCGAGCCTCGCGCTCGCCCACCAGCGTGTGCCCTCTAGCCTCAGCCCGAGCGCGGCGCACCTCATCGGCGGTGACGACAGCGACCGTGGTGTCGAAAACGGGCGCCATCTCCCCCTCAAAGAGCAACGGCACCTCGACCACGGCGACATCGGTATCTCCGGGCAAGGAGCCAAGCCAAGTGCCGATGCGCTCTCCGACCAAGGGGTGGATCTGCGACTCGAGCCAAGCAAGCTCATCTGGGTCGGCAAACACGATCCCACCGACCTTGTTCCGGTCGACCCGCCCCTCAGGCGCGACGTCCTCCCCCCACCGCTCCGTCAACCGCCCGATCAGCGGTTCGGAATCCAACAGCTCATGCACCACCGCGTCGCTGGAAATAGTGGCCGCCCCCAAGCGCTCAAAAGCAGCAAGCGCAGTGGACTTCCCAGCCGCGATACCACCGGTCAGCCCGATAGTGACCGGCAAAACGAGCTAAGACTCGGAGGGTTCCTCAGCGGGAGCCTCAGCCTCAACGGCCGGCTCCTCAACAGCAGGCTCTTCGGCAACCTCAGCCGGAGCCTCCTCAGCCACCGGAGCCTCAACCTCAACCTCGGAAGCCTCCTCGGCCACGGGAGCCTCCTCAACCTCAGGAGCCGGGGCCTCCTCGGCGACAGGACCCGCGGGCGCGGCCTCCGAACCCTCGGCCGAAGCCTCCGATTCGTCAGCCACTCCCTCGGAAGCCTCCTGAATCTGCGCGCCGAGATCGCCCATCGGCATCTTCTGCTCCTCAACCTGCTTGATGCTCAGCGAGAGCCTGCGCCGCTCCTCGTCGATCTCGAGAATCTTCACGTCGAGCGAAGCACCCGGCTCGACAACCTCGCTGGGGCTCTCGACATGGTGGTCGGCAAGCTCGGAGATGTGCACGAGGCCCTCGACTCCGGGCAGGATCTCGACAAAGGCACCGAAGGCGACGACCTTGGTTACCTGGCCGGCGAGCACGTCTCCCGGCCGGTGGGCGCTGATCACCCGCTGCCAGGGGTCCTCCTGGGTCTGCTTGAGGCCCAGTGAGATGCGCTGGCGGTCGCGGTCGATGTCGAGCACCTTGATCCGCACGCTGTCGCCGATCGCCACCACCTCGGAGGGGTGGTTGACGTGACTCCAGGAAAGCTCTGAGATGTGGATCAGGCCGTCGATGCCGTCGAGGTCGACGAAGGCGCCGAAATCGACGATGTTGGAGATCTTGCCCTCGACGACCTGACCGGGCTCGAGGCGACCAAGGATCTGCTCGCGCACCTCCTTGCGCTCTTCCTCCAGCACCGCGCGGCGCGAGAGCACGACGTTGTTGCGGCTGCGGTTGAGCTCGATCACTTTGCACTCGAGCGTCTGGCCCATGAACTCGTCGAGGTTGTGGACGCGGCGGATGTCGACCAGCGAGGCGGGCAGGAAGCCGCGCACCCCGAGGTCGAGGATCAGTCCGCCCTTGACCACCTCGATCACGTTGCCTTCGACCGGTTCGCCCGACTCGGCTGCGGCCTCGATGCGGCGCCATGCCTTCTCAAAGCGGGCGCGCTTCTTGGAGAGGACGAGGCGGCCGTCGGAGTCTTCCTTGGTCAGGACGAGGGCATCGACCTCTTCGCCCGGCTCGACCTCATCGGCCGGGTTGACCGACTTGCGGATCGAGAGCTCGTGCGAGGGGATGACCCCCTCCGACTTGTAGCCGATGTCGACCAGGACCTCGTCCTTGTCGATCCGCACCACCTTGCCCTTGACGACATCGCCCTCCTCGAAGGAGACCATCGTCGCGGCATAGTTGGGCACGACCTTGCCGTCGATTTCCAGCAGCAGCCCGTTGGATCCCTCCACGGGCGTTCCGGTTGGCGCAGGCGCGATCAATGTGTCGGTCGGGGACACGGCGGCGAATAATGGCAGAATCGAGCGCGTGCCAGTTCGAGCCACCAAACGGGGCGAGGAGAGGACTCCTCTCGACGGCAGCCACGACGTCCTGATCTGCGGCGCCAGCTTCGCCGGGCTCGCGGTGGCGCGGGAGCTGACCGGCTCTGGCGCCGACGTGCTGATCGTCGACCGCTACGAGATCGGCGAGCGGCAGACCTCCGCCTGCGGCATCCCGACCGAGTGGCTGCGGGCGATGGGACTGATGGAGTCCGAGCGCCAGCGCTTCGACTCGCTGCTGATGCGCACCCCCCACGGCGATGCGCGCTTCCCCCTCCCCTTCACCTTCTCCACCTTCGACTACCGCGAGCTCTGCGAGCTGCTCTGGCGCGACTGCGATGCCCGCTTCGAGACAGCCAAGGTCGACGGCCGAGCGCGGCCGGCCAACGGCGACGGCGCGATCGCGATCGAAACCGACCGCGGCACGATCTCCGCGCCGCTCGTCGTCGACGCGCTCGGCTGGCGACGGATGCTTGCCGTCGGCGACGGCTTCCAGCCGCCCGACGCGCCGCTCTCACGCGGCCTCGAGGTCCACCCCGAGGGCCAGGGCGAGGATCTCGAGATCTGGATCGACCGACGCTACGTGCCTGCCGGCTACGGCTGGTCTTTCCCGGCCCGCGACGAGCTGCGGATCGGCGTCGGCTCCTTCGACCCCCGCTTCCACGTCCGCGAGACGACCGAGCTGCTGGCCGAGGACCTCGACGCCGAGCGGGTCCGCTACCAGGGCAACTGGATCCCCCACAAGCTGCGCCGCGGCACCGAGGGCGGCATCTTCTTCGCCGGCGACTCGGCCGGCCACTGCCTGCCGCTCAGCGCCGAGGGCATCCGCACGGCGCTCTACTTCGGCATCGCCCTCGGTCGCGAGTTGCGCGGCGTCCTCGACGGCTGGCAGGACCGCGAGGCGGCGGCCGCCCGCTACGCCGAGTTCAACGACTCGCACGAGTGGAAGTTCCGCTGGATGCTGCGGGTGCAGCGACTCGTGCCGAAGATCCCGCCGCGGGTGCTGGGGCCGATGATCAAGCTGCTCGCCGCCAAGCGCTTCATCCACTGGTCTTTCAATCATTACCTGCAGATCGCGCCGCCGGAGTTCGCCGCCGGCTCAGCGCACGATCAGAACGGTGCCGGCGAGCAGCAGGACGACGCCGGCGACGCGCTCCGGGCTGAGCGGAACCTGGTCTAGGCCGAAGAGCCCGAACCGGTCGATCGCGACCGAGAAGGTGAGCTGGCCGGTGATCGTCGCCGCCGCCACTCCCCCGGCCCCGATCGCGCTGACGGCGATCAGCGCGTTGGTGACGTAGACGGCGCCGAGCAGGCCGCCGAGCAGGTAGTACCAGCTGACGTCGAAGGTCGAGCCCAGTCCACCCGCCTTGCCACTGAGGACGACGATCGCGGCGAGGGCGATCGTGCCGATGCCGAAGGAGACGAGCGCCGCCGGCAGGCTGCCGGTCGATTTGCCGAGGCCGGCGTTGATCGGCGCCTGCAGCGCGATCAGGCCACCGGCCGCGGCGGTGAGTAGGACCGCCAGGCCCCTATCCATCGCTCCTCCCCACGAACTGCATCAAATTTCCGATCCCGCAGATAGGGAATTTGATGCAGTTTGCTGGGGGCGGGTGATCTTGGTCATTCGTCCGTGTTGCATAGGTACGGCACGGCCGTTGAACCGCTCCGTTGTCTTATCAGTAACTCCGAAGGACTATCGAACCGCGGATGCCACCTCCAGCCGAAGGATTCACCGCACGCCTCGTCCTCGGGCCGGCCCTGCGCACGCAGCCGGACCGCCGCTTGGTCGCGCTGGTGCGCGAGGGCTATGAGCTCGCTTTCGAAGAGATCGTGCGCCGCTACGGCAAGGCGCTGGCGCGCTACGCCGCCGCGATCGTCGGCAGCCGCGGCGAAGACGTCACCCAGGACGCCTTCTCCAAGGCGCTGCTGGCGCTGCGGCGCGACGGGGCCGAGATCGAGCTGCGCCCCTGGCTGTTTCGAATCGTGCGAAACACCGCGCTCAACGACCTGCGCGACAGCCCGCCGACGCCGGAGCTGCTGGCGGAGGCGATCGCCGGCGGGCGCAACCCGGCCGAGGAGTTCGAGCGACGGGAGGAACTCACCGACCTGATTCGGCGGCTGCAATCGCTGCCCGAGCCGCAGCGCGCAGCGATAGTGATGCGCGAGCTGGAAGGGCTCGGCCACGAGGAGATCGCAACCGCGCTGGGACTCAGCGGCGGCGGTGCGCGGCAGGCGATCTACCGGGCGCGGCGGGCCCTGCGCGACGGTGCCGGGATGCTGCTGCCGCTGCCGCTGCTGAAGACGCTGCTGGCCTGGGCGAGCAGCGCGCCGGTCGATGCCGCCGCCGGAGCGGCCGGACTCGGCGGCGCCGCCGGCGCGGGGGTCGCCCTGAAGGCCGCCACCGCGACCGTGCTCGTCGCCGGCGCGCTCGGCGCCGGCGTGGCGATCGACCACAACCGCCACAGCGGCCCTCCGCAGGCGGCGAAGACGAGGGTCGTCGCCGACGATCCGGAGGTGACAGCGCAGACCGGGGCCGGGACGACGGCCGCGGCCGAGACAGGTGACCAGGCCGAGCGCCACGGACATCACGGCGGGGAGCACGGATCGAACGGCGGACATGGGTCCGACGACGGCGGTCCCCGAGGCGAACCGCATCGGGGTGGCGGAAACATCTCGGGGAGCGGAGGCGACGACCAGGGTGGTGAAGATCGCGGCGGCGAGCGTCTCGCGGTCAGCGGCGACGACCATGGCGGCAACCGTGGCCCGTCCGGACAGGACGACTCGGGCGCCCGCTCGGGCCGCGGCCCGAGCGGATCGTCCGGCGACGGCGGAGGTTCCGGCGGCAGCTCAGGCCCGGGATCGGGAGACGGCGGCGGCTCGATCTCCTCCGGCGAGGGATCGGGATCCGACGGCGGCGGCTCGGGCTCGAACAGCGGTCCAGGCTCCGGCGGGGACGGCAGCGCGGGCGAAGAAATCCCGCTCGACGGATCCGGTTCGGGTGATTCGGGTGATTCTCACGGCGGCGACGGGTTCTCTCTGCAGACGGAACCCCAAACCCAGGAGGAACCATGAAATCCGCCCACCGATTCACCGCTCTCACCGCCGCCTTGATCGGTGCGCTCGCGATCCTCGCGCTGCCATCGCTCGCCGCGGCAAGGGACCACAACCACGATCGCATCCCGGACCGCTGGGAGAAGCGCCATCACCTCTCGCTCGGCGTCAATCAGGCACAGCGCGATCAGGACAGCGACCATCTGCGCAACCGAGCGGAGTTTCTCGCCGGCGACAACCCCCGCGATCGCGACAGCGACGACGACGGGGTGATGGACGGGAACGAGAACGCCGGCACGATCTCCTCCTTTGACGCCGCCAGCGGCAAACTCACGATCGCCCTCTTCGGCGGGGAAACGCTAAGCGGCCTGGTCACCGAAGAAACCGAGATCAAGTGCGAGCACGAGCACTCAAGCGCCTCGGCATCGGATCAGGGCGAGGACAACCCGGGCGACCACCGGGGCGAGGAAGAGCCCGGCGACGACAATGGTGGCGAAGGCGAGCCCGGCGACGACAACGGCCAGGACAACTCCGGCCCCGGCTCGGCCAACTCGGGCCCCGGCCGCGGCGATGACGACAATGGCGAAGCGGCCTGCACCACCGCGAACCTCGTCGCCGGCACCGTCGTCCAAGAGGCAGAGCTGAGGGCCGCCAACGGCGCGGCTACCTTCGAGGAGGTCGAGCTGGCGGGCTGACTACTTGGCGTCGAGCCAGTCCGCGCCGACGCCGATGTCCACCTCCAGCGCTGGGTCGAGCTGGTAGGCGGCGCACATCTCGCGCCGCACCAGCTCGACCGCGCCGTCCATCTCCCCCGGCGGGCCCTCGAAGAGGAGCTCGTCGTGGATCTGCAAGACCAGCCGCGTCTCCCCCCCGACCTCGGCCAGAGCCCGCCGACAGCGAACCATCGCCACCTTGATGATGTCGGCGGCGGTCCCCTGGATCACGGTGTTGACAGCGAGCCGCTCGCCGAGACGGCGCGTGTTGGGGTTGCCGGAGCGCAGCTCGGGGATCGAACGACGCCGTCCCATCAGGGTGGTGACGTAGCCCTCCTCCTGCGCCCGTTCGACCACCTGCTCGCGGAAGGCGCGCACGGCGGGGAAGCGCTCGAGGTAGCGGGAGACGAATTCCTCGCCCTCTTTGCGCGGGATGTTGAGCCGGTCGGCGAGGCCGAAGCCGGTGAGCCCGTAGACGATGCCGAAGTTGACCATCTTCGCCTTCGAGCGCTGGCCGACGTCGACGTCCTCACGGGCGATGTCGAAGACCTCGGCCGCGGTCGCCGCGTGGACGTCTTCTTTCTCGCGGAAGATCTCCTTCAGCACCTCCTCGTCGGCGACGTGAGCGAGGACCCGCAGCTCGACCTGGCTGTAGTCGGCGGAGAGCAGCCGGTTGCCCTGCTCGGCGACGAAGCAGGCGCGGACGGGGCGGCCGATCTCGGTGCGGATCGGGATGTTCTGCAGGTTGGGGTTGGTGCTGGAAAGGCGGCCGGTGGTCGTCGCCGCCTGGTTGAAGGTGGTGTGTACGCGGCCCGTGCCGGGGTCGATCAGGTCGGGCAGCGAGTCGAGGTAGGTGTTCTTCAGCTTGGTCAGCTCGCGCCAGGACTCGATCTTCGCGACGATCGGATGCTCGTCGCTGATCTGGGCGAGCACGCGAGCGTCGGTCGAGTAGCCCGTTTTGCCGCGCCGCTTGCGGGTCAGGCCGAGCTCGTCGAAGAGGATGCGGCCCACCTGCTGCGGCGATCCGATCGTGAACTCCTCTCCCGCCAGCTCGTGGATCTCTTTCTCCAGGGTCGCGATCCGCTCGCCGAAGCCGGCGCCGACCTCGGCCAGCCGCTCGGAGTCGAGCTTCAGCCCCTCGCGCTCCATCGCGGCGAGGACGTGGACCAGCGGCAGCTCGACCTCCGTCAGCAGGTGCTCGAGGCCCAGCTCCTCGATGCGGGGGCGCTGGACCTCGGCCAGGGCGGCGACCAGGCGCGCCTCCTCGGCCGGGTCGAGCCCGGCCTCCCCCTGCTCGCCGTCGAGCGAGAGCTGACCGTCGTCGGCGTCGTTCGCCGCCACGGCCCCTGCGGCGATGCCGATCCCGGCGTCGGCGGCCAGCTCAGTCAGCTCGTAGGTGCGGCGCTGCGGCTCCAGCAGGTAGGCGGCCAGCATCGTGTCGTGATCGAGCTGCAGCTCGACGCCCTCGCGGGCGGCGGCGGCAAGCAGGCCGTGGCGTCCGCCGCCGAGCGACTTGACGTCGTGGCCGGCGAGGGGGCGCGAGTCGAGGCCAACGGCCAGCTCGTCCTGACTCGAGAAGCCGGCGAGGATCCGCTCACCATCGGCGGCGGCCCAGCGCTCGCCGTCGATCGCCAGGGCGACCGCACCCTCGCCCTTGCTGAACTCCTCGGGCGTCCCCTCCACCGCCTCGACCTCAAGCTCGGTCTCGACACTGCGGCCCGGCACCGCGTCGCCCTCGGGCAGCGCCTCTTCGAGCCGCTCCAGCACCGCCCGCAGCTCGAACTCGCGCATGAAGTCGCGCAGGGCGCCGCGGTCTGGCTCGGAGCCCATCACCGCCGCCAGGTCGACCCCCGTTTCGATCTCGTACTGGAGCGTCGCCAGCTGCTTAGACATGCGCGCGTCGTCGGCATGCTCGACCAGGTTTTGCTTGCGCTTCGCGCCGGAGATTTCATCGACGCTCGCCAGCACTTTTTCCAGCGAGCCGAACCGCTGCAGCAGCTGCGTCGCCGTCTTCTCGCCGATACCCGGCACGCCGGGGATGTTGTCCGAGGTGTCGCCGCGCAGGCCCATCAGGTCGGTGATCAACTCGGGAGGGACGCCGTAGCGCTCGAGCACCGCGTCGGAGTCGTAGATCTTGGTCTCGGTGATCCCGCGCGAAGTGCTCATCACCCGGATCCCCTCGCCGACCATCTGGTAGGCGTCGCGGTCGCCGGTGACGACCATCACCGCGATTCCCTCCTCACGCGCCTGGCGGGCAAGCGAGGCGATCACGTCGTCGGCCTCGTAGCCCTCGACCTTGACATTGGTGTAGCCGAAGGCCTCGACCAGCGGCATCAGCTGCGGCCACTGCTCGCGCAGGAGGTCGGGCCGCGGTTTGCGCTGCGCCTTGTAGAGGTCGTAGGTGACCTCGCGCCCCGACATCCCCGCGTCCCAGGCGACGACGACGCCGGCCGGCCGGTGCTCGTCGATGATCTTGACCAGCATCGAAGCCAGCCCGTAGATCGCGTTGGTCGGCCGCCCGTCGCTGGTCCCGATCGACTCCGGCAGGGCGAAGAACGCCCGGTAGGCGAGCGAGTTGCCGTCGATCAGGAAGAGCTCGTGCGCGTCCTCGGCCACGCCGCCACTCTATGAGGCGAGCCGGTTAGCGAAAGCGCGCCAGGTGGAGACGACGAACTCTCGATTCCTCGCTACCGTCGCGCGAAACGAAGCTCGTTTGCACTCTGAGCTTGAGAGCGTGGAGGCGCAGGCGAGACAGGGCCGGGGCGGAGAGTGGGCAGCGTAGCTCCCGGGCGGCGCCAGCCGGAACAGACAGTCGCGCTGAGCAGGCGTTGCGCGGGCCGCGCGCGGTCTCGAACGTCGCTGCCTGCTCAACCACTCCCGCGCCGGGCAACCGGAGGTGCGTCACCAGCACGCCGGCCTCGCGCCTGGGATGCCCCACGTAGAGAGTCCCCCGGGGCAGCGGTGCCTCATCGCTCTCGTCCCCGGGCGCCAGCGTCGGCGCCGGCGCAGACGATTCTTCGGGACCGAGGAACGCCGCAAGTTCGCCCGGGCGGTCGGCGATGAAGTCGCGGGCTTTACCGACCGCGTTCTGAATTTCCGAGAGGTCGTGCTCGTGCCTGCTGTTGGCCTGTTCCTGCTGCTCCCAGGGTTCGAGCAGGGCGGCTGCTTCGAGCGCGAGCGAGTCGAGGTCGAGAGTGGCGATCGTGCGTCCGACCGACTTCAGTTCCTTCCTGTAGAGCGCTTTACAGCCCAGGTCCCCCAGGCAGCGGTTGAACATCAGTCCGGCCGGGCCGTCGAATGCGAGCCGGCGTTCCCAGGTTTCGTCGGTGCCCCAGGGGAGCATCTGAAAGACGCCCGAGGGTTCGCTGAAGAGGTAGAAGTTGTTGGGCAGGAATTCGCCTTCCTGGCCCGCGTAGGCGTCCCAGTGCCCGCTGTACTTTTCGATCGCCCAGGTGCGCGTCATCTCGGCCAGGTCGGCGAGAGGGGAGACCGCGTCCGACCAACCCTCGCCTTCGGTTGAGTTGACGGCGGCAACCAGCGCTTTCAGGTCTTCCAGGTTGCCGGGGTCGCCTTCGTCGACTTCGAAGCCGCCTTCCCCGGCCGGCAGTTCGTCGACGCCGGGCGTCACGTCGGAGCCGTCTTCCCCCTCATAGAGATGCTGGATCGATTTTGGCCCGAACCACCGTTCCAGGGCGACGTCGTCGAGGGTCTCGATGTCGAGATAGACGCCGAAGTCTTCGCCGTTGACCCGGACGTCGGCGTAGCCGGTGCGGGAGGCGGGCACGCCGGCGGCCCGAAAGGCGTCGTAGGTCAGCGTCTCGTGGACCAGCGAGGGGTCCTCGAGCATGTTGTTGAGGGTCATCTTCTTCAGGCCTTCGAACTTCTGGCCTTTGACGAACTTGTTGAACTTGAGCTTGAAGGCCGCCTTGCCGCTCAACGTCCGAAACGAGCCGTTGGCGCCCCCCTTGAGGCGGATGCCGACATCGGCCAGCGGCGGGCCCACCGGCACTTCCTCTCCACCGGGCATCCCGTCCGTGGTCGAGAGCGCGAAACCCCCTTTCACGTATTCGTCCGGTTCCGCTTCCAGTTCGGAGATCGCCTGGGGCGACAGCGTCAGGTCGATCGCGACCACCTTGCCGGAGTCATACAGCCAGCCGGCCTGGCCCGGGGCGGGTTCGGCCACAGCCGACGCGGGCGCGGTGGCGAGCGCGCAGCAGAAGGCCAGGCAGGCGAAAGCAGTGCGGGCTTTCCCTGCATTGGACCGATATGTGCTCATGCCACAGAAACGTTAACCGGCGAGCCGGGCTTTCGGAGCGGGTCCCACGTGGAGCCCGTGCCTGGCCCCGCGGCCCAAATCTGATTCGATAGCCCCAATGACCGTCAGCGCCCAGTACAGCGTCACGATCCGGGTCGAGCTCGACGCGCGGCAGGAGCCGCTCGGCAAGCTGACCGCGGCGATCGCCGAGGCGGGTGGGCAACTGCAGGGGGTCGACCTCGTGCCCGGGGCGGGCGGCGAGGGCAAGCGCGTGCGGGAGTTCACGATCGACGCCCAGGACCGGGCGCACTGGGAGCGGATCCTGCGGGGGATCGGCTCGACCCGCGGCGCCAAGGTGCTCGACTACGTCGATCGCACGATGCAGATGCACCGCGGCGGCAAGATCTCGGTCGAGAACAAGTACCCGCTGAAGACGCGCGACGATCTCTCGATGGCCTACACGCCAGGTGTGGCCCGCGTCTGCCAGGACATCCACGACGACCGCAACAAGGCCTTCGAGTTCACGATCAAGAAGAACACCGTCGCGGTCGTATCCGACGGCAGCGCCGTGCTCGGCCTCGGCAACATCGGCCCCGAGGCCGCGATGCCGGTGATGGAGGGCAAGGCGATGCTGTTCAAGGAGTTCGCCCAGGTCGACGCCTTCCCGATCTGCCTCGACACCCAGGACGCCGAGGAGATCATCAAGGCGGTCGAGCTGATCGCGCCGACCTTCGGCGGCATCAACCTCGAGGACATCTCCGCCCCGCGCTGCTTCGAGATCGAGGACCGGCTGAAGGAGTCGCTCGACATCCCCGTCTTCCACGACGACCAGCACGGCACCGCGATCGTGACCATGGCAGCTTTGTTCAACGCGCTGAAGATCGTCGGCAAGCCGATCGAGGAGCTGCGCGTGCTGATGGTGGGACTGGGTGCCGCCGGCGTGGCGGTGACCAAGATGATGCTCGCCTCGGGGGTCACCCACATCGTCGGCTGCGACCGCCAGGGCGCCCTCTCGACCACTCGCGCCGACTACGAATCGGGCGAGATGAGCGGGATCAAGCGCTGGTACGCGGAGAACTCGAACCCCGACAAGCTGAGCGGCGGACCAAACGAGGTGATCGAGGGCGCGGACCTCTTCATCGGCCTCTCCGGCCCCGGCCTGATCGAGGCGGAGTCGCTGGGCAAGATGAATGACGACGCGATCGTCTTCGCGATGGCCAACCCCAACCCCGAGGTGATGCCCGAGGACGCCGCACCCTACGTGCGGATCATGGCCACGGGGCGCTCGGACTACCCGAACCAGATCAACAACGTGCTCGCCTTCCCCGGCATCTTCCGCGGCGCCCTCGACGCCGGCTCGCCCAGCATCACCGAGGAGATGAAGCTCGCCGCCGCCAAGGGCATCGCGATGGCGGTCTCCGAGGAAGACCTCTCCGAGGACTACATCATCCCCAGCGTCTTCAACCGCGAAGTGGCGCCGAAGGTGGCCGAAGCGGTGGTCGAGGAGGCCAAGCGCGAGGGCATCGCCCGCTTCAACGAGGAGACCGGCACCTTCTCGACCGTGGAGGCCACATAGCCCAGTGAAGGTCCTCGTCAGCGGAGCCAGCGGTTTCATCGGGTCGGCACTCTGCGATTCGCTGCTGGTCCGGGGCGACACCGTGGTCGGCCTCACCCGCGACCCCAAGCGAGCCCGCAGCACCAACCCGAGCGTCAACTGGCACGCCTGGGAGCCGACCCTGGAACGGCCACCGGCGGCCGCTTTCGAGGGCGTGGACGGCGTCGTCAACCTGCTCGGCGAGAAGATCAACCAGCGCTGGACGCCCGAGGCCAAAACGCGGATCATGGAGAGCCGGCGCACCGGCACCCACAACCTCCTCGGCACGATCGCCGGCCTGGAGCGCAAGCCGCGCGTCCTGATCAACCAGTCGGCGATCGGCTTCTACGGCGACCGAGGAGAGTCGATCGTCGACGAGTCGAGCGACCCGGGCGAGGGCTTCGACGCCGAGGTCGTGCGCGAGTGGGAGAAGGCCGCCCACGAGGCCGACGGCACGGGCGTGCGCCTGGTCATCGTCCGCACCGGCCACGTGCTCGACCCGCGCGGGGGCTTCCTCAGGCAGCTCCTCACCCCCTTCAAGCTGGGGGTCGGCGGCCCGCTGGCGGGGGGCGACCAGTACGTCTCCTGGGTCCATGTCGAGGACGAGGTGGGCATCCTGCTCTGGGCTCTGGACAACGACAAGATCAGCGGGGTCTTCAACTCAACGGCACCCAATCCCGTGACCAACAAGGCCTTCTCGAAGGCGCTGGGCAAGGCGATCAAACGACCGGCCGTGCTGCCGATTCCCGGATTCGCACTGGATCTGATGTACGGCGGGGAGTTCGGGGAAGTCTTGAAGGGTGGGCAAAGGGTCATACCGAGACGGGCTCAGGATCTTGGTTACACGTTCAAGCACCCTCACTTGGACGAGGCGCTGGCAGACCTGCTTTAGGCGGGGAAGGGGCGAGAGACCCCCTCCCAAAACGAGCGGCAGTAGCCGCTCTTGAGTGTTTTGGGAGGGGGTCTCTCGCCCCTCTCTACGACTCGTGGAGTTCTTCGCGCAGGGACTGGCGTAGGGAGCCTGGGCCCGAAGCTTCTATGAGCTTCAGCAGGCGGGCCATGGTGACTTTGCCTGAGCTTCCAGAGATCCAGGGGACCTCGGCGGTTGCCAGGATTGGATGCGTGAAGCGGGCCGCAGCAGGGTCGGAAGCTTCAAGGTAAGCCACCGCAGTCGAGTCCTCCGTGGCTCTACGAGCATTTGCGCCGAGAGTTGCCAGATTTAGCTTCGTACGGCTCCGAGCGCTGGCGAGGCAGACAGCTTGCACCCGAAGCTCCCCCGCTCGGCCGCCCTGGCCCTTGAGCTCTTGCTTAGCGCCCGGGCACAACGGAGCTTCCACATAAGCCGTAACGGTCGCATCCCGAGCAACACCTTCTCCCCCGCCACAGCCAGCTACTACCCCCGCGAGCAGCACGCACGCTGCTGCGACCGTGGCCTTGCTCCAGACGGAAGAGCAACCGGTGCCCCCTCCCAAAACACTCAAGAGCGGCTCCCGCCGCTCGTTTTGGGAGGGGGCACCGGTTGCTCCCCTGCCTCGCCGCTAGCCAAAAAAGACCTCAGCCTCCGAGTAGAGCGATGTCGGGACCGTCTTCAGCTCCGCTGTCGCCTCGCTGAGCTCAACGAGCTGGATATCCGTCCCGCGCAGCGCGGTCATCTTGCCCCAGTCCCCAGCATCGGCAGCATCGATCGCGTGCAAGCCGAAGCGAGTGGCCAGCACCCGGTCGAAGGCAGTCGGCGTCCCGCCCCGCTGCACGTGGCCGAGCACCGTGGCCCGCGCCTCCTTGCCGGTCCGCTCCTCGATCTCGCCCTCGAGCCAGTGGGCGATCCCGCCGAGGGCGACGTGGCCGAACTGATCGAGCTTCTCGTTTTTGGTCTCCGGCATCCCGCCGATCGGCTGCGCCCCCTCGGCGACGACGAGGATCGGCGCGTAGTGGTGCTCGAAGCGGCGGCCGACGAACTCGCAGACCTTGTCGAGGTCGAAGGGCAGCTCGGGGATCAGGATCACGTTGGCGCCACCGGCGAGGCCGGCGTGGAAGGCAATCCAGCCGGCGTGGCGGCCCATCACCTCGACGATCAGGACGCGGTGGTGGCTGTCGGCCGTGGTGTGCAGGCGGTCGATCGCCTCCATCGCGATGTTGACCGCGGTGTCGAAGCCGAAGGTGTAGTCGGTGGCGCCGAGATCGTTGTCGATCGTCTTCGGCACGCCGACGACCGGCACATCGTGCTCGCCGTAGAGGCGCGCCGCGGCGCCGAGCGTGTCCTCGCCGCCGATCGCGATCAGGCCGTCGACCCCATCGTCGGCAAGCCGCTGGGCGATCCGCTCCGCGCCGCCCTCCTGCTTGAAGGGGTTGGTCCGCGAGGCGCCGAGGATCGTGCCGCCGCGGGGCAGGATGCCGCGCACCTCGGGCACGCCGAGCGGCCGACTGTCGCCCTCGAGCGGACCGCGCCAGCCGTCGCGGTAGCCGACGAACTCGTGGCCGCCGTATTCGACCCCCTTGCGCACGATCGCCCGGATGACCGCGTTGAGGCCTGGACAGTCCCCGCCACCCGTGAGCACGCCGATCCGCATCGGCCCAGATTAAAGCCGTCGCAGCCCCTGCAACGCGATAGGTTCGTCCACGTTGGCGAACTGCATCAAATTCTCATCCTGCTGGATAGAGAATTTGATGCAGTTCGGAGAAATCGTGAAGGGAGCGAGATGAACGAGACGCCAGACCTTGCGGCAGTCACCCAGGTCCAGCAGCAGACCTGGTCGAAGGGCGACTTCTCCGTGGTCGCCAACATCGTCAACTACGTCAGCGAAAGCCTGGCGGAGGCGCTCGAGCTGGTCCCCGGCGAGCGGGTGATCGACGTCGCCTGCGGCAGCGGCAACGGGGCGATCGCAGCGGCCCGGCGCACGATGGGGGGCGTCGTCGGCGGCGACTACGTCCCGGCCCTGCTCGAGCGTGGCCGCGAGCGTGCGGCCGCCGAGCGCCTTGACGTCGAGTTCGTCGAGGCCGACGCCCAGGACCTTCCGTTCGGGGACGGCGAGTTCGAGGTGGCGATGTCGATCTTCGGCGCGATGTTCGCGCCGAACCAGGCGAAGGCCGCGGCGGAGCTGCTGCGGGTGGTCAAGCCGGGTGGCCGCATCGGAATGGCCAACTGGACGCCTGGCGGCGCCGTCGGAGCGATGTTCAAGACGATCGCCAAGCACGCGCCGCCGCCGCCCGGCGTCGACTCGCCGCTGCTCTGGGGCACCGAGGAGCGCGTGCGCGAGCTGCTCGGAGACGGGATCTCGGACCTGCAAACCGAGCGTCGCATCTCGCGCCAGCCGTTCCGCTCGGCCGACCACTACATCGAGTACTTCCGCGAGTACTTCGGTCCCACCCAGGCCGCCTACGAACGGGTCGGAGCCGAGGGCGAGCAGGCCCTCACCGACGACCTTCGCGCCTTCTTGGAGGAGGCGAATACCGCCGGTGAGCGGGCGATGGTGCTCGAGGCCGAGTACCTGCAGGTGGTCGCGACGCGCGCTTAGTCAGAGCTGGGGGTGAAAACCCGAATCGTGGCGCCGATCACGAGGATGCCGAAGAAGATCAGGCCGGCAACGCCGCCGCCCTGACCAAGGACGGCGTAGACGACGATGGTCGTCGCCAGGGCCAAGAAGAGGGTGATGACCATTCCCATGCGGCGGGAATCCTATCCAGCTGGCCGGTTGAGGTGGATTTACGTGCCTTCGAGGGCCGCGCGCGTCTCGCTCAGGAAGGAGCCGACGGCCTCAGCGGCCTCATCGGGACTTCCGGCCTCGCCGGCAGCCCTGACCAGGCGGCTGCCGATGATCACCCCGTCGGCAACCTCCCCAACTTGAGCGGCCTGCGCCGGCGTGCCGATCCCAAAGCCGACGGCCACCGGCACCTCGGCCTCGGCCTGCGTCGCGCTAACCAGCTCAGCCAGCTGCGCCGGGATCTCATCCCGCTCCCCGGTCGTCCCAACCGTGGAGACGGCGTAGACGAAACCTTGAGCCACAGCGCAGATCTGGCCTCGCCGCTCGGGCGGCGTGGTCGGAGCCACGAGCGGCACCAGCGCCAGCCCAGCGCCCGCGAAGGCCTCCCGCACCGGCTCCGCTTCCTCCAGGGGCAGGTCGGGAACGATCGCTCCGCTGGCACCCGCGGCAACAGCCCGCTCCCCGAACTCGGCCGCACCCCCATGTGCAAGGACCATGTTGGCGTAGACCATGAAGACGACAGGCACCCGCCCCGAGATCAGCTCGCAAATCTCAAGCGCACTCTCCAGGGTCGCCCCCGCCCCAAGCGCCGCCGTAGCTGCAGCGTGAATAGTCGGCCCATCGGCAAGCGGATCGGAAAAGGGAACCCCAAGCTCAACCAAATCGGCGCCGTTACCTGCATAGGACTCGGCCACCGCCAGCGAGGTCTCCAGATCGGGATACCCAGCCATCATGTACGGCATCAGCGCGGCCCGACCCTGGTCCTTCGCCCCTCGGAAGGCCATCGCGATCCGCTCGAGGCCGGAGGACCCGGCGAGCTTGGGACCCAGGGGGTCGTTCGACGGAGCCTCCCCGCTGTTGCTCCGGCGAATGACCCCCTGGGTCCCTCCCTCCCCGCTGTCGCTCTGACGAGTCATCCCACACCCTGCGCCAGCACCTCAGCCAGGTCCTTGTCCCCACGCCCGGAGAGGCAGAGCACGTCGTAGCCCTCACCGCCGCCGTTCTCGAGCAGCCAGGCAATGGCGTGCGAGGACTCCAGCGCGGGAATGATCCCCTCCAGGCGAGTGAGCGTAAGAAATGCGTCAAGTGCCTGGGTGTCCGTGATCGCGTGATAGCTGGCTCGCCCCGTATCTCTCAGATATGCGTGCTGGGGACCCACGCCGGGGTAGTCGAGGCCAGCCGAGATCGAGTGGGCCTCGAGGATCTGGCCGTCCTCATCGGCGAGGACCGAGGAAAGCGAGCCGTGCAGTACGCCGGTGCTGCCCAACCCCAGCGAGGCGCCGTGGCGATCGGTCTCGACCCCCTCCCCCGCCGCCTCGACGCCGATCAGCTCGACCTCGGCATCGTCGATGAACGGCGTGAAGATGCCGATCGAGTTCGAGCCGCCACCGACGCAGGCGATCACGCGGGCGGGAAGACCGCCCTCGGCCGCGAGCGCCTGTTGCCGCGCCTCGTCGCCGATCACCCGTTGCAAATCACGAACGAGGGCTGGATACGGCGCTGGGCCCACCGCTGAGCCGATTATGTAATGGGTGGTCTCGACGTTGGCGACCCAATCCCGAATCGCGGCGCTGCTGGCCTCCTTCAGCGTCCGCGCGCCGGCCTCGACCGGGACCACCTCGGCGCCGAGCAGGCCCATGCGCTCGACATTGGGCCGCTGGCGGCGGATGTCCTCGGAGCCCATGTAGACGACGCACTCGAGCCCGAAGAGAGCGCAGGCGGTGGCGGTGGCGACACCGTGCTGGCCGGCGCCGGTCTCGGCGATCACCCGCGGCTTGCCCATCCGCTCGGCCAGCAGCGCCTGCCCGATCGCGTTGTTGATCTTGTGGGCGCCGGTGTGGGCGAGATCCTCGCGCTTGAGATAGACGCGGCGGCCTGCCTTGGCCGAGAGCCGGTCGGCCAGGTAGAGCGGCGTTGGCCGGCCGATGAAGTCGCGATGGAGAAGACGGAGACGCTCGTTGAAGGCAGCATCGTCGCGGGCCTCGGCCCAGGCATCGGTCAGCTCGTCGAGTGCAGCGATCAGGGTCTCCGGTACGTAGCGGCCCCCGTAGGGCCCGAACCGCTGCTCGATCGCGCTCATGCGGGGGTGACGCTAGCGCCCTTGGCCGCCTCGAAGAAGGCCGCCATCGCCGCGTGGTCCTTACGCCCGGGCTCGGCCTCGACCCCGCTCGCGACATCGACGGCGAAGGGATGCGTGACCTCGATAGCTTCGGCCACATTGTCGGGCCGCAGTCCGCCGGCGACGATGGCCGGAATCTCGGAACGGTGCTCACGCAGCAGGCTCCAGTCGAAGCTTTCGCCGGTCCCGCCCCAGAGACCCTTCCCACGCCGGTCAAAGAGATGGAAATCGGTGCGAAACACCTCCGCCCCGTGCACCTCCGCCCCGCTGGCGACGTGGATCGCCTTGATCACCTTGACCCCGGTCCGGCGCGCCACCTCAGCGCAGAACTGAGGCCCCTCGGCCCCGTTCAGCTGCACCATCGTCAACCCAGCCCCCTCAACCGCCTTCGCCACATCCTCCAACTCCGGATTGACAAAGACCCCAACGACCTCGCACTTGCGCCTGAACGCAGCGCAAATAGCGGTGACTTCGCCGGGCGAGCAGGCCCGCGGGCTCTTGTCGTAGTGAATGAGCCCAATAGCCCAAGCTCCCAACAAGACGGCCTCGGCCGCGTCGTCCAAATTGGTGATCCCGCAAATCTTGACTCTCACGCTTCCAGACTACGGAAGCTCAACCGGCGCGTGGAACGAGAGCGCCGGGAGGCACCTCCCAAAACACTCAAGCGAGGCTCCCGCCGAGCGTTTTGGGAGGTGCCTCCCGGCGCTCGCTCCCACCCCGAGCGTTTTGGGAAGTGCCGCCCGGCGCCCTGTCGGCCCAGCCGCCTATTCGGCAGACTTGGGCCGTACGCCGAGCGTGACCGTGACGGTCTTTTCTTCGTTGTCGCCCCGCAGCAGCGTCAGTTCCATCTTGTCGCCCGGCTGCGCCGAGTTGACCGCGTCAATCACGTCTTCCATCGAGTTGATCGGCTTGCCGTTGACCTCGGTCACGATGTCGCCGCCAAGGGTGACTTCGACGCCTTCGATCGTCGCCTGGGTGTCACCGCCTTCGATGCCGGCCTTGTCGGCCGGGCTGCCTTTGACCACTTCGTTGACGAGGACGCCTTTTTCGACCGGCAGTTTCAGCGCCTTGGCCAGGGCGGGAGTGATGCTGCCACCGCTGATGCCGACGTAGGCGTGTTCAACTTTGCCGTTCTTCTCGATCTGTTCGGCCACTTCGCGGGCTGTGTTGATCGGCACGGCGAAGCCGATACCGACATTGCCCTCGGCGCCCCCGCCGGTTTGGATCTGGGAGTTGATCCCGATCACCCGTCCTTCGGAGTCGATCAGCGGGCCGCCGGAGTTGCCGGGATTGATCGCCGCGTCGGTCTGGATCACGTGCGAGATCGAGAATCCGTTGGGCGCCTGGATCTGACGCTGAAGAGCGGAGACGATGCCGGCCGTAACGGTACGGTCGAGACCGAACGGGTTGCCAATCGCGACCACCGGATCACCGACCTGGACCTTGGCGGAATCGCCGAGTGAGAGCGGGTGCTGCTGGCTCGCCGGCACGTCGACCTTGAGCAGGGCAACGTCGGTAGCGGGGTCGGCCCCGACCACTTCCGCCTCGTGCTCGGTCTGCGAGGAACCCAGCCTGACCTCGACCTTGGTCGCGCCTTCGATCACGTGGTTGTTGGTCAGGATGTGGCCTTCGTTGTCGATCAGGAAGCCAGAGCCGGTGGCGATCCCGCCGCCGCCCGATTCACCTTCGCCGAACGGGCTCAGCGATCCGGCCGATTCTTCGGGCGCCTCGGTCGATTCGATGAAGGCCACCCCGGGCCCATCGTGGCTGTAGATCTCGTTGACCGTGTTGGCATCGCCGCTTTCCTTGGCGGCGACCGGCGCGGAGAGCGGTGCGGAAGTCGTCGTCGTGGTCGTCGTCTTCGAGTCGATCCAGCCGGCGGAGATCGCGATGGCGAAGAAGGCGGCGACCACGACGCCGCCGAGGAGTGCCGAGGCAAATGGAGTGCGAAGGGTGCTTTTCATCGTGCGGGAAATGTAGGGGGCGACCCTCAGCGATTCCTAAACGGCCCGCAAAAGGCGACTAAATTCGAGCCGCTAGGGCAGGTGGTGCTCGCGGGTGCCTTCGTCGGCTCCGGTCAGCTCGCGGGTCTTCGCCTCGGGGTCGGCGGCGCTCATCAGCGCCCCCCCGATCAGCACCGCGTCGACGCCGACCCGCTCCAGCTCCTCCAGCTCCGCGCGTGAGGAGATTCCGCTCTCGGCAACGGCGGTCTTGCCGGCCGGCACATCGGGCATCAGCTCATACGTAGTCGAGACGTCAACCGTGCCGGCATCGAGGTCGCGGTTGTTGATCCCGATCACCTCGGCGTCAAGCTCGAGTGCCCGCTGCAGCTCCTCGGCGTCGTGGACCTCGACCAGGCAGTCGAGATCGAGGTCGCGCGCCTCGTCGTACATCGCCCGCAGCTCACGATCGTCGAGCGCTCGGACAATCAAGAGAACGGCGTCGGCACCGTGGACCGCCGCCTCGTAGAGCTGGTACGGATCGACGATGAAGTCCTTGCGCAGAATCGGCAGGTCACAGGCCGCGCGCGCCGCGCGCAGGTCCTCGAGCGAGCCGCCGAAATGGCGCTCGTCGGTCAGCACGGAGAGCGCAGCGGCACCACCGCGCTCATAGGCGCCGACCTGCTCGGCCACCGTCGCCGAGGCGGAGATCTCGCCGGCGCTTGGCGAGCGCCGCTTGAACTCGGAGATCAGCGAGAGGCCCGGACGAACCAGGGCCTCGTTGAAGGGCCGATCCTCGCCGCGAGCGGAAAGGCGCGACTCGAGTTCCGCCTGCGAGACCTGCCCGCGGCGCTCCTCCACCCCTTCCCTCGCTACCGAGATCAGCTGCTCGATCATGGCCACTAGACAGTCGAAGCCTAAAGGGCGGAGTCGTTGGTCGTTGCAACCAGGCGTTCGAGCAGCTCTCGCGCAGCGCCAGAGTCGATCGCCGTCGTGGCCAGCTCGACACCTTCGGCCAGACTCCCGGCCTTGCCGCCGACGTAGATAGCGGCGCCGGCGTTGAGTAGAACCAGGTGACGGCGCGGCCCGGGCTCACCGCCGAGAACGGCCCGCGAGGCGGCGGCGTTTTCCTCCGGGGTCCCCCCGGCGACGTACTCCGGCTCGTCTTCGGCGAAGCCGAAATCGCCCGGCTCGACGAAGTGCTCGGCGGTGCGTCCATCCTCGACCTCGATCACGCGGGTGCGCGCCGAGATCGAGATCTCATCGACGCCGTCGTCGGCGGCGACGACCATCGCGCGCACGCTGCCGAGGCCGACCAGCGCCTCGGCGATCGTCTCCTGGTAGTGGCGGTCGGAGACGCCGAGCAGCTGGCGTGGCGCGCCCGCCGGATTGGTCAGCGGGCCGAGGAAGTTGAAGATCGTGCGGACACCGAGCGCCTTGCGCACGGGGATCACGTTCGCCATCGCCTGGTGGTGGCGCGGCGCGAACATGAAGCCGAAGCCGACCTCGTCGATGCAGCGCCCGACCTGCTCGGGCGCGAGCTCGATGTTGACGCCGAGCGCCTCGAGCAGGTCCGCCGAGCCGCAGCGGCTGGTGTTGGAGCGGTTGCCGTGCTTGGCGACCGCGCAGCCGGCCGCCGCGGCGACCAGCGCGGCCGTGGTCGAGACGTTGAAGGTCGAAGGGCCTCCCCCCGTCCCGGCGGTGTCGACGAGGTCGGTGCGGGAGGTCGAGACCGGCGCCGCGAGCGAGCGCATCGTGCGAGCCAGGCCGACCAGCTCCGGCACGGTCTCCCCCTTCGCCCGCAGGGCGATCAGGAAGGCGGCGGTCTGCACCTCGCTGCCGCGGCCGCCCATGATCTCGGCGAGGACCGCGGCGGCGTGGTCTGCTGTCAGGTGGTCGCCGGCGCAGACCGCGTCGATCGCCCTTGTGACGATCTCGTTGGGGCCGTCGGCCATCAGCTCTTGCCGAGGAAGTTGGCGAGCAGGTGCTTGCCCTGCGGGGTCAGCACCGACTCGGGGTGGAACTGGACGCCCTCGGCAGGCAGCTCGCGGTGGCGGGCGCCCATCACCACGTCGCCGAAGCTGGCGCTTAACTCGAGCTCGTCGGGAAGGTCGGGATCGGCGACCAGCGAGTGGTAGCGGCCGGCGACGAAAGGGCTCGGCAGGCCGGCGAAGACGGTGCGGCCGTCGTGCTCGATCTCGGCCTCCTTGCCGTGGATCGGCTCGCCCTGGATCGTGCGGCCGCCGAAGGCCTCGACCAGCGACTGGTGGCCGAGGCAGACGCCCAGCACCGGGGTGCTCGCCTCGGCGAAGCGGCGGATCGCCTCGACCGAGATCCCGGCCTCCGCCGGCGTACAGGGGCCCGGTGAGACGACGAGCCGCTCGGCACCGCGCTCGAGCAGCTCGTCGACGGTCGCCTTGTCGTTGCGGACCACCTCGAGCTCCGCCCCGAGCTCGCCCAGGTACTGGACCAGGTTGTAGGTGAAGGAGTCGTAGTTGTCGATCACGAGGACTCTCATCGCTTCCTCACGCCCAATCCGGCTGTTCGCAGGCCAGCTCGACGGCGCGGAAGACCGCCCGGGCCTTGTTGACCGACTCGTTGTACTCGTAGGCCGGCTTGGCGTCGGCGACCGTGCCGCCACCGGCCTGGACGTGGATCCGGCCGTCCTTGACCACCACCGTGCGGATGTGGATCGCGGTGTCGAGGTCACCGTTCCAGGAGAGGTAGCCGATCGCGCCGCCGTAGGAGCAGCGCTTGATCGGCTCGAGCTCGTCGATGATCTGCATCGCCCTTACCTTGGGCGCGCCCGAGAGCGTGCCCGCCGGCAGGGCGGAGCGCAGTACGTCCATCGCCCCGACGCCGTCGCGCAGTGTGCCCGAGACCTGGCTGACTATGTGCAGCACGTGCGAGTAGGTCTCGACCACCATCAGCTCGTCGACCGAGACCGAGCCGTACTCGCAGACCCGACCGAGGTCGTTGCGGCCGAGGTCGACCAGCATCACGTGCTCGGCCCGCTCCTTGGGATCGTTGACGAGCCGCTCGGCGAGGCGCCGGTCCTCCTCCTCGTTGGCTCCGCGCGGATAGGTACCGGCGATCGGTCGTGTCTCAACCGTGCTCCCGATCACTTTCACCAGCGGCTCGGGCGAGGCACCGGCGATCTGGAAGTCGCCGAACTCGAGGAAGTACATGTAGGGCGAGGGGTTGACCGCGCGCAGGCCGCGGTAGATCGAGAAGGCCTCGACCGGCGCCGGGGCCGAGAAGCGCTGCGATGGAACGACCTGGAAGGCATCGCCGGCGTGGACGTACTCGACGATCCGCTCGACCGCCGCTTCGAACTCCTCGCGCGCCATGTTGGACTTGAACTCGGGCGGCTCGGCGGTCGCCGGGAGCTCGGGGACCGGCACGGCCCCACGCAGGCGCCGGCGGGCATCGGCGATCGCGGCGGCGGCGCGCTCGTAGGCGGCGTCGATCCCGCCCTCGTCGTCGGCGAAGGCGCAGGCCATGATCGTCAACTCGTGACGCAGGTGATCGAAGACGAGCAGCAGGTCGGTCACCATCAGCGCCATGTCGGGAAGGCCGAGCGGGTCCGGATTTGGCTCGCCCAGCGGCTCGACCGTGCGGACCAGGTCGTAGCCGAAGAAGCCGACGGCGCCGCCGGCGAACGGCGGCAGGCCCTCGACCGGGGCGAGCTTGAAAGCCGAGAGGTGCTTAGCGACCGCGTCGTAGGGGTCGGGCGCGTCGCCGGCGGCACCCTCGGAGTCAGTCAGGACGCCGTCGCTCCAGCGCAGCACCGAGCGCGGGCGGAAGCCGACGAACGAGTAGCGGCCGACCTGACCCTGCTCCGCCGACTCGAGCAGGAAGCAGGGCGCGCCCTCGGGCTCGCCGGCGCGCAGCTTGAGAAAAGCCGAGACCGGTGTCTCGCAGTCGTCGAGCAGACGGGCGCAGACCGGTACGACGTTGCCCTGCTCGGCCAGCTCTCGAGCCTGCGCGAGGCTCGGCTCGAGCCGCAGCTCCGAGTCAGCGACGACGGCCATTGAGCACTTCCATCGCGGCCGACTGAGGCACTTTGCGCGCGGCAAGCAGGACCGCCAGGTGGTAAAGCAGATCGGCGGCCTCTTCAGCGACGCGCTCATCGGTCTCTTCGCGCGCAGCGCGAACCACCTCCTCGGCCTCCTCCTCGACCTTTTCGCCGATCAGCCTCGGATCGTCGAGCAACTGCACGGTGTAGCTGCCCTCGGGCCGCTCGACAGCACGGCTGCGCAAAGTCCGCTCGAGAGTCGCCAGCGTCTCGTGCACGGCCGGAGCAGGCCCACCGTCGCCATCAAGCTCGCGAAAGAAGCAACTGCGCTCCCCGGTATGACAAGCAGGCCCAGTCGGCTCAACCAAGGCGACGATCGCATCGCCATCGCAGTCATAACGCAGCTGCCGCAGCTTCAACACGTTCCCCGACGTTTCCCCCTTCCGCCAGATCTCCTCCCGAGAGCGGCTGAAGAAATGAAGCTCCCCGGTCTCCACGGTCAGCCGCAGCGATTCCTCATTCCCATAGGCAAGCGTAAGCACCTCGCCACTGACGAAGTCCTGCGCCACCACGGGGATCAACCCCCGCTCATCGAATCGAAGCTGTTCGAACATCGGCTCCAATCGTATGCTCACTCGATACCCAGTCGGTCGAGAAGGTCCTCATCGCGACGCCAGTGGCTGCGAACTCTGATCTTGAGATCCAGGTGAACCTTGGCGCCGAGCTCCGCTTCCAGCGACCGACGGGCACCCGTCCCGATCTCCCCCACCTTGGCGCCCCCCTTGCCGATCAGGATCCGCTTCTGCGACTCGGTCTCGGCCCAGACCTCGGCGTCAACGGTGACCAGGCCGTCCTCGCGCTCGCTCACGTCTTTGACCTTGACCTCGACCGAGTGGGGGATCTCGTCGCGGGTGCGGTTGAGCACCTGCTCGCGGATCAGCTCGGCCAGCAACAGCTCGCTCGACTGATCGCTGTGATCCTCCGGTGGATACAGGTAGGGGCCCTCGGGCATCAGCTCGGCCATGCGCTCCACCAGCGCCTCGACGCCCTCGCCGCTGCGGGCGCTGATCGGGAAGACCTCGTCGACGCCGCCCAGCTCGGCGGCCTCGGCCAACACCGGGACGATCTCGTTCGGTCCCAGGCGGTCGGCCTTGTTGACGGCGCAGATGATCGGCAGCTTGGCGCCGGCTCCGAGCAGGGCGCGGGCGATGAAGCGGTCGCCGGGGCCGACGCCCTCCTCGCCGTTGATCACGATCAGGGCGAGGTCGGAGTCGGCGAGCTCGCGCTCGACCCGCTTCTGCATCCGCTCGGTGAGCACGTCACGGGGGCGTTGCACGCCGGGCAGGTCGACGAGGACGAGCTGACGGCCGCTCCCGACGTCGGTGTGGATGCCGCGGATCGCCCGCCGCGTCGTCTGCGGCCGCATCGAGACGATCGCGACGTGACTGCCGACGATCTGGTTGACCAGGGTCGACTTGCCGACGTTGGGCCGGCCGGCAAGGCCGACGAAGCCGGAGCGGGTCACGCCAGGCCCGCCAGGACCCTGGCCTGCAGCTCAAGCATCTCGCCGCCGTCGGTCTCGTGGTCATAGCCGCAGAGGTGGAGCACGCCGTGCACGGCGGCCTCGGTGACGTCGGAGCAATGTTGGGGGCAGATCGCGACGTCGCCAAGCTCACGCGGGCCGGGCGCCGGACCGGTGCCGTCAATCGGGAACGCAAGCACGTCGGTGGGCGCGTCCTTTCCCCGATGCTCGCGGTTGAGCTCGCGGATGCGCGACTCGCCAACCAACTCGACCGCGAGGTGGCCATCGCCCACTCCGGCGGCGGCCAGCGCGGCGGACACCGGCTCGCGCAGCTCGCTCGGCACGTCGTCGAGGTCCAGGCTCAAGAGCCCGGCGTCGGCCCGTGTTCGGCCCGGGCCGCGCGCTCGCGGTTGCCGTGTTCGTCGTAGGCGGCGACGATGCGCTGGACCAGCTTGTGGCGGACGACGTCCTCGCGGCCGAAGTTGATGAAGTCGATGTCCTTGACCGAGTCGAGGATGTCGCGAACGACGACCAAGCCCGAGCGCTGGTCGGTCGGCAGGTCGATCTGGGTGACGTCGCCGGTGACGACCATGCGCGAGTTGAAGCCGAGCCGGGTTAGGAACATCTTCATCTGCTCCGGGCTGGTGTTCTGGGCCTCGTCGAGGATGACGAAGGAGTCATTAAGCGTGCGGCCGCGCATGAAGGCGAGCGGCGCCACCTCGATCACACCGCGCTCGAAGTAGCCGTTGACGCGGTCGGGGTCGAGCATGTCGAAGAGGGCGTCGAAGAGCGGCCGCAGGTAAGGATCGACCTTGGCCTGGATGTCGCCGGGCAGGAAGCCGAGCCGCTCGCCGGCCTCTACTGCGGGCCGGGTGAGGATGATCCGCTGCACCTGCTTGTCAGCCAGTGCGGCGGCAGCCATTGCGACGGCAAGGAAGGTCTTGCCGGTGCCGGCGGGCCCGACGCCGAAGGTGATCGTGTGATCGCGGATCGAGTCGACGTAGCGCTTCTGGTTCAGCGTCTTTGGCGAGACCTTGGTGTTGCGGTGACGCCAGACGACGTCCTCGAGGATCTCGGCCGGGCTCTCGTCGGCGTCGAGCGCGCCGGTCACCGCTTCGATCGTCCCCGGCGCCACCTCGTGCCCGTTCTCGATCAGCTCGACCAGCTCGTCGACGACGGTCGCCGCGGTCTGCACGTCGGCCGGTTCGCCGTCGAGGGTGAGCACGTTGCCACGCAGGTGGAAGTCGCAATCGAGGTGCCCACGCAGGGCACGAAGCACCGCGTCCTCGGAGCCCGCCAGCTCGGCGGCGACGCTGTTCTCGAGCGTGAGCTGCCTACGCGCCAAGCCGCTCACGCACCGCCGCGCTGACCCGCTTGCCGTCGGCCCGCCCGCCGAGCTTCGGCATCAGCGCCGACATCACCTGGCCCATCTGCTTCTGCTCCGTGGCGCCGGCCTCGGCTATCGCCGCATCGACCAGCTCCGTCAGCTCCTCGTCGGAGAGCTGCTGGGGCAGGTAGGCCTCGATCAGCTCGGCCTCGAAATTCTCCGCCGTTGCCTGCTCGGTGCGACCCGCCTCGCCATAGGCCTCGGCCGCTTCCAATCGCTTCTTGCGCTCGCGCTGCAGCACCGCGACCTCGTCACCGTCACCCAGCTTGGCGTCCTTCTGCAACGAGTCGACGATCATCCGCAGCGCGCCGGCGCGCTCGCGATAGCCCGCCTTCATCGCGGTCCGCACGTCTGCCTGAACCTGCTCGAGAACGCTCATCCGGTCTAAGGGTAGTCGGCGGCGTCGGGCGCCACCGCGAGCCCCTTCGAGACCAGGTCGGCGACGTCGGTGCTGACCAGGGTCCAGTCGTGGCGGCGCGCTGCGGCGACGTATGCGGCGTCGTAAGCGGTGAGGCCGTACTCGGCGACTATCTCGACGGTCCGGCGGATCAACTCCGGGTCGATGGAAACGAGACGATCGGCGCAGCGTGCGGAGATCAGCCGGCACAAGTCGGTGGCATCATCGCCTTGGCGCTTCCTCGCGCCGACGACGTTTGCCACCTCGTAGAGGGTCAGATCCAGCGCGGCGACCGGCTGGTCGGAGTCGACGGCGAGCAGGCGCGCCGCCTCGAAATAGCGATCGTCACCGTCCTTCGCGGCAATCCAAACACCGGCGTCGAGCAGGAGCACGGTCAATGGGATTCGCGGTCTTCGCGGATCAGCTTCGCGGCGTCCCCACCCATGTCTATGGGCGGACCAAGCAGATCTTCGAATTCCTTGCGGCGCTTGGCGCTTTCCACGGAAACCTCCCGCTCGACGAGGCGCCTAAGCAAGCCGCTTCGCGTTTCGCGATTGGCGCGGGCTTGGGCGTCGAGGCGCTCGAGCAGGTTGTCGGGAATGGAGATCATCACCTTTGCCACGGGGTGAGTATATACGGTATTGCCGAGGGCTTTTGTCGTCATGTCGACCACCGTCGCAGGCTGGAGCGCCCGCATGGGTTACAAATGTGCCGAAAGCGAGAAATCGGGCGCCCGGAACTAGCCATCACCGGAAATCTCAACCCGCTCGACGTCCCCCAGGGGCATCTGCAGGAAGCGGGTACCGAGGTCGCGGAAGGAATCGACGTCCCCCGTGCAGAGAAACCGGTAGTTCCCCTCCCCGTCGGGGGCGCGAGCGAGGCCGCGGCGCCCAAGCGTGCGCTGCACCGCCGCCGCTACGGCATGGCCGCCACTGACCAGCCTGATGTCGCGGCCGAGGATGCGCTGCAGCATCGGCCCCACCAGCGGGTAGTGGGTGCAGCCGAGGATCAGGGTGTCGACCTCGGCCCGCTTCAGCGGCGCGCAGTAGGCGCGAGCCATCTCGACCACGGCCTCGTCGAAGGGCGAGCCGTCCTGGATGAAGGGCGCCAGCTCGGGCGCCTCGACTTCGGTCACCTCCAGGGCGCGGCCCTGGCCTTCGAGGGCGTGCCTGTACGCGGCACTCTCGACCGTGTTCGGCGTCGCCAGCACGCCGACCCTGCCGTTGTCCGTAATCGCGGCGGCGATCTCGGCCTGTGGCTCGACCACCGGCACCACCTCCACCCCATGCGCGGCGCCAACCTCGCGCGCGACGTCCTCACCGATCGAGGTCGCGGTATTGCAAGCGATTACCAGGAGCTTGGCCCGGCCACCGAGCAGCAGTTCGGCGATCGCGCCGATCCGAGCCCGCAGATCACCCGGGTCCTTGACGCCGTAGGGGAACCAATCCGTGTCACCGAGGTAGACGTAGTCCTCCTCGGGCAGCGAGACCAGGCACTCGTGCAGCACGGTCAGCCCGCCGACCCCGGAATCGAACATCGCGATCGGCAGCGAAGGGTCGAGCTTTGGCCCCGCAGCAGGCATGGCCATCAGGGCCGGCCCGCTAGAGGAATGGCTTGTAGGCCATGAAGAAGACCGTCACGACCACGATCAGGCCGGCGAGCCCTCCCACTTTGCTGAGCCGCTCGCTCACCGCGTTGAACTCGTCGCTTAGCGTGTCGCCTGCCTTCAGGTCGCGTTCGGCCAGCTCCCTCGCCTTTCGCGTCTGGGGTCGAAAGAACGCTCCCTGAAGGGCAAAGAGGGAAATGATCGCCAGGTAGCCAACGCTGATGAATGCCTCACTGGCGTCCCAATCGCCGTCGGCCTGCATGTATATCCCCGCCACCAGCAGGACGATCATCCCGGGAGAGACGAGGTAGCGATCAACCTTCTGCACACCAGCGATGATCGCCGGTGTGGCACGGGGGAACTGCGGCGCGACCGAGAAGAAGAATCCGTAGCCGAAGGTCGGCCCAAAGGCGAGCACCACCGCCAGGATGTGGAGGAACAGCGCGAACTTGTAACCGGGGTCGACGATCGTCGCGAGCATGGCCGAACCCTATTCGACCCGGCGACAGAACCACGAGTCTGCATTTACCCGGCCTCAGCCCGGGTAAATGCAGCTTCAACCGTGGCGCAGGAGGAGGGCCGCCCAGTCGCCCTCGAGGCGTCGGTCAACCTCGGCCAGCCCGACGGGGGCAAATAGGGCTGCGGTCTCGTCCAGCTCAGTCGGCAGCAGTCCCGAGCAGACCAGGGTTTGTGGAGCCGGGAGGGGGTCCTCCGGAGCAACAGCGGGGAGGCTCCGGAGGACCCCCTCCCGGCTCCCTTTGCCAGCGAGCTGTTCGGCGACCACCCTGAGCACCGGCGCAGTCATGTTGGCCACGGTCGTCGGTGCCAGTTCAGGCAGCCCGTCGCGCAGATTCTGGCGTTCAAGCTCGACGCTGACACCGTTGGCCGCGGCATTTGCCGCAGCAGCCTCGATTGCCGGCTCCTCATGGTCATAGCCACTTACCGGATTCCAGCCAAGCTTTGCGGCAGCGATCGCGAGCACTCCCGAGCCGGTTCCCAGATCGGTCAGCGGTCCCCTTGCCTCCCCGGCCTCGGCCAGCTCCAGCAGGAACTCGAGGCAGAGCCGCGTCGTCGGGTGGGCGCCGGTGCCGAAGGCGCGGCCAGGATCGACGACGACGTCGACAGTGCCCTGGCGCGGCTCCTCCCAAGACGGGCGCAGCCAGAGGCGCTCGCCGACCAGGAGCGGTTTGTGGAAGTCCTGCCAGCGGTCGGCCCAGTCGTCCGGGACCTCGGTCGAGACCACCTCGACCAGGCCGTCGCCGGCCGCGACCTCGATCTCGCCGAGCTCCGGCAGCTCCCCCTCGCCGCCGTAGATCGCGTACTCGACGTAGCCTGGACCGCGCTCCTCCTCGACCCCGTTGGGGGCGAGCACGGTCAACTCGGCAAGGACGATCTCGGCCTGCTCGGGCGTGCAGCGAACGGCGAGGCGGATCAACCGAAGGCTCTGCGCATGCGGGAGAAGAAGCCGTCGTCGCCCTGTTGGGAGCGCAGGTTGCGGGCCTCGAGCGTTTGCTCCAGCTTCTCGGCCAGCTCGCGCTGCTCCTCGGAGAGATCGGTCGGAACGATCACGTGGATAACGATGCGCAGGTCGCCGGGGGGGCCGCCGCCAGAACCGGGCAGGCCGTGGCCGCGCAGGGCGAACTGGGTGCCGTGCTGGACGCCGGGCGGCAGCTCGACCTCGCGCTCGCCCTCGTGACTGGGGATCTTCACCGACGTCCCCAGCATCGCCTGCGGGGCCGAGATCTCGATCGCGTGCATCAGGTCCTGGCCGCGCATCGGCCCGCGCCGGACCTCGAAGCCGAAGGCGCCGCCGAAGACCGCCGAGAAGATGTCCTCGACCGAGCTGAAGCCCTGGCCACCGCCGGGGAAGCCGCCGGAGCGAAGGCCGTCGTGGCCGAAGCGGTCGTAGGTCTGGCGCTGCTCGGGGTCCGAAAGCACCTCGTAGGCCTCCGCCGCCGCCTTGAACTTCTCCTCCGCCTCGGGATCGTGGGCGTTGACGTCGGGGTGCAACTCGCGAGCAACCCGGCGGAAGGCGCGCTTGACCTCCGCCCCGGAGGCGCCGCGCTCGACGCCGAGCAGCTCGTAGTAGTCCTGGGCCATCGCGATCGTCAGCCGTCGTAGACCGTCTCGCAGTAGCGAGAGAGCTCGCGGGCGGCGCCGCGCACCGCGGCGATCGCGGTGGCGTAGTCCATCCGCAGCGGGCCGACCACACCGACCGCGCCGAGGTTGCGGTGGGCGAGGCCGTAATTGGCGCCGACGACGCTGACCGAGCGCAGCTCCGGCTGCGGGTTCTCGCCGCCGATCCAGAGGAAGACCGAGCGCTGGTCGAGCACCGAGCGCAACATGCCGAGCAGGCTCGCCCGCTCCTCGAGCGCGGTCATCAGTCGGTCGGCGCGGGGAAGGTCGCCGAAGTGAGCTTCGGAAAGCAGGCGCGAGGCGCCCTCGGTGTAGAGGCTGTCGGCGGACTCCTCTCCTTCGAGCTCGGTGAACGCGGAGCCAAGCGTCGCGATGAACTCGGCCTCGGCCGGACCCAGCTCGGGGTCGGCGAGACGGCCGGCGATCATGCGGGCGCCGAGGCTCATCCCTTCCAGCGACTCGTTGAGGTAGCTGGAGGCCCACTCGACCAGGCCGGGGTCGACCGGGGCGGGGAAGTCGAAGACGCGCTTGGCGACCGCGCCGTTGGAGGCGATCGCGACCACCATCGCCCGGCTCGGCTGCAGCCGCAGGACCTCGACCCGCCGGATCGTCGCGGCCGCGGTCTCGGCCGGCGCCGTCACCAACGCCATCAGGTCGGTCACCTGGGCCAGGGCCGCAGTCGTCTCCCGCATAGCCGCATCGATCTCCCGCCGCAATTGAAGCTCGACCGTGTTCTCGACCGGCAACCGCCCGGAGGCGAGCAGCGAATCAACATGGCTCCGATACCCCACCTCGGTCGGCACCCGCCCCGCCGACGTATGCGGATGGGTCAGATACCCCGCAGCCTCAAGCGCCGCCAACTCCGCTCGCACAGTAGAAGCTCCCCACTCAACCTCGGCGCGGTCGGCGATCTCCTTCGAAGGCACCGGCCGTCCCGACGCCAGATAGGCGTCGACAACAAGCTTGAGGATCAACTCTTGGCGCTGGGAAAGCACGCTTGAAGTCTAGGAGGAGCGGCGGGTGGCCCTCCCCAAAACACTCAAGAGCGGCTCCTGCCGCTCGTTTTGGGAGGGGCACCCGCCGCTCCTCACCACCTACAGCTGAATTTCCGCCTCGGCGTTGCGAATCGTCTGGTTGTCGCCCTGAGCAGCAACCGTGTCGATCGTCACCGTGTCGCCATCGACCGACTTGACGGTGCCGCTGACGACGATCTCCGTCTCGGGGGCGCCCATGCCGCGGAACTGGACGGTGAGCCGCTTCAGGGCCTTGGGATCGCCACCGGCGACATCGGTTGCCGACCGCGCCACCAGGCCCATCATGTAAAGGCCGTGCAGGATCGTGTTCGGCAGCCCGACCATTTTCGCGAACTCGGGGTCGATGTGGATCGGGTTGAAGTCGCCGGAGGCGCCCGCGTAGCGGTGCGGCAGGTACTTGTCCGGGGTAACGCTCAACCCGGCGATCGAATCGCCGACGCTCAAACCGGCCATCTCAGACTCCTCTCACGATGTTGGTCCAGGTGCCCTTGACGACCTGGTCGCCGTTCTGGTTGACCGAGTTCGTCTCGAAGACGTAGAAGCCCTTGCCGTCCTTCTCGAAGATCTCCAGGCACTTGGCCGTGGTCGTGATTTCGTCGCCGGAGCAAGCCGGCTCGCCCCACTCGAACTCCTGGCCGCCGTGCACCATCGCGGCGAAGTTCATCCCGACCTCGGGGTCGAACATCGCCGGCCCCAGTGCCGGGGCGCTGTAGACGACGCAGAACATCGGCGGCGCGACGACGTCTCGGTAGCCGGCCGACTTGGCCGCCTCACGGTCGCTGTAGACCGGGTTCTCGAGCCCGATCACCCGCGCGTACTCGCCGATCTTCTCCTTGCCCACCTCGTAAGTCGTGGCGGGCCATTCCTTGCCAATAGCTTCTGTCTTAACGGTCATGGCGCGGCAGTCTAAAGACGCTCCCGCGTCCTGGTCGTCTGGCCAGTTTGGTGTCTCGGGCGGGTGGCGCGGGGGGAGGGGGTCGAGGACGGACCGTGGCCCGCCCGCAGGCCCCCTCCCCCCGTGACAGGACCCGCCCGCCGACCCCTACTCGTCGATCTCCAAGACGGCCAGGAACGCCTCCTGTGGCACTTCCACCCGCCCGACCGACTTCATCCGCTTCTTGCCCGCCTTCTGCTTCTTCAGCAGCTTCTGCTTGCGGGTGACGTCGCCGCCGTAGAGCTTCGCGGTGACGTCCTTGCGCAGTGCCTTGACCGTCTCGCGGGCGAGGATGTTGGAGCCGATCGCAGCCTGCACCGGCACGTCGAAGAGCTGACGCGGAATCGTCTTGCGCAGCCGCTCGACCAGGCGCTTGCCCTGCTCGTATGAGAAGTCGCGGTGGACGATGATCGAGAGCGCGTCGACCTTCTCGCCGGCAAGCAGGATGTCGACCTTGACCAGATCCGAGGCGCGGTTGCCGATCGGCTCGTAGTCGAGCGAGGCGTAGCCGCGGGTCGAGGACTTCAGCAGGTCGAAGAAGTCGAGGACGATCTCCGCCAGCGGCATGTCGTAGCGGATCTGCACCCGCTCGGGGCTCAGGTAGTGCATGTCGACGTGAGTGCCGCGGCGCCCCTGGCAGAGCTCCATCACGGCCCCCACCTGTTCGGAGGGACAGATGATCGTGGCGCGGATGAACGGCTCTTCGACCGACTCGATCGAGGCGGGGTCGGGCAGGTCGGTGGGACTGCGGACCTCGTTGGAGGTGCCGTTGGTCAGGTGCACCTCGTAGCGCACGTTCGGGGTCGTCGAGAGCAGGTCGAGGCCGTACTCGCGTTCCAGGCGCTCGCGCACGATCTCCATGTGCAGCAGGCCGAGGAAACCGCAGCGAAAGCCGAAGCCCAGCGCCTCGGAGGTCTCCGGCTCCCAGGACAGCGCGGCATCGTTGAGGGCGAGCTTCTCGAGCGCGTCGCGGAGATCTTCGTAGCGGTCGGTGTCTATCGGGAAGAGGCCGCAGAAAACCATCGGCCGCACCTCGCGGTAACCCTCGAGTGGCTCCGCCGCGGGCCCTGCCTGGGCGGTGAGCGTGTCCCCCACCCGTAGCTTGGTCACATCCTTGATCCCTGTGATCAGGTAGCCGACGTCGCCGGCTTCCATCCCCTGCACGGCGGTCATCGCCGGCCGAAAAAAGCCGATGTCGTCGATCTCCGCCTCGGTCCCGTTCTGCATCGCCAGGATCCGCTCGTGCTTGCGGAAGGAGCCGTCGACCATCCGCACGTAGGCGATCACGCCGCGGTACTGGTCGAACTCGGAATCGAAGATCAGCGCCCTGGTCGGCGCCTCGGGCGCGCCCTGCGGAGCGGGGATGCGCTCGACGATCGCCTCCAGCACCTTGGGCACCCCCTCGCCGGTCTTGGCCGAGATCCAGAGGGCTTCCTCGGGGTCTCCGCCGGTGAGGTCGGCGATTTCGGCCGCGACCCGCTCCGGCTCGGCACCGGGGAGGTCGACCTTGTTGATTACGGGGATCAGCTCCAGCCCCGCGTCGATCGCCAGGTAGGTGTTGGCGACGGTCTGCGCCTCCACTCCCTGGGCGGCGTCGACGACGAGCAGGGCGCCCTCGCAGGCGGCGAGGCTGCGCGAGACCTCGTAGGAGAAGTCGACGTGGCCTGGGGTGTCGATCAGGTGCAGGTGGTAGATCTGGCCGTCGGCGGCCTTGTACTCGACCCGCACCGCCTGCGCCTTGATCGTGATCCCGCGCTCGCGCTCGAGGTCCATCGAGTCGAGCATCTGGGCCTGCATTTTCTTCGGGTCGACGGCGCCGGTGATCTCGAGGATGCGGTCGGCCAGGGTCGACTTGCCGTGGTCTATGTGGGCGATGATCGAGAAGTTGCGGATGTGGTCCATGGCGGGGTCGGAGTATGGCGATTGGCGCGCGGGTCCTGTCGCAGGGTGAGGGGGGCCTGCGGGCGGGCCACGGTCCGTCCTCGACCCCCCTCACCCTGCGCCACCCGCGCGAGAGTCGCTATCTAGGGCACCCCGATGGATCCAGTGGGGTCCTTAGCTTGAAAACCACTGTGGGTGGTTTGCGCAAGACGACGGTGACTCCGGGAGCTTCTGTCCAGTGGGCCGTGGCGGGATACGTTGGCTTGCCGGGTTCTATGCGGTCTCGGCTGGCTATTACGTAGTCGTAGTTGCCGGCGTTGAGGAGGTGGCGCCAGGCGCGGCAGGTGGTCGGGGCGGTGAAGCCGCCGTGGGGTTGCTCTTCGCCTGTGTAATCGACGTGGTTGCTGAGGTCCTTGCCGTAGAGGGGGTACTGGCGGGTGCTGGTGGTGGCGATGCGGGCGTCGGTGATTCCCTGGGCCCACTTGAAGGCCGCGTTTAGGCCCGGGGTGGTGAAAGAGGGATCGGCGTAGCGGTGCTGGAGATAGTGCCGCTGGACCGGATACCCCACGACGACCGCGAGCAGCACCAGCGCAACGCCAGCCCCGAGCACCAGACGCCGCCCCAGCAGCGGGCTGACTTCGCCTTTTTTCGCCCCTGGGACGAAGAAAGGCGAAGTCAGCCCCAGTCGAGCTAGGCCTGGACGCACGAGGGGCGCCGCGGGTAGCACGGCCAGGCCCAGGACCAGGGCTGGAGTTAGGTAGCGGAGGCCGGATTCGAAGCCGTGCGGCATGCCCGCTGGACCGGAGGCTGAGGTCGGGGCGATCAGCCAGGCAAACGCTGCCGCCAGGCCGACGAGACCGGCGACTCGCAGCACCGGATCGGCGCGGCGGCCGAGGCTGAGGAGAAGGCCCGACAGCGCCAGGGCGCCGAGCAGAGGCCAGAAGATGCTGAGGCCGTGGTGGAGGCCCGGCAGGAACCATTCCGACCAGATCGAGCCGTCGGTGAGGTAGCCGAAGACGCTATGCCCCTCGCGGCCGCCCAGGGCTTGTTCGGGCGCCGGCAGCGTGATCGGGCCGAGATGCCTGATCCAGGGCAATGGGTTGCCTGTGTGGGCAAGGTTGCGCAGATACCAGTACCCCCCGCCCGCCAGAGCGCCAAGTCCGCCCACGACGAGGGCGCGCCAGCGATGTCCCCGCGGCGCAACGATCGCGATACCCACCACGAGGACCACTGCTGGCAGAAGAAAGTTGAGCTTCGTCCCAGCCGCCATCCCGGCCGCGAGGCCCACAACCACAACCGGGCCCAGCGCGAACGCAGTTTCACTTGCCGGCCGATTGGAACTGCGTTGGCGTTGGGCCAGGGCGACCGCAACAGCAGCAAGCAGGAAGAAGATCCCAACGATGTCGTTGCGCGCCTCACCCGCCTGATCGGAAAGCGCGGGCGAACTAAGCGCAATGGACGTCAGCGCCAGCGAGAACGGAGCAGCCTTGTACGGCCGCCCGATGCACCACCCCGCCACCAAGCACCCAATGAACCAACCGAGATTCAGCAGCGGCGAAAGCAGATCCCGGTGAAATGCGGCCATCCCAACCGCATGCAGCACTTCCGAATTCGCTGGATAAAACCACGCCAAGAACTGCGGCGCGATGAAATGCAAACTCCACGTATCGCCGCTCCGAAAGAACCCGGCAGCAAACGGCCCGTGGTACCAGGTCGAATCGAACCCGGTCATACCCGTCGAGAGACGGGTCTTGACGCCGACCATGAAGTGAACCACGGCGACCGCGGCAATAGCCAGGGCAACCAGCGTCGCCGGCGAGGGACGGCGAGGGGGTCCCTCCCGCGCAGCGGCGTCCTGTTTTTCGCACAGACCACCTAGCGAGCGCCGGCCACTTAAAGGCGAAAAACCCAGCAAGCGGGAGGGACCCCCTCGCCGTCCCCCCACCAACGCCGCGAGACTTGCCCCAACAACGATGACGGCAGCCAAGTAAGGCCCAGCCTTAAACCAGCCAAACGTCCCAAGCCCCTCGGCGATCCACAGCAGCCCCGCGACAGCAAGGACCGCCGTAGCCAGCTGCGCCACCAAGCCATCCAGCTCCGCCACGATCCGCCTGCGCACGCTCGTAGCCCCAAGCCAGGCAAACCCGACGATCAGCCCCAGCTCGGCAACGCCCAGCAGATACCGCCCCACCCCGAGCATCTAGCGCCGCCGGAGGAGCCGCGTGATCTGCTCAAGCTCGGCGATCCTGAGCAGCTTCGCCATCCCCAGGTAGACCAGCCCGCCCAGCCCGAGGCCGGCGCTGAGCGAGACGATCTGGCCGAAGAGGCCTCGGCCGAGCTCGTGGTCGAGGAGGTCCCAGACGCCGAATGAGACGGCGGCGAGCGCCGCCGAGGCGATCGTGATCTTGGTCGCGGTGCCGAACAGGCGCCCCAGCTCGAGGCCGCCGAACTCGCGCCGCAGGACCACCGCCTGGGCCACCACCGCAGCCGTGGTGCCGATACCGGTGCCGGCGACGATGCCGGCAGTGCCGAACGGCTTGTAGAGGACGAGGGCGCCGAGAGCCGAGACGATCAGATCAACGGCGGCCAGGCCGGTCGCCATCCAGGGCCGCTGCAGGCTGAAGAAGGTGCGTGTCTGCAGCAGGTAGAGGCCATTGGTCGGCAGCGTGAAGGCGAACCAGAAGAGCGCGGTGGCGACGAGCGCGGTCTGCTCCGGGGTGAATTCGCCGCGCTGGTAGATCAGCCGGATCATCGGCGTGGCGAGGACGAGGACCGCAGCCGCGGCCGGCACGAGGACGAAGAGGATCTGCCGCATCCCGTTGGCCATCGTCGCGCGCAGGTTCTCGATCTCGCCGCGGGCGGCGAAGCGGGCCAGGGTCGGGAAGAGGACGGTGGCGATCGCGACCGAGAAGACGCCCTGGGGGAGCTGGTAGATCCGGAAGGCCTTGTCCATCGCCGCCGGCGATTCTTCGCTGACGAGGCTGCCGAAGAGGCTGTTGATCAGCAGGTTGAAGTTGATCAGACCGAGGCTGATCGTCACCGGCAGCATCAGCAGCAGCACCCGGCGCACGTCCGGGTTGCGCCACTCGAAGCTCCATTCGAACTTGAACGGCGTGTTGCGCAGGTCGAAGGTCGGGATCATCAGCTGGACCAAGGTGCCGACCAGGACCCCGATCGCGTAGGCGTAGATCCGGTTCTGGCCGTGAAACGCCGGCGCCAGGGCGACGACGACGGCGATGATCGTCAGGTTCCAGAACAGCGAGGAGATCGCAAAGGCGCCGAAGCGGTCGTAGCTGTTGAGGATGCCGACGACGACGCCGCTGATCCCGAGCAGGATCAGGATCGGGAAGAGGATCTGCGAGAGCGTGACCGTCAGGTCGAGGAGCTCGCCTTCGAAGCCGGGCGCGAAGAGCGGCATGATCACCGGCGCCAGGAGCACGAAGAGGGCGGTGATCGCGCCGAGGACAAGCGTCACCAGCAGCAGCAGGGTCGAGGCCAGGCGGAACGCCTCACGGTAGTTCTTGCGCTCCAGCTGCTCGGTGAAGACCGGCACGAAGGCCGGCTGCAGGGCCGCGTCGGCGAACAGGGCGCGGACCAGGTTGGGGACCTGGAAGGCGATCGTGAAGGCCGACATCGGCCCGTTGATCCCGTAGTAGCTGGCGGCGACGATCTCACGCACCAGGCCGGCGATCCGCGAGGCGGCGGTGGCGACCGAGAAGAAGGCGGTCGAGCGCGCGATCCGGCCCGCCTGGCGTCCCGGGGCCGGGTTGCCGCTCAGTTCCTCGCCCGGCGCGAAGGCCTCCGCCTCGCGCACGGCGGCGTCGCCGGCGAGCGCTTCCTCGTCGCGGTCGGGGCTGTCGGGTGCCGTGGGCGTCTCCAAGCTCGTTCTCAGTCGCTATAGTCGGCGGCCGCCCGGAGGGGCTCGGCGCCCTCAGGCACTTGACTTATGGCCAACATTGCCTCACAGAAGAAGCGGATCCTACGCAGCGAGCGCGAGCGTACGGAGAACCGCTTGCTCACGAGCACGGTGAAGACCTACTTCCGCCGCCTCGAGGCCGCGGTCGAGGCGGGCGACTCGGGCAAAATCGAGGCCGAGCACAAGGCGCTCGTCTCCAAGGTCGACAAGGCCGTGCAGAAGGGCGCGCTGCACAAGAACACCGGCGCTCGCAAGAAGTCAAGAGCGGCCAAGATCGCCAGCGCCTAAGGGCTGCAAATCGGCGCATCTCTGCGTCCTCGCTCGGTCGTGTGCGTACGCACACTCCCTCGCTCGTCCTTGATCTGCTTGATTTTCGCGCCTTAGGCGCTGGCGATCTTTTGGACGGTGAGCGTGAGGGCCAGCTCGTCGCCGTAGTCGGCGCCGCCGCGGCACCAGACCTCTAGATCCGCAAGCGCCATCGTCGCCTCGTGAAGTTGGTCGAGGTCGGTCTTGCCAAGGCGGGCGACCAGCTGCTTCGCCGCGTAGGGGTGCATGCCGAGGCTCGACTCGACCTGCTTCGGCGGCACGCCCTCTTCGAGCTGGGCGGCAGCCGCACATGCCTTGCGCAGGCGCGAGGCGAGGCCGTAGATCAATCCGGTCACGTTCTCGCCCTGGGAGATCAACTGCTCGGCGAGAGCGGCCACGCGAACCTGATCGCGTTCGAGCATGGCATCGGAGAGCGCCCAGACGGCCGCCTCGGAGGTGTCGGCGATCATCTCCTCGAGGTCATCGATACCGACCCTGCCGCCTTCGCCGGCCCATAGCGCCAGCCGTTCGAGCTCGTTGCGCAAGCGCACCGGACTGGCCCCCATGCGCTCGACCAGGACACGTGCGGCGGTGGGCTCAAGGGTGTAGCCGAGTCGTTTCGCCTCGGCGACGAGGAGGCGCGGCATGTCGCGTGCCTTGGGCGCCTCAAACTCGTGAACCTCTCCCTTACCGGCCTTCACCGCCTTGGCCAACTTCGCCGGAGCTTTGGCGCGGGAGATCAGGACAACGGTCAGGTCCGGCGGCAGGGAGTCGAGCGCGGCGACAACCGGGTCGAGCTGGCGATCGCGCCAGCGCTCCACTCCGTCGGCGAGCAGGTAGCGGCGCGTCTCGGTAAGCGACATCGCCGGGATCGCCGCCAACAGCGCCTCGTGGTCGGGCCCACCCCGGCCCTCGCTCGGCTCGAAGATCTCGAGCGCCCCGGCACCGCCATCGCCTTCGGCACGCGCCCGCAACCGAGCCCGGGTCGCGTCGATCTTCGCCTGGTCGGTGCCGGCGATCAGATAGAGCGCTGCCAAGCTGTCGGCCATCGCGGCCGAGTCTAGTGGCGGGGCCTGTCCGACTTGCCGCCGTCGGCGGCTTCCTTGGCGGCGGCGGGGTTGGCCGCTTCAGGCGCCTTCGCGGCCGGCGGTGGCTGTGGTGGCGATGCCGGTGCCTTTGGCGGCACGGCCGAGCTCTTGTCCTTGCCCGCCTTTTCGGCCGCAGCGTTGTTGTTCGACTTCGGCCCCGACGTGGGCTTGCCGTCGGACTTCGCGGTCTGGTGGCCCTTCGACTTGCCGCTGCTGTCGCTCGTCACCTTGGTGGAGGACGGTGCGCTCGGCTTGACCGAGCCGGCGGTCGTTCCCTTCGACTGCCCGTCGGAGCTTGACTTCGAGGGAGCTTCGGCCGCCGCCGGCGCGGCGGCTGGGGCCGGAGGCTCGGCGACGGGTGCCGCGGGAGCGGGCGTGGAGACCGGGGTCGACGCAACCGGGTGTCTGCCCTCCGACCCCCCCTGTGACTCCGGGGTCACTGCAACCTGACGCGAGCCGCCCACGCCTCCCCCTCCACCGGCGCCTTCCCCGCCCTGGCTCCCGCCGCGGGCATGGCGCGAGTGGCCGACGCCGGCGGCGCCCGCACGCCTGTCAAGCGCCGGCGCGGGCCGGGCGACGGCGTGGCGATGCGTGAGGGTGACCGCGTCGTGAAGGCTGCCGACCTCGGTCCGGCCGGCGGGGATCGGGCTGCTGAAGACGCCGGGGAAGCCGAGCTGGGCGATGAACAGGGTCAGGCCCATCCCGACCGCGGCGACTGCGGCGACCAGCGCAATCGATGCATTGCGCAGGCGCGGCAGCATGCCGTCTCCGGCGAGGCTCTGGCCCGCTGCCCGCACCCGCTGTCGAATCACGAAAAGCACCACGGTAACCATCGCCGATTGAGCGAGCCGCAAACAGGCAAACGGGAAGAAAACCCAATATTGCTGAGGTGATCTGTTGAGGTGGCTCAGCCGCCTGTGCCCAGCACGACCGAGTGGCTGTCGACGTCGAGGACGATCGTGCCGTCGCGATCCGTGCGCAGGGTGGGCACGTGGTGCGCAGCCAGCGTCGCAAGGGTGAGCCGGGTCGGATGGCCATACGGGTTGTCCGCGCCGACCGAGATCAGCGCGAGCCGCGGCACGATGCGATCGAGCAGGGCGCTGAGCCCGGCGTCTTCGCTGCCGTGGTGGGCGACCTTGAGCACGTCGACAGGACCGGGATCGAGCGGTACGGCCTCCGCCTCCGCGTCGGCGGTGAGCAGCATCGAGAAGCCGCCCCAGCGAGCGAGCAGGACGAGCGCCTGGGTATTCGGGTCGGCAGCGCCGAGCGGCGCGGAGAGCAGCTCCGGCGGCGGCCAGAGAACCTCGACCCGAAGCCGGCCCGAGCGCAGCGTCGCCCCCGCGGCAATCTGCACCGGCCGGGCCCCCGCCGTCCTGGCCTCGCCGCGCAGGCGCCGGCTCGACCTCGCGTAGGCGAGCCGGGCGACCGGAAAGCGCCCGAGCAGCTCCTCGATCCCGCCAGCGTGGTCGGACTGTTCGTGGGTGACGATCGCGACCCCGAGGCGCCGCGCGCCGGCCGCACGTAGCTTCGCCTCGAGCTCGTCGCCCGGCGGACCGCCGTCGACCAGCAACGCCGGAGCATGGGCGGGCTGGAAGAGGATCGCGTCGCCCTGACCGACATCGAGGACCGAGACCCGCAAACCCGAAGCCGGCGGCGCTGCATCGGCGGCGCCGCGACTCCCTGCCCAGGCCAGCGCGCAAGCGATCGCTCCCACCGCAGCGACGCGCCAAAGCGCCGGCCGACGGGATGATCTCCGTCGCCCCACTCCGATTTTCGGCCCGTCGGCCCCCGGGGAACGGATGCGCCTCAGGCTCGCCAGGCGACGGTGGCGCAGAAGCGTCGGCGTGCCGATCGCGACGACGGCCAGCGCCGAGTAGGACGCGATCAGGCCGCCGGCGCCGAGCTTCACATGCAGATACGCCCAGCTCGGCCGGCCACACCAGGCTGCGACCTGGGCGATGTAGGCGAGCAGCGGCGCGCTCAGCGCGTTGAGGAACCTGACCGGAAAGCCGGGCACCTGGCCGGCGACGGCGCTGAGCATTCCCAGCCACATCGCCGGCGCCACCGCGGGCAGGGCAAGCAGGTTGGCGACGAGGGTCGTGGTCGAGATCGATTCGAAATGGAGGGCGATCAGCGGCGCCGTCGCAAGGGTGGCGGCGATCGTCACGGCGGCGCCCTCTGCGACGCTGCCGCGCCAGCCGCGGGCGCCGATCCGCGCCGCGATCGCCGCGCGCAACGGCGAAGCCATGAGGAGGATCCCGAGCACCGCGGCGAAGCTGAGCTGCCAGCCGACGTCGGCGCCGATTCCCGGATCGATGGCGAGCGTGACCACGGCCGCCACTGCGAGTGCGTAGAGACGCGAGCCGCGCCTTCCCGCCAGGGTCGCCAGGACGCCGATCGCCCCCATCACGCCGGCGCGCAGGATCGAGGGGCCGGCCCCGGCCAGCGGAACGTAGACGACGATCGCGCCGAAAATCCAGAGGAGACGCGCCCGCAGGGGAATGCCGAACGCCGCCAGCAGCGGCATCGCCAGCAGGGCCAGCAGGGCGACGTTCTGACCGGAAACGGCGAGCAGGTGGCTGAGCCCGGCGCGGCGGAAGTCTTCGACCGTGCCGGCGTCGATGCCTTCGTCCTCGCCGAGGACGAAGCCGCGCGCCAGCTCGGCCTCGCGCGCCGGCATGCCCTGCCCGAGCGCGGCCTCGGCCCGGCCCCGGATCTCGTCGCGATGGGCGAGCGCGAGCGCGACCAGGGTGACGATCCCGAGCACGAGGAGCCAGGGCGGGCGGCCGCTCCGCATCGTCGAACTACGGCTGCAGGCGCGCCCGCAGCGACTGCATGGTCGCGGGGCCGATCCCGCTCACCTGGTCGAGCTGATCGACCGAGGCAAGGCCGCCCTGCTGGTCGCGGTATTCGACGATCTTCTGTGCCGTGACCGGCCCGATCCCGTCGATCGTGTCGAGCTGCTCCGCCGTCGCCGTGCCGAGGCTGATCGGCCCCTCTTCCGTCGCTGCCCCCGAAGCCGCCAAGGGCGTCCCGCCCGGTCCCTTCTTCGGCACTGCCACCTGCTGCCCGTCGGCGAGCCGGGCGGCGAGGTTGATCGCTTCCAGCAAGGCGACGCCCGTCGCTCCCCCCGCGCGGCCGACGGCATCGTCGACCCGTGCCCCGGCCGGCAGCCGGTAGACACCAGGACGCGCCACCGCACCGGTCACGTCGACGACGACGTCACCGCCAGAGCCACTCTTGTCGAGGGTGAATTCCCCGCCGCCCGCCGAAAACGATGCCTGCTGGTCGCTCCCCTCGGCCCGAATTGCCCGAGCGCCCAGAAGGAGCAGCGCGACCGCAACTGCGCCGTAGACCATGATCTGAGAACGGGAGAGCTCGGGCATGACCCGAACCGTCCCCGACTCCGGCGCGCGCGTGGCGCGCAAACTCACACGGTTTAGCTACAAATCTTCGTCGTCGTAGCCGGCGACCTCCGCCAACTGATCGCTGTAGAGCTCCGAGGCGGCTACCGGCGGTGACTGCACCGAGATACAGGCGAGGTCGGCGTCGCCGTTGTTGGCGACCGAGTGATCGGTCGCGGGCGGGACAAGAATCAGGTCGCCCTCGGCAACCTGCTGGGTGTCGCCGGCGACCGACATCGTGCCGGCGCCACGGACGACCACGTAGACCTGCTCGGACTCCTCGTGCGAGCGCAGCGTCTGCTCCGCGCCGGAGGGGAGCTCCAACCAGGTGACCGAGAGGTTGCGCGAGCCGAGTTCGCCGGCGTCCATCAGCACGCGGGTGCGCAGGCGGTGCCACTCCTCGACCGGCGCTTCGCTGAGTCTTCTAACGAGCACGCGCGCTTTCTACCAGATCGGTAGGGACGATAACCGGCGCATATCTGCGTCCTCGCTCGCTCACGTGCAAAGCACGCTTCGCTCACTGCGTCCTTGATCTGCTTGGTTCTTGTCCCTACCGAACGACGAGATTTACCAACTTGCCTGGCACGACAACCTCCTTGACCACCTCTTTGCCATCGAGGAAGCGAGTTACCTTCTCGCTGGCACGGGCAAGACTCAGGAGCTCCTCGCGCGGAGCGTCGGCTGCGGCCTCGATCCGGTCGCGCAGCTTGCCGTTGACCTGGACGACGAGAGTCACCGTGTCGGCGCTCAACAGCTCGGGATCAGCATCTGGCCAGGGCTGCTCCCAGACGCGACCGCCCTTCAGCCGCTCCCAGATCTCGGCGCTGAGATGGGGCGCGAAAGGGGAGATCAGGGAGGCTGCAGTCGCGGTGGCGAAGCGCACCGCCGCGGTGCCCTCGGGCGTCACGTAGAGGCCGTCCTTGAGCCGATAGGCATCGTTGACCAGCTCCATCACGGCGGCGATCACCGTGTTGAACTGGAAGTCGCGCTGGAAGTCGCGGGTCGCCTTGTCGATCGCCCAGTGGGCCTTGACCAGGAGGGCGCGGGCGTCGCCCCCGGCGGCGCCGGGATCGAGCTCGGCGGCCGGCCTGGGCTCGACCTCCTCGCAGAGCCGCCAGAGCCGCGAGAGGAAGCGATTGACGCCCTCCACCCCCTCGTCGGCCCAGTCGGCGTCGCGCTCCGGCGGTCCCATGAAGCAAATGTAGGTACGGGCGGTGTCGGCGCCGTAGCGCTCGACGTACTCGGCGGGACTGACCGTGTTGCCCCGCGACTTCGACATCTTCGCCCCGTCGCGGGTGATCATCCCCTGGGCGAAGAGGTTGGCGAAGGGCTCCTGCACGCCGAGCACGCCGACGTCAGCCAGCGCCTTGGCGAAGAAGCGCGCGTACATCAGGTGCAGGATCGCGTGCTCAACGCCGCCGATGTACTGATCGACCGGCAGCCAGTGATCGGCGGCCTCACGGTCCCAGGCCGCGCTCTCATTGCGCGGGTCCAGGTAACGAATGAAGTACCAGGAGGAATCGACGAAGGTGTCCATCGTGTCGGTCTCGCGGCGAGCCGGGCCACCGCAGCGGGGACACTCGGTCGCGACCCAGTCCTCGGCCGCGGCCAGCGGGCTCTTGCCCTGCGGCGCGTAGTCGTCGACCTCCGGCAGCTCGACCGGCAGCTGCTCGTCGGGGACGGGGACGATCGCCGGCGAACCATCCTCGCCGCCGCAATTGGCGCAGTAGACGACCGGAATCGGCGCCCCCCAGTAGCGCTGGCGCGAGACCAGCCAGTCGCGCAGGCGATAGTTGACTGAAGTCTTGCCGCGACCCTCCTCGCCGAGCCAGGCGACGATCTCCGTATAGGCCTCGCGGTTGCCCTTTCCGTCGAAGCGACCGGAGCCGGTCATCGGTCCGTCGCCCGGGTAGGGCAGACCCTCGTCGTCGCGGGCGCTCTCGGGGTCGCTGCCCTCGATCACGCGGCGGACCGGCAGCTCGAAACGCTTGGCGAACTCGTAGTCGCGCTCGTCGTGGCCGGGGACCGCCATGATCGCGCCGGTGCCGTACTCCATCAGCACGTAGTCGGCGACGAACATCGGGATCTCTTCGCCGTTGACCGGGTTGACGACGCTGCGCCCGAGCGGCACGCCGGTCTTCTCGCGGTCCTCCGCCCCGCGTTCCTCGGCCGACTCGCGGGCGGCATTGGCGACGTACCCACGGACCGCCTCCTCGGCCGGGGTCCCGGCGACCAAGCGCTCCAGCTCCGGGTGCTCGGGGGCGAGGACGAAGAAGGTGGCGCCGAAGAGTGTGTCGGGCCGGGTCGTGAAGACCGGGAAGTCGATGCCCAGCTCCTCGCAGCGGAAGACAACCTCGGCGCCCTCGGAGCGGCCGATCCAGTTGCGCTGCATCGTGATCACGTGCTCGGGCCAGGACTCGAGCCGCTCGAAGTCGGCGAGCAGGCGCTCGGCGTAGTCGGTGATCTTGAAGAACCACTGCTTGAGCTTGCGCTGGACGACCTCGGTTCCGCAGCGCTCGCAGCGGCCGTCGACGACCTGCTCGTTGGCGAGCACGGTGGCGTCCTTTGGGCACCACTGAACCGGCGCTTCGGTGCGGTAGGCAAGGCCCTGCTCGAAGAGCCGCAGGAAGATCCACTGGGTCCAGCGGTAGTACTCGGGCGTGTGGGTCGCCAGCTCGCGTGACCAGTCGATCGAGATGCCCCACTCGCGGAACTGGCGCTGGAAGGACTCAATCGAGCGCTCGGTCGCCGCCCGCGGCGGCTCGCCGGTCTTGATCGCGTTGTTCTCGGCCGGCAGCCCAAAGGAGTCGTAGCCCATCGGGTGGATCACCTCGAAGCCGTGGCGGCGGCGGAAGTGGGCGATCGCATCGCCGACCGCGTAAGTCTTCAGGTGGCCGACGTGCGGTTCGCCCGAGGGGTAGGGCAGCATCTCCAACACGTAGGACTTCGGCTTGGAGCCGTCGTAGCCAGGCTGCCCCGGGTTGGCGACCTCCCAGGTCTTCTCCTCGGCCCAGACCTGCTGCCACTTCGCCTCGATCGACTTGGGGTCGTAGCCGCTCATAGAGCGGCGATCTTGTCAGACGACCGGCGAGAGGGCTTCGAGGACGTGCGGCCAGATGTAGACCTCGATTGTCGCTGCAACCACGAGGCAGGGGATCGCGATCAGGACGGTGACGAAGGTCGCGGCGAGCAGCTGGTTCCACTCGCCGCGGCGACTGGCGATCAGCCAGGCGGCAAGTGGCAGGAAGAGGGCGGTCAGCTCGAGCAGCGCGTGCGGCAGCACGCTGAGCAGCAGGGTCGCGATCGAGATGTGCAGCTGGAAGGCGATCGTCGAGCCCTGGAAGCCGAGGTAGAGAGCCTGGGTGGAGAGCGAGAAGAGGGTGACGGCGCAGACGAAGAGGATCGCCAGCTCCCCCGCCTTGACGTGGATCCAGCGGGAGAGGCCACCGCGCTGGGCGGCCGCGATCGGCATCGAGGCGCCGGCGATGAAGCCGGCGACGCAGGCGGTCGCGTGCAGGGCCAGGACCAACGAGTTGCGCCAGAGGATCGGCAGCAGGTCGCCCGGCTCCGACGGTTCGGTCAGGCCGGGAAGGTGGATCGGCGTGATGTCGGGGGTGAGCATTCCGGCCACGACCCAGACCGCCGCCAGGAGCGCCAGCGCGATCGCCAGGCTGAGTCCCACCCAGCCACGCAGAACGGTCCAGCGCCGCCCGCTCCAGGCCTCCAGCGCCAACCGCGTATCCCGCATCCCGTGCGAAAAGACGTGCGAGTTGGCCGTGTTCATCGCTACCCCATCGGCAACTTCGCGCGCCGATCTGAGCAGTGGAGCTAGCCGGACAACTCTCGAACCCGGCCTTCATAGCCAAGATGCGTTCCCTGCTGTCCGATTCCTAACCCGCTGGCGAACAACGCCGTAAGTAGCGAGATACCCGAGCGGTACGTCCCGGTCAATCGTCTTCGTCGTTTCCCCCGAGATCGTTAGGCCGCCATCCCTCAACGTATTTGTTGACCAGTGCACTGAAATCCCCATCCATCTCGATATCCGAGGCTTTCAGTTTTTCGATGCGAGCGAGCAGAGTCGCCTCATCGCCATACAGCTCGACGAGAGGCGCCCATGCCAAACGGGGGGATCGACGTACCGCGCGCGTGCCCATCGTCTGACTCTTTGTCTCTGAGCGGGCGCTTTGGAGGAGGGCAAACGTGACGGCGGGGTCGGTCGGAATCTCAAGACCAGGCTCGTCCGGGGCTGCGTCTTGCCGTGCCCAAATCAAGATCCTCGCAAGGTTGTCCTCCTTAACTAGATCCTCGGCCAACGCTGCGCGAACCTCCCCGCGCCACTCGGCCTCCAGCGTCCGGGCGGCCTCTTCGGAAACAAGCTTGTGGCCGGCGCCCTCCCGATAGCCAACATCGGAGATCACCTCCCATTTTGCCGACAAGGTGTCGATCTCGGGGAGGATTTCCCGAACTGCCTTCTCGATTGAATCCGGGTCTGGCAATGACCTGAGCAAGCGAAGGGTGACCCGGCCAACCGTGATCGTGGCATCAAAGCCGAACATGCCTCGCGGTTTTTCGGGTAGCCCAGGAGCCACGTTCCAAAGCACAATCGCCGTTGGGACCACCTGCTCAGGCCGATAGTCATTTTCGTAGGCCTCTAGGGCGCTGATGACGTCCTCGCGCCGCTCTGGCTCCAGTGCCTCGAAGAACTCTTCCAGGGCGGAGCGGTCGGCCATCAAATCCCAAGCCCGCTCGGCGTCGTAGAAGTTGCTGAGCTGCTCTCCAGCAACCCGCTCCAAGTAGAGCCGCAGAATTGACTCATGCGCGATGCGTCGGTCGCGCAAGTAAGTCTTCGCCCATTCTGGGCCGTAGTGGGTTCTGCCGATGTGTCGCTCGCCGAACGGGAATAGGCGCTCGATAAGGGCCCGCACAACGTCGCCACGCTCACCCCCAGCCTCCAACAGGGCTTCGATCTGCTCCTTCAAAGGAGCCTCCTCCCCTCTGCCGCCCATCCCAAGCATTCCCGAGGGCGTACAGAGGCCATCTATTGAAAGCTGGAGCCGAGCGAACACGTCAGGCAAGAAGACGCGAAGTGCCTCTAGCGCGAGCAGGTCTGCAAGCGCGACCTGTCCCTTCAAAGCATCCGCCGTCCCGCCGACTGCCGCCGCATATCGGCGAACGTCCCTCATGTTGCGGATCAGCGGCCGTATGACCTCCATGAAGACGTCCGGCCAAACCTCCTCATCCAATTCAACCGAGTCTCCGAGTGCCTGATCGAGTGCGGCGAAAATCTGCCGATTGAGAACTTGGTCGGGAATGACGGGAAGGTCAATGGCGACCTGAAGAATCTTCTCAAGGTAGTCCCGACCGGGCACTCCGTCTTCACCAAGGGCCTGCTCGATTCGCACTCTGTCGAAGGCAAGGACATAGACGATGTTCGGAAAGCTCGCGGTGAGGCGAACCAGCTTGAAAACGTCTCGAATCTCCGCAGTCGAAAGGCGATCGATGTCATCAAGCACTACAACGATGGGGCGCTCCAACCCCCGCAGCGCCTCGGTGAGCTTTTCTCGCCTTCCCTGGGTTCCCTCGCGGCGGCGGCTGAGGTACTTGCCCAAGATCTTTGCGGTTCCGCGACCACGCTCAATCCAGGGTCCGACCACCGGCAGCCAGCCGAGTCCGGCGAAGGCCTCTCCGTAGTCGGCAAGATCGTTCCCGATCTCTTGGAGGCCGGGACGCAGCTTTAGCTGGGACGAAAGCTCGACGAAGAATGACTCAACAAGTTGCTCGGCCCCACTGAACATCCAGGGGTTGAAGTCCAAGACCGTCGCGCCTACGGAAGCAAAATCAGCCCGCGCCAGATTCACAAACGAGGTCTTGCCCGATCCCCACGGCCCGAGAACCCCGACAACCACGCCGGAGGAGGCATCGAGCGCAAGAACTTGTTGCGCGAACGACGCCGCAGCCGGTGCGCGGCCGAGGGCATCGTCGCTGACTTGCACAATCGGGTTGTCTCCGGGAACGCTCATGTATCTATTTTCTACCAACTGGGGTCAGCCTCCAAGGCGTTCGCCTCTCTTGATCCGAGCGCGATCCCGCTGGCACATCATTTCGGGCTTTCCAGAATCGAATGACCGAAAGGGTCACGTTCGACTACAGGCCGAAAGGGCGTCCTTGATCGCGCAATAGAGGCCTTCCGCAGCAGCCAGGGCATCGTCGGCGTTCAAAGAACTACCAAGCCATTCAAATTTCGTGCTGCCAACGCTGCCCACCTGTAGTGCTCGTCGGCTCACGCTGCGATCTCGCCCCTTTTCAATTGCGTACTCGTCGATGTGCTCTCCGACATTCCGCATCTTCTGAAGACCGGGCAATGCCTCATCGAACTTGCTGATCGCGCTCTCGATCATGGTCCGGCTCGCTTCGGGCTGTGCAGCAAGGACCCCGGCCAAGCGAAGCCGACGCAAGCTAATAACGAGGAACTGAAAGTCAGCCCACCGACGAAATATGAACGCCTGATCCTCTGGCTCGTCTGATTGAAGCCTCCGACGCTGGAGGGCAACCATGTGTATGGCTTCGTTCGCGAGGCTGTGCGCCCGTTCCATAGTTGCCGCATCCGAAGGCATGTCCATACGCCAAGCCTACGTCGGGAGAACTGCTGCCGAAGCGACCCACTTCCTTCGCAACGGCGAGAGGCCGTCCTGCCGAACGGCCTCTACGGCACCCGCCCCTAAGTTCGCGCTGCTACTTCAAAACGGCTTTGGTGAAGTAGTAAAAGTGCTCGGTCGCCCCTCGTACTGGGCGTTCGCTGGCCTCTTCCACGATGCCGAATTTGACGAGGACCGTCATGTGGTACGAGATAGACGAGAGGCTCATCTTCTTTTTGGTGAAGATCCCCTCAAGCTCGGTTGCGGACAGCGGCCGCTCGATCCACAGCATCGCTTCGATGATCCATAGCCGGGTTGGATGGACAGAGCGGGCAACGAGCGCCCCCCAGTCCAGAGCGTCGTCCCCGCTCATGTCCGTCCATACCCCACAGGGCCAGGGTGCTGCCCCCGTAAACGCTCGGGCAGGCAAGCGCCGCCGCCGAGAGGGAGAGCCGACGACGGCGCGGTGCTGCCTTGAGGAAGTCTGTCCATATTTCATTGGAATTCACACGCGCCCCGGACGGCGGCTGTTGGAGGCCGCTGTCCGGGGCGCAACCGGAGCCTCATTGACCGGAGCTGACGACCCCGGAGCGGGAGACTTTGTCCGATTTGAATGCTGGAGAGTTTCAGATCGGAACGCCGGATTCTTCCCCAATATTTCGGTGCGTGAGACCGTCGCTACTTAGTCCACACTGAGCGTCGGGTAACCAACGCCCGGCCGGCCCTCTCGGCTGCGCCCAAAGCTCATCAGGGCGACGATCTGCGTGCTGCTCGTCGGAAGTTCGGTGACCTTCTTCCCTTCGGCCTGGGCCTTCTCGCGAGCCTCAGCGATCCGGTTGATGTTGCGACCTTTGATGACCTCGACCTTCTCGTACGTCTTTTCCATCAGGTCCCAGACTTCTTTTTCGCCTTGCTCGTCAACCGGTGCCCCCTGCCAGGTCAGCCACGGCTCTTTGCTGCCCTCCATCTTCCCGAGGCGAAGGGCGGCTAGCGTCTCCGCCAGGACCGCTTGGACGATGAGGGCGGCGATTTCCCGGCGTTCGGGCGGCGTCATCGCCTGGTAGTCCTCGCTGCTGACGTAGGGCAGCGTCACCGCCTTGTAAAAGTGTTCGGTCGCGTTCCGCACTTTGTCCGTCCCGGCCGACTCGATGGAGCCGTCTTCAAACAGTTCGCGGATGTGATGGCTGACCCTGGGAAGCTTCTCGCCAAGGAACTCCGCGATTTCGCTCGGGCTGACCTTGCCGTCATTCATCATCGAAAGCGCTTCGATCCTGATGCGGTGGCTCGTGGCGTAGAGGACCGCCTCATCGGTCGGCCGATATCGCTCGCTCGCTGGCTTGCGAGTTTCTTCGGCTGCGTTCTCCAACGGGAATCCCCCTTCAGTCAGCGGTAGTCGGGCTACTCAGAAGCCGCTGAGCATAAGGAAGCTCGCTGACGCCTGCCTGCCCTAGGTAAATGGAACTAAGCACTTAGTCGATCCTTACTATTCGCCTCCCCGTCCCGGCGCCGAGCCGGGGCTGACGACGGGGAGGGAGGTGAGTACGCATGACGATCAAGCCGGTCAGTCCGGTCGCGCCGCTTTTGCAAGTGTTCAAGCAGAAGTAGACGCGGCACCTGGGCCGGTCCCGGTCGTTCGCATTAGGGCCGGGATCGGCCCGCTAGACCAGATCAGGCTTGGTCGTGCAACCGCTCGGCGCGGGCCAGCAGCGTGGATGGCTGCGTCCCGAATCCGTCCGCGATCCGCCAGATGGTCGTAAGCGTCGGCGTCTTGGCTGCGCGCTCCAGTCGGCCGAAATAGGCCCGGTCGATTCCGCAGGCAAGCGCCGCTGCTTCCTGGCTCAGGTTCCGCTCCTGGCGGAGGTCCCGGAGCGCATCGCCGAAGGCTTGAGAGCGCGAGCGTGGCATCGCGGCGGCAGCCTTTCTGGTTGCGGCTCATGGTTCCACGGTCTAAAGTACCCCGGCTTAAAGGACTCATGACGTACCAAGCTATCCAACGGGGAGGAACGACGTGGCACGAGTGAGGACAGGGGTAGGCCGGTTCATGCCGATCGCAGGGGTGATGCTGTTGGCCTTGGCGCTTGGCGGCAACGCCCAGGCCAAGCGGGCAACCGCGAGCTATCCGAGCCACGTCACCTTTTCGACCACGCCGACCGGAGGCGGGTACGAAGGCCGGGGTCAGCTCGCCTCGGTCAGGATCACGTCAGCTAAAGCGGCCTGCCGTCAAAACCGCCCCTTCACGCTCGATCTCGAAAGCATGGAGGGGCACGTCGAAGAGACGCACCTTTACCGCACCAACGCGGCCGGCACTTGGACGCTCGAAATCGTCGCGCTCCCCTCGGCACCGACTCGCGTCACTGTGACCGTCCCGCCAAAACGACTCGACGCGGCGCACCGCTGCCAGGGCACCAGCACGACCGTCCCGCTTTCGTGAAGGCTCGCAGGCTGCGGGCCCTTAGCGTTTCGTCGCATCGCGCCAGATCATGCGGAAGAAAAGCGCAATGAGTAGAGCGCCCAGGACGAACAGCGCCTTTTCTTTGAACTGATACGCCGCCCCGTCTGCGCCGATGTTGTCCAAGGCCCACGCCGCGACGTAGAGAACGACAAATACCGCCGCCCCCTTTCCGGCCCAACTCAGCCATAGGAAGCGGACCCAAATCTGCCGCAGCACGTCAGCCACCGGCTATCGCCCCCAAGAGGCCGAACGCGCACGTCAGGACGAAGCAGATCAGCACGATCCAGAACAACAGGTTCAGGGCAAGGATCACCAACAGCGTTAGCCAACTCAGCCCCGCCCCGCCGAGCGCGCCGACGCCGACGACCGGCGAGGCAATGCAAACCGCTCCACTGAATCCGCCTCGCCGCCCGGCCAGGGCAACCGCGGCCGTCAGCAGCAGGAGGACCCCGCCGAGAATCGCCAGCGGCAAGGCCGCCTCGCTGGCCGCGCCCATCACGTTCGCCAGTGTTCGCCGCCCGCCCGCGTAGATACCCGCTCCCAGGATTGACTCCTTCTCCGGGAGCAGCGCACACGCCGCCGCAGCGGCAAACGTCAGCCCTGACCCAAGGACCGCGTAGAGCAGCGCGCGGCCGTATTCGTCAGATGGCGGCTTGCCAGGGACGAGGGTTCCCAGGAAACGATCAAAGGCGGACGGGCCGCCGCCCGGCCACGATCCCGTCCCCGGCGTTAGCTTCTCGAGTAGCTGACTCATCGGCTCGGAACCTCGTCCCAGGCCGCCAGCGGCACCCAGGCGATCCGGTCCGATCCGGGGTCTTTGACGCCGCCCATGACGACGGGATCAAGGGCGACCCCGACCGCCATCCCTGCGACCGCCACCGCGCCCGCCGTCGCGATCCCGCGCGCCGCGACCCCGGCCACCTGAGCCGTAGCCCGCAGCGCGTCGAGTCCGGCCGCAAAGACCGCCTTCTGCATGTTCACCACGGCGGCCGCGTCGTCCCCGGTGCCCGCGAGCGGCATCCGTGGGATCGGCATCCCCGGCGTCCACTCCTTCGGAAGCTCATGCAGGACGAAGATGAACTCGAAGTCGACGCCAGCCGCCCGGAGTGCACGCAGTCCGGCCACCACTTCGGGCGGTGCTGTCGTTAGGCCGCCGTTTGCGAGTGCGATCGGATCGACGTCGAAGCTGGACGCCAACCACCACGTTCCGGCCGGCGACCGCTTGAACTCGATGGGCGGCGGCGGGTCGGTGACGACGGAGACTTCCAGATCAACCCCCATAGATCGCGCCGGGGCGAAGACCTGCCGCTCCAGTCGCTCGCCGAGCTCGGGTCCGAGGATCGGCGTCGGTACGTGTGAATTCGGGGGAGCCTGAATTACAGCGGGTCGAGAAACTTGTGACCGCATATCACTACTCCTATTCAGTTGACGCTATTTGGCACTAGCGAACGTATAGAAGCGATGCTTTCCCGTAAAGCGTTCCTCGCGTACCTCATTTAAAACCCCACGAATTTGCGCGGAAAAAAGTGACCCGGCGTTTTCGTCAGAGACGAAGCGGCCGGGCCGAATGTGTGTGAGAACCGGCGGGCCGCTCAGATGAGGTTCGGTGTTTAACTCGATCCGGCGGCCAGCGATTCTCAGAAGTTGTGGGGCGGTGCGCCCATTGCTGAATGCACCGCCCCGACCAGGGCTGTTAGTCCGTGGTCATCCCTACTCGCTATTGCCAAATAGCGCAGGAGTAGAACCCGCTGTCGAGTAGGGCACGCTTTGAAAATATGAAGCTGCGGAGTACGGAGGAGGGAGGGTTCCCGAATCCGACTAAGGCATGGCCACGCTAACTTAGTTATCGCTGGCCGTCAAGAGACTTACTGATAAACTCTCGCGCCCTCCAGAGGTCACTGAAATTTGGCGGCGGCGGCTGAATCTCAGATGGGTTGTAGCCGTAGAAGCGCACGAACGCCTGTCGCAAACCGCTGGCCTCCCGATAGCCGACCGCCCGCGCCGCCTTCCTCACACTCAGGCCATCTTTCTTCCGGCTCAGTAGCCGGTGCGCCTGTTCCATGCGGACGCGGAGCAAGTAGCTCCTGAAGTCAGTCCCGCCGCACTCGCGAAAGACCAACTGAAGCTGCCGCGTCGAGCAGCCCACGTCTTCGGCTACAGCGACCAAGCCAAGGTCGAACTCCGCATACCGCGCCCCGATCACTTCGTGCGCCCGAGCCAAGAGGGCGCTCCGTCGCCGTTGCGTCTTGCGGCTCGCCATCCCTGAATCCTCGCAACTCCGTGCCTATTTTTTGCGCGTTTATGTTTGCTTGCTTGCTGGCGCTGCTGGCGTGTGAGGCATGGACCGCCTCATCGCATCCCTGGTCGCCCTGCTCCTCCTGGCCCTGGCCCTTCCCGCTATCGCGGCCGCCGCCCAGGCCGTGATCCCGGCCCTGCTGGTCGCCGTCGTCGGACTCGTTGCGATCCGGTCGCTGGCGTGACGCCGCAAATTCAACAATCCGCCTGCTGCTTGCTGGACAGGTTCAAGGGCTTGAACCAGGCTGAGTACAGAGAGGTTCAAGTACCTGAACTATGAGTAAGCAACCCCGCCAGACCGACTCCAACCCGCCCGCCTTCGACAAGACGCGCCTCATCGTGTGGGCCGAGTGGCGCGATGAACCGGATTGGGATTCATACCTCGCCGCACTGCTTAGCCATTCCCTTCATCAAGTAGAGAAGGAAGCGAAAGAAGCCAAGGGAGAGTCTGGTGGCTGAGGTTGTCATCACTTCGATGGTGCTGGCGGCGCTGGTGCTTTTTGCTCGGACGGCGAAGGACGCGGACGAACACGCTGTCGTTTGGCTGACGTTCCCCCGCACTGTCTCGGCGGATCAAGCCGTGGCCGCGGCTCGGTCGCTGGCGGGACTCCTGCCGCCTTGGTGGGCACGACTGTTTGGGACTCCAGCGGTCACGCTCGAAGTCAGAGCGACGGATGGAGGGATCGGCCACGCGCTGACGATGCCTGCCAGCCGCGCCGAGTACGTCGTCGGCGCACTTCGCGCGGCCATCCCCGGCCTTCGCATCGGTGACGATCCTCTCGCGCCTCTCACTGGCCTCAGCCTCGCCCGCGAACTTCACGTCTCCGGCCCTGGCGAGCTTCGTACCGATACTGCCGGCAGTACCAACGCGGGCATCCTCGCCAGCTTGCAGCCGCTCGACAGGGACGAGCGCGCCGTCCTGCAATACGTCATTGCGCCGACGGGCCGCTCCTGGCTGGCCTGGATCACCGAGCGGTTCGGGTTCCTCTGGCAAGAGGAACGCCCCGACATTCCGGCCGGACCTGTAGAGCCTCAATTCAGCGTCGCCGTTCGGGTCGGCGTAGCCGCCGCCTCCTCCCCACGCTCCCGGCAACTGATGGCCCGCCTGCTCGGGTCGTTCCATGCCCTGAACAGTCCCGATGCGCGACTGATCCGGCGACTGCTCCCAAGTGGGTTGGTCACCGCTCGGCTCCGGCGATCCGATTCCGCCTCGACAACCATCGGCGCGGACGAGCTGGCCGCCGCCTGGGCGGTTCCGCTCGATGCCCCAGAGCTACCCGGTCTGACCCTGGCAGCGAGCCGCGAGCTACCGCCTGCCGCCACGGTGCCTCGGCGGGGTCTAGTCCTGGGTGATTCAACCGTGGCCGGAAACCCGCGCCCGGTCGCCATCACTCAGGCCGAGGCCAGGCGCGGCATTCACATCTGCGCCCCGACCGGCGCGGGCAAGTCAACGATCTTGACCGGCCTGGCGGTACAGCTAATGAACGCCAGCGCCCGCCCCGGCCTAATCCTCATCGACTCCAAGGGCGACTTGATCGCGGACCTGTGCGACCGCATCCCAGCGGCGCGACGTGGCGATGTAGTCCTCTTCGATCCGAGCGACCAAGAGCCGCTTGGTTTCAACCTCATCGGCGGCACCGGCGAGAGCGACCTAGTGGTCGATCATGTCGTTTCCGAGCTTCGCGCCCGGTACGGCGCGGCCGGTCTGGGACCACGCTCAGAAGACATTTTGCGGGCGGCGCTCACGACCCTAACGACACGCCCCGGCCGCTTCACTCTCTGCGAGGTCGAGCCGCTGCTGACGAACCCGGCCTTCCGACAAAAGCTCGTCGGCCGACTGGATGAGCCGGTGCTGGAATCGTTTTGGGCCTGGTACGAATCGCTGTCGCCCGCCGCCCAGGCCGAGGCGATCGCGCCGCTCGCGAACAAGCTCCGCACCTACACCCTGCGCCGCCGGGTCCGGGCCGTGATCGGCCAAGCGGAAGGGCTTGACCTGGCCGATGCCCTCGAAGGCGGCAAGATCGTTTTGGTCAATCTCGCCAAGGGACTGATCGGCCAAGACGCGGCAGCACTGATCGGAGCGGCGATGACCTCCCGACTCTGGGCCGCGATCCAGGCCCGCGCCGCCGTTCCGGCCGCCGAGCGCCATCCCGCCACGGTGATCTGCGACGAGTTCCAAGACTTCGCGGGGCTACCGCTGGCGTTCGGGGAAGCCGTCGCCCAGAGTCGCGGCTACGGGGTCGGCTGGGTTCTCGCACATCAGCACCTTGCCCAACTGGACACCGCCACGCGTCAGGCCGTTCTCGCCAACTGCCGCAGTCGCCTCGTCATGCAAACGACCGCTGCTGACGCGACCACGTTTGCCAAAGAGTTCAAACCGCTGCTGACCGCCCCGGATCTCCAGGGACTCGGCGCGTTCGAGGGCTACGCCGCCGTCTCGACCGGCTCGGCCGTCGCGCCCCCGGCCAGCCTCCGCACCCGCCCCGCCCCGGACGCGCTCGGATCAGCCGAGGCAGTCCGTGCCGCCTCACGCGCTCGCTATGGCATGGCTGCCGCCGAAGTCGATGCGGCGATCCGCGCCCGCGTTGCAGGCTCCCGCCGCGCTGCTCCGATTGGCGAAACCCGGAGGGCCGCATGAGTCGGCTCGTCGTTCACTTCGCGTCGGTCGGGCCGAGCCGCATCGTCAATCGGAATGCCAGGTACGCCCCGGATTCCCCAATGACTGTTACTCCTGAACGACGGAGGGAATCATGAGTCGGCGCTACCTGACAGCAAGGCGGCTGGCTGACCTCGAGCGAACCCTGGCGCCCAGAGAGCGGGCCATCATCCTCACCCTGGACAGGCTCCGGGTTGCCACGACAGAGCAGCTGCGGCGTATCGACTTCCACGAGCTCGCGCCCCGCTCAGCGGCTCGGAGAGCGCCAGCCACCCTGGCAGTGCTGGCCGAGCGTCAGATCGTCGTCAAACTCGAACGCCAGGTCGGCGGCGTGCGGTCTGGCTCCCGCGCGGCGGTCTGGTCCCTGGACATTGCCGGCCAACGTCTCGCCTCTTCCTGTGGTCCTGGCGGCGGTCAGACTCGGAAGCCCTGGACTCCCAGCCTGGCCTTCCTGGCTCACCGCCTGGCGGTGTCCGAGTGCTACGCCCGCTTGGTCGAGCGGTGCCGGTCTGGCGCTGCCGATCTGCTCGACTTCGACGCGGAGCCGCTGGCCTGGCGGCGCTACGCCAGTCCCTTCGGCGGCACCCGCTCCCTGAAGCCCGATGCCTATGTCCGGCTCGGTGTTGGCGACTTCGAGCGCGGCGCGTTCATCGAGGTTGACCGTTCGACCGAGGGACGGGCGGCACTGGCCGGGAAGCTGCGCGCCTACCGCCAGTATTGGGAGACGGGCCGCGAGCAGGAGCGCCGGGGCTACTTCCCTCGCGTCGTGTTCGCGGTGCCGGACCCGGATCGCCAGGCCGTACTTGAGGACCTGTGCGACGACCAGCCGGAAGAGACGCGCCCGCTCTGGCAGGTCGTCGTCATGGACGACATGACGGACGCGCTGATTGGAGGCGGATCGTGAAGGCGCTTCCACGCAACACGATCCTTGCCGGGGATGCCCGCGACGTATTGGCCGGACTCATCCCCGAAAGCGTTGACTGCTGCATCACCAGCCCGCCCTACGTCGCCGGTCTGCGTGATTACGGCAGGCCCGGTCAACTCGGCCAGGAGCCGACCGTTACCGCCTACGTCTCGAACCTTCGCGCGGTACTGCGCCAGGTCCACCGCCTCTTGAAGCCGGGCGGCTCACTCTGGCTCAACCTCGGCGATGCTCACGCCCGGCATCCTCGCCAGGGCGCACCGCGCGGCAGTCTCCTCTTGGCTCCGCAGCGGGTAGCGCTGGCGCTCTGGGAAGACGGCTGGATCGTCCGCAACGTGGCGATCTGGCACAAGCCGAACCCACTCCCGCAAAGCGCCCGCGACCGCCTCAGCCCGACCTACGAGACGATCATCTTCGCCACTAAGGAGCGCCGCTACTTCTTCGACCTTGATGCGATCCGAGTCCCGCACCTGTCAGCGGCCCGGATCGGACACTCGGCCCCCGGCCTGCGTCGTCTGTACCAAGGCAACAACACTGGCCTCAGCAAACTTCGGGCCGCTGGTCAGGTCGGCAACCCGCGCGGCAAGAACCCCGGCGACGTCTGGACGGTGCCGACTGCCATTGACCGACTCGGACACCAGGCCACCTTCCCCGAAGCGCTGATCGAGCGGCCGGTCCTGGCCGCTTGCCCGGAACGCATCTGCGTCGAATGCGATCAGCCGTGGATTCGGCCGACGCGAATCGTCCGCCGCCGGACCAACGAGGGCATCTTGCAGGTCCGGCGCGTCGGCACCCTTCGCCGTTGCGACTGCTTCGCGCCGAGCCGACCGGGCGTTGTTCTCGATCCGTTCTTCGGCACCGGCACTGTGGGCGCGGTCGCCGCGCGGCACCGCCGCGATTGGCTCGGCGTGGAACTGAATCCGGCTTACGTGCGCTTGGCCCATAAGCGGCTCGGAGGGACGCGATGAGGCCGTGGATGGCTGCACGGCGGGCGGAAGGGCGTGCACGTCTTTCTGCTCGCCGCCACACCCATTCACTAACCGAAGGAGGTCCGGGGCGATGAGCGATAAAAGCAAAGCCCAGGAAATCTACGAACGCGTCGAGGCGGTCGCCGCCGAGCAGGGCATCACCAAGAAGGACGCCCATGTGATCGTCGGCAAAGAGTTCGGCATGGAGCCAAGCTCGATCCGCGGAGCAGTCCACCAGGCCCGCAAGGCTGCCGGGCTGACGCGGAGCCGCGTACAGGAGACGACAACGGACGGCGCGGTTGCCTCGGCCGTCGCCATGCTTGAAAAAGCCCGCGACGCGATCGACACAGAGGTTGCCGGGGCGAAGGATCGCGCCGATGAGGCTAAAGCGGAGTACGACGAGCTGAAAGGCACCGCGTCCGACCGCAAGGCCGAAATCACCGCCAAGATCGAGGCGCTTTCGGCGTAAACACCATGCGGGCGATCTGGACACCACATACGGATTCGTTCAGATCGCCCGCCGCTTTTTTGAAGCCGCTTTTCAGTGCTTGGCTTCTTGCGACCGCCTCATATCAGCGAGACAATATGAGGGTTCAAGCCCTTGAACTAACCACTAACCACAACGCCTATATGTCACCCACTCATGCCAAGTTCGCTTCCTTCATCATTCGCAACCGTAAGAGCCTCGGCCTCTCTCAGCCAGAGCTAGCGTCGAAGGTAGGCGTTACGAAATCAAATGTCTTCTACTGGGAAGCGGGACAGTACCTTCCCCAGCTAGACGTTCTGGAACGACTGGCGCGAACGCTCCAAGTCAGCTACGAAGATTTGCTGATCCAGGGACGCTATCCGCGCCATGAAGTTGGGCCGACTACGTACTACCGCCGCCAGGGCTACTCCCAGAAAGCCGTTACGGAGCTTGAAGGCTTTCTCTCTACCTTTGAAAAGCGATACGGCAAGCGCACCCGGAAGGGTCGCCGATGAACGCCATCGCGGAATGCCGCCTTCTCTGTCCGAGCCGGCCGCTGGCACCGTGGGAGGCCCGGTCAATCGCTGAACGACAAGCGCACCGACTCCATGCGCTGCTCAAGATCACCGAGCCGCCATTCCCCAGGGAAGCCATCGCGTCGCTGCCTCGGGTTGAAGTCCATTACGTCACGTCTCCCAACCTCTCGGGCGCGATTCTCTGGCAGCGCGGTAAGTGGCGCATCCTGATTAACCGCAACGAAAGCCGAGGACGACAGACGTTTTCCCTCGGCCACGAAATCAAACACATGATCGACCATCCGATGATAGGAGCGATCTACAAAGACTCTCGATTCGGTTCCGCACACACGGCTGCCGAACGAGCCGCCGACTACTTCGCGGCCTGCCTCATGATGCCCCGCCCTTGGATCAAGCGGTGCTTCTATGACGAAGGCTTTCGCGATCCCCGCGTCCTGGCCCGCCGCTTCGGGGTCAGCATCCCGGCGATGCGCTTCCGCTTCGATCAGCTTGGACTACGAGAGCCGGAGTCGGTGCGATGAAGAAGCGAGCATTTACCCTCCTGCGAGTTTCCGGGCAAGGACAGACCAAGCGCGCGGGAGCGGATCAGGGCTACTCAATCGAAATGCAGCGCAACGAGTGCGCGCGTAAGGCCGAGGGGCTAGATGCCGAGATTGTGGATGAGTGGGTCGCCCCGGCCGAGTCGGCCAGTCGTGGTTTCTACAAGACGCTGACGGAAATGATCGGGGCGCTGAAGGTCCGCCGCGACATTGACTACGTGATCGTCTACAAGCTGGAGCGCTTTGCCCGCGACGAGTTGACCGACTTCGCCGCATACGCCGAGATCAAGAAAGCGGGCGCTGAGTTGGTATCGGCCACGGAGAGTATCGACGGCACCCCACAGGGGATGCTCATGCACGGCATCCTCACCGCGATCAATGCCTATTACTCCCGCGACCTCGGCCAGAAGATCACCGATGGACGACTTACCAAGGCCAAGCTGGGAGGTACGCCCGGCCGGGCACGCCTTGGGTACCTGAACGTCAAGCGATGGGACGGACAGAACGACATTCGCGATATTGAGATTGATCCCGAGCGGGCACCGCATATGCAGTGGGCTTTTCAGGCAATGGCTACCGGCGAGTGGTCTACGAGAGCGCTAGCCGAGAGACTGTACGAGCGCGGGTTCCGAAATCGGCCACATGGAAAGCGAGCGCCGGGGAAAGTCGGCCCTTCGACGCTCCATGAACTTCTGCGCGATCCCTACTACATCGGCATCGTCACGTTCCGGGGTGTTCAGTACGAGGGAAACCATCCCAAACTAGTTCCGCCGAAGCTGTTCGATCAAGTCCAGCAAGTTCTTACGGCCCATCGCCTGTCCGGTGATCGCTCACACAAGCACGGCAACTACCTCAAGGGCACCGTCTACTGCGGGCTGTGCGGCCGACGGTTGATCTTCACGAAATGCAAAGGGCGGCACGGTGGCCAGTACGACTACTTCGTCTGTGCAGGGCGACACAAGGAAAAGACTTGTCCGCTCCCCTATATCGCCGCCGACCGTCTCGAACATTTTGTCGGACTTCATTACGAATCTCAGGTCAAGTTGCTCGCCAAAAAGCTGGTCGAATTGGAGCCGGACCTGAAGAAGGTGTTTGAACTGCTGGTCGGTCACCAACAGCGCGAGGTAGTTCACCGCCAGAAAGACGTTGACGACATTCTCGGCCTGCGAACGCAGCTCGTCGAGAAGCACTTCGCCAAGCCAGAGGCGATCCCGCTAGACGTGCTGGAGGCAAAGCAAATCGAGCTAGGGAAGCAACTCGAAGCGGCCGAAGAAAAGGTTGCGCTCGCCGGAGGCAATCTTGAGATGGCGGGAGAGGGCCTGAAGCTAGCTCGCGAGCGCCTTCAACGATCCTCAAGCACCTATGGCGAAGTCAGCCGACAGACTCGGCGAATCTGGAACCAGGCTTTTTTCAAGAAGATTTTCGTCGGCATGGACGGCACGACAGGAGCCGAGCTAACAGCGGAATACGCAGCCATGCTCAGCGAAGACTTGCCCGCCCAGATCAAGCGCGCACTCTCGAACGAATCTCGGCCTGACTTTGGCCGGGGTTCGAACGAGAGGGGTCTAGTGGAGCTGAGGGGGCTCGAACCCCTGACCTTCGCGCTGCCAGCGCGACGCTCTTCCAGCTGAGCTACAGCCCCGGGAACCGCGGCCCAGTTTAGCCGTGCAACCACACGAGCCGTTTTGACCTACCGGGGTAGGGGTAAATCGGCTCCATGAGCAGCAACGGGTCGGAAGCGGCAACGATCGAGACGCGCATCCCCTCCCGCCTCGATCGGCTGCCGTGGTCGCGCTTTCACTGGATGGTGGTGATCGGCCTCGGCACCGTCTGGATCCTGGACGGGCTCGAGGTGACGATCGTCGGCTCGATCGGCGAGCGCCTCACCGAAAGCGGCAGCGGCATCTCGCTCGATGCGAGTCAGATCGGCACCGCCGCTGCCTTCTACGTCGGCGGCGCCTGCCTCGGCGCACTCTTCTTCGGCCAGCTCACCGACCGCTTCGGCCGCAAGAAGCTCTTCCTGGTGACGCTGGCCGTCTACATCGCGGCCACGGTCGCCACCGCCTTCTCCTTCGCCGCCTGGTACTTCTACGCCGCGCGGTTCTTTACCGGCGCGGGAATCGGCGGCGAGTACGCGGCGATCAACTCCGCGATCGACGAGCTGATCCCGGCCAGGGTGCGCGGCCGGGTCGACCTGATCATCAATGGCAGCTACTGGGTCGGCGCCGCCGGGGGCGCCCTCGCCGCCGTCGTCCTGCTCGACACCGCGCTGTTCGCGGCCGACTTCGGCTGGCGCCTCGCCTTCGGCCTCGGCGCCGCCCTTGGCGTCGGCATCCTGCTGGTCCGCCGCAACGTCCCGGAGAGCCCGCGCTGGCTCTTCATCCACGGGCGCAACGAGGAGGCCGAGGAGGTCGTCGGCCGGATCGAGAGCGATGTGCGCGAGGACACGGGCGAGGAGCTGCCTGAGCCCGAGGACTCCCTGGTCGTGCAGCCGCGCGAGCGAATCCGCTTCCGTGAGATCGCCCGCACCGCGTTCGAGAAATACCCACGCCGGACCGTCCTCGGCCTCTCCCTCTTCGTCGGCCAGGCCTTCCTCTACAACGCGATCACCTTCGACCTCGGCACCCTGCTGGGCGAATTCTTCGAAGTCGGCTCGGGCACGATCCCCCTCTACATCGCCCTCTTCGCCGCCTCCAACTTCCTCGGGCCGCTCACCCTCGGGCGCCTCTTCGACACCGTCGGGCGCAAGCCGATGGTCTCCTTCACCTACCTCGGCTCGGCGCTGCTCGCCGCGGTCCTCGGGGTCTTCCTGCTCGGCAACGACCTGACGACATGGTCGTTCATGGCCTTCATCATGGCGATCTTCTTCCTCGCCTCGGCCGGCGCCAGCTCCGCCTATCTGACCGTCTCGGAGATCTTTCCGATGGAGACGCGGGCGCTCTCGATCGCCTTCTTCTACGCAGTCGGCACCGCCGCCGGAGGCATCGTCGGACCGCTGCTCTTCGGTCACCTGATCAACAGCGGCAACCAGGACCAGGTCGCGATCGGCTTCTTCATCGGCGCCGTGGTGATGGCGGTCGGCGGCATCGCCGAGCTCGCCTTCGGCGTCAAGGCCGAGCAGCGCCAGCTCGAGGACATCGCCGAGCCGCTGACCGCGGAGGGGGCGCCCGAGCCGACGGACGCCGAGCGCGAGCCGGCCAGGAGCGAGCAAGCCGAGCAGGCGCAGCGCATCAAGCGCCGTGTCGAGGCGCGGCAGCGGTGGGAACGGGCAGGCCGCAGGCGCTACCGGCCGGGGCCGGGGCACCTCGGCGCCTCGCGCGGCCTGACCCCATCGGCGGGTGAAGTCGATAACGAAGTCGATCTCGATCGCGAGATCGGGATCATCAGCCGCGCCCTCGAGGAGCACGGCAGCGCCAGCCGCCGCGAGTTGGCCCGACGGGTCGGCGCCCGTTATTGGGGGCCCGGGAGGTTCCGCTCGGCGCTGCGGGAAGCGCTCGCGGAAGGCGCCGTCACGCGGCTGGGGGGCGGCGAGTATGCGCCCGCACATGACTCTGCGGAGCAGAGCCGCTCGCAGCCCGCCGGGCACTGACCCGATGCCACCGCTCTGGCCGGCACTGAAGCGGGCGGCCGCCGAGTTCCGCGACGACAACCTCTCGGACTGGGCGGCGGCCCTCACTTACTACGGGTTGCTCTCGCTCTTTCCCGGCCTGATCGCCCTCGTCTCGATCGTCGGTCTGGTGGGAGACGCCCGCGGGGCAACGCAGACGATCACCGAAATCGTCACGGCGATCGGGCCGCAGTCGGCCGCGCAGACGTTCTCCGGGCCAATCGAATCGATCGCCTCCGATCAGGGCACCGCCGGCACCGCCTTCGTCCTCGGCTTGGCGGTGGCGCTGTGGTCGGCATCGGGCTACGTCGGCGCCTTCATCCGCGCCTCCAACGTGATCTACGAGACCCGCGAGGGTCGTCCGTTCTGGAAGCTGCGGCCGCTGCAGATCGCGGTCACCGTGACGATGGTCCTGCTCGGGGTGATGCTCGTCCTCGGGCTCGTCCTGACCGGGCCGGTGGTCGACGCGGTGGCCGGGCCGCTCGGCGTCGGCTCGACCGCGGTGACCGCTTGGAACATCGCCAAGTGGCCGGTTATGGCCGGCATCTTCGTGCTGATGGTCGGCGTCCTCTACTACGCCTCGCCCAACGCGAAGATCCGTGGCTTCAGGTGGGTCACCCCCGGCAGCCTGGTCGCGATCGTGGTTTGGGCGCTCGCCTCCGCCGGCTTCGCCCTCTACGTCGCCAGCTTCGGCTCCTACGACAAGACCTACGGCACCCTCGGAGGGCTGATCGCGCTGCTGGTCTGGCTCTGGATCAGCAACCTGGCGATCCTCTTCGGTCACGAGCTCAACGCGGAGCTGGAGCGAGGCGCCGAGATCGAGGAGGGCCAGTCCGGGGCCGAGCGGGAGATCCAGCTCGAGCCGCGAACCAGCCCGAAGTGAGAGACAACAAGCCGAATTGCCGCGCCGCCAGCCCGGACGCCTCTCCACCCTGGTGGGGCGGTTGGTCGTCTCATCCAAGCGGGAACCGGGCGGAGCGCCGGTGAAAGCCGCCGGGATCCGGGCTGGCAGCGGTTCCAGTCCACTACCCAGGCTCATCGAGAGAAAACGAGTAGTCGAGCCCCGCGGATGCGGACCCTTGGCAAAAGTCGTGGCGTAGCATCGTCGGATGGAGATCCTGGTCGTCGAGGATGAGGCGGGGATCGCCGACTTCCTAGCGCGAGGGCTGACTGCAGAGGGATATGAGGTGGCGCTGGCGGCCGACGGCATCACCGGAGAGCGGCTGGCGCTGAGCCCGAACGTTGACCTCGTCGTCCTCGACCGGATGCTTCCGCGCCGCGACGGAGTCGAGGTGCTTGCGGCAATCAGAAAATCGAGGCCGGCGCTGCCAGTGATTCTGCTGACGGCGAAGACCGACGTCGCCGACCGCGTCGAAGGGCTGGACCTCGGTGCCACCGACTACCTCACCAAGCCATTCGCCTTCGATGAGCTCCTGGCGCGCATCCGGGCTCGTCTCCGCGAGTCCGTGGATGGAGCGGAAACCACCTTGACAGCGGGCGGCATACGGCTCGACCTGCTTAGCCGCGAAGCGACGCGAGACGGCGTAACGGTGCGGTTGCCCGCGAGAGAGGCCGAGTTGCTCGCCTACCTGATCCGACACGCCGGACGGGTCTGCGACCGCCAGGAGATCCTGTCAACGGTCTGGGGCTATGACCACGATCCGGGCACGAACGTCATTCAGGTGTACATCGGCTATCTGCGGCGCAAGCTGACCCTCCCCGGCTCACCGGCGCCGATCGAGACTGTGCGCTCCGTCGGCTACCGACTGAGAGACGACAAATGAGAAGCGTCTGGGCGAGGCTGGGGCTGCGGGGAAGGCTGGCGTTCTCAATCGGCGCGATCGTCGTGACCGCCTTCGCAGTCGTCTTCGTAGCGGTACGGGCGCAGATGTCGCACGAGTCGAACGTGATTAGGCTCGAGGAGGCGCGGGAGACGAGCGCTCCCGGCGCGACCGAGCCGGGAGAGGGCTCGGCGATCTCGCCGATCAAGGACGCCCAGTCGGACGCCGAAAAGACCTTCCTCGCGGTCGGCGGAGCGACGCTGCTCGCGGCACTTATCGCCGGCTATCTACTCGCCGCGCGCACCGCCTCCCCCCTGCGGCGCTTCGCCGCCACCGCCGCAGAGGTCGATGCCGGCGACCTCTCCCCCCGGCTGGAATCCAACCCGGCTTCTGCGGCGGAGCTGCGAACCCTCGCCGAGGCGTTCAACCACATGCTCGACCGCCTCGACCTTGCGTTCGCACGGCAGCGACAGTTCGCCTCCGACGCCTCCCACGAGCTGCGTAGCCCAATGACAGCAATCCGTGGACAGATCGAGGTGCTCGCGCGAAACGATAGTCCGAGCTCCGAGGAGATACGTCGGGTAGAGGCAATGACGATGGCGGAGATGAGACGGGTGGAGCGGCTCCTGGACGACCTCTTGGCCCTCGCTCGACTCGACGAGGAGACCGAGCCATCGATGGACGACATCGAGGCAGCGCCCTTTCTCAGCGGACTTGCCGCAGCGAATCAAGAACGTCTGGAGATCGGCGAGCTGGCATCGGGAACCATCCGGATCGACCCCGACCTGATTGCTCAGGTCGTCCGCAATCTGCTCTCCAACGCGCACCGTCACGCCGGGCTCGACGGCCGAGTCTCTCTCTCAGCTACGGCCGCAGGGACGGTCCTCACTGTCGCGGTCGACGACGACGGGCCCGGCGTCCCCGATGAGGAGCGTGAGCGCGTCTTCGATCGCTTCCATCGCAGTGAGTCCTCACGTGACCGTGCTTCAGGTGGGAGCGGACTTGGCCTCGGTATAGCGCGATCGATCGTGGAGATGCACGGAGGGCGGATCTGGATCGAGGACTCGCCGCTCGGCGGTGCCAGAGCGTGCTTCGAGCTGCCGGGCTTCATCGCAACGGTGAGAAATCTCTCACCGAACGTTTAAGCCGTGGCAAACCGAGCGGCCGAGCATCTTGCCCCGTGTATCGGTCCAACGGAGTCGAGGTCCGAGACGGCGTCGCCGCCAACGCCCGCCTGACGGGCGCCGTCGCCGCTGCCCTTCTGGTGCTGCTGGCCGCCGAGGGAGCGACGATCCCCTTCATCGGCCAGTTGCCAGGGCCGCACATCTTCATCGGCATGCTGACGATCCCGCCCGTGCTTTTGAAGCTTGGTAGCACCGGCTACCGCTTCGCCCGCTACTACTCCGGTAACCCGCCCTATGTCCGCAAGGGCCCCCCGCCTCTCGTTTTGCGCCTGCTCGCGCCAGGTGTCGTCTTCACCACGCTCGCCCTATTTGGCACCGGCGTTGCCCTGCTGGTCGCCGGACCGCCCGCCGGCACCCTCGTCTTCGCCCACAAGCTGAGCTTCATCGCCTGGGTGGCCTTGATGACGCTCCACGTGCTCGGGCATCTGCTCGAGGTCCCGCGTCTCGCACTTCCCGACTGGAGACACAGCGGGCCACGGGAAGCCCGGCTGGCGGGTGCGGGGGTCCGGACGATGGCCCTCGGGATGACGATCCTCGGCGGCGCCGCGCTGGCGCTGCTCACCTATTCAGCCGCAGGCCGGTGGTCCTAAGAGAACTCTCAGCGTCCGTTTAGTGGGCCTTTTCAGCCCCCGAAGAAAGTCTGACTATGGATTCGATCGACGAGCGGGGACGCACACGTGAGGCGCAGCGGCGCCTTCGGGCACAACGCGAGAGAGCAGGGCAGCTGCGTGGCCGCGTGGTGGCCATCTCGCTCATCGGGTTCGCGTTGCTCTGGGGAGTGGTGTTCGTCCAGATGGCGACCGGGAACGATCCTGTTCTCGGTGACTCCTCTGCGCGGGTTGCAGCCTCCGACCGCAATGGCCCCCGCGATCGCAGCCAAAGCAAGCCAAAGGCGACCCCAACAGAAACCGAAGTCGAACCGGCCTTCGCGGAACCCGAACCGGTTGAACTCGAAGTCGTCGAACCCGAACCGGAACCGGCGCCTGTCATCACGAGCCAGTCGTGAGCATCGAAGCCCACCGCAGCTTTGGCTGCTTTGGAGGCACGGCGACGATCCACGTCCGGGGCACGAGCACTGCCCGCGGCGAGGCGGCGGCCGATGAGGCGCGATCGCGCCTTTTCGACGCCCACAACCGGCTCTCCCGCTTCATCCACAACAGCGAGCTGACGCTCCTCAACCAAGATGCCCGCAGGGAAGTGCCGGCGACACCGCTGCTGCGCGCGCTCGCACGTGCGGTGAGGACAGCGGGCACGCAAAGCGACGGGCTCGTCGACGCCACCCTACTGGACAGCCTCGAGCGCGTCGGCTACCGGCAGTCATTGGGCGACCACCAGCCGATCTCGCTTTCCGAGGCGCTCTCCGGCCGTATCGACCGAGCGCCGGGAAGACCCCACCCGGCTCAAAATTGGTGCTCCGTCACCGTCGACGACGCCGCCGAAACGATCACCCGACCGCCCGGCGTGAGGATCGACAGCGGTGGCATTGCCAAGGGGCTCGTCGCAGACCTCCTCGCCACAGCGCTCCGCGTGGAGCGGACCTACGCCGTCGACTGCTGCGGAGACATCCGAATCGGCGGCAGCGTCGGCCAGGAGCGCAAGGTGCTGGTCGATGACCCCTTCGGCGGCGGTCCCGTTCACGAGTTCGCGTTGCGTGAGGGAGCGGTGGCAACGAGTGGCATCGGCCGCCGCTGCTGGATCGGACCCGATGGACGAGCGGCGCACCACATCCTCGACCCGCGTAGCGGCGAACCGGCGTTCACCGGGATCGTCCAGGCAACCGCGCTTGCTCCGTCGGCGCTGCTGGCCGAGGTCTACGCCAAGACTGCTCTGCTCTCGGGACTTGAACGCGCCGCCGAATCGCTGCCCCACGGCGGCGTCCTCGTCAGCGATGACGGCACGGTCGACGTCGTCGCCGCTGGGCGGTCACCCGCCCGAATCGGGGCACTTGGGTGAACGTCGGACCCCACCTCTTCTGGATCACGAGCCGGGCTGCCGGCGGAGCCGCGATGCTCCTTGCCAGTGCCAGCGTGGCGGTCGGGCTGATGATGAGCTCCAAGCAAAGGAGCTCGAACAAGCGGGATCTGCGCGCGATTCACGAGGCCCTTTCGCTCACCACCCTGGCGATGGTCGCGCTGCACGGCCTGTCGCTCCTCGGTGACTCGTTCCTCAATCCGGGCCCGGCCGGCATCGCGGTCCCTTTTGTGGGCGCTTACCGTCCTCTTTGGACCGGGCTCGGGATCGTGGCGGGCTACGGTTTGGCTGCCCTGGGTATCTCCTATTACTTCCGCGACCGCATCGGCGCAGCGCGTTGGCGGCGCGCTCACCGGCTCACAGCGGTGTTCTGGCTGCTGGCGGTCGTGCACACGATCCAGGCCGGGAGCGATGCCGCCGAGTGGTGGTTCTTGCTCCTCAACGGCACCCTGGTCGTACCCGCAGCCCTGCTCCTAACCCTTCGCTGGCTGAGCCGAGCTTCGGGCAGCCAAACCCCCGCCAGGTCAGCCATCTGAACAGGGTGATGGCCGGCGAACCCCCCTCGGCTATGCTCGGCCGGAATCGGCTTACCCAATGACACGAGGAGGAGCAATGGCGAGCCCAGGACCCGAGCGCACCCTCGAGCAGGACGACTCGGGACACCCCCGCATCGTCGCCGCGCTCCTCGTCGCCGCGACGCTGATCGCCTTCCTCGCCGTCTTCTCGATCTGGGTCAACCGCCAGGCGCTCAATACAGACAACTGGGTCGAGACCAGCGGCAAGCTCTTGCGCAACGAAGAGATCAGGACCCAGCTCTCCGACTACCTCGCCGACGAACTGTTCGCCAACGTCGACGTCCAGGCCGAACTGGAAAAAACCTTCCCGCCGCGACTTGCACCCCTCGCCGGGCCGGCCGCCGGGGCGCTGCATCAGCTCGCGCCGCAGGTCGCGGAACGGGCGCTGGCCACCTCGCGAGCTGAAAACCTTTGGGCGGACGCCAATCGCGCCGCCCACGAAACGCTTCTGAAGATCCTCGACGACGAAGGCTCGGCGGTCTCGACGGCCAATGGCGAAGTCACTCTCGACCTGGCGTCGCTGGTCTCCGAAAGCGGCGGCCAGCTCGGGGTCGCCGGCAAGCTCGCCTCGAAGCTCCCTCCCGACGCCGGCCGGCTGACGATCCTCAAGTCCGACCAGCTCTCGATGGCCCAGGACGCCTCGTCCCTGGTCAGGCACCTGCCGATCGTCCTCACCCTCCTTGCCCTGTTCCTCTACGGGCTCGCGGTCTACCTGGCCGGCCCGCGCCGCCGGCAGGCGCTTCGCTCGGTCGGCTTCGGCTTCATCGTCGCCGGCGTGCTCAGCCTCCTGCTGCGCAGGATCGGCGAGGGCTCGGTGACCGATGCCCTGGCTGGAACCGACGCCGTCAAGCCCGCCGTCGAAGCCGCCTGGGAGATAGGCACCTCCCTGCTGGTCTCGGTCGCGGTCTCGGCGATCACCTTCGGCATCCTCGTCGTCATCGCCGCCTGGATCGCCGGCCCGACCCGGGTCGCGACGAGCCTGCGTCGCGAGGCCGCCCCCCACCTACGCGAGCGCGGCACCACCTACGGGGTGGTTGCACTTGTCTTCCTCGCGCTGGTCCTCTGGGCGCCGGTGGTCGCTTTCCAGAAGCCGATCGGGATGGTCCTCTTGGCGGCACTGCTGGTGCTCGGGACCGAGGCGCTGCGACGGCAGACGGCAGCGGAGTTCCCCGCACGGTGAATCGGGTGCCGGCGTCAGCTTTCGGCACCGGCAACGGCGCGCTGTAGCTGGGACTTGCTCATCTTCGAGCGGCCCCCGATGTTCAGCTTCTTGGCGTCGTTATAGAGCTGTTCGCGGGTTCGGCCCCCGGGTCCGCTGCCAGAGCGCTTGCCGCCACGGCTGCTGGCGGAGCGCCCCCGGGTCGAGCTGCGCGAAGAGCTTCTCGACTCGCCCGAGCGAGCCTTTTCCTTGTTGACGGCGCGGGCCGCGATCTCCTCGGCTCGGTCCTCCGAGCGTCCAGCTTTCTTCTCGCTCTTCTTGATGTGCTCGTATTGGCGAGCACGCTTCGTGCCTTTTTTCACTCCGCGTGGCGGCATGGGGCTCCTTTCGGCGACTCCTTTCGTCGGCCGCCCACTACCCCGATCGAACTCGATCTATGCACTGCCGAAGCACTCGAACCGATCGTCGTCGCGGGCACTCCTCTGCTGCTTGAGGTCGCAGTGACGGGCGCCACGGGACCGCGCCGACCCGGGGGGGTCCGCGCAAATGAGCCTGAGCGAGCAGAAGATGGCCCGGTCGAGGTTTGAAACGGACGCCCTTGGGATACCGTCGTATTTATGACTCGGATTGTCCTTATCGCGACCTACTTGATCGGCCTGGTCCTCGCCGTCGTCGCACTGGACGTCAGCGACGAGGGATGGTGGGCCGCAATTTGGATAATCACCTCGGTGCTACTCGGCGCTGGGACCGGGGACTTTCGCCTTACAGCTCTGTCGCTCTTGGCCATCCCGATCGCGATCCCGTTCGGCCTGCCCGCCGACAGGGAGGCCGACCCGGTTCTCCCTGTCTGGTTTGGGGCGCTGCCGTTGGCGGCGTGCTCCTCCGTCTTGATCCTGCTTGGGGCCCTCATGAGGCGGATCGTCGACTCTCGCCGGGCGCACCCCCGCGGCTTCTGGGGAGCCTAGGTTCTCGCGCAGTCAGGCGCGGGCCTGGCGGATAGGCACTATGTCGCGCTCGGTACTGCGTTCCTCCTTCGCCGGAGCCCGCAGGATCGCGGGATCGGTCGCGGTCAGCAACCCCGATGTCCGCGACGTGCCCGGAGGCCGGATGAAGGATGCGACCGTAACGAGAGGGGGTCCACTTTCCCGACTCCCTACTCTGGCCGCATTGGGCTCGGCCGCCGCATTGAATTTTCCCGGGCGGGTTTACGTCTCCGTGGGGAGAGCGCGGATGCTGACGGCGTTGGGGGTGGTGATGGCTGCAAGCCTCGTGCCGCCCGGGAGCGCGATGGCCGCAGATCTTGGTTTCCCGCTCGGCAAAGGGGTGTTCGCCCAGGCGCTGGCGACGGGGGCGGACGGGAACGTCTGGTTCGCCGCGCGCAGTTACGGCTCCATTGGCGAACTCGGAACACAGCAGATCGGCAGCGTCACCGGCGACGGTGACGTCAAGGAATACACCGTCCCGGAACCGCCGGCCGGGGTTGCTCTCTCGATTGCAGCCGGCGCGGACGACAACCTGTGGTTTACCGAGGGAAACGGGATTGGGCGGATCACGCCAGGGGGCGGGATGACGTTCTTCCCGCTGCCGGGCGGTGAGACGCCGACGGCGCTGACACGCGGCCCAGACGGCAACGTCTGGTTTACCGCAGAGCGGCCGAATACCGTCGGCCGCATTTCGCCCGCGGGTGACGTGACCGAGTTCCCAGTGTCGGCTGGAAGCCCGCCGACGGCGATCACGGCGGGTCCCGCGGGGGCCCTCTGGGCGGTCGAGCCCAAGGCCGGCAGGATCGGCCGAATCACCACGGGCGGCGGGTTCAGGGAGTTCCGGCTGCCGGGAGATCGGACCAGGCCCGACTCGATCGCCCTCGGGGGCGACGGCAACCTCTGGTTCGGCGAAGAATCTAAACCGCGAGTGGGCAGGATCACGCCGGCCGGCAAGGTCACGTTCTTCCCGGTGCCAACGATCGAAGGCACCAGGTCGCTGATCTCCGGGCCGGGAGGACTGCTCTGGTTTACCGCAGGAGACGAACTCGGAGCGATCAGCACCAGCGGGGTCGCCCGCTGGCCAACCTGCCTGAACGCGGCCTGCAACTTCCCACCGGCGGCGCTGACAACCGGCCCCAACGGCCGCATTTGGGTGGCCTCCGAACCTGGATTCTGTTACGGAGGGGGCGGCAGTTGTGGGTTCAAATACCTCACACGGCCGGGCGGCCTTGGCCCATTGGAGCAGCCTCCCCTGGTCGTAGGCATTGGGCCGCGACTTGCCCCGCTTCGACATGGACATACCAGCGTCTTGCTCGCCTGCGGCCACCGGGCGGCGTGCAGGGGCATTCTGCGCGTTCGTTCCATGGTCAGGCTGCCGCGCGAAGTCAGGTTGTGGCCAGTGGTAACAGTGCCGTACTCCCTGGCCGCCGGCGAATGGCGGCACATCAGCATTCCAATGACGCAGAGAGATCTGACCAGGATCCACACCACCGGCTTCCTGGTCCTCAACGCCGCGCGCGGACACTCGACCCTCGACAGGCGCGGCTTCTATTTCTGGCCGTCCGGCGACGGCACCGCTAAGCGCTGAGCCGCGCCGCCGCACGACACCTTGAGCGCCATCCACGACCTCGCCCTCGCCCCGCCCTCGCGCTTCTGGCATTCCTAGTTGTTCCACCCGCGGTTTCTCAGCCAGCCTGATCTTCCCGCCGCGCTCGCAAACTTGGGTCGGCCGTTTCAACATTGACGGCATAGCGAAACGAACCGGTGCGGATCATCTCAGCCAGTCTCCTGCGGGCTTTGACTGAAGACCTCGAGACCGTAGCCGCACCGAATCCGAGCTCCCACTGCAGAGCATTCTCAATTAGAGCGGCTGATTGGATTCGAACCCACGACCTTCTGCATGGCAATTAGGCCCTTCTCCGAGCCAGTGGGCGGGTGAATATGGCCGCTTGCAGGGGTTTTCGCAGCGGCGCGGCGGACGGCCGCGATCAGCAATACGCGCGGATATGCGCCAATATGCAGCGATTTGGGAACTTCGGCGCAGAAGTGCCCGATCGGGAAAGCCGGTTCGATTCGCCGTCAGCGAGCCCGACGCCGATGCTGCAGCTCTCGAATCTGAGCGACCAATAGTTGGCGAAGGTCGAACTGCCAATAGGAGACGAAGCGCTCAACCAAGGCCCGCACCTCGTCGCGATCGAGCCGCCCAAGCGGCTTGCGGGCGTCGAGTGCCGTCTCGTGTATGCGGACCGGTGCCGTCACCATCGCTGCTGATGCCTTGCCAAGGTCGGGGAAGCGCTCAGGAGAAAGGTGGAAGAGCGACGGCTCACGCTGTTCTTCGACCCGTTGCTGCTCCTGATCGGAAAGCTTCTCGAGTCGCTGCAGTCGCAGGGCGAAAAGGTCGCCGGTGCGAGGATCGCTGTGACCAGAGAGGAGCAGGACGGGCCTGGCCTTGGCACGCACAACGAACTCAAACTCCGCATCGCCGCCTTTGCGAAGGCCATCGACGATCTGGGAGGCGGCGGGCACCTCCACCGGCACGCCGTCGGCTACGTGGATCTTGAAGGGCGTCGCAGGCGTGTAGGGAACGATCGCCCAGTAGACCTCGCCGGCCGCGAGACTCAAAGGCCGAGCAAGCGCCTGACCGACGCTTCGTCGTCGACCAGTTCGCCCTCGGGCGACTCCGCTATCTGGTGAGCGCGCATCCCGAGGTCGCTCAACTCCGGAGCAGCGCCCAAGTCGTTAAGCAGTTCGGAGCTGCCCTGCAGCTCGGCAAAGTCATCTGGATGCAGGATGACCGCCTTAACGTGCTTAGCGCTATAGCGCTCGACCACAAGGGCCTCTCCCGGCTGAGGCTCGGGCAAGCGGACATCGTTGCTCTTGATGGGCGAGCTATGCAAAGCCATGCCAAGAGGATAGCAACGGTGTCGGACGAGACTTCTTAAAGTCGTGCGACCCTAGGTCTCAGTTGCATCGGCCTCGCCCGCCGCCCTAGCGGGCATTTCGTAATTCACCTTGAGCAGCATCTCGGCGAACGACAGGGCATCTTCGGCATCAACCCGGCTGATCTCTGGGATCTCATGATTAGCCTCGTTGCCCTTCTCCCTAATTCGATCGACCCAAGTACGCCCCTTCGCAGGGACAAAGCCTTGGTCAGCAAGCCAGTCAACGTACTTCGCAAAGCTAAGGTCTTCGTCGGCGCCCTCGGCGACTGCCACGTTCATCAAAACCTTCCGACAGGCCATCGCGGCAACAGTGAAAGCATTTACGGACATCGCTCGCCGTGCTTCATCGAAGACTTTTTGAACCTCCTCTGGCAGATGCTCGACCTCAGATCCATAGGGCACTCCTGGAAACTGTGATCCATCCGGTTCGAGGTAGGTGGGCCGCCTGCAATAGGTGCATATATAGACCCGGTGAATTGGTGGCATGGCTTCCCTCGTCTGATAACCCTTGTCCGGTCCCACTTCGTGCCCGCAAAAGCCGCAGACGTAGCTACGCGCCTCAATGACCTCCGTCTGTCGCCACTCCATGTCGCGATCCACAGTCCCGATCGTATATCTCACGAAGAGGAGACCTGGCCGCTCTCAGCGGGCTGCGGCGTATTCAAGCGCGGTGAGGATGTCCTCGCGCTCCAGATAGGCGTAGTTGACCAGCAACTCGTCGATGCCAACGCCAGCGGCAAGCCGGCCGAGCACCACACTCATGGTGACGCGGGTGTCGCGGATACAGGGCAAGCCGCGCATCCGGTTTGGATCTACGGTGATTCGCTCTTTGACCATGTGCCACGAGTACCTCGCCATGTGCCCATTATCGCTGCCGCAGGATCAATGCAAGGCGGCATCGGCACCAATCGCCGTGCGTCCGGGGCTCCCGCGCCCAACCTGACCCGCCTACGTGCAGGAGATTCGCGAAAAAGCGGCTGATGGGATTCGAACCCACGACCTTCTGCATGGCAAGCAGACGCTCTAGCCAGCTGAGCTACAGCCGCGCGGGGGCGGATTCTAGCCTTATGAGGGGGTTGCCGGGGGCACTACTCACTATTTGGTAGGGTTGTCTCAGCTTGGAGGACGGTTGCCTGGCCCAACGAGACAACTGGAGGCGCAACAATGACCAAGTTCGCAATCCTCGTTTCGTTTCTCCTGGCGCTCGTCGCATCGGCGGTCTCTCCCTCTGCCGCTGTCGCGTGGGCGCCCGCGGGCCAGGCGACCGTCCATCCAGGTGTCCAGGTCTTTACCGAAGGCGCCCAGTGCACCTCGAACTTCGTCTTTGAAGACGGCTCCGGCGTCTACCTCGGCCAGGCGGCGCACTGCTCGGGGACGGGCGGACAGACCGAAACCGACGGCTGCAGCAGCGCCTCGCTGCCGCTCGGGACGCCGGTCAAAGTCACCGGCGCGAGCAAACCCGGCACCCTCGTCTACAACTCCTGGCTGACGATGCAGGCCGACGGGGAGGCGAATCCCGACACCTGCGCCTACAACGACCTCGCCCTGATCAGGATCGATCCGGCCGACGTCGGCAGGGTCAACCCGTCAATCCCCGGCTTCGGTGGCCCGACCGGGGTCGGCTCCGTCGGCGGCCTCGGCTCGACCGTCTACTCCTACGGCAACTCCGAACTGCGCGGCGGCATCACCAAGCTGAGTCCGAAGCAGGGCGTGGTGGTGCAGAACGAAGGCAGCGGCTGGAGCCACATCGTCGTCACGCTGACGCCGGGGATCCCCGGCGACTCGGGCAGCGGCTTCGTCAACGCCTCCGGCCAGGCGATCGGGATCCTCAGCACGCTGCAGCTGGCGCCGCTGGCGGGCACCAACGGGGTCGGCGACATCGGCAAGGAGCTCGCCTACATGCGCACCCACAGCGGCTTCTCGGGAGTGCAGCTGGTCCGCGGCACGCAGCCGTTCAAGCCGAACCTGATCGAAGCGATCCTCGGGGCTTAGAGCTCGGGCTCGGCGAGCAGGCCCTCGAGGTCGAGTGGCCGCGTGTACATCTCGACCTTCTGGCCGGGTTGTGCAGCCGGCCAGTCCTCTTTCGGCCGGTCCCAGTAGAGCTCGATCCCGTTGCCGTCGGGGTCGTCGAGGTAGAGCGCCTCGCTGACGCCATGGTCGGAGGCGCCGCCAAGGCTCACGCCGGCGGCGATCAGGCGACGCAGGGCGTCGGCGAGGGCGGCGCGGCTGGGGTAGCGGATCGCGAAGTGAAAGAGGCCGGTCGTGCCGAGTGGCGGCGGTGAGCCGCCTTTCGAGTGCCAGGTGTTGAGGCCGATGTGGTGGTGGTAGCCGCCGGCCGAGACGAAGGCCGCCTCCTCGCCGTAGCGCTGCTGCAGCTCGAAGCCGAGCACGCCGCAGTAGAAATCGAGCGAGCGCTCGATATCTGCCACCTTGAGGTGGACGTGGCCGATGTCGACGCCCGGGTCGATCGGCTTCGCGCCCTCAGCCATCGAGGGCCTCGTTGACGAGGCGGTCGGCCTCGCTGTTGTGCTCGCGGCGGACGTGGCGGATCGACCAGCGCTCGAAGTCGGCCAGGGCCTGCTTCACCTCGGCGTGCAGTTCGCGCATCGTCGCGTCCTTGACCTTGTATTCCCCTTTGACCTGCTTGACGATCAGCTCGGAGTCGCCGATCAGCTCCAGCTCCGGCGCGCCCAGCGCCGCCGCCATCTCGATCCCCAGCAAGAGCGCTTTGTACTCGGCGACGTTGTTGGTCGCGCGGCCGATCCGCTCGCCGCGCTCCTGCAGCACCTCGCCGCCGGGCCCCTGGACCACGGCGGCGATCGCCGCCGGGCCGGGGTTGCCGCGGGCGCCGCCGTCGACGTTGACGACCAGCTTCTCGGGCGGCTCAGCCAACCGCTTCCCCGTTGCGCTCGCGGCCGCCGGCCGGCGCGCCGAGGACGACCTTGCCGCCCCCGACCGCGCTCGCGTTCCACTGCCGGGCCGAGCGGTCGAGCTGCTCGACCTCGCTGCCCTTGTCGATCTGGAAGACCGGACGCAGCTCGTCGCCGAGGTCGACCCCCCACTGGTACCAGCAGAGCTCCCAGGCGACCGTGATCCGCACCTCGGTCGGCGAGCCGGCAGCGGCGCCGACCGAGACCCAGGGCTCCCCCAAACTGCGCATCAGCCCGGCGACCGTGCGCGCGGCCTCGCCCGCGTTGAAGCGGGAGACGGCGCGCTCGAGCCGGCTTCCGGGTTCCTCACGCGCCTCCGCTTCGCGCTTGCCGACGTTCGCCCCGGCGGCCGCGGGGTCGACCCAGCCGAGCTGCTCGGCGCGGCCGCGGCAGAGCTCGCAGACCTTCCGCGGCCCCTCCTTCGGGCTCATGTATGTCCGTATCCGCTCCCCCGCCAGGATCGTCCGGCCGCAAATTCCACAGCTCTCGTCGGGGCTCACCGCCCCAACCTAGATGATCGGCCCGCCCGCCCGGATCAAGCTGAAGCGACAACCTTCTCGGCGAGCTGCGCCGGCACCTCTTCGTAGTGGTCGAACTCGATCGCGAAGTCGGCCCGGCCGCCGCTGATCGAGCGCAGGTGCGGCGTGTAGTCGAGCACCTCGGCCATCGGCACCTCGGCCCTGACCTCGGTCGCCCCGCCCTTCGGCTCCATCCCCAACGGGTGGCCGCGGCGTGAGTTGAGATCGCCGATCACGTCGCCGACGACGTCTCCCGGGCAGCTGACCACGAGCCGCACAATCGGCTCCAACAGCACCGGGTCCGCCTCTTCCATCGCCTCCCTGAAGGCCATCGCACCGGCGATCTTGAAGGCCATCTCCGAGGAGTCGACGTCGTGGTGCTTGCCGTCGACGAGGCGCACCCGCACACCCTTGACCGGGTAGCCGGCGACGGTGCCGTGCGCCATCGCTTCCTCCACCCCCTTCTCCACCGCCGGGATGAAGCCGCCGGGAATCGAGGCGCCCTTGATCTGGTTGACGAACTCGAGCCCGACGCCGTCGCCGGCCGGCTCGATCTCGATCTGGCAGTCGGCGAACTGGCCGCGGCCCCCCGACTGCTTCTTGTAGCGGGCGTGGGCGCTCGCCGGCCGGCGGATCGACTCCTGGTAGGGGACGCGCGGCGGGTGCAGATCGATCTCGACCCCGAAGCGGCGCTTCATGCGGGCGACGATCACCTCGACGTGGACCTGGGTCAGACCGGCGATGATCTGCTCCCCCGTCTGCGCGTCGCGATGTACGTCGAGGGTCGGGTCTTCCTCGGTGAGACGCCGCACCGCCGCGGCGGCCCTTTCCTCGTCGCCCTTCGACTTCGGTTCGTAGGCGAACGCCATCACCGGGTCGGGCAGGTCGAGTGGGGCGAAGCTGACCTCGTCGGGACCGGCGCAGAGGACGTCGCCGGCACGGGTCTCCTTCAGCTTGGCGACGGCGCCGATGTCGCCGGCGCCGAGCTCGGTCGCGGGCACCAGCTTGCCGCCGAGCGGCTGGCTCAGCTGGCCGACCCGCTCCTTCTCGCCGCGGCTGACGTTGACGGCCTGCGAGTCGGAGCCGAGGGTGCCGCGGTAGACGCGGAAGAGGTTGACGCGGCCGGTGTAGGGGTCGGCGAGCGTCTTGAAGACGTAGGCGACCAGGGGACCGTCCTCGTCGGGCTCGATCTCGATCGACTCTCCCCCGGGCCCGAACGCCGGGACGACGCCACGCATCGCCGGCGAGGGCAGGTCCTCGACCAGCGCCTCGAGCAAGCGGCCGGTGCCGAGGTTGCGCGTCGCCACGCCGCAGGTGACGGGGAAGATCCGGCCCGCGGTGACGCCCTGCTTCAACACCCGCACGATCTCGTCGTGGTCGATCTCCTCGCCCTCGAGGTAGCGCTCCATCAGCTGGTCGGAGTTCTCCGCCACCTCGTCCATCAGCTTCTCGCGGTATTCCTCGGCCTGGGCGCGCTGCTCCGCCGGGATCTCCACCTCCTCGGCCGCACCCGGCCCGGATCCGCCGTAGGTGAACGCCTTCTGGTCGATCAGGTCGATCACCCCGCTCACCTCCCCTTCGGCGCCGATCGGGATCTCGGTGGCAACCACGTGGGGGCCGAAGGCCGCCTTGAGCGAGTCGAGCGCGCGGAAGAAGTCGGCGCGCTCGCGGTCGAGCATGTTGACGAAGACGAGCCGCGCCAGCCCCTCGGCATCGGCCCGCTGCCAGAGGCGCTCGGTGTGGACCTCGACCCCGGCGACGCCGTTTACGACGACCACGGCCGCATCGGCGACGCGCAGCGCGGCGACCGCGTCGGCGACGAAGCTCGGCTCGCCCGGGGTGTCGATCAGGTTGATCTCGCGACCGCCGTGCTCGAAGCAGGCGAGGGCTGCGTTGATCGACATCGCCCGCTCCTGCTCGTCGGGCTCGTGATCGGAGACCGTCGTCCCCTCGGCGACTGTGCCGAGTCGGGTGACGGCACCGGCCTCGAACAACATCGCCTCATGCAGGCTCGTCTTGCCGCAGCCCCGGTGCCCTACCAGGGCGACGTTGCGAATCCGGTCTGCGGCCCGATGCGGCACGCAACCGACGGTACACCCCGAATCGCGGCGCGCAATCGGGGAGAAATACGGTTCAGGCGGGCCTAGGCGGCCTGCAGGCCGGACTTCAGCCGCATCACTGCCTTGGTGTGCAACTGCGAGACGCGCGACTCGGTGACGCCGAGCACCTCGCCGATCTCCCGCAGGGTGAGGTTCTCGTAGTAGTAGAGCGCGACGACCAGCTGCTCGCGCTCGGGCAGCGAGGCGATCGCCTCGGTCAGGCGGTCCTTGACCTCGCTGCTGGCCAGCGACTCCTGTGGGTCGGCGGCGCGCGGGTCGGAGATCGTGTCGAGCAGCGAGACCTGGTCGCCCGAGGAGTCGGAGACGGTCCAGAGCTCGTCGAGCGCGTAGACCGAGGAGTTGGCGATCTCCAGCAGCGAGGTCTGCAGTTCGTCCTCGCTGATACCGAGCTTGGCCGCCAGCTCGGCCTCGCTCGGCGCCCGCTGCAGCTGGTGCTCGAGGGTTGCCTGGGCCGCCTCGATCTCGCGAGCGCGCGAGCGGACCGAGCGCGGCACCCAGTCCAGCGAGCGCAGCTCGTCGATGATCGCGCCGCGGATGCGGGTCATTGCGAAGGTCTCGAACTTGATCCCGCGCTCGGGCTCAAAGCGCTCGATCGCTCCGATCAGGCCCATCAGCCCGTAGGAGATCAGGTCGGCATCGTCGACGTGCGACGGCAGACCGGCGCCGAGGCGCCCGGCGACAAACTTGACCATTGGCGAGTAGGCGACGACCAGCCGCTCGCGCGCGCCCGCGTCGCCATCGTCCTTGTAGCGGCGCCACAGATCGCGCAGCTCCACCTCTTTTACGCCGGTTTCCATGCCCGTTGGCCCGATTCTATGGTCGCTGACAAGTTATTGCGGCTCATGCGCGCGGGTGGGTGGCAGCGTACGCGTCGCGCAGACGGGCCGCATCGACGCGAGTGTAGACCTGTGTGGTCGAGATCGACGCGTGGCCGAGCAGCTCCTGGATCACGCGCAGGTCGGCGCCGCCCTCGAGCAGGTGAGTCGCAAAGCTGTGGCGGAGCGAGTGCGGGGAGACGCCGGCGGCGAGCGCCGCCTCGCGCACCCAGAGGCCGAGGCGACGGGTGACGTCGGAGTTGGAGAGGCGGCGGCCGCTCTTGGAGAGGAAGAGCGCCCGCTCGCGTGGGTCGGCGGCGAGGGCGTGGCGACCGCGCTCGGCGTAGCGCCGAACGGCCTGCTGAGCGGGCTCGCCGACCGGCAGCAGGCGCTCCTTCGACCCCTTGCCGAGGACCCTCAGCAGCTCGTTTTCGAAGTCGAGCGCGCCGAGGTCGAGGTTGACGATCTCCTCGCAGCGCAGCCCGCAGGAGTAGGCGAGCTCGAGCATCGCCCGGTCGCGCAGCTCGAGCGGCGTGCGGGCGGGAATGCCCTCCAGCAGCGAACGCATCTGCTCGCTCGAGAGCACCTGCGGCAGCTTCTCCTCCCGCTTCGGGCTGGAGACGAGATCGGCCGGGTTCTGCCCGACCCGCTCGGTGCGAACGAGGAAATCGAAGAGGCCGCGGATCGCAGCCAGCTTGCGGGCGACGGTGGCGGGCGCGGCACCGGCGGATGAGAGCCCGGCCGCGTAGCGGCGCACGTCGCGGTGGCGAAGATCGCCGGGCCCGCGCTCTCCGACCCACTCGACGAACTGACCCAAATCGACCGCGTAGGCCTTCCGCGTCCGCTCGGCTGCCCCCCTACCGCCCAAATCCCGGTCGTAAGCGCTCAGAGATTCAACCCAGTTCACAAAACTGGATTCGTGTTACCTCTTTCACGTCCTGCGAAAGGACGCGAAAACCAAGCAGGTCGGGGGATGCAGGGAGGGCGGTGAGGGGAGCGCACTTTTGGTGCGTGACCCGATCCGACCGACTGAAGACCCCGAGATGCGCCGGTTTGCAGCGTCCGCTACCCAATGAATATGGGCGTCCCCACTTCGACTTGGTCGTACAGCTCTTCCACGTCGGGGATCGACATCCGCACGCAGCCGTGCGAGGCGGCGGAACCGAGCGATTCGGTCTCTTCGGTGCCGTGGATCCCGGCCCCTTCGAAGATCGCCATCCAGCGCGCCTTGATCGGGTCCTCGGGGCCCGGCGGGATCACCTGCCCGGCGAGGTCGCCGGCCCAGGCGGAGTTGGGCACATGCCAGGAGGGGTTTTCCTGCTTTTCTTCGATGTGGTACAGCCCTTCCGGGGTTTCAAGCCCTTCCTGGCCAACGGCGACGGTGTACGTTTTCGCCAACTTCAGGTGCTTCCAGAGGCGCAGGGTGAAGGTTTCGCGATCCAGGGTGAGGTAGGACGGGTAGGCAGAGGCGACTTCCTCCGTCGTCACTTCCGGTTTGGTGAAGTGGGTGCGGGCGGCGATCGTGTGGTCGGCGCCCGCGTTCAGCACCGCCGCCTCGAGCTGGCGGGTGAGCAGCTTGTCGCGCAGCTTGCGCCCGTTCTTGGCCGCCACGACCTCAAGCGAGTCGGCTGTCGGTTCCACCGTCGCGTCCTGGGCTTCGCGGTCGACAGCGTGAGCAACGCGGCGAACGAAGCGGTTGATCGCGGGTTGCGAGTAGGTGACGTCGGCAGCGATCTGCTTGTCGAGGCTGCCGCCGGTGACGTAGCGGACGAGGCGCCCGGGGAGGCCGCCGTCGCGGCTTTCCGCCAGCGCCTTTTCCACCGCCGCGTCGATTTCAGCGTGCACCTTGAGGCTCTTGCCGTGCAGCTCCCAGCTGTGACCGGCGTAGCCGACGCGCAGCGAGTGGCGCAGCGGACCGAGTAGCTCGCGGCGCACCTCCTGCTCGGCTTCGGCTCCGTCCATACCACCGACGTCGACACCGCCGATCGTGACCCCGTCGGCGATCTGGTCCTTCTGCGAGGAGTCGTAGGCGTAGCCGACACCGACCGCGAGCACGAGCAGAGCCACCACGACGACGATCGCGATTTTGGCTCCGCGCCCCATGGCTGGAGTTTAGGCACACCCTGCGGTCGTTCCCGGCGGATATCTTTCAGCACGATGCGTTCCAAGGACGATGTCCGCAAGGAGGTCTGGAAGGCGATGGACCGGGCGGGCGTGTCCCGTTTTCCCGGTGCCGAGGGGCGGATCCCCAACTTCGCCGGGGCCAAGCTGGCGGCCGAGAAGCTCGCCGGGCAGCGACTCTGGAAGCGCGCCCGCGTGATCAAGGCCAACCCCGACTCGCCGCAGACCTACGCCCGCCGCATCGCCCTCGAGGAGGGCAAGGTCGTGATCATGGCGGTGCCGCGCCTGCGCGATCCCCACCCCTTCCGCGTGCTCGACCCGAAGAAGCTCTCGAAACGGGCGGTGAAAGAGGCGGCGACGATCAAGGGGGCGCTCAAACACGGTCGGGTGATCGCCCTCGACGAGCTGCCGGAGATCGACTTCGTCCTCTGCGGCTCGGTCGCGGTCAACCTCAGCGGGGCGCGGGTCGGCAAGGGCGGCGGCTACTCCGACCTCGAGTACGGCATCTTGATCGACGCCGGCAAGATCGACAGCCACACCACGGTGGCGACGACGGTGCACCCGACCCAGGTCCTGCGCAGCCACCTGATGATGACCTCGCACGACCTGCCGGTCGACGTGATCGCGACCCCGCGGGCGGTGATCGAGGTCGAGCGCCAGTACGAGCGCCCGCGCGGAATCCTCTGGGACCACCTGCAGCCGCCGCAGATACGCGAAATACCCATACTTGAACGTATGGGTTATGCGTGACGACTACGGCAATCCCGATCCCGCCTGGCTGAAGCTCGACTGGCGCCCGCACCTGCACCGGGTGCGGCTGCCCGGCGGCGAGGTCAACTACGCCGAGATCGGCGAGGGCGAGCCGATCGTCTTCGTCCACGGGATCTCCGGCTCCTGGCAGAACTGGCTGGAGAACCTCCCCCACTTCGGCCGCAGCCACCGCGCGATCGCCCTTGACCTGCCCGGCTTCGGCGCCAGCCCGATGCCCTCGTGGCCTATCGACATGCCCGCCTACGGCCTCCTCCTGCACGATTTCTGCGAGAAGCTCGGGGTCGGCAACGGCGCCACCCTGGTCGGCAACTCGATGGGCGGGCTGGTCGCCGCCGAGGCGATCCTCTCGGCGCCGGGCCGCTTCGACCGCCTCGTCCTGGTCTCCGCGGCCGGCTTCATCAACACCTGGCTGCCGCACCAGCGCGGTGTGGCGACGTCACACGCCTGGAACACGTTCGGCCGCCCCTTCGGCGCCGCCGCTCGCTTCGTCGTCAGCCACCGCCGCGCCCGCTACGCAATGTTTCGCTTCGCCTTTCGCTACCCGGGACGGATCCGCAAGGAGTTGCTCTGGGAGCAGATGGCATCGGGGCTTCCCTGTCCGGGCTTCGCCGACGCCCTGGACGCGGTGATCGAATACGACGCCCGCGACCGACTCGAAGAGATCGAGGTACCGACGATGATCGTCTGGGGCTTCGAAGACTGGGTGATCCCGGCGGCGGCGGCGCTCAGCTATCACCGCCGGATGCCCCGTTCGCGCCTGGAGATCTTCGAGCACACTGGCCACGTACCGCAGATGGAGCGCCCGGCCCGCTTCAACGCGGTGCTGGACGACTTCCTCGCGGCTTAGGAGGAGAGGCCGAAGACGTCGACCGGGCCCGGGCCCTCGCCCAAGTCGCGCAGGCCGGCCGCGACCGCGGCCGAGGCGATCCCGCGGGCCTTGCGGGCGGCCTCCAGCGGCGTCTCCCCGAGTGCGAGGAAGGCGGCGAGGGCCGCGGAGTGGGTACAGCCCGAGCCGTGGGCGGCGCCCCCGGGGTGGCGCTCGCCGGCGATCTCGGCCGACTCGCGGCCGTCGAAGAAGAGGTCGACGACCCGCTCGCTGTGGCCGCCGGTGACGACCACCGCGTGCGGCCCGAGGGCGCGGACCTCGCGCGCCAGGTCCTCCTGCGAGTCGCGCTCCTCGTCGCCGGTCAGCGCCCGCGCCTCGGGGATGTTGGGAGTGACGACCGTGGCGAGCGGCAGCAGCCGCTCGACCAGCGCCGCCCGCGCTTCCTCGTCGAGCAGGACGGCACCGCTCTCGGCGACCATCACCGGGTCGACAACGACCGGTGCCTCGCCGACGAAGCCGAGCGCCTCGACCACCGCCTCGACGGTCTCGGCGGTGCCCAGCATCCCGATCTTGACCGCGTCGACGCCGATGTCTTCGGCGACGGCTCCGACCTGGGAGAGGATCATCTCCGGCGAGACGGCCTCGACCGCCTCGACCGCGACCGTGTTCTGGGCGGTGACCGCGGTGATCGCCGTCATCCCGTGCACGCCGCAGCGCGCGAACGCCTTCAGATCGGCCTGAATGCCGGCGCCACCGCCGGAGTCCGAGCCGGCAATCGAGAGAACCGCTGGGATGCGCTGCGAGTTCACGCCGGCCAGCCTAGACATCGGGGACCGTCAGCAGGGTTCGCGAGTAGGCGCCAACCAGCGAGCAGGAGAGGTATCCGAGCGCCTCGAGTGTGGCCAGGGCGGTGGCAGCCTCGGCACCCGAGAGGTCGAGTTCGGCGGCGATCGCGTCGCAGGTCTGCGCTCCCCGCTCGACCGCGGAGAGCACGGCGAGCAACTGCGGCTCGAGCCGCGGGCCGGCGCGCCCGGCGCTGCGCACGCCTGGGCCCAGCATCGCGTCGAGCACGTCCTGGGCGTCGCGAACCAGGCAGGCACCGCCGGCGAGCAGATCGTTGGTGCCTGCCGAGCCGCGCGAGTTGACCGGGCCGGGCACGGCGCCGAGATCGCGGCCGAGGTCCGCCGCGAGGTCGGCGGTGATCAGCGAGCCGGAGCGCTGAGCGGCCTCGACGACCACGGTCATCCCCGCCAGCGCCGCCATGATCCGGTTGCGCGCCGGAAAGGCCCAGCGCCAGGCACCGGTCCCCGGCGGCAGCTCGGAGAGGACAAGGCCCAGCTCGCCGATCCTGCGCCAGAGGGCACGGTGCGAAGCCGGATAGGCAATATCGGCTCCACAACCGAGCACGGCGACGGTCGTACCGACATCGAGGGCGCCACGATGGGCGCAGGCGTCGATGCCGAAGGCGAGACCGCTGGTGACGAGCAGGCCGGCCGCGGTCAGGTCGCGGCCCAGATCGCGCGCAACCTCGCGGCCGTAGGTGCTGGCCCGCCTGGCGCCGACGATCGTCACCGTCGCCTCCGGCTCGAGCCGCTCCAGCAGCGCCGGATCGCCGCGCCCGATCAGTGCCCAAGGGGCATCGGCGGCATCGTGCAGGCCGACCGGGAAGCGCCGATCATGGCGGCAACAGGCCCAGCACTGCGCCGCCAGCAGGTCGGCGAGGAGGCGTCTCTCCGGCACCGCGGCTATCTGCGACAGGACCTGCTCGGCGATCTTCGGCGCAACCGCCGCGGCCAGGTCCTCGCTGGAGAGACGCAGCAGTTCGGGCGAGCGCGAGCCGGGCGCTCCCGTCGCGACCTTCTCGATGTAGGGAGCGAGGTGGGCGAGCAGGCGCGAGCGCCGCAGGCAGTCCGGGCAGGCGCTCGGCGTGCTCATTCCTGGTCCCTCCGGCGCAGCTGCAGGGCCTGCGCCATCTGCTCTCGGCCGATCGTCTCGGTGCCCGCGAGGTCGGCGATGGTCTGGGCGAGCCGCAGCACCCGGTCGTGGGCCCGCCCGCTGAGCCGCCGGCGCGAGTAGGCATCGGCAAGCAAGGAGGCGGCCGCCGGCTCCAGCGCGCACTCGCGCACCTCACCCGGGGTCATCTCGGCGTTGCAGCGGCCGAGCCCGAGTCGACGTTCCCCGCGCTCGCGGGCGATGCTGACCCGCTCGCGCACCGTGGCCGACGGCTCCCCGGGAGGCCCGCCGATCTCCCCAGCGCCGGGCTGTCGAATCGCGGCGAGAACATCGATGCGGTCGGCGAGGGCGCCGCTGAGGCGGGCCTGGTAGCGCCGCACCGCCAGGGGCGCACAGCTGCACTCGGGATCGGCCTCACCGCGCCCACACGGACATGGGTTGGCGGCGGCGACGAGCATGAAGCGACAAGGCAGGTGCCGCCAGGAACCGGCCCGGGCGATCGCCACCCAGCCGGTCTCCAGCGGCGCCCGCAGCGCCTCGAGCGTGTCGCGTCGAAACTCACAGAGCTCGTCCAAAAAGAGGACACCGCGATGGGCTAGCGTCGCCTCGCCGGGTTTCGGCGGGTTGCCGCCACCGACCAGGCCGGCCGGGCTGACAGTGTGGTGCGGCGCCCGAAACGGCCTGCCGCCCGCGCCGGCCTCGCCGAGCCGCCCGCAGGCGCTGGCGATCCGCGCCACTTCCAGCGCCTCGGAAGTCGCCAGCGAGGGCAGGATCGAAGGCAGGCGGCTGGCGGCCAGTGACTTGCCAGCCCCGGGCGGTCCGACCATCAGCAGGCTGTGGCCGCCTGCCGCGGCGACCTCGAGCGCGTAGCGAAGGTGGCGCTGGCCGCGCAGATCGGCCAGGTCCGGGCCACCGTCGGCGGCGCTGAGTGCCAGCGGCATAGGCTGCGGACGCTCCGGCATCCACTCGCCCCCGGCGAGGGCCGCAAGCTGCCCGAGGCTCTCCAGGCAGATCACCCCGATCTCTCCGGCCAGCGCCGCCTCGGGCCCGTTCTCGGCCGGCACGACGATCGCCTCGACGCCACGCTCACGTGCCGCCTCGGCGATCGCCAGCACGCCGGGCACCGGCCGCACCGAGCCGTCGAGGGCGAGCTCGCCAACCAGGGCCAAGCGCGGCAGGGCGCCGAAGTCGAGCTGTCCCGAGGCGACGAGCAGGGCGGCCGCGATCGCCAGGTCCATTCCGGGCCCGGCCTTGCGCAGACTGGCCGGGGCCAGGTTGGCGACGATCCGCCGCAGCGGGAACTCGAAGCCGCAGTTGCTCAAGGCCGAGCGCACGCGCTCGCGCGCCTCCCGCACCGCCGGGTCGGGTAGGCCGACGACGGCAAAGGCGGGCAGGCCACGGTGGACGTCGACCTCGACCCGGACCGGGCGGGCGGCGATGCCGTCGAGGGTGAATGTCCGCGCCGTTGCGAGCACGGAAACCACGCTAGAGAGGGGAATCCGACGCGTGGTGCGCAGCTGCACGTGGATCGGTGCAGCCTCTCTCACGAAAGGCGCGCAAGCCGGCAGACCACCCGAAATCGGCCCTATGGTCGGACCGGATGACCGCCCAAAGGCAGCGAATCGGCCGCACCGCCGAGAACCTCGTCGCCGACCGCCTGGCCGCCGCCGGCTGGGAGATCGTCGAGCGCAACGCCCGCACCCGCCACGGCGAGCTCGACATCGTCGCCCTCGACCGCCGCACCCTCGTCTTCGTCGAGGTCAAGGCAGGCCGCGAGAATTCCGCCTTCGGGCCCGAGCGCCCGATCCTCGGCGTCGACCGCCGCAAGCAGCAGCGCGTACGCCGACTGGCGACCGCCTGGATGGGCGAGCGCCGCGACGCGCCGCACTACACCGAGATCCGCTTTGACGCAATCGGCGTCACCTTCGATCGCAGCGGCCGCCCGACCGAGGTCGAGCACATCGAAGGCGCCTTTTAGCCCGCCAGCTCGAGCTGCGAGTAGGCCACCGATTGAAAGGAGCGGCGATGCAGCGGTGAGATGCCGATCCGCTCGATCGCCTCGCGGTGCTCGGGGGTCGAGTAGCCGACGTGCTCCTCGAAGCCCCAGCCCGGGTGCTCGTCGGCGGCGCCGTGCATGTAGCGGTCGCGGGTGACCTTGGCGATCACCGAGGCGGCGGCAATTGCGGCGCTGGTGCCGTCGCCGCCGACCACGGCGCGGTGGGGCACGGCACAGTCGCGCAGGGAGAAGCCGTCGACGAGGCAGGTCGCGTCGGGCTCGGGGCGCAGCCGTTCGAGCGCGTTGGCCAGGGCTTCGATGTTGGTCACGTGCAGGCCGCGGTGGTCGATCCCGCGGGCGCAGCGAACGACGACGCTGACCCGCGCCGCGGCGCTGAGCACGCAGGGGAAGAGCTCGGCCCGCTTCTCGACGCTCATCTGCTTCGAGTCGTGCAGGCCGGCGAGCGAGCGCCGGTCGGAATGGGAGAGCGCCTCGTAGTCGATCAGCACCGCCGCGGCGACCAGGGGGCCGGCGAGGCAGCCCCGCCCCGCCTCGTCGGCGCCGGCGACGAGGCGGCTGCCGAGGCCGCGGTCAAAGGCGAACAGGCGTCGCGTTCGCGCCAGACGGCGCTGGTGCGCCTTGCCCTTGGCCGGGGTCTTAGAGGATGCCGATGCGGTCAGGCGGCCAGTAGGTGGCGAAGGCCTTGCCGATGATCCATCCACGGGGCACGGGTCCCCAGAAGCGGCTGTCGTCGCTTTCGCCACGGTTGTCGCCCATCATGAAGTAGTAGCCGGGTGGAATTTTGATCGGCTTGGGCAAATTGCAGGCCTCGGCGGCGCCACAGGGCCGGATATAGGACTCGTCGCTCTTCTCGACCCCGTTGACGACCGGGTGCCCTTCGCGGACGCTGAGCGTGTCGCCGGGGCCGGCGACGATGCGCTTGATGAAGTTCTGGCTCGACTCGGCTTCGGTCGGCTTCGGGCACGACATGCCGACGTTGATCGGCTGCTGGCCTTTGACCGTCACTCCGCATTCGGCACTGTTGTCGGCGCCGGCCGGCGGGTGGAAGACGACGATGTCACCCGGGCTGGGGTCGGTGAAGTGGTAAAGGAAACGGTTGACGAGGACGCGCTGGCCGACGTCCAGGGTCGGTTCCATCGACTGCGAGGGGATCTGGTAGGGCTTGATCAGCCAAGCCTGGATCGCGAGCGCCAGCCCCAGGGCCAGCGCGACGATGACGACCAGCTCTACGAACCCGCCGCCTCGACTTTTCGGCTTCGGGATCGCGAGTTTCAGGCCGGGTCCCCGCCGGAGCCGTCGGACTTCTCGTCCGGCGCCTCATCCTCGGCATCGTCAGCCGCGGCGTTGTCCTCGGTCTCCCCCGCCTCGGCCGCCTCAGCGTCCGTGCCCTGCTCAACCTCACCACTCGCCTCCGGCTCTGCCACCGCAGCGGTCTCGGACCCAGACTTGCTGGCCTCAGACGCCTCTTCCGCGGGTGGCGTGGAGCTGGGCTCCTCGCCCGCAGCTTGCGAGGACGAGGAGTCCTGCTCCGCGACAGGACCCGCGGACCCGGCGGCCTCGCCGTCCTCCGCGACAGGACCCGCAGCCCCGGCGCCCTCGTCCTGCGCGGCTGCATCTTCCTCCGCCTGGCTGACCCCGTCAGCATCGACCGCTTCGGGCTCAGCAGCCGCCACAGGCGCCGAGATCAGCTCGTCGTCGATCCCCCAGCGCCGCTCGGCAACGCGCGCCGCCTTGCCGATGCGGCCGCGCAGGTAGTAGAGCTTCGCCCGGCGCACGGCGCCGCGGGCCGCGATCTCCAGTTTCTCGATCTTCGGCGAGTGCAGCGGAAAGGTCCGCTCGACGCCGACGCCGAAGGACTGCTTGCGCACGGTGAAGGTCTCACGCGCGCCCGAGCCCTGTCGCCGCAGGACGATTCCCTCGAAGACCTGGGTGCGGCGGCGGGTGCCCTCGACGACCTGGAAGTGGACGCGCACGCGATCGCCAGGATCAAAGGAAGGGAGACCCTTCCTCAGCTGACTGCGCTCGATGTCGTCGATGACGCTGCTCATTGGCGAAAAAAGACCGCCGGGCCCGACATGGGCACCGCGCGGTGGCGGAATGGTAGCTACTCCGGCTCCTTTTCGAACTGCTCGGCCCGAAGCCGGCTCTGCTCCAGGCGCCAGAGCCGCACCCGCTCGTGGTCCCCAGAGACCAGAACATCGGGCACGGGCCAGCCCCGGTACTGCGCCGGACGGGTGTAGTGCGGGTACTCGGGCATCCCCTCCAGTACCTGGCTGAAGGACTCCTCGACCGCGCTGTGCTCATGGCCGAGGGCGCCCGGCAGCTTCCGCATCACGACGTCGGCGACGACCATCGCCGGCATCTCCCCCCCGGCCAGGACGTACCTCCCGATCGAGACCTCGTCATCGGCAAAGTGCTCATGCACCCGCTCGTCGAACCCCTCGTAGCGCCCGCAGAGCAACGTCACGTGCGGCTCCCGCGTCAGCTCGTCGGCAAGCTCGTCATCAAGCAACCGACCGGTCGGCGAAAGCAGCACGACCCGCGGCCTCTCTCCATTCGGATACGCGGCCTGAAGCGCGGCATCGACAACGTCGACCCGAAGAACCATCCCCGCCCCGCCCCCATAGGGCGCATCGTCAACCTGCCCAGCTCCCAACGGAGTCGTATCGCGGTAGTTGAAGAGCCGCAGCTCATTCCCTTCGGCCAACGCGTTCTGCACCGACCGCTGCGACTGAAACCAGTCGAACGCCTCCGGGAAGAGGGTGAAGATGTCGAGCTTCATGAGCTCAGTCGAGGATGTCGACGATCACACGCCGGTCCAACCGCACGGCCGCGGCCTTCGCAATCGTCCTGATCGCGTTGGCCACACGCCCGCCCTTGCCGATCACCCGCCCGAGGTCGTCCTCGGCAACGGTGATCTCGTAGACCAGGTCGCCGTCCTCTTCCATCTCCTCGACCACGACCGCGCCGGGGTCCTCGACCAGCGACCTGACCAGGAACTCCAGCAGCTCGGTCACGGCAAGCTCAGCTGCCCGAGGCGGCGATGCCCTTGGTGCGCAGCAGAGTGGCGACCGTCTCCGAGGGCTGGGCGCCGTGCTCGAGCCAGTGCTTGGCGCGCTCCTCGTCGAACTCGATCGTCGACGGCTCGGTCTGCGGGTTGTAGCGACCGATCGTCTCGATCGTGCGCCCGTCTCGCGGCGAGCGCTTGTCGGCGACGACGATCCGCCAGATCGGGTTCTTCTTCGACCCGACTCGTCTTAGTCTGATTCGTACGGCCATCTGGACTGCGGCAGGTTAGCGCCTGCGGATCTTCGGGCGCGGCGCGGTCCCGCTGATCTGGGCCAGTTGCTGCGCGTCGGGCATCTTGCCCGAGGCCATGTGGCGCATCATCTTGCGCATCTGATCGAACTGCTTGACCAGCTGGTTGACCTGCTGGATCTTGGTCCCGGAGCCGTTGGCGATGCGTTTGCGCCGCGACCCCTTGATCAGCCCGGGATTGGCCCGCTCTTCCGGCGTCATCGAGAGGATGATCGCCTCGACCCGATCAAGCTCGCGCTCGTCGACGTCGGCGTTCTTCAACTGCTTCATCGCCCCCATCCCGGGCAGCATCCCCAGCAGGCCGCTGATCGGCCCCATTTTCCGCACCTGCTTGAGCTGCTGGAGGAAGTCCTCGAGCGTGAACTGGTTGCTCTTCATCTTCTGTTCGAGGTCGAGTGCCTGCTCCTCGTCGATCTGCTGCTCGGCTTTCTCGATCAGGCTCAGCACGTCGCCCATGCCGAGGATGCGCGAGGCCATGCGGTCGGGATGGAAGCGGTCGAAGGCCTCGAGCTTCTCGCCGGTCGAGGCGAAGAGAATCGGCTTGCCGGTCACGGCCTTGACCGAGAGCGCGGCGCCGCCGCGGGCGTCGCCGTCGAGCTTGGTCATCACGACGCCGTCGAACTCGGCCGCCTCGGCGAAGGACTCGGCGACGCCGACGGCGTCCTGGCCGGTCATCGCGTCGACGACGAGCAGGACGTCGTGCGGCTTGACCCGCTTGCGGATCCGCGAGAGCTCGTCCATCAGGTCCTGGTCGATGTGGAGGCGACCGGCGGTGTCGACGATCAGCACGTCGCGGTTCTCTTCGCGGGCGCGATCGAGCGCCCAGCCGGCGATCTCCACGGGGTCGGCGTCGGTGCCTTGCTCGTAGACGTGGGCACCGGCGCGGCCGCCGACCGTGACCAGCTGCTCGACCGCGGCGGGGCGGTAGACGTCGCAGGCGGCGAGGGCGACGTTCTTCTTGCCGGACTCGCGCAGGTGGCGGGCGAGCTTGGCGCAGGCGGTGGTCTTGCCCGAGCCCTGCAGGCCGGCCATCAGGATCACGGTCGGTCCGCCGGAGGCGAAGGCGAGCTCGCGCCCGGTGCCGCCCATCAGCCCGGTCAGCTCCTCGTTGACGATCTTGACCACCTGCTGGCCCGGATCGAGGCTGTTCAGCACCTCGGCACCGAGGCAGCGCTCCTTCAGCGTCGCCGTGAACGATTTGACGACCTTGAAGTTGACGTCGGCCTCGAGCAGGGCGAGGCGGATCTCGCGCATCGCCGCGTCGACGTCGGACTCGTTCAGCTTGCCGCGCGAGCGGACCTCGGAGAGCGTCGCCTGCAGCCGGTCTGAGAGCTGGTCGAACATCCCGCCGCAGCTTACGGCAGCGAGATCTCGATAATGCGCGTTAGTCGCGTAAAAACGAGGTTTCGCTACTCGGCGAGCAGGGCGTTGGCGAAGTCGGTGGGGTCGAAGGGGCGCAGGTCCTCTAGCTGCTCGCCGGTGCCGATCAGCTTCACCGGGATCTTGAGCTCGGCTGCGATCGCCAGCACGATGCCGCCCTTGGCGGTGCCGTCGAGCTTGGTCAGGACGACGCCGTCGACCTCGGCGGCTTCGGCGAAGATCTTCGCCTGGCGCAGGCCGTTCTGACCCGTGGTCGCGTCGATCGAGAGCAGGGTCTCGTGCGGGGCGCCGGGCATCTGCTTGCCGATCACCCGTCGCACCTTGGCCAGCTCGTCCATCAGGTTGCTCTGCGTGTGCAGGCGCCCCGCGGTATCGACAATCACCACGTCAGCGCCGCGCGCGCAGGCGGCGGCGATCGCGTCGAAGGCGACGGCGCCCGGGTCTCCCCCCTCGACCGAGCGGATCAGCTCGGCCCCGGCCCGGTCGGCCCACTCGGCGAGCTGCTCGGCGGCGGCTGCGCGGTAGGTATCGGCGGCCGCAAGGACGACGGAGAGGCCGAATTCCTTTGAGAGGTGCCAGGCGATCTTGCCGATCGTCGTCGTCTTACCGGTGCCGTTGACGCCGACCATCAGCAGCACCGCCGGTTCGCCGCTGAGGTCGATCGGGGCACGAGCGGTGGCGGCGACCTCGGCGAGGATCTCGATCAGGCGCGCCCGCACCGCCTCCCCGTCGGCGGCGACGCTGCCGCCCTCGACCTCGTGCTCAAGCCGTTCGACCACCTTGGCCGTCGTCGTCGCGCCGGCGTCGGCGAGGATCAACGCCTCCTCGAGCCGCTCCCAGGTCTCCTCATCGATGCGATCGAAGAGGCTTGCCGAGAGCTCCTCGCTCAGCGCCTTGCGGCTCTTGGAGAGACTCTCTCGCAGGCGGCGGAAAACGCCGCGACGCCCGGCCTCGGTCTCAGCCTCGGACGAGGCCTCCGTCGCCGTCCGCGACCCCAGGTCGAGGACCTCCTGCCAGCTGGTTGCCATTCGGGGAGGCTATCCCGGCGGCGGCCCTGAGCTCCTCCACGGCCCCCTCGACGTAGGAGCCGAGGCGGTCGAGGTCGCCGAGCGATTCGCGGTCGGCGAGCAGGCCGAAGCCGATCGAGCCGTTGTAGCTGAAGATCGCAATCGCCAACGCGTGGCGCTTGGCGAGGAAGCCGACCGGGTAGACCTCGACCAGCTCGCGGCCGCGCACGTAGAAGGGGACCTGCGGCCCGGGGAAGTTGGTGACCAGCAGGTTGAAGAGGCGGGTGGAGAAGTTGATCGCCGCGGTCGGGCCGAGCAGCAGCGGCGGGGCGAAGTCGCGGAACCAGTCGTTGAGACCCCAGATCGCTTCCGCGCCGAGCGGCTGCTTCGAGGACTTCAGCGCGTCCATCGCTTCGCTGATCCGGTGCAGGCGGCCCACCGGGTCGGCGATCCCGACCGGCAGCGGCCCGCGCATCGCGGTCAGCATGTTGCCCAGCTCGCCGTGCTGGTTCTCGGCCCGAACCGAGACCGGGACCAGGGCCTGCAGCTCGATCCCGTCGGTCTCGAGGCCGCGGTCGAGCATCCAGTTGCGCAGGGCACCGGCCGCAACGGCGAGCGAGACGTCGTTGACGGTGCCGCCGAGGACGTTCTTGATCTGTTTGAACTCGTCGAGGTCGGCGCGAAAGCCGTAGAAGCCGCGGTGCGGCGAGATGTCGGTGTTGAGCGGCACTTTCGGCGCCGGCCTGGCGAGGTTCCAGGTGACCTCCCAGAGGCCGATAGCGCCGTTCGAGAAGCGCCTGGCCGCCCGCCGCGGGTGGCGCAACGCGGTCATCAGCCAGCGGACGCCGCGCACGGCCGTTTCCCCTACGCCGGCGACCGCCCGTCCGACCAATCCCAGGCGCGACGGCGGCTGCTTGGGACTCCACGGCGCGCCCTCGGGGATCGGCCCGCTGACCGGCTCGACGTCGAAGAGCAGGACGCCGATATCGACGACCGAGATCCCGTCGGCGAGGGCGTGGTGGGTCTTGTAGACGATCGCGAAGCGATCGCCCGCAATGCCCTCGACCAGGTTCAGCTCCCAGAGCGGTCGTGAGCGGTCGAGCGGCGGTGCAAAGGTCTCGGCGACCGCCTCGCGGAACTGCTCCTCGCTGCCGGGCGCGGCCAGCTTCGTGCGGCGCACGTGGTCGTGGACGTCGAAGTCGGGGTAGTCGACCCAGAAGGGACGGCCGAGCTGCAGCGGCGGCACGGCGAGCCTCTGGCGCAGGCGCGGTAGTAGGTGCAGGCGGCTGCGGATGCTGGCCAGAAACTCCTCGTGGCTGGGCGGCTCGCCCTCGCAGACCAGCACGGCGCCGATCGCCATGTGCCCGTTCGACTTCTCATTGGCCAGGAACGACGTGTCAAACGACGTCAGCCGGTCCATGTGGCGTTGTCCCACAGCCCCTCCTTTCCTTACCGCAAACAGCGTAGCGTGGCCCCCGACCGGGAACGTTCTGCTTTCCTTAAGCGCCGGTTGCGCCAAGGGGGATGCATTTGCCCCGATATGGGTGGCAAATGCAACCTTGGTGCCGGCTACGCAGCTTCGGCGGAGCCGCGCGTAGGCGCAGCTGTGGGCGACTGCTCGCCGATCAGACCGGGGGCCTGGACTTGCGGCTCCTCGTCCTCACCGCGATCCTCGGCGAGACCGGCAAAAGGTGGCGGCGCGGCGGCCTCCTCTCCAGCCTGCTCGCCCCCGACTTCGCGCGGCAGCCTGCGGGAAACGACCTTGGTCACGCCATCGCCGCCCATGCTGACGCCGTAGAGCACGTCAGCTGCATCCATCGTCCGTTTCTGGTGGGTGACGATGACGAACTGGGCGCGGTCGGAGAAACGCCGGATCAGCTGCAGGAAGCGGTCGATGTTGGCGTCGTCGAGGGCCGCCTCGACCTCGTCGAGGATGTAGAAAGGGCATGGCCGGGCGAGGAAGACGGCGAAGACGAAGGCGATCGCGACAAGCGACTTCTCGCCGCCGGAGAGCAGGGAGAGCTTGCGGGTCGACTTGCCCGCCGGAGTGACCTCGATCTCGACGCCGAGCTCCTCGCGCACCTCTTCGCCGTCATCATCCTCGCCCGCCTGCTCCTCGCTCGGCTCCGCGGCCTCGGCCTCGGCGTCGCGAACCGGCCGCAGGCTGACCCGGCGCAGGGCGCCCCGACCGCCGGGGAAGAGGTGCTCGACCATCTCCTCGAAGTTCTTCGCCGTCGCCTCGAAGGTCTGCTCGAAGGCGCGCTCGATCTCGCGGTCGATGTCGCGGATCAGCGCCTCCAGCTCGTGCATCCCGCGCTCGGTGTCCTCGCGCTGGGCCTGCAGCGACTCGACGTGCTCGCGCGCCTCCTCGTACTCGCGCTCGGCAAGTGGGTTGACCGGGCCGATCTGGGCGCGACGGCGCTCGAGGCGCTCGAGGCGGCGCTCGATGTCGGCCCGCTCCTCGTCGCCGAGCGGCTCCTCTGCCGGCGCCACCTCTTCGCCGAGGCGCTCGGCGATCGCGGCGAGCTCCTTGGCTGCCTCGGCGCGGCGATCGCCGAGATGGGCGGCCTCGACCTCGACCTCGGTCAGCCGATCGGAGGCGGCCGTCATCTCGCTCTGCAGCTCGTACTCGCGCTGCGAACAGGCGCGCATCTCATCGGCGATCTCGTCGCCGTCGCCCTCGCCGCCGACCACCCGCTGCTCGATCCGCTCGATCCGGGAGCGGATCGCGGCCTCGGCCGCGGCGGCCGCGGCGGCCGCGGCGCGGACGTCGTCGAGCAGCTCCTCGCCGGCCCGAAGCCGCCGGCGCAGAACCTCGCGGTGGCGCTCGCCGAGCAGTCCCTCGGCACGGCGCGCGTGGCGCGAGGCGCGCTCGGCACCGCTGCGGACCTCGCCGAGGGCCGCCTCGCGTGCCGCCTCGCTGGCGTCAGCCGAGCGCGCTCGGGACAGGCCATTGCCGGCGGCGCCGAGACCAGCCTCGATCTCGCTCAGCTCCTCTTCGAGTTTCCGGACCCTTTCTCCGGGCGCAGCGGAGCCCCCTACGTCCAAGGTCAGCGGCCCAAGCTCGGTGCGGAGCGCCTCCAGGGAGCCGGAGATCTCGCCCTCGCGGTCGCCGAGGCCGGAAGCGCGGATCGCAATCCGCTGCTGCTCGCCGCGCAGCTTGGTCAGCAGGCCCCAGGCCTGGGTGCGATCGCGGTCGCGAGCGGCGAAGCGCTCCTCGGCGGCGCGCCGCTTCTCGCTCACCTCGGCCAAGCGCTGCTCGAGCTCGGCGCGTTTCGCCCGCGCCTCCGCCGCGGCCTTCTCCGCTGCCGCGGCGCGGTCGGCGCCGAAGCGCAGCTCCTCGGCGACGAGCCGGCCGCGCAGGCCGAGCTCCTCACGCTCGATCCGCGCACCCAGCTCAGCCGCCTGCGCTTGGCGCTTCAGCGGCCGCAGGCGAGCCCGCGCCTCGCGCTCGAGGTCGAGCGCGCGGTCGAGGTTGTCGCGCGCCGCGCGCAGCTTCAACTCGGCGCGGCGCCGGCGCTTGCGATGCTTGCCGAGGCCGGCCGCCTCCTCGATCAGGAGGCGGCGTTCACGCGGTTTGGAGTGAATGATCGACTCCACCCTGCCCTGGCTGATCACCGAGTGCATCTCGCGGCCGAGGTTGGTGTCGGAGAGGACCTCGGTCACGTCGACGAGGCGGCAGCGAGCGCCGTTGAGCCGATAAGAACCCTCGCCGGAGCGATCGAGCGAGCGCTTGACCGCAACTTCGGAGAGCTCGGTCGCGGCGCGGCCCTCGGAGTTGTCGATCACGACCTCGACCTCGGCAGCGCGACGCTGGCCGATGCCCTTGCCGCCGGCCGAGATCACGTCCTGCATCGAGGCGCCGCGGATCGCGCCGGGGCTCTGCTCGCCGAGCGCCCAGAGCACCGCGTCGGTGATGTTCGACTTGCCCGAGCCGTTGGGACCGACGATCACGCTGACGCCGGGCGAGAACTTGAGCTTCGTCCGCTCGGGGAACGACTTGAACCCCTTCATCTCGATCGATCTCAGATACATGCGTGCTTTCTCCGGCTGCGTTCCCTGGGCCCTTGGACCGACAAGGCTCTCTGTTGAGTCGGACGCAACACCATGTTCAGCCTCCCAAGCGCTTCAGCGCCTGCTCGGCCGCGGCCTGCTCGGCCGCCTTCTTGCTCCGGCCGACCCCTTCGCCGATCTGCTCGGAGTCGACGATCGCCACCACCTCGAAGCGACGGCGGTGCGGCGGCCCCGATTCGGCGCTGACCTCGTAGCTTACGCGCGCGCGGCGGCGCGCCAGCAGCTCCTGCAGCGCCGACTTGAAGTCGATCCTGGTCTCGCTGGCGTGCTCGATGCGCGGCTCGAAGGCGGCCGCCACTGCAGCGGCGGTGCGCTCGAAGCCAAAAGCTAAGAAGCAGGCGCCGATCAGCGCCTCGGTCGCCTCCGGCAGCGGCCGCTCGCCGTCGAGCAGCACCTCGGCGGGGATGCCGACCGGCATCTGCTCCGGCTCGTTCGCGCGCAGCATCGCGGGCACATCGAGTTCGCGCCCGACCTCGGCGCAGGAGACGCCGCTCACCGCTTGATTGTGGATCTTGGTCAGACCACCGGCGTCGACCCCGGGAAAGTGATCGATCAGGTGACCGGCGACGGCGAGGGCAAGCACGCTGTCGCCGAGGTAGGCGAGGCGCTCGTAGGACTCGGTCCGGTCCTCGGTCCAGGAGGAATGGGTGAGCGCCTCGCGGCGCAGGTCGTCGGGGAGCTGCTGAATCAATTCCGCCAGCGTGCTCTGCTCTCGCTCACTCCCACTCATGATCACCGGAGATCTTGCTCGTTCGCTCAGGGAGCAAAGCGACCGGTGGGCGCGCGCAGCGCGCCTTCCGCCGCTGGCGGGGTAGGACAGGCACGGCGCTCACGCGGGTGCGTGGTCGAGCACGTAGGCGACCGCGTCGCCGACGGTAAGGATCTTCGCCGCCTGCTCCTCGGAGACGGAGATCCCGTAGGTGTCCTCCAGCTCCATCACCAACTCGTAGAGGTCGAGTGAGTCGGCGTCGAGGTCCTCCTTGAAGCGGGTGCCCTCGCCGATCTTGGCAGCGTCGACCTCGAGCTCCTCGGCGAGGTGCTCGCGGACAAGGGTCAGGACTTCCTCGTGGGTCATGACAAGACCTTCCATTCGCGCTCCACTCGCCACGGATTCGAATGACCGGCGATCGCCGTGCCGACTGGAGCGCTCATAGCCGGTTTCCTATCACGAGCCCTCCGCGACGCCGCTATTTGCGGCCAGGTCGCCCCTGCCGGCGCCACCCTCCTGCAGCAGCGCCGCGGTGCGGCCGACCGCATCGGCCTCGACGCAGCGCGCCGCCAGGCGCACGGCGTTGGCGATCCCCTCGGCGCCTGAGCTGCCGTGGCCGACGACGGCGATGCCGCGCAGGCCGAGCAGGATCGCGCCGCCAGTCGTGTCCGGGTGCAGCTCGCGGCGCAGGCCACCCAGCGCCGGCCGCATCAGCAGCCCGCCAAGCGCGGCCAGCGGATTCGAGCGAGCGGCGTCGCGGATCGCCCCGGTGACGGTCTTCGCCGTTCCCTCCATCAGCTTCAGCGCGACGTTGCCGGTGAAGCCGTCGGTGACGACGACGTCGACGACGCCGCTTGGCAGGTCCCGCCCCTCGACGTTGCCAGCGAACTCGATCCCGGGCGCGGCGGCGAGGATCTCGTGCGCGGCGACCACTTCCTCGCGCCCCTTGCCCGCCTCCTCGCCGACCGAGAGCAGGGCGACACGCGGTCGCGCGACCCCGAGCACGGCGGCGCTGAAAGCAGCGCCGAGGAAGGCGAACTGGACCAGGTGCTGAGCCCGCACCTCGACGTTGGCGCCAACGTCGAGGAAGAGCACCGGCTTGCCGGGCACCGGCAGTTGCACCGAGAGCGCCGGCCGCTGCACGCCCTTCAGCCGCCGCAACCCAAAGGTCGCCGCTGCCATCGCAGCCCCGGTCGAGCCGGCGCTGACCATCGCATCGGCACGACCCTCGGCGACGTCGGCAGCGGCGCGGACAACCGAGGCCTCTTTCTTCGTCCGAACAGCCCGGACCGGGTCCTCCTCGTTGGCGATCCACTCCGTCGTCGGGACGACCTCAATCCCGTCGACTCCGCTCAGACCAAGCTCTTCGACCGGGCCGAAAACGCGCAATCCGATCCCGTCGGCGGCCGCCATGCGCGCACCCTCGGCGAGCACGCCAAAGCCCCGCTCCGCTCCGAAGCCATCAAGGGCAACGGTCGGCCCGCACCCCAAGCTCTACTCCGAGTCGGTGGGCGTCGCCGAAGGCTCGGCGACCGTGTGCTTGATGACCTCACGCCCCGCATAGGTCCCACAGGTGGGACAGACACGATGCGGCAGGCGGGGGCTGTGGCAGCGAGGACACTGATTCAAGCGTGCCTTGCCGGCCTTATGGTTGGCGCGACGCTTGTCGCGACGCGCACTGGAAGTTCTCTTCTTAGGGACGGCCATAAGCAGTGGCGCATGGTAGCGGGTCGAGGGAGAGTCGGGCGCCCCTCCCAAAACACTCAAGAGCGGCTCCTGCCGCTCGTTTTGGGAGGGGCGCCCGACTCTCCTCCCCACCACTTACTCCAGCTCGAGCTCCTTGAGCTTGGCCCAGCGAGGGTCGACTCCGTCGCTGTGTTCGTGATCGGCCGGATCGGCGTCATTGAGGGGCTCGCCACAGTCCGGACAGAGGCCGGCGCAGTCCGGGCGGCAGAGGAACTGAGTGGGAATCGTCAGGACCGCGGCGTCGTGGGCCCAGCGGCCTAGATCCAGCTCCTCGTTCTCGACGTTGGGGCTGCGCAGCTCCTCGTCATCAGTGTTTTCCTGGGCGACCTCGCGAGCGTCGACCTCGGTCTCGAGCGCCGCGTCGCCGAGGCATCGCATGCAGGGGCCTTCGATCCGCAGGGGGAAACGAAGGCGGAACGCCCAGCCACCGCTGGGCCGGGAGACATCGAGGCGAGCGGCGACCGACTCGGGCGTAACCGCATAGGTCTGGCCGGCCAGCTCCAGCGGCTCCAGGTAGACGGGCAGCTCGAGCCGGCGTCCCTCGCCGTGGGAGAGGGACAAACGCGCAAGGTCGATGATGGTTGTGGCATGGGCCATTGCCGCTCCTCCGCTTCAGCCAGGCTTACGATGACTGCCTCCGACGAGATTACGGAATGAACCGATTCGACTGGACACCAGAGGTCTACCTCGAGCGAATCCGCTCGCAGATCCCCCGCTACGACGAACTGCAGGAGCAGGCGGTAGCGGCGATCCCGTTCGCGCCGGAGCGCGTGCTCGAGCTGGGAATGGGAACCGGGGAGACCACCCGTCGCCTGATCGAGGCCCACCCGGACGCCTGGGTGATCGGCCTCGACGCCAGCCCCGACATGGTCTTCCGCGCCCGCCAGTCCTACGACGACGTCCAACTCGCCCGCATCGAGGACCCTCTCCCCGACGGCCCCTGGGACCTCGTCATCTCAGTCCTCTCAGCCGGCGACCTGGCCGACGACCAACTCCAAGCCTTGTGCCGCCGAGTAAAAGACCAATCCCGCTCCCTAGTCATAGGCGACGTCTTCGAGCCAACCAAGCTCCAGTCCCTACTCGACTGGTCGGGCGGCAAGCTCACCTGGCAAGCCGAAGACCTGGCCGTAGTAGCCGCCACGTACTGAGAAGAGAGGGCGTTGGCCCCTCCTCAAAACACTCAAGCGCGGCTCCGCCGCGCGTTTTGAGGAGGGGCCAACGCCCTCTCCCCCACCTGCATTGACTAAGCCTGCTCGTCCAGCTCTGGAACGGGCTGCTGCTCTTCGTCCCGCCCGGCCAAGCGATCCCGCCCCCGCTGCACGGCCGCAAGGAACTTCTGCAGGTTGACCTCGAGCGTGTTGAGGATCTCGTCGGCGTAGTCCTCGGCGCCGAGGCGAATCTCGCGCTCGCGCGAGCGGGCGTCCTCGACGATCTCGTCGGCGGCGCGCTCGGCCTGCTTGGTGACCTCCTCGTCGGAGATAAGGCGGGCCTGCTGCTCGCGCGCCTCGCGCACGATCCGCTCGGCCTCGCGCTTGGCCTCGGCCAGCATCTCCTGGCGCTCCTTGACGATCCAGCGCGCCTGCTTGATCTCCTCGGGGATCGTCGCCCGCATCTGGTCGAGGAGGTCGTAGATCTCCTCGCGGTCCACGCGAACCTGATCCGTCAGGGGGACGGGCCGGGCGTTGTGGACAACGTCATCCAGCTTGTCGATTAGAACGAGAACGTCCATCAGAAGGTCGTAAGCCTACGTGTAAGCGGCATCTTCGGTGAAGAAGCGGTTATTTCCTCGGCTTTTTGCAAGCTCTCTCCCACACCACTCCGTGCTGGAAAAGCCTACCTGTCGCCCAGGCGCTGTGTCATCGCGGCCGCAACTGGGGCCGGAACCAGGTCGGAAACGTCACCGCCGAAGGTGGCCATTTCCTTCACCCCGGTCGACGAGAGGAAGCTGTACTGGGGCGAAGCGATCATGTAGATGCTCTCGATCCCGGGGTCGAGCTTGCGGTTGAGCTGCGCCATCTCGAACTCGTACTCGAAGTCCGAGATCGCCCGCAAACCCTTGACGATCGCCCGCGCTCCCGATTCCCGCGCGAACTCGACCAGCAGGTTGGAGAAGATCTTCGCCTCGACGTTGCCGAGTCCGGCCGTCGCCTCTTCGATCAGCCCCTTGCGCTCCTCAGCCGTGAAGAGGGTCTTGTCCTTGCGCATCGGGTTGTTGACGATGCCGACGACGACGCGCTCGAAGACCTCGGAGCTACGGGTGATGATGTCGATGTGGCCGTTGGTGACCGGGTCGTAGCTGCCCGGGCAAACGACGGTGCCGTTGCGCTCAGGCACTACTCGGCGCTCCCGTAGATCGAAACGTCGGCCGCGCCGTAGCGGCGCTGGCGCAACCGCGGTAGCGACTCGATGCGCAACGGCCGGCGAGCGCCGCTCTCGACTATCGCCCGCCCGCCCTCACTGAGAAGGCGGGGAAGATGAGTATCCAGTTCCTGCCCCACGCGGTCGGCGAGTCTATAGGGGGCGTCGATGAAGGCGAGGTCGAAGAGGGGAGCGTCGGCGCCCTCGGACCGGCCGGCCAGCCAGCGGGAGACATCGGCGCGCACCAACTCGACCCGCTCGCCGAGACCAAGGTTCTCGATGTTGCCAAGCGCGGCGCGGGTGTCGCGGTCGACCAGGGTGGCGCGGGCGGCGCCGCGCGAGAGAGCCTCGATCGCGAGAGCGCCGGTGCCGCAGTAGAGATCGAGCACCCCCGCCCCGGTGACCCGCTCCCCGAGCACCGAGAAGATCGCCTCGCGGGCACGATCGGACGTCGGCCGCACCTTCCAGCCCCGCGGCGCGACCAAACGCTGCCCTTTGAGCTCGCCGGCGATAACGCGCACACCGCAAACCTAAGGGCTAAAGAAGCAATCGCTGTGGGGAGGGGTCGGCACCCTCCCTGAAAACACTCCAGCGCGAAGCGCGTTTTCAGGGAGGGTGCCGACCCCTCAAAGTGGTATCGGGTCGGCAGCGCCGGCGCCGAAGCGTCTGCGGGCGGCCTCGAGCAGTGGGCCGAGCTCGGGAGCGTCAAGGCTGCCGTGCTCATGCAGTAGCGCCAGCACCTCGTCGCGCGCGGCCACCAGGGTCGCTGTGTCGTCGGGCAGCTCAGCGACGGCGAAGCGCGGCAGGCCGTGCTGGCGCGTGCCCAGCACCTCGCCCTCGCCGCGCAGGCTCAGATCCACCTCCGCCAGCTTGAAGCCGTCGCTCTCGCGCTCGACCGCCTTCAGCCTGCGTCGTGCCGACGCCCCGGCGTCTTCGGGAAAGAGCAGGCAGATCGACTCGTGCTCGCCGCGACCGACCCGGCCGCGCAGCTGGTGCAGCTGCGAGACGCCGTAGCGCTCGGCCCCCTCGATCACCATCACCGTCGCGTTGGCGACGTCGATCCCGACCTCGATCACGGTCGTCGCCACGAGAACGTCCGTGGCGCCCGCGGCGAACGCCTCCATCGCCGCGGCCTTCTCGGTCGAGCGCATCTGGCCGTGGATCACACCGACGGAGAAGTCGCGCAGCTCGCCGGCGGCCAGCCGCTCGGCCTCGACCTCGGCCGCGCGCCCCTCCATTTTCTCCGACTCCTCGACCAGTGGGCAGACGACGAACGCCTGCCGTCCCTCACCCAGCTGGCCGCGGATGAACTCGTAGGCGCCGGCACGGTCGTCCTCCTCAACGATCCTGGTCCCGACCGGCTTGCGCCCGGAGGGCAGCTGGTGCAGCGCCGTCGTGTCGAGGTCGCCGTAGGCGGTCAGCGAGAGCGTGCGCGGGATCGGCGTCGCGGTCATGTGCAGCACGTGCGGCGCCATCCCCTCCACCCCCTTCGAGTCGAGCGCCCTGCGCTGCTCGACCCCGAAGCGATGCTGCTCGTCGACGACGCAGAGGCCGAGGCGAGCGAACCGCACATCGGGCTCGATCAGGGCGTGGGTGCCGACGATCAGGCCCAGCTCCCCGCTGGCGAGGCGGTCGAGGTGTTCCCTGCGCCGGGCCGCCTTGGTCGCACCGGTCAACAGGGCGAAGGGGGTCGCCTCTTCCGCCAAGAGCTTCGACAGCGTCACCGCGTGCTGCTCGGCCAGCGTCTCGGTCGGCGCCATAAGCACTGCCTGGAAGCCGGCTTCCAGCGCCCGCAGCATCGAGTAGAGAGCGACAACGGTCTTCCCCGACCCGACCTCCCCCATCAACAGCCGCTGCATCGGCTCCCCCGAGTCGAGATCGACATCGATCTCATCGAAAGCTTTGAGCTGATCCCTAGTCGGCTCGAACGGCAAGGACTCGATCCAACGCCCCACCCGCTCCCCCGGCCTCCCGAGTCGCGGCGCCGGCCGCGCCTTTCGGTGAGTCCGCTTCCTGCTGGCCAAAATCGCCTGATAGAGAAAGAGCTCTTCGAACCGCAACCGCTCCCGCGCCGCTTCGGCCTCCTCAACCGTCTTAGGAAAATGCATCGCCTTGACCGCGTCGGCCGCACTGGCGAGCTCGTGCCGGACTCGCACGGCCGCCGGAACGCCATCGATCAGATTCGGCGCCAACCCGACCGCCTGCTCCAACCACCCCCGCACCTGCTTCGCCCTGAGCCCCTCGGTCAACGGATGCACGGGAACGAGTTCTGCTCCTCCCGCGGGTGGCGGAGGGTGAGGGGGGTCGAGGACAGCCCGTGGACTGCCCGCAGTGCCCCCCTCACCCTCCGACAGGACCCGCGGGCCACTAGCCAAGAACTCATATTCGGAAACCACAAACCCCCGTTTACCCAGCACCCCGGTAAGCAGCATCTGCGTGCCCGGTGTCAGCTTGGCGGCGATCCAGGGCTGGTTAAACCAGGTCGCCCGCACCGCGTCCGAATCGTCCCCGACTTTGACCCCGACGATGCTCAGCCCGCGACGCCGGAACGGCCGCGGCGCGTTGCCGAGCACCTCGACCTGAATCGTCGCCTGTTGTTTGTCTTCCAGGCTCGCGACCGGAACCACCGTGCGGTCCCGGTGCCGGTGCGGGAAGCGCAGCAGCAGGTCACCGATCGTCGCCATTCCGGCCGCCGCGGCCGCTTCGGCCGTCTTCGGCCCGACGCCCTCCAACGCCTGCAACGAGACGTCGAGCGCGCTCGGCCGCGGCCAGTGAACGGGCGCCTCGCGCAGCTGCGCCTGAGTTAGTTCGGACGCACCGGCAAACGAGCGCACTACTGGGCCGCGAGCAGCCACCACCAGCTCGGCTGGCCGCCCTCGTGGGTCTCGATCTCGACCCCGTCGGGAACATGGGGTTCGATCTCGTCGATCGGTATCGGCGCCCCCTCGCCGGCGATCACGGTGACGATCTCGGCGCCCTCCGCGAGCCTCTCGATAGTCGCCGCCAGGGTAGTGCCGGTGCCTCCCCAGGCAACGATCTCGTCGCGAACGAAACCGACCGCATCGCCTTTGCGGAAGCGGCCCTGGGCGTCGTCGCGCGCCGCCGGGGCGACGCCGCCGGTGCCGATGCCGGCCAACGCATCCTCGAGCCGCTCGACGTTCTCCTCCGCCCCGACCGTGGGGTCGAGCTCGACCAGGGTGAGGAGGCTCGTCTGCTGCGAGGTCGCAGCGACCACCCGCGCCGGCTTCTCGGAGAGCTCGCAGGCGCGCTCGGCGGCCATCACCACGTTCGAGGAGCTGGGGAAAACAAGGACTTCCTCGGCCGGGACCTCGTGGATGCCGGCCAGCAGCTCGTAGGTCGACGGGTTGAGCGTCTCGCCACCGGGGACGACGTGGGCGCCGAGCTCGCCGAAGAGCCGCTCCAGCCCCTCGCCCGCCGCCACCGCGAGCGCGCCGGTGCGGCCGGCGGCGAGCCGAGCGCGGCGCTCGGCGATCTGCTCGCGCATATCGGCGACGTCGAGGTTGGTCACCTTGCCGGCGTCCTCGAAGAGGGCGACCGCGGCCTCCGGCTCGTCGGTGTGGACGTGGACCTTGAGCGTCACCTCGTCGCCGACGACCAGCACCGAGTCGCCGAGACCCTCGAGGCGCGGCAGGAACTCGCGGCTGCTGAGGCCGCTGCCGGAGACGATGAAGTTGGTGCAGTAGCGGAAGCGGCTGTCCTCGTGGTGCGGGCGGCTCAGCCGTGGCGCCTCGTGGTGCTCGACCTCGGGCACCTCGGCACCGTCGCCGCGCAGGCCGGCGACGACGCCGGCGAGGATCAGCACCAGACCGTAGCCGCCGGCGTCGACGACGCCGGACTCGCGCAGCACCTCGAGCTGCTCGGGAGTGCGCTCGACCGCGCGCTGGCCGTCGGCGATCGCGCGCTCCAGAACCTCGGCGAGGATCGCGTCCTGCTCGGAGTCGGCGACGCCGCGGTTGAGCCGCTGCTTCTCGGCGTCGAGGCGGGAAAGCTGCCGCGCGATCGAGTGCGCCATCTCGCGGAAGACGGTCAGCATCGTCCCCTCGGCCGGCTCGCGCACCGAGTCGTAGGCGGCATCGGCGGCGCTGGCGAAGGCCGAGGCGACCAGCACCGGGTCGATCAGCTCGCCGGGCCGGCTCGCCAGCTCCTCCGCCGCGCCGCGGACGATCTGGCTGAGGATCACGCCGGAGTTGCCGCGGGCGCCCATCAGCGCCGCCCGCGCCAGCGCCTGGACCAGCTTGGTGCGGCCGACCTCGTCGACCTCGAGGCCGTCGAGGCGATCGAGCTCCTCCATCACGGCCCGCATCGTCATCGCCATGTTGTCGCCGGTATCGCCGTCGGCGACCGGGAAGACGTTGAGGTCGTTCACCTCCTGGCGGCGGGCCTCCAAGTTGGCATAGGCAGAGCTGATGACGCGCCGGAAGCGCACGATCGAGGGATCGGGCATCGCTCCGAAATCTAGCCTCCCGACCGGTTCGCTACGGTGCGACGCTCGATGAGACGCTTCGCCACCTGGACCACCGGGCACCGCAAGACCGTGATCGCCGGCTGGATCGTCGCCCTGATCGGGGTGGGAATGGTCGCCGGCGCTGCGGGCTCCGAATTCACCGAAGAATTCAACTTGCCCTCCTCCGACTCAGTGGAAGCGCTCCACCTGCTCGAAGACCGCTTCCCGCAGCAGGCCGGCGAGAGCGCGACGATCGTCTTCAAGGCGCCGGCCGGGGTCTCCTCGGAACCGGTTCAGGGCAGGATGGAAAGCGTCTTCGCCAAGGTCGCGAAGTACCCCCACGTCAGCGAAGTCAAGAGCCCCTACGCCCACGGCTCGGAGGCGATCAGCGCCGACGGCGAGATCGCTTACGCAACGGTGCAGTTCGACGTCACCAACGACAAGCTCGACAAAGCCAAGACGAAAGAGATCATCGCGATCGCGCAGGCCGCAGCGGGCGACGGCCTGCGGGTCGAGCTCGGCGGCCAGGTGATCCAGGAAGCAACGCAGGAAGAAGGCGGCGACTCCTCCTTCATGATCGGGCTCGCGGCGGCGATCATCGTCCTGCTCCTCACCTTCGGCTCTGCCGTGGCGATGGGCCTGCCGATCCTCACCGCCCTGTTCGCGCTCGGCGTCGGCATCGGTCTCGTCACCCTCGGCACCCACGTTTTCGACATGGCCAACTTCGCCCCGGTGCTGGCGGCGATGATCGGGCTCGGCGTCGGCATCGACTACGCGCTCTTTATCCTCACCCGCTTCCGCAACGGCCTCGACGAAGGGATGGAGCCGCGAGCGGCGGCGATCGCCGCCGTCGATACGGCCGGCCGCGCCGTCCTCTTCGCCGGCATCACGGTGATCATCTCGCTGATGGGGATGCTGTTGCTAGGCATCAGCTTCCTGGTCGGCGTCGCCGTCGCGGCGGCCCTCGCCGTCCTCTTCACGATGATCGCGGCGCTGACCCTGCTGCCGGCCCTACTGACGATCGTCGGCCACCGGGTCGACCGGCTTCGCATCCCCGGCCTCGGCAGCCGCTCCAACAGCGTTGCCGAAGACAGCCGCTGGTTTCGCTGGAGCCGTGAGATCCAGCGCCGCCCGGTGCTCTCGGCCCTGCTCTCGGGCGGATTGCTGCTGCTGCTCTGCGTGCCGACGCTGTCGCTGCGGCTCGGCTCCAACGACGCCGGAACCGACGCCGCCGGCACGACGACCCGGCAAGCCTACGACCTGCTCGCCGAAGGCTTCGGCCCCGGCTTCAACGGCCCCTTCCAGATCGTCGCGGCGCTGCCCCACAAGGGCGACGACGCTGCCCTGGTCCAGCTCAGCAAGACGTTGGAAGGCGAAGAAGGCGTCGCCGAAACAACGCCGGTGGCACTCAATCCCGCCAAGAACACGGGGGTCTTCCAGGTCTACCCGACGACCTCACCGCAAAGCGTCGAGACCACGACACTTCTCAACCACATCCGCGACGACCTGATCCCGCCGGTCGAGCGGAGTACCGGGGCAGCGGTCCACGTCGGCGGCATCACCGCGATCTTCGAGGACTTCGGCAACGCGATCTCGGAAAAGCTGCCGCTCTTCATCGGCGTCGTTGTCCTGCTCTCGGCGCTTCTGCTGATGATCGTCTTCCGCTCGATACTCGTGCCGCTGAAGGCGATGGTGATGAACCTACTCAGCATCGGGGCGGCTTTCGGCCTAATCGTCGCCGTCTTCCAGTGGGGCTGGGGGGCCAGCATCATCGGCGTCGACGGCACCGGGCCGATCATCTCCTTCTTCCCCGTCTTCCTCTTCGCAATCGTCTTCGGCCTCTCGATGGACTACGAGGTCTTCCTGATGTCGCGCATCCACGAGGAGTGGGAGAGCAAAGGAGACGCGACGCTCGCCGTCACCCGCGGCCTGGCGCTCACCGGCCGTGTGATCACCGCCGCAGCCGCAATCATGATCACCGTCTTTGCCTCCTTCATGCTGGGCGAAGAACGAATCATCAAGCTCTTCGGCCTCGGCCTCGCCTCGGCGGTCTTCATCGACGCCGTGATCATCCGCTCGGTCCTCGTCCCCGCGGTGATGCAGCTCTTCGGCAAGAACGCCTGGTGGATTCCGGCCTGGCTCGACCGCATCCTGCCGAGACTGCACGTAGAGCCCGCAGAGGGCGACCCCGCGCCGACCGGTGAGCACCCCGTGGTCGAGAGCACCTAGTCCAAGGATCGGCGGGCCAGGGCGGGGATGCTCAGACCGAATCGGCTCACGCGCGGAGTCCTCGACCGCTGGTGAGAAAACTTCGCGACTCACGGCCGTCTGCCGCGGACTGTTGAGAGAGGGCATGCCCTCCTCTCGGAGCGCGCCGAGTCAGGCGGCCTTAACGACCTTGTTGGCCTTTAGGCAGCGCGTGCAGACGTAGGCGCGCAGCTTGCGGCCGTTCTCCTGGATCCGCACCTTCTGCAGGTTCGGATCGAAGCGCCGCTTGGTGGCGACCATCGAGTGGCTTCGGGACTGGCCGAACGCCGGTCCCTTGCCGCAGCTGTGACAGACCTTTGCCATCGGGTCGGGCATGCTACCGTGATCGCAAACTAGCTAAGTAGACTAATGGTGGTAATCGCACGGCTTCCGTCCAGAGGGGGGAGAGAAATGGCCACCGACGACTTGGACTCGGTGAACATGCACGAGGCGAAGACGCATCTGTCGAAGCTGGTCGCCCGGGTCGAGGGGGGCGAGCAGATAGTGATCACCCGCGCCGGCAAGCCGGCAGCGAAGCTGGTGCCAATGCCTCAGAAGAAAGCGGGAAAGCGAAACCTTGGCGGATGGCAGGGGGAGTTCGACGTGCCGTCCCTTGAGGAATGGGCAGAGATGAAGCGGGAGACCGCGCGCGAATTCGAAGGTGAGATCTTTTCAGGCGACGAAAACCTCTCGGAGGGCGATTGAAGCTGTTGCTCGACACCCACACGATGATCTGGGTCTTTTCCGAACCTCGCCTGCTGTCCGCCCAGGCCAGGGACGCCATATCCAGCGAAGAAAACGATGTCTTCGTCAGCGTTATCAGCCCGTGGGAGATAGCAATCAAGCGATCCAAGAAAAGACTTCACGCGCCCGAGGATCTTGACGCCGCTGTGCAGGCTCACCAATTTCGATTGCTGCCGGTGCAACTTCGCCACACCAAGGCGATCGGCTCGATGCCGAGCCACCACGGTGATCCCTTCGACCGAATGCTCGTGGCCCAAGCGATCATCGACGGGTTGACGCTGGTCACGTCCGATCGCACACTGCGCCGCTATCCGGTCGCGACCCTGGCGGCAAGCTGACTAAGCACCGGCTGTCGCCAGGCCCGGCATCAGCCGTCGCGGGTCTGCCAGCGATATGGGTTGATCTGGCGTTTGAGCAGGGCCATGCGTGCGACGGTGAGGGCGGCGTTGCGGCCCTGGTCGCGCTTGCCGCCTCCCGCTCGGGCGAGGGCCTGCTCCATCGTGTCGCAGGTGATCACGCCGAAGGCGCAGGGGGTGCCGGTCTCCAGCTGCACGTCCTGGATGCCGCGGGCGGCCTCGGCGCAGACGAAGTCGTAGTGGTCGGTCTCGCCGCGGATGACGACGCCAAGGCAGGCGACGCCGGCGTAGCGTTCGCTGGTCGCGTGCAGCTTGGCGGCGAAGGGCAGCTCGTAGGCACCGGGCACCGAGACTGCGCTGACCGAGGCGGCCGGCACGCCCGCCAGCTCGAAGCCTTCGCGGGCGCCGCTCAGCAGCCGTTCGGCGAGATCCTCGTAGAAGCGGCCGACGCAGACGGCAAAGCGCAGGCCGGTGAGAACCTCCTTCTCCTCGTCACCGAAGGTCTCGAGAAAAGCGGTCGACTCAGCCACCCGTCGCCTCACCCTCAGCCGCCGCGTCGCGTTCGTCCTCGTCGCGGATCATCTCCTCGTCGAGGGCGAGACCCTGGTGGTGCAGCGAGTGGCCCATCTTGTCGCGCTTGGCGCGCAGGTAGGCCTCGTTGTGAGCGTTGGGCGAGGACTCGATCGGCACCTGCTCGCTGACCGAGAGGCCGTAGCCCTCGAGTCCGACGATCTTCTTCGGGTTGTTGGTGAGGATGCGGATGCTGGTCAGGCCGAGGTCGCCGAGGATCTGGGCGCCGATGCCGTAGTCGCGCAGGTCGGCGGGCAGACCCAGCTTGAGGTTGGCCTCGACCGTATCGGCCCCCTCCTCCTGCAACTTGTAGGCGCGCAGCTTGTTGAGCAGGCCGATCCCGCGCCCCTCCTGGGAGAGGTAGAGGAGGACGCCTCGGCCCTCCTGCTCGATCTGGGTCAGCGCCGCGACCAACTGCTCGCCGCAGTCGCAGCGCATGCTGTGGAAGACGTCGCCGGTGAGGCACTCGCTGTGGACGCGAACGAGCACGTCCTCGGCCCCGTCGACGTCGCCCTTGACCATCGCCACGTGGTGCTTGTCGTCGACCAGGGAGCGGTAGCCGACCGCGGTGAAGTCGCCGAACTCGGTCGGCAGGGCGGTGTCGACGACCCGTTCGACCAGCTTCTCGGTGAGCCGGCGGTAGGCAATCAGGTCGGCGACCGTGATCATCTTCAGGCCGTGGCGCTCGCAGTAGGGGACGAGGTCTGGAACGCGGGCCATCGTGCCGTCGTCGTTCATCACCTCGCAGATCACCCCGGCCGGGGTGAGGCCGGCGAGCCGGGCGAGGTCGACGCTGGCCTCGGTGTGGCCGGTGCGCTCGAGCACGCCCCCTCCTTGGCCCGCAGCGGGAACATGTGGCCGGGGACGACGATGTCGCGCGGGCCGGAGTTGGGGTCGATCGCGACCTGCACCGTGTGGGCGCGGTCGTGGGCGGAGATGCCGGTGCTGACGCCGCCCGCCGCCTCGATCGTCACCGTGAAGGCGGTCTGCAGCGGCGCCTCGTTCTTCGCCGCCATCAGGTTGAGGCCGAGCTTTTCGCAGCGCTCCGCGGTCAGCGCCAGGCAGATCAAGCCGCGCGCTTCCTTGGCCATGAAGTTGACCGCCTCGGGGGTGGCGAACTGCGCCGCCATCACCAGGTCGCCCTCGTTCTCGCGGTCTTCGCCGTCGCAGACGACGACCATGCGGCCGCGGCGGATCTCCTCGATCCCTTCCTCGATCGTTGAGAACGGGCTCTTCCCCGCCCCGCCTGTCACCCCGTCTGTCTTCTGCGTCTCCGTCATCTGGCTCACGTGCGCTCCTCTCCGGCGAATGGCGCCGCCAATCGCTCAACATACTTCGCGATCACATCGCACTCGACATTCAAGCGGTCGCCGACGGCGACCGCGCCAAGGTTGGTCCGCTCCAGGGTCTCGGGTATGAGGGAGGCGGCGGCCCAGGAATCGCCCAGATCGGCGACGGTGAGGCTGACGCCGTTGAGGCCGATCGAGCCCTTCTCGACCACGTAGCGGAGCAGGTCGGGGCCCAGCGCGACGCGCAGGCGGCGGGCAAAGCCGTCGTCGTCGATCGAGACGACCTCGGCGATACCGTCGACGTGGCCCTGGACGATGTGGCCGCCGAGCCGGTCCGAAGCCTTCATCGCCAACTCGAGGTTGACGCGGCTGCCGGCCTCGATCGCGCCCAGGGCGGTAACGCTCAGGGTCTGGTTCATCGCCTCGGTCTCGAAGCCGCCTGGGTCGACCGTCGTCGCGGTGAGGCAGACGCCGTTGACCGCGACCGAGTCGCCGCTGGCGATTTCGGGGGCGAGGCGGGTTGCGATCCGCAGGCGCGCGCCGTCGCTGCCCGCCTCGACCGACTCGACGCTGCCGATGTCTTCAACCAAACCGGTGAACATCACCACTCCTTAAAACGGGCCGTGATCAATGTGTCATCGCCAGCAGGTTCTACTGAGTGGGACAAAGGAGCTAGGCGCGCGGGGCCTGTCGCGACTGCGGGGGGGCCTGCGGGCGGGGGCTTCGCCTCCGTTCTCGGCCCCCCCGCATCCGCGCCACCCACGCGAGTAGCCGCTCGGGTTCCGCCCAGGAGCACCGGGGCGATGAAGGTTCGGGCTTCATCAAGGTGGTCGGCAGCTTGAAAAGCGGCTGCGAGGGTTCGGCCCCCCTCTAGGAAGAGGCTCGTGATGTTGCGGCGGCCGAGGGCGGCGAGGGCGGGCTCGATACCGTCGGCGACGAGTACCTCGGCACCGGCGTCGCGCAGGGTCGAAGCATCGGCTTCGGGCGAGACCACGACAAGCACCGGAGACTCGTCCAGGGTTCGGAGCAGCCGCGAATCGACGGGCAGGCGGGCCTGGCGGTCGAAGACGACCCGAACCGGCTGCCGACGGGCCTGAAACGTCCCTATATGGGACGTTTCAGGCCCGTCGGCGGGGCGGGCGGTTAGGAGGGGGTCATCAGCCAGGACGGTGCCGATGCCCACAGCGACAGCGTCGGATTCGGCTCGCCAGCGGTGGACGAGGTTGCGGCTCTGCTGGCCGGAGATCCAGGGCGAGTCGCCGGGGGCCGTCGCGGTGTGGCCGTCGAGCGACATCGCCAGCTTCAGCGTCACCAGCGGCAACCCGGTCCGGGCGTGCTTGCGGAATGGCTGGTTGAGCAGCCTCGCGGCGGTCGCCTCCTCGCCGGCGGCGAACTCGACCTCCAGCCCACCGTCGCGCAGGACCCCGGGGCCGCGCCCGGCAGCCTTCTCGCTGGGATCGTCCGAAGCGATCACGACCCGTGCAATCCCAGCCGCAAGAATCGCCTCGGTGCAGGGCGGCTGCCGGCCGGTATGCGCACAGGGCTCCAGCGTCACGTACATCGTCCCCCCAGCCGGATCATTGCCCTTCTCCCGACAGTCAGCAAGAGCCGCCCGCTCAGCATGCAGATCCCCCAGCTCAGCGTGCCACCCCTCGCCGACCACCTCGCCGTCACGCACAACCACAGCTCCGACAAGAGGATTGGGACTGACCCGCCCACGCCCGCGCTCCGCAAGCTCCAAAGCCCTCGCGAGATGCGCTCGATCCGTGCCTGTCAGCTGCGATTTCATCGGACTGATTGACTGGTCAATCAGTCAAGCTTACTCCGCTGTGGGCTCGGTTCTGGGAACTCGTCACACGGTGGCTTCTGGGCGTGGTCGTCGGTTCCTCGCGCGGGTGGCGTGGGGTGAGGGGGGTCGAGGACGGACCGTGGCCCGCCCGCAGGCCCCCCTCATCCCACGACAGGACCCGCGCGCCGAGCCAATAGCCCCGCGCGCCGACCCCAGCCGCGGATACCCTGATCGCGCAATGAAGCTCATAGTCCAGATTCCCTGCCTCAACGAGGAGACAACCCTCCCGCAGACAATCGCGGATATCCCCCGCCAGATCGAGGGCATCGACCAGGTCGAGCTGCTGGTCATCGACGACGGCTCGACCGACCGCACGGTCGAGGTCGCCCGCGAGCACGGGGTCGAGCACATCGTCCGCCTGACCAACAACAAGGGCCTCGCCGCCGGCTTCCAGGCGGGCCTCGACGCCTGCCTCAAGCTCGGCGCCGACGCGATCGTCAACACCGACGCCGACAACCAGTACCGCGGCGCCGACATCCCCAAGCTGCTGGCGCCGATCCTCGCCGGCGAGGCCGACATGGTCGTCGGCGACCGCCAGGTGGAGCAGATCGAGCACTTCTCAGGCTCGAAGAAAGGGCTGCAGAAGCTCGGCAGCTGGGTGGTGAGCAGGCTGGCCGGGACCGAGATCGCCGACACAACCTCAGGCTTCCGCGCCTACAACCGCGAGGCGGCGCTCGGCCTGCTCGTCGTCGACAACTTCACCTACACGCTGGAGAGCCTGATCCAGGCGGGCAAGATGCTGGTCGCGGTCGAGGGGGTCGAGATCGGCACCAACCCGCAGACGCGCGAGTCGCGGCTCTTCGACTCGACCGGCGGCTACGTGCGCCGCAACGCGCTCTCGATCCTGCGCATCTACGCCCGCTACGAGCCGCTGCGTGTCTTCGCCAGCGCCGGCGCCGCGGTCGCCGTCCTCGCCCTGCTCGCCTGGCTGCCCTTCCTGCTCGACTGGCTGCTCAACGGCGACAGCACCGGCCACATCCAGTCGCTGATCCTCGGCGCAGTGCTCTTCATCGCCGCGATCCAGCTGCTCGCCCTGGGCGTGATCGGCGACCTGCTCGCCGGCCAGCGGGTGATGACGCAGCGCGTCTACGAGCGGGTGCGCCGGGTCGAGCTGGCACTCGACGTGCCCCCTTCGCACTACGAGCCCGGCGCACCGCAGCCTTGATCGGCCGGCTGCGCAAGGCGATGGGCGCCGGCGACGGCGCTCAGGACGGCGGCGGCTCGGCCACTGCCGACTACGGCAGGACCGCCAGCTTCCTGGCGATCGGGGTCGGCCTCACCGGCGTAATCACCTACGTCTACTTCTTCATCGCTTCGCACGTGCTCTCCAAGCCCGACTACGGGCAGATCACGGTGCTCTGGTCGGCCGTCTTCATCACGATCTCGACCCTTTACCGGCCGGTCGAACAGCTGCTCTCCCGGCATATCTCCGAACACCTGGTCAAGGGCGAGCCGATCGACGGCACGGTGAAGAACGCCTCGCTGATCCAGCTCGGCCTGGCAGCGCTCTTCGCGACGCTGGCGCTCGCCTTCCGCGGCCCGCTACAGAACGACCTGCTCGAGGGCAACGAAACGCTCTACTGGGTCTTCTTCTCGGCGGTCCTCTTTTACGCCGCGAGCTACTTCGCCCGCGGCTTCCTCGCCGGGCAGAAGCGCTTTGGCCTCTTCACCGCGCTGATCCTCTCCGAGTCCTGTTTCCGCACCCTGTTCGCGGTGCTGGTCGCGGTCAGCCTGCTCGAGGGGCAATCGGCGGTGGCGATCGGCATCGTCGCCGCCCCCTCGATGAGCCTGATGGTGGTGCCGCTGGCCTTCGCTAGACGGGCCCGCACGGCGGCCCCTCCGCCGCCGCAGGAGGAAACCGCCGAGTCATCGGTGTCGATGGCCCACGGCACCGGCTTCGCCGCAGCGGTGCTGGTGATCATGTTCAGCGAACAGGCCTTCCTCAATGCCGGGCCACTGATCGTCCGCGGCTTGAAGGACGCCGAAGCCGCGGGCTTCATCTTCAACGTGCTGATGCTGGCGCGGGCGCCGCTGCAGATCTTCCAGGCGGTCTCGACCAGCATCCTCCCCCACCTCACTGGCCTGCACACCAGCGACGATCCCGAGAGCGAGCATGAATTCCACCGCTCGGTGCGGATGGTCCTGCTCGGAATCACCGCCTTCACCGCCTTCACCGGGCTGGTCGTCCTGATCGCCGGACCGGCGTTGATGCAGATCGCTTTCAGCCACAAGTACAGCTACGGCCGCGGCGAACTTCTGCTGGTGACCGCGGCGATGGGCCTCTACCTCTCCTCGGTCACCGTCAACCAGGCCTGCGTCGCCCAGGGCCAGGTGCGGCGGGCCGCGGCACGCTGGATCGCCTGCGCCGCCCTCTTCATCGGTTGGAACTTCGTGCCGCTCGTCGGCAACGAGTACCACCGGGTCGAGATCGGGCTGCTCGGGGCCGCCGGCATCCTCTTCGGCCTGCTCTACCTGATCTACCGCCGGCCGCACGAACGCGCCGAAGACGTGCCCGCACCAGGATCCCCAGAGGAACTGGAGCTGCGCCTCGCTGCGGTCGACGAGAACACCTAGGGTCGTTCGGTGGGTGGACACGACGCCGAGCTGATTCTCGTCGCCGGTGCCCTGCTCGCCGCCGGAATCCTCGGCGCCCTGCTCGCCGACCGCATCCGCATCCCCGGCCTGCTGCTCTTCCTCGGCCTCGGCATGCTGGCCGGCTCGGAGGGGATCGGCGGGATCGAGTTCGACAACGTCGAGCTGGCCCGCACCCTGGGCACGATCGCCCTCGTCCTGATCCTCTTCGAGGGCGGCCTGACCGCGGGCTGGTCGGAGATCCGGCCGGTGCTCGGCACGGCAGCCTCGATGGCGACGATCGGCACCGCGATCACCGCCTGCGCGGCCGGCCTCGCCGCCCACTGGATCTTCGGCATCAGCGTGCTCGAAGGGATGATCGTCGGCGCCGCGATCGCCGCCACCGACTCGGCCGCGATCTTCGCCGTGCTGCGCCGCTCGACCTTGAAAAAGCGGCTGGCGCGCTCGCTGGAGGGCGAGTCGGGGATGAACGACCCGGTCGCGCTGCTGCTCGTGATCGGCTTCATCGAATGGATCCAGCAGCCCGGCTTCGGTCTCGCCGACATGGCCGGCCTACTGGCGCTCAAACTGGCGCTCGGCGCGGTCGTCGGCCTCGCCTTGGGGCGACTCGCGACGATCGCCCTCGACCGCGCCCAGCTGCCCACCGACGGGATCTACCCCGTGGCGACAATCGCGATCGCCGGCCTCGCCTTCGGTCTGGCCGAGGTCGCGCACGGCTCGGGTTTCCTCGCCGTCTACCTCACCGCGCTCGCCCTCGGCTCGGCCCGCATCCCGGCGCGGCGCACGATCGTCGCCTTCCACGAGGGGGTCGGCTGGGTCGCCCAGATCGGCCTCTTCATCCTGCTTGGCCTGCTCGTCTTCCCCAGCTCGCTCGGCGACGTCGCCTGGGAAAGCCTCGCCCTCTCGGCCGTGCTGATCTTCCTCGCGCGCCCCCTCGCGGCCTTCATCGCGACCGCCTTCTCGCCACTCGACCTGCGCGAGCGGGCGATGCTGGGCTGGGCTGGGCTGCGCGGCGCGACGCCGATCTGGCTGGCGACCTTTCCCGTCGTCGCCGGCGTCGGCAGCGGCGAACAGCTCTTCGCGATCGTCTTCTTCGTCGTCGTCACCTCGACCCTGGTCCAGGGCGCGAGCTTCGAGCCGCTGGCAAGCCGGCTCGGACTGACCACCGACGAGCCGGCGCTGCCGCGGCGGCTGCTCGAGTCGGGCCGGATCCGCCGCCTCGGTGGCGACGTCATCTCCTACCGCTTGCGGCCCGGCGCCGCGGCGGCCGGCCACCTGGTGCGCGAACTCGACCTTCCGCGCGAGGCGCTGGTCAACGTGATCGTCCGCGACGGGCACGCGATCCCGCCGCGCGGCTCGACCGAGGTGCGCGAGGGGGACGAGCTGCACATCCTCGTCCGCGGCGAGCTGCGCGAGGAGGTCGAGGAGCTGACCAAACGCTGGCACGAGGGCCCGATCGGGGCGCCCCCACCACCGCGTTTGCCGCGGCGTGGCTCGCCGCAGATCTTCTCGGTCGGCCCCGGCGGCGCGATCGAGGATCCCTCGGCGCCGGTCGAGGTGAACGGAATCGCGGTCGCCGCCGTGCTGCGCAGCCGCCGCGACAGCTCCAGCGCCCTCGTCGCCCTGGCGGACGGCCGTTACGCGCTCACCTCCGAGGCAGCGGTGGCGGTCGGCGACCGGCGGGCGGTCGCCCGCTGGTGCGAGCGCCGCGCGCAGCGGATCGGCGGCGACGATCCCGCCGAGCAGGCGTGGTGGCAGGAGGTGATCGGCGCCTTGATCGCGAGGGGCTGAGACCCTGACCCCGGGCTAAGTTCCCCTTTTTCGCATATTTCCCTCCAATAGCGAATTTAAGAAAAATAGGGAAAATTCCTTGATACCTTAAAATTCGCTATGGAAGCGAAAGCGTCCGAAAAAGAGAAGGATCTAATCGATGAAGCAATTAGCTGGCTTAAACGCCGGCTCCCGGAAGGCTGGGACGTAGGAAAACAGGAAGTCCCGAATCCAGACCCCAGACTCCCGCGCGAGGACTCCAGGATCACCCTCAATGGGCCGCATGGCAGCGGCACCACCATTGCTATCGAGGCGAAGCAATCGGTCTCGCCTCGCTTTGTCCAAAGTCTGCTGCTCCCTAGGCTTCACACCGCCCGCAACATGGGTGGCGTGCATCCACTCGTCGTTGTGGCCCCTTGGTTGAGCAGGAAGACCCAATCTCTGCTGGCCGAAAATGGAATCGGCTATATCGACCTGACCGGCAATGCGAGGGTGATTGCCACCAATCCGCCGTTCTACCTGGAGACAGTAGGAGCGGAGCGGAATCCAGCCCCCAAGGGACAGAGCAAAGCTCAGCTACGTGGGCCGAAGGCGGCACGGCTGATCAGGCTGCTGACCGACGTCAGCCCTCCCTACAGACTCGGAGAGCTTGCGGATGCCGCGGCCCTCGCCCCGGCCTACGTATCGCGCATGCTCGACACGCTCTACGACGAAACCCTTGTCGAGCGTGACCCCCGCGGGCCAATCGAAGCGGTCGACATCGCCGGGCTGATTCGCCGTTGGGCCAGGTCATACGACGTCCTTGAGTCCAATCGCACCGAGTCGTTCATTGCCACGGTCGGAGTCAAAGCCGTCACAGAGGAACTCGCGAACCGCCCCTCCGATAAGCCCCGGTTCGCAATCACCGGCTCGGCGGCCGCGATCCGTCTGGCGCCTATCACCGCGCCGGCGCTTCTCTTGGCCTACTGCGATGACCCCAAGTCGCTCGCCGACGATCTGGGCTTGTTGCCCGCCGCCGAGGGCGCCAACGTGATCCTGCTTGAACCTTTCGATGATGTCGTTTGGCGTCGGAACGCCTCCCAGTCCGGTCTACGTTTCGCCGCGCCCGCGCAGATCGCAGTCGATTGCCTCACGGGCACGGGCAGGATGCCCGAGGAGGGAGAGGCGGTCCTTGACTGGATGACCGAGAACGAAGCGGCATGGCGACAACCAGTGCTTCCAGATTTCGAATTCGAGGGGCAGTGAGCGATACCGCGCCCGAGCCGCAATATGTTGAAGCGCGGCGAGTCCTACTCGACGCGCTCGACGCCCTATCGCCCCAGCTGGACGCGGTGGTCCTCGCTGGTGCGCAGGCGATCTACATTCGCGCCGGGGCAAACAGCCTCCCCGTCTCCGACTACACGATCGACGGCGACCTAACGCTTAACCCCTCTGCTCTGCTCGATGAGCCAAGGCTAGAAGAGTTGATGACGAAGGCGGGGTTCAGGCTGGCCGTGAAACAGGGCAACAAGGAGCCTGGGATATGGACAGTGGAGGTAGTGGTCGCCGATGCGACTGCGGACATCGCAGTGGACCTGCTCGTCCCAGAGACCGTTGCTCCTCGGCGAGGCAGAAGAGGTGCACTCGACGAGCCCCACGGCAAGCTCGCGGCTCGCAAGATCCTCGGCCTCGAGGCCGTGCTCGCTGACAACGAGGCACTGAAAATATCCGCGCTGGACCCGGCTGACGGCCGCTCCACCATGGTCAGGGTCGCCGGCGTCGCCGCCCTGCTTGTAGCCAAGATTCACAAGCTCAGCGACCGGGTCGCGGGGAATCGCTCTGATCGGATCAAGGACAAGGACGCAGCGGATGTCGTGCGGCTGATGGGCGCCGAGAAAGCCAACTCGGTTGCGGCAACGCTGACGGATCTGTCCGGCCACCCCGATGCCGGGGAGGTCACACGCGTGGCAATCGACGGGTTCAACAACCTATTTGGAACCCGGGCTGGTGCCGGGATTGAGATGGCGGCGCGCTCGCTACGAACCGGTATGCCGGAGGAGCGAGTTCACGCCATCTGCCTTGCTTATGCGGAGCAGCTGCGCGAAGCGCTGTAGCGACACTGGCTCGCGACAGCGGGCCCGTGTCCTCCGCGACTATGAGGCCGGCTCAGTCCCTGGAGGCGGCTTCGGAAATCTCGGTGTATGCAGCGGCAGGGTCGTCGGCGCTGAAGACGGCCGAACCGGCAACGAAGAGCGAGGCGCCCGCGGCGGCGACAGAGCCCGCGGTCGAGGCGTCGATGCCGCCATCGACCTCGATCTTCGCCTCGCCGGCCAGCGGCACCAGGCGCGAGACCTTGTCGGGCGATCCCTCGATGAACGACTGGCCGCCCCAGCCCGGGTTGACGGTCATGCAGAGGACGATGTCGGCGAGGTCGCGCAGCTCGCCGAGCGCCTCAACCGAGGTGCCGGGATTGAGCGCGATGCCGGCCAAACAGCCGAGCTCGCGGATCGCCGCCAGCGTGCGGTTGGCATGCGGCGTCGCCTCCTCGTGGAAGGTGATCGAGTCGGCGCCGGCCGCGGCGAAGGCCTCGATCTGGCGCTCGGGCCGCTCGATCATCAGGTGGACGTCGAGCACCCCACCCGCCGCGTGGACCTGGTCGGCAATCGAGGCCGCCACCAGCGGCCCGATCGTGATCGGCGGCACGAAATGCCCGTCCATCACGTCGAAGTGGATCACCCGCGCCCCGGCGTCCATCACCGCATCGATCTGCGCGCCGAGCCTGGAGAAATCGGCCGAGAGGATTGACGGCGCCACCCGCGGTGCGTCCAACAGCTCCTTCATCCGCTCACTCACGGCGGCCTCTTTCAGAGCCCATAACTACACCGGCCTCAGCATTGAGTCGCCGCAGGTCTGACAGGTCATGTCCTCGGTCGTGCTCATTCGGGCAATGGTCTGGTGTTCCCCACAGTTGGGGCACTGCGAGACGAGCTCGAAGCGGCGCAGACAGTACACGCAGCGGAAGCGGCCCGGGAGCTGCGTCGGGCGCAGCCAGGGCTCGCCGCAGCCCGGGCAGGCCGCCCGGCGCATGATGCTCTCGCCCTCCGGCGCCTCACTCATCGCCACCATCATCGCGCCTCAGGCGGCCGATGAAGAAACCCGTCGTGCGGTCGCGGTCGGGACGGACCTGCCAGTGCTCGCCGCCGCCAAGCAGATCCTCGTTCTCGCGGCGGGAGATCGTGCAGGTCGAGTAGACCAGCGTGCCGCCGGGCCGCAGGGCCTGGCGGGCGCGATCGAGCAGCTGCGCCTGCACCTCGACAAGGCGGTCGATCGTCGCCGGCGACTTGCGCCAGCGCGCGTCGGGACGGGAGGCGAGCGCGCCGAGATCCGAGCAGGGCGCGTCGAGCAGGACCCGGTCGAAGCCGGTCAAGCCGGCCTCGGTAGCGTCGGCCTCGATCACGGTGACGCTGCGCAACCCGAGGCGCTCTGCCTGGCCCGCGACTTCGGCGGCGCGCTCGGCATCGTTCTCGACCGAGATCACCTCGCCCCGGTCGCCCATCCTGGCGGCGATCTGGCCGGTCTTGATCCCGGGACCGGCGCAGAGGTCGAGGATCTGCTCCTCCGGCCGCGGGTCGAGGACCTCGACCACGGCGGCGGAGCCACGGCTTTGTGGCGTCAGCTCGCCAGCGGCAACCATCTCCGGGACAGCACTGCCAGTCTGGCCCTCGACCACGATCATCTCCGGTGCGCTCAGCGGCCACCCGCTTCCGGTGCGCTTTTTGCGGTCTATAACCACAGAAGGCGCACCGGAAGCGGCCGGGCGAGCCTCGACCCCGGCGGCGCGCAGCTTTGCGATTGTCGTTTCCACATCGGTGCGCATGGTGTTGACGCGGAAGGCGTGCTCAGCCGGCTCGTTGCAGGCGGCGAGCAGGGACCTGGCGCTCTCGGGGCCCAGCTCCTGCCACCACATCTGCGCCAGCCAGAGCGGCGCCGAGTGCGCCACGGCGGCGGCCTCGGGGGTCGAGTCGTCGCCGAGCAGGGACTCGGTGAGCGCCGCTCGCTCGCGGACGGCGCGGCGCAGGACCGCGTTGACCAGGCCCGCGGCATGGGCTGCGCCCGCCCGCTTGACCAGCTCGACCGCCTGGTCGACGGCGGCGTGGTCGGGAGTGCCGTCGGCGAAGAGCAGCTCGTACATACCCAGGCGCAGGGCCGCGATCAGCGGTGGGTCGAGCTCGCGCAGCGGCCGGTCGACGAGACGCTCGAGGGCGGCGTCGGCGGTGCCGCGGCGCTGCACGGCACCGTAGGCAAGCCGCTGTGCCTGCGCCCGCTCACGACCCTCGAGGCCGCGCTCGTCAGCCGCCTCCCGAAAGAAGCGCTCGGTGTGGGCATCGCGCTCGAAGCTGGCCCGGATCGTCTCGTAGGCGAGCTGACGCGCGGGGGCGATCACAGCTTCGGCAGGGGATGACCGCGCAGGTAGGCGTCGGCAGCCATCGGCTTGCCGCCGGCCGGCTGCACGACCTCGAGCCGCAGCGCGCCCCGGCCGCAGCCGAGCAGCAGTGCCCCCCACTCGGCCTTCACCTCACCCGCTTTGACGCCGACGTCGACGGCGCGGGCGCGCCGCACTCCCAGCCGCTCGCCGCCGCTCGTCTCGATGTAGGCACCGACGTGCGGGGTCAGGGCGCGGACCGCCCGGGCCAGCTCGGCGGCCGGCCGCGAGGGATCGAGGCGGCGCTCCTCGGCGGCGATCTTCTCCGCGTAGGTGGCCACCTCGTCGTCCTGCTCACTGAAGGTGAGCCTGGACTCCGCCAGCAGGTCGAAGGCGCGCACCAGCAGCTCGCCGCCGAGCGCCGCCAGCTTTGCCGAGAGCGCTTCGAAGTCTTCTTCCGGAGCGAGCGCGACCTCCTCGCGGAGGGCGACCGGCCCTGAGTCGAGGCCCTCGGTCACCCGCATCACGCAGACGCCGGTACGGTCCTCGCCGGCCATGATCGCCCGCTCGATCGGCGCCGCGCCGCGCCAATGCGGCAGCAGCGAGGGATGGACGTTGAGCATCGGCCACTCGGAGAGCAGCGGCTCGCGGATCAGCTGGCCGAAGGCGCAAATCGCAAGCGCCCCGGGGTGGGCCGCGCGGATCCGCTCGACCACCGGACCCTCGTTGACGTTCGCGACCTGCAGCAGGTCGATCTCCAGCTCCCTGGCGACGTCGGCCGCCGGCGGCGCCTGGGTGCGGCGCCCGCGTCCCTTGGGACGGTCGGGGGGTGTGACGATCAGAACCGGCCGGTGGACCGACTTGGCCAGCCGGCGCAGGACCGTCGCGGCGAACTCCGAGGTGCCTAGATAGACGGTCCTCACGGGTTGCTGCGCGGCTCGCGGTGCTCGCCCGCGCCGTCGCCGTCATCCTGCTCGTCGAGCGGCGGGCCGTAGCTGCCGCCCTCGCGCAGGGCGCGCAGAGCACCCTTGCGCTGGGCGCGCGGAGCGCGGTCGAGGATCAGCACGCCGTCGAGGTGGTCGAGCTCGTGCTGCAGCACCCGGGCCTCGAGGCCGGAGGCCTCGATCTGCACCGGCTCGCCGTCGACGTCGCGGCCGCTGAAGCGGGCGTGCAGCGGCCGCTCGACCTCCATCGCGACCCGCGGCAGGCTGAGGCAGCCCTCCTCGGCGACGACGACCTCCTCGGAGAGCCACTCGACCTCGGGGTTGACCAGCGCCGTCGGCTCGCTGTCGGCCCCGGCCTGGAAGACGAGGAGGCGGCGCAGGACGCCGACCTGCGTCGCCGCCAGCCCAACGCCCATCGCCCCGCGCATGATCTGGACCATCCGCTCGACTTCGACCCGCAACTCGGGGCCAAAATCGCGCACCGGAGAGGCCACGCTCTTCAGGACCGGGTCGCCGAACTTGACCACCTGGGCCAGCGCCGCTTCGCGGCGCTCCAGCAGCTCGGCCTCGAGCTCGTTCTCGCCCCGCTCGTCGGCCTCGATCTCGGCGTGCTCGCTCACTGAATCGATTCTATGGACCGACGCCTCGGTGCTGACTTCGCCTTTAGTAGTCCAATAGGCCGCATAAAGGCGAAGTCACCGATCTCGGATCTACTGTGGGTCGACATCGACGCTGATCGCCACCTCGCGCAGCGCCCGGTCGGCGGCGAGGCGCTCGACCGTCTCGCGGACCGCGGCGACAGTTCCCTCGCGGTCGTTCGCCTTGAGCAGGAGGCGGCGGCGGTGGCGGTTGCGGACGCGGAACATCGGCGCCGGGCCGAGCAGGTCGGTCTCCTCCGGCAGAACCGGCAGCAGAGCCTGGGCGAGCTCGGCGGCGGCCTTTTCCAGGCGCGGCTCGGACTCGGCTTTGAGCACGATCCTGGTCAGGTGGGAGAAGGGCGGGTAGCGCAGCGCCCGCCGCCGCTCGACCTCCGCCGCGAGGAAGGTCGGCGCGTCGTGATTGGCGGCGTGGACGATGCTGGGCGCCGACGGGGCCAGGGTCTGGACGATCACCTCGCCGCCGGCGACGCCGCGGCCGCTGCGGCCGGCGAGCTGGGCGACCATGGCGAAGGTCCGCTCGGCGGCGCGGAAGTCGGGGAAGCGCAGGGTCGCGTCGGCGTCGAGGATCGCGCTCAGGGTGACCTCGGGGAAGTCGTGACCCTTGGCGACCATCTGGGTGCCGACGAGGACGCCGCTCTCCGCCTCGCCGAAGGCGGCGAGGATGCGGGCGTGGGCGCCGCGGGCGCCAGCGGTGTCGGCATCGAGGCGGAAGACCGGCATCGGCGCCAGCCGCTCGGCGAGCAGCGACTCGACCTGCTCGGTGCCGACGCCGGCGCGCGAGAGCGTGGTCGAGCCGCAGTCGCCGCAGGCGCGCGGCAGCGGTTCGGCGTGGGCGCAGTGGTGGCAGACGACGCGGCCGCTGTGGCGGTGGACGATCAGCGAGACGTCGCAGTTGGGGCAGCTCCAGTGCCGGCCGCAGGAACGGCAGGTGAGCCAGGGGGCGAAGCCACGCCGGTTGACCATCACGATCGCCTTCGCTCCCGCCGCACGCACGCCCTCCAGCGCCGCCCAGGTGTCGGGGTGGAGGGCGCCCGAGCGGGGATCGGCCTCGCGCATGTCGAGCACCTTCACCGGCGGCATCGACCGGCCGTCGACGCGGCGCGGCAGCTGCAGCCGCGGCAGCTCCAGCCACGACTCCGGCCGCGGCGTCGCCGTGCCCGCGACGAGGACGGCACCGCTCTCGGCGGCGCGGTGGCGGGCGACGGCACGGGCGTCGTAGCAGGGGTCGCCCTCCTGCTTGTAGGAGGCGTCGTGCTCCTCGTCGATCACGATCAGGCCGAGGTCGCGCAGCGGCGCGAAGACGGCGGAGCGCGGCCCGACGCAGACGCTCGCCTCGCCGCTGCGCAGCCGCCGCCACTCGTCGTAGCGCTCGCCGTCGGGAAGGGCCGAGTGCAGGACCGCGAAGCGATCGCCGAGCCGGGCCCGGAAGCGCGCCACTGCCTGCGGCGCAAGGCCGATCTCAGGAACGAGCACGATCGCGCCCTTGCCCCGCGCCAGCGCCGCCTCGACCGCGGCGAGGTAGACCTCGGTCTTGCCCGAACCGGTGACGCCGTGCAGCAGCTGCTCACGCGGGGCACCGGCTTTGCCGTCGAGCGCGGCGACGATGCTGCGCACGGCCTGCGACTGCTCGGGCAGCAGCTCGGGGTTTCCGCCCGTGGCGCCGACCTCGGGGTGGCTGGAGCGGCGGCGCACCCGCGAGCTGCGCGTGGCGATCAGGCCTCGCTCCTCCAGTCGCCGCAGCACCGCGCGGTCGCAACCGACCGCGGCGGCCAGTTCCGGTGCCGACATCTCCCCCGCCCGCAGCGCCTCCAGCACCGCCCGCTGCTTGACCCCGAGCCGCTCGTCGCCGCTGAGAGCCGCCTCGCCGGCGGCCGAGATCTCGGCTCGCAGCTCCACCCGCGAGCGCACCCGCTGGCCCGCCGCGCCGGTCCCCGGCGGCAGCACCAGCTGCAGCCCGCGCGAGGGCGTCGAGCAGTACTCGCGGGCGATCCAGAGGCCGAGCCGGACCAGCTCGGCCGGGGTGCCGGCCTCGAGCGCCTCGATCGGCTCCGCCAGCTTCTCGGGCGGCAGATCGGAGGCCTCGGCAAGCCCGACCACGACTCCGAGCAGGCGCTGGCGCCCAAACGGAACGCGCACCACGCTGCCCACCTCGAGCCCCTCCATCGCCGCCGGCAACCGGTAGTCGAACGGTCCGCGCAAGGCGCGGGCTGTGGTCAGCGGCTCAACCTTCGCTATCGGCACCGACTCACGTTATGGAGGGACGCGGACGGCGCGGGTATGCTGCGCCCCGATGGCGCTCAACCTCAGTCCGGGAGAGAAGGTGATCTTCCAGGGCCACCCCTCGTGGCGGGCGATCGTCGGCTTCTACCTGAAGGGAATCCTGATCGCGGCGATCGTCGGCGTCCTCTTCAAGCTCTTCGGGTCGGGCAGCGGCACCGTCTTCCTCGTCGTCCTCGTGATCGTCGCCGCAACCGTGCTGATCGGCTTTTTCAAGCGCGTCTCGACCACCTACACGATCACCGACCGCCGCCTCAACATCAAACGCGGCATCGTCTCCCGCGAGATCCAGGAGACCCGCCTCGAGCGCGTCCAGAACGTCAACTACCGCCAGAGCGTCTACCAGCGTCTGATGCAGATAGGCGACGTCGACTTCGACACCGCAGCCGGCGACGACTACAACTTTATCTTCGCCGGGGTGGCCGACCCCGGCGACGTCGTCCACCGGGTCGATCAGGCAACCGGAACGAGTGCCGCCAGCACCCACGGACTAGGCGAAGCGCAGCCGCCTCGCTAGATCTCGGCGGGCTCGGGCGCCTCAAACGCCCGAGCCCGCACCACCGACTGATTACCTATCGCAGTCGACCTGACACATGCTTACGCCTATGGCAATAACCCGCTCCATTTTTCGCTGGACGCGAGCCCCACTTCCAATTCGCCGCTAATCGTCGCTTTGTGTTCTGCGGTTTCGCTGATCGCCCATATTTCAGTTAACGGTCCTTCTTTGACTTTGTGGGTTGCCTGTTCGTGTAAGAGGCCTTCAGTGCCGCCTGTCGTTCCCATACCTTGAGCGTCTACCAGTGCAAGTTTGGGACCGATGATCGGTACGTCTTCCCCGATTGAGCATTCTTCTCCCATTAGCACATGACCAAAGACCGGAACTTCTTTGCCTTCAATTTTTTGTTTAACGAGCGGTTCCATGAGAGTAACGCCTTCACCGGTTGAATGTTTGCTAAGCGCACCTTTAATTTCTTCACTGACGACAACGCCGTGTTCCGCACCGAGGATCGGCTCACAGGATTTCTGCGTAGTACCGTTGATGGCGGTGGTGCATTCTTCGTATCGAATAGTGCCCTGCGAAATGCCGCCTTTTTTTTCAAGCGACAAACTTTTTAGGGCGGCTTTTTTACAGATGAATTTGACTTCATTGCCCCCAATTTTGGTGGTCAAAGTAAGACCCGCCGCCGCAGCGGCCGCTTTCAGGGATTCGCTGCCGCTACTGAGGTCGACTCCTTGCACCATCCAGACCGGAGGTTCGGAAACCGACACTGGCAATAACCCGCTCCATTTTTCGCTGGACGCGAGCCCCACTTCCAATTCGCCGCTAATCGTCGCTTTGTGTTCTGCGGTTTCGCTGATCGCCCATATTTCAGTTAACGGTCCTTCTTTGACTTTGTGGGTTGCCTGTTCGTGTAAGAGGCCTTCAGTGCCGCCTGTCGTTCCCATACCTTGAGCGTCTACCAGTGCAAGTTTGGGACCGATGATCGGTACGTCTTCCCCGATTGAGCATTCTTCTCCCATTAGCACATGACCAAAGACCGGAACTTCTTTACCTTCAATTTTTTGTTTAACGAGCGGTTCCATGAGAGTAACGCCTTCACCGGTTGAATGTTTGCTAAGCGCACCTTTAATTTCTTCACTGACGACAACGCCGTGTTCCGCACCGAGGATCGGTTCACAGGATTTCTGCGTAGTACCGTTGATGGCGGTGGTGCATTCTTCGTATCGAATAGTGCCCTGCGAAATGCCGCCTTTTTTTTCAAGCGACAAACTTTTTAGGGCGGCTTTTTTACAGATGAATTTGACTTCATTGCCCCCAATTTTGGTGGTCAAAGTAAGACCCGCCGCCGCAGCGGCCGCTTTAAGGGATTTACTGCCACTACTGAGGTCGACTCCTTGCACCATCCAGACCGGAGGTTCCGACACCGGTGCAGCCAGTAACCCGTTCCATGGTTCGCCTGCGAGAAGTTCTAGGCTTGCTTCGCCGCCAATCGTCGCTTTGTGTTCTGCGGTTTCGCTGATCGCCCATATTTCAGTTAACGGTCCTTCTTTGACTTTGTGGGTTGCCTGTTCGTGTAAGAGGCCTTCAGTGCCGCCTGTCGTTCCCATACCTTGAGCGTCTACCAGTGCAAGTTTGGGACCGATGATTGGCACGTCTTCCCCGATTGTGCATTCTGCGCTCATTTTGACGTGGCCGAAGACGGGTACTTCTTTGCCTTCGACTTTTTCTTTGACCGTCGATTCGACGACCACCACGCCTTCGCCCGTAGAGTGTTCTTTGAGTTGCCCTTTTAGTTTGTTGGTTAAGATGACGCCAGGTTCGATACTTTCGTTATTTGGCAGACATACTTTTTGTGTCGCCCCATTGATGGCGGTAGTACAACCCGTAAACCTGGTCCTTGCTCCTTCCGCCAGTTTCCCTTCGTTATCGAGGTTCGCCGCTATCAGTTCGGCGTTGGTGCAGGTGAATTTGACGCTGTTTCCGCCGATTTTCGTCGTCAGGGTTGCGCTGGGTGCGACGAGACTGCTTCTCACCGCTAGTTTGCCGCTCAGGTCAGAGCCGTTGACCATCCATGTCACGGCCTGAGCAGAGTTGACGCCCAGCGAACCAAGCGCTAGGAGACAGAAGCCGAGGACCAACCGGAGTCGGCGCGTTAATCGCATCATGAGTTCCTCTCTGAAATTGAGTTTCGGTCGCAGTCGTAGTTCGCTGCGGACCGAATATCCCATGAGGTCAGTGCTACATCAAGGCCGTCCCCTGGTCCCTGGAATCAGGACCAAGAGGGGACTTAGGTGCTCCCGCGGCGTCAGGCAGGTGCCACTTCGAGCCCCGCAGCGCTCTTCAGCTTCTCAGCCCTGTCGATCCGCTCCCAGGTGAAGGCGTCCTCGCTGCGGCCGAAGTGGCCGTAGGCGGCGGTGTTGCGGAAGATCGGGCGGTGCAGGTCTAGGTAGCCGCGGAAGGCGCCCGGGCGGAGGTCGAACTCCGCTTCGACCAGGCGGGAGATCTCGGCGTCGGGCAGCTTGCCCGTGCCGAAGGTCTCGACCATGAGGGAGATTGGGCGGGCGACGCCGATCGCGTAGGCGACCTGGACCTCGCAGCGCCGGGCGAGGCCGGCGGCGACGACGTTCTTGGCGACGTGGCGGGTGGCGTAGGCGGCGGAGCGGTCAACCTTGGACGGGTCCTTGCCGGAGAAGGCGCCGCCGCCGTGGCGGGCCATGCCGCCGTAGGTGTCGACGATGATCTTGCGACCGGTGAGGCCGGCGTCGCCGACCGGGCCGCCGATGACGAACTTGCCGGTCGGGTTGACGAGGAAGTGGTTGCGCAGCTCGTTGGGGTCAAAGAGGCCCTCTGCCTCGGCGCCGAGCACCGGCAGCACGACGCTCTCCCAGAGGTCCGGCTTGATCTTCGACTCCGACTCGACCCCCTCGGCGTGCTGGGTGGAGATCAGCAGCTTCTCGACCTTGACCGGACGGCCGTCGGCGTAGCGCACCGTGACCTGGGTCTTGCCGTCGGGGCCAAGATAGTCGAGGCTGCCGTCCTTGCGCACCGCCGCGAGCCGTTCGGCCAGCCGGTGGGCGAGGTGGATCGGCATCGGCATCAGCGCCTCGGTCTCATCGGAGGCGTAGCCGAACATCATTCCCTGGTCGCCGGCGCCGGCGATCAGCAGCTCGTCCTCGACCGACTCGGTGCGCGTCTCGTAGGCCTTGTCGACCCCCTGGGCGATGTCGGGCGACTGCTTGTCGAGCGAGACCAGGACCGAGATGTGGTCGCAGTTGTAGCCGTAGTCGCCGTGGTCGTAGCCGATCTCGCGGATCGTCTCGCGGACCAGCTCGGGCACGTCGAGGTGGACGCTGGTCGAGATCTCGCCCGAGACCACCGCCATGCCGGTGTTGACCAGGGTCTCGCAGGCGACGCGGCCCTCCGGGTCACCGGCCATCACCGCGTCGAGCACGGTGTCGGAGATCGCGTCGGCGACCTTGTCGGGGTGGCCCTCGGTGACGGACTCGGACGTGAAGAGGTACTCGCCCTCGGCGAGTGGCTGGATATCGGTCATGGACCGAAGCCTAGCGTTGCATTGCCAAAGACGTTCTGACCAGGTCAGCGGCCTTCTCTGGTTCCTGAATGGACGCGGAAGTCGATGATCAGCGGCACGCCCTCCATCGCGTAGGTCTCGCGCAGCCGGTTCTCGAGGTGGTAGGCCCAGTCGCGGCTGATCAGCTTGCGATCGTTGACCTGGATCGCGATCCGCGGCGGCCGCTCGCCTATCTGCGCCGCGTAGTAGAGGCGCAGCCGCCGGCCGCGTTTGGACGGCGGTGGGGTCTTGGCGACCACATCGGCGACGAAGCGGTTGAGCTCCGGCGTGGGGATCCGCTCGCCCGCCTTGTCGGCCAGCTCGAGCGCCTTCGGCAGCAGGTTGGCGACGTTGCGCCCGCGGGTCGCCGAGCAGGTGACGACGGCGGGCCGCAGGCGCAGCTTGCGCGTGACCCGGGCGCGGGCGTCGTCGATGTCGGTCGTGGTGATGTCCCACTTGTTGAGCACCAGCAGGGTCGCGCAGCCGGCCTTCATCGCGATCTCCGAGACCCGCAGGTCCTCGGCGGTGATCCCGTCGGCGGCGTCGCAGACGACCAGGGCGACGTCGGCCCGCTCGACCGCGTGTTCGGCCCGCAGCTGGGCGTAGTAGTCGACCGTGCCGGCGACCTTGGAACGGCGGCGCAGGCCGGCGGTGTCGACCAGGGTGACGTGGCGCCCGTCGACCTCGATCTCGGTGTCGATCGTGTCGCGGGTGGTGCCGGCGCGCGGCGAGACGATCACCCGCTCGGAGCCGAGGAAAGCGTTGACCAGCGAGGACTTGCCGGCGTTGGGACGGCCGATCACGGCGACCCGGGTCGCCTCGTCGAGCTCGTCGACCGGGGCGCGATCGCCGAGCAGCTCGACCACGCGGTCGAGCAGGTCGCCGCTGCCGAGGCCGTGGCTGGCCGAGACCGGCATCGGCTCCCCCAGCCCGAGTTTGTTCAGCTCGGCGCTCATGTACTCGTCCTCGGGGCGGTCGAGTTTGTTGGCGACGACCACCACCGGGACGTTGGCCCCGCGCAGCGTCTTCGCCAGCTCGGCGTCGCCGGCGCGCACCCCCGCGCGGGCGTCGACGACCAGCATCACCACGTCGGCCTCGCCGATCCCCAACCGCGCCTGTTGCTGCACGTCGCGGGCCAGCTCGGAGTCGTCCTCGAGGTCGATGCCGCCGGTGTCGAGCAGGTCGAAGGCGACCCCGTTCCACTCGCAGCGCACGACCTTGCGGTCGCGGGTCACCCCGGGCTCGGCGTGGGTGACGGCCTCGCGCCCACCGGCGAGCCGGTTGACCAGGGTGCTCTTGCCGACGTTGGGGAAGCCGACGATCGCGACGGTGGGCAGGCGATTCACATCGACACCTTCCGCTGTTCCTTTTTGGCAACTATTGAGGAAAAGGCACAGCGGAAGCTCATACGAGGCTCCGCTCTCGTGCGAAGCCGGCGATTTGGTCGACAACCTGATCAAGCGCGAGGCCGGTGGTGTCGAGCTCGATCGCGTCCTCTGCGGCGCGCAGAGCGCTGTGCTCGCGACTCTCATCGCGGGCGTCGCGCTCGCGCTGGGCGGCCAGAACGGTCTCGGGGTTCTCGCCGGTCTGCGCGGCGCGGCGCCGTGCCCGCTCCTCGGGCGAGGCCGTAAGGAAGACCTTCAGCGGCGCCTCGGGGCTGACCACGGTGCCGATGTCACGGCCCTCAGCGACGTAGCGGCCGGCGGCGATCAGCTCGCGCTGGCGCGCCACCATCGCCTCGCGCACGCCCGGGTGGACGGAGACACGCGAGGACGTCGCAGTGGCCTCGGGTGAGCGGATCTCATCGCTGACGTCGCGCCCGTCCAGCTCGACCCGATCGCCGTCGAGATCGATGTTCAGCGAGCGCGCAAGGTCACCCACCGCCGCCTCGTCGTCAGGGTCGCCGCCGCGCTCGATCGCCGCCAGGGCCACGCAGCGGTACATCGCCCCGGAATCGAGGTAGGTGAAGCCAAGCCGCTCCGCCAGTGCGCGGGCAACCGTCGACTTGCCGGCCCCGGCGGGCCCATCGATAGCAATAACCATGGGCGGCAGCGTAGAGACGCGCGACGGGAACGGCCTACAGGGTCAAGCGACCAGCGAGGCCAGATCCGTCTCGAAACCCGGATAGCTGATCGCCGCGGCATCCATGCCTTCGACCTCAACGCCCTCGTCAGAGGCGAGGCCGGCGATCGCGCCCAGCATCGCGATCCGGTGATCGCCGTGGGAGGCGATCGTCCCGCCGCGCAGGCCGCCGCCACCCTCGACCCGGATCCCGTCCTCGCGCGGCTCCGCCGTCGCGCCGAGCGCATTCAGCGCCTCGCAGGTGGTGGCGACGCGGTCGGACTCCTTGCGGCGCAGCTCGACCGCGTCGCGGATCGTCGTCTCGCCGGCGGCGAAACAGGCTGCCAGGGCGACCAGCGGGAGCTCGTCGATCGCCAGCGGGATCTCCTCCCCACTCACCTCCGTCCCGCGCAGCGCCGAGCCGCGGACCCGGATCGTGCCGACCGGCTCGCCACCCCGCTCGCCGACCGGGACGACCTCGATCTCGGCGCCCATCCGCCCGAGGATCGTGAGCAGGCCCGTCCGGGTCGGGTTGGTGCCGACGCCCTCGAGCACGATCTCGCTGCCTGGGACGAGCAGCGCGGCGACGACGAAGAAGGCGGCTGAGGAAAAGTCGGTCGGCACCGCGAACTCGCCCAGCGCCAGCCGCTTCGGCGGCCGCAGGGCGATGCCTCCGCGCAGCCAGGCGACGTCGGCGCCGGCGGCGGAGAGCATGCGCTCGGTGTGGTCGCGGCTGCGCGCCGGCTCCCTGACCCAGGTCGGGCCCTCGGCCAGCAGGCCGGCAAAGAGCAGGCAGGACTTGACCTGGGCGCTCGCCACCGGCAGCTCGTGCTCGATGCCCTTCAGCTGCGCGCCCTCGATCCGCAGCGGCGGCAGGCGGTCTTCGCGGCATCGCAGCTTGGCACCCATCCGCCGCAGCGGGGTGGCGATCCGGTCGACCGGGCGGCGGCGGATCGAGTCGTCGCCGTCGAGGGTCCAGCTGCCGCCGGGCTGCCCCGCCAGCCAGCCCGGCAAGAGGCGCAGCAGCGTGCCCGCGTTGCCGACGTCGATCGCCGCCGAGCCGGCGCCGCGCAGGCCGACCCCGCGAATCGCGATCACCGGATCGATCTCGGCCGCGCCGACGCCTTCCACACCGGCGCCGAGCGCCTCCACCGCGGCCAGGGTCGAGCGGGTGTCGGCCGAGTCGAGATAACCCTCGATTGTGGTTTCCCCCTCCCCCATGGCCGCGATCAGGGCGGCGCGGTGGGAGATCGACTTGTCGGCTGGCGGCCGCAGCTCGCCGCGCAGCGGGCCGACCGGGTCGAAGCGGCGCACCATCGTCACTCGCCGTCGGCGACGGCGCTGACGGTGTGGCCGAGCTCGCGGACCAGGGCCGTCGCGCGAGCGGCCTGCTCGTCGCCGGAGACCCAGAGCGAGACGGCGCCCGAGCTCATGTCGGGGGTGGGATAGAGCGCCATGTCCTCGATGTTCACCCCGGCCTCACCGAGGGCGAGGGCGAGCTCGGCGATCGTGCCCGGCCGGTTGGCGACGACGACGCGCAGCTCGCGCAGCGGGCCGCCACTCAGCTCGGCCTCGAGCAGGCGCCGCCGGTCGGCGGCAGCCCCCGCGTGCCACTCCGCGACCGCGTCCCGCTCGCCCGCGCGGATCAGTGCCGCGGCCTCGCGCAGGCGAGCGGCGACGGCGTCGACCGCCTCCGCCACCGCCTCGCTGTTGCTGGCGAAGATGTCCCCCCAGATCGCCGGGTTGGCGCCGGCGACGCGGGTCGTGTCGCGGAAGCTCGGACCGACCTCGGGCATCCGCTCGGAGTCGCGGGTGAGCTCATCGGCGGCCTGGCCGACGAGCACGTTGGCGACGACGTGCGGCAGGTGGCTGACCGTCGCCATCAAGCGATCGTGGGCCTCGGGATCGATCGCCTGCACGCGGGCGCCGAGCCCGGCCAGCGTGCGCTGCAAGCGATCGTAGAGGAGACCGCTGGAGCGCTCGGATTTCGGCGTCAGGTACCAGCGGGCGCCCGCGAAGAGGTCCTCGCGAGCGTTTTCGACCCCCGCGGTCTCGGCCCCGGCCAACGGGTGACCGCCGATGAAGCGCTCGTCGGCGCCGAGCGCGGCGACGATGTCGCGCTTGGTCGAGCCGACGTCGGTGACGACTGCATCGGGACCGCAGGCATCGAGGGCCGCCGCGGCGAGCTCGGCAAGACCGGCGACCGGCGCCGCGCAGAAGACGACCTCGGCGCCCTCGCAGGCCTCGGCGACGCTGCCCACACCACGATCGATCGCGCCGGTATCGACCGCTCGCGCCAGCGTCTCGGGATCGGGGTCGAAGCCGCTGACCTCGGCCCCGAGGCGGCGCCGGGCGGCGAGCCCGATCGAGCCGCCGATCAGGCCGACGCCGAGAACCGCAACCCTCATTCGCCGCGCCGCGCCCGCACCGCGTCGCCCAGCTGCTCCAACACGGAAACGGTCGTGCCCCAGTCCATGCACGAATCGGTGATCGACTGGCCGTAGGTGAGCTCGGACCGATCGCCAAGGTCCTGGCGACCCTCGACCAGGAAAGACTCCAGCATCACGCCGACGATCGCGGCGTTGCCGTCGGCGATCTGGTCTGCGACCTGGCCCGCCGCGAGCATCTGCCGGCCTGGGTCCTTGCCGCTGTTGTCGTGCGAGGCGTCGATCACGAGGCGCTCGGGCAACCCCGCCGCCCGCAGCCGCTCCAGTGCGAGGGCGACGCCCTCGGCGTCGTGGTTGGGAGCGCCCTTGCCGCCGCGCAGGATCACGTGTCCGTCTGGGTTGCCGGTCGTGTAGAGGACTGCCGGCGCGCCGTTGTCGTCGATCCCGGCGAAGGCGTGGGGTGCCGCCGCGGCGCGGACCGCGTCGACGGCGACCTGGACATCGCCGTCGGTGCGGTTCTTGAAGCCGACCGGCATCGAGAGGCCGCTGCCGAGCTGGCGATGGGTCTGGCTCTCCGTCGTGCGGGCGCCGATCGCCCCCCAGGAGACCGCGTCGGCGATGTACTGGGGCGTGATCGGGTCAAGGAACTCGGTGCCGACCGAGATGCCGATGTCGAGCACCTCGAGCAGCAGCTGGCGCGCCATCCGCAGGCCGGTGTTGACATCGCCCGATTCGTCGAGATGGGGGTCGTTGATCAGGCCCTTCCAGCCGGTCGTCGTCCGCGGCTTCTCGAAGTAGACGCGCATCGCGATCAGCAGGTCGCGGCCGACGCCACGCGAAAGTTCGCCCAGCCGCCCGGCGTAATCGAGCGCCGCCGCCGGGTCGTGCACGCTGCAAGGGCCGACCACGACCAGGAGCCGGTCGTCGCTGCCGTCGAGGACGTTGCCGACTTCGCCGCGACCGCGCACCACGGCTTTGGCCCGCTCCTCGCCCAGGGGCAGTTCCTCCAGCAGCCTCGCCGGGGAGACCAGCTCCTCGATCCGCTCGATTCGCTGGTCCCGAACCCGGTCCCGCGTCTCGCCCTGCGTCCCGATCATCATCTTTCCTTCACCGTCCTCCACGTCGACAAGCCTACTTCCGGTTTCCTCGTCGCAGCACGCGCAGCGAGACGAGGCGAGTCAGTCCGACGCCCGGCCAGTTGCTATCGAGGTGCGGCAGGAGCCGCGAGGCCGGACGCCTAGCTAAATCGCCAGAAATAGGAGAAGCGGACGGAGACGAGCGTGGCGCCGGGGGCGCGGGAGACGTTCGTCGTGTCGGCGGATCGCTTCACCTTCCCTGACTTTTTAGCAGGTGAGACCTGCTTAGTCGAGGATTTCGCCGAGCGCGGCGAGGAAGCGGCCGTTCTCCTCGGCGGTGCCGTAGGAAACGCGGATGTGGCCGGGGTCGCCGAGCGGGGTACCGGGACGCACGGCGATCTGGCGCTCGGCCAGGCCGGCGACGACGTCGGCCTCGTCGGCCTCACCGAGGTCGATCCAGGAGAAGTTGGCGTGCGTCTCGGAGGTGGCGAGGCCGAGCTCGCGCACTCCCGCCTCGACCCGCAGCCGCTCGGCGATCGTCGCCTCGACCCGGCGGGCGACGTCATCCTGGTGCAGGACCGCCTCGGCACCCGCCGCCTGGGCAAGCGCGTTGACGCTGAAGGGCTGGCGCACGGCGTCGACCGCGGCGCGGAACTTGGGCGAGCCGAGCGCGTAGCCGACCCGAAGCCCCGCCAGGCCGTACACCTTGCTGAAGGTGCGCAGGACGACCAGGTTGGACAGCTCGGCGAGCAGGTCGACCGTGGCGTCGGGATCGTCGTGAGTCTGGAACTCGACGTAGGCCTCGTCAAGGATCACGGTCACGTGCGCCGGCAGGCCGGCGCAGAAGGTGGCGACCTCGGCGGCGGGAAGGTGGGTCCCGGTCGGGTTGTTGGGATTGCAGACGAGGACGAGCTGGGTCGCCGCGGTGACCTCGGCCGCCATCGCGTCGAGGTCGTGGACGTCGCCCTCGCCGAGCGCCACGCGGACCTCGCGCGCTCCGGTCAGCGCCGGCAGGTAGGGGTACATCGAGAAGGCCGGCCAGGAGTAGAGGATCTCGGCGCCGGCCTCGCAGAGCGCCTCGGCGGCGGCGAGCAGGAGCTCGCAGGAACCGTTGCCGACCGCGACGCGGGCGGGATCGGTCTCGTAGCGCTCGGCGATGCGGCTCCGCAGCAGGGTCGCATCGGGGTCGGGGTAGCGATTCATCGCCCCGGCGGCAGCGGCAATCGCCTCGACCACCTGCGGGTGCGGCCCGAAGGGCGACTCGTTGGAGGCGAGCTGGGCGATGCCCCCGGCGGCGATCGCCTCGGGCGCCTGCCCGGTCGGCACACCGGCCTGGTAACCCGGCATGCGGGCGAGCTTCTCGGCAAAGGTGACGCTCATCGCTCCATTGTGCCGATGAGCCGCGCTACTGCGCGGCGTGGAGGTCCGCCCGTAGCTCTTGCGTCGCTCCTAAGTACACGTGGGCGGGCTTGTGGCCGAGCGGGGCGTAGTAGTGGACCATCGCCCGGATCACCTGCGGCATCGCGCCGGGGACGTCGATCTCGCGGGCACAGATCAGCGGCACCGAGTCGAGCCCGAGCCGCCGCGCGGCGACGGCGGGAAACTCGGCGTCGAGGTCGCCGGTGGTGGTGAAGAGACAGCTGACCATCGCCTCGGCCCTGAGCGCGTTGCGGTCGAGCAGCTCGCGCATCAGCATCTCGGTCGCCCCGACGATCGCCTCGGCCTCGTTGGCCTCGGCCTGCACGGCGCCCCGGACCGCGAACAGTCGCTCCTCGCTCATCGTTCTGAATCTTCCCAGAGCCGGGCGACCTCATCCTCGCCGAGCCGCCGCGCCTGCCCCTGGGCAAGCGAACCGAGCTCGACCGAGCCGAAGCGGACCCGGCGCAAGGAGACCACCCGATTGCCGACCGCCTCGGCCATACGACGCACCTGCCGGTTGCGCCCCTCGCGCAGGGTGAGCTCCACCTCCCGCTCCCCCAGCCGCCGCAGCTCAGCCGGCGCCGTCATCCCATCCTCGAGCTCGACGCCCCGCGCAAGCCGCCGCAGATCGGCATCCGAGGGAGGCCGCCGCAGCTCCGCCCGGTAGGTCTTCGCCACCCCGTAGCGGGGATGGGTGAGCCGGTTCGCCAGCGCCCCATCGTTCGTCAGCAAAAGAAGCCCGGTCGAATCCACATCGAGCCGCCCCACCGGGTAAAGGCGCGCCCCCGAATCGACCAGCCCGACCACAGCAGGCCGGCTCCCAGGCTCCCGAGCCGTGGAGACCACCCCCGCGGGCTTATTCACGGCCCAAACCTCCAGCGCCTCGGCCCCAACCAAACTCCCATCCACGCGAATCTCATCGGCATCAGTGACGTCGCGAGCTGGATCCGTGACCACTTTGCCTCCGACCGTGACCCTCCCGTTACCGATGATCACCTCGGCTTTACGTCGAGAAGCGACGCCTCCGTGAGCCAAGTACTTGGCGAGCCTCACGGCACGGGAAGGCCGGGGGGATTCCCCGCCACAGCAACAGCGGGGAGGCTGTGGCGGGGAATCCCCCCGGCCTTGGAGCGCGTAGAAAGGACTGGGGGAGGTCCCGACGGAACCTCCCCGCTGTTGTTCCGGCGGGGCCTCTCCCAGTCCCTCGCCCGCCTCAAGGTTGAGATCGCTGCTCCCCAGCCTTCAAGAGTCGCTCGCGCAGCTCGCGCTCATCCTCAGGCGTGGGATCGAACTTCGAGGGATCCGGCAACTGGTCCATCCCGGAGAGCCCGAAGAGCCGCTCGAAGAGCTCGGTGGTCTTGAAGATCGCCGCGCCGAACTGCGAGCGTCCCGACTCCTCGATCAACCCCCGCTCGGCCAGCGTCTGCACCGCCGACTCCGAGGTGACGCCGCGGATGCGGGCTACCTCGGGACGGGTGACCGGCTGCAGGTAGGCGACGATGGCGAGCGTCTCAGCTTGAGCCTGGGTCAGCGGCGGCGTGCGGGGCTTGGCCAGCAGGCGCCGTGCCGCCGCCTCGCTGCCCGGGTCGCTGGCGAGGGAAAAGCCACCGGCAACCTCGCGCAGCACGACCCCCCGCTTGCCCTCGGCCAGGTCCTCGCGCAGCAGCCCGATCGCCTCCTCGACCTGGCCCTCGGTCGCCTCGGATGCCTCGGCCAGATCGCCGACGCTGACCGGCTGCGGCGAGAGGAAGAGCAGCGCTTCGATCGTGCGCGAGAGGTCGCTCACGACGCCGGCTCCCGCGCGCGGATCTCGATCGGGCCGAACGGCTTGGGCTGCTCCCAGGTTGCCTCACCTTTGCGGTAGAGATCGAGCAGGGCGAAGAGGGTAACCGCCTGGGTCAGTCGGTCCTCGCTGCCGAACTGCTCGTCGAAGTCGATGCTGGAGCGGCCACGCAGCGCCTCGCGCAGGGCGCGCAGCCGCTTCTCCAGCGAGACGGTCGGGCGGATGTGATCGAGGTTGAGCTCGGGTGGCAGCGCCAGCAGGTCGCCGAGGGCGGCGCCGAGTCGGTCGGGGTCATAGACGGCGGTGGCGGCGTCGAGCGCGACCTTGCGCAGCTCCGGCGGCAGCGGCGTCGAGCGGTAGAGGTAGCCGCGCGCCGCCTCGAAGCGCTGCTCCAGCACGGCAGCCGCGTCGCGGTAGCGGCGGTACTCGAGCAGCCGCGCAACCAGCTCCTCGACCGCCTCCTCCGGGGTGACGTCCTCGAGCCCCTCCTCTTCGCCGGGCAGCAGCAGCCGCGACTTCAGCTCCAGCAGCGAGGCGATCAGGACGAGGAACTCGGTCGCCACGTCGAGCTCCAGCTCGTCGGCGCGCTCGAGGTACTCGATGTAGGAGACGACGATCTCGCCCAACTCGACCTCGAGCAGGCTGACCTCCTCGCGCAGGACGACCGCCATCAGCAGGTCGAACGGCCCGGCGAAGACGTCGAGGTCGAGGTCCAGCTCGGCGACGGTCACCCTGGCACCGTAACGCGCGGAAGCGACGGTGAGCTAGGCGCGGCCGAAACCCATGCGCTCGCGGACCTCGGCCACGGTCGGGGCGGCGATCGCGCGGGCCTTCTCGGCGCCGCCGGCGAGGATCGCCTCGAGCGCCGCCTCGTCGGGCCGCAGCTCGGCGTAGCGCTCGCGAACCGGGGCCAGGTACTCGACCACGGCCTCGGCCACGTCTTTCTTGAAATCGCCGTAACCCTGGCTCTGGAAAACCCGCTCGACCACCTCGGGATCGTTGTCGGTGGCGACGGCGTAGATGTCGATCAGGTTGGTGATCCCGGGCTTCTCGGCGCCGCGGCGCACCTCGCGGCCGGAGTCGGTGACGGCGCTGCCGAACTTCTTGCGGATCGCGGCGGGCTCGTCGAGGACGAGGACCGTCCCGGCCTCGGTGCCGCCAGTGGTCGACATCTTCCGCTGCGGCTCCTGCAGGTCCATGATCCTGGCGCCGACCCCGGGGATGCGCATCTCCGGCACGACCAGGGTCTCGCCGAAGCGCTCGTTGAAGCGGCGGGCGATCTCGCGCATCAGCTCGACGTGCTGGCGCTGGTCGTCGCCGACCGGCACCTCGGTCGCCTTGTAGGCGAGAACGTCGGAGGCCATCAGCACCGGGTAGAAGAAGAGCGCCGCCGAGACCAGTTCCTGCTTGGCCGACTTGTCCTTGAACTGAGTCATGCGGTTGAGGTCGCCATGGGAGGTGACGGCGGAGAGCAACCAGGTCAGTTCGCTGTGCTCGCGCACGTCGGACTGGCGGAAGAAGACGCAGCGCTCCGGGTCGAGGCCGGCGGCGAGCAGGATCGCGGCGGTGTCGTAGAGCCGTTCGCGCAGCTCGGCCGGGTCGTAGGCAACCGAGATCGCGTGCAGGTCGACGATGCAGAAGATCGCCGGCTCGCCGCGCTCCTGGCCCTCTACGTACTGGCGGATCGCGCCGATGAAGTTGCCGAGGTGCTTGCGGCCGGTTGGCTGGATGCCAGAAAAGACGATTGGGGCGCTCATTCTGCGGAGCCTAGTCAGAGCGCCGGGACGGGTGCCCCTCGCCCGTTCTTGCGGCCGAGAAGGGGTGCCCCTCTCGCCCGTCCAAGTGCCGGCCTAAATAAGGCCGACACTTTGAGTATCCGCCCGGTCGAGAGGGGCACCCCTTCTCGGCCGCGCTCAGGCGGGTTCGGCGGCCGGCTCCGAGGGCGCGCAGTCAGCTTCGGCGCCATGGCCGCACTCGCCGGCTTGGGCGGAACCCCTGGTGGGAACAGCTTCGATCCTTCGGCGGGGGTTTTCTATGCCGAAGCCTGAGACTGCTCCGCCTACGAGCATTAGTAGGCCGGCTATGGCTATGCCCATGTGGAAGGCCGAGGTGGAGGCGTCGGCTGAGGCGGTGCTCACTCTTGCTGCCTGACGCGGGGGCAGCTTGTTGGTCTTTGGCACCGCCAGGGGCTGGGCCTTGGCGTCGGAGACGATTTGCTCGGCTCGGGGGCCCAGGGGCCGATCGCCAACGTTGCTGTCGAGCGCCGAGCCGAAGTAGGCGGAAATCACGGCGCCGAGCACGGCGATCGCGAGCAGGCCGGCGACGCGGGAGACGCCGTTGTTGACTCCCGAGGCGAGGCCGACGTGGCGTTCTTCGACCGAATCGAGCACGGTCGCGGTCAGCGGTGCGACGGTGGCCGAGAGGCCAAGGCCGAAGACGAGGATCGCCGGCAGGACGTCGGTGACGTAATCGGCATTGGCGCCGATCCGCAACATCAGCAGCAGGCCTAGACCGCCGACGATCGGGCCCACAGTCATCGGCAGTCGCGGGCCGGTACCGGAGGCCATCCTGCCCCAGCGCGGCGAGAGGAAGAAGAGAATCAGCGAGATCGGTGTCGTCGCCAGGCCCGCCTCCAGCGGCGAGTAGCCGGCCACCTGCTGGAGGAAGAGGCCGACGAAGAAGAGGCCGCCGATCAGCCCGGCGTAGGTCGAGAGCGTGGTCAGGTTGGCGACGGCGAAGTTGCGGATCCTGAACAGGCCGAGGTCGAGCATCGGGTGGCGGGCGCGGGCCTCGTGGAGGATGAAGAGGGCGAAGCAGGCGACGCCGGCAACCAGCGGCGCCCAGACCAGCGGGTCGCTCCAGCCCCGGGTCGGCTGCTCGATCAGGGCGAAGACCGGGCCGCCGAAACCGGCCGCCGAGAGGGCGATGCCGGCCCAGTCGATGCCGCGGAAGGCATCCGGGTCGCTGCTCTCCTCGACCGAGTGCAGGGTCAGCGCCACGGTCGCCGCGATCAGCGGCAGGTTGACCCAGAAGATCGAGCGCCAGGAGGTAAGGCCGACCAGCGCCCCTCCCCCGGCCGGGCCGACCACAGTCGCGATCCCGGTCCAGGCGGTCCAGGTCCCGACCGCCTTGCCGCGCGCGGCACCCTCGAAGGTGGCGGCGACGATCGCCAGCGACCCCGGCACCAGCAGCGCCCCAGCGACCCCCTGCAGCGCCCTCGCGGCAATCAGGAACTCGACTGTGGGAGCGACCGCGCAGAGCGCCGAGGTCGCGCCAAAAGTCACCAGACCGATGACGAACATCCGCCGCCGCCCGAACTGGTCGCCGAGCGAACCGCCGACGAGCAGTAGCGAGACCAGGGTCAGCATGTAGGCCTCGACCACCCACTGCTGCCCCGCCAGCCCGGCATTGAGCCCGTCGGCAATAGCGGGCAAAGCCACGTTGACCACGGTCGAGTCGAGGAAGACGACGGTCGAGCCGAGGATCGTCGCGACCAGTGTCAATCGCTGCTGGCGGGACACGCGACCGAGTCTAGGTCCCCAGGCCCCTGGGCCCTCGGAACTGCATCAAATTTTCACCCTGACAGCTTGAGAATTTGATGCAGTTCGTCGTGGAGAGCTAGGTTGTCTGCTCCGCCTCGAGCTCGCGCAGCTGCTGGGCGGGGGTGAAGAAGTTGCGGTAGGCGAGCGCGGTGGCGACGAGGGCGGCGATCGCGACGCTGCCGAGCAGGGCGTAGAGGAGGATCAGCTGCAGGCGAACGGCATCGGTCGGACTGGCGCCGGCGAGCAGCATGCCGACCATCGTGCCGGGGAAGAAGATCAGGCCGGTGGTCTTGGTCGAGTCGATCAGGGTGATCATCCCCGAGCGCAGGGCGCGGCGGACGAAGGGCGAGGCGGCCTCCTGGGCGGTCGCGCCGAGCGCCAGGCTCGCCTCGATCTTGTTGCGCGAATCGGCCATCTCGTCGCCGAGGCGGTTGAGTGCCACCGCCGAGGCAGTCATCGCGTTGCCGATCACCATGCCGCCGACCGGCACCAGGTAACGCGCCGTCGGTTCGAAGACGCCGAGGGCGACGACCAGTCCCAACGTCGTCGCACCGGCTACCGCCAGCGCGATCAGCAGCGGCCAGAAGGCGCCCGGCACCTTCTTTGCGCGGGCGCGGGCGGTGAGCGCGCCGAAGACCACCATCACCGCCAGCAGGCCGAAGACGAGCCAGAGCGTGTCGGCTTCGAAGATCAGCTTGATCGCGTAGCCGATCGCGGTCAACTGGACAAAGGAACGCACGGTGGCGACGCCGATGTCGCGCTCGAGGTCGGCTTTCTGCCAGAAGGAAATCGCCGCGGCGAGCACGACCAGCGCCAGCGAGGCTGCGACCTGGCCGGGCGAGAGGTGGATCGACGTGCTCACGCCATCAGCTCCTCCACCGGGCCGGCCTCGATCGCCCTGCCCTGCTCGAGCCTGATCACCCAGTCGCTCAGCCGCCGCGCCTGCTCGGGGTCGTGGCTGACCAGGACGACGGAGATCTCGAGCTCGCGGCGCAACTCGGTCAGGGTCGCCTCGATCGCGTCGCGGGCGGCGTGGTCGAGGGCCGAGGTCGGCTCGTCCAGGAGCAGCACCCCCGGCTCCTGGGCAAGCGACCGGGCCAGCATCGCCCGCTGCTGCTCGCCGACCGAGAGCTTGGCGACGTCGCGGCCGGCGAAGGCGGGATCGAGGCCGGCGAGGCCGAGACAGCGGGCGCTGTCGAGCCGCTTGCCGGCGAGATCCGCCGCGTAGCGCAGGTTCGACTCAACCGTCCCCTCGAGCAGCGCCGGCAGCTGCGGGACCAGCGAGACCTCGCGCCGCAGTGCCAGCGGTTCGTAGTCCCCGAGCGGCCGGTCCCGGTAGGCGATCGTCCCCGCGTCGGGGTCCGCCAGCCTGTTCAACAGGCGCAGCAGAGTCGACTTGCCGGCGCCCGAGGGGCCGACGATCGCCGTCGCCCCGGCCGGGATCGCTGCGCTGACCGAGTCGAGCACGCGGCGATCCCCACGGACCAGGCTGACCTCACTGAGCTTGAACAGCACAGCGCCATCGTGACCGATTTAGACGTGTCTGAGCTAAGCCCCCTTCTGTGGGTGGCTCAGCTCAGACACGCACACCCCACTGAGTGCCTCTCAGGCCACTCCCCACGATTCTTTGGAGCTGAGCCAGAATTCATCCTGGCCCGTCAGTGTCACTTCTTCTTCTCCGAATTTGAGTGCTGTGCCTGAGGTCAGTGAGAATTCGAGGACGTGGTTTTGCGCTTCCGTTTCGACCCCAGGGTAGTTGCACGCCATCGTGCCGGTCACAGTGAGGGTGCCGAAGCCACCGCATCCGGACCCGGACAGGTTGACGGCCATCACCGTAGTTCCACTGGTGGGTTTGAAGTTGAGTTTGAAGTGTCCGGCCGTTCCTTCGAGCGTCGAGGTCAACGGTTTAAGTTTGATCGGGGGGACTTTGCAAGTGGGGGCTCCGATCGCTTCGCAGCCTTCCAACGTCATCGCGTTGTCCTTGCGGATGTTTTCGCCTTCGATCAGCGATCCGAAGAGCTTGATCGAGGGGCATTTGACTCCCCATTGAGACGTTTTGATCGTGAATATTTCGGTGACGGTGGTCGTTTCCGCAAGCGCTTTCGTCGCACCCGGCGCCAAGGTTTTGCCGGCCACGATCCAGGCGGGCGAAGTGGCGGATGCAACTGGCACCGCGGTACCGAGTGCGAGGGCTGCCAGCACGATCAGCAAGACGGCGCCTCTTAAACCATTCATCCGAGATCGGCCTCCCTGTGCCCCGCTGCGGCAGGACGGTAGCGTTTTACTCAAGAAAATTAATCTTTTCAAGTAAACCTACTGGGCCTGTCAAAACTCTTCGATTGAAGGGATCTCTATTGAGCGACGAGGCACCGCGGCACGAGCGGCCGTGTAGCGCCGGCTCGGGAATGTGTGCGTCACCGGAGCGCCATCGCCTCTTGAGACACGCTCCGGCGAGGCCTGTCAATCGGGGCGCCCGGATTCGAACCGGGGACCTCGGCCACCCAAAGGCCGCGCGCTACCAGGCTGCGCCACGCCCCGCTGAGGCCAGTGTAGAGGCGGGTCCCGTGGCGGGCCGTGCCCGCCGTGCGACGCAAGCGCTAGGTTTGGCGGCGATGGCCGAGGTGCTGCCGCTCAACGCCCTGCACTACGACCTCGACGCGGTCGGGTCGCTGCAGGATGTCGTCGCGCCGCCCTATGACGTGATCGACACCGCGATGCGAGCCGAGCTGCTGGACCGCTCGCCCTACAACGCGGTCGCCGTCGACCTGCCGAAGCCCTACGGCGAGACCGGACCGCAGGCGGCGGGCGCGGGTGATCCCTACGCCACGGCCGCGACGACGATCGAGGCCTGGCGGAAGGCCGGCGCCCTGGTCGAGGACGCCGAGCCGGCGATCTGGGCGATGGAGCAGGACTACACCGGCCCCGACGGCTCCACCCACACCCGTCACGGCATCCTCGCCCGCGTCCGGGTCGAGGACTTCGAGGCCGGCACGATCCTGCCCCACGAGCGCACCCTGCCGGGGCCGAAGCAGGACCGGCTCGAGCTGATGCGGGCGACCCGGCTCAACCTCTCGCCGATCTTCTCGCTGAGCACGATCGACCCGTGGCCCTACGTCGCCCGCGAAGTCGCGATCGAGGACCCCTGGGGCGAGGCGACCGACGCGGCCGGGACCGTGACCCGGGTCTGGCAACTTCGCAACCCAGAAATCCACGAAGACATCGCCAACAGCCTCGCCGATGCTCAGCTGCTGATCGCCGACGGTCACCACCGCTACGAGACCGCAATTGCCTACCGCGACGAGGTCGGCGGCGAGGGCCCGCACAACTTCACGCTGATGGCGCTTACCGGGCTCGACGACCCCGGCCTCTCGATCTTCCCCACCCACCGGTTGCTTTCCGGCTTCGCCGACGATCCGGAGCGCCAGCGCCGCCTCGGCGAGGGCCTGCGCGAGCTCTTCGACGTGACCGAGGTCGACGACGACCGCCTCGATCCCCTCGGCGAGGACGGCGTCGGCGTCTTCGGTCTCTACGACTCCCACCACAAGCGCGCCTTCCGCCTGCGGCTCAAGGACACGGCCGAGCTCGACCGAGTCCTGGCGGGACAGCCCGAGGCCTACCGCCGCCTCGACGCGGCGATCCTCGAGACCCTGGTGCTGAAGGGCATCGCCGGCCTCAGCGAAGAGGACATCCTCGCCAAGCGCGGGCTCGGCTACGCCAAGAGCGTCGCCGACTCGCTGCGCCTGCTCGACGAGGGCGCCTACGACGTCGCCTTCATCCTGCGTCCGATCCCGGTCGACCAGACCCGCGAAATCTGCGAAAGCGACGCCAACATGCCGCCGAAGTCGACCTACTTCTACCCCAAGGTCCTGACCGGCCTGGTCTTCAACCCGCTCGCCTGAGCCGTGGTCAAGATCTACACCAAGAAGGGCGACGACGGCACCACCTCGCTCTGGTACGGCGGCCGCGTTCCCAAGCACCACGGCCGCACCGAGGCCTACGGGGCACTTGACGAGGCCTGCTCTCAGCTGGGCGTGGCGCGCGCCCTCTGCGGCGGCGACAACGCCGAGCTCGCCGCCGACATCCTGCGCCTGCAGGACGACATCTTCGTCGCCGGCGCCGAGCTGGCCACCGCGCCGGAGGCGGCCGAGCGACTCGAAGACGGGGTCAGCCGCGCCACCGAGGCGATGGTCGCCGAGCTCGAGGCGCTGATCGACCGCTACATGAGCGAGGTCGAGCTCCCACCCCAGTTCGTCATCCCCGGCGGCAACCAGCTCTCCGCCCAGCTCGACGTCGCCCGCACCGTGATCCGCCGGGCGGAGCGCCGCATCGCCGCCCTCGCCGAGGAAGGCGAGCTGGCGAGCGAGACGGTGATCCACTTCGTCAACCGCGCCTCCGACCTCGCTTACGCGATGGCCCGCTTCGCAGATGTCGACGAGCCGGCGCTCTTCGAGGGCCGCCGCAAGGCCTGATCCGGTGAGCGCCGCCCAAGTGAAGGTCGTCGCCCGCCGGCGCGAGGGCTTTGCCCACGACGTCGAGATCGAGGGCCGGCATACGGTCCGCGTCGACGAGCCGATGGCGGCGGGAGGAACCGACACCGGCCCCTCCCCCACCCGCCTCGTCGCCGCCGGCCTCGCCGGGTGCACCGCGGTGACGATCGAGATGTACGCCGCGCGCAAGGGCTGGGACGTCGGTGCGGTTGAGGTGGATGTCGACGTCGCCTACGACAACTTCGCGCCGCTCTCCTTCGCCGTCACCCTGCGCCTGCCGGCCGAGCTGAGCGAGGAGCAGCGGGCGCGCCTGCTCGTCGTCGCCCGCAAGTGCCCCGTCCACAAGCTCCTCGTCGGCGAGACGCCGGTCACCGTCTCCGACCAGGTCGAGACGCTCTGATGGACCTCGGGCTGAGCGGGCGCGCCTGCGTCGTCACCGGCGCCGGCCGCGGGATCGGCGCCGAGACCGCACGGTTGCTCTGCGCCGAGGGCGCCGGCGTGCTGCTGGTGGCTCGCAACGAAGAGCGCCTGAGGGCCGCCGCCGATGCGGCCACCGCCGCCGGCGCGGAGGCCGGTGGGCGCACCGAGACGCTCTCGCTCGACGTCACCGACGGGGACGCCGGCGAGCGGATGCTCGCCGCTGCGAGCGAGCGCTTCGGCGCCCTCGACGTCCTCGTCAACAACGCCGGCAGCGCTCAGTGGCGGGATCTCGACGACGTCCCCGACGAGGACTGGCGCGCCCAGTACGAGCTCAACGTGATGGCCCCGCTGCGGGCGATGCGGGCCGCCGCGCCGACGATGGCCGAGCGCGGCTGGGGGCGCATCGTCAACGTCTGCTCGACCGCCGGCAAGCGTCCCTCGGCGGCGATGCCCGAGTACTCGGTGGCGAAGGCGGCCGAGCTATCGCTCTCGCGGCTCTTCGCCGACCGCTACGCGAAAAGCGGCGTCCTCGTCAACGCGATCTGCCCCGGCCCGGTCGCATCGGAGATGTGGATGGAGCCGGGCGGCCTGCTCGACCAGTCCCAGCAGATGTCGGGAGACGAGAGTCGTGAGGCGGCCCTGGCGACCGCGGGCTCGAAGCGCCCGATCGGCCGTCTCGCCGAATCGGAGGAGATCGCCGCCGCAATCGTCTTCCTCTGCTCGGCGCGGGCCTCCTACGTCGCCGGCGCCGCCTGGTCCGTAGACGGCGGCACCGTGCAGGTGATCATTTGAACAGGGCTTTGGCGACTTATCCGTCCATATGACGGGAAACTCGCCAAAGCCCGTCGAAGCTGCCGTCCTGCTGCCGCTCTACGGCTGGCCCGACGAAGAGCCCGGCCTCGTCTTCACCGAGCGCCGGGCGGACATGCGCCGGCACGCGGGCGAGATCTCGTTCCCCGGCGGGCGCCGCGACCCCGGCGACGCCGACCTCAGCGCCACCGCACTGCGTGAGGCCCAGGAGGAGATCGGCCTCGATCCCGCCGCGGTCGAGCTGGGCGAACAGCTGCCGGCAACCAACACCTTCGCCACCGGCTACCGCATCCACCCCTTCGTCGGGCACATCGCGCATCCCCGTGAGCTCGACCTGCGGCCGAACCCGACCGAGGTCGAGACCGTCCTCACCTTCTCGCTCGAGGTCCTCCGCGAGAGCTACGAAATCCGCCGCCTGGTTCGTCGCGGCGTACCGATCCACACTCCTACTTACGAGGTGGAAAGTCATCTCATTTGGGGCGCCACCGCCCGAATTCTCAGCGACCTGCTGGACCGCCTCACCTAGTTACACTCGAGACCAGGCATCGCCGTCGGCGATCTCGACCGGAATCCGCCACGTCTGTGACGCGGTCTCCACCATTGAGGCACCGCGAGCGAGAATCGATGCATCAACGGAACCGGCAGCCTCGTAGACGAAGCGACGCACCGGGGTTTCGACCAGGCGCTCGAGGAAGCGCTCGAGCCGCGGGCCGTGGATCGCTGCCAGGTTCTCGTCGCCTCCCGTGGCCGACCCGAGCAACCAGTAGACGGCGGTGACGTCGCCGACGAGATCGAGCAGGGTTCCAGGTTGCAGCGGATCGGCGAGCGCCGGCTCGACCCCTGCCGCCTCGATCACGGCCAGCCCCCCTCGCGCCGGCTCGTCCCCCGCACCGCCCAGCCCTGCGCGAGCAGCCCGCCGCCCAGGTGCCGTCCACGGCAGCCGCACCCGACGATCAGCGCTCGCGCCAAGCCCCGGCCCTCAGGACACTTCGAAGCCGCGGCGATGGCGCAGGCGCTCGAGCTCCTCGGCTGCAACTTCGTCGCGCAGCTCCTGCTCGTTGCGCTCGGCGACCCCGCGGCGCCGCCGCATCTCGTTCTGCGCGTCGAGCATCTGCTGCACGTCGTCGACCTCGTTCTGGACCTCGAGTTCGGGCGAACGGGTCGGCTTCCAGTCGAGCAGCTCGGCGTTGGTGCCGGTGTAGTAGTGCTCGAGCAGGAAGAGCACGCCGACGATCAGCAGCACCATGCCGACGGTTCCGAGGACGAAGACCACGGCGCCAAGGATACGCCCGCGGCGCCCGTCCCCTTTAATGCCGCGGGTGGCCGACGCATACGTAGTCGACGCGATCCGCACGCCGATGGGTGGCTACCGCGGCGCCCTCTCCGGCGTCCGCCCCGACGACCTCGCCGCGCACACGATCGCCGCCGTGGTCGAGCGCACCGGCGTCGACCCCGAACGCATCACCGACGTCTATCTCGGCGCCGCCAACCAGTCGGGTGAGGACAACCGCGACGTGGCGCGGATGGCGGCGCTGCTCGCCGGCCTGCCGGAGAGCGTGCCCGGGGCCACCGTCAACCGCCTCTGCGCCTCGGGCCTGGAGGCGATCAACTGCGCCGCGCGCGCCGTCAAGCTCGGCGAGGGCGACTTCTACCTCGCCGGTGGGGTCGAGTCGATGAGCCGGGCACCCTGGGTTGTCGGCAAGCCCGAGCAGGGCCTGCCCCGCGGCCCGCAGACGATGCACGACACGACGCTGGGCTGGCGCTTCGTCAACCCGCGTATGGCCGAGCTGGGAATCTCGACCGAGACGATGGGCGAGACCGGCGAGAACGTCGCCGAGCGCTACGGGATCAGCCGCGAGGACCAAGACGCCTGGGGCCTGCGCAGCCACCAGCGCGCGGTCGCGGCACAGGAGGCCGGCCTCTTCGCCAAGGAGATCGTCCCGATCGAGGCGCCGAAGGGCCGCGAGACCGTCACGGTCGACACCGATGAGGGGCCGCGCGCCGACGCCTCGCTGGAGACGATGGCGAAGCTGCGGCCGGCCTTCCGCGAGGGCGGCACGGTCACCGCCGGCAACGCCTCGACCCTCAACGACGGCGCCGCCTGCACGCTGATCGCCTCCGAGGAGGGAGTGAAGGCGCTGGGCGCCGAGCCGCTCGCTCGCGTCGTCGCCTTCGGCGTGGCCGGGGTCGACCCGGCCTACATGGGCATCGGGCCGGCCGTCGCGATCCCCAAGGCCCTCACGGCTGCCGGCCTGACCCTCGATCAGATCGACCTGATCGAGCTCAACGAGGCCTTCGCCTCCCAGGTCCTCGCCAGCGCCCGCGAGCTCGGCATAGACGAAGAAAAGCTCAACGTCAACGGCGGCGCGATCGCCCTCGGTCACCCGCTCGGCTGCACCGGCGCCCGCCTCACCGCCACCCTCGTCCGCGAGCTGCGCCGCCGCGGCGGCCGCTACGGCATCGCCACCATGTGCGTGGGCGTCGGCCAGGGCCTGGCGACCGTCTTCGAAGCGGCCTAGAGCTCGTGACCAAGCGAACTGCATCAAATTCCCAATCTGGCAGGTAGGGAATTTGATGCAGTTCGCTTGTTAGACGTCTGAGGTAGCCTCGCCGGTCGAATGACGGCCACTCTCCGAGAGCTTGCGAGCGTTGACGGGACGATCACGGCGACAGCCGAGGCGGTGGTGCCGCTGAAGGACGACGGGCTCTACCGCGGCGACGGCGCTTTCGAGGTGATCCGGCTTTACGCGGGGCAACCGTTTGCGCTCGTCGATCATCTCGAACGGCTTGAACGCTCTGGCGCCGCGATCCAGCTCGAGTTCGACCGTGCGGCTCTGGAGCACGAGATCGAGGTGCTGCTCGCCGAGCTCGGCGACGCCGACGGGCAGCTGCGGCTGATCGTCACCCGCGGCGGCCGCCGGCTGGCGATGACCGAGCCGATCCCGGCCCACGCCGAGACGGTCAGCGTCGCCACCGTCACCTACAGCCCGACGATCATTCTCAACGGGGTCAAGTCGCTCTCCTACGCGGCCAACATGCAGGCGACCCGACTGGCCAAAGCTCAGGGTGCCGATGAGGCAGTGTTGGTCCAACCCGACGGGATCGTGCTCGAGCCGCCGACCTCGGCGATCTTCTGGGTCTCGCCGCAGGGCGCCCTGCGCACGCCGGCGCTCGACAACGGCGTGCTCGAGTCGATCACCCGCGACCGCCTGGTCAAGGCGCTGCAGGTCGAAGAGGGCGCCTGGCCCGTCGCCGACCTGCGCGCCGCCAAAGAGGCCTTCCTCGCCTCGACCACACGCGAGATCCAGGCGATCTCGGCGATCGACGGCACCGACCTCCCCGACGCCCCCGGCCCCCGCACTCGTGAGGCCGAAGCGGCGTTCAAGGAGGCCCTAGGCCGGGAACTTCCATGACGACAGACGCGAACTGCATCAAATTCCCTACCTGCCAGATTGGGAATTTGATGCAGTTCGCCAAGAACTGAGAAAGCAAGGGGTGAGATGGACTTCCAGTTGAGCGACGAGCAGCGGCTGATCTCCGAAACGGCGCGGGACTTCGCCGACGGCGTGATCGTGCCGCGGGTCAAAGAGAACGACCGTGCCGCGCGCTTCGATCGCGAGCTGGCGAGCAAGCTGGGCGAGGTCGGCTACCTCGGTGCGCCGGTCGCCGAGGAGTACGGCGGCCGCGGCCTCGACTACCTCGGCTACGGCCTGATCGTCGAACAGGTCGGCCGCGCCGACTCCTCCGCCCGTACCGTCGTCTCCGTGCAGACCTCGCTCGTGGCGGGTTCGATCGAGAGGTGGGGCACGGAGGAGCAAAAGCAGAAGTGGCTGCCGCGGCTCTGCTCGGGCGAGGCGCTCGGCTGCTTCGGCCTGACCGAGCCCGACACCGGCTCCGACGCCGCCAACCTGCGCACACGCGCGACCAAGACCGACAGCGGTTGGTCGATCAGCGGCCAGAAGATGTGGATCAGCCTCGCCAACTTCTCCGAGGTGGCGCTGATCTTCGCCCAGACCGACCCCGAGAAGAAGCACAAGGGCCTCGCCTGCTTCCTCGTCCCCTGCGACAGCGAGGGCTTCGCCACGCAGGAGATCCACGGCAAGCTAGGCCTGCGCTCCTCCGACACCGGCGAGATCTCGCTCGACTCGGTCGAGGTCGGGGATGACGCGATGCTCGGCCAGATCGGCGACGGCTTCAAGGTCGCGATGAGCGCCCTCGACAACGGTCGCTACAGCGTCGCCGCCGGCTGCGTCGGCATCTGCGAAGGCTGCGTCGAAGCCTCGGTCGCCTACGCCAAGGAGCGCAAGCAGTTCGGCGTCCCGCTCGCCCGCTTCCAGCTGGTCCAGGAGATGATCGCCGACATGATCCTCAAGCGCGACGCCAGCCGGATGCTGGTCTACCGCGCCGGCGTGCTCAAGGACGAAGGCAAGCCGAACACGACCGAGACCTCGGTCGCCAAGCTCTACGCGACCGAGTCGGCGGTCGAATGCGCCAACCTGGCGATCCAGGTCCACGGTGGCGCCGGCTACGTCGACGACTACCCGGTCGAGCGCTACCTGCGCGACGCTCGCGTCACCACCCTCTACGAGGGCACCTCGCAGATCCAGAAGATGATCATCGGCCGTGCCGCGACGGGGATCAACGCGATGACGCCGATGGTCGCGGAGTAGGGAGACCGTGGGCGACCTGATCGAGAGCTCGCTTGACGGCAACGTCGCCCTGCTCCGCCTCAACCGGCCCGAGGCGCGGAACGCGCTCTCGCCGGAGCTGATGGAGCGGCTCGCCGGCGAGCTGGAGCGGCTCGACCCCGACCCCGATGTGCGCTGCGTCGTCATCGCCGGCTCGGAGAAGGTCTTCGCCGCCGGGGCCGACATCAAGGCGATGAGCGAGCGCTCCTTCGCCGAGGCGCTGCGACACCCCGCCGCCTCCTTCTGGCGCCGCCTCGCTGCGATCAAGACGCCGATGATCGCGGCGGTCTCCGGCTACGCGCTGGGCGGCGGCTGCGAGCTGGCGCTGGCCTGCGACATGATCGTCGCCGCCGAGGGGGCCACCTTCGGCCAGCCCGAGATCAACCTCGGGATCATCCCCGGCGGCGGCGGCACCCAGCGCCTCGCCCGCGTGCTCGGCAAGCAGCGGGCGATGGAGTATGTGCTCACCGGCCGCCGCTTCGGCGCCGCCGAGGCAGAGGCGGCCGGGCTCGTCAACAAGGTCGTCGCCGAGGGCCACTGGCTGGAGGAGGCGATGGCGCTCGCCGCGGCCGTCGCCAAGCAGCCACCGATCGCCGCCCGGCTCGCCAAGCAGGCGGTGCTCGTCGCCGAGGAGACTGCGCTCTCCCCCGGGCTCGAGAACGAGCGGCGCCTCTACGAGCTGGCGATGGCGACCGAGGACCGGGTCGAGGGCATGACGGCGTTCCTCGAGAAGCGCGAGCCGAGGTTCGAGGGCAAGTGAGCGTCGAACGGGTCGGCGTCGTCGGTGCGGGCACGATGGGTGCCGGCATCGCCCAGATCGCCGCCCTGGGCGGCTACGAGACTCGGCTCTACGACCCGATCCCAGCCGCGCTCGAGGCGGGCCTGGCGAAGCTGAACGCGGCCCTGATCAAGGGTGCCGCGAAGGGTATGTGGAGCGAGGCCGAGGCCGGCGCGGCAGGCGATCGCGCCGGCGGCGCGCACAGCCTCGCCGACCTCGCCGAATGCGATCTCGTGATCGAGGCGGCGCCGGAGGACCTGGCGCTCAAGCGCAAGCTGTTCGCGGCCCTGGCCAAGGCCTGCGAGCCAAAGACGATCCTCGCCAGCAACACCTCCTCGCTGCCGGTTACCGCGATCGCCGCACTGGTGCCGAACCGCGAGCGGGTCGTCGGCATGCACTTCTTCAACCCACCGGTACTGATGAAGCTGGTCGAGGTGGTCGCGACCGACGAGGCGGCGGCAGAGGCACTGGAGGCCACGACCGAAGTAGGCGTCCGCATGGGCCGCACCCCGATCCGCGCCAAGGACAGTCCCGGATTCATCGCCAACCGCCTCGCCCGCCCCTTCACCCTGGAGTCGCTGCGGATGCTCGCCGACGGCGTCGCCGACGCCGCCACGATCGACCGCATCTGCCGCCTCGGAGGGGGCTTCCGCATGGGCCCGTTCGAGCTGATCGACCTGATCGGCCTCGACGTCAACCTCAGCGTCGCCCGCTCCTTCTACGCCCAGGGGGGCGAACCGGAGCGCTGGCGGCCGAGCCCGATCCAGGAAGGACTGGTGGACGAAGGACGCCTCGGCCGCAAGAGCGGCCGAGGCTTCTACGAGTACGCCGACGACACTCGCCGGGAGCCCGATCCCGCTCTCGGCGTCGAAGCGCCGACGCTCGATCCCGAGCGGCTGGCGACGATCGATCCCGCCGCGCCGACCGTCCTCCCCCGCCTGGCCGCCCAGATCGCCAACGAGGCAGCCTTCGCGCTGGAAGAGGAGATCGGCTCGCCCGCCGACATGAACACGGCGATGCGGCTCGGCTTCAACTGGCCGCGCGGGCCGCTGGAGTTCACCGAGCTGATCGGCGCCGGCCCCGCCGTGGCGCTGCTCGAAAAGCTGCGTGGGACGCACGGCGAGGCCTACCGACCCGCGCCGAGGCTGTCGGCCGCGGCCGCCGACCAAGCATGAGCGACTTCGAGGACGCCCGCCGTGGCCTGATTGCCCCTTTCGATCCGCCCCGGGTCGAGGACGAGAACGGCCGCGTCGTCTGGGAGCTGGAGTCCTACGACTTCCTCGACGCCGACGCGCCCCCGACCGCCAACCCGAGCCTCTGGCGCCAGTCGCAGCTCTGCCGCATCGCCGGCCTCTTCGAGCTCGCCCCAGGGTTCTTCCAGCTGCGCGGCTTCGACCTCTCCAACATGCACGTCGTCGAGGGCCGCGAGGGCATCGTCGTGATCGACCCGCTCGTCTCGGCCGAGACGGCAGCGGCAGCCCTGGCCCTCTACCGCGAGCACCGTGGCGAGCGGCCCATCACCGGGCTGATCTACACCCACAGCCACGTCGATCACTTCGGCGGCGCCAAGGGCGTCGTCTCTGAGGCCGAGATCGAGGCGCGCCGGATCCCGATCCTCGCCCCGGCCGGCTTCCTCCACCACGCGGTCAGCGAGAACGTCTTCGCCGGCACCGCGATGGCGCGGCGGGCGGGCTACATGTACGGGGCGCTGCTCAAGCGCGGTCCCGGCGGCCAGATCGGCTCCGGTCTCGGCCAGACCACCTCGCTGGGCACGATCACGCTGATCCCGCCCAACCTCGACATCGCCGCGACCGGCCAGGAGGAGACGGTCGACGGCGTGAGGATGAGCTTCCAGCTGACCCCCGGCACCGAGGCGCCGGCCGAGATGAACATCCACTTCCCCGACGCGCGCGTGCTCTGCATCGCCGACAACGCCGCTCGCTCGATGCACAACATCCTCACCCCGCGCGGCGCCCTGGTCCGCGACCCGCGCGTCTGGGCGCACTACCTCGACCAGGCGATCGAGCTCTTCGTCGCCGAGAGCGACGTCCTCTTCGCCGGACACCACTGGCCCTGCTGGGGCAGCGAGCGGATCGTCAACTACCTCGAGAAGCAGCGCGACCTCTACACCTACCTGCACGACCAGACCCTGCGCCTGCTCAACCAGGGCCACACTGGGCCCGAGATCGCCGAGCTGATCGAGCTGCCGCCGAGCCTCGCCGAGGAGTGGCACTGCCACGAGTACTACGGCTCGATCAGCCACAACACGAAGGCGATCTACCAGCGTTACATGGGCTGGTTCGACGGCAACCCGGCACACCTCTGGGAGCACCCGCCGGTCGAGCAGGCGCGCCGCTACGTCGAGTTCATGGGCGGCGCCGAGGCGGTGCTGGAGAGGGCCCGCGCCTGCTTCGAGGACGGCGATTACCGCTGGGTCGCCGAGGTCGTCAACCACGTCGTCTTCGCCGAACCCGGCAACCGCGAGGCGCGCGACCTGCAGGCCGAAACGCTCGAGCGGCTCGGCCACGGTGCCGAGAACGCGAGTTGGCGCAACTTCTTCCTGATGGGGGCGAAGGAGCTGCGTGAGGGCGTCGCCGGCACTCCGACCGCGACGGCGCCCCCCGATGTCCTCGCCCGCCTTACCGTGAGCCAGCTGCTCGACGCGATGGCGATCCGCCTCAACGGCCCGCGCGCGGCCGAGCAGCAGCTGCGGATCGACTGGACCGTCACCGATCCCGACGAGCAGCACGCGATCACGGTCCGCAACGGCGTCCTTCGCCACCGCCCCGGCGGCCACGACCCGGCCGCCGAAGCCACCCTCGTGGTTGAGCGCGAGGCCCTCAACCAGCTCCTGCTCAAAACCGCCGACATCGGCGAGCTGGCCGAGGGCGACCGCCTCCGCGTCGAGGGCGACGGCGCCAGGCTGGGCGAGCTGCTTGGCCTGCTCGACGAGCCCGACCCCGGCTTCGCCATCGTCACCCCGGACTAGAGTCCGGCGTCCCCACCCAGCCCGGAATCGACGCCGACAGAGGAGGAGAGATGCACTCAACGCCGCGAAGAGCCGCACTGTCCATCGCAGCGAGCGCGCTCGCGATTGCGGGCCTCGGCCTCTGCCTGGCTTCGACGGCGTCCGCGCGCCGGCTCGTCTTCTGGAGCAACTTGATCGCGAACAAGATCTCCTACGCCCCCGTGATCGAAGGGGGCAAAGGGGCGGACCTGCCGATCGATCCGTCATACGTGAACAGTCCCTACGGGACGGCGATCGACGCCGCCACCGGCAAGGTTTTCTGGCTGAACAGGGGGAACGGTGGCTCGATCGGCTTCGCCAACCTCGACGGCAGCGGAGCCGGGTTCCTCAACACCAGCGGCGCGAGCTTCGACAATCCCGCGGGCCTTGCGATCGATCCTGCCGCCGGCAGGCTCTACTGGGGAAACCCGAACGGTGGCGGCTCGATCGGCTTCGCCAACCTGAACGGCAGTGGGGGCGGAGTGATCAAACCGCTGGGCGCTACGACCGAACCCAACGGGCTGACGGTCGATCCCGCCAACGGCCGTATCTACTGGACCAACTACGTCGCCAACACGATCTCCTATGCCGCGCTCGACGGCAGCGGGGCTCACGACATCGACACCTCCGGCGCCCCGGTCGACGGGCCCGAAGGGATTGCGATCGTCGCCAGAACCGGCAGGGTCTACTGGGCCAACCAAAAAGGCGACTCGATCGGCTACACCGGGCTCGAGGGAGGTGGCGGTGGCGCGGCCTTCCTCAACCAGTTCATCTCAAAACCGATCGGCCTGGCGACCGACGGCGAAGCGGTCTACTGGGCGAGCGAAGGCTTCGAAAGGGTCGAAGCCGGCAACTTCGCCGCCTGCTGCGCCCTGTCGCTGGAAACGGCCGGGGTCACCCAGAGCGGCGTCGCCTTCCCCGTCATCCTCGAAAGCCCGCGCGTGTACGAGGTGGTCAAAGTGGAAGGTAGCCACACCCCGGGCGCGACGCTCACCTGCTCCCCGCTGCGCTGGGCAGGCGACGCGATCGAGTCGTTCCTCTACCGGGCGCCGCAGAGCATCTCCTACCAGTGGCTGCGCAACAAAACCCCGATCCCCGGGGCGACCGGCACGACGATCGTCGCCGACAAGGTCGGCAAGTACGCCTGTCAGATCACCGCCGCCAACTTTGCCGGCGACAACGTCGAGCAGAACCCGTACGAATTCGGCGTCAGCGCGTCGCTAGCCCTCAAGAAGGTCACCTACAACCGCAGGAAGGGCACCGCGACGCTGCGGGTCGCGGTGACCGGCGCCGGGCGACTCGACCTCTACGGCGCCGGCGTCGCCAACGCGCAGAGGAAGCACGCTACCGGCACGGCCAAGCTCGTCGTCCGCAGCAGCGGCAGGGCGAGGATCAGGCTGACGAGCACGGGCAGGGCGAGGGTCAAGGCGACGATCTCCTACACGCCGGAAGGCGGCAAGGCGATCAAGCGGCGGAAGACCGTCGTACTGAAGAAGAAGCGCTGAGGCTGCCGCCGCTCAGCGGGTGAGGTGAAACATCAGCTCGTCCTCGTAGCACCAGCTCCAGTCCTCGCCGGGCTCGACCGAGCGGATCACCGGGTGGCCGGTCTCGGCATTGTGCGCGGTCGCGTGCTTGCCTTCGGAGTTGTCGCAGCAGCCGATGTGCCCGCAGCTCTGGCACATGCGCAAGTGGACCCACTGCATCCCCAGCTGCAGGCACTCCTCACAGCCGGCGACCTCGACCGGCGGGTCGAAGATCTCGATCGAGCGGATGTGCGAGCAGGAGGCCGTGTGCTCACGATAGCGAGGTCGGGCTCCCGCGCCGGCATCGGTTGGGCCCCGACATCTGCAAGGCTGGGGCCATGAACGACGCACCGCCAAGCGGCGAGCCGATCACCGCGGAGGGCATCGAGGCCCTGCGCGAGGAAATCGAGGAGCTCGAAGGTCCGGCGAGGACCAAGATGGCGGCGCGGATCAAGGTGGCGCGCGAGGAAGGCGACCTCAAGGAGAACGCCGAGTACCACATCGCCAAGGAAGACCAGGCCCACCTCGAGACCAAGATCAAGCGTCTGCGCGAGCGCCTGCGCACCGCCGTCGTGGTCGAGGTCGACGAGACCGCCGACAGCTTCGCCTTTGGCCGCACCGCCGAGGTGCTCGACGAAGCCAAGGGTGAAGTCAACAGCTGGACCCTGGTCGGCTCGACCGAAGCCAGCCTGAGCGAGGGTCGCCTCTCCGCCGAGTCCCCGATCGGCCGCGCCCTGCTGGGCGCCAAGGTAGGCAAGCCGATCGAGATCGAGACGCCCAAAGGCTCCCGGACGTTCGTAGTGCAGAAACTGCTCGGCTAACACTCACCCCGGCATAGCCCCAATCGCCGCCACCGCAGTGGAGCACGGCCTTCCCGTCGTCTCCCAGGATGGGGGCTTCGGCAAGATGGCCGCGGCCCACCCGCCCCTTAAAACGCTCGGCGTTTAAGCCGCGGCGTGCGCACTGACATCAAGCATGACCTCGCGGTCTGGAACCGCCACAGCGGCCCGCGCGGCCGCAAGCAATGCGTCTGAGTCAAGGCCGTAATGGTCGCCGGCGCGGCGAAGCGATACCCCGATGTCACCACCGGTGCCGATCACGTCAATCCGCACCGGCTTACCGTCGCGAATGCTGATCACGAGCCCGTCGTCGACTTCGTCATTCCCAAAGTCCACGCGGCCAACAGGATCGACCAAATCGATCTGGATCGTGTCGCCCTGGCTGTCGTAGTCGGCTTTCACCTGCACCTCCGATGGATTGTGACGATCAAGTCGGGCTCGTCAAGGGCAACGACAACCCGCACCCGCTCACCCCGGACGCGCCCGACATATCGCCAATTGCCATGCGGGTCCAAATCCACATACTCAGGATGCGCAATCAACTCTTCCGCATCGGCAACCGTCGCGCCGATATCGCGAGCCTGCTCTTTGCATGTCGCGTGAAGCGCACATGAGCCTAAGGCCCGGGCACACAATCCTCTCCCCCTTTCTTGTAGATCGGCTAATACCCAAGGTCGTCTGACCAAGCAGATCAAGGACGCAGGGAGCGTGGCGTGCTTTGCACGCGAGCGACCGAGGACGCCGATATGCGCCGGTCAGCCGACCTTGGGGGCGACCTCCATCGGCTCGCCACCTGGCAGCCAGTGGGCCTCGGGTGAGGGTGGGGTGTCGCGCAGGTACCACTCAGCGTCGAGGGCGCCCTTGCAGCCGCTGCCGGCCGCGGTTACGGCCTGGCGGTAGGTGTGGTCGACCACGTCGCCGACTGCGAAGACGCCCTTTAGGTTGGTCCGGGTCGAGCCGGGCTCGGTCTTGATGTAGCCGTCCTCGTCGGTGTCGACCTGGCCCTCGACCACCTCGGAGCGGGGGATATGGCCGATCGCGATGAAGGCGCCATCGGCCTCGAAGTCCTCGGTCTCACCGGTCTCGGCGTTACGCAGGCGCACGTGGTCGAGGCGACCCTTGTCGCTGGCGACAAACTCCTCAGCGACGTAGGGGGTCTTGAAGTCGATGTTGTCCTGCTCGCGGGCCCGGTCCTCCATGATCTTCGAGGCGCGGAACTCGTCGCGGCGGTTGATCACGGTCAGCTCACTGGCGAACTTGGAGATGAAGATCGAGTCCTCCATCGCCGAGTCGCCGCCGCCGATCACGATCACCTTCTGGCCTTTGAAGAAGGCGCCGTCGCAGACGCCGCAGGTGGAGACGCCGCAGCCGCTGAGCTCGATCTCGCCGGGGACGCCGAGCCGACGCGGCTCCGCCCCCATCGCCAGGATCACGGTTTTCGCCAGGTGCTCCTCGTCGCCGAGGTAGACCTTCTGCACACCGCCGTCGGAGAGCTCGACCCGGTCGACGTCGTCGCTGACGAAGCGCGTCCCGAAGCGCTCGGCCTGGGCGCGGAACTGGGTCATCATCTCCGGCCCCATGATCCCCTCGGGGTAGCCCGGGTAGTTCTCGACGTCGGTCGTGTTCTGCAGCTGCCCACCCCACTGAAAACCCTCGAAAACGAGCGGCTCGAGGTTGGCGCGAGCGGTGTAGAGCGCGGCTGTGTAGCCGGCCGGCCCGCCGCCGACGATGATTACGTTCTCGACCTTCTTAGCCTCTGTCATCTCCGCCTCAAGTCTAGTGGCGTTGCCAATACTTCACTTTGTATAGTAGCTCGCCGGTCGATCGGCAAGCCCTCGTCTTCCCAGCGCTGCACGGTCGTGCGCAACTGGAAGAAGGCCGCCACGCCGAAGGGGATCGGCATCCAGAAGGCGATCAGGCGGTAGACCAGGATCGCCGGGAAGACCGTGTCCTCGGGGATGCCGAAGAGGACGAAGGCGCCGATCATGCCGGCGTCGACCGCCCCCACGCCGGCGGGCGCGAATGGGATCAGGTTGGCGACCATGCCGAGGAAGAAGCCCTGGACGACCACCGCCAGCGGCACGTGGACGCCGAAGGCGTGGAAGGAGGCCCAGAGGATGCCGATGTTGGCCGCCCAGAATCCCGCCGCGCCGATCACCGCCAGGCCGCCCTGGCGCGGGTGGGCGAAGAGGCTGATCGCGAAGCGGAACCCCTCGGCAAAGACCGCCGGCACCTTGGCGATGTTCTTGGCGATCGCGCGGCCGCGGTCGCCGTGAACGAAACGGGCGACGCGATGGCCGAGGTCGGGCGGCACCAGCGCGAACAGCAGCCCCAACGCCAGTAGCAGGCCGGCGACAGCAGCGGGGACGATCGTCAGCTCGACCGAAGCCTTGCCGTGCAGCACCCCGGTGCGCAGGAGAACGCCGAAGAGGATCAGCGCCAGTGGATAGAAGGCGTAGTGCAGCGTCAGGAAGGCGACCATCCGGCGGACGACGTCGTGCCGCCGCATGCCTGCCTTGCGCAGCGCCCAGAAGGTGAGCACGATGCCCCCCGCTCCCCCGGCCGAGAAGAGCAGCGTCGCCGCCAACCCGGCCATGTTGATCTCGTAGGTCTCGACCCAGCGCAGGCGCAGCGCGTCGCCACCGACGACCGCCTTGAAGAGGGCGATGTAGGTGGCGAAGGCGACCAGGTTGAAGCCGATCGCGACGACGATCCAGACCGGGTTGGCCTCGTCGAGCTTGCCCAGCGCGTTGCCCAGGCCGACCAGCTTGGGGAAGAGAAAGTAGATGCCGACCAACAGCGCGAAGACGACGATCCCAGTCTGGATCAACCGTCTTCGCGTGAAGATCGGCAGCTCAGCGGCATCGCCGCCGTTCGCCGGATCCTCGGGAGACACCTGAGGGAAGCTACCCGCTGGCGAGGCGCTCCAAGCGGCGCAGGCCGTCGGTCACCGCGTGGACGGCCGGTTCGGCCAGGGGCTCGCCACGCCGCACCGCGGCGACCAGGCCCGCCCCGGCGAGCAGATCGGTGACGTAGTGCTCGCCCAGATAGACGAGGGCGAAGCCGAGGGTCAGCGAGTAGGCCCAGCCGACGGCGCCCTCGACCGGGCCCGCCTCGGAGAGCTGGATCGCCGCCATCGCCGAGGTGGCGAAGTGGAGCGAGGGCATCGCCGCCCAGGGGTTGCCGCCCAGCGCCTCGTACATCTTCGGCCAGGCCGAACCCCAGGTGTCTTCGCCGACGCCGATCATGATCCGCTCGACCGGCTCGCCGGTCAGTCCCTGCTCCGAGGCCCACCACGGCGGCGAGGTTGGGGCGACGAAATAGCCGATGCAGCCGAAATCGAAGACCGCCGCCATCTGCCGGGCGGCGCGGGGGAAGCGCTCCGGGTGGCGCCAGAGGATCCAGGCCAGGGCGAGGTAGGGCTCGAAGAACCAAACCCAGTGCGTCCAGGTCAGGACGCGGTTGACGGTGCCGGCCCGGCGGAGGCGCGCGATCGCCTTCTGCAAGCGCGCGTTAGGCAGGCGGCCGAGGCCGATCGCCCGGTCGAGCACGATCGGGTAGTGGCTGCGCAATCGCGCCTCGCAGCGCTCCGGGTCGTCGTAGGGAAGCTCATGAACCATGATGAAGGCCCACATCTGCATCGCGTAGAGGGCGACGTCGCGCTTGCGCGTGCGCGGGTACAGGACGGCGATCGCCAGCGGCCCCGCGGCGCAGGCTGCAACCGTCACCGGGGCTGGGACCCGCAGGCGCTTGCGCAGCAGCGGCACGGCCACGGCAGCGGCGACGACGCCCGCCGCTCCGGCCCGCACTGCCATGCGAAGCGCCGGAGATGGCCGCGAGCGCGCCTTCATCAGGTCGGCGAGTATAGGTCGGCGGCCGGGGACGGGCACGGCGGTGCGCCGTCCCGCGTGATTAGAATGGCCGCGCTTTGGCGCCCCACTCTCCTGGCACCGACCAGATAGACACTCTGCTGTGGATCGGCTTCGTCGCTTGCGCGATCGTCATCGTCGCGGTCAACGGCGCGCTGATCTACGCCGTGCGCCGTTATCGGGGCGAGCGCGGCGCCGAGCCGCGCCAGGTTCGGGGCGGCCGGCGGACCCAGTTCCGGGTCGGCGCCCTGCTCACCGTCTTCGCCGCGGCGATCCTCGTCGTCAGCCTGATCTACACCGGCAAGGCGCGCGAAACGCCCACCACCGGCGCCGCAGGCCTCGCCTCGGCCCGCTCCAAGCCGCTGCGGATCGAAGCGACCGGCCAGCAATGGCTGTGGCGCTACGACTACCCCAACGAAGCCTTCTCCTATTACAAGCTGGTCGTCCCGGTCGACACCACGGTCGAGCTGGACCTCGTCTCGACCGACGTGATCCACACCTGGGACGTACCGCAGCTTGCCGGCAAGCGCGACGCCGTTCCCGGCAAGACCAATCACGTGGTCTTCCGCGCCGATGAGGAAGGGACATTCGATGGTCAGTCGGCAACTTTCTCCGGCCAGGCTTACGCGGCGATGAGGACTGAGGTCGACGTCGTCTCACCGCAGGAATACGAGGACTTCATCGCCGCCCAAAAAGCCGGCATCCAGGCTGCCCAGGACCGCGTCGTGGGCCTGATCGAAAAGGGAGAAGTACCGTGAGCGCTCGTCCCGAGGTCGTCGCCGACGGATTTCCCCGCCGCCGCCCACACTGGATCGAGCTGACCACCAGCGCCGACCACAAGGACGTCAGTCGGGTGATGATCGGCGCCGCGCTCGGCTTCCTCTTCATCGCCCTGGTCGAGTTCCTGCTGATGCGGCTGCAGCTGGCGATTCCCGAGAACTCGCTGCTCACCCCGGTCACCTTCAACCGCATGCTCTCGCTCTACGGGGCGACGGCGATCTTCTTCTTCGCGATCCCGCTCGCGCTCGGCTTCTTCTACTACCTGGTCCCGCTGCAGATCGGCGCCAGGGGCACGGCGCTGCCGCGCCTCGGCCAGCTCGGGCTCTGGCTCTACATCGCCGGCGCGACCGTCCTCTACTCCGGCTTCCTCTTCACTCCGTCGGAGGCGGGAGTCAACCCACTGGCGCCGCTCTCCGAGCTCGCCTTCCTGCCCAACAACGGCGTCGACGCCTGGGCCGCCTCCTGCGGGCTGGCGACGCTCGGCTTCGTCCTGATCGCGATCAACCTGGTCGCGACGCTGCGCAGGATGCGGGCCCCCGGCATGGCCTGGCGCCGGGTACCGGTCTTCGCCTGGTCCGCTGCGATCGGCTCCTGGCTGCTGCTCGTGATCGGCCCGGTGATGCTGGCGGCGATCACGATGCTGCTGATCGACCGCAACTTCGACGGCATCTTCTTCGCCGACGGCTCCGGCGGCGCCCCGCTGCTCTGGGAGCACTTGAGCTGGATCTTCTTCACCGGCACCTACATGCTGATCCTGATCACCGCGCTCGGCGCGATCGCCGAGATCGTTCCGGTCTTCGCCCGCAAGCCGCTCTTCAACCGCGACGCCGTGGTCGGCTCGCTGGTGGCGATCGCCGTGATCGGCACGCTGGCCTGGATGCAGAACATGATAACCTCGCCGATCGGGATCGGCTGGATGTACTTCGCGATGGTCATGTCGCTGGCGCTGATCGTCCCCTTCGGCTTGATCGTCTTCAACCTGATCGCGACGATGGTCGGCGGCGTCCTGCAGATGCGCGCGCCGCTTCTGTTCGCGCTCGGCGCCCTCTCGATGATCTCGATCGGCCTCGGCGCCGAGATATCGCACTCGATGGTCGCCGTCGCCTGGCGCCTGCACAACACCACGGACGCCACCGCCGCGACCCACTTCGCCCTGATCGGCGGCGGCGTCTTCGGCGGCTTCGCCGCCCTCCACTACTGGTTCCCGAAGATGACCGGGCGGACGATGGGCGAGACCCTGGCCCGCCTCTCCTTCTGGACGATGCTGGCCGGCGTCCTGCTCACCTTCGTGCCGCTCTTCATCGCCGGCGGCGACCACGGGCAGGTCGTCGACGCCTACAAGTTCTTCGACGGCACCGGGGTCAACGCGGAAAACCTGATCGCCACGATCGGCGCCTTCGTGCTCGCGATCGGCATCCTGCTGACCCTGGCAAACGGCATCGCCAGCCGCACCGGTGGGGCGCGGGCCGGCCACGACCAGTGGGGTGGCGACTCGCTCGAGTGGTTCACCCTCTCGCCGCCGGAGCCGCACAACTTCGACGTCCTGCCTGACGTGCGCAGCGACCGTCCGATGCGCGACATCCGCACCGCGATCGCCAACCGCACCCGCCGCGCCGAAGCCGCTGCACGCGAGACCCAGCCGGTAGCCTGAGCGCTGTGAGCGGCGCCGAAACCGCTGTCGTCGTGCAACGCCCGGTTGCGCTGACGGTGCTGCGGGACTACATCACCCTGACCAAGCCGACCGTGCAGTCGCTGCTGCTGCTGACGACGGTGACGACGATGTACGTCGCCGGCGACCCCTCGCTCGGCCTCGTCTTCCTCACCTGCCTCGGCGGTGCGCTCTCGGCCGGCGGCGCCGGCGCGATCAACCACGCGGTCGACCGCGACATCGACCGGATCATGAGCCGCACCGCCGATCGTCCGGTCGCCAGCGGCAGGGTCTCGCCGGGGGCCGCGATCGCCTTCGGCGCGCTGCTCGGCTGCGCCTCCTTCACCCTGCTCGCGCTCACAGTCAACCCACTGGCGGCGGCGCTCTCTATCTCCGGCCTCTTCGGCTACGTCTTCGTCTACACGCTCTGGCTCAAGCGCAGGACGCCGCAGAACATCGTCATCGGCGGCGCTGCCGGCGCGGTGCCGCCGCTGGTCGCCTGGGCGGCGGTCACGGGCGGGCTCAGCGGCACCGCCTTCTACCTCTTCGCGATCGTCTTCTTCTGGACCCCGCCCCATTTCTGGGCGCTCTCGCTGCTGATGAAGGATGACTACGCCAAGGCCCGGATCCCGATGCTGCCCGTGGTCCGCGGCGAGGCCGAGACCCGCCGCCAGATCCTCCTCTACACCGTGCTGCTCTACGCCGTCACCCAGCTGCCCTTCTGCGCTGGCGGCTTCGGGGTCGAGTACCTGGTCGCCTCGATGACCCTCGGCGCCGGCTTCATTTACTGCGCCGTGCGGCTGCTGCGCAGCGCCGATCGTCGCTGGGCGCTGCGCACCTACCTCTACTCGCTCGCCTACCTCGCGCTGCTCTTCGTGTCGATGCCGCTCGACCGGCTGATCGGATAGAAATCCCGGCAATGGACCGCGAGAGCGCAAGAGCAAATATGAGTGCCGGCCTCCTCGCCGGCGGCATCGCGGCGGCGGTCTTCGCCCTCTGCTTCGTAGCGGCGATGCTCTACATCGCCTCCTGATGGCTGACCACCGCCACATCCCGGAGCCCGGCGAGCTGATTTACCAGCCCCGCTCTTCCTGGGCACCAGCTGTCTTCGCCTTCGCTCTGGCCCTCACCGTCTGCGGCATCTTCGCCGAGGGCTTCATGGTGCGAGGCTGGATCTACTCGATCATCGGCGGAGTAGTCGCCCTCTTCGCCTTCCGCAGCATGATCCGCGACGCAATCAGAAGCTATTACAGCCTGCCTCGCAAGCAGCATGCCCGCGGCGCTGTCCTGCCAGTCGAACAAATCTCGCCGCCGCGCTAAGCGGTCATCTCGGCAGGGGTTCCACTTAACTTTTTCGATGGAGAGTGGTTTGCTGGCGCCTCAAGGTCAGCGCCGAAAAAGTACAAGACGTTCCACCCCTACCGAGATGACCGCTTTGGGGCCGCGTTGTCAGTCCGGTGTCATGCCGGACGTTGCGCCATCGGAGGTCCAAACCCGGACGATGTCTCGCATAGAGAGCACGCCAGCCAGTTTCGAGCCGTCGTAGACGACGAGATGGCGGATGCCGCGGCGCGACATCTCCGCCGCAGCGTGCTCGAGGCTCCAGTCGGGCGAGGCGGCGATCACGCTGTCGCTCATGTGCTCGCCAACCCGCTCGACATCCGGGTCCTCGCCACTGCCCAGCGAGTTGAGGATGTCACGCTCGGTGACGATTCCTGGCACCGGCGTCTCGTCGTCGCTGACCAGCGCGGCGCCCGTCCCCTTCTCGGTCATCATCGTCGCCGCTTCGCGCAATGTGTGCGTGGGCCCGACGGTCAGGACCACCTCCGACATCCCTTCCCGTACCAGCATCTGCCGCCTCCCCTCGGGGTTCGCGAGTTAGTGTGAATCGCCTCAAGCCTACCCGACCTCCTGCCTGGACAAGCAGCTTTGACGGTGGCCGGACATATAGACTCCGGCGCGCTCCGCGCCGATGTCAAAGCCGCCGACTCCAATCCGCCCGCTGCTCGTCCTTGCCGCCCTGGCCGCGCTCGCGCTGCCCGCCTCCGGCTGCGGTACCAGCAGCGCCGACACCGCCCGCGGCCGCGTCCTCTTCATCCAGAAATGCGGCGTCTGCCACACGCTGGCCGAGGCCGGTACAACGGCCCAGATTGGCCCCAACCTCGACGACGCCTTCTCTGCCGCGCGCGCCGCCGGCGAGGGTGGCGACACGGTCGAAGGCGTGGTCAAGGCCCAGGTCGAGTTCCCGCGGCCGAGCAACGCCGATGCCGCGGTCTCGATGCCGGCCGACGTCGTCAGCGGCCAGGACCTCGAGGACGTCGCCGCCTACGTCGGCCTCTACGCCGGTGTGCCCGGCGCGGCGCCGCCCAAGGTGCCCGGCGGCCCCGGCGCGCAGGTCTTCGCCAACAACGGCTGCGGCGGCTGCCACACGCTGGCGGCGGCCAAATCAGGGGGCGTCACCGGACCCAACCTCGACGAAGTGCTGCCCGGGCAGAGCGCGGCGATGGTCGAAGAATCGATCGTCGACCCCAACGCCCACATCGCCAAGGGCTACCCGGCCAACGTTATGCCGGCCAACTTCAAAACGATCATCAAAGCGCAGGAAATCGAACAGCTGGTCGAATACCTGATCTCCTCGACCGCCAAGGGCGGCGGCAAGAAGAGCGCCGGTGGCTCGCCCCACTCGAGCGGTCCAGGAGCGCAGGCCTCAGGCGGCTGAGCCCGTCCCAGCGGCCCCTTGAGCGCCGCTGGCATCATCTCCTGAGGCATTCATGCGCGACCGCCTCCAGATCACGCCGCAGCTCTACGCAACCGTTGCTCTCGTAGCACTCGGCGCACTCTCGCTGATCGTGCTGACAGGGGCCGGCGTGCGCCTGACCGGCTCCGGCCTCGGCTGCCCGGACTGGCCGAAGTGCTACGGCCAGACCGTGCCGCCGCTCAACACCCACGCCGTGATCGAGTTCGGCAACCGCCTCCTCACCGGCTTCGTCGGCTTCGCCGTGATCGCCGCCAGCATCCTTGCCTGGTTTCGCCGGCCCTTCCGCTGGCACCTGGCGCTGTTCGGGGCGCTGCTGCCGCTCGGCGTTATTGGCCAGGCGATCCTCGGCGGTGAGGTCGTCAAGCATCACCTCGCGCCGGGCCTGGTGATGAGCCACTTCATCCTCTCGATGCTGCTGCTCGACGCCTCCTTCGCGCTGGCCTGGTGCTCGCGCTACGAACCCTGGGAGCGCCGCCGCTCCAACGACCGGCTCGGCGTATGGGCGGTCCGGGCGCTGGTCCCACTCGGCCAGCTGACGATCGCCGCCGGCACGGTCGCCACCGCCTCCGGCCCCCACGCCGGGGCCCACGCAGGCCAGCTCGTCCGCCGCTTCGACTTCGAGGGCGCCGGCACGCTGGAATGGGTGGTGCAGCGCCACGCCGTTATCGCCACCGTCTTCGGATTGGCCACGATCGCCGTCTGGCTGCTCCTACGGCGCCCAGGCGGCGACAGCAGGGCGGTCGGGCCCCTGACCGCGGTAATCGGCCTCCTGGCGCTGCAGGGCGTCGTAGGCGGCGTCCAGTGGGCGCTGAAGCTCCCCTCGGAGATCGTATGGGTCCACGTGGCGCTCGCCGTCACCACCTGGCTGGCGGTGCTGTGGACCGTCGCCACGGCGGGACGACTGGAGCCACGGGCAAGCGAGAAGGCACCGGCGGAGCGCCAGAGCGAACCCGAGGCGCCGGCATTGAGTCAGAGCTGAGTCAGAATCAAGCCCAGCTGGGTCACGGTCAGACCGACCAGCGCGGCGACCATCACGCCGCCGAACTGGATCATCGTGCGTTGCAGCGAATCGATGCGAGAGTTCGTTTCTCGCTGGTGCGTCGCCATTTCTTCGCGTAGCTCCCGAAAACCGGTGTCCATGTCTTGGCGTAGCTCCCGAAAACCGGCATCCAGGCGCCGGCCGAGGTCGTCCACTTGACCCTTTAGGTCGTCCATGCGCTCGCCAGTCCAGCCGGAAGTCATCATCTCCATATTGACAGGCTAGAAGACAGAACGTTTCGCGTGGTGCGCTGAAGCGCGCGGATCCGCAAGCGATCTGTCACGAAACCGCACGGTCGGCAGCCAGGTCGACCACGACGTGGCTGATCGGCAGGTCGATCCGCTCGCGGGCGCGGTCGACGACGCCGTGCTCGAGCCAGCGCGAGCGATGCGGCGGATGGGTCGAGATCACGATCTCGTCAGCGGCGAAGACCCGCAACGCGTCCTCGATTGCCACATTCGGGTCAGAGTCGCCGATCTGCCCCTTCGCCTTCAGGCCCAATTCCCCAATCGCGATCAGCGACAGCTCCATCCGCTGACGGGCGAGCTCGATCGCTTCGTCGACGTCCGAGGACCAGTGGGCGACCCTCGACGAGGCAAGCGCCGGGGTGACGACGAGGATCTCGCACTTGCGATCGCGACAGCGATCGCGGATCTCGTCCAGCAGCGCACCGCCACCGACGGTCTCGTTGGCAACAACGAGAAGACGGAACCTACCATCCCCTCCCCGGGTAAGTGCGACATCGCGAGGCAACGACCCGCGCGCGCCGCGGTAAGCGACGCCGACGCCGAATCCGATCAGCGCCGCGGCCCAGATCACGCCGATCACCGGCCGGGTCAGCAGAGTAAGAACGATCACCGACACAGCCCCACCGCCGATGATCACGGCCCAACGAAAAGCGTCAGCCTCGGACCTCAGCGGATTGTGCATATCTCCGTTTTACCGCAGTGCTACAGGATGTAAACCGTCGTGTAGACGATGATCCACATCACGTCTACGAAGTGCCAGTAGATGCCGGGCACCTCGACGCCCAGGTGATCCTTGGCCTCGGGCCCGAAATGGCCACGGAAGGCGCGGATCGTGGCGAAGCTGAGCAGGCAGAGGCCGACGAAGACGTGGGCGCCGTGCAGGCCGGTGAGGCCGTAGAAGATCGAGCCGAAGGCGAGATCGCGCGCGCTGAAGCCGAGGTGAACGTACTCGTTGATCTGGATGAAGAGGAAGGTCGCGCCGAGCAGCCAGGTCAGCACCAGCCCCAGCTTCAGGCCGTTGCGGTTGCCGCGCCGGATCGACTCGAGCGCGTAGTGGATCGTGAAGCTGGAGGAGACCAGGATCGCGGTGTTGACGCCGGCGACCGCGACCGGGAGTTCGTAGGGGTGCGGCGGCCAGCTCGAGGGGTGGACGACGACGCGGAGGAAGAAGTAGGAGGCGAAGAAGGCACCGAACAGCATCACCTCGGAGACGATGAAGAGAAAGATCCCCAGTGTCTGACGGTCCATCCTCGAGCTCTGGTTGGCCTCCGGCGGCCCGTGGTGCTCCTCCTCGTGGGCGTGGCCCAGGGCAACGGTCGCGCTCTCCATCAGGCCTCTCCCCCCTCGGCAACCGCCGCGGCCACCGCGGCCGGCGGCCGGCCGACCTCGAGGTGGTCGACCTGCTTGTCGGTGATCTCGCGCACCTTGCCGATCAGGTCGCCCTCGAGCCAGCGCGAAGTCTCGCCGGCGAAGGTCGAGATCAGCACCTCGTCGACGCTGTAGTGCTCGATCGCGTTCTGAACGGCGTGAAAGGGGTCGGGGCTCATCGGCTGCCCGGTGGCGTCGATGTCGGCGCGGTAGAGCTCGGCCAGGGTCGAGGCCAGGTCGCGCACCATCTCCGGCTCGGTCACGTCCTCGGTCCTCGGGCAGATGATCGTGTAGCGGTGCGGGTGACCGGCGGCGCGCTCCTTCAAGCGGCCGATCAGATCCGGCGCGGCCACGGTCTGGCTGGCGACGACCAGGGTGTGGTTCTTCTCCCAGCTGACCGAGTCGTCGGAGATCCGCACCGGGATGTGGGTGACCTTGACGTCGGGCTCGAACCGGCCTTCGGCCCAGGCGACCAGGTCCTTGCGGGTGAAGCCGAAGCGGGTCCCCGAGGCGCAGGACAGCAGCACCTCGCCCGGCTCATGGGCGCGGACGGCATCGTCGAGTGCCAACGAGGGCTCCGGGTCCATCACCTCGCCGACCGATTCGATCCCGTACTCGGAGAGGATCGCCATTGTCACCTCGACTCGCGCTCGCGCGGCGTCGCGCAGCTCGCCCGAGTCGATCAGCTGGCCGACCGCCGGCTGGTTCTGCGGCGCGGCCACGGCGACGAAGGGGACCTCCTCGGCCCGCTCGCGCACCGCCGCCAGCAGCTTGCGCCCGCCCGCGACCTCGTTGAGGAAGACGAGCAGGGGACGCGGTTCGGGGGCGGCGCTCATGCTGAGCCCACCGCGGTCGGCTCGGGCTGCGCGGCCTCAACCGATTCGCCGGCCATGATCGCGTGGCGGGCGCCCGGGACGCCGAACTCGTAGGGGCCGCCGACGACGCGCGGGATCTCGGTGAAGTTGTAGATCGGCGGCGGCGAGGAGACCTGCCACTCGATCGAGTTGGCGCGCCAGGGGTTGGCGACGGCGCGCGGCCCGAAGCGCCAGCTGACGATCATGTTGTAGAGGAAGACCAGCTGGACCGCGCCGAGCATGAAGGCGAAGCAGCTGATCAGCAGGTTCCAGTTGCCGAACTGCGAGGCGTAGTCGGCGACGCGCCGCGGCATCCCGTCCATGCCGATCCAGTGCATCGGGATGAAGGTGCCCCAGGTGCCGATCAGGGTGCCCCAGAAGTGCACCCGGCCGAGTTTCTCGTCGTACATGCGCCCGGTCATCTTCGGGAACCAGTGGTAGATCCCGGCGAAGATCGTGAAGACCGAGCCGCCGAAGAGGACGAAGTGGATGTGGGCGACGATGAAGTAGGTGTCGGAGACGTGGATGTCGATCGGCACCATGCCCAGCATCACACCACTGATGCCGCCGATCGTGAAGGTGACGATGAAGGCGAGCGCGAACAGCATCGCGGTCGAATAGGTGTGGATCTTGCCGAAATAGAGGGTCCCCAACCAGGAGAAGATCTTGATCCCGGTCGGCACCGCGATCAGCAGCGTGGTGATCATCATCGGCACCCGCAGCCAGCTGAACATGCCGGCAACGAACATGTGGTGGGCCCAGACCGTGTAGCTGAGCACGACGATCCCTATCAGCGCCAGCGCCATCAGCCTGTAGCCGAAGATCGGCTTGCGGGCATGGGTCGAGATGACCTCCGAGATGATCCCGAATCCCGGCAGCATCATGATGTAGACGGCTGGATGCGAATAGAACCAGAAGATGTGTTGGTAACTGACGACATCGCCGCCCCCGGCGAACTGGAAGAAGTTGGTGTGCAGAGCACGGTCGAAGAGGACCATGAACTGGGCGCCGGCGATGAAAGGCGTGGCGGCGACGACCAGGAGTGAGGTCGAGAGGTTGGCCCAGACCAGCAGCGGCATCCGCCAGAAGGTCATCCCGGGCGCGCGCATCGAGACGATCGTGACCAGGAAGTTGAGCGCGGTCGCGATCGAGGAGGCGCCGGCGAACTGGACGCCGAGGTTGAAGAAGGACTGGCCCAACGGAGCGCCGGTCGAGAGCGGCGCGTAGCCGGTCCAGCCGGCGTCGAAGGCGCCGCCCGGCGCCAGGAAACTGCCGATGAAGAGCAGCCCCGCGATCGGCAGCATCCAGAAGCTGAGCGCGTTGAGGCGCGGGAAGGCCATGTCCGGGGCGCCGATCATCAGCGGCAGCACGTAGTTGGCGATCCCGGCGAAGACCGGGATCACGAAGACGAAGATCATCAGCACCGCGTGGGTGGAGAAGAGGCTGTTGTAGGTCGCCGCGTCGACGATCTGGGTGCCGGGCTGAGCCAGCTCGGCCCGGATCAGCATCGCCATCAGGCCGCCGACGAAGAAGAAGAAGAAGGTCGTGCAGATGTACTGGATGCCGATCACCTTGTGATCGGTGTTGAAGCGGAAGTAGTCCTTCCAGCTCTTGGCCCCGTGCTGGGAGTGGTCCTCGGGGATCGTCGGCATGCCGGCCGCCCAGCGCAGCCAGTAGTCGAAACAGCCGAAGCCGAGCAGGAAGCCGAGCGGGCCGCTGACCAGCGGCACGACGACCTGCGGGTAGCCGGTCTGCTCGGTCTGGTAGGCGGGCAGGCCGGAGGCCTTGCGCAGGGCGACGACGAGGGCGAAACCGAAGGCGGCACCCAGCAGCGCGCCCAGCGCGCCGCGAATCCACCCCGGTTGCTTGATCGCAGCCACCATCAGTCGGCCTCCATTATGCCCCGCCGGCGCTCAGCGGCACCGGGTCGGTCTCAGTGTCTTGGGTGATCGATTCTTTGAGCGGCGCCGGCACCTTTTCCTTCAGGCTCGAGACCCATTTCTGGAAGTCGGCGGGTGTTTCGACCACGACCTTGGCCCGCATCGAGGCGTGGCCGAAGCCGCAGAGCTCGGTGCAGATCAGCTGGTAGGTGCCGAGCTTGTCCGGGGTGACGATCGCCGTCGTCGTGATTCCGGGGACGTTGTCCTTCTTGATCCGCCACTCGGGGACCCAGAAGGAGTGGATCACGTCCTGCGCGTGCATCTTGAACTGGATCTGGCGATTGACCGGCACGTGCATTTCTCCCTGCACGTAAACGTCGCCTTTGCCCGGATAGCCGAAGCTCCAGGCGTACTGCTGGGAGAAGACGTCGACCGTCATCGCGTCCTTGGCCGGCTTTTCGATGTCGTGCAGGACCGACCAGCTGTAGCCGGCGCCGAAGAGGACGATGATCGTCGGGATCACGGTCCAGGCGACCTCGAGCCGGGTGTTGCCGTGAATCGGCTCGCCGTCGGATTCGTCGCCGGGCTTGGCTTTGAATTTCCAGAGGGCGTAGAAGAGCATCACCACGACCAGCGAGAAGACGAAGGCCGAGAGCACGATCATCACGTTGAGCAGATCGTCGATCTTCGGCGCCGCGGTCGAGGCCTCCTGGCCGTCCCAGTTGATCGAGAGCATCACGGCAGAGATCGCCGCGGTCATCGCAACTGTGGCAGCGAGCATCTTCGCTATCGGGAGGCGGCCGTACATGAGGCGGCGGGCATTCTATTGAAGCGACGGCGGGAAGCTTTCAGGCTCCTTTCCCGCCGAGGCCTCGAGCACCCCGCGCGCCACGCCCTCCCAGCTCCAAAGCCGCCGCGCGGTGGCCACCAGTGCCTCACGAGCCGCGTCCCGCTCATCCTCCGGAAGTGACAGCCAGCCATTGAGCCGCTCGGCAATCGCCTCGACCGCGCCAAGCTCGACCGGAAACGACGTAAGCCGGCCAACCCCCGGCGGCAACGCCGCCATCAGCTCGCGCGACACCTCCAGCATCCCCGAGTGCCCGGCCGAGACAGGCAGCACCCCACAAGCAGCCGCCTCCGCGGCAACCATCCCGAAGGCCTCGGGAAAGGTGCTCGGCATCACGAGAGCTTCCGCACCAGGCAGAAGCTCAGCAACCTCGTCGTGCTCAAGCCTGCCGATGAACCCAACGGAGCCCGCAGCATCCTGAGCCGCTTGAACATATCCGGCCGGGGGATCTATCAGGAAGGCAGACAGGATCGGTAGCGGCTTCTCCTCCCCGCCCTCGATACCCCATCCCGCCAGCGCAACCTCGCGCGCATCGTTGATGTCTCCGCGCTCCAGAGCAGCCAACAGCCTGCGCAGACCCTCCTCGTACTCGCCGAACCCGGCGATTTCGAGCCGCGCGTCTGGATTTTTGGCCGACACCAGCGGCCACGCCGTCAGCAGCAGATCGACGCCCTTCGAGACAATCAACTTGCCGACAAAGACGATCCTCCGCGGGTGGCGTGGGGTGAGGGGGGTCGAGGACGGAGGCGAAGCCCCCGCCCGCAGGCCCCCCTTGCCCCGCGACAGGACCCGCGGCCGAAACGCCCCCGTGTCGACACCAGGCGGACCGAGCCGCGTCTTCGCCTGGAGGTCCTTGACATTCGGCAGCGCGGCCCAAAGGGATTCGGCCGTGTGACGCGAGCCAACCAAGACTCCGCTGGCAGCTTCCACGCCTTCGCGTGCGTAGGGCAGAAACCGCGGGTTGGGCTTGACCGTGTACTCGAGCGCCGAGCCATGGATCTTGGCGGCGAAGGGGCCGACGTCGGCCCGAGCAAGGATTGCCGGGCCCATGACCAGGTGGTTGGCCAGGGCAGCGTCGAAGCCGCCGACCGCCTTGGAGACCTCGCGCACCGCCGCCAAGTTCGACTCGATGTAGCGGTCGAGCTCATCCTCCGTCAGCTCGGGAAAGGTCTTGACCTCGAAGCCCTCATAGGGGTCCTTGACGTAGACCGGGAGCAGGCCGTGGATGTCGGGGTTGTGGATCTCGACCCCCTCGATCTTGGTCTCGCGGTCCTGGCAGAGGAGGTGGACCTCGTGGCCCAGCTTGGCCAGGGCTCGGGCCAGATTGAAGTTGTAGATGTTGCTGCCGGTGCCGCGCAGCATGTAGCCGTGGAAGAGGAGGACACGCATCGGAGCCGCCCAAGCTATTAGTCTTCGCGGCCGTGAACTCGAAGCAGCTCTACCGCATGCGCGCCCCGGCCTCTGGCCGCGAGGCCTTGGCCGAGGCCGAACCGGGCAAGGTTTACCTCGACCGCGAGACCGGCGAGGAGATGGAGCCGGTAGCAATGGTCCTCCCCCTCGCCCCCTCAGCCTCGTCGCTACCGCGCACCCCGGCCAACCTCCGCGCCTGCCGCCGCTGCGACCAGCTGATCGGCTTGGACGTCAGCGACTGCCCGTACTGCGGGCTAAGACAAGAAGCGCTTTAGCTCGATAGCGCAGACGGGGCGGGCGTCGGTAGGCCCACCTCACTCACCTGACTGGCTGGGTCGTAAGTTGTCGTCCGAGGTCCTTTCCGGGCCAGCGGCGCAAAACGTTCGGAGGGCCTACCGACGCCCGCCCCTTAGAAGCTTCCAAGGCAAAACAACCCCGACGCCCCGGTTGGGCACTCACCGACGTCCCTCGCTTTGAGCTTCCGTGATTCGTGACGCTGGGGTTGACCCGAAGCGTCGGGTGCCCCTGCGAACGTTTTGTGCCGCTGGCCCTATCCACCCTCGGACGGCGGGAGCCGATCCAGCCAGTCAGGCAAGTGAGCAGGGGTACCCGACGCTTCGGGCCAGCCGAGGGCTTCCCGGACCTAGGGTTTCTTGACGAGAGTCGCCGTGTACAGCAGGCGGGCGTTGGAGTAGTAGCAGCCGTAGGTCTTGGTCTTGCCCACTCCCTGCTGGGGGTGGCCGCTCTGGATGTCTTCCTTGGAGGCGCAGTGGCCTTCGAGGCGGCTGCCGCGCCAGGTTTCTTCTTCGGAGACGTTGAAGGCGAACATCGGCGCCCAGGTCGGCACGGTGAGGGCGACGATCTGGCCGGTCAGGACCGAGAGCGGATGATCGAGCGTGAAGATCGGGGTGCTGCCGAAGTAGGGGTTGAGCACCTCAAGCGGGCTCTGCCTGACCAGCGTGTATTTGGGCGGTTTCGAGCCTTCGACCGGGCGCAGGATGCCGATCCGCGCCTCCGAGGGGCTGCCGAGGAATTCGTCGAAGAAGCTGACCTCGTTGGTGGTCGTTTTCGAGTCCGTGCGCGAGGGCTTCGCCAGGGTGATCGACCAGGCGACGACCTTGCCGTCGAAGGGCGCCTCGTAGGGCTGATCGACGCCGCCGGCGATCGCCTGGAAGCCGGTTACGTGACCCTCGACCCGGCAGGGGATGACCTCGACATTGTTGACGATCCTGCCCGGACATGAAGGTGGCGGGGTCGAGGACGTCTGGCCAAGGGTGACCACACGCAGCGGCGCCGAGTCGGCGGCCCCAGGCCAGGCAGCGACGACGAGGGCGATCAGCGCGCAGGCGAACGCCAGCGCCACCGCTGCGCGCGTCCTGCCCCAGGTTTCGGCTGCTCCTTGCACGATCTCAAGCTGCAAACCCCGTGCTCTCATCAGGGTTGCGGCCACGATTCTGCCGCCCAGGGCGGAGGAATGCCGCGCCCGCGCCCCACCTGCACGATCCCGGCCAGGCGGCCACTGTAGGGTTGCCCCCCGGAATGGAGAGTCCGGATCGAGCAGAGCAGTTCATCCCGGCAGGGCTCGCTTCGCTCGGGATCGAGGCCGACGAGATCGACCTTGCCGTGATGGGCGCGGCCCACCAGATGTTCTGGCCCTCGATCCTGGACCTGCTCGCGCTCGACCTCGACGAGCTCAAGCTGGAGCGCGACGAGGACCTCTCGCGGGCGCCGGAGCCAGCATGAGCGCCCTCGACCTTCCGCTGCGCGGCCAGGCGGCGGCGATCGCCGCCGGCGAGGCCGATCCGGTCGAGCTGCTTGACGCCGCCCTGACCCGGATCGAGGAGCGCAACCCGACAATCAACGCCATCGTCGAGACCTTCCCGGAGCGCTCGCGGGCGATGCTCGACGCAGCGCCGGACGGGCCGCTGCGCGGAGTGCCGGTGGTGATCAAGGACGAGTGGCCCCTGCCCTGGCGAGCGCAGCGCTTTGGCGCGGCGGAAATGCTGGCCGAGACGGCGCCCGGCGAGTCCGGTCCCTACCGCGCCCTTCGCGACGCCGGCGCGGTAATCGTCGGCGTCGCCAACATGCACGAGCTGGGCGCCAGCAGCACCGGCAACACCTCGGTCTACGGCCCGGCGCGCAACCCCTGGGACACCGAGCGCTGCCCGGGCGGCTCCTCGAGCGGCCCCGCCGCCGCGGTCGCGGCGCGGCTGGTCGCCGGCTCGGTCGGCGCCGACGGGATCGGCTCGGTCCGCTTCCCCGCCGCCTACTGCGGCCTGACCGGCCTCAAGCCGACCTTCGGCCGCGCGGCGATGGCCGGGCACCACATGGACGGGATCTCGACCACGATCGTCTCCGGGCCGCTCGCCGCCGATGCCGGCGACTGCCGCCTGCTCGGCTCCGCCCTCTTCGGCGAGGAGCTTTCGGGCGGCGATACGGCCGGCCTGCGGATCGGCGTCATCCGCGACGCCGTTTCCGAGGACGTCGCGCCCGAGGTCCGCGAGGCCTGCGAGGCGGCGATCGAGGCACTGCGAGACCGGACCGGCGGCGAGGTGGTCGAGGTGGAGCTGCCCGACCTTGACGCCGGGGCACTGGCGACTGTGCTGATCGCCAACGTCGAGAGCCTCGGCGAGGCCACGCCGGGGCGGCTCAACGATCTCGACCCCGAGCTCAGCCCCGTCGCCCGCGGCTTTCTCAAGTACCGAATGCTGCTGCCGGCCGCGGCGGGCGTGAAGTCCTACCGGATCCGGACGCTGATGCGGCACAGGGTCGCGGACCTCTTCGATCGGGTCGACGTCCTCGCCTGGCCTACCGTACCCGCGGTCGCACCGCCGCTGGAGGCGCCGCTGGTCGAGCTGCCCTCGGGAACGCTGACCGCCGACCAGGCCAACGTGCGCGGCGCCGGCCTCGCCAACCTGACCGGGATCCCCGCGATCAGCGTCCCGGTCGGCCTCGGCGCCGGCGAGCTGCCGATCGCCCTGCAGCTGCAGGCGGCCTGGGGTCGCGACGAGCTGCTACTCGATGCGGCTGAGGTGCTGGAGCGGGCAAACGGGCGGCGCTGGGTCGACTCGCTGCCGCCCCTCGCCCGCACGGCGCCGACGGAGGCCTGAGGATGCCGGCGATCGTGGTCGAGGGCCTGCAGCGCGCCTTTGACGAAGTGCTGGCCGTGCAGGGCGTCGACCTCGAAGTCGACGAGGGCGAGATCTACGGCTTCCTCGGCCCCAACGGCGCCGGCAAGACGACGACGGTGCGGATGTTGACCACGCTGCTGCTGCCGACCGGCGGCCGGGCAACGGTCGCCGGCCACGACGTAATCCGCGAAGCGCGGGCCGTGCGGGCCTCGATCGGGGTCGCCCTGCAGGAGGCGGCGCTCGACCCGCTGATGACGGGGCGCGAGCTGATCCGGCTGCAGGCGACGCTGCAGGGGCTGCCCGGCGACGAGGGCAGGCGTCGCGCCGACGATCTGCTCGAGCGGGTCGACCTCGCCGCGGCCGCGGACCGCCGGGTCGGCGGCTACTCGGGCGGAATGAAGCGCCGGCTCGACCTCGCCGCGGCGCTCGTCCACGAACCGCGGGTGCTCTTCCTCGACGAGCCGACCACCGGCCTGGACCCGGTCAGCCGCAAGACGATCTGGGAGGAGGTGCGGGCGCTCAACGACGACGGCACCACCGTCTTCCTCACCACCCAGTACCTCGAGGAGGCCGATCAGCTCGCTGACAACGTCGGCATCATCGACAGCGGCAGGATCGTCGCCGAGGGCACGCCGGAGGCGCTGAAGGCGCAGATCGGCCACCCCCACGTGCAACTACAGCTGGCCGAGGGCTCGGTCGCCGAGGCGGAGGAAGTCTGCGCCCGGATCGGCAGGCTGCTGCCACCCAAAGACGGCAAGGCGGTCCTGGTCGAGGTCGAGAACGGCGCCGCCGACATCCCGCGCGTGGTGCGGGCGCTCGACGACGCCGGGATCGGGGTCGAGTCGCTGGAGCTCGTCCGCCCGACCCTCGACGACGTCTTCGTCGCCAAAACGGGTCACCACCTGGAGAAGGATGACGAGGAGGGCGCCCAACCCGAGGCGGTCGAGGCGTGAAGGAGCTTGCCACCAACGTTAGGGTGGTCAGGGCGCTGGGCATGCGCTCGATCCGCCAGACCTTCCGCCGGCCGCAGCTGATGGCGCCGATCGTCGTCTTCCCCACCCTGTTGCTGGCGATCCAGACCGGCGGCGCCGGCGGCGCGATCAACCTGCCCGGCTTCCCGCCAGTGCAGAGCTTCCTCCAGTTCATGCTGGCCGGGGCGATGATGCAGTCGCTGATGCTGGCCGGCAACAGTGGCGGCATCGCGCTCGCCGTCGACATCGAGATGGGCTTCACCGACCGCCTCTTCTCGGCCCCGATCCCGCGCTACACGATCGTGCTCGGGCGGCTGGCGGGGACGGCGGCGCTGGGCCTCTTCTCCTCGCTCTGGTTCCTCGCGATCGGGCTGATCTTCGGCGCCGAAATACACAGCGGCGTGGCCGGCGTCCTGATCGCGATCGCGCTCGTCACGGCGACGGCGACGGCGGTCGGCGGCATCGGCGCGGCGATCGCCCTGCGCACCGGCAGCGCCAGCGTCGTCCAGGGACTCTTCCCGCTGGTTCTCGTCGTCCTCTTCCTATCCTCCGCCTTCTTCCCCAACCAGCTGATGATCCAGCCGGCCAAGGCGATCGCCGAATACAACCCGCTCAGCTTCGTCGTCGAAGGCGTGCGCGGGCCGATCATCGGCGACGTCGACGCCGCCGAACTGGGCGAGGCGGTGCTGGCGATCCTTGGGATCGTCGTGCTCGGCCTCGTGCTCAGCGCCCGCGCCCTGCGCCACCGGCTGCGGGTGGGCTGATGGAATCGGCCGCGACCCTGCCGCAGTGGCGCGCCAACCTGGCGACGATCGCGGCGCTGATGGCCCGGGCCAAGAACGAGCTGCTGCGGGTGCCGGGTGCGGCGATCCCCGGCGTGCTGGCGCCGACGATCTTCTTCCTCGGCCTCAACGGCGTCTTCGGCGCGCTGACCCAGCTGAAGGGGTTCTCGACCGGCACCTACGAGAGCTACATCGTCCCGGTCAGCATGCTGCAGGGGGCCGGCTTCACCGGCGCCGCCGCAGGGGTCAACCTGGCTCGCGACATCGAGGGCGGCTGGACCGACCGCCTGCTCGTCTCCCCCGCGCCGCGCTGGGTCCTGCTCGCCGGCACCGTGCTCGCCGCCGGCGCCCGGGCGCTGATTCCGGCGACCTTCGTCTTCATCATCGCGCTGCTGCTCGGCGCCGGCTGGCCCGGCGTCGGCGGGCTGCTGATCGCCTACCTGATGGTCGCCGCGATGGCCGCCGTCGCCGCCTGCTGGGGCTCGGCTCTGGCGCTGCGCTTCAAGAGCCAGTCGGCGGCGCCGCTGATGCAGGCGGGGATGATGGCGCTGATCCTGACCACGACCGCCTACGCGCCGCTGGCGTTGCTGCAGCCGTGGATGCGCAGCGTCGCCGAAGTCAACCCGGCGACCCACGTGATCGAAGCGGCCCGCCAGGGTTTCCTCGGCGGCGTCAGCTGGACTGAAACCTGGCCGGGCATCCTCGCTCTCGCCGCCCTGCTGACGATCCTAGGCGCCTGGGCCCTACGCGAAATGCGCCGCACCGCAGCGTGACTCCCCGCCGACGGGACTCAAACGTCCGGCATATGGACGTTTCAGGCCCATCGGCCACCGCCATCGCCGAGCGGGTGCTGCGGGGGAACTGGAATGAGGGGGAGCGCCGGGGGGTTCCGTTTGCCTATACGCGGCCCAGTCCCGGCCGCTACCACTGGCAGTGGTACTGGGACTCCTGCTTTGCGGCAATCGTCTGGCGCCGCTTCGAGCCGGCGCGCGCCCGCACTGAGCTGGAAACGCTGCTCGCGGCGCAGCGACCGGACGGTTTCATCGGCCACACGATCTTCTGGGACCGCCCCGTATCGCTCGGCCGGCTGCCCGTCTACAACGTCGCCTCGCGCAGCTCCTTCCAGACCGAGACGATCCAGCCGCCGCTACTTGCCTGGGCCTGGAAGATCGCCGTCGGGGATCCGGCCGCCGAGCCGCGGATCGCCGCCCAGATCGACTGGCTGGCCGCCAACCGCGACCTCGACGGCGACGGCCTGCTCTGGATCGTCCAGCCCGACGAGTCGGGGCTCGACGCCTCGCCGAAGTTCGACCCGGTCTGGGGCTGGCGCGCCTGCACCCGGCCCGGCTTTCCCCTGCTCGTCCACCGCAACCGGCGGCTTGGTTTCGACGCGCGGCGAATCCGCGAGCGCGGCGGCCCCGTCCTCTGTGAAGTCCTGGTCAACACGCTCTGGTCGCTCTCGCTGCAGGCGCTGGGCAGGCCCTCGGCGACACCGGCCCTGGTCGAGCGGCTCTGGGACGAGCGCAGCGGGCTCTTCCTCGACCGGGTCGAGCCCGGCGGGACCAGGCCGACGGAGATCACCTGGGCCTCGCTGGCCTCGCTGGCGCTGCCCGACCTGCCGCAGGAGATCGGCCGGCGGCTGGTCGAGGAGCATCTGCTGAACGAGCGCGAGTTCCTGACCCCGGTGGCCCCGCCATCCGTCGCCGCATCCGAGCCGAGCTACGAGCCCGGCGGCTTCCGCCGCCCGCTGCGCCGCTACTGGCGCGGGCCGACCTGGGTCAACTCGGCCTGGCTGGTCTGGCTCGGATTGCGCCGGCTCGGCTACGAGGAGGAGGCAGAGCGCCTGGCAAGTGGGCTGATCGGCGCGGTCGAACGCGAGGGCCTGCGCGAGTACTACGACCCGCGCACCGGGGCCGGCCTCGGTGCCGAGGACTTCGCCTGGTCGGCGCTGATCGCCGAGCTGGCCGAGCCGGACCCGGCTGCCACCCGCAGTCACCTCCAGCCCTAGGTGCGTCGCCCGCGCCGCCGGGTGAACGCCCGCGCCGCGTGCAGCGGCAGCTGCCAGGGGCTGTCCAGCCCCCAGAAGCGCCGCGCGAAGGGGACGAAACCGGAGGGCCGGGGCGCCCCCGTGTCGAGATCGCGCAGGCGGCGGTAGCGATCCCAGGCCATCCGCAGCGTCCGCTGCGGGCTGTCCGGTCCGCAAGCAGCGTGAAAGGCGGTGCGCTCGTGGCGGCTGGCGGGTGCCACCCGCAGGCGATCGAGGACAGCGCTGGGTACGGCGAGGTGGAACTCCTCACGCAGGTAGCCGAGGGCGGCGGCGGCACTGATCGTGAGCTGCCGGCGCTCGGCCTCTGAGGTGAGCCGGTCCCAGTCAAGCTCCTCTCCCGCGGAGCGGATCACCGCCGCCGCATCGGCGATCCAGCGAAATGGCGGCAGCGGGCTCCAGGGCGTGCCGTGGACACAGACCAGCAGCAGCTGATCTGCGGGGCACGGTGCCAGCGTCCGCACGCCGGACAGCTCCAGCGGCACCGCGGCGCGCCAGAGAGGCTCGTCGCGGGCCGGCTGCCAGAGCGAGAACCAGTGCAGGTCCAGGTTGCCGCCCCCCGGTCCCGCGATGCCCATCGAGTGGTGGACCTCCGCCCAGGCCTCGGGGTCGGCCTTCTCGGGCCTCCAGCCTGCGGCTCGCAAGACGTCGATCGCGTCGGCGCGGCGCTCGATCGGGACCAGGACATCGACGTCGTCCATCGGCCGCACTCCCGGGCCGCCGTAGGCCAACAGCGAGAGCGAGGCGCCCTTCAACACCATCGTCTCGATCCCGGTCTCGCCCAGAGCGCCAAGCGCGCCGGCCGCCCGCTTGAAGAGCATCTGATTGTGCGACCAGGAGCTGCGGTAGGTCCTCTTCATCATCGCGCCGGCCTCCGGGTCGAAGGTCTCGGCGCCGAGGTTGCGGTAGACCAGCGGCAGCAGCCGCATCGAGCCACCGTCGATCTCGTCGAAGTCGACCGCGGCGCGCCAGCGTGCCCAGGCGATCCTCCCCTGCTCGGGAGGACTCAGCGCCGCTTTCAGGACAAGGGCCTGCTCGGGGGAGGGACGGTTGCCCAGCTCCACGCTCAAGGCCGGAGGCCGAGCTCGCAACCGCTATTTGTAGCGGTAGGTGATGCGACCGCGATCGAGGTCGTAGGGCGAAAGCTCGATCTTCACCCGGTCGCCCGGGAGGATGCGGATGTAGTGGCGACGCATCTTGCCCGAGATGTGACCAAGCACATCGTGCCCGTTGTCGAGTTTGACCCGGAACATCGTGTTGGGGAGGGCCTCGGTGATCTCACCCTCCATCTCGATCTTCTCCTCTTTCGCCATGCGGCCGGGAGAGTAACGGACCGCTTGCCCCCCGGGCTCAGCGCCGCAGGCGGCGGGCGTGCTCGACCGCCTCGTCCCAGCTCGAAGATCTCGCCCGCGTACTGGGCGGCCTCCAGCTCCGCGAGCAGCTCGCCGACCTCGGGCCCCGGCGGGATCTTCAGCTCGATCGCGAGCTCGTCGCCGCGCACGAGCGGCCGCGGCGGGCCGCTCCGGCGCCAGTCGAGCGCCGCCGCCAGCATGTCTCGGGCGAGCACCAGGTGCGCCTCGATCGCCTCCTCGCTGGCGAGCGGCCCGGAGCCGCGCGCCGAGAGCCGGTCGGCGATCGTCAGCAGGGTCACGTCGACCCCGACCGGCTCGGTCGCCCGCAGGTAGTCGTGAACCCGGCGCGGCGGCAGCGGCGCCTCGCGGACCATGAAGCCGAGGCGCAGGTGGTGCAGGGTCAGGTCCTGGAGGTGGCGGGTGAGGGCGCGACTCGCCCGCAGCCTGGCGCAGAGCGCGCCGACGATCTCGGCGCCGTCGCGGTCGTGGCCGATGAAGGTGACGAAACCGTCCCCCTCGGTCCGCGTCGCCGGCTTGCCGACGTCGTGCAGAAGGGCGCCGAAGCGCAGCGCCGTGGCGCGGCTGATCTCGTCGGCGAGCGGCTCGGCGAGCAGCGATTCCAGCTCGGCCGCCCGCTCGCCGCCGAAGCGCTCGAGCTCCGCCTCGACTTCGAGCGTGCGCTCGAGCACGGCGATCGTGTGACCGTGGACATCGAGGTGGTGGTTGGGGCCCTGTTCGACTCCCCGCAACGCATCCAGCTCGGGCAGGACGACGGAGGTGAGGCCGAGATCGTCGAGCAGCCGCAGTCCGCGCAGCGGGTCCGGGCCGCCGATCAGCTGGCGCAGCTCGACCAGTTGGCGCTCGCCGGCGGCCTCGGCGGCTCGCGGGGCTTCAGCGCGCGCGAGCGCGACCGTCGCCGCGTCGAGTTCGAGCCCCAAACCGGCGGCGAGCCTCGCCGCCCGCAGCAGGCGCAGCGGGTCGGCGGCGAAGCTGCGCTCTCCAACCGCGCGCAGGACGCGGCGATCGAGGTCGGCGAGGCCGCCGTGCGGGTCGATCGGCTCGCCGCCGCCCAGTGGCACAGCGACGGCACCAATGGTGAAGTCGCGCTCGCCGAGATCGCCCTCGATCGTCTCGCCGCGCAGCGCCGTCAGGTCGATCTGCCAAGCGCCGTCGGGCGCGACCGCGCGCCAGGTCGCGAACTCGGCCGAGAGCTCGAAGGAGTGTCCCTTGCCCTCGCGGGCGATTGCCTTCGCCGCTGCCACCACGTCGCCGGCGACGGCCAGGTCGAGGTCGACGACGTCGCGGCCCAGCGCCGCGTCGCGGACGGCGCCGCCGACGATCCAGACGCCCTCCTCGCCTGCAAGCGCACGCCGCGCCAGGGCCACGGGCGGCGCCGGAAGAAGGCGCTCGGCGACGCTCATGCCGCTTCCCGCGGCACCCTTGCAGAGATCGCGCAGGTGACCTCGTAGTTGATCGTGCCGATGCGGCGGGCGACCTCCTCGGCGAGGATCGCGTCGCCTCCCTGCGCGCCGATCAGCACCGCCTCCTCGCCTGGGACGACCTCGGTCTCGGGGCCGAGATCGACCGTGATGTTGTCCATCGAGACGGTGCCGACGAGCGGCACCCGCCGCCCTCCGATCAGCACCTCGGCGTTGTTGGACAGGGCCCGACGCACCCCGTCGCCGTAGCCGAGCGGCAGGACCCCGACCCAGGTATCGGCCGGTGCCCGCCAGGTCTGGCCGTAGCCGGCGCTGTCGCCGGCGGCGAAGCGCTTGACGTCGGCCACGTAGGAATGCAGGGCCAGCGCCGGGGCAAGTCCGTGCTCAGCGGGATCGACCTGGAACGGATCGAGGCCGTAGATGGCGACCCCGCAGCGCGCCATGTCGAAGTGGGCGCGCGGGTCGCGGAAGACGGCCGCACTGTTGGCGGCGTGGACGGTGATCGCCGGAAACTCGGCTTTGAGCTCCTTGGCCAGCGTGGAGAAGCGCTCCAGCTGCTCATCGAAGAAGGGGGAGTCGGGTTCGTCGGCGGTGGCGAAATGCGTCCAAACCCCGGCCAGCTCGAGTTGCGGGTCCTCGGCGCAGGCGCGGGAGAGGGCGAGCACGGCCGCCGCGTCGCGGTTGCCGAGCCGGCCCATGCCGCTGTCGTGCTTGACGTGGACGCGGACCGGCCTGCCCTGAGCACGAGCGCGGGCGCTGAGAAGCAGGCGGAAGTCGTCGTTCCAGACCGCGACCTCCGAGCCCGCCGCAAGAGCGTCCTCGAGGTCGTCGGGCGCGAGCGCACCCATCGTCAGCAGCGGGATCTGGGGAAGGCGCCGGCCGATCTGCGCCGCCTCGGCTCCAGTCGCCACCGCCAGCCGTGTCGCCCCGCCGGCCAACGCCGCCGAGGCGCAATCGTCCGCACCGTGGCCGTAGCCGTCGGCCTTGACCACAGCGCAGAGCTCGGCCCCGCCCAGCTCCGACTTCAGCCGCGCGCAGTTGCGCTCGACGGCGCCAAGGTCGATTCGGGCGAGCGCCCGCGCCATCGGACTAGCGGTCGGCGACGAGCGCGGCCAGCGCGTCGGCCCGTGTCACCAGCCCGGCGAGGCGACCCTCGCCGTCGACCACCGGCAGATGGTTGTGGTGCTTCTCGGCGATCGTCCTGGCGACGGACTCGGCGTCGTCATCGTCGCGGGCGACGACCGGATCGGCGGTCATCAGCTCTGAGACTTTGGTCGCAAAGGCCTTGTTGAGGCGCTTCTCAAAACCCTTCATCGAGCCGATGAAGACGACGCCGCCCATGATGTTCACGTAGTGGGGCAGGTGCAGGTCGGCTTCCTCGTCGCTGAGGATCAGATCCGACTCGCTGACGATCCCGACGACCTTGCGTTCGGCGTCGATCACCGGGATCGCACCCAGGTCGGTCTTCGCCAACAGCTCGATCGCCGCGCGCGCATCGGCCTCCGGCGAAACGGCGGGCACGTCGGCGTCCATGATCTGGGCTGCGGTCTTCATCGGCAGGTGTCGGCGGAGGGAGAGTGCATATCTGATTCTTCGCGAGCGGAGCTGATGCGCAGCCCCGTGTTCAGAGCGAGATTATTCGACCGTGGCGGCGGGAGCGATCCCAAATGGGATCGAGTCGATCACGTCGGTGGCGATCACCGACTCCGCCGCGCCGACGCGGCGGGCCGCGTCGCGGCCGGCGCGAGCGTGAGCGATCACCCCGGCGCAGGCCGCGGCAAAGGGATCGAGGCCACGGGCAAGGAGGGCCGCGACGATGCCCGAGAGCACGTCGCCGGTTCCAGCCGTCGCCAGGGCCGGCGCCGGCAGTGCGTTGACCGCGACCCACTCGCCGTCGGTGACGATCGTGTCGTCGCCCTTGAGCACGACAACCGCTCGGGCCGCGTTTGCCGCCTCGCGAGCCGAGGCGAGGCGACGGGCCGCGATCTCGTCAGAAGGGCGGTTGAGCAGGCGGCCGAGCTCGCCCGCGTGAGGCGTGAGCACGGTCGGCGCCTTCCGAGCCGCGATCCGCCCAAGCTCGCCGGCGAAGGCATTGAGGCCGTCGGCGTCGATCACCAGCGGCGCCCCGATCGCCGCAACGGCATCGCGAGCCAACTCGACCGAGCCCGGATCGCGCCCCAGCCCGGGGCCGAACACGCCGGCCGCGGCCCGCTCGAACGTCCGCAGCACGGCCTTCAACGAGCCGGGTGCCAGGCAGCCGTCGCCGCCTGGGCAGCCGACCGACATCACCTCCGGCTGGCCGGCCTCGAAGATCGGCTCAAGCTCGGCCGGAACGGCCACGGTGGCGTAGCCGGCGCCGGCCCGGATCGCCGCCAGCGAGGACATCCGCACCGCCCCGGTGAAGCCGCGTGAGGCACCCGCGATCGCCACCTGCCCCGAGCTGAACTTGGTCGACCGCGAGCCGCGGCGCGGCGCCAGCGACAGCACTGCCGACTCGATCGTCCCCGCCCAGGGCTCGCCCGGCGCTCCCCGGGGGATCCCGATCGGCACCACGCGCAGCTCACCGGTGTGCCACTTGCCGGGCGCGATCCGCTGCCCGATCTTCGCCGCGTGAAAGCTCACGGTCAGGTCCGCCTCGACCGCTGCCCCCGCGACCTCGCCCGTCGACGCGTCCACACCGGAGGCAATGTCACAGGCAACGACCGGCGCCCCGCAGCGGTTGATCGCGTCGATCGCGGCCACGGTGGGCTCGTGTGGCGCCCCGGCGAAGCCGGTGCCGAAAATCGCATCGACGACTGCGCCGGAGCCCTCGAGCCAGGCATCGAGGTCCGCGGGCGGCTCGCCCGAGAACAGCTCCAGCACCTCGACCCCGAACCCCGTTTCGGACAGATGCCGCGCCGCGACCAGCCCGTCACCGCCGTTGTTGCCCTTGCCGCAGAGGATGCGTACGGGACCGTCAGGCGTCAGTCCGGCAACCGCCTCGGCCAGCGCCGTTCCGGCAGCCTCCATCAGCTCCGCCTCGGGGATCCCCTGCACCTCGATCGCCCACCGATCCACCGCCCGCATCGTCTCAGCGTCACAGAGCGGGCTCAGCCATGGCTCCATTCAAGGAGCCTACCCACCTACCCACCCTTATTCGAATCAGAAACCCCTGCTAAGAGGCAGAATGATTTGAAGACGTTTTCAAAACATCATCAAGGATGAGTTAATGATACTTTGTAAACATCATGCCCTTCCTGGCTCCCGACCTGGACGACGACGAGCGCGATGTCTTGGAGCTGCTCACCCAGCAACGCGAGCAGCTACGTGATCGCGTAGCCGAGCCTCGCCGCTGGGCGGGAAGTCTGCGACGCATGGCATTTGCCCGGGCCCTCCAGGGCTCCAACAGCATCGAGGGCTACAACGCCTCCTTGGACGACGTCGTCGCAGCGGTCGAGGGAGAGCCGACTCTCGACGCCAACCTGGAGACCCAGCACGCTCTTGCCGGCTACCGCGACGCGATGACCTATGTGCTCCAGATCGCCCGCGATGAGACGCCAGTGGTCGACGAAGGCCTGATCAAGAGCCTCCATTTCATGATGCTCAAGCACGACCTCGCAAAGAATCCCGGTCGGTGGCGCCCCGGAGATATCTACGTCCGCAACGAAGCCAGCGGCGAGGTCGTCTACCAAGGGCCGCCAAGTGATCAAATCCCTGGCCTGATCACGGAGATGTTGGCCGAGCTGGAAAACGACGCGAGCCCGGTACTTATCAAGGCGGCCCTGGCACACCTGAATCTGGTCTTGATCCACCCCTTCAGCGATGGCAATGGGCGCATGGCCCGCTGCCTGCAATCCCTTGTGTTGGCGCGCGACCGGGTGCTTGCCCCGATCTTCTCCAGTATTGAGGAGTTCCTCGGAAGCAATACGGATGCCTACTACCGCGTACTTGCGGACGTTGGTGCGGGCACCTGGAATCCGCAGCGCGATGCACGGCCCTGGATTCGCTTCTGCCTGCACGCGCACTACATGCAGGTTCAAACGATGCTGCGCCGGCGCCGGGAGATCGAGGAACTCTGGAACGCCTGCGTCGCGATGGCGGATAAAAACGGGCTTCCCGAACGCTGTGCCGTAGCCCTGATGGACACCGCCTACGGGCTGCGAATCCGCCGGGGGAGCTACCAGACCTCGGCCGGAGAAGTGGGCGGTGAAGAGATCAGCGAACAGACCGCCACGCGAGACCTCAAGGCAATGGTCGATCGGAGACTCCTCGAGCCATATGGAGAGCGGCGCGCCCGTTACTACCTGTCCGGCATCGAGCCGGTCAAGCTCCGCGAGCAAATCCGCGCAAGTCGCCCACCCAGGGGCTCAGACGACCCCTTTCAGGTCGTCCGCGACCGACGCCAGCTCAGCCTTACCTGATCGCCTACTTTGCCAGGCCGGCGATCAGCTTCGCCCGCGCCAGTTCGTCGCTGGGGACGGACCCGAGGGCGAGGTATTCGATCTTCTTCAGATAGGGAACCGCTTCCCAGAACCCCTTCTTCGAGTGCGGCACCAGCGCTTCGGCCAGGTGCAGCGCACCGGCGCCGCTGACGTAACCGCTGATCGGCGTCTTGCCGAGCGAGGACACGGCGGCCTTGTAGGTGGTGCTGCCGGAGAGGGTCGGTCCGGAACCCAGTTCGAGTCCCTTCAAGGTCTCGGCGAGGCCATAGCCGATGGCCACCCGGCTTTCTTCAGCCGCTACGACGATCGGCTTGGCGCCGAGCACGGAGCTGCTGATCGAGAAGCCGCTCGCTTTGCCGCCCACGGCTGTCACGCCCGGCACGTGGGCGCCGCGCAGCAGGGTGCCGAGCGCGGCGACGGCTTCAGCGGCTTCGTCGCCCTTCGCCGTCACCACCATTGCGCCGCCGAGGCTCGCGCGGCTGGTCCCTTCGACGTAGGCCGCCGCGTCTTCGAGCGAGGCGGCGATCTTGTCGAGGTCGATGCCCGCTTGGCTCAACGTGCTCTTCAGTTCGTTCGGCCCCAGTTCAGGCGGGATGCCGGTTTCGTCGAGGCTGTCGACCGCTTCTTCGACCTGTTTGGCGAAGCCGGAGGCGGCGAAGGTCGCAATCGATCCGGCGGGCATCGTGCCGAGCAGTTTCGCCGCATCGCCACCGGGCGCTTCCTCGCCGCCGAGGTTGCTGCTCAGGTCGACTTCTATCTGATCGGAGCCGGGAATCACGCTTGCAACGGCCGTCGCTTCAGTCGGATCGATACCCGCACTCGTGAGAAGTTCCTGCGCCTGTTCTTCGGTCTCGCCGCCGGATCCTTCGATCAGACCACCGAGGTCGACGTAGATATCGGCGATGCTGTTCGTGGAGGCCGCGTCGAAGGCGGTCTGGAAGCGGTCTTCGCCGGCCAGCGATTCGCCGTCGGAGGCGTCGACCGCGGCCTTGAAGGCCTTTTCATCGTCGGCGATCACGGCCCATTCGCCGATCAGGCCCATTGCGTTTCCTTCGGGGCCCCCGACCTTGAAGTCGGTCCCTTCATAGGAGACGTCTTTGTAAGGGCTTTTGCCGCTGCCGGCTCGCTTGTCGATGAATTCCTGCGTCGCCTTTGCATTGGATGTCTGGATCGCGATCAGCGGTTCGGACAGTTCTTCGCCTTCGAGGCGTTCGAACGCGACCCCGGCCGTCTTGCCCAGCCACGGTTCGACTTCGGTGGCGAAGTCGACCGGTTCGCCTTCGTCGCCGGCCGAACTTTCCAGTTCGGAGACGACGAATTCGCCGAGGTTGTCGATGCCGCCGACCTTCTTGGCGACCGAGTCGACGTTCGACTTCAGTTCGCCCGTCGGCTTCAGGTTCCCTTCGACGTAGACGAGCGAGCCCGGCGCTGCGAGGCTTGCCGGGGTATCGGAGCTCGAGCTGCCGCCGCTGCTCCCGCCGCCGCAGCCGGCAAAAGCCAGGGCGGCGAGCAGTGCAAACACCGATATGGATCGACGAATCCTGATCATTAGCTCGAAAAGGGTAGCGGGACTTGCCTTACTCCACAGTCACGGTCTTCGCCAGATTGCGGGGCTGGTCGACGTTGAGGCCGCGGGCACGGGCGATGTCGTAGGCGAGCAGCTGCAGTGGCAGGACCGCGAGGATCGGCTGCAGGGTCCAGTCGCTGCGGGCGACCTCGATCGTCTCGTCGGCGACGTCGCCGACGCGTTCGCAGCCCTCGGTCGCGATCGCGATCGTCTGCGCCCCACGGGCGCGCACCTCTTCGACGTTGGAGAGGACCTTGTCGAGGACCGGGCTCTCGGTCGCCACGCAGATCACCGGGGTCGACTCGTCGAGTAGCGCGATCGGGCCGTGCTTCATCTCGCCGGCGGCGTAGGCGTCGGTCGGAATGTAGGAGATCTCGCGCAACTTCAGCGCCCCCTCGAGGCAGACCGGCAGGCCGATGTGACGACCGAGGTAGAGGAAGAACTGCTGGTCGTGGTGGGCCTCCGAGGCGGCGCTCACCGGTGCCTCGATCGCGGCCAGGGTGGTCTCGATCTTCGACGGGATCGCCTTCAGCTCGGCGACGAGCTCGGTCAGACGTTCGGGCTCCAGCGTGCCCCGTAGCTCGGCCAGCCGCAGGCCGATCAGGTACATCGCCGCGACCTGGGCAACGAAGGTCTTGGTCGCCGCGACGCTGACCTCGAGCCCGGCCCGGGTGTAGAGGACAGCGTCGGAGTCACGCGTGGCCTGGCTGCCCATCACGTTGGTGATCGCCAGCACCTTGGCACCGTTTTCGCGCGCGAGGCGCATCGCCGCCAGAGTGTCCGCGGTCTCCCCCGACTGGGTGATCCCGATCACCAGGTCGCCGTCGCCGATCACCGGGTTGCGATAGCGGTACTCGGAGGCGATATCCATCTCGACCGGGACCCGCGCCCACTCCTCGATCGCGTAGCGGCCAATCAGGCCGGCGTGGTAGGAGGTGCCGCAGGCGACGATCACGATCCGCTTCAGGTCGCGCAGGTAGGAGTCGTCGAGCTCGACCTCGGAGAGATCGACCCCGTCGTCGCCGGGCAAGCGGTCGGCGATCGTTTCCGCCACGGCGTCAGCCTGTTCGTGGATCTCCTTCAGCATGAAGGTCTCATAGCCGCCCTTCTCGGCGGCCTCCTCGTCCCACTCGATCTCCTCGGCGGCGCGCTGCACCGGGTTGCCCGCAGCGTCGGTGATACGCACGCCGGAGGCATCGATCGTGACGACCTCGTCGTTTTCGATCGCCACCGCCTGGCGGGTCTCGGCGAGGAAGGCGGGAATCGCCGAGGCGAGGAAGCTCTCGCCCTCGCCGACGCCGGCGACCAGCGGGCACTCCTTGCGCGCGCCGACCAGCAGGCCCGGCTGCTCGGCGTGCATGGCGACGAAGGCGTAGTGGCCGCGCAGCTCGGCGAAGGCGGCGCGGACGGCGGCGGCGAGGTCGCCGTCGTAGTGGCCGGCGATCAGGTGAGCGACGACCTCGGCGTCGGTTTCGGAACTGAACGCCTGCCCTTCGCTCTCAAGCCGGCGGCGCAGCTTGGCGTGGTTCTCGACGATCCCGTTGAGGACGATGTGGACGCGGTCGGAGCTGTCGCTGTGCGGGTGGGCGTTCTCCTCGGTGACGCGGCCGTGGGTTGCCCAGCGGGTGTGGGCGACTCCGGTGGTGGCGGGAGGCGCCGCGACCGCGACCCCACCGCCGCTCGCGGCGTCCTCGGCAATCGCCGCGCGCAGGTTGTCGAGGTTGCCGACCGCGCGCACGCTGTCGATGTGGCCGTCGTCGAGCACCGAGACGCCGGCCGAGTCATAGCCGCGGTACTCGAGCTTCTCCAGCCCGGCGACGAGCAGGTCCAAACAGGGACGCCCGCCCACATATCCGACGATTCCGCACATAGGGTCGATGAAGGGTAGAGACCGGTGGTCTAGGTCAGTTCTTGACGAACCAACGTGACAAGGCGCTCGCAAATCGCGTCCGCCTCCTCGGCGCTCGGCGCCTCGACCATCACCCGCACCAGCGGCTCGGTCCCCGAGGGGCGCAGCAGCACGCGTCCGCGGCCCTCCAGGTCGCGGCCCTCGCGCTCAACCGCCTCCCAGACCGCGCCGGCGTCGGCGATCGCCTCGCGATCGGCGACCTCGACGTTGACCAGGACCTGCGGCAGCTTCTCCATCGGCGCCACGGTGGCGAGGTCGCGCCCGGCCAGTTCGCGCATCGTCGCCAGCGCCGCGGCGGTACCGTCGCCGGTGGCGACGAAGCGGGTGTCGATGATGTGGCCCGACTGCTCGCCGCCGAGCGCCCAGCCGCGCTCGCGCAACTCATCGAGGACGTAACGGTCGCCGACGCTGGTCACCGCGACCTCGATCCCGGCCTCCTCCATCGCCTGGTGGAAGCCGTAGTTGCTCATCACGGTCACCGCGACGCCACCGGCCAGCTCGCCGCGGGCCGCCATACCGCGGGCGGCGAGGGCGATCAGCTCATCGCCGTCGTGGGCGCGGCCGGAGCCGTCAACGGCGAGGACACGATCGCCATCTCCGTCGAAGGCGAAGCCGACCGTCGCCTCGGAGGCGACCATCGCCGCCGCCAGCGCCTCGAGGTGGGTCGAGCCGCAGCCGTCGTTGATGTTGCGCCCGTCGGGCTCGGTCGCGATCGTCTCGACCGTGGCGCCGAGCCGCTCGAAGATCATCGGCGCGGCGCGGAAGGTGGCGCCGTTGGCGCAGTCGAGGACGACGCGGCGGCCGGAGAGGTCGACCGGGAAGGCCGACTCGAGCGCCCGCAGGTAGTCCTCGAGGCCGCCGTTCAGCTCGCTGACGCTGCCCGGCTCGGCGGCATCGGGCTCGGCGTCGATCAGCGCCTCGATCCGCGCCTCGGTGGCGTCGTCGAGCTTCGTCCCCTGTGCCGAGAAGAACTTGATCCCGTTGTCGCGGTAGGGATTGTGGGAGGCCGAGACGACCGCGGCGAGGTCGAGGCCGAGGCGCTTGACCAGGATCGCCGCCGCCGGCGTCGGCAGCACGCCACCGAGCAGCGCGTCGCCGCCCGCCGCCGCGATCCCGGCGGCCAGCGCCGACTCCAACATCGGCCCCGACTCGCGCGTGTCGCGCACGATCAGCACCTGCGGTCGCCGAGCGTCGAGCGAGGCGGTCGCAGCGCGGCCGAGCGCCGTCGCCAGCTCCGCCGTGAGGAACGTCCCGGCCTCCCCTCGGACCCCGTCGGTTCCGAAGAGCTTGCGCCCTGTGGTCATAGGTTGACTCCTAACGCTTGGAGAACTGAGGCCGCTTGCGCGCCTTCTTCAGGCCGGCCTTCTTGCGCTCCTTGGCCCGTGCGTCACGGGTAAGGAAGCCGCGGCGCTTGAGCTCGCCGCGCAGCTCGGGATCGATCTCGGTCAGCGCCCGGGCGATCCCGTGGCGCACCGCCCCGGCCTGGCCGCTGATGCCGCCGCCATGGACCCGCACGCGGACGTCGAGGTTGCCCTCGTAGCCGGTGATGGTCAGCGGCTGCACCGCCATCGTCTGATGCAGGGGCCGCGGGAAGAACTCGGCGAGCTCGCGCTTGTTGATCTCGAACTTGCCGCTGCCTGGCAGCAGCGTCACACGGGCGATCGAAGTCTTGCGCTTGCCGGTGGCGAGGTAGCGCGCGTCGCCCTCGAGTTTGGCCGGCGCCCGGCTGGCGGCGCTCGGCTCCTCCTCGGCATCGCCGACCAGAGCAGCCTCCCGCTGGAGCCGCTCCTCCTCTTCGGCCTCGAGCCGAGCCTGCTCCTCAGCACTGAGCGGCCGCTCATCCTCTTCGACGGCGATCGGCTCGAGGTCGGCCCCCGGAATCACGTCCTTCTTCTTCTCCTCAGCCTTGGGCTTCTCAGCCTCCGGCTCGGCCTCCTCGGCTTTCTCCTCCGCGACGGGCTCCTCAGCGGCATCTCCATCGGCGGCAGGCGCCTCATCAACCGGCTCCTCCGCCACAGGCTCCTCGGCGGCGTCTCCTTCGGCCACAGGCTCCTCGGCCACGGCCTCAGACGCCTCGTCCGCGGGTGGCGTGGGTGTGGGCTCCTCGCCCGCAGCTTGCGAGGACGAGGAGTCCTCACCCGCGACAGGACCCGCGGTCGAGCCCTCTGAACCCTCGTCCGAAATGTCCTGCGCGTCTTTGGTCTCGTCGTCGATCAAGTCTGTATCTCCATGGTTTTAGGCTGCTGAGCAGCATGCGGATGCTCGGGACCCGCGTACACCTTCAGCTTGGTCAGCTGCTGGCGGGCGAGCCGGTTGCGGGGAAGCATCCCCTTGACCGCCTTGCGGATGACCTCCTCGGGCCGGCGATCGAGCATCTCGGCCAGGGTTCGGGACTTGATCCCGCCCGGGTAGCCGCTGTGGCGCCAGTAGCGCTTCTGGTTCAGCTTGTCGCCGGTGACGTGGATTTTCTCCGCGTTGATGACGACGATGAAGTCCCCGGTGTCGATGTGGGGCGTGTACTCGGGCTTGCGCTTGCCGCGCAGAGCGTCCGCAATCCGGGTCGCGAGACGGCCCAAAGTCTGGCCCTCAGCGTCGACGACATACCAGTCGCGCTGGCGGTCGGAAGGTTTGGCTACATAGGTCTTCATCAGAGAAAAGCCGCAGGGAGCTCCCAGCGGCCACGGCATGATAGCCGCCACGCCGTATCGGTGTACGTGGCCGCACCGGCCTCTATACTGCCGCGCCAACAACTGCCTAATTCCAGCCACACATGTGGGTGGGAGCGGAGGAACCGCAGGAACCGTTGCAGGTTCCAGGGGCGAATCGGCCGAAAAGGTCGTAGCGCATCTCTTTCAGCGCGAGCCCGACAGCTAACTCCGCAGGCGAAAGAAAGAGAGGGCACGTGGCACGCAAGAGCGCCAGGCCTTTGTTGGCGGGACTACATATGACGATCGCGGCGCTGCTGGTGCTGGCCGCGCCGGCGATGGCGGCCACCGGCGGTGCCTTCACCGCGGCGGGCGGTCCGCCGCCCCCGGGCAGCCCCACCGGCTCGCCGGCCGCCGAGGCGCCAAGCGCCGGCACGATCAGCCTCGTCTCGGCCCAGACCACGCCGCGCAAGTCCTTCTTCTACGGCGTCCACAACCCGAGCATCCGCTTCTCGATCGCCAGCACCCAGGCCCAGAACGATCTCCAGGTCGACGTCGTCAACAGCGCCGGCGAAGTCGCCCGCAGCTTCTACCGCAACGACGTCGAACCGAACGTCGAAGTGCGGATTCGCTGGGACGGGACGACGAGCGAAGGCCGCCCGGCACGCAACGGCCGCTACAGCTTCCGCATCGAGGCGCAGGGCACCACCCCGCCCCAGCCGGCGGCCCGGGCCTCGACCTCTACCGCACCGCTCAGCCTCGGCTTCGCCCTCTACGGCTACGCCTTCCCCGTCCTCGGCCCCCACGACTTCGGCGGCGCCGAGGGCCGCTTTGGCGCCGCTCGGGCCGGCCACACGCACGAGGGACAGGACACGATGGCCGCCTGCGGCACACCGCTGGTCGCCGCCCGCGGCGGCACGGTCCAGTACGCCGGCTACCAGGGCGCCGCCGGCAACTACGTCGTGATCGACGGCAAGGGCACGGGCTTCGACTTCATGTACGCACACCTGGCCGAACCCTCGCCGCTGCAGACCGGGGAACAGGTTCGCACCGGCCAGCCGATCGGCATCGTCGGCGACACCGGCGACGCCACCGCCTGCCACCTCCACTTCGAGATCTGGACGGCGCCCGGCTGGTACGAAGGCGGCAGCCCGATCGACCCTCTGCCCTACCTCGAAAAATGGGACCGCTACAGCTGATCGTCGCACTCCGGGCAATACGTCCATGCCCCATGTCCATGGTAAGGTTGGTTCTATGAAGACGGTTCCCGCCGGAGAGTTCAAGCAGACCTGCCTGCGCCTGTTGGACGAGGTCGGCGAATCCGGCGAGCCGATCGTGATCACCAAGCGCGGCAAGGCCGTCGCTCAGCTCACCCAAGTGCACGCGACCCGCTCGGAGGACTGGTCCGGAGCCATGCGTGACCGCGGTGAGATTCGCGACGATTTGATCGCCCCGGCGGTCGAGCCTGATGAGTGGCACGCCCTGCAAGGGTGAGGCTCCTACTCGACACTCACGCCTGGCTCTGGAGGCTTCTCGATCCGGAGCGGCTCTCGGCTGACGCCGAGGCGGCGATAGCCAGTCGCCAGAGCGAGTTGTTCCTCTCGCCCATCTCGACCTGGGAGACCCTCGTCCTGGCCCGTAAGGGCCGGGTCGCGCTGGCGCCCTCCCCAGGCGAGTGGGTTCTCGATGCGTTGCGCAGATCCGCGCCGACGGCAGCGCCGCTGAACCACAGCGTCGCTCTTCGCAGCGAGGCACTCGAGGGCTTCGAATCTCAGGACCCGGCGGATCGCTTCCTGGTCGCCACTGCATTGGAGCTCGACCTCACCCTGGTCACAGCCGACACGGCCATGCACTCCTTTACGCCGGTCACCACACTCTGGTGACACGGCGATGCCGACGGGCATCCTGTGTGTGCTGAACAACCGCAAGCGCGACGGCGACCGGTACCGTCGCCGGCAGCTCGTTGACAGTAAAGAAAAGCAGGTCGAAGGCCAGGCCCAGAACCGCGACCAGGGCCGCTGCGTGGAGCTGGCGCAAGCGTGTGCGAGCGAGCAGGCAGCCGACCAGGGCGGCGATGAAGAGGTCGCCGAAGCCCATCTGGGCCGAGCCGAAGTGGACCGCCTGCAGGCGCGGCAGATCGCCCGCGGGTGCGGCGGTACTGAGAACCGCATTTGGGCCCTGGAGAAGGTCCGAGGCGACGAACCAGGTATCGAGCGCAGCCATCGCGTAAATGCCAAAGCGCAGCCAGAGGGCCGGAACGATCGAAACGAGCAGCCAGCCGAGCGTGACGCATGCAAGCCCGGAGAGCGCCATCGCCGCGGCCTCGCCGGCAAGCGAACCGTGAGCCGCCCAGGCCAGCCCAAAGAGCGCCAATGCCGCAAGGGCCCAAACGGGCCGTGAACGGCGCACCAACGCTGCGAGAGCAAACGACGCCAGCGGCGGCACGGCAACGAGGGCAAGATATGAGAGCCAGGTCGCCGAGTCGGAATCGAGTTCGACGATCGCGATTACGGCCGCAATAGAGAACGCCGGAATCGCCGCCCACCAGGGGCTGTTGAGCCGACCCACCCAAGCCGGCCGCGCCCGCGGTGCAGGCAGCGCCACGAGCGCCGCCTGAACGAGGCCGAGAATCGAAATCGAGACGGCAAACGACGGCATCAGAACACCGTCCTAGCCGCGACTTACTCCCACTCGATGGTGGCGGGAGGCTTCGAGGAGATATCGAGCGCCACGCGGTTGACGTCGGCGATCTCGTTGATGATCCGGTTGGAGACCCGCTCCAGCAGGTCGTAGGGCAGGCGGGCCCAGTCGGCGGTCATCGCGTCGTCGGAGGTGACCGCCCGGATCACGATCGGGTAGGCGTAGGTGCGGCCGTCGCCCTGCACCCCGACCGAGCGCACGACCGGGAGCACGCAGAAGGATTGCCAGAGCTGGCGGTAGAGGTCGGCGGCGCGGATCTCCTCCTGCAGGATCGCGTCGGCGGCGCGCAGGATGTCGAGCCGCTCCTTGTTGACCTCGCCGCCGACGATGCGGATCGCCAGGCCCGGCCCCGGGAAAGGCTGGCGCCAGACCATCCGTTCCGGCAGTCCCAGCTCGGCGCCGACCGCGCGTACCTCGTCCTTGAACAGCATCCGCAGCGGCTCGACCAGCTCGAACTCGAGATCGTCGGGCAGGCCGCCGACGTTGTGATGGGACTTGATCGTCGCCGCATGGTCGCTGCCACCGGACTCGATCACGTCGGAGTAGAGCGTGCCCTGAACCAGGTAGGCGGCGTCCTCGAGCTTCTCCGCCTCCTCCTCGAAGACGCGGATGAACTCCTCGCCGATGATCTTGCGCTTGCGCTCGGGCTCGTCGTGGCCGGCGAGCTTCTCGAGGAAACGCTGCTCGGCCTCGACGTGGACGAGCGGGATGCCGAACTGCTCGAAGGCGGCGACGACCTGCTCGGCCTCGTTCAGCCGCATCAGGCCGTGGTCGACGAAGACGCAGGTCAGCTGCTCGCCGATCGCCTTGTGGACGAGCAGCGCCGCGACCGAGGAGTCGACGCCGCCGGAGAGGCCGCAGATGACCCGGCCCGCGCCCACCTGGGCGCGGATCTTGGCGACCTGCTCTTCGATCACCGACTGCGGCGACCACTGCTGCTCGCAGCCGGCGACGTCGCGCAGGAAGCGGGTGAGGATCTCGGTCCCATATGGCGTGTGAACGACCTCGGGGTGGAACTGGATCCCGTAGAGGCCGCGGTCGGGGTACTCGCAGGCGGCCACCGGCGAGCCGGGGCTCGATGCGAGCGCAGTGAACCCCTCCGGGGGCTCGAAGACCGCATCGCGGTGGCTCATCCAGCAGTGCTGCTCCTCGGGCAGTCCGGCAAGAAGGTGCCCGCCCCCCTCGATCAAGGTCAAATCGGTACGCCCAAACTCCCCGGTCTCGGCCGCCTCAACCCGTCCCCCCAACGCCTGAACCATCGCCTGCATCCCGTAACAGATCCCAAGCAGAGGAATCCCCAGATCCAGCAGATCCGTAGGAAAGGCCGGAGCGCCCTCCTCATAAACGGAGGCGGGCCCTCCCGAGAGGATCAACCCCTTAGGAGCTCTCTCTCGAATGGTCGCAATCGTCGTCGTCGACGGCAGTAGCTCAGCAAACACACCGCATTCGCGGATGCGCCTCGCAATCAGCTGCGAGTACTGGCCCCCGAAATCGAGGACCAGTACCTCCTCTGAGGCCTGGGCCGGCGCTGTTGAGGCGCCGGCCTCAGTCGTCGGCGACTCCAACACCGGCCGAGACCGCTGCGCGCCCGTTCGACCCCATGCCGACCGACTGCTCATTTTGCAGCTTCTTGCCCTCGCTCATAAGCGCCGGCGCGACCATCACCTCGGCCCGCTGGAAGGAGCGGATGTCCTCGTAGCCGCAGGTGGCCATCGAGGTCTTCAGCGCTCCCATCAGGTTGAAGGTGCCGTCGTTCTCCTGCGCCGGGCCGAGCAGGATTTCCTCCAACGTCCCGTCCTGCTTGGTGGTGACGCGGGTTCCGCGGGGCAGCGAGGGATGGAACGTCGCCATCCCCCAGTGGAAGCCGCGGCCGGGGGCCTCCTTGGCGCGGGCCAGCGGCGAGCCGACCATCACCGAGTCCGCCCCGCAGGCGATCGCCTTGGAGACGTCGCCACCGGTGCGCATGCCGCCGTCGGCGATCACGTTGACGTACTCGCCGGTCTCGAGCATGTGCTGCGAACGGGCGGCCGCGACGTCGGCGATCGCCGTCGCCTGCGGTACCCCGATCCCGAGCACACCGCGGGTCGTGCAGGCGGCGCCGGGTCCGACGCCGACGAGGACGCCCACCGCCCCGGTCCGCATCAGGTGCAGGCCGGTCGAGTAGGAGGCGCAGCCGCCGACCACGGTCGGCACCGGCACCTCGGCGATGAACTCCTTCAGGTTGAGCGGCTCGACCGTGGTCGAGACGTGTTCGGCCGAGATCACCGTGCCCTGGATGACGAGGATGTCGATCCCGGCCTCGACCGCGACCTCGTAGTGCTCGCGCACTTTCTGCGGCGTCAGCGAGCCGCAGGCGACCGCGCCACGCTGCTTGATCTCGGCGATCCGCTTGCCGATCAGCTCCGGCTTGACCGGCTCGGCGTAGATCTCCTGCATGATCCGGGTCGCCTCGTGCTTGGGCGCGGCGGCGACCATCTCGAGCTTCTCCTCGGCGTTCTCGAAGCGGGTCCAGATCCCCTCGAGGTTGAGCACGCCGAGCCCACCGAGCTCGTTGACCAGCACCGCGGTGTCGGGACTGACCACGCCGTCCATCGCCGAGGCGACGAGCGGCAGCTCGAAGCGATAGGGGCCCAGCGTCCAGCTGATGTCAATGTCGTCGGGATCGCGGGTGCGGCGCGACGGGACGATTGCGATGTCGTCGAATCCGTAAGCGCGCCGCCCCTTCTTGCCTCGACCGATGTCGATCTCCAAGTTAAGTCCTCCAGGGTGGCGTTGAAGACCCAGCCTACACTTCGGCGGGGACCTCCAAATCCTGGACGTGGACCTCGCCGAGCAGGCGCTCGACCTGGTTGCGGTCGACCATGCCGGCGCCGAAGTGCTGGGTCGACTCGGCGCCGCAGGCGACGCCGTAGGCGAGGCAGTCGCCGGGCGGGCGGCCCTCGTAGCGCGCGGCGACGTAACCGGCCAGGAAGGCGTCGCCCGAGCCGACCGTGGAGACCGGCTCCAGCGACTCGGTCCGCACCTCGAGGAAACGCCGCTCCGGCCCTTCGCCGACCACGGCGACGCAACCGTCGGGCCGGGTGATCGCGGCCTCGGCGGCGCCGAGGCGGATCAGCTCGGTCAAGCCCTGGACAAGGTCGTCGCGGTCGGCGAACTCCTGGCCGACCAGCTCCTCGGCCTCGCGCTCGTTCGGGGTGACGACCGCGGGCCCGGCGCGCAGGCCGGCCCGCATCGCGTCGCCCTCGACGTCGAGCACAACCGGCACGCCGCGGTCGCCGAGGTCCTTGACCAGGCGCGCGTAGAGGTCGTCGCCGGCCCCAGGGGGAAGGCTGCCGGCGAGGACGCAGAGCTCGGCGCCGTCGGCAAGGTAGCCGAGCCGATCGACGAAGCGCTCGACCTCCTCGGGACTGACGGCCGGCCCGCGCTCGTTGATCTCCGTCTGCTCGCCCGAGGTCGGATCGATAACCGCGAGGTTGATCCGGGTCTCGCCGGCGATCCGGGTGAAATCGGTCAGCACGGCTTCTTCGCGCAGCTGTTCGAGCAGGCGGCTGCCGGTCGGCCCGCCGGCGAAGCCGGTCGCGATCACCGGGCGGCCGAGCAGCTTCAGCGCCCGCGCCACGTTGATCCCCTTGCCGCCGGAGACCGTGCGACTCTCGACCGCGCGGTGACGGTGGCCGAGGCGGAAGTTGGGCACCGCAACCGTGCGGTCAATCGCGGCGTTGAGGGTGACGGTGACGATCATCGGATTAGGCGCCTGAGTAGAAAGCCTCCCGCGACCAGTATCACGGACGAGAGCAGCGCAAGCCAGGCCAGATTGTCGCTGACGAAGCTTCTTACCCGATCGAGCGCGCTCGCACTCGGCGACTGCCCGCCCGGCCCGCAGCGGCACCGAGGCGACCCGCAGGCCATCGACGAAAGACGGTGGCGGTGCCAAGCGCCGCGCCGCGGCGGACCGGGCCCTCGACTTCACGCGGGGCGCGCACCGCGAGGCTCAGATGCTGGTCGGGCCGGATGCCGACGGCGACGCGTGCGAGCTGCGCGCAGCGGCAGCTCGCCGCCGCTGTAGCGGATCGAGGGATCGGCGAGCTCGGCACCGACCCGGATCGGCAGCCGCCGCCTGTACTGGGAGAAGCCGTAGTCGAGCAGCTCGATGTTGTCGGCGAAGCGGTCTTCGTCGGTGGGAGCGCCGATCGCAACCGAGATCAGCTCGACCCCCCGGCGGCGCCCCGAGCCGACGAGGACGTAGAGGGCGCCAAAGGTGTGGCCGGTCTTGACCCCGGTCACCCAGGGCGCCATCCGCAGCAGCTCGTTGATCGTCACGATCCGCCGCCGCGGCCTGACGCTGCGCAGGACGGCGCTGCGCGCATCGGCGATCCGGGCAAAGGCGGGGATCCGCAGCAGGTGCTGGGTCAGCGTGGCGAGGTCGCGGGCGCTGGAGTGGTTGCCACGCTGATCGAGCCCGATCGGGTTGGCGTAGTGGGTGTCGGACAGCCCCAGCGCCGCCGCGTAGCGGTTCATCCGGGCGACGAAGCGCGCCTCCGACCCGGCGGCGGCGCGGGCAAGGTCATAGGCGGCATCGTTGCCGCTGCGCAGGATCAGGCCGTAGAGCAGGTCGCGCACGCTGATCCGCTGTCCCGGCCGCAGGCCGAGCAGCGACTCGCCGTATTCGGCCCGGTAGGGAGCGGCGCGGACGATCCGGTCGAGCGGCAGCTCGTGGAGGACGACGTAGGCGGTCATCAGCTTGGTCGTGCTGGCGATCGGCAACTGGCGCCGATCGGCGTGCGAGACCAGCACTTCGCCGGTGCGGGCGTCGATCAATGCCCAGGCCCGCGCCTCGATCGGCGGCCCGCCCTTGGCCTGCCCGGGAGGGGGCGCGGCGCAGGCAAGGGCCAGCAGCGCAACCGCCAGGACTGCGCCCCAGCGGCGCATCCCTACTTCAGTTTCAGTTGCTCGCCGGCGATCAGGGTCTGCGGGTCGATTTCGGGGTTGAGCGTTTCGATCCGCTTCACCGTCACCCCGTTGTGGTGAGCGATCGAGATCAGGGTGTCGCCGCTACTTGACTTCGTAGGTCGCCGGGATGTTTTCGCGCTTGTGCTTGCGCGCCTGGCGCGCCGCTTTGCTGTGGTGACCGTTGCCACCGGAATCGTTCGAGCCGCCGCCAAGGGCGGCGACGACGATCACGATCACGACGACCAGGGCGATCGCGAGGGCGATCACCGCGAAGACGCGGGCGGGGGCTGATGAGCGCTTGTTCATTGGACGTGACTGGCGATCGGATGGGCGCCGAAGATCGTATATACGGTCAGCGGCGTTTCATGCGGTCGAAACGTCCCAAACGGCGGCGCGCAGACTCTCCGCTGCCGCCGCCGGGTCATCGGCCGCGGCAATACCGCGCGAGGCAGCGACGAGAGCCGAAGCTGAGCCCGGGGCCGAACGCTGCCCCCAGCATCTCCGGCCGGCCGCCCTGAGCGCCGACGCCGGGGATGAGGAAGATCGAGCGCGGCATCAACGAGCGCAGGCGGCCGATGTGCTCGGGCTCGGTGGCGCCGACCACGGCACCCATGCCGCTGAGACCGCCCTCGCCCAGGAGGCGGTCCGAGAGGCCGTCGACGAGCGCCGCGAGCCGCTCGTGCAATGGCCGCTTGGGGCTCGGCTGGTCCTGGATGTCGGCCGCGCCCGGGTTGCTGGTCCGCACCAGGGCGAAGATCCCGGCGCCAGCCACCTGTGCGGCCGCGACCAGCGGCTCCAGCGCGTCGGCGCCAAGTAGCGGATTGGCGGTGAAGGCATCGGCGCCGAGGCCGGCGACCGGGCCCCACGGCGTCGGCGTCTCGCCGACGAGCGCCTGAGCGTAGGCGGCCGCAGTGACCGGCACGTCGCCCCGCTTGCCATCGGCGACGACCAGCAGCCCCGCGTCCTGAGCCACCGCGCAGACCTTGGCCAGTGCCGCCCAGCCGGGTGCCCCGAGCCGCTCGAAGCAGGCGAGCTGCGGCTTGACCGCAACGCAGGCAGGCCCCGCGCGCTCGATCAGCGAGCGGCAGTGGGAGACAACAGCCTCGGCCGCCTGCTCGGCGGCCGAGGCCGCGGAAACATCCGTCCCGCCCCGTTCGAGCTTCGAAGGATCGGGGTCGAGACCAAGGCAGACCTGGCTGCGGCGCTCTTCGACGAGCGCCGCCAGCCGATCTGCGAATGGGGTCTGACTCAGCCTTTGACCTTGGTCTTCAGCGCCGAGCCGGCGGAGAAGCGCGGCACCTTGCCGCCCGGGATCGTGATCCGCTCGCCGGTGCGGGGGTTGACGCCCTGGCGCGGACCGCGCTCGGCGACGTGGAATTTGCCGAAGCCGGTGAAGCTGACTTCGCCGCCGCCGCTCAGCGTGTCGGTGATCGCGTCGAGCACCGCGTCAACAGCGTCGCTGGCCGCTTTCTTGCTGCCCAGCCTGTCGTCGCCTGCAAGTTGGTCCAGAAACTCAGCCTTTGTCACGTCGAAGCTCCTCCGTCATGGGTGGTTGAAATCGGGGCGGAATCTAACAGTGGCCACGGCCGTAAAGCCGCATGGGACTCAGGATCCCGCGACCGTCATCGCCTCGATCAGCAGCGAGGGGGTGCGGACCGAGCCGCCGAAGGGGACCCAGCGGGCATCGGCGCCCGCCGCCCGCACGGCCCTGAGCATCGAGACGAGGTCGCTGGCGATCGTGAACTCACGCAGCGGCTCGGCCGGCTCGCCATCGCGGATCGCCCGCCCCGAAGCGCCGACCGAGAAGTCGCCGGAGACGGGGTTGACGCCTGAGTGCAGACCGGCGACGTCGGTGACGAGCACGCCGTCCCCCGCCTCGCGCAGCAGGTCCTCGAAGCCGAGCGCGCCCGGCGAAACCACGAGGTTGGTGGCCGAGACCGAGGGCTGCGAGCGGTAGCCGCCGCGCCCGGCATTGCCGGTGCTGGAGGCTCCCCCGCGACGCGCCGTGTAGGCGTCGAAGAGATACGTGTGCAGGGCACCGCCCTCGATCAGCGCGGTGCGCCGGCAGGGCACGCCCTCACCGTCGAAGGGCGCGGAAGCCGATCCGCCGGGGTCGAGTCCGTCGTCATGGAGGACAAAGGCCTCGCCGGCGACCTCGGCTCCAAGTCGGTCCGCGAACGGCGAGCGCCCGCGCTGCACGGCGCCGGCGCTGAGCCCGCCGCCGACCAGACCGATGAAGCTGGCGGCGACGGTCGGGTCGAGGACGACCGGGCAGGAGCGCGACTCGGGCTTGCCGGCGCCGATCATCGCCGTCGCGCGCTCGGCGCCTTCGCGGCCGATCGCCGCCGGGTCGAGCCCGTCCGGGCCGCGGCTGAGGTCGAAGCCGAGGCCGGTCTCGCGACCGTCGTCGCCCTCGGCCAGCACCTGCACGTAGCCGTAACAGCTGGAGCGCTCGAACTCGCCGCCGATCCCGGTCGAAGAGGCGATCGCCACCCGCTCGGCGGAGTCCGCGTACACGGCCTGCTCGACCCCGGCGACCCGCCGGTCGGCATCGAGGGCGGCCCGCTCGATCGCCAGGGTCAGGTCGGCGACACGATCCGTGGGCCACTCCGAGACCGAGGGATCACTGAGCTGTAGGTCGGTCACGCTGCCGTCGGCTTGCGCCGGCCCGGCGAACTCGTCCTCGTCGGCGACCCGCGCCGCCTCGGCCGCGCGGGCGGAGATCGCGGCGATGCCGGCCTTGGAGAGATCGGTGCCGAAGGCGTAGCCGACCTGGTGGCCGATCCAGGCGCGGACGCCGAGTCCGCGCTGCGTCGCCGCGGTCAGGCTCTCGATCTCGCCACCGTGGGCGCGGATCTCGCGTCCCGCATCCTCGGAGGCGTAAGCCTCGGCATCGCTGGCGCCCGCGGCCAGTGCCCGCTCGACGGCCCGCCGCGCCGGCTCGATCAAACCTCGGTCCCCCCCACCGTCATCGCGCCGATCCGGACGTGGCCCTGGCCGGTGCCGACCGGCACCCGCTGACCCGCCTTGCCACAGACGCCGGTCTTCATCTCGAAGTCGTTGCCGACCGCGTCGATCGCCATCAGCGCCTGCAGGCAGTTGCCGATCAGGGTCGCGCCGCGGCAGGGGCGGGTCACCTTGCCGGCCTCGATCAGGTAGCCCTCGGAGACGCCGAAGACGAAGTCGCCGGTCGCCGGGTCGACCTGGCCGCCGGCGAAGGACTTGGCGTAGAAGCCGCGCTCGACGTCGGCGATCATCGCCTCCGGCTCGGTCTCTCCCGGCTCGATATAGGTGTTGGTCATCCGCGGCACCGGCAGGTGCCGGAAGCTCTCGCGGCGGCCGTTGCCGGTCGAGGCGACGCCGTCGCGACGGGCGGTCAGCCCGTCGTAGAGGTAGGCGGCGAGGCGCCCCTCCTCGATCACCATCGTCTTCTGCGTCGGCGCTCCCTCGTCGTCGATCGCGTCGCTGCCCCACTCGTTCGGCATGCGGCCGTCGTCGTAGGCGGTGAGCAGCGGCTGGGCGACCTGCTCGCCGAGCTTGTCGACATAGACGCTGGCGCCCTTCTGGATGTGATCGGCCTCGAGCCCGTGACCGGTCATCTCGTGGAAGAGGACGCCGCCGAAGCCGCCGCCGACGACGACCGGCATCGAGCCGGCGGGAGCCGGCCCGGCATCGAGCAGGACCAGCGCCTTGCGTGCCGCCTCGGCGGCGATCTCGCCTGGCTCGCCGTCGAAGAGCTCAAAGCCGCGGTGGCCACCGAGGGTCTCGGCTCCGGTCTCGACCGCGTCGCCGCGACGGGCGACCGCCTGGGCGCCGATACGGACGCGGGTGCGATCGTCGCCGGCAAAGAGCCCCTCCGAGTTGGCGACCGTGACCTCGCGGCGGACCTCGGCGTAGGAGGCCATGAACTGGGCGATCTCGGTCCCGGCGCCGCGGCCGCGCTCGTCGAGCTCGCGCAGTAGCGCCGCCTTGCGCTCGGCCGCCACCGTCGCCGGCCGCTGCTCGATGCGGTGGGGTGTGCCGGCGACCGCCTCCAGCGGGCGCGGCTCGGCGCGGTCGGAGCGCAGCGCCGCCGCCGCCTCGTCGGCCGCCCGCTCGATGTCGGCCGGGTCGAGGCCGTCGACGTGGGAGAAGTAGGTGGTGCCGCCGCTGAGGACGCGCACCCCGGCCCCCTCGGCGGCGCCCGACTGCACCGCTTCGACCCGCGACTCGTCGATCGCCATCGTCAGGCCGGCGTTGCGTTCGGCGAAGACCTCGGCGAACTCGCCGCCGTGGGCGAGCGCCCGCGTCAGCACGCGCGCGGCGACCTCGGGCTCGATCACGCCGCTCACGGCTTTGGCCGCTTCCCGGCAACCTCGATCAGGCGCCCGGCGGCGACGAAGAGCTCGCCGCCCGCCAGCGAGTCTCCGGCGTGGTCGCTGGCCCGCCCGCCGGCGTAGTAGAGACGCGCAAACGGCCGGCGCGAAACGCGCCGGCGGCGCATATAGGCCGCCGCCTCGTCGGCGTAGCCGGAGACGCGGTCGAGCAGTACCCGGTGCGGCTTAGGCGGCATCGAGCTCCCCTCCGTCGCCGCCGGCGGCGAGATCGCGCAGGACCGAGCGCATGTCGAAGAACATCAGCGAGGCGAGCGCGAAGCGCTCGCTCACCGCGACGGCGGCGAGCCCGGCGTGACGCAGGACGAAGACCTCGCCCTGCTCGGTGGCAATGTGGACCTGCTCGACCGGCTCATCCCCGGCCCGGTCGGCCACGTCGAGCAGCGCAGCGGCGTCTTCGCGCCAGCGATTGGGCGAGTCGCTGGCCGCCAGCACCTCGCCGCCAGCCGTCAGGATCGCCCCACCGCGCAGGTCCGGCGACATCTCGGTCAGGTAGGCCAGCGCCGACGCGGCCGCCTCAGCGGCCGGGGCCTCTTCCACACCGCTCGTCTCACCGTCGGGCATCTCGGCCAAAATAGCGACCCGTGACCCTGGCCCGAGCCTCCTGGATCATCGTCGTCTCGATCTGCGCGATCGCCGTGGTCCTCTTCGCGATCAGCGGCTACACCGGCTACTCGATCACGGTGGGCGCCGTGGGGCTTGCGGCGGCGGTGAATCTTCTGCCGTCGCCCTAACCACTTCCGAGGCACAAAGCTGGCGTTAGACTCGATCCCGTGGCTGCGAAGGCACTCAGTGGCGAGATTGACGAACTGCGCCGAGCTCGAAGAAATGCGCCTCGAGGCAGATCGCAATGCTCCGATGAGCGAGCGGCTGGCCCGTGTGCACGCGCTCTGCAAGCAGATGAACGCGATCAAGGGCGCCGCCGGCAGGGTGAGTTGAGCGAGTTCGACCTGAGGGCGCTACTCGAGGCCCTGTACGAGCAGGATGTTCGGTTCGTCGTGATCGGCGGTGTGGCGGTCGGCGCACATGGATTCGTACGCGGCACCGAGGACCTTGACCTCGTCCCCGACCCAGACCCTGAGAACTTGACGCGATTGACGCAAGCCCTCGAACTGCTGGACTCCACGCTCCCAACCGTCGGGGGCAGGCCCTTCGACTCATCGAGCGACGCAGGAGTCATCCGCATGGGAGGCAACGTCACGGCGATGACCCGGTTCGGCGGACTCGACGTTGTACAGCGAGCGCAGGGAGTTCCCAGCTATTCGCAACTCTCCGAGGACGCGGTCGCCAGTGAGCTGCTTGGCATCCCCGTCCAGGTGTGCTCTCTCACGCGGCTGCGTGAGATGAAGCGTGCGCAGAATCGCACCCAGGACCAACTGGACCTGGAGAACCTGCCCGAGGATTGAGAGGGCGGGCCGGTCCCCTACCGGCCGCTTGATGGGACGCCCCTAGCCGGCTCGGAATGGCCCTGAGCGGGCCCGCTCGGGATCCCTCAACGACGTCTCCGGCTCGACATGGATCAGGACCTCGGCCCGGGTGATGTCGGCCTCGATCGAGGCGCGCATCGTGTGGGCCAGCTCGTGGGCCCGCTCGAGGCTGGTGCCGGAGCGGTACTGGACGTGAAGGTCGATGTAGCGGCGGGAACCGGCGCGGCGGGCGCGCAGCTTGTGGTAGCCGGCGACCTCGGGGGTGCGGGCGGAGGCGATCGCCGCCTCGATCCGGTCCATCTCCTCGTCGGGCAGGGCTTCGTCGACGAGGACGCCGGAGGAGCGGCGAATGATCCTGATCCCGGCGACGACAATCGCCGCGGCGACCGCTAGCGCTGTGATCGAATCGAAGGCCGCGTCGCCGGTGATCTTGACCAGGCTGAGCCCTACGACGACGCCGGCCGAGGTCAGCGCATCGGTGCGCAGGTGGGCTGCATCGCCTTCGAGGGCGGGGGAGTCGTAGACCTTCGCCTGGCGCGAGAGGACCGCCGAGACGACGAGGTTGGCGATCACCGAGAAGCCCATCACCGCGATCCCAACGCCGATCGTTTCGACCTCGGCACCGACGACGAGGCGGTGGGTCGCCTCGTAGATGATGATCGCCGCGCCGAGCAGGATCAACAGGCCCTCGATCGTCGCCGCCAGGCTCTCGACCTTCTCGTGGCCGTACGGGTGGTCGGCGTCGGCGGGCTCGTCGGCCTTGCGCACCGAGACGAAGGCGACCACCGAGGCGACGAGGTCGATCAGCGAGTGGACCGCCTCGGTGAGGATCGCGATCGAGCCGGTGATCGCGCCCGCCGCCAGCTTGATCGCGATCAGCAGCGCATTGGAGGCGATCGAGAGCGCCGCCGCACCGCTCTTGGTGCGGATCATCTCGCCCTTGACGCTGCCTCGTCGGCGACCAGGTAAGCGGTCAGCAGCCGCGCGACCCGGCCGCGGTGACTGATCTCGTTCTTCTCCGCCTGGCTCAGCTCCGACATCGTGCGGGGGTCATCGCTGCCGGTGTCGTCGGGGACGAAGGCCGGGTCGTAGCCGAAGCCGCCCTCGCCGCGCGCCTCCTCGATCAGGTGGCCCTCGCAGCGGGCCTCGAAGACGCGCTCGGAGCCATCGGCCTCGATCAGCGCCAGGGCGCAGTGATAGGCGGCGCGGCGATCGTCGCCGGCGGCTGCCACCTCGCGCAGGAGCTTGTCCAGGTTCTCCTCGTCGCTCGCGCCGGGGCCTCCATAGCGCGCCGAATGAATGCCGGGCCGGCCGCCCAGCCCCATCGCCTCGATTCCCGAGTCGTCCCCGATCGCCGCCTCGCCGGTGGCCGCATGCGCGGTCCGCGCCTTCTCCAGCGCGATCTCGGCAAAGGAATCGCCCTCCTCCGGCGGCAGCTCGACCCCCTCGGGCAGGGAATCGAGCTTGAGGTCGGGCAGCAGTTCGCGCATCTCGCGCAGCTTGTGCTTGTTGGCGGTGGCGAAGATCAACCCGATGCACCCGTCAAGGACTACCCGCCGGCCACCTTTTCCTGCACTCCGCGCAGGCGGGAGATTCCCATCTCGGCGAGGCCGAGCAGCTCGTCGAGCGAAGCGCGGGAGAGCGGCGTGCGCTCGGCCGTCGCCTGCACCTCGACCAGGCCGCCATCGCTGGTCATCACCACGTTGGCGTCGACCTCCGCGGTCGAGTCCTCGGAGTAGTCGAGGTCGCAGAGGGCGCGGCCGTCGACCATGCCGACGCTGACCGCAGCCACCGAGCCGGTCAGCGGCATCGCCTCGATCTCCCCGGCGTCGAGCAGCTTCTGCAGGGCAAGGCGAAGCGCAACGTAGCCGCCGGTGATCGCCGCGCAGCGGGTGCCGCCGTCAGCCTGAAGCACATCGCAATCGACGTAGACGCTGCGTTCGCCCAGCGCCCTGAAGTCGACGACGACCCGCAGCGAGCGGCCGATCAGGCGCTGGATCTCGACCCCGCGGCCGTCCTGCTTGCCCTTGGCGATGTCGCGCTGCTTGCGATCGCCGGTCGAGGCGGGCAGCATCGCGTACTCGGCCGTGACCCAGCCCTTGCCCCGGCCCTGCATCCAGCGCGGCACGGTCGGGTTGACCGAGGCGGTGCAGATCACCCTCGTCCGGCCCAGGGTGATCAGCGCCGAGCCGTCGGCAGTCTCGACGAAGCCGGGGTCGATCGTGACCGGTCGGATGTCGGCGGGCGCGCGGTCGTAGCTGCGGGAGGCTGGCATGGCTCGCGAGTCTAAGCCAGAGGCTTGACCCAACCGCCCCACAAATGCGGAAGGGCCGCGACGAACGCGACCCTCCCTGCCCACTGGGGGTAGCCCTTGACACTCGGGGGGACAAGCCCGGCGCCTCGCGAGCTTGGCGAGAGCATAGGCGCATCAGGCCTGAGCAGTCAAGAAATTCCTTTTGGTAGAACGTTCAGTCCGCGCTGGGCGAAGTGCAGGTCGAAGGCGAATGCCTCGTCCCCACCGTCCCGCTCGATCAGCGCAAACGAGGTCGCATCGACGTAGCTCCAGCGCTTGTCGTCGTGCCCTTCGAGGATCTCCCAGGCGCGTTCCTCCGTCGGCCGATCGAGGTGAACCAGGTCGATCGCACCGCCGCTGCGAAACCGCCGCCCCCACTCGATCGCCTCGCCGCGGCCGACCCGAACCATCAGTGCCGTGTAGGTCTCGGCGAAGACGTAGTTGGAGGTGAAGAGCGCGACGCCCTCGGAGATCAAGCCGGCCAGCGCCTTGCGCGCACGCTCGTGCTCGGCCTCCGAGGAGTTGCGCAGGGCGACGAAGGCGCTGGTGTCGATGAAGACCGACCTCATGGGCCGTAGAGATCGCGGTCCAAGCTGCTGACGCTGGTTCCCTCGCGGCCCCTGCCGGGGGCCTCATCGACGAGGTAGCTCAGCAGCGGGTCGACGCTGGGATCGACGCCGCGAGCCCGCTCGGCATCGATCAGCTCGCGGACGACGGCAGCGATGCTCCCTGCCGTGCCCGCGCGCTGCTTGAGCCAGCGGTACTGACCCTCGTCCAGATATAGCTGGGTTCGATGCCTCATACTGTAATACAGCGTACCCCTCCCACCGGACGGAAACCGCCCCGCGGGAACCCGCACGGAATCGACCAGCGGTCTGAACGCGGGCGGCGGACCGACCGGTGCGCGCCGCTCCACCTCCACCCTCATTTGAACGCCACCTTGTCGACCGCCTCCTTGATCTTGTTGACGATCACGTCGGCGAGCTCGGTGCCCTGCTTGCCGTTGAAACCCTTCATCGCCGCCACCATCCCCACCATCAGCAGGGAGACGAGCAGGATCAGACCGACGTACTCGACCGTTCCCTGGCCCGCCTCGCCGGCGGCCAGCTCGCGGATCGCCCGCACCCGTCGCTCGACGGCTGCGTGGAGATAGCCCATTGCCATGTAGATCATCGAAGCCTCCTTTTGCGGTTTGGAGGCCAATGCTCAGGGCAGGTGACGCACCGATCCAGACCTGAGTGACAAGAGTGTGCAACGCCTGAGGTACCAAAGGCTCGCTCTGGAGCCCGCGGCGCCACGGCCGCCGCCGGGCACCGTGGGTACGCTCAACCGCATGCGCGTGCTGGTCGTCACCAACTTCGCGCCCGACGCAGGCGCTCCGCAGCGCGGCCGCTGGGTTCGCGACCAGGTGGAGGAGATGCGCCGGCGCGGAAACGAAATCGAGGTCTTCGACTTCCCTCCGGGCAAGGGCGAGTACATCCCGGCCACCCGCCGGTTGCGACAATTGCTGCGCCAGGAGCGCTTCGACCTCGTGCACGCCCACTACGGCCTGCCCGGCTGGTGCGCCCGCCTGGCCGGCGCGCGGCCGCTCGTGGTCAGCTTCCACGGCACCGACGTGCGCCACTGGATCGTCGGGCCGCTTTCGCGCCGCCTCGCCTGGCGCGCCGACCTCGTTGCCGCCGTCTCGCGCGCCCTCTTCGCCCCCGAGGGGGGCCGCCCCGGCTTGCCGCCGGTACCCGGCTCCGCGGTGCTCCCTTGTGGCCCCGACCTGGGCCGCTTCCGACCGCTGCCGCGCGCCGAGACACGCGGCGAGCTCGGCCTCGACCCCGACGGCCGCTACCTGCTCTTCCCGGCCAACCCGGCCCGGCCCGAGAAGCGCCACGACCGCGCCGCGGAGCTGGCGCGGGCCTGCGGCGCGGAGCTGCTGACCGGTGGCGCGATCGAGCCCGAGCGGATGCCACTTTGGATCAACGCGGCCAACGCCGTCCTCGTCACCTCCGACTACGAGGGCTTCGGCCTGGCCGCAATCGAGGCGTTGGCCTGCGACGCGCCCGTTCTCTCGACGCCGGTCGGCATCGCGCCCTACGCGCTCGGCGGCTTGCGCGGAGCGCTCTGCGCCCCCTTCGACCTGCCGACCTGGACGGCCGCCGTCCAGCCGCTCCTGGAGTCGGCCGACCCTCGAGTCGAGGGCGCCGCGCGAGCCGCGACGCTCTCGGCCGCACGGATGGCGGAGCGCACACTGGAGGCCTACCGCACCGTCCTCGCCGGTGCGTAATAGATTGAGCTCGATGAGCGAGCCGGCAGGCCAGCCCAGCGGCGAGGATCTCAATGCCCAGGTCGAGATGGCCAAGAAGCGGCTGGAGGAGGCCGCGGCGGCCGCCAGCACCGCGGAGAAGCGGGTGGCGGCCGAGATCGAGGCGCTGGAGACCGACCTCGCGAAGGAGCGGGCCCGTGCCTCCGAGGCGCTGGAGGCACTGCGGCTGGCCCACGCCGAGGAGCTGCGCCGCGAGCGCGAGGCCAAGGACCGGGTGATCGCCGAGGCGGAGGGTCGCCTGGCCGAGATCGAGACCCAGGCCGAGGCCGCCGAGAAGCGGATCGCCGAGGCCGAGAAACGCGCCGCCGCGAGCGAGGGCGCGATCGAGGACGAGCGGGCGCGGGCGCGGGAAGCGGCAGCGGCCTGGCTTCGCGGTCAGATCGAGACGATCCGTCGAGAGGCGGGACGGCGATAACAACCGGCGCCGAGTACGACGTCGCCGTCGTCGGCGGCGGCGCCGCTGGTCTGTGGACTGCCCTGCGGGCGGCCGAGCAGGGCGGCGCAGTCTGCCTCGTCTCGCGCACGCCACTCTCCCAGAGCGCCAGCTTCTGGGCGCAGGGAGGCCTTGCCGCGGCGCTCGAGCCGGGTGACTCCCCCGCCCAGCACGCCGCCGACACGATCGCCGCCGGGCGCGGGCTCTGCCGCCCCTCGGCGGTGCAGGTCCTGGTCGACGAGGCGCCCGCCGCGGTGGCCGAGCTGCGCTCACGCGGGGTCGTCTTCGACCTCGAGCCCGATGGAGAGCTGTCGCTGGGCCTCGAGGGTGGCCACACGCGCCGCCGCATCGTCCACTCCGGCGGCAGCGCGACGGGGCACGAGATCACCTCGAAGCTGGCCGCGATGGTCGCCGCCGAGCCGCGGATCGAGGTCAAGGAGCGGACCTCGATGACCGCGCTCTGGAGCGACGGCGAGCGCTGCCACGGGCTGCTCACCGACGAAGGCCGGATCGCCGCCCCGGCCACGGTGCTCGCGACCGGTGGCGCGGCGGCGCTGTGGCGGCGCACGAGCAACCCGCGCGGCGCGATCGGCGCCGGTCCGACGATGGCCGCAGCCGCCGGTGCCGAGCTCGCCGATCTCGAGTTCTGCCAGTTTCACCCGACCGCACTGGCCCTGCCCGGCACCCGCTTCGACGGCCTGCTGATCACCGAGGCGGTGCGCGGGGAGGGAGCGACCCTTCTCGATGCCGCCGGGCGCCGCTTCACCGACGAGCTGGCACCGCGCGACGCGGTCACCGCCGCGATCCTCGACCGGCTCGAAGCCGACGGCACGACCGCGGTCGAGCTCGACCTGCGCGAGCTCGATCCCGCCCGCTTCCCCAACGTCTTCGAGTCGCTGGTCGAGGCCGGACTCGATCCCGGCGCCGAACCGGTCCCGGTCGCCCCCGCCTCCCATTACATGATGGGCGGCGTCGCGGTGGACCTCGATGGCCGCTCCTCCCTGCCCGGCCTGCTCGCGGTCGGCGAGTGCTCCTGCACGGGCCTGCACGGCGCCAACCGGCTCGCCTCCAACTCACTCAGCGAGTGCTTCGTCTTCGGCGGCCGTGCCGCGACGGCGGCGCTGACGGAAACGGCGGCGGCCGACCCTCCCGAGCCCGGCGCGTGGCGCTTTGAGCCCCCCACCGAGAAGATCAGGGATGCGGTCTGGAACCTCGCCGGCCCGCTGCGCCGGCCCGAGCAGCTCGAGCAACTGCTCTCGAGCCCCTATCCACTGGCGGCGGCGATCGCCGCCTGCGCGCTGGCCCGCCGGGAGTCGCGCGGCGGCCACCTGCGCACCGACTTCCCCGCCCTCGACCCCGAGCTCGACGGCGTCCACCTCATCTTCGGCGCCGGTGCCGAGGTCCGCGACGAAACCTGGCGCTGACTTCGTCGTTAGGCGTCCAATAGGACGGATAAGTGCGAAGTCAGCGGGGGCGATAGCTTCGTTTGATGCTGCTTGGCGTCGACGTTGGCGGGACCTTTACCGACGCTGTCCTTGTCGACGGCGAGCGGGTCCATACGGCAAAGCTGCCGACCACGCCCGCGGACCAATCACAAGCGGTGATCGCCGCCGTCGAAGCGGTGCTGGAGCGAGCCGGAGCCGATACGTCCGGGGTCGAGGTCTTCGCCCACGGGATGACGGTCGGCACCAATGCCCTGCTGGAGGAACGCGGCGCCCGCACCGCATTGATCGCCACCCGAGGCTTCGCCGACACGCTCGAGATCGCTCGCCAGGACCGTCCTCAGCTGTACCGCCTCTGCGCGCCGAAGCCCGTGCCCCTGGTCGAGGCCGAGCTGCGTTTCGAGGCCGACGAGCGCACCGGCCCGGACGGGATCGTCGAGCCGCTCGCAGCGGATGAGCCGGCCCGCATGGCGGGACAACTGCGCGACTGCGGTGCCGAGTCGGTCGCGATCTGCCTGCTCTTCTCCTACCTCGACCCCAGCCACGAGCGCCAGATCGCCGAGCATCTGCGCCGGGAGCTGCCCGGCCTGCACGTTTCCGCCTCGCACGAGGTCCTGCCCCGCTTCCGCGAGTACGAGCGCTGCTCAACCACCGTGATCGACGCCTACCTCTCCCCCCTGCTCGGTCGCTACCTCGGCCGGCTCGGCGAAGCCGCCGCGGCAGCGGAGCTGCCGCAACCGCTGGTGATGCAGTCCTCTGGCGGGGTCGCCGGCGCCGAGGACGCGGGCCGCGCCGGCGCCTGGAGCGTCCTCTCCGGACCGGCCGGCGGCGCCGTCGGCGCCGGCCTGATCGCCCGCATCAGCGGCAACGGCAACGCCCTCGGCTTCGACATGGGCGGCACCTCGTGCGACGTCTGCGTGGTCGAGGCCGGCGAGGTGCGTCGCACCGACTCACGCACGATCGGCGGGCGCACGATCCAGCTGCCGATGGTCGACGTCCACACGGTCGGGGCCGGCGGCGGCTCGATCGGCTGGCGTGACCGTGGCGGAGCCCTCCGCACCGGCCCGCAATCCGCCGGCGCCGACCCCGGTCCCGCCTGCTACGGACGCGGCGGGGTCGAGCCGACCGTCACCGACGCGAATCTCCTGCTCGGCCGCCTCTCCGCTGACTCGGAGCTGGCCGGCGGGGTGACGCTGGACATCGAGGCCGCGCGCGCGGCGATGAGAAACCTCGCCGCTGAACTCGGGCTGAGCGAAACGGAGACCGCCGAAGGGATCGTCCGCGTCGCCAACCAGGAGATGGCGCGGGCTCTGCGCGTGGTCACGGTCGAGCGCGGCATCGATCCGCGTCGCTTCGCACTGCTCCCCTTCGGCGGCGCCGGGCCGATGCACGCCGCCGAGATCGCCGCCGAGCTGGGAATCGAGCGCATCCTCTGCCCGCGCGCCGGCGGCGTGCTCTCGGCACTCGGGCTCTGCGCCTCCGACCGCCGCCGCGACACCGCCCGCACCGTGATGCTGAGCGGTGCCGAGCTGAACGGCGAGCGCATCGCCGCCGAGGTCGAGCACCTGATCGCGGCCCTCGGCGGCGAGGCCGGCGCCACCGAGGTGGTCTACGAGATGCGCTACGCGGGCCAAGCCTTCGAGCTGCCGGTATCGGGCTCCACCCGTCCCGATCCCAACGATCTTCGCGAGCGCTTCGCCACCGCCCACGAGGGGCGCTACGGGCACCGCGACCCCGACGGCGAGGTAGTCCTCGTCGACATTCGCGTCGCGACGGTCGTCTCGAGCCCGTGCCCCGAGCCGAAGGCGGCGCCGGCAGACCAGACCCGGGAGACCGGGCGGCGCGTCCGGTTCGGCGGGGAGTGGCTGGAGACGCGGGTGCTACACGGCGAGCCACCGGCCGGCCCCATCGGCCAGGGCCCGACGATCTTCGAGCTGCCCGAGGCGACTTTTGTCCTTCCCCCCGGCTGGCGAGCCGAGGTCGATTCGGCCGGAACGATCCGCGCGGACGTACGGCCATGAGACCGGTGGTCGACTTGGTCGCACATAGGACAACCAACTCGACCACGGAGACTCGGTGACCACGCCCGACCCGATCGCCCTGCAGGTCATGATCGGCGGCCTACGCGCCGCCTGCGACGAGATGGGCGCTGCCCTGATCCGCTCCGCCTACTCGGCCAATATCAAGGAGCGCCACGACTGCTCGACCGCCCTGTTCAACATCGACGGCGAGCTGGTCATGCAGGCCGAGCACATACCGGTCCACCTCGGTTCGATGCCCGACGCCGTCGCCGCGATCCTTGACCGGGAGCAAAAGCCGGGCGAATCGTGGATCCTCAACGACCCCTACCGTGGCGGCACCCACCTGCCCGACATCAGCCTGATCTCCCCCGTCTTCATCGACGGGGAGCCGATCGGATTCGCCGCCTGCCGCGCCCACCACGCGGACGTGGGCGGGCCGACGCCCGGCAGCATGCCCGCGCACTCCACCAGCCTCGATGAGGAGGGCGTCGTGATTCCGCCGACCCGCGCCGAGCCGGAGGTCCTGGCAGCGCTCGCCTCCCAGATGCGCTTCCCTCACCAGCGCCTCGCCGACCTTCGCGCCCAAGCCGCCGCCAACCGGACGGGAGCGTTGCGGCTCACCGAGCTGGCCGAGCGCCACGGGGTCGGGCACCTGCGCACCGGCATGGAGGAGGTCCTCGCCTACGCCGAGCGCCGCACCCGCGCGGCGTTGTCCGACCTCCCCGACGGGACCTACCGCGCCGAAGACTTCCTCGAGAACGACACCGCTTCCGCTGTGCCCGATCGCGAAATGACGGCGAAAGGGAACAGTGGTGGAGAGTGCCGGGACGTGGCGCTGCGGGTCGAGGCAACGATCCGCGGCGACACGATCGTGCTCGACTTCGGCGGCACCGATCCCCAGGTCGAGGGCAACCTCAACTGCCCGCTCTCGGTGACCAGGTCGGCGGCCACCTTCGCCGTGAGGGTCTTGACCGACCCCGACGCGCCGCCCTGCGCCGGTGCCTACCGCCCGATCGAGGTGCTCGCGCCGGAGGGCTGCGTGCTCAACGCCCGCGCCCCGGCCGCCGTTGCCGCCGGCAACGTCGAGACCTCCAGCCGCGTCGCCGACCTGGTGATCGCCGCCCTCGCCGGCGCCCGCCCGGTACCGGCCCAGGGCCAGGGGACGATGAACAACCTGACCCTCGCCGGCGAGGGCTTCACCTACTACGAGACGCTCGGCGGTGGCCAGGGCGCCTGCCCCGACGCCGACGGCCCAAGCGCGATCCACGTCGCGATGTCGAACACGCTCAACACCCCGGTCGAGGCCCTGGAGAGCGAGTTCCCCCTCCGCGTGCGGGAGCTGTCGCTGCGCCGCGGCAGCGGCGGCAACGGCAAGCACCGGGGCGGCGAGGGGATCGTGCGCGAGATCGAGGCGCTGGTGCCGATGCGCTACTCCTTGATCGGAGAGCGGCGTCGGCTTGCGCCGCGGGGCCGAGATGGCGGCGGCGACGGCTTGGCCGGGCGCAACCTGCGCAATGGCGAGAGGCTGCCAAGCAAGGTCGAAGGCGAGCTCGCGCCCGGAGACACGATTCGAATCGAGACGCCCGGAGGTGGGGGCCACGGCAGTCCGCAGCATCTCGGACCCCAATAGCTGTGATTTTCATCACATATTTGGAGATCGGCACGTCCTCGTCTAGAATGCCGAATCCGGGCGGGCTTCTCATCCTGGTATGGGGTTCGAGGCGTTCCCCTCCCCAGTCAAGTTTCAACCACCTTCTCTAAAGGTTCGACTTCAAATGCCAATCGCTTTCAAGGAATGGGCTGTAACGGTCCGCGCGCTCGCCGAGGGCGAGCAACTGCTGACCCTCCGCAAGGGCGGGATCCGCGAGGAGAACAAGCACTTCGAGCTCGAGCACGACCGCTTCTTCCTCTATCCCACCTTCGACCACCAGCAGAACAACCTGGTGCGCGAGTCCCACCACCCGGAGCTCGGCCGCGCGCTCGAGGAGGGCGTCTGGCCCGATGAGGAACCGCCCCCGGCCGCGCTGATCCAGGACGGCGGCATCTCCCAGCCCGAGCGGGTCCGCCTGCGCGCCTGGGCCGAGGTCACCGACCACATAACGGTCACCGACCCACGCGCCGTCGACGGCCTCTCGCCCTATTACGTCTGGACACCCGACTACGCCGAAAAGCGCCTCAACTGGAAGCGCCGCCACCCCCTGCACGTGCTGCTACTGCGGGTGCACCGCATCCCGCGGCCGGTCACGGTCCGCGTGCGCGAGGAGTACCACGGCTGCCGCTCCTGGGTCGAGGTCGACCGCGAACTCCCCTTCGAGGGAACCCCGGTCATGGCCGACGAAGAGTTCGACCGCGCCCGCGCTGAGATACTCAGCGTATGCGGAGCCGCGGAACCCGCCTTGGTCTAAGCAGCAAGTAGCCTCGCCCAATTGCCTTGGGTTGAGACTGAATCGCTGAGCTTCACCGCGCGCCACGACAGCGGCGACGCCGCCTTTGCCGAGCGCATCCTCGATCGCATGGAGGAACTGCGGCTGCGGCTCGAGGACCGCTTCGAGCGGGTGCCGGGCGAGATCACCGTCGTCGTCCACACCAACCCTGCCTGGTTGGCGATGGCCCACCCCTTCCTGCCGGCGGCGCGCTGGTCGGCGGCGCCGGCCGGGCGCCGCTACCTCGCCGGCTGGGCGATGTCGACCGAGCTGCACGTGCTCAACGACCCCCACATGGAGCGCCGCGCCGCCGGCGAGGACTCGCGCGAGGCGCTGCGCGGCACCGCCGAGCGCCTCTACGCCCAGCTCGTCGTCGCCGCCAACAACCTCGAGCTGCCGCCCTCGTGGACGCCGCGACGCTTCGCCCGCTACCTGCGCTGGGCCTGGCTGGTCGAAGGCGGCGCCCAGTACTTCTCGCGCCAGGTCGGCCTCTACCGGGCGGCGGTGATCCGCCGCCTGCGCGAGAGCTCGCGGCCCTCCTTCCCCCCCTCGCGCCGCGACGCGGTGATCCTCGGCGGCACGATCTTCGACCTGCTCGAGCAGGAGCGCGGGCCGGAGGCCTGCGAGCGCCTCGCGTTGCGCCTGCTCCCCGGCGGCAGCACGCCGACCCTGGAAGCCGCCTTCGAAGCCCGGATCGGCGAAATCGAGAGCGCCTGGCGCGACTACCTGCGCGAGATCAACCGGCCGAGCCTCGACTAATCGGTGCCGGGGGTGCCCTCGAGCACTTCGCGCGCCTCCTCGGCGACGGCCTCAGGCACGAGGATCTGGCGTGGTCCTGCAGCGAGGAACTCGGGGTTGTCGACGGTCCGCTGGATCATGCTCGGGATGCCGTGCTCGCCGAGCAGGCCCTGGATCATCTCCGCCTCCATCTGGTTCAGCGCGTAGGCGACCTTGACCAGCCGGTTGCTACTCGACGACGAGCTCGACATCGGCAATCTTCAGGTCTTTGAGCCAGTAACCCTTGACCTCGGGGCTGTCGGAGTCCTGCAGCGAGACGATCAGGTAGATCGCGTCGGGCCAGTTGACCGCCTGGTTGACGTCGGTCTGCGAGGGATAAGCGGCGCTCTTGGTGTGCGAGTGGTAGATCGCCAACATCTCCTTGCCGTCGTCTTCGATTGCCTTCAGCGCGTTGTACTGGCCCTGCGGGTCCATCTCGAAGCGCAGCGGGCTGGCAGCCGAGTTGACGACCGGGATGACGACGCTCGCCCCCCCGCCGGAGCCGCCGACCATCCCGCAGCACTCGTTGGGCAGGTCAGCGCGCGCGTGCGCGACCATCTCGTCGATCAGGGACTGAGCAATCCGCATCAGGGCCTCAATTCGTCGCGGCCGGCGCCGCCGAAGAGTTCGTCTCTGCCTTTGCCGCCGCAGACCACGTCCGCACCGCCGAGGGCGCGCACTTTGTCGTGGCCGCCGAGGGCGGCGATCACGTCGCGGTGCGGGGTGCCGGTGATCTCATCGGGGCCGTTGGTGCCGACGATCGTCGCCTTGCGATGCAGGCAGCGAGTGTGGTCGGTGCCGCCGAGCAGGCGGAAGAGGGTGAAGGTTTTGCCCGAGCCGCAACAGGGTTCGCCGAGCGCGACGATCTGCCCTTTGCCCTGCAGGGCGACAGTCGTGGCCGGGCCGCTATCCCGCAGCGGCACTGGCATCCCAGCGCCGAAGGTGCGATCGGGGCCGCCACTGGCCTTCATCCTGAAGACCGCCGCGTTGCCGTCCCAGCCGCTAGCGAGGAGCCTGCCTTTGGCGTCGACGGCGAGGTGGTCGACCGACATCGGGACGCGGCTGAACCCGTCCTTCGAGAAGGTGGTGTCGACACCGCCGTCGGGCCGGAGCTTGACCACGTTGCCGAGGGTGGAGACGGTTTCCGTGCCGATTTCGAAGACGATGTACACGCCACCATCGGGCGCCAGGGCGGCCGCCTCGACGTTGCCGCGAGCGCCGGGGGTTGGGAGAAGTGTCTGGCCGCTGCCGTTCAGCGCCGGATCGGGATGCCCGTCGGCGAGGAATCGGGCGAAGCCAACGCCTTCGCCGTAGGGCGGCGAGCCGCCGCAGCACTGCGGGGTCGCCACCGAGATGGTCCCGCCGGCGCCAAGCAGGAGCCCGGCCGGGCGGCTGCGCGTTCCCATCACGATCGAGGTTTCGCCACCGCTGCCGAAGCCGGGGTCCCGCCCCCCGCTTGCGAGGTAACGGACAAGGTGCAGTTCTTCGGAGTTGCCGGCCGCGACCAGGACCTTGCCGTCGGCCTGCACGGCGACGACGGGCGGAGATGAGGCGCCGCCGGAGAGCGGGCTGACCTCGCCCGCGTTGAGCACCGCTTCGAGGTGGCCGCCCTGGTCGAACCGGGCCACGACGACCTCACTTTCGTCGATGGCAACCACGACGGGCCTGCCGTCGGGACCGATCGCGAGGTCAGCCGGCGAGTATTCGTTCCCACGCACCGCCAGGGTCGAGCCCGGGCCGGCGCCAAACGCCGTGTCGCGGACGCCGTCCGGACTGAAGCGCGCCACCGACCAATCGACCGTGCAGCCGCTGAAGGTCGCGCACGGAGCCTGGTTCGCGTAGAGGACGTAGATCGACCCGTCCGCCCCAAGCACCATCTTCGCCGGCGCCTGGGTGTGAAGTTGGGGGCCGGCGGGCCCTTCCACGACCACGCTGCCGCCGTTGCCGAACGAGCTGTCCAGGACGCCGGGGGCGGCCTGCGCAAACCCGGTCACGGAAAGCGCCAGGGCGCAGGCCGACAACAGCACGGCACGACGCACTGTGGCCGTTACCACCAGACGGTGGAATCGAGGTTCTCAATCTCCTCGATCGGCTTCGTGTAAACGCCGGAGGAGAGGTACTTCCAGCCGTCGTCGGGGATCAGGAAGACGACGTTGCCGCCCTCGAGCTCGCCGGCGATGCGGGCGGCGATCGCGGCGATCGCGCCAGAGGAGACGCCGGCGAAGATGCCCTCCTCGTCGAGCAGCCGCTTGGTCCAGACGATCGCGTCGCGGTTGGAGACCATGATCTTGCGGTCGAGGATCGAGAGGTCGATGATCGGCGGGATGAAGCCGTCGTCGAGCGAGCGCAGGCCGTGGACCATCTCCCCCTGCATCGGCTCGGCGGCGACGATCAGCGTCTCGGGGTTTTCCTCCTTGAGCCGGCGGCCGTTGCCCATCAGGGTGCCGCCGGTGCCGAGGCCGCCGACGAAGGCGGTCACCTCGTCGAGCTCTTCGAGGATCTCCAGCGCCGTGCCGTTGTAGTGGGCGAGCGGGTTGGCCTCGTTGCCGTACTGGTAGGGCATGTAGTACTGCGGGTCCTTGGCCATCTCCAGCGCCACCTCGACCGCGCCGTTGGAGCCTTTGGCGCCCTCCGAGTAGACGATCTTCGCCCCGTACATCTCGAGCAGTTGGGTCCGCTCTTTGGTCACGTTGTCGGGCATCACGACCTTGAGCGAGTAGCCCTTGCGGCGGCAGATCATCGCCAGCGAGATCCCGGTGTTGCCGGAGGTCGGCTCGAGGATCGTCTGCCCAGGCGCGATCAGGCCGCCGGCCTCGGCCGCATCGATCATCGACTTGGCGACTCGGTCCTTGACCGAGCCGGTCGGATTGCGGCCCTCGAGCTTGGCGTAGATGCGGACCTCGGGGTTGGGCGAGAGCCGCGGCAGCTCGACCAGCGGGGTATGGCCGATCGACTCGACGATGTCGCCGAAGCGTCCGCCACACGGCCGATTTAGAAGCTCTCCTCCCGACACTTCAAAAAGTATAGCCAGGCATTGGCAGGGCGCTCCAGCCTGCCCGCCGTGCGCAGCGCTACTGCTTCTTCTTGACCTTGAAGGAGAAGGTCGCTGCGGAGGGATCCGTACCGGCTGCGCCGATTGCCTGCACCGAGAACTTGTGTTTGCCGAGCTTCACTTTGTAGCTCTTTGGTGAGTTGCACGGTTCGAACGAGCCCTTGTCGAGCTTGCACTCGAAGGTCGCCCCGGTGATGGTTGAGCTGAAGCTGAATTTGACTTTGACCTTTTTCTTCGAGGTCTTGATCGATCCTTTGGGATGGGTGCCGATGGTCGTGTCCGGGAGTGCTGGCGGCGGCGGAGTGACGACCGGCTCGGGCTGCGTGGGTTTCGCAGGGGGCGCAACCACCGTGTATTTGACGCTTTCGGCTTCGGTCGCGCCGTCGCTGTCTTCGGCGAATACTTTGAAGGTATGCGAGCCGAGGGCCGCGGTATCAAGCGGCGAGCCGTTCGCGACGGGGCCGGCGCAGGTTGCAACCGTCGCGCCTTCGGGCGGAGTGCAGAAGTAGACGGCATTGACCGCCTGGCCTTGGACGTAGGTGGCGCCATCGGTCGGCGATATGAGTTCGATCGAAGGGGGTACGAGCGTGTAGGTGATCTGGATTTCCGCTTCCGCGGCCAGGCCAACCAGCATCTGGCTCCCAAGGGGAGGCACCAGTGACGATCCCCCGCCGCCTCCGCCTCCGCCAAAGGTGCAGCCTCCGCCTCCGCCTCCGCCGCCGTAGTAGCCGCTGCCTCCGCCACCGCCCGCATTGGACGCGCCCGCGCCCGAGCCGCCTGCTCCGCCTTCGCCCAGGCTGCCGACGCTGCCATTTCCGCCGCATCCAAAGCCGCCTGCGCCACCTTCAGTTTGAGAGCCTGCCCCCCCGCCTTCGTTGCCGCTCGTTTCGGCTTCTTCGCCACCTTCTTCCGCCGCTCCGCCGGTGCCCCCGGGCCCGGCTTCGCCGGCCCCGCCGGCGCCACCGCCGCCGGCGGCGACGATCAAGCGATGATCGGGGGTGAGGCCCGCTGATCGCGGCGAAGTTCGTATGTCGGAGGCGCCTCCACCACCCGCGCTGCCGCTGCCTCCGCCGTTGAAGCCACCCGCGCCGCCGCTGCCGCTGTCCTGGCCATGGCCACCGACCTCGACGTAAAGCGTCTGCCCTGGCGTCACGGTGAGATCACCTGTGACCTGCGCCGCCACGCCGCCGATGCCGCTGCTGGAGCCGCCTCCGCCACCGGTGGCGACGACGTGGATGCTGGTCACCCCGCCCGGCACTTTGAAGGTCTGCTCAGCGCCGGTGAAGAGAAAGGTCTGCGTCGTCGCCCGCGCCGGCGCAGCTCCTAGGAGCAGTGCGCACAGTCCCGCCAAAGCCGCCAACCAGCCGAGGTGGCTACGGCGCAAACTCAAGATTTCTCTTGCATGAATTGCCATTGGGAAGTCAAACCTCCCAGACGCGTCGGATGAAGTCAACGAGCCTCGACAGATTCGGCGGCTCAGCCGCCGGCCATGGCGGGGAGGATGACTACGGTGTCGCCCTCCTTGACCGCGGTGCCCAGGCCGTCCAGGACCCGCACGTCCTCGTCGTTGAGGTAGACGTTGACGTAGCGGTTGAGGTCGCCGTCCTCGCCGAAGAGCTGCTCGCCGGTGCCGGGATGCGCCTCGGTGAGGGCGCGCAGGACCTCGCCGACGTCGGAGCCGGCGGCCTCGACTTCGGCCTGCCCGCCCGTCTGCGGGCGCAGCACCGGAGGTATGCGAACGGTCGCCATAGCCGCGGAATCCTATCTAGGCCGTGCAGACCAAGCAGGTCGGGGGACGCAGGGAGCGTGGCGTGCTTCGCGCGCGAGCGATCGAGGACCGCGGGATGCGCCGGTCTGCACGGCCTAGCGGTCGCCGCCGGCGCCGGCGCAGAAAGCGTCGTAGTCGGGGAACTTCCCCATCTCCGACTCCGGGATCTCCTCGGCATGCTCGCCGCAGATCGGACAGTCGGGATCGCGGCGGACCTTCAGCTCGGTGAAGCGGGTCCCCAGCGCGTCGTAGAGCAAGAGGCGCCCGATCAGCGGTTCGCCTTTGCCGAGGATCAGCTTGATCACCTCGTTGGCCTGCAGGGTGCCCATCGTCCCTGCCATCACCCCGAGCACCCCGTTGGCCGAGCAACTCGGTGCCAGCTCGGCCGGCGGCGGGGTCGGGTAGAGGCAGCGGTAGCAGGGACCCTCGAAGGGGACGAAGGTCGAGATCTGACCGTCGAAACCGAGGATCGAGGCGGAGACGACCGGCTTGCGCAGCCGCACCGAGGCGTCGTTCAGCAGGTAGCGGGTGGGGAAGTTGTCGGCGCCGTCGACGATGATGTCGTAGTCGGAGATCACGTCGAGGATGTTGCTCGCGTCGAGCCGGCCGTTGTGCTCGACGACCTTGACGTCGGGGTTCAGCCCTTCGATGAAGATGCGGGCCGACTCGGTCTTCGCCATCCCGATCCGTTCGGTGTTGTGGATCACCTGGCGCTGCAGGTTGGAGGCGTCGACCACGTCGTCATCGACAAGCCCGATCGTGCCGATCCCGGCCGCGGCGAGGTAGAGCGCCGTCGGCGCGCCGAGTCCGCCGGCTCCGAGCAGCAGCACCTTGGCGTTCAGCATCTTCAGCTGGCCGTCGACGCCGACCTCGGGCAGCAACGTGTGGCGCGAGTAGCGGTCGCGCTGCTCGGCCGTCATCCCTGAAGTGGAAACAACCGGCAGCCCCTGCTCCTGCCAGGCGAGGATCCCGCCGGCCATCGAAGCGATGTCGGTGTAGCCAAGCGCTTCCATCTGGGCGGCGGCGATGTAGGAGCGGTTGCCGCTGCGGCAGTAGACGATCGTGCGGGCCGATTTGTCGGGCGCGGCGGCGGCGATCTCGTCGCCGAGCAGCCCCGGCGGCACCAGCTTGCCGTTCTCGAGATGGGCCTCCTGGTACTCGTGCGGCTCGCGCGTGTCGATCAGAACGACGTCGCCGCCGTCGATCTCCTCCGCCGCCTCGAAAGCCTCGATCTCCTCGACCTGTTTGCGCTCAGTATCCGCACCACTAGTGGCCATCAGCCAAATCTCCTAAATCCCGATCAGCTTTACTTCAAAAAGTATAGCGAGCGATGGTCAAGCCCTGTGGGTCTACCCCTACTGCCCCTGCGCGACAAACGAGAAGCTGCCCACAACCTCCCCCGCCCCGAACACCGCTTTGCCTTCGGCAAAGGCGCCGTTGAGCGCCTTTGCCGTATCGGCCGTCAAGGTCAAAGCGATGTTTGACTCTGAGACAGTCCTAGTCTTGGGATCGGAGGAGACAAGGCCCGGGGCGATGCCAAAGACTCCGACTCGCCCCAGTTTGCCGGGGAAGGCAGGGGTCGGCTCGAGGTCCACCTCGGCGCTGTCTGACCTGGCGCCGAGATCTGCCCACGGTTCCTGCCAGAAGACCTGACCGCCGCCGAGTTGCAGCAGTTCGACCGTGCCGGCGGTTCTGAGCGTTCCTTCGGAGGCATTGGGAGCTATCGCTCCCCCGATGGCGATCGGGAAGGTGAAGGTAGCCCCGACGTGTTCGGCGGGGAAGATCGGGTTGAGCGAGACGAAGCGCGATTCGAGCTTGGCGACGAAGGCTGGGGCAAAGACGAGGGTCGCCTTGTTTTGTTCGAGGATCGTGACGAGCTTGGGCAGCGGTTTGGAGGTAAGCGTGCCGAGCAGCTGTCCTGGGGCGAAGGGGATCTGGGGACGGAGCTTCTTGTTGAGCCGGGTGGCGGCCTTGGCGCTTAGCTTCAGCTGCTTGGCGCTGAAGGCAGAGCCGAAACCTTCTCGCTTAGAGGAGATCTTCTGAGAGGTGGCGACCTTGAGCTGTGAGCCGCCGACCTTGGCGACGAGCGGGGAGTGCTTGGTCTTTACCGTGATGTCCCTGAGCGGGACCTTGCCTCCTTTGCCTTCGAAGGAGAGCGTTCCTTCGGAGTCGATCTCGCCCTTGCCTGTCGTTGGGTCGAGGTTGCCCGAGACGATGGGAAGGGTGATCGTGTTGCCCTTTCGCTTCGCGCCTCTGGAGGGGCTGAGCTTGATCTGGTCTTTGGCGAGAAAGGAGGCGAAGGAGGGATCGAGGGTCAGCTTGGTGGTTCCGCCTTGCAAGGGGTCATAGGCGGCCTGGGACGTTGGGGCCACAAGGAGGCAGGTCAAGATGCCGAGCAGGCCGGCGGTAACAATCCTTCTCATCCCCTACCTCCTCATTCCTGGACACCGCAGGTCTTGTTGACGGTCACACCCATCGGCTTTCTCCCGGCGAAGTGGAATTCGGCGTAGGCCAAAGCGAAGGAAGCCCGCTTTGCTTTGCCGGGAGCCGGGCAGGCCGCATTGAAGTAGGAGAGCGCTCTGCCCCGGTAGCTGTATTTGCGCTTCAGGGTGAGCTTGATCCGGTCCAGGTAGCCCCAGTCGCCCAGGGCCTGGGGAAGGGAAGCGCTCAGTTCGGTGCCGTAGGGGCCGTTTGAGACCTTCTTGACCCGAAAGGGGATGACGAAGGATGAGTTGAACGGATGGGAGGTGTAGATGTGGGTGAGGATCACCGGGCGTCCCCCCTTTCTGCCGTTGAAGATCAGCAGGCGTCCCTGGGTTCTGTAGGCACCTTGGTCTGGGAGGACGATGTTTGCCCAGAACTGGCCGGAGCCGATCAGGGCCGCTCCGCACTGGGAGAGGGCGCGTTCGGTGGTGGCGGGTTGGATGCGGGGGACTTCGCAGATGGGCAGGCCCTTGGACTGCAGCAGACCGTGGCGGTTTACCCGCACGCTGAGGCGCCGCAGCTGGGGCGGCACGCCGCCCTTGGCGCTTTGCAGGTGCCCGGCGACGAAGATCGCGATCGGGGCCGGTGTCTTGCGGGGGAGCTTGTAGGGCTTCAGCTGGGCTAGGGCGCTTATGCGCAGGCCTTCGGATTGGACCGTTACCGCCGGCGCCGATGCGCAGGCAAACAGCGCTAGAGACGCGACTGCTGTCGCGACCCTCCCCCGCCTGCCCATCGCCTAGAGGACGGCCCGCATCAGCGTGCCGTCCTCTTTTGCTTTGCCTTCTTGCCCCCGCACTTCACCTTCACCGCGGGGCGGTAGTTGTGCGTCTTGCCGTTTTGGCCGGTAAACCTGACGTCGGCGCGGTTTGCCTTGGCACAGAGGTTTGTGCTGTTTTCAAAGAGCCCCTTCTTGCCGCCCTTGAAGGAGAAGGAGGCCCATTCGACGGGGGCGTCGGGGACGGTTTCGAAGGTGTTGCGCAGCTGTCCTTTGACCGAGTCGACGTGGCCGACGAGGTGCACGTTGATCTGCTGGCCTCGCAATGAGGCGACGACATCGGGTAGTTCGTGTTCCGAGGACCTGAGGAAGACCGGGCCTTCCAAGGGATCGGCGAGGACCGGGGTCTTTGCCCGCGCCCAGCCGTAGATCGATCCCGCCGGGCAGGCTTCGCCGTTGCCGCCCTGGGCTTTGAACTGCACCCTGGTGCAGATCGTGTTGAAGTGGGCGTTGGCGATGAACTCCGAACGGGGCAGGGTGACCTGGGCGCGGGCGATGCCGGCTTCGCCGAAGCCCCTCATGCGCAGGAAGGCCTTCAGCTTCGGGTAGTCCCCGCGCTTTGTCCCTCCCGAGAGGCTGAGGGTGAGCTTCGGGGCGAAGGGAAGCGCGGCGCAGTCGGCCGCCTGGAAGGGGGAGGTGGAGACGAAGGGGTTGTCGTCGGTCGGGCTGACGAAATCAAGGCCCGAGCCCAGTGCGGTGGCAGCCGTGGAGGTGGGCGTGCAGTTGGTCGGGTTGTAGGTGAAGTTGGGCTTGTCGGTGTAGGCGCGGATGTCTCTTAGGTGCAAGACGACGCCCCTGACGATGTGGGGGATCGGGTCCGAGCCGGTCGCGTCGAGGAAGACTTCGCCGCTCTCGGGGTTGACCTTGACCGCCAGGCGCACGACGACGGTGCCGATGTCGAAGGGGCCGACCACTCCCGAGGTGATCGCGACCAGGCTGATCGGAGCGCCGTGGTAGGGGCCGGCGAGGTAGATCTTGCCGGGGGCGTAGGCCAAGACCTGGCCTACTCCGGCTCCGGCCAGGGTGCTGCCGACCTGGGAGGCGGCGGGGCAGGATGGGTCGGCGCTCTCTTCGGCGCCACCGTGGGGGCCGCTGCGGGAAGTTGCGCGGGCGATCTGGGCATCTGTGCAGTAGGGGATGCCGGCGAGCTTGCCCGCCACTCCGGGGGGCAGCTTCAGCGAGAAGTTGGTGAACTCCTGTTCGGTGTCGGTGCGGGTCAGCCTGGCGTTGAAGGGAGAGAAGGAGCCGGCGGCGTTGTTGAGCGTGCCGGCAACCAGGTTGGGGTGAAACGGCGGCAGCCCACCCGCCGGGCAGGGGCCGTGGTCGGGTCCCGATTCGACCTTGAAGGTGCTGGTGCGGGTGGTCACTTTGCCCGGCGCCGACCAGGGGGTGAAGTTAGAGGTCACAACATGGGGCCCGCAGGTCGGCGGGGTAATCAGCGGCGATCTTGCGCCTTCGCGGAAGTGCAGCTCAAAGGAGGAAACCGGCAGCTGGGGGATGTCGTCGAAGACGGTGGTGATCTGCCCCGTCTGCGGATCGAGAGAGACCCTGCCCGCGAGCTTCACCGCGATGCCGCGGTCTGGCACCTTGAGCACCATGTAGAGGGCTAGTAGGGAGTCGAAGGGGTTCTCGTAGGGCTTGGCGATGTAGAGGGAGCCTTCGGCGTTTCGGTCGAGGACCGGGGTGCGGGCCAAGACAGAGCCGACCTTGGAGGACTCCGGGCAACCCGCATTGGGGGGAGAGTCATAGGTCTCCCTTGCCAGGTCGGCTTCGGTGCAGACCCCCAGGCCGACGGCCTGGGAGGGGTTTACCGTCATCCCCTCGGGCAGGGTCACTTCGGCGCGCTTGAGTTGCGAGCCGGCATAGACGTTGGGGGATTCGAGCCCTTTGGTGGGCAGTGAGAGGTCAAAGCCCAGGCCGCTGGGAGAAGAGCCCTGGGTGGTGGTCGGGGCAGCGCTCGCGTCGGGGTTGAATTCGACCAGCCCGCAGCCGCCGATCTGCGGGAAGGGGGCGCTCATCGTCGAGGGGGCCTCGGGCACCTGGTAGCTGATCGCGGTGAAGGTGATCTGCTTTGGCGTCAGGCAGTCGGTCGGGTTGGTCATGAAGGGGACTTCGGCCTGCCCGGATTTGCGCCCGCCGGCCGGCAGTTTGCCTTCCAGGCCTTCTTTGGGGTTAAGCCGCAGGGCGTCGTGGACCGGGGCCGCCGGTACGCCCCAGAAGGTGGTGGTGACCGCGATCGGTTCGGCCGCCGCCGAGGCGCCTTCGGCCGCGGCCACCAGGGTGTTGTCGGCGGGGTCGAGGCGGACGTTGATCAGGGTCGGGTAGTTGGCGGCGTAGAAGCCAAAGCGCGCGGCGATGTCCCCGCCGGGGGCTTGCATGTTGTAGATCGGCTCGGTCAGGGTGGTGTTGATCGCGCCGGCGAGCTTTACCTGCGCCACGCCGACCTGGGTGTCTTGGGCGCAGCTGGTGAGACCGCCGGAGAATTCGCTCAAGGTGCAGGGGGGGATCGCCTGGGGGTTGCCGAAGAGGCCCGGCGCCAAGCGCACGATCACGTCGCGGGTGAAGGCGTAGGGCTTGGGGGGAGTCGTTTCGGTGCTGTTCAGCGTGAAGGTGGCGGTGAAGTCGTCATGGGCGCCGGCCTGGCCGCTTGAGAGCGAGGCAGAGGCCGATTCGATCGCGTATTTGGAGAAGTCTTTGTCGGCGCTGGCGCCGCCGGCTCCGAGCAGGGCGAGGGCGAGCGAGGCAAGCAGGACAATGGAGATCTTTGCGGCGGTGTGGCTCATCGGGTCCCCCCCTTCGAGTGATGGTGCGATCGCTTCGGCTTCGGCGCCACGCAGCGCCCCTTGCCCCGCCCGCCTGCCCTTCGCTTGCCCTTGGGGCAGCGGCCCTGCTCGGCGCCGGGGGAGGGGTTGCCGGCGCCGCGGAAGGCGGCGCTGGCGGGGCTGGTGAATTCCGGTGCGGAGACCGCGGGCTGGCAAGCTTCCCCCAGGCACTCGCCGGGCGCTGAGGCAGGGGCAAAGCCGCCGCCTACCCTGGCGTCATAGATCGAGGTCGTGGCGCCGTGATCGGCACCGCTCAGCACGTCGCTGCTGGTGAAGAAGACATCGTCGCCACTTCGGCTCTGCCCGTAGAGGTAGTTGTCGGTGGCGCTGTGGCCGGAGGAGATCAGGTAGAGGCAGCCGCCGGCGTGTTTGCAGCCGCCGACGTTCTCTTCCTCCCACTCATAGACGTCGCGCAGGCCGTCGGTGTCGGCGGAGACGAGGGCTTCGGTGGACTCGAAGAAGACGCGGTTGCCCTCCGGGGTGAGGTTGGAAAGGAGGGTGTATGGGGAGAGGGGGTTGCTGACTTCTGAGGACGTGGTGAGCGTGAGGAAGCTGGCGCCGGTTCCCTGCGGCAGGCCTGTCGGGATGCAGGAGAGGCAGTGAAGGCGCCCGGCGGCGCTGTCATAGCGATAGATCTGCGGGGAGCCACCGGTCTGCTGTGCGTCGAGGCTGGCGCGCGACTGGAAGACCAGCACCGAGCCATCCGGGGTGAGGCGAGAGGCGTCCTTGGCCGGGGCCCGGATTGCGTCTGTCCAAAGCCCGACCCCGTCGAAGCTGCCAAAGGAGGAGTCTTTGCCGCCTTTGACGTCTCGTTCGGTGAGCGTGGCGATGAAGGCGATCTGCCCTTCTTCGGAGAGGTAGAGGTTCTCTTTGCCCGCCTGGGCCACGGCGCCCTGGGGGTTGGCGGCACCCAGCACGCTCGGGGAGACGAAGGCCGCCCGGGTACCGCCTAGCGCGACGTTGACCGGGGTGACGTCGCCCGTGGTGGAGAAGTCGATGACTTCTTCGGCGCTCGTGTCATAGGCCTTGAGGTTGCCGCCCTGCAGGTAGAAGACGCGCTCGCCGCCTTCGGAGACGCCGGCGAAGGTGACGCCGCTACCGATTTCGTAGGTGATGGCGTTGTTCTTGCGCAGGTAGAGGGTGCCGCCGATTTCAAAGGCGATGCCCTCGCCGTCGGGGGAGACGCCGAGATATATCGCGTTTTTGCCGGCCGGGGCGGTGACATCGCCGGGAAGCAGGGAGACGACGTGGGTGGTCTCCTCGCCGCTGGCCGGGTCGCGGGTGCGGTCATAGAGGACCTGTGTGCTGGAGCCGGGGGTCAGGGGCTCGAGCTGCGCATTGGAGACAAAGACGAAGTGATCGCCGCCCTCGGTGATCTGCACGCCGGTCGCCGTCGGGTCGGTGCCGAGGCTGCCGCGGCCGACCAGCTCGGAGTGGCCGTCGGGGTAGCGCAGGTAGTGGGTGAATTCCCCGTTGATGACTTTCGGGCCTTCGCCGCGGCCGGTCCAAAAGGAGTAGCCCTGGTCGGGGGAGACGCCGCCGGGCAAGCCCAAGGTGACTTCTTCTCCTGAGGGGCCCGAGAGAGCAGAGCTCCAGCCCGAGGCGGTGCGGGTGGCGAGGTAGCGATCGCCACCGTTGAAGCTGGCGGTGCCGTTGCTGCCGGGAAGCGAGCCGCCGAGAATCGTGAACGACAGATCTTCGCCGGCCGGGGAGCCCTGCAGGGTGGGGAAGATGTCGCCGGAGGATTCACGGATTCCGACGGGGTCGCGCCCGTTGGTGTCGGCGGGAGTGACGAGCTCATAGGCGCGGCAGTCGGGCAGTGCCGAGGAGGGGCCGAGCCGCAGCGCCTGGTTGGGGCAATCGGCGGAGGCGGTGGCGTCGGCGTAGGTCGCAAAGGCTCCCTGGTTGTGGTCTTCGGCCGCTTTGCCCAGGTCGTTCTCGGCGAGGACGCGGAAGCGGTAGGCGGTGCCGGGCGCAAGGTCGCTGAGGAATACCCCGACTTCGGCTTCGAAGGACGAGCCGGGAACGGTGCCTTCGCCGGCCACGGTGGCGCCGTTGAAGCCTTCGGTATCGAAGTTCTGCTGGGTGGTGTATTCGAAGCTGTAGTGGGTGTCTTCGGCGCCGGGGTCGATCGTCGCCCCCAGCTTGGCTTCGCTCTCGCCAATCGCAGCTGTGGAGACGCTCTTTACCCGGGGCGGCTGGTGGTTGGGGGGGCGGAAGGCGAGTACGCGCCCGGCGGCTTCGAGGACGGGAACGAAGAGGCGGCCGCGGTTTGCCGCATCCACGCCCGGGCTGGGTTCGCCGTTGCTGACGGCTATCTGTATAGACTGATTGGTGTACAGTTTCGAGTTGGTGAGCTTGCTGAGATATTCGTAGTTCTCGTCATAGCGATAGATGGTTTTCTTCCCCCCAGCGATATCGCCGATGAAGACGTCGCCGCTCTCTTCGTCGACCGCGATCGGTAGCCGCCCGAGGTGGGAGACGAATTCACCCGCCGGGGTGGTGGAGCCGTCGATTGGTGGGTGCGCCTCGGCGAAGCTGTCCGCATTGAGCACTTTCACCCCGCATTCGGTGGTGTCGTTCGCGCAGTAGCTGACGTAGAGGCGGCGGCGCTGGGCGTCGATCGCCACTGCCTCGGTCCACCCGCTCCCGACGTTTCCGCTCGTAGCGATTACGCCGTTTCCTTCCGCCGCCGATTTGTATCTGGTGATCACCCCGCCGAAAGCGAATAGCAGCTGATCGTTTGCCCTATCGACGATTACAGCCCCGGGTTGCGGAAATCCCGATTTTATCGTCACCGGCGGAGCTTCGTATTTGACGATTCCCAGCTCGGGCTGAGAGGCGGCGGTGGGCGCGTAGTGAAAGAGTTCGCCGATACTGTTGAAGACGTAGAGGTTTGCCTCGCTGTCGACCGCGATGCTCTTCGGGAGGGGAACCCCGGCGAGCTCGGTGATGAATTTCCCTTCGTCATCGAAGACGTCGACGACGCCGACGGCGGAGTTTTCGGGCTCGGTCGCCACGTACTCGTTGCCGTAGGGGTCGATCGCGACGGCGGCGGGCTTGTTGAAGCGCCCGCTCGGCGTGGTGGCGGGGCAGATGGGATCCGGAATCGGATCGAGTGCGTTGACGCTGCAATCGCCGGTCAGCGAGAGCTGCGGGTCGACTTCATATGGGAGGAGTTCGGCGCTTGCCGTGGAGGTGGCGGCACCCGCGAAAACAAAGGCGACCGCAAGGAGGGAGGTCAACGCAATGCCTAGTCTGTAGGTGACTACTTTCACGTGCTGCTCCCTCGTGGTCTGTCGGCTTGCTTTCACTGTCTGCCAGTTGCCGGCGGTGGGTGGTAATCAGGCGGCGTTGAGGTGTCAGGGCGACGGCCTTGCGGCCGTCGCCCTGAACCGCGATTTGCTTAGGGTGCCGGTGGCGCTGGAGTGACCGCCCAGGTGCCTGTAACCATCGCCTGTTCGCACGGACAGGCGCCAAGTATTGCCTTGGTTTTGAATACGAGCACGCCTCCGCTCGAAAAATTCCTGCCTGCGGAAAAGGCCCCAAGATATTCGAACCCGGCCGGGAGCGGTTCGGGAAAGACAGGACCCTGGTAGTAACAGACGAAGCCAGGTTCGGCTTCGGGTTCCGCGACGCTACCTGGGCACTTGTTTGAATCCTGCCCTGCTGTTTTCACGTAGACCTGAGTGGCTTTCTGGCCTTCGGGAAGCGCGAGCCCGTAGGAGACTGACGCGCTCACGAGAGGTGCGTCAGCCGAGTTCATACCGGTTGACCATGCTCCGGTGAGGGTCTGCCCTGGGGGCAGGGTTCCACCGACGGTCCAGGGCGAGCCTTCGGGGCCCGTGGCGCCGGTTGCACCCGTTGCACCGGTTGCTCCCGTGGCGCCGGTTGCACCGGTCGCGCCCTGCGGACCCTGGGCGCCGTCTTTGCCGTTGGTGCCGTTGGTGCCATCTTTACCGGCGGGTCCAGCGGGTCCGGCAGGGCCGGCAGGGCCGGTGTCACCCTTTGGACCCTTGGGACCGCGCGGGCCCTTCTTGGCCTTGGCCGAGGCGGTGGCCTTGCCGCTTGAGCCCGAGTTGTTGGCGGCGTAGGCGCCGCCGAGCATTGCGAATACCAAGGCAATCACCGAGATGACTCCCGGGATCCCGAATCGCGTGCGTAGCGTCGAGAACATCTAGATCTCTCTCCTTGTCCCGTGAGCCCCTCTGCCCGCCGCTTCCCTTAGCGGCTTCCTCGAGGCTCGGTTTTTGTCCCTGTGGTGTTCAGCGCCGCCCGTCAAACGATTGAGTTCCCTTAACTGACACTCACGTTCCTAAAGCGACAGCAGGAAGATAAACATACGAGTTTGGCTTTGTCAAGGAACGATGGTGGTATGGCCCGCGACAACGCCTCATATCAGGGATGCTTTTCTGATATCTGATAATCTGATTTCATGAGACAACTAAGCGCCACCGATGCAGCGCGGCAGTTCTCCGATGTGCTCGACAGCGTCGAGTCGGAGGGGGAGTCGTTCGTCGTAGTGCGCCACGGCCGGGCGGTCGCGACCATCGGACCGGCGTTTGCCGGGACCGGCCGGGCGCTGAAGGAGGCGCTGCGCAACCATCGGCCGGACGCCGAGTGGGCTGATGAGTTGCGCGAGCTGCGCGACGCCGTCGGCCCCGGCACGGACCCTTGGCGCGACTGATTCTCGACACCTCGGTGCTCGTCGATGCCGAGCGCGAGGGATCCCGAGCGCTCGACGAGTTGATCGGCGACGAGGACGACGTGGCGATCGCCGCGGTCACGGTGGCCGAGCTACGAGTCGGGGTCGAGCTTGCTGGGGGCACGCGCCGGGAAACGCGCAAGGCATTCGTGGCCGCGGTGCTCGAGGCCGTGAGCGTCGAGAACTACGACCTCGATGTCGCCGGAGCACACGGCGTCCTGCTCGCCCACACCCGCCGCACCGGCCGGCCGCGCGGCGCGCACGACCTGATCATCGCCGCCACGGCCCGCGCCCGTGAACGCGAAGTCGTGAGCGGTGACGAGGGCGGCTTCGCGGAGCTGCCCGAGGTCTCACTGCGAGGAGGCAGCGCGCCGAGATGAAGACCCTCACGATGCGGCATTTCTCTGGGCAGCACCGCCACCACGCATAGTTCAGCGCGAGAGCTGCTGCTGGGCGAAGGCGGCGAACTGGCGCAAGTCGTCCAGATGGGCTATGGCACCCCAGACCGCCTCGTCGTCCACATCGAGGTAGCCGTGGACGAGGATGTTGCGCATTCCCGCCGCATCGCCGAGGCGCTCCGCCAGTTCGGCGTCGAGCCCGGACTCGATCAGCGCAGCGAAGACCCCCCGGTAATCGGAGGGCATCTTCGGGCCGCTCTCGGCGATCAGGTGGGCGCCGATGTCGATGCAGACCTGAATCGCCACCTGGATCGCGTGCTGGGCCGCAAGGCGACTGCGGAAGTCGGTGGCATAGGCGTCGTGACCGGCCGCCTCGATCCGCGCCAGCTCCTCGAGCAGCTCGGTGAGCCGATCGAGACGATCCTCAACGCTCTCGGGGTCGACCAAAGCGGCCCTCCTCGATGCGATGGCGGAGGCCACGCGCCAGCTCGGCCCGCAACGGCTTGGTGTCGAGGTAGTCAACCAGCGCCTTCGCCTCGAACCGCACCCGCGCCTTCGGATCGCGCTCGACCAGCCGGCGGGCATCGCGAATCGCGCGGTGTCGCAGCAGCGGCGAGGCCCGGTTAAGCATGACGACGTCGACCTCGTCGGTGCCCAGAGCCTGAGCCGCGGCGGACGCCAGGGCCAGCTGCAGCGAAAGGCGGGTGGGTGGATCGAGGCCGGGCTCGTGCCAGATGCCGACGTCGATATCCGAGAGGGGGCCTGCATCGCCCCGCGCCTGCGAACCGATCAGCATCGCCGCGACGACGCCGTCGCGATCGAGTGCGGCGCCAAGCCGCGCAAGCGCCGCAGCATCGGGCACCGGCACTCGCGCTCTCTCGTCGACAACGGTCACGACAACATGGTCGCCGATCGGGCGGACTGAGGCCATCGTCCCGTGCTGGCGACCTCCATTTACGCTCAGCCGAGGCTGGGGCGCATCTGGCGCAGCCTTTTGACCCGCTCCTCGATCGGGGGGTGGGTCGAGAAGAGGCCGGCGACGCCCTTGCTGGAGAAGGGCTTGACGATGTAGAGCGGCTCGGCCGCCTGGTTGACCTGCATCGGCATGTCCGTCGCCCCCTGCTCGAGGCGCAGCAGGGCGCTGGCGAGGGACTCCGGGTTGCCGCAGATTTCCGCCCCGCCCGCGTCGGCCGCGTACTCGCGCTGGCGCGAGATCGCCAGCTGGATGATCGTCGCCGAGATCGGCGCCAGCAGGACCAGGGCGAACGAGGCCGCGAGGCCGATCGGCGAGTTGTCGTCGTCGCCGAACCAGAGCAGCATGTAGGCGAGATAGGTGATCGCGGCGCCGATCGCCGAGGCGACCGACTGGATCAGGATGTCGCGGTTGCGGATGTGGGTGAGCTCGTGGGCGAGCACACCGCGCAACTCGTCCTCGGAGAGCAGCTTGGTGATCCCACGCGTGACCGCGACCGCCGAGTGCTTGGGGTTGCGCCCGGTGGCGAAGGCATTGGGCTGATCCTGGGGGATCATGTAGAGGCGCGGCATCGGCAGGTCGGCGCGGGTCGTCAGTTCGCGCACGATCTCGTAGAGGCGCGGCGCTTCCGATTCCTCGATCGGCTTGGCGCGGCTCATCGCCAGCGCCATCTTGTCGCTGAAGAAGTAGGAGCCGAGGTTGATCAGCAGGGCGATGCCGAGGAAGAGCGCCGCCGTGCTGGGGCCGCCGATCAGGGCGCCGATGACGACGAGCAGGCCGGAGAGGCCGGCCAGGAGGATCGTCGTGCGCAGCGTGGCGCCCCAGGTGGACTGCTTGGTGGTCTTCATGAAGTCGTCGCTCCTCGGTTCGGTTGCGTCGCGGTCCTGTCATTGTCGCCGGAAACGCCGCCGGTGGCCATGGGTGGCAACCCCTAACCGCGGCGGTGGAACCACCTAGGCTTGCCCGATGCGACCGGTGGCTCCTCGATGACGTTCGCGGCGATCGTCGTGCTCCTGGCGGCCGTGCTCGGCCTCGCCACTCGGCCTGCTGATCATGCGCCGCCGCCGCGCCCCGCTGGAGCGGCTGATCGAGGAGATGGAGAAGGTCGACCTGAGCCGGCCGGGACCGCTCCTCCCGCGCTCGATCGACGGCATCGGCGAGACCGCGGAGGTGGAGCGGATCGAGCTCGCCTTCCTGCGCATGATGCGGCGCCTCGAAGCCGAGCGGCGGCGGGCCGGCAGCGCCGCGCTGCAGGCGCAGGAGGAGGAGCGCGCCCGGGTCGCGCGCGACCTCCACGACGAGGTCAACCAGTCGCTGACCGGGCTGCTGCTGCGGCTCGAGGCCGCCCGCGAGGCGGCGCCGCCGGAGCTCGAGGCCGAACTGGCCGAGACCAAGGCGCTCGCCAACCAGGCGATGCGCGAGCTGCTCTCGCTCGCCCGCCAGCTCCGCCCCACCGCGCTCGACGACCTCGGCCTGAAAGCGGCGATAGCGGGTCAGGTCGAGCAGCTGGCCCGCGGCGAGATCGAGGCCGCGTTCAGCGCCGAGGGCGACTTCTCCGGCCTCGACGACGACGCCCAGCTGGTCGTCTACCGGGTCGCCCAGGAGGCACTCTCCAACGCCGCCCGCCACAGCGGGGCCGCGCACGTCGACGTGCGGCTGCGCGCAGCGACAGCGACGGCGGCGTCGAGCTCGAGGTCGGCGACGACGGCCGCGGCTTCGCCTTCGACGAGTCCGAGGGCGGGCTCGGCATCGGCGGCATGCGCGAGCGCGCCCTGCTGATCGGCGGCGAGCTGACGATCGAGTCCCGTCCCGGCCACGGCACGACGGTGCAGCTCACCGTTCCCGGCCCCGACGCCTCAGCGGTTCGACTCGTCGCCCGGCGGCGCCATTCCACGTCCCGGTCACTGCTGCTCGCCCCTGCGACCGGTGAGCGCCGCAACAAGCGCCTCCGCAACTCGCTCCGCTTCCTCGTCGATCTGCCGTTCCGAGAGGCGGAGCACGTCGAAACCGAGCCGCCTCAAGTCGAGATCACTGACCGTGGTCGTCCTGGAAGGCGACTCGCCGCGGTGATAGAGATAGCTGTCGGTTTCGACCACGAACCGCTCTTCCCTCCAGAGGAAGTCGACGAGATAAGGGCCGATTCGGAACGTTGACCTCGGGCCGTGGCAGCCGGTGGCGGCGACAGAGCGCAGGAAGTCCTGCTCCAGGTCGCTGCGGGTGCGGTCTGCGGCGGCCTCGTCGCCGATCGGCAGTCCGATCACGTTTGCCTGGCGGATCGCCTTGCGCAGCTCGCAGGCCGGCGATCGCGCCGGCCCGGCGCGCCGAGATCGGCTTCGCGCAGGTCCGCGATCGTCCGCGCCGGCGTGGTGACGGGAATCCGCTGATCGAAGCGTCACGTCCCGGGCACGTGAGAGAGAGCGAGCGGTGGACGCGGATCCCGGCACGGGCCGAGCCCTGCCTCCATCGCCCCCGGGACGATGACGTCAGCAGGGAGCCCGATCTGGCGCAGGCAGCAAGCCCCACAGCGACAGGCCGCGCTGCGATGACTCACGGCTGCTCCCCAGTGCTCGAGGACGGACCTGCCGCCAGCGTGCGGGCCGCCGTCCCACGGCCAGCACGGCCGCCAACCAGCGACCCTCCGGCGACAAGCGCCACGTGGCCCACCGCATAGACGCCGCGATGCACGCGGTGCAGATGTCCCGCGATGCACTCGGCCCGCACCGCGTCATCGCCGATCCCGACCCGCCGCAGCTGCATGACCGAAACGACTCCGTACTGCCTCGCGGCGATTTCGCGATCCAGCGCCGTGCCATTGGCGACTTTTCCGTCCATTTCACGGATAAGTCGCCAATGCCCCCGATCTCTCCCCCACTGCGACTGGAAGACTGGGTGGATGCTTCGGGTGCTGATCGCCGACGACCATGGGATCGTGCGCTCTGGGATTCGGCTGCTGCTGGAGCGCCAGCCGGACATCGAGGTGGTTGCGGAGGCGGCCGACGGCGCTGAGGCGCGGGACCTGGCGGTGCGGGAGCGGCCCGACCTGGCGATCCTCGACGTCAAGATGCCGAAGCTGACCGGGACTGCAGGCGACGCGGGAGATCAAGCGGCAGGCGCCCGAGGTCTCGGTGCTGATCCTCTCGATGCACGACGACGAGCGCTACCTCTTCGAGGCGCTGAAGGCCGGCGCCTCCGGCTACGTGCTGAAGGCGCAGGCCGACACCGACCTGCTGGCGGCGATCCGGGCGGTCGAGCGCGGCGAGCCGTTCCTCACGCCCGAGGCGCAGCGGACGCTGATCAAGGACGTGCTCGAGCGCGGCTCCAGCGGCGAGGAGGAGCTGACTCCGCGCGAGGAGGAGATCGTCAAGCTGGTCGCCGAGGCGCACACGACGAAGCAGATCGCCGAGGTCCTCCACCTCTCCGAGAAGACGGTCGAGAACCACCGCGCCAACGCGATGCGCAAGCTCGGCATGCGCGACCGGGTCGAGCTGGTCCGCTACGCGATCCGCCGTGGCCTGATCGAGCCCTGAGGCCGGCGCCGCCGGTTTGATTGACTGGGGAGCAGCCCGATGGAGGGCGCCGAAGACTTCAAAAGAAGCGCTGGCTGGCGCTGATCCTGCTCTGCTCGGCGCAGTTCGTCGTCGTCCTCGACGCCTCGATCGTCAACGTGGCGCTGCCGACGATCGGCAAAGCGCTCGACTTCTCCCAGGAGAACCTGCCCTGGGTGGTCAACGCCTACGTGCTGACCTTCGGCGGCTTCCTGCTGCTCGGCGGGCGCACCGCCGACCTGGTCGGCCGCCGCAAGGTCTTCATGGCCGGCCTGCTGCTGGTCGCGGTCGCCTCGCTTGCCGCCGGCTTCTCCGCCACCGAGGGCCAGCTGATCGTCGCCCGCGCCGCCCAGGGGCTCGGCGCCGCGATCATCTCCCCCGCCGCGCTCTCGATCGTCACCACCACCTTCAGCGACGGCGCCGAGCGCAACAAGGCGCTCGGCGTATGGGGCGCGGTCGCGGGCTCGGGCGGCGCCGCCGGCGTGCTGCTCGGCGGCATCCTCACCGACGGCCTCGGCTGGGAGTGGGTGCTCTGGGTCAACGTGCCGGTCAGCCTGATCGCCTTCGCGCTCTCGCCGCGGCTGCTCGCCGAAACGCGCATGGAGTGCGAGAAGCGGGTCTTCGACGTCGCCGGCGCGGTCACCGTCACCGCCGGCCTCTCGCTGCTGGTCTACGCGCTCGTCGACGCCAACAACGCCGGCTGGGGATCGACGCAGACGATCGGCCTGATCGCGCTCTCGGCCCTCTTGCTCGCCGCCTTCGTCGCGATCGAGCTGCGCGGCGACGAAACCGCTGGTGCCGTTCTCGATCTTCCGGATCAGGACGCTGACCGGAGCCAACGTGGTCGGCCTGCTGGTCGGCGCCTCGCTCTTCTCGATGTTCTTCTTCATCTCCCTGTATATGCAGCAGGTGCTCGGCTACAGCGCGATCCACGCCGGGCTCTCCTACCTGCCGCTGGCGCTGGTGATCATGGCCTCGGCCGGCATCGCCTCCCAGCTGGTGACCAAGCTCGGCTACAAGCCGGTGCTCGCCGCGGGGCTGCTCTTCATCGTCATCGGCCTGGCCTGGTTCAGCCGCGTCTCGGTCGGCGGCGGCTTCCTGACCGACATCCTCGGGCCCTCGCTGTTCGCCGCGGCCGGCCTCGGCTTCGCCTTCGTGACGACGACGATCGCCGCCGTCTCCGGCGTCGAGGAAAACGAGGCCGGCCTCGCCAGCGGCCTGATCAACACCTCGCAGCAGATCGGCGGCGCCCTCGGCCTCGCCGTGCTCTCCGCCGTGGCGATCTCCGCGACCAGCGACGCTGCGTCCTCCGGCTCGGATCAGCTCGGCGCCCTGACCGACGGCTTCCAGGCCGCCTTCCTCGGCGGCTCGCTGATCGCGCTGCTCGGCTTCGTGCTGACCCTGGTCCTGATCCGCGGCAGCGACAGTCGCGCCCACGTGGAGCTCGGCAGCGAAGCGGCGACCGAATCCACATAACCGACCGCTTCAGTAGGATTTAGATCCATGTTGTTCTCGACCAAAGCCGAGTACGGCGTCCGCCTGATGGTCGAGCTGGGCCGCCAGCCCGGCTCGCTGCCGATCTCGCTCAGCTCCGTCGCCGAGGCCGAGCGGCTGCCGCTCTCCTACCTCGAGCACCTGGTGGCGAAGCTGCGCAAGGCCGGCCTGGTGACCTCGACCCGGGGCGCGCACGGCGGCTACCGCCTGGCCAAGCCGGCCGAGGAGATCACGATGGACGCGGTCGTCGAGGCGCTGGAAGGGCAGATCGCCCCGATGGAGTGCTTCCACGACGCGCCCGACGGCAAAGTGCTCTGTTCGCACGAGGACGACGGCGACCACGCCTGCGCGACGAAGCTGCTCTGGACGCGCGTGCAGGGCGGCGTCACCAAAGCGCTCTCGGGCACGACCCTGGCCGAGCTGGTCGAGTTCGGCGGCGGCACGGCCGAGGCGGAGCGATCCGCGCCGGTCGGCACGGCCGCCTGAGCGCAAGACCTTCCAAACACAGAAACAGGAGTGAAATTGGCTGAGCTGGAGATACGCAACCTGCACGTGAGCGTCGAGGACAAGGAGATCCTCCGCGGCCTCGACCTCGACGTCGAGAAGGGCAAGGTCCACGCGCTGATGGGCCCGAACGGCTCGGGCAAGTCGACCCTGGCCAACGTGATCATGGGCCACCCGGCGCTCGAGGTGACCGAGGGCACGATCAGCTTCAAGGGCGAGGACATCACCGAGGCCGACCCCGACGTGCGCTCGCAAGCGCCGGCCTCTTCATGGCCTTCCAGTACCCGGTCTCGATCCCCGGCGTCTCGGTCAGCAAGTACCTGCGGATGGTGATCAACGCCCACCGCGAGGCGCGCGGCGAGGAGCAGATCAAGATCAAAGACTTCGCCAAGGTCGCCCAGGAGGCGATGGCGCTGGCCAACATCCCCAAAGACTTCTCCAGCCGCTACCTCAACGACGGCTTCTCCGGCGGCGAGAAGAAGCGGATGGAGCTGCTGCAGCTGGCGCTGCTGCGGCCGGAGATCGCGGTGCTCGACGAGACCGACTCGGGCCTCGACATCGACGCGCTGCGCACGGTCGCCGAGGGCGTCAACCAGTTCGCCGGGCCGGACATGGGCGTGCTGATCATCACCCACTACCAGCGCATCCTGCACATGGTCAAGCCCGACTTCGTCCACGTCATGTTCGAGGGCCGGATCGTCAAGCAAGGCGGCCCGGAGCTGGTCGGCGTGCTGGAGGAGAAGGGCTACGGCTGGATCCGCGAGGAGGTCGAGGCGGGCGCCACCGCCTGACCTCGGGAGCCATGGAGCCGACGACGACAAAGAGCTCCTCTCCCCCGCGGCCTTCCCGATCGAGAAGGTCCGCGCCGCCTTTCCCGCGCTGGAGCGGGAGGTGCACGGCAAGCCGGTCGCCTACCTCGACAGCGGCGCCAGCTCCCAGCGGGTGCTGGCCTCGATCCAGGCGGTCGACCGCTACGAGCGCACCAGCCACTCCAACGTCCACCGCGGCTCGCACACGCTCTCGGCCGAGGCGACGGCGGCCTACGAGGGGGCGCGGGCGACGGTCGCCGACCACCTCGGCGCCGCCGACCGGCGCGAGGTCGTCTTCGTCCGCAACGCGACCGAGGCGATCAACCTGGTCGCGCGGGCCTGGGGCGACGCCAACGTCGGCGCGGGCGACCGCATCGTCCTCACCGAGATGGAGCACCACTCCAACATCGTCCCCTGGCAGCAGCTGGCCGAGCGGGTCGGGGCGGAGATCGACTGGGTGCCGGTCGAGCCGAGACGGGCCTGCTCGATATGGACGCCTACGCGGCGCTGCTGGAGCGCGGCCCGAAGCTCGTCGCCGTCACCCACGTCTCCAACGTGCTCGGCAGCGAGAACCCGCTGGCGGAGATCTCGCGGCTGGCCCATGAGGCGGGCGCGCTGGTGCTCGCCGACGGCGCCCAGGCGGCGCCGAAGATGGCGGTCGACGTGGCCGAGCTCGGCGTCGACTTCTACGCGGTCACCGGCCACAAGCTCTACGCGCCGACCGGGATCGGCGCGCTCTGGGCCAGGCTCGACCTGCTGCGGGCGATGCCGCCCTTCCTCGGCGGCGGCTCGATGATCCGCAAGGTGACCCGCGAGGGCACGACCTACGCCGACCCGCCGGCCCGCTTCGAGGCGGGCACGCCGGCGATCGCCCAGGCGATCGGCATGGCCTCGGCGCTGCGCTGGCTCGACGGGCTGGGGATGGACGCGGTGCTGGAGCACGAGCGCCAGATCACCGACTACGCACTGGCGCGGCTGCCCGAGGTGCCGGGGCTGCGCATCTTCGGCCCGCCCCGCGGCGCCGAGCGGATCGGCCCGGTCTCCTTCGAGCTCGAGGGAGTCCACGCCCACGACGTCTCCGAGATCCTCGACCGCCACGGAGTCGCGGTCCGCGCCGGCCACCACTGCGCCCAGATCCTGATGGACCGCCTCGGCGTCTCCGCCACGGCCCGCGCCAGCTTCGGCGTCTACACGACACCCGAGGAGATCGACCGCCTGGTCGAGGGCCTCCACGACGCCCGCAAGGTCTTCGGCCTCACCAGCTAACGCCGAACTGCATCAATTCTATCCTCCTGGATAGAGAATTTGATGCAGTCGCGGAGGTGGGTGCTGGGATCAGGCGCCCGGTGAGCCGGCGGGCGGGGTACCCGGCGGAGCCGGTGGTCCCCAGCTGACGCGACCGTCGTCGCCGCTGATCGGGATCTTCTTGCCGCCCATCGCCGGGGTGTCGAGCGTGGTGTCGGCGATCGCCTTGACTCGCGAGAGCACCTCGCGGACTTCGCTCTTCTTGCCCTGGTAGCCCCAGGTGTGGAGGTCGGCGGTGAGGCCGGTCGCGTCGATCCCGGCGGCGTCGGCCAGGTAGAGCGCGCGGGGCATGTGGAAGCCCTGGGTGACGACGACCGCGTCGCGGACGCCGAAGATGCTGCGCGCCCGGACCATCGTCGCCCAGGTGTCGAAGCCGGCGTGGTCCTCGAAGATCACCGCGGCCCGGAACGCCGTCGGCGACCAGCGCCTTGCGCATCGTGTCGGGCTCGTCGTAGGCCCAGGTGTGGTGATCGCCGGAGACGAGGATCCGGTCGACCTTGCCCGCCTCGCCAGAGCGCGCGGCCTGGCGCACGCGGTCGGCCAGCATCGCGCTCATCTTGCCGTTGGGCTGGACCAGCGCGCCGGGCACGATCGCGACCTGGGCGTGGCGGCACGTCGGCGACGTTGGCCGTCGCCTCTCCATCGGTGCTGAGCAGGATGTAGGCGTTGGCGCCGGCAACGACGAGGACGATCAGCCCGACCCCGCCGGCCATCGCCGCCTTGGAGAGCCGCGGCCAGCGCCGCGCCGGGTATGTCAGCTTGCGAAACGAGCCCCTGCATCGCCGAAAACGGTAGCAACGGCATGCCCGGCGCAACGCCTCCAGCCCTTGCCAGATGGACAGCGCGTTGCACCGCTTCGCTAGCCTCGACGCATGGACGAGCTCTACCGCGACCAGATCCTCGAGCACTACAAGCGGCCGCACAACTTCGGCCGAGTCGACGCAGCCCGACCTCGAGTTCGAGGACACCAACCCGTTCTGCGGCGACGAGCAGCACGTGACGATCCGGCTCGACGAGGAGGGCAGGGTCGCCGAGATCGCCTTCGACGGCAAAGGCTGCGCGATCTCCACCGCCGCCACCTCGCTGCTGACCGACGAGCTGGCCGGGAAAACGCGCGAGGAGCTGCTGCACCTGCCGAAGGAGTTCGTCCTCGACCTGCTCGGGATCGACATCTCGGCGACGCGGATGAAGTGCGCGATGCTCGGCCTCAAGGTGGTCAAGAGCGCCAGCCTCGGCGAGCCGGCCGAATGGGAGGACGAGGGCGAGGTCGGCAGCCCCGACGAAGCGGCCGCCGACCTCGGCTCGATCTAGGCGCCGGCGGCGCATCCGACATTCACCCACCGGAGTGTGGTCAATGTCGGATGCGCGCCTTTCCGCGCTCTCGACTGCTTCGCTGAGCGCGATCACGGCGAAGGCGGCGCCGTGCGGGTCGGTGAGGATCGCGAAGCGACCGACCGGGAGGTCGATCGGCCCCATCATCACGTCGCCGCCCCGCTCCTTCGCCTGGGCCACGGTCGCGTCGGTGTCCTCGACCGCGAAGTAGACGAGCCAGTGGGCGGGGATCTCGTCGGGCACGCCGCGCTCGGTCATGTCGAGCATGCCGCCGACGGGGTTGCCGCCGAGCGTGATGCATCGTGTAGGTCTCCGTTCTCCCCCATCTCGCTCTCTTCGAAGCCCCAGCCGAAGACGGCGCCGTAGAAGGCCTTGGCCGCCGCGAGGTCGCGCGTGTTGAGTTCGTTCCAGGCGAGCGCGCCGGGCTCGTTGACCAGGCCGGCGCCGAGTGAACGTGCCCGGCTGCCAGATGCCGAAGACGGCGCCGGTCGGGTCGGCGAAGACCGCCATCCGGCCCAGCTCCATCACGTCCATCGGCTCGGCCAGCACCGTGCCCGCCCGCCTCGCGCACCTTGGCCGCCGTCGCGTCGGCGTCGTCGACCGAGACGTAGGTGCTCCAGGCGGGCGGCTGGCCCTCCTGCATCAGCGGCATCACCCCGGCGACGGGCTTGTCGCGCAGCATCGCCTGGCGGTAGCCGCCGGTCTGCTCGGCGTTCTCGCCCTCCGGGATGCTCCAGCCGAAGAGCGCCGCCGTAGAACTCGACCGGCGGCGTCGATGTCGGGCGTGCCGAGGTCGACCCAGCACGGCGTGCCGGCGGCGTAACTGGTCCTCTCGCTCATGCTGCTCTCCAATCGTCGAAGGCTTTGCTCGCCGATCTTCTCATTCCGGCCACGCCCGCGGTCAAGGCCCTGTTACCGTGCGCCGCCGGTCTGGCCCGGTCGCTAAAATCCGACCGATACACTAGGAATAACGTGACGGACAGCACAACCACAAAGCAAGATCAGCGTCTGCCCCGCCGCCGAGCTGCCGCCGGGCACGATGCGCCTGGTCGAGCACGACGGGTCGCAAGATCGGCGTCTTCAACTGCGAGGGCACGCTCTACGCGATCGAGGACCGCTGCTCGCACGACGACGGGCCGCTTGCCGAGGGCGAGTTCGACCCGGCGACCTGCACCGTCGAGTGCCCCCGTCACGGCTCCCTCTTCGACCTGAGCACCGGCAGGCCGAAGACCCTCCCAGCCTTCGCCCCGGTGCAGACGTTCCCGACAGCCATCGAGGACGACACCATCACCCTGGAGGTCGACTAGTCCATGGCCACACCCGAGGTCGTCGCAGAGAAAAGAGAGCTCGCCGGCATCAACGCCGACTACAAGGAGAAGTTCGGCTTCCACGATTCCGAGTCCGGCTACGCCTACAAGGCGCCGAAGGGCCTCTCGCGCGAGGTGGTCGAATCGATCTCCGACTACAAGGACGAGCCGCAGTGGATGCGCGACTTCCGCCTCAAGGCGCTGGAGCACTTCTACTCGCGCCCGACCCCGACCTGGGGCGGCAACCTCGGCCAGATCGACTTCGACGACATCCACTACTTCGTCCGCGCTTCTGAGAAGAACAGCCGCGACTGGAGCGAGGTCCCCGAGGACATCAAGAACACCTTCGACCGGCTCGGCATCCCCGAGGCGGAGCGCAAATTCCTCTCCGGGGTCGGCGCCCAGTACGAGTCCGAGGTCGTCTACCACCAGGTCAACGAGAAGCTCGAGGCCCAGGGCGTGATCTTCACCGACATGGACACGGCGCTGCGCGAGCACGAGGACCTGGTGCGCGAGTACTGGGCGACGATCATCCCGCCCAACGACAACAAGCTGGCGGCGCTCAACTCCGCGGTCTGGTCGGGCGGCTCCTTCGTCTACGTGCCGGCCGGGGTCAAGGTCGAGATGCCGCTGCAGGCCTACTTCCGGATCAACACCGAGAACATGGGCCAGTTCGAGCGCACCCTGATCATCTGCGAGGAGGGCGCCGACGTCCACTACATCGAGGGCTGCACGGCGCCGGTCTACTCGACCGACTCGCTGCACTCCGCCGTGGTCGAGATCTGCGCCAAGCCGAGCTCGCGGGTCCGCTACACGACCGTGCAGAACTGGTCGCAGAACGTCTTCAACCTCGTCACCAAGCGCGCCGTCGCCCACGAGAAGGCGACGATGGAGTGGGTCGACTGCAACCTCGGCTCGAAGCTGACGATGAAGTACCCGTCGATCTACCTGCTCGGGCCCGAAGCCCACGGCGAGATCCTCTCGATCGCCTTCGCCGGCGACGGCCAGCACCAGGACGCCGGCGGCAAGATCATCCACGCCGCGCCGCGCACCTCGTCCTCGATCTTCTCCAAGTCGATCTCCAAGGACGGCGGCCGGGCGACCTACCGCGGCCTGCTCGAAATCGCCGACGGGGCGACCGAGTCACGCTCCAAGGTCGTCTGCGACGCGCTGCTGCTCGACGAGGACTCGCGCTCGGACACCTACCCGACGATCCGCATCGACGAGAACGACGCCGACGTCGGCCACGAGGCGACCGTCTCCAAGATCGGCGACGAGCAGCTCTTCTACCTGCAGAGCCGCGGGCTCGACGAGGAGGAGGCCTCGAAGATGATCGTCAACGGCTTCATCGAGCCGGTGACCAAGGAGCTGCCGATGGAGTACGCGGTCGAGCTCAACCGGCTGATCGAGCTGCAGATGGAGGGCTCGATTGGCTGAGGTAGGCGACGCTGCCGACCCCTTCCCGACCAGAAGTCGAAGGGGTGGGAATTCACCGACCTCTCGGCGCTCGATCTCGACTCCTACGAGGCGGGCTCCGTCGAGGCCGTCGATCGTGGGCGTCGCCGGCGCGACCGTGCTGCCGCTCGCCGAGGCCGTCGAGCTCGCACCCGGAGCTGGTCGAGGGCCGGCTCGGCGCCCTGGCGCCTGCCGACGACCCGTTCGTCGCCCGCAACGACGCGGCCTGGAGCGACGGCGTCCTGATCCACGTGCCGGCCGGCGTCAAGGTCGAGCGAGCCGATCCGAATCGAGGTGCCGGTCGACAGAGGCCGGCGTCGCGATCGCCTGGCGCACCCTGGTCGTGCTCGAGGAGGGCGCCGAGGCCGAGGTCTGGGAGCACTGGTCCTCGCCCAACGACGATGTCGACGCGCTGCTCAACTCGGTGGTCGAGCTCAGCGTCGGCCAGGCCGCGACCCTGCGCTACGTCAACACCCAGGACATCTCCGAGTCGGCCTGGATCTTCGCCACCCAGCGCGCCCAGGTCGAGCGCGACGCGCCGCCTCGACTGGGCGGCGCTCGGCTTCGGCTCGGCCCGCGGCAAGGTGCGGATGGAGACGAAGCTGGCGGGCCCGGGCTCCGAGGCGCGGGTCACTGGCGGCTACGCCGGCGGGCCCGGCCAGCATCTCGACTACGACACTACCCAGGAGCACGCCGCGCCGAACACCAACTCCGACCTCGCCTTCCGCGGCGTCCTGGCCGCCGGCTCGACCGCGGTCTGGCGCGGCATGATCAAGGTCGACCCGGGCGCCCAGCAGACCGACGCCTTCCAGGAGAGCCGCAACCTGCTGCTCTCCACCGACGCCCACGCCGACGCGATCCCCGGCCTCGAGATCCTCGCCGACGACGTCCGCTGCACCCACGCCGCAGCGATCGCCCAGATCGACCGCGACCAGCTCTTCTACCTGACCTCGCGCGGGCTCGACCCGGCCGAGGCCAAGTCGCTGATCATCGAAGGCTTCCTCGAGTCGCTGGTCGAACGGCTGGCCGAGGGCCCGGTGCGCGACGAGATCTCGGCGGCGCTCGAGCGCCGCCTCGCCGAGATCCTCTAGACGCGCACTCCGAACGTCGAATACGACCGGCGCCGAGGCCGCCGGCCTTGCGAGCGGCGACCCCGGTGCAACAGGAGAGGGAGAGTCAAGTAACGTGGACTCTCACTCCCTCAGTAAACCACTTTTCAAAGTTTTCACATCGGTAAAAAACCGCTGCTTAACGTCGCATTCATCCGCAGTCTTCGCAAAAAGCGGGTTGATCAGGCGTTCGAGACCGACAGCAGATAGAGACCGAAGCAGGTGAAGGCCACCATCACCGCCAGCATCCAGTACTGGGAACGGGCAGCCTGGCGGTAGTCGCCCCAGTAGGCGGTCGCACGGTCGTGGGCAAGCGTCAGCCCGACCACGTGGCCGATCACCAGCGCCCCGACCTGGACGTACCAGATCGCGTTGGCGCTGAGCAGCTTGAAGTCGATCCCGCTCGACGCGGTGCCGAAGAGGTCGGTGGTCGCCGTCCCGAGCGGATCGGAGAGCAGGTAGGTGAACTGCGCCTGCTCCTGGAAGACGAAGAGGCTGAAGTAGTGGGCGACGAGGTAGGCGAAGGCGATCGGGATCAGCGTGTGGGCGAAGCCGGTGCGCAGTTTCTTCAGCGGCGGCGCGCCGCGCACGGTCGCCATCCCCCGCACCCCGATCAGGTAGACGAGGCCGACCCCGGCGAAGCAGAGCAGCCATGAAGATCGTGTCGGTGACCCGCAGCGAGGTGGTCAGGCTGAGGCCCGCTTCGGAGAGCCATTCGAAGGTCTGCAGGATGCCGCTCTTGAAGGCGCCCTCCTGGGCCCCGTCGAAGCTGGTCGAGGCGATCGAGGCGATCACCACGGCGGCCGAGCCCGGCACGGTCGCCCAGTGGGTCGCGGCCGAGAGCGGCAGGCGCCGCCCCAGCCGGCCGTCCTTGACTCCGAAGCTGCCCAGCTGGGAGAACATGCCGAAGTAGACGGAGAAGATCTCCCCCGTCTGGCACCACTTCTCGACTCCGAAGAGCGCCATCATCGCCAGCGTGTAGAGGCTGTAGAGGAGGGCGGCGAGGCCGAGGCTGTCGGGCGAGAGCCCGACCGCGACGCCGCCGCTGGAGCCGTAGACGACCTCGAGCCAGACGACCGCGAGCAAGCCGATCGCGGCCGGCCAGCGGCCCAGCTTCTCGGGGTAGCCGAGGTGGGCCGGGCGCTGCCCGGCGATCGCCGAGAACGCCCCGCCGATCGTCCGCCCGACCGCCCGCCACGGGTTGAACGGGCGGAAGACGTCGCCGAGGATCACGCTGAACAGGGGGAAGCCGAGCCAGGCGGTGACGAAGATGAAGGTGAGGGCGAAATTGCGGTCGGGCGCTTCGGTGCCGTGCAGCCCGGCGTAGATCGAGAACCCGAGCAGGAGGACCCCGATCAAACCGCAGAGGATCTGCGTCGGAGCGCTGAGCAGCGCCCGCGAGAGCCCGGCTCCGACCGGGCGCCAGCGTTCCTGCTCGAACTCGGTTTGCGCCAGGCCGCGGAGAGGGCGAAGAAGGAGACGATCAGGACGATCGACGCCCCCCAGGCGAAGAGCCAAGCCGGGATCGGCAGGTCCTTGCGCGCGACCAGCGCGTGGGCGAGCGGCAGCGCGAAGCTCACGGGTTCACTGTGAGTTCGATGATCTGTTCCTTGCGACCCTCCAACTCGGCCTCGAAGACGCCTTCGATCGAGGCCGGGAAGTCGAAGCTGACCGAGCCGCCTGCCTTGACGTCCTTCATGATGTCGTAGCCGTGCATGTGGACCTCGTCGCTGACGTCGGAGTCCACCACGAAGTGGATCTGTTCGCCCTTGTTGTAGGTCAGGTCGCGGATCCCGCCGACCGGTTTGCCGTGCTTGATCACGATCGTCGGGACCTTGCCGCTGGCGTTGGTGGGGTCACTGCTGCTGTCGCCTTTTTTCAGCACAACGAGCAGCACGATCGCGACGGCGATGACCGCGAGGCCACCGACCAGGCGTGTGGTTTTCGAACTCATTATTCGCTCCTTTGATCACGGCCAAATGGCCGGGGGATTGCCCTGCTGGATCTAGGGAGCGAGTGGCGGCGGGCGCTGAGCGTGGCCGTAGGCGATCAGGAGGCCGCCGCGGGCCGCGTAGGAGCGGGGAACACGGGGGCGGCGCTGGCTTTTGGTGGCGCGCGAACGCCGCCGCGGGGCGATCCGCTCCGCCAGCCGAACGATCGCGTTGAAGCCTGGGTAGTGGCCGAGAAGCAGCGATCCGACCAACAGCAACAGCGGAACCAGCGCCAGTGCGATCTCAAACATTGCTCTGAGAATCTATCGGAAAGCTGCCCGCTCTCCCAGCGAATAACGTTGCGCCGGATGCGTCCGGAGCGGGACAACATCGCCGCCCCCGACCTGCCGGCGGGCCTCGCCTGGATCGGCGAGGAGCCGCGATCGATGCCGGTGCTGACCGCGGCGGGCCCGGTTCTGGTCCACTTCCTCGACTACGCCCAGCTCAACAGCGTGCGCACGCTGCCCTACCTCAACGAGTGGGACCGCCGCTACCGCGAGGCCGGCCTGCGGACGATCGGCGTTCAGTCGCCACGCTTCCCCTTCGGTGCCGACCCGGTCAACGCCGCCGCCGGCCTGCGCGACCTCGGCGTCGGCTTCCCGGTCGCGATCGACGCCGAGCGCGACCTCTGGCACGCCTACGGCTGCGAGGGCTGGCCCAGCCTCTTCCTCTGGACGACGGGCGGGGTGCTGAGCTGGTTCCACTTCGGCGAGGGCGAGTACCGCGGCACCGAGGAAGCGATCCAGGCGGAGCTGCGCGAGCTCGACGCGCTCCAGTCCCTACCCGAGCCGATGGACCCCCTACGCCCAAGCGACGCCCCCGGCACCCTGGTGATGCCGCCGACCGAGGAGTTGTTCCCCGGCGGCTCCTGGGAGCAACCATGGACCGGCGGTGAGCTGGAGATCGACTACGAAGCCGGCGCCGCCTACGCAACCGTCGAGGGAGAGGGAACCCTCAGCGTCACCCTTGACGGCAACGACCTTCACCAGCTACCGGTAGACGGAGCGCATTTGTACAAGCTCACCAGCCATGAGCGTCACGAGGCTCATCACCTCACCCTGGACCCGTCTTCTGGGCTCCGCATCTGGTCCGTGAGCTTCGCCGCCGCCATCCCGTAAAAGGGAGATGGGGACCTCTCCGACGGACGGATACTCAAAATGACGGCCTAATTAGGCCGTCATTTGTTCGGCGGAGAGGTCCCCATCTCCCCTACGCCGAGGCCGAGGCCGAAGCCTCCCGAATCTCCTTCGGCAACATGAACCGAACGTCCTCGTGCACAGTCCGCAGCTCGGAGACCTCCTCAGCCCCCCGCTCGCGAAACAGCTCGACCAGCCGCTCGACCAGCTCCTCGGGGGCGCTGGCGCCGGAGGTGATGCCGACCGTTTCGACTCCCTCCAGCCACTGCTCCTCGACTTCGCTGTGGTTGTCGATCAAGTGCGAGGCGGCGCCGTGTTCGCGCGCGACCTCGACCAGGCGGTTGGAGTTGGAGGAGTTGGTCGAGCCGATCACGAGGACCAGCTCGCACTCGCGGGCGAGCTGCTTGACCGCGATCTGGCGGTTGGTCGTGGCGTAACAGATGTCGTCTGACTTGGAGCTGACGATCGAGGGGAACTTGGCGCGCAGGGCGGCGATCACCGCCGCCGTCTCGTCGACCGAAAGTGTCGTCTGGGTGATGAAGGCGACCTTCTCCGGGTCGGCGACCTCGAGGCTCTGCACTTCATCGGCGGTTTCGATCAGGATGATGCTGTCCGGCGCCTCCCCGGTGGTGCCTTCGACCTCCTCGTGGCCTTGGTGGCCGATCATCACGATCGTGTAGCCGTCCGCAGCGAAGCGACGTGCCTCGACGTGGACCTTGGTCACCAGCGGGCAGGTGGCGTCGATCGTGCGCAGGCGGCGGGCTGCGGCGTTGTCGTGGACGGCCGGGGCGACACCGTGGGCGGAGAAGACGACCATTTCCCCCTCCGGCACCTCGGTCTCCTGCTCGACGAAGATCGCGCCGCGCTTGGCGAGCTCCTCGACCACATGCTTGTTGTGGACGATCTCCTTGCGCACGTAGACGGGCGCGCCGTAGAGCTCGAGCGCGCGCTCGACCGTCTGCACGGCCCGGTCGACGCCAGCGCAGTAGCCGCGCGGAGCGGCGAGCAAGACCCGTTTCGGGGCCGCGGTGGCAAAAGAGGTCACAGCAGCAGGGTAGCTAGCCTTCAACGATGGCAACGCAAGGACACCACCTCGACCGGCTGACCGCCGTCGACGCCTCGTTCCTGACCAACGAGACCTCGGCCAGCCACATGCATGTCGGCGCGATCCTGATCTTCGAGGGGCCGCCGCCGAAATACGTCGATTTGGTCGAGCACGTGCGGGGGCGGCTGGGCCAGGTGCCGCGCTTCCGCCAGCGCCTCGTCGTGCCGCCGCTGGAGGCGGGGCGGCCGCTCTGGGCCGACGACGTCAACTTCAACCTGACCTACCACATCCGCCACACGGCGCTACCCGAGCCGGGCGGCGAGCAGCAGCTGAAGCGGCTCGCGGCGCGGGTCTTCTCGCAGCAGCTCGACCGCAGCAAGCCGCTCTGGGAGCTGTGGCTGGTGCAGGGCCTGGAGCAGGACCGCTTCGCCCTGCTGACCAAGACCCACCACGCGATGGTCGACGGCATCTCCGGCGTCGACATCGGCACCGTGCTGTTCGACCTCGAGCCGGTGCCGGCGCCCGCCACGAGCGAGGACGGCTGGGTGCCCGCGCCGCAGCCGAGCACTGCGCAACTGGTGGCGCGTGGGGCCGTCGACGCGGCGGCGGCGCCGGTGCAGCTGGTCGAGCGCGCAGTCGAGGTCATGCGCCATCCCGAGGCGGCGGCAAAGCGCATCGGCGAGGCGCTGGAGGGACTCGGCGAGGTGGTCGGCGCCTTCGCCAACCCGGCGCCGGACGTGCCGCTGAACCAGCCGATCGGGCCGCACCGGCGCTTCACCTGGGCGCGCTCGGAGCTGGCGACCTTCAAGCGGATCAAGGATTCGCTCGGCGGCACCGTCAACGACGTCGTGCTTGCGGTGGTGACGGGCGCGTTGCGCGAGTGGCTGCACGGGCGGGGGGTCCGCACCGAGGGCCTGGAGCTGCGGGCGTTGGTGCCGGTCTCGATCCGCACCGAGGACGAGCGCGGCAATCTCGGCAACCGGATCGCGGCAATGCGCGGGCCGCTGCCCGTATACGTCGAGGACCCGGTGCGGCGACTGCGGGTGGTAAGCGAGCAGATGGAGGGCCTGAAGCGCTCCAAGCAGGCGCTGGGCGCCGAAGTTATCGCCCGTTTCAACGACTTCGCCCCGCCGACCCTGCTGGCGCAGGCCTCGCGGGTCAACTTCTCGACCCGGCTCTTCAACCTGATCGTCACCAACGTGCCGGGACCGCAGCTGCCGCTTTACGTGCTCGGCCGCGAACTGCAGGAGGTCTTCCCGGTCGCCTTCCTGCCTCAGAACCACACGATGGCGGTGGCGATCATGAGTTACAACGGCCGCCTCGGCTTCGGCCTGCTCGCCGACTACGACTCGATGGAGGACGTCGAAGACTTCGCCGCGGGGCTGAACCGCTCGCTGGAGGAGCTCGAGGAGGCCGCGGCGGCCGCTGCTCCCGCCTGAACGGGCGAACTGCATCAAATTCTCATCCTCCTGGATTGGGAATTTGATGCAGTTCAGGAGGCGGCGGAGCCGGCTGGCTAGGCTCCATCCTATGGCTATCCTCGTCGCCCTCTTTATCGTCGTGCCGATCGTCGAGCTCTACGTGATCATCCAGATCGGCTCCCTGATCGGGGTCTGGCCGACGATCGCGCTGCTGCTCGCCGACGCCGTGCTCGGCTCGCTGCTGCTGCGCCACCAGGGCCGTGGCGCCTGGCGTCGCTTCAACGCCGCCCTCGCGGAGCGCCGCTTCCCCGGGCGCGAGGTCGCCGACGGCCTGCTGATCGCGATCGGCGGCACCCTGCTGCTGACGCCCGGCTTCGTCACCGACATCCTCGGCGCCCTCTTCCTGATCCCACCGACGCGGGCGGTCGTCAGGCGGCTGCTGCGCGGCTACATGAGCCGGCGCTTCCTGGTTGCCGGCGTCAGCAGCGTGGGCAGCGCTGCCGGGCGCGCTGCGCCCGGCAGCCGCTCCTATGACTTCGACGCAACGGCGGAAGAGATTCCGCCCGACGGCGCCCCAGCCCTGCCGGACGATTCCCGGCCGCAGGGCTGAGCGCCGCCGAAACCGGTTCAGGTGGTCGGTTTCGCGGGGGCCTGACGGATGTCGACCTTCTTGACCGTGACCGTCGGCGTGAAGCCCTCCTGAGAGCAGTGCTTTGACAGCTGCGTGATCTTGCCGTGCAGCTTCACCCTGCTGCCCGGGGCCGGTGCGGTGGAATCGACGCCGTGGTGGAAGACGACGCGGGCAGCCGTCAGCGTGTAGGTCTGGGCGCCGGTCGGGGCGTGATGGTTGGCCTTAGTGACCGTGACCTCGAGCGTCCCGTCGTAGCGGTTTTTCCCAGTAGCGGGCGTGAGCGCGGCGCTGACCAGAGTCCCGGTGGCGTTGTAGCCGACCGAGTGCGGCTGGCACTTGTGCGATTTCGGGTTGTGCGGGCCTTTGCCGTGCGGGCCCTTCGGTCCGTGCGGCGGTTTCGGCTTGTGCGGCGGTGGCGTGGGCGCAGGCGTGTATTCGGTCGTCGCCTGGGCGGGAACGGCCAGCGCCAGCAGGCCGAGCACGCTGAGAATCACAATCTTCTTCATCGGAAACCTCCCGTGGCTGTGGGCATTTGGCACCTAAAACGGCCCGCAACGGCAAACGTCAGGAACAACCCCGGGTACCTCGACCCCGCTCTCGAAGGTTCAAAAATCCTGATTGTTGAGGTAACGTTTGCGTCCATACTCGACCCGAGAGCCACAGCCCTCCCAGCCGTCGCCCTAATCATGGTGGCAGCCGGCGCGGGCATCGGCGTCGCCGGCAACGCCCCCTCCGTCTCAATCGCGCTGGTGGCGATCGGGGCCGGCATGTTCTTCATCGGCACGATGATGCCGACCCTGAGCGAGTTCCAGGTCGGCCCCACCGGCTTCTCCGCGAAGCTGCGTGAACGCGACCAGGACTTCGAGGCTGTCTTCGGTCCCAATGCCGATCAGCTGGCGCGGATCGGGACCTGGCTGGCGGGAAGCCCGCAGGCAGGAAAGGAGCTCGCCGAGCGGGCCCTGATAGAGACCTACATGCGCTGGCCCGAAGCGCATGCCGACCCGACCGACGCGGTGCGGAAGCGCATGGTCGAACTGGCTCCGCCGGCGCAGCCCGCCGTGCCGGATCCGCAGCAAGGAGGTGCCGGAGACCTGCTCTCCCGACTGATTGCCCTCCCGGTTGCCGAACGCTCGGCTCTGGTCCTACATCTCCTCGAGGGGCTCAGCACCGACACGGTCGCATCGATCACCCATCGCGAGCCGGCCGCGGTCGCCGGCGACATAGCCCGGGGAGCAGCCGGCGTCGTCGCCGCCACGGCGCCCCCTCCCCCCGGAGCGGTCTGGTGAGCGACGTCGAGCGCGTGGCCGCCGCCATGCGCGAGGCCGATGCCGAGCTTCAGGTGCAACCGCCGGACGTCGCCGAGACGGTCGGCCACGCTCGCCGCTCGCTGGTCCGGCGCCTGCTGATCGTCGGTGTTCTCGGCGCGCTCGGCGCGACGCTGCTGATCGTCGGCGGCAGCGCACCGGCTTTCAAGCAGCTGCGCACGGCTCAGGCCAAAGACACCCAGCAGAAGACGGGGGAAAGCGATCACGGCGGCGGTAAAGGCGGGGGTGGCGGTGGAAAAAACAACGGCACGGAAGACGGGGGCCAGGAAAAAGGGGGTGGCGGCAGCCCCAAACATCCCGAACGACTCAGGGCGGCGGTGGGTCCCGGCAAGCCGATCGAAATATCGCTCCCGGACCTCGTGGTCAGCCGCGTGACCAAAACCGAAGTCACGGTGGAAAACCGGTCCGAAGTGAGCTCCGACCCCTTCGTGGTCAGCGTGATCGTCGAAGCCGAAGGCCAGAACACGGTCACCTACACCGTCCCATTCGAAAAGGGCCTCGAAGCCGAAGGGGAAGAAACCGAGCCGTTCAAGCCGCCATGCGAAAGCGGCACGGTCCGCGCCGAGGTGGACCCGGAAAACGCGATTGAAGAGTCCTCCGAGGAAGACAACGCGTCCCCCGAATCGCCCCCCCTGGAATGCGAACCGACCGGAGACGAAGAAGAAGGAACAACAGAAAAGGGGAAGCGCAAAGAAACGTCGGGGTCGGGGTCGGGAACGGGCACCGTCGACGCGGCGACGGACGCAACCGGCGGCGCGACCGCCCCGTAGAGCCATAGACAGTTATACTGAGTCGTATGACTCACAAGATAGGCCTCAAGGGCCAGGTCGTCATCCCGAAGGCGATCCGCGATGAAATCGGCATCAGACCGGGCGACGAGGTGGTCTTCGAGCCGGACGGCAAGGATGTCCGGGTGCGTCGTGTAACCGACGACCGCGCTGCACGCCGCGAGCGCATCGAGTCGCTGCGCGGGGCCTGGACCGGCATCCCCGGCCTCGGCATCGACGATCTGCTTGCCCTTCGCCGCGAAGAGCGCGAGCTCGAGGAGCGCAAGGCTCGGGGCTTCCTTGGCGATCGTCCTTGACACCTGGGCCCTGCTCGCCCACCTTCGAGACGAGGCAGCGGCCGCACAGGTCCGGGATGAGTGGATAAAGCGAGGCGCAGCGATGTGCTCGGTGAACCTTGGAGAGGCGCTCTATCTCGAAATGCGGGTGCGAGGGACGGGCAACGCCGATGGCACCATCGAGGAAGTTCGCCGAGAGCTGACCGTGATTCATCCCGACTGGGACCTCGTAACTGTCGCAGCCAGGGTGAAGGCCGGCGGCGGCCTCTCCTTTGCCGACGCGTTCTGCATCGCAACGGCGAAACGCGTGGGAGCCCCGCTCTGGACTGGCGACCCCGAGATCATCTACAAGGCAACGGAATTTCAATGTGAGGTCAAGGACCTCCGGCTGCCCTGAAGACTGGGCCTGAATTCTCCGCCGAAGTCTCGCGCGAATGAATAACTAAGGATGCGACAAACTGGCCAGGGACGACGCTACGCGATGGCGATCGAGGCCCGCTCGATCAGGCTCTCCAGGGTGTCGTCTTCTTCCGAGGAAGCCAGGCCGGTGTTGGTCAAAGCGTCGGGGTAGCGCTCGGCAATTTCAGAGCGCGCACCAGAAAACCAGCCCCGCGCCTCCTCGAGGTCGACCTCGGCAAGAGCGCAGATGAACTCTGTCTCACTCCAGCGAACTATCGGGTCAAAGGGGCGAAGCCTCCCCCACAGGGCAAGGAAGAGATCGCGAGCCAAGGTGGTAAGAGCAGGTTCGCCTTTGAACTGGGTGCCCTGGGCCTCCTTCCCGAACGCTACGACACCGAGCACCAAGGTGCGGCTCATGCCTTGGGAACGCTCGAGCTCATGGCGCAAGAAGATCTCGCCGAGCCGCCGCCCACAGGCACCGGTCGACTCGTCCCTATGAGCGCCCTCGATCTCGACCATCAGCAGCTCGCGGTCGCTGGCGGCCTCCTGGCGATCGCGGGCCGCTTCCTCACGGTCACGGGCGGCGCGCCGGCGATCCTCCGCGGCCCGCGTCCTGGCGCCAGCGGCGCTGGCCCTCGCCACAGCCGCCACCCTGGCAGCAGGGCTGTCCCTGCCGAGCTTGCCTGCCATCTCCTCGGCCGCCCTGTCCACCTCCTCGGCCTCCCGGTCCCGAGCGGTGGCAACCTCGTCGCGGTGGCGGGCCATCTCGTCGCGGCGCCATGCTTGCGCGTGGCGTTCGGCGGCGACCTGAGCACGAACCGCAGTTGTCGCCATCCGGGCCATCGTCCCCTCCCCCCGGCCGGCCTTGGCCAGCTCATGTGCGTGCAGCCCGGCGGAATCGGTGGATGGATTTGCCTCCAGATCGCGGTCGGCGAGAACCTGATCGCGGTCGGAGACACGCTGATCGGCGTCCGAAGCCGCCTGGTCGCGGTCGGCCATGCTCTGGTCAGTATCGGAGGCGGTCTGATCGGCGTCGGAGGCGGTCTGATCTCGATCCGATGCGGACTGATCGGCTTCGAGTTGACCAGAGCGCCGGCGCCACGGAACTCGCGGATTGATGTTTCCCTCTCCGATTCGACCGATGGGCTGCTTCAAGGCGAGCTTTTACCCCTGATCGAGCGTAGCATTGCTCAAGAACGGCGCAGGTATTCGTCGGCCGCCTCCTTTCGAAGCTTCGGGATTTGGGGTCGCCTGGAACAGACCATGGGACAAGCTGACCCCCACTGACCCCGCAAACCGTGCCTAGAAGCCAAGTGCGAACTTGGCGTCCTCGGTCATCATCTCGGGGCTCCAAGGGGGATCGAAGACCATCTTGGGATGCACCGCTGAGACGCCGGGGAGGTCGCCTACGAACTCCTTCATCTGCTCGGAGACCTGGGGGCCGATCGGGCAGGCCGGGGTCGTCAGGGTGAAGGTGACGAAGACCTCCTCCTTCTCGATCTCCACGTCGTAGACGAGGCCGAGAGAGACGAAGTCGAGTCCCAGCTCGGGATCGATCACCTCCTCGAGGGCCTCGATCACATCGTCTTCCGTGAGCGCCGCTGTGTCGTTGTCGGGCATCCGTCCATGCTACTCGGCTAGGCTCGCGGCTCGCTATGGGTGGTGACGGACAAATCGTGCGGCGATCGATCGGGATCGCGTTTTCCGACGGCGGGCTGCTGGCGCTGAGCGCGGTGCGGCCGGCGGGGGCCGGCGGCCACGGCGAGGAGACCGTCGTCGCGGTGCTCTGCGGTCCGGACGGGGCGCCGGCCGAGCTTGCCGAGACACTGCTTTCGACCGAGTACGGGCCCGATGGCGTGCAGCGCCGGGCGACGTTGGAGCTCTGGCTCGACGGCGAAGAGGGACAACCGCTGCGTGGCGCCGGCACGCTGATCAGCGCCAGCTCGGTGCAGCACCCGGGCCTGCGGGCCGAGATCGCCTTCTTCCGCTGGGCGCTCGAGGGCCGCGAGGGCCTCGGTCACTACGAGATCGTGCGCGACGATGGCTGAGACCAGGATCGAGGCGATCGTCTGCGACTTCGGCGGCGTGCTGACTACACCGCTGGTCGAATCGTTCATGGCCTTCCAGGACCGGACCGGGATCACGACCGAAACGCTGGGCAAGGCGATGCAGGCGGCGGCCGAGGCCAACGGGGACAACCCGCTCTACGAAATGGAGCGCGGCGAGATCACCGAGGTCGCCTTCCTCGCAATGCTCACCGATCACCTCGAGCCGCTGCTCGGTCACAGGCCCGAGATGCACCGCTTCAAAGAGATCTACTTCGAGGCGCTGGAACCGAACCCGGCGATGATCGACCTGATGCGGACACTGAAGGACGAGGGCTACCGGATGGCGATGCTGACCAACAACGTGCGCGAGTGGGAGCCGCTCTGGCGCGCGATGCTGCCGGTCGACGAGATCTTCGAGACCGTCGTCGACTCCGGCTTCGTCGGCTGCCGCAAGCCCGAATCGCGGATCTACGAACTCACCCTGGAGCGGATCGCGCAGCCGGCCGAGACCTGCCTCTTCATCGACGACGTCCTCGTCAACGTCGAAGGCGCCCGCAAGGCGGGCCTGCAGGCCGTCCACTTCCAGGACAACGAGCAGGCGATCCCGGAGATCCGCGCCGCGCTCACCTAGAGCAGGTGTCGGCGCAGGAACTCGATCTCGTCGGCGACGAGCGCCTCGTGCGCCGGGCCGTCGTAGATGTCGAAGTGATCGACGCCGGGGTAGGTGCGCAACTCGCCCTTCGGTGCGCGCTTTGCCGCCGCGATGGCGGGGCCGGGCTTGGCGACGCGATCGGCCCCGCCGACACAGACGAGCCAGGGACAGTGCAGCTTTGCGGCGTGCTTGGCGGGACGGTAGGGAGCGCCGAGCAGCCAGCGCGAGGAGACGCGGTTGCGCCAGCGCGAGTCCTCGCCGATCGAGACGACGCGACGCCAGCCCTCCTCCCCACCGGGCGCGTTGATCAGCGCCGGCTCGTTGGGCTGGCCGACGGCGGGTAGGTACGCGCCGCGCGCAGCGGCGGCGAGCATCCGAGCCGTGACGAGCGGGGAAGAGCGGTGAGCCTGGCGGACGATGTCGAGAAAGGGAACCTGGCTGATCGCCGCCGCCACGCTACGGTCCGCCGCCGCCGCGGCAAGGGCATTGCCGCCGCCCATCGAGGAGCCGAACGTGGCCACCCGGCTCGGGTCGACCCCCGGCAGCGAGCGCGCGAAGGCGATCGCCGCGCTCCAGTCCTCGAGCTGCCGCTTCGGGTCGAACAGATCGGGCTGGCCACCGCTGTCGCCGAATCCGCGGTGGTCAAACACAAGCGCTGCAAGACCGGCTGCCGCGAAGCGCTCGGCGAACGCCCCGAGCCGGTCCCGCCGCGTGCCCGAAAGGCCGTGTGCCATGACGACGACCGGCACGTCCGCCTCCGCTGCCGTAGCCGAATAGAGCCACCCTGCGCACGAATCCGCGCCAACGGTGAACTCGAGGTCCCTGCGATCCATCCCCCTCATAACGGGAGCCGCCGGCGAAACGTGAGATGGCGTCCGACTAGTGGTGCATCAGGCAACGTTTGCCGTGTTGACGAGGGCTCGTAGTTTGGCGTCGTCGGCGTTGTAGTTGCGCCAGGCGATGTAGCGGCGGATCAGGCGCGCCTGGGTGGCATGGTCGGGATGGTCGGTGCCGTCGAGGGTGAAGTAGCGAAGCGCTTTGAACTGCGCCTCGATCCGATTCAGCCAGGAGCCGTAGTGGGGCGTGTAGGCGAGCTCGACGTTGCTGTCATGGGCCCAGTCACGGACTTCCTCACCGAGATGGGGGCTGAAGTTGTCGAGGATGAAGTGCAGCCTCACCTCGGGCGGGTGCAGCGAGCGGATGTATCGACAGAAGGCGAGGAACTCGACTCTCGTCTTGCGCTTCTTGACGTGGCCGTAGAGACGATCGTGAGTGACGTCATAGGCGCCGAGCATGTGGCGGACACCGTGGGGGCGGGTGTAGGTGGCGCGGATGCGGCGTGGCTTGCGCAAGGGCGCCCAGGCCTTGCCGCCGGGCTGGGGCTGGAGGTTCAAAGGGCCGAACTCATCGAGGCAGATCACGATCGCCTCGCCGGCGTCGGCAAGCTCATATAGCTCCAGGATGCGGTTCTTCTTTGCCTCGAAGTTGGGGTCATTGGAGCGCTTCCACGTCCTCACCGCTTGAAAGGAGACGCCTTCCTCGCGAAGCAGCTGGCGCAGGCCCTCGTGGGAGATGTCGGTGACCACCCCCTCGGCGACCAGGTGGTCGGCCAGCTTGGCCAGGCTCCAGGTCGCAAACGGCCGGCCAAGGTCGGTCGGGATCGAGAGCGCGATCTTCTTGATCTCGCGCCGCTGAGGCAGGGTGAAGGTCGGTGGTCTACCTCCTGCGTAGCGGGGGTAGAGGGCATCGAAGCCGTCGCGGTTGAAGTTGTGGATCACCTCGCGAACGGTGTCTGGGTCGGTGAAGACGACCGCTGAGATCTTGGCCGGGCTCATCCGCTGAGCGGAGAGCAAGACGATCTGTGCTCGGCGCCAGGTGACCACCGAGCCAGAGTCGCGGCGCACGATGCGCAATAGCCGGTTGCCCTCCTCGTTGCTGATTTCCCGCAGCTGCACTCTCGCCGCCATCACTACCCCCGATCGTTGCGTTCGGGGAATCACTTCGGCGGCGGGGCCTTGGAGCCTGGTTATGGAAACCGGCAAACGTTGGTGGTCACACCACTAGTTATCCGAGCCGGCGCGGTCCCAGATGTAGAGCTCTACGGCCTCGAGGGCGAGCTCCATCTGGCGTGCCGGGGAAAGCAGGCCGAGAACCAGCTCCAGTGCGTCCTCCTCGGTGACTCCGGCGTCGACCGCCTCCTCGCCGCGGAAGCCGGCCGCCAGCTTCATCGCCTCGCGGCGATTCTCGCCGAGCGAGCCGAAGGCGCCCATGAGGAAGTCGCGGTTGGGCACCGGGTGGCCAACCTCAAGCGAGCCGTGCCAGGCGGCGAGCATCGAGAGGTCGTGCTCGTCGAGCTCGGAAAGCGCCTTGGCGTAGTGGGTCTCCAGCTCCTGGTCGGGAATCTCGTCGACCCAGGAGCGGACCGCCTCGCCGAGCAGCTGGCGACGGGCCTCGCGGCCGATCGAGTCGGAGATCGCACGGATCGCGTCGGCCGGGTCAACGAAGCAGAGAGCCATCTGCCTGCAATTTAGAGGGGGCGGTAGACGCCAAAACCGGGAGCGGGATGCCGCAGTTTGCGGCTGGGGACGCGCCGGAGGCGGACATAGTGTGGAGGTGTGTCGCTGAAGCTGATCCAGGGACCTCCGAACTCGGGCCGGGCCGGGCGGGTCCGGCGCGGGCTGCTCGCCGCGCTCGACCGCGATCCCGTCCTCGTCGTCCCGACTCTCGACGACGTCTACGCCTTCGAGCGCGAGCTCTGCGCGAGCGGAGCGGTCCTCGGCGCCGACGTGATGACCTTCGGCGGCCTCTTCGGCGCGGTCGCCACCGCCGGCGGCGCGCCGCCGGGTGCCGTCCTCACGCCGGCGCAGCGCCTCGGCGCAGTCGCCGCAGCGGTGACCGGCGGGCGCGCCGAGCTTGGCCCACTGCGCGGCTCCGTGCGGCACCCCGGCTTCCCCCTGGCCCTCGAGCGCCTGCTCGACGAGCTGCAGGGGGCCGGGCTCGAGCCGGGTGACGTCGAAGCGGCCGCCGGCACCCTCGAGGGCTCGGCTTACCTCGGAGATATCGCGACCCTGTTTGCAGGCTACGCCCGGGTGCGCGACGGACTCGGCGCCGTCGACACCCACGGCATCGCACGCGATGCGATCGCCCTGCTGGAGGCGGGTGGAGAGTTCTGGCGCCGGCCGGCCTTCCTCTACGGCCTCGACGACCTGACCCGCAACCAGCTGGACCTGATCCGTGCCCTGTCCGCGCTCGTGGAGGTGACCGTGGCGCTGCCCTTCGAGCAGGGCCACAGCGCGCTCGAGAACCGCAACGCCCCGCTGCTCGCCTCGCTCGCGAAGATCGGCATCGCCGCGGTCGAGAAGACCCCCGCGGACCCGGGAAACACCGACTCGCCCCTGCTCTTCCATCTCGAGCGGGAATTCGGCGCCACCGAACCGGCGCGCCACCCCCGCGATCAGAGCTTCGTCGTCCTGCGCTCCGCCGGAGAGCGCGGCGAGGCCGAAGCGATCGCGGTCGAGGTGGCGCGGCTGCTGGCCGCCGGAACCGACCCGGAGCAGATCGCGATCGTGGTCCGCGACCCCGGGCGGCACGGCCCGCTGATTGCCTCGATCCTCGAGTCATACGGCATAGCCACCGCACTCGAGGCGGAGATCCCGGTCGCGACCACCTCGGTCGGCGGCGCCCTGACCGCCCTGCTCGAAGCGATGCTCGGGACCGGCCGGGCGGCCGACCTCTTGCGCTACCTGCGCGGGCCCTCGGGCGCCCCGCCGGGGCGGGTCGACTGGTTCGAGCGCAGGCTGCGCCGCGCGCGCGTCCAGACCGCAACGGAGGCGCTGCGGCTGTGGGAGGAGGACCACGGCGAGCTGCCGGGGGACGTCGCCCGGATCCGCGAGGCCGCGGGGCGCCCCGCGGCCCTGGCCGCCGAGGTGGCAACGCTCGCGCGCGCGATGGGCGCCAGGGTCGACTCGGCGCCCGAGGCGCGCGCGGCGGCGGCAATCGCCACCGCGATGGCCGAGCGCGCCGAGCTCGACGGTTTGGCGCCGCCGCCCGAATCGGCCGCCCAGGCCGTAGCCGGCATCGCCGTGCGGGTGTGGAGCGGACCGGTCGAGGACCGGGTCAGGATCACCGACCCGCGGCGGGTGCGGGCGGCGCGCTTCGACTGCGTCTTCGTCGCCTCGCTGCAGGACGGGGAGTTCCCGCGCGGCTCGGGACACTCCGACCCGTTCCTCTCCGAGCGCCAGCGGGAATCGCTGGGCCTACAGCCGCGCCACGCCGACGAGGCCGAGGAGCGCTACCTCTTCCACGCCTGCCTGGCGCTGCCGAGGGGACGGCTCTTTCTCTCCTACCGCGACAGCGACGAGAACGGCGTCGCCGAGGCTCCCTCCCCCTTCCTCAGCGACGTCGGCCGGCTGCTCGAGGGGGATCCGACCGCGGGCGCCCTCGGCGGCCGCACCCTGGCCGAGGTCGTGCACCGGCTCGCCGACGCCCCGTCGGAGACCGAGCTGGCGCGGACGATCGCCGCCCGCGGCCCCGGCGCCGAGCCGGGCGGATTGCTCGAGGTCGCCGGCGCCAATGGCCAGATCGCCGACCGGGTCAGGGCGCGCCTGCAGGGCGCCGCCGCCGCGGAGGCCTGCACGCGCGCGCCGGGGCCGCTCGCGAACTCATCCGTCATCGCCGCCCTCGGCGACGTCCACGCCTACGGCGGCACCACCCTGGAGGGCTTCGACGTCTGCAGCTACCGCTGGTTCGTCGCGCATGAGCTCTCCCCCCAACCGCTCGACCCGCCCCCCGATCCGCTGATCCAGGGCGGCGTCATGCACGCCGCCCTCTATCGCCTTTACAAGGAGCGACCCGGGGGAGGCGCACTCCGGCCGAGCTCCCTGAGCGCCTGGATCTCCCGCGGCGAGGAACTGGTCGACGAGATAGCGACGGAGAAAGAGATCGGCGGGCACCCGAGCGAGCGGGCAATGCTCTTCCGGGTCAAGGGCCTGCTCTCGCGCTTTCTCGCCGAGGAGGCACGCCGCGAGACCGGCGGCTTCGAGCCCTGGCTGCTGGAGGCGGAGTTCTCCGAGTCAGAGGAGGCCGGTCGGCCCGTCCTCGAACTCGACGGCTGGCGCCTGCATGGAGCGATCGACCGGGTCGACCGGGCGCCCGACGGCCGCGCCCTCGTCCTCGACTACAAGCTATCGAGCAGGGTCTCGTCGCGGGAAAAGCTCGAGGAGGAGGCAAAGCTGCAACTGCAGCTCTACCTGAGCGCGGTCGCCGAGCTTTGGGGAACTGAGATCGTCGGCGGCCTCTACCACCCGCTGCGCGCCACCTCGGAGCGCCGGCCGCGGGGGCTCGTGCTCGAGGAGACCGCCGCGGATCTCGATGCCTACCGCCTCGCCAAGACCGACAAGGTCAGCGCCGAGGAGTTCGACGCCCTGCTCGCCGACGCCCGCCGCCGGGCGGGCGAGATCGTAAGGCGGATGCGAAACGGCCAGATCGACCGTGACCCGGGGCCGCGCCCGGGCCTGCGCGACCACGGCGTCTGCCCTCCCTTCTGCGACTTCGCGCCGATCTGCCGCCGCGACCGCGCCCCGGTCGAGCCGCTGGGCGACGAGGAGGACGAGGAACGGTGAGCGGGCGGCGATCGACCGAGGAGCAGCGGGCGGCGATCGAGGCGAACGCGGCCGAGGTGATGGTCGAGGCCGGCGCCGGGACCGGCAAGACCGGGGTCATGGTCGATCGCTACTGCCGCCTGGTCTGCGACCGTGGGGTCTCGCCGAGCGCCGTCCTCGCCTTCACCTTCACCGACAAGGCGGCGGCGGAGCTGCGCCAACGGATCCGGGCCGAGATCGAGGCGCGGGCGGCGGCGGGGTCTCCGCGCGCACAGGGGCTCCTGCCGAGCCTCGGCAACGCCTGGGTGACGACGATCCACGGCTTCTGCAACCGCCTGCTCTCGTCCCACCCGGTCGCGGTCGGGATCGACCCACGGTTCCGCGTGCTCGATGCGCCGGAGACGGAGCGGGCGGCGGTCGAGGCCTTCGACGAGGCCCTGGAGCTGTTCCTCGCGGGGGACGACCGCGAGCGCGAAGGCACGGTCGCCGCGTTCGACATCGGCGGCCTGCGGGGAATCGTGCTCGGCGTGCACGCCGAGCTGCGCAGCCGCGGCCAAGCCGAGCCCGAGCTGCCCAAGCCGCCGGCGGCGGACGTGGCCGGGGCGCTGCGGCACGCTGCCGAGGTCGCCGCGGCGACGATCGGGGAGCTGAAGCCGGGAAGCGCCAACCACGAGCAGGTCGAGCTGGCCCGTGACCTGCTCGACCACGCCGAGGGCACTCCCAGCCTCGACACGATGGCGGCGTTGCGGACCACGAGCAAGGCCAAGCCGATGGCCGCTTACAAGGAGGCGATTGACGCCGCCATAAGCCGGGTCGCCGAGGCGGGCGAGGGCGGCCTCGCCTACCGGCATATCGGCGAGCTCCTGCGCCTGTTCTCGGAGCGTTTCGACGCCGCCAAGGCAAGGCGCGCCGGCATCGACTTCGAGGACCTGCAGCTGCTGGCCGCAAGGCTGCTCACCCAGACCGAGCTCGGCGCCACCTACAGCGCCCGCTTCAGCCACCTCCTGGTCGACGAGTTCCAGGACACCAACCGCCTCCAGCTGAGCCTGATCGAGGCGCTGCGCGGTCCGACCACCCAGCTGATGGTCGTCGGCGACGAGCTGCAGTCGATCTACGGCTTCAGGCACGCCGATCTCGACGTCTTTCGCGAACGGCGCGAGGCGATCGAGTCCAGCGCCGGCGGGGAGACGCTTCCCCTGAGCGGCAATTTCCGCTCCCGCCCCGAGGTGATCGGGGCCGTCAACGCGATCGGCGAGCGACTGCTCGACGGCTACACGCCCCTGCGGGTCGGCGCCCAGCCCCGCAGCCCGCGCCCGGCCGGCGACGGGCCGGCGGTGGAGATGCTGCTGACCGGCCGCGAGGGCTGGGACGAGTTCGATCTGGACCCCGCGACCGACGCTCGCACGCCCGCCAACCAGCTGGCCGAGGCACGCTTCCTCGCCTCGCGGCTGCGCGAGCTGGCCGACCAAGGCGTCGAGCGCGGCGCGATGGTGGTGCTGCTGCGGGCCTTCACCCGCCTCGACGCGCACGAGGACTCGCTGGAGCGAGCCGGCCTGCGCCCCTATGTCGTCGGCGGTCGCGGCTACTGGTCCCAGCAGCAGGTCGCCGACGTCTGTGCGCTGCTGGCGACGATCGCCAACCCGCTCGACGACCAGGCGCTGCTGGGGGCGCTCGCCTCGCCCGCCTGTGGGGTGGCGCCCGACACCCTCTGGCTGCTGCGAGCCGCCGCGGGTGCCCGCCGTCACCTCTGGCCCACGGTCGAGCGGGCGGCGGGCCTGGGCGAAGACGAGCGCGCCGACCCGGAGCGACTCGAGCAGATCCCGGCGACCGAGCTGGCGCTGCTGCGCACCTTCGCCGAGCGGATCGCCACGCTGCGCCGTCGCGCCACCTCCCTCCCACTCGCCGACCTGATCGACGCCGCCGTGACCGAGACGGGGTACGACCTGGCCGTGCTGATGCGCCCCGCCGGCGAGAGCCGCTTCGCCAACGTGCGCAAGCTGATGCGCCTCGCCGCGCAGTTCGAAGCCGCCGAGGGCCGCGACCTGCGTGGCCTGCTCGACTTCCTCGCCGCACGCGCCGATGCCGATGCCGACGCGCAGGCGGCGACCGCGGTCGAGGGCCACGACGGGGTGCGGATCATGACCATCCACAGCGCCAAGGGCCTGGAGTTCGACGTGGTCGCGATCCCCCACCTCTCGCGCGGCCTCCTCGCCGCCGCGCGGCCCCCCGTGCTCAGCCTCGGCCACGAGCCCGAGGCGCCGCGCGTGGGCATGCAGCTGCGCCGGCTTGGCGCCCGCGGAATCGACCTCTACGCGCAGCGCCAACTCAGCGAAGAGGCGCAGCGCCGCCAGGCCGAGGAGGAGCTTCGCCTCTTTCACGTCGGTGCGACCCGAGCGCGCGAGCGGCTGCTGCTGAGCGGTGTCGTCAGCCCCTCCCCACCGTCCCGGGAGAGCCCCGGAAAGTCCGTGATCGAGCGGATCGTCGCCGGCTTCGAGATCGACCGGGGGAGCGACTCGACCATCGCCGTCCCAGCCCCCGAACCGCGGCCCGGCCTCGAGGCCACTTTCGAGCCCTCCGAGATCGCGGTCGGGGTCAACCTCGCCTCGGCCGAGCAGGCCGCGGGCCTTGCCGCGGTGCACAAGCGACGCGACCGGGACCGCGACGACGGCGAGGGCCCCGCGCCGCTGGTAACGCAACGCCCCCCCAGGGCCGCGCGCCGACCGCTCTCCTACACCGCGATCTCAGCCCACGGCGAGGGCTCCGAAGAACGGCTCGTGGACAGCGACCGCGCGCTTCCCAAACAGAGCGACGACGGCCGCGCAGAGGGCGACGGTGGCGTGGTGCGAGGCAGGGCGGTCCACTCGCTGCTCGAGTGGAGCCACGCCAACGAGTGGCGAGCGCCAAACGCCGAGCTGATCCACCGCATCGCAACGTCAGCCGAGGTCGGCGCCGGCTCCGGGCTCGCCGAGGAGGCGCTGCTGGAACCGCTGCGGGCCTGGCTCGACTGCGAGTTCTTCAGGGAGCGAATACGGGGTGCAGAGAGCAGCCGTGCCGAGGTCCCGCTGCTGATCGAAGTTGCCGATACCGTCCTGCGCGGCTCGATCGACCTTTTGGTCGAGGGGCTCGGGGCCCCGCCGCTTATCGTCGACTACAAGACCGACAGGGTCGAGGGGGTGGAGACCACCGAGCTTGCGGCCCGCTACGAGATCCAGCAAATCATCTACGCGCTCGCCGTCGCCGATGCCCGCGGAGTCGAGGAGGTCGAGCTCGCCTACGTCTTCCTAGAGCGCCCCGAAGAGCCAGCGGTCGCCCTCTGGGGCCCGGACGAGCTCGCCGCCGGCCGGCGAAGGCTGGAGACGGAGATCGCCAGGGTCAGAGCGGACGCCCGCTAGACCGTCTCGGTGTCGAGCTTGGCCGCCAGCTCGTCGAGCCGCAGCTCCTTCAGGCCCTCGCCGACGGCGTCGAGCTCGGCGCTGCAGTAGGCGACCAGGTCACGCCCCTCGCGGCAGAGGTCGAGGGTCTCGCGCAGGCCGGCCTGGCCCGAATCGAGACGGTCGATGATCTGCTCGAGGCGCTCCACCGCCACCTCATAACTGTCTGGCTTCTCACTCAATCGGGCTCCTCGATCTTGGCGCCGACGCTGCCATCGGCGAAGCGCAGTTTGACGCGCCCGGCGGCGACCGCGTCGGCGGCACTGCTGACCGGCTCGCCCTCGGCGGCCTCGACCAGGGCGTAGCCGCGTTCGAGCGTGCGCTCGGGTTCGTGGGCGCGGAGGGCGACCTCGGCGCGGTGCAGGGCCGCTCGGCGGCGCTCCATCTCCGCCCCGACGGCGCGGCGGCGCGCCCGCTCGAGCACCACGGTGGCGAGCCGGCGCTGGAAGCCGAGCCGCTCGGCGATGCCGCGTTCGGAGGCGGCGCGGACCTCCCTCGTCTTCTGGTTGAGGGCCAGCCGCTCACGCCGCAGCGCCCGCGCCGGGCCGCGAGCAAGCGCGACGAGGTGCGGAGTCCGGGTTCGCACGCCGCCCTCCGCCGCCCGGCGCAACGAGGCGATGCCACGATCGAGCTCGCCACGGGCAGCGAGGCAGTCGAGCGGCACCGCGGCCTCGGCGGCATGGGTCGGGGTCGAGCAGGCGACTGCCGCGACGTCGTCGATCAGGGTCGAGTCGCGCTCGTGACCGACAGCGCTGACCACGGGCACCCGCAGCATCGCCACTGTGCGGCACAGCGTCTCGTCGCAGAAAGCCCAGAGGTCCGCAAGGCTGCCGCCGCCGCGGCTGACGACGATCGCCTCGACCTGCGGCTGCGCGGCGAGGCCCTGGATCGCCGCGGCGATCCGCGGTGCCGCGTGGCGGTCCTGGACCGGGGCAAAAGCCCAGACGACGGTCCCGCGCCAGCCGCGGCGCTCGAGCCCGGCCAGCAGGTCGCGGCGGGCGGCGCCGGACTCCGCCGTGACGACGCCGATCGTCTTTGGCAGCAGCGGCCGCGCCAACTGCTTCTGCAGTTCGAACAGTCCCTCCGCCTGCAGCTGCTTTCGCAGCGCCTCGAGCCGCGCCAGCAGATCGCCTTCGCCGGCAAGCCGCACATGCGTGGCGCGGAAGGAGAAGCTGGGAGAGGCCTGCCCGCCGCCGGGGTAGTAGTCGGGCCCGCCGGCGATCACCACTTCGGCGCCATCGCGCAGGGCGCCGCCCGGCAGCCCCGCCTTCTCGAGATCGTCGAGCCAGATCGCGCAGGGCACGGCGCCCTCCCCGTCGCGCAACTCGAAATAGGCCTGAACCTTGCTGCGACCGACCCCGGTCACCTCGCCGATCAGCAGCACCCGCGCCCGCCGTCGCATCTCCTCCTGCAGCTTGCGCGCGTAGCGGCCGACGGCGAAGGGCCCGGGCAGGTTCGGACCGGGCTTGGGCGCCGAGTCAGCAGCCGATATTGCCTCGCCGTCCACGCGGTGAGGCTATCCGGCGCGGTTCCAGCGTTTTGCCCACTGCTTCAGCTCACCGATGGCAGGGCGCAGCTCGGCCCCCTTCTCGGTCAGCGAGTAGGTGACGCGTACCGGCGTGCCGGGCTCGACCTCGCGCTCGACCAGGCCCTCGTCCTCGAGCTCGCGCAGGCGCTGCGAGAGCAGCCGGTCGGAGAGCCCCGGCACCGCCCGAGCAAGCTCGCCGAACCGCAGCTGCCCCTCGGTCAGGGCGCTGATGATCGCCCCGGTCCAGCGCTTGCCGATCAACTCGATCGCCGCGTGGAAGAGCGGGCAAACGCCATTGACAGCTTGATCTTGGCTCGTCGGCCCGGCTTCCATGCAGCAATAGGAGCTTACTGAACGTAAGTGATGGGTTGGGAGGGCCCCTCGTTTCAGCTTGTGCAGGGGCCCGTGTCTACCGGCGCGGCCGGCTCTCGCAGCGCGGCTTCGATGACTTCGTTTGGGACCGCGAAGCCGCCCGGGGCGCCGGCTGTGGTTGCTGCGAAGACGGTGCCCAGGACTCGGCCTCGGCCGTCCACCAGGGGGCCGCCGGAGTTGCCGCTGCGGACGCTGCCTCTCAGCGAGGCGATTGGGCGGTGGATCGGGCCCTGGCCGTAGGAGTCCTCGCTGATCGTGTCGCGGGTCTCCCCCAGCCGCGCCGGCGCCTCAGCGTATGGGCCGTTCTCCGGGTAGCCGAGCACCGCGCCGGACGTCCCCGTAGCCGGATCGGAGGCAAGCGGGAGCGCCGGCAGATCGGCATCGACGCGCAGCAGGGCAAGATCGTTTTCGGGGTCGTAGTAGACCGGCGTCGCGTCGAGCGAGGCGCCTTCGCGGCTCGTTACCGTCGTGTCTTCCTCGCCGGCGACGACGTGGGCGTTGGTGATGACGAGCCCGGGGGCGGCAACCCAGCCCGAGCCCTCGACCCCGAGGCCACAGGCGGTCCCCAGAACGCGAACCACCGAGTCGCCGGCGGCGGTCACATCCGGATCGGAAACGATCGCCGGATCGGGCACCGCCACCGGGCTCGCCGGTCCGATGATCGAGGGCGCGGGATCGACCCTGTCAAGGGCATTCAGGATCCCCCCCGAGGGCGGCAGCACTTCGTTGAGGCTGCGCAGGATCACCGAGCGCTGCACGTCGGCCCGCAGCCGCGCCGTCCCGGGCGCGTGCAGGGCAACGGCACCGAAGACCCAGACAACCCCAAGCGCCACGGAAGCAACCAGCGCCGCCCCACCAGCCCCATCGGCCAGGTGCAGGACCCCGGTCCCCCGGATCAACCGCGACCGAAGCCCCAAAGCCATGCTCTCCAAGGTCACGGCCACAAGCGCTCCACCGACGAGCGCCCCCAAAGCGGCGCAAAGCGGCGCGTAGGGCGACTCCGCCCCCTGATTGAGCACCAACGGCCCAATCCGACTCCCCGCAAATGCTCCAAGAGCAAACCCAACCAAGGTGAGCGTGCCAACGATCAACCCCTGGCGATAGCCCCAGATTCCCAGGGCCAAGGTGAAGGCAACGATCCCAAAATCGAGCACGGTCACGGTCCATATGGAAGCAGGGAAGAGCGGCCGGGTGCCTCTCCTGAGCAGCGGGCGTCATGTTTTTCGCAAAGATCACTCGACGAGCAAAGCAACGCGCCAGGCGAAAAACCCAGCAAGCAGGAGAGGCACCCGGCCGCTCTACTACCTTTCAAGCAAAATGAGCCCTCTCCCCCCTGAGGTGGAACGGCGTCGCCGTATCGTCACCCGCACGTTGCCCCTCGCGCTTATCGCGCTGGTCGCCTTCATCGTCGGCGCGATCGCGGGCGCCCCCGGCTCGCCCAACAAGGATGCAGCCAAGCGCTTCACCGAAGCCTGGCAAAACAAGGAATTCGCGGCGATGTACAGGGAGCTCAATCCGTCCTCCCAGCGGGAGATCGCGCTTAACGACTTCGTCCTCGCCTACCGCGAGGCGGCGATGATCGCGACCCAGCGCTCGCTCGACCCCGACTCCCCAGGTGACGAAACGTCGAGCAACGGATCGACCCTGGTGCCGGTGCCGATCGCCGCCGGCACCGCCGCATTCGGCACGGTCGAAGGCACGGTCGCGCTGCCCTTCGAGGAAGGCGGCATCGCCTGGGGCCCGAGCCTCGTCTTCCCGGACCTGCGGCCGGGCGAGCACCTCGAAAGTCAGGTCGAACTCGCCCCGCGGGCCCCGATCCTCGCCGCGGACGGCACGCCGCTGGCGGAGGGCCCGGCCGCGGCCCGGGCACATCCGATCGGCAGCGCCGCGATCGACGTCACCGGCGAAGTCGGCACGGCGGAGGAAGCAGACGCCGCGGCCCTCTCGCGCAAGGGCTTCGCCCCCGACACCCCGGTCGGGGTCAGCGGCCTCGAGAAGGCGTTCAACGCGCGCCTCGCCGGCAAGCCCGGCGGCGCGCTGCTTGCGGTCAGCGAAGACGGCACCTCCTCGCGCACGCTCGCCAAAGCCGAACCGCACGCGGGCGCGCCGGTCAAGACCACGATCGACCCCGCCCTGCAGGAATCGGCCGTCTCCGCCCTCGCCGGCCGGGTCGGCGGCATCGCCCTGCTCGACTCCCGCAACGGCGACGTCCGCGCACTTGCCGGCCAGGCCTTCTCGGCACCGCAGCCACCAGGCTCGACCTTCAAGACGATCACGACGACGGCAGCGCTGGAGAAGGGCGTCGTCTCACTCGACGACGAATTCGAAATCACCAACGGGGTCAACGTCGGCGGCCGCTTCATCGAAAACGCCAACGGCGAGTACTGCGGTGGCAGCTTCCGCGAAGCCTTCGCCGAGTCGTGCAACGCCGACTTCGCCCCGCTCGGCCCGAAGATCGGCAACGACGAACTGGTCGAAGTCGCCGAACGCTTCGGCTTCAATGCCCCGCCGACCCTCTACGCGCCCGACATCGTCGCCGAAGTGGAACCGGAAGAGTCGACGATCCCGACCGAGATCGGCGACGAACTCGACCTCGGCGTGAGCGCGATCGGCCAGGGCGAAGTGCTGGCGACGCCGCTTCAGATGGCGACCGTGGCGCAAACGATCGCCAACGACGGCGTGCGCGAACCGACCTCGATCGTCGCCAACAAGAAGCTGCGGCCGGACGCCGGCCCGGTGCGCGTGATGTCGAAGAAGGTCGCCGACGAACTGACCGAACTGATGGTCGGCGTGGTCACCGGCGGCACCGGCACCGCCGGCGCGATCCCCGAGGCCCAGGTGGCCGGCAAGACCGGCACCGCCGAGCTCGGCCCGCGGCCGGGCGAAGAGAACGCCGAACACCCCCAGCAACGCAAGGACGCCTGGTTTGCCGCCTTCGCGCCCGCGGAAAAGGCAAAGCTGGCGATCGGCGTTCTGCTGATCGAAGCCGAAGCGGCGGGAGGCGAAGTCGCAGCGCCGGCGGCGGCGCAGGTGCTCTCAGCTGGGCTCTAGTCAGGGGATGGCGGGTGGGTCTCTGCGGGAATTGATGTCGCACGCGCGCTCCGCGCGCTTAGCTCCGAATGAGGTGCGCGGGCTGCGCCCGCGCAGACATCGGAATGCTTTTCCGCCGCTTCGCGACATTCCCGCAGAGACCCACCCGCCATCCCCCTCCCGAAGCACCCCGAGATTCAAGCGCCACCACCGGGAGGCACCTTCTGGCTTGGAGCTTTAAAGGTCGAGGGTCACTTCGGCCGGCCCTTCGGGGCCGGCTATCGAGAGGGTCAGGGGCCTGTTCTCGGAGGCCTCGGACGGTAGTTCGAAGAGGACCAGGGAACCCTCGATCGGGCCCTGTTGCGGGGTCGAGTCGGGAGCCGGAATCGGTTCCTGCGGTTCGACTTCGCCGCCGAAGGGGAAGGCGTAGAGACTTTCGCTGGGAATCGCGTCGAAGGCCTGGTGATCGGCGTCGGTGATCGTGAAGTCGCTTGAGAGCGTCTGGGTCTCTTCGCTCTTGTTCTGGACTTCGAGGAAGACGCCGAAGTAGCTCGAGCCTTTCTTCGGCGGCGGCTGGCCAACCAGGTAGGCGGAATCCTCGTTGTCGTTGCGGTTGAGGAAGCGCGAGAAGATGACCTGGTACTTGAGCTCGCCGAGCTTGACGACCTCGCCCTCGACCACGTCCTTGGAGTCGCTCGAGTAGCCGCAGGCCGAGACGGTCAGGCTCAGCGCGACCAGCACGAGGGCGGCGAGCAGCGGCAGGACGAGTCGGGTGCGGCGGGGCATCGGCGGCGAGAGCCTATAAGACCAGGCTCAGGGAATACCGGTCGCGTGGCGGTTGCCGCCGGCCAGGGCGAGCCGCTGCTGATCGAGCTCGCCCGACTCGAGTAGGTCGCGAAGCCTGCGCAGCGCCTCGCGCCAGCGCCGTTCGTAGGGAATCGAGGCGCCGGAGAGCAGCTCCAGCGCTCGATCGACCGGGTTCTCCGGCTCGGTCCAGTAGGAGACGCGCACCTTGGTCAGGGCGCCCGGGCCCTCGGTCAACTCCCAAAGCGTGGTCGACGGGATCCGGTTGAGACGGCCTCCGCGGCCGTGCTCGAGCAGGCGGTGCGGCTCGTCGGCCCCGGCGATCGTCGTGTCCATCCAGACGTCCCGTGGCCAGACCGCGAAACGGAAGCGGGCGCCCGCCCCGACGCCGGTCGACTCGATCCGCGTCAGGTGGAAGTCGGCGAGGAAGTGGTCGGTGAAGGCCGGACGCAGGGAGAGGTCGGCGATCGCCTCGAAGGCGCGCCGGCGCGGCACGTCGATCTCAACCTCGGCGCTGACTGGACCCATGGGTCGCGCGATTCTACGGGCGCGAAGGTTTGGGGGTCGTCTTTTGCGGGAAATCCCCGATGCAGTGCCTTCGAGGGCGGAATAGCATCCCTGGCGGAGGCGCCGGGAAAGCGGGAAAGGAGATCGCCATCTTTACCACCAGTGTTAGCCCCGGTACCAGTGCCGGCAGCTTCGATGTAGGTGCGGTTCCCGGTTCGGGAACGTTTTTCTGCACGGCGTGCGGCTCACAGCTGTCGCTGCGGGAGAACGACCGGTTGCCCGAGTGCCCCCGCTGCGGGGCGGTTGAGTTCCATCGCGACTCGATCTTCGAGTCGATGCAGGACCACGGCCAGACCGTTGAGCTGGCGATTCCGGACACGGCGTCGCCACCCGAGTGGCTGCCGCCGGCACGAGCGATGCTGCCGAAGGCCGGGCGTTACCTCGCCTGCCGCGAAGACGACGGCGAGATTCGGGTCTTCCCGATCGAGCGAGGCTGGACGCGGATCGGCCGCAGCGCCGCCGCCGACATTCGCCTCGACGACCCAAGCGTCTCCCGGCGCCACGCCCTGATCGTCTCCGAACTGCCGGATTCTCTGCGCGTTCTCGACGATCGCAGCCTCAACGGCGTCTTCCTCAACGGCGAGATCGTCGACTGGGGCCGGCTGGGCGACGGCGACGAGCTGGCGATCGGCCGGTATCGGCTCTTCGCCCTGGAACTTTGAGCGGGACGCCGGGACGGATGCCCCTCCGACGGAACCCGCTGCGGAAGCGCGCTTAGGCACCAGGCTCCGTTGCTCACAAGTTCTGCTGGAGGGGCATCCGTCCCGGCGTCGGTGCGAGCCCGCGGCGAAGTGCGGAAATTCCGGCCTCCTTGAGGCTTAGCATGGGGCTCATGGAGGGAAACCTCGAGCCGCCCGAGATTGCGGCCGAGCGTGCCCGCGAGCGACTCCATGAGGAGATCGAGCGCGTCCGCAGCGGCGTCGAGGAGATGCTCACCGAGCAAGGCAACGGCATCGACGACAGTGTCCTGCGCCGGGAACTCGACGCCCTCCGCGAGGAGACCGACTTTCTCCTAAAGCGCCGTGTCCGCAAGACGGAGAAGCGCCTCAATAAGCGCATCAACAAGATCGACGCCCGCACCGAGGCTCTGGAGCAGCGCCTCGATCAGGTCGAGCAGGACCGCAAGTACGCCGAGTGGCGCATCCACACGAACAATGAGCAAATGCTCGACAGCTTGCTCAATGAGGTCCGCGCAATAGCCGACCTATTGACCCGATAGGCCTACTCGGTAGAGATGCTCGGGTCCGCCTGGACCTTGTGCGGGACGACCATGAGGAAGTTGCCGGCCGCGTCCGAGGCCAGCCCCATCACCCGATCGGCCTCCTCGTCCTGGCCGGTCGCCCTCAGTTCGCTCGCGTAGCTGCCGAGCAGGTCGTCGACGTCCAGCAGCCCCTCGGCGTCGATCTCTTTCAGCTCGACCTTGGCGCCCTCGCCCAGACGCCGCAGGATCGCCTCGCGATCGATGCCGAAGGCGTTGTGGCGGACGTAGACGCGGCCGCCGGTCATCCCGGCGCAGGCCCATGGACCGAGGTCGCCGAGCACGATCGCGCGGCCCGAGGTCATGTACTCGAAGGCGAAGCCCTTGGCGTTGGCACGATCGACGATGACAGCCGCGGCTGTCGTCGATGTCCGCCTCGGGCTCGCCGGCGAGGACCACGTCGGCGCCGGAGAGGCGAATGCAGAAGCGCGAGTCGGCCGAGCCCTGGACGTAGAGCCGGCCGCGCTGGGCGCCGTAGGCGAAGGACTTGCCGACCGAGCCGTTGAGACGCTTGCCCTTGGCGCCCTTGCCCTTCAGCACGGCGACGGAGCCGCCCAGCATCGTCTTGCCGACGCCGTCCTGGGCGCCGCCCTCGATCCGGATCGAGACGCCGTAGGAGTTGAAGGCCCCGAGGCCCTGTCCCGCCACGGAGCCGCCGTTGAACTCGAGGCTGGCGAGCACGTCGTCGTTTGACTCGGGACCGTCGTCGAAGATGCGCGAGCGGGCGATCGCCCCGGAGAGCTCGGTGCCGAGCACGCGATCGTTGGCGTCGGTGGCGCGCGGGAACTCGTTGCGGATCGTGCGGCCGGAGCAGATGTCGCCGGCGAGGCCGCCGATCTGGGCCGAGGCCTGCTTGGCCTCCATCCGGATCGGACGGGCGACGACCATTCCTGCCTCGGCGCGATCCTCGACCAGCTCGTCGGCCACCGGCAGGTCGAGCGGCTCGAGGTCGAGGAACTCCTCCAGCGGCGTGATCAGCGGCGCCAGGTCGACCGCGTCGTGGTGGGAGACCTGCTCGAGCAGGTCATAGCGGCCGACCAGGTCCTGGGCGCGTTCGTAGCCGAGCGAGGCGACGACCTGCTTGACCTCCTCGCCCATCGCCTGGAAGAAGCGGGCGCAGCTCTCGGCGGCGAGGTCGACCTCCTGCGGGGTGAACTTCTTCAGCCCGTGCTCCTGGGCCTGCTCGACCGTCTCGATCTGGGTCGCGATGCCGACGTGACAGGTGTCGAGCTGGCAGCCGCGGCAGATCGTGCAGCCGAGGCTGACCATCGCCAGGGTGCCGAAGCCGACCCGGTTGGCGCCGAGGCAGTGCAGCTTGACGATGTCGTGGCCGTGGCGGTAGCCGCCGTCGGCCCAGATCTCGACCCGGTTGCGGATGCCGGCCTCCATCAGCGCCCGGTGCACGGCGCGGGTGCCGATGTCCGAGGGCAGGCCGACGTGGCGCAGGGCGTGCTGGCGGGCGGCGCCGGTGCCGCCCTCGAAGCCCGAGAGGGTGATGATGTCGGCGCCCGCCTTGGCGATGCCGAGGCCGATCGTGCCGATGTTCGGCACCACCGGCACCTTGACCGAGACGCGCACGTCGGGGTTGACCGTCTTCAGCTCGTCGATCAGCTCGGCGAGGTCCTCGATCGAGTAGAGGTCGTGGTTGTTGGAGGGCGAGATCAGGTCGGTGCCGGGCGCCGCGTTACGCGCGGCGGCGACCTTCTCGGAGACCTTCTTGCCGGGCAGGTGACCGCCCTCGCCGGGCTTGGCGCCCTGGCCGATCTTGATCTCGGCCAGATAGGAGGAGTTGAGCATCTCCGCCGAGACGCCGAAGCGTCCCGAGGCGACCTGCTGGCCGCGCCACTTGCGGTAGTGTCCGTACATGTCGCGGATCTCGCCACCCTCGCCGTTGACGCAGAGGACGTTGATCGACTTCGCCGCCTCGGCGTAGGCGCGGAAGGCCGGCTCGGACTGCGAGCCGAAACTCATCGACGAGATCACCACGGGGTAGTCGTGGCGGCCGACGCCGGCATCGACAACCGATGGGTCGGCAATCGGCTCCCGGTCTCCCTTCAGACCCATGATGTGGCGCATCGAGATCGGGCTCTGCTGCTCGAGGTCGCGCACCTTCTCCGAGTACTCCTCGTAGCTGCCGGAGCCGTTGGCGGTGGCGATCGCCGCCTTGTAGACCTTGGGATAGAAGCGGAAGGTCTTCGCCGGCTTCGACTCTTCGTCGCCGGCGAGGATGCGGGCGCGCTCGTTGGTGTCCTCGTCGAGCGCGGTGAAGCCGGCCCCGCCGGACTCCGAGGCGCCGAAGGCCTCGGTGAGGAAGATCTCGGCCAGCTCCGGCTTGACCCCGATCGAGGAGAACTGGCGGGCGTAGCCGCGCACCTCGTGGATCCCGATCGTCGAGATCACTTTCTCGATCCCCTTCTCGAGCGCGTCGCAGAGGTTGGAGACGTTGCTCTCGTAGTCCTCGACGCAGACCACTTCGACCATCGTGTACGGGCAGACGCCGTTGGCGCCGAGGCCGAGGGCGAGCATCGTGTCGTGGACGTTGCGGATCGCGGCCGAGCGCAGGACGATGCCGCAGCGGCGGCGCAGGTTCTCCTCGCCAGGCTCGACCCTGAAGCCCTTCAGCGCCTGGTCGACGGCGGAGGTGGCGAGGTGCGGGATCGAGGTAGCGGCGGTCGGCGTCGTAGACGGTGCGATCGGTGAGCACCAGCAGCTCGGCGCCGTCGCGGACTTTCTTCACCGCCTCCTGCTTGATCCGCTCGATCGCGCCGCGGGTCGTCTCGGACTCCAGCAGCGAGATGTCGACGACGTCGGCGCGGCCGCGGAACTCCTCCCAGAGGTCCTCGAGCAGGTAGGTGTCGTGCTCGCGGGCGATCTTGCGATAGGTCTTGTCGGAGAGCGGCGCCAGGCCGTGGTGGCCGCCGAGGATCACCGGGAAGGCGGTCTCGATCGTGCCGGTGTCCTCGCCGGCGGCGCGGATCGAGGGGCGGCGGCCGAAGACCGTGCGGGTGGAGAAGTGCTCCATCTCGCGTTCGCGGTCGATCGCCGGGTTGGTGACGACGGCGACCGTCTCCTTGAAGTAGTCGGCGAGGTTCTGGCGCTCCGGCGAGAGCGCGGCGAGCGGCCCGTCGTAGCCCAGCGAGCCGACCGGCTCGGAGCCGTTGGAGGCCATCTGCTGGACCAGTTTGACGTCGTCGCGCTGCCAGCCGAAGCCGGCGAGGACGCGGTCGGCGACCTTGACCGGCTCCTCGGGACCGGCGTCGGAGTAGCCCGGCACCTCCTCGCCCTCGAGCGGCCCGCCGGTCTCCAGGGCGCGGTCGTAGGCGGCGGCGTCCTCGGCGCCGTTGCGGCGCAGCCAGCTCTCGCGGACGATGCGCAGCATCTCGTCGTGCGGGTGCAGGGTCGAGCGCTTGCGCTCGCGGTCGATCGTCACCAGCGCCTTCTCGCCGGGGGCGAGCGGCTTGGGCTCGGCAGACCATCGCGCTGACCGGGACGACGCCTGGCTCGGAGCTGAAGACGAAGTCCTCGCGTGGTCTCGACCTGCCAGAGCGGCCGCAGGCCGAGCGCGTCGGAGGAGAAGACGCATTCGCCGGAGTGGCGGGCGATCAGCGCCACCGGGCCCTGCGCGAACGGGCCCATCGCCTGGTGCAGGTACATGTAGAAGCGGTGCAGCTCGGCCGGCATGCGGCGGATCTCTTCGACGATCGGCGGCACCACCATCTCCATCGCCTCGGCGAGGCTGAGGCCGTCGCGGCTGACCAGGGTGTCGATCGTGCGGTTGAGGTCCTGGGAGTCCGAGCCACCGGCGTGGATCGGCACGCCGAGCATTTTCGCCTCCTGGCGCAGCTGGGCGATCGTGTTGATCTCGCCGTTGTGGCCGAGCACCGAGAAGGGCTGGACGCGCTTGAAGGAGGGCCAGGTGTTGGTCGAGTAGCGGTTGTGGCCGAAGCAGCCGATCGTCTCGAAGCGCTCGTCGCGCAGGTCGGGGTAGTACTCGCCGAGGATCTTCGGCGCCCCCATCACCTTGTAGACGCAGGTCGTCGCCGAGAAGGAGGGGACGTGGACGTCGAGCCGCTGCTCGAGCTCGATCAGCAGGTCGAAGAGGACGCGGTCGCGGCGCGAGGCGTCGGCGACGAGGCCGGCGAGCTGCCAGAAGTGCGGCTCCTCCTCGCGCGCGGTCGGGCCGAGCGCGGGAGAGTCGACGACGCCGATCCGCTCGGCGAGGATGCGGAAGCCGCCCTGGCCGAGCAACTCGCGGGCGTCGTGCTGGATCCGCTCGAGGTCCTGCGAGCGCTCGACGAAGATATGGGCGACGGCGAAGGCGTCGTCGAGGGTCAGCGAGGGGTCGTGGCCGCCGGAGCGGACCTCCTCGGCCCAGATCTTGCGCGGCAGGTCGAGCAGCAGGCCGCAGCCGTCCCCCTCGCCGTCGACGTTGCCGGCGCGGTGGAGCATCTTCTGCAGGGCCGGGATCGCCAGCGCGATCGGCGCATGGCTCGGCGTCGCGTCCTTGCGGACCGAGGCGTAGATCGCGCAGGCATCCTTGTCTTCGACGCTGGGCGGCGAGACAAGCGGCCGATAGGCACGCTCTGGCGAGTAGCGGACGGGACCGCCCTTGCCGTGAAGCTCACGGGACTGGGTATGAGACACGCTGACCTCCCGGTTTCCACGCCTTCTTCGAGCGGGCGCGCGACGGGTTGACGGGTCGCAGGATTATAGGGGCCGAATCCACGCCCCGTTCAGGGCAAATCTCGCATTTTCCCCCACTATGCGGGCGGTAAATGCAGATTCGAGCCAGCTACGCCCAGGCCATCGGCTCGTAGCCGCCCTCGGGATGGACGCCGATCAGGAGAGCGGTGACGGGGGCTTCGGAGCGGTTGAGGATCGTGCGGCTGACCGGCGGCTCGATCGAGGCGAAGGTGCCGGCGGGCGCCGGGTGGTCCTCGCCGTCGATCCGCAGGATCGCCTCGCCCTCCAGCACCGCGTAAAGCTCGACCTGGCCGCTCTCGGCCTCGTCGTGCTCTGGGATCTGACCGCCGGGGTCGACTTCGACCAGGTTGAAGCCGAAGGCGGAGGTGCCGAGCGCCTTGCGGGCCAGGCGCCAGGTCGAGTCGCCCGAGCCCTCCATCGACTCGAACTCGTCACGGTGCTTGATCGAGTAGCTACCGGCCATCTCAGCGGCTCCAGTCTGCTTCGGAGGCGTTGTTGGCGAGGACCTTGGGCTTGCCGCCCTCGTAGGGAATGCTCACGACCTTGTGGCCGGAGCCGGGTTCGAAGCCGCCCAGACTGCCGAGAACGAGCTTGCCATTCTTGGAGAGCGCGGTGCCGACGAAGCCGACCTCGCGTTCCTTCGTCAGCGTACGTTCGGTGCCCGTCTTCGGGTTGACCGTGACCGCGTAGGTCGTATCCTGGCCACCGAACTCGGCAAGCAGCTGTTTGCCGCTGGCTGACCACTCGGTTGGGCTCAGCCCCGCGAGCAGCGGATCGACCTTGGTATGGGTGAGGCGGCGGACACCCTTGCCGTTCGGCTTGATCAGGAAGAGATCGTTCTTGGGTCCGAACTGGCGGTGCCTTTCGCCGAGGTGCTTGACGAAGACGATTTTTTCGCCAGGGCCCCAGAGCGGGGCGAACGAGCGATGGTCTGTAGTCAGACGGTGTGGCTGTTCCGCGACGACGCTCGTCGCCCCAGGAGGCACGATGTCGAGCCGGTAGATGTCGCTCTTGGCGCCGAATTCGCTGTTCGAACGAGCGAAGACGAGTTGGCCGCCGGCCGGCGCGAAGCTGACACCGCTGAAGAAGCCGTGAGCCACAGTCTGCTGAGCGCCGCTGGCGACGTCGATCAACGTCAGCCGTTGCTTGCCGATTTCGGGACCGAGCAGCACCGCGATCGTCGTCGAGTCGGGCGACCAGGCGAAGACGAATGGGTCTTGCCAGCCGCTCGCCAGCTTCCTCGGCACAGCGCCGGAAACGGGCGCTACGAACAGTTCCGAAGGCCGGTTGCCTTTACCGAAGCGATAGAACGCGACAGTCTGCCCGTCCGGCGACACGCGTGGGTTCGACCCCGAACCGACCTTCCGCGCCGCCGAACCGTTGTCGTTGGCGACGTAGACGGTCGGGCTGAACGGATTGCGCGTAAAAACCAGCGTCGCCCGCGAGCTGGTCGGAACCAGCAGGAACACGGTCAGGGCCGCTACCACTCCTATTGATCTCGGCAGCTTCACCGCTGAGATCGTAGCCGCCGCACCGGCCTCGTGGCCTCCTCAGGCCAGTCCATCCAACTCGCGCAGGCGCACTGCTACGTCGAGCTCGGTGAGCACCGCCGCAAGCGGGCGGCCGACTCGGTCTTCGACGACCTGCAGCCGGTTGGCAACCGTTCGGCGGCTGACCCCGAGAGCCGCCGCGGCGGAGGAGACGTTGCGATCGGCCGCGAAGTAGGCGAGCAGGGTCTTGTGAAGGGTCTCGCCACCGTCCCGCTCAGCCATCAACGGCTCCACATAGAGCTGGCGAAGCGACGCCATCAGTACGTCGTCGCGCATCACTGACGCCCACAAGGCCACATCCGAATAGCGAACCACGCTGTCGCTGTCCCGCTGGGCGATTGGCCAGGTCGCGTTCGCCTGTCGATGGGTCAGCCGCCAACCTGCGAGCCCTCTTCCCGGCTCACCAAAGGCAACTTTTACCGAGGGCGCCCACTCCACCGCGCGCCGATACTCGTCCGTGGACAAGTTCAGGCTGGTGCGTCCGCCCAGCCAGGCCCAAAGAGGTCCGTCTCCATCGCGAACCATCAGCAACGTTCGGCCGAGAAGCGTCGCCAGCTCTCGGATCAGGCCTTCCGCTTCTCTCCCAGAAGCTAAGACACCGACGTGCCAGCCGCTGAACTCATACCCAAGACGGGCGGCATCGACGAGTTCGCCTGCGAGGAGGTGACGGATGAGCTTCCGTCGATGGGCCTCTTTCGACCTCAGCCGTTCTCTGCTCTCTCGTCTGTACTCATCGGTGACCGCGTTCACGAGGCGGTTGAAGGCGACCCCGAGGACCTGCATCGTGTCGCGAAGCAATTCGGTCGGAGGTACCTGCTCGGCCTCCTGGCCGAGGAAGTCCGCGAGCAACGTGTAGCCGGCAAAGCAGCGGCGAAGGATGACGTCCAGCTCGACGTCATTTCGTGCCGCGGCACGAGTTTGGGCCAAAACTGCATCCGGGATGGGAGGAGCACGCCAGCCGCCGGACTCGATCGCGATCAAGGCATAGTCGAGGCCTGAGCCGATCGCCGAACGTAGGCCCTCCAGATAGGACGCGTCGAAGATCGCCGGGTCGGCGATCGCGTCGGCCCGCGTCCTGATCGCCAACTCGATCTCCGGCCGCCGATCACACATGCGGGCAGCCAGAGCCCGCCTTTCATCTGTCGCCGAGAGCTCCCCTGTGACCAGCCCCAATGACACACTCCCCCTTGTCAACCTCGCTCGGCTTCAAGCCTCGCGGGGGCGATGCTACTGCCTGTCGCGCCTAGGCAATGCACCTCTTTGGAGCACACGGACCCCGGCAGTACGACAATGTGGCGCGCTCCGGCGACGATCCCCTTACTGCTCCGATGCGACGATGTCGGCCTTGCCGTCGCCGGTGAAATCGGCGACCGAGAAGCCGACCGGCTGGCTCATGGTGCCAAGCAGCTGGCTCCATTTGGAGATGCCGGTGCCGCTGGAGGTTCCAAGCATGTAGCGATATTTGTTGTTTCCTCCTTCAGACTCGGCGGCGACGATGTCGGCTTTGCCGTCGCCGGTGAAGTCGGCTACCGAGAAGCCGACCGGCTGGCTCTTTCCGTTGAGCAACTGGTTCCAACTGGAAATACCCGTGCCATTCGAGGTCCCGAGCATGTAGCGGTACTTGCCGTTTGCCCCTTCTGACTCAGCGGCGACGATGTCGGCTTTGCCGTCGCCGGTGAAATCGGCTACCGAGAAGCCGACCGGCTGGCTCATCCCGCTGATCAGCTGGTTCCATTTTGAAATGTTGGTGCCGCCCGACGTCCCGAGCATGTAGCGGTATTTGCCGTTGCCTTCGGACTCGGCGGCGACGATGTCGGCTTTGCCGTCGCCGGTGAAATCGGCTACCGAGAAGCCGGCTGGCTGGCTCATCCCGCTGATCAGCTGGCTCCAACTGGCAATCCCGGTTCCGTTCGAGGTCCCGAGCATGTAGCGGTATTTGCCGTTGCCTTCGGACTCGGCGGCGACGATGTCGGCTTTGCCGTCGCCGGTGAAATCGGCTACCGAGAAGCCGGCTGGCTGGCTCATTCCGCTGATCAGCTGGCTCCAACTGGCGATACCCGTGCCGTTCGAGGTCCCGAGCATGTAGCGGTATTTGCCGTTTCCTTCTGACTCGGCGGCGACGATGTCGGCTTTGCCGTCGCCGGTGAAGTCAGCACCCGACATTCCCGTGGGCAGGCTGATCTCGGCGAGCGTCGACACCCAGGAGGCGGTACCCGCTCCGTTGCTCGTACCAAGCATGTACCTCGGCGGGGAGTTGCTCAACACTCCAGCCGTGTCGCTTCCATCTCCGTTCCAGTCGCCGACGACGGTCGACCAATTGCCTCCGCCGTACTGGAATTCGACCTGCGGGCTGCCGCTGCTGTTGGCATTACGCAGGCGCCAGATCCCCGTAGACGGATCGTGAACCCCAATCGTCGTGCTCCCATTCGCATCCCAGTCGCCGACCACCCCCGTTTTCCAGATCCCGCCGCCGTATTGGAAGGAGTAGTCGGGGTTACCTGCGGTGTTGGAGTTGCGCAGGTTCCAGTTGCCGGCGGTCGCTTCATAGAGCCCGATCGTGTCGGTGCCGTTGCCGTCCCAGTCGCCGCTCAGCGGCTTGAACTGGGAGCCGCCGTATTGGAAGGAGTAGTCGGGGTTTCCTGCGGTGTTGGAGTTGCGCAGGTTCCAGTTGCCCCCTGTTGGATCGTAGACACCGATCGTGTCGACTCCGTCGCCATTCCAGTCGCCGGCAACGGCGGCGCTCCAGATCCCGCCGCCGTATCCGAAGGTGATTTCGGCGGGGCCCGGACCATTTGAGTTGCGCAGCTTCCAGACACCGGAGCTCGGGTCATAGCTGGCCGGAGTCGAGGTGCCGTCGCCGTTCCAATCGCCACTCAGCACCTTGACCCCGGAGTTCCCAAAGGCAAAGGAGGAGTCGGGACCGCCGAAGCTGTTGGCATTGCGCAATCGCCACGCTGTCGTGGTCCCGACTTCAGAGGTGACATCGGGAGTCAGAGTTCCCGCCTTGAAGTTGGTCAGGCGAGTCGTGCTGCCGGCGGCCTGTAGCCCGGCATTGCCACCTGAGAACGCCGAATCGGTCGCACCGACAATCCGTTCAAATCCGGTTCCCGCGTTGCTCCATGCCGAAACCGCGCTGCCCCGGTCGACGATTGCCAGGGAATTGCCGTTAGCAAACGAGTAGCTGGATTTCGACCCCAGGGTCGTCTGACTGCCGCCCGACCACTTGGAAAGTGCGACGTTGTAGGTATTAGTCGAAACGTAGGTGAAGCGCAGCTCATAGCCGTTGCGGGTGGAACTTCCGGGGCTCGACATATCGAGCCAAAGGGAGAAATAGCGTTCAGCGGCACCAGGGTTGGTGGCCATAGTCGCGACAGCGGCTACCCCTTTGCCGTCGGTAGCGCTGACGTTGTTGAAGACACCCTGCAGGCTCGGGAATCCGGCTGTCGAGTGCCATCCCGATGCCGCGTCTTCACCCTTGCCTGCAGACCAACCCAGCAGCCCCCAGTTGGAATTGAAATTGGCGACGGATACCGCGCTGCCACTGAAAGGCTCGAGTACTGGCATTGCGGCCAATTCACTCGGCGTCGCCGGGGTTACAAAAGTCCTGTCGACCCCAGTGTTCGTCCCTTCGGGGCTCGTCGCCACCACCCGGTAGTGGTAGGTGGTACTCGCACTGAGGCCGCCGAGAGCCTGGCTGACCGGGAGCTCGGCCACACCGCTGCCAACGTCCTGCGGAGCCGCGGGCACTTTGGACCCGTAGGAGGTGGTGAGACCGTATTCGAAGTAATAACTGGTGGGCGATCCTTCGGGGTTGACGGTTGCTTCGACCGTGGCGGCATTGTCATCAATGCTCGCGGAGCCGGTCGTGGCCAGGGGGGGACGGGCGGCGAGCGGGCCAGGGCGCGTTTCTTGCAACCAGCCGTTGTAGGGCACGTACCAATCGTGGCCGAGTTCGCCAGTCGGGGTACGGAAGAAGATGTCGGCGGTCCCGTTCGCTTGGACTACCGGGTGGGGATCGGAGGCGAGTTCCGGACCGTCCTCGATGGTCGAGCTCCAGCCATTGTAAGGCACGTACCAGTCGTGGCCGAGCTGGTTGGTCGGCGTGCGGAAGAAGACGTCGGTCGTGCCGTTTGACTGGTTGACCGGGTGGGGATCGGAGGCGAGTTCCGGACCGTCCTCGATGGTCGAGCTCCAGCCATTGTAAGGCACGTACCAGTCGTGGCCGAGCTGGTTGGTCGGCGTGCGGAAGAAGACGTCGGTCGTGCCGTTTGACTGGTTGACCGGGTGGGGATCGGAGGCCAGGGTCGGGCCGTTCTCGATCGTCGAGCCCCAGCCGCTCCCCGGCACGTACCAGTCGTGGCCGAGCTGGTTGGTCGGCGTGCGGAAGAAGATGTCGGTCGTGCCGTTTGCCTGATTGATCGGATGCGGGTCCGAGGCCAGGGTCGGGCCGTTCTCGATCGTCGAGCTCCAGCCACCGCCGGGGACATACCAGTCGTGGCCGAGCTGGTTGGTCGGCGTGCGGAAGAAGATGTCGGTCGTGCCGTTTGCCTGATTGATCGGGTGGGGATCGGAGGCCAGGGTCGGGCCGTTCTCGATCGTCGAGCTCCAGCCACCGCCGGGGACATACCAGTCGTGGCCGAGCTGGTTGGTCGGCGTGCGGAAGAAGACGTCGGTCGTGCCGTTTGCCTGATTGATCGGGTGGGGATCGGAGGCCAGGGTCGGGCCGTTCTCGATCGTCGAGCTCCAGCCACCGCCGGGGACATACCAGTCGTGGCCGAGCTGGTTGGTCGGCGTGCGGTAGAAGACGTCGGTCGTGCCGTTTGCCTGAGCGATGATGTGTGGAACGCCGGATGCGGCAATCGAGACGGGCCGTTCCTCGTGCGCCCATCCGCTGCCCTGCACATACCAATCGTGGCCCAGCCGGCCGCTGGGCGCGCGATAGAAGATGTCGACTTTACCGCTGCTGCACTGTGCGACTGGGCGGGGGCCGGACGATAGATCGTCTTCGTCCTTCTTGACCAGATTGCTTCCCTGGTCACAAGTTGTGAACGAAATCTCGTTTCCGCTGTCAACTTCACCATCAGCGAAGCGGACGAAGATCCTCCCGTAGTATGTAACGTTCGCTGCGAGACCGGAAATTCCTTCGGTCACGTTGATGTCGCCGACTGCCGGCGAGCCCGTTTTTGCTGCGGTCTGATTCGGATAGGTTTCTTCTTCGGAGGGCGCGGGCCCGTAACCGAACCACCATTCCACCGCTTCCGATTCTTCGCGCGAAATTGTGCCGTTCAAATTGGCGCTGCCGGTAGTGATCGATGACGCGGAGTCAGTGGCCGACGACGGGTGATTTACCCCGATCAAGACCCCTTGGCCATTACTTGCTGATTCGACTCCAGTGCATTGGTGTTGAGGTTCGGTGTTCCCCCATTTTTCATAGTCCAGATTGTGGTGAGCTCCAACTTTGCCCATACGGTAGGCAATTTGGTACTTGACGTAGTCAAAGCCACTGCCTGTCGTGGGCCCGCCAAATTTGGCGGGTATTTCCATACTCACGGGGACCGCGTGGGTTCCATTCGTGAACTCATTCCCGCAATTTTCGTTTTGTTCGTAGGGAATCCAGTGATCGAGGTGCGGCGTGCCTACCGTCTGTCGTTCCCAGCCGTGAAACGGCGAGCCCGCTATATACCAAATTCGTATATGGCTTCGGGTGGTTCTTGCCGCCTCAGAGGCATTAGAAACTGCAGTGGCATCTGGATCGCAATGGTAGGTTCCATCAGAGTGGTACACCAGTGCACGCTGGTCGCTCCAGCCACCGTGGTTCCAGTCCAGGTGCTTCCGTATGTGTTTCTCTACCTGAGCCGCCAACGCGCTTCTGCCGTGAAACAGGATGCCCATGGGATCTGTACGCGAACTTTGGTCTTCATTTCCGAATTCGTTCGTACAGCTACCTGCGGCGGAAGGGTGTGAATAAAACCCGAAAGGAGAACAGATCGAACAAATGGGTGTCCAAGCCTCTGCATCATCGGCTCCGAAGTTGGTTCCGCCACCGAGATTCGAGAACATCGCGATCCCGAACAGGGCAAACGTGACCGCGGCAATCGCTCCGATACGGGTCTTTGAGCGCCTTAGGACTGGCATGAGAGATCTCCTTCCATGGACCCCTCACTCGGTGGCTCGAGGGCCTTTACGGGCTTTTCTTCAAGGTCATCTGCGTTCATCGCGGGTGGTGTTCCCGCTTCCTGCGGCCTGAGCAGGCGAAGTGCTTTTCTGGCGAGCTCAGGGTCGTTGGCGAAAATCACAATCGTGGCCGACTTGGTATAGACCTCGATACGTTCTGCCGGAAACGTGAAGTCCACAACTCGGGCATCGCCGAGCGGCGGCAGGCTCTTGTGCGGCAAAGGCCGGCCTTCGAGCGAGTAGTCGGACATCGCACGCTGGCAGGCGGGCCAAGTCTGAATCGTCAGGGGAGGCGAGCAGCCGGTGGCTCCCTTGGGGATCTTGCAACTCCCATACGAGTAGTTGACGTAGTTGTTCGGCCATCCCCAACGCGGCGCGCCGGTGTCGCAGCGCCGAGAGGTTCCCGTCAAAGAAAGCCCAGCTGGTTTCGGTCCCGCTGAGAAGACTTCGAAGTTGACCGGCTGATGAGGCCCGGTGCAGGGAACGGTGTCTTGATATGGGTTGCCATCGCCATCATCCGTGCTGCCGGTACTTCCGTGACCATCGACGGCAGAGGCATCGTCGCCAACGAGATCGAGGCCACCGAGGGGGCCTTTCGCTCCCGTCAGCGCAACGAGAAGCGCCCCGACTGCGCAGCAAAGCACCAGCACCGCTGCGACGCTCCGCAAGCCAAAAGCCGTCCCTCTCCCCCTCAAGCGACCCGAACCTCCCCCACTAGGCTCCCCCTGTTATCTGGATCGTCGGGCCGACAAAGCGGCACCGACTCGCTGGTCCAGCATAAACGCGCGGTTCTCTAGGGGGCAAGTAACGATGTGGCGCAAATCTGCATGTCAATGCACCATTACGCGCACATCTGACCCGGCCAAAGCCACCTACAGCTCAGGCACGTCGGCCCCATGGGGGCTGAAGGGGAGGCGGCGGACCTCGGCCCAGCCGCGGCAGCGTTGCTCCAGGGCCTCGGCCACGTTCCCCGCCTCTTGCCACGTGGTCCAGACGAGGACCGTGGGGCCGGCACCGGAGATCGTTGCGCCCAGGGCGCCGAGCTCAACTGCATCGTCGACCAGCTCCATCGAGCGCGGGTAGAGCTCGCGGCGATGGGGTTGGTGGAGGCGGTCGGCGAGGCCGGCGCCGACGAGGTCGAGGTCGGCGGTCTGCAGGCCGAGGACGAGGCGGGAGGCGGCGGAGACGTTGGCGACCGCATCGGCGAGCGGTACCTCCGCCGGTATCGCCTTGCGGGCGCGCTCGGTCGAGACCTCTTCGGCAGGGATCACGGCGATTCCCTCCAGCCCTCCGGGGGGATCGAAGCGCGCCGCGCTCGGGGCATCGCCCTCCCCTGGCCCGCAGATGACGAAGCCACCGTAGATCGCCGCCGCGACGTTGTCGGGGTGCCCCTCCAGCTCCGTTGCCTTGGTCAGCATCTCCTCCTTGCTGAGCGCGAGCTCGAAGAGGTGGTCGGCGGCGAAGAGGCCGGCGACGATCGCCGCTGCGCTGGAGCCGAGACCGCGCGCCAGAGGGATCTCGCTTTTCAGGCGGAAGGCGATGCCGTCGGCGGGATGGAGGGTCTCGAAGGCCCGCACAATCAGGTTGTCGCGGCCGGTCGAGACCTCGAGGCCGCCGGCGTCGAGCGAGAACTCGCCGGTCTCCTCGACCTCGAGCTCGAGGAAGAGCGAGACCGCCGCCGCCAGCACGTCGTAGCCCGGGCCAAGGTTGGCCGACGAGGCCGGAACGCGGACCAGTCGCCGCCGGATGGTCACGCGAAGACGGCGCGCTCGACCGCGCTGAGGTCGTTCTCGCAGTTGATCACCGGCGGCGCTTTGGAGAGGGCCGTATCGGGGTCCTTGAGCCCGTGGCCGGTGAGCACGCAGACGACCGACTCCGGCGGCTCCGCGCCCTCGACCACGGGCAGACCGTGGGCGAGCAGGCCGGCGACCGAGGCGGCGGAGGCAGGCTCGCAGAAGACGCCCTCGCCGGCGGCGAGCCAGCGGTAGGCGTCGAGGATCTGCTCGTCGCTGACCGCGGCGACGCGCCCGCGCGAGCCGGTGAAGGCAGCCATCGCCTCCTCCCAGCGGGCCGGGTTGCCAATCCGGATCGCCGAGGCGACCGTCTCGGGGTTGGACACCGGCTCGCCGCGCACCAGCGGCGCCGCGCCCTCGGCCTGGAAGCCGTAGAGGATCGGGGCGGTGCCCGCCTCCTGAAAGCCGCGCCAGTAGGCGGTGACGTTGCCGGCATTGCCGACCGGGATCGCCAGCGCGCCCGGCGCCTCCCCGAGCTCCTCGATCACCTCGAAGGCGGCCGTCTTCTGGCCTTCGATCCGGTGTGGGTTGACCGAGTTGACCAGCTCGATCGGGTGCTTCTCGGCGAGCTCGCGGACGATCCGCAGGGCGTCGTCGAAGTTGCCCTGCAGGGCAACCACGCGGGCGCCGTGCATCAGCGCCTGCGCCAGCTTGCCGATCGCGATCTTGCCCTCGGGGACGATCACCGCGCCGCGCATCCCCGCCCGCGCGGCGTAGGCGGCAGCGCTGGCCGCGGTGTTGCCGGTCGAGGCGCAGATCACCGCCTCCGCCCCCCTCCCCTTGGCCCGGGATACGGCGACCGTCATGCCGCGGTCCTTGAAGCTGCCGGTCGGGTTGGCGCCCTCGAACTTGAGGTAGGCGCGGGCGCCGATCCGCTCGGAGAGCCGCGGCGCCTCGACCAGCGGGGTCGAGCCCTCGTTCAGGGTTACCACTGGATCGCCAGGCTCAAGCGAGAGGCGGTCCCGGTAGCGCTCGATCAGCGGCGCCGGGCTCAACCGAAGTCCTCTTCGATCACCCGGATCGAGCGCGGCGGCGCGCGCAGCACATCAAGCTCGTCGATCGCCTCCAGCGCCGCGGTGAAGCGCGACTCGAGGCACTCGTGGACGACCATCACCAGGCGCGCGTCCTCGCCCACCCCGCGCTGGACGACGCTCTTGACCGAGACGTCTTTCTCGCCCAGCACCTGGGCGATCTGGCCGAGCACGCCGGGCCGGTCGGCGACGGAGAGATGCAGGTAGAAGGACGAGGAAACGTCGTTGACAATCGGCAGCTTGACCCGGGTCTCGTGAACCGGCGCGTCGCCGCTGAGGATCGAGACAACGTCGCCGAGCACCGCCGAGGCCGTCTGCACGCCGCCGGCGCCCGGCCCCGACATCGTCACCTCGGTGATCTCCGGCGCCTCGACCATGACCGCGTTGAAGGGGCCCTCGACCGGGGAGAGCGGGTGGCCGCCGGAGAGGAAACAGGGAAAGACGCGCACGCTGACCCCGCCGTCGCGCCGTTCGGCGACGCCGAGCAGCTTCAGCGAGAGGCCGAGCTCCTTGGCATAGGCGAGGTCCCCCGGTTTGATCTGCTCGATCCCCGCGTAGGAGACCTCGTCCAGCGTCACCGGCGTGTGGAAGGCGAGACGGGCGAGGATCGCCATCTTCGCCGCCGCGTCGGCGCCGCTGACGTCGGCGGTCGGGTCGGCCTCGGCGTAGCCGAGCTCCTGGGCGCGGGCGAGAACCTCCTCGTAGGGCGCGCCGGTTGAGGCCATCTCACTGAGGATGAAGTTGGTGGTGCCGTTGACGATGCCGAAGACCTTGGCGATCTCGGTTACGCCGAAGCTCTCCTGGATCACCCGCACGATCGGGATAACCCCCGCCACCGCCGCCTCGAAGCGCAGCTGCACGCCGGCCTCCCGAGCGGCGTCGAAGAGCTCCTCGCCGTGCTGGGCGAGCAGCTGCTTGTTGGCCGTAACCACCGGGCGGCCGGCCCGCAGCGCCGCGAGCACGTAATCGCGGGCCGGGTCGGTGCCGCCGATCAGCTCGACGATCAGGTCGGAACGCTCGAGGATCGAGCCGAAATCGCCGTCGGTGCTGGTGAGGACACCGGAGATCTGCGGGCGCCGCCCGGTCGCCGCCTCGACCGCGCCGGCACGAGCCTCGATCAGCTCGGCGAAGGCGCCGCCGACCGTGCCGCGGCCGAGCAGGCCGATGCGAACCGCTTTCGAGGGGTCCTCAGACATCGCGGGAAGTCAGGTCCTCATAGGTCTCACGGCGCACAACGACGCGAGCATCGCCCTCGCGGCAAAAAATCACGGGTGGCCGCGGCACGCCGTTGTAGTTGCTCGCCATCGCGTAGCCGTAGGCGCCGGTCGCGGGCGTCACCAGGACGTCGCCGACCGCAGGCCCGGCGAGGGTCGCGTCGCGGACGATGATGTCGCCGGACTCGCAGTGCATGCCGGCGATCGTCGCCAGGCTCTCCGGCGCAGCCGCGGCGCGGTCGGCGATCAGCGCTTCGTAGCGGGAGCCGTAGAGCATCGGCCGCATGTTGTCCGACATGCCGCCGTCGACGGCGACGTAGGTACGAACGCCCGGGATCTCCTTGACCGTGCCGACGCGGTAGGCGGTGACGCCGGCGTTGCCGACCAGCGAGCGGCCCGGCTCGACCAGGATGCGGACGTCCTCGCCGAAGACCTCCGCGACCCCGCGCAGCTTGACCTCGGCGTAGGCATCGATCGAGGGCGGCTCGTCCTCGGCCGTGTAGGCGATGCCGAGCCCGCCGCCGACGTTGACGACCCGACACCAATCGCCGGCCAGCTCGCCGAGCGCGCGGATCGCCAGCGTGTAGGGCTCCAGCTCGAAGATCTGCGAGCCGATGTGCGCGTGCAGGCCGGTCAGGTTGAGCAGGTCGGATGCCAGCACGCGCTCGATTGCCTGCGCGGCGAGGCCGTCCTCGAGCCCGAAGCCGAACTTCGAGTCGAGCTGGCCGGTCTGCACGTAGCTGTGGGTCGAGGGCTTGATCCCCGGCGTGACCCGGATCAGCACATCCTGCGGCGCCTCGAGCAGGCGCTCGCAGCGCTCGATCTCGTCGAAGGAGTCGAGGATCAGGTGGCCGACGCCGGAGCGGGCGGCGAAGAGGATCTCCTCGTCGCTCTTGTTGTTGCCGTGCATGTGGATGCGGGCGGGATCGAAGCCGGCGCGCAGCGCCATGTGCAGCTCGCCACCCGAGGCGACGTCGACCGAGAGCCCCTCCTCGGAGAAGAGCCGGTAGGCAGCGGTGCAGGGCAGCGACTTGCTGGCGAAGAGGACTTCGAACTCGCCGCCTCCGCGTTCGAAGGCCTCGCGGTAGGCGCGGGCCCGGGCGCGCATGTCGTCCTCGGCGTAGATGTAGGCGGGAGTGCCGAACTCTTCGGCCAGCTCGACCACGTCGCAGCCGGCGATCTCAAGGTGGCCGCGCTCGTTGACGCGGCTGCCCCCAGGGTAGACCGGGGAACCGGCGATCGGATCCGCCACCGCGCCCGCCTGTCCGTGCTCCGCCATTGGCGGGCATTGTGACGGTTAGGAGACGAGCGGCGGGTAGTGGTGCTCGCGAGGGGCCGCTAGCGTTTGCCGCCGAGCAGGCCGCCGACCGTTTCGACGACTTTGTCGACGGTTTCACCGACCGGCGATTCGGGACCGGCGACTTTGTTGACGACTTCTTCGGTGGCGTTGGTGACGCCGGCATTGCCGAGGGTGCCGCCAAGCGTCTGGTCGACGCCGGAGACCGTGTTGTTGACGGTGCCGGCGATCGCACCGGGTGTTGACTGCCCGGAGCTGCCACCCGCTCCTCCGGCCCCTGGCAAGGTCACCGGGCCACCCGCTCCGCCGCCGCCTCCGGCCGAGCTCGAGGAGGTGGGCTGCGCGGCCGGGCCGGCCCCGCCCCCTCCGCCCGCGGGGTCGGACGTGGGAGCTTCCACGGCTGGCGTGCCGGGCGCCGGCGAGGCACCGGCTGTCGCCGGGGCGACCTGCGCGCCCTCGCCGGCGCGAGCCCCGCGCTTTGGGCTGCCAGGCGCGCCGGAGCGCCGCGCCGGAGCGCCGGCTGCCGCGGCCCCGGCGGTCGCCGCGGGCGCTCCGGCCGCCGGACGCCCGGTCGAGACAGCAGAGTCGTCGCTCCCGCCGACGATGCCGGCAAGGGGCCAGTCCCTGAGGGCCTGCAGCGACACGAGCATGATGAAGGCGACCACCGCCGCCGCAATCAGGGCGGAGCCTGAAACCGCTCCCGCAAGGTAGGTATGAGCCTGGCGAACCATCGACGTGCCTCCGTGGATCGATTGATACCCAGCCTTGCAGGATGAAACCCCACCGCCATACCTAATATTTGGTTTTCTGGGGAATTTGAGTAATACGCGGACGGGCGACCTAGAGGTAGGCCATCGGATCGGTCACTTCGCCGTCGATCCGCACCTCGAAGTGGAGGTGCGGCCCGAAGCAGTACCCGGTGCAGTCGCTGTAACCGATGATCTGTCCCTGGGCGACCTGCTGGCCGGCCGTGACCGCGAAGCTCTCCTGGTGGGCGTAGCAAGTGGAGAGGCCGCCGCCGTGGTCGATGCAGGTGTAGTTGCCGTAGCCGCCGCTGCTCGCCTCGGGCTCGGTGAAGATCACCGTCCCGGACGCGGCGGCCCGGATCGGCGTGCCGCTGGGGACCGCGATGTCGATCCCCGGGTGGTACTCGTAGCTGCCGTTGATCGTGCGCGAGCCGAAGCCGGAGACGACCGGGCCGCCGACCGGCCAGATCAGGCCGCTGCCGTTGCCGCCCTGGATCGGGCCGGCGGGCAGCGGCACCGAGCCCATGCCCGCCAACTGCGCCGCGATCTTGCCCTGGATCGCCGCGACCGAGCCGTCGAGCTCCTGCTCGTGCTTGCGGATCTCACGCAGGGCCGCGAGCCGTTCGCTGCGGGCCGAGACGAGCGCCGCCTGGCGCCGCTGGACCGCGGCGCGCGCACTCGCCAGTGCCTGCTCTTCGGCGGCGATCGAGTCGCGGGCCGCTTCGATCGTGTTCTTGGCGGTGCGCAGACGAGTTACGGTCCGCCGCACCTGGTTACGCAGATCGCGGACGCGGCCGACGACCGCTTCGTCCATACCGTGGATCCGGTTGAGGTATTCGGTCCTGTCGACGAGGTCGTTGTAGCCGTTGGCGCCGACGAGCACACTGAGCACGTCGGGGGTACCGGTCTCATAGATCGCGACGAGGCGGTCGCGCAGCGACACTAGGGCGCGCTTGAGGTGAGCCCTCATCACGGCCAGCCGTTTCTTGGCGACGTCGAGCTGCGCTTCGGCGCGATCGAGTTCGGTCTGCTTGGCGTCGAGGCGGACGCGGACTGCCGCCTCGTGGTTGCGCAGCGCCGCCACCTCGCCGGTGAGGCGGTCGATCTTGTCGCCGAGTCCGGAGATCGTCGTCGTCAGCACGCCCTTGCGTTCGCGCACCCTGGAGAGCTTCGCTTCCTTGGCGTCGAGCTTCGATTCGAGGTCTTGGGCGGGCGCCGGGCTGCTGGCCGCGAGCAGCACTATCAGCGCCGCCGCAGCGGCCAGGACAGCCGCCAGGGCAAGGCGAGTCTTGAGCATCGCGGCCGAGGCTAGCCGAGTCTAGACGTGGCCAGTTGCAGGGCATAAACCGTGCAACTGGGCTTGCGATCAGCCCTGACCGGGAGCCTTTTCGACGTGCAGCAGACGCTCGGGGGCCTGCTCCTCCATCTGCAGCGTGGTGTGGTCGATATCGAAGCGCTCGTGCAACAGCAGCTCGATTCGGCGCCGCACGAGGTCGCGATCGCAATCGGAGGAGACGACGATATGGGCGGAGAGGGCACCGAAGCCGGAGGTGACGGTCCATATATGCAGGTCGTGGACCGAACGCACCCCGTCCTCCTCGCAAATCGCCGCGCCCGCGGCGTCGACGTCCACCCCGGCCGGCGCCGCCTCCATCAGCACCCCGACCGGCTCCGCGATCAGCCGCCAGGAGGACAACAGGATCAAGAAGGCGATCGCGAGGCTGACGACCGGATCGACGATCGAGGAGCCACCGGCGAGCACGAAGGCGCCGGCGAGCACAACCCCGAGCGAGCCGAGCGCATCGGCAGCGGAATGCCGCAGCACCCCCTCGAGGTTGACGTCCTCCCTCTGCCCCCCGGCCAGCACCACGGTTGCCGCGACGTTCCCCAGCAACCCCAGTAGACCGAGCCCAAGCACCCCGAGCCCGTCGATCGAGGGCGGATCGCCAAGACGACCAATCGCAGCGTAGGCGACGGCAATCGCCACAACGACGAGGAGCAGTCCATTGACCAGCGCCGCGAGGATCTCCGAGCGCTGGTAGCCAAAGGTCATCCGCCCGCCGGCCGGGCGAGCCGCCAGCGCAGCAGCGAAAAGCGCCAACCCAATCGAGCCGACATCCGAAAGCAGATGCCCAGCGTCAGCGAGCACCGCCAGCGACCCGGTAAGCACGCCCCCAACCGCCTCAACGACCAGCATCGCCCCATTGATCCCCAAGGCAATCCACATCCGCCGCCGACTGTCGCCGCGCCGCGCTTCCAGCCCATGCCCGTGCGAGTGAGAGTGCACGCTCCGAGCTTAGGACCTATCCCCTACGCCGGAACCGGCTCCTTAGCCGGCTCGGCCGACTTCATCGCCTGCTCGGCGACTTCGGCGGCGTAGCCAAGGCGCTCTGAGTATTCCCGCGCCTGCATGCGCGAGATGACCATGCGCTGGATCTCCGCCGTGCCCTCGAACAGCTGGTAGATCTTGGCGTCGCGGAACCACTTCTCCAGCGGGCAGTCCTTACTCCATGCGTAGGGGCCGACCAGGTCCATCAGCGTCGTCGTCGCCCACATCGTCACGTCGCCACCCTTGAGCTTCGACATCGAGCCCTGGCCGCCGCGCATCGGGATGCCGTTGCGGCCCATCCAGGCGGCGCGCTGAACGAGCAGGCGCGCAGCTTCGATCTCGGTCGCGACATCGGCCAGGGTCTGCTGGATGCGCTGCTCCTGCAGGACCGGCTTGCCGCCCTCGGTCTGACCGTCGAGGTACTCAAGGGTCCACTCGTAGGCAGCCTGGGCGATGCCGAGCGCCGAGGCGCCGACCAGCGGCCGGGTGATCTCGAAGGTCGCCAGCGCGTCTGCCCCGCCGCGCGATTTCTGGCCGGAGCGACCGCGCTCGAGCTTCTTCTCCAGCTTCTCCTCGCCGCCGAGCAGGTTCTCGACCGGGATGCGGCATTCCTCGAGCACGATCTCGGCGGTGTGGGAAGCGCGGATGCCGAGCTTGGACTCCTTCTTGCCCTGGCTCAGCCCCGGCGTGTCCTTGCCGACGACGAAGGAGGCCTGACCGCGGGTTCCAAGCGTCGGGTCGACGGTGGCGACGACGACGTGAACATCGGCAATACCGCCGTTGGTGATGAAGACCTTGGTCCCGTTGAGGACCCACTCGTCGCCGTCGCGCTTTGCCGTCGTCTTCAGGCTCTTCACGTCGGAGCCGGCCTGCGGCTCGGTCACGGCGTAGGCACCGAGCTTGATCTCATCGCCGACGCCGAAGCACTCGGGAACCCACTGGCCGATCTGCTCGGGGGTGCCGGAGGAGGCGATTCCGGCCGCGGCGAGGCCGGAGCCGGAGATCGCCAGGGCGATACCGGCGCAGCCCCAGTGAAACTCTTCAGCGGAGATCACCTGCAGCTGACCCTCCGGATCGCCGGCCGAACGCTGGATGCCCTCGAGGCCGCCGAAGCCCTGTTTGCGCGCCTCCCTGATCACGTCCCAGGGGATGCTCTCCTCTTCGTCGTGCTTGCGAGCGGCGGGACGGATCACCTCGCGGGCGAAGTCCCGGCAGCGCTGCTTGAACTCCTGCTGCTCCTCGTTCAATGCGAAATCCATTCGATCCCCTCTTAGCTCTAAGTCTGTGGCCGGCGGTTGATTGACTGGTCAGTCAACCAGTCCTGTAAGACTAGCTGACCAGCCAGCCACCCTCCCGCCTGTAGCTTTCCCGGTCGTGGCCCGGAAGCAGCCGATCAACGCCGGGATTCCGGTATCCGATGCGGCGCCCAAGCCCGCGGACGACCGGCTGCCGGGGAAACCCGGGCCGACACCATCGAAACCCAAGGCGGAGCCGAAGCCCAAGGCGACCGAGCCCGCTGCACCCAAACCGGCAAAGCGTCCCCGTAAGCCGATCCCCGGCGCGCTGAAGGCGATCGTCGGCCTGGTCATCGTCGCCGTCGTCTTCATCGTCGCCGCAGTGCTCGGCGGAAGCGACTCGGGCAAGAGCGGCAATAAGCCCGCGCCGGTCCTGGCGCCTTCGCCACAGGCGAGCGAGGAAAAGCAGACGCCGACCGCCGAGGCGGCGGAAGAACTCGGCTATCCGGCCTTCGCGACCAACAACACGACGCGGGTCGGCGGCTCAGACCCCGCGGCCACTGCCGCCGGAGTGGCGCTCGCCGTCTTCCCCTCGACGACGGTGGCCCAGCGGCCGACGGCAGTCGCGATCGCTGACGAAAATCAGTGGCAGGCCGCGATCGCGGCGGCCGTGCTGATGGCGGCGCCGGTGCAAGCGCCACTGTTGCTCTCCTCCGGTGGCGAGTTGCCAGACTCCACTTCGCAGGCGCTCGAAGCGCTCGACCCACAGGGAAGCGATAGCACCAAGGGAGCTCAGACATTCGCGATCAGCGAGGCAGCCCTGCCCCAGGGGCTGAAAACGACACAGGTGAAAGGCGAGGACCCCGCGGCGATCGCCGCGGCGATCGCGGCTCTGCGTGACACGCTGTTCGGCGGCCCGCCACGGCACATCGTTCTAGCCTCCGAAGACGAACCGGGCTTCGCGATGCCGGCGGCGGCCTGGGCGGCACGGTCGGGCGACCCGGTCCTCTTCAGCGGTGCCGAGAAGCTGCCGGCAGCGACCCTGAAGGCGCTCGAACGCCACCCCAAGGTGCCGGTCTACGTGCTCGGGCCCTCCTCGGCGATCTCCTCCGACGTGGTGCGCGAAACCGCCAAGGTCGCCAAGAAGGTGCGGCGTGTCTCCGGCGAGAACCCGGTCGAAAACGCGATCGCGCTTGCCCGCTACAGCAGCGGCGATTTTGGCTGGAACGTCAACGACCCCGGCCACGGCTTCGTCGTCGCCCGCAGCGATTCGCCGCTCGACGCCGCGATCTCCGCCCCGCTCTCGGCCTCGGGCACCTGGGGGCCGCTGCTGCTCAGCGATGACGCCGATACGCTGCCGAAGGCGCTGCGCGAATACATGCTCGACGTCAAGCCGGGCTACACGACCGACCCGACGCGCGCCTTCTACAACCACGTTTGGGTAATCGGAGACCAGGAGGCCATCGACGTGAACCAGCAAGCCGCGATCGACCAGCTCGCCGAACTCGCCAAGATCGGAGGGGAACCGTGAGCGAGGCCGAGAACCCGGACCTGCTCGGCAGCCCGCGCGAGGTCAGCGCCGAGGACATCCGGGCCCTGGCGGGCGCCTCCACCCCGCACTTCGCCCTGCAGGTCCGCAACCGGATCCGCCGCCTGATCGAGCCGCTCCCGGCCGGCCATCCCGCCCGGCTCGAAGGCGAGCGCAAGATCGCCGAGCTCGAAGATCTCGCCGAGCACAGCGGCGACCCGCGGGGGACGATGGGCATCGGCAAGCACTGATGAAGTACCTCGCGCCCGGCGTCTGGCGCCTCAAGGAGTTCCCTGGACCGTCGATCAACGTCTATCTCGCCGAGGACGTGCTGATCGACGCGGGGCGCCGCTGGGACAAGCGCCGCATCTTCTCCGAGATCGATGGCCTGGAGCTCTCGATGCTCGCCTTGACCCATGTCCACGCCGATCATCAGGGCGTCGCCAAGGACGTTTGCGAGGCGCGCGAGATTCCCCTCGCCTGCCACGCCAGCGACATCGACGCAATGGAAGGCAGGCGCCCGGTCGCGGCCTCCTCCAGCAGGATCGCCAGGACGGCAGCACGTTTCTGGCAGGGACCCCCGCACCGCGTCGACCGGGTCCTGGACGAGGGCGACGAGGTGGCCGGCTTCCGCGTCCTCCACGCCCCCGGCCACTCGCCCGGCGAGGTGATCTTCTTTCGCGCCTCTGACCGGGTGGCAATCTGCGGCGACGTGATTCGCAGCATGAGCTACGCGACCGGGCGCCCGCTGATCGCCGAGCCGCCAGACGTCTTCAACCAAGACTCCGCCGAGAATCGCCGCTCGATCCGCAAGCTCGCCGACCTCAACCCCTCGCAGATTCTCCCCGGGCACGGTCCCGCCGTGATCGATATGGCCGCCTTCGAGCGTTTTGCAGCCCGCCTCGAGGGGTAGCGGCCAGGCAGGCTTCGCGACGCGAAGCGAATCTCGGGAAGGGAGTCTCGATGAAGCAGCCGAAGAGCAGGCGTCCATCGGCGGCGATGGTCGTTGCAATCGTCGCCCTGATCGTCGCCCTGGCGGGAACCGCCTACGCGGCGCAGACGATCAATGGAGGGGCGATCAAAAAGCAGACGATCGGCGCCGGCAAGCTCAAGCACAAGACGCTGACCGGGTATCAGATCAACACCAACAAGCTCGGCGTGGTGCCGGCCGCCCAGCGCGCGTCGCATACCTACTGGGCCGTGGTCAACAACCCGGCCGGAGCGGGTAACGCGGCCCTGGCCCGAGCCAGTGACGTCGGCATCACCGCCACCGAGGGCGGTGGCGCGGTGACGATCGCCCTGCCGATCAACGTCAGCGGCTGCGCCGACGTAGCCGGCCGCAACAACGCCGGAACATCAGTCCCCAATCCCGGTTACGCCCAAACCAACACCTCGGCCGCAAACCCCAACGCGATCGAGGTCCGCACGCGCAACGAAAAAGGCGAAAACGAGGACGCCGACTTCCACCTGATCGTCGTCTGCCCGTAGGCAAAGGCGATCCGCGGGCCCGGCCCCTCTCGCCACCAGAGGGGCCGGGCCAGATCGCGACCGGCTAGGCTCACCCACATGAGCGAGATCGAACACGGCTTCAAGGAGGGCGACAAAGTCTGGGTCGAGGACGGCGACGGCAAGCACCACCCCGGTATCTTCGTCGCCGACAACGAGAGCTCCGGCTGGTTCGGCGGCGGCCCCAGCGCCTACGTCGTCCACCCCGAGGCCAAGCAGGCCGAGGTCGTCTCGACCTTCCGCATCACCCCGCGCGACGAGTAGCGGGGCTCAGCGAATCAACTGAACCTCAATCCCGAGGTCGACCTCGACCCAAGCCCTGTCGGCCGTCATCACAGGCACATCGAGACTCGCGGCAAGCGCGAAGCAAACGCGATCGGCGAGCGATAGACCAAGGCCCCTCGTGGGCTTATGGAGACGCGCCGCGTACTCCGCCTGGTCAGCGTCGACTGGCAGCACGGCTGCCCCAAGGCTTTCGAAGATCGATCGCAACGACTGGTCGTCGACATCGGCGGAAATCGCCTTCTCGACCACCTCGGCCCAGTTGACGGCCGAGATGGCTGCTCCGTCGATCGCATCAAGCACCTGCCCACCTCCCCGCTCGTCGAGGACGTACGCGAGGGCGGCAGAGGCGTCAATGACTACGCCGGAACTCATCGATCCCTTCCTCCTCCCGGCGTGCTTCCGCTCGCCGTTCGGCGATCAGCTCGGCCACCAGATCACGGCCTGCCGCTCCCTCCCGAAATCTCCGCCGAAGGCGTTCGAGCGCAGCGAGGCGAGTTTCCATCAGCAACCGGTCATCATCGACGCGGACGTTGAGGATGTCGCCCTCGCTCAGGCCAAGCTCTTTGCGCACCTGCGACGGAATCACGATGCGCCCTTGTTTACCGACTCGCACCTCTGCCATCAAGAGATAAATGTGGCAGAAGCCAAACAAAATGGCAACAATGCTGAAGATGGCAGACGTTCAGGATGGAAGCCTGGCGCTCGCCATATCGACGCGGTCGCCGCGGAACGGCACGCCCTCGGCGACCAGGTGACGGCGCTGACGGGCGCCCTTGGCCAGGGAGCCGTCTGCCCGCACCACTCGCCACCAGGGCAGATCGGGGTCGTCGCACTCGAAGAGGACCGCGCCGGCGAAGCGCGGCGCGCCCGGGGAGACGTCGCCGTAGGTGCGGACGAAGCCGGGTGGGATCTCACGGACACGGGCGAGAACTTCCAAGGCGTGACTTCGTGTTTCTTCGCCGATAGGGCGAGTAAACACGAAGTCAGCGGGTGCTGGGCGCGCTGGGGCCGAAGGCGTCGATGATGCGGTTCTGGAACTCGGACAGCTCCTCGGGGGAGATGAAGTAGGTCGGCGGGGTGAGGAAGAGGCCGTCGGCGCGCTGCGCCGTCTCCTCGACTCGGGCGCGGACCTTGTCGAGCGGGCCGGCGGCGCAGTAGGCGTCGACCATCTCGTCGCTGATCGCGGCCGGGACGGCGGCGAGGTCGCCGCGGCGGAAGGCCTCCCCCGCAGCCACCGCGTTGTCGGCGAAGCCGTGCAGCTCCCAGAGCGGCATGTAGGTCTTGACCGTGGCGTAGAAGGAAATCGTTCGCCGGGCCATCTCGATCGCCCGGCCTTCGTCGTCGTCGATCGCGCAGCAGACCGTGGGCAGGTAGTCGAAGCTCGAACGCTCGCGGCCGGAACGGTTCAGCCCCTGTTCGAAGGACTCGACCACGACCTCGTCGATCCAGCGCAGACTCTGGATCGGGTGGCCGATCAGGCCGTCGGCGACGTCGCCGGCCATCCGGCACATCCCTCCCTGCACGCCGGCGGTGTAGATCGGCACCGACTCGCGCGCCGCCGGGTGGGGCCTGATCCAGCCCTTGATATCGATGTCGTAATAGGAGCCCTCGTAGCGGATCGGCTCGCCCACTCCGGCCTGCTGCATGATCAGGCGGGTGGCCTCGATCGCCTCGCGCAGGTGCGGAGCCGGCTTGCCGTACTCGGCGTTGTGCCAGGTTTCGTTCAAACGTTTGACGCCGGAACCGAGGCCGAGGCGGAAGCGTCCGCCGGACATCTCATCGATGTCGAGCGCGCTGACGGCGAGGATGAAGGGGCTGCGGGTGAAGGCCCAGGCGATGCCGGTGGCGACGTCGATGCTCTCCGTCTTGGCAGCCAGGTAGGCGGCCTGGGTGACCGAGGAGCGGAAGAGCTCCGGGGCCCAGACGCACTCGACCCCGGCCGCCTCGGCGCGCCCGGTCTCGGCCTCGAGGTCAGCGACCGAGGTGCCGATCGCGGCGACGGAGATACGCTCAAGTGCTCCCACGCTGACAGTCCGTCAGGCCGGGACCGGCTCGGCCGCGCCGAGGACCGCGTCGGCAACGCGGTCGCGGTGCCACTTCGAGTCGCCGAACATCGCCGCGTTGGCCTTGCCGCGCTTGAGGAAGAAGTGCAGGTCGTGCTCCCAGGTGAAGCCGATGCCGCCGTGCACCTGGATCGAGGCGTCGGGCACGCGCCAGCCCGCGTCGCCGGCGTAGGCCTTCGCCATCGAGGCCGCCCGCGGCAGCGACCCGGGCTCCGCGTCGGCCGCCCAGGCCGCGCCGTAGACCGCGGAGCGGGAGTTCTCGGTCTCGAGCAGCATCTGCGCGCAACGGTGCGAGACCGCCTGGTAGGAGCCGATCGGCCGGCCGAACTGCTGGCGGTCCTTGGCGTAAGCGACCGCCATCTCCATCGTGCGCTGGGCGATCCCGGTCGACTCGGCGGCGAGGGCGACGCAGAGCCTGAAGAAGACCGGGTAGTAATCGGCACCGTCGGCCGGCAACGAGTCCTCGGCGGCAACGCGAACGCCGTCGAAACGCAGCGCGTAAAGACGGCGGGTGAGGTCGATCGAGGTCGAGGGCGCGATCGCCAGGCCGGCGGCGTCGCGCTCGACGATATGGCGACGCCCATCGGACGTGGCGACGAGGAAAAAGTCCGCGGCGGCCGCGTCCATCACCAGGACCTTCTCGCCATCGAGGACGATGCCGTCGCCGTCGTCGCGGGCCTCCATCGAGAAGTCGCCGATCGCCGCCGAGCTGCCGGCGTCCCAGAGCGCCGGCGTGCCGCGCATCCGACCCTCGGCAAGCGGCCGCAGGAAGCGCTCGCGCTGGTCGTCGGAGCCGCAGAGCGCCAGAGCAACCCCGGCGATCGTGTTGGAGAAGAGCGGCGAGGGCGCCAGCGCGTAGCCCATCTCCTCGAAGAGCACCGCGAGCTCGACGGTCCCAAGCCCCTGGCCTCCCCACTCCTCCGGCAGCGCCAGGCCAGTCCAGCCGAGCTCGGCCATCTCGTCCCAGTCGGACTGCTCGAAGCCGCGCTCGCTCTCGGCCAGGGCGCGAATGCGCTCCGACTTGTAGCGGGCGGCGAGGAAGTCGTGGGCGGTCGCCTTGATCGCCTGCTGCTCGTCGGTGAGATCGAAGTACATCGGTGGCTAGCGCATCCTCGGCAGGCCGAGCACCCGCTCGGCGATGATGTTCTTGAGGATGTCGGTGGTACCGCCCTCGATCGAGTTGGCCCGCGAGCGCAGGAAGCTGTACTGCCAGGCACCGCCGGCGACGGCGTGCTCGTCGCCGCGCGAGAGCGGCGCGAAGGCCCCCTCGATATCGAGCGCGAGCTCGGCGATGCGTTGGTTGATGTCGGCCCACTGCCACTTGCCGAGCGAGCCCTCCGGCCCCGGAATTCCCGACTGCATCGTCTTGGTCAGGCCCCTGTATGCGTTAAGGCGCATCGTCTCGGCCTCGATGTGCAATTGGGCGAGGCGCTGGCGGAAAACTGGATCCTCAGCTGCACTGCCGCCGTTTACCCGCGTCTCTGCCGCAAGGGCGCCGAGCCGGTTGAGGCTGTTGGCGACCTGAGCGATCGCGCCGAAAGCGAGCCCGGCACGCTCGTTCATCAGGGTCGTGATCGCCACCGACCAGCCGCCGCCGACCTCGCCGATCACGTTGGCCTCGGGAATCCGCGCTTCCTCCATGAAGACCTCGTTGAACTCGCCCTCGCCGGTGATCTGAACCAGCGGCCTGGCCTCGACGCCGGGTTGATCCATGTCCATCAGGAAGTAGGTGAGTCCCTTGTGCTTGGGGGCGTCAGGGTCGGTGCGGGCAACCAGCATGCACCACTTGGCGTACTGGGCAAACGTGGTCCAGACCTTCTGCCCTGTGACGACCCATTCGTCGCCGTCCTTGACCGCGCGCGTCTTCAGCGAGGCGAGGTCGGAGCCCGACTCGGGCTCCGAAAAGCCCTGGCACCAGATCTCCTCGCCGGTCAGGATCGGCTCCAGGTAACGCTGCTTCTGGGCGTCGGTGCCGTGGGCGATCACGACCGGCCCTCCCATCGCGAGGCCGAGCACGTTGGCCGGGCTGGGGGCCTCCAGTCGCGCGGCCTCGCCGACGAAGATCGCCTGCTCGATCAGGGTGGCACCGCGCCCGCCGTACTCCTTCGGCCAGGAGATCCCGGCCCAGCCGGCCGCGTGCATCTTCAACTGCCACTCGCGACGGAAGGCCATCACCTCCTCCAGGCCGGCTTCCGGCTCGGGCCCCGGGTGGTTGGCTTCGATCCAAGCGTGGACCTCGTCGCGGAACTGCTGCTCGGAGGGCGAGAGAGTCAGGTCCATCGGTGGCGGAGCATAGCGACCGGCTGGCCGCGCAGCCAGGCCTCAGCGGCTGCCGCAGACTTCGAGGCCGTATTCCTTGCCCAGCCTGCTGCCGACGCCGAAGATCGCTTCGCTGCTGTGGGTCACGGCCTTGGGATCGTTTTCGGCGACTTCGATCCCCTCTTCGAGCGCGGTGAGGAAGCCTTCGATCCGCTCCTCGTCGCCGCTGGGGGCGCCGAGCGCACGGATTTCCCTGATTTCCTTTTCCAGGTTGGGGACGAGGACGCCGACGATCAAGCCCTCGTAGTCGGCCCTGCTCGGATGCCTCAGGGCCATGATGCTTTTCTTGTTCTTCCTCAGGTAGACGGCGAAGCCTTTCTGCAGTTCTTCGCCGCCCTTTTTGCAGATTGCGTCGGCCTTCTTGATAAAGGCCTCTTTCGAGAGTGTGCCCGTGGTGATGGTCGAGCTCGAGTCGCCACCGCCACCGCATCCGGCCGCGATCAACGCTAGTGCCGCGGCTGCTGCCAGTGCGATGACCCCCCTGCTCATGGCGGGCAAGTTATCGTGCCGTACCCAATCGCGGCAAGCCCGGTGCGCAAACGCCTCTCAGACGCGCTGGATCAAGGTACCGGTACCGAGGCCGCCGCCGCAGCACATCGTGACCAGGCCCATCTCCTTGTCGGAGCGCTCCATCTCGTGCAGCAGGGTGGTGATCAGGCGGGCCCCGGTCGAGCCTAGCGGGTGACCGAGCGCGATCGCGCCACCGTTGACGTTGACCCGGTCCATGTCGGGATCGAGCTCGCGGCGCCAAGCGGCCACGACAGAGGCAAAGGCCTCGTTGATCTCAACCAGACCGATGTCGTCCATCGTCATCCCGTTGCGCTCGAGCAGCTTCCTGGTCGCAGGGATCGGGCCGGTGAGCATGATCACGGGATCGACGCCGACCGTCGTCTGGTCGTAGATGCGGGCGCGCGGCTTCAGGCCCAGCGCGTCTGCCTTCTCGCGCGTCATCAGCAGCACGGCGGCGGCGCCGTCGGAGACCTGCGAGGAGTTGCCGGCGGTGATCTTGCCGTCCTCCTTGAAGGCGGGCTTGAGCTGGGAGAGCACCTCGATCGAGGTTTCCGGGCGGATGCCCTGATCGGTCGAGTAGGTGTCGCCGTTGACGGCGAAGGGGACGATCTCACGCTCGAAGCGGCCCTCATCGGTCGCCTTGGCGGCGAGCTGCTGCGAGCGCACGCCGAGCTCGTCGAGCTCGGAGCGGGGGATCTCCCACTTGTCGGCGATCATCTCCGCCGACAGCCCCTGCGGGATCAGGTCGTAGCGCTCCAACAGCTCGGGGGAGAAGGGCGCGCCGTGTTCCTTCATCACCGAGTAGCCGTCGGCGAAGGAGATGTGACCCATGTGCTCGACCCCGCCGCCGATCGCGACGTCGTGGACGCCGGAGGCGATCAGGGTGGCGGCGAAATTCACTGCCTGCTGGGCGGAGCCACACTGGCGGTCGATCGTGGTGGCGGGCGTCTCGATCGGCAGGCCGGCCTCGAGCCAGGCGTTGCGGCCGATGTTGACCCCCTGCTCGCCGAATTGCTGGGCGCAGCCGGCGATCACGTCGCCCGTCTCGGCCGGGTCGACGCCGGTGCGCTCGAAGAGCTCTCCGTAGACCTTGGCCAACAGGTTCGAGGGGTGGACGTCCCTGTAGATGCCCTTCTCCTCGTGCCCGCGCCCGATCGGCGTCCGCACCGCCTCGACGATGACTACCTCGCGGCCACCGAACTTGCCGTTTCCGTTGTCTGCCATCGCCGCCTCCGTCCGATTGACTGGTCAGTCAACCAATCGTACCGGGCGCCAGGCCGCGGGTCCTGTCGCGCGGGGAGGGGGGCCTGCGGGCGGGCCACGGTCCGTCCTCGACCCCCCTCCCCCCACGCCACCCGCGGAGTGGCGTCCGTGATAGGAACAGCTTTATGAACGCAAGTCAGGGGTATGAGAGTCCGGGAATTGCAGGCAGCGGCGCCATCGCTACCGGTCTAGCTGCTGTAGCAACCACAACCGCAGATGTGATTCTGCTTGCTCGCAGCGAGGCTTCGGCCTGGCGAGCTGAGGAGAAAGTGGTCGCCGCCTGCGCCAAGATCGAGGGGGCCCAGCCGTCGCGGCTGCGGGTCACCACCGATCCGGCCGACCTCTCCGACTGCGACGTGATCGTCGAGGCGATCGTCGAGGAAGTCGAGCCCAAGGGCGAGCTGCTGGCGCGGATCGCCGAGTCCTGCCCCGATGCCCACCTCGCCACCACCACCTCTTCGCTCAGCATCGCCGAGATCGCCAAGGCGGGCGGCATCGACGGCAAGCTCTTCGGGCTCCACGTCTTCAACCCGGTGCCGCGGATGAAGCTGGTCGAGGTCTGCTTCCCCGACGGCAGCGAGGGCTCGCGCGAGGCGGCGCTGGCCTGGTGCGCGGCGCTCGGCAAGACCGCGGTCGAGGTTCCCGACCAGGCCGGCTTTGTCGTCAACCGCCTGCTCTTCCCCTACCTCTTCGACGCGGTGCGGTTGATCGAGCAGACCGGGATGGAGGCAGGCGAGGTCGACACCTGCATGAAGCTCGGCGCCGGCCACCCGATGGGACCGCTGGCGCTGCTCGACTTCGTCGGCCTCGATGTCTCGAAGGCAATCGGCGACGCGCTCTACGCCGACTCGAGCGAGCCGACGCACGATCCCCCTGGCCTGATCGTTCAGATGGTCGGCGAAGGCAAGCTGGGCCGCAAGAGCGGCGCCGGCTTTTACCCGTACGACTAGGCGGGACTCCCAGCAGCGCTGCGGAAGGCGTTAGTCAGCCGCCCTTGCCGGATGTGCCCCATGAGGGCCTAACCTCTATTGCTCAATCGCAAGAGAGTATTTGCGAGATTTCGATCCAGTCCATCGAGCAAGAGGAGACCACTCATGCTGAAAAGCAGAATGAGGGTGGCACGATTGGCGTTGTTCGCCGTCGCGGTCACCACGCTCGGTTCAGCGGCAAGCGCATCGGCCGAACTCTTAGGCGAGTTCACGCGATTCCAGCAGTGCCCCTGGACCAAAGCAGAAGTAAAAAAGTGCCTCTACATGCAGAGCAAAGGCGAAACGCTGACGCTCGGCAACAAGAAAATCCCGATCGAAAAATCGGTCACGTTGCAAGGGGGCTTTGGCGAACCCGTCAGCGGAATTTCTCCTTTTTTCGAAGCGACCAACGGCGTCACGCTGACCAAAACACCACAACCGGTGCCGGGCGGATTGGCCGGGCTTGTCCCGGAAATGAAATCCCCACCGCTGGTCAAAAGCCTGACGAAATTCTTTTTCGAAAACATGCTGACCGGGGTCAGCGCGACCCTCGAACTGGCCGAACCGGCATCCAGCATCGGCTTTGGAGAGTTAAACCTGCTTGACGGCGAAGACGTGGCGCTGGAACTGCCGCTCAAGATCCATTTCGAAAATCCCTTCCTGGGCAAAGCGTGCTACGTCGGCTCGAGCGGTGCGCCCATAGCCTGGGAACTCACTTCCGGCGTGACAGCACCGAAAAAACCGAATACGCCCATCACCGGCGCCCCCGGCACCATCGAATCCCTCGAAGCAGGGCAGATCTACGAACTGAGCGAAAACAAGCTCGTCGACAACAACTGGTCTGCGCCTGCGGCGAGCGGTTGCGGAGGGGGGCTCAGCTTCCTCGTCGATCCGATCGTCAACGAACAGCTTGGCGACATGACCGCCGGCCACAACACCGTGGTCTTGGAAAACACGATTTACATCTCGGCCGCAGCGGCCGTGAAATTAAACGATGACATGGGCTAGGCCCACCGGCATGCAAGGAGAGAATGAGACTATGAACTCAAGATCCATACGCATACTGATGTCGGGCCTCCTGGTCGCGCTGGCGATCGGCGCGCTGTTCGCCGTCAGCGCCAGCGCGAGTCCCGCCTGGAAGTTCTCCGGCGTAGAACTCAAAAGCAAAGAAACGGAAGTCACCATGGGCTTTGGCGTTAAAAGCAGCCTCACGGTGCCTTTCGCTCCAGTTGAATGTGAACACTTTCTCTACAAGATGAAAATCTCAGACAGCAGCGGGGTCGGGAAAGGGGAAGTCACGGAATTGCCCCTTTTCAACTGCACCACAACCACCAAAGAATGCACGGTTGAAGCGATGGTGGCGGAAAAACTGCCGTGGCCCTCGCACCTGGAAACCAAAACCAATAACTACCTCGTGATCGAAAACATCAAGATCAGCATTCTCTACGGGGGTGCTCTCTGCGCGCTGGGGGAAGTGTGGATTCCGGTAACCGGCTCAGCCGGAGCCCTGTTCGAAAACGGCCCTGAATCGGCTGTGTTCAACGCAGCGAGCTTCAGCGCAACCAAAACGGGCCTGAAAGCACTCGGCTCGCCGGTGCAGTTGGAAGGCGTGTTCCCGACCGAAGCACTCGAGTGGCACAGGGGAGAGGCCCTGACCGTTTCGTAGCCGATCTCTGACTTCGCGAGCGCCGGGGGAACCCGGCGCTCGCGAAGCTCCGAACCCGGTGCCTTGTTGCGCTTTGCCTATTCGCAGCCGCGGCCGGCAAGGTCCCAGATCACGTCGGCCGGGGAGATGCCCTGGCGGCGGGCAATGTTCTCTATCTCGTCCCAGGGCAGCTCGGCATCGGGAAGCTCGTCCCAGCGGGCCAGGTCGAGGGCCTCCACCGCTCCTTGAAGGGCCGGGCCCAGATGTTCCTCGGAGCGCAGCAGCGCCCTCAGGACCTCGAGTTGCTTGTCGCTCATGCGCACAACCCACATGCGAGACCTCCAGGGTTTGGTGAAACGCGGGTTGCCCGGAGAAACTAGGAGCGCTGGCGGACGGAACCGTGCGGCAGGCCGCTGATCCGGACCGCCTCGATCCGGTTCTCGCGCACCGACTCGACCCGGATCGTGTAGCCGTTGGCGGTAATCGTGTCGCCGCGCTTGGGCAGGCGACCAAGCTCGCCGAAGACGTAGCCGCCGACCGAGTTGTAGGCATCGGTATCGACCGGCAGATCGATTCCCGCGTCGGAGAGGTCGCCGAGCGAGACGTGGCCGCGCACGAACCACTCGCCGCTTGCCAGCTGGCGCAGCGCTGCGGCGCGCGGGTCGGTCTCGTCCTCGATCTCCCCCACCACCTCCTCGAGGATGTCCTCGACCGTGACGATCCCGACCGTGCGCCCGTACTCATCGACGACGACCGAGAGCGAGGTGCGCTGGACCTGGAGGTCATGGAGCAGATCGTCGAGCGGCCGCGTCTCCGGCACGATCACTGCGTCGCGAACGACCGGCGCGATCTCGGCCTCGGGACCGTCGCTCATGTAGAGGCGGGCGAGGCTGTTGTTGTGGACGATCCCCTTGACCCGGTCGGGATTGTCGTCCTCGATTACCACCAGGCGCGTGTGGCCCGAGGTGACGCAGCGGCGCAGCGCGGTCTCAACGGTCTCCGAGGCATCGACCGTGACCACTGCCGGGATCGGCGTCATCACCTCACGCGCCTCCTGCTCATGCAGGTGAAAGACGCCACCGAGCATTCCGGCCTCGCCCGGATCGAGCGTCCCCCCCATCTTCGAGCGATCGATGATCTGCTTCAGGTCCTCGGCCGTGTGGTGCTCCTCGATGTCGGTCGGGTCGACGCCGAAAAGGCGGACGATCGAGTTCGAGATCGCGCTCAGGGCGACGATCACCGGCGCGGTCGCTGCGCGGAACCAGTTGAGCGGGCGCGAGACCCGGCGCGCGATGCGCTCGGCATGGGCGATCGCGATCATCTTCGGCACCTGCTCACCGACGCTGATGTGAATTGCGGTGACCAGGGCGAAGGCGATCGCGACCGAGAGGCCGACGGCGGCGCCGTGCGAGAGACCGCCGAAGATCGGTTCGATCAGCACCGCCAGCGAAGGCTCGCCGAGGAAGCCGATCCCGATCGAGGCCATCGTGATCCCGATCTGGCAGGCCGAGAGCGACTCGTCGATCTTGTCCAGCTGCTCGACCACGGCCTCGGCGCCGCTTTCGCCTTCCTCCGCGAGCTGCTCGATCTTGCCGCGGCGGCTGCGTACGAGGGCGAACTCGGCCGCGACGAAGAAGCCGTTGACGGCGACGAGCAGCAGAAGAAGGACGAGCAGCAGGGCGCTCATCGTCTATTTGGCCCGGTACTTCGGGGGAGTTCGTCGTCGGCCATTCGGCCTAGGCAATATAGCTTTCCGGTCCGCCGATTCGGTCATAAGTGCCATATTGATCGTCGGATGCGCATCGCAAGCCTCGTCCCCTCCGCGACCGAGATGCTCTACGCACTCGGGCTCGGCGACTCCGTGGTCGCCGTCACGCACGAGTGCGACTACCCGCCCGAGGCGCGTTCCTTACCTCACCTGACCCGCACCGTTCTCGCCCCTGGCCTCAGCGCCGGGGAGATCGACCGGGCGGTGAAGGCACGCGTTGCCGAGGGGCAGGCCCTCTACGAACTCGACGAGGAGCTGCTGACCGAGCTGAAACCCGACCTGATCGTCACCCAGGCGGTCTGCGCCGTCTGCGCCGTCTCCTACGAAGAGGTGGTCGAGGTCGCCGCGCGGCTGCCGAGCAGGCCGCGGGTCGTGCAGCAGGACCCGAGCACGCTGGGCGAGATGCTCGAGGACATCGTGCGCCTCGGCGAGGCGACCGCGATCCCCGGCCAAGCCCACGAGCTGCGCGGCGAGCTCGAGGGCAGGCTGGCGACCGTTCGCGCCGCCGTCTCCGGGGCGAGCCCGCCGCGGGTGATCGCGCTCGAGTGGCTCGACCCTCCCTACGTCGGCGGGCACTGGATTCCGGAGATGATCTCGATCGCCGGCGGCGAGGACGTCGCCGGGCCGCCCGGCCTCAAGTCGCCCGAGGTGTCCTGGGGCGAGCTTTCGGGCCTCAACCCCGATGTCGCGATCGCGATGCCCTGCGGCTGGTATGTCGAGGACTCGCGCGCCCAAGCGCTGACCCACTGGGAGCAGATCGACGCGCTCGGCGCCCAGCGCGTCTTCGCCGTCGACGCCGCCTCGACCTTCTCGCGGCCGGGGCCGCGGCTGATCGACGGGGTCGAGCTGCTGGGCCACGTGCTCCACCCCGATCTGATCGACCCGCCGGGCAACATCGGCTTTGCCGAGCTGCGCTCGCCCGAGATCCGGGCAAGCCGCAGCGGCTGAGGCTCAGACGACCGCCAGCGCGCCGAGGATCGAGGCGATCCCCAGGGCAACCATCACGGCGATCTCGGCCGAGAACGCTCGTCGCCCAAGCATCCCGCGATCTCCGGCAACGATCGTCAGCGCACAGATGACCCCCACGACGAGACCGCCCAGGTGCCCGCCAAGGCTGACGTGCGCCGTGCCGAAGCTGAAGGCGAGATTGAGCAGAAGGATCACCCCGATCGTCGAGGCAACCGAGTCGAAGCCACGATCGCGGGCGATCACGAAAGCAGCACCGAAAATGCCGAAGATCGCACCTGAGGCGCCGATGGTCAGCGCGTTGGGGTCCAGAAGAAGGGCGCCGAAAGCCCCGCCAAGCAGCGATGCAAGGTAGAGGGCGACGAACCGCGGCGTACCGATGGCAGGCTCGAGCAGTCGGCCGAGGAAATAGAGCGCAACCATGTTGAAGAGGATGTGGGTGAAACCCGCGTGGAGAAAGCCTCCACCGATCAGCCGGTACCACTCGCCTTCGGCCACCGATGGTCCGAACAGGCCAAATTCGCGAACGAGCGAGCTTCCTTCGACCTGGAAGCCGCCGCTGCCTGCAGCGACCTCGGCCAGGAACGCAGCCACGTTCAGCGCGATCAGGATGAAGGTGGCGGGGGCGCTTGCAAAAAGGCCCACGTCGCCGACGCCCCGCACGACCTTCGTGCGCTGGTTGGCGCACTCCGGGCAGCGCATCCCGACCGGGGTCGGAGTCATGCAATCGGGACAGATCGGCCGCCCGCACGACGAACAGGAAACGGCGGTCTCGCGATTGGGGTGGCGATAGCAAGTCTGGGCCATGGCGCTCAGCAGCCTACAATCGCCGCCGATGGAGCCCCCCAGCCCAGCCCGGCTCTACGCGACCGCGGTCGGCGCGGCGCTGATCGTGATCGGCATCGTCGGCTTCTTCTACAGCGCCTCCTTCGGGTCGCCGGGAGAGGTCGAGGAGATCTTCGGGATCGTCGCCACCAACGCTTGGGTCAATGTGCTCCACATCCTCACGGGAGCGCTCGGCCTGCTGGTCGCCGGCTACGCGGCGCGCCGGTACTCGCTCTACCTCGGCGCCCTCTACCTCGCCCTCGCCCTCTGGGGATTCACGATCGGCAGCGGCGCGGCGATCCTCGGCTTGCTCCCGGTCGACACCGGCGCCAACCTGCTGCACCTGGTGCTCGGTGCGCTCGGCATCGCAGCCGCGCTCTCGACGGCAGGACTGAAGAAGGGCAAGCCGGCTACGGCTTGATCCGGCCGGTCAGCGAGCGCAGGCCGCCTTTGGCCTGCTGTTTGCCGCGCCGCCGCAGCTCGAGCACGACCAAGGCGCCGGCCGCGGCGCCACCGGCCCCGACCGCGACGACCGGCCGCACCCAGTTGCGCGGGTCGCGCAGCGCCCGAAGCTCGCTTTCCGAGAGCTGCTCCGCCCAAACCGAAAGCTCCTCGGCGGCGGCCTGGGTGACTGCGGAGAGGGTGTCCTCGAGGCGACCGGAGAGTCGCTCCGGGGGCTCGATCGGCCGCAGCGCGTCGGAGAGCAGGTGCTCGACGTTCCAGGTGCTTCCGCTGAGGCTCTCGCTGAGGTCACTCATCGCTCATCTGCTCCTGAAGCTGCTTGATCGCGCGATGGATCAGGACCTTTGTCGCGCCGTCGCTGCGGCCAAGAGCACGGGCAATCTCGCGATTGTCCATGCCGAGCGCAAAGCGCATGATCAGCGCCTCGCGGCGATCGTCCGGCAGACCCTCGAGATGGGCCATCACCTGGCGCAGCTCCTCGCGCCCCTCGGCGATCGCCTCGGTGCCGTGACGGGCGGCGATCGGATCTGCCACCTCCAGCGAGGTCTGCGGCCGGCGCGAGCGGTCGCGGTAGTAGTTCGAGGCGAGGTTGTGGGCGATGCGGATCAGCCAGGGACGCAGCGGCCGCCCGTCGGACTCGCGCCGGGCACGGTCGAAGTGCCGGTAGGCCTGTAGGAAGGCCTGCTCGGTGAGGTCCTCGGCGTCGTGGGGATCCCCGATCCGGTAGTAGGCGTAGGAGTAGACGTCGCGCAGGTGGGCCCGATAGAGATCCTCGAAAGCCCGGTCGAGCTCCGCCTTGGCGGCCGGGTCGAGGCTCGCAGGCTCGACGTTCTCCTTGGCCGCGCTCACCGATCAAGCCTAGCTTCATCAAGCGGCCCTCCTCGATCGCTCGACCCGGCGCAATCCCGCAACCCAGGCCCCAGCGCCGATCTCGCCGCGGATCAGCGCCGCCAGCCCGCTCAGTGCCTCTGCCGTACCGCCCGCGGCCGCGGTCGCCGCCGCCAGCAGCGGCACCGCGTCCAGGCCCTCCGAGGCCTGCCCGATCTGAGCCGGGATCTCCGCCGCCGGCGTGCCGCGACCGAGCAGCTCGCCGGCCCGGCGGTTGCGCCCGGTAGGCGCCATCACCGTTGCGGTGAGGTCGCCGACCCCGGCCAGGCCGGAGAACGTCGAGAGGTCGGCGCCACGTCCGATCGCGTGCTCGATGCACTCGCGCCAGACCTGGGCCGCAGCGATTCCGGCAGCGTTGAGCCCGTACGGCTCCGCGGCAGCCGCAGCAAGGGCGGCGGCGTTCTTCGCGGCCCCGGCCATCTCGACCCCGGTGACGTCGCGCGAGCGCTCGCAGACCAGGCCGGCGCCGTCGAAGACACCGCCGAGCTGGTCGCGCAGATCGGCGTCGGCGGAGCCGAGCACGAGCGCGGCGGAGCCGGAGACCGCCTCGCGAGCGTGAGCAGGACCACCGAGACAGGCGACGGCGCGGGCCCGGACCCGCTCGCCGACGTACTCGGCCGGAAGCTGGCCAAGCGGCGCGATCAGGCCCTTGGTCAGCAGCAACATCGCCGAGCGATCGCCGATCCGGTCGGCGATCGCGCCGACCGCTTGCGGCAACGATCCCGACGGGATAGCCAGGCAGACGAGGTCGAGGCCGGCCAACTCGACCTCGGACGCCTGATGCACGCGCACCGAGTCCGGCAGTCGCACCCCCTTGAGGTAGTGGTGGTTTTCGCGCGCCTCATCGATCTCAGCCGCCTGCGCGCCGGTGCGGGTGGCGAGCTGAACCTCGAGGCCGCCGCGGGCGAGCAGAACGGCGACAGCGGTGCCCCAGCTACCGGCGCCGACCACGGCTGCTCGGCGCATCGGCGGCAGGCCACCGAGGTCCTCCCACTGCAACTCGACGTTGGGCCAGATCCGCGCGGTGACGGTCGAGGCCAGCCCGCGCGACGGGTCCTCCGCCCGGGGAAAGGTCATCGCCTTGCCCAGTCGGACCCGGACCTTGCGCGGCCGGATCCGCCAGCCGCGCCGCACGCCTTCGGTGCCGAGGACCGCGGCCGGGATCACCGGCGCACCGGTCTGCAGCGCCAGGCGGCCGACCCCGCGCTTGGGCTCGGCCAGCGCGCCGCTGCGAATGCGAGTGCCCTCGGGGAAGATGCAGACGGCTCCGCCGCGCTCGACGATCAGGCGGGCCGTCTCCATCGACTGCTCGTCGGACTCGCCGCGGCGGATCGGGAAGGCGCCGAGGCGCGAGAGGATCCAGCCCCGCCAGCGGCGCTCGAAGAGCTCGACCTTGGCGACGTAGTTCATCGGCCGCCGCCAGGGCAGGGCGCCGCCGATCGCGAAGGGGTCGAGGAAGCTGCGGTGATTCGACGCCACGATCAGGCCGCCCTTGAGGCGGGCGTGTTCGCGGCCGGTCCTCGCGTAGCGGAAGTAGACGAGGAAGAAGGGGGTCATGAAGACCCGGGCTAGGAGGTAGAGAACTCGGTTTACCCCGTGGCGGCGGGTGTAGTCGTGGTACGACTGGAGACGGTCCGGAGTCACGCGTAGCGCTACACGAAATAGGGACTAGGGTTACCGGGGGCGGGGTTCGGGCACCACTCCCCGCTCAACTTTTTCGGTGGTACCGCGGCGGCAGGCAGAGATTGAATCGCCGAAAAAGTACAAGCCGCGGGGAGCGGCGCCCGAACCCCGCTACCAAGCCTGGTCGATCAATTGCTCTAGCTCGTCGCGGGTCGGTGGCTCCGGCGTGAAGGCCAACTCCGGGCGGAGCAGCATCGACTCCAGCGCTTCGGGGAGCTTGGAACGGTCCGCTCCTTGAGTGCCCAGGCCTGGCGGGTTGCCCCCGAGCTCGAGGATGCGGGGTTCGATGTCGCTCGGTTGAGTCCCGAGGGCTGTGGCCAATGGGAGCAGATCGTCGGGGGCCCTTGGGGTCATGAAGGCCATTGCTCTTGGGAGGATTGCGGCGTTGACGCCTGCGTGGGGGGCGCCGCAGATTCTTACGATGGTTTGGCAGATGACGTGGTGGAGGGCGAAGGAGCCGGAGTCGATTGCGTAGCCGCAGAGGATTGAGCCGAGGGCCAAGGCTTCGCGGTTGCGCTCGGTTGGACCTTCGTCCAGGGAGGTGGCGATCAGCCAGGCGCCTCGTAGGGCTGTCATTTCGGAGACCGGGTTGGCGAAGGGCGTGTAGAGCGAATCGGCGCCGTGGGCCAGGGCGTTCATCGAGCTGGCGCGGAGCTCGGACTCGGGGGCGCTCGTCATCGCCTGCGGCTCGGCGATGACGAGCGACGGTCGGACCAGAGACTTGACCTGGTCCTCGGCACCCGCGGGCAGGCGGTGGATGCCGGTCATCTCTGCTCCCGACATCGTTGTTGGAATCGCAGCGACGCGGGCGCCGCTGACCGCCGCGATCGCCTTGGCCGTGTCGATCGTGCGGCCGCCGCCGAGGGCGACGAGGTTCGGTGCACGAACGAGGTCAAGCAGGGCGGCCGCCGTCTCTGGCACCGCGCTCGCCGGGTCCGCCGCCGGCAGCTCGTGCACCGCCGTCGCGGCGCTCGCGAGCTCCTGCGCCGCGGCCAGGTGCCGCTCGGTCGAGAGCAGTTCGAAGGGCTCCATGCCGTGCTCGGCAAGAAGCCGCGGTGCGTCTTCGACCCCGCTGGCGCGGAGGACGACCGTGCGGCCGGCGTCGCGCCAGACGAAGTTGCCGCTCACCCGGCGGAAACGGTCCGCGGATTGACGACCGGGCGCAGGTTCGGTTCGACCTCGGCCCGCAGGTGCTCGTAGTCGGGTGGCAGTGAGAGCTTCTCGCCCAGATGCTCGAGCGGCTCGTCGACGGTGAAGCCGGGCCCGAGCGTGGCGATCTCGAAGAGAACGCCGCTCGGCTCGCGGAAGTAGATCGAGCGGAAGTAGAAGCGGTCGATCACCGGGGTCGGCTGCGCGCCGGCGGAGATTGCGCGGTCCCGCCACTGCTCGTGCTCGTCGATGGTCGATGCCCAGGCGACATGGTGGACGCTGCCCGCTCCCTGCCGCGAGCGCTCCTCGGGCGGCCCTTCGTAGACGTAGAGACCGCCGCGGCTCGCGCCGCGGGCCTCCCAGCTGCCCTCGTCGACGGCCTCGAACTCAAGCGCCTCGAGCAGGGTGGCGCTCGCCTGCGGGTCGGCGCTGTAGGCGCAGACCGCGTGGAAGCCCCGCAGCGCCAGGTCGGCGGGCACCTCGGGGTGATCGGCGATCAGCGGCTCGTCGCCGACCTCGACCACGGCAAGCTCGTGGGCCAGACCCTCGGGGTCGGCGAAGCGCAGCCCGCCCCCGGCCCGCTCGGAGTCGACGCCGTTGGTGGCCAGCCGCTCCTCCCAGAAGTCGAGCGAGGCGTGCGAGCCGACCCGCCAGACGATCCGGTGCACATCTCCGGCTCCGGCCCTGCCCGGCGGCACGCCCGGGAACTCGAAGAAGGTGAGGTCGGAGCCGGCGCTGCCCTTCTCGTCGGCGAAGAAGAGGTGGTAGACGGTCGGGTTGTCCTGGTTGACCGTCTTCTTGACCAGCCGCAGGCCCAGCACCCCGGCGTAGAAATCGACATTGCTCTGGGCGTCGGCGGTGATCGCGGTGATGTGGTGAATTCCCTCCAGCTTCATTGCTCACGTATAGCATCACAGCGATGAGTCGCGGACGACGACGCTTGGTGCGAGCTCTCGTAGTGCTCGGCTCTCTACTCGCCTTCCTCAGCGTTTTCGCGATCTGGAGCGAGCGCCAGGCGCTCAACACCGACGACTGGGTGACCACCAGCGGCCACCTGATCCAGAACGAGACGATCCGCGAAGCGGTCGGCAACTACCTCGTCGACCAGCTCTACGAAAACGTCGATGTCGAAAAGGAACTGAGCGAAAAGCTTCCGGGCGAGACCAAGCAGTTGGCGGGACCGATCTCCGGCGCCGTGCGCCAGTTCGCCGGCGAGGGCGCCAACAAGGTGCTGGAAAGCGCAACCGCGCAGGAACTCTGGAAGAGCGCCAACCGGACCACGCACGAACAGCTGCTGGAAGTGCTGGAAGAAAAGGGCACGACGGTCTCGACCGAAGAAGGCAACGTCAGCCTCAACCTCGGCAGCCTTGTCACCAACCTCGCCAGCCAGGTCGGGATCGGCGCCAACCTGGCGGAAAAGCTGCCGGGAGACGCGGGCCAGATCACCGTCTTGCGCTCCGACCAGTTGAAGACGGCCCAGAACATCGTCGTCGCGGTCAAGGGCCTCGCCCTGATCCTCTCGCTGCTCACCTTCCTCGCCTTCGGCCTGGCGATCTACCTCTCCCGCGAGGCGCGCTGGGTGACCGTGCTCTCCTGCGGGATCGGCCTCGTCGCCGCCGGCTTCGCCGTGATCGTCTTCCGCGAGATCGCCGGCGGGATCGTCGTCGGGCAGCTGGTCGAAGAAGACAGCGTCAAGCCTGCGGCGGAAGCCGCCTGGTCGATCGGCACCTCGCTGATGACGAGCATTGCCACCACCGTGATCGTGGTCGGCGTCCTCTTCGGCATCGCCGGCTGGCTCGCTTCGCCGACCGGCTCGGCCCGCTCCGCCCGCCGCTGGCTGGCACCGGTCCTGCGCGACTACCCCGCCTACGTCTATTCCCTTCTAGCCATCGTCGTCGGCATCTACTTCCTCTCCGCCCCGACCCAGAACCTGCGCTCCTTCCTCACCACCCTGGTGATCGCCGGCCTCGCGGCCTTCGGCATCCACGAGCTGCGCAAACAGGCGGCCGAGGAATTCCCCGACGCCGACTACGGCGAGGCCTTCGGCCGCACCAAGGACAAGGTCGTCGGCGCGGTCAAGGACGCCAACCTGGGAGAGCGGGCCTCGAAACTGCGCTTGCCGGAGATGCACAAGCCCGACGACGAAGCCCCGTCGGGCGCGACCCCGGCCGATCCGGAGGAGAGCCGCCTCGCCCGCCTCGAACGCCTCGCCACCCTGCACGAAAAGGGCGTCCTCACCGACGAGGAGCTGGCAACCGAGAAGCAGCGCGTGCTCAGCGGCTCCGCCACGGACGCCTGATCCAGCCAGAGCCCGCCTCCGGGATCGAACCGGAAACCTCCGCTTTACAAGAGCGGTGCTCTACCAGTTGAGCTAGGCGGGCGTGCTTGCACGCCCCAGCGTACGCCTATGCGGTTCGAACCAGAGGCCAGCGGGACCTTCTCAATCAGCCCCATCCCGATTCGGAAACAGGTGGCGCGTAACGACGAAAACAACGCCGATGACCTGGACCACGGTAGCCGCAAGCCACACTTGAACCACGGCCGTGGACAATTCCCACTGCTCACCAGCCCACGCAAATGCCACGAATATCGCGTTGGCGAGAAGGAGCTGGCCGGCAAGCATGATGAGAATCCAGGAAGCGTAGGTGCTCTTGAGGCCGTGTTCGAGTTCCGCGGCCTTGCGCTTCAGTTCGATCGCCTGCGCCTGGTCGCGCTCCGGAAGATGGCGGAGCTCCTCGGGCAGATTTGACTCGCGCGCTGCCCCCGACTTGATGGCGTCCACAACGGCTGCTTTCGCTGCCGCCTCAGGATCGACACTCCCAGCCACACCACCCTCAGCAGTTCCACCGTCGATCATTTCGGGTCCTACGAGGAAACAGCCATCAACTCGAGGTTCTTGAGCCGAAATTGCATGGCTTCGCGAGAGACCTTGAAGCGAATCGCCATTTCCAGATCGCTCATCCCCCGTGCCACGAAGGCCTTCACTTCATCTTCCGGCATCAGCAGGCAAGCGGCGAACTCGTTTGCATAAACCTCATCCGGATCCTCTCCGGTGGCGGAAAGAGAGTTCCTGAGATCGACCCTCAGGTACTTGTCGCCTTCCTCGGAGCGTCGGACGAAATGTCCGAGCTCGTGGGCACACGTAAACCGACGCCTATTTTCGCTGTCATTTTCATTCAGCAGAATCGTAGGGTCCTGCCCTGGTTGCTTGACGAGGGCGCCGAGTGTGTTTTCGTCGAGCTCGGCTTCCAAAACCCGAAGACCCGCAGTTCGTGCAATAGCCACCGGATCGACCGGCACGGCCCCGCTCCAGGTCGCCTGAAGCAGCTTGGCGGCATCGCGCTCCGCTTCTTGCTTGGTCTGGCTTTTCATTCCCATCAATCTATACAGGACAAAGGAGTCGCCTACGGGGCTTATCACGCGGAACAAGGGTGCGCCTCGCCGCCAAAGCAACCCCCGTCTTTGTACGAACGCATGTTCGCTATAGTAGCATCTACTCAGACAGAACACCTCGCCGCTCCACTGTAGAGGGCGAAGCGGGATAACAAACCGGACTTTCTGGAATCGTGTGGGCATGGATGCGTCTTTTCGATTTCTGAAGCCAGGCCAGGGAGAGGTCTTGAGCGAGGCGATCCGGGCTGCATATGGCGACAGCTATGACGTACGCTGGGTCTATGACCCGGTGGAGGTCTCGGCGCGACTGGCGGCCGGGACCTACGTGTCGTGCGTGGCCGAGACGGCGAGCGGCGAGCTGCTCTGCCATGAGGGAATGAGTCTTGCCGGGCCGGGCGATGCGGTCGGGCACTCTGGGCAGGCGGTGACGATGCCGGCGGCGCGAGGCCAGCACCTGTTCACGCGGACCAAGCGCTTCCTGATGGACTGGGCGCGCGAGCGGGGGATGGCGGGGATGTACAGCGAGGCGACCGCGGCCCACCCCTACAGCCAGCGGGCCAACGTCGAGCTGGGCGCCCACGAGACCGGCTTCCTACTTGGCTGGATCCCGGCCTCGGTCGCCAACGACGCGGCCGACGGTCGGCACGGGCGCCAGTCGGCAGCCCTCTTCTACACGAAGCTGAACGACGGCCGCGAGCGCCAGGTCTACGCGCCCGAGCGCCACCATGGGATCGTCGGCCAGACCTTGGCGCTGTGCGAGCTGCGCGGGACGCTTACCGAGCCGCCGGCGGACGCGGCGCTGACGCCGCGAACGGAGCTGCACGTCGCAATCGACGCCGACCACAACCTGGCCCTGATCACGGTCCAAGTGCCGGGCGAGGACCTCGAGACCGCGATCGCGGCCGAGCGCCACCACCTCTTCCACCGCGCCGGGCTGGACGCGATCTACATCGACCTGCCACTGGACAACCCCGCCACCGCGCTCGTCGCCGACCACCTCGAGCGACTCGGCGTCTCCTACGCCGGAATCTTTCCCAACAGCCGCTGCGACGGCGACGTGCTGCGCATGCAGTCGCTGCACCGCGTTCGGATCAAGGTCGACGACGTCGCAGTCGCCTCCGAGCACGGCCGGGAGCTGCTCGATTACGTCCTCGCCGACATTCCCTAAAGCGGGGCCTCTCGGGACGCCAGGTGCGTGCCAACCTTGCGCTTGACCCGCTGCAGGGCGTTGTCGACGGTCTTGGTGTCGCACTCGAGGCGTTCCGCCGTCGCCTCGTAGGAATGGCCGTCGAGATAGAGCGAAAGCACCCGGCTCTCGAGGTCGGAGAGCACGCCTGAACCGCCGGAAAGGCAGGAGACGAGGCTTTCGAGCTCTTCGGCGGCGATCACCTGGTTGACCGGGTCGTGGACCGTCGGCCCCGGCAGGATCTCGTCGAGCGTGGTGTCGGACTCGCCGGCTGCGGCCGGGGTCTGGCTGAAGGAGACGTACTGGTTGAGCGGCGTGTGCTTGTTGCGGGTGGCCGTCTTCACCGCGGTGATGATCTGGCGGGTGATGCAGAGCTCGGCGAAGTTGCGGAAGCTCGACTCGCGATCGGTGCGGTAGTCGCGGATCGCCTTGTAGAGGCCGAGCAGGCCTTCCTGGATCAGGTCATCGGCCTCTCCTCCGAGCAGGAAGTAAGACGAGGCCTTGAGGCGGACGAAGCCGCGGTAGCGGCGCACGATCGCGTCGTAGGCATCGGTCCTACCCTCCTTGGCGAGGGCGACCAGATAATGATCATCAAGCTCTGGTTGAGGGTTAGGATCGGCAGGCCTGAGCGAGCCGTTGAGGCGCCCGGACGGGAGTTGCATTTCCTGGGTAGGCAAAGATAGAGCCACAGATCCTTCTCCTTGACGAAGGGTCGTGGCGCCTTACCTCCCCTGGCGGCGCCCTGTATGGACCGGGTATCTCAGACTCAAGCTGAGGTTCACCCTTGTTGGCGCGTTAGTTTACGGCCGCGCGGAGTTCTGTCAACCCCAGATCGATTTTTCTGCAAATTGCGTTGCAGCCGCTAGCGCTGGCGAACAGCCTCGAAGAGCAGCGCCGTGGCGGCCGCCGAGACGTTGAGCGAGTCGATCTTGCCGCGCTGCGGCAGGGCGATCAGCCCGTCACACGCGGATGCGACCCGGGGCCGCAGCCCCTTGCCCTCTCCGCCCAGGACGAGGACGGTGGGACCGCTCAGGTCAACGTCCCACGGCGCTTGCTTCGCCCCGGCATCGGCCCCCCAGATCCAGAAGCCGGCTTGCTTCGCCTCACCGAGCCAATCGGCGAGGTTGCGGACATGGGCGATGCGCAGATGCTCGACTGCACCGGCAGACGTCTTGCAGGCGACAGCGGTGATCTCCGCCGAGCGCCGGTCGGGGATGACCACCCCCGCCGCGCCGGCAGCCTCGGCGGACCGGCAGACCGCACCGAGGTTGCGCGGATCCTGCACCTGATCCAGGGCAACGAGAAGCGCGTTGTCGCTACCCAGCAGTTCAGCGGAGCCTACGTAGGGATATGGCTCCACCTCGGCCACAACCCCCTGATGGTCAGGGGAACCGCAGAGCCGCTCCAGCTCCTCACTCGACGCCTCCGGAGAGCGCCAGATGCGATTGACCTGACGCCGACCGCGTTCCGCCTCGGCAACCGGCTGCTTACCGTAGATCAGCTGCGAAGCCATCTAGCCCTTGGGCACGAGCTTCGCGCCCTCAGCCCCGTCGCGCACTTCCCAGCCAAGCTCAGCCAGCCGGTCGCGAATCTCATCAGCCCGCCCAAAATCCTTAGCCGCCCGAGCTTCCTGTCGTTCCTCGAGAAGCTTCTCCGCCCCGTCGTCGGCCTCAGCTCCCCGATCCGGCTGGGTAAGGGAGCTGAGGCCGACGAGGTCGAGCATCTCCGCCACTGCATCAGAGTCTCCGGGCACCTCGCCCCGATTCGCTTCCCCCATGAGCTCAAATACCTCGGCCATAGCCCTCGGCGTATTGAAATCGTCCGCGAGGGCCTCCCTGAAGCTCTCGACCCGGGAGCCCGCCGCGGTGGGCGGAGCATCGGGGGAGGGCCCGACAGAGCCTCCCCGCTGTTGCTCTGGCGGGCCCTCCCCCGATGCCCACCCAACGGGGTGCTCCCTAAAGAAGTTCCTCAGCCGCTCAACCTGCGCCACGGCTTCTTCCATCTGCTGCGGCCCAAACGCCAACGGCTGCCTGTAGTGCCCGGAGATCAGATACGCGACGACCGCCTCCGACCCGTACTGGTCCAGGGCCTCCGACAGCTGGAAGATGTTCCCCTCCGACTTCGACATCTTCTCCGCGTCCGTCTCGACCATCCCGTTGTGCATCCAAGCCCGCGCAAACGTCCTCCCCGCCCCCTCGGACTGGGCGATCTCGTTCTCGTGATGGGGGAAGACCAGGTCCGAGCCACCGCCGTGGATCGCGAACGAGGCCCCCAACTCGGCCTCGGCCATCGCCGAGCACTCGATGTGCCAGCCGGGCCTTCCGGGCCCCCAGGGCGAAGCCCACGAGGTGTCCTCGTCGGGCTTGCGGGCCTTCCAGAGGGCGAAGTCGAGCGGGTCTTCCTTGAGCGACGCCGAGCCGGCCTCCTCGCCCTGATCCATGTCCTCGGTGCGCCGGTTGGAGAGCTTGCCGTAGGCGGCGAAGCTGCGCACCCGGAAGTAGACGTCGCCGCCGGACTCGTAGGCGTGCCCCGCCTCAATCAGGTCGGAGATCAGGCCGACAATCCGCTCGATCGTCTCGGTCGCCAGCGGCTCGGCGTCGGGACGGCCCAGCCCAAGGCGACCGGTGTCCTCGAAGTAGGCCCGGGTCATGCGCCTGGCAAACTCGGCCGACCCCTCTCCCGCGTCCCGGGCCGCGACGTAGATCTTGTCGTTGATGTCGGTGACGTTGACGACAAGCTTCGCCGTGTACCCCTCCGACCTGAGGAACCGGGCGAGCAGGGAAAAGACAACGAACGGGCGCGCATTGCCGATGTGGATACGGCTGTAAACCGTGGGCCCACAGGCGTAGATCCCGACCTCGGCACCGGGGTCGAGCGTGACGATCCCACCCGAAAGCGTGTCCTTGATCCGCACCTCGCGCATGGGTGCGGATGCTAGAGAGGTCTAGAAAGTCCGGTAGCCGGAGCCCGAGGCAGTCGCTGCCTTGCGCTCCCAGCTCGGCGCAGTTGCGTCGGCCGCGGCCAGAACCTCGCGCCGCGCCCGCGAGGTGCTCGCCTTGATCTCGTCCTCGGCGGCCCGCCTGACCCGCTCCTCGCGCTGCTCAGCCTGCGCCCGGATGCGGTCTGACTCGGCTTTCAGCGCTTGCTCGGCGCGGGCCCGAGCCAATTCGGCGGCCTCGCCTTCGACCTTCTCAACCAGCGTTCGGACACGCTCGTCGGCCTCGCGGCGGACATCCTCGGTGCCCTGCATCACCCGCTCCTCGATCTCGGTCTCGAGCTTGATCGCCAGCTGGTGCGCCTCGGCGGTGGCGGCCTCGGCTTCGACGGCGCGCTGCTCCGCCGCGGCCACGCGCTGGTCGGCCTCGAGCTTTGCCTGATCCAGCGCCGCCTTGTGGCGCTTCTCGGCATCTTTCTCGGCGCGCTCGATCCCTATCGCGACCGACTTTTGGGCCTCAGCCTTGAACGAGCCCATCTCGGCAGAAAGCTTTTCCCGATCGGCCTGAGCGCGCTGCTGCGCCTGCTCGAAGGCCTTCTCGGCCCGGTCCCGATCGGCCTCGGCACGCGTGGCTCGCGCCTCCGCGTCCTTGCGCTTGGCACGCTCGGCATCGATCCGCTCGCGCCCCTCCTCGCCGATCTTGCGCAGCGTCTCCATCGCCCGCTGCTTGGTCTCCGCATGAACCCGCTCCGCCCGCTCTTCGGCCTTGGCGACGCGCTCCTCGCTGACCCGGACCCACTCAAGCGCCTGCTTAGCCGTCTCGTGCAGCTCCTCAGTGGCCGCACCGACCGCTTTCAGCTGAACCGCAGGCTCGCCCATGAAACGGCAACCTACTATCCGCACCGGAGGCGTATCTACCCCCGCCTCCCATATAAACGCGCATTTAGCGAATTAGCGAGACGCGCCGAAGAGCCAATCCCGGTAGGGGTGGAACGTCTTGTACTTTTTGGGCGCTGACCTTGAGGCGTCAGCAAATCCGGCACCATCCAAAAAGTTAAGTGGAACCCCTACCGGGATTGGCTCTCAGCCTCCCGCTCATGCAGCTCCCGCTTGAGGATCTTGCCGGTCGCGTTGCGGGGAAGCTCATCGAGGAACTCGATTTCACGCGGCGCCTTGTAGGCAGCGAGGTTGGCCTTGATGTGGGCTTTCAGCTCTTCTTCCGACACCTCGGCCTCCGCCTCGGCAACGACGAATGCCTTGAGCCGCTGGCCGAACTCCTCATCCTCGACGCCGATCACGGCGACCTCGACGACGGCGCCGTGGTCGGCAAGCAGGTCCTCGACCTCGCGCGGGAAGACGTTCTCGCCACCCGAGACGATCATCTCGTCATCGCGGCCGTCGATGAAGAGGCGGCCGTCGGAATCGAGATGGCCGACGTCGCCGCTGCTGAGCAGGCCGTCGATCACCTCCTTGCCACCGCCTCCGGTGTAGCCCTCGAAGGACATCTCGTTGCCGACGAAGATCCGCCCGACCTCGCCGTTGGGCACCTCTTCCCCGGCCTCGTCGTAGAGCCGGACGACGGTGCCTCGCGGCGGGCGTCCAGCAGTGCCGGGAGCGGCCCTCAGGTCCTCGGGCGTGGCGACCGTCGCGTAGGCGACCTCGGTCGAGCCGTAGAGGTTGTAGACGTTGTCGCCGAACCGGTCCATCCACTCGGTCGCCAGCTCGCCCGGCAAGGCCGAACCCGAGGCCGAGGTGATCCGCAGCGAGGAGAGGTCGTAGGCGCCCAGCGTCTCCTCGGGGAGGCGCAGGATGCGCTGCAGCATCACCGGTACCACGGCAAGCACCTCGGCGCGATAGTCCTGCACGGCGCGCAGCGTCTCCTCCTCGTCGAAGCGGCGGCGCAGGACCATCGTCGAGGCAGTCGGCAGGCTCATCACGAAGTGGAAGAAGCCCCAGGAGTGAAAGAGCGGTGCCGCGATCACCATCGTCTCGCGCGCCCGGTAAGGGATCTTGTCGATCAGCGCGGCGATCGCCATCAGGCCGTCGGGACTCGAGCGCTGCGCCCCCTTCGGCGTACCGGTGGTGCCCGAGGTGAGGATGACGAAGCGCGGCGTGTCGGGTGGGGGCTTGAGGTTGGAGTCGTCGCCGGCGGCGATCAGCGAATCGAGCGAGGCGCCCTCGATTTCCCCATCGTGCCAGGCGATCACGCGGGCGATGCCCTCGTCCACCCCGTCGAGCAGGCCGCTGAACTCCTCGTCGTAGACGAGCGCCTTCGGCTGCTCGCGCCGGGTCACCTCGACCAGCTGCGGCCCGGCGAACATCGTGTTGAGGTAGAGCGCGCTGGCGCCGAGCTTGGCCGCGGCCAGGGTCGTCTCGATGAAACCGCGGTGATTGCGGCACATGACGCCGATGCCATCGCCCGGGCCGATCCCCATCTCGGCGAAGGAGTTGGCGAGCGCGTTGGTGCGGCGGTGCACCCGCTCGAAGCTGAGCGAGCCGCGTTCGTCGATCAGCATCGTCTCGTGCGGGTATTTGTGCGCCGCGGTGGCGACGCCGGTGGCCGGCGAGGCGCCCCAGCGCAGGAAGGTCGTCGCCACTTTGGCCGCCTTGTCGGGACGCACCAGGCCGACGACGCCGGCCTCGCGCAGGACCTTTGCCTCAAAGACCGAGTCGGAGGCCGACCGGCGGATGCCCGCCACTATGGAACCGAGTGTTCCCATCGGACCGGGAAGCCTAGTCGCTATCCACCGAGGCGACTGCGATGCAGGCGATGCCCTCGCCGCGGCCGATCCAGCCCATTCCCTCGTTGGTCGTCGCCTTGACGCTGACCCGGGCCGAGGTCGCCTCGGCGAGCGTCCGCTCCATCTCGGCGCGCAGCGGCCCGATCCGCGGCTCCTCGCAGATCAGGGTCGCGTCGATGTTGACGATCCGGCCGCCGACGGTGCCGACCGCGGTGCGCAGGAGGTCGATCGAGTCGGCGTCGCGCCAGGCCTCGTCGTCGTCGGGGAAGAGGGTGCCGATGTCGCCCTGGCCGGCGGCGCCGAGCAGAGCGTCGATCACCGCGTGGGTGAGCACGTCGGCGTCGGAGTGACCGGCGAGGCCGCGCGGGTGTTCGACCTCGACTCCGCCGAGGACGAGGCGCCGACCCTCGGCGAAGCGGTGGCTGTCGTAGCCGATCCCGACGCTCACCGGCTCGACTCCTCGCGCACCGGACCGGGCAGCGGCTCCAGCCGGCGGCGGCGGCCCTCGAAGACGCAGATCTCCTCGACCCCGAGGTCGGCGAGGAACTCCAGCGCGCGGTCGTAGCCGAAGCCGACCTGTTCGGGCAGGTGGGCGTCGGAGGAAAGCGCGAAGTGAGCCCCGGCCTCGACGCACATCTCGGCGAAGCCCCGCGCCGGGTAGAGCTCGCCGACCGGCTTGCGCAGCCCCGCGGTCGAGAGCTCGACCGCGATCCCGCTCTCGGCGATCGCTTCCACCGCCGGCTCGTAGTAGTGGCGCGGGTCGCGCTCGGGCAGCGGCCGGGCGCCGCCCCAGACCTTGACCAGGTCGGGGTGGGCGAGGATGTCGAAGAGGCCGGCCCGGGCACACTCGGCGAGGGTGGCGAAGTAGCGGCGCCAGACCTCGTCGGGATCACCCTTGCTCTCCCAGACGTCCCAGCCGGGGTGGTCGACCGCCTCGTCACCGACGAAGTGGACCGAGCCGACCACGTAGTCGAAGTCGCGCGCCTCCAGCAACTCCGCCGTGCGGTCCTCGGCGGCCGGGATGTAGTCGCACTCGACCCCGAGCCGCAGCGGCGTGCCGCGGACGAACTCGCAGTAGGCATCGAGATCGTCGCGTGCCTGTTCCTCCCAGAACGGGTGGCGCCAGAGGTCGAGCGCCTGGGTGAAGCGGTAGACGTGCTCGGAGACGCCCAGCTCCTCGATCCCGGCCTCCGCGGCGGCGGCGAGGTAGCGGTCGACGTTGGTGGCGGTGAAGTAGCGCTCGGCGGTCGTGTCCGGCTCGTCGGGGCGCAGGTGGAGGTGGTAGTCGGTGAGCATGAGGACGCGAGATTAGGCGACCCGGGCCGCGGATACGCTGAGACCATGGTCCATCTGCGGATCGTCGTCCCGGAAGACCGCTGCGGCAAGGTCCTCGACCTGCTCGAAGCGGCACCCTCGGCCTCCAACCTCGTCTTTCTCGCCGGCGCGGCGCGGCAGCCGAAAGGCGACGTCGTGCTCTGTGACATCGCCCGCGAGGAAGCCAGCGTCCTGATCGAGGACCTCGTGGAGCTGGGCGTGGCGCGCGACGGCTCGATCGCGCTCGAGCAGATCGACTCGCAGCTCTCCGACGCCGCCGACCGGGCCGAGCGCGCCGCTCACGGCAAGCCCTCCAATGCGGTCGTCTGGGAGGAGGTCGAGGCGCGCACCTCGGAGAGCACCGAGCTGGGCGGCAACTTCCTCATCTTCATGGTCCTCGCCTGCCTGATCGCCTCGGTCGGGATCTTCCTCGGCTCGCCGATCCTGATCGTCGGCGCGATGGTGGTGGGGCCGGAGTTCGGCCCGCTTGCCGGCTTCTGCGTGGCTGTGGTCGAGCGCCGGCGGAGCGTCGCCCTGCGCTCGCTCACCGCCCTCGCAATTGGCTTCCCGGTCGGCATAACCGCCGCCTTCCTCTTCACCTTGATCTCGAAGGAGACCGGCATGATCGACGCAGACTTCAGCGGCTCGATGCACCCGCTGACCCAGTTCATCTCCAAACCCGACGACTTCTCCTTCATCGTCGCCGCCTTCGCCGGCGCCGCCGGCGTGCTCTCGCTGACCTCGGCCAAGTCGGGGGCGCTGGTCGGGGTGCTGATCTCGGTGACGACGATCCCCGCCGCCGCAAACATCGGCGTCGCCGCCGCGCTCGCCGACTGGTCGGAATGGCGCGGTGCGATGGCGCAGCTCGCGGTCAACCTGACCGCGATCGTGCTCGCCGGCGTCACCACCCTGCGCATCCAGCGCAAGCTCTACGAACGGCGGCGGTTGCGGCACATGGGCGACGGCGCCCGCGCCGTCGCCGGCCTGCCCACCGACCGCCGCGGAACGATGCCGCCGCGATGATCCGCCAGCTCGCGATCCTCCTGGCCGCCTTCGCGATCGGCACCGCCATCGCGGTGGCGTTCGGTGCGGTCAGCTTCGGAGTCGCGCTCGGCGTCGGCCAAGTCTGCTTTGCCGCGACACTGGTCTGGGTTCTACTTCGGTGATTGGCGCGTTGGTGGCGCTATTTACTACTAACGCGCCACTACTTCGCCTTGGCGAGCAGGAGCTCGGCCAGCGCTAGGTCGAGCGGCGTCGTCACCTTGAAGTTCTCCGCGGGAGAGGGATGGATCAGGACCCTCCCTCCCGCCGCCTCGACCAGCATCGCCTCGTCGGTTGCAACGTCAAGGTGACCTGAATCGCCCCCCAGCGCACCACGCAGCGCCTCCACGCGAAAGACCTGCGGCGTTTGCGCCGCCCAGAGCCGACTGCGATCCAGGGTCGAGCCGACAACCAAACCGCCTTTTTCCATCTCTGAGATGGGAAATGGCGGTTTCGCGCTCCCGGCAACCTGCTTGATCGTGTCGGTGACCGGGGTGGCAGCGATTGCGCCCGCCGCTTGGGGGTCGGCGACCAGGGTCGCGATCACGTCCTCGATCAGCTCCGGCGTGACCAGCGGTCGGGCAGCATCATGGATCGCGACGTACTCGGTGCCGACCGCCTGCAACGCGTTGGCTACCGACTGGGCGCGGGTGACGCCGCCCTCGACCACGCCGAAGTCGTGGCCAGCAAGCTCGTGGACGTGTCCCGGCGGGCAGGCGACGACGATCGAGCGCACCGAGCCGGCCGCGCGGCAAGCGTCGATCGACCACTCAACCATCGGCCTACCGGCGAGCAGCACGAAGGCCTTCGGGCCGCCGGCTCCGAGCCTCTGCCCGGAGCCGGCGGCCGCGATGACCGCGGTGACGCTGCTGGAACTAGGCGGTCGCCGTGGCGGCGAAGCGCTCCTCCAGCAGACCGTCGAGGTATTCCTCCGCGCCCTCCTCGTCTTTGTCGAGCGCGTACATGAACTCCGAGGCGAGGATCTTCTTCGCCCGCGTGTACATCTGCTTCTCGCCGGTGGAGAGACCCTTTTCCATCTCGCGGATGGCGAGGTTGCGAACGACCTCGGCCAGCTCGAAGACGTCGCCGGTCTTGATCTTCTCGCGGTTGTACTTGAAGCGCCGATTCCAGTTCTTCGGCATGTCTGACACGTCATCGGTGAGGACGCCGGTCACCTTCTTGATTTCGACCTCGTCGATCACTCGCCGCAGGCCGGCGACCCCGGCGTTTTCGCACGGGACCATCACCGTCAGCTCGTTGTGGAGGATCTTGATCGTCAGGTATTCCCGCTCCTCACCCATCAACTCACGGGACTCCTTCTTCAGCACGAGGCCCGCACCGTGGTGGGGGTAGACGACCTTGTCACCCTCCTCGAAATCGCAGACGTACGGGACGTCCGCGTCGAAGCCCACCTCCATGGCCTCCTCAGCTAGCTCAGAAATCGCGTGCTCCTTTCTCTCGTCGACGGCTTCATCGCCGCCTTAGCTCTGTAGGTACCGGTCAACCAGATCGACCTCCTGGAGCCTGCGCAGGCCCTCGCGGATGTCCTTGGCTCGCGTGGAGCCGACACCGTCGACGGCCTCGAGGTCGGCGTCGGAGGCAGCGAGTACCTCCTCCAGCCCACCCAGCTCATGGATGATCTTCTGGACGACAAGCTTGGGGATGCGCGGTACGCGGCCGAGCACGCGGTAGCCGCGGGGGGCGACCGGGAAGTCGAGGGTGTTGAGCTTGCGGTCGTAGCCGAGCAGCTCGGCGAGGCGACCGAAGTCGAGCACGTCCTCATGCGGCAGGCGGGCCAGCGACTGGACCACGGTTGCCAGGTTCTGCTCGGAGTCCTCGACCGAGTAGTCGCGGATCAGCGCCGTCTTGTCGGCGGCGACGCCGACCATCGTCTCCTCCAGCTGCATCTCGATCAGGCGCCCCTCGGTGCCGAGCTCGACGATGTAGCGCTCGACCTCGACCGCCATCCGCGTGACCAGCTCGGCCCGCTGCAACACGGCGAGCGCGTCGTAGAGGACGCCGCCGCCCTCGAACTCGAGCACGGTGAGGCGGTTGGAGACCTGGTCGAGGCGGGCGCGGTACTTGTCCAGCGTCGCCAGGCCCTGGTTGGCCTTGGCCAGCACCGCGGGGATGTCCTGGAGGATGTACTTGGTCCCCTCGACGTAGAGCGAGACGACGTCGCGACGCTGGGAGATCGCGATCACCAGTGCCTCGGTCTGCTTGGAGACGCGCTCGGCTGTGCGGTGGCGAGTGCCGGTCTCCGAGGAGAGGATCGTCGGGTCCGGCATCAGCTGCACGTTGGCCCAGGTGATCTTCGTCGCCTCGGCATTGAGCACGATCGCCCCGTCCATCTTCGCCACCTGGTAAAGCATCGCCGGCGTGTAGTCGATGTCGAGCCGGATCCCGCCCGAGAGCAAGTGCGAAATGTCGCCCGGATCGCCGACGACGATCAGGCCGCCGGTGCGCGAGTGGACGATGTTGTCGAGGCCCTCGCGCAGGGCGCCACCAGGCGCAACGACATCGAGAGCCCTCAGTAGCCTGGGATCTTGACGTTCGGACAACTCGTGAAGCTCATCACCAGGCAGCGCTGACATCGCTTTCTAGGATGGCAAAAACCGCTTTGGAATGCGGTGTGGGCAATCCCAAGTGGACAGATCAGGATAGCGATTGTCAAGGAAACCGATCACCTAAGCCCCTTTCTATCCCCCTAAACCCGGGAACTGCATCAACTTCTGGCCCTGCTGGGGTTAAAAGTTGATGCAGTTCCGGCGTTTTGCAGACTCAAAGGTGGAAGCGACGGTGGTGCGAGTGGTGCCGCAGGGCGCTCGGCTGCGGCTTTCCTGCCACCGCGCGGTCAGGACCGGGACGCTCCGGATCTCGTACGAAGGCCCAGGTGAGCGCCGTGCCGAGGGCACAGAGCGCGACCAGGACCCAAGTCGAACCGGCGATCCCGGCCGTGAACGAGCTGCCGCCGTCTTGGAGGGCGTGAAAGACAGCGCCGCTGGCGGCGAGCGCGATGGTGCCCGCCATCACCCGGTCCATCGCCAGCACGCCGGAGGCGATACCCACCTTCTCAGCCGGCATCGCCGCCATCGCCGCGGTCGACATCGGCGCGTATACGAGGCCGAGGGCGACACCGAAGAGCAGGTAGCCAACCAGCAACAAGCCATAGCCGCTGCCCGCGGCGAGCTGGGTCAGGACGAGCAGGCCAGCGGTGCCGCAGGCCATACCCGCGGTCATCAGCCGCCGCGCCCCGAAGCGGGCAATCAGGCGGGCGGAGAAGGGCGAGATTACGACCATCGGCGCCGTGATCGGCAGGATCATCAGGCCGCTGAGCACCGCCGAGTGGCCGGCCACGTCCTGCAGGTACTGGGGCTGGAAGAACATCACCGCCCAGTAGGCGCCGACGAGGGCAAAGGCGGCCGCGCTGGCGCCGAAATAGGGCCGATTGCGGAAGAGTCCGAAGTCGACGATCGGCTCGCGCACCCGGTGCTCCACTCGCCAGAAAGCGAAAAGCGCGGCGAGGCCGGCAACCGCGACCGCAGCAGTGGTCGCGCCGTTCCAGGTTCTGCTCTGAACCAGCGCCAGGACGATCGCCGCCAGGCCAACGCCCAGGGACAGGAGACCAAAGAGGTCGACGTGCCGCCCGGCGCCGGGGTCGGTCGACTCGGGCGCAGCTGCCGCCGTGATCCAGATCCCGATCAGAGCCACCGGCAGGTTGATCCAGAAGATCACGCGCCAGTCGATTTCCACCAGCACCCCGCCGGCCAGCGGCCCGATCGCCAGGGCGAGAGCTGAAACGCCGGCCCAGACCCCGAGGGCACGCGCCTGTTCGGAGGCCGGAAAGGCGTTGCAGACAATCGCCAGCGAAAGCGGCAACATCGGAGCCGCTCCGATCCCCTGCAGGACCCGGCCGGAGATCAGCATCTCCTGGCTGCTCGCGGCGCCGGACAGAACCGAGCCGAAGGCGAAGATCACCATGCCCGCGAGGAAGAGTCGCCTGCGCCCAAACATGTCCCCGAGCCGACCGGCGGTGACGACGAAAACGGTGATCGCCAGCAGGTAGCCGTTCATCACCCACTGCAGTCCAGCCGGAGTGGCGCTGACGTCGTGGCGGATACTGGGAAGCGCCAGCGCGACCACGGTGGAATCGAGCATCAGCAAGAAGAGTCCGGCGGAAGTCCCCGCAAGGGTCCACCACGGCCGGTTGTGCTCATCGATCCTCAGCACGCGCGGCAGACTACGAAGCGACCAGGTCGCGACCGGGGTCGATGCCCCAGCGACTTCCAACTTCGGCAAGATCGCCGGAGAGCTCCCAACGGTCCGGGCGCTCCTCCCCCTCGTGCTGCGGGCTGGCGCCCTTCAGCGCCATGCAGCCGGTGTTGTCGCCGATCGCGCGGATCGCCGCGACGTCGGCCTCGCAGAGGAGGTTCTCACCCGACAGTGCCGCCAGCTCCACTCGCTTGTCCTCGATCGTCCGCGCCCCCGCACCGGCCTCCTGGATCAGGGTGGGAACCACGCACTCGACCGCCGGGTGGGCGAGGTTCCACTGGCAGGCGAGGTGCATCGGGCTGAGCCCCGTGCGCTCGCGCAGCGGCTCCAGTCGCCCGAGCTTCTCCAGCCCCGCCTCGATCCAGCCCTCGGGCCGGAAGGCCCGGTGGTCGCCCTTCGCCAGCTCCATCCCCGGCCGCAGGTCGCCCCAGAAGAGGCCGCCGTAATCGACGACGCGGGTGATCACCTTGACCCCATGACGCTCGGCGGCATCGAGGCAGAGCTCTCCGGGCCAGGGCTCGAAGGGGTTGAGGATGATCATCGCCCAGTCGATCCGCTCGCCGAAGCGCTCGAGGCAGGCGATCAGGTCAAGGGTGAAGCCGTTGGCCGGCCCGGGGGCGACACCGATCCGCGCCGCCAGGCCCACCTCGCGCAGCGCCGCCATCCCCTCCCAAACCGCCTCGCTCGAGTAGCCGATCCGGTCTGGGTTGTGCAGCAACAGCAGGTCGAAGGAATCGACCCCGAACCGCTCGAGGCTGCGCTCGGTCGCCATCCGCAGGTAGTCCGCGTACTCGGCCTCTCCGCGCAAGCGCGGATCGGTAAAGCGAGGAAACCCCCGCGGTCCGTCGCGCTCGCCCTCGTAGAAGTCATGCCCGACCGCCCCGACCAGGCAGTAGGCCTCCCGGGACACGCCGCGCAGTGCCTGCCCCAGGAGCGAGTCGGCCTCGCCCTGACCGTAGGTATCGGCCGTAAGCACCGTGTCGATCCCACCGCCCGGCGCTAGCAGCCCTTCGAGCCGCTCCTCCTCCACGGCGTCCCCAAAGCGCAGGAAACGCCCCCCGCTCCAGGTGCCAACCGCTGTCCGCCCGGCTCACGCATCCCCGTGAACCATAAGCGGCAGCTCGCGCGGGTGGCGCGGTAGGGGGAACCGCCCCTGAGGACGCTTTAGCGACCGGAAGGGGCGGTGGGTCCCCTGCCGCGACAGGACCCGCGCGCCCCCGCCCGCTAATCGTCGTTCTCGGCTTTGGGCGAATCCGACTCGGACGACTCGTCCACTTCGGCTCGCCGTCGTCCTTCTTGGCGCCGACGCCGACCTTCTCGGGCTCTGGCTTGGACTTCTTCGGCCGCGCCGGCTTCTTCGGTTTGACGATCGTCAGGCTGAGCGGGCGGTCGTCCTCGTCGCCGGAGGGATCGCGCTTGACCATCACGGTCGAGCCGGGGACCATCTGGCCCTGGCGCAGGACTTCGTCGGCGAGCGGGTCCTCGATGTAGCGCTGGATCGCGCGGCGCAGCGGCCGGGCGCCCATCGAGGGGTCCCAGCCTTTCTCGACCAGCAGGTCCTTGGCCTCGTCGGTCAGGTCGAGCTGCAGCTCGTGCTCGGCGACCTGGACGCGGACGCGGTTGATCATCAGGTCGACGATCTCCTTGACCTCTTCCTTGGCCAGCTTGTGGAAGACGATCACCTCGTCGATCCGGTTGAGGAACTCGGGCCGGAAGACTTTCTTCAGGTCGCTCATGATCCGGTTCTTCATGTCGCCGTAGGACATGCCGGTCTCATCGGCGACGGTGAAGCCGATCGAGGTGTTCTTGGCGATCTCCGAGGCGCCGATGTTCGAGGTCATGATCACGATCGCGTTGCGGAAGTCGACCGTGCGGCCCTGGGCGTCGGTGAGCCGCCCGTCCTCGAGGATCTGCAGCAGGATGTTGAAGACGTCGGGGTGGGCCTTCTCGATCTCGTCGAGCAGCAGCACGCTGTAGGGCTTGCGGCGCACGGCCTCGGTCAGCTGACCGCCCTCGTCGTAGCCGATGTAGCCCGGCGGCGAGCCGACCAGGCGGCTGACCGCGTGCTTCTCCATGTACTCGGACATGTCGATGCGGATCATCGACTCCTCGTCGCCGAAGAGGAACTCGGCCAGGGTGCGGGCGAGCTCGGTCTTGCCGACCCCGGAGGGGCCGAGGAAGATGAACGAGCCGGCCGGGCGCTTGGGGTCCTTGATCCCGGCGCGCGAGCGGCGGATCGCCTTGGAGACTGCGGTGATCGCGACCTCCTGGCCGATCACCCGCTTGTGCAGCTCCTCCTCCATGCGGATCAGCTTCTGGGTCTCGGCCTCGGTCAGTTTGAAGACCGGGATACCGGTCCACATCGAGACGATGTCGGCGATCTCTTCTTCGCCGACGTCGGGCCGCTCGCCGTTCTCGCCCTCGGCCCACTCGTCCTCGAGCTGGCGCTTGCGGGTGGTCAGCTGGCGCTCGGTGTCGCGCAGGTTGGCCGCTTTCTCGAACTCCTGTGCTTCGATCGCGGCCTCCTTGTCGCGCCGCGTCGTCTCGATTTCCTCCTCGAGGTCGCGGTAGACCGGCGGCGCGCTCATCGACTTGATCCGCATCCGCGAGGCGGCCTCGTCGATCAGGTCGATCGCCTTGTCGGGCAGGAAGCGGTCGGAGATGTAGCGGTCGGCGAGCTCGGCGGCGGCGCCCAGCGCGTCATCGGTGATGTTGACGCGGTGGTGCTGCTCGTAGCGCTCGCGCAGCCCTTCGAGGATCTTGACCGTGTCCTCGACCGAGGGCTGGTCGACCTTGATCTGGGCGAAGCGCCGCTCCAGCGCCGAGTCGCGCTCGAGGTACTTGCGGTACTCGTCGAGCGTGGTGGCGCCGATCGTCTGCAGCTCGCCGCGGGCCAGCGCCGGCTTGAGGATCGAGGCGGCGTCGATCGCGCCCTCGGCGGCGCCGGCGCCGACCAGATTGTGGAGCTCGTCGATGAAGAGGATGATGTCGCCGCGCTGGGTGATCTCCTTCATCACCTTCTTCAGCCGCTCCTCGAACTCGCCGCGGTACTTCGAGCCGGCGACCAGGGCGGCCAGGTCGAGTGTGTAGATCTGCTTGTTCTTGAGCAGCTCGGGAACTTCGCCCTTGTTGATCCGGGCGGCAAGTCCCTCGACCACGGCGGTCTTGCCGACCCCTGGCTCGCCGAGCAGCACCGGGTTGTTCTTGGTGCGCCGGGAGAGGATCTGCATGATCCGCTCGATCTCGGTCTCGCGACCGATCACCGGGTCGAGCTTGCCCTCCTCGGCGAGCTTGGTCAGGTTGCGACCGAACTGGTCGAGCAGCTTCGACGACTTCTTGCCCTCGCCGGATCCGCCAGCGCCCGCACCGGCACCCTGGCGGCGACCGCCGGGGCCGGAGAGCATCCGGATCACCTCGTTGCGGATCTTGTCGGAGTCGGCGTCGAAGTCGAGCAGAATGCGCGCGGCGACGCCCTCGTTCTCACGCACGAGACCGAGCAGGATGTGCTCGGTGCCGATGTAGTTGTGGCCGAGCGAGAGCGCCTCGCGCAGGGCGAGCTCGAGCACCTTCTTGGCGCGCGGCGTGAACGGGATCTGGCCGGAGGTGACCTCCTCGCCGGAGCCGACGATCCGCACGACCTGCGAGCGGACCCGCTCGGTGGTGATGTCGAGCGACTCGAGGACCCTGGCCGCAAGGCCCTCCTCCTCGCGCAACAGCCCAAGCAGGATGTGCTCGGTGCCGATGTAGTTGTGCTTGAGAGTGCGCGCCTCTTCCTGCGCCAGGACGACGACTTGACGGGCTCTCTCTGTAAATCGCTCGAACAAAAAGCCTCTCTATCTACTCAACGCGAACCGGCTGAGTAAGTATCGGTAGACACCCTTCGGTTATCGGGAGGTGCCCATGTGGTCCTTAGAGGATACCGAGAGAGCCCAACCGGCCCAGTTCCGCAAAAAAGCGCTCAGAGCGGCTTTTTGGCCGCTTCAGGAGCGCATCGCCGGGAAGAGCACGACCTCGCGCACGCTCTTTGCTCCCGTCAGCAGCATCACCAGGCGGTCGATCCCGATGCCGACGCCGCCGGTCGGCGGCATCCCCTGCTCGAGCGCGCCGACGAAGTCCTCGTCATATGGCTGCGCCTCTTCGTCGCCGCGCTCCAGCTCGGCGGCTTGCTGCTCGAAGCGGCGGCGCTGCTCGTCGGGGTCGTTGAGCTCGGTGAATCCGTTGGCGATCTCCATGCCACCGGCGAAGGCCTCGAAGCGCTCGACCAGGCCCTCCTCGGAGCGGTGCGACTTGGCGAAGGGCGAGAGCTCGACCGGATAGTCGATGACAAATGTGGGTTGGATCAGGCCCGGCTCGACGTGCTTGGAGAGCAGGCCGTCGACCAGCTTGCCCCAGCCCTCCTCGATCGCGGGCTCGGTCCCGATCGCCGCGGCCAGCTCCTCGCGGGTCGGGTGCTCAGCGATGTCGATGCCGCTGGCCTCGCGGATCGCGTCGCGGAAGCTGACGCGCTTCCAGGGCGGGGCGAAGTCAATCGAGACACCGTCGCGCTCGACGACCGTCGTGCCCAGAACCCGCTCGGCGACTTCGGCGACCATGTGCTCGACGCGGTGGGCCGTGTGGGCGTAGTCCGAGCAGGCCTCGTACCACTCGAGCATCGTGAACTCGGGGTTGTGCTTATGCGAGATGCCCTCGTTGCGGAAGTCCTTACCGAGCTCGTAGACCCGGTCGATGCCGCCAACGACGAGCCGCTTGAGGTAGAGCTCGGTGGCGATCCGCAGGTAGAGGTCGCGGTCGAGCGCGTTGTGGTGGGTCGTGAAAGGCCGCGCCAGGGCGCCGCCATAGAGCGGCTGCAGGACCGGCGTCTCGACCTCGACGAAGCCGCGCTCGTCGAGCCAGCGCCGCACCTCGCTGACGGTCCGGGCGCGCAGGCCGAAGAGCCGGCGACTCTCCTCGTTGGCGATCAGGTCGAGCTCGCGGTGGCGGTAGCGGGTCTCGACGTCCTCGAGGCCGTGGAACTTGTCGGGGGGCGGGCGCAGGCTCTTGGCCAACAGGCGCCAGCGGTCGATCGCCAGCGAGAGCTCACCGCCGCGCCGGGTGGCCAGCGCCGTGCCCTCGACGCCGACGATGTCGCCGAGGTCGAGGTCGACGAGCACTCTGTACGGCTCCTCTCCCAGCAGATCCTCACGGGCGTGAAGCTGGATCTGACCGCTGCCGTCGCGCAGGTCGAGGAAACAGGCCTTGCCATGGCCGCGGCGACCGACGATCCGTCCGGCAACCCGATGGCGCGACTCGGTCTCGATCCCAGGCGCCAGCCCCTCATGCGCAGCGCGCACCTCAGCGATGTCCTCACGTTCGGCGAACTCAGGAGGAAACGGATCGATCCCAGCCTCCCGCAGCCGCTCAAGCTTCTCCCGCCGGTCACGGAGAACATCTGAAAGCTTGGGCTCTTCGGTCCGGTCGCTCATCTGGGGCGAGCCTATAGCGCCACGTTCAGGTCAATCCCGGCAGGGGTGGAGCGTCTTGTACTTTTTGGGCGTCCACCTTGAGGCGCCAGCAGCTACGTCTCGATCCAAAAAGTTAAGCGGAACCCCTGCCGGGATTGACCCTAAGCAGTCTCGATCTTGGTGATCTTCAGTTTCTTCTTCGGCCCTCTGGGAACCTCGACCGTGACGATGTCGTTGCGCTTGTGACCAAGCAACGCTTTGCCGATCGGCGACTCGTTGGAGAGCTTGTGCTCGAGCGGGTCGGCCTCAGTCGAGCCGACGATCTGGAACTTCTGCGAAACGTCGGTCTTCTGGTCCTTGACGTGGACGATCGAGCCGAACTGCACTTCATCGGTGCTGATGTCCTTCTCGTCGATCACGGTAGCCCGCCGCAAGCGCTCTTCCAGCTGGGCGATGCGCTGCTCGAGCAGGGCCTGCTCGTTCTTGGCGTCGTCGTACTCGGCGTTCTCGGAGATGTCGCCGAACTCGCGCGCCTCCTTGATCCTCTCGGCGACCTCGCGTCGCTTCACGGTCGAGAGGTGATCTATCTCCTCCTTGAGCTTCTCGAGACCCTCGGGGGTGATTACGGACTGGCGACTCACTTTGTCCTGACCTCTCTTTGCGATTGTTACGGCGGAAACGGCCTTCTAGACCCAAAAACGCCCAGGTGCGGCGGCGATTTGCCTCGCCACACCAGGGCTGAAGTCGCGGGATTATAGCGAGGGCACTGGAGCGGCCAAATCGGCAATCATGCGGCGGGCGCGAGGGAGGTCGGCGCTGCGCTGAAGCTCGTCGGCAAGCTCGGCTGAGACACCGAGCGGCTCGACGTACCAGGGATAGAACTTGCGCAGGTAGCGGCCGGCCCGCTCCTGGCCCAGATGCTCCTCGGCGCGATCGATCACCCAGAGCAGCTCGGCCGCCACCTCTGCACGCTCGGGCGGCTGGCTGCGGCGGCCGGTCAGCTCTTCGAAGACCCAGGGATTGCCGAGAGATCCACGCGCGATCATCACCGCGTCGGCGCCGGACTCGGCATAGGCCCGCCGCGCCGCCTCGGCGCTCTTCAGGCCACCCGAGACGATCACCGGCACCTCGACCCGTTCGACCAGTTCGCGGGTGAGCACATAGTCGGGCGCACCCTTGTGGCCGGTCGTGGCGACGCGGGGATGGAAGCCGATCGCGGCCACGCCGGCCTCGTCGACCAGGCGCAGCGCCAGCTCGAAGCCGGAGCGGTCTCCCGCCTCAATCCCGGAGCGCAGCTTCACCGTCACCGGCAGGCCGCTGCCCTCGGCGGCACCGCGGGCCAGGGCGAGAGCGAGGTCCTGGTCGCGCAGCAGCTCGGCGCCGGCGCCGGTCTTGCGCACCTTGCGCACCGGGCAGCCCATGTTGATGTCGATCAGGTCGGCACCGGCCTCGGCGGCGATCGCCGCGCCCGAGCGCATCACCTCGGCATCGTGGCCGAAGAGCTGCACCGAGACCGGGTGCTCGTCGGGGTGAATCCGCATCAGCTCGCGCAGGGTGCGCTCGTTGCGGTGGTGCAGGCCGAAGCTGGAGACCATCTCCGAAACGGCGAGGCCGGCGCCGTAGCGCTTTGCCTGCAGCCGCACGAACCAGTTGCCGATCCCCGCCAGGGGCGCCAGCAGGACGCGGTTGGAGATCTCGACGTCGCCGATCCGGAGGGGATCAGTCAGCGGCGGCTGTGGACTTGTTTCGCTCATAGATAAGGCGCAGTCCCTTGAGAGTAAGCATGTCGTCGACCTCGTCGATCGTCTCGGTAAAGGGGACGACGACCGAGGCGAGGCCGCCGGTGGCAAGCAGGCGCGCCGGGCCCAGCTCCTCCTCGATCCGGCCGACGATGCCGTCGATCATGCCGGCGAAGCCGAAGACGAAGCCCGACTGGATCGCCGTGCGGCTGGAGCGGCCGATCGCGGCTTCGGGGGCTTCCAAGTCGATGCGGGTGATGCGGGCGGCACGATCGATCAGCGCGGTGAGGGAGATCTCCAGCCCCGGTCCGATCGCGCCGCCGAGGTATTCGCCCTCGGCGGAGACGACGTCGACGTTGATCCCGGTGCCGAAGTCGACGACTATGCATGCCTCCTGGAAGCGATCGTAGGCGGCGATCGCGTTGACAAGGCGGTCGGCCCCCACCTCGAGCGGGTTGTCGATGCGGATCGGCATCCCGGTCTTCAGCCCCGGCCCGATCGTCAGGCACTCGGCCTCGAGGTAGCGCTCGGTGAGCTGCTCGAACTGGGCGCCGAGCGGCGGCACGACCGAGGAGACGCAGACGGCGTCGATCTCGGCAAAGGACATGTCGCAGAGGTTGAAGAGGCCGCTGATCCGCTCCGCCAGCTCGTCGCCGGTCGCCCCCGAGCGGGTCTGGAAGCGCCAGTGCTCGGCAAGGCGGCCATCCTCAAAGGCGCCCAGGTGGGTTTGGGTGTTACCGACGTCGACCGCGAGCAGCACGGGGCGATTATCCCGGGATCGGACACTTGCCGCTGAGCAGGCGCGCGCGCCAGCCCGTAAGGTCCCCTGCGTGGAGGCCCACCTGTACGCCGTCCCGGCGTCGCACCCGAGCTTTGCCGTTGCCGCGATGCTCGAAGCCAAGGGCATCGCGTACAAGCGCCGAGACCTCTTTCCCGCGATCTCGAGGCTGATCGTCCCCGCGCTCGGCTTTCCGGGCAAAACGGTGCCGGCGTTGAGGATCGATGGGCGCAAGCTGGTGGGGTCGCGTGAGATCTCACGGGCGTTGGACCAAATCTGCCCCGAGCCGCCGCTCTTCCCCGCCGATCCCGATCGGCGGGCCGCGGTCGACGAGGCGGAGCGCTTTGGCGACGAGGAGCTCCAGCACCCGATCCGACAGATTGCCTGGTGGGCGATCAAGCGAGACGCCTCGTCGCTGCGCAGCTACTCCGAGGGGGCCAAGCTGGGCATTCCAATCGGGCTTGCCGTGCGTACCGCGGCGCCGATCATCGCGCTCGAGGTCCGCATCAACGACGCGGGCGACGAGAACGTCCGTCGCGGCCTCGCCTCCCTTCCGGATCAACTCGACAAGGTCGACGCCTGGATCGAGGCGGGCGTCCTGGGCGGGGACCAGCCCAACGCCGCCGATTTCCAGATCGCCGCCAGCCTTGCCCTGGCGATGACGCTCGACGATCTGCGCCCGGCGATCGAAAGCCGCCCCGCCGGCGCCCTAGCCAAGCGGGTCTTGCCTCACTACCCGGGCAAAGCGGCGCCGATCCTGCCGCCGGCCTGGCTGCAGCAGCTGCGCGACTCCGCTCCGACCGCGTAGTGCCGCAAATTCCAAGCGAAAGACCCGGACCGCGCGATGTGGCCCGGGTCTTTTGTCAATTAAAATGCGGCGTCACACACAGGCTGGGAAACTAGCTCCCAGCCTACGGCAGTAACCCACTCCAGGTTTCCCCGCTCACGAGTTCGATTTTTCCTTCGCCCGTGAGTTTGGCTTTGTGTTCTGCGGTTTCGGAAATCGCCCAGATTTCAGTTAAGGGCCCTTCTTTGATGTTGTGGGATTTGGCTTCCGTTAACAGGCCGCTCATGCCGCTGGAATCCACCACTCCCAGCTTTGAGCCGATGATCGGCACATCTTCGCCGATCGAGCATTCTTCGCTCATTTTGACGTGACCGAACACCAGTACTTCTTTGCCTTCTATTTTTTCTTTGACCACCGATTCGATCACCGTGACGCCTTCACCGGTCGAGTGTTCGCCGAGCCGGCCTTTGCCTTTGTTGGTCACGATGACGCCTTTTTCGGCACCATTTTTCGGTTCGCAGGCGCCCTGCGTGGTGCCGTTGATGGCGGTTGTGCATTCGGTGAATCGGACGCTCCCGCCTTCTTTGAGCTTGCCTTCTTTTTCTAGTTCGACTTCTTTCAGTTCACCATTTTTACAGGTGAATTTGACTTCGTTGCCGCCGATTTTGGTGGTCAGCGTCGCGCTGGGAGCCACAATGCTGCCTTTGACCAGTTTCGTGCCCGTGGTCAGATTTGCACCGGCGACCATCCATTCCCCCCGCGAGGTAGTCACCTTGACGAACGAGCCTTCGCCAGGTGAGACTTTTTCAGTGCAGGTTGAGTTTTTGTAGTTGCCGGTTTTGGCTTCGGCGACTTCCTCACACGCTTCCGTCGGGCTTAGCTGAGTGGATATTCCATCTGTAATGATGTATTTCTCTTTACCAGCCGTGCCGGGTTCTTCACACGTTCCCCCCGCGTTGTCGGGACTTCGTTTCTTGTAGTTGCCAACTTTTTCAGTAGATACGCGGCAGCGGTTCGCACTGGCCGATGTCGCCCCTCCCCCTCCAAGGGCGCAAAAAACGCCAAGCGCAAGCAGAGCCAGGATGGCACGTCTCATCTTTCCTCCTTAATGCTCGGGACGTCGCCGTCCCGTGTCTTCGAAGGTCGCTATGTTACGCTTCAAAGTTTTTTAATCAAGATTTCTTAATCTTTTAGCGAGCCAACGCGCTGGGCACGCTGGGCGGGTCCCAAAGACACCAGCGCAGCGCGGAGCTTGGCGCCGCTTGGGAGGGCCAAGCGGGGATCCAGCTCGATCAACGGTGCGAGGACGAAGCGCCGGCTCGTTACCTCAGGATGAGGCAGCGTGAGCCGCTCCGTGGTCAGCTCCAAATCGCCGAGCAGGAGCAGGTCGACGTCGAGCGGACGCGGGCTGTGGCGGGGGGCGTCGAGGGCGCGACCGCGCTCGATCTCGATCTCCTTGCAGAGGTCGAGCAGCGCCTCCGGCTCGAGCTCGGTGCGGATGCGGATCGCCGCATTGAGGAAGTCGGGTTGATCCAGGACCTCGCCGACAGGCTCGGTCTCGTAGGCGGAGGACACGGCCTCGACGTCCACCCCGCGTTCACGTAGAAGCTCGATGGCCGCTCGCAGGTGCGACTCGCGGTCGCCAACGTTGGAGCCGAGCCCCAGGTAGCCGGTCTTGACGAACATTCCTACGCCTCTTCGGGCTCGTCCTCGCCGGCCTCTTCGGCCCGCTCGTGCACTACCTCGACCGCGACCTCCTGGATCGCCAGCGGCAAGGGCGGCTCGGGCTTGGCGGCGCGGACGCGGACCGACTCGCAGCCGTAGCGCTCCATCAGCCGCCCGCCGACGACCTGAGCGAGCCGCTCGAGGGTGCGGTAGCTGCGCTCGGTGGCGGCGAGGGCGACGATGTCGCAGACCTCCGCATAGTCGACCGTGTCCTCGATCCGGTCGGTGAGCACCGCATCGCAGTCGGGGACGTCGAAGGAGACATCGAACTCGAGCCGCTGGCCGACCTCCTGCTCGGAGTCGCTGACCCCATGGTGGGTGTAGATCGAGAGCCCACGCAGCTCGACCTCGACCCGCGATTCGATCCCGTTGTCGTGCGACTCCATTGGAGCAACTTACCCAAGGACCGCTTCGACAACCCGCATCGCCTGGGCCATCTCGGCGACATCGTGAACGCGCAGCACGTCGGCACCCTCAGCGGCGGCTAGTACCGAGGAGGCGATCGAACCACCGATTCGCTCCTCAACTTCGGACCCATCGATCTTGCCGATGAAGCTCTTGCGCGAGGTGCCGATCACAAGCGGTCGGCCCAGGTCGCGCGGCTCCGCCAGCCGCCGCAGCAGCTCGAGGTTGTGCTCGACCGTCTTGCCAAACCCGATCCCCGGATCGAGCCAGATCCGCTCCTCCGCGACCCCCTCGCGAACCGCAAACTCCATCCGCGCGGCCAGGAACGACTTGACGTCGTCAACGACATCGTCGTAGCGCGGATCGTCCTGCATCGTCCGTGGGTTGCCGGGCATGTGCATCAGCACGACGCCAACTCCACGATCGGCGCAGAGAGCGGCCATCTCAGGGTCCCGCCGCAGCGCCGTAACGTCATTGACGATCGAGGCCCCAGCATCCAGTGCTGCCTCAGCAACCACCAACTTTGAGGTGTCGATAGAGACGGTCGCATCGCCCCCCAGCGCTTCCACCACCGGCTTGGTCCGGCGCAGCTCCTCCGCCTCGTCGACTTCGACTGCCCCCGGGCGAGTCGATTCCCCCCCGACATCCAGAATCTCAGCCCCATCCCTAAGAAGCTTTTCCCCATGCGCGATAGCCGCCTCCGCATCGAGGTACCTGCCGCCATCAGAGAACGAGTCGGGGGTCACGTTGACGACACCCATCAGCTTCGGATTCATAGAGGAAGTATCGCTGGCTCTTGCGTAGGGGCGCGGGGCACCCGCGCCCCCAACCAACAACCGCTGTCCCTAACCGTCAGCTGGCGTCGCCACCGGCGTACCCAGGCCTGGGCCGCGGGATAGGGCGCGCACCCTCGCGCTGTGCTCTTTCGGGCTCCGGCGCCGGCTCTGCCGGCTGCGCCGGCTCCTCGTCGTCGGTGAAGACTTCGTCTTCGGACTTGCCTGCAAGTAGATCGACGAACTGCTCGGCGTCAATCGTCTCGCGCTCGAGCAGGATGTTGGAGATCCGGTCCAACTCCTCGCGCTTCTCGGTGAGCAGGTCCTTGGCGGTCTGGTGAGCGCCCTCAACGATGCGGCGGATCTCGTCGTCGATCTCGCGCGCGATCTCGTCGGAGTAGTCGGGTTCGGCGGAGAATTCGCGGCCGAGGAAGGGCTGGCCGCGATCGTGGCCGAAGACGCGCGGGCCGAGCCGCTCCGACATGCCGAAGCGCATCACCATCTGCTTCGCCGTCTCGGTCACCTTTTCGAGGTCGTTGGAGGCGCCGGTGGTGATCTCGCCGAAGACGATCTCCTCGGCGGCGCGGCCGCCGAGCGTCATCGCCATCGTGTCGGTCAGCTCGGCACGCGAGGTGAGGAACTTGTCTTCGGTGGGAAGACTGATCGTGTAGCCGAGCGCCTGCCCGCGGCTGATGATCGAGATCTTGTGGACCGGGTCGCAGTTGGGCAGCAGGTGGCCGACGATCGCGTGCCCTAGCTCGTGGTAAGCGGTGATCAGCCGCTCCTTCTCGCTCATCACCCGGGTCTTCTTCTCGGGGCCGGCGATCACGCGCATGATCCCCTCCTCGAGCTCGTTCATCGTGATCTCGCGCTTGCCCTGGCGGGCGGTCAGCAGCGCCGCCTCGTTGATCAGGTTGGCGAGGTCGGCGCCGGTGAAGCCGGGGGTCTGGCCGGCTAGGGCGTCGAGGTCGATCACCTTGGCCAGCGGCTTGCCGCGGGTGTGAACCTCGAGGATGTGCTTGCGGCCCTTGCGGTCAGGACGGTCGACTACGACCTGGCGGTCGAAGCGGCCCGGCCGCAGCAGCGCCGGGTCGAGGATGTCGGGCCGGTTGGTGGCGGCGATCAGGATGATGTTGTCCTTCATCTCGAAGCCGTCCATCTCGACCAGGAGCTGGTTCAGCGTCTGCTCGCGCTCGTCGTGACCGCCGCCCATGCCGGCGCCGCGGTGGCGACCGACGGCGTCGATCTCGTCCATGAAGATGATGCAGGGCGAGTTCTGCTTGGCCTGCTCGAAGAGGTCGCGGACGCGGCTGGCGCCGACGCCGACGAACATCTCGACGAAGTCCGAACCCGAGATCGAGAAGAAGGGCACGCCGGCCTCGCCGGCGACGGCGCGGGCCAGCAGCGTCTTGCCGGTGCCGGGAGGGCCGTAGAGCAGAACGCCCTTGGGAATGCGGGCGCCGAGCGCCTGGAACTTCTTCGGGTTCTCGAGGAACTCCTTGATCTCGTGCAGCTCCTGCACGGCCTCGTCGACGCCGGCGACGTCGCGGAAGGTGATCTTGGGCGCGTCCACTGACATCCGCTTCGCCTTCGATTTGCCGAAGTTCATAACCCGCGAGCCGCCGCCCTGCATCTGGTTCATCAGGAAGATCCAGAAGCCGAAGAAGAGGACGAAGGGCAGGATGTAGGTCAGCAGCGAGAGCAGACTGGAACCGCCGGTGCCGTGCACGGTCGTCTTAACGTTGTTTTCGTCGAGCAGGTTGACCAGCGACTGCTCGGTGTTGGCCGGGTAGCCGGTCGAGAAGCTCGGCTTTTCGCCCTTCTGCTTGACGTCGAGCGTGAAGTCCTTGTTGTTGAGGGTGACTTCTTCGATCTTGTTTTCGACGATCAGACCCGACTTGGGGTTGACCAGTTCGTTGTAGGACGGCGATTCCGTGCTTGAGGAATGGCCGATCCAGCGCTGGGCGACGAAAGCAAGGATCACCACCAGCAGGATCGGGAAAGCCGCGCTCTTGAAAAAACGCCTCACAGGGAAAAATCAGCGTACCAGGGCGGTTTCGGCATCTACGCGTTCAACGCGGCCACGTAGGCGAGGTTGCGGTAGCGCTGAGCGTGGTCGAGTCCGTAGCCGATCGCGAAGCGATCGGCGATCTCGAAACCGACGTAGCGAGGCGAGAGATCGACTCGCAGGCGCTCGGGCTTGGTCAGCAGCGCGCAGACCTCGAGCGAGGCTGGATTGCGCGCGTTCAAGTTGCGCATCAAGTACTGCAGGGTCAGGCCGGAATCGATGATGTCCTCGACGATCAGCACGTGGCGGCCCTCGATCGGCGCGTCGAGGTCCTTCATGATCCGCACCACGCCTGAGGAATCCGTTTGCGAGCCGTAGCTCAAGACGGCCATGAAGTCGACCTCGCAGGGCACGCTGATGCTGCGCATCAGGTCGGCGAGGAAGAGCACGGCGCCCTTCAGCACCCCCACCATGAAGAGGTCGCGGCCCTCGTACTCCTCGCTGATCTGCCGCCCCAGCTCGGCGACGCGTTGCTGTAGATCCTCGCTGGAGACGAGGGTCTCGCCAATCGCGGAGTCGGTCACCCGCCGCAGTCTAGATACGACGGGGCCGACGGGACTCAAACCCCCCATATATGGCGTGTTTCAGGCCCGTCGGCGGGCTTTAACGCTCCGCTCGCAGGACGCCACGCTCGACCACCGCGCGGACGCCGCCGCCCAGGTCGAGCATCGTCTTGCCGGTGCGGCGCAGCCCGGCGACCTCGTCGGCGTGATTGGCGGCCCCGGGCACCGGCCGGCCGGCGGCACGGTCGGCGAGACGCTGGACGACGAGGCGGCGCAGTGCCCCGGGCAGCTCGGCCAGCCGCCGCAGCTCGATCGTGCCGCGGGCCGCGCCGTTCGCGCCGCCAAGCTCGGCCTCAACCAGCGCGTCGAGCACCTCGGCCTCATCGCGCAGCAGCTCGGCCGTGCGCAGCACGTTGCGAGCGGCGGCGGGATGGATTTCCGCCAACGCCGGAACGAGCCGGTTGCGGACGCGGTTGCGGGCGTAGCCGTCGGCGGCGTTGGTCGGGTCGTCGCGCCACAAGAGTCCACGCTCGACGCAGTAGGTGGTCGTCTGCTTCCGGGTGAAGCCGAGCAGCGGGCGCACCAGCCTGCCGTCGCGCGGCCGCATCCCGAGCAGGGCGCGGCGGCTGGGCGAGGAGGCGAGCCGGTAGAGGATGGTCTCGACCTGGTCGTCGGCGGTGTGCCCCGTGGCGATCGACCCCCCGGCGGCCGACGCGATTCGGGCGGCCGCGGCGTAGCGCGTGTCGCGGGCCCAGGACTGCAGGTTGCCGGGGCCCTCCGGGCGCTTCGGGCGCTCGACCTCGATCCGCGCGCCGAGGCGCCGGCAGAGCTCGGCGCAGTGGGCCTCGTCGGCGTCGGAGTCGTCGCGCAGGCCGTAGTTGACGTGGAGGGCGGTCACCACGTCGGGACCGAGCAGGCGCACCGCCAGGTCGAACAGGCAGACCGAGTCGCGCCCGCCCGAGAGCATCGCGACGACCGGGACGCCGGACGCGAGCAGGCCGCCGTCGCGCACCGCATCGAGCATCTGCTCGTTCTCCATGCGGTAAGTGTCGCGCGCCCGGCGGGGCGGGCGGACTCTCAGCCGCCGGGCCGCACGATGAAGAGCGGCGTCGGCTCGGGGAAGCCCTTGAGCTGCACCTGGCCGATCGGCCCGCACTCGAGACCGCGCCCCGCCAGCGCTTCGCTGACGCGGTCGGTGACCAACACCTCGCCCGCCTGGGCCCGGCTGACGACGCGGTGGGCGAGGTTGACGTGGGTGCCGAAGTAGTCGCCGTCGCGGTAGACCGCCTGGGCGTAGTGAATCCCGACGCGCGGCTGCGGCCGCGTCGGGAAGCGGGACATCAGCGCGACAGCCCATTCGGTCAGCGAGGCGGGGTCGGGCGAGACGACCATCACCTCGTCGCCGATCGTCTTCACGATCGTCGCCTCGGGTGGCATCGTCGCCTCCACCGTTTCGACGAAGTTCTCGACCACGTCGAGCGCCTCGATGTCACCTTCCTCCTCCGTGTAGCGGGTGAAGCCGGTGAGGTCGATGAAGCAGAGCGTGACCGGTACGTGGTGCACCTGCGACCCGGCGCCTCCGAGCTCGCTCTCCATATGGCCGACGACGTCCTGCTCGAGGAAGAAGCGCAGGTAGCGGGTGTGCAGGTACTCGGTGAGCGGCGCGGCGAGGGGCAGCATGTCGCCGGCCAGCTCCCCCATCTCCCCCGCCATCTCCAGCTCCGGCACGCCGTCGCGGATCAGCGGTTCGTGCACGTAGAGGTGGAAGAGGCGGACCTCCGCGTCGGCGATTCGCCGCAGCGACTGGGCGTAAACGCGGACCAGTTGCAGGAAGGCGACGAGCGGAAAGCCGGCGGCGAGCACGCGGGCACAGTGGCGCAGCGCCTGAACGTCCTGTGGGGTGAGCAGCCGCTCGCGCTCCAGCGGCGTGCCGAGGATGACGAGGATGCGCTCGATCAGCTCCGGCTCGAGGCCGGTCTCGCGAGAGACCTGGGCGACCGTCGCCTGTTCCTCGGGCTGCGGAAAGAGGTCCTCGGCGAAGCCGAAGGCGAGGCGCCCTTCGCGCCCGGCCTTCTTCAGGTCCTCCAGCGAGTGGCCGCGCTCGCGCATCCTCGCCACGACCCGGGCCTGAGCGGCGGCGGCGGCGGTCCAGCGACCGCGGCGCACCGGCACGATTTTCTCCTCCGCCCAGCGCTTCAGCGTGCTCGGCGAGACGCCGGCGCGGCGCGAGGCCTCGCTGAGGGATATGCGTTCGTCGATCGCCACCTCGGACCGAGGCTAGTCCCAGCGGTGGTCAAACCGGAGGCCGCCTCCGCAACGGGCACACTCATTACACCCACGCGCCCATGCTCACGCGTCCGAGGGGCGGCTAGGGTCGTAGGCATGCCGACGCACCTGCGCCCCACCGCCCCGATCGCCGCCGATGCGGTGTTGGTCGGCGATCCCGGCAGGGCACTGCTGCTGGCGCAGGAGCTGCTCGAGGAGCCGAAGATGAGCAACCACGCCCGCGGGCTGTGGGGCTACTCCGGCCGGACCCCGGCGGGAGATGAGCTGACCATCCAGGCGACCGGGATCGGCGGACCGAGCGCGACGCTGGTGCTCGGCGAGCTGGCAGAGCTGGGGCTGAGGAGGGCGGTGCGAGTCGGGACCTGCGTCGCGGGAGATAACGGCGAGCTCGGTCGGTTGCTGGTCGTCACCGCGGCCATCGCCGAAGGCGGCAGTGTCGCGTCGCTGGGGGTGGCGGTCGGCGAGACGGCAAGGCCCGACGCGGGCCTGACCGAACGGCTCGAGGCGGCTCTCGCCGGCGTCGGGCGCTCGCTTGTCGTCGGCAGCGTCGATACCCATCCGGGGGACCGGACGCCGGGGCTGGGGGCCGACGCGACGGACATGCAGACAGCGCCCTTGCTCGCGCGCGGTCGATCGCTCGGGATCGCCCTCGCCGCCGTCCTGATCGTCGCCGAAACGAACGGCGGAGTGGCGCTTGATGAGGAGCAGCTCAAGACCGCGGAGAAACGCGCCGGACAGGCGGCCTCTTCGGTACTCTCAACCTAAAGTAGAGGGTTAGTCTTTGGGTTCGGCGCGCTTTATTGCGGCGACGGAGCGGCGGATCTCACCGATGTCGCGGACGACCCGGTCGACCTGGTCCTCGACCTCATCCAAGCGCTGCGAGAGCGAACGCAGGCGCCGCTCGAGACGTTCGACATCGCCTGCCGAGGGCAGATTGAGTGCGCTCATCGCCGCGTGCTGGGCCTCGAGCGCCTTCTCGCGCGCCCCGAAGGCCGCCGAGACGGCGTTCTCGAGCACCTGACTGTCGAGCAGCGCCTGGGCGAACTCGCCGATCGCCTGCTCGCTGCGCGCTCGCAGGCCATCCGGATCGTCGTACTCGGCGCTCATCGGAAAATGGACCTCATTGACATCAGCTTAACCGGCGCATCCGGCACGCCTGAAATCCTCCCGCCCTTCAGGCATGAGACAAACGTTGATTAAGGGCTTGTTGGGGGCAGGGGCAAGCCGTTGCGCCCCCTTTGACCAATCAGTAGCTTGGGCGAGCCTTGTTGCACAGGGAGAAGGCAATCGTGCTGCACATTCCGGGATGTGGGGATAGAGGCGCCGTCGTATGAGAAATAAGCTCGCACTGATACTGGCCCTGGCCGGCTTTGGCGTCATCACGGCGCTGGGCGTCGGCTTCGCCGGTGCCGACGGCGTCACCACCACCGAATCCCAGGAAGCGGTTGCGCCGCCCGCCACCACGCCGGCGGGCCCGGCGGTCGAACCGACGGCCTGCTCGAACGAACTAGACGACGACCACGACGGCCTCGTCGACAGCGAAGACCCGGACTGCGCCTCGCCCGCCGATGACAGCGAGGAAACGACCCCGGCACAGGCGCCGCAGGAAGCGACCAGCAACAGCAACGTCGAAGCTCCCCGCGCGCCGGCGGCGGCGACCAAACAGGGTGACTTCAAGACCGGTGCCACGATCGCCGGCGGCAGCGCCAAGGCCCACCGCAACGAAAGCCTCGGCGACACCAGCGGCGGTGGTGGCGACAGCGGCGGCGTCACTGCGCCCAGCGCAACCGGCGGTGTCCAGCTGCAAGCGAAGGCCGGCAGCGGCGGCTCGCAGTACTCGACCGGGGGCACCCCCACCGAAGCCAACCCGACGACGACGATCGCACCCTTCGGCCCGGCGCCGCTCGGCGTTCCCAACTTCATCATCGAATCCTTCGAGATCCCCCCCTTCCTGCTGCCGATCTACCAGGCCTGCGGGACCGAGTACGGGATTCCCTGGGAGGTGCTGGCCTCGATCAACAAGATCGAGAGCGGCTTCGGCACCAACATGGGTCCCTCCAGCGCCGGCGCAATGGGCTGGATGCAGTTCCTCCCCTCCAGCTGGGAAGCCTTCGGCCTCGACGCCAACGGCGACGGCCAGAAGGACCCCTACAACCCGGTCGACGCGATCTGTGCCGCTGCCCACTACCTCAAGCTCAGCGGTGGCTCCAGTGACCTCTACAAAGCGATCTTCTCCTACAACCACGCCGACTGGTACGTGCAGGAGGTACTGGCCGGTGCCCGTGCCTACGGCAAGCTGCCGCCAGATCTGGTCGGCTCGCTGACCGGCCTCACCGAGGGGGCCCACTTCCCGGTCGCCGCCGATGCCAGCTACGCCGACGACCTCTCGGCACGGGAAGCGCTGAAGCGCTCCGCCCCCGGCACCGACCAGGCCTACGGCGAAGCGGCCGAAGTGATCTCGTCCTCTCCGACCCGCCGCGGAATCAACATCTTCGCTGACCAAGGCGCGCCGGTGGTGGCGGTCAACGACGGCACGATCAAGGCGATCGGCGACTCGCCGAAGCTGGGCAGGTTCATCGTCCTCGAAGACGCCTACGGCAACCGCTACACCTACGCCGAGCTGGGCGAGATCGTCGACTCGGGCGGCGGCATCCTCAGCGCCCACGGGGCGCAGCAGCCCGTCGTCAACACCGAGAACCTGCGGCCGCGGCTGTATGCGCTGCCGAAGCGGGCGGCCCAGGATGGGCAGGGCGGCTCCGACGCCGAAATGGGGAGCTCCGGTCAGACCCTCAAGGTAGGGTCGAGGGTTGTGGGCGGCGCCATCATCGCCCGCATCGGTGCCAGCGCCGACGGCGTCGACCCCCACATCAACTTCTCGATCGCCCCGGCCGGCGCCGGCTCGCACCGGATCGACCCGAAGCCGATCCTCGACGGCTGGAAGTTGCTCGAAGCGACGGCGATCTACCGCGCCAACGGCAAGAGCGCCTTTGCCAACGACCTCAGCGTCAGCGGCGTGCTGCTGCTGCCCAAGGACGCGCTGGAGCAGAGGGTGCTGCACGACAAGAACCTCTCGATCTACGAATGCGGTCGCGAAGACATCGCCAGCGGAAAGATCGACCGCAGGGTGCTGGCGCTGCTCGAGTATCTGGTCTCGAAGGGCTTCCAGCTGACGATCACCTCGCTCGAGTGCGGCCACAGCGTCTACAGCTCTTCGGGCTATGTCTCCGAGCACAGCACCGGCGACGCCGTCGACATCGCCACAATCGACGGGGTTCCGGTGACCGGCCACCAGGGCCCTGGCACGCTTGCAGATGCCCTGATCAAAACGGTGCTGCGGCTGCAGGGGACGATGCAGCCGCACCAGGTGATCTCACTCGAGGACCTGCCGGGTGAAACCAGCTTCGCCCTGCCCGACCACTACGACCACGTCCACGTCGGCTACAGCCCGGCGTTTGAAATCGAATACGTCAGCCCGTTCCTCTCAGCCAGCACCGGTCGCATCGACCAGGGTGTCGACTTCACCGGCACAGGGCCGATCGCCGCGGTCGGCGACGCCGAAATCCTCGCCACCGGGGCGCCCGGTTGGCCCGAAGGGGGGGCGTCCTCTACAAGCTGCTCAGCGGCCAGCGCGCCGGTCAGATCATCTTCGTCTACGAGGGGGTCAAGGCGACCGTCCACGCCGGCCAACACGTCTCCGCCGGCGACCAGATCGCGACCTTCGTCCCCGGCGGCTCAATCGAGATGGGCTTCGCCGACGCCAGCGGCGTGCCGCTCAGCCACGGCGAATACAACGAGGGCGAGGAAACTCAGTGGGGTCGCGAGATGGCGTCCTTCCTGACCAGCATCGGCGGCGCCAGCGGCCTCTCCGCCAGTCTCGGTCAGCTCTCGCCGGGCAAGTGGAACCGGTTGATGCAGCGCCTCGGTGAAATCGACAACCCGCAGGTGCCGACCACGCCGTCGCAGTTCTCGGAACCCGACGGCACTGCCAAGCAGGGCAAGGGTGCCAGCGGCGGCCAGCCCGGCGGCGACTGAGTTTCGAGCAGAATTGGGTCTTTGACCCGCCTCTTCGGATTCAGCCAGTTCGAGTTCGCCGGCACCTTGGCCGTCGCGGACGGCCGCTACGTGATCCGCAACGGCGAGATCGAGCGAGTCCTGGTGCTCGAAACCCTCGGCGCCCCACCACCGTCAAGGCGGCGACGTAGGCGCGTACGAGAGGCCGAGGCGGGTGCGGCACCGGCCAGTTTGCCGCTGAGCCGTGCCACAACGGTCCGCGCCTCTGAGCCATTCGCTGCTGAAGAGGAGGCAGCAAGCTGGCTGGAGCAGACCAGCGCCGACGAAAAAGCCGTCGACACGCTTATCGCCGAGGGCATCGGCCTGCTCAACCGAGCCCTTCACACCCACGCGGTCGCCAGCGGCGATCCCCACCCACAGGCGCTCACTCCAAGAGGCGCAGTCGCGGTGCGCCTCGGTTACGGCAGCGGCGAGCAGGTCGCCAGCGGCGAATTCATGGCCGCCCGCCAGGTAGACCCCGAAGCCGGCCCCGCCACCCGCCGCCAACAGCGAGCAGAAGAACTGCGCCCCCAAGAGCGCCTGGCAGCAGTGCTCGGCGGCCGCGAAAGCTTCGACGCCTGCGAGACGCTGATCCTGCGAGCCCGAGCAGACCTCGACACGGGCCGCAACCGCGAGGCCGCACTGCAACTGCGAGTAGGACTCGAGGCACTGCTGACCGAGCTGCGCGACGCACTTGCGGATTCTGGTCACAAGGAGGACATGGCAACGCTCGAAGCCCGTCGCCACGAGGCTGGCGAGCTGGCCAATGCCGCTCTCAACGGCGACCTTGACGGAAAGAAGCTTCAAGCCCTCCGCGAACTGGTCGAGACCTGCGAGCGCATCCTGCGCCGCCGCCGCGTACTGCGCGGGTGAGACCTACAGCCGCAGCCAACGGGCAACTACATCGTCGAGCAGCGACTCGGCAATCTCGTGCGCCTCGACCAACTCGATTCCCTCCAGTGAGGGCACTCCAATAACTGTCAGTCCCGCCGCGCGTGCAGCGGCAACCCCGGTGGGCGAATCCTCCAGCGCCACCACAGGAGGCCCCGGCTCGACACCAAGTCGCCGACAGGCCTCGAGATAAGGATCTGGGGCCGGCTTCGGAGCCGCCACTTCGTGGGCGCTGATCACGACGTCGAAATGGTCGTCGAAGCCGACGATTTCCAGCGAGCGCCGGACGAAGAGCAGCGGTGAGTTGGAGACGAGCCCGATCGGGGTGCCGCGTTGCTTGAGGCGATGCAGCAGATCCGCTGCCCCCAGCATCGCCTCGACCCCGTGCTCGAGCTCGACGACGACCAGCTCGTTGAGCTCGTCGATCAACTCGACCCCGCGGCCGGGCTCGTTCAGCCGCCGCTCGAGGATCCCGCCGGCGACCTCGGCTGAGGTGCCGACCAGCTCACGCTTGTGAGCAGGCGTGAACTCGACCCCCCGCCGCTCGAAGAGGTCCTGCTCGGCACGAGTCCAGACCGACTCCGTATCGAGCAGCAGGCCGTCGTTGTCGAAGACGACGGCGGCGGGCAGGGACGTCTCCATCGCCGTGAGCATATGGTTGTCGTGTGCCCTTCCACGTCGAGCTCAGCAACGGCCTCAACCATGCCCGCGCCTTCAATCTCAGTCGCGAGCAGCTACTGGCGCAGGTCATCGCCCCATGGCTGGAGGATCTGACGGTCGAGCTCGGCGAACAGGAGTGGCCGCCCGCCGAGTGCGAGCTGAAGATCCTCGAGGGCCGGTATCTCGACGGCCCCGATCTCGCCTTCGGTCAGGGGTGGGGGAATGCGGAGCGCTCGGCCGAGAACGTGACCGCAAGAGAGCTTGCCGCGGCGCCGGCCCCGCGGCAACCCGATGCCTTCCTCGTCGAGGCCGACGACCCCGCACAAGCCGTCGCCGAGCTGCTCGACGGCCAGAACGCGACCCCCGTCGCCTGGAGCGAGGCCCGCGGGCGGCGGATCGACGGCCGCGACCCGGAGGTCGCGGCCGTGATCCTCGTCGTTCAGCGGGAGACTTAGGCGGAGACCGCGGACTCCGGGTCCGCCGGACCGGCGGGCGCCGCCGGGGGGGCCGAGGCGAAGCTGACCGGCCGGCCACGGGGAACGACCAGCACCGGGAAGCTCGCAGTCTCGACCGCGTAGTCGCTGGCTGCGCTGAGCGTCACCTTCCCGCTCGGCGACTCAGGTCGGGAGCCGACGACGAGCAGGTCGATGTGACCGCCGCCCGCCCGCTCGGCCACCGTCGCACCGAGCGCTGTGGCCAGACTTTCCGCCGTCTGTTGAGCCGCGGGATCGCCCTCGTCGATGACGCCGATCGTGTTGATGCTGACCGAGGGGTTGTCGCGCAAGCCGGCCGGGGCAACGGCGATCGCCGCCGGGCCGCCGAGCAACAGCTTGTGAGCGGGGATGCCGGGCTTGACCGTGCCGGGAGCCGTGCGGTACTCGGAGCCGAAGACGATCACGTCGGCGTTCTCGCGCTCGGCGAGCTCGGCGAGGCCGACGCTGGTGCCCGGGTTGACGACCACGTGGCGTGGCATGTCCGGGGCGCCGACCGATTCGGCGCCGCGCGCGAGCAGGTCCTCGGCCTCCTTCTCTTCCAGAGCGCCGCCCTGTGAGTGACGGACGTAGGCGAGCGAGAGCTCGGCACCGCTGAAGGCAAGCAGGCGGCCGAGCGCCAGCGCGTCGCGATCGTTGTCGGTGTCGTCGTAGGAAACGATGATGCGAGTGGACATCCGGATCTCCTTGCTGGGATGAGGTCGGGCTGAAGTTCGACCCGATGCTGCCACCCTCCTTCGATAACCACAACTGTTAATACCTATATAGTCGATAAGCTTTACTTATGCTAAATGCGGCCCGCCTCAACGTGCTCCGCGAGGTCGTGAGTCGCGGCTCCTTCTCGGCCGCCGCCGATGCGCTCTCCTACTCGCAGTCAGCCGTCTCGCAGGCGATCGCAACGCTGGAGGGCGAGGTGGGCACGACGCTGATCGAGCGCGACCGGGGCGGCGTGCGGGCGACCGCGGGGGGCGCCGCGCTGGTCACCCACGCCGAGGGCATCCTGGGCCGGATGGAAGCCGCCGAGACCGAGCTCGCCGCGATCGTGGGCGGCCGCGCCGGGCGGCTCCGCATCGCCTCCTTTCCCAGCGCCGGGGCGACACTTGTGCCGCAGGCGATCGCCGCCTTCAGCGCCGGGCACCCCGGCGTCGAGGTGACGCTCGCCGAGGGCGAGCCCGAGGAGATCGCGCCGCGCCTGCGCGGCGGCGAGTTCGACCTCGCGCTGCTCTACGAATTCGAGGGCGTCGGCGAGCGCCTCGCCGCCGGCGTCAGGCGCTTCGAGCTGCTCGACGACCCCCTCCACCTCGCCCTGCCCACCGCCCACCCGCTGGCCCGCCGGCACCGGGTCCGCCTCGAGGATCTGCGCGAAGAGTCGTGGGTGCAGACATCGGTGTCGGGGCCCTGCGCTCGCCACGTCGTCCGCTCCTGCCACGCAGCCGGGTTCGAGCCGCGGGTCTCCTTCGAGAGCGACGACTACCAGACCGTCCAGGGCCTGGTCGCGGCCGGCGTCGGCGTCAGCTTGATTCCGCAGCTGGCGCTCTCAGCCGTGCGCGGCGACATCCGCATCCGCGCCCTGCACCCAAAGAGTCCGATGCGCGTGGTCTTCGCCGCGGTGCGCCGCGGTGCGCCGGTGACGCCGGCGGTGGCGACGCTGCTCGACACTCTGCGCGAGGTCGCTCGCTCGCACGGCTCAAACGGGCACTGAGCCAAGAAACGGAACCGCCCCCGGGGAGAGGAGGGCGGGGGCGGTTCCTGTCTCTCGTCTCCGGGCCGCCAGCCGCGCGGCCCGGCCGTCTTGGCTAGACGCCTCCCGCCGCCGGGGCGGCAGGGGCGGCCGCGCCAACCCCGTCGGGGTAACCGAGCGATGGCACGTCCGACGGGTAGACCTCGTGCCCGTGGACGGCGATGTCGCCGATCTCCATTTCCTCGTCGGTCATGCGCAGCGGCACGACGAGGCCGACCAGTTTGAGCAGGATGAAAGTGCCGATCGAGGAGAACACGATCACCCAGAGCGCGGTCAGCGCCTGCCAGCCGAGCAGGTGCAGCCCGCCGCCGGAGATCGTCCCGGCGAGGGTGGTTTCCGCCATCGCGTTGTTGGCGAAGATGCCGACCAGGAGGCCACCCGCGACCCCGGCGAAGCCGTGGGTGTAGACGACGCCGAGCGTGTCGTCGACGTTGCGGAACGGCCTCACCCGGCTCAGGTAGTTGAGCGCGAAGTAGACCAGGGTGCTGGCGACGACGCCGATGATGATCGCGCCCCAGCCGTTGACGAAACCGGCGCCGGGGGTGATCGCGACGAGGCCGACGATCATGCCGTTGACGCTGCCGATCAGGCTCGGCTTGCGCCCGGTCGCGTAGTCCCACGCTACCCAGACCAGGAAGGCGACGGCGGTGCAGAGGTTGGTGTTGAGCACAGCCGCGGAGGCGATCGCACCGGCGGAGTACCAGTCACCGCCGTTGAAGCCGTTCCAGCCGAGCCAGAGCAGCCCGGCCCCGACGGCGACCATCGCCAGGTTGTTCGGTGCATCGACCTCGCGGTCGCGTTGCAGGCGCGGGCCGATAACCCATGCCGCGACGAAGCCGGATACGCCTGCGGCGAGGTGGATCACGTAGCCACCGGAGAAGTCAATCGCACCGTGCTGGGCGAAGTAGCCACCGCCCCAGATCAGGAAGGCGTTGATCGTGTAGACGAGAACAGTCCAGAGGGCGACGAACGGGATCCAGGCTTTGAAATTGATCCGCCCGAGCACCGACCCCAGCATCAGCAGCGGCGTGATCGCCGCGAAGACGATCTGGAAATAGGCCAGCGTCGACTGCGGGAATTCGATTTCTTCCGAGACCACCGGCAGCAGTGGTATGTGACCGTGCCCGAGCTCGCTGGCGCTGCTCAGGATCGAGCCTGGCTGCCCCCACATGTTGGCGAAGAAGCTGCCACCGCTTGCCCCGAATATGTGCATCGGGGTTCCAAATGCCATTCTGAACGCGAACAGGCACCAGAGGATGAGCACGATCGCGAAGGCGACAAAGGCCATCATCATCGAGTTCACCGACCAGCGCTTCTGCATCACGCCGCCGTAGAGAACGACCAGCCCCGGGATGCTCATCAGGCCGACCAGGGTCGCGGCGGTGAGCTGCCATGAGTTGGCGCCTTCGCTCAACCATTCCATAGATCCGGTGTTTCCTTTCTGTCTCGAGGGCTGCCGATCACGGAAACGCTGCCGCCGGCACAAAGCGCCCAATGAATTGCCGTAAGCCTGCCGCCGCCGTGCCTCCATCACCTCGTACAGCTGTCTAAAGATCGGCCCGGAAGGTTCGCCCGATTGGAGGTTGGCGCCATGACGGCAGCCGTTAATCTGGGCTGCGATGCCACTCGAAGGACACTTCAAACGTGTCAACACGCCCCTGCGACGCTTGACGAAGCGGGAGCGCAACGTCGTCATGGTCGGTGTAGTGGTGACCTTCGCCGCCCTGGCGGCGCTGATTCTCGCCACCTCCGGCGCAAGCGAGCCGCCACCGGCACCCGGTTGCATTCGCGTCTCCGTCGCCGGGCGCACCGGTGCCGAGCTGATCCAGGCCTGCGGCACGGAGGCGAGGGAACTCTGCGCTCGAAGCGCCGGCCGCGACGAGCCCCAGTACCAGGCAATTGCCGCCGGCTGCGACGATCAAAGCATCCGCCCGCCCGCCGCGCCGGCCACCCCCGGCGCGGGCTAACCGAGCGCAGCGAGCAGCGCCCTCAGCTCCGCGTCTACCTCGCCTTCGAGCTTCACCGCGGCATCGCCGTCATAGGGCGTCGGGCCCTTGGTGACGATCGCGAGCTTGCCACCCCGCTCGAGCGTCACCGTCGGCAGGCCGGCAACCGGGTAAACGGCCAGCGACGAGCCGACGCAGATCAGCAGCTCGGCCCCTTCGGCCAGCTCCTGGGCGCTCGCGATCGCCCGCTCGGGCAGCATCTCGCCGAAGAGCACGACGTCGGGCTTGACCGGACCGCCGCAACCGGCGCAGAGAGCGACGCCATCGGCGTCGAAGAGCGCGTCCATCTCGTCGAGGCCGTACGAAGCACCGCAGTGGCGGCAGGAAGAGGTCTCGATCGAGCCGTGGACCTCGACCACGTTGCGCGAGCCGGCGGCGCCGTGCAGACGATCGATGTTCTGGGTGATCACACCGTCGATCAGCCCGCCCCGTTCGAGCTCGGCGAGCGCCTCGTGCGCGGCGTTGGGCCGCTTGTCCCCCAGCGATTCGAAGCGCGGCCGATAGTAGGACCAGAAGCGCGCCGGATCGCGTTCGAAGACGTCGATGTGGGCAACCTCCATCGGGTCGACCTTGGCCCAGAGGCCGGTCTCAGGGGTGCGGAAGTCGGGGATCCCGGATGGAACCGAGACCCCGGCTCCGGTCAGCACGGCGGTAGAGCGCGACCCCCGGACCAGCTCCGCCAACCGCACCACCTCCGCCGACGGGCCTAAAACAGCACACATAGGCGTGTTTTAGGTCCCTCGGCGTTGGTTGTCGGTTACTTGCCGCTCCACTTGGGCGTGCGCTTGCCGAGGAAGGCGCCGATGCCCTCCTTGGCGTCCTCGCTGCGGAAGGCGGTGGCGAAGCCCTGCTTCTCGGCCTCGATCCCGTCATCGAGATCGCCCGCGTGGGAGACGCGCTTGATCTGCTCGAGCGCCAGCGGCGCCTGGGCGGCCAGCTTTCGACCCCACATCAGCGCGGTCTCGAACAGCTCGTGGTCGGCGACCACACGGTTGACCAGGCCCGATTCGAGCGCCTCGCCGGCGAGAACCGCGTCGCCGATCAGGTTCATCTCCAGCGCCTTGTTGGGCCCGACCAGGCGCGGCAGGCGCTGGGTGCCGCCGAAGCCGGGGATGATCCCGAGCTTGACCTCGGGCTGGCCGAAGACGGCGGCCTCGGCCGCGATCCGCACGTCGCAGGCCATCGCCAGCTCGCAGCCGCCGCCGAAGGCAATCGCGTTGACGGCGGCGACGGTCGCCACCTTTGCCTGGCCGAAATCGCGCAGCAGGGCGTGGGCGGTGTGGATCAGCTCCTCGCCGCCGCTCTCGTCCATCTGGGTGAAGGCCTTGATGTCGGCGCCGGCCGAGAAGACGACCGGGACCGAGGAGGCGATCACCATCGCGCCGACGCCCTCGCTCGCCTTGACCCTCTCCCAGACCGCCTTCAGGTCGCGGATCACCTCCGGCGAGACCGCGTTCATCGGCAGGTTGGCGAGCCAGGCGATCGCGACGTCGCCGCGGGTCTCGAGCTTCACCGTCTCGGCCTGCTCGCCCTCGTCGGGCTGTGGATAAGGGTAGAAACCCTGGCCCGAGCTCAGCCCGAGCCGCCCTTGAGCGACGAGGCGGCGCAGCAGGACAGGCGGCGCAAAACGATCGCCGTGGCGCTCCTGCAGCCCCTCCATTCGCTCCAGCACCGTGTCGAGGCCCTCGACGTCGGCCTTCCAGAAAGGGGGCAACAGGCCTTTGCGTGGATCGAGCCCAGCGCCAGCCATCATGCCGAGGTCGATGTCGCGGACCGAGCAGACGCCCTCCTCGACCAGCAGGCAGGCCTCGATCAGCGCCCGGCAGGTGAACAGCGCGACGAGCTCCTCGGCATCGGGCTCGGCGTCGCCCGGAATGTTCTGCTCGCCCTCCTTGAAGAAGCCCTCGCCGCCCGACTTTGCGCCGAGCTTGCCGTCGGCGACCAGCTGCTGCAGGCCCTTGTGGACGTAGAAGCTCTCGCCGTAGGACTCGCCGAGGTGCTCGGCGACGTGGCAGACCGTGTCGAGTCCGAGCAGGTCGGTGAGGAAGAAGGGGCCCATCGGCGCCACCTGGGCGGCGGCGATCACCTCGTCGATCGCCTTCAGCGAGAGGCCCTGCTCCTCCTGGACGCGCCAGATCTCGCCGATCGTAGCCATCAGGATGCGGTTGACGACGAAGCCCGGCACCTCACCGCAGACGATCGGCTGCTTCTTGATCGCCTGGGCGAAGTTGTAAGCGACCGTGGCCGTCTCCTCGGAGCTGTCCTCGCCGGCGATGATCTCGACCAGAGGCATCACCGAGGCCGGGTAGAAGAAGTGGAAGCCGACGACCTTGTCCGGCCGCAGGGTCGCTTCGCCGATCTCAGTGATCGATAGCGAGGAGGTGTTGGAGGAGAGGATCGCGTGACCCGGCGTGGCGGCGTCGAGCTCGCGGAAGACGGCCTGCTTGATCTCCATCCGCTCCGGCACCGCCTCGACGACGAAGTCGACATCGCCGAACTCGGCGTAGGAGGTGGTGCCGACGATGAGCCCCATCACCTCGGCAAGGCGGGCGTCGGCCTGCTCCTGAGTCAGCTTCTCCTTCTTGACCAGGCGGGCAAGCTGGCCCTCGGTGACCGCGCGCGCCTTCTCGACCGCGGCGTCGACGAACTTCTGGTCGATGTCCTTGACGACGATGGGGATGTCGGCGGCCGCGATCGCCTGGGCGATCTCACCGCCCATGGTGCCGCCGCCGACGACGGCGGCCTTCGATACGAACATTGGCTGACTTCCTCCAGGGGTTAGGGGCGGCGAAGGCTATCGGCAAGCCATTTTCCAGGGGGTGTCTGAGCTTCACCACGAAATGCCGTGGGAAAACTCAGACACCCCTTCAGGCTTGAGCGGGTTCTGCCGATAGAGGCATTTCATGCTGAGGCGGGGGACGATTCTGCTCGTGGTTTGCGCGTGTTCGGCAGTTGCATCGAACGCCACCGCTGCGGTGCCGCAGGCAACGCTGCTGCCGAGCGGACGGGCCGCGGCGCCGGCCTCGGCACCGCCCGCGGTCGAGGCGATGATCAAAGCGGCCAACCGAATCAGCCACCGTCCCTACCGCTGGGGCGGCGGCCACCGCGCCTGGAACTCGGCCGGCTATGACTGCTCGGGCTCGGTCAGCTATGTGATGCACGCCGCCGGCCTGCTCGAATCGCCGCTCGACTCGACCGGGTTCATGCGCTGGGGCGGTGGCGGCGCGGGCAGCTGGGTGCGGATCTACGCCAACCGTGAGCACGTCTTCGCCGTGATCGCCGGCCTGCGCTGGGACACCTCGATGACCGACGACGGCGACCGCACGGGACCGGGCTGGAGCGAGTACATGCGCTCCGGCCACGGCTTCCGCCTGCGCCATCCGCTCGGGCTGCTTCGAGCCACGCCCCTCGCGCGCTAGAGCGACAGGCCGGACAAGCCGGCCGGGGGATCCTTGTACGAGGGTACAAAGGCATCTTCGGGTCATGAGTACTAGGCTCTTTTGGCTCTTCCAGTGGGGAGTTGACAGGTAACCGACCGCGCCCGTGGCCCGGGCGCGACGCCAAGCGAGGACGACCAGAGCATGAGCCGCATCCGGCAGCAGAACGTGACCGCAGCGCAGTGGAGCTCCAACGGGGAGGCCCTCGGCGCGATCGATCTGACCCTTCCCGAGAACGAAGCATTCGGCGCCAACGTCTTCTCCAAGGTGGTGCAGCGCGAACGGCTGCCCGGCGACGTCTTCGAGAAGCTGGAGGGCAGCCTCGAAGCCGGCGAGGCGATCGACCTCGAGGTGGCCGACGCGGTCGCCGCGGCGATGAAGGACTGGGCGCTGGAGAAGGGCGCCACACACTTCACCCATGTCTTCCAGCCGCTGACCGGCTCGACCGCCGAGAAGCACGACTCCTTCTTCGAGCCCAAAGGCGGCGAAGGCAAGGCGCTGGCCGGCTTCTCCGGCAAAGAGCTGATCCAGGGCGAGCCGGACGCCTCCTCCTTCCCCACCGGCGGAGTGAGGGAAACCTTCGAGGCCCGCGGCTACACGGCCTGGGACCCGACCAGCCCCGCCTTCATCCTCGAGAATCCGAACGGCTCGCTGCTCTGTATCCCGACCGCCTTCGCCTCCTGGACCGGCGAGGCGCTCGACGCCAAGATCCCGCTGCTGCGCTCGATGGACGCGCTCTCGGGCGCCGCGATCAAAGCGCTCGGCCTGCTCGGCGACAAGGAGAGCAAACGCGTCTTCACCACGGTCGGCCCCGAGCAGGAGTACTTCCTGATCGACGAGCAGTACTTCTTCGAGCGCCCCGACCTGATCTCCACCGGCCGCACGCTCTTCGGCGCCAAGCCGCCCAAGGGTCAGGAACTGGACGACCACTACTTCGGCACGATCCCCGAGCGCGTGCTCGCCTTCATGATGGAGTCGGAGTTGGAAATGCGGATGCTCGGCATCCCGGTCAAGACCCGCCACAACGAGGTGGCGCCGGGGCAGTACGAGATCGCACCGGTCTTCGAGAACTCCAACGTCGGCTCCGACCACCAGCAGCTGACGATGCGGGTGCTCGAAAACGTCGCCCGCCGCTACGGCCTGGTCTGCCTGCTGCACGAGAAGCCCTTCGCCGGCATCAACGGCTCGGGCAAGCACAACAACTGGTCGATGGGGACGGACACCGGCAGCAACCTGCTGGAGCCGGGCGACACGCCCGCCGACAACGCCCACTTCCTCTTCTTCTGCGCCGCGGTGATCCAGGCGGTCAACAAGCACCAGGGCCTGCTGCGCGCCTCGGCCGCTGACATCGGCCAGGACCATCGCCTCGGCGCCAACGAGGCGCCGCCGGCGATCATCTCGATCTTCCTCGGCTCGGAGCTGATCAAGGTCTTCGAGGCGATCGCCACCGGATCTGGGGACCCGCACACGCCGGCCTCCTTCCTCGACCTCGGCGCGACGGTGCTGCCGCCGCTGCCCAAGCACGGCGGCGACCGCAACCGCACCTCGCCCTTTGCCTTCACCGGCAACAAGTTCGAGTTCCGAGCGCTGGGGTCGAGCATGTCGCTTGCCTTCCCCAACACGGTGCTGAACACGATCGTCGCCGAGGCGATCGACGACCTCTCCGGCAAACTGGAGGCGAAGATCGACGGGGGCACCGACGCCTCCGCCGCCGTGATCGAGGTGGTCAAGGAGGCCTACACCGCAAATAAGGCGATCTGCTTCGACGGCGACAACTACTCCGAGGAGTGGCACGCCGAGGCCGAGCAGCGCGGGTTGAAGAACCTGCGCACGACGCCAGACGCGCTGCCGGAGGTGATGGCCGACGCCTCAGTCGAGGCCTTCGAGAAATACAACGTGCTCTCCAAGCGGGAGCTGGAGTCGCGCTTCGAGGTCTGGACCGAGCAGTACGCGCTGCGCGCCAACATCGAGGCCGAGACCACCTTCTCGATCGCCAAGACGATGATCCTGCCGGCGGCGCTGCGCTACTTGGCGCTGATCAACGAGGCCGAGATCTCGGCAATGGCAACGGAAATGACGGGGTTGATCGACGACCTGATAGGCGCCCTCAAGCAGCTTGAGGAGGCCAACGCCGCGCCGGTCGAGCTGGAGGGCATCGAGGGCGCAATCCACGCCCGCGACGAGCAGCTGGCCAAGAGCGACGCCGTGCGCGAGGCAGCCGACAAGCTGGAGAAGGTCGTCGCCGACGACCTCTGGCCGCTGCCCAAGTACGAGGAGATGCTCTTCATCAAGTAGCGCTCGTGGGGAAGATCCCGGCAGGGGTTCCGCTTAACTTTTTCGATGAGTCGGAAACTGCTGGCGCCTCAAGGTGGGCGCCGAAAAAGTACAAGACGCTCCACCCCTGCCGGGACCTCCCTTCTCGCTTGGCTTGGCCGTCTACTCGTCGCCTTCGTCGTTGTCGCGGACGGCGCGGATGAGCAGGTAGGCAAGTGCGCCTAGGCCGATGAGCGGGATCAGGCCGCCGAGGAGGACTGGCTCCCAGGCCTCTTCGGCGCGGACCAGGAACGTTGCGAGGGCGAGAAGCTCGCTCACCGGCGCGGCAGCACCCGCATCTCGAGGCCGCCGCGCGGCGAGAGCGTCGGCATCTGGCGCACCGTCATCGAGCGCCCCGGCATCGCGTCGAGGCGCAGCCGCTGCAGCAGCATCGTCGCCACCAGCTTCACCTCGGTCTGGCCGAAGCGCTTGCCGATGCAGATCCGCCTCCCGCCGCCGAAGGGCACGTAGGCGCCGCGCGGCAGCGCCGCCTTGCGCGCGCGGGTGAAGCGCTCGGGTATGAACGCCTCGGGCTCGGGGAAGACCTCGGGAATGCGGTGGCTGGCCCAGGAGCAGTAGTTGACGTAGGCGCCGCGCGAGACGCTGTGGCCGTTGAATTCGAAGTCGCGCACGGCACGCCGCGGGCCGATCCAGGCAGGCGGATAGAGCCGCAGCACCTCGTCGAGCACCATCTCCAGATACGGCATCTCGCGCTCGAGGCGATCGATGTCCGGCGCGTCGCCGCCGAGTACCTCGTCCTGCTCCGCGCAGAGCTTGGCGAGGACGTCGGGGTGGCGAGCCAGCTCGTGCATCATGAAGGTCAGGGTCGAGGTCGAGGTGTCGTGGCCGGCGAACATCAGGGTCATCGCCTGGTCGCGTATCTCCTTGTCGGAGAAGCCCTCACCGGCCTCGTCGCGGGCACCGACCAGGAGGCTGAGGATGTCCATCCTGCTCTCGTCGGGCTTCGCCCTCCGGGCGGCGATCTCGGCGTAGACGATCTCGTCGAGGACGGCTCGCGAGCGCACCATCTTCGACCACGGGGAACCGGGACCGCGCAACAGCCGCAGGTGGAAGTCGATCCCGTAATAGCTGAGCGCCCGCTCGAAGTGCTCGGCCGCCGCGGCGCCCTTGCCGGACTCGTCGGGATCGAGCCCGAGCAGGGCCCGCATCGCGATTCGCATCGCCAACCCCCGCATCCACTCGTAGACGTCGACGACCTGGCCCTCGCGCAGCCGCTCGATCGCCGGCGTCGCCTCGCCGACCATCGCCGTCACCGAGGCCGCCACCTGCTCGCGGTGGAAGGCGGGCATCATGATCTCGCGCGCACGGTCGTGGTAGGCGTCGTCGATCGTCAGCAGCCCGTCGCCGAGCAGCGGAATCAGGTCGCCGAAACTCGACTCGCGCCAGTGGAAGTTCTCCGGATGGGCAACGGTGACGAAGTGGTTTGCCTCGGGACCGAGCATGAAGATCACCGGGCTGTGCAGGAGGCGGGCGCTGAAGATCGGCCCGTACTCCTCGTACAGCGAGAGCAGCAGCGGCAGCGGGTCCCGCGCCGCCTGCAGGGTGCGGCCGAAGCTGAAGCTCTGCGGCCCGGGCGGATAGGTGCCGCGAGCGCGGACTTTGACCTCGGCCCGGGCGTCGTCGAGAACGCGCACAACGGGGTTGGCGCTGAGCTGCTTGGGCGGCGGCACCCGTCGCGAGGAGGTCCCGGTCGGCATCGGCAGCATAGTAGTTGGCTGCCTAGCCAAACAACCGAACTGCATCAAATTCCCACCCTCCTGGGTAGGGAATTTGATGCAGTTCGCGGCGCGCTAGGAGGCGTTGGCGGCAAGCTGGCCGCAGGCCGCGTCGATATCGCGGCCGCGGGTCAGTCGCACCGTCGCGGTCAGCCGGTGCTCGGCGAGGATCGCGCGGAAGCGCTCGATCCGCTCCGGCGAGGAGCCGTCATAGGCGCCGGTCGGGTTGTAGGGGATGAGGTTGACCTTGTAGGCGCGAGAGTCGAGTAGCGCGGCCAGTTCGCGGGCGTGCTCGGGCAGATCGTTGACGCCGTCGAGCATCACGTACTCGACGAAGACCTTGCGCCGGCGGCGCGCGCGGTAGCGCTCGCAGGCGGCCAGCACCTCGGCCAGCGGGTAGCGGTCGTTGACCGGCATCAGCTGCGAGCGCAGGCCGTCGTTCGGAGCGTGCAGGGAGAGCGCCAGGCTGACCGGCATCTCGCACTCGGCGAGGGCGTCTATCCCCGGCACCCAACCGACCGTGGAGATCGCCGTGCGCCGATTGGTGACGCCGAGCTCGGGCAGGCGCTCGCAGGCGGCGAGCACCGCGTCGAGGTTCATCGTCGGCTCGCCCATGCCCATGAAGACGACGTGGTCGATCGCTTCGCCGCGGCGGAAGTGCAGGGCCTGGTCGAGGATCTCGTCGGCGCTGAGGTTGCGGCCGAACTTCATCTTGCCGGTGGCGCAGAAGGAGCAGGTCAGCGGGCAGCCCGACTGCGAGGAGAGGCAGACCGAGCGGCGGCCGTCGCGGAACCGCATCAGCACCGCCTCGATCGGCCGCCCGTCAGCGGTGTCGAAGAGCGCCTTGACGGTGCCGTCGTCCGAGCGCGCCTCGGCCTGCAAGGCGAGTGTCGAAAGCGGCACCGCACCCGCAAGCCGCTCGCGCAGCGCCGCCGGCAGGTTGGTCATCTCCTCGTAACCCTGCGCCCCGCGCGCCACCCACTCCCAGATCTGGGAGGCGCGGTAGGCAGGCTGGCCGGCATCGGCAAGGGTGCTCTCGAGCAGGGCGCGATCCATGGGCCGAGTGTACGGACGAGGGGCACGCGGTTGGAGTGAGTAGATTCGTGAGCGAATGAGACTTCCTGTGTCAACCCCCCGCGGGTTGAAGCCTCTGCAGGTTGCCGTGTTTGGTCTGGTCATACGGGACTCCGTCCTGCCAACAGCGCCAGAGAACACGCAGCCATGCGCGCCCGAGCACGCGGATCGCGTGGGAATGGTCAAGGCCCCGCTGGCGAGCCGAGAGGTAGACGGCTCGAGCCCAGGGATGGTGATGGCGGGTGGAGTCGGCCAGGCAGCTGACTGCGTTGCGCAACCGCTTGTCGCAGGCCCAGCGAAAGCTGGCGACCTTGCGCTTGCCCGACTCGCGCGCCACCGGCGCCATGCCGGCGTCGGCCGCCAGCGCCTCGGCGCTCGGATAGCGGGAGCGGTCATCGCCGATCTCGGCCACGAGCCGCGCCGCCGTGATCGCGGACTTGGGGTCTTTGAACAGCGGCAGGAAGACCTGGCCGTCGGGATGGGCGCGCACCGCCTGGGCGATCTGGGAGGTGAGCTCTCGGATTTGCTCGACGATCGGCCTCAGCGCCGCGACCAGGCCCAGCACCGTGCAACGGCGCGCTTGGGCCTCCACCCCTCCCGCGCGACCCTGGGGCGCGGCCCGCAGCCGCTCCAAGAGATCCCCGGCGCTGCGGTTTCCCGAGTAGCGGTTGCGCGTGAGGAAGGCGGCAAGGCGTTTCTCACCCAGGCCGCGCGCCTCGGCGGGGGACGGGTAGCGCTCAAGGAAGGCGAGGGAGATCGGCGAGTCGACGGCGGAGAAGACACACGCCGCACCGGGCCAAAACGCATCCAGCTGCGCCCGCAGCTCGTTGGCGAGGCGAACCCTGGCTCCCACCAGGTCCTCGCGGCTGCGGGTCAGCACCCGCAGCGCCTTGGTCTCGTCGGAATGCGGTCGCAAGGCGTGCAGGCGATGGGAGTCGGTGCGGGCCAGCTCGGCCAAGACGAAGGCATCGAAGCCGTCGGACTTGCCCCCAGAGGCCTCATAGCGCGGGCGCGTTGCCTTCAGCTTGTTGGGATGGACAGGCAAGACGGTGAAGCCGGACTCGAGAAGGCGCTCGACGAGCAGCCCGTCGGGGCGCTCGATCGCCACCCTCGCCACGCCAAGGGTCCGCATCCGGGCGATCAGTCCTCTGATCCCGGCCTCGTCGTGGGCGTGCATCTCTCCCGCGAGCGTTCGCCCTTTTGTGTCGACCACGCAAAGCGCGTGCTCCTCGCTGGCCCAGTCGATGCCGGCAGACGTTTCCTCCATCGCTTCCCTCCTCGGTTCGCTTTGACTTGCGCCGGCCGGGAGGTACCGTTGCGGGTGCTCATAGATTGGCGCTTGGGTGCGCCACTTCCTGTGGCCGCTTCAGGTGCCTCCGACCGCCGGGAGGCGCTGGTCTCATTTTGGCCCTCTACGGGGCTAGCGGCCAAGGCGCTCTCCCGACGGCGGTCGGCTCTATGTGTCCCTCCGGATTCTGCGGCGGCCTCCCTTCGGTCGGCCTCTCCGTCTAAATCTCTGAAGAACAAGGGGGAGGTTCTCCTATGAGCGGTCAAGCCGAGCGAGCCGAGAGGTTCAAGGCCCTGCACGAGGGCCCGGACCTCCTGCTGATCCCCAATCCCTGGGACGCGGGCTCGGCGAAGCTGCTCGCTTCGCTCGGCTTCAAGGCGTTGGCGACGACGAGCGGAGGCGCGGCGGCGGTGCTGGGCCGGCTCGATGGGTCGATGAGCCGCAAGGAGGCAATCGCGAGCGCCGCGGCGATCGTCGAGGCGACCGACCTGCCGGTATCCGCCGATCTCGAGAACGGCTTCGCCGAGGACCCGGCGGGAGTCGCCGAGACGATGCGGCTGGCATTGGATGCCGGCCTTGCCGGCGCATCGGTCGAGGACTACACGCGGGGCGAGGAAAAGCTCTACGAGATCGGCGTCGCCGCCGAGCGGGTCGCGGCGGCGGCCGAGGTCGCCCATGGCGAGTCGTCGAGGCTGGTCCTGACCGCCCGGGCCGAGAACCATCTCTACGGTGTCACCGACCTCGGCGACACGATCGCCCGGCTGCAGGCCTACCAGGAGGCAGGGGCGGACGTCCTCTACGCGCCGGGCCTGAGTCGGCTCGAGGACATACGCCAAGTCGTCGACTCGGTCGACCGGCCGGTCAACGTCCTCGGCCGCCCCGGCGCGCCTTCGGTATCGGAGCTGGCCGCGGTCGGGGTCCGGCGCGTCTCGGTCGGCGGCGCCTTCGCCTACGCGGCGCTGGGGGCGACGGTCGAAGCCGCGCGCGAGCTGCTCGACGAGGGCACCTACGGCTACTTCGATCTGGCGGCCACCGGCCTGAAGGCAGCACGCCCCGCATTCGCGAGCGAGCCCAGCGAACCTCGCGGCTGACCGGCCCGCCCCCGGAGGGCGTCGCGATGCTCAGTCGTGGATCTTCTCGCCCCGTTCCAGCATCGCGACGAATTTGCGCAGCCTTCGCTCCCTCGTCTCCGGCTTCTTCGCCTCCTGCAGGCGGTAGAGGATCGCGTAGCGATTGGCGCTGTCGAGCGTGGCGAAGAACTCGCGTGCCGCTTCGTTGCGTTCGAGCTCGCACCGCAGGTCCGCGGGAACCTCGGCGGTGCGCTGGCCAGCGTAGGCCGCCTGCCAGCGGCCGTCGGCCTTGGCCGCCTCGACCTCGGCCCGGCCGGCGGGACGCATCGCGCCAGTGGCGATCAGAGCTTCCGCCTTCTCGCGGTTGATCAGCGACCACTTGCCCCGCGGCCGGCGCGGCGTGAAGCGCTGCAGGAAGTGGCGCTCATCGAAGCCGCGCTTCTGGCTGTCGATCCAGCCGAAGCAGAGCGCCGCCTCCAGCGCCTCGGCGTAGCTGACGCTCTCGACACCGGAGCCTTTCTTGGCAATCTTCAGCCAGAGCCCGTCGCTGCCGGCGTGGTGCTCGTCGAGCCAGGACTCGAGCTGCCCCCGCGAGGCAAAGAGCTTGATCGGCAGCTGGTCGGCCACGGCGCGACGTCTTCGACACTCAGAGCCCGACAGCGTCGGCGAGAAGGTCAACCTGGTCGGGATTCCCCGAGGACGGGAAGAGGATCAGCTCGTCGCAGCCGGCGGCCTCATATGTCGCGACGTACTCCTTGACGCTGTCCGCGTCCTTGGCCGCTCCGGACACGAGGAACTCGGCGACTTCCTCGCCAAGCCAGGCGTAGTAGTCGGCGAGGTAGGCGCGCGCCTCCTCCTCGGCACGATCCCCCAGCGAGAAATAGGCCAAAGCCATCGCGCGGGGCTTGTCTTCGCGGCCCACTTCCGACCAGGCGGCCTTCGTCTTCCCAACGCCGGCGGCGAACTGATCGGGACCCGAACCCGCGGCGATCCAGCCATCGCCGAAGCGGGCCGCGCGAGCGAAAGAGGCGTCCGCATGGCCGCCGACGACCAGGCCAGGGGCGCCCTCGATCGTCGGCCCGATCTCACTCCCGGACCAGACCTCCTTGATCTTCTCCAGCATCTCGTCAAGCCGCCGGCCCCGCCCGGAGAGCTCGATGCCGCTCGCCTCGTAGTCGTCGTCGCGACCGCCGAGGCCGATGCCGAGGGTGAAGCGGCCGGCGGAAAGGGCGTGCACGCTGAGTGCCTGCTTTGCCAGCTCGACCGCGTTCACCCGCAGCGGTCCAAGCAGGACGGACGTGCAGAGCCCGATTCGCTCGGTGACGGCCGCGGCGGCGGCGAGGGCGGTGAGCGGCTCGTAGTTCTCGTAGACGATGCGATCGATCGTCCCCAGGCTGGAAAAGCCCCGCGCATCGGCTCGTCGTGCCCACTCGACGAGCTGTCCACCAGTCGTGCCCGGGACCGCATTGGGCAATCCGATCGCAACGTCCATTCGTGCCTCCTCAGCCGATGTTTCGGGTGGTGCGCACCCTAGCGACGCCCAATTGCCGGCCGGGACGCCCGGCGATCAAGCCCCGGCCGCAAACGGGTCTTCGACCCTGATTCCATCGAAGCGACGAAAGTCGCGATCGCGGGTATAGATGGTGCTCACGCCGTGCTGGCGCATCAGAGCCGCAATGTGGGCATCGGTGACGTCGCCACCCCGCATTCCGATCGAGGCAACTTGTCGAAAAGCGGCGAGAAAGTCGGGGGCCTCGCCGGGAGTACAGACATGGTCACGTTCGATCAAGTCGCCCAGCGAAGACAGCGCTTCCTGCGGAGAGAAAGGCCGGTCGGTAACCGCAGGGTTGGTGGACAGTCGCAGAAAGCCCATAGCCACAGGCCAAAAGACGTAGAGGAGCTCGGGGCCACGACCGAGGCGTTCGACCAGGGCGCGCGCCGTCTCGAAGGAGTCGCTCTTCGAGTTCGCGGCGTAGAGCAAGACGTTGGTATCGATCGCCGCGCTCACCCCGCACCCCTTTCGAGTTCCTCACGATCGAGAAGGCGCCAGATCGCATCCTTGTCCTCGAGGTCGATCTTGAACCGCCCCATGTCCTTCGTTGCCCAGTTGAGTGGCTGCGCCTCGACAGGAGACTCGTCGCCCAGGCTGCCCGCCAGCGCCTCCGAGGCCACCTGCCCCATGCTCTTGCCCTCGGCGGCAGCTCGACGGCGCAAGTCGGCCAGCACGGTCGCGTCGAGGTCGAGTGTCGTCCGGGGCATGATGCGTGATGCTATTGGCATTATCATCTGATGTCAACCTTTGTCTTGGTGGTATGCCGAGGAAGCTAGGCCGTGACGACGCGCACGTGGCGCGCACAATGCAACGCCTTCCAAACGACTTGAGCGCGGGGTACAGTCCTCACGTGAGCGAGCGCGACGGCATCGAGGCGCTGACGGCGACGATCGGCCGCTACAACGACGCTTGGAACGCGCAGGACCTCGACGCGATCATGTCGATGCACGCACCCGACATGGTCTTCGCCAACCACACCGCCGGCGAGACGGCGAGCGGCGAGGAGGTGCGGGGGCACATCGCCAAGATCTTCGACTCCTGGCCCGACATGAAGTTCGAGACCCGCCGACTCTACGTCCGCGAGGGTGTCGTAACCCAGGAGTGGACGGCGACGGCCACCCACTCCAACACCCTCCGCCGCGGCGACCTCGAGGCGCCGCCCTCGGGTGAGGCGATCAGCTGGGACGGAGTCGACGTAATCCCCTTCGAGGACGGCCTGATCAAGCGCAAGGACGTCTACTCGGACTCGGTCTCGATCCTGCGCCAGGTCGGCCTGCTCGACTGAGGCCCGATGCTCAGCGCTGCTCTTTGGGCAGCTCCGCGAGCAGGCGATCGACAATGGCGCGCGCGTAGCCGAAGACGGTGCGATCGCCGCTGAGCCGAAAGCGGGAGTTGGCGCCCATGATCGCGGCGTAGATCTCGAAAGCGAAGCGGCCCGGTTCAGGCGCGCCGGCGATCTTCGCCTGGCGCTCGAGCTCGCCCAACCAGGCCTCCAGGGCGGCGGCGATCGCGTCGCGCACCGGACCGGGCCGGTCGTCGTACTCGGCAGAGGTCGCGGCCCAGAAACAACCACCTGAGTAGGCACCCCCATCGAGGTAGGCGAGGTAGGAATCGGCGATCGCCCGCAAGCGTGGGGCGCCCCCTGCCGTGACCTGTGCGGGCTCGATCACCCTGGCCCGAAAGCGATGCGCAGCGGCCTCAACCGCTGCCAGCTGAAGCTCCCGCTTGGAGCCGAAGTGGGCAAAGAGCCCGCTCTTGCTCATCTCCAGCTCGGCGGCGAGACGGCCGATCGTCAGCCCCTCCAGCCCCTCAACCGAGGCGAGGTCGACGGCGCGATCGAGGATCGCGGCCCGCGTTACAGCGCCCTTGCCGGATCCAGGACCCACCCGGGCAGGCGTCTCGGTCGTCGCGGCCATCGCGATCAGGTTATAGAAAAGCACGAACGTTCGTATATCGATTACGCTGGGCGAGACACCCCTAAGGGGACCACCACTTCAAGGAGGAGCAACCAGTCATGTCAGGCCACGCGGTGAAGAAGATCGACGAGATGGAGGCCGTCTACGGCGGCGCTTTCAAGCGTGCACGGGCCGAGCTCGGCGTCGAATCGTTCGGCATGCAGATCATCGACATGCCGCCCAACTACGAGAACTACCCCGAGCACAGCCACGAGGAGGACGGCCAGGAGGAGGTCTACGTGACCCTCCGCGGCGGCGGTGAGATCGAGATCGAGGGCGAGCGCTTCCCCCTCGACGAAGACCACCTTGCCCGGGTCGGCTCCGGCGTCACGCGCAAGGTCTGGCCAGGACCGGAGGGCGTTCGACTGCTGATCATCGGCGCCGTCCCCGGCGGCCCTTACGACGCGCCCGAAATCTCGCAGCTGGGCGTGCCAGATCCGATGGCGGCGGCCTGAGCCGCAGTCGTCACTCGCCGTCGGGGCGCCGCTCGTGGCCCGCACAGACGGCGACCGGAACCCGCGGGTAGCGGGGATAGCGCGGGTCGGTTCGCGAGCGCAGGCAGAGCGAGAAAACCGACCCGCGCGTGTTCGGCACCAGCTGCTGGTGAAGGCAGCTGTCGCATAGTCCGAAAGTCGGTTGCCTGCTCATCTTGGGCAGAGGCTAGCTTTGGGGCATGGACGGCACCACGACCCTCTTCGACACCGACGCCCCCGGGCACTCGACGACGATCGAGGTGCTGGGGGTGATCTTTCGCGCCGAGGACGACGGCTACGCGGTGCTGGAGGTCCAAGACGCCGAGTCGGGTGAGGGCTTCGCCCTGGTCGGTCCGGTGGCCCACCTGGGCGTCGGCGATCGCGCCGAAGTCAGCGGCGAGTGGCAGACCCACGCACGCTACGGACGCCAGCTCCGCGCTCAGGGGGCGCTGCCACTCGACCCGGCCGACCGCGAGGGGCGGATCGCCTACCTCACCTCGCTGCGCCACATCGGCCCGGCCCGCGCCGAACGGCTGGTCGACGAGCATGGCGAGGGGGTGCTGGGGGCGATCGCGGCCGACCCTCACGGGGTCTTCGCCTCGTTGCGCGGGGTGAGCGCCGACCAGGCCGCGGACGCGACCGAGTCCTGGCACGCGAGCCGCGCCGTACGGGATCTGCACGTGCAGCTCGCGCCGCACGGCCTCGCTCACCTGGCGGCCCCGATCCACGCCCGCTTCGGCGACAGCTCGATGGCGATCCTGCACGAGGACCCCTACCGGCTCACCGAGGTCGCCGGGGTCGGCTTCGCCCGCGCCGACAAGATCGCCCTCGCCGCCGACGTGCCACCGGAGTCGAGCCGGCGCGCCCAGGCGGCCGCGGTCTACGCCCTCGGCGAGGCCGAGCAGCAGGGCAACAGCTACCTGCCGCTGGCCGAGCTGGCCCAGCGCACCGCGAAGCTGATCGGGCTCAACCCCGACCCGGAGGTGCTGAGCGAGGCACGCGGCCTCGTCGTCGACGAGGGCCGCATCTACCGCGAGCTCACCCACGCCAGCGAGGTCGCCGTCGCCCAGATGCTGGCGGTCCGTGCCGTCGCCCCTCCCCACCTCGACCACGATCCCGGCGAGACGCCGCCGCGCGACGAGGACGACACCGAGCTGACCGACGAGCAGTGGTCGGCGGTGCGCGGCGCCTTCGGCTCGCGGATCTCCGTCCTCACCGGCGGGCCCGGCGTCGGCAAGACGGCCTGCACCCGGGCGATCGTCGCCGAGGCGGAGGCCGCCGGCCTGCGGATCGCGCTCTGTGCGCCGACCGGCCGCGCCGCCCGCCGGCTCGAGGAGGCGACCGGGCACGGGGCGCAGACGATCCACCGGATGCTCGAGTGGATGCCGGGGCGCGAGCCGACCTTCAAGCCCGGCCACCCGCTGCCGGCCGACCTGACGATCGTCGACGAGTCCTCGATGCTGAACCTGCGCCTGATCGAGATCCTGCTCGGCGGACTGGCCGAGTCGACCCACGTCGTCTTCGTCGGCGACGCCGACCAGCTGCCGCCGATCGGCGCCGGCAAGCCCTTCGAGGATCTGATCGCCTCCAAGATCGCCCCGGTAGTCCGCCTCACCCAGATCTTCCGCCAGGCAGCACGCTCGATGATCACCACCGCCGCCCACGAGATCAACCAGGGACGCACACCGCACCTCAACCCCGAGGGAGACCAGGACCACGACTTCTTCTTCATCGACCGGCCCAACCCCGAGCGGGCACTGGAGACGGTGGTCGAGGTGGTTGCCGAGCGGGCGCCGAACCGCTTCGGCGTCGACCCGATCCGCGAGGTGCAGGTGCTGGCGCCGATGTACCGCGGGGCGGTTGGGATCGACGCCCTCAACGAGCGCCTGCAGGCCCGGCTCAACCCGCGCGGCAAGCGCGCGCTCGGTGACCGCTTCCGCGTCGGCGACCGCCTGATCCAGACCCGCAACTCGCACGAGCTGGGCCTGATGAACGGCTCGATCGTCTTCCTCCGCGGCGACGACCCCGATGAGGAGGAGATCCTCGTCGACACCGACGAGGGCGCCTCGTTGAGCATCCCCTACGGCGAGACGGCCACGCTGCGACTCGCCTACGCGATCTCGGTCCACAAGGCGCAGGGCTGCGAGGTGCCGGTCGTCGTCGGCGTCTGCCACCGCTCGCACTCGCGGATGCTGACCCGGCCCCTGCTCTACACGGCGATCACCCGCGCCCGCAGCAGCTGCGTGCTGATCGGCGACCTCGGGGCGCTGGGCATGGCCGTTGGCCGCGATGACAGTGGTGGCCGCCACTCGGGCCTGGCCGAGCGGCTGCAGGCTTAGAGCCCCAGGCCATACTCCGCGGATGAAGGACCGCTCGGCGCCGAGGCCATCGCTGGCCGCAGTTGCGCTCACCCTGGCCGGTGTAGCGCTGCTCGGCCTCCTCGTATTCGCCGTGCCGGCCCTGCACGACGCCGTCGTCGCCGCGATCCACGGCGACACCGCCGAGGTGCGCCGCCAGCTCAACAGTCTCGGCGTCGCGGGGCCGCTGCTGATCGTCGCCCTCGCCCTGCTGCACGCGGTCGTCTTCTACCCGGCAGAGATCGTCGACGCGGCGGCCGGCTTTGCCTACGGCTTCGTTCCGGCCCTCGCCCTGACGATGACCGCCTGGCTGCTCTCGGCGATGCTCTGTTACGGCGTCGGACGCTCGCTGGCCCGGCCGCTGCTCGACCGCTGGCTCGGCCGCGAGCGCTTCGAGCGGGCCGAGGCGATGATCGAGCGCGGCGGCCCCACCCTGCTGATCGCCGTGCGGCTGATCCCGATCTTCCCCTTCAGCCTGATGTGTTACGCGGCGGGCGCAGCCCGAGTGCCGGTCTGGCGCTACATCTGGACCACCGCGGTCGGCTACCTGCCGATCACCGCGGTATCGGTCTACTTCGGCACCCGCCTCGAAGGGCTCAGCCTGACCGACCCGCTGGTGCTCGCGACCATCGCGGTCCTGCTCGGCCTGCTGCTTGCCGGCCACTGGGTGGTACGTCGGGGCACGGCAGACGCAGAGCGCTGAGATCAGTCGACGTGCTTGACCTTGAAATGAAAGGCAGCAGGGGAGCGGTCGGCATTGCCAGCCGTGTTTCGCGCCACTACCAGCACCAAGTGCGAGCCCACGCCGAAGCGGCGCACGAACCGCCCGGGGCAGGGACGGAAGAGGCCGCCGTCGACTCGACAGGCGAAGGTGACACCAAGCTGATTGGACCCGAAGCGAAAGACGATCCGCGCGCTCCTCCCGTGGGTCCGAACCACCCTGTTGGGTCGCCGCAGAAAGAAGGTGCCCGGCGGACGGGAGGATTCGTCGGTTACGGGGCCACCTCCGCCCGAGGTGACCGGGGCGCCTGGTGAGCCGGTCGGCGTCACCGGCGGCGCTTCGCTGCCCCAATCGCCGGCAGCGGCGGCTTCGTCGGGTTCGACTTCCGATTCGGGCGGTTCGCACGCCGGCCCGGTCGAGCCGCTGAGCGTAAGCACTTTTTCGACGGCGCCCACGGCTTCGACCAAGCCGGCGCCGACCGCACAGGGGCCGGAAGAACCCACTTTTTTCGCGCTGGCGACCAGGCTCGCGCGGATGTCTTCCGGTTCCGCGAGCGGTTCCGCGTCGAGCATCAGTGCGGCGACAGCGGCGGCGTGGGGCGCCGCGGCCGACGTGCCGCAGAAGTGCCAGCCTTCGACGCCGAAGAGTTTTTCGAAGAAGGCGAAGAAGGTCGTCCGGCCGCAATCCGTGGCGACCAAATCGGGCTTGGAGAGGATTTCGGGCGGAATCGGGAGTGCCGCCCCCGGCCCCTCGACAGGCCCCCAATCGTGGAAGACGGGGCCGTGGGACGAGTAAGGCTCCGGGACCGATTTCGTCGCAAACGGCACGGCGCCGACCGAGATCGCGCTGGCCGCGCCGCTATGGCCGAAGATCGTCGGCCCGACGACGTCTTCGCCGCTCGAGCGCGGATACTCCGTCGCTTCCACGCCACCGCCGTTCTGGATGAAGGCGAACTTGAGTCGTGGGTCTCCGCCGGCAAAGCGATTGATCACCAGTTGAACGGTCTTCGTGCTGGAGCCCGTGTTTGGCCATTCGAGGATCTCAGCGGGAATCTGGCTTTCGGTGTTGTCCTCGACCGCCGCCCGCAGGAGGCCGCCCGTCGAGTTGAGGAGGAAGGCATCGAGATCGGTGCCGACCCCGTTCCACGGTTCGTCCCACTGCAGGTCGACCGCCAGGGTCGATTCCGGTTCGACCCTGATGCCGAAGGTCCTGTCGACCGCCCCGCCGGGATTGAAGTCGAGGCAGTGGATGGCATTGGCGCCGGAGATCGCCTGGACCGACGGCGGACAGCCTTCCGCGTCCCGGTATTCGGGTGTTTCCCAGGAGGCGATGTCGTGACCTTCGCTGTCGAGCAGGTTGTCGTTGCCCGCGGCGGAGAAATACGTCGCGCCTTCTTCGCCCGCTTCCCTGACCGCGACCGCGACCGGCCCATCCTGGAAGAAGGGCTCTTCGGGGTAGAAGACGTCGTCGGCGATCACGTCGGCACCACCGGAGGCGAGGGCGCGGATGTTGTCGGCGAATTCGGTTTCGCTGTTGAAGGCCGAGGCGAACTTCAGCTTCGCCCCGGGAGCCAGGTCGTGGACGATCTGCGTCATCGCCCTTCCCTCGTCGGTGGGTTCGGGTTCGTTGTCTTCTTCGCCGACGCCGAGGACGGGTTCTTTGTTGGCGCACGTGTTGGCCCCGGGAAGGTCACCGCTTTCCACATCTTGTTTGGCGTGTGTGGCGACCGGACCGCTGCCGTCGGCGGCTTCGGTCGCCTGGTCGAAGGAGTCCGAGAGGATGCCGACCGTGATGCCCGTCCCGTCGAGGCCGGGATTTGCTTCGCGCGCGGCCTTCGCCCTCAGCTGGGTGTCTCCCTCGGACACGACCGCCCCCGACGGACAGGTGGCCGAGAGGACCGGCGCGAGCACAGGGGCGACGCTCGCCACTCCGCCGACGCCGGCGATCGCCTGCAGCTTGGCGGGCGTGGCGGCGACGGTGACGGTCTGGTAGCGCCCACTGGCGGACACGATCTCACCGCCGACGTCTCGTAGCGCGCCACGGGCGGCCAGGGCGCCGCTGTCGAATCGCACACCGACAAGAATGCGCCCGCCGCGGCGGGCGAGGCGCTCGGGCGTGAGACCGAGGGCCTTCGCCTGACGGGCCGGCGAGGCGTTCCGCAGCGATCTGCTCTGCAGCTTGGCGAGCCCCGGCGAGAGGTTGCCGACAGAACGCATGGCCGGCGCCGACCCAGGCAGCACTACGCTCAAGAGGAGCAGCAGGGCGACGCAGAGGCTGCCCGTCCGGGAGCGGGAATTGCGCACGCGCGTCATCTGGATCACGGTATCGACTGGTCTCCTGGTTTCCTCAACACGGGTAGACGCCCATCCGAGCGCCGCGCCTGGCGCCCAATCCCTGCTACGGTCCGCGCGTTAGGTCGGATCGATATCCGGCAAAGTCGTGTCTAGCGCTCGCGTCGTTGCTTTACCGAAGCCTCCGCGTTCGCAGCACATCAATGGAGGCAATTCATGCCGACTGGAACAGTCAAGTGGTTCAGCGACGACAAGGGCTACGGGTTCATCACGCCCGACGACGGCTCCAAGGACGTCTTCGTCCATCACAGTGCGATCCTGGGTGAGGGCTTCAAGTCCCTGGCCGAGGGCGCCAAGGTGAGCTACGAGTCCGAGGAAGGCCCCAAGGGCCCCGCCGCGGCGAGCGTTCAGCAGACTTCCTAGTCACGCACCGCTCTTAGCGTCCGACGGGGCCCACCAACTGGTGGGTCCCGTCTTTTTTTGCAGGCTGTGCGAAGGGGCATGGCCAAGCAGATCAAGGACGCAGGGAGCGTGGCGTGCTTTTGCACGCGAGCGACCGAGGACGCAGATATGCGCAGCGCCATGCACCTTCGCACCGACCTTCGAAATATCGCCATCGTTGCCCACGTCGACCACGGCAAGACGACCCTTGTCGACGCGATGCTGTGGCAGTCGGGGGCCTTCCGCAAGGGCCAGGACGTCGCCGAGCGGGTGATGGACTCGATGGACCTCGAGCGCGAGAAGGGGATCACGATCCTCGCCAAGAACACCGCCGTCAACTACAACGGGGTGAAGCTCAACATCGTCGACACACCCGGCCACGCCGACTTCGGCGGCGAGGTCGAGCGCGGCCTGACCATGGTCGACGGCGTCCTGCTCCTGGTCGATGCCTCCGAGGGACCCCTCCCCCAGACCCGCTTCGTACTGCGCAAGGCGCTCGAGGCAAAACTGCCGGTGATCCTCGTCGTCAACAAGGTCGACCGCCCCGACGCCCGCATCGGCGAGGTGGTCGACGAGGTCTACGAGCTCTTCCTCGACCTCGACGCCGACTCCGAGCAGATCGACTTCCCGATCGTCTACACCAATGCCAAGGCCGGCTGGGCCGCACTGGAGGAGGGCCTCGAGGGCAGTGATCTCTCGCCGCTGATGGACCTGATGCTGGAGAAGATCCCGGCACCCGAGTACGACCCCGAGCACCCGCTGCAGGCGCACGTGACCAACCTCGACGCCTCGCCCTACGTCGGCCGCCTGGCACTCTGCCGGGTCCACAACGGGACGATCCGCGCCGGCCAACAGATCGCCTGGTGCCGCGCCAACGGCTCGGTCGAGCGCGCCACCGTCTCGGAGCTGTACATCACCGAGGCGCTTGAACGCGTATCGGCCGAGGAAGCCGGGCCCGGAGAGATCATCGCCGTCGCCGGGATGGAAGAGGTGACGATCGGCGAGACGCTTGCCGACCCCGCCGACCCGCGGCCGCTGCCGGTGATCACGGTCGACGAGCCCTCGCTCTCGATCGTGCTCGGCATCAACACCTCCCCGCTCGCCGGCACCGAGGGCAGCAAGCTGACCGCCCGCCAGGTTCGCGACAGGCTCGACGCCGAGCTGGTCGGCAACGTCTCGATCCGCGTCAACGACACGGACCGCCCCGATGCCTGGGAGGTCCAGGGCCGGGGAGAGCTGCAGCTGGTGATCCTGCTCGAGATGATGCGCCGCGAGGGCTTCGAGCTGACCGCCGGCCAGCCCCGCGTGTTGACCCAGGAGGTCAACGGCAAGCTGCACGAGCCGGTCGAGCGGCTCTCGATCGACGCGCCCGAGGAACACGTCGGCACGATCACGCAGCTGCTGGCGGGCCGCAAGGGACGCCTGGAGCAGATGGCCAACCACGACACCGGCTGGGTGCGTATGGAATACCTGGTGCCGGCCCGCGGCTTGATCGGTTTCCGCACCGAGTTCCTCACCGAGACCCGCGGCACCGGGGTGATGCACCACGTCTTCGAGAGCTGGGAGCGCTGGGCCGGTGAGCTCCGCCTCCGCCCCACCGGCTCGATCGTCGCCGATCGCCGCGGCAAGACGGCCGGCTACGCGTTGATCGGCATCCAGGACCGCGGCACGCTCTTCGTCGGCCCCGGCGAGGAGGTCTACGAGGGGATGATCATCGGCGAGAACGCCCGCGCCGAGGACATGGACGTCAACGCAACCAAGGAAAAGCAGCAGACCAACATGCGCGCCGCCGCCGCCGACGTGCTCGAGCGGATGGCGCCGCCGAAACGGCTCTCGCTCGAAGCCGCGGTCGAGTTTCTGCGCGAGGACGAGTGCGTGGAAATCACGCCGGAGTCGGTCCGCCTGCGCAAGGTCGAGCTCGACAAGCTGAAACGCCAGAAGGCCGCCCGCACGGCCGGCCGCGGCCGCTAGCCGAAGCTCGGCCCCGGCATCTCGAAGCAGAGCATCGCCGACATCACCCGGATCCCGTCCTCGCCGCTCGCCGCCAGGCGTTCAGCGCTTTCCGCCTGAACCGCGAAGGACGCATCCAGGGCCTCGCTGAAGATCCGCGTCAACTCGCGCCAGCCGCGCTCGTCCACGACCGAGACCGTGCGACTGGCGTGTGAGTCGTCGCGCGCACCGAAGGTGCCGGCCTCGAGCGCCTCGTCGGCGTCGCCGACGATCATTCGCACGATCCAGTTCGAGAGCTGGCGGCGTTCCTCGGTGCTGAGGGTCGCCCAGTCCTCATTGCTCCACAGCGCCCTCACCAGCGCCCGATAACGAGGGGGCTCCTCACCGTCCCCGCCGCGCCGCTCTCCAACGACCTCGACCAGGCCCTGGGCACGCATCTTCTCGAGGTGGCCGCTCATCGTCGCGACGTCGACACCGAGCCAGCCGGCGAGCTCGGCGGCATCGGCAGTGCGTTCGTTGAGCACCGCCAGCGCGTCGCGGCGGACGGAGTCCGAAGCCAAATCCACCAGCCGCGGGTCGATCCCAGCCTCGTTACCGGCCTTCTCAGTCACAGAGACCCCCCTCAATAGATGTGGATCAGTCCAGACTAGTCCCCGTGGGCGAACAAAAAAAGAGCCGCCGGGCACAACCGCCCGGCGGCTCTCGATCAAGGCCCTGGACGAAGCGGCTAAACCGTGGCTGCCGCCTGCTCTGACTGGCTCTCCTCGGCCTTTTTGGCCGCGGCTTCGGCCTCCGGCGTCGGCTCGTCGACGCTGCGCGGCAGCAGCACTTCTTTGGCGATCACCAGGCGCTGGATCTGGCTGGTCCCCTCGTAGAGCTGCATGATCTTGGCGTCGCGCATCAGCTTCTCGACCGGGTACTCCTTGATGAAGCCGTAGCCGCCGTAGACCTGGACGGCGTCGACGGCGATCTCCATCGCCGAGTCGGCGGCGAACCGCTTGGCCATCGAGGAGACCTTGCTGTTGCGCACGCCCTGATCGAGCATGACCGCGGAGTTCCAGACCAGCAGGCGGCCGGCCTCGACCTTGGTCGCCATGTCGGCGATCATGAACTGGATCGCCTGGTGCATCGCGATCGGCACGCCGAATTGAACCCTTTCCTTGGAGTACTCGGCCGCGTACTCGAGCGCCGCGCGGCCGATGCCAACGGCCATCGCCGAGACGCCCGGGCGGGTGCGGTCGAGGGTCATCATCGCCAGCTTGAAGCCCTTGTTTTCCTCGCCGAGCAGGTTCTCAGCCGGAATCTCGACTTCGTCGAAGGAGATGGTCGCGGTATTGGATGCCCGCTGGCCCATCTTGTCCTCCTTCTTGTCGACGGAGACCCCGGGGAGGTCAGCATCGACGACAAAGGCACTGATCCCGCGGTGCCCACCCTCGGGATCGGTCTTGGCGTAGACGGTGAAGTAGTCGGCGTAGGTGCCGTTGGTGATGAAGCACTTGGAGCCAGTGATGACGTACTTGTCGCCCTTCTTCACCGCCTTGGTCTTCATGCCACTGACGTCGGAGCCAGCGTCGGGCTCGGTCAGACAGAAGGAGGCCAGCTTGGGCGACTCGCAGAGCATTCCGAGGTACTTCTTCTTGGTCTCCTCGGAACCGCCGAGGGTGATCGGCGCGGAGGCGAGGCCGTTGGCCATCAACGAGGTGCCGATGCCGGAGCAACCCCAGCCCATCTCCTCCTCGATCAGGCAGCCGGAGAGGTAGTCGAGACCCGGGCCGCCGTAGGCCTCGGGGATGTGGGTGTTCATCAACCCGACCTCCCAGGCCTTGTCGATGATGTCCTGGGGCCAGGTGCCGTCCTTGTCGTACTCCCAGGCAACCCGGCGCATCTCTTTCTCCGCGAAGCTGTGGGCGAGCTCGCGTAGGTCCTTCTGCTCGTCGGTGAGGGTGAAGTCAACCACTGGTCGAGGCTCCTTCTTGTCGGTGCGTAAGCCTTTTCACGCGGCCGTGCAGCAGGGCGACGACCACCGATTGACTGGTCAGTCAACCAAGCCAAAGGCTACCGGATAGCAGCCTCGCAGCGAGACCCCTACCCTTGGGCGATGGTCTGGCCCCTGGCATTGACCACCGTGCAGAGCGGCTACGTGCTGGCCGCGATCACGCTCTTCATCCTCCCCATCGCCGCATTCAGCTTCATCCACTCCGGGCCCGCCTGGGACGAGATCGGCAAGGGACGCTTCGGAGTGATGCACTCGATGCCGGCGCCGCGCATCGCCGAGCCGGCGCAACCGCTTGACCGGGCGGCCCAGGCAGCCGAGGCGCGGCAGATGCTGGAGGCGAAGTCCTACCGGCGCTTACAGCGCGGTGAACCCCCGCTCGACGTCGAGGCCGAGGTGAGGCTGCTGCTCGACAGCCAACCGAGTGGCGGCGGCAAGACCGATCTGGACGAGAAGCTCCGCGCCGAGGTGCGCGAGCTGGTGATCGCGCGCAACGAACGGCGCATGCGTGCCGGCAGGGAACCGCTCGACGTCGAGGCCGAGGTGGAACGCCAGGTCGCCGATTTCATAGGATTGGGTCACTGATGGCCGGTGCCGCCGAGGAGAACCTCTACGAGGTCGAGGACCTGCTGATGCAGCCGGGGACCTACTTCAACCCGCAGACCGAGGTTCTGGTCGTGGTCGACGACTCGACCTCCCTTGACCAGGAGGTCTTCAACATGGAGGCCTACGAGGGCGCCGACTGGGTCCGCATCTCCGACGAGGTACCGGTCGACGAAGACAGCCGCGACCGCGTGCTCGAGCACTTCCAGACCAGCTACCACCCCGGCTCGAGCGGATCGGTCTCCGAGACGGCGCTGGAGCAGGGCGACGACGAGCTCGACGGCGACGAGGACGGCCAGGACCCCGGACGCGAGGACAGCGAGTAGTGCTCGAGGCCGGGGCGAAGGCGCCCGACTTCACCCTGCCCGATCAGAGCGGCGAGGAGGTCAGCCTCTCCGCACTCGAGGGCGAGACGGTCGTCCTCTACTTCTACCCCCGCGCCGACACGCCGGGCTGCACGACCCAGGCCTGCGGCGTCCGCGACCGCGGCGCCGAGTACAAGGCGGCCGGCGCCCGCGTGATCGGCATCTCGCCCGATCCGGTTGAGGCGGTGGCAAAGTTCGCGGGGAAATTCGACCTCGACTTCACCCTGCTCGCCGATGCCGACCACGCCGTCGCCGATGCGTACGGCACCTGGGTGGAGAAGTCGATGTACGGCAAGAAGTACATGGGCGTGCAGCGGGCGACCCTCATCGTCGGCCCCGACGGCAGGATCGCCAAGGTCTTCCCCAAGGTCTCGCCGAAAACGCACGACGACGTGGTGCTCAAAGCGCTCGCCGAGCTCGCCGCGGTCTAGCGCTCAGGCGTAGTAGAAGGCGATCCCGAAGACGAGATACACCGCCAGCAGCTGCACACCCTCGAACCAGGTCGACTCGCCGTCCTGGGTGACGTAGTTGGCGATCAGGATCGCGATCAGGATCGCGCCCAGCTCGAAGCCGTTGAAGACGAGGGCGAGCGGGTGCGGGCCGATGAAGAAGGACGCCATGACCAGAATCGGGGCGACGAAAAGAGCGACCTGGGCGCTGGAGCCGATCGCGATGTTGACCGCGAGATCCATCTTGTTTTTCATCGCCACGAGTACGGCGACCCAGTGCTCGGCGGCGTTGCCGACGATCGCGACGACGATTACACCGATGAAGAACTCCGACAGTCCGACCGATCGGGAGGTCTCGCTGATCGAGCCGACCAGAACCTCTGACATGACCCCGACCAGCACCCCCGCAACGGCAAGGGCGAGAACCGACCTGCGGGTCGACCAGCCCCAGGTCCCCTCGTCGTCGTACTCGGGGTTGAAGATGTCACGGTGGGTCTTGAGCGAGAAGAAGAGCCCCGCGACGTAGGTCGCGATCAAGACGACAGCGACCGCCAGTGAGAGGTGCTCCACCGTCGAGCTGTAGTCGACGAGCTCAGCTCCAGGCAGGGGCAGACCCCTGCCCTCAACCAAGGCGAAGGTCGCCGGCATGATCAGCGCGGCCGCAGCGAGCAGCAGCATCGAGGTCTGGACGCTGGCCGTCGTGCGGCTGAAGGTCTGCTTCTCGCGGCCGATCCCACCGGCGAGCATCGCCGCGCCGAGCACGAGCAGGATGTTGCCGACGATCGAGCCGACGATCGAGGCCTTGACCACCTCATGCAGGCCCTGACCCAGCGCAAAGAGGGCGATGATCAGCTCCGGGGCGTTGCCGAAGGTGACGTTGAGCAGGCCGCCGATGCCGGGGCCCGAGCGCGCCGCCAGCTCCTCGGTGGCGCGTCCCATCAGCGCAGCCGTGGGGACGATGCCGAGCGCCGAGGTGGCGAAGACGAGGCCGGCCGCGGCCCCCGCAAGGTCCAGCACCACCGCCAGCGGAATCAGCGGCGTCAGCAGGTACGGCCAGCCATATGGAGTGCGGAGAAACGCGACTACTGGAGCATCCCCACGCAGTTCTGGATCGCCACGGCCGTGTGCGCGCCCTGCAGGCATTCGAGGTAGGCCTGCTGACCGCCCCCCGAGGAGCCACCGCCGGACGAAGAGCCACCGCCGGCCTTGTTGAGCTCTTTCAGCAGGCCGCCAAGCCCGGCCGCCCCCTGGCCTTCGAAAGCACCGAGCAGTTCGAGCGGATTGATGCCCAGCTTGAGGAAGAGATCGCTGAGCGGCTTCGACGACTTGGGAGCCGAGATCGTCTGTTCTTCGTTGACCCCGGTGAGCTTCAGGTCGAGGTCGACCTCGACACTGTTCACGCCTTTGCTGCCGGTGCCGGGCGGAGGTTCGATCGTCGCCTGAGCGGAAATCTGCCGCACGATGTGATCGTCGCCGACGTAGAGATCGATATGGGTGTCCTTGACCGAGTCCTTGACCGTGCCCTTGGACGCATCGAGTTCGGCAGCCGAAGGAAGCGAACCGGCGGCTTTCAGCTGTTCGCTGCAAGCCGGATCTTCAATCAGTTCGCCGGCCGCATCGAGCGCAGCCGAGACGTCGAGGTCGCCGCTGACCTTGGTCGTGCTGGTCCCACCGATGTCGGCGCTGCCGCCTTCTTCCAGGTTTTCGATCAGATCCGAGATCTTCAGGTCTGCGACCGCTTCGGTGCAGGCGCTGGTTTCACCCCCGTTGCCGCCGCCCTGTTTCCTCAGCGCCGATTTGACGAAGCTGAAGGTGGTCGGGTCGACTTCGTACTCGGTGCCTTCGTAGGCGACGTAGGCCTTGTTGCCGCCGAGCAAGGTCAGGCCGCCGTCGAAGTCGACGTCTTCTCCGCCGATCGAGCCCTTTGCCGCTGCGTTCAGCGCGAATTCGGGCAGTTCGGCGTCGCTTTCCTTCTGGAACGGACCGGAGAGGCCGATCGCGAGGTGGCCGCCTTTTTCGCCCCTGGCGTCGATGCCGAGCGAGAGATTGATCTCCCCGCTTTCGACCCCTTTCAGCGTCGCTTCGTCGACCACGGCCTGGGGGCTGTCACTGCCTCCGCCGCCGCACGCGGCGAACGCGGATGCCAGCGCGATCAGCGCAAGGAAGAGGGTGAGGATGCGAGCTCGGCTCAAAGCGATGGGCCTCCTGCAGAATCGGGGTGGGCGTAGTCGTAAAGCTAGCGCGTGGGCGGGGGCTCTTGGCCCCAGACTCGCATCCCGGCTTCGATCTCCTCGATCACCGTGCGCACGACGGCGACGCGTGCGTAGCGCTTCGACTCGGCGGCGATCGGATGCCAGGAGGCGCGCGGCTGGTCGGTGCGGGCGATCATGTCCTCGATCGCCTCTTCGTACTCGGTCCGCTTGGCCCGGTTGGACCAGTCCTCGTCGGTCAGCTTCCACGCCTTGAGCGGGTCGGCGGCGCGCTGTTCGAAGCGTTTCAGCTGCTCGGCCTCGGAGATGTGCAGCCAGATCTTGACGATGATCGTGCCCTCGTCGGCAAGGGTCCGCTCGAAGCTGTTGATCTCGTCGTAGGCACGCAGCCACTGCTCCCTGGTGGCCAGGCCGTCGACCCGCTCAACCAGCACCCGCCCGTACCAGGAGCGGTCGAAGACGGCCATCCCGCCCCAGCCCGGCAGCACCGGCCAGAAGCGCCAGAGGAAGTGGTGGCGCTTCTCGTCGCGGGTCGGCGCGGCGAACTGGACGACGCGGACGTGGCGCGGGTCGAGCGGAGCGACGAGGCGTTTGATCGCGCCGCCCTTTCCCGAGGCGTCCCAGCCCTCGAAGACGACGAGCACGGGAGGCCCGAGCCCCTGGGTCCCGGCCAGCCCGCCGAGGGTCAGCCGCAACTGCGTCAGCCGCTCCCACGCGGCCCTTAGCCCGCGCTCCTCCTCCTTGCGATCGAGGCCGAGCGAGAGGTCGACTTCCTCGAGCCGTCCCATCGTCCGATCCTAGCCCGGCTCGCGGTCAGCGCAGCGTTTCGAGCTCGTGCGAACCGGCGTCGGGCGCTTCGATCCTACGCGGGCTTTCCTCGGTCAGGTTCAGCACCAGCGGGAACATCAGGGCGCCGAGGAAGATCAGGATCACACCGGCGGCGACCAGCCAGCGGGCCGAGCTGAGGTGGCCGAGGATGCCGACGACGAAGCCGATCAGGACCAGGGCGATGTATGGACCCACGGTGTGCGGCAGCAGCGAGGCGAGCGGGAGGACGAGGTCGAGCACAGCACCGGATTATCATCGCCCCCATGGCCGATGGCTCTGTGGCGGAGGTAAAGGACGCGCTGGCCCAGGCGGGCTACCTCGCCGACGAGTCGGCGGCGCTGGTCTCCTTCCTCGCTCAGCGGCTCGGCAAGCCGGTCCTGGTCGAGGGTCCGGCCGGCGTCGGCAAGACCGAGTTGGCCAAGGCACTCTCCCGGGCCACCGGCCGCGAGCTGATTCGGCTGCAGTGCTACGAGGGGCTCGACGAGGCCAAGGCCCTTTACGAGTGGAACTACCGCAAGCAGCTGCTGCGGATACAAGCCGGCGGCGAGGACGGCTGGGAGGACGTGCACGGTGACATCTTCGACAAGGAGTTCCTGCTCGAGCGCCCGCTATTGCAGGCGATTGCCAGCCCCGAGCCGGTGGTGCTGCTGATCGACGAGATCGACAAGACCGACCAGGAGTTCGAGGCGATGCTGCTCGAGCTGCTCTCCGACTTCCAGATCACGATTCCCGAGCTGGGCCAGGTCGCGGCGACGACGATGCCGATCGTCGTCCTCACCTCGAACAACTCGCGCGAGCTGACCGAGGCGCTGAAGCGGCGCTGCCTCTACCTCTGGCTCGACTACCCGGACCTGGAGCGGGAGATGGAGATCGTCCGCCTGCACACGCCGGAGCTGCCCGAGGCGCTGGCGCAGCGCATGGTCGAGGTGGTGCGGATGGTCCGCGCCCTCGACCTGAAGAAGCCGCCCTCGATCGCCGAGTCGATCGATTGGGCGCGGACGCTGCTGCTGATGGGGGCCGAGGACATCGACCGCGAGACCTTCGAGCAGTCGATGTCGATCATCGTCAAGCACCGCACCGACATCGACCTCGTGGCGGAGCGGGTCGGGGTGAAGCTTGCCGACGCCGTACGGCCCCAGAGCTGAGGCCGGCCCCCCGGGGCTGGCCGCCAAGCTGCTCGGCTTCTGCGAGGAGCTGCGGGGCGAGGGCGTTGCCGTCGGCACCTCGGAGATCCTCGACGCCTTCGCCGCACTCGAACAGGTGCCCTGGACCTCGCAGGACGACTTCCGCGAGGCGCTGGCGACGACGATCGCCAAGTCACAGGAGGACCGCCGCCTCTTCGAGCTGCTCTTCGAGCGCTGGTTCTTCCGCGCTGCCGAGGCCGAGGCGATCGAGCGCGGCATCGATGAGACGGCGCAGCGCCAGGAGGGCGGCGAGCGGCTCGACATCGACGAGCTGCGCGAGCAGGTGCGCCAGGCGATCCTCGACGGCGACGAGAACGAGATGCGTGACCTGGCACGGCTGGCGATCGCCGCCTTCGGCCGCCAGGGCGAGGGCTCGGGCGTGGTCGGGGTCGACGTGCAGCGGATCCGCCGCACGCTCGGCCTCTCCGCGGGGACCCAGGCTCCCGTCGAGGACGGCGCCGCCGAGCAGGTGCCGATCGACCGCGATCAGCTCAACCGCTTCGAGCGCCACCTGCGCCGCGAGCTCGAGCGCGACCTGATCGAGCGCACCTCCACCCTGCCCCCCTCCCGGCCCCTGGCCGAGCTCGACCGGGCGCTGCCGACCAACCCAACCCAGGACCTCGCCGCCGTACACCGCGCCGTCTCGCAGATGAAGCGGCGCCTGGCGACGCTGGGGCACGAGCAGCGGGGGCGGCGCCAGGGGCGGAGCATCGACGTGCGGCGAACGATGCGAGCCTCGCTGGAGACCGGCGGCGTGCCGATGCACCTGCGCTACCGACCGAAGCGCCCACGCCGGCCGGAGATCTACGTGCTCTGCGACGTCTCGACCTCGGTCACCTCGGCCAGCGTCTTCTTCCTCTCCGTCCTGCACGCCCTGCACGACTCCTTCCGCAAGCTGCGCAGCTTCGTCTTCATCGAGCGCATCTCCGAGGTGACCGACGTCTTCGAGCACGAGCGCGATTTCCGCGTCATCGCCCAGAAAATCTCCAGCGAGGGCGGCGTCGCCGACGTCTCCGGCTACACCGACTACGGCCGCGTCTGGCTCGAGTTCCTCGGCCAGATCTCCGATGAACTGGACCCGCGCTCGACCGTGATCGTGCTCGGCGACGCCCGCACCAACGGCCGCGAGCCCCACGCCGACGTCTTCGCCCAGGTCTCCGAGCGGGCCGGGCGGCTCTTCTGGCTCAACCCCGAGCCGAAGCTCTACTGGAACTACGGCGACTCGGTGATGGCCGCCTACGAGCGCTACTGCGACGGCGCCTTCGAGTGCTGGACCACGCGCCACCTGGAGAACTTCGTCAACGTCGTCGCGGGAGGAGTTCCGGGCAGCGACTAAGCGGCCTTTCGGCCGGCTCGCGCGCGACGTCGATCGCGATCATCCAGAACGTGAAGCACGACGAAACCAGCCGTCGCCGCGACGACCGTCACCGCTTGAATCGCGGTGCCGCCAGCATGCCGCAAGGCTAGGCCCCCGCCGAAGAGAATCGTCGCTACAACGGCAATCGAGATGTAAATGTTCCGCATCCCCATTGCATTCATCCTATCGCGTCAGCAGGTCCAAAAGCAGACAAAGTATTCCAATGACTCCACCGTTGTAGCCATCCCTCAGGGCAGTTTCTTCGACCTCTCTGCGCGAGCGCTTGCCCAGCATCGCGCCGGTCGCCGCGACAAATCCACCAACAACTACCCCGGCACCAATAGATGTCGCGACAGCCCCAAAAACAGATGTCGCAAAGCCGATATGAGCGCTCAGTTCAAGGGGCACACGTCAATGGTGCTGACCCCTAGCGCACGCGTGGTGCGCAAATTGCGCCGGGATGCATGTATTCCGTGAGCGACTGACGGCAAGCGGGGCCTTGCAGCGGGAGGATTGGGGCTGCGCGGCTCGTACTCATTTGCACAACCTCAAAGGGGAGAAAATGCCACCTTCATACCCGGTCACCTTCTCGGTCGACTATCCGGAGCGAGAGCTCAACCGGTTGACGACCTTCTTCCGCATCTTCGCCGTGATCCCAATCGCGATCATCCTCGGCCTGTTGCCAGGTTCCGAGATTGCCGCGAGCGGTGGCGGCAGCGAAATCAGCGGCTCGATAGCCGGCGGCAGCCTCGTCTTCGCGCCGATCGTGCTGATGCTGCTGTTCCGCAAGAAGTACCCGCGCTGGTGGTACGACTGGAACCTCGAACTGCTGCGCTTCGGCAACCGCATCGGCATATATGTGCTGCTGATGGATGACCAATACCCGTCCACCGACGAGCAGCAGGCCGTCCATCTCGACTTTGCATACCCGGATGCCGAGCAGCTGCAGCGCGGCATGCCGCTGGTCAAGTGGCTGCTGGCGATCCCCCACTACGTCGTGCTCTTCTTCCTCTACATCGGCGTCTTCTTCGCCGTGATCGGGGCCTGGTTCGCGATCCTCTTCACCGGGAACTACCCTCGCGGCATCTTCAAATTCGTCGAGGGGACGTTCCGCTGGCACAACCGGGTCGTCGGCTACGCCTTCTCCCTGGTCACCGACCAGTACCCGCCGTTTCGGCTAGGCGCCTGAGGGATCGGGCGACACTAGGCGGCTTTTCGGTTCGCTCTCTCGCGACGCCGGTCCCGGCCGTCGAGCGCATGGAGGACGACAAAGCCGGCAACACCGCCCGCTATCGGCACGATCTGCATCGCAGTGCCGCCGACTTGCCGAAGCGCCAGCCCACCACCGAAAAAGATGGCCACCATCACGGCAATCGCGATGTAGATGTTCCGTGGTCCCATCTTCTCCAGCCTATCGCAACAGTAGGTCCCAAAGCAGACAACACATTCCGAAGGTTCCGCCGATATATCCGTCCCGAAGGGCGGTGCTCTCGACCTCTTTGCGCGAGCGTCCACGCAACATCGCGCCGGTAGCCGCGACATATCCTCCGAGCACGATTCCGGCCCCCACGGATGTCGCCACAGCCTCGATAGCCGAGGTGGCAAAGCCGATATGCGCAATCAGAGTCGTCGGCACTCGTGCGATGCTGACGGTCTCGGCCACACGCGTGGCGCGCAAGCTCTGCCGAAATCGATACGTCTGTCGCGCGAATCGCGCTAGCGGGCGACCCAGGCGTCCGGCTGCGCGGCGAGAGCCTCGACCTCGCTGGGCAGCTGGCCGCTGACCAGATCGGCGAGGGTGACGTGCTCGACCACCGTTCGCAGACTGGCGCGGACGGCGATCCAGACTTCCTGCAGGTGCTCGGCGTTGCCGCGGTACTCGATCGACTCCGGCGGGGCCGACTGGACGTGCGCGATCGGGCCCTCAACCGCGCGCACGATGTCGGCGATCGTCACCTCCTCGGCGGGGCGGGCAAGCCAGTAGCCGCCTTTTGCCCCCCTGCGGGCACGAACGATCCCGGCGTGCTTCAGCTCCAGGAGGATGTGCTCGAGGAACTGCAGCGGAATGTCCTGCGCCTCGGCGAGCCTCTCGCCCTTGATCGGCCCCTCCTCCGCAGCAGCCAGCTCAGCTGCGGCGCGGACGGCGTAATCAGCCTTTGCGGATACACGCATATGGAGAGTTAATCAGTGCAAGTGGCGCGCGGGTCCTGTCGTGGGGAAGGGGGGCCTGCGGGCAGTCCACGGGCTGTCCTCGACCCCCCTTCCCCACGCCACCGCGCGAGGTGCGGATTTACCCAGCTGATTCGGCCACGAGCGCGGCCTCTTCACGTTGACGGCGGCGGTGCAGCCAGCGCGGCGCGGCGAGGATGCCGCCCAGACCAAGGGCGGCTACTGCAGCTGCGATCGGCCAGACGTTGGGGTCGCCCTTCTGGATCGTGACGATCCCCGAGCCCACAAGCACCAGGCCCAGAGCCGTACGTATAAAGCCTTGCGGGGCTCGATCTGAGAGAGCAGCGCCGATCACGACGCCCGGGACCGAGCCGATCAGGATGTTCGCGGCCAGGGTGAAATCGACGTTGCCGCCGATCCAGTGAGCGATCCCGGCGGCCCAGAGCAGGATCGCGGCGTGGAAGACGTCGGTGCCGACGACCTTCTTCGGGGCGAGGCGGTAGACCGCGATCAGCAGAATCGCGATCACGGTGCCGGAGCCGGCCGAGGTGATCCCGATCACGAAGCCGGTGGTGGCGCCGATCACGACGGCGGCGACCTTGTGGCGCCGTTCAACGTCGAAGCGATCGCGCTCGACGACGAGGTCGCGCAGGATCAGCGCCCGGGTCAGGGTGATGATGCCGACCATCAGCAGGGTCCCGCCGAGCACGGCGTAGACGAGCGAGTCGAGCCTGTCTTCGCCGATGTGGTCCTGCAGCACCGAGACGATCGCCACCCCGAGGACTGCGGCCGGCACACTGCCGAAGGAGAGCCACTTGACCAGCTCCATGTTCACCGTCTTCATGCGGAAGTGGCGCCAGCCGCCGACGGTCTTGGTCACTGCCGAGTAGAAGATGTCGGTGCCGATCGCGGTCGTCGGCTGGATCCCGAAGATCAGGATCAGCAGCGGCGTCATCAGCGATCCACCGCCCATGCCGGTCATGCCGACGAGTACGCCGATGCCTAGTCCGAAGACGATGATTGCCGGGTCCATATCAGTGCCGTGCGGGTAGTTATCGACTTTCCTGACCTTTTTGGTCAGGAGCACGGAGTGCGCCAGGATACCAAGATGCCCACCGCAGAAGCCAAGGATTTCGTCGTCGCCGCCGGTTTGCCTGCTGGGGCGGATGGGGTCGGCGCGACGATTTCGATCCGTGGCCTCGCTCACGCCTACGGCGACCTGCGCACGATCGAGCGGCTCGACCTCGAGGTCCCCGCCCACGGGGTGCTCGGCCTGGTCGGCCCGTCGGGCTGCGGCAAGTCGACCCTGCTCGAGCTGATCGCCGGCCTGCAGGAGGCGTCGCGTGGGGAGCTCGAGGTCGGCGGCGCTCGCGATCCACAGGCGCGACTGGAGCGCTGCGCCTTCATGCCCCAGCGCGACCTGCTCCTGCCCTGGCTCTCGGCGATCGACAACGCGGCGCTGGCACTGCGCAACCGCGGCGTCCGCCGCGGCCGGGCGCGGCGCGAGGCCGGTGAGCTGTTCGAGCGCTTCGGGCTGGCGGGCTTCGAGCAGACGGCGCCGGCGGAGCTCTCGGGCGGGATGCGGCAGCGCGTCGCCTTCCTGCGCACGCTGGTCGCCGACAAGCCGGTGCTGGCCCTCGACGAGCCCTTCGCCTCGCTCGACGCGATCACCCGGGCCGAGATGCAGGAGTGGCTGGCGGCGGCGCTTGCCGCCGATCCACGGACCGTCGTCCTCGTCACGCACGACGTCGAGGAGGCCCTCTATCTCTGCGACCGGGTGGCCGTCCTCTCGGCAAGGCCGGCGCGCGTGGTGGAGCAGCTCAGCGCCCCGTCCCCGCGCGCTGCGAGCCGCGACGAGGCCGTCACCGCCCCCGCCTTCGTCAGTGCGCGGGAGCGCGCCATGCAGGCCCTGCGGGGCGCGTGAGATGGCGGTGCTGGGGCGCATCCAGGGCGGAGGAAAGGGTCCCGCGACTCGCTGGCTCCTGCCCGCCCTGCTGCTCGCGGCCCTGATCGGCGCCTGGCAGGTCGCGGCGAGCACCGGCGCCCTGGCCGATCTGCTCAACCTCGAAAGCTACCTCGTGCCCTCGCCGGCCGAAATCGCCGAATCGCTCTGGCAGAGCCGCGCGCTGCTGGCCGAAAACGCCTGGGTCACGCTGCAGGAGATCGTGCTCGGCTTCGGGCTCGCGCTGGCGTGCGGGCTTGCCTTCGCGATCGCCCTCCACCTTTCCACCACCCTGCGCCGGGCCTTCTACCCGCTGATCGTCGCCTCGCAGACGATTCCGATTCCGGCGATCGCTCCGGTCCTCGTCGTCTGGCTCGGGTTCGGCATCGGTCCCAAGCTGGTCATCGTCGCCCTCGTCTGCTTCTTCGCGATCACGGTGAATACGCTCGACGGCCTGCGCTCGGTGGACGCAGAGGCGACCAAGATGATGCGTACGCTCAACGCCTCGCGCGCCCAGATCCTCTGGCGCGTGGAGGTGCCGACGGCACTGCCCTTCACCTTCAGCGGCGCCAAGATCGCCGTCGCCGTCGCCGTCATCGGCGCAGTCTTCGGAGAGTGGGCGGGATCGAACGCGGGCCTCGGCCACCTGATCCTCCAGGACAACGCGCAACTCGAAACCGCCAGGGTCTTCGCCGCGATGACGATCCTCTCGGCGATGGCGCTGGCGCTTTTCGGCCTGCTCGCCCTCGCAGAGCGCCGCGTCGTCACTTGGCGATAGAAACCAGGGGATGAAGCGCTTCCCCACCACGGCGATCGCGCTTGCCGTGGCCCTGCTCGCACTGGCCGTGGGCCTCGCCGCCTGCGGTGAGAAGAGCGAGAACGTGACCGGCGAGCCGCAGCCGCTCAGCCTCACGCTCGACTTCTACCCGAACCCCGATCACGCCGGGATCTACATGGCGCAGAAGCTCGGCTACTTCGAAGAAGCCGGCCTCGACCTCAGCATCCACACGCCCTCCGACCCCTCCGCGCCGATCAAGCTCGTCGCGGCGGGCCAGACGGACCTGGCGATCTCCTACGAGCCCGAGGTCCTGCTGGCCAAGGAACAGGGGCTCGACGTGCGCGCCGTCGGCGCCCTCGTCAACCGGCCGCTGACCTCGATGATCTGGCTGCGGAAATCGGGGATCGGGGGAATCGGCGACCTGAAGGGCAAGACGATCGCCACGGCGGGCATTCCCTACCAGGACGCCTACCTGAAGACGATCCTCGGCAGAGCCAAGCTCGCGCCCTCCGACGTCGACGCGGTCAACGTCGGCTTCGGCCTGCTGCCGGCGATCCTCAGCGGGCGGGCGCAGGCGATGCTGGGCGGCTTCAGCAACGTCGAGGGCGTCGACCTGCGACTGCGCGGCGCCGACCCCGTGGTCACGCCGGTCGACCAGCTTGGCGTGCCCAGCTACGACGAGCTGGTCCTGGTCGCCCAGGGCAAGCGGCTTGAAGAGGACCCGCAGACGATCCGCCTCTTCCTCGCGGCGCTGGCGCGCGGCACCGCAGCGGCAGCGAGTAATCCCCAGGCGGCGACAACGGCGCTGCTGGAAGCCAACCCCGACCTGGACCCAAAGCTGACCCGGGCCGAGGTGGCCGCGACGCTGCCGCTGCTGGGCGCCCCGCAGCGATGTGCGGACTCCTCGGCCCCCTGTGGTCCCCCCTACGGCTACATGGCACCGCTCGAGTGGGCCCGCTTCATCGGCTGGATGCGCGACAACGGCCTGATCTCCACGCTGCCGCCGACCGGCAGCGTGCTCAGCAACGCCTACCTGCCGGGCGACGAAATTCCCGAATAGAGGGGAGCGCCTTCGCTCAGTAAGGCGGAGATCTTCTCCGCCGGCAGTGCCCGCGAGAAGAGGTGCCCCTGGGCGTAGTCGCAGCCGAGGCGGCTCAGCTCCGAGAGCTGCGGCTCGTTCTCCACTCCCTCGGCGATAACCGCCAGGGAGAGGGCGCGAGCCATGCCGATGATCGCCTCGACGATCGCCGTTCGCTCCTGTTCGACCCCAAGCGCGTCGACGAAGGAGCGATCGATCTTCAACCCGTCGAAGGGGAAGCGGTTGAGGTAGGCGAGCGAGGAGTAGCCGGTGCCGAAATCGTCGAGGACCAGGCCGACCCCGAGCTCGCTCAGCGCCTCGAGGGTGCCGGTGGCGGTCGCCGACTCCTCGACCAGGACGCTCTCGGTGATCTCCAGCCGCAGGTGCACCGGGTCGAGGCCGGTGTTGGCGAGGATCTCGCTGATCGAGCCGACCAGATCGCGGTGGGTGACCTGCCGTGCCGAGAGGTTGATCGAGACGTCGAAGGGCCGCTGGTCGGGCCGCAGCTCGTGCCATTCGAGCACCTGGCGGCAGGCGTTTTCCTGCACCCAGCGCCCGATCGGCTCGATCAGGCCGCTGTCCTCGGCGACCGGGACGAAGTCGCCGGGGTCGAGCAGGCCGCGCTCGGGGTGGCGCCAGCGCACCAACGCCTCGAGGCCGGTTATCTCACCGCTGCGCAGCGCGATCAATGGCTGGTAGTGGAGCTCCAGCTCGTTGCGCTCGAGCGCCTGGCGGAGCTCCCGCTCGACCTCGAGCCGGCGCAGCGCCGTGGCCCGCATCTCGGCATCGAAGAGCTCGCAGCGGGCCCGGCCGCGCTCCTTTGCCCGGTACATCGCCGCGTCGGCGTCGCGGATCAACAGGTCGGCGTCGATCGGCTCCCGGGTCGAAGGGCGCGCCACGGCGATGCCGACGCTGGCGCTGACGAAGTGCTCGACCCCGCCCATCGCGTAGGGCTCGGCGAAGGCGGCGGCAATTCGGTCGGCGATCGCCACCGCCTCGTCCTCGTCGGCGAGGCGGTCGACCAGGATGCCGAACTCATCGCCGCCGAAGCGGGCGACGATGTCGCCCGGTCGCAGGTGTGCCCGCAGCCGCGGCGCCACCGCGCGGAGAAGCTCGTCGCCGGCGTGGTGGCCCATGCTGTCGTTGATCAGCTTGAAGTTGTCGAGGTCGAGGAAGAGGATCCCGACCGGCGAGCCGGAGACGGTGCTGCGCTTGAGCGCGTCGTCGAGCGAGTCGATGAAGCTGAGCCGATTCGGCAGCCCGGTCAGTGGGTCGTGAAGGACGCGGTGGCGCAGGGCCTCGTCGGTGGCGTGGCGCTCGATCGCGTCGGCGAGGACGTTGGCCAGGGCCTGCACGAAGTGGACGTCCTGCGGGGTGAAGCGGTTGGGTTCGGTCGAGTGGATGTCGAGCACGCCGAAGGGCCGCTGCTTGCCGTCGATCAGCACCGCGAGACTGCTGCGGGCACCCATCACGCGCAGCGCCGGCGGCATCGAGAAGCGCCGCTCGGTCGCCCAGTCGTCGACGATGACGTGCAGCTTCGAGTCGAGCGCGGCGCCGGCATGGGAGTCGCGGGCGGCGGAGGCGCGCTCCGAGCCGACGACCCGGTCCTCGAGCCCGACCCGCAGGCCGAGGCGGCGGCCGTCGCGGCCGATCTCCCAGATGCAGGCCGCCTCGACCCCATCGATCTCGTTCATCAGCGAGACCGCCTCGCCCATCAGCAGGTCGGGATCGCCGTCCTTCAAGGCCCAGCCGCCGAGGCGGGCGACGGTCGCCTGCTGGGCGGCGGCGCGCTGCAGCTCCTGCTCGGCCTTCTTGCGCTCGGTGATGTCGTAGAGGACGCCGTGCCAGACGGGGGTGCCGAGTTCGTCGGGCTCGAGCACCGCCTCGTCGAGGATCCAAACGGTGCGGCCGTCGCGGGTGATCATCCGGTAGTCGACCGGGGGAGGGTTGCGGTTGCCGATCGTCTTGCGCGTCTCCTGCGAGAGCGCCCGCTCGCGATCGTCGGGATGGAGCAGGCTCGCCCACAGCTCCGGATCGGCGATCCACTCCTCTGGGGTGTAGCCGAGGATCTCCTCGACCTGGGGGCTGACGTAGCGCCAACGCCCGTTCTCGCCGAGCTCGGAGGCGTAGACGATCGCCGGCAGACGCTCGACCAGGCGACGATAATCCTCGCCCCCCGCCGAGATCTGATCGAGAAACTCGTTGACTCGCTTCTCGGGCCAGCTGTCCCCCCGCTTCGACCGATCCATGTTGGCCTTATCGACGGATCGTGGTCGCGCTTGAGCCGGGCACGGTTCGTGCCTGCCGAAGGCGGCTCAGATGGCCGTCGTCCAGGCCCCGGCGAGGCCGCGGAAGGGTGCGTACGGTGCGTAGAACTCCTCGACCTCCTCGACCGTCGCGCGGCGGCCGAGCCGGGCGAGGCGCCCGACCAGCTTCAGGTACATCAGGTCGCCGGCGGGAAGCGAGTCGGGATCGCCGCGACCGAAGAGTCCCAGGCACTGCACCGTCCAGGGGCCGATCTCACGCGCCGCGAGCAGACGGCGGTCGGCGGCGGGCTCGGCAGGGTCGCAGCGACCGGCGGCGATGTCGGCGGCGATCGCGCGCAGGGCAAGCGCCCGCTTCAGCGCCAATCCCATCGACTCCAGTTCGACCGGAGCGCGGCCGGCGATCAGATCCGGGGTGGGCACGTCGCGCAGGCCGTCGCGGCCCGCGCCCAGCCGCCGGCCCCAGCGGCCGACCATGCGGCGCTGGATGCGGGCGGCGCGACCGCTCTCGATCAGCTGCTTGACCACGGCCCAGGCAAGCGCCTCCCAGGCCCAGGGACGGCGGCGGGGACGCAGGTGTGGACGGCGGCGAAGCAGCGGGCCGAGCAGCGGGTCGCGACGAAAGCGCCGGTAGAACTCGGTCAGGTCGTCGTCGACGCCGAGCGCGAAGCGCATCCGCGCCAGCGCCAGCGCCAGCTCCGGCTCGCCGGCCTCGCCGGTGGGGGCGGCGGCGAGCGCCCGCGGCGCCGCGATCGATGCCGGGTCGAGCGACTCGGCCCGCAGCACCACCCTCCCGCTGGCCGGCTCCCAGGCCCTGGTCAGGACCGGGCAGCCATCCACGTGCAACAGCCGGGTCGCGACGCCGCGCTCGACCCGCATCACCCCGTCCTCGCTGCCGTGGCGCGGCAGCCGGTAGGGCGACGGCGGGGCGACCTCTATCTCGAGGCTCACCGCCCGAGCAGGTGGACGTCGACGAGGAAGGAGCGGCTGGCGACGACATTGGGCCGCTCGCGGCGCGAGAGTCGCCGAGGTGATCGTTTTCGTCCGGCTACAGCGCCAACAGCCCGGACCGCTGCCACGGTGGCGGCTCCGGCCAGCACACCTCCAGCGGCGGCCATCACCGCGGTCCGTGCCTCATTGCGAACTGCAAGAGAACCAGCCTTTTCGCGGGGAAGGATTCGAACCGGAATCGGCTCTAGCTCCATATCGCTCACCCAGCCGACTGTAGCGATGCTCTCGGCGGGCGAAAGAGGATAAGCCGCACCTTGCGCAGATCGGCCCTTGAGCCTTAGGTGAGCAGCGGCTCATTCTGGATGCGGCCCGAAGGCATGAACGGCGATCCAAGGCGGTCCGACGTCAACATTCGATCCGGCCCGCCTCATGGCCTCGGCCCGGCCTCCACACCGGTCCGCGGAGAGCGCCATTTCTCAATGAAAGGATCTTCTCCTTACAGCTCCCATCGGCGTTGACCTCCATGATCGAGTTGCCAAAAGGCAGGAGTTCGTTGAAGAGCTCTTCGATTGGTTCTTTGCTGAGGTGGTACGAGTTGAAAGCAATTCTCTGCCCCGATGGATCCCAGCTTGGGTGCGTCTCGGCCAAGCGAGGGGTGGGCGTTACCGCCTCGTTCGAGGTGCCGTCCGCGCTCATGACGTAGAGGTCCTTGCTGACCACTACTGGGAACTTTCCGCGACGAACCGTCCTCTGCCGCACGAGCGCGATCTGCAAACCGTCCGGCGAGAAAACCGCTTCCGATGCTTCCCGAGCCAACACCCGGAAATCCGAGCGTCCACCGAGCCCGAATAGCAACACCTTCGACCTATTCGACCTGAGGTCCTTGCGAGTTACAGCCAAAACCGAGCCGTCGGGCGAGAACGACGACGGCAAGTATTCAACAGCCCTGCGCCTAGGGGTCAATCGAACTGCCTTCCTCCCGCCCGCGCCGGCCACCCATGTCGTCGTCGCACCGATCTTGAAATTGTCGCGGACAAAGGCCAGCTTGCTTCCATCTGGCGACAGAATGGGATTTCTGCCCCCTTCCGTGCCAACAAGGAAACGCGTGCCGGTGCCATCCGAACGAAGCTCGTATATGCCTTTCCTGGGCCCCTTGAATCCGGCGAACGCAAGCCAGGCGCCATCTGGCGACCAACTGACCGTCGAGAACGGGTTTGGCACAATGCCGCGCCGCGACCCACGCGCGACAACGACTCGATCCGAGCCGTCGGCCGCCATCCCCCTAACGCTGAAGCCCGTTGGCTGCAGCGTATTCATCGCTGGGAAGGCCAACCACGGTCCTTCAGGCGGGGCAGACGACGCACACGCGCTCACGGGACCGACGAACACCGAAACAACGAGCACTGCGCAAGCGCTCCAAAACGCAACCGCCCCACCGAGCCTGATCTCCTTCACAGAACCCCCCCCTTGGTGGATCCGCCGTAGGCTATCCGCGCCGTTAAATGATCGATTGTTGTGAGAGACCGAAACCTATTTCGGTATGCCGCGAGTGTTCTATCGCATTGCTGAAGCGTTTGGCGGACACCTTCCTGAGAAGTTCGAAAATTTAGGTGCGGGGAATTTTCGCGGGCCTCGGGGAGCGGCTTGGCGCGGCGTCGCGTAGCCGGCTGTCGGTACTGCGAGACGCACCAGATTCGCACCCAGTGATACGCACCGTCTGGCTCGGCTTTTCAGAAGGAGTCCCCAGTGTGCCGATTCGCCGAATTGACCTTCATCCCCTCGAACCGCCCAGAAACAGCGTAGTCTGGCGCGATCCGTCCGGCCCCGGCAAGACTCTCGAACTGTTGGCCGCACGCTCAGGCCGGGGATCGCCTGGAGACACCACTCACTCGCCCTGATCATCAGCGTTTCGCTTCTTCTGCTCGGTTTCCGCTCGATATCGCATCAAGCTCACGGCCGCAGCAATCGCGCACGCGACAAGCAACGCCCAGGACCCAACTACATCGGTGGCGACCAAGACCACCAAAGTAATCGTGACGATCAGCGCCGAGAGACATATCCCGACTTCGAGGGGCGTCCACCGTCTGCTCTGCAGAGAATCGAATTTCATCACTGGATGCTTTCGAGAGTCTGGGCTAGCACGAGTCCGCCACATCGCCCGCACCGGCTGATGCGCCAAAGACAGTCACGGCGAGACCCAGGGGACCGGATACGAAGGCCAGCCCAATACCCGCGACGGCGGCACCCTCCGCTATCCATTTGCAGGCATGCGCATTCTCATCCCCAGCAGCGCGACCTTCCCCAGCTGTTTTCGCAGCCCTTTCCTGCATTTCCCTAATGTCCTGAGCATGCCATTTATCTACCTTATGTTGCATTCGCGCAAGAAAATTGGTGGCGTGTTTCAGATAGTGCAGGAACCGTTCGGCACCCCGTTTATTGTTGAACCTGATCACGATTGCGTGCCTTTTGTTCGCTCTACGGGCGGCTTTTTTCAACCAAGTCGAGACGCCCCCTCCCCATTCGCCCGTAAGGTCATAGCCATTTATAGGATCGGCGTTAGCGTAGTCGTAGGCGTTGGCGGAGCCCCCCTTGATCGGATCGGGGCTTAGGAATCGGCCCAAAGTCGGCACATAGCTCCGCACTCCCATCTGAATCACGCCGGACGAGAGCTGGGTGCGACGCTTCTTACCTCCGAGCCAGCCATATTCGGCACTCCCTCCTGCCAGCGAGCCGGACTGCAGTGGGTTGCCAAACTCATCGAAGCGCTGTGTGGAGAGGACGGCTGCCGCTTCCGGTTTGTCTTCCGCAGTGGCTACGACGTCACCGTGTATGTTGACGAGTTGCAGCGTGACTTCGCCAGTGTCCGTCTCGATCGCTCCGAGGCTGCCGCCCATGGCGGGGATACTACGGGTCCAGGTGGCTTCTGCTCCATTGACCTCTTCGACCCAGGCCGGGGAGTCCAAACCTCCAGCGTAGTGGTAGATCTCGGTGTCTTCTTCAGAGCCACTGATCGTGATCCGTTCACGCTGGCGAAACGAGGCATCGAGCCCATATGTGTTTGTGACACCGCCCTGGCCCTGGCTGCGCGTCAAGTTGTTGACGTAGTAGCTGGTCGTGAGTTCGCCTTCGTTTGCTACCGGACCCGACGCCGTGAAGCCGAGTTTTTCTCCCGTCTGTGCGCCAGAGAGCTGCCAGGTCGAGCTGGCCGAGACTTCCACCGGATTTGATCCGAAGCTGGCCTTGCCTGTGGATTCCACCGGTAGTTTCTGGGCCTCTTCGTTCGGGAACTTGTGGTGGAACGAAGAGACCGGCAATTCCATTTCGCCATATAGGCAGGATTCGCCTGTGTTGAGGTTTATGTGCATCCCGCTCGCGGTCCCTTTGTAGGTCGGCATCGACGCTTTGATGGTTCCGCAGGAGAGTTTTTTGCCTTTTTTGCCTCCTTCGACGGCGTATAGGGCACATTCGCTAAGTTCGAAGGACTCTTCGATGCCTTCGGTGCCCGACAGTTTGCCGTAGGAGTTCATCGTGCACTCGAGTTTGACCGACCAGGTCGGGAAGTTCAGCACCAGGCTTCCGCTCGAGCTCAATGACGCCGATTCGAGTTTGCGTTCGGCCAGGGTTTTGGCGCCGATGCGCCAGGCCTCTGGCGGACCCGCGTATCTGGCGGGCAGCGTCGTGATCCGGCCCAGGTCGTCGTATTCGACGCCGTCGCCGATCAGGCGGTCGGCGGAGTCGTAGCTGTAGGTCTGTTTGGCGGCTTCGGCTTCCGTGCCGCAACCGCCGCCTTTGGCGGCCGCGTAGGTCGTCTTGGAGGTGCGGTTTGAGTCTTTGTCGAAGGCGTAGCTTCGCGTCGTGCAGGTTTCTCCGGTCGGGGTTTCCCTGGCCTGGGTGAGCCGGCCGGCCTTGTCGTAGCTATAGCTATTGCTACCCAGGGTGCTTTCTTCGCTTAGGACCTGGCCCTGGATCGAGTCTTCGCGATCGAAGGAGAGCCAGGTGCAAGCCGAGGAGCAACCGCTTTCCTTGACGTATTGCAGCGAGAGCGCCGTGCCTTCGGGGCCATAGGCGAGCTTTTGGGCGAGGCCGTTGGGGAGCAGCTGTTCGGTCATCTGCCCGTCGGCGTTGTAGGTGGCTTTGAAGGTGCCGGCGGCGGAGTCGGTCATCTCAGTGGCGAGACCCGAGTCTTCGTCGTAGACGACTTCCTGGACGCCCTTGCCGTCTGAGGTGAGCACCGGGCGGCCGAGCAGGTCGTAGGCGAGGCCCGATTTGTTGCCATCGGCATCGAGGTATTCGATCGGGCGGCCGAGTTCGTCGTAGGTCGTCTTGACTTCCTGGGTGTCGAAGCTTTCGCATTTGGTTTCGCAGGCGAAGTGCTGGCTTTCGGGTAGTCCGGTTTGTTCGTTGTAGGTGGTTTCCACCGTCGGCAGCGCGGTGCCTTCTCCGGTCTGGTGGACGGTCACCGGGCGCCCGGCGGCGTCGTAGGTCGTGGAGGTCAATCGGCCGGCGCTGTATTCGGTTCCTTCATAGGTTTCCACGGGCTGATCGAGCGAGGAGTATTTGGTGAATTTTGTCCAGGGCAGCAACGGGTTGCCTTCAGCTGGGCTCGCTTCCGCGCCGGGCTTAATGAGGCAGGGCAGCCCGGCCCACTCGGGCTTCAATCCGCATTTGCTTTCTTCGGAGTTGGCGGCGGCGGTCCAGTAGATGGTCTTGGTCGTGCCGGCCTTTTTGCCTTCGGTGTCGGAGGGCTGGCGTTCTTGGGTTACCTGGCCGGCTTCGTTGTAGACGGTCGTCGAGATCAGGTTGAGGCCGGTGGGGTCGGTGATCTGTTTGGTCGGCCTGCGGAGTTTCCAGTCGTATTCGGTCTTGGTGGTGCGCGAGTCGACGTCTGCTTTTTCGCCGGGGATGGCGGCACCGCTGGTTTCCGTGGTCGGCAGGCGCGGCGCGGTTTCGCCTTCTTTGAGTTCGGGCGCTCCTTCGTCGTATTTGACTTCGGTGTGCAGGCGCGCTTCGGCGGTTTTCCCCGATTCGAGGTGGACTTCATGTAGCGGTCCCCAGGACTGCAGCATCTCGGTGCCGTCGGCGGAGTATTCGGAGTGGCTGTCGAGCTGCTGTGAGCGTTCGACCGGGTCTTCGGCCTGCAGCGCCCGCAGGCGGTTCTGGGCGCTCAGTTCGCGCACGACATTGCCGTGAATGTCGGCTTCGGCGGTCGTGATCGAGTCGCCTTCGACGCCGGGAGGCGAGGGCTGGGCGGTGTTGACCTCGTGGCCGCCGGGATCCAAGTAGTGGACCGTGGCTAGGTCGTAGTCGCTCGGTTTTTCGGCTGGAACCTCGGTCGGCGGGAAGATCGCGGTGGCGTCGACTGGGTAGTCGCTCTGGCCCCATTCGGCGATCGCCGAGGCGGCGAGGTCATAGGGAGCCCCTTCGCCTGAGATCGGCACGTCGTAGGCGATCGTCGTGGTGGCCGTCGCCGGGCTTTTCAGCAAGCTGGCGCGGTTCACACTCTTCAGCTTGGCTTCGTATGCGCCGCCCGAGCCCGCCGGGTAGTAGGCGAATTCCCAGGGTTTCTCGCCGGCGGGGGTGAGGCGGGTGAGCCTCGCGTCTTTCGTCGATTCGTAGGCGTAGCGCTCCTTGAGGACTTCGGGCGTCACGCGCGGGTCCCACTCTTCGGAGAGATTGCCCGAGGCCGAGTAGTAGCCGTATTCGGCGACGACCTGGCCTTTGCCCGAGCCGCTCGAGTCGTAATAGGTGATGTGATTGAGGCGCTGCTCGTTGGAGCCGCCTTCGATGACGAAGTTGATGTAGGTGAACTTGAGCGAGCGGCAGCCGGCGGTTTTCGGGGCGTAGTGTTCTTCTGATTCCAGCGGGTTGCAGGTGACGCCGGCCGGGGCGGGCCCGGTCTCCATCGTCAGCCGCTCCTTGCCTTCTGAGATCGCGTAGGTGAGCTGAGCCGTCTTCGAGGTGCCGGCGAAGGAGATCGCGCTTGGCTGGTATTCGTTAGTCGTCCCGTTCTCGGAGAATTCGGTTTTGGTGCCGTTGGCTTCGGTCAGGATGAAGGTTTTCCCCGATTCGATCAGCTTGTATTCTTTGGCTTCTTCGGGCGGGACGTAGGTGTAGGGGGCTGAGGTTCCGGTTCTTTCGAAGGAGATGCCCGCGCCGGCGTTGTCGAGCACTTCGACCCAGTGCCTTGCGGGGATTGCGGCTTCGGCTTCCCATTTTTCGCAGAAGTGCGCTTCGTCGCATGGTTCATTCGCCGAGGTGCAAGAGACTTCTTCGCCTTCTTTGTTCCAGCATGCTTTTTCGAAGACGGCAGGAACTTCGGGTTCGCTCTGCACCAGCAGTTTCTGCCAGGCTTCTTCTTCGTATTCGGCTTCGACGGGCGCCGAGGGCTGCCACATCTGGCCCAGCGTTTTGCTGTTGGTTTTTTCGTTGGCACCCCAGGCGGAGTTGTAGGTGCGGGTGAATTCGAGGTTTGCTTCGGTGCCCGGCACCGGGATCGAGACGTCGGTGCGGGTCATCGCGAAGGCGCCGGTCAGAAGGTCGACGCTCGCTGGGCCGACCTGTTCGACCGCGTCGCCCGATCCCCCTGCGAAGCGGCTGTAAGTGGCGGTCACGGGCTGGCTGGCACCGGCGACGCTAGCGCCGCCGTTGAAGACGGCGCGCAGCTGCAGCCCTTCAATCGGAGCCCAGCCTTCGGCTTCGGCGTAGGCTTTGAGATCGAAGAAGAGCGGCGGCGAGCTCGCAGCGCCTTCCGCGACTTCAAGGACCGAGCCCGGGTGAGCTCCTTCTGAGTCCCACAGGTATTCGGTGGGGATCGATTGGAACGCTGGCCAGCTCGGCGCCTTCACCTGGTAGGCGAGCGAGCTCACGCCTGCCCCTTCGGCCGGTTTTTTCCATTCGGAGGCGAGGGTGAGGTAGGAGGCGCTCTTGGCGCCTTCGTCGGGCGAGGTGAGCTTGCTGGTCGACGGCGCGTCGGGATAGATCGCCGTGTTGAAGGCCCACTTTGCCGGGGTTGCGTCTTCGATGCCTTCGGAGTCTTTGGCGGCGACGACGAAGGTGTGTGGGCCTTCTTTTAGTTTTTCGGGCAGCGTGTAGGCGGAGGTGCAGGTTTTGGTCGGCGTTTCGCCTTCGTCGAGGCCGCACTTGAAGCTCGAGCCGGATTTGTCGGATTTGAATTCGACTGGCCAGCTTTCGTGGCTCGTGTAGCTGGGCTGGGGTGAGGTGATCGTGGTCTGGGGGCGCGTCTTCGTCGTCAGGGTCTTGTCTTCGCCCAGGCCGGTGCCATCGATGCTGCTCGCGCTGATCCGGTAGTGGTAGGTGGTGCTTTCTTTGAGCCCGGCGATCGCCTCGCTGACGGCGACGGCGCTGGTGCCCGAGCCGATCGATTTGGCTTTGGCCGGCACCGAGGCTCCATAGGAGGTGCTGGTCCCGTATTCGAACTGATAGCTAGTTTCGCGGCCGCGGGGATTGACGGTCGCTTTCAGGGTCGCACCTTCTGGGAGCACCGCGGTGACGGCTTCGGTCGTAGCCGTGGGCGGGGCGAGTTCGGAGCGCTCGGCCAGCGTCGCCGTTTCCCCTCCCCCTTCGCTCTTGCCGACCGCCGTGCAGACAGAGGCTTCGGGGCAGGCGACGCCTGAGAGCCAGGCGGTTTTGCCTTTGGGGGTGAGCGCTGCCTGGGTCGCCCATTCTTTGCCGTTGTAGGCGAGGGCCAGGGCGCCGCCGCCTTCGGCGTTGTGACCTGTCGCCAGGCAGTAGCTCGTGGTCGGGCAGGAGACGGCTTCCAGGGTGGAGGCGGCTTTTAGTTTGGGCAGGGTGGTGGAGGAGAATTTGGCGCCGTCATAGGTGTCGGCGATCGGAGACTGTTCGCCTTCTTCGTTTTGGAAGGTCCCGGTGGCTGCGCAAAAAGAGGTGGTGGGGCAGGAAACCGAGGTGAGCGCGGACTGGTGCCATTCGCCTGCTTCTTTTAGTTTGGGAGCCGGCACCGTCACGCCGCTCCATTCTTTGCCGCTCCAGCGCTCGGCGAGCGGTTCCTGGTAGCCGGAGACCGTCTGGTAGCCGACCGCGATGCAGTTTGAGCCAGAAGTGCAGGAGACGTCTTCGAGCAAGGCGCCGCTAAGTGCGGGGGTCGTTTGGAGCGTCCACCCCGTGGAGGTGAGGCGCTCGGCGAGGATGCGCTTTTTGCTTTCTTTTTCGTAGTAGCCGACGGCGGTGCATTCTGAGGCCGAGGTGCAGGCGATCGCGTTCAGGTGCAGGTTGGTGGCGCCTTCGGGGACGATCGGTTTGTATTTGGTGTAGAGGGAGCCATACCAGGAGCTTTCTTCTGCTTCGTATTCGTAGCGTTCGACCAGCACTTCGTTTGCCGAGCCCTGGGTGCCGACCGCCCAGCACACGGTGGTCGTCGGGCAGGAGACGTCGATCGGGGAGCGGCCTTTGGCAGTGGCGCTGAGGCTCCATGCTTTGCCGTTCCAGGTCTCCCCGATGGCCTCGCCTTCGCTGGCCGAGGAGTGGCCGACGGCGAGGCAGGAGCTGACCGAGGGGCAGGCGACATCGCTTAGGTAGCTGGTGCTGGCGGCTTTGGGGCTGGGAGGGGATTCGAGGGTCCAAGAGCCCCCGACCCGCTCGGCCAGCGTCGCCGTTTCCCCTCCCCCTTCGCTCTTGCCGACCGCCGTGCAGACAGAGGCTTCGGGGCAGGCGACGCCTGAGAGCCAGGCGGTTTTGCCTTTGGGGGTGAGCGCTGCCTGGGTCGCCCATTCTTTGCCGTTGTAGGCGAGGGCCAGGGCGCCGCCGCCTTCGGCGTTGTGACCTGTCGCCAGGCAGTAGCTCGTGGTCGGGCAGGAGACGGCTTCCAGGGTGGAGGCGGCTTTTAGTTTGGGCAGGGTGGTGGAGGAGAATTTGGCGCCGTCATAGGTGTCGGCGATCGGAGACTGTTCGCCTTCTTCGTTTTGGAAGGTCCCGGTGGCTGCGCAAAAAGAGGTGGTGGGGCAGGAAACCGAGGTGAGCGCGGACTGGTGCCATTCGCCTGCTTCTTTTAGTTTGGGAGCCGGCACCGTCACGCCGCTCCATTCTTTGCCGCTCCAGCGCTCGGCGAGCGGTTCCTGGTAGCCGGAGACCGTCTGGTAGCCGACCGCGATGCAGTTTGAGCCAGAAGTGCAGGAGACGTCTTCGAGCAAGGCGCCGCTAAGTGCGGGGGTCGTTTGGAGCGTCCACCCCGTGGAGGTGAGGCGCTCGGCGAGGATGCGCTTTTTGCTTTCTTTTTCGTAGTAGCCGACGGCGGTGCATTCTGAGGCCGAGGTGCAGGCGATCGCGTTCAGGTGCAGGTTGGTGGCGCCTTCGGGGACGATCGGTTTGTATTTGGTGTAGAGGGAGCCATACCAGGAGCTTTCTTCTGCTTCGTATTCGTAGCGTTCGACCAGCACTTCGTTTGCCGAGCCCTGGGTGCCGACCGCCCAGCACACGGTGGTCGTCGGGCAGGAGACGTCGATCGGGGAGCGGCCTTTGGCAGTGGCGCTGAGGCTCCATGCTTTGCCGTTCCAGGTCTCCCCGATGGCCTCGCCTTCGCTGGCCGAGGAGTGGCCGACGGCGAGGCAGGAGCTGACCGAGGGGCAGGCGACATCGCTTAGGTAGCTGGTGCTGGCGGCTTTGGGGCTGGGAGGGGATTCGAGGGTCCAATCACCGAAGTCCGCGAACGTTTCGTCTTTGCCGTAGCCGGTGCCGAAGGCGTTGCTGGCAACGACGCGGAAGTGGTAGACCGTTTTCGCTTCGATTTTTCCGATGAGCTGACTGACGGCGACTGCCGTCGTGCCCGAGCCGATCGATTCGGCGCTTGCCGGAACCGAAGAACCGTAGGCTTCGCTCGTTCCGTATTCGAATTTGTAGGTGGTGGCGGAGCCGTGGGGGTTGACGGTTGCGTTCAGCCTTACGGTCGGGATCGTGACTTCGGTCGCGGCCACCGTGGTCGCGGTTGGGGCTTCGCCTGCGTAGGCGGCCGGGACGGCGAAGATCGCGAGGGCAGCGATCGCGGCAAGAAGCACTGCCGCCGTCAGCCGCCCCTGAAATCCGAACCTGACCGCCGAGCGCCGAGCACGCTTTGAGTCGGCCGTCCCGACTAACCCCATCAATCCGCCTCTCATGAACACTGAATTCCTCCCTGCCGTTGCCAACCAAATCGATTCCAAAACCACTAATGGTTTTCTTGGAACATCCGGGGTTTGACTTCGATATGCGGGCGGCACCCTATACACATATGCAAGGAATTTGACTCGCCCATACAAAAATTCCTAATAATTTGGAGCGAGGCAGTTTGCCCGGTGGAATTTTGCTCAGTGCGGAAGGTGGCTCTGAAAAACCGAGCTCAGCCGGACGGATCACTCAAGGCGCAAGCCGCTCAAACCGGCGGCGCCAGCTCAGGTCAGTCGAGATCGGCGAACTGACAGCTCAGGCCACTGGATTGCCCAAGACCCTCTCGTAGACCCGGTACTTCTTGACCACCTTGCCGCCCATGCCTTCCATGGCGCGGTTCATCGGCCCGTTGGTCTCGAGGATCCAGCCCATCTCGCCGCCTTCGATCGTGCCGGGCCGGGCCGCGGTCTCGAGGTGCTTGAGGTAAAGCCCGGCGGCAACGCCGCTGTGGCGATAGTCGTGCTTGACGCCGAGGGCGAAGACGCGCAGCTGGTCGATCTTGCCCTTGCCGAGCAGGAAGCGCAACCAGCCGAAGGGAAGCAAGCGGCCGTTCAGCTTCGCCAAGACCTGGTTGATGTCGGGGAGGGTCAGGGCGGCGCCGACGACCTCGCCGTCCTTTTCGGCCATGTAGGCCCAGTCCTCGTCGATCACCTGCTTCAGATTCTTGGCCTGGAACTCGACCTCGGCGTCGGTGATCGGGACGAAGCCCCAGTTATCGCCCCAGGCCTCGTTGTAGACGTCCATGAAGCGGCGCACCTCACCCGCCATGTCGCGCTTGCGCATGTTGCGGATCGCGATGCCTTCGTCGTGCAGCGCCTTTGCAGCGGCGGCGTGGATCGAGGGATCGAAGCGCTCGCCCTCCTTGAGGTCGCCGAACTGCAGTTCCCACATCTGAACGTCCATCGCCTTCTCGAAGCCCTCGGCCTCGATCAGCTCGCGGTAGTGCGGCGGGTGCCAGGGCTCGAGGATCATCGGCCGCCGGTCAAAGCCATCGATGAGGATGCCGATCTCGTCGTTGGTCGTGAAGTCCATCGGCCCGAGGATCCGGCCGCGGCCCTTGCCCCGCGCCCACTCGGTCGCGGCGTCGAGCAGGGCGGCGGCAACCGCCGGGTCGTTCGCGGTCTCGAAGAAGCCGAACATCGCGTCGCTGCCCCCCTGGTACTCGTCCCAGCGGTGGTCGACGTGGGCGCTGATCCGGCCGACCGCCTCGCCGTCGCGCTCGGCGATCAGGAACTCGGCCTCGCCGTGCTCGAACCAGGGGTTCTTCTTCGGGTTGAGGAACTCCATCCGCTCGAAGACCAGCGGCGCCACCCACTGCGGCTGATCGCGGTGCAGGGCGAACGGCACCTTGACGAAGCGCTTCAGCTCGCGCTTGTTGCGGACCGGCCGAATCGACACGTTTGCCACGGGGTCCGGAACCTACACTCTGGCCATGAGCGAAACCGCCAAGGCCCCGATCGACGTCTTCGAGAAGGCGCGCAACCACGACCGCCTCGAGCAGCTGGAAGCGGCCAAACAGCAGGACCTGCTCCCCTACTTCCGCCTGCTCACCTCACAGGCGGGCCCGGTGGTCGAGATGGAGGGGCGGGAGACGATCATGCTCGGCTCCAACAACTACCTCGGCCTGACCGGTGACGAGCGGGTCAAGCAGGCGGCTCGCGACGCTCTGGAGACCTACGGCACCGGGGTCACCGGCTCACGCCTGCTGAACGGGACAACGCCGCTGCACATCGAGCTCGAGCGCGAGCTCGCCGAGTGGATGCGGACCGAGGACGCGATCGTCTTCTCCACCGGCTACCAATCGAACCTGGGCACGATCGGGACGATCCTCGGCCCCGGCGACACGGTCATCGTCGACTCCGGCGACCACGCCTCGATCCTCGACGGCTGCCGCCTCGCCGGCGCCAAGTTGCGGCCCTTCCGCCACAACCGCATGGACAAGCTGGAGAAGATGCTGCAGCGGGCGGCTGCCGACGGCGGCGGCGTGCTCGTCGTCGTCGACGGCGTCTTCTCGATGGAGGGCGACGTCTGCAACCTGCCGCGGATCGTCGAGCTCTGCAAGGCCTACGGCGCCCGCCTGATGGTCGACGAGGCTCACGGCGCCGGTGTGCTCGGCGCCCGCGGCGCCGGCGCCTGCGAGCTCTTCGGGCTCGAGGAGGAGGTCGACCTGCGGATGGGCACCTTCTCCAAGAGCCTCGCCTCCTGCGGCGGCTTCGTCGCCGGCCCCGCCGACGTGATCGAGTACCTGCGGATCAGCTCGCGCTCCTTCGTCTTCAGCGCCTCGGCGGTTCCGGCCGCGGTCGGTGCCGCGCTCGAGGCGCTGCGCGTGATTCGCTCCGACGGGCCGCGACTATTCGAGGCGCTGCTGGCCAACGCCGAGTACCTGCGCGAGGGCCTGCGCCACCTCGGGCTGAAGGTGATCGAGCCCGGGACCCTGCCCGACGGTACCGTCGCCACGACGCCGGTCGTACCGGTCCTCGTCGGCGACGACTGGCAGGCGGTGCTGCTCTGGAAGGCGCTATTCGACGCCGGCGTCTACACCAACGTCGCGATCCACCCTGCGGTCCAGCCCGGCGGCGCGCTGCTCCGCACCAGCCTGATGGCAACCCACGAGCGCGAGCACCTCAATGCAGCCCTCGGGACGATCGCCCGCGTGATCGACGACTTCCCCGAACTACCCCGCTCGGGGTAGTTTCGTGCCTCGCCGAAATTCGGCAGGGCATTGGCCGGCCTGAAAAAGATGCTCTTAGCGACCGCGCCGCCATTGCTTTCGCGAGTTCGGGTTGACGCTCCCCGCACCCAGCGCATAGCTTGCTCTCCGCGCCGTCGCATCCCGGGGCAGGGAAGCGAACGGCAGAGCTCTCATCTCTGCCGGGCCAGTACTCGTTGTCCACGGTTCGGCGCGCGAAACCCAGTCAGTCAACGACCCGAAAGGGAGGAGTCCAAGTGGACGCAGCTTCGATCGCCCCTGCTCAGACGACCGCATCCGCGAGCAAGGCCCCACAGCACATGCAGGCCCTTGCCCGCGCCAATCGCGTGCGCCTTGCGAGGGCCGAGTTGAAGCGCTCGATCGCGCGGGGTGATCTCGATGCCGCCGACGTCGTCCGCGACTGCCCCTGGGAGACCGAGAGCATGACCCTCGCCGAGCTGTTGACCAGCCAGCGCCGCTGGGGCCGCACCCGGGCCCGCAAGTTCCTGCTCGGCGTGGCGCTGAATGAGAACAAGCGCCTCGGCACCCTCACCTCCCGCCAGCGCGCTCTGCTCTCGACCGAGCTGGGGGCACGCGACACGAGCGAACAACCGGCCGTGTTGGTCTAACCAGAGCCCCCGCCGAGACGGCCGACCCGGAAGGAAAGGCCGCCCGAGGCGCGTTGAAAAGCTCTGCGCAGAGCGATGAAAGCGATCAGGAAGGCGATCGCCCCCACCCCGAGGCAGATCGCCAGGATCAGCTTGGCCAGATAGAAGAGGGAGCCAACGACCAGTACGAAGACAACGCCGGCGAGCAGCGTGGTGTGCGACCGGTAGCCGGCAAAATGCTCGGTCGCCGCGGTGGCCATCCCGCCGAGGCCGGCAAGGACGACGCCGAGCGCGACCGCGGTGACGTTGCCGCCGAAGAACCCAACCGCCAGGGCGACGATGCCCACCAGCACGGTCAACTCGGCAAGCGGGAAGTCCCCCCAGGGCGCCGGTGGCCGCTGATCCGGTCCCGGTCTATCGCTCAACGGCCGCAAGCCGCCCGGATAACGGACATCCGGAGGAGACCTTGACCCGCCACCAGCCCATCAGCATTCCCAGCGGCCCGAGGAGGGGGCGCGAGTGCCAGTGGCCACAGCCCGGCTCGCCGACATCGGCGCGCGAGATCCGCAGCCACTTGTGCTCCGCCGGTGCATCCAACATCCGCCGCAGCAGTTCGCGGTTGCTGGTCTCGAGTTCGTCCTGCTCCAAGAGCGCCACGCGGGCGGCCGAGATCCGCTCGGCAAGGGCGTCCCGCACCCGCTCCAACTCCCCGAGGCCCGCCACCCGCGGCTCCGAGCAATGACCCGGGACGGCGGTGTCGATGGCGATACGGGGAAACGCCTCAGCGGCGAGCGCGGAAAGTCGGTGCTCGAGGCGGCCGATCTGGCGCCGCAGCTCGGCGCGCGCGAGGCGCTCGTCGCCTCCCACTCGAAGCGTCGTGAGGGTGTCTCGATCGAGCAGATCAGGCATAGGGACCGGTTCGAGTGTAAATCACCGGCTCGCGGCCGAAAAAGAGAAACTGGTTAAGGAGAGCCGAACGGCGAGGCGTCAGGCGCCGATCGCCGCCGCGGCGATCCAGAGCGCCTCGTCGATCGCCGCCTGCGGAACCCCCTTGACCTGGACGGCGACAAGGGCGAGCCGGCGGGTTGCAGGCTCGAGCCGCCCGTTGCCGGAGGCCGCGCCGAAAAGGAGCTCCAGCGGCGCCCGCTCGTCGGCGATCGTCAGCGTTCCCTGCGCCAGCTCCCCCGGCTTGCCGGGCAGCGACTCGCCGGGGGCCGAATCGCGGATGCAGAGGCGCCCGTTGATCTGGGCCGCATCGAAGGCGCGCAGGGCGACGCCGGTCTCGACGGTGGCGATGGTGAGAGCGTCGGCCGGCATCCCGCGGCTGGCAAAGGCGCCATCGTGGAGCCGGTCCAGGGCGAGCTGCTCGACCGGGGTGCGGGTGCGATCGGGGTCGAGGCCGATCTGACGGAAGAAGACCCGGTAGGCCCAAGGAATCGGACGCTCGCGCATGTGGATCGCGTGCGAGCCGTAGAAGCGATCTGAGAGGTCGCGCAGCCGCCTCCGCACCGGCTCAGGGGTGCGCGCCTGACCACCGTCGACCTCGACCCAGGAGAGCGCGAGGCCGGGGAACTCGGCGGCGATGTGCGGAGCAACCCATCCCTGCTCCGGCAGGGGCTCCCAGTCGCGCTCCGAACCCGCGGCTTCAATGCTCATCTCCGCCTCCTTCCGCGGCACGGGTCGCCCCCAGCAAGCGCTCGACGTGCGCTTCGAGCTGCGCAGCCGTGAGCTGGCCGAAACTGGCGCTCTGCAGGGTGCCGCCAGGGTAGGCGTAGGCGAACGTGGGACAGAGGCCGACCCGATAGAGAGCGCCGACCGCACCGTCGCGGTCATATCCGACCGGCATCCTCCAGCCGCGCCGGCGAATCAGTTCGCGAACTGTGTCGCGATCGTCGCGCACGTCCAGCGAAAGGAAGTTCACCCGCCCACGGTATCGCTCGTAGACCGTATCGACCACGTCCTGCTGTTCGCTGCAGGTGGTGCCGCCACGCGTGAACCAGAAGGAGAGGACGAGTGGGCGGTCGAAGAAATCGCACACTCTCAGCGCGCCGGCCGTGCGTATCCGACAGGCGGGAACTCGACGAGCGCTTTCCGGACAGGGTGCCTGCGAGGTTTCGCAGTCGTCCTGGGCGACGTTGGCATCGCCTTCGAGCTGATGACCGGCGGCTTTCGGCACCGCGAACTCGGGCAGCGGCCAGTGCTCGGCCGCCTTGTCGAGCCCGAGGATCCCTTCGTCCTTGTTCTCGAGCGTGTTGAGCACGGCGACTACGATGATCGCGGCGAAGATCAGGCCGACAAAGAGGGAGTAACGATCTTTCACGACTCCTCCAGCCAGACGAGCGCCGCCGGCAGCGCGATCATCACGCCCAGCAGCGCGACGCCAAGATCGATCACGGTGACGAAGCCGAAGTCGCGCAGCATCGGCACGTTGCTGACGATAAGCACGGCGAAGCCGGCGATGACCGTCACCGCAGAGGCAAGAACGGCGGGGCCGGTACGCGAATACGCGGCACGGATAGCGTCCCTAACCTCGAGGCCGTCCCCCCGCTCCTGGCGAAAGCGGGCAGCAAGAATGACGCTGAACTCAGTGGCGATAGCGATCGTCAGAGCCCCCAGCGCTGCCGACATCGGGTTGAGCGGGATTTGACTCAGCCAGAGCACCAGCGCCGACCAACCGGTCGCGAGAAGGACGGGAATGAGTGGCACCAGCGCACGCCTGAGCGAACGGTAGGCAAGCAGCAGCACCAGCGCCACGGCCGCGAGTCCGGCCAGCGTGAGCCAATAGCGGCTACTGGAGAGATCCGAGGCCGCGGCGGCGGCAATCACCGGCAGTCCGGCGAAACGGACCCTCACACCTTCCGGCGGCCCACCCGGCGCTCCCGGCTCCCCCACCTCGGACCGCACCCGATCGATCAGCGCTTGTTGATCCTCCAACGACTGCGCGCGGATCCCGAAGCTCAACAGTGCCAGGTGACCGGGCAGTCCCGTCTTCGGGTCCACGGGTGCAAGCTGTTCGAGGTCGTAGCCGGGCAGTTCGCGCAGGGTCGCACGGATGTCGTGCCGCGCCGGCTGCTTCTTGTCGCTACCGCTAACGAGAAAGTCCGACAGAGCCGGGCCGGGACAGATTTCCGCCGTGAGGCAACTGGCACGAGGACCCGAGAAACCGTTCTGCTCCAACACCCGCTGCTTGAAAGCCGCCATCCAGGCAATCGTCCTGGGATTCGAAAGGTCGGGGGCTTCGACCGCGACCTGCAACTGGCCGGAAACTCCAGTGGCGTCCTGAACCTGATTCAGGTCATGAACCTCACGCAAGCTCTGCGGCGCCAGCGAGCGGATGTCGGAGACCGTCTCGATCTGGGTGCCCAGGCCCCACCCGATGACGGCGAGGGCGGCGCCAACGCCGAGGACGTGCTTTGGGTGGGTTAGGACGAGGGCGAGGAGGCGCTCTCGCTTGCGTTGCTCGGGCGGGAGGATGGGCTGCCCCTCCGCTTGCTGGGTTTTTCGCCTTGCGCGCAGCTTTGCTCGCTGAGTGACCTGTGCGAAAAAGATGACGCCGCGCGCATCCGGGGCAGCCCATCCTCCCGCCGGGGGGCGCAGGCTCAATGCGGCGAAGCCGGCCGTTAGGGCTAGCGCGAGGCCGATGGCAATTCCCGCGATCAACAGCAGACCAAAGCTGCGAACCATTGGAATCGGCGAAAGCTGAAGAGCGAGGAAACCGGCAGCGGTTGCGAGGCACGCGGTGGCGATCGTTGGTCCGGCGCGGCCGGCAGCGGTGCGGGCCGCGTCCCGCGGATCGGCCCCACCGGTGGTGGCCTCGTCATAGCGAGCCTGGAGCTGGATCGCGTAGTCGACCACGAGCCCGATCAGGATTGGGAGGGTCGCGATCGAGGCAATCGTCAGCGAGCCTCCGAAGAGCTTGAGCAGGCCGAACGTCAGGGCCGCTGCCGCGAGGGCAATCGCCAGAGGAAGCAGCCGAAGGTGCGAGCGAAAGACGAGCAGCAGGGTCAGCGCCATGACGAGGATCGCTACGGCGAAGAGGATCAGCAGCGCGTCCTTCAGAGCCCCGGCCAGGCCTTCGATCACGATCGGGGCGCCGGAAATTGTGTAGGTGCCGCGGTGGAGGGCGAAGCATGCCTCGGGCTGGCCCCGGTAGGTGCAGGCTTGGCGCGGTGTGGTGTCGTAGACGGCTTCGCGGATCAGCGCCAGGGCGCGGCTGCGTTCGGCGTCGGTCAGGCCCGGGCGCAGGCGCAGGACGATCTGGGCCGAGTGGTCGTTGGGGAAGAGGTAGGCGAGCTTCGACTTCGGCGTGCCGCGCGAGCGGCGCAGGTCGAAGACCACCGCGGCGAGGAATTCGGGGTTGCCGATGCTGGGCGCGCTGGTGATCCCGTAGCGGGCGGCGACCTGGACGAGGAATTCGCGCAGCTGGTCCCGGGGCACCGTCGCGGCCAGCCGTTCCAGCTGTTCGTCGATCTGGATAACCGCCTCGTTGAGAAAGGTCCCCGGCCCGGCAAGAAACTGGACAGGGTCCAGTTCGGCCAGTTCCGTACAGGGCCCGGGGATCGGCTTGGCCCCCTTCGGCACCCGACCCGAAAGACACCCCTCCAACCGCAGCAGCCGCCCCAGATTGGGAGTGAGGATCAGTTCCTGCAGATCCCCCTGAGCAACAACGACAACGGGTTCTTCCCCAAAAACCTGTCGCACCCGCTCAGTAGCCCGATAACTCTCGCTATCCGTATCGACCAGCGTGTTGGTCCCCGCATCGGTCCGCAGCTGCGTGGCAGCCACCCCAGCTACAAGAGCAAAAAGGGCCGACACCGCCAGAACTACCCGCCCATGCCGAACAGCCCAAGCGGCCACGCTCCCGAACGCATCACCGATCCTCATCGCTGTCTATTGCGGAGCCAAGCAGCGGGGGTCGGGTGCCCCTCTCTGCGGCTTGTACTTTTTCGGCAGTCCAAGCGCGGCCAGCCGACGACGCCCCACCGAAAAAGTTGAGCAGAGAGGGGTACCCGACCCCCGCCCCCGCTCAATCCATCGACAGCGGACCAGTGACGTCCGCGTTGAGGAACTGGCTAACGAACCGATTTTCGGAATCGAACAATTCCTCCTTCGGCCCGGACTCGACGATCTTGCCGTTCCAGAGCACGGCGATGAAGTCGGAGACGCGCCGCGCGGTGTTGAGGTCGTGGCTGATCACCAGGTAGCAGCCGCCGTTCTCCTCGTGCACCTCGCGGACGAGCTCGCAGAGCAGCGCCGTGCGCACCGGATCGAGGCCGGAGTCGGGCTCGTCGAACATCACGATCGCCGGTTCCAGCACCAGCGCCCGGGCGAAGCCGGCGCGCTTGCGCATTCCGCCGGAGAGCTCGTTCGGCATCTTGTAGATCGCCTCGCTCAGCCCGACCTCCTTGAGTCGGCGGTTGCAGATCTCGGCGATCTCTTCCTCGCTCTTGTCGGTGTGCTGGCGCAGCGGGAACGCGGTGTTGTCGTAGATGTTCATCGAGCCGAAAAGAGCCCCGTCCTGGAAGAGCAGGCCGAACTTCTTCCGCACCTCGAAGAGTTCGTCGTCGGTCATGTTGGGGATCGATTCGCCGTGCACGAGCACGTCGCCCGAGTCCGGGTAGAGCAGGCCGACGATGTGCTTGATCAGCACGCTCTTGCCGGTGCCCGACGGGCCCAGCACCATCGAGATCTGGTCCTCGGGCAGGCCGAGATTGAGGCCGTTGAGGATGCGGGCACGGCCAAACTGCTTGACCAGGTCGATGATCTCGATCGCGTCCTCGCCGCCGTGGTCGCGCTTGCGGCCGGTGTGGAAACGATAGGGATCTGCCTCCGCCGGATCGACGCCGGGAATGACGAAGTCGCGGCCCATCGTCAGGCCGTCCTCGCTGACATAGGGCCCGCTGTGGGCGGGCTCGGGCGCCACCGGGTCGGCGACCTCCGCGGTGGTCTCCGCCTCCAGCTCGAACTCCTCCTCCTCGGGTCGGGTCGGGTCGTCCATCGACATAGACATAGGTTAGGTCAGCCTCCTATCGGCGCCCGCGGATTTGCTCCCCAGAAGACCAGGGTGCCCAGCATCCCGATGATGTGGACCAAGACGATGTTGAGGACCATTGACTTCGCGGTGGCGGTGCCGACCCCGACCGGCCCTCCCGACGCCGTGTAGCCGTAATAGCAGCCGACCATGACTATGGCCGTCGCCATGAACATGCCCTTGACCAGGCTGAAGAGCAGGTCCGGCGGATTCTGGAACATCCAGAAGATCAGCAGGTAGCCGCCTGAGGAGACGTCGCCGATCTGCTGGACGACGGCGATATAGCTGGCGAAATACATGATCCCGATCCCGACCAGGTACATGAAGGGGAAGGCGATCCAGGCGGCGAGCAGGCGGGTCGCGCAGAGGAAGGTGACCGGCGGCACGCCCATCACCTCGAGCGCGTCGATCTCGTCGGAGATCCGCATCGCGCCGAGCTCGGCGACGATCCCGGTGCCGACCTTGGCCGCCAGCATGTAGCCGAAGGCGTAGGGCATGATCTCGCGCAGGTCGCACCAGGCGGAGAAGACGCCGGCGTAAGCGGGCGCGCCCTGGGCGCGCAGCAGGTAGGCGCCCTCGATCCCGCACTGCAGGCCGAGAATGAAGACAAGGCCCCAGATGATCAGCGCCGAGCCGAGGATCAGGATGCCGGCCTGGCGCAGGCTCTCGCCGAAGAAGCGCAGGACGCGGCCGCTGTAGACGAGGCCGGCGACGCGGGAGCCGAAGCGGGCGATCTCGCCGAAGGAGTCGAGCCAGCCGCGGGGGACTTCGAGCCAGGCGTTCATCGGATCGTCTGCAGCTCCGGATTGGTCGCGAGCAGGGTCTGGGTGAAGGCGTAGTTGAAGGCGAAGACACCCATGAAGGCGATCACCACGGCCTCGTTGACGGCGCGGCCGACGCCCGCCGCGCCCCCGGACGCGGTCATCCCCTTGTAAGAGCAGACGACGGCGATGATCGCGCCGAACAGCGTGCACTTGATCACCGAGCCCCAGAGGTCGGTGATCGAGGCGTTGGAGAAGAGGGTGGCGAAGAAGCCGCCGAGCGGCTGCTTGTAAAGGAGCTCGGTGATGATGCCGCCGCTGATCCCGAAGACCAGGGCGTAGATGTCGAGCAGGCCGGTGATCAGCATCAGCGCCAGGAAGCGCGGCACGACCAGGTTCTTGATCGGGTCGACACCGAGCACCTGCAGGGCGTCGAGCTCCTCGCGGATCTTGCGGGCGCCGAGGTCGGCGGTGATCGCAGTGCCGGCGACGCCGGCGACGACGACGGCGGTGACGAAGGGCGCGAACTCGCGGATCGAGGCGAGGACGAAGAAGCCGCCGAGGCGGTCGAGAGCGCCGAAGAGCGAGAGGAAGTTCGCCGCCTGCAGCCCGGGCGCGCCGAAGCCGAAGGCCACCGTGGAGACGAGCAGCGGGAACCAGCAGAGCTGCAGGGCGAAGAGGAACTGGCCGATGAACTCCTCGCCGTAGGGGTAGGGGGGCTTGACCGCCGAGACGAGCGTGCGGGCAGTGAGGATCATCATGTCCCCGACTTGCTCAAAGAGCGACTTGGCGGGCAGGAATGCCCTGTCTACCGCGGATCTCATCATCTGCTCCTCTGGAGAGCGGCGCCGCGTCCAAACGGCGCCCTACTCGCCGCAACGAGTCTATGTGATGCATCAGAGGCCGACCGTTACACGAGTGTTGAGATCGGGCTAACCAGCGCCGCCGCGCCGCCGGAGGCGCTCAGACCCCGTGGTATGTTCCGGCCGCTTTGGGGGGGCACGGAAAAAACGCTTCGCGTCGCCGCAATCGCGCGGTGACAATGGGTGCCCTCGGGGTGGCGCTGACGCTCTCGCTGGCCGCCTGCGGCGGCGGATCGTCCTCCGACGCGAACGAGCCGAGCGGCACCTTTCGGGTAAAGGTCACCGGTGCCACCTTCCCGACCCTTCAGCACCTCGGCCAGACCTCGCTGATGCGACTGGGGATCCGCAACACCGGCAAGAAGACGGTGCCGGCCTTGATCGTCAACGTCTCGATCGCCGGCAGGGAGGGACAGACCTCGACCCTGCCATTCGCGATCCACGACCCACAGCCGGAACTCGCCCAGCCCGATCGGCCGGTCTGGGTGCTGGCCGCGCACTATCCGAAGTTCGCCGGCTCCACCGCTCCGGGCGGGGCCGAAACGTCGAACCAGAAGACCTATGACTTCGGTCCGCTGAAGCCCGGTAAGACCGCGAACCTGGTCTGGAAGCTGAGCGCGGTGAAGAGCGGCCACTACGACCTGCTCTACTCGATCGATGCCGGCCTCGGCGGCCAGGTGAAGACGAAGACCGGCGGCGGGGTCGAGCCGGGCGGCTCCTTCTCGGTGCGGATCACCTCCGCCCGTCCCAACAAGGAAGTCGACGACAGCGGCGAAGTCATCGTCAAGAAGCCGGCGCAGAACGCCAAGTAGTTTTTCCAGGGTGGGACGCCGAGCCAGCTCGATCGCCATCTGCGCAGTGCTGGCGCTGATCGCGCTCCCGGCATGCGGCACGGCGCGGGAGCACGCTCGGGCTGAACGGGCGGTGGCGGGCGTGGCGCTGAAGCGAATCGGCAATTTCGACGCCCCTACTTACGTCACCGGTGCTCCCGACTCCCCCAAGCTGCTCTTCGTGGTCGAGCAGCCCGGCACGGTGCGCGTGCTGCGCAACGGTCACGAGTTGGGCCGGCCGTTCCTCGACATCCGCGACCTGGTCGGCGATGACGGTGGGGAGCGCGGCCTGCTCTCGATCGCCTTCCCACCCGACTATGCGCAGAGCCGCGACTTCTACGTCTATTACACCGACAACGACGGCAACATCCGGGTCGAGGAATTCCAGCGGCGCAGCGCAACCCGGGCGGCACGAGGTAGCCGCCGCACCGTGATCGAGATCCCCCACCCGGTCAACGCAAACCACAACGGCGGCCAGCTGCAATTCCTCGGCGACGTCCTCTATTTCGGCACCGGAGACGGCGGCTCCGGCGGCGATCCCCCGAACAACGCCCAGAACAAGGAGAGTCTGCTGGGCAAGCTACTGCGCATCGACCCCCGCCCGAGCTCCGGGCGCCCCTACACGGTGCCGGCCGACAATCCCTTCGTCGGCAAGGCCGGGCGCGACGAGATCTACAGCTACGGGCTGCGCAACCCCTTCCGCTTCTCCTTCGACAGCTCGACCGGGCAGCCGCGCATCGCGATCGCCGACGTCGGCCAGAACCGCTTCGAGGAGCTCGACTACACGACCGTCACCGGCGCGAGTGGCGCCAACTTCGGCTGGGACGCCCTCGAGGGCTTTGCCCCCTACACGGAAGAAAACAGCGGCACACCGGACCCGGGCGGCACGACCAAGCCGATCATGGCCTACAGCCACAGCCGCGACGGCGGCAGCTGCTCGATCATCGGCGGCTACGTGGTCGGGCCTGGCGGCCCAGCCACCCTGCGCGGCCGCTACGTCTACTCCGACTTCTGCTCCGGACAGCTGCGCAGCCTCGTCCCTCACCTCCACGGCGCAAGCGGCGATCGCCGCCTCGGCCTCGATGTCTCCTCCCCCACCTCTTTCGGCGAAGACGACCGGGGACAGATCTACGTCTGCTCCCAGGCCGGCGGCGTGTACCGGCTCGTCCCGCGCTAAGAGCTACTCTTGGCTGACCAGCCAAGAGTCGAGGAAGGGAGTTCCAGGTGGAGAGCGGCACTGTGGAGACGAGCACGGCGATCAACGGCTCGAACGGCGCCAACGGCGCCGCGACCGCCGAGAGCATCGATGTCCTCAACCCCGCGAACGGCAGCCTGGTCGACTCGATCCAGGTAGACGGCCCGGAGGCGATCGCCGCAACCGTCGCCCGCGTCCGCGCCAACCAGGCCGAGTGGGAGGCGATCGGAATCGAGGGCCGCTACCACTGGCTCGGCAAGCTGCGCGACTGGATCCTCGACAACGTCGAGGAGGTCTCCGACACGGTGCAGGCGGAAACCGGAAAGGTCCGCGGCGACATCGCGGCCGAACTGTTCTACGTCACCGACCTGATCAACTTCTACGGCACCAACGCGGCCAAGTTCATCGGCGACGAAGCGGTGCGCCCACACTCGCCGCTGATCGCCTCCAAGAAGTTGACGATCCGCTACCGGCCGCACCCCGTCGTTGGGGTGATCAGCCCCTGGAACTTCCCCCTCGCGATGGGGCTGGGCGACTCGATCCCGGCCCTGCAGGCTGGCGCGGCGGTCGTCGTCAAGCCGTCCGAGTTCACCCCGCTCAGCCTGATCCAGATCATCGGTGCCTGGAAGCGAGAGCTCGGCGCCCCGGACGTCTTCGACTGCGTCCTCGGCACCGGCGACGCCGGCAGTGCCCTGGTCGATCGCGTCGACTGCGTCCAGTTCACCGGCTCGGACCGGACCGGCCGCAAGGTGATGGTCCGTGCCGCCGAGACGCTGACCCCGGTCAGCCTCGAGCTCGGCGGCAAGGACCCGATGATCGTCCTTGCCGATGCCGACGTCGACCGCGCCGCAAACGCCGCCGCCTGGGGCGGGATGTACAACTCCGGTCAGGTCTGCCTCTCGGTTGAGCGAATCTACGTCGAGGAGCCCGTCTACGACGAGTTCGTCGCCAAGCTGACCGCGAAGGTCGGCGGCCTGCGCCAGGGCACCGACGGCCGCAAGCCCGAAAAGGACGTCGGCGCGATGACCTCGCCGAACCAGTCCTCGATAGTGGAAGAGCATGTAAGCGACGCACTCGCCAGCGGCGCCCGGGCGCTGACGGGCGGAAAGAAGGCCGACGGTCCCGGCGACTACTACGAGCCGACCGTCCTCGTCGACGTCGACCACTCGATGAAGGTGATGCGAGACGAGACCTTCGGGCCTGTCGTGGGGGTGATGAAGGTGCGCGACTCCGAGGAGGCGGTGCGCCTCGCCAACGACAGCCGCTACGGTCTAGCCGCGTCGGTCTTCGGCGATAAGGACCGAGCCGAGAAGCTCGCGCACCGGATCGAGGCAGGCTCGGTAAACGTCAACGACGTGATCACCAACATGCTCGCCATGGGCGTCCCTATGGGCGGCTGGAAGCAATCCGGAATCGGCTTCCGCCACGGCGACTACGGAATCAAGAAGTACTGCCGCCCGGAGTCGATCGTCGTAACCCGCTTCGGCGGCAAGAACGAACCGGCCTGGTACCCCTACACAAAGGGGCGTCGAGGGCTGGTCAACCGAGTCGCCACGGCGTTCAACGCGCGGGATTGGCGCCGGCGCTTGGGGTTGCGCGGCTGACCTGACGTAGGCGGAGGAGGGGTCCGGGCACCCTCCCCTGGAGACCGTTGCGCAGCAGCTCGTCCCGGGAGATGCGTGGCGTGGTCCCTGAGCCTCCAGGGGAGGGTGCCCGGACCCCTTACCCTTCCTAAGTTCATGCCTGACCGAGACTTCATAGCTGCGACCCGTGAGCGCGTCGTCGTCTTCGACGGCGGCATGGGCGCGACCCTGGAGCAGTTTGAGCTTACGCAGGAGGACTACGGCGGGCTTGCGGGGAAGTGTCATGAGGCCCTTGTGCTCAATCGGCCCGACGTGATCGAGGGGGTTCATGCCTCGATGCTGGAAGCCGGGGCTGAGGTGGTTGAGACCGACAGCTTTCAGGGGTCGCGGTTGAAGCTCGAAGAGTGGGGGCTTGGCGAGCACACGCTGGAGATCAATACGAAGGCGGCTGAAATTGCGCGCAAGGCCGCCGGGCCGGATCGCTTCGTCGCCGGCTCGATCGGGCCGACCGGGTTTCTGCCCGCGTCCACCGATCCCACGCTCGGAAACATCAGCTTTGGCAAGCTCGTGGAGGTCTTTGCCGAGCAGGCTCGTGGCCTGGTCGAAGGTGGCGCCGACCTGATCATCATCGAGACCGCGCAGGACATCCTCGAGGTCAAGGCGGCAATCTTCGGCGCCCGCGAGGCGTTCAAGGAGACCGGCCGGACGCTGCCGATCCAGACCAGCGTCTCGCTGCTGCCAAACGGCGGCAAGATGCTGCTCGGCACCGACATCCAGGCGGTGCTGACGACGCTGACCGCGCTCGACGTCGACGTGATCGGCCTCAACTGCTCGACCGGGCCCGAGGACATGCGCGACGCGATCCGCTTCCTCGGCGAGAGCAGCCCGCTGCCGGTGCACTGCATCCCCAACGCCGGCCTGCCGCTGCAGGGACCCGATGGCGAGACGATCTTCCCCGAAGAGCCCGAGCCGCTGGCGGCGACCCTGGGTGAGTTTGTCGAGCGCTACGGCGTCGGCATCGTCGGCGGCTGCTGCGGGACGACGCCCGAGCACATCCGTGCGATCCACGAGCGGGTCGACGGTCGCGTCCCGGGCGAGCGCCCGGCGCCGGGACCGATCGAGGTCTCATCGATGATGACCTCCACCCCGCTGGTCCAGGAACCGCGGCCGACCCTGGTCGGCGAGCGGGTCAACTCGCAGGGCTCGCGCAAGGCCAAGGAGCTGCTGCTCGCCGACGACTACGACGGCCTGGTCCAGGTCGCAGAAGACCAGGTCGAAGGCGGCGCCCACGTGCTCGATATCTGCGTGGCGCTGACCGAGCGCCAGGACGAGGACGAGCAGATGGCGGCGGTCGCCAAGCGAATCTCACTGACCCAGCCATCGCCGATCCAGGTCGACTCGACCGAGCCGGAGGTGCTGAAGGCGGCACTGGAGCAGATCCCGGGGCGAGCGATCGTCAACTCGATCAACCTCGAGGCGGGCCGCGACAAGGCCGACGTCGTCGTGCCGCTGGCCGTGGAACACGGGGCGGCGCTGATCGCCCTGACGATCGACGAGGTCGGGATGGCGAAGACGGCCGAGCGCAAGGTCGAGATCGCTCAAAGAATTCGCGACATCGCCTGCAACGAGCACGGCCTCGACCCCGAGGCGCTGATCTTCGACGCGCTCACCTTCACCTTGACCACGGGCGATGACGAGTGGAAGCCCTCTGCCGTGGAGACGATCGAGGGCATCCGCCGGATCAAGGCCGAGATCCCCGGCGTGAAGACTTCGCTCGGTGTCTCCAACGTCTCCTTCGGTGTCTCGCCGCGGCCACGCGCCGTGCTCAACTCGGTCTTCCTCCACCACTGCGTCGAGGCCGGGCTCGACCTGGCGATGGTCAACCCGAACCACATCACGCCCTACTCGGAGATCTCCGCGGAGGAGCGCGAGCTGACCGACGACCTCGTCTTCAATCGCCGCGAGGACGCGCTGGAGCGCTTCATCTCCCACTTCGAGTCAAAGGGCGAGGAGGAGGCCGAGGAGGCCGCCGACCCGACCGAGGGCATGGAGCCCGAGGAGGCCCTGCACTGGCACATCCTGCGCCGCAAGAAGGACGGGGTCGAGGATTGGATCGACCGCTCGGTCGAGAAGATCGGTGCCGTCCCGACCCTCAACGAGGTGCTGCTGCCGGCGATGAAGGAGGTCGGCGACAAGTTCGGCGCCGGCGAACTGATCCTGCCCTTCGTCCTGCAGTCGGCCGAAGTGATGAAGCGCGCCGTCGCCCAGCTGGAGAACTACCTGGACCGGATCGACGGCCACACCAAGGGCAAGGTTGTGATCGCGACCGTCTTCGGCGACGTTCACGACATCGGCAAGTCGCTGGTCAACACGATCCTGACCAACAACGGCTACACCGTGATCGACCTCGGCAAGCAGGTCCCAATCGACACGATCATCGAGGCCGCGGTCGAGAACGAGGCCGACGCGATCGGCCTCTCCGCCCTGCTCGTCTCGACCTCGAAGCAGATGCCCGCCTGCATCCAGGAGCTGCACCAGCGCGGGCTCGACTTCCCAGTGTTGATCGGAGGCGCCGCGATCAACCGCGACTTCGGCCGCCGCACGCTCTACCCGAAGGGCAAAGAGTCCGATGAGGTCTACGGACCGGGCGTCTTCTACTGCAAGGACGCCTTCCAGGGCCTGGACACGATGGACGCGCTGGTCGACGAGCCGGCCCGCGAGGCGCTGGTCACGCGGATCCGCGCCGAGGCCCAAGAGCTGCGCGAGAAGCCGGTCAAGGTCGACGACGGGCCGCCTACTAGCGACGACAGCGCCCGCTCAGCGGCACGAACCGACGTGCCGATCCCCGAGCCGCCCTTCGAGGGAGTGCGCGAGGTCGAGATCGACCTCGACGATGTCTTCCCCTACCTCGATCGCCACGTGCTCTTCAAGCTGCACTGGGGTGGCCGCGGCGTCAAGGGCGAGGCCTGGCGGGACCTGGTCGAGGGGACCGACGGCGAGGAGGGCTTCGCGCCACGGCTGGAGCGGATGTGGCGAGAGCAAGACTACCTTCGCCCGCGAGCGCGGCTCGGCTATTTCCCCTGCAATACCGAGGGCAACGAGCTGATCGTCTTCGATCCCGAACAGCCCGAACGCGAGCTCGAGCGACTCGTCTTCCCGCGTCAGCCCAAGCACGACCGGATCTGCCTCGCCGACTTCTATCGCCCGCTCGACTCCGGCGAACGCGACATCGTCGCGCTGCAGGGGGTGACGGTCGGCCCCGAGGTCACCGAGCTGATCGAGCGGCTCGAGGGCGAAGGCGAGTTCGCCGAGCAGCTCTTCGTCCACGGCCTCGGAGTGCAGTCGGCCGAGGGCCTGGCCGAGTGGCTGCACGCCCAGGTGCGACGCGATCTCGGAATTGGCCTCGACCAGGGGCGGCGTTACTCATGGGGTTACCCGGCCTGCCCCGACCAGTCCGAGCACGAGAAGGTTTGGCGACTTCTCGGCCTCGAGAAGATCGGCATGACGCTCTCCGACGGACATGCGGTGCTGCCGGAGCAGTCAACCGTCGCGATCATCGCCCACCACCCCCAAGCGGTCTACTTCGGGATGAAATCCGGGTTCATCCCGGAGGACAGCTCACCGGACGAACTGATTGCCGGCACCGAGCGCGGTGGGGAGATGGTGTCCAGCGAGCCCGCAAAATAGGAGGAACATCAGCCCAATTATCCAACTTGGGCTGGAAAGTACGCTATTTGCGTTCTATGCTCTTTTGGCCGTAAGGGCTTTTGCCCAAGCGGTATTGAGTTACGGTTAGCGCCGGGGCTCCTCCTCTCACTTGGGGGCCCCGGCGCGACAATCTGGGTTCGGTATGGATCGCACCTGACCCTCAACTCCTTCGACACTGTTCAGGCGGCGGCGTGGGGCGAAGCCGACTGGCCCCGCCCCACCGCTCGCTGCTCGTCCCCCCGCTGACGACGAATGGGGGGTCGATCTCTGGTCGGTCGCCGTGCGCCCCGGCCCAGTCCAACCGAGGGGATGACTACCAACACCAAGTCTTATGAAGATTCTCCGGATCCATCGGTTGGCGCCTCGTCGCTCTCGACTTGGCTCCCACTCGCGGCCCCGCAGTTACATTGAATAACAGGCCTGGATTTCCCGGTCAAGAGGTACAGATTATTCACACTAATCCCTAATCCTAATCAGAACTGGTGGCGTGTTTTTGCCTGCAACTCCCAGCAATACGGAAATGCGCGCGCGCGATTCCGCGAAAGCGGCGCGACTTGCAGATCTCAGAGACGCGTCGGATGTTCATCAACATACACTGCATTATTTAGTGTAGTCAAAGCGAATGGTTGAAAAACAGTGAGGCGTGTATTCCCTCGATCACGGCAGTCGCCAAACGCGGCTCGGCACCACCCATACGCAAACGCTCGAGGCGCCCATCGCGGATGGCCTCGACCCAGGCATTGACCGAGCCGAGTGCCCAGGTCGGAGGCTCCTGCTCGAGGCGGGAGACGCACGAGGTGACGGTTCCTTGTGCGATCTCGACGTTGACGCCGGCCAGACGGCCCCGGGATTCGGCACCGTTCCCCGAGCCGGTATCCACCGCAAGCAGGCATGAGCCGCTGTAGTTAACGGTTAGTTCGACCAGGGGTACCGCGAGGAGAAACGCCGCCTCGATATCGATGCGCGCCAGAGGTTCGGTCGCCTCAGCAAAATGCTCACACTCACAGCGGCCGGCCGCCACCAGTGGACCGACCGCCTGACGCGTCCACTCGGTGACGGCATAGGGCTTGACGCCCCTTCCCCCATCCGGGCTGAACTCGACCTGGCGCGCCGCCCGCATCGCCGAGAGACGACGCTCGAGGGCCGGATAGCTGACCTCCTGAATCACGCTGCTGAGTTCGGTCAGGGCCAGCGGCCGGGCCGCCAGCGCTCGCAGCATGGTCGAACCCCAGGCACCGACCAGCGCCCTGATCGCTCCCTTGGCAGGCTCACTGCCAAGCGCAATCGGCCCCTGCGGCGCCTGCGCCAGCCAGGCTTCGACCACCTTGGCCACCGCGAGAATGCCTCGTCCGGCCACGGTCAGCTCGTTCTCAACCGTGTACGGCATGCCACTGCGCACGTGTCGCTCGAGCGCTCCGATCGCCCGTAGGTTGCCGACCTGGCCCCGCAAGGTCGTCTGCGCGGCGCCACCGATCCGTTCGCGCAGTTCCGGCAGGCGCAGCGGACCCTCGAGGTGGGCGCGCAGGATCGGGACGCTCAGTGGTCCGGCGATCAGGGAAAGCACCGTCCCGCCGGCTCGAACCCTTGCAGGCGGCATTGTGCTGTCGGCTTCCATGATCAGGGAACTATCGGGTAATCAAGATGCCCTTTACAACTGCCGTCAGCTTCAGGCACCCTATTGGAAACGATATTCGCCCGCCGTTGTCAGGCTTTAGTGACAAAACGCAGACAGGTGTCTGCGGGATCGTGCTCGGCGGCTGGGCCCGACCTAGCCGGAGATGCGCTCGCCGAGGGTCTCGAGCATGTCCTCGACCCGGACGAACTTGACCCGCGGGCGTCCGTGCGGCTCGCCACGACCGACCTCGGCCTGATCGATCGCCCGCCAGTCCTCGAAGCTGACGTAGCGGATGCCGCGCTCGCCGAGCAGCGCCTCGACCGCTGCCGGGTCGGGGCTCTCGGGGCTGAGCAGCGCCTGCGACTCGATGTCGGCAAGCAGGTGCTGGACCGTCTCCAGCGCGTCCTTCTTGTTGGTGCCGATCACGCCCGAGGGCCCGCGCTTGATCCAGCCCGCCGTGTAGTGGCCGACCTTGTGGCCGGAGTCGTGGGAGTCGAGCACACGGCCGCCCTCGTTGAGGATCAAGCCACGCTTCTGGTCGAAAGGCACGCCCTCGATTGGGATTCCCGTGTAGCCCACGGAGCGCAGCACCAGGCCGCACTCGAGCTCTTCGCGCTCACCGGTGTCGCGGGCACGCAGCGTGCCGCCCTCTTCGACCAGCTCGTTGCGCCCGATCACGATCTTTTCGACCTTGCCGTCACCCTGGATCTCGACCGGCGAGGCGAGGAAGCGCAGGACGATCCGCTGATGCTTGCCCTCTGGAGTCCGCCGGGAGAACTCGCGCAGCGTCTCGACGTTGACCCGGGTCGTCTTGTCGGCCTCGTCGGACTCGAGGTAGGCGGCGCTCGCCGGGTCGAGCTCGACGTCGGCCGGGTCGACGATCACGTCGGCGTCCTCCATCTCCCCCAGCTCCTTGATCTCGGGGTTGGTGAAAGCCGCCTGCACCGGGCCGCGGCGACCGAGCACGACGATCTCGCGGATCTTCTTCGCGTCGAGCAGCTCGATCGCGTGGTCGGCGGTGTCGGTCTGGCGCAGCTCGTGATCGGTCAGCGCGAGCATCCGGGCGACGTCCATCGCCACGTTGCCGTTGCCGATCACGACGGCGCGCTCGCAGGAGAGGTCGAACTCGTCGCTGGCGTAGTCGGGATGGGCGTTGTACCAACCGACGAAGGCCGTGGCAGCGTGGCTGCCGGGCAGCTCTTCGCCCGGAATGCCGAGCTGGCGGTCGGTCTCGCAGCCGACCGTGAAGACGATCGCGTGATAGAGCCGTTCGAGATCCTCGACCTCGATGTCGTGCCCGACCTTGACGTTGCCGAAGAAGCGGAAGCCCTCGCGTGCAGCGGTTTTTTCGTAGACCCGGATCACCGACTTGATCTTCGGATGGTCGGGCGCGACTCCGCCGCGGACCAGGCCGAACGGCGTCGGCAGGCGGTCGAAGAGGTCGACCTGGGCGTGCGCGTCCTCGCCTTTGAGGATGTGCTCGGCGGCGTAGAAGCCAGAGGGGCCGGCGCCGACGATGGCGACGCGGACGGGGTTTTCTGGGGTTCCGATCTTGGTCATCGCGAGCGCGAAAGAATAGGGAACTCGGGGCGCGGGGCGCTTACGCGGCGAGCAGCAGCTGGTTGCAGTCGGGGCAGATGCCGTGGCTCAGTGCCGGCAGCTCCGCCCGGTTGAACAGCTCCAGGCGCCGCGCCGCCTCCTCGACCTCGACCCACTCGCCATCGACTTCGAAGCGGTCGCACCAGCCGCACATGTCGAGAATGTCGTCGCCGCGCGGCGTGGCCGGATCGAGCAGCTGCTGCGGTAAGTCGCGCAGCTCTTCCGAGCGCGCCCGCGCCGAGAAGAGGACGACGCGCCCGCCAGGGCGGGCGACGATCCTGATGTTCATCTCGCGGCGCACCGCGGGACCGTCGCAGCGGAAGGGCAACTCGATGTCGCCGACCTCGTTGCGAACCCGCCGCACCAGGAGCCGCTGCAGTTTGACCATCTCGTGCCCGGCGACGTAGTCCCAGAGCGAGCGACCGAGGCTGGTCCGCGCCTCGTCCCAGCCGTTCTCATCGGCAAAACTGTAGTAGCCCTCGTCGACCCTGATCAGGTGGTCGTGCTCGTCGATCGCGTAGCTGAGCGTCTGGGTCGTCATGCCCCTGCCGGTATGGCACTGGGCATACCGTCGAGCGCGTCGAGCGCCTTGCGCAGCGAGAGCGCTACGCAGGTGAAGATCGGTGTCTCGAGCTCGGTGTACTCGCTCGACTCGGTCGGGCGCAGCTCCTGGACCAGGTCGAGGAACATCGCCGGCTCGTCGCCCTCGAAGGCAACCACGAACTCCTGGTCGTCGAGGCCGAAGGAGTAGGTGGTGTTGATCGTGATCTCCGGGTAGCGGCGACCGACCTCGATGTGGCTCTTCATGATTCGGCCCCGCTCCTCCGCCGGCAGCCCGTACCAGCGGCGCTGCTTGACCATCGGGTAGAGGAACATGTACTTGCGCTCGGAGACGCAGATCTCCGGCCGGGCCTGCTCCTCCGAGTAGGGCGAGCGCTTGGTGGTCGAGAGAAACGAGTAGGGCGTTTCGCTCCACTTCGCCAGCCCACTCTGGCCGAGCACGACGTGGAAGGTGTGCAGATCGTCGAGGTTGGGGCTCTGGCTGAGCAGGACGAGGTCGACGTCGCCGCGGGTTCCTATGGTTGAGTAGGCGCGCAACGAGCGGTCTTGGGCGAAGTCCTCGCATGCTGCTAGGAACTCCTGCTTGTCGGCGGCTCGGAGATCGGCGTCTCGGCGGCGCCAGGCTGGGTCTACCTTGAAGAACGAAAACTTCGCGAAAGTTCGGTCGGCCACTTGGGTCACGATAGCTATTGCTCTTGGCGGTGGGGCGGGCCTCGGGTGGGGGTCTCCACTTAACTTTTTCGGTGGAGAGGCGGTGGCAGGCAGTGGGCCAGCTGCCGAAAAAGTACAAGACGTTCCGACCCCCACCCGAGGCCCGGGACCACGCGTGGTCGTAGCTCTACTGCCCAAAGGGACCAGTGTTCGGGAGCTTGCGAGGGTTCAAAGCATCTCGCCGGGGCTGCTAAGCGCAGGGCTCGGGAGCGTCCCGGCGGAGCAGACTTATCTCGATATCTCGCAGGGGAATCGGGTCTTCGATTCGCTTTACGACTCAGAGCTTCCTAGGGATGTAGGTGGGGGGATCTGTGGGCCGCCCTATTCGCGGGCGGTGGTTGAGCGGGCTGAATCTGCTCCTGCGGACATCGTTCCTGGGCTGCTTGCGAGCACTCTCGAAAAGGCTGGGAAGAGATGTGGAGTGCGGAGCTTGGGCCTGCGTCAGCTGTCGGTGCTCGTGCGCGGGCTGCGGGGGAACGATTTGGTTGTTGCTATCGAGCAGGCGCCGCCGAAGAAGAATCGGCAGTTGGCCGTTGGGGTTGCCGGGCGTGGGTTTGAGGGGGATCTGACCTCGGACAGCACTCGCACCGATGGCTATGTGCTCTCGACCGACATCGCGCCGACGATCCTGGGGCGGCTTGGTGTTTCGGTGCCTGCAGCTATGTCGGGGCAGGCGATCCGGGCTGAGGGGTCGGTTGACGTTGAAGCGATCGAATCGCTTGGGGATCGGATGGGGGTTATCTCCGAGCGGCGGGGGCCTGTGATCGGGGTGTCGCTGGCGGTTTGGCTCGTCTTGCTGGCGCTTGCGCTTCTCGCTCGGGGGCAGATTGCTCGTGTGGCGGTGAGGGTCGTTGGGCTAAGCGTCATCTATCTGCCGCTGGCCTTGCTTCTCGGCGCGGCGCTTGAGCCGAGCAAGGGGGTGGAACAGGTGCTGGTGATGTTCGGGGCGCCGGCGCTTGCTGGGCTCACCCTTGCTGCACTCCGCGGCTACCGGGCGATTGCGGTGGCCTCAGGGGTCGTGGTGCTCGTCTACGCGATCGACGTCGTCGCCGGGTCGCCGCTCACCTCACTCTCCCTGCTCGGTCCCAACCCCGGGCTTGGCGTTCGCTTCTACGGGATCGGCAATGAGCTGGAGGCGCTGCTGGGAGTCCTCGTCGTCGCCGGCACCGGGGCTGGGCTCGCCGGGTTCGCTCCGCGGCTCTCGCCGCGGCGCAGCGCCGCGGCGTTTCTGGCGACCGGGCTCTTCTTCGCGCTGGTCCTCGCCGCCGGGCGTTTCGGCGCCGATGTGGGGGCGGCAATCGTCCTACCCGTCGGCGCTGCGGTCGCCGCCGCTGCGATCGCTGCCCGTCGGCGGCGCACGGCACTGCTGGTGGTTGCGGCGCCGCTGGCGATCCTGGCGCTGATCGCGCTCGCCGACCTGGTCTCTGGCGCCAACGCGCACCTGACCCGCTCGGTCCTCGACGCCGGCGGCCTCGGCGACCTCGCCCAGGTGGCCCAGCGGCGCCTGCAGCTCTCCGCCCACAGCTTCACGCGGCCGATCGTCTTCGTCTTCCTGCCCCTGATCGCGGCGCTTGCCGCCTTCGCCGTGGCGCGAAGAGATCGCCTCGGCGCATTGCTGGAAAATTTCCCAGAAATGCGCGCCGGCCTGCTCGGCGCGCTTGGCGCGACCCTGATCGGCACCCTCGCCAACGACTCGGGCGCGCTGCTGTTGGAGATCGGCTCCGCCTACATGCTGGTCTTCACCAGCTTTGTCTGGAGCATGCGGCCACGCTGAAAGCCCCTCCCGGTGCCCGCTGGGCGATCCACTACCCTTAGCGGTTCGTGCGGATTGCACTTGTCTCGCCATATTCCTGGACCTACCAGGGCGGCGTAAACCGGCACGTGGAGGCGCTTGCGGAGGAGTTTCTCAACCGCGGCCACCACGTCCGTGTGCTCGCGCCGTTCGACCCTCCCGGCCGCCTCAGCCGGGTGCTTCACCGTGCCGCGCCGGAGCCCCGCGAGATCCCCGACTACCTGATCCCGCTCGGGCGCACCGCGGGCTTCCCCTCCAACGGCTCGATCTCCAACCTTGTCCCTTTCCCCGCAGGTGGCGTGATCGCCCCCCGCCGTGAGCTAAGCCAGGGACGTTTCGACGTGGTCCATATCCATGAGCCGGTGGTGCCGCTGGTCGGCTGGAACGCGGCGCTCGGCACCGACGCCACCGCGGTCGGCACCTTCCACGCCTACTCGACTCAGGCACTGCCCAACCGCATCGCCGGCGCGCTCGGGGCCAGGCGCGTCTTCAACCGCCTCTCGGCCCGGATCGCCGTTTCCGAGGCAGCCGCCTGGACCGGCCGCCGCTGGTTCGGCGGTCACTACGAGGTGATCCCCAACGGGGTCGACGTCGCCGCCGCCCCGAAGGGACCGAAGCCGGCGGGCGAGGAGCTGCGCGTGCTCTTCGTCGGGCGCCCGGAGGAGCGCAAGGGCCTGCCGATCCTGCTCACCGCCTTCAGCGCCCTGATCGAGCACGTGCCCAGCCGCCTCACCGTGATCGGGGCCGAGCGCGAGGACGTGCTCCGCTACCTCGCCGACCCCGAGACGATCGAGTCGATCGACGTCCGTGGCCGCGTTTCCGGCGAGGCCCTCGACCGCGCCCTGCACGAAGCGGACCTGCTCTGCGCTCCGTCGCTCTCGGGCGAGAGCTTCGGCATGGTGCTGACCGAGGCCTTTGCCGCCGGCACCCCGGCGATCGCCTCGGCGATCGCCGGCTACAGCGACGTGGTCACTGACGGAGTGGATGGAGTGCTCGTGCCGCCCGGCGACCCGCAGCGCCTGGCCGAGGAGCTGCAGCGCGCTTACCACGAGCCCGAGCGGCTGGCAGCGATGGGAGAGGCAGCGCGGCAGAGCGCCGACCGCTACGCCTGGCCCCGCGTCGCCGATCGGGTCAGCGCCGTCTACCAGCGCGCACTCGAGGTCCCCGAGCCCACGACGAGGCTCGAGCGGGCCGCCCACTGGGCCGGGATCCGGCCGGCCGACGGCCTGCCGCCGAGCCCAGCCCAGCGGCTGCCCTCGCTCGACCCCGAGCCGGCACTGCCCGGCAAGCGCCGCCGCAAGGTCGCCCGCCGCATCGGCCTCACCGCGGCCGGCCTGATCGGCGTCGGGCTGACGGCGCTGGCGGCGCAGAAGATCGGCGTCGACAAGGTGGTCGAAAGCATCGTCCGCTCCAACCTCACCTGGGTCCTGGTTGCCTGCGCCCTGATGGCGCTCTCACTCTTCTTCCGCGCCGCCTCCTGGTACTGGATCGTGCGGGCGGCACTTCCCCTGCGACCGGTGCGGCGGCGCGACGTCACCTCGGCGACGATGATCGGCGTGCTGATGTCGGCGACCCTGCCGGCCCGGCTCGGCGAGCCGGCACGCGCGATGTCGCTGGCGCGGCGGATCGGCCGCATGCGCGAGACCTTCCCGGTACTGCTCGGCACGGTCGTCTCGCAAACGCTGCTCAACCTCGTCGCCCTGGCCCTGCTCGGCGTGATCATCGTCTCCAGCACCGACCTCTTCCACTCCGGCACCCAGAAGCTCTTCGCCTTCAGCTTCCTGCCGCTGCTGCTGCTGGTGGTCGTGCTGCTGGGGCCGCCGCTGATGCGGCGCAACGGTAACGGGCGCCTGGCGCGGCTCGGCACCGCCCTGCACGGGGCGCTGCTGCAGGTGCGAGCTGGGCTGAAAGTCTTCCGCAACCCGCGCCGGGGCCTCGCCGCCGCGGCCGCGCAGCTGACCGCCTGGGCGATCCAGCTCGCCGCCTGCTGGGCGCTGCTCGCGGCCCTGGGACTGAGCGATCAGGCCGGCATCGGCGCCGCGGCCGCGGTCCTCTTCGCTGTCAACGTGACCGCGGTCGTGCCGGCGACACCCTCGAACATCGGTGTCTTCCAGCTCGCCGTTATCAGCGTCCTGCACACCGGCTTCGGCGTCAGCACCGCCGACGCGCTCGCCTATGGCGTGATCCTGCAGGCAGTCGAGATCGCCACCGCGGTCACCCTCGGCCTGCCGGCCCTGGTCCGCGAAGGACTGACCTGGAGCGATCTGCGGGTGCAGGCGCTCTCCAGTACTCCGGTGCGGCTGAAGCCAGAGCCGGAGCCGCGCGAGCCGGCGGCCCGCGAAGGCATCCGCGCCTAGCGCCCTAACTCAGGACGGACTTCGAGACGCTGCCGATGCCGAGCAGGCCGGGGCCGACGTGGGCGCCGAGCACGGCGCCGATCTCGGAGACGAAGACAGGCTCGCAGCCGAAGATTTCGCGGCCGTCGTCGACCAGGGCGGCGGCCGTCTCCTCGTCTTGGATGTGTTGAACAACCCAACCGTCGAAGCCGGATTCGTGGTGCTGGCGGGCGTAGTCGCGCAGGCGCTCGATCGAACGCGCCCGCGTTCGCACTCGCTCGATTGGGGTGATCTCCTCCTCCAGGGTGAGGATCGGCTTGATCTTCAGCGCCGAACCGATCCAGGCACGCGCACCGCCGATTCGACCCCCACGGCGCAGGTACTCGAGCGTGTCGATCGCGAACCACATCTTCAGCTCGTTGCGTGCCTGCTGGGCCCGCGCCAGCACCTCCCCGGCGTCGACTTCAGCCGCCGCGGCGGCGGCCGCCGCAAGCACCGAGAGGCCCATGCCTCCCGCGGCCGAGCGCGAGTCGAAAACGCGGATGCGCTCTCCACCCTTATCTTCAGCGATCAACCGCTCACGCGCCTGGCCCGCCGCCTCCCAGGTGCCGGAGATGCCGGCTGAGATGTGGATCGAGACGACGTCGCGACCTTCGTCCAGCAAGGGCTCGTAGACCGAGAGGAAGTCGCCGATCGAGGGCTGTGAGGTCGTCGCGCCGCTTTCCGAGGCCCGCAGGCGCTCGTAGAAGGCCGCGTAGTCCGTGATCTCGGACTCCCGCTCCTGGTGGCCGTCGACGGCCACGTAGAGGCTGATCGTCTCGACCCCTCGCGCGGCGAGCATCTCGGGCGGCAGGTAGGCCGTCGTGTCGCAGACCACGGCAGTTTGGCTGGGAGAACTCAAGCAAGCCGATTCTGGCAGACGGCTCTCCCGCTACACTTTGTGAAGTGACTGACGAGACCCAAGCCGCGATCTCCCTCACCGACAAGGCTGCCGGCAAGATCGCCGAGCTGCTCGGCTCCCAGGAGGACGCCGGCGGACAGGCGCTTCGCGTCGCCGTTCGCGGCGGCGGCTGCTCGGGCTTTCAGTACGCACTCGCCTTCGACCAGGCCAAGGACGACGACCACGTCTTCGAGGTCGACGGGGTCTCCGTCGTCGTCGACAAGGTCAGCATGCAGTTCGTCTTCGGCTCCGAGGTCGACTACGTCGAAGGCCTGCAGGGCGCCGGCTTCCAGGTCAACAACCCCAACGTGGTTGCGGCCTGCGGCTGCGGCTCCTCCTTCCAGGTGAAGGACGATGCCGCCGAGACAGCAGCCGCCGTCTGAGCCCCGAGGTAACGGGTCAGTTTGAGCGAGGATCTACTTGCAGGAGCGGCAAGAGACGTAGCAACCGCTTCTCCAGCGGTGGCGTGAGGGCTCGCGTTCGAGCGTGGCCGTTCGAGAGACGCTTGCACCCATCGCGCCAGACTTCAATCACGACTGACGGTTCTTCCTCGTAGCGAAAAAACGCATAGATCGGGCCGCCGCCGCCGGTTGGGCAAGCTCGCGCTCCCCGCGGGTGTGGAGGCTGGTGGTTGAACTGCTCGGCCAGCGATCCCACGATGGCCACCCGATTGAATCGCTGTTCCACTACCTCGGGGAGGTCCCTCCCCTGGTAAACACCCCAGTAGCGGCACAGCAGAAGGCGATCAGGATCGCCCGGCACAGTTTTGGCAGCCGCTTCGGAGTCTCGGTTGATGCGGGCAAGCCTGCGGGGTGAAAGCGGATGCTTCGGGCAGGCCAGATCGTGCCGGTTTGGCCGTGACAATCCTCCCTCCGCAGCCTGTCCACAAGAGGCAAGAACGAGCAGGAGACAGAGCAGCGAGACCGGGACCTGGGCGGAAAGGCGTTTCATGTTCTGGGGGGTACTACGGCGCAGCGCATGATCCATCACAGGCCCCTTGGCAGAGCACAGATCAAAACTCCGAGCTCTGACCTCGACGATCCGGGTCGGGATCCCCTTGAGCCGATGCGCTTGTCCGGGTACAGACAGCAGCGCTGCGCTCGCCCGGCTACAGCCGACGGCTACTCGATCTGCAGCGGCGGCGACTGGGCCGGCGGTGCCGCAGACGCGGCGGCGGGGACTGCCTCAGGCTGCTCGACCCCGAGCGCCTCGGCCAGCTCGCCCGAGTCGAACATCTCCTCGACGATGTCGGCTCCGCCGAGCAGCTCGCCGTTGGCGTAGAGCTGGGGGAAGGTCTGCCAGTCGGAGATCTCGGCGGTCACTTCGCGCAGCGGCTGCAGCGCCGGCAGCACGTCGATCGCGCCGTACTCGACGTCGAGCGAGTCGAGCACCTGGACGACCCGCATCGAGAAGCCGCAGCGCGGCGCATCGGGCGTCCCCTTCATGAAGAGCAGCACCGGGTTGGCGGCGATCAGCTCCTGAACCTTCTGCTTCAACTCTGCGTCGGCCATGGCTACAGCCTAGCTACCCCGGCGCCTGGGTCTTCAGCGAGAGGGCGTGGATGGTGCCGTCGTCGAAGCGCTCCTTGACCGCGGCCTTGACCAGACGGTGCTGGGCGATGCGGGTCAGGCCCTCGAACTGAGGGGCGCTGACGTTCGCGCGCAGGTGGTCGCCGGTGCCGGTTTCGTCCACCACCTGAACGCTCGCCCCCGGCAGGGCCGCCTCGATCATGCGCTCGATTTCCCCCAGGTCGGCTGCCATCGGCGATGACTAGCGACGGCGGCGCAGCATCATCAGGCCGCCGAGGGCGAAGCCGGCGATCGCGGCGCCGGCGATCAGCTGCGAACGGTGCTCGTAAGCCTGCCGGCGCCAGTCGGTCAACTCGGCGACCCGGCCGCGCAGGAGCTCGACCGAGCTGCCGAGGTCGCGGCGCTGGAGGTCGATGTCGCGGCGGATCTGCGCTGCCGAGCGCCCCGGCATGCCCGTGGTCGGCCGATGGGATGGCTCGGGGTGAGCGCTCATTCCTTGCCTGCCTTCGCTCCGGATTCCAGCGTTTCCCTGGTCAGCTTCGCCTCGGCGATCGCCTGCTCGGGCATCGGCGGCGCGCCGGCCTGGACCGAGCGGTAGGCGAAGAGCCCGGCGCCGGCGGCGATCAGCAGGAAGAGTGCCGCCTCGACGAAGAAGCCGGGCCAGGCATTGCCGTCGAAGACCTCTTCGGCGAGCAGCCAGGCGACCCCCTCCATGATCAGGATCAGCGCCAGGAAGGCGAAGGTGCCGGCGGCGACGCCGACGACCGAGCCGCGCAGGATCTTGCCGACTTTCTCGGTGATCTCGGTCTTGGCGAGCTCGATCTCCTCGCGGACGAGCGACGAGCTTCTTTCGGCGACGTCGAAGACCAGCTCGCTGACCGAGCGATCCTCCGGCGGCGGTGTCCCGGTGCCGTCGGGCATGCCTACTCCGGCGGGTCCTCGTCGAAGACCCGCTTCCAGATCATGGCGGCGACGCGGCTGGCGACGATGCTGGCCAAGGCGCTGCTGGCCGCGAGCACGCCGCTCCAGGCGAGTCGTTTGACGATCTCGTTGTCCACGGCTCCGACCTTACCTATCGCGGCTCGATACCGTCGCAGATCGTCGCCACCAGCAAGGACTTTGCCTGATCGAAGTCTGTGTCGGAAGCCGGAATCACCTCGAAGATCCACCCCGAGAGCAGCTGCTCGACCGCCCCGTAGAAGGACATCGAGGCGAAGGTGGGATCGATGTCGCGACGGAAGACGCCCGCCTCCTGGCCGTCGGCGACGATCTTGGCGATCGAGTCGTAAGCGCGGCGGATCTCGGCCAGATGGGTGCGGCCGAAGGAGTTGGCCGCCCGCGTCACCTCGACGATGATCACCTTCATCAGCTCCGGGTCGTGGCGGTAGGAGTCGACGATGAAGCCGGCCACGGCTTCGAGCTTGGCCCGGGGCGAGACGTCCTCGCGGTCGGACTCCTCGATCGCGCTCAGCAGCAGCGACCAGCGCTCGCTGAAGAGCTCGTTGAGGACCTCGTCCTTTGACTTGAAGTAGTGGTAGACGAGCCCGTAGGCGACGCCGGCCTCGTCGGCGATGTCGGAGACCCGGGTCGAGTGGAAGCCCTGGCGGGCGAAGACGCGAATCGCCGCGTCGAGGATCTGGCGCCGCTTGTCGATCGGCGGCGCTTTAGAGGCCATTCGGAATCTCCGCGTGTGCGGCTGACGAGCGTCGGACCAAGCGGGGCAAGGACGCAGGGAGGCCAAATAGCAGTGCGCTATTTGGCCGACTGAGGACGCCGCACCGCGCAGTGTGTCCGCCGCCGTCAGGCGTGCGCGGGGGGATTTCGAATGGCCTCTGAGCCATTAGGCGTGTGCCTCCGTCTCCGTCAGCCGCGGCCAGGCGTAGGCGCTGGGGCGGCGGTTGGCGAGCGAGGGCAGCGACTCGCGGACGCGCTCCTGAGCGGCGAAGTCGAGCTCGGCGGCGATGAAGCACTCCTCGTCGGGGGCGGTTGCGAGGACGACGCCCCAGGGGTCGACGATCATCGAGCGACCGCTGGAGCGGAAGTGCGGCGGCGCCTCGCCGACCTGGTTTGGAGCGAGGACGAAGGCCTGGTTCTCAATCGCCCGGGCGCGCAGCAGCACCTCCCAGTGGTCGCGGCCGGTGGCAAGGGTGAAGGCCGACGGGATCGCGAGCAGGCGAGCCCCACGCACGGCGAGGATCCGGAACAGCTCGGGGAAGCGCAGGTCGTAGCAGACGCTGAGGCCGAGGGTCAGATCTCCAAGCGGAGCGGTGACGATCTCCTCCCCCGCCTCCTCGTGCTCGGACTCGCGGTAGGCGACGCCGCCGACGTCGACGTCGAACATGTGGATCTTGCGGTAGACGGCGACGTCCTCGCCTCCGGGCCCGACCAGGACCGAGGTGTTGAAGGCCCTGCCCCCCGGGGCACGCTCGGAGACGCTGCCGGCGAGCAGGTGGATGCCCAGCTCCCGCGCCCAGGCGCGGGCTGCGCCGAGGCTCGGGCCGTCGAGCGGCTCCGCGCCGGCGACCAGCTCCTCGCCGCCGGACAGCAGGTTCCACTTCTCCGGCAGCGCGACCAGTCCGGCGCCATCGGCGGCGGCGGCCCGCACCAGCCGCTCGGCAGTCGCGAGGTTCCGTGCCTTGTCATCGGTCGAGTTGAGCTGTACTGCCGCTGCGCGCAAGCATCCCTTTCTGGCTGACTGACCAGTCAATCGGTTTGCTCAGTATAGGTAGATAGTCCGCCGTTGCGAGGACTAGAGGCCCATGATGCGAGCGACCATTCGGTCGAATATCCGCGTCGGGATGAAGATCTTCGAGCCGCGCTTGGAGCTTGGCGTCAAGCCCGACCAGGTAGCGGGGGCGGGGACGACGGGCGGTGAGCGCACGTTCGATCTCCGCCGCGACCTTGGCCGGCGGGATGCCCCGCTCGGCGAGGTCTCGGACCACCTTGCGATAGGCGGCGATCGGCTTGCCGTAGAGCTCTTCGCGATGCGGCGTGCGCTCGCCGATCTCGTCGGCCGTGCGTTCGCCGCGGTCCCAGATCGGCGTGTCGATCGAACCGGGCTCGACGATCGAGACCGCGATCTTCCACGGCCGCAGCTCCTGGCGGAAGACGTCGCCGACCGCCTCGATGCCGAACTTCGCCGCGTGGTAGGCGCCGGTCAGCGGGAAGGCGATGCGGCCGCCGATCGAGCTGATGAAGACGATCCGGCCGCGAGCCTCGCGAATGAGCGGCAGCATTGCCTGGGTGACCGCGACCTGGCCGGTCAGGTTGACCTCGATCTGGCGACGGAAATCGTCGATCGGAATCGTCTCCAGCGGGCTGGGAATAGCGACGCCGGCGTTGTTTACCAGGGCGTCGAGACCGGCCTGGCCGAGCTCGTCGGAGAGCCGCGCGGCGAGGGCGGAGATCGCGTCAGCGTCGGTGACGTCGAGGATCACCGGAGTCAGGCGCTGTGAGCCCTCGGCCCGCAGGGACTCAGCGTCCTCCTCGCGGCGAACGCCGGCGAATACCCGCCAGCCGGCAGCGTCGAGCCGCAGCGCCGTGGCCCTGCCGATCCCGGTCGAAGAGCCCGTTACGAGCACGGATCGCACCGGGCCAGGCTACCTGGGGCGTAACCTGACTGGGGCATGCCGGAGCTTGGCAAGGACGATGGCGAGCGCAAGCAGGTAACGGTGCTCTTCGCCGATGTGAGCGGCTCGATGGACCTGGCCGAGGGTCAGGACCCGGAGGAGTGGCGCAAGATAATGCAGCGCTTCTTCGCGATCCTCGCCGCGGCGGTCGAGCGCTTCGAGGGCACCGTCGACAAGTTCACCGGCGACGGCATCATGGCTGTCTTCGGCGCACCGGTCGCTCACGAGGACCACGCGCGGCGCGCCTGTTACGCGGCGCTGCGGATGCTCGACGACGTTGCCGAGTACGCGGCCGAGCTGCGGCGCGGGCCCGGCCTCAACTTCTCGACCCGGATCGGCGTCAACTCCGGCGAGGTCGTCGCCGGCGGGATCGGGGCCGACGGCGAAGGCGGGTACACCGCGATCGGCCACACCGTCGGTCTCGCGCAGCGGATGGAGGCGCTGGCCGAGCCCGGCAAGGCATATCTGACCGAGAGCACCGCCGAGCTCGCCCACGGGTTCATGGAGCTCGACGACCTCGGCCAGTTCGAGATCAAGGGAGCCAGCCGGCCGGTGCGGGTCTTCGAGCTGGTCGGCGTGGGCGCGGCGCGCTCGCGTCTCGACCTCTCGCGCGAGCGCGGCTTCTCCCGCTTCGTCGGCCGCGACGAGGAGATGGCCGCCCTCGACGAGGCGCTGAAGCGGGCCGAAGCGGGAGAGGGGGCGATCGTCAGCATCGTCGCCGAGGCCGGCGTCGGCAAGAGCCGACTCAGCCACGAGTTCAGTCAGCGCTGCCGCAATAGAGAGCTGGAGGTCTTCGAGGCGCAGGCCCAGTCGCATGGGCAGTCGATCCCGTTCATGCCCGTCCTGCAGATGCTGCGCGCCTACTTCGGCATCGGCGAGCGCGAAGCGGAGCGACTGACACGGGAGAGGATCGCCGGACGGGCGCTGCTGCTCGATCCCGAGCTCGCGGAGGAGCTGCCGCTCGTCTTCGACTTCCTCGGCGTGCCCGACCCCGATCGTCCCCTGGCGCAGATGAGCCCGGAGGCGCGGGCGCGGGCGCTGGGCCGGGTCGTCTGTCGCCTGATCGACGCCCCGGCCCGCCGCCACACGGTCGTCCTCGTAGTCGAGGACCTGCACTGGATGGACGAGGGAAGCAGCACGATGCTGGACGAGATGATCAACTCGGTTGCCGGGACCCATACCCTCGCCGTCCTCAACTTCCGGCCCGAGTACTCGCTCGATTGGGGCGCTTCGCCGATATATCGCCGCATCGCGCTGAAGCCGCTCGGACAACCGGACACCCGCGAGCTGCTGCGCGACATCGCCGGCGAGGACCCCTCGCTCGACGGGCTGGAGGAGCCGATCCACGTCCGCACCGCGGGCAACCCCTTCTTCGTCGAGGAGATAGTCCGCGAGCTGGTCGAGGCAGGGCACTTCGAGGGCGAGCAGGGTGCCTACCGCTTGGTGCGCCCGGTCGAGGAGGCGGGCGTTCCCGCCACCGTGCAGGCGGTCCTCGCCGCCCGCATCGACCGCCTTGACCCGGAGGCAAAGCAGCTGCTCCAGGTCGCATCCGTCGTCGGCAAGGAGGTCGGAGCGCGGGCGCTCGGGCTTGTTGCGGGGCTCTCCGAGGAGGAATTGAACCCGGCGCTCTGCGAGCTGGTCGACGGCGGCTTCCTCTATGAAGCGGAGCTCTACCCCGAGCGCGTGCTCGCCTTCCGCCACCCCCTCACCCAGGAGGTCGCCTATGGGACGCAGCTGGCGGACCGGCGGGCGGCTACCCATGCAGCCGCCGCCCATGCCCTGATCGAGCTCGAGCCCGAGCGCATGGACGAGCTGGCGGCCCTCGTCGCCCATCATCTGGAGGCAGGAGGAGAAACGCTGGAAGCGGCGCGCTGGTCGGCTCGCGCCGCGCACTGGGCAGGACACACCCGACCCCAGGACGCGCTGCGGCTCTGGCAGCGGGTGACCGCGCTCGTCGGCGCGCTGGAGGAGAACGAGGAGACCACGGCGCTGGCCGTCTCCTCGCGCCTGCTGCAGCTCGAATACGCCTGGCGGCTGGGCATGGACCGCGAGGAAGCCGACGCCCTCGCCGCCGAGGCCAACGAGATCGCCGAGCGCATCGGCGACGTGCACTCGCTCGCCCTGCTGAAGCTGCTCACCAAGGCGACGCCCGGCAGGACGGAGCACTCCTCCGAATGGATCGCGGCCGCGACAGAAGCGATCGAGCTGGCCGACGAGGCCGGGGATCCATCGCTGCGAATCGCGGTGCGCAGCGGCAGCGCCTACGCCTTCATGTGCGCCGGGGACCTCGAGGGGCTGGAACGAACAGCCGACGAGCTGCTCGAGCTCACCGGCGACGACCCCAGCCTCGGCGCCGGAATCGTCGTCGACTGCCCGGTCGCCTGGGGCCTGATGGCGAAGGCGGTGGCCCTGCGCGAGCGCGACCGCCCCGAGCAAGCCGAGGAGCTGCTCGACGAGGCGCTGCGCATCACCGCTGAGCAGGACGACCCCGAGACCGAGGGCTGGGCGCGCGGATCGAAGAGCCTGCTGCTTGCCGACCGGGGCGACATGAAGGCGGCGCTCGCACTCTCCCGCCGCAACTGCGAGTCGATCGAACGGCTCGGCGACGTCTTCTCGCTGAGCACGGCATTGACCTCGATGGCCTATGTGCAGATCGCGGCCGACGAGTTCGAGCAAGCGCTCGAAAGCGTCCAACTGGCCGACCGGCTCTACCGCGAAGCGATGGGCACGGGCGGTGAGACCGAGGCCTGGCGCTCGACCCTGCGCGCCCGCGCCCTGCTCGGCCTCGGGCGCGCCGCGGAGGCACTGGAGGAGATCGAGTGGGCGGTGGACACCGCTGTACGGCGGGCGATGGGCTGGCAGATCCCCACCGCCTTCCACACCCTCGCCCAGGCCCGCGCCGCAGCCGGGACAACGGGCGTCGAGGATGCGCTTGCGCGGGCGACCGACGCCGCCACTGACCGAGCGCACCTGATGACGCTGCGCCGGATCGAAGCCGACCGCAGCTCGCTCCTCGCCGCCGCGAGATAGCTCGGCTGGACGAGAGGCGCCTAGCCGCGGTTGGCGCGGTGGCGCTCGAGCTCGGCCACCATCAGCTTGGTGTGGAGGGCGGCGATCAGGTCCTGCAGCGGCTGGGCGCCGGCCTCGAGCATCTCGACCACCCGCTCCGGTGAGACCTCGCCGGCGAGACGCTCCATGACCACCTCGACCTCCTGGCGGACCAGGTCTTCGATCGCGCTCTTGTAGCGCAGGGTGTCGTAGACGGTGAAGCCGATCTGCTCGTCGTAGCCGCCGGCGCGGAAGCGGCCGATCGCCTCGATGATCTTGATGTCGGAGGGCGAGTAGCCGCGGCTGTTCGGGCTGAGGACCTCGAGCTTCTCGAGCCGGTCGAGCACGTCCTTGGGCACGCCGTAGCGTTCGCGCACCTCGGCGGCGCTGGTGCGGGTGCGCTCGCCGGCGAGAGCGCGATCGAGGATGCGATCCTCGAGTTCGACCAGGGCGCGGGCCCGCTCGGGGTCCTCGTCGAGCACCGATTTGATCGCCTTCAGTGGCATGAAGCGCTCCTCCTGCAGCTGCTTGATCAGCCTGATCCGGTCGACGAACTCGGGCGGGTAGTAGGCCATGTTGCGGCTGGTCTTGACCGGCTCGGGCAGCAGGCCCTCGCGCAGGTAGTGCTTGATCGTCGGCGCCGGCACCCCGGAGGCCTCGGCCAGCTCCCCCATCCGCAGCAGGTCGCCGTTGGCGCTCACACCAATCCCCTCCGCTGTTCCTTTTCTGCATATATCCGTGAAAAGGAACAGCGGAACGTCGAGATTCGGTACTTCATGCGCGGAAGGTCGTGGCGGAGTCGGCGCTGGGGCCCGCCGCAGCGCCCGACTCCAGCATCGCCGCGACTTCTTCGTCGGAGTAGCCGGCCTCGCGCAGGATCTGCTCGGTGTGCTCGCCGAAGGCGGGGGCGGGCCGGGTCGGGTCGGCAGGGGTGCGGCTCATCTTCACCGGAGCGCCGAGCTGGCGCACGGTCCCGAGGCCCGGCTGCTCCATCTCGACCACCATCCGGCGGGCACGGACCAGCTCGGAATCGAGCGCCTCGTCGACGTCGAGCACCGGCTCGATGCAACAGTCGTGCTCGTCGTTGAAGGCCTTCCACTCGTCGCGGCCGCGAGAGCGGAAGACCTCGGCGACCTGGCGCCAGCCATCGCTGCCCGGCGCCTCGAACTGCACCTCGATCAGGTCGGGACGATCGACGCCGTTGCAGAAGGCGGCCCAGAACTTCGGCTCCAGAGCGCCGCAGGTGATCCAGCCGTCGGCGGCCTCGTAGGGCATGTAACAGACCAGGCCGCCGGCGAGCTGCTGCTCGCCGCGGCGCGGCACCTCGCCGTCGCAGAAGTAGCGGCCGGCCACCATCGCCAGCCAGGAGAGGGCGCCGTCGGCCATCGAGACGTCGACCAGCTGCCCCTCGCCGGAGCGGCGGCGCTCGTGCAGCGCCGCCATCACGCCGAAGGCAGCCATCAAACCGCCGCCACCGAGGTCGGCGATCTGACCGGCCGACTGCACCGGCGGGCCGTCGACGGCCCCGGTCAGGCCGAGCAGGCCGACGAGGCCGAGGTAGTTCATGTCGTGGCCGGCGCGCTGGGTGTAGGGGCCGTCCTGGCCGTAGCCGGTGATCGCGCAGAAGACGATCGCCGGGTTGGCCTCGCGCATGCGCTCGTAGCCGACGCCGAGGCGGTCGAGCACGCCGGGGCGGAAGCCGTCGAGGACGACGTCGTATCGCTCGACCAGTCGCAAAAGCGCCTCACGGCCCTGCTCGTTCTTCAGGTCGAGGCGAACCGAGCGCTTGCCACGGTTGAGCGAGAGATAGAGCGCCGAGCGCGTGCCCAGCGCCTGCTGCTCGTCGCTGCCGTAGTAGGGCGGCGCCCAGCGGATGTAGTCGCCCATCCCGGTGTCCTCGACCTTGAGCACCTCGGCGCCCAGGTCGGCGAGCAGTAGCGAGCAGAAGCCCCCCGGCAAGAGCCGGGTCAGGTCGAGGACCCTGACGTCGCTAAGCGGGAGAGCGCTCACGCTTCGGCACTCCCAGAAGCTCGCGGGCCTCGGCGACCGAGGCGACCCTGCGGCCGACGTCCTCCGCCATCTGCCGCGCCTTGGCGATCAGGTCGCCGTTGGAGCGGCACATCTCGCCGTTAGGCAGGTAGAGGTTGTCCTCGACCCCGGCGCGGACGTTGCCGCCCATCACCAGCGCGGTGCCGAGCAGTTTCCACTGGTCGCGCGAGATGCCGATCACCTGCCACTGGTTCTCGCCCTCGGCGCCGCCGGGGATCTGGTCGGACATCAGGGTGACGTTGCGCGGCGTCGGCCGGATGCCGCCGTTGACCCCCATCACCAGCGAGATCTGCAGCGGCGTCCGCTCCAGCAGCCCCATGTCGATCAGCGGGTCGAGGTTGGCGACGTGGCCGGCGTCGAAGCACTCGTGCTCGGGCTTGATCCCCAGCTCCCGCATCGCCGTGAGGAACTCGATGATCGTGTCGAAGCTGTTCTCGAAGACCGCCTTGAAGACGAAGTCCTTGCGCCGCGGCGAGTACTTGGCGTAGTTCATCGAGCTCATGTTGAGCGCGGCGACATCGGGCCGGAGCGCCCGCAGGTACTCGATCCGCTTCTCGATCGGGATCCCGATCGCCCCGGTCGAGTAGTTGACGATCACGTCGCCGACCTCGGCCAGGATCGCCTCGGTGATCGCCTTGAAGTCCTCGACCTCGTAGGAGGGCGTGCCGTCGGGCTTGCGGGCGTGGATGTGAATCTGCGAGGCGCCCTCGTCGACGGCGCGCCGCGCCTCCGCCGCATACTCCTCGGGCGTGTAGGGGATCGCCGGGCACTGGTCGCGGTTGGCGATCACACCGCTGATCGAGCAGCTGATTACAACTGGATCGTCAAACGAGCTCACTTCCCCCACCCCTTTGGCGAGTTATCCGTGTATATGACGGAAAAGTCGCCAATGCCCGTCATACCGGCATCACCCCGTGGCGCTTGCGCGGCTTTTCGACGTGCTTGTTGGCGGCCATCTTCAGGGCGTTGGCGATCGTCGGCCGGGTCTCGCGCGGGTCGATCACGTCGTCGATCACGGCGTTGCCGGCGGCGATGTAGGGGTCGATCTGCTCGCGCACCGCGTTCAGCATCGACTCGCGGGTCGCCTCGGGGTCGTCGGAGGCCTCGATCATCGAGCGGCCGATGATTTCGACCGCGCCCTCGGCTCCCATCACCGAGATCTCGGCGCCGGGCCAGGCGACGATCAGGTCCGGCTCGTAGGCCTTGCCGCACATGACGTAGTAGCCGGCGCCGTAGGCCTTGCGCACGATCACCGTCACCTTCGGCACGGTGGCGCGACTGACCGCGTAGAGCATCTTGGCGCCGTGGCGGATGATCCCGGCGTGCTCGACCTTGGCGCCGACCATGAAGCCGGGCACGTCCTGAAGGAAGACGAGCGGGATGTTGAAGGCGTCGCAGAGGTTGATGAAGCGCGCCGCCTTGTCGGCCGAGTCGTTGTCGAGGATGCCGGCCAGCTGCTTGGGCTGGTTGGCGACGATCCCGGCCGGGCGACCGCCGAAGCGGGCGAAACAGGTGATCAGCGTCTTGGCGAACTTCGGCTTGAGGTCGAAGAACTCGCCGTCGTCGACGATCTCGCGGATCACGTCGTACATGTCGTAGGGCTGGCGCGATGAGTCGGGGACGATCTCCATCAGCTTCTCGGAGGCGCGCTCGATCGGGTCCGAGACCTCGCGCACGGGAGGCTTCTCTTCCCAGTTGGACGGGAAGAAGGAGAGGTATGTCTTGATCGCGGCGATGCACTCGTCGTCGTCCTTCACCTCGAGGTCCCCCACGCCCGATTTGCGACAGTGGACCTTGGCCCCGCCGAGCTCCTCCATCGTGATGTCCTCGCCGGTGACCGCCTTGGTCAGGTGCGGGCCGGCGAGCGCCATCGCGCCCTGGCCGGAGACCATCGGCACGAAGTCAGCCAGCGCCGGGATGTAGGCGGTGCCGGCGGCGCAGGGCCCCATCATCGCCGCCACCATCGGAATCACGCCCGACATCTCGACCTCCTCGCGGAAGAGGTGGCCGGAGCCGGCAAAGAGCGAGCCCGCCGCCTCCTGGATGCGGGCGCCGGCCGAATCAAGCAGCCAGATGAAGGGCATCCGCTTGGAGAGGGCCATCTCGCGCAGGCGGGTGACCTTGAGCTCGCCGGTCATCCCCATCGAGCCGGCCATCACGGTGAAGTCGTAGGCGGCGATGCAGCAGGGACGGCCGTCGACGTCGCCCCAGCCGCTGATCACGCCGTCGGCGGGAGCCTCCTTGCCGTCCATCGCCCGCTGGGCGAAGTGGGGCCGGCCGTGGATGCCCATCTCGACGAAGCTGCCCTCGTCGACCAGCAGGGCGATCCGCTCGCGCGCCGTCAGCTTGCCGCGCTCGTGCTGCTTGGCGATCTTCTCCTCGCCGCCGCCCAGCTTGGCCTTGGCGCGCCGCTCGTGCAGCTGCTCGGTGAGGTCTCCCAGCGGGGCCGTGCCCGGCAGCAGGTGCTTCGTCTCCTGATCGGTCGCCACTACCGTCCCTTCCACTGCGGGTCGCGTTTCTCGAAGAATGCGGTGACGCCCTCGACGATGTCCTCGGTCGAGAAGGTGAGCGAGAGCTGCGAGCGCAGGTACTCGAGCGCGTCGTCGACAGCCATGTCCTGCTGGCGATACATCGCGTCGTGGCCGAGCCGCATCAGCACCGGGCTCTTGGAGGCCAGCTTGGTCGCCCAATCGGCGACGGCGGCATCGAACTCTCCGGCCGGTACGACCTTGTTGGCGAGCCCGAACTCAACCGCCTGCTCGGCACTCAGCCGCTCGCCCAGCAGCATCATCTCGTTGACCTTCTTGCGCGGGACGTTGCGGTAGATGATCGCCATGATCATGTACGGGAAGGCGCCGACGTTGATCTCGGGCGTGCCGAAGGTCGCACCCTCTTTGGCGATCAGCAGGTCGCAGGAGAGGGCGAGCCCCATCCCCCCCGCCAGCACGTGGCCGTTGGCGGCGCAGAGGCTCGGCTTGCCCAGACGCGGCATCAGGCGGAAGAATTCGAGGAAGAGGTCTGTGGCGAAGTGTTTGGCGACGAGCGGCACGTCGGCGGCGAAGCCACCCAGGTCGGCGCCGGCGCAGAAGACCTTGTCCCCCGCCCCGGTCAGCACCACCGCCCGCACGTCCTCGGAGTCGCGCGCCGTCTTCATCGCGTCGACCAGCTCGGCAAGCATCTGGCCGGAGAGCATGTTGCGCTTCTCCGGGTTGTTCAGCGTCACCGTGGCTACGCCCTCGACGACCTCGTACTTGACCACCTCGTAGTCCATAGGCGAGGACCATAGCCGAACCGCGCTGAAAGTAGGAAGTGCTACTGTCCACCCGCGCAAGACGTGTCTGAGGTTTTCCCACGGTATGTCGTGGCCAAACTCAGACACGCCCGGGCGGATCACAACTTCGAACGAGGAGAGAGACCAGTGGCGACCGCGACGACCAACGGCTCCAAAGTCATCAAGCCCGACCACCAAGCAGGGCGCAAGCACTTCATCTTCAGCCAGGAGCACGAAGACCTGCGCGAGTCGATGCAGTCATGGGTGAAGAAGGAGCTGTGGCCGCACCGCAACGAGTGGGAGGACACCTACTGGGACTCCGCCGCGATGAAGCGCGCCGGCGAGCTCGGCTTCCTCGGCCTCTGCTTCCCCGAGGAGTACGGCGGACAGGGCGGCGACTACTTCTACTCGCTGGTCCGCGCCGAGTGCATGAGCTACTCCGGCTCGGGCGGCACCAACATGGGCTTCGCCGTGCAGAGCGACATGGTCCTGCCCCCGATCCACCTGCTCGGCACCGAGGAGCAGAAGCGAAAGTACCTCGAACCCGGCCTCAAGGGCGAGAAGATCGGCTGCATCGCGATCACCGAGCCGGGCGCCGGCTCCGACGTCGCCGGCATCCGCACGAGCGCAATCCTCGACGGCGACGAATACGTGATCAACGGCTCCAAGACCTTCATCACCAACGGCCCGCGCGCCGACTTCATCGTTCTCGTCACCAAGACCGATCCCAGTGCCCGCCACGAGGGCATCACGCTCTTCGTCCTGCCGCTGCGCGACGAGGAGGGCAACCACGTGCCCGGTTTCACCGTCTCGGCCGAGCTGGAGAAGATGGGCATGCACGCCTCCGACACCGGCGAGCTCTCCTTCGAAGACGTCCGCGTACCCGCCGACGCCGTCCTCGGCGAAGTCGGCAAGGGCTTCTACCACATCGCCTGGGAGCTCCAGGGCGAGCGGCTGGTCGCCGCCGCCGGCTGCCACGCGGGGGCGGAGCGGATGATCGAGAAGACGATCGAGTACGCCAAGGAGCGCGAAGCCTTCGGCCGCCCGATCGGCAAATTCCAGGCCCTGCGCCACAAGATCGCCGAGATGGCGACGAAGACAGAGGCCGCGAAGCAGTTCACCTACGCCACCGCCTGGCGCTTCGCCAACGGCGAGTACCCGGTGCGCGAGATCACGATGGCGAAGCTCTACGCCTCCCGCATCTGCTGCGAGGTGGCCGACGACGCCGTCCAGATCCTCGGCGGCTACGGCTACATGAAGGAGTACGAGATCGAGCGGGCCTTCCGCGACGTCCGCCTCAACCGAATCGGCGCCGGCACCGACGAGGTGATGCTCGACGTGATCGGGCGGAGTTACGGGCTGTAGAGACCGCCTCAGGAACGCGTAGCTATAACCGCAACGATGGTGACGAGGATGCCCAGCATGTTCGTCCCCCAGAGCTGGAACATCAGCGCGCGCAATTCTCGAATGTCAGTGTGAAGTTCGGCGAAATGTCGATCGATCGAGTCGAATCGTTCGTCGAGGCGCTCGTCGGTCCACATCGTGCGATCCATAGTAGCCACGCTAGCCGATCCATGCGCAGACAATGTGTTGCGGGGATTTAGATCCACGCGCGGAACTGCACGAAAGAGCGCGGAACAATTAATTCGTGCGGGAACCCCTAATCCAGCGGCAGGCAGATCGCGCAGAAGTCCTCGCCGAACGGGGTGAGGACGATGCGGCGCCGCACGGTGCGGGCGGTGCGCCCGCCCTTCTCCAGGGCATCGGTCACCTCCGTCTGAGCCTCCAGCACCTGGTAGCGGCGGGCATCGCGCAGCGCCTCACGCGAGAACCAGACCAGTCCCAGCCGGTTCAAGTTGTTGAGGTAGGCATAGACGCGGTCGGCGTGGCGGCAGCCGGCCTCCTCAGCGATCATCGTGCAGCCCTGGGCGACCAACTCCGAGGCAAACGGCAGGCCCGCTCGCACGTCGACCGAGGGCTGCTCACCTTCGCGGGCCAGGAAGCGGAGGATGCGGGCCTCGTCCGGGGCCAGAGCGTCGAGAATCCGCATGTAGGCCGGGTGCGAATCGACGTCGACGCTGACGTCGGCCGAGCGCCGCAACAGCTCCTCGCCGCGGTCGCGCAGCGCCTCCGCCGAGGAGTCCCCCGCGGGCCGCGACCGCGCCCCTTCCTCGACGCCGATCAGCTCGCGCAGATAGGCACGCAGCTCGGCGGTGGTCTCCTGGACCGCGTCCGCGGTCGACTCGCCCTGGGAAGCGGCGCGCACCACCCGCGAGGCGCCCTCGACGTAAGCGTTGGCTATCTCCGAGGCCCCTTGCCTGGCCATGTTCGCGGCGATCCTGGCCAGGCCGGGCGCGGCCAGCAGCAGCTCTTCCAGCGCCTGCTGGCCCGTCGGGCCGGACGTTCGCCGCGGCGCGCCCACCAGGTCGTCCCTGTCGTCGTCGAAGCTCATCCGAAGATCGCCAGGTGTAGCAGTCCGGCGCCGAATCCGAGCACCGCCCCATGCAGGTAGAGCAGCCACTCGTCCTCGCGCATCGCCGTGCGCAGCATTTCCGAGAATTCGGGCGGTTCCATCGCCCGCACCCCTGTGGCGACGAACTCGCGTACTCCGTCCCTGTGCCTGGCGTTGAGTCCCTCGTCGGCGAGCGGTGTCACCGCGTAGCCGGCGGCCTCGGCAGCGAGCGAGGTGCGGATAGTCTCGTAGTCGCGACTGCCGACCGCGACGCGCACCGCCGGCCGCGCCCGGCCGAGCGCCCGGTCGACGGCGGGGCGCAACGAGTCCTCGATCAGTTGCCGCGTGCGATCCGAGTTGGGCCCGTGCATCAGGTCCTCCGCAACGTTGGTCATCGTCACGACGTCATCGGCGATGATGTCGGCGTAGACCTCGGCCACCTCGGGCTGGCGCTTGAGGAAGAGGCCCTGGACCTCGAACGGCCCGACCCGCCGCGGCCGCACCGGTTCGAAGATCATGCGGATTCCGAGCAGGTTGGTCGTGTAGCCGATCAGCACGCCGGCGATCGGCAGCACCCACCAGGGGGTCAGCACGTACACGGTGAGGAAGGCTGTGGGAACGCCGAGCAGCAGACCGAAGAAGAAGCCGAAGTTGACGATGAAGCGCAGCTCCTTGCGGCCGACCTCAAGAAAGATCCGGTTGGCCAGCGCCGGGTTGGCCTCGAGCCGGCGGATCACCATCAGCTTGACGTCGATCAGGTCGTCGGCGTGGGTGCCGATTTCGTCGGTGATCGTGCGCACGATCTGCGGCAGCTGCTCCTCGACGCGGGCGTGGACGGCGGCGCGCACCCGCGGCGGCAGGTCGCGCCAGAGCTGCGGCCGCTCGCGCTCCATGATCCGCTCGACCACGTCGTGGATCTCGCCGCGAGCCGTCTCGAGGATCTGCTCGGCGATCGCCTCGGGGTCAAGTTGGCGGTAGAAGTCGCCCGCCCCGCCCACCTTCGAGAGCCCTTTATCGACTGCGATCGAGCCCATCTTCGCCGCCCGCGAGGGAACGATCCCCTGCCAGCCGAGGCCGCCCTGGCCGAGCCCGGGAATCTGCTGGATGCGGCGCGGCATCACGTTGGCGAGCGGCGCCAGGCCCGGCACCCTGACCCCCGCGAACTGCACCGGGTAGAAGAGCATCCAGACGCCGCTCCAGTTGGTCACGTAGCCGATCGCCCCGGTGAAGAGCGGGATCGTGATCAGGCTGAGGGTCGTGTGGTCCATCGCTTTAGGGGATGATGCGCGGCGAGCGCAGGATGACCGTAATCAAGGACACAGGGACGCGGGCCGTCCTGCCGCCCTTCGGGCAGGAGCACGAGGAGCTGCGCGAGACCGTTCGCCGCTTCGTGACCAGGGAGATCGCCCCCAACGTCGACGAGTGGGAGGCGGCGCGCGAATTCCCCCGCGAGCTCTACGGCCGCTGCGCCGAGCTCGGCTTCCTCGGCCTCAAGTTCCCCGAGGAGCTGGGGGGCCAGGGCGGCACCCACCTGCACGACGCGATCTGGGTCGAGGAGCTGGCCCGCAGCGGTGGCTCCGGCGGCGTCGCCGCCGGCCTCAACGCCCACACCTCGATCGCGATGCCGCCGATCTTCAACTTCGGCACCGGGGAGCAGAAGCAGCGCTGGCTGGTGCCGGGCATCGCCGGCGAGAAGATCGGCGCGCTGGGGATCACCGAGCCCGGTGCCGGCTCCGACGTCGCCGGCATCTCGACCTTCGCCGAGAAGGTCGACGGCGGCTATGTCGTCAACGGCGCCAAGACCTTCATCACCAACGGCGTCCGCGCCGACTTCCTCGTCTGCGCGGTGAAGACGACGAAAGAGGGCGGCCACGGCGGCATCTCCTTCCTCGTGCTCGAGCGCGAGATGCCCGGCTACGAGGTGGCGCAGAAGCTGGAGAAGATGGGCTGGCACTCCTCCGACACGGGAGAGCTGTCCTTCACCGATGTCGAGGTGCCCGACGAGAACCTGCTCGGCGAGGAGAACGAGGGCTTCAAGCTGATCATGGCCAACTTCGCCTGGGAGCGACTGCTGATGGCGATCGGCGCCGTCGGCGCGATGCAGCGCCTGATCGAGACCACCGTCTCGTATGCCCAAGAGCGCGAAGCCTTCGGCCGCCCGATCGGCAAGTTCCAGGCGATCCGCCACCACGTCGCCGAGATGGCCACCAAGGCCGAGGCCTCCCGAGCCCTCACCTACAACGCCCTCCGCCTCTTCCACGAAGGGCAGAACTGCATCGAAGACGTAACGATGGCCAAGCTGGTGACCCAGCGCGCCGTCCTCGAGATAGCCGACCAATCTCTCCAGATCCACGGCGGCTACGGCTACATGCGCGAGTACGGCATAGAGCGCGCCGTTCGTGATGCCCGCCTAGGACCGATCGGTGGCGGGACGGATGAGGTCATGAAGGAGATCCTCGGCAAATTGATGGGGCTGTAGGGCTAGCTACGCGCTCGCCAGTGGGCCTCGATCCAGGCGACGATCCTGGGCCAGAAGCGGACCAGGGCTAGGATCGCGACGATGGCGAGGATTGGAACCCAGGCGCCCCGAGAGGCTTCGCGGAAGAGGAGATGGCCACCGAGGGCGAGGGGCATTGGGAGGATCGTAGGTGTCCTCCTCCTTGCGCTCGCCCTGGCAGGGTTTTCCAGGGGACAGGGTCAAGCCGTGACATCGTCCGTGACCGTCCCGTCCCTCCGTCCCCAGATCGTGCGCCGACTGATCCCCTTCCCGCCGAAGCGCAAACGGCAGATGGCCTCCTACTCCGAGCGCCACTACGGGGAAGACACCTGGCGGCTGACGCACCCGCGTGTGATCGTCGAGCACTGGGCCGAAGCGAGCACCGCAGCCTCGGTCTACAACACCTTCGCCCCGGACACGCCCGATCCCGAGCTGCATGAGCTGCCCAACGTCTGCGCGCACTTCGTCGTCTCCGGCTCGGGGAAGATCGACCAGCTGGTGCCGCTCTCGATCCGCTGCCGCCACACGGTCGGGCTCAACTGGACCGCGATCGGGATCGAGCACACCGGGTTCAGCGATGCGGAAGTGCTTGGCGACCACGCCCAGATGCATTCCTCGCTGGAGCTGACCCGCTACCTGCAGTGTCGCTTCGGAATCAAGCTGCGCAATGTGATCGGCCACAACGAGAGCCTCTCCTCCCCCTTCCATCACGAGCGGGTCGCGAGCCTGCGTAACCAGACCCACGGCGATTGGCGACACGCCTCGATGCGGACCTACCGCCGCCGCCTGCGCCACCTCGGCGGCTGTTAGCCGACTGACCTCCTCCTCGCCGGTCCGGGCGGGCACGGCCGCCATGGCAGTGCGAAGAGGTCGTATGACTTGCCGATCGCGCTGAAGTCAAGGCCGGCCGCAGCACCGCAGTAAGCAGAGAGCTCGAGTTCGTACTCGGCCTCGAAGACCGCCTTGCCCGCCTTCACGAAGGGCTCGTAGGTGTCGCATTCTTCGTACTGGAAGCACTGCTCGACGATCGCGAAGTCGAAGCTGCCAAGCAACTGCTCCACCTGGCTGCCGTCGTTCTTCAGCGCCACCGCCATGCCGCGGGCGTGCACCTGCCTGGCCACCCAGCGGTTGAAGCGCAGCTGAGCGGCGGCGCCGATCGGGAATCCCGTCTTGTTTTCCCAGCCGGCGACGTTGTCGGGCTCGACCGCGTCGAAACCCTTGCGAGCGCAGACGTCGAAGCGGCGCTCGAGCGGCTTGGCGAAGCGGTGGAAGCGCCGCACGTCGAGCCAACGCTCGTCCGGGAAACCTTCGTAGCGGCGGCCGATCACCGCCATGGGGAACGAACCGGCATCGGGCCGGTAGCTCTCCCAGCTCCCCACGTCGAGGTAACAGATGACGTGGCGACCCTGGCCGTGCAGCTGCCGCACCGTGCGCGCCGTGGTTTCGAAGCCGTCGACGTCGTAGACACCGGCGTCGACCCCAGGGTCGACCTTGCCCTGTAGCTGCCACTGCCAGGGGGCCGTCGTCGGCGCGGGGAGCCACCGCGCGCCCGCCGGCCCACAGAGGGCCAGGGCCACGAACGCAGCGAGTGAGACGACGAGTGGAAGGCGGCGAAGCACCAAGGGCGAGGATAGGCACCCGCCGGTCCCAGCCTCATAGGATCGAGTCGTGATCTACCTGCTGCGACACGGTGACGCCGAGGACGGCAATGGCGACGACGGGGCGCGCCGGCTCACCGCCAAGGGCGAAGGGCAGGCCGAGGCCGCCGGCCGCGCCTTGGCGGCGCTGGGCGTCGAGATCGAGACCTGCCTGACCAGTCCCAAGGTGCGAGCGGCCGAGACCGCGCGACTCGCCTGCCGGGCGTTGGCGCTCGAGCCCGAGATCGCCGAGGGGCTGCGCGGCGGGCCCTTCGACTCGCTTGGCCTCTCCGCCGGCCGCGGCAACGTTCTGCTCGTCGGCCACGAGCCCGACTTCTCCGCCGAGGTCGCCCGCCTCACCGGCGCCAACGCGAAGCTGCGCAAGGGCGGCCTGGCCATCGTCGACGGTGGCGCGCTCATCGCCTTGTTCAGGCCGAAGGACCTGGCGGCGATCGCCGCGGCGACCTGAGCCGCCGGGCTACGTCGCGGGCGTCGTCGTCGTCTCATCATCGCCGCGGAGTTACCGACCGCGGACGCACGAGCGGGGCCGGGATCGCTCCCGAGCCCCGCTCTGACTGGGTCCGAGCCAGGCCGGAGGCCTAGTCGTCGTGATGGTGCTGCTTGATGGAGACCTCGTAGGTGCGGTTGTCGCCGTGCTGCTGGGTGTAGAACCAGCGCCACTTGTCGCTGCCGAGGTCGGGGGTCTCGGCACCGAGAATCCCGTCCGTGCCGGTGTCCCCGTCGGAGACGTGCAGGCCGGTGATCTCGTTGTCACCCTCGTTCGAGCCGAAGCCGCCGTTGGCGGCATCGAGCGTCGCCGATGGGTCGCGACCCTCGGCCAGCCAGCGGACGGGCTGGTTCGCCGGGTTCGAGTAGTCCCTGCCGACGTTCCAGACGTAGCCGGAGTCGAGCGCGTTGCGCTGCGCGTGCAGCGTGTCGCCGGCATCCTCGACGAAGCCGATCGCGTCACGTGAGAGGAAAGCCACGTTGTCGAGCCCGCTGTGCACTTCGTCGCAGAGGTAGAACATCGAAAGCGTGCCGGTGTTGGCGCTCGGTCCGCTCTGCGTCAACTTCATGATCGAGCCCCAACCGCCGGCGGCACCGTTCTCGGCGCTGGTCGCGTTGGTGTCGCCGGTCTCCGCGAAGAAGAACTTCGCGAAGTGCGAGCCCGGCTGGAAGAGCCCGTTCTCGGGCCGCTTGAACGGCGTCGCTTTGGCCGCCTTGGCGAGATCATTGGCCTGGAACGGCGCGTTGCCGTCGACCGCCGTGTCGTGAATCGTCACCCAGTGGGTTTTGAACGTTTTGCCGTAGGTGTGCAGCGCCAGCTGATCGGGGCTGTTGAGTGCTTCCTGACTGGCGAACGTGATCGGTTCGCCGCCGGCGTTCAGTACCTGGAGCACCTGCAGCTTGCCGTTTTGGAGGTCGCCCGGATGCTTGGGCACGTAGCGGTAGATGAAGCTGTTCGGGCGCTTCGCCGTCGTCCCCGGCTTGTTCGAGCCACCGAGGTCTTCGACGATCCAGATGTTGCCGTCATCGTCGTTCTGGATTCCCTCGTAGCCGCCCCGCCCGAGCGCGCCCGACACGTCGGTCACCGCCGAGGGGAAGTTCGGCGTCGCCGCGTAGGTCGGCGCACCGGTGTTCTCGGTCGTCAGCAGCAGTCGCTTCGCCCACGGGTCCCAGGTCGAGCCGTCGATCGTCGCCAGCGGTTTGCCGTTGATGTCCGTCGTTGCCAACAGGGTCACCCGATGCTCGGCGTCGGCGTCGAGGTTGATCCGGGTCAGGGCGCCGGCGCCCTCGTGTCCCTGGAAGAGAAAGTCATTGCCGTAGTCGTAACCGGGGTCCGCTCCGTCCAGCCCGTGCTTGAAGACCAGGTAGGTGTTCTTGTCCGGCTCGGTCTTGTGCGCCTCTTTCGTCGGGTTGGCGGGGATCGGCACCATCTGGGGAAAGCCGACGGAGTTGAGCACGTCGTTGTCGTAGCCGTAGAAGGAGGTCAGCGCCGAGCTGTTCTCCATCCGCGTCGAGCCCTGCGCAACCGTGGTCTGCATGAGCTCCGGCGAGAGCTTGCTGGCCGGCGCGTAGCCGTCCGACCTCGTATTCGCGCTGGGCACGTTGGTGAGACTGGGACCGCTGGGTGGCGAGGCCACCCCGGTGGCGGGAAACGCTGCGCCGAGCGACAATGCGCCGCCGGCCAGCAGCGAGACCACCTGCTTACGTCGGATCACCTGGTTCTCCTTTTCGAGTGCACCGGCCTCTCCGGCGCCTGTTGGGGCGACGCTAAGAAGGTCCATGCGGGATCGGGTTAACGACGTGCTTCCAGGCTGTGTCCATCGCGTATCGATTTCGTGGCCATCCCGTGAACGGGAGGTTTTGCGGGGCGGCTGATTTCGTGGAGGGCGTCGAGTAGTGTCTTCGCGACCGATCAATTGCAGGGAGAAACGAGGGGTTAGATGGCCTACGAAATGCAGCTCCGGCAGAGTCAGGATCGCGTCAAGATCCGCAGCCCATGGGCGGCCGCGCTGCTGCCGATCATCACGCTCGGCATCTATCACCTCGTCTGGTGGTACCGGATCAACCGCGAGCTGCGCGACTACGGCCAAGGCAAGGGCTATGACCTCGGTCAGAACCCGACCAACTCCGTGCTGGCGCTCTTCCCCGGCGGGATCATCATCGTGCCGGCGCTGATCACCTACTGGCGCGGGACCAAGCGCGTGATGGGCGCCTCCAGACTCGCCGGCCAGGAGCCGCTTAACGGCTGGATCGCGATCCTGCTCTACATCTTCATCGCCCCTGCGCTCTGGGCCTACGTTCAGGTCGAGCTCAACAAGGTCTGGCAGGCGGAGGCCGACCCGCTGGAGGGCCAGCCGGCTCCCGCCCTCTCCGACCCGATGCCGCCACCGCTGCCGCCCGAGCCGCAGGCGACCACCGAGCCCCCGGCCGCGGACCCGCCTCCGCAAGGGCCTGCAGCCTGAGCCGCCCGTGAAGCAGCGCGTCAGCCTGATCACCCTCGGGGTGAGCGACCTCGGGCGGGCGCGCCGCTTCTACGAAGCGCTGGGCTGGACGACCGGGGCCGGCCCCGAGGACGACGTCGTCTTTTTCCAGGCCGGTGAAATGATCCTCGCCCTCTGGGACCGAGCGAAGCTTGCCGAGGACAGCGCGGTCGAAGACGGCAGCGGCTGGGGCGGCGTCACCCTGGCGCTCAACCTCGGCTCACCGGCCGAGGTGGACACGGTGATCGAGGAAGCCCGCAGCGCCGGCGCGACGATCGGCCGCGAGCCCGCCGCGACCTTCTGGGGCGGCTACAGCGGCATCTTCATCGATCCCGACGGCCACCCCTGGGAGGTCGCCCACAACCCCCACTGGACGATCACCGAGGACGGCGGCGTCCGCCTCAACTGAATTGGCCGACGAGCGCCTCCACCTCAATTTGGTCGACAGCTCGCAGCAGCTGTTCGAGCTCGATCCCGGCGCCGCGATCGAGAGTCGGGACGGATGGCTTTTCGGAGCGGGTAGCCCATCTCACCCTGTGATCTCGAACGCGGCTTTCCGCCGCGGCGACGGCATCGACCCCAAGGAGTTCGTCTCACGAGCCAAGCAGTTCTTCGATGCGCGAGGCCGCGGGTTCAGCATCTGGATCCGCGGCGAGGAGCCCAGCGATCGAGGCCTGGAAGCAGCGGCCGCCGCGGCCGGCGCCCAGCTCATCTACGAGATGCCGGAGATGGTCCTCGGCTCGCCGGTCGAGGAGCTGGATCTTGCCGAGGGCACCGTGCTGCGCCAGCTGTCCGAGGCCGGGCAGGCCAGCGACTACTGGGAGGTTGCGGCCGCCTCCTTTACGAGCAACGGCTTCCCGCCTGAGGTCTTCGGCGGCTACCGCAACCACGCCGGCCTGCTCGCCGAGAACATCGCCGCCTTCATCGCCTATATCGACGACGAGCCGGCCAGCATCGCGATGACGATCGTCAGCCACGGCGTCGCCGGCGTCTACTGGGTCGGCAGTCTCGAACGGGCCCGAAACAAGGGACTCGGCCGCGCGGTGACGGCGGCCGCGACCAACGCCGGCTTCGAGCTGGGTGCCGAGATCGCCTCGCTGCAGGCCTCGCCGATGGGCAGGCCGATCTACGAAACGATGGGCTTCAAGACCGCCTACGACTACAGGCTTTTCATGTCGCCGCCACCCTGAGCGGCGGCCCTATGAGCCATCTATGACGGGTAGTCGTCCGGCAGGAGCCGGAAGGGGCGGCCGCCCGGACCGCGCATCGCGCGGAAATGGCGCCGGTCGAAGGTGAGCACGTCGGGGCTGCCGTGGCGTTCGGCGAGGACGACGATCGAGGCGTCGGCAAGACCAACCTGGAGGTCGGCGTAGCGACGCATGACCGCGACCGCCTGTTCGACGTCGGAGCGCCCGAACTCGGCGAGCTCGAACGCACCATCGGCGACCTCACCCAGAAGCGCGAGCTGCGCCCCTTGACCGTGTCGCTTGCCAAGCATGTAGTCCAGCTCGGCGAGCACAAATGGGGAGAGAAGAAACGGGCCGCTCACCCCTTCGACGACCCGCTTGACGTCGTCATGGTGGCGCGCCGACGAGCTGGCCATCTGGAGCACCGCATTTGTGTCGACCAGGATCAATCTTCGCCAAACCCCTCAAGCGCCTCGTCGACCCGGTCCGGATCGTCGAGCACCGGGTCGTCGAGAGCGAAGAGCGGCCGTGGCTTGCGTCGGCGCAGCCGGTGCTCCTCGATCACCCGGTCGACGCCGACCCGGATCAACTCCGCCTCGCTGTGGGCCGTGCGCGCCGCGATCTCCTCCAACATCCGCTTCTGGTCGTCGCCGAGATAGACGGTGGTGCGTTTCATGCCATACATCATGCCATATGTTTCAGCCATCGCCTTTCCAAGAGCCGACGGCGAAGATCTCTCCTCTCTGACATCGGTGCCCCGGCGCATTTTGCGACTACCATCGAAGGCGTGACACGCGTTGCTGCTGAGAACGAGGAGGCGCTGGAAGCCTGGGACGGCGTTCTCTTCGACCGCTTCCTCCAGTTCCGGGAGATCGTCACCGAGGGGCTTGGCGCGCACGGTGAGGCGGCGCTTGCGGCGCATCCGCCCAAGGCAGGAGATCGCGTCCTCGACATCGGCTGCGGCTTCGGCGACACCAGCCTGCGGATTGCCGGGTTGGTCGGCGACTCAGGCTCAGTGCACGGGGTCGACGTGGCGCCGCGCTTCATCGAGGCGGCGCAGGCAGAGGCCGAGCAGGCCGGCGCCGGCAACATCAGCTACGCCGTCCGCGACGTCCAGGTGACGGAGTTCAAGGACGGGTTCGACTACGCCTTCGCCCGCTTCGGGACGATGTTCTTCGCCAACCCGGTCGCCGCCATGCGCAACGTGCGCAAGGCTCTGGTCCCCGGCGGCCGCCTCTGCATGGTCGTCTGGCGGCGCAAGCTCGACAACGACTGGCTGCACCGAGCCGAGACCGTGGTCGAGGAGTTCGTCGAGGAGCCGGAGGAGACCGACGAGCCGACCTGCGGCCCCGGCCCCTTCTCGATGGCCAACGCCGACACCGTCAGCGACATCCTGCTCAACGCCGGCTTCACAGGGGTCGAGCTGCGCCGCTGCGACATTCCGATCCTGATCGGCCGCGACCTCGACCACGCGGTGGAATTCGTCACCGCGATCGGGCCCGCCGGCGAGGTGATCCGGCTGGCAGGCGAGGAGGCGGAGAAGGTGCGGCCGCGGATCGAGGCCGCCCTGCGCGAGGCGCTCGTCGAGTTCGAGGGACCCGACGGGGTCGTCGCCGACGCCTCGACCTGGATCGTCAGCGCCGCCGCGCCGGCAGCCGCCGCGCTCTAACCCGACTGGCCAGTCAACCAGGATCGCGCGGTTCCTTGTAGCCTCCCGAGCCGATTTCACGAATCCATAAGGAGAGAGCTGACTGATGGGACTTCTTGACGGGAAAGCGGCGATAGTCACCGGATCGGCGCGGGGCATCGGCCGGGCCACGGCCGAGATGTTCGTCGCCGAGGGCGCCAAGGTGCTGATCAACGACCTCGACGCCGACGTCGCCGAACAGGCCGCGAGCGAGATCGACGGCGAAACCGCCGTCTTCGCCGGCGACCTGACCAAGCCGGAGGCCGCCGACCAGCTCGTCGCCGCCGGGGTCGACGCCTTCGGCGCCGTCGACATCGCTGTCAACAACGCCGGCTACACCTGGGACAGCGTCGCCCACAAGATGACCGACGAGCAGTTCCAGGCGATGATCGACATCCACACCATCGTCCCCTTCCGCGTCGCCCGCGCCCTCGCCCCGCACTGGCGCGAGGCTGCCAAGGCCGAGCGCAACGAAGGCAAGGAGGTCTTCCGCAAGATCGTCAACGTCTCCTCGACCTCGGGCATGATGGGCAACGCCGGCCAGGTCAACTACTCGGCGGCGAAGATGGGCGTCGTCGGCCTGACCAAAACGCTGGCCAAGGAGTGGGGCCAGTTCAAGATCAACGTCAACGCGGTCGCCTTCGGCTTCGTCGAAACCCGCCTCACCGCGGCCAAGGAGCAGGGCGGCGAGATGACCGCGCCGGGCGGCGAGAAGATCGAGCTCGGCATCCCCGAGCAGATGCGGGCGATGGCCTCGGCGATCATCCCGCTCGGTCGCCCCGCCACCCCGGAGGAGGCCTCGGCTCCCGTGCTCTTCCTCTGCTCGCCGCTGGCCAACTACGTGCACGGCCAGGTGCTCAACGTCACCGGCGGCATGTTCGGGGGGATGTACACCTGAGCTCCCAGGCGACAGGTGGCAGGCGTCCTCCCCGCTATCTCGACGTAGCGGACAGGATCTGGCCTGTCACCCGTCGCTTCATGGGCCTCCACACGGCCCTCTACAGGGCAAGCGGCGGGCGCCTCGGCCACACGGTGCCCGGCGGCCCAGGCAAGATGCTCCTCCTCGATCACGTCGGAGCCAAGAGCGGCACCAAGCGCACCTCGCCCCTGCTCTACGTAAGAGACGGCGAGAACCTCGTCGTCGTCGCCTCCAAGGGCGGCTACCCAAAGAACCCGGCCTGGTTCTACAACCTCAAGGCCAACCCCGACACAACCGTGCAGGTCGGCCGCCACAAGGTCAAAGTCCACGCCCGCGTAGCCAAACCCGAGGAGCGCGACCACCTCTGGAAGCTGGCGGTAAAGGCCTACGGCGGCTACGAAGACTACGCCGCCCGCAGCAAGGGCCGAGAAATCCCCCTGGTCATCCTTGAGCCGCGCGATGGGTAGGGACGCGGCCCCCTCTCCCAGAGGCTTGGCGACCACGTTCCTACCCTAGGCGACGACCTGCTGCGCAACGGTCTCCGGGAGAGGGGGCCGCGTCCCTACTTCTCTCGCCGCTCCTCGGCTACTGGCTCGCCGGACTCACTGGCGATCGCCTCCGGCGGCCACGGGCCCGCCCAGTTGTCGCGGGCGCCGTCGATCGTGATCGTCGTGCCGGAGAAGAAGTCGCCCGCCGGCGAAGCCAGGTAGGCGACCAGCCAGGCCATCTCCTCGGCGCGGCCGGCGCGGCCGATCGGGATCGAGCGCTCGAGGTTGTCGACGACCACCTGCGGGTACTTGGTCAGCAGCGTCTCGGTGGCGAACTGGCCGGCCGCGAGAGCGCAGGTCTTGATCCCGAAGCGTGCCCACTCGACCGCCAGCGTTCGCATCATGTTCTCGACCGCGGCGCGGGCGGCGCCGGAGTGGACCATCCCCGGCATCCCGTTGTGGGGGGAGAGGGTGACGCTGAGCACCTTGCCGCCGCCCTGCGGGATGAAGGCCTTGGTCGCCGCCGCGTGGGTCATCAGCCAGGTGCCCTCGACGTTGAGCTCGATCACGGTGCGGAAGCCTTTCGGCGTGATCGACTCGGCCGGGGCGAGGAACTGGCCGCCGGCGTTGTTGACCAGCACGTCGAGGCGGCCGTGGCGCTCGAGCAGTCCGTCGAAGAAGCGGTCGACCGCCTCCTCGTCGCGGATGTCGAGCGCCTCGTGCTCGAAGGAGCCCGGCCAAGCCGGCGGCCAGCTCCGCCGGTCTCGGCCAGCGGCTCCTCGCGCCGGCCGCAGCCGACCACGGCCGCGCCGAGCCGCGCCAGCTCAAGCGCCGTCTCACGTCCCAGTCCGCTGCCGGCGCCGGAGACGACGCAGACCTGCCCGGCGAGCAGGTCGGGCTTGAAGATGCGCGAATGCGGAGCGTTCAGTCATCGGCGCGCAAGCCTATAGACGGGCGCTCCAACGTAACCTGAGCGGCGATGAAGGTGCGGGTCGAGCCCAAACCGCTGCACGAGTCGCTTGCCGGCGGCACCCCCGGCGCAACCGTCACGGTCGAGCCGATCGTCGCCGGCACCGTCACCTGGCCACGGACGATGATGGAACGCCCCGGCGGCCGCTTCGAGACGCTGAAGCTGCTGCGCGCCCTGCTCAGCGGCGAGCCGGCGGCAACCGTGCCCGTCCCCGCCTTCCTGATCCGCCACCCGAGCGCCGGCGCGATCCTCGTCGACACCGGCCTGCATCCCTCGATCGCCACCGACGGCAAGCGAGAACTTCGGCGCGCCTCGGCGACCAGGTTCGGCAAGCCCGGCCTGAACGCCGGCGAGGACGTGCCGGCGCAGCTGCGCGAACGCGGCCTCGACCCGGGCGAGATCCCGATCGTGGTGATGACCCACATGCACATCGACCACACCTCGGCGATCTCGGAGTTCCCCAACTCGACCTTCGTCCTCAGCGAGACCGAGTGGAAGGCGGCCGCGACCGGCCCGCAGCCGCTCCTCAACGGCTACCGCCGTGCCCACTTCGACTACGCCTTCGACTACCGCACGGTCGACTTCAACCGCAGCGGGATCGACTCCTACGCGACCTTCGGCCGCACCTTCGACCTCTTCGGCGACGGCTCGATCCGGCTCGCCTTCACCCCCGGCCACAGCGCCGGCCACATGTCGGTGATCGCCCACCTCGCCGAGCGCGACTTCGTCATCGGCGGCGACGCCACCTACACCCAGGCCCAGCTCGACGGCGACGCGCCGCTGGCGCCGCGCCCCTTCGACGCCCACAACTACCGCCGCTCGCTGCAGGAGCTGAAGCTGTTCAGCCGCGAGTTCCCCGACGCGATCGTCACCCCGGGTCACGACCCCGAGTTCTACGCCGGGCTCAGCGCCCGCTACGAGTAGTCAGCCCCGCGTACATCTCGCGCACCGGGGCGAAGATCTGCTCGGCCACCTCGAGCTGGCGCTCGCGGCTGGGTGCCTCCTCGGTCGGGAAGCGGAGCGGCTCGCCGAACCGCACGGTCACCTTGGGGAAGCGCAAGCGCTTCCAGCGCCGCACCTTCTCCGAGCCGTGGATCGCGACCGGGACGACGGGCGCGCCCGATTCGAGCGCGATGCGACCGATCCCCGGCTTGACCTCGCCCAGCTTGCCGCTGCGCGAGCGGCCGCCCTCGGCGTAGACGAGCAGCATCTCGCCCTGGCGAGGATCGTGCAGCGCGGTCTTGATCGACTCCTCGTCGCGGTGGCCGCGGCGAACCGGGAAGACGCCGCCGTGCTTGTAGATGTAGGTGAGGACCGGCGGGCCGAACATCTGCGACTTCGCCATGAAGCGCACCTTGCGCCGCAGGTAGAGGCCGACGAAGAAGTGGTCCATCTGGCTGAAGTGGTTGGGGGCGAGGATCAGCGCGCCCGACTTGGGCACGTTCTCGACCCCGATCGCCCGCATCCGGTAGATCAGCAGCGTCGGCAGCGAGACGAGGATGCGGACGAAGGGGTAGGTCCAGCCGACGCCCTTGCGCGCCGAGGCGTGGAACTGGTCGAAGTACTCGGCAGGACGTTCGTCCTTATAGACCTGTGGCTTCATGTCTGCCATAGAAGTGCTGCCGACGGGCCTAAAACGGGACATATAGGCCCCTTTTAGGCCCATCGACCCGGAAGACACCCCGGCTTCGACCTCGCCTACCCCTGGGCTGGCGGCGGTTACGCCGGGTCGCCATCGGGAGCGGCCCAGCCCTTGGCGCGCTCCAGCGCGCCGGCGCCAGCCGGCGAGCAGCGCCTCGCGCTCCTCGGCCTCCATCGCCGGCTCGTAGCGAGCCGCCTCGCGCCACATCTCGCCCACCTGCTCCAAGCGTCCAGCGCCCGGTCGCGATCCCGGCCAGGTAGGCGGCGCCGAGCGCGGTCGTCTCGGCGATCTCGGGCACGACGACCTCGGCGCCGAGCACGTCGGCCTGGAACTGCATCAGCCAGCGGTTGGCGACGGCGCCGCCGTCAGCCTTCAGCACCGCGAGGCGCTCGCCCGACGCCGCCTCCTGGGCGCGCACCGCGTCGACGGTCTGGTAGGCGATCGCCTCCAGCGCCGCCCGCGCGAGGTGGGCGCGGCCGCTGCCGCGGGTGAGGCCGACGATCGTGCCGCGCGCGTAGGGGTCCCAGTGCGGCGAGCCGAGCCCGGTCAGCGCCGGAACGAAGTAGACGCCGTCGTTGCCGTCCAGCGAGGCGGCCAGCGCCTCGCTCTCCTCCGCCCCCTCGATCAGCCCCAGCCCGTCCCGCAGCCACTGCACCGCGGCCCCCGTAACGAAGATCGAGGCCTCGAGCGCGTAGGCGCCCGCGGCCGACGGGCCGAACGTCCGACATATGGACGTTCGCGGCCCGTCGGCCCTCTAGGTCGAGGCTGCAGGCGATCGTGGTAGCAGGCCCTGGCTCGGCGCGGCGCTTCCGCCCCGGTGTTGAGCAGGACGAAGCTGCCGGTGCCGTAGGTGTTCTTCGCCGTCCCCGGCCCGGTGGCAGGCCTGGCCGAAGAGGGCGGCCTGCTGGTCGCCGGCGATCCCCGCCACCGGCACCTCGCCGCCGAACTCGCTCGTCGTGCCGTAGACGTGGGCCGAGGGCAGCGGCTCGGGCAGCTGGGCCGGGTCGACGCCGAGCAGGCCGCAGAGCTCCTCGTCCCAGGCGAGGCGGCGGATGTCGAAGAGCATCGTCCGCGAGGCGTTGGTGTGGTCGGTCGCGTGGCGGCCGGTGAGCTTGAAGAGCAGCCAGGAGTCGACCGTGCCGAAGGCGGCGCGCTCAGCCCCCTCGACGTTGCGCAGCAGCCACTCGATCTTGGTCGCCGAGAAGTAGGGGTCGATGACAAGGCCGGTGCGCTCCCGCACCAGCGCCTCGTGTCCGGCGGCGCGCAGCTCCTCGCAGCGCTCGGCCGTGCGCCGGTCCTGCCAGACCAGCGCCCGGTGGATCGGCTCGCCGCGTCGCCTGGTCCCAGGCGACCACGGTCTCGCGCTGGTTGGCGATCCCGATCGCGTCGAGCTCGGCGCCCTCGATGCCGGCGTCGGCGATCGCCTCGCGCGGCGACGCCGCGGGTGACCTCCCAGATTTCCGCCGCGTCGTGCTCGACCCAGCCCGGCCGCGGGAAGTGCTGCTCGAACTCCGAGTAGGCGCGGCCGGCGATCTGCCCCTCCGCGTCGAAGACGAGGCAGGTGCGTGCCCGTCGTCCCCTGGTCGATCGCGAGGATCAGGGCTGCGCCCCGCGCACGATCGTCAGCAGGGCATCGGCGACCCCGGCGGCGTCCTCGCCGCCGGTGCCGAGCCGGCGCAGCCCCATCCCGTACATCAGCGCCACGATCGTGCGCGCGTGGCGACCGGGATCGGGCACGTCGAGCGTCTCCAGCGCCGCCGCGGCGACCCCTTCGTAGGCCTCGAAGCAGCGCCGCGAGGCCTCCTGCAGGGCCGGGTCGCGGGCCGCCTGAAGGTGCAGCTCGATCTCGGCCAGCTGCTGAATCCGGTCGCCCGACTCCGCGACGATCCGTTCGACCTCGGCCGCAACCTGCTCGACGCTGGGCCGCGGTCGCGAAGGTCCGCCGCGATCGCCTCCTGGCGCGCGACCTCCTCGCCGACGAAGAGCAGCAGGCTCTCGCGCAGCAGGTCGACCTGGCTGGCGAAGTGGTAGGTGAGCGAGCCGAGCGCGACGCCGGCGGCGCCGGCGACGCGGCGGTTGGTCACGGCCGAGACTCCCTCGCGGCCGATCAGCTCGACCGTGGCGCGCAGGATGCGCTCGCGGGTATCGGGGGGCGCGACGGTGGCCAAGAAGCGCCAGCCTACCCCTTTCGCCTATCGTTCGTTCGAACGAACAACAGCGGGCGGGCTAGGAGGAACGATGTCGACGAGCACCAGCGAAGTTGCCAGGAGTAACGCGGGAAGCGCGAGCGGAGCAGTACGACCGCCGGCCTGCAGGAGCAGGTGCTCATGCTGCAGACCGGCGAGGCGTCTTCGCGCGAGCTGGTCGAGGCGGCCCTCGAGCGGGCCGAGGCCGCGCAGTCGACCCTCAACGCCTTCCGGGTCATCCGCGCCGAGGAAGCGCTGGCCGAGGCCGAGGAGGCGGACCGCCGCCTCGGCGCCGACGAGGGCGCGCCGCTGCTCGGCGTCCCGGTCGCGATCAAGGACGACGTCCACCTCACCGGCCACACCAGCCCCTTCGGCTGCGGCGGCGGCACGCCCCGCGGTCCGCGATGCCGAGGCGGTGCGCCGCCTGCGCGAGGCCGGCGCGATCGTGATCGGCAAGACCCACGCGCCGGAGGTCGGCCTCTGGCACTTCACCGAGACGCCGCTGCACGGCGCCACCCGCAACCCCTGGAACACCGACCACACGCCGGGCGGCTCCAGCGGCGGCGCCGCGGCGGCGGTGGCGGCGGGCGTGGTCCCGGCCGCGATCGGTTCCGACGGCGCCGGCTCGATCCGCATCCCCGCCGCCTGGACCGGGCTGGTCGGGCTGAAGCCACAGCGCGGGCGCGTCTCGACCTGGCCCGATCCCGAGGCCTTCAACGGGCTCAGCTGCTACGGCCCGCTCGCCCGCAGCACCGCGGACGCCGCCCTGCTGCTCGACGCCGTCCACGGCAACGTCCCCGCCGACCTGCACAAGCCTGAGCCACCGCGCGAGCCGTTTTCCGAGGCCGCCGCGCGAGAGCCCGGCCGACTGCGGATCGCGATCTCCTTCGCCACGCCGTTCGGCGTTCCGGCCAAGGTCGACGCCGAGCACCGGGCGGCGATCGAAGGCTTCGCCGAGCGGCTCGGCGAACTCGGCCACGAGATCGTCCGCCTCGATCCCGACTACGGAATCGTCGGCCCGACCATTGCCGTCCGCGGCGAGGCGGCGGTAGAGGAATGGCTCTGCGCCCACGGCGAAGACCGCTCGGCGCTGGAGCCGCGAACCCGCACCGCGGCCCGCATCGGCCGAGCGTTTCAGGGCCTTCCGCTTCGCCTCGCGCGTGCCGCCGAGCCAAGCCTGCGGCGCCGGGTCGGTCGCGTCTTCCAGCGCTGCGACGTCGTCCTCACCCCGACCACGGCGAAAGCGCCGCCACGAATCGGCGCGCTCGCGGGCAAGGGCTACTGGGTGACCAGCAACACCGCCGCCGCCGCCTGCCCCTTCGCCTTCGCCTGGAACGTCACCGGCTGGCCCGGGCTCAGTGTCCCGGCCGGGTTCACAGCGAGCGGCCTGCCGATCGGGGCGCAGCTGCTCGGGCGCGAAAACGACGAGGCGACGCTGCTGTCTCTCGCTGGGCAGGTTGAGCGGGCCGAAGGCGGCTGGCCGCGGCCGAGCTAGCTTTTCTGCCGGTAGACGCGGAGGAAGTCGAGCAGCTGTTTGCCGCGATGGAGGAAGCCTCGGAAGCTTCGGCCTGTCGCTCGGTGTGAGAGGTCTAGCTTGTATTCGCCGACGCTGTAGCCGGCGCGGACCGCATCGACGGTCATGCCGATCTCCATCCCGTAGCCGCGGGCGAAGGGCAGGGTCGCCCGCAGGACCTCCGCCGTCATCGCCCGCTGGCCGGAGATCGGCGCCTCGGCCTCGAAACCGCAGCGGCGGCGGATCGCCCAGCGGGCAAAACCGAGCGCCAGGCCGAAGCCTCCGCCGACGCGCTTGCCGAAGGCCCCCACCGCGAGGTCGCACTCCCCCGCTTCGACCGCCGCGACCAGCGGCGCGAGCCGCGCCGCCGAGTCGCCGAGGTCGCCGTCGCAGAGCAGGACCAGGGCGGGTGGCTCGCCGTCGCTCAGCGCCGCCTCGGCCGCGGCGCTGACGTTGCCCCCCTTGCCGTGCGGGCGGCCGCGACTCACCACCCGGGCACCGGCGCTCATCGCCACCTCCGCGGTGCCGTCGCCGGAGGCGTCGTCGGCAACCCAGACGACCGCGGACGGCAGGGCCCGGCGCAGGGCCTTGACCGTCTCGCCGATCCGGTCGGCCTCGTTATGAGCGGCGACGATCGCCGCCAAGGAGTCGGGCACGGCGGATATTGTCCCCCGCCATGAACATCGAGGCGCACATCACGGGCAGCGTGTGGAAAATCGAGGTCGCGGTCGGGGACAAGGTCGAGGACGGCGACACGGTCGTCATCCTCGAGTCGATGAAGATGGAGATCCCGGTCGAGGCCGAAGACGACGGCACCGTCAAGGAGATTCGCTGCGAGGAGGGCCAGTCGGTCAGCGAAGGCGACGTCCTCGTAGTGCTCGAGTGAAAGCACAAATCGACACGGTGACTTCCGGGTATTCGGGTCCGGGTCGATTTGTGCGGGAACGCGGTGTTCGATGAACGAGACGCTCGCCAGCGGCAAGCTGCTGCTCGACTCGCCCGCCGAGGCGGTCGTTCGCCTTCGCATCGCCAACCCCGAGCGCCGCAACGCCCTCGACCACGAGATCCTCGACGCCCTGGCCGAGACCGTGCCGCGGCTCGACCACGGGATCGAGACCCGCTGCCTACTGATTACCGGCGCACCGCCGGTCTTCTCAGCCGGCTACGACATCGCCTCGATTCCCTCCGAGACCTTCGAGCGCGACGCCGAGGCGCTCGTCGCCCATCCCTTCCACGCGGCGATGGAGGCGATCGGCGCCCATCCCTGGCCGACCGTCGCCGCGATCAACGGCCACTGCATCGGCGGCGGCCTGGAGCTGGCGATCACCTGCGACCTGCGGATCTGCGCCGCCGGAGCGAAGCTGGGGATGCCGCCGGTCAAGCTCGGCCTCGTCTACGGCCACACCGGCCTGCGCAAGTTCCTCGACACGGTCGGCCTCGCCCGCACCAAAGAGCTCTTCCTCACCGGCCGCAACTTCGAGGCCGCCCGCGCCGCCGAGATGGGGCTGGTCAACGAGGTCGTCCCGGACGAGCGGCTGGAGGACGCGGCGGTCGAGCTGGCCGCCGGGATCGCCGCCAACGCGCCGCTCTCGATGCGCGGCAACAAGAGCGCGATCGACCTGCTCAACGCCTCCCCGATCCTCAGCCCCCAGCAAGAGGCCGGGCTGATCGCCCTGCGCGAGTCCTGCTTTGCCTCGGACGACCTGCGCGAGGGCATCGCCGCCTTCGCCGCGAAGCGTAAGCCCGAGTGGAGGGGCCGATGACCTCCACCGCCAAAAAGCTCGCCGCGACCGACCCGACGATGGCGGCGCTGATCGAGCGGGTCGGCAAGATCGACCTGAAGACGCGGCTGAAGCGGCGTAGCGAGGAGCGGCCGGCGGATGCCTACGGTGCGTTGCTGCGGGCGATCGTCGGCCAGCAGCTCTCGACCAAGGCGGCGCGGACGATCTACGGCCGCGTCCTCGACCTCTTCGACGGCAAGACGCCGAAGCCGGAGCAGCTGCTCGAAGCCGAGGAATCCGACCTGCGCGGGGCGGGCCTCTCCGGGCGCAAGGTCGAGTACGTCCGCGACCTGGCCACGCACGTGATCGACGGCGAGCTCGAGCTCGACCGCCTCGACCAACTCCCCGACGAGGAGGTGATCGCCGAGATCGTCGCCGTGCGCGGGCTCGGCGTCTGGACCGCGGAGATGTTCCTGCTCTTCCACCTCGAACGCCCGGACGTCCTCTCCGGCGGCGACCTCGGCATCCGCAAGGCGATCCAGATCGAGTACGGACTGGAGGAGATGCCGACCCCGACCGAGACGATCGAGATCGGCGAACGCTGGCGCCCCCACCGCAGCCTTGCCTCCCTTTACCTCTGGGAGTCGCTGGCGATTGCGCCCATTGATTGAGGAGGTTCCGGCCGCGGCCGACAAAGGGACCATGCGTTTTCGACTCTGGCTCGGCTTCTCGGTGGTCGCCGCGATCGCGATCGGCTCGGTCGCATTGGCGTTGATCGTTCACGCGCGCGAAAGCGACAACTTCGAAAAGACGCAGCGCAGCGAGGCGGGCCGAGCCGCGCACCAAGTCGAAGCGCTGGCGGGGCTCTCCGTGGGGCAGTTGGCAAGCGCCGCGGCCTTCTACCAGGCCGAGGGACACTTCAGTCGCCACGAGTTCAAGGTCGTCGCCGGCTCGCTGCTCGAAGCGGGGGCCCTGACCGCGACCGGCTTCATCGAAGCGGTACCGCGGGCGGAGCGCGCTAGCTTCGAACAGACCCACGGCTACCCGATCCTCGAACGCGGCCCACTCGGCGAGCTGCGCCGGTCGCGTCCACGGGCCGAATACTTCCCGCTTACCTTCGCCGCCTCGGCCTCGCACCTGAGGGTGCAGGTGCCGCTCGGCTACGACATCGGCTCCGATCCCTTCCGCGGCGCCTACGTGCTGGCTGCGCGCAACAGCGACCGGCCCTCGGCGACGCCGGTGATGCGACTGCCGGTCGGCGGCACCGGGATCAACGTCTTCCGCCCGGTCTACCGCGACGGGGCCGCGGTCGCCACTGCGGCCGAGCGCCGGGCGGCACTGGTCGGCTTCGCCGTCGGCGCCTTCCACGTCCCCGACCTCGCTCAGGCGGCAAACGACGCGCTGCCGGGAGACGTGACCGTCTCGTTGGTCGAGCGTGGCAAGCCGGTGGCCGGGCCCAGCCTGCCACGCGAGGAATCCGCTGCTGCGCCCGTCCACATCGCCGACCGCGCTTGGCTGCTCGTCGTCCGCGACCCGAGCCGGCCCGGCGTCGACCTGCCGGTGCTGATCGCCTTGGTCGGGCTCTCGGTGGCGGCGCTGCTGGCGGCGCTGGTCCTGGTCTGGGGCCGCAACGACCGCATGCAGGAACTGCGCCGCCAAGCCAGCCACGACTCCCTGACCGGTCTGAAGAACCGGCGCCGCTTCGAGGAGGATCTGCGCTCCGAGCTGGCGCGCAGCGGCCGCTACAGCGTTCCCGGGGCGCTGCTGATGCTCGATCTCGATCACTTCAAGCAGGTCAATGACACGCTCGGCCACCCCGCCGGAGACCGGGTGATCGCCGAGATCGCCGAGGCGATGCGCGGGCGCAGCCGCGAGACCGACGTGCTGGCCCGGCTGGGCGGCGACGAGTTCGCGGTGATCCTGCCCCGCTGCAGCCTCGAGGAGGCCCAGGCCGTCGCGGCCGAGATCGCGACCGCCGTGCGCGAGCGGATGAGCGGCGAGGAAGGCATGCCGCCGGTCACCACCAGCATCGGCATCGCCCCCTTCGGTCCCGAATGGAAACTGAGTTACGAAGCCGTGCTGGCCAAAGCCGATGCGGCGCTCTACGCGGCCAAGGGCTCGGGGCGCGACACGGTGCGGACCTTCGATTTCAACGGGTCCGACAATGTCGCCGGGGAAGCCCGGCCGAGCACCGCCGACGCCACCTGAACCGACCGCCGCCAGGCGTCCGGGCCGCCGCCTAGCCTTGCGCCCGATGCCTCCCCTTATCTCCTTCGAGGAAGCGCTGGCGCTGGGTGAGCTGACCGATCACGAGCAGATCGGCGAGCTGGTCGAGCGCGCCTGGGCGGTGCGGAGCGAGAACTTCGGCGACTCGACCGACATGTGCTCGCTGGTCAACGCCAAGTCGGGCGGCTGCGCCGAGGACTGCGGCTTCTGCGCCCAGTCGCGCTACGCCGAGGCCGACACGCCGATGCACGCGATGATGGAGCCCGAGCAGATCCTCGAGCACGCCAAGGCGGCCGAGGCGGCCGGCGCCCACCGCTTCTGCATGGTCACCCAGGGCCAGGGGCTCTCCAAGCGGGACTTCGAGAAAATCCTCGAGGGCACGAGGCTCGTCGCCGAGAAGACCAACCTCAAGCGCTGCGCCTCGATCGGCCACATGTCGGCGGAGCGAGCGAAGAAGCTGCGCGAGGCCGGGGTCCAGCGCGTCCACCACAACGTCGAGTCCTCGCGCTCCTACTACCCCGAGGTCTTCGAGCACGGTCCGCTACGAGGGACGGCTGCGGACGATCGACGCGATCAAGGAGGCCGGCCTGGAGACCTGCGTCGGCGGCATCCTCAACCTCGGCGAGTCCAAGCGCCAGCGGGTCGAGATGGCCTTCGAGCTCTCCAAGATCGACCCGACCTCGGTGCCGATCAACCTGCTCAATCCGCGCGACGGGACCAAGTTCGGCGAGCGCCCGCTGATGGACGCGATGGAGGTCGTGCAGTGGGTGGCGATCTTCCGCCTGATCATCCCCGGTGCCCTCTTCCGCCTCTGCGGCGGCCGGGTCGAGAATCTCGGCGACCTGCAGCCGCTGGCGGTCAAGGCGGGGCTGAACGGGGTGATGATGGGCAACTTCCTGACCACGCTCGGCGCCGAGCCGGAGGACGACCGGGCGATGTTCGAGGAGCTCGGCCTCAACGTCGCCCGCCAGCCCGACAACGGCGCCAACCCGCGGCCCGACAACCGTGACGGCTGGCTCGACGGCGAGGCCCCGGCGACGCCGATCGACGAGCTGATCGACCGCCAGGACGAGGCCAACTTCTGGGACCCCTCGACCCAGCTGCGCGTGATCAAGAAGACCAAGAAGCCGCCTCCCTATCCCCAAGCCGCATGACCGACGTCGCGGAGCGGCTGGAGGAGCTTCGCGACCGGGGGCTCCACCGGCGACTGCGGCTGATCAGCGGGCCACAGGGCCCGCGCGTGACCCTCGATGGGAACCCGGTGCTGCTGCTCTGCTCCAACGACTACCTCGGCCTGGCCAACCACCCCCGGGTGCGCGGCGCGGCGGCGGACGCGGCGATGCGCTGGGGCGCCGGGGCCGGGGCCTCGCGCCTGATCTCGGGCAACATGCAACCCCACGCCCGGCTGGAGGGTCGTCTCGCCCGCTTCAAGGGCTATGAGTCGGCGCTCCTCTTCGGTTCCGGCTACCTCGCCAACGCCGGCACGATCGCTGCGCTTGCGGGCGAGGGCGAGGTCGTCTTCTCCGACGAGCTCAACCACGCCAGCATCATCGACGGCTGCCGGCTCTCGCGTGCCGAGACCTTCGTCTACCGCCACGGCGACCTCGAGCACCTCGCCTGGGGCCTGCGCGAGGCTGGGGGCCGCGGCTCCCTGATCGTCAGCGACGGCGTCTTCTCGATGGATGGCGACGTGGCGCCGCTGCCGCAACTGCTGAAGCTGGCCCGGGACCACGGCTGCCGGCTGATGATCGACGAGGCTCACGCCACCGGCGCCCTCGGCCCGGGCGGCCGCGGATCGGTCGCCGCCGCGGGCCTCAGCGGCGAGGTCGACCTGGTGATCGGAACGCTCGGCAAGGCGCTCGGCTCCTACGGCGCCTACGTCTGCGCCGGTCGCGAGCTGACCGAGTACCTCGTCAACACAGCCCGCTCCTTCATCTTCTCCACCGCACCGCCACCGCCGGCGGCAGCGGCCGGCCTCGCGGCGTTGGAGCTACTCGAAGCGCGGCCCCAGCGGATTGAGGATCTCCGCGCCAACGCGGCCACGCTGCGCGCCGCACTCGCCGCCCAGGGCCTCCCGGTCGGCGGGTCCCGGGCCCAGATCGTCCCGGTGCAAATCGGCGACGCGGCGCGCACGATGGAGCTCAGCGACCGGATCCTCGAGCGCGGCGTCTTCGCCCAGGGAATCCGCCCCCCGACCGTGCCGGCGGGCACCTCGCGCCTGCGCTTCACCGTGATGTCCACGCACCGCAGCGAGGAGCTCGAACACGCCGCCGGGCTGGTCGGAGAGGCGGCGCGAGAGCTGGGGGTCTCGGCCGGCCCGGCTGTCTCAGCGGCGCCCCTCACAGTCGCCGCCTGAGCGCCTTGAACGGGGTCTTCGTCACCGGCACCGGCACCGAGGTCGGCAAGACCGTGGTCGCCGCCGCGATCGCCCGGACCATCTCCACGAGCGGAGCGAGCGTCGCCGTCTTCAAGCCGGCGGTCACCGGCCTCGACGAGCTCCCCGCCGACGGGACTCAAAGTAGCGATATAGATCGCTTTCAGTCCCGTCGGCCCGGGGATGAGCCGGACCACGCGCTGCTTCGCCGTGCCGCGGGGTCTGGACAGAGCGATGATGAGATTGCGCCTTACCGCTACGGACCGGCCGCCTCGCCGCACCTGGCCGCGGCGCTGGCCGGCGAGAAAATCGACCCAGAGCGACTCGTAGCCTCCGCACGCGCAGCGGCCGCGGGAGCGGATGCCCTGGTCTGCGAGGGAGTCGGTGGCCTGCTCGTCCCGCTCTGCCGTGACTACCTGGTCCGCGACCTCGCGGTTGAGCTGGCGCTGCCGCTGGTGATTGCCGCCTCGCCAGGCCTCGGCACGATCAACCACACCCTGCTGACGATCGAGGCCGCCCGCGCCGCCGCACTCGAGGTAGTCGCCGTGGTCCTCACCCCCTGGCCGGACGAGCCAACCCCGATCGAGCAGTCCAATCGCGAGACGATCGCCACGCTTGGCGCTGTGCCAGTGAAAACCCTGCCGCCCCTGGACCTCAGCGCCCCCGAAATCTGGCCGCAGCTTCTAGGCCGACGGGCCTGAAGCGTCCAAATATTGGACGCTTCAGGCCCGTCGGCGGAGGACTAGACGATCACGTCGAGGGTGTTGGAGGTCAGCTCCACCTCGAAGCCGGCGTCGGCTGCGATCGCCGCTGCGGCCTCGACATCGCCTGGCGGTTTTTTCGCCAGCAGCAGCGCCCGGGCCACATCTCCCCTCACCGCCTTCGCCATGTGCGAGACGACCTTGCGCCTGCCGCCCTGCTCGGTGAAGGCGCGCACCGACAGCAGCGTTGCCCGCTGCGGCTTCCAGGCGGCGGCGTAGGCCGCTGAACGCATGTCGACGATCAGATCGCCGTGCTCGTCCGGCATCACCTCCGCGAGCGCCTCGCGCCACCAGGCCGCCGGCGGCCCGACTGCCTTCAGCCGCGCTTTCGCCGAGAAGCGGTAGTAAGGAATCCGGTCCTGCGGCCGCACGACCCCCCAGAGCGCACTGGCGATCAGGACCTGCCGCTGCGCCCGGCGACGCGCAGCCGCTGGCAGGCCCGACAGGTCGAGGCGGTCGTAGAGAACGCCGCTGTAGACCTCGGCCGCCGGCGCGGCCGGAGCACCCCGCAGGACCGCGTTCCGCCTCACCTCGCCGGCCTGGCCGGCCGAGACTCCAAGCGCCTTCACGGCACGACCGACCGCGATGCCGCCCAGCCGCTCGAGCGCATCGAGCAACTGGGAGCGCAGCGGGTTCAGCTGCTCGGCGAAGACCAGGGACTCGAGCTCGACGGGATCGCCAACCCCGGGCATGGCCTTACCCTCCGAAGGAGGCAGCAGGATCAGCATCGGCCGAAGCTCAGGCGACCGGCTCGCCGACCATCGCCTCGTGCGCGGCCAGCTCGGACCCACCCGGATTGACCGCCGCCTCGGCAGCCTCCGCACTGATGCCCCTGCGCTTCGAGCGGATCGCCGTGGCACCGACCACGGCGCCGGTCAGCGCCACCGCGCCCGAGACGGTCATCGCGTGGCCGAGTGCGTAGACGAACGCTTCCTGTCCGGCAGCGATCACTTCCCGCGCCCGCGCGGGCGCCATGCCGTGCAGCGCCGCGCTCGAGCCGCCGCCGAACTGATGGGCGAGGTCGGAGCGCTGCGCCGCCGAGACGCCGCTGCCGGCGAGCTCGCTGTCGAGCTTGGACTTGATCAGCCCCTGGAAGATCGCTCCCGTGACGGCGACCCCCAGGCTGCCGCCGACCATGCGAAACATCGAGAGCACGCCGGAGGCGATCCCGGCCTTCTCAACCGCAACCGCGTTCATTGCGGCGCTGGTCATCGGCGACATCGTCAGGGCGATGCCGATACCGAGCAGCATGAAGCCAGGCAGCAGGTCGAGGTAGGTGGAGTTGACCGCGATGCCGCTGAAACTGAACAGCGAGGCGGAGACGATCGCCAGCCCGGCCGCGATCAGCCAGCGCGGACCGAAGCGGTCGGCCATGCGCCCGGCAACCGGCGCCACCAGCACGATCATCAGGGTCGAGGGGAGGAACCTGACCCCCGCTTCCAGCGGCGAGTAGCCAAGGATGTCCTGCATGTAGAGGGCGAGGAAGAAGAAGACGCCGAGCATCGAGAAGGAGACGATCAAGGCGACCACGACCGCGCCGAGGAAGTTGCGATCGGCGAAGAAGCGGAATTCGACCATCGGCACCTTGACCCGCAGCTCGACCGCGACGAAGGCCGCGAAGCCGCCTGCCGCACCGATCAGCAGGGCGACGATCTCGGTCGATCCCCAACCCCAGTTGTTGCCCTCGACCAGGGCCAGAATCAACGCCGTGAGGGCACCGGTCAGCACAGCGACCCCGGCGTAGTCGACCTCGCGACCGACCGTGTTGTCGCGCGACTCGCGCACGGCGAAGAGCGAGGCGGCGACGGCGCCGATCGCGACCGGGATGTTGAGGTAGAAGATCGCCCGCCAGCTGACGCTCTCGGTGAGGAAGCCACCCAGCACCGGGCCGACCGCGAGCGCCAGGGCCGAGACCCCGGCCCACATCCCCATTGCCTTGCCACGCTCGTTGGCGGGGAAAGCGTTGGTGATGATCGAGAGCGTCGCCGGCATCATCAGCGCCGCGCCAACGCCCTGGACGACGCGGCTGATCACCAGCGAGGTCGCGTCGGGGGCGAGGCCGGCGGTCGCCGAGGAGAGGGCGAAGATCGTGACGCCGAAGAGGAACATGCGGCGGCGGCCGAAGATGTCGCCGAGCCTGCCGCCCGTCGCCAACAGCACCGCAAAGGAGAGCGTGTAGCCGTTGATCGTCCACTCCAGGCCCGAGATCGAGGCCCCGAGGTCTTTCTGGATCGACGGCAGGGCGACGTTCACCACCGTGTTGTCGAGCATGATCATGAACAGCGCGAAGCACATCGCGCCCAGCGTCCACCACTTGCGGTTGTCGTCGGTGATCAGGTGCCGGTAACGGGTCATAGAGCAACCCCGTGTTCACGCACGAATCGCCACGGATTCGAATGACCGGCTGCCACCGTGACGATTAGTGCGTTCACGGTCCTACCTCCTTCAGGTGTTCGTAAGCCTCCGCGATGTCCTCGCGGTCCATCAGCGAGTCGACCGCGGCATCGAGCTTGCGCCGCTGCGCGGCGGTGAGGCTGGCGGCGAACGTCTCCATCCCGGCCTGGCGCACGACGACGAGGGTGTCGACGATCTGCTTGCCTTTGGCCGTGATCGCGACGCGACGCACGCGCCGGTCCTCCGGGTCCTCGACCCGGGTCGCGAGCCGCTTCTTGACCAGGCCGTCGACGGCCCGGCTCATCGAGGGCACGGAGACGCCCAGCGCCTCGGCCAGGTCGCCGACCTGGCGCGCCTCGGTCTCCTCGCCCAGCCCACCCAGCTCCAGGAGGGTCTTGGACTGGGTCATCGAGAGGCCGCTCTCCTCGATCACCCGCAGCAGGTTGCCGCGGTCGTAGAGGAAGAGGTGTCGCAGCAGGGCGCTGATCCGCGCCGCGGTCTCCTGCGCCTCTGGACTGGCCTCCGGGGAAGCCACCTCGTTGACGAGCGCCGCTATGTCACTCGCTTGCATGCAACTAATAGTTGCACATTGACAACTATTTCTTCAAGGGAATAGTTGCTCGTGTGACGACAATCACGCGGCGCACCTGCCGGGCTACTTGTAGATCGCGATCGGCACGATCACCGCGCCGCGCCTGGCGATCTCGGTCTGTTCGGTGAGGGCTTCGATCGCCCAGACGCGGGCGTGGCGGATCGCCCTTTCCCGCTGCTGCGCCGTCGAGGTCTTCGAGCGCAGCTTCTTCGTGCACTTCGGGTCCGTCCTGCAGAGCAACATCAGCGGCGCCCTTGCGAGCGGCTGCTCCCAGGTCTCCACCGTCGGCGAATCGACGTAGGCGGGCATGTGCTTGTCGCCGTGCTCGGGAAAGATCCTGACGATCTTGCCGACGACGGTGAATTCGCCGCCGCCGAACTTGATCAGGCTGCGCTCCTTCGTGATCAGTTGGGCATCCATCGGCATCAGGTACTCGACGTGCTTTTCGGCTTCGACCTTCTTTTCGGCGCGGCGCTCGGCGCGGCGCAGGGCCGGGCTCAGCACTTCGCCGCCGCCGCCTTCGACAAGCGGAGGTCTGGCTCGATTCCCCGGGTGCCCGATCGCCGGGCGCAGGGCGAAGACGACGCGGGGGTCTTTCCCGACCTCATCCCGGAAACGCCGGGCGGCCTCCCTTTCCCGCCGCACCCGCTCCCGCTTCGCCGCGCCGTCACGGGGCAGGGGGAACAGGGTCGAGAGGGTCCTGTGCTCGCGAACCGCCAGGTACGGGTTCAGGTAGACGGGCGGGCTCAGCGCATGCGTGCGGAAGGTGACGAACTGCCCCTCGGTCAGGTCTCGGACCTGGCGGTGGAAGTACGGCAGCCCGATCTTCGTCAGGCTGCCGCCTTCGAGCTTGGAGAGAAGTTCGATGTAGTTGCCGGCGGCGGTGGGCGTGATCGTCCTCGAGAGCGACTGCTCCTGCGCGGAGGTGGCGCCGAGTTCCAGCGCGCCCTCGACCGCCACCTTGCCGCTCTGGCTGTTGGAGATCTTGCGGCTGAGCTGCTCGCTGGTGAAGGTGCCGCCGTCGAACTGGGCCAGATAGGCAAGCACCCGGGCACCGTCCAGGTAAAGGAATTCGGCAGGGCCGTCGGCGGGGAACGCCGGCTGCCGCGGCTCGGTCGAGAAGGCGCCGGGCAGAACCAGCGCCAGGCCCGCCGCGGCCGCCGCTATCGCGACCGCCTTCAACAATTGCGCTTTCTTAACACTGATAAGTAGAGAAATATAGCTTCAAATATTTAGGTAGCCAGGTGGTCGAGCCGTCTCGGTTCCGGCCGAGGCCGCATCTAAGGTCGCTCGGACACGGATGGCCGTTGACCACGCTCAGCTCGATCGGGACCACGTCTGGCACCCGTTCACCCAGCAGCAGGCCTGGTGCGAGGAAGAGCCGCTGCTGATCGAACGCGGCGAGGGCTCCTACCTGATCGACGAGGAGGGCAGGCGCTACATCGACGGTGTCTCCTCGCTCTGGTGCAACGTGCACGGCCATCGCCACGCCGGGATCGACGCCGCGGTCAGCGACCAGCTCGACAAGGTCGCCCACACGACGATGCTCGGCCTCTCCCACCCCGCCGCCGCCGGGCTGGCGGGCCGCCTGGTCGACCTCGCGCCGGCCGGCCTCTCGCGCGTCTTCTACTCCGAGTCGGGTTCGACCGCGACGGAGATCGCGCTGAAGATGGCCTTCCAGTACCAGCAGCAACGCGGCGGCCAGCACGCACGGCGCACCTCGTTCGTTCACCTGCGCGACTCCTACCACGGCGACACGATCGGCTCGGTCTCGGTCGGCGGCATCGATCTCTTCCACTCGACCTACCGGCCACTGCTGTTCAAGACCCACCCGGCGGAGCCGGGCGACGCGGCCGACCTCGAGCGCATCCTCTCGATGCACGAAGAGGAGATCGCCGCGGTCATCGTCGAGCCCCTGGTCCAGGGCGCCGCCGGCATGCTGACCCACCCGCCCGGCTATCTGCGGGCGGTTCGCGAGCTCTGCGACCGCTTCGGCGTGCTGCTGATCTGCGACGAGGTGGCAACGGGCTTCGGCCGCACCGGCAGGATGTTCGCCTGCGAGCACGAGGGCGTCGCGCCCGACCTGCTCTGCCTGGCGAAGGGCCTGACCGGCGGCTACCTGCCGTTGGCGGCGACGCTGGCCACCGAGCGGATCTACGAGGGCTTCCTCGGCACCCCCGAGGAGTACCGCACCTTCTTCCACGGCCACACCTACACCGGCAACCCGCTCGCCTGCGTCGCCGCCCTCGCCAGCCTCGACGCCTTCGAGCAGGAGCGCACGATCGGGGCCCTGCAGCCAAAGATCGAGCTGCTCTGGGAGCTGCTGGCGAAGGTCGAGGCGATGCCCGAGGTGACCGAGGTGCGCGGACGCGGCGTCATGGTCGGAATCGACCTCGGCGAGCACGACCCGGCCCTGCGCCTCGGCCACCGCATCACCCTCGAGGCCCGCGAGCGCGGCGCGATCATCCGCCCCCTCAGCGACGTGGTCATCCTGATGCCGCCGCTCTCGATCTCGGAGGGCGAGCTGCGCAGCCTGGTCGCGATCACCGCCGACTCGATCCGCGCCGCCTGCGCCGCGATCCGGCCGGCCCAGCTCGCGCAAGCCGCCTGATTCGTCTGTGACGAATCGGCGTCACGCCCGTAGTAAGGGCGTGAGTGACACTCTCGTCGCAGCGGCCACCGACGCTCCAGGCGAGCAAGATCTCTGCTTCGACGATCTCTACCGCTCCAGCCGCGACGACGTCTACGCCTATGCCGCCGGCCTCTTGCGCGACCGGGCCGCGGCCGAGGACGTCACCGCAACCGCCTTCGAGCGCGCCTACCGCAAGCGCCGGCGCTTCGACCCGAGCCGCGGCAACGGGCGCGCCTGGCTCTTCGGCATCGCCCGCAACGCCGCGCTCGATGAGCTGCGTCGGCGCGGGAAGCAGGCGGAGCTCGTCTCCGACCCGATCGACGCGGCCAGCCTCGACACAGAGCGCAGCGAGCAGCGCCTCGTCCTGGTCGCGGCCCTGGCCAAGCTCGACCCACGCGAGCGCGAGCTGATCGCGCTCAAGTTCTTCGCCGGCCTTGCCAACGCCGAGATCGCCACCGTACTGGCGATAAGCGAGTCAAACGCGGGCACGAAGCTGCACCGCGCCGTCAACAAGCTGAGGGAGGTCTGCGATGGAGCGCTCTAGGGAGTACGAGGACGTGGCCGTCGCCTTGGCGGAGGTGCGACCGGCCCCACGGGACGAGTTCGCGGCAGAGCTGGACGAGCGGGTGGCAGCGGGATTCCCGCGGCGCTCGCGCTTTGGCCGCTTTTCCACGGCCGGGCTCGCAGACCGGATCGGGGCGCGCTCGCCAATGCGGCTGTCATTCGCCGTCGCAGCCGTGGCCCTGGTCGCGATCGCCGTCGTAACGGCAATCATCGCGAACTCGGGCCCGGAATCGAGACCAATTGCGATCGATTCGGGGCCGACGACGCCACGCCCGAGCGGGCAGGGCTCCAAGGGCGCCCCTCAGGTCGCCACGCCCGAATCATCCGGGGGCGTGCAGTACTCCGAAATCATTCCGTTCGCTGCCGCAGCCGGATCGTCCGGCTCCGGCCGAACAGTCAGCCCCCCTGCGGTCGACTCATCTGAGGCTGGAAGCCTCGCCAATCTCTCCCACCACCGCGAGATCGAACGCTCCGCCGAGATCGGCCTGCTCGCCGACCCCGCCGACGTCGCCGATGACTCGGCGAAGGTCTTCCGCGCCGTCCACGACGCCCACGGCATCGTCCTGCACTCGACCACGACCGCGGGAAGGCACGCCGGGGCGAACTTCGACCTGCTGATCCCCAGCGCCAGGCTCGGCGACGCGCTCGCCGCCTTCTCGGCGATCGACGAGGTCAGCAGCCGCCACGAGGCCACCGCCGACATCACCGCCCCCACGGTTGCCCTCGGCGAACAGCTGCAGGACTCCCAAGCCAAAATCGACGGGCTCCTTGCCCAACTCGCCGGTGCGGAAACCGAAGCCGAAAGCGAAGCGATCGGCTTCCAGCTCCACGCCGAGCGCCAGCACGCTGCGCAACTGCGCGCCCGCCTTGCTCAGCTGCAGCGGCGAACCACTTACTCGCGGGTCTCCGTTCGAATCGAAAGCGGAGCCTCAACGGACTCCGGCGGCGCCTGGGGGATCGACGACGCCTTCGGCGACGCGGGACACATCCTCGGCGTCGCCGCTGGCGTCACCGTGGTCGGCCTCGCCATCGTCGCCCCCCTTCTCCTGATCGCCCTGCTGGCCTGGCTCGTCCGCCGCCTCTTGCTGCGCACCCGCCGCGAGCGGGCACTCGACGCGTAGCCGACATTGACTACCCCACAGCTGGGTGAATGTCGGATGCGCGCCGATATGGTGGCTCGGTGGCCGAGGAGCGACAGCGCGGACCCGCGGAGGCGCCGAATCTCGGCACGCCGTCGGAGCCGCGGCCGGCCGCCTCGGTGGTGCTCTTGCGGCGCGGCGGCAGGCACGCCGACCGGGTGCTCGAGGTGCTGCTGCTGAAGCGGACCGGCGAGGCACGGTTTATGCCCAACGTCTGGGTCTTCCCCGGAGGCGCCGTCGACGGCGCCGACGGCGAGGACGAAGAGCGCTTCAAAGCCTGCGCCGTGCGCGAGCTGGAGGAGGAGGCGGGGATCGCCCTGCCCGCCGAGGAGGAGCTGGTGCTGTTCTCGCGCTGGATCACCCCGGAGGTCATCTCGCGGCGCTTCGACGCCTGGTTCTTCCTCGCACTCGCCCCCGCCCACACCCCGCCCAAGCCAGACGGAGTCGAGACCGTCGACGCCAGCTGGTTCGAGCCGGCAAAGGCGTTGGCGGCACAGAGCGCCGGCGAGCTGTCACTCGCCTTCCCCACGATCAAGCAGCTCGAGTCGCTACTCCCGTTCGCCACCTCCGACGAGGCGCTGGCCGCCCACCGTGGATGCACCGTCGAGCCGATCCTGCCCAAGGTGATCGGCACCCCCGAGAGCAACCGTGTCGTCCTCCCCGGCGACCCGGACTACCCGGCCTGAGACTTAGGAGGCCGGAAAAGGCCCGAGGCCTGCGTGCCAGGGCCCGGGCGGGTAGGTGTGGATGCCGCTCTCGTCCATCTCGCCCTGGAGCCGCTTGAACAGCTGCCCGGCGTTCCTCAGTACCGCTTTCAGTTCCTCCTCGCCACGATCCTTCAGCCGCCAGAGGAACCAGAGCTGGCGGTCGTTGATGCCGAAGTCAACCTCACCGGTCATCGTCGTCGTCCAGGCGAGGAAGCCGGGACTGAACAGCTCGCGCAGCGCGACCGGGTCGTACTCGCGCGGCACCGTCGCCTGGAAGCGTCTGTTGAAGTCGATCGACTCGAACTCGACCTTGCGGGCGAAGCGCTTGGTCGCCACCTCGTGGCCCTCGATCGACTCGACGTTGAAGGCCGGAACCACCTGGGCGAGGTCCGGCATGTGCGCCTTGGCGAGAATCGCGGTCGGCAGCACCGCCTTGCCGAAGAGGCCGCCGACTTCCTTCTCGTCGGCGTCGCAGGAAGCCCCCCAAAAGCCCTCGGCGAGCTGACCGGTGAGGCGATTGGTGCCGCCAACGCAGAGTGCCACCGGTGCGTCGACGGAATTGATCCCGCCGACCGGCTCGTATTTCAGCTCATGCCGCTCGCCATACCCGGCGACCGTCGCGGCCCACTCCTGCGCTTCCTGCTTGGCTCCCATGAGGCGCCGATCCTAAGCCCCCGCCCCCCGAACTGCATCAAATTTCCAATCCAGGAGATAGAGAATTTGATGCAGTTGGCCGGTGAGCCAGTTAGGATGGGCGCAATGACTATCGCCATCATCGTGGTCGTCGCGATCATCGTCATCGCGGTCCTCTACTACATCGCCAAGCGCAACTCGATCATCGCTTCCCGCAACCGGGTCGATGAGTCGTGGAGCGGAATCGACGTCCAGCTGAAGCGACGTCACGACCTCGTGCCGAATCTGGTCGAGACGGTCAAGGGCTATGCCGAGCACGAGAGCCAGACCTTCGAGAAGACGACCCAGGCCCGCGCCGAGGCGATGGCCGCGCAGAGCGTCGAGGAAACGGCCAAGGCCGAGCAGAAGCTGACCCAGGCGCTGGCTGACGTCAGGGCCGTCGCCGAGAACTACCCGACCCTGCGCGCGACCGAGAACTTCCAACAGCTCAGCCGCAACCTCTCCGAGCTCGAGGACGAGATCCAGGCCTCGCGACGGATCTACAACTCCAACGTGCAGTCCTACAACACCGACATCCAGCAGTTCCCGGGCTCGATCATCGCCAACCAGGGTGGCTTCACCAAACGCGAGTACTTCGAGATCGAGGACCCCGGCGATCGCGAGCCGGTCTCGGTCAGCTTCAGCAAAGACTGAGCGCTGTCTAAGCTTTTTCCATGACGACCGCTACGGAGCAAACTCTGTGGATCTGCGAGAGCTGCGGGTTCATCTACGACCCCGCGATCGGCGATCCCGACGGCGGCATCCCGCCCGGCACCAAGTTCGAGGACATCCCCAAGGACTGGTTTTGCCCCGTATGCGGAGCGCGAACGTCTGACTTCCGGCCGTTGGAGCCTGGCGAGGCTTGATGCGATCGACCGCGGGTCCTGTCGTGGGTGAGGGGGGCCTGCGGGCAGTCCACGGGCTGTCCTCGACCCCCCTCACCCACGCCACCCGCGGGAGTAGCGTCTAGCCATGCACGACTACGACTGGATCGTCGTTGGGTCGGGCTTCGGAGGCTCTGTTTCTGCTTTGCGACTCGCTGAGAAGGGCTACTCGGTCGGGATGCTCGAGTGCGGCAGCCGCTTCCGGGACGAGGACTTCGCCGAGTCGAACCTGAAGCACCCGCGGCGCTACTTCTGGCTGCCCAAGCTGGGCTTCCGCGGTGTGATGCGGATGACGTTCTTCAAGGACGTCTTCATCGTCTCCGGCAGCGGCGTCGGCGGCGGCAGCCTCGGCTATGCCAACACCCTCTACCGGGCGCGGCCGGCCTTCTTCAGCGATCCCCAGTGGAACGACCTCGGTGACTGGGACAGCGAGCTGGCGCCGCACTACGACACGGCCGAGCGGATGCTCGGCGTGGTCGAGTACGACGGCATCGGCCCGGCCGACAAGCTGCTGCAGGAATACGGCGAGGAGATCGGCGTCGGCGAGACCTTCACCAACACCCGCGTCGGCGTCTTCTTCGACAAACCCGGGGTCGAGGTCGAGGACCCCTTCTTCGGCGGCGAGGGACCGGCTCGCACCGGCTGCATGCGCTGTGGCAGCTGCATGGTCGGCTGCCGCCACGGGGCGAAGAACACGCTGATGAAGAACTACCTTTGGTTCGCCGAGAAGCTCGGGGTCAAGATCGAGCCCGAGCGCCAGGTGACCGAGATCCGCCCGCTCGGCGCCGCCGACGGCTCGGACGGCTACGCCGTCACCAGCGAGCGCTCGGGCTCGCTGCTGCGCAAGAAGCGACGCACCCAGACCGCGCGCGGCGTGGTGGTCGCGGCGGGCGCGCTCGGCACCAACAACCTGCTCGCCAACTGTCGCCACAGCGGCGCCCTGCCGAAGATCTCAGACCGCCTCGGCGACCTCGTCCGCACCAACTCGGAGTCGATCCAGTCGGTCACCGCGCCCGACGACGAGCGCGACTTCAGCCGCTCGGTCGCGATCACCTCCAGCATCTACCCCGACCCCGACACCCACATCGAGGTGGTCACCTACGGCCAGGGTGGCGACGCGATGTCCGGCACATTCACCGCGATGACCGGCCCCGGGACCAAGGTCACGCGGCCGATGAAGTGGCTGGCGGCGATCCTGCGCCACCCGCTACGTACGGCGCGGATGCTGATCCCGCACCGCTGGTCCCAGCGCACCGTGATCCTGCTGGTGATGCAAACCGTCGACGCGGCGATGCACTTCCGCCCCAAGCGCAAGCTGTTCGGCGGCGGCGTGCGGCTGCAGACCGAACAGGACCCGGGCCGGCCCAACCCCACCTACATCCCGGCGGCGGAGCAGGTGGCGCGATGGTTCGCCAAGCGCACCGGCGGGGTGGCCCAGAGCGCGATCACCGAGTCGATCCGCAACATTCCCTCGACCGCCCACATCCTCGGCGGCGCGGTCGTCGGCGCCGACGCCGAGTCCGGTGTCGTGAACTCCGGGAATCGCGTCTTCGGCTACGAGAACCTGCTGGTGACCGACGGCGCCTCGATCCCAGCCAACCCCGGGGTCAATCCGAGCCTGACGATCACCGCCAAGGCCGAGCACGCGATGAGCCTGATCCCGGCGAAGGACGGGGCGGAACCAGGTCACCTGCCGCAGGCGGCCAGGCCGGCGGAGGGCGTCGGGGCCGGGTCCCCGGGCCGGCCTTCGGCCGGGAGTTCCCGGGGACCCGGCCCCGACGCCCTCACTATCTCGCCGCCGAAGTAGGTCCTGTTCAGCCGGTTCAGCCGGCCTCGGCGAGACGCTGAGCTACGAAATCCCAATTCACGACGTTCCAGAAGGCGTCGATGTAGTCGGGGCGCTTGTTTTGATACTTGAGGTAGTAGGCGTGCTCCCAGACGTCGCAGCCGAGCAGTGGCACGCTGCCGTCGGAGAGTGGCGTGTCCTGGTTGGGAGTCGAGACGACTGCCAGTCCGGAGCTGTCCTTGACCAGCCAGGCCCAGCCGGAACCGAAGCGGGCGATGCCGGCGTTCTTGAACTCGTCCTTGAAGGAGTCGAAGGAGTCGAAGGTGTCACCGATCGCCGCACCCAGGTCGCCGCCGGGCTCGCCACCGCCGTCGGGGCTGAGCATCTGCCAGAAGAGGCTGTGGTTGTAGTGGCCGCCGGCGTTGTTGCGGACGGGGCCCTGCTTGTCGCCCGGAAGGCTGCTGAGGTTGCGCAGCACGTCCTCGACCTCGCGATCGGCCCACTCGGTGCCTTCCAGCGCCGCGTTCGCTTTGTCGACATAGGCCTGGTGGTGCTTGTCGTGGTGAACGCGCATCGTCGCCTCGTCGATGTGGGGCTCGAGCGCGTCGTATGCGTAGGGAAGGTCCGGAACCGAAAAGGCCATCTGGCGTCTCCTTGGGGTCGTATTCGAAGTCTGGGTGGGAGCCTAACGCGGCTACGCTTTCGGTACCCCCGCGAAGCCCCTGCTAGCGTGTCTGCGACAGCGGCTGCACGGCCTCCGATGAGGCTCGAGGGCGGCATCCTACGAACGACTAACCGCCCCGCTTCGAGCGCAATGGCAGCTAAGCGCACCCCAGACGACACCGACCCCAGCATCCGCCCACCGGGCTCAGACGAGCACCTCACCGGCGAACGCGAGCTCTGGGAGCGCTTTGCGCGCGATCACGACCCAGCCATCCGCGAGGAGCTGGTGCGGCGCAACATGCCTTTCGCCAAGCGCCTGGCGCTGCGCTACCGCGGCGCGAGCGAGTCCTTCGACGACCTGCTCCAGGTCGCCAACCTCGGCCTGCTGAATGCGGTCGATCGCTTTGACCCCGAGCGCGGCATCCCCTTCACCGCCTTTGCCTCGCCGACGATCCTCGGCGAGCTGAAGCGGCACTTTCGCGATCGGGTCTGGACCGTGCGGGTACCGCGGGGGCTGCACGATCGCATGGCCGAAGTCGACAAGGCGATCACGGAGCTGACCAAGCAGCTGCAGCGCTCGCCCTCGATCGGCGAGATCGCCGATCGCGTCGGGCTGGAGCAAACCGACGTGCTGGAGGTGCTTGAGGCAAACCACAACCGCCGGCCGCTCTCGCTCGACCGGCCCCCCGGCAGCGAGGACTCAGACGAGGTCGCGCCCTCGGAATGGATCGGCGAGGAGGACGAACACTTCGAGCTGGTCGAGGGACGGATCGCCGTCGATGCCGCCCTGCCCTACCTCGAGGAGCGTGAGCGCACCGTCCTGCGCCTGCGCTTCGTCGAGGACCTGACCCAGTCGCAGATCGCCGATCGGATCGGCCACTCCCAGATGCACGTCTCCCGCATCCTGCGCCGGGCGCTCAGCCGCATACGCGAGCGGATCGAGTCCGAACGCGGGCTCGAGCGCGGGGATTAGGCGCTCGGCACGCCGGAGAAGCGGACGACCAGATACTCGCCGTCGTCGGACTCGTCGATGGCGAACTCGTCGGCCAGCGCCTCGATTGAGCCGCCGACCTCGGGAACGCCGAGCTCGCGGCGAATCTCCCCGGCGGCCCCCCTTTCCATCGGCCCGAGCCGAAGCTCGAGGCCCTCGTCGCTCTCGCCGAGGCCGAGCCGCACGCAACCGTCGGCAAACCGCCCGGGGGCGGCGCCGGCGATGGCGTCTGTGATCAGGACCGCATCGGATACGCGGTCGACCGGGACATCGTGGCGTGCCGCCAGGGCGCCGACCATTCGCGCCAGCACCGGCTCGAGCAGCTCGGCGCTGCCGATCGCGATCTCGGTGCCGACGATCTCAGGCGTGGGCGCTTTTTCGGCAACCCCATCGGAATCGGCGTCGCCCAGCTCGCGCAGCGACAGGCGCATCATCACTTCGGTGCCGCGATCGAGGCCGCCGGAGATGCTGAAGCTGCTCGAGAGCGCCGCGATGAGAGAGAGGCCGAGTTTGAGGCTGGCCCGCTCCGACTCGGCCTGCGGGCTGATTCCGGCGCCGCTGTCCCTGACTGTCACCGTCAGGCCCTCGCTGTCGGGCTCGGCCTCGACCATCAGCGGGCCGGGGCCGCCGGGATAGGCATGAACGACCACGTTCATGCAGGCCTCGGTGACCACCGTCTTCAAGTCGGCGACACCGGTTTCGTCCATGCCGAGCTGCTCGGCCAGGCCGGCAAGGGCGTGGCGGACCACCGCGACGTTCTCCGCCCTGGCGGGGAGCCTCATGTAGAGCCCGGTGGGCGTCTCGCTGGTGGTGGGGCCTTTTGTCATTGACTGCGGTTTCCACCGGGGAGAGTGTTCCCCGCGGGATGCGAGCATAGCCGTGCGTTCTTCGGCCCCCCGCTACCCCAGGCACAACTCTGCAAACCGTGCTGCGGCCTCGGCCGGGTCGGCAAAGACCTCCCCGCGGACGAAAAGACCGTCTTTTACGTCCCAGATCCAGGCGACCGGCATGTCGCGGATACCCAGCTCACGGCTGCGCACATAGACGCGGCCGGATGCGAGCAGGCGGCTCTCTCGCCGCTCGACCGTGCCCAGCGTAATCAGCAGCGATTCCCAGACCCTTTCGACATCTGTGAGGTACTGGCGCAGGCCGTCCGGCCCCCGGTAGGGAGCCTCGTGCCCCGCCTCCGCCCCGGTCACGGCCAGGAACTCCATCTCCGGCGCGCAGAGGGAGACGATCGCCACCGCATCGCGCTGGTTGAAAGCGTGGAAGAGGCGGCCGAGCAGCGCCTCGTAGGCATCGTCCACCGCTCTTCCGGGCGATTCCTGCCGCAGCCGTTCTACCGAGCCGGGGGAATTGCCGCCGGAACGGGTGAGCGCCAGGACCGCGACGTCGTCGTCGAGCGCGCCGTCCGTGAAGCCGTGCAGGGCACCCTCGAGCCGCTGCACGGCAAGGGCCGGGTTCGTTGCCCCGGCGAGCTCCGCCCGCAACCGCTGCTCGCCGAAGCGGCCGTCGCCCCCCTCCGCCTCGATGATCCCGTCGGTGACCAGCACGATCTGCTGGCCGGGCTCGATCGCAGCCTGCGCGATCCCCCACTCGACCTCGGCGAAGGCCCCGAGCACCGGGTCGGACCCGGCCATCTCAACTACCGTCTCGCCGTCGACCAGGAGCGGCGGTGGGTGCCCCGCAACCGCGAGGCGGAGTGGCCTGTCGGGATCCTCGCTCAGGCCAAGAGCGGCGACGCTGCAAAGCGCCGTCCCCCCGCGCGCTAGCAGGGCGCGATTGAGCGTCGCCAGGGCGACCCCGGGGTCATCGGTAAGCATCGCGGCGGTGCGCAGGGTGTAGCGAGCGAGCGCGGTAATCGAGGCGGCCTCCGCCCCGCGACCGGTGACGTCGCCGATCACCAGCATCCAGCCACCGGGGACCCGGAAGGCGTCGTAGAAGTCGCCGCCGACCTCGTTCTCGGCGCCCGCCGGGCGGTAGAGCGCCGCAAGCGACCAACCGGGCAGGTTCGGCAGGGCCGGCGGCAGCAATCCGTGCTGCAGCGTCTCGGCGATCTCGGCCCTTTCCCGCTCGGCTCGCTCGAGGTCGGCGAAGAGGCCTCCGTTGTCGAGGGCCAGGGCGATGCGGCCCGAGAGAATCCAGGCGAAGTGGGCGTCGGTGCGACGGTAGCGCCGGCCCGACCAGGCGACGCCGAGCGTCAGTGCACCGGTCACCTGACCCCTCGCCTGCAGCGCCAGGGTGATCGCCGAGCGGACGCCGAGCCCACGCAGGAATTCGAGGTCGGGGCCTTCGTCATGGGCGAGGGCGCGCAGGTGGGCCTCCGACATCCGCTCGATGAAGCGCGGGTCGAGGGAGTCGCCGTTGTCCCCTTCGACCATCCGCTCCGGCAGCGAGGGCTGCCGCGCCCAAAATCCGCGTTCGACCTCCGGGCCGGCGCCCGGCGCGACCCGCACGGCGACGCGACGGGCGCGATCGCCCTCGATTACGTCGATCGCGCAAAAGTCGGCGACCTCAGGGACGAGCACGTCGCAGATCGCCGTCAGCGTCTCCTCCAGCGAACCGGCCGCTTCGGAGGCCGACGCGACTTCGCCGAGGATCTCGAAGCGACGCTGCGCCACCCGCCCTCGCATCAGCAGCAGCGCGAGCCAGCCGCAGAGCGCGGCCAGCGCGCCTGCCATCACGGCTATGACGATCAAGTCCATTCCCCTCCTAGCGCCATAGGTCGAGCTTCATCGGGCGGCCCGCGGCTACTGAAAACACAGTAACCCGCGCCGGAGGAGATGTCCACCGTGCGGGTTTCGATACCGCTAGGGCGTGCGCCGGAGGGCTCCGGCAGAGGCGCGCGGGACCGTCGCCGCGTCGCCACCCGTCCAGGCGTTGAACTCATACCAGGAGGGCTTCGCTTCGCGATCTCGGGTGAGCAGCCCAGCGGAATCGCAGAACTGGCAGGAGCCGGCCTGGTCGGTCCAGGAGAACCACCAGACACCGCCGATCCGCCAGCGCTGTCGGTTGCCGGCCAGCATCGCGAAGGCCCGATCGAGTTCGCGGGCCTGCCCGGCCGGACCTCGCTCCCAGCGGGACTCGAAGCTGGCGGAGCCCCAGCCCAGCTCCGTCACGTACAGCGGCGTGGAAGCATCGTGATGAACCTGCATTACGCGGCGCAGGTTGACGATCTCCGACCGCATCGCCCCGGCGTCGGCCACGTAAGGATGCAATGCGATCCCATCGAAGAAGGGCTTCACCCTTCGCGATCGATACAGGCGCGAGAGGAAGTCGCCGGATTGCACGTTGGGCGGCGTCTGCAAGGGGCGGCCGAAGAGGCCGCCGACGATCACCTGGGAGCCGGGATCGACGCTATGCAGAATGCGGCCCGAGATCCGGATCAGCTCGGCGAAGCGCTGCGGGCTGGGGCGATGGGAGAAGGTGACGATGTTCTCCTCGTTCCAGATCTCCCAGCGGCGGATCGGCAAGCGCGGCAGGTCCGGATTTTCAGCCCAGAATTCGCCGCGCGGGCCGTAGCGCTCGACAGCGGCGCGCAGGAATCGAGACCAAGCCCAGCGTTGCCAGCCGCTTTCCACCGGTTCGGCGCCGGGGTACGGGGCGACCCAGTCGGGGGTCCCCCAGAGAAAGGGGAAGACGGTCATCCCGTGCTCGGCGGCGCCGGCGACCTGCCTGTCGAATCCCGACCAGTCGGGTTCATAGCCCGCAGACGCCACCGGCTCGACGCTGGCCCAGTCGAGGGGCAGGCGCACGCTCTCGATGCCGGCCAGCTGCATCAGCTCGTAATCGGCGCCTTCCGTCGACCCCTGCGGTGAGATCCCGATGAACCCCAGCGGCGCCCCGCCCAGCAGCGAGGACCCGGCGAAGGCCGGCGTCAGCGCCAGCGCCAGCGCCGCCACGGTCAGCGGGATGAGAAGGAATCTACGCATGCGTCCCCACAATGACCCTCCGCGCGGGAAAAAGTCGCGGCTGCCCGCGCAGGAGGCACCTCATCGGGGCGCCCGGATTTGAACCGGGGACCTCACCGACCCGAACGGTGCGCGCTACCAGGCTGCGCCACGCCCCGAGAGGCGGGGATTATCCCAGACCCGCGCGGGAACTACTCCACGGCTTCGATCGCGGCTTCGATCTGGGCCAGGCTGGGGCCGTCCTGGAGCGTGCGAGTGCCGCCGGGCCCGTTGACGATCGCCGCCTGGCGGGTGCGGATGCCGAGTTCGCTGCCGAGTTCGTCGTAGCTCTGCAGCTGCCTGCTGATCGAGCCGTCGGAGCCGCCGTGGTCTTCGAGGTAGCTCAGCCATTCGGGCTCGTTCAGTTCCTCGATCCCCCCCGCCACCGAGTCGAGGTAGTCCTGATCGATGCCGAAGCGTTCCGCCTCGCTCTGGTTGCGGAAGAAGAGATAGGTGTACTGCCAGCCGTAGCCCTGCGCGGCAGCCGCTTCGGCGCCGTAGAAGCCGAGCTCCTGGGGGCTTTCGCTGACCGAGTAGTGGCGGTAGAGCAGTTGTACGTCACCGGAGCGGACCGGACCGTTGACCAGGCCGGGAATCGTGTCGAGGAAGTCTTCGCGGCAGCTGGAGCACTGCAGGTCGTTGAAGATCTGAATCGAGACCGGGGCGTCGGAGGAGCCGAGCCGATCGCCTTCCTGCGGTACGCCCCCGAAGATTTCCTGGGCTTCGGCGATGCCGGCGAGGCGGACCACGTCGCGGCCCGCCTTCTGCGTGGCAATGTTGACGATCGCATAGCCCAGTGCCAGGAGCGCCAGGGCCAGCGCGAGGATGACCCAGATCCGGCCCCGGCGCGGGATCGGCAGCGCGGCCGGTTCGGTGCTCTGGTCCGGGGCGGCGGTCGGCATCGCGGCATTATCGCGACTCGGCAGTCCGGGGATTCCCGCAGACTTTCTCACCGGCGTTGACACGTCCGCCGCGAGGGGTAAATATCCGACTACCCGATTTCAACGACCTGGGAGGTCCGCCGTGGCCAATCACCTCACCCCGTCCGAGCTTGCCGAAGAGCTTCACATGAAGCGGCAGGAGGTGATCGGCAAGTGCGTGCAGATGGGCATCCCGATCTTCCACGGGCGCATCGACAAGTCGCTCTTCCAGACCTCTCTGCGCAGCGCGCCGTCCCCGAGCCAGGTGCAGCAGGCTCGCCCCAGCTAGCTGTAGTTCCCAACCAGGTTGTTCCCTAGCAGCTCATTGAGGCGAGCTGCTGGCGGGCGATGGCCAAGGGAGCCGTGCTTTCGGTGGTAGTTGTAGCGATCGAGCCAACCAGGGAGCTGGCCGCGTCGCTCTGAGGAGCTTCCATAGAGGCGCCCGTAGGCCCACTCCCGCAGCATTGTCTGGATGAAGCGCTCTGCCTTGCCGTTTGTCTGGGGCCGGTAGGGGCGGGTGCGAAGGTGGCGGATCCCCAGCTCGCGGCAGGTGGCGGCATGGATCACCGAGCGGTAGGGAGAGCCGTTGTCGGTCATCACCCGCTCGACCCTCACGCCACGCTCGGCAAACCAGGCCACGGCGCGGCGCAGGAACTCCGAGGAGGTCTCTCCGCGCTCGTCGGCCAGCACCTCGACGTAGGCGAGGCGAGTGGCGTCATCGACGCAGACGTGGCAGCACTCCCAGCCGTAGCCCGGCTTGCCGCTGCGATTGCCGATCACCCGTTTGCCGGCGGCCCCGAAGCGCCCCAGCTTCTTGACGTCGATGTGGATCAGCTCTCCGGGTCGTGAGCGCTCGTAGCGGTTGGGCGGCGCCGGAGGCTGCAGGCGGCTGCGCTTGCCCAGCCCGATCCTCTTCAGCCACAGCGAGACCGTCGAGAGCGCCAGGCCGAGGGTCTCGGCGATCTCGGCCGCGGTCATCCGCAGGCGGCGCAGGGCACCGATCGCTTCGACGGTCGCCTCGGGTGTGCGGTTGGGGATCTGCCTGGGTGCCGAGCTGCGATCGAGCAGGCCCGCCTCTCCCTCGGCGCGCCAGCGGCCCAGCCACTTGCGAGCGCTGCGCTCGCTGATGCCGGCGGCCTCGGCCGCCACCATCAGCGACCAGCCCTCCTCTTCGATGCGCTTGACCAGCAGCTTGCGGCTGTTCGGGCAGGTGCGGGCGTTAGCGTGGATCTTCATCCGGTGTCCTCCTTGTTGGGTGGTGGCTTCGACACCCCCAGCCTTCAAGGAGGCCCGGATGAACAACGTTGTTAGGAACTACAGCTAGCCGTTAACTAGACTCCGCCCCCGCATGGAGCGGGGAACCAAATCGGCCACGCTGGCAGATCTGCTGCCGCTCTCGGCGAAGCTCTACGGCAGCGCGCCCGCGGTTCGCTTCAAGCAGGGCGACGAGTGGATCAGTCGCAGCTTCGACCAGGTGCTCGAGACCGTGCGCTCGCTCTCGCTCGGCCTGATCGATCTCGGCGTCGCCAAGGGCGACAAGGTCTCGATCCTCGCCAACACCCGAGCCGAGTGGACCTACTTCGACTTCGCCGCGCTCTCGGCCGGCGCCGTGGTGGTGCCGATCTACCAGACCAACTCGCCGGAGGAGTGCCAGTACGTGCTCGAGAACTCCGACGCCAAGATCGTCGTGGTCGAGGACGACGAGCAGCTGGAGAAGATCCGCGCCGTGCGCGCCCAGCTGCCGCTGCTCGAGCACGTCGTGCGAATGACCGGAAGCAGCGATGACGCGATCTCGCTGGACGACCTCGCCGCGCGCGGCGAGGGCCGCGACGCTGCCGAGTGGGAGGCGCGCTGGAAGTCCGTCACCTCCGCCGACATCTGCACCTTCATCTACACCTCCGGCACCACCGGGCCGCCCAAGGGCTGCATCATCAGTCATGGCAACTACCGGGCGATGCTCGACATGGTCAACGAGGCCAGCGTGGTCGAGAGCGAAGACCTCACCTACCTCTACCTCCCGCTCGCCCACTCCTTCGCCCTGCTGATCCAGTTCGGCAGTTTCGACCTCGGCGCCACCCTCGCCTACTGGGAGCGCGATCCGCAGAAGATCCTGCCCAACCTGGCCGAACTGAAACCGACCTACTTCCCCTCCGTCCCGCGCATCTTCGAGAAGATCTACACCGCCGCCAGCAGCGGCATGGAGAAAGAGGGCGGGATCAAAAAGGCGATCTTCAACTGGTCGATCGGGGTCGGCAAGAAGATGCGCGCCACCGAACGCGCCGGGCGCAAACCGGGCTTCGTACTGCGCAAGAGCTACGAGTTCGCCGACAAGCAGGTGCTCTCGAAGATCCGCGGTCTCTTTGGCGGCAACCTGCGCCTGGCCGTCTCCGGCGCCGCGCCGATCAGCCCCGAGATCCTGCGCTTCTTCGACGCCGCCGGCGTCCTCGTGCTCGAGGGCTGGGGGATGACCGAGACCTCAACCGCGGCGACGATCTCCTCGCCCGAAGATTTCAAGGTCGGCACGATCGGCAAGCCGTTCCCGGGTTGCGAGGTGAAGATCGCCGAGGACGGCGAGATCCTGGTCAAGGGGCCCAACGTCTTCCAGGGCTACTACAAGAACGAGGAGGCGACCCGCGAGACGATCGTCGACGGTTGGCTGCACACCGGCGACATCGGTGAGATCGACTCCGAGGGCTTCCTCAAGATCACCGGCCGCAAGAAGGACATCATCATCACCGCCGGCGGTAAGAACATCACCCCGGCCAACCTCGAGAACGAAATCAAGCAGCACCCGCTGGTCTCCCAGTGCGTCGTCGTCGGCGACCGCAAGCCCTACCTGGTCGCCCTGGTCACGCTCGACCCCGAAGACGCAGTCGCCTACGCCAGGGAACACGGCCTGCCCGAGGATCCCGCGCAGCTCGCCACCAACACCGAGGTCAAGAAAGCGATCGAAGCCCACGTCGACACGATCAACGAGAAATTCGCCCGGGTCGAGCAGGTCAAGAAGGTGGCGATCCTCCCCCGCGACCTCTCGCAGGAAAGCGGCGAGCTAACCCCGACGCTGAAGGTCAAGCGCGCCGTCGTCGCCAGCAAGCACGAGCAGGAGATCGAAGCGCTCTACGCCAGCTGAGCGATCGCACGAGCGTTCAAGCCGTGCGTTTCTGGGTCCAGGCGTCGAGTGCGTGCTCGATTTGCACACTCTCCTCTGCCTGTTTCCGCCCGAACTCCTTTGACCGCTCGCGGCTACGTGCGACTTCCGCCCGGTGATGATCGTTTGCGTGCGCAATGGCGTGCTCAACCTCATCCAGGGCGGGTTCAATAGCTGAAGCCGAGCTGCCTTTTTTGAAAAAGAGCAACAAGTCATTGTCATCGAAGCGAATCTGGGCAAAGTGGTCTCGCAGGCCACCCCAGCTGCCGAATTGTTTACGCCAGTCCCGATCCGGCATCTCGTTGAGCGGGAAGCGGATCGCTGGCCCCGGGGCCCCCGTCTCTATCGGGACCGGCTCGCCACGCCGACGCACGTCGGTCGACAACGCCTGATCGATCATCGTCTCGCTCTCATCTTTCGTCGCGTCTGGCATTCAAGTACGCCTCAACTTGCTCACATGGCGGGTGGTCGTCGATCCATTGTCGCATGACCTCAAACGGCGAACCCAGCTTCTCTCCCTCTCGCAGCAAGTTCGTGATGAGTGCGCTGTCCGGCATATCGGCATCTGGCAGGGCTTCGGCCCGGATGAAGGCCGAAAGGGAGACTCGGGCGTTGCCGACGACCCGCTCGAGGCAATCAAGCAGGTCGTACGCATAGGTCTCGGACTCCACTGGCGCCGTGACCCGAGCCAGGATGAAGAATGTGTTTGCAGAGGAAAGCCGCGCGGAAAGCTCCTCGTGCGTCAGTCTCATCGTGTGCAGAAGGAGAGCGCGGCCGAAGCTCTGGGCGCCTTGCTTCAGGGCTATCGCGGATTCCCCGCTCTTGATCAGCTCTGTGGCTTCGGCCTCGGTGTCGGCCAGGGCCTTTTCCAGGCTCGTCGCGGCGCTGCGTTCTTCCTCCCGGCGACGCTCAGCCGTGACGTACCTGCGCTCCTCGTCTCGAGCTTGACGAGCACTGTGCGCGTTCAGCCACCAACCGAGACCGGTTCCGAAGAGGCCTCCGAACACCCCGAAAGCGGCAAGTGCGATCTTGAATCCTTCTTCTTCCATCCCGGGACATTCATAGCTCCTACGGCACGCCGGGTGAAGGTCAACCTGTGTCGCTCCTATGTCAGAACACCTCTGAGAGACGACGGTGATTGGGGATCTCCTTCTCAAAGAGGAGGAGGAAAGAGAAAGCAGCTGCGCGACCGCCGGCGGGTAGCCGTCAGGACAGCGGTACCTGCTTCGTTGTGAGGGCCCTACACTGCGGCGCGATGAGCGCAGCCGCTGAGCACCCGACACGCCGCTCCCAAAGCGCCAACACCAGGCGGTACGACAGCATCGCCCGCGTCTACAGCGCGCTTGAGCCGCTGTACCTCATCTTTCCGCCAGCCCGCCGCAGGGCCGTGGCCGCACTCGGGCTAAAGCCCGGCGACACCGTTTTGGAGATCGGCGCGGGCACCGGGCGGAACTTCCCTTACCTGGTCGAAGCCGTTGGCCCGAGCGGAACCGTCATCGGCGTCGATGCCTCGCCCGGAATGCTGGCCGAGGCACGCAAGCTGATCGAGCGGCATGGCTGGTCGAACGTCGAGCTGCTTCATCAAGACGCTACCCAGCTCGAAGTCGACCATGACGTAGACGGGGTGCTGTTCAGCCTTAGCTATTCGGCACTGCCCGAACCGCGCCCGGCGTTGGCGCGAGCATGGGAGCGCCTGCGCCCATGCTCGCGTGTCGTCGTCCTGGACATGGGGCTGACCCAGGGCGGCCCCTACCGCCTGCTCACCCCAATCGGCCGTCTTCTCGTCAAGTTCGCCCCGGGCGATGCTTATTCCGATCCGTGGAGCGACCTGGCCAAATACGGCCCGGTCGAGACCAAGCGCTTCCTGTTGGGCTTCTTCTACGTCAGCGCCGTCGTCAAGTCCCACCAGCCTTAGAGGTACGCGCTGCAGGCTTATGTAGGTGCGGGCGCTCTTGCGGGTGGCCGGCCGTCAGCCGCGTGCCGACCCGCAGCACCATGTGTAAGCCGCCGGCAACGAGTTGGCTACGAGGCCTCGCCGGACTGACGAAGCAATGTCGCCGTGGTCTGCTCGAGCACGCGGCGCCAGGTGGAGTTCTGCTCAGGCTCCTCTTCCGCCGCCCGCTCGACCACGCGGCGGACGCGGCGCTCCGAGATCTCGAGGCCGTGGCGCTCGGCGGTCTCCCTGAAGCGGTCGTAGTCCTGCGCCAGGGTCGCGGTGACCGATTCGAAGCCGTGCCGGGCGATTTTGAGGCGGCGCGAGTAGTCCATGATCGGCGTGCCGAACATCAGCTCGTCGTTGGCCTCGGGCTCGACCAGGACGATGTCGACGCCGGGGTAGCGCTCCTGCCAGACCTCAACCGCCTGGTGCAGGCGGGCGTGGGCGATCAGGCGAAAGGTCTGGTTGGCGATCGCCGGCAGGCCCATGTCGGAGACGCGGCGCACGCGCGTGCCGAAGACGGTCGGGATCGTCTTCTCGAAGTCGTTGACGTAGGGCACGAGCGGATTGACGACGACGATGAATTTGGCGCCTTTTTCGACCGCGATGTCGACGTTGGTGGTCGAGCGGATGCCGCCGTCGACCAGCTGACGACCCTTGAGGTCGACTGGCTTGTAGACGATCGGCAGCGCGGTCGAGCACTGGACCGCCTTGGAGACCGGCACGTCGTTCCAGCCCTCCTCGCCGAAGACGATCCGCTCGCAGGTGTCGAGGTCGGTGGCGGTCAGGTAGAGCTCTTTGTCGAGCAGGCGAAAGTCGTCGACCCGGTCCTCTTCGGCAAGCGCCGCGGCAACGTAGTCGGCGATCCCGCTGCCCGAGTAGAAGCCGGTCGGCAGCGCCTCGGCGAGGCCGACGCCGACGTCCATCGCCGAGAACCGGCCCATCCGCAGCAGGCTGCGCGCCAGCTCCACCGTGCGCAGCGGCAGCATCGCCGACTTCTTGAGGAAGCCGAGGTAGTTGGGGCGCAGCACCTTGCCGAGATCGAGGTCCTCGAGCTCGGAGGGGATGCGGCGGTTGATCACCTGCATCATCTCGTCCGGCGTGACGCCGTTGGCGAGCATCGCGGCGACGAAGGAGCCGGCGCTGGTGCCGACGTAGACGTCGAAGTTGTTGACCGTGCTGTTGACTGCGAGCAGATCGAGAGCGCGCAGGGCGCCGATCTCGTAGACCCCACCGGTGAAGCCACCACCGCCCAGAACGAGGGCCGTCTTCGATGGGCGTTTACGGCTGCGGCGCCGTCGCGGTTGCGACTCTATGTCCACAACTTTGCCCATAAACATGCATTATCTCACCAAGTGAGGCGGACCCTGGCAATTCTCGCCGCGACATGCGCGCTGCTTGCGCTTCTTCTTCTCTCGACGGCGACGCAGGCGTCTGCTCGCGCGGGCCTCTGCGCGAACCTGCAGGCTCGCCTGGTGCGCGGCGGTGGCGGCGCCAGCGGGCTTTTCGTCATCGATGCCAAGACCGGCGCGCCGGTCTGCGCCCGCGCCGCCGGCAAGCCACGCCCGCTCGCCTCGAACATGAAGCTGTTCACGACCGCGACCGCACTCTCGAGGATCGGGCCACAGTCGCGGATCCCGACGCTGCTGAAGACGGATGGCGGGATCGACCGCAACGGCGTCCTGCACGGCAGCCTCTACCTGGTCGGCGGCGGTGACCCTGCGCTGGGCACGCCGTCCTTCTACAACCGCTTCCTCGGCGGTTTGGGCACCAACCTTTTTCTCTTGAAGCGCCAGGTCCGCGAAGCGGGGATCGACTCGGTCACCGGCCGCCTCTACGCCGACGACAGCGTCTTCGACCGCCTGCGCGGCGTGGCCGACTCCGGCTACGCGACCAGCCCCGAAATCGGTCCGCTTTCGGGGCTCGACTTCGACTCCGGCTACAGCAGCGCCGACGGCGGCGCCTTCGCAAGCGATCCGGCCCTGACGGCCGCGGCGACCCTGGCCCAAGCGCTGCGCGGAGCGGGGGTTCGAATCGCCGCCGGCGTCGCCCTCGGCACGACGCCACCCTTCAGCACCGAGCTGGCCCGGATCGAATCGCCACCGCTGACCGAAATCGTCAACACCACGGACGTCTACTCGGACAACCACTTCGCCGAGATGCTGATCAAGCTGCTCGGCGCCCGTTTCGGCGGCACCGGCAGCACGGCGGCAGGCGCCCGGGTGGTCGAGCGGTTCGCCCGCGCTCACGGCTCCGGCGTGCACGCGGTCGACGGCTCCGGGCTGACCCGCTCCAACCGCGCTTCCCCGCGACAGGTGGTCGACCTGCTGCAGACGATTCGCGGCACCCTCGCCGGCGAAGAATTGATCCAGGACATGGCCCTCGCCGGCCACGAGGGCACGGTCGCCGACCGCATGCACGGAACCGCCGCCTACGGCCGCTGCCGGACCAAGACCGGCACCCTGACCGGCGTCAGCAACCTCTCCGGCTACTGCTTCAACCGCGATGGCAAGCTAATGATCTTCTCCGTCCTGATGGGCAGCGTCAGCGACCTCAGCCTCGCCCACGCCGAGCAGGACCTGATCGCCGGCGAAATCGCTTCCTACTGAGGTTGCTTCTTCCGACGTCGTCTCGCCCGCTCGTCAAAGAAGTGAAACACGGCGAATATGACGACAAAACCCACCGCCGCAACCGCCTGCATCGCTGCCTCGTTCGAAGCATCGAAGACGAAGGCGCCGGCCACCATTACCGCCATGCCGGCCGCGAGAGCGACGCCCACGTGACGAGGATCAGCCAACATCGGTTTTTTCGTTGTGCAGACAATTCATTTCAAACAATGTAGCGGAGGAGAAGGTCGACGGCAGCTGCGACAACGCCGGCGAGGCCGCCAACGTATCCGGAAGAACTTGACAGAGGTCAATTCGCGCGTGGCGCGCAGAATGTGCCGCGAGTGGGACTTCTGTAGGCCCAACCCCCCACCGCCACCTAGAATCGAAGGCGATGCGCGTTTTGCTCACAAACGATGATGGGATAACGGCCCCTGGGTTGCAGGCGGCTCGCCGCGCCCTGCGGGAGATCGAGGGGGTCGAGGTCGATGTGATCGCTCCCGACTCGAATCGCAGCGCCACGGCGCGCAGCATCACGACCCGCTCGCCGCTGACGGTCGAGGAGGTCGAGTTCGGCGATGGGGACAAGGGCTACGCGACCGACGGCACGCCGGTCGACTGCGTGCGCTTCGCCGAGTTGGGGCTGGTCGGCCACCGGCCCGATCTGATCTTCTCCGGGATCAACCACGGCGCCAACCTCGGCGACGACATCACCTACTCGGGCACGGTGGCGGCGGCGTTCGAGGGCATCGTGCTCGGCATTCCCGCGGTTGCCTTCTCACAGCAGTCCTCCGGCGGCGGCATGGGATACGTCAGCGGTCGCTTCGAGTTCGGAGCGGTGGCCGCGTTCGCCGCAGAGATGGTGCGGCGGCTGATCGACGAGCCCGTCCCGGAGGCGACCCTGATCAACGTCAACTGCCCGGCCGGAGAGCCGAAGGGGATCGAGGTGACCAGCCTCGGCAAACGGATCTACAACGACGAGCTGAAGCTGGTCGGCGAGGCTGACGGCCGCCGCCACTACGAGATCTACGGCTGGCAGCCGGGCTACGAGGAGATCGAGGGCACCGACCTCAACGCCGTTGCCCAGGGACGGATCTCGGTCACACCGATCCATTTCGACCTCACCGACCACGGCGGGCTCGAGCGGCTGCGCGGCTGGGGCTTCGAGGAGATGCTGGCGGCGAGCGCCCCGACCTCGGTGTGAGCGCGACCGGGCCCGAGAAGCGCGCCGAGGAGCTGCGGCGCGAGCTGGCGGAGCACAACCGCCGCTACTACGTCCTCGACGAACCGACGGTCGGCGACGACGTCTACGACGAGCTGCTCGACGAGCTGCGCGCGATCGAGGCCGATCACCCGCGTCTGCTCACCCCCGACTCTCCGACCCAGCGGGTGGGAGCACCGCCGCTCGACCGCTTCGAGCAGGTCGAGCACGCCGAGCAGATGCTCTCGCTCGGCAACGCCCGCAACGAGGAGGAGCTGCGCGGCTGGGAGACGCGGGTGCGCAACCATCTCAAGCGCCTCGACATCACCGCTTCCGAGTTCAGCTACACGACCGAGCCGAAGATCGACGGGCTGGCGATGTCGCTGACCTACGAAAACGGCGTCTTCACCCGCGGCGCCACCCGCGGCGACGGCCGGGTCGGCGAGGACGTGACGCAGAACCTGCGCACGATCAAGGCGATCCCGCTGCGGATCGACGATGCGCCCGAGCTGGTCGAGGTGCGCGGCGAGGTCTACCTGCCGATCGCCGACTTCAAGGCGCTGAACGAACGGCGGGCCGAGGCCGGCGAACCGACCTTCGCCAATCCCCGCAACTCCGCCGCGGGCTCGATCCGCCAGCTCGACCCCGCGCTGGCGGCCGAACGGCCGCTCTCGGTCTGGTGCTACGGGATCGGCGCCACCCGCGGCCTCGACCTGCCCACCCACTCGGCCGAGGTCGAGTGGCTGGCCGAGCGCGGCTTCAAGGTCAACCCCGACACCGCCCACCACGGCGACGTCGACTCGGTGGTCAAGCGCTGCCACTGGTGGGAGGAGCGCCGCGACGAGCTCGACTACGAGATCGACGGCGTCGTCGTCAAGATCGACGAGCGGGCGCTGTGGCGGGAGCTGGGGGTCGTCGGCCGCGAGCCGCGCTGGGCGATCGCCTGGAAGTTTGCGCCGACGACGGCGACGACGAGGATGCTCGAGGTCGTCTGGAACGTCGGCCGCACCGGCCACCTGGTCCCCTTCGCGATGCTGGAGCCGGTCCACGTCGGCGGCGTCACCGTCTCCACCGCCACCCTGCACAACGAGGAGGACCTCGCGCGCAAGGACGTGCGCGTCGGCGACGAGGTCGTGGTGATGCGAGCCGGCGACGTGATCCCGCAGGTGGTCTCGCCGCTGCTGAGGAAAGGGAAATCCGCACGGCGCGGCCGCAAACCGAAGCCGCCGAAGAAATGCCCGGCCTGCGGCACCGAGACGGTCAAGCCCGAGGACGCCGTTTTCACGATCTGCCCCAACCGCGGCGGCTGCCCCGGCCAGGCCTTCCAGCACGCCAAGCACTTCGTCAGCAAAGGGGCGATGGACATCGACGGCCTCGGCGAGAAGCAGGCGATGCGCTTCCTCCAGGAGGGCCTGATCGAAGACGTCGCCGACATCTACGATCTGAGCGAAGAGCAGCTGAACGGACTCGACGGCTTCGGCGATATCTCCGCCCGCAACCTGGTGGCGGCGATCGACGCCTCGCGCTCGCGCCCTTTCAAGCGCGTTCTCTACGCCCTCGGCCTGCCGGGCGTGGGCTACGTCACCGCCGAGGCGCTGGCCGACCACTTCGGCTCGATCGACGCCCTGCACACGGCCGACCCCGAGCTGATCGAGGAGGTCGAGGGCGTCGGGCCGATCATGGCTGTGCAGATCGCCGAGTCGCTGGCCGACGAGCGCACCTGGGAGCTGGTCGAGAAGCTGCGCGAAAAGGGCCTGCGACTGGAGCAGGACCCTTCGGAACGGCGCGAGAGCGGCGGGCCATTGGAAGGCAAAACCCTGGTCCTCACCGGCACCCTGCCGGAGCTCACGCGCGAGGAGGCCGCGGCCCTGATCAAGTCCGGCGGCGGCAAGGTCGTCAACTCGGTCTCGAAGAAAACCGATTTCGTGGTCGCCGGCGAGAACCCCGGTTCGAAGCTGGCGAAGGCGGAGAAATTCGAGACCGAGATCCTCGACGAAGCGGGCCTGCTGGCGTTGGTGGGTGCCGGGGGCGGGGCACCCCCGCCCTGACAATCGCCGGTCTAATGAGACCGGCGATTTGAGTATCCGCCAGTTCGGGGGTGCCCCGCCCCCGGCACCCCGATCGCTGCATACTGCTCGGCGATGACCTGCGTGCGCGTGGAGCTTGAATACGACGGGGGCGGTTTTAAGGGCTGGGCGAGGCAGGCTGGGCTGCGGACCGTGCAGGAGGAGATCGAGACGGCATTGGCGACGGTGCTGCGCGAACCGGTCGAGCTGACCGTCGCCGGCCGCACCGACACGGGCGTCCACGCGCGAGGCCAGGTGGCGAGCTTCGTCACCGCAGCCGATGTGCCGGGCGATCTGGCACGACGGGCAAACGGCCTGGGCCCCCGCGACATAGCCCTGACAAGCGCCACGGTGACCGAGGACGGCTTCGACGCTCGCCGCGACGCGCTATCTCGCACCTACCGCTACCGCCTGCTCACGCGTTCCGCATCGAGTCCCTTCGAGCAGGGCCGCGCCCTCTGGTGGCCACACCGAGTAGATCGCGAGGTCCTAGATGCCTGCGCCAAGGCAATCGTGGGCAAGCACGACTTCACGGCCTTCACCCCCACCCAGACCGACCACGTCCACTTCGACCGCAAGATCCTCGCCGCAAACTGGAGTCAGGAAGGCGACATCCTCAGCTTCCAGGTAACGGCCGACGCCTTCATGAGAAACATGGTCCGAGTCCTAGTAGGAACAATGCTCGACGTCTCCTCGGTCCGCCGCTCCCTCGAGAATTTCGAAGCTCTACTAAAAGGCGCGCCCCGTTCCGAAGCAGGCGATACAGCTCCACCCCACGGCTTGTACCTCGAGTCCGTCTCGTACGACTGAGCGTCAGCGAGAGCCGGCCTGGTCTGGAAGGGCGGGGCATCACCCGAACTGGCGGATACTCAAAATGACGGGCTAATTAGCCCGTCATTTGTCAGGGCGGGTGATGCCCCGCCCTTCCCGCACCTAAACCAACTCGAGATAGACCATCTCAGTCGAATCCGACTTCCTCGGACCCAACTTGACGATCCGGGTGTAGCCACCGGGCCGCTCAACGTAACGAGGCGCGACCTCCTCAAACAGCTTGTGCACGATGAACTTGTCGTTGTGCAGCGTCGACAGAGCCTGTCGCCGCGCGTGCAGATCTCCGCGCTTGGCGAGGGTGATCAGCTGCTCAACCTCGGGCTTGACCGCCTTTGCCTTGGCCTGGCTGGTCTTGATCCGCTCGTGCTCGATCAGCTGCTTGGAGAGGTTCGAGAGCAGTGCCTCGCGATGCGCCGCGTCGCGGCTCAGCTTGTTTCGCTTCTTGCGGTGGCGCATCGCTCTGGTTCAGCTCCCCGCTCAGTCTCCCGAAAGGTCGAGTCCGCGTGCATGCAGGGTCTCGATCACTTCCTCGATCGACTTTGATCCGAAGTTGGGGATCGCGTTCAGCTCGGAGCGCGTCTTACGGACGAGATCGCCGACCGTCTGCACCCCCGCCCGCTTCAGGCAGTTGTAGGAGCGGACGCCGAGCTCGAGCTCCTCGATCAGGATCTCGTCGAGGCCATTGTTGCTGGCGACGCCATCTCCGCCGGGGCCGGGCAGGATGTCGGCCGAGTGGGCCGCGACCGGCTCGCGGGCGGTCAGTTCCTCAACCCGGTCGGCATCGGTGAAGATTGCCAGGCTCTTGATCAGGATCTCCGAGGCCTCGCGCAGGGCCGCGCCCGGCTCGATCGAGCCGTCGGTCTCGAGTTCGAGCGTCAGCTTGTCGAAGTCGGTGCGCTGACCGACGCGAGCGGTTGCGACGGCGTAGGAGGCGCGGCGGATAGGCGAGAAGATCGAATCGATCGGGATCACCCCAATCGGCTGCTCGTCGGACTTGTTCTCATCGGCCGGGGAGTAGCCGCGGCCGCGGCCGATCGTCAGGTAGATCTCGAGCTTCGTTTTCTTCTCGAGCGTCGCAATCGGCGCCTCGGGATTGAGGATCTCGACGCCCGAGGGCAGGTCGATGTCCTTCGCCTTGACCTCGCCGGGGCCGGTGGCGACCAGCGGTGCCTCGACCTCATCGGCGTCGGTGTGCATGCGGACGACGAGGTCCTTGAGGTTGAGGACGATGTCGGTGACGTCCTCCTTCACCCCGGGCACGGTGGAGAACTCGTGGGCAACGCCCTCGATGCGAACGCTGGTGACGGCGGCACCGCCCAGCGAGGAGAGCAGGACGCGGCGGAGGCTGTTGCCGAAGGTGTAGCCGAACCCCTTGTCGAGCGGCTCGACAGTGAAGGTGCCGCGGCGGTCATCGACCTTCTCAGACGTGATGCGAGGGACCTGGAAATCAGTGGGCATGTGTTCCTTGCGTATGCGTGTTCAGAAAAAGGACCCGGTTACTTGGAGTACAGCTCGACGATCAGCTGCTCCTGCACCGGTGCCGAGATCTCCGCGCGCTCTGGGTAGCGCAGGACCTTGGCGGTAAGGGAGTCGTGGTCGGCCTGCAGCCAGGCCGGCACGGTGGAGACGAGCTCCGTTGCCTTGCGGATCGTGTCGCCGGCGGACGAGCTCGACTTGATCGAGATCACGTCCTCGGGGCGCACCTGGTAGGAGGGGATGTCGACGCGGCGCCCGTTGATCAGCCAGTGGCCGTGGCTGATCAACTGGCGTGCCTGCCGCCGCGAGGCGGCGAAGCCAAGTCGGACCAGCACGTTGTCGAAGCGCGACTCGAGCAGGCGCAGCAGGTTCTCGCCGGTGACTCCCTCCTGGCGGGAGGCCTTGTCGTAGTAGGCGCGGAACTGCTTCTCCAGCACCTGGTAGTAGCGGCGCGTCTTCTGCTTCTCGCGCAGCTGTACGCGGTACTCGGACTGGCGCATGCGACCGCGGCCGTGCTCGCCGGGCGGATAGGAGCGGCGCTCGACCCCGCACTTGTCGGTGAAGCAGCGCTCGCCCTTGAGGAAGAGCTTCTGGCCCTCGCGGCGGCATTGCTTGCACTGCGCTCCGGTATCGCGAGCCATCAGACGCGCCTCCGCTTCTTCGGGCGGCAGCCGTTGTGGGCCTGGGGGGAGACGTCCTTGACCGTGGTCACGTCAAGGCCGGCCGCCTGCAACGAGCGAATCGCCGTCTCGCGGCCGGAGCCGGCGCCCTTGGCAAAGACCTCGACCTTCTCGAGCCCGTGCTCCATGCCCTTCTTGGCGGCGGCGTCGGCGGTCACCTGAGCGGCGAACGGCGTCGACTTGCGCGAGCCTTTGAACCCGGCCGAGCCGGCCGACTCCCAGGCGATCACGTTGCCTTCGGTGTCGGTCAGGGTGACGATCGTGTTGTTGAACGAAGTCTTGATGTGGGCCTGCCCGTAGGTGACGTTCTTCTTGACGCGGCGGCGGGAGCGCCCCTTGGCGGGTTTTTTGGCTGCGGCCATCTGCTCTGCCTATGCCTTGCGCTTGCCGGCGACGCTCATCCGGCGCGGGCCCTTGCGGCCGCGCGCATTGGTCTTGGTCCGCTGGCCGCGAACCGGCAGGCCGCGCCGATGGCGCAAGCCGCGGTAGGAGCCGATCTCCATCAGTCGTTTGACGTCCTGCGAGCGCTCGCGGCGAAGGTCGCCCTCGACCTCGCGCTGGTCGACCGCCTCGCGCAGGCGCATCACCTCGTCCTCGGTCAGGTCTTTGACCATGGTGTTGGGGTCGACCTTGGCCTCCTCGAGGATTTTCTGCGCGGTCGAGCGCCCGATCCCAAAGATGTAGGTGAGGCCGATTTCGACGCGCTTGCCGACCGGAACGTTGACGCCTGCGATCCGTGCCATCGTCCTAGCCCTGACGCTGCTTGTGGCGAGGGTTCTGACAGATCACCAAGACCGCGCCATGGCGGCGGATGATCTTGCACTTTTCGCACATCGGCTTAACTGAAGCTCTGACCTTCATCGCTCCGGATCTCGTATCGACTACAGGACTCCTGCACGCCCCAGGAGTTGGACGGCAGGCACGAACTCCGACCCGCGTGGGCCGACCGAGAAAGATAGCAGGGGCCGTGCTTCGGGGCGCGGCCGTACGAAGGGGCGGGGCACCCTCCCCAAAACGCGCGGCAGGAGCCGCGCTTGAGTGTTTTGGGGAGGGTGCCCCGCCCCTTCTCTCGACACGCCCCAAGGGACGGAGAAGCTTCGAATGCGGAGTGCCATCGCCGGCCAACCTGACTCCCGGGCGTACACCGGACCCGTCGCGTGCCTGAAGCTGAGACGACTCGACGGGAGGCGCCTCGGTGTCGAAGACTGGGCGGGACGGATGCTTGCAGAGGGGCGCCGATGGCCCCTCCCAAAACACTCAAGCGCGGCTCCTGCCGCGCGTTTTGGGAGGGGCCATCGGCGCCCCTTCCCAACCACCCCCTACCGCGGCAACCTTTGGGTCAGCGTGACGACCTGTTGGAACGTCGGGCGGTTCTGGAACGGGAAGGGGCCCAGGTCTATGCCTGAGGTGACCTGGGGGCGGTTTTGGTCGAAGCAGGAGGGTTGTGGGTTGGCGGCGCACTTGCCGTTGCCGCCGCCGTACATCGCTGCCGGGGTGACCTTCAGCGCTTGGGTGAGGCTGCTTTGCAGCGCCTGACGACAGCGCTTCCTCGATCCCTGGCCGCAGTAGACGCGACTGTAGGGCGCCTTCGGCTGCGGGCCGAAGAGGTCGCGTAGGTCCTTGGACGTGTAGCCCCACCAGCCGTCGAAGAAGTCCGGGGCGTCCGGGGAAACACCCGTATGGTCACCCGTCGAGATCATCCCCTGCAGCCGTTCGAACGCCTTCTTGCCCAGTGCCGGCTTGAACTCCGCCGCGACCAGCTTCGGCCACCAGGCGTCCATCAGCTCGATCGCCGGAGTTTCCTCGTCGACCCCGTCGCGGTTGAGGTCGCGGCGGTGGGCGCCGGCCTTGTGCCAGGCGCTCAGCGTGGCCAGCGCTTTGCGCAGCGAGGCCTGCTTGGGTTTGCCGATCGCTTTGAAGATCGTCGGCAGCAGCCTGTAGCCGCGCAGGTCCTCGGTCGCCGGTTCAGCCATCGCCTGGACCAGCTGGGAGATCGACATCCGGCCCTTGCCCTTGGTGGCGGCGCGCACCCTGTCGGAGATCATCTGCGCCCGGTGCAGCGGCCCGTAGTCGTACTGGTCGTCGGCGGCTCCCCATTCGGGCGCCTGCTTGTTGTTCCAGGAGACGAGGAAGGGCGGGTCGATCGCCTGCGGGTGCTTGGCGAAGGGCAGGTAGGCGGCGGTCTGACTCGCCGGCTTGAAGCCCTTCCAGTCGTAGGAGCCGGTGCCGAGGACCGGGAAGTCGGGCGAGGTGCCCTGGCGCTGTGGCATTGCTCCCGAAAGCGCATAGGCGATGTGTTCCGAGTCGACGTATCCCCAGTTGAAGAGGAAGTTGATGTGCGAGATCGCCTGTTTGAAGCCGGCCGGACCGGTGACAACTCCAGGTTCGTTGAGCTGGGCGAAGCCGATCACCGAGTCGGGCTCATGGAAGTAGGTGGTGCGGTCGTGGACGAAGGCGACCTTGCGCCCCTTCACCTTGCCGCGGGCGAAGACGATGCCGTGCACGGTCCGATACGAGGTCAGCGTCTGCGAGCCGGCTTCGGTCGGGTCGATCGCGTTCGGCGTCCAGCTCTCGCTTCGTTCCAACTTTTCCATCGGCTTGCACTTGCCGCGGTAGAGGTAGTGGTACTTGTCCTTGCAGAGCACCTCGGCGAAGGTGTCGACGTTGTCGGAGGTCGCCGTCGTCGCGCTCCAGGCGTAATCGCGGCCGTGGCCGAGCTCGACGTAGAGGCTGACGCCGGCGAAGGCCGCGCCTCGGGCATCGATACCCGGCCCGTGCAGATCCTCCTCCATCAGGATCTGGGGGATGAAGTAGCCGACCTGCGGGCCCATCACTGCGATCGGGTGGCCGCTCGCCGAGTGCTTGGCCGAGACCAGCTCCCAGTTGGAAGCGTGACCGCCTTCGCGCAGGCCGCGCTCGATCGCGGCGCCGAAGCCGCCGCCCGCGCCGGCGCTCGCGCTCGAAGCGGTGGCCACCGGCGGTTCGCGAACCGAACCCGGGTCGGGAAGCGCCAGGCCGCGCTTGGCGAAAGCGCTGCGGGTCTCATAGGGGAACGGCTTGGAAATCGTGGTTGGCGCTTCGGGGTCGTTCTTCGAGCGGAAGCCGAGCCACGCCCGGCGTCCCGCCTTGGCGCCGAAGCGGTCGACGAACGACTGCATGGTCAGGGCCGAGTTCAGCTCGTTGCCGCCGCCGCGGCCGAAGATGCCGCCGATCAGCGAGGCGATCGCGACGACGTCGGTCGGCTTCCACGGTTCCATCGGCTTGTTCAGCAGGCTGTACTCGCCCGGCTTCAACGCAGGATTGGCGCTCGCCGCGGCGATGTAGGCATTGATCCCATCGATGTAGCTCTGCACGTCTTCGTCGGCCTGCGCCCCAGCTGCGCCGTACTGCTGCGGCATGGTGTCGAGCTGCTTCTGCAGGTCGGCTTCGGTATAGGGGGCGAAGCCCCACTGCGACGCATCGGCACCCGCGTTAGCTCCGCCGAGGAAGGAGGCCAGTTCGGCGCGGCCCGTGTGGCGCAGGACGTCCATCAGGAAGAGCCGATCGGCGGCCCCGGCGTAGCCGGCACCGAACATCGTGTCGGCGCGGGTGTCGCCGTAGATGTGGGGCACGCCGTAGGACGAATCGCGGACGATCGTCGTCCCCGGGCGCGGTTCGATCGTCGAGGCGACTTCTCCCGGCGGCACGCCGAAGGTCGCGTCCTTGAAATAGGTGGAGACTTTTTCGTCGGTCAGTTCGGGCGCGCCGTAGACGAGGTTTTCGTAGAGCGGCTGCTGGTCGGCGAAATGGGGCGGGATCGTGCCCAGCCCGCGGAAGGAGAAGATCTGGCTCAGCGTGTCTAGCCCGTTCTCACCAGGCGGCAAGACGTTGCGAAAGCCACCGGCGTCGTTTGCGCCGTATGGCTGGGATGCCGCTTGCGCGGAGGAAACAACGGCGAAAAAAAGGAAAAAAGCTAGAGAGCGGGCAAGCAGGCGCAAAGGACATCCCTTCTGTCGGGCGGCGCCCACCGCTCCCGATCAGGATAGCCGGGAGTAGCGAGCTACGCGTCTTCGTGCCAGGGAGTGAGGATCCGCGGACCGTCGGCCGTCACGGCGACGGTGAACTCGAAGTGGGCGGCCAGCGAGCCGTCCTGTGAGTAGACCGCCCAGCCGTCCTCCCCCATCCGCACCAGCGGGCCGCCGACATTGACCATCGGCTCGATCGCCAGCACCGTTCCCTCCTCCAGCAGCGGGCCCTTTCCCGGCGTGCCGAAGTTGGGGACCTGCGGGTCCTCGTGCATCTCGCGGCCGATCCCGTGGCCTACCAACGTGCGGATGATCGAGAGGCCCTCGATCTCGACCGCCCGCTGGATCGCGGCCGAGACGTCGCCGAGCCGGTTGCCAGGCTGCATCTGCTCGACCCCGGCGAAGAGCGAGGCCTTGGTGACGTCGAGCAGCTTGCGCGCCTCGGGGTCGATCGCGCCGATCGGCAGCGTCATCGCTGCGTCGGCGACCCATCCGTCCTTGATCACCCCAACATCGACCGAGAGCACATCGCCGCGCTTGAGCTCGTAGGGCCCTGGGATGCCATGGACGACCATCGAGTTGGGCGAGGCGCAGATCGAGGCGGGGAAGCCGCGGTAGCCCTTGAAGGCCGGCTCGGCGCCCTGAGAGTGGATCAACTTCTCCGCCGCCTGATCCAGCTCCTCGGTCGTTATCCCGGAGCGCGCCTTGGCGGCGAGCATGTGCAGGCAGCGGACGAGGATCTCGCCGGCGGCCGCCATCTTCTCGACCTGCTCCGGGGACTTCTTGACGATCATTCGGTACACAAGCTAGATCGCCTCGTCGGCCTCGAGGCGAAGTGTCGCCAGCGTGCGGCGGATCTCGTCGCCGACCTCGTCGGGAGAGGCGGCACCGTCGATCCGGCGCAGCAGGCTCTGGTGGTCGTAGTGCTCGATCAGGGGCGCGGTCTTGGCGTGGTACTGCTCGAGCCGGTGGCGAATCACCTCGGGTTTGTCATCGTCGCGGACGATCAGCTCGCTGCCGTCGACGTCGCAGACCCCCTCCTGCCGAGGCGGGTTGAACTCGACGTGGAAGACGTGGCCATTCTCGACGCAGGTGCGGCGGCCGCCCAGCCTGCGCACGACCTCCTCGTCGCTGACGTCGATCAGCAACACCGATGTCAGCTCCCTGTCCAGCTCACTCAGCTTCGCCGCCAGGGCCTCGGCCTGGGGCGCCGTGCGCGGGAAGCCGTCGAGGATGAAGCCGTCCTCGGCCTCGGCCGAGTCGATCCGCTCGCCGATCATGCCGACGATCACCTCGTCGGGCACGAGGTCGCCGCGGTCCATGTAGTCCTTCGCCGAACGGCCGAGCGCTGTCCCCTCGCGAACCGCCGCCCGCAGGATGTCGCCGGTTGCGTAGTAGGGGAGCTGTAGCTCCTCCTGCAACCGCTCACCTTGCGTCCCCTTCCCGGACCCGGGCGGGCCGAGGAGGACTAGGTTCTGCTCGGGCATCGAGTGCAGCTTATTTGAGGAAGCCCTCGTAGTTGCGCATCATCAGCTGCGCCTCGAGCTGCTTCACGGTTTCCAGCGCGACGCCGATCACGATCAGGATCGAGGTGCCGCCGAAGAAGAAGTTGGCGGATGTCTGGCTGATCAGGATCGTCGGCAGCGCCGCAACCGCGCCCAGGTAGAGGGCGCCCGGGAAGGTCAGCCGCGAGAGGATGCGGTCGAGGTACTCCGCCGTCGGCCGACCCGGCCGCACGCCGGGGATGAAGCCGCCGTACTTCTTCAGGTTGTCGGCCTGGTCGACCGGGTTGAAGGTGACCGCCGTGTAGAAGTAGGTGAAGATGACGATGAAGAAGACCTCGCCGACCACGTAGGCCCAGGTGTTTGGCCCGACGAAGGCGGCGAAGTCGAGAGCCGCGGGCGTGTTGAGCAGCTGCCCGATCGTCGCCGGGAAGGCCATGATCGAGGCGGCGAAGATGACCGGGATGACGCCGGCCATGTTGACCCGCAGCGGCAGGTAGGTCGAGCCGCCCGAGGTCATTTTGCGGCCGACCACCCGTTTCGCGTACTGGACCGGGATGCGGCGCTGACCCTCCTGGACGAAGACGATCGCGACGATCACGGCGAGGGCGATGAAGGGCATCATCACGACGAAGACCTGGTCTGGGTTGGTCCACCAGGCCTGGATGCCGTGCGGCAGGCCCGAGACGATCGAGGCGAAGATCATCAGCGAGATGCCGTTGCCGATGCCGCGCTGTGTGATCAGCTCGCCGAACCACATCAGCAGCGTGCAGCCCGCTGTCAACGAGATCACGATCAGCAGTACCTTGGCTCCGGTCAGGTTGCCGAGCAGATTTTCGCCGCCGGCCTGCTTGCCGAAGGAGCGGAAAAGGAAGACGTAGCCGAAGGACTGTGCGAAAGCCAAGCCAACGGTGAGGTAACGCGTGTACTGGGTGATCTTCTGCTGCCCAACCTCGCCTTCTTTCTGCAGCTTCTCCAGCGAGGGCAGCACCACGGTCAGCAGCTGCAGGATGATCGAAGCCGTGATGTAGGGCATGATCCCCAGCGCGAAGAGCGAGAGGCGCGAGAGGCTGCCGCCCGAGAAGGTGTTGAGGAAGCCGAGCACACCGGCGCCACCGAAGTTGCTCTGAATTTCCTTGACCGCGTCGAGGCTGACCCCGGGGGCCGGGATGTAGGCGCCGAGCCGGTAGAGCAGCAGCATCGCCGCGGTGAAGGCGAGCTTCTTGCGAATGTCGGCGACGCTGAAGGCGTTCGCAATAGTCCGGAGCATTACGGCTCCAGAGTGTGGCAGGAACCGCCCGCCGCTTCTATCTTCTCCTTGGCGGCGGCGCTGAAGGCGTGCGCACGCACCGTCAGCTTCTTCGAGATCTCGCCGCGGGCGAGGATCTTCACCGGGTCGGAGCGCTTGGCCAAGCCCTTCTCCTTCAACGCCTCGATCGTCACCTCGGCTCCATCGTCGAAGCGCTCGTCGAGGTCGGCCAGGTTGACCGGCTGCGACTTCGTGCGGAAGTTCTCAAACGGCATCGACTGCTTTTTGTGGGGCCCGCGAAGCTTTCGCATCCGCATATGGATGGGGTTCTGGCCGCCTTCGTAGCCGATCTTCCGTTTGGACCCGGAGCGCGACCCAGCACCCTTGTGCCCACGCCCCGAGGTCTTACCCAGCCCAGAGCCCTCGCCGCGGCCGATCCGCTTACGCGGCTTGCGCGACCCAGGCTTGGGCCGAAGATTGTGCAACCCGATCTCCTCAGACCGAGGCGTCTCAGCGGCCATCAGGAGCTCACCTCAACCAAGTGAGAGACGACGTGAAGCTGCCCCTGCAACTGAGGACTGTCTTTCCGCTCCACAGCCTTGCCAATCCGCCCAAGCCCAAGCGCCTTAAGCGTCGCTTTCTGACTGGGATTGCTCCCATTAGCGGAACGAACCTGCTTGATCTTCACGAAGCATCACCCTCCGCCGGAACCTCAGAAGCTTTCCCCTCAGCAACGGGCGTCTCCGAAACGGCAACGGGCTCCTCAGCTTTCGCCTCCTCGGCGCCTTTGGACTCACTGGTCGCCTCGGCCTGCTCAGCTGCCGGAGCCTCGGCGGCCTCAGCGGGCGCCTCGTCCTTGGGTTTCTCCGACGCCTCACCCGCGGGTGGCGTGGAGATGGGGGCGTCGCCCGCAGCTTGCGAGGACGTCGCGCCCGTCTCCGCGACAGGACCCGCGGTCGAGCCGTTTGAACTAACTCCAAGAACCTGCGAGACAGTCAGACCGCGAAGCTCCGCGACCTCCTCGGGCCGACGCAGCCGGATCAGCCCGTCCATAGTCGCCTTCACCAGGTTGATCGGATTCTGAGTCCCAATGCTCTTGGTAAGGACGTCCTTGACCCCACCCAGCTCGAGCACCGCGCGCACGCCGCCGCCGGCGATCACGCCGGTACCGGGACTGGCCGGGCGCAGGACCACGTGGCCGGCGCCGTAGCGACCGATGATCTTGTGGGTGATCGTCTGCCCGTATTTGGGGATCCGGATCAAGTCCTTGCGGGCGTTCTCGACGCCCTTCTGAATCGCCAGCGGGACCTCGCGGGCCTTGCCGTAGCCAATCCCGACGACGCCCTCTTCATCGCCGACCGCAACCAGGGCGGTGAAGGAGAAGCGCCGGCCGCCCTTGACCACCTTGGCGACGCGGTTGATCTCGATCACGCGCTCCTGCAGGTCGAGCCCACGCGGGCTCACCGTCTCGACGTTGGTTGTGTCCATTCCCTTCATAAGCAGCGGTCCAAGGTAGCGAACTGGCGCTAGAAGACCAGGCCCCCCTCTCGCGCTCCTTCGGCCAGCGCCTTGACCCGGCCGTGGTACTGGTAGCCGCCGCGGTCGAAGACGCAGGTCTCGACGCCGGCCGCCTTGGCGCGCTCGGCCAGCAGCTCGCCGGCCCGCTTCGCCTGCTCGCTCGCGGTCAGCTTGCGCAGCTCGGGCTCAATCCAGTTGACCGCAGCCACGGTATGGCCCTTGCCGTCGTCGATCAGCTGCGCAAAGACGCCACGATTGGAGCGGTAGACGGAGAGGCGCGGGCGCTGCGTCGTGCCGGTGACCCGGGCGCGAACCCGGCGGCGACGGCGAAGGCGGCGCTGGCGCTTGGTGACCACGGTCATGCGCGCTTGCCCACCTTGCGCGCGACGTGCTCGCCGCGGTAGCGGATTCCCTTGCCCTTGTAAGGCTCCGGCGGGCGACGCTTGCGGATGTCCGCGGCGACCTGGCCGACGAGCTGCTTGTCGATTCCGCGCACGATGACTTCCGTCGGCTGTGGGACATCGAAGTCGATTCCGTCAGGGGCCTCGATCGCAACCGGGTGCGAGTAGCCGAGCGCCAGCTCCAGGTTCTTGCCCTTGAGCTGGGCGCGGTAACCGACGCCCTGGATCTCCAGGCGCTTCTCGAAGCCGTCGGTGACGCCCTCGACCATGTTTGCGATCAGGCTGCGGGTGAGGCCGTGCAGGGCACGGTGCTCACCGCGGTCGGTCGGTCGCGCCACGGTGAGGACGCCGTCGGCCTGCTCGACCTTCATATCGGTCGAGAGCGGCTGCGAAAGCGCGCCCTTGGGACCTTTGACCGCGACGAGACCAGGGGCGATCTCGACCGTAACGGCCTCAGGCACGGCGATGGGCTTTCTTCCGATCCGGCTCATCGGCTTCTCACCAGACGTAGGCGACAACCTCGCCGCCGACGCCCTTCGCCTTCGCTTCGTGGCCGGTCATGACGCCGACCGAAGTGCTGATGATCGCGGTGCCGGTGCCGCCGTCGACCCGGGGCACCCGCTTGTGGTCGACGTAGCGACGCCGACCGGGCCGCGAGATGCGCTCGAGGCCGAGGATCACCGGGCGGCGGTCCTCGGTGTACTTGAGGCGGATCTTGATCGCCTCGCCGACGGCCGCCGGCTGCTTGGAGAAGTCGGTGATGTAGCCCTGCTCCTTGAGGATCCGCGACATCTCCACCTTCAAGCGCGAAGCGGGGATCTCGACGTCGTCATGGCCGGAGCCAAGCGCGTTGCGAATCCGGGTCAGGTAATCGGCTATCGGGTCGGTCAGCATCTTTCTTGTTCCTACCAGCTCGACTTGGTCATGCCGGGGATGTACCCCTCGTGTGCGGCCTCGCGCAGACAAATGCGGCAGAGGCCGAACTTCCGGTAGTAGGCGCGCGGCCGGCCACAGCGGCGGCAGCGGTTGTACGCACGGGATTTGTACTTGGCCTTGCGGCCCTGCTTCACCTTCAGCGAAGTCTTAGCCATTGTCCTGATTCTCCTCGTCGGCCGGTTTCTCGGCGTCCTGATCGTCCTCGGCGGCGGGCTCACTGCCCTCGCTCTCGGCCTCGGGTTTGGCGTATGCGTCGGGGTTCTCTTCCTTCAGCTGCTCCAGCGCAGCCGCCTCTGCCTCGGCGCGCAGGCGGGCCTCCTCCTTGCGCTTCTCCTCTTCGGCGGCTTCCTTGGCCTCGATGTCGGCATCGGGTTTGCCGGGTCGGCCCTCTTTGGCAAAGGGCATGCCAAGCCCGAGCAGCAGCTCAAAGGCCTCCTCGTCGGTCTGAGCGGAGGTGGTGATGGTGATGTCGAGGCCTCGCACCTCGTCGATCGAGTCGTAATCGATTTCGGGAAAGATCAGCTGCTCCTTGACGCCCATCGAGTAGTTGCCGCGACCGTCGAAGGAGCGCGGGTTGAGACCGCGGAAGTCGCGGATGCGCGGCACGGCGATCGAGCAGAGCCGATCGAGGAACTCCCACATGCGGGCGCGGCGCAGCGTCACCGAGAGACCGACCGGCATGCCCTCGCGCACCTTGAAGGAAGCGATCGACTTGCGGGCACGGCGCACGTTGGGATACTGGCCGGCGATCGTCGCCAGCTGGGTCTGGGCGGCTTCGAGCATCTTGTTGTTCTGCTTGGCCTCGCCCAGGCCCATGTTGAGCGTGATCTTCTCCAGGCGCGGCGCCTGCATCGGAGTCGAGTAGCCGAACTTGCCGGTCAGCGCCGGCAGGACATCCTGTTCGTAGCGCTCGCGCAGGCGTGGCGGCGGCGCGGTTTGGCTCTGTGGGGTGGCGGTCGCCTCCATCAGAACGACACCCCGCTGCGCTTGGCGAAGCGCTCGCGCTTGCCGCCTTTGTCGCGGCGTACGCCGACTCGCGTCCGCTTGTTGTCTTTGGGGTCGAGCAGCATCACGTTGGAGACGTGGATCGGCCCCTCCTTCTCGACGATGCCCCCGGCCTGCGGGTTTTTCAGGTCGGTCTGGGAGCGCGGCCTTTCGTGCCGCTTGACCATGTTCAGGTGCTCAACGTAGACCCGGTCCTTCTTCGGGTCGGTGCGCACCACGCGACCGGTCTTGCCGGCGTCCTTGCCGCCGATCACGACGACCTGATCGTCTTTGCGAATCCGCATCGCCTTGGCCATCTCAGAGCACCTCGGGTGCCAGCGAGATGATTTTCATGAAGTTGCGATCGCGCAGCTCACGCGCCACGGGGCCGAAAATGCGTGTCCCGCGCGGGTTGTTGCTCGCCGGATCGATCAGCACCGCGGCGTTTTCGTCGAAGGAGATGTAGGTGCCGTCGGGGCGGCCGAGCTGCTTCTTGGTGCGCACGACAACGGCCTGCACGACCTCGCCTTTGCGCACGCCCCCCTGCGGGCTCGCCTGTTTGACCGTTGCCGTGATCACGTCGCCGACGCCCGCGTAGCGGCGGTGCGATCCGCCCTTGACGCGGATACAGAGGATCTCACGGGCGCCGGAGTTGTCGGCGACCTTCAGTCTCGACTCCTGCTGGATCACTTGGCCCTCTCCAAGACCTCGACCAGGCGCCAGCGCTTTGTCTTCGACAGCGGCCGCGTCTCGACGATCCGCACGGTGTCGCCCTCTCCGGCCTCGTTCTGCTCGTCGTGGGCATGAAGCGTGCGCGAGCGGCGCACGACCTTTTCGTAAGTCGGGTGGCGGCGAGCAATATCGATCCGCACAGTGATCGTTTTCTCGCCCTTGTTGGAGACGACAAGCCCCTGCCGGGTCTTGGCAGCGACAGCGTCCTTCTCCGCCGGGCGGGTCCCCGTCCCAGCAGTCTTGCCCTGCTTGGCAGCGGCCCTTTCCTTACGCCGGGACTCAGCCTTGAGCTTCCGCTCCGCAGCCCGCTTCGCAATCCGCTCCTCAGCAGTGAGAGCAGCTCCAGCCTTATGCGGTCGCCGAGACCGCTGCAGCCGACGCCTCTCCTTCCAAGGAAGATCGTCCTCAGGATTGGGCTCCCCAGCAGGCTCTTCTTTCGCAGCAGGCTTCTCCTCCGCGGCAGCGGGCTCCTCCTGCTCAGCCTCAGGAGCGGGCGCGGAGTCCTCAGCGGCCTCGTCCTTCACCTCAGCCTCGGGCGCCTCCTCTGCGGGTGGTGTCGAGGATGGGACGTCGCCCGCAGCTTGCGAGGACGACGGGTCATCCTCGGCGACAGGACCCGCAGCCTCGGCGCTCTCGTCCTGAGGCGTCTCGTCAACCACGTCTTTTTTCTCCTCGTCACGTCATCGTTTCAACTCTTTCTCAACGTCGATCCCGCGCTCCTTGGCAACGGTGAGCAGCTTGGCAACGTCCCGCCTCGCAACCCCGATCCGAGCCGTGTTCTCCAGCTCGCCGGTCGCCTGGCGAAAGCGCAGGTTGAACTTCTCCTGCTTGGCCTCGATCAGCTTCGCGATCAGCTCGTCGTCTTTGAGGTCGTGCACCTCGGCGGCCTTCACTGAGAATCGGCCCCCTCGCGCATTACGAATTTCGTCTTGACGGGAAGCTTGTGGCCCGCCAGGCGCAGCGCCTCGCGGGCGAGGTCCTCTGGGACGCCGGCCAGCTCGAACATCACCTTGCCGGGCTTGATCACCGCGACCCAGCCCTCCGGGTTGCCCTTGCCCGAGCCCATCCGCGTCTCGGCGGGCTTCTTGGTGTAGGGCTTGTCGGGGAAGACGTTGATCCAGACCTTGCCGCCACGTTTGATCTTGCGGGTCATCGCCACGCGGGCAGCCTCGATCTGGCGGTTGGTGATCCAGCCGCGATCGAGCGACTTCAGGCCGTACTCGCCGAAGGCGACGGTGCTGCCGCCCTTGGTGTTGCCGCGCATGCGGCCGCGCATCTGCTTGCGGTGCTTGACCCGCTTCGGCATCAGCATGGCAGCGTCCACCCCCGCGCTGGCCGCCGCGCCCGCCGCCCGGTCCGCCGCGACCGCCGCCGGGACGACCGCCCCGGTCTCCACCGCGACCGCCACGATCTCCGCCCGGCCGGCCGCCGCGCTGCCCACCACCCTGCGGCTCATCCTCCTCGAGCTGGTTGGAACGGAAGCCCTCCGGCATCACCTCGCCCTTGTTGATCCAGCACTTGACGCCGATCCGGCCGGTCGTGGTGCGTGCCTCGAAGAAGCCGTAGTCGATGTTCGCCCGCAGCGTGTGCAGCGGCACCCGGCCATCCGAGTAGCCCTCGGTCCGCGCCATCTCGGCGCCGCCGAGGCGACCGGAGACCTGGACCTTGCAGCCCTGGGCGCCGGAGCGCATCGCCGAGGTGAGGGCGCGTTTCATCGCCCGCCGGAAGGCGACCCGGTTCTGCAGCTGCTCGGCGATCGACTGGGCGACCAGTTTGGCGTCGAGCTCGGGGCGCTTCACCTCGCGGATGTTCACCTTCACCGGTTTCCCGGTCAGCTTGTGCAGGTCTTTGCGCAGGGCATCGACTTCGCTGCCCGACTTGCCGATCACGATGCCCGGACGGGCGGTGTGGATGTCCACCGCGATCTCACCGTGGCGCTCGATCGTGATGCTGGAAAGGCCAGCGTGAGCGAGTTTGTTTTCGATGTGCTCGCGGATCTCCAGGTCTTCGTTGAGCACGTCGGAAAAGTCTTTCTCCTCGAACCAGTTCGACTTCCAGTCCTGGATGTAGCCGACGCGGAAGCCGCCGGGATGGATCTTCTGGCCCATGTCCCTAGTCCTCGTCTTCCGGTGTAAGTGCCACGGCGATGTGGCAGGTTCGCTTGTTGATCCGCGAGGCACGGCCCATCGCCCGCGGCCGGAAGCGGCGCAGGGTCGGGCCTTCGTCGACGGTGATCTCGGAGATCAGCATCTCGTCGGCGATCAGGTCGTGGTTGTTCTCCGCGTTGGAAGCGGCGGACTCGATCAGCTTGCGGATGTCCTCGGCGGCGCCGCGCGGCGAGAACTCGAGCAGCGCCCGCGCCTGCTCGATGTGCAGGCCGCGGACCTGATCGGCGATCAGGCGCGCCTTGCGCGGGGCGACCCGCACGTAGCGGGAGCTGGCGCGAACGACGATCGGTGCGGCCTCGGCCACGCTACTCACCCTTGCCCGTTCCGGAGTGGGAGCGGAAGGTGCGGGTCGGCGCGAACTCGCCCAGCTTGTGGCCGACCATCGACTCGGAGATGAAGACGGGCACGTGCTTGCGGCCGTCGTGGACGGCGATCGTGTGGCCGACCATGTCGGGGAAGACGGTCGACGCGCGCGACCAGGTCTTCAGCATCTGCTTCTGGCCCGACTCGTTCATCGCGCTGACGCGCTTCATCAGCGCGGCTTCCACCCACGGGCCCTTTTTCGTCGAACTCCCATGATCTGTTGGTTACCTCTTCTTCTTTCCTCGGCGACGGCCGCGCACGATGTATCGATCGGATTGCTTGCCCTTCTTCCGCGTGCGGTAGCCGAGCGTCGGCTTGCCCCACGGGGTCACCGGGTGCCCACCGGGGGTGTGGTGGGCCTCGCCGCCGCCGTGCGGGTGGTCGACCGGGTTCATTGCCACGCCGCGGCTTTGCGGCCGCTTGCCCTTGTGGCGACTGCGGCCCGCCTTGCCGACCTTGAGGTTCTGGTGCTCGGCGTTGGAGAGCACGCCGACGGTTGCGCGGCAATCGGCGCGGACCAGCCGCATCTCCGAGGAAGGCAGGCGCAGCGTCACCATCTCGCCCTCCTTGGCGGCGAGCTGGATCGAGGTCCCGGCCGAGCGCCCGAGCTTGCCGCCCTGACCGGGGGTGAGCTCAACGTTGTGGACGAACGTGCCGGTCGGCATCTCGCCGAGAGCCAGCGCGTTGCCCGGTTTGATGTCGGCGCCGGGACCTGACTGGACCTCGTCGCCGACCGCGATCGCGGCGGGGGCGAGGATGTAGCCCTTGGCGCCGTCGGCGTAGTGCAGCAGGGCGATGTAGCAGCTGCGGTTCGGGTCGTACTCGATCGTCGCCACCTTGGCGGGCACGCCGTCCTTGAGCCGCTTGAAGTCGATCTGGCGGTAGCGACGCTTGGCGCCGCCGCCGCGGTGACGTGCAGTGACGCGGCCGTTGGCGTTGCGGCCACCGGACTTGCGCAGGCCCTCGGTCAGCTTGCGTTCCGGAGTCGACGCGGTCAGCTGCTCGCGCAGCGGGTACGTCGCGAAGCGGCGGCCGGGGCTGGTCGGTTTGGTTTTTCGGTTCGGCATCCCTATATCCCTATGCAGTCTCGGCGCCCTCGAACAGCTCGATCCGTTCTCCCGGGGCGAGCTGGATCACGGCCTTCTTCCAGCCGCGGCTCTTGCCCGAATGCAGGCCGCGGCGCTTTGGCTTCGGCCGCACCTTGGAGGTGCGAACCGCGGCGACCTTGACCTCGAAGATCTCCTCGATCGCGTGGGCGATCTGGGTCTTGTGGGCACGGTCGTCGACGCGGAAGGTGTACTTGCCCTCTCCGATCAGCGCGTAGCTCTTCTCGGAGACGACGGGGCGGATGATCACGTTGCGTGCGTCCATCAGACCAGCCGCTCCTGCAGCTTTGCCAAGGCGCCTTCGGATACGACCAGCGAGGCGGCACCGATCACATCGGCGACGCCGACGGCACTGACCTCGACCACTCCGACGCGGGGGATGTTGCGAAAGCTCTTCGCAGCGCCGCTCTCCTCGGCAGCGAGCACGATCAGGGTCGAGCGCTTGGCGCCCCATTTGTCGAGCGCTGCGGCCGCGGTCTTGGTCGAGGGAGTATCGAACGCGCCGGCGTCGAGCAGGGCGACGCTGTCGCGCTCGGCGTGGGTCGAGAGGGCCGAGCGCAGCGCCTTGCGACGTGCCTTGCGGTTGACCTTGACCGTGTAGTGGCGGGGCTTGGGACCGAAGGCGACGCCACCGCCGAAGCGGCTGGGAGAGCTGAGCGCACCGACGCGGGCGCGGCCGGTGCCCTTCTGGCGCCAGGCCTTTGCGCCGGTCATCGACACCTCGGCCCGGGTCAGGGTCGAGGCCGTGCCACGACGCCGGGCGGCGAGATCGGCACGAGCCGCCTCGTCGACCAGCGAGTGGTGGAAGGGCTCGTCGAAGAGCTCTTTCGGCAGGTCAGCCTTCGTCGTCTTGCCGAGCACGGCGGCTTTAGCCATCGGTCCTCACCTCGACCACGGCGTTGCGCGAGCCGGGAACCGAGCCCTTGATCAAGCAGCAGGTTGCGCTCGGCGTCGACCTCGGCGACCTCGAGGCCCTTCTGGGTGATCCGCTTGTTGCCCATCTGGCCCGGCATCTTCATCCCCTTGAAGACGCGGGCGGGAAAGGTGCTGGCGCCGATCGAGCCCGGGGCGCGCACGTTGTGCGAGCCGTGGCTGACCGGGCCGCGGCTGAAGTTGTGGCGCTTGATCCCACCCTGGAAGCCCTTGCCGATCGAGATCCCGGCGACCTTGACCTTCTGGCCCGCCTCGAAGGACTCGACCGTTACGTCGTCGCCGATCTTGGGACCGTCCTCGGCGCCGAGGTCCTCGTCGCGGAACTCGACCAGGTGGCGCATCGGCCCTGAGCCGGCCTTCTTCACGTGGCCCTCCTCGGCCTTGCTCAGCTTGCCCTCCTTGGTCGCGCCGAAGGCGAGCTGGACGGCGGCGTAGCCGTCGCGCTCGGGGTCGCGGACCGCGGTCACCTTGCAGGGGCCGGCCTCGATCACGGTGACCGGAATGACGGACCCGTCCTCCCTGAAGACCTGCGTCATCCCAAGCTTCTTTCCGAGGATCGCGGCCATCGACGCTAGAGGCGGATCTCGATGTCGACGCCGGCCGGCAGCGAGTCGAGGCGCTGCAGCGAGTCGACGGTTTTCGGCGAGGGCTGGAGGATGTCGATCAGGCGCTTGTGCGTGCGCATCTCGAAGTGCTCGCGCGAGTCCTTGTCCTTGAACGGCGAGCGGATCACGCAGTAGACGTTCTTCTCGGTCGGCAGCGGCACCGGACCAGAGACGCTGGCGCCGGTGCGCTCCGCGGTCTCGACGATCTCGCGGGCAGCCCGGTCTATGGCGTCATGGTCATACGCCTTGAGCCGGATTCGAATTTTCTGTGCTGCTATCGCTGCCACGTTCTGATCTTGTCTCTCTGGTCTTTCTGCGCGGTCTTATCGCGCATAAGGGGCGGGGCCCCTTTTTTGTGGGGCGCCGCCCCGGTCGTATGTGCTTTGCAGTTGTCTCGCCGCCCGCCGGCGGCGACGAGCGGGCCGAAGCCCGCCCAAGTCGCTACTCGATGACGTCCGCGACGACTCCCGAGCCAACGGTCCGGCCACCCTCGCGGATGGCGAAGCGCAGGCCCTGGTCCATCGCGATCGGCTGGATCAACTCGATCGTCATCTCGACGTTGTCGCCCGGCATCACCATCTCGGTCCCCTCGGGGAGGTTGGCGATCCCGGTCACGTCGGTCGTGCGGAAGTAGAACTGGGGCCGGTAGCCCGAGAAGAACGGCGTGTGACGGCCACCCTCCTCCTTCTTCAAGCAGTAGACCTCGGCTTTGAACTTGGTGTGCGGCGTGATCGAACCGGGCTTGCAGAGAACCTGCCCGCGCTCGATCTCCTCGCGCTTGGTACCGCGCAGGAGGGCGCCGATGTTGTCGCCGGCCTGACCCTGGTCGAGGATCTTGCGGAACATCTCGACCCCGGTGACCACGGTCGTGGTCGTGTCCTTGATGCCGACGATCTCGACCTCGTCGCCGGTGTTGACGATGCCCTGCTCGACGCGGCCGGTGGCAACGGTGCCGCGGCCGGTGATCGAGAAGATGTCCTCGATCGGCATCAGGAAGGGCTTGTCGAGCTCGCGAACCGGCTCTGGGATGTAGGAGTCGAGGGCGTCGGCCAGTTCGAAGACCGCCTTCTGCGCCTCTTCGTCGCCTTCCAGCGCCTTCAGCGCCGAGCCCTTGATGATCGGCGTGTCGTCGCCGGGGAAGTCGTACTCGTCGAGGAGTTCCTTGACCTCCTCCTCGACCAGCTCGATCAGTTCCTCGTCGTCGACCTGGTCGACCTTGTTGAGGAAGACGACCACGTGCGGGACGTTGACCTGGCGGGCAAGCAGGATGTGCTCGCGCGTCTGCGGCATCACGCCGTCGGCGGCCGAGACGACCAGGATCGCGCCGTCCATCTGGGCGGCGCCGGTGATCATGTTCTTCACGTAGTCGGCGTGGCCGGGGCAGTCGACGTGGGCGTAGTGCCGGTTGTCGGTCTGGTACTCGACGTGTGAGGTCGCGATCGTGATCCCGCGCTCCTTCTCCTCCGGAGCGTTGTCGATCTCGTCGAAGCTTTTCGCCTCGGCGCCGCCCTTCGTGGAGAGGGTCTTGGTGATCGCGGCCGTCAGCGTCGTCTTACCGTGGTCGATGTGACCGATCGTGCCGACGTTCACATGCGGCTTATCGCGCTCGAACTTCTCCTTGGACATCTCTCTCCGTTCTACCTTTCGAAGTCGGGTTCTGTCTGCGTTGGCTGATTAAGTTTGTGGGCGCTGCTGGGCAGGGCACTTCGCCCTGCCTGCGGGCGAACCTGGGAAATATAGCTAGAACATGGGTGCGGCCCGGTCCCGGTCACGAGGTTGCTCCGACCGGCTCGCCGGAACGATGCTCGACGATCTCTTCGGCGATGCTGGCCGGGACCTCTTCGTAGCGCTCGAACTGCATCGTGTAAGTGGCGCGGCCCTGAGTCATAGAGCGAAGTTCCGTCGCGTAGCCGAACATCTCGCCGAGCGGCACGAAGGCCTGGACGGCGAGCGCGTTGCCGCGCTGGTCCTGTCCTTGCACCTTGCCGCGGCGGCGCGAGAGGTCGCCGATCACGTCGCCGAGGAAGTCCTCGGGAGTGACGACCTCGACCGCCATCACCGGCTCCAGCAGGACCGGGTTCGCTTTGCGCGCGCGCGTCCTGGATCGCCATCGAACCGGCGATTTTGAAGGCCATCTCGGAGGAGTCGACATCGTGGAAGGAGCCGTCGACGAGTTCGACCTTGACGTCGACCATCGGGTAGCCGGCCTTGACGCCGTTCTCCAGCGCCTCTCGCATCCCCTGCTCAGCCGGGCCGATGAATTCGCCCGGGATGGCGCCGCCCTTGATTTTGTTGACGAACTCGAAGCCCTCCCCGGGCGCCGGCTCGACGTTGATCACGACGTGGCCGAACTGGCCGCGGCCGCCGGTCTGGCGGACGAAGCGCGCCTCGACCTTCTTGACCTCCTTGCGGATCGTCTCGCGGTAGGCGACCTGCGGCTTGCCGACGTTGGCCTCGACTTTGAACTCGCGCAGCATGCGGTCGACGATCACCTCGAGGTGAAGCTCGCCCATGCCGTGGATCAGGGTCTGGCCGGTTTCCTCGTCGCTTTCGATCTTGAAGGTCGGGTCCTCCTCGCCGAGGCGCTGCAGGGCGTTGCCCATCTTCTCCTGGTCGGCCTTGGTTTTCGGCTCGATCGCGACCGCGATCACGGTCTCGGGGAATTCGATGCTCTCCAGCGCGATCGGCGCGTCCGGGAGCGGCAAGCGTGTCGCCGGTGCCGGTTTCTTTGAGGCCGACGCCGGCGCAGATGTCACCGGCGTAGCACTCGTCGATCTCCTCGCGGCTGTTGGCGTGCATCATCAGCAGGCGCCCGATGCGCTCGGTGCGGCCGGTCTTGACGTTGAGCACGCGGCCGCCTTTCTCCAGCTTGCCGGAGTAGACGCGGAAGTAGGTGAGCTTGCCGACGTAGGGGTCGGTCATGACCTTGAAGGCGAGAGCGGCGAACGGGGCGTCGTCGGAGGCGGGGCGCTCGTCCTCGACGTCCTCGGCCTGGCCCTTGCCGGCCGGGATGACGCCGGTGACCGGCGGGACCTCGAGCGGCGAGGGCAGCAGCTCGACGATCGCGTCGAGCAGCGGCTGCACGCCCTTGTTCTTGAACGAGCGTGCCGCAGAGCACCGGCGTCACCTTGGTGTCGAGGCAGGCCCGGTGCAGGGACTTGGCGATCCGCTCGTGCGGAATCTCCTCCTCGGCCAGGTAGGCCTCCATCAGCTCGTCGTCGTAGTCGGCGCAGGCCTCGATCAGCTGCGTGCGGTATTCCTCGGCCTGCTCCTTGAGGTCGTCCGGGAACTCGACCGTCTCGTACTCGGCGCCGAGCTCGTCGGTCCAGATCAGCCCTTTCATCTCGATCAGGTCGACGACGCCCTTGAAGTTGTCCTCGCTGCCGATCGGCAGCTGGATCGGCAGCGGGTTGGCGCCGAGCCGGTCGGTCATCGTCTGCACCGAGTTGAAGAAGTCGGCGCCGGTGCGGTCCATCTTGTTGATGTAGGCGAAGCGCGGCACCTTGTACTTGTCGGCCTGGCGCCAGACCGTCTCGGACTGGGGCTCGACGCCGGCAACCGCGTCGAAGACGGCGATCGCGCCGTCGAGCACGCGCAGGCTGCGCTCGACCTCGACCGTGAAGTCGACGTGGCCGGGCGTATCGATGATGTTGATCCGGTGGTCCTTCCACTCGCAGGCGGTGGCGGCGGAGGTGATCGTGATCCCGCGCTCCTGCTCCTGCTCCATCCAGTCCATCACCGCGGCGCCCTCGTGGACCTCGCCCATCTTGTGGGTGCGGCCGGTGTAGTAGAGGATGCGCTCGGTCGTCGTCGTCTTACCGGCGTCGATGTGCGCCATGATCCCGATGTTGCGCGTCTTCTCTAGGGGAAAGCTGCGTGCCATGTGTTCCTAAGGTAAGGGTTTGGTCGTGAAACAGGGACGGGACAAAAGCAAGCGATCTGGCAAAGGCCGGGATCGGCGCACGAAAAAGGCCCTCGCGGGCCCGGCGAAACGAACTTCGAAACGGACTTCGAAAAGACTGCCTGAGCGACGCGCGATGATAGCAGCGGCGCGGCGGCGCATCGGCGCGGTCCTCTCGGCAGGCGCCAAGCGCACTCGCCGGGTCGATCGCGCGGTGGCGCGGCGGATCGAGAAGCTGCGACCACGCTTGGCGCGGCTGGCTGCGGCGGCTGCGCGCCGATGCCGGTCCGACTGGCAAAGGCCCTGGGCAAGCGGCTGCGCCCGGTCGGAGTACTGGTGCTGCGCGTCTTCGCCCGCGGCGAACGATGGCTGCGCCGTGGGAGCGCCCTCGCGACAAGCGGGGGCGACCCGCGCCAGCGCCGTGCTCACCCCCCAGCGCGCGATCTGCGGAGTGATCGTCGCCTCGGCGCTCTGCCTGATCGTCTCCCAGTTCGTCGACTTCCGCAGCGTCGAGGTCGGCCAGCCCGGCTACGCGGGGCTGGCGGCTGCCGCCCCGCCAGCGGTCGCGGCGAAGACGCCGGTCGACGTCCACTCCTATGCGTTGATCCCGATCGCCCTGCTCGCCGCTGCCTGCGCGGCGACGATGGCTCTGCGCCCCCAACGGCGCGGGCTGGGCCGCGTCGTCATCGCCCTGGGACTGCTCAGCATCGCCGTGATCCTGCTCGTCGACCTGCCCGCCGGCCTCGACGAGGGCGCCCAGGCGGCGCGCTTTTCCGGCGCCACGGCGGTGCTCGAAAACGGCTTCTACGCCGAGCTCGCGGCAGCGGCGGGGCTGGTCTTGGGCGGACTGCTCTACTATGCGCGGCCGTGCCGAATACGAATCAACTTGTCAGGAAGGGCCGCAAGCGCCCGAAGAAGAAGACGACGACCCCCGGCCTCAAGTCGGGGCAAGGCCGCAAGAAGGCCGTTGCCGCGCCGCAGCGGCGCGGCGTCTGCACCCGCGTCGCAACCGTAACGCCGAAGAAGCCGAACTCGGCTCTGCGCAAGATCGCCCGTGTGCGGCTCACCAACGGGATGGAGGTCACGACCTACATCCCCGGCGAGGGCCACAACCTGCAGGAGCACTCCGTGGTGCTGGTCCGGGGTGGTCGCGTCAAGGACCTGCCGGGCGTCCGCTACAAGGTCGTCCGCGGCACCCTCGACGCCGCCGGCGTCTCCGACCGCAAGCAGGCCCGCTCGCGCTACGGCGTCAAGGCTTCCTGATGCCGCGCCGATCCGCAGCACGATCCGACCGGTCGAGCCCGACGCGCGCTTTCGCAACCGGCTCGTCCAGCAGCTGATCAACAAGGTGATGAGCGACGGCAAGAAGCAGCTTGCCGAGCGGATCGTCTACGACGCGCTGGCGATCGTCGGCGAGCGCTCGGGCGAGGACGCGATCGAGACGCTCGAGGCCGCGATCAAGCAACTTACCCCGGTGCTCGAGGTTCGCTCCCGCCGCGTCGGCGGCGCGACCTACCAGGTGCCGGTCGAGGTCCCCGCCCGCCGCGCCCGCACCCTCGCGATCCGCTGGCTGGTCGACTACGCCCGCAACCGCCGCGAGTACTCGATGGCCGAGCGGCTTGCGGGCGAGATCCTCGACGCTACTCAGCAGCAGGGCAGCGCCTGGAAGCGCAAGGACGACATCTACCGCATGGCCCAGGCCAACAAGGCGTTCGCTCATTACCGCTGGTAGGAAGGGTCGGGGGATACCCCCTCGCCCGTCCAATCGTCGGCCTAATTAGGCCGACGATTTGAGTATCCGCCCGGTCGAGGGGGTATCCCCCGACCCTTCTCGAACCGCAATGATCTCCGGCATGAGCCGACCGATACTTGCGGTCGACATCGACGGGGTGATCAGCTTGTTCGGGGCCGAGGAGAAGCCGGATCGCGCTTTTACCAAGCTTGAGCTGGTCGATGGGGTGCCTCATTTGATCTCGCTGCCTTGCGGTGAGCGGCTGGTGCGGCTGAGCGAGCACTTCGAGCTGGTCTGGGCCAGTGGCTGGGAGGACAAAGCGAACTTCTATCTGCCCTCGCTGCTTGGGCTGCCGGAGCTGCCGCATGTGAGCTTCGATGGCGCGGTCGCGGCCGGTGGCGGCGCACTGGAAGCTCGGGCCGCTCGAGGAGTACGGGCAGGGGCGGGCGATGGCCTGGATCGACGACAACTTCGACGAGAGCTGTTACGAGTGGGCGGAGCGGCGGGAGCAGCCGACCCTGCTCGTCCCGACCGAAACCCACCTCGGCCTCGAGGAGGCCCACGTCGAGGCCTTGCGGCCAGTGGGCCCTGTCTCTACACTGACGCCGATGCACGGCTTCTGGCCAATCTTCTTCCTGCTCGTCGTGCTGAAGATCCCCGTCTTCGCCTCCCTGGCCCTGATCTGGTGGGCAAGCAGAGAACCCGAGCCCGAAGGCGCAGCCGAGGACTCCGACGGCGGCTTCAAACGCCGGAACCCTCGAGCCAAAGCTCCCCCGCGGCCCACGCCGAGGACCTCACGGTGGCGGTGCGCGGCGATCAGGAGGGGCCGGGGTGCCCCTCTCGGGCAGCGGCGTCCTGCTCCGTTCACATCCGGCAGCAGGTCCACGTCGACCTCGATGGGAGACCACGTCCGCCCAGGCGGAAACCCGCGAGCGACCGAGGAGGGGCACCGCTGACGGCGTGGTCTCCCTCCAGCGCTGGTCAGACCCGCTGCGCGGCCCGCTTCCGCTCGCGCCTGATCTCCCGCAGATAAGGCTGGAAGTCGACCTGGATCGTGTGCCGCTTAGAGGCGACGTAGCGCTTCCTCATCTTCTTTTCCGCCTCGTCGATCTCGGCTCGCATCGTCGCTCGGCGAGGGCAGCGTCCCGCGCCCGCTGAGCAGGTCGGCGACCCACTCCGCCTGCGCCTCGGCCAGCGGCATGATCGCGCCCGAGCGGCTGGATGAAGCCGATGAAGTAGAGGCCCGGGTGCTCGGGCGAGACGACCCGCCGGTAGAGCGGCAGCCGGTTGTCGGCTGCCGAGACCAGCTTCTCGTCGAAGAACGGGAAGGTGATCTTGTAGCCGGTGCAGTAGACGACGAGGTCGATCTCCTCCTCGCTGCCGTCGACGAAGCGGACCGTGCGGCCGCCGCTGAAGCGGTCGATGTTGGGCTTGACCGCGATGTCGCCGTGGCCGAGCCGCGAGAGCAGCTCGGCGGAGACGGTCGGGTGCGCCTCGAGCAGCTTGTGGTCGGGCTCGGGCAGGCCGTAGGCGGTCATGTCGCCGGCGGTCAGCCCCAGCATCCGGCCCAAGACGAAGCGCTGCACCGGGAGCGGCATCATGCGTCAGCAGCTTCGAGGCCGCCTCGTCGGTCGGCTTGCCGTTCAGGTACTTGGGCATGACGTAGGCGCCGCGGCGCATCGCCAGGAAGGTCTTCTCGGCGATCCGCGAGGACTCGACCGCGATGTCGGTGGCCGAGTTGCCGATCCCCAGCACCAGCACCCGCTTGTCGCGCAGCACCTCGGGCTCGCGGTAGTGGTGGACGTGGATCTGCTCGCCCTCGAACTCCTCGGCGCCCGGGAACGGCCGGCTCGGGCCAGCGCGGGTCCCAGTGGTGGCCGTTGGCGACGAGCACCGCGCGGTAGCGATGCGCCTCGCTCTCGCCGTCGGCGTCCTCGACCGTGACCTCCCACTCGCCGTCGACCGGCACGACGCTCATGACCTCGGTGCGAAAGCGGATCTTCTCGCGCAGGCCGAAGTGGTCGACGTAGTCGTCGAAGTAGCGGGCGATCTGGAAGTGGTTCGGGTAGTCCGGATAGTCGTCCGGCATCGGGAAGGTCCTGTAGGCCATCAACCCGCGCGAGGTGTTGATGTGCAGCGAGCGGTAGGCCGACGACATCCCGTTGTCGTTTTCGTAGCGCCAGTTGCCGCCGACCTCGAGCCCTTCTCGAAGCAGTCGAACGGCGATCCCCGCGCGCATTGAGCACCTGGCAGGCGGCGATGCCGGAGGACCCGGCGCCGATCACGCAGACCTTCTGGGCAGCGGCCATGGCTGAAATCTACAGGGGGTGAGGAGGTTCACCCCTGGGGTCCGTAGAGAGAAACGGCGATCGATTCGAAGCTTGGTCCATCGGATCAACAACCCAACGAAAGGAACCTCCGATGACCAGCAAGACCCGCTCATTCCGTCCCTCCCCCGCCCTCGTGATCGCCTGCATCGCGCTGTTCGCCGCCCTCACCGGCAGCGCCATCGCCGCCGGCGTCGGCAAGAACACGGTGCGCTCGCCGCAGATCGTCGACGGCACGATCCGCACGGTCGACCTCCGCGACAACGCGGTCGCCGCCGGCAAGATCGCCCCCGACGCGGTCGACACGACCGAGATCGCCGAAAACGGCGTCGAGTCCTCCGACGTCGCGCCGGACACACTCACGGCCGCCGACCTGGGCCCGGCCTCGGTCACCTCCTCGGAGGTAGCCGACCAGTCCCTGACCGCGAACGACCTCGGCCCCGAACTCGGTCGGCTCGAGCGAGCTGCAGGCCGGCTCCGTCCGCGCCTCCGAGCTCGGCACGATCATCCAGGTCTCAAACAGCACCGCGATCGCCGCCGGCGCCAACGGCGGCGTCACGCGCCAACTGCCCGGCCGGCACGACCGTGATCAGCGGTGGCGCCCAGCCCAGCCATCTTCGGAGTCGAGATGACCTCGACCCTCCGCAGCGGCAACGGCTGGCTCTACCAAGCGAAAAACAAAACCGGCAGCGACCAGCACCATCACCGCATTCGCCTACTGCCTATCGGCGGCAGCAGTAACTGAACCACGCAGATCTCAGCGGCCCAAGCGGCCCGGGCGATCGCTCGCGACTGCTTCGAATTCCCATCTGCGAAAGATGCAGTTGCAGCCGTCGGCCGGAGGTCGGAGCAGCCGGAGTGCCCCTCTGCGCAGCGGCGTCATGTTTTTCGCACAGCCCACTCAGCGAGCAACGCTGCGCCCGGCGAAAAACCCAGCAAGCGGGAGGGGCACCCGGCCCCTCCCCCGCAACTAGGACTGCCCCGGCGACTTCTCCTCAGACGTCTGCTCGATCTCCTGCGCCAGCTCCTCGAGCTCCTCGGCGAAGGAGGGCCCGAAGCTCTCGACCGGCGTCGTCGCCGCCGTCGACGCCCAAGCTCGGCCGCCAGCTCTTCTTCGTCGAGCAGGCCTTCCTCGCTCGGCGGCTCGATCGGCACCGCCGGCTCGACCGCGAGCGTGCGGTAGTGCTTGAGGCCGGTCGCGGCCGGGATCAGCTTGCCGATGATCACGTTCTCCTTGAGGCCGACGAGTTTGTCTCGCTTGCCCTCCAGGGCGGCGTCGGTGAGCACCTTGGTCGTCTCCTGGAAGGAGGCGGCGGAGAGGAAGGACTCGGTCGCCAGCGAGGCCTTGGTGATGCCGAGGATGACCTCCTCGCCTTTGGCCGGCGTGCCGCCGTCTTCCTTGGTCTTCTTGTTGAGGCGTTTGAGCGCGCCGCGGTCTTCGAGCTGGCCCGGCAGCAGGCTGGTCGAGCCCTTCGACTCGATCCGCACCTTCTTCAGCATCTGGCGGGCGATCAGCTCGATGTGCTTGTCGTTGATGTCGACGCCCTGGGCGCGGTAGACCCTCTGCACCTCGGCCACCAGGTAGAGCTCGACGTCGGTGCGGCCGCGGATCGCCAGCAGGTCGGCCGGGTAGAGCGAGCCCTCGTTGAGCTGCTGGCCGACCTCGACCTTTTCGCCGTCGGCGACGTGCAGGCGGGTGCGCGGCGGGAAGCTGTAGGCGTGCTCCTCGCCGCTGGACTCGGTGACGATCACTTTCAGCGCTTTGTCGGTCTCTTCGACCGAGACCTTGCCGGCCGCCTCGGCCATCTGCGCCAGGCCCTTCGGTTTACGCGCCTCGAAGAGCTCGACGATGCGCGGCAGGCCCTGGGTGATGTCCTGGCCGGCGACACCGCCGGTGTGGAAGGTGCGCATGGTCAGCTGCGTGCCGGGCTCGCCGATCGACTGGGCGGCGATGATGCCGACCGCGTCGCCGATGTTGACCGTGAAGCCGGTCGCCGGAGCGACGCCGTAGCAGGCGCGGCAAACGCCGGACTCGGCCTCGCACTTGAGCGTCGAGCGGACCGGGACCTTGACCTCCTCGTCGCCGAACGCCTCGGCGATCGCCTCGACGTCGGCCAGGGTGATCTCCTGGTTGCGCTTGAGCAGCTCGCGACCGCGTTTGGTTTCGAGCTTCTTCGCCGCCAGGCGGCCGAGCAGGTTGTCGTTGAGCGAGTCGTCGTCCTTGCGCAGCGCCATCTCGATGTGGTCTTTGGTTTTGCAGTCCTCCTCGCGGACGATCACGTCCTGGGCGACGTCGACCAGGCGCCGGGTCAGGTAGCCCGAGTCGGCCGTGCGCAGCGCCGTGTCGGCGAGGCCCTTTCGGGCGCCGTGGGTGGAGATGAAGTACTCCAGGACCGAGAGGCCCTCCATGAAGTTGGCCTTGATCGGCCGCTCGATGATTTCGCCTTTCGGATTGGCCATCAGGCCGCGCATCCCGGCCAGCTGGCGGATCTGTTTGAACGAACCGCGGGCGCCCGAGTTGGCCATCATGAAGATCGGGTTCAGCTCGTCGAGGTTGTCCTCCATCGCCTGGGCGACCTCGTCGGTCGCTTTGTTCCAGTGCGACGTGACCGCCTCGTGGCGCTCCTCGGCGGTGATGTAGCCGTCGTCGTACTGGCCCTGGATCGCGGCCGTCTGCTTCTCGTAGCGCTCGAGGATCTGCTCCTTGTCGGGCGGCGAGACGACGTTGTTCTTGGAGACCGTGATCCCGGCCTGGCTGGCGTAGTGGAAGCCGAGGTCCTTGAACGCGTCGAGCACCTGCGAGACCGCCGGCGCGCCGTAGGCCTCGACCAGGTCGGAGACCATCTCGTTGACGTCGCGCTTCTTCAGCGAGTGGTTGACGAACTCGAACTGCTCGGGATCGAAGTCGTCCCCGAGCGCCTCGGCGAGGGCGCGCTCGATCTTCTCGTTGAAGATGATCCGCCCGACCGTGGTCAGGAAGTGCCCGTGCCCGGCCCGCCGGTACTCGGCCTGGTCGTGCAGCTTGCAGCCGCCGTTCTCGTAGACGAGCTCGGCCTCCTGCGCGGAGCGGAACACCTTCGGCGCCGAGCCGTTCCGCTTGGCGCCCTTGCCCGCCTTCAGCTCCTCGTCGATCTTCGCCAGCTCCTCGGCGTCGGGGCCGTAGGTGAGGTAGTAGATGCCCAGCACCATGTCCTGGGTCGGCGTCGCCAGCGGCGCGCCGTGGGCCGGCGAGAGGATGTTGTTCGCCGAGAGCATCAGGATCCGCGCCTCGGCCTGGGCCTCGGCGGAGAGCGGCACGTGGACCGCCATCTGGTCGCCGTCGAAGTCGGCGTTGAAGGCGTGGCAGACCAGCGGGTGGACCTGGATCGCCTTGCCCTCGACCAGCACCGGCTCGAAGGCCTGGATGCCGAGGCGGTGCAGGGTCGGCGCGCGGTTGAGCAGCACCGGGTGCTCGTGGATGACTTCCTCGAGCACGTCCCAGACCTCGGGGATCATCGACTCGACCATCTTCTTCGCCGCCTTGATGTTCTGCACGGCTTTGCGCTCGACCAGCTGGGCCATGATGAACGGCTTGAAGAGCTCCAGCGCCATGAGCTTCGGCAGGCCGCACTGGTGCAGCCTCAGGCTCGGGCCGGAGACGATCACCGAACGGCCGGAGTAGTCGACGCGCTTGCCGAGCAGGTTCTGGCGGAAGCGCCCCTGCTTGCCCTTGAGCATGTCGGAGAGCGACTTCAGCGGACGGTTGCCGGGGCCCGTGACCGGGCGGCCGCGACGGCCGTTGTCGAACAGCGCGTCGACCGCCTCCTGCAGCATCCGCTTCTCGTTGTTGACGATGATCTCGGGCGCGCCGAGGTCGAGCAGGCGCTTGAGCCGGTTGTTGCGGTTGATCACGCGGCGGTAGAGGTCGTTGAGGTCCGAGGTCGCGAAGCGGCCACCGTCGAGCTGGACCATCGGCCGCAGCTCCGGCGGGATCACCGGCACGCAGTCGAGGATCATCCAGTCCGGCTGGTTCTCGGAGTTGAGGAAGGCGGAGGCGACTTTCAGCCGCTTCACCGCGCGGGCCTGTTTCTGGCCTTTGGAGCTGTTGATGATCTGCTCCAGTTCCTCGCATTCGGCCGCGAGGTCGACCTGTTCGAGCAGGTCGCGCACCGCTTCGGCGCCCATGCCGCCGCGGAAGTACTCGCCCCAGCCGAACGGGGAGCCGAAGCGGTCCTTGAGCTCACGGAAGACGGTCTCGTCGTTGACGACGTCCTTCGGCTTCATCTCGGTGAAGATCTTCCAGACTTCGTGCCATCCGCTCGATCGCCTCTTCGATGTAGGCCTCGGTGTCGGAGATCTCGGCGTCGAAGGTCTTGCGCAGCTCTTTGATCATCTTCGCCCGCTCGTCGTCCTTCAGCTTGCGCAGCTGCGCCGCGGTCAGCTTCAGCGAGTCGGCCCAGATGTGGTCGTCGTCGTCGAACTTGGTCTGCGTGCCGTCCTCGAGGTACTTGACCCGGCGCTCGAGCGACTCGCTCAGCTCCTGGGTCCGTTTCTGCCTTTCGGCCTCGTAGGAGTCGGTGACCTTTTTGACCTCTTTCTCGAGCTTGCCGAGGTCCTTGTCGCGGGCCTCGACGTCGACCCAGGTGATCATCGAAGCGGCGAAGTAGAGGACCTTCTCCAGCTCCTTCGGAGCCATGTCGATCAGGTAGCCGATCCGGCTCGGCACGCCCTTGAAGAACCAGATGTGGGAGACCGGCGCGGCGAGGTCGACGTGACCCATGCGCTCGCGGCGGACCTTGGAGCGCGTCACCTCGACGCCGCAGCGCTCGCAGACGATGCCCTTGTAGCGGACCCGCTTGTACTTGCCGCAGTAGCACTCCCAGTCCTTGGTCGGACCGAAGATGCGCTCGCAGAAGAGCCCGTCTTTCTCGGGCTTCAGCGTGCGGTAGTTGATCGTCTCCGGCTTGGTGACCTCGCCCCAGCTCCAGGAGCGGATCTTCTTCGAGGACGCGAGGCCGATCTCGATTGCGTCGAAATTGTTGATGTCGATCATCAGTCCTCCACCTTTGCCTCTTCGGCCTCTTTGGCTTGCTCTGCGCAGCTCCGTCACCATCGGTGCCGCCCTCGCCCTCGGCGACCACCTGCTCCTCCTGCTCGTCGGCGCGCTGCCGTTGGAAGAGTCGGCGCGGACCCCGGTCAGGTCCATGCCCAGCTCCTCGGCCGCTTTCAGCAGGTCGTCGTCCTCCTCGGCGATCTCGACGTCTCCGCCTTCGGAGACGACGTTGGCGTCGAGCGAGAGGCTCTGGATCTCCTTCAGCAGCACTTTGAAGGACTCCGGGATCGACGGCTCGGGGATGTTCTCGCCCTTGACGATCGCCTCGTAGGCCTTGACCCGGCCGACCGTGTCGTCGGACTTGACCGTGAGCATCTCCTGCAGCGTGTAGGCGGCGCCGTAGGCCTCCAGGGCCCAGACCTCCATCTCGCCGAAGCGCTGGCCGCCGAACTGCGCCTTGCCGCCCAGCGGCTGCTGGGTGACGAGCGAGTAGGGGCCGGTCGAACGGGCGTGGATCTTGTCGTCGACCAGGTGCAGCAGCTTGAGGATGTACATGTAGCCGACCGTGACTTTGCCCTCGTAGGGCTCGCCGGTGCGGCCGTTGTAGAGCTGGGCGCTGCCGGCGGCGCGGGCGCCGGGGCGCTCGCTCTTGTCGATGCCGAGGTCGATGCCGCGCTCGGCGTTCTCCTCCTGCCAGCTGACCAAGCGCCTCGTCGACGTCCTCGACGGTCGCGCCGTCGAAGACCGAGGTCGCCACGTAGACGCGGCCGTCGCCCTCGTCGGAGTGGGCCTGCTTGTAGGCCTCGGAGCCGTCGTCGTACCAGCCGTTGCCGGCGACCCAGCCGAGGTGCGTCTCGAGGATCTGGCCGATGTTCATCCGGCTCGGCACGCCGAGCGGGTTGAGGATGACGTCGACCGGGGTGCCGTCGGCGAGGTGGGGCATGTCCTCCTCGGGCACGATCTTCGAGATCACACCCTTGTTCCCGTGGCGGCCGGCGAGCTTGTCGCCCTCGGCGATCTTGCGCTTGGTCGCGACGAAGACGCGGACCAGGTCGTTGACGCCGGCGGCGAGGTCGTCGCCGTCGTCGCGGCTGAAGGTGAGCACGTCGATGACGACGCCACCCTCGCCGTGCGGGACCTTCAGCGAGGTGTCGCGGACCTCGCGCGCCTTCTCCTTGAAGATCGCGCGGATCAGCTTCTCCTCGGCGGTCAGCTCGGTCTCGCCCTTGGGCGTCACCTTGCCGACCAGGAGGTCGCCGGAGACGACCTCGGCGCCGACGCGGACGATGCCGCGCTCGTCGAGGTTGCGCAGGCTCTCCTCGGAGCGGTTGGGGATGTCGCGGGTGATCTCCTCGTCGCCGAGCTTGGTCGTGCGGGCGTCGATCTCGTACTCCTCGATGTGGATCGAGGTGAGCTCGTCGTCCTTGACCAGGCGCTCGGAGAGGATGATCGCGTCCTCGAAGTTGTAGCCCTCCCAGGACATGAAGGCGACCAGGCAGTTCTTGCCCAGCGCGATCTCGCCGCCGCCGGTCGAGGAGCCGTCGGCGAGCACGTCGCCTTTCTTCACCTTCTGGCCGCTGTTGACGATCGGGCGCTGGTGGATGATCGTGCCCTGGTTGGAGCGCATGAACTTGTGCAGCGGGTACTCGTCCTTTTTCGCGCCGTGGGTGACGACGATCCGCTCGGCGTCGACGTGGCTCGACCTCGCCGTCGTTCTCGGCGAGGATGACGTCGCCGGTGTCGACCGCGGCGCGGCGCTCCATGCCGGTGCCGATCAGCGGCGGGTCGGGCTTCAGCAGCGGCACCGCCTGGCGCTGCATGTTGGAGCCCATCAGCGCCCGGTTGGCGTCGTCGTGCTCGAGGAACGGGATCAGCGCCGTCGCCACCGACCAGATCTGGGTCGGCGAGACGTCCATCAGGTCGACTTCCTTGGGGGAAGCCGTCGCGTACTCGTCCTCGCCGGAGCGGACCAGAACCGTCGGGCCTTTCAGCTTCTGGGTCTTCTCGTCGAGCTCGGCGTTCGCCTGGGCGATCACCTTGTCTTCCTCCTGGGTCGCGTCCAGGTGGACGATCTCCTCGGTGACGACGCCGTCTTTGACCACCCGGTAGGGGGTCGTGACGAAGCCGTGCTCCGAGACCTGGGCGTAGGAGGAGAGCGAGCCGATCAGGCCGATGTTCGGCCCCTCCGGCGTCTCGATCGGGCACATCCGGCCGTAGTGGGTCGGGTGCACGTCGCGGACCTCGATCGGGGCACGCTCGCGGGTCAGCCCGCCGGCGCCCAGCGCCGAGAGGCGGCGCCGGTGGGTGAGCCCGGCCAGCGAGTTGGTCTGGTCCATGAACTGCGAGAGCTGCGAGGAGCCGAAGAACTCCTTCATCGCCGCCACCACCGGGCGGATGTTGATGATCGTCTGCGGCGTGATCGCATCCGAGTCTTCGGTCGTGAGCCGCTCGCGGACGACGCGCTCCATCCGGTAGAGGCCGATGCGGAAGGCCTCCTGGATCAGCTCGCCGACCGTGCGCAGGCGCCGGTTGCCGAAGTGCTCGTACTCGTCGAGGTGCTCGTTGACCGGCTCGCGGGGGTAGGTGATCGCCTCCGCGGCATAGTCTTTGATCGGGTTCTCCTCGTCGATCTCCTCGGGGATCCCGAGCAGCTTCGGCAGGCTGACCAGCTCCTTGACCAGGGCGATGATGTCGTCGTGGGTGAGGACCCGGGTGTCGAGGTCGATGTCGAGGTCGAGCCGCGCGTTGAGCTTGTAGCGGCCGACCCTGGTCAGGTCGTAGCGCTTGGGGTCGAAGAAGAGCTGCTCGAGCAGGTTGCGGGCGGCGTCGACCGAGGGCGGCTCGCCCGGGCGCTGCTTCTTGAACAGCTCGATCAGGGCGCCCTCCTCGGTCCGGGTCGCCTCGGTGTCGGCCTCGATCGTGTGGCGCATGTAGATCGAGTTGTCGAACATGTCGAGGAGCTGTTTGTCCTCGACGTAGCCCATCGCGCGCAGCAGCACCGTGACCGGCAGCTTGCGCTTGCGGTCGATGCGGACGAAGACCTTGCCTTTTTTGTCGATCTCCAGCTCGAGCCAGGAGCCGCGGGCCGGCATCAGGTTGGCGATGAAGACCTGCTTTTCGGCGTCCTTGGGCGCCATCACGTAGGCGCCCGGGGAGCGGACGAGCTGGGTGACGACGACGCGCTCGGTGCCGTTGATGATGAAGGTGCCGCGATCGGTCATCCACGGGAAGTCGCCCATGAAGACGGCCTGCTCGCGGATCTCGCCGGTCTCTTTGTTCTGGAAGGCGACCGTCGCGGAAAGCGGCCGCGAGTAGGTCATGTCCTTCTCGCGGCACTCCTCGATCGTGTGTGGCGGCTCCTCGAATTTGAACTCGCCAAAGACGATCGCCAAGTTCCCCGTGTAGTCCTCGATCGGGGAGATGTCGTTGATCGTCTCTCGCAGTCCACCCTTCTTCGGATCCGTCAGCTCTTCGAAGGAGCGACGTTGAATATCGATCAGATGGGGGACTTCGAGGGGGTTCTGTAGTCGGGAAAAACTCCTGCGGGTTACGGGGGCAGCGTTCGAACGTGCCAAGACGGGCGACTCCTCAGAAGGTCAGAGGGACGTTAGGGACAGCGCAGATATTGGGCAGGGAACTCAACTGGGCGCGACCGCGAAAAATAACACACGGCCGCGCTCGACCGCAAACTTGGCTCCCTGCCTAGGATCCAAGCGCGGACGTTGCGAGCTTTACTTGAGCTCGACCGTGGCGCCGGCCTCCTCGAGCTCGGCCTTCAGCTTGTCGGCCTCCTCGCGATCGACGCCCTCCTTGATCGCCTTCGGGGCCTCGTCGACCATCGCCTTGGCCTCTTTCAGGCCGAGTCCGGTGGCGGCGCGCACGACCTTGATCACGGGGACCTTCTGGCCGCCGACCTCGGTCAGCACGACGTCGACGGTCGAGGACTCCTCCTCGCCACCGCCACCATCGGCGGGGGCGCCGGCAGCGGCCGGGGCCGCGGCGGCGACAGCGGTCGCGGAGACGCCGAACTCCTCCTCCAGAGCTTTGATCCGCTCGGAGAGCTCGAGCACCGAGATGCTCTTCAGCTCCTCGATCCAGTCCTCGGTTGAAATCTTGGTAGCCATCTACTCCTCTTCCTTGCTCGCGTCGTCGTTTGAAGTCGTGTCCTCAGAAGTCTCATCGGCGGCCTCATCGGTCGCCTCGTCAGCATTTGCCTCGGCGGTGGCAGGCTCCTCAACTTCAGCCTCCGTGGTCGGGGCCTCCCCGGTCACCAAGCCCTGGTCGGCGATCTGGCCGAGCTGGGAGGCCAGGCCCTGGATCATCGAGCCGAGCCCGCGGACCAGGCCGGTCAGCGGGCTGGCGACGACGCCGGCGAACTGGCCGATCAGCACTTCGCGGCCGGGCAGCTTGGCGATCGCCTTGAAGCGGTCCTCATCGAGGGTGAGGCCTTCCATGAAGCCGCCCTTGAAGGCGAGCACGTCGTGCTCTTTGCTGAAGCTCGAGATCGTCTTCGCCGCCTGGGCGGTATCGCCGCGGACGAAGGTAAGGGCGGTCGGGCCCTTGAGCAGCTCGTCGAGGCGCTCCTCGCCGGCTTTGCCGGCGGCGATTTTGGTCAGCCGGTTCTTGACGATGCGGAAGCTGGCGTCGGACTCGCGCAGCTTGGCCCGCAATTCAGCCGCCTGGGGGACGCTGATCCCCCTGTAGTCGACCGCGAAAATCGCCTCAGATGCCTCGATCTGGGCGGCGATCTCCTCGATTGTGGCTGACTTCTCGTCTCGGTTCATGTCTCACCTGCACCGGACTTCTGATGCCGATGGGCCTGAAACGTCCATGCGTTGGACGGCTGAGGCCCGTCGGCGGCTGCCGGTGGTCTCGGGTAGCGGCGGGGGAGTTTAGGCGGTTACCGGTTCCTCTGCTGCCTGGGGAGCGGCGTCGGCGTCGCGGGCGCCGACCTTGGAGGCGTCGACCCGGATTCCCGGGCCCATCGTCGTGCTCAGCGTGCAGGAGACGATGTAGCGGCCCTTTGCCGCCGAGGGCTTGGCGCGGACGATCTCCTCCATCACCACGGTGAAGTTGTCCAGCAGCTTGTCCGCCTCGAGACTGGCCTTGCCGATCGCCATGTGGACGATCGCCTGGCGGTCGGTGCGGTACTCGACCTTGCCCGCCTTCGACTCGGTGACCGCTTTCTCGACGTCGTCGGTGACCGTGCCGACCTTCGGGTTGGGCATCTTGCCCTGGGGGCCGAGGACGCGGCCGAGCTTGCCGACCGTTCCCATCATCTGGGGGGTGGCGATCGCCACGTCGAAGTCGGTCCAGCCCTCCTCCTCGACTTTCTTCGCCAGATCGTCGCCGCCGACGAAGTCGGCTCCGGCCGCCTCGGCGTCGCGGGCCTGCTGGCCCTGGGCGAAGACGGCGACGGTGACGTCCTTGCCGAGACCGTGGGGCAGCGCCAGGGTGCCGCGCAGCTGCTCCTCGGCGTGGCGGACGTTGACCCCGAGCAGCACGTGCAGCTCGACCGTCTCGTCGAAGTTGGCGCTGGCGGTCTCCTTGAGCAGGGCGATCGCCTCCGCCGGCGGGTAGGCATGCTCGCGCTCGATTTTGCCGAGCTGCTTGCGGTATCGCTTGCCGTGGGCCATGGCTACTTGACGTCCACGCCCATCGAGCGGGCGGTGCCGGCGATGATTTTCGAGGCGGCGTCGAGGTCGTTGGCGTTGAGGTCGGGCATCTTGCGCTCGGCGATCTGGCGGACCTGGTCCATCGAGATCGTCCCCACCTTGTTGACGTGGGGCTCGCCGGAGCCCTTCTTGATCCCGATCGCCTCCTTGATCAGCACCGCCGCCGGGGGCGTCTTGGTGATGAAGGTGAAGGAGCGGTCCTCGTAGACGGTGATTTCGACCGGGATGATCGTCCCGCCTTCGGACTGGGTCTGGGCGTTGAACGCCTTGCAGAACTCCATGATGTTGACCCCGTGCTGGCCCAGCGCCGGGCCCACCGGAGGGGCCGGGTTGGCCGAGCCGGCCGAGATCTGCAGCTTGATCTGTGTGAGGACTTTTTTCGCCATCGGGATCGGAGAGGGTAGCGGGCGCCGACTAAATCTTCTTTACCTGGTCGTAGCCGACCTCGACCGGCGTCTCGCGGCCGAAGATCGAGACCAGCACCTTGAGTTTGGCGGCGTCCTCGTTGATCTCGGCGATCTCGCCGGAGAAGTCGGAGAGCGGGCCGGAGACGACCTTGACCGACTCGCCGATCGAGAACTGGGCCTGGGTGCGCGGCCGCTCGGCGGTCTCGCGGTGCAGCAGGCGGTCGACCTCCGGTTTGGAGAGCGGCACCGGCTTGTTGCGCGAGCCGACGAAGCCGGTCACCCCGGGCGTGTTCTTGACCAGGCCCCAGGCGTCGTCGGTCATCTCCATGTTGACCAGGACGTAGCCCGGCATCGTGCGCTTCTCTTTCGGTTCTTTCTGGCCGTCTTTGCCGAGCTCCATCACCTGCTCGGTGGGGACGACGACCTGGCGCACGTTGCGGTTCTGGCTCATCGTCTGAACCCGGTGCTCGAGGTTGTGCTTGACCTTGTTCTCGTGCCCCGAGTAGGTGTTGATCACGTACCAGCGATACATGCTTTTAGAAGCCTTTGTTCGGGGATCCGGCTTAGAGGATCCGCTTGACCAGGAAGCTGAAGAGCGCGTCGAGCGCGCCGAGGTAGGTGGCGGCGACGGCGACGAAGATGATCGTCACTGCGGTCGCCTGGACCAGGGTGTCGCGATCGGGCCACTGGACCTTCTTGAGCTCCGCCCAGCAGGAGGCGAGGAAGCCGATCACGCCGCCGCGCTGGCGTTCGGCCGAAGCCTGCTTCTGCTTCTTGGCGAGCTGCTCGCTCTCGCGGCGCTTCTGCTCGTCGCGCTTGCGCTTTTCGCTTTCCTTCAGGGCCTTGGCCTCGGCGCGGCGCTGAGCGCGGGGCGAAGGCTTGGGCGCATCGGGCGTTTCCAGCGCCGCTTCGGGGGCGCCGACGGCCATGCCGGCCTCGACCGCCTCGATCTCGGCGATCTCGCCGGAGATCGGGACCTGGGTGTCGTGCTGGGCGCGCGACTGGGCGCCGCGCTCTTCTCCGGCGCGCTTGAGCTCCTGTTCTTCGCGAGCCCGACGCTCGGCCTTGCGCTGTGCGCGCGTCTTCGCCATCGGAGCTAGCGCGTCTCCTTATGCGCCGTGTGGTGTCCGCACCAGCGGCAGAACTTGCGCAGCTCGATGCGATCCGGCGAGTTTCGCCTGGACTTGTTCGTCTGATAGTTGCGCCGCTTGCAGTCTTCGCAAGCCAGCGTCACCGCAATGCGGACATCTCCGCGAGCCATGTGTATCCCTCGATTACTTACGCGCCGTTACAAGGAAAAACCCCGGGCCGAGGCACGAGGCTGGACCGAAGAATAGCGCTCGGCGAGCGGCGGCGACGCGCGGCGTCGGAAGGCCCTCCCACGCTCCGCAGCGCCTTCGGATCACCATCAGCCTAGCCTGCCGGACGTCTCTGCTAATGTTAACCAAATGGTTAATGATTCATTCAGGGCGCTCTCGCATCCGATCCGCCGTGGGATCGTCGAACGCCTCGCCGTTGGCCCGGCGACCGTCGGCGAAGTCACCCGCGACTTTGGCGTCTCCAAGCCGGCAATTTCCAAGCACCTGAAGGTCCTGGAGGAGACGGGCGTCGTCAGCCGGGTAGTGGAAGGACGGACGCACAGGCTCTCGCTCGAGCCCAAGGTGCTCGACGAGGCCGCCGAGTGGATGGATCGCCAGCGCGCCCACTGGGAGCGCCTGTTCGATGTCGTCGATGAGTACTTGAAGGAGGAACCGAAATGAAGATGCCGCCGATCGTCTCGCCACAGGAGTGGCAGACCGCTCGCGAGGAGCTGCTGGTCAAAGAGAAGGAGTTGGTCCGCGCACGCGATGCGCTGGCCGCCGAGAGGCGCCGGATGCCGAGGATGGCCGTGGAGAAGGAGTACCGATTCGAAGGGCCGGGCGGTCCGGCCAGCCTGCTCGACCTGTTCGAGGGGCGCCGTCAGCTGATCCTCTACCGCTTCTTCTTCGAGCCGGGCGTCGCCGACTGGCCCGAGAGCGGTTGCCGTGGCTGCTCGTTCATGGCCGACCAGGTGGCGCACCTCGCGCACCTGAACTCGCGCGACACGACGTTCGCGAACGTCTCGCGCGCGCCGCAGGCCGATATCGAGCGCTGGAAGACGCGGATGGGCTGGGAGATGCCCTGGTACACGATCACCGACGACTTCGACGCGGACTTCGACGTCGACGAATGGCACGGCACCAACGCCTTCTACCGCGACGACGAGGACCGGATCTTCCGCACCTACTTCGTCGACAAGCGCGGCGACGAGGCGCTAGGCACCGCCTGGGCCTACCTCGACATCACCGCGCTCGGCCGCCAGGAGAAGTGGGAGGACTCGCCCGAGGGCTATCCGCAGAGCGAGCCCTATGCGTGGTGGAACCTGCACGACGAGTATGACGAACCGACGGTGCACGAGGCGGCGCTGTCCGCGGCGGCCGACTCGCAGCGCGGCTCGAGGAGCCCGCGCTCGTGATTCCCCTGGCCCACGTCGGCGGCATGCCCGTGGAGGAGTTCCTCCCTTGGCTGGCCGGTCCCGGCACAGTAGTCGTGGCGCGGGCCTGGCTCGCCGTGCACCTGCGACACCGAGGGGGACGAGGCCGGTGAGCGACGAGACGCTGCACATAGAGCGCACCTTTCGAGCCCCCGCCGAGAGGGTCTTCGGCGCCTGGACCAGCGAGGAGGTGCTGCGACGCTGGTTCCACGCCGAGCACGACTGGGAGACCCCCGAGGCCCAGGTCGACCTGCGCGTAGGGGGTGCGGTGCGCGTCGTCATGCGCGACCCGCACAAGGACGCCGAGCACGGCGGCGGCGGTCACTACACCGAGATCGACCCCCCAAACCGCCTGGCCTTTACCTGGACCTGGGACCACGACGACGACAAGAGGCAAACGCTGATCGAGCTCGACTTCGAGGAGGCCGAAGGCGTCACGACGGTGCACTTCACCCACAGCGGGCTAAGGGACGAAGAGTCGGTGCGTTCTCACGAGGAAGGCTGGAGCAATTGCTTCGAGAACCTCGAGCGCGCGCTGGGTGCGGCTGGCTGAGGCAAGGGAGTGCCCTGAGAGAGTCGAACTCTCGACCTCCGGCTGAAAAGCTGAGCAGCCGCCGCATGGCGAGTGGTCTTGCGGCGACCATGTGACAGATATGCGACTTGTCCGGTGCGGTCGTTGACCGAAGGTCAGACGCTCGACGCTAGACAGCGGCGAGGGCCGGCGCGAGGTCGTCGGCAGTCACCTTTACTAAGGCGGGGATCGTGACACGCAGTTCGTCGTGTTGGTCAAGGATCGCCTGGGCGCCTAGGAGGGTCAGCCCGATGATGCGGTGCGTGCCAGGCGCAAAGCGCAAGACGTGTCCCTCGGGCGTCTCCTCTCCCTCAGCCTCCTTCGGCGCGCCAACATGCAGGTACAGCACGTCGCCTTCGGCGTCGTAATCAGCTTGGTCGAACTCCGCAGACCCGATTCTGATGCTCACCTGCTCCACGACCGCAGATCTTTCGTTGTGTGCCCTCGGGAAGGACAATCGTGGCGCCGAGCGCAATTCGAATGCTGGCCCCAATCATCGAGAGCCTTGCTGATCGCCCGCTCCATTTGAGAAGCAACCTGCTCCCCTTCTTCCCGCGCCGCCGACATCAGCAGAGAGTTAGTCTCATGCGGAAATAGGAGCAGTCCTCCGATTACGAGCAGAGAGACCAAGCGGGGTGAGAGGCGAGCCGAAAGCGAGAGCCAATCCAGCAAGGGCATGAGGTCAAGCCTAGGTTCGAAATCGGCGGATCAAATCAGCGTTCTAGTGGTCTAGCCCTCGCAGCACTAGCACCGTTGCGTCATCAGTTCGTCGCGAGTTCTGGCTTGAGGACTCGGGTGCTGCCATCAGATGAAACAAGAACGACTGACAATCCTTCGTCTGCGGCACGCTCAATGTCATGGCCGGCTGAAGGAGCGTCCGCGTCAATGAATGCGGCGCGCTCCGGATAAGGCGAGCGACCCTCGATTGCGAGATCGATGGCTTCGTCCATCACCTTGGCGGCAGGAGATCGATTGCTGTCGGCGGTCATTGCCTTTCCCATCCTTCAATCATCTCGCGATATCCGCGCTCGATCTCGGCGATCGCAGCGCGCATTCCTTCTCCAAGGGTACCGCCATGAAAAGCCGTTCCCGGCTCCTTGCCTGCGCTGCGCGAATATCGGTGCATCTCATTGTGGCCATGGGCGGCGTCGTAAACGCGAATCGTCTCCGTTCCCTTCTCGATATCGAGCAGCAGAATCACCGCGTAGTCGATGACCTTGTTGGCCTGCGTCGTGAACTGAACACCCAACAGCGCCCCAAGAGCGTGATCGAGAATCCGGCGGTAATGGGCTCCCATTTATGCAGACAATAGATCTACAGTCGGCCGCCAACGCTAAGCATTCGTCAACCACGCGCGTTGCTGGATCGTAGACGCAGCGTCGGTCCAGTCTTGACTTGCTGAGCCCGAAAACCGGCTCTGCCAAACACCGCAAGGCTCGCCTCGGCCTCCTCAGCGAGATGACTCAAAAGAAGGACGCAACCCGAATCAAGAGCACTGGCCCAAAATGGAGTTCGAATCCCATTGCGATAGCGCCAATGGCAAGCCAACGTCCCGCTACGCCAAGCATGCTCCGCCGTCGCGCCCACCTCCGATCCCGGAGGTCTTCCCGCATCCCCTCGAGCTCGGCGTCCCCCGCATTGCATATCGTCGAGATTCGGGCCACTTGGTGACAGTTCAATCTACGCTATTAACGACATGAAAAACGACATGAAGGTATCATAGCCGCATGCCAGCCGTCATGCGAGACGACGATGCTCGCCTTTCGAAAGCGATGCTTCGCGACATCGAGGATGCCTTGCAGGTCGCTGGGCTGGAGGAAGAGTCCGAGCTTCAGCTCGCTCCGGATTTCGCTGGGGTCGTCGCAGACGTTCGCGATGTCCTCACCGTGCCGGAGATAGCTGAAGCAACTGGCGTGAAAGAACGGCAGGTGCACCATTGGGCCAATGGCTCACATAGCCCCAAGGGAGACGCGCGAGATCGCCTCCTCGTACTGCGCCAAGTCATTGGTCAACTCAAGCTGACGATGGGGAACGAGCAGATCAAAGTCTGGTTGTTCTCGCCGCAGCCCGAGGTTGGGGGCAGGCCTATCGATTTCATAACTACGACGGGCGACAAGGATGTGCTGGGCGCCGCACGCGCACTCTCGCTGCGTAGCTCGCTTGACGACAAGTATCTAGTCGAGATTGCTCAGCATGGAAATGCCAGTGCATACGACGAGCTCGTCCGACGCTATCGCGGCTTTGTTCGCCTAAAGGCATCTTCGTATTTCCTGTTGGGCGGTGATGCTGATGATCTGGTCCAAGAAGGACTACTCGGCCTCTATAAGGCGATTCGTGACTTCCGAGGAGATCGGGAAGCTAGTTTCCGCAATTTTGCTGAGCTTTGCATCACTCGGCAGCTCATCATCGCGGTCAAGAATGCCGTGAGAGAACGCCGGCTCCCAGCGAAAGATCGAGTTTCAGCGTCGCAGGCGTCTCACGATCACCCCGACGACCGAGCCGGAAGGGAATCCTCTCGGGGCGCAAATTCAGAACCGCCGTCACAGATGCTTGCCAGCGAAGAACTCGAGCGACTTGTCTCCCGCCTCTCAGGTGCGAGCGGAGTCCTGTCCGAACTTGAGGGCCGGGTTCTCTCGCTCTATCTAGACGGCTATTCGTACCAAGCAACCGCCGAGCAAGTCGGATGCGACATGAAGACTGTCGATGCCGCCCTTCAGCGCGTCAAGCAGAAGGTAGGCAAACTCCTCGCATCGGGCAATCTGGCTAATGCTGAAAGCAGCGTGTGATTAAGACAAGTTTCCTTGATCTCCTTTGCGAATTTATTCGGCATCCCCGCCATTCCCATCGGTTTTCGCGGCTTCGTTAGGAGGTTGGTCAAGGCTAAGGATTGGCGTACCGGATACGTTCATGAACTCAAGGCCAGGCTGGGCATCGAGGACAATCCGGGCGGCTTCTCGAACCTTTCGATCCGCGCTGGCCTCGTCTGCATCATCGTCGCTGGATTCTGGAATTTCCCCAGCGCGTACCTCGATGTCATATCCACGATCAATACGTTTAGCGAGACCCTTGAGCGACAGAGTGATCTCGGTAGTGAGCTCGTTAGATCGTCCGGGGTCATTTAGTTTTGCCTCATTGACGACTTCCTCAGCTATTTCACGAATCCGGTCTTCCATACCCTCGCTCACGTGCTTCGCGACGCCCTCCAAAGCATCATCCGGAACATCTTCCTCTGCCAATTTTCGGTGCAGGTTACGGATGTTCAAGATTCGCTCATACGAAGCAAGCAAACGCTCGACTGCCGTTGCCACAACCGCCGCAACGGCAGGAGCAGAATCCAGAAAGACCTGGAACTCGGACGACGCTATGGAACGGACGCTAAGTTCCGGACGGTTTTCACCTGCTAGCTCACTGAATGGGATTATCAGCTTCTTGAGCTCCACAAACTCTTGACCCAATTGCTCAAGCCCATTATCAACGGTAGTGCGGGGAATCAGGAAGCCGATCTCGAACTCACCAGGCGAGAGGTCTTCGGCTCCAATCTCGAAAAAACCTAGGGCAGATGAGGCTTGGTCGAGCGAACTCGCCAGACGCTGGACTCGTTGTCGGATCTCGTCAAGTTCATTCGCGGCAGCGCTTGGGGTGATCTCGTTGGAAGATAGGACTCTCTCGATCTCATCCGCTAGCGCGTCTCCGAGAAGCTCAATAACACCCATCTCCTCCAGGGCTTGTCTCCATGCTGCCGAAAAATCGTTGCTCGGCACCTCTCGTAGAACCGTGCTCAATTTTTCGCGCGCACTACTAGCCTGTTCCTGCGGGGCCGGATTGTTGGGAGCCTCAGCCGACTCTCGAAGCCCTTCTACCAGTTGATCCAGGAGATTTGGGTATTGCGTCTCGTTGATCTCGGCCTTTAGAGCCTCGACAATGGCGTGGAAGCGTTCGGCGTTCATGGCTGAGGATCATTTCACGACGCTAGCTGCAACGTCGTTACCGAAGTAAGACGCAATTGACCCGTGGGCACGCAAATATCTTGTTTGATCATTCGCACTAGCCAATTGAAGAGCGAACCTTCTCGAAACTCTCCCCCACCGCGTGCGTATAGCGCGCAAGCATCGTCTCGACGCGGTGGCCAGCGATCTCAGCCGGGTCAGCGTCGTTGATGCCGGCGGCGCGGAGGTGGGTGACGTAGGAGTGGCGGCACTCGTGGGGGCGGATGTCTAGGCCGGAGGCCTTCTGGGTCGGGTGCCAGAGGTCGCGGTAGAAGTTGCGCTCGCGCCACATGCGGCCGGTTGGGGTCGTGAAGAGGAGATCGCAGTCCTCGCCGTTAAGGCGCATCTGGGCTTCGATATCCAGGCGAGGGTCGCGGACACCGGGACGGTCCTCCCTGCGTCGTGCTCGCCGTGGTCGGTCCTAGTGCCGTCGAGGATCGTGCCCTCGTGGGCGGTGCGGCGGACCTTCAGGGTCTCGCCGTCGAAGTCCTCACATCTGATCGGCAACACCTCCCCAGCGTCATGCCGGTGTCGGTGAAGAAGCGAACCATCGCCTCGTAGCGCCCTTGCGGACCGGACTGGGAATCGTCCGGATGGACGCGGAACCGCGATTCGAGCAAAGCCGAGGATTTGGCTCTGCGATAGGCACTGCGCGGCGCTCCCCGGAACCCCGACGATGCGCCCGGAGAGAATCGAACTCTCGACCTCCGGCTTGAAAGGCTGAGCAGCCTCCGCCTGGCAAGCGGCCTGGCGCCAACTATGCGACAGATATGCGACTTGTCCGGTGCGGTCTTTTCGACCGAAGGTCAGGCCGATTTCGTCTCAATTGCGAGTTGGCCACCTCGCGCTAGAATGTGGCCACTATGGCAAAAGCGACTGTAGGCATCCGCGAACTCAAGGACAGTGCCAGCGCGATCATCGACCGGGTTGAGGAGGGCGAGGCGATCACGGTGACCAAGCGCGGCCGGCCGGTAGCGCGAATCGTCTCCGCCGCGACGCCGCCACACCTCGCCGCCTTGGTGGCCGACGGCACGGTGCGGCCGAGTGAGGGGCCCCGCTACCTGCCGAAGCCCACCAAGCTCCGAGGTGCCGGACAAAGCGCCGTGGACTACGTCGCCGAGGGTCGGCGCTGAGCCTCTACCTCGATACCAGCGCCCTGGTCAAGCTGCTGGTCGACGAGCCGGGGACCGAGGAGGCGCAGCAGGCTTACAACGATGCAGACGGCGTGCGAAGCACCGCGATCGCGCACGTCGAGGCAACAGCAGCCCTGGCCCGGATGCGCAAGGGAGGCCGCCTGACCCCAGCACAACTGCGTCGCGGACTAGATGATCTGGAGAGCCTTTGGCGCGGGCTTTACGTCCACGCCGTTAACGAGGATCTGCTGGCACGGGCAGCTGAGAGCGCTCGCACCCATTCCCTCCGTGCATATGACGCCGTCCACCTCGCCGGCGCTCTCTCGTTCGCCGCAGGCGAAAAGCTTGGATTCGCCTGTTGGGACAAGGAGTTGCGAGAGGCCGCCCACGATCGTGGCTTCACGTTGGTTCCGCAGCAACTCTGACCTCGCCTGGATGCACGACTTCAACACATGACTCTAATTTCCACCCGAGGAGCATGTACAAGATGATCATCTATATGGCCGCGAGCTAGTGGGGTCTGTGGTAAAGGCAGTCGAGGCCTGGAGCGAAGCAGCTCTAGAATCTGGAATTCCAACTGCGGTACAGACGCAGCTGGGGCAAGTGCTACGCCGGTGCCTTAGCGATCAGGCTGAGACAGCGGTCGCGTACATCGATGGCGTCCCGGTAGTGGTCGCGTTGGAAAGTGACCGGCTTATCTGCGTTTGGCCGGAGGATCCGGCGATCGCGGGCATCGATGCGGTGATCTTGGTCGACTCGATCCCCCTTGGCTTGCCGCGTCGCATTGGGCTACGGGTGGGTCGACAGAAGCACCCTGGCGGTTCCTACATGATCCGAACGTGGACGCTCGGGGAGGCGGGTGCCCTAGTTCTGGAAACCCGCACGCCCATATATCAAGACCAGGACGGCGAATACGGTGGCCAGAAGCTCCTCGAAAAGGCCGTAGCCCGACTGGGCTGGCATCTGGTCGACGCCTAGCAAGGGTCGGTGGCCCGGTGCCCATTCGTCGGACTTTGGATTCGAGTTCTCTTAAAAGCCGCCGCAATTACCGCTCGCCTTCTCGGAGTGGCCAAAAACCATTGCTAGATTCGACGGAAGCCGCGAGGGCGGTACATGAACGACGATGCCCTATCGGGATGGGCGAGAGGAAAAGATGAGCGAAAAACAGGATGGGCACGGTAAGCACAACTCATCAGAACAGCAGCCGGAAAGACCAGCGGCGCCTCGTACGGAGCAGGAGAACGTCAACCTCTCAATCGAAGAGAAGGGAATGGTCGTGATGCCGGAAGTGCCGGTCCCGACGAACGAAGTTGACGTTGGCAACATGCCGGGTGCCAACACCAGCCCAAGTGAAGGCGGCAGCAATAGCGGCGGCTCTGAGGACGGGGGCACTGGTGGTGAGAGCGGCGAGTGATTCCCGGCACCCTGCTCGGCCTTGTCGCCCTGGCGGCGGCGCTCGGCCCCGGCTATCTATATATGCGCCGGGCCGAGCTGCACCACAACCGCCCGGTACAAAGCCAACTAGGCGAGCTGGTGGAGATGGTGGTGATCGGCGGCGCGGCCTCTCTGCTCGCAGCCGGCCTCATTCTGGGTTCAGCCTCCAGCTTCGACTTCATCAGTACCACCAGTCTCCATAAAGATCCCGGCGGCTACCTACTCGCCGAGCCCTGGCGCTGCTTCGCCATCTCCGCTTGCTTTTACGCTCTCGCGTACGCCATCGCCTATGCCGCAAGCCGGGTCGTACATCGCAGAACGACGCCAGCAATTGCGCCCGGGGCAACTGGCTGGACGCAGGCAATGCGCACCGCGGTGCCTAAGGGCAAGGCGGTCGCGGTACGGGTCGAACTCCGCGACGGACGTAAGCTCGCCGGCGCCCTGGCCGCCTTTAGTTCCGCGGTCGAGTCTAATCGCGAGATCGTCCTGCGGCGCCCCATCAAGGCAACGGCCGGCCCGGGCGAGACGACGGTAGATCTAAGCGACGACTTCGTGACCCTGCGGGAGGAGCAAATTTCCCTATTGAGTGGGCGGTACATAAACATCGAGTCTGAATGAGAGAGCGCTCCGACGACGAAAAGGCCGAGCAGATACGACAGCAAATCGTTGCTGGCTTCAAGCATGAACTTCGCGCCTGCGCGGAACTCGAGGCCTTTGCCGCCTCCGCCCTCGATCCCTGGCAGGGGCGAGCAATCAAGAAGTCCTCTGCGGATGAGCCACCGGGAGCCGATGAGATCATTGCTCTGCTTTTTGCCCGCGCGACCAAGACCTACAAGGGGGCTCTCTTGCTCGCGCATCAGGGCTTTGGCGAGCAGGCTGCGATGCTTAATCGGTCGCTATTCGAGGGGATGGCTGTTGTCCACTGGGTTTCGAAAAATCCGGAGAAGGCGGCCGAGCGCTTCCTCCGGGGCTGGACGTTTGACCGCTACCTTCTCGCACGGGTGCTTGAGGGCACCGGCTGGCTCAAGGATGACGCCAAAGCGCCGGGGCCAGATCTTTCGGAGGCTGAGTTGGCGGGAATGCGCGACGACTTCGGCATCCATGGACAGAAGCTATGGACGGGTCACGCAGGCCTGCGCAAGCTCGTTGACGAGATTGAGAGCGATTGGGGCACCGAGGAGGAACGCCAGTTCCTGCGCAACTTCCTCCGGGTGGTCAATCGGGACAACAATCAGCTTCTGCACTCGACAGTCTCGGGCCTCGCCGAGGCGGCCACTGGGCTCGCCCCCGATGGCCTATATGTCTCCGTCGGACCCTCGACCACGCGGATCGAACGAGTGCTGTTCGCGGCGTACTGGACTTATGCGCAGACCTTCGGTGCGCTCGTCGATCGCTTCGAAGTGCCAGTTCGTGAGGAGTTCGAGGCGATGATGGAGCGTCAGCAGTACGACTTCCGCCGGCTCAGTGCTGAGGAGGTAAAGGGCGTGGGGAGAAACGATCCCTGTCCTTGCGAGAGTGGGCGCAAGTTCAAGCAGTGCCACAAAGACCGGCCTTTGGCAGGTGTCCAGGGCTAGGGACGACGTGCAATAGCGTTTCGGGAAGCGTGGTCGAGAAATGCAACCCTTGACTGAGACGTCTGAGCACCCGCTTGTTTAGGCATCCGTCTGGGGGAGCCGATATGCGGCGTCGCGGAGGGATCGCCCAGGAATCGATTCGAGCTCCCCGGTTTTGATCATCTTTTGAAAGATCCGCTTCACCTTGTTCTCCGAACCAATCCCGGTGAGATCTCGAACCTTTGAGTTCGAGATCTCAGGATTCTTCTGCAAGTACTCCAGAATCATCTCCTCCGGAGACGCAAGGCGCTCGTGTCGGATGGTGATCGTGACCGCATTTTGGCTCTCTCTGATTTCCGGAGGCTTAAGCTCAAGATTTCGCATTGCGTCGAACGCAGTCCTAAGTCCCTCGCCCACGTCTTTGTTGGGCGGCTCAGGGAACTTGTTGATCCAACGCACCACGGCACCATTCCGCGCATAGCGCTCATCAAGGATATTCTCCGGCGTAATGTGGGCTGGCAGCCTCCCAGGGCTCTCAACCTCGATGCGATTGTCAAAAACTCGCACGTGAATGTCATCCGCGATGCTGTAGTCCCAGTGCAGCACAGCGTTAGTAATAATCTCGTGGAGCGTGACCTCAGGATACTGCACGGCTTCGAGACCACCTGACCCCATGATTCTGATGCCCTCAACGATTTTTACGGTTGCTTTTACGGCCGAATGGATAGCTGCATAAGCGTTGCCCTCAATCGTTTGCGGCTGCCCCTTGAGCATCTTCCTTGTTCCAACCGCATCGGCCGTTGCATAGCGGTAGACCTTGACGGTTGACTGCTTCGGTAGAGCCGCCTGCGGCTCATCGCTAAAAAGAAGCACCGAAGCCACCGTTGGTTTCTCGTCTCGAATGAGTAGCTGCTTTCGTAGCCAAGGCTCTGGCTCGCCAGTAGGGACGACATCGATCATGAAACCAATGACCGTCTCGGAGTTGGTGATCAGCTCTAGCGGCACATCAATGGGATGAGTCTCAAAACTCCTGAGCCCCTTTGCATACTCAAGGCGCCTCAGCGCTTCATCATCGCGGACGGGAAGGTTTTGCGCCGAGCGTCGCAAGTACACAGTTCCGTCCGTGGCGGCGCGGATATCAGGTGTCTTTTGGATGGAGGCCTTTAGTACAAGCCCGTCCTCAGGAGCATCCGGATTTCTCAGAAATTCGTATTCGACAAATTGGTCAAGAGGAAATACGTCCTCAAAGGCTTGAAGGTGGCCGTTCGCGGCCTCTACATCCTCGAATCCACGCCAGGTTCGGGTATCCGCTTTCTTGTTTTCATCGATACCGACGAACAACTCTCCGCCGTCGGCATTGGAAAAGGCAGAAAGTGTCTTGGTCAGCTTCGCAGGAGAAATCTCGATGGCCTTGATGTCGGCGAAATGCCCCTCTTCGGTCGCAAGGGCGGCATCGACCTCATGGGGGCTGATATCGATCGTCCGAATCGGCATGGCTAGCGTGGACGCTACCTTTGTCAGAGGACACCGGTCCCAGCTCACGCCCTCATGCACGATGATCACTAGTCAATAGCGCTCCGGATCGGGTCGAAACTGCCACCCACCGGATGCGTATACCGCGCAAGCATCGTCTCTACGCGGTGGCCGGCGATCTCCGCCAGGTCGGCGTCGTTGATGCCGGCGGCGCGGAGGTGGGTGACGTAAGAGTGACGGCACTCGTGGGGGCGGATGTCTAGGCCGGAGGCCTTCTGGGTCGGGTGCCAGAGGTCGCGGTAGAAGTTGCGCTCGCGCCACATGCGCCCGGTCGGGGTCGTGAAGAGGAGATCGCAGTCCTCCTCGTTTAGCCGGAGCTGGGCTTCGATCATCCAGGCCAAGGTCGCCGGGACCGGAACGGTCCTTCCCGCGTCGTGCTCGCCGTGGTCGGTCTTGGTGCCGTCGAGGATCGTGCCCTCGTGGGCGGTGCGCCTGACCTTCAGCGTCTCGCCGTCGAAGTCCTCACGCCGCAAGGGCAGTACCTCCCCCAGCCTCATGCCGGTGTCGGTGAAGACGCGGACCATGGCCTCGTAGCGACCGGCCGCCTTGGCGAAAGCGTGCATCTGCTCGAAGCTGAAGACGCGGATCGGCCGGCGCTTCTTCTTGGCCCTTGGGTCATTGGCTCTGACCTTCACGCCCTTGAACGGGTTGAGGTCGGCCACTTCGTCGGTGATCGCGTCCTCGGCCATCGCCGAGAGCGAGCGCAGGATGCCGACGACTCCCGTTGTCGCTCTGCCTTGGACTCGCAGCATGTGGTCGACCAGGGCTAGGGCGTGGCGGCGGCGCATCTCGCGCATCGGCCATTGCTTCAGCGGGATGCCCTCGACCTCTACCTCGAGGACACGGCCGATGCGGTGCTCGTTGGTTTCGTTGGTCCTCTCCGAGCGCGGGTGGCGGGTCGGCCAAGTGGCGAAATACTCGCCAAGGGTGTCGGGGCGATCTGAGAGACCGTAGGCCTCGTCTATCGCTCGCTGGGCTTCGCGCTTCAGATCGAAGGTGCCCTTGCCGCTGTTCCAGCCGGGCTTGGCGATGTAGCGCTTGCCGTCTCGGCCGGTGTATCTCGCAACCCAGACGATCTCGCCCGATGGGTTGCGCCGCTTGACCGGTGCCTCGCGTCGCCTCATGCGGCTTCGTCCCTTCGCTGAGCGAGGAAGGCGTCGACATCGATGGGGTCGATCCGCCTTGCCGCTCCGAGCTTGTAGGAGGGCAGTTCGCCTCGCCTGATCCAGTTGCGGATCGTGCGATCGGAGACGGCGAGATAGGCGGCGAGGGTGCGCTCGGTGAAGAAGGCGAGAGGCTGGGAGTTTCGTTCCATGCCCCTGTTGTCAAAAGTCAGAGCCGTTTGCGTCGGGTTGGTTTCTAAATTTTTCTCCGAGGGCATCCAGGCAGGCCGAAAAAGACCGAAGGTCAAGGGTCCTGCCGGGCCTCCATACGGGCGGCCGCCGCACGGCGAAGCCGTGCCAAAATCGGCCGCCGGAGGCTCGGCCGGAGTCGCCAGCGCCATCACGCCCGAGCCTTCCTGACGTTTGGGATCAGAAAGCTGCGGCCCAGGCACGGAACCGGAGGGTTCGTAGTGTGTCGGCTGTAAAGGTTGGGGTTGTAGGGAGGTAGCTAGGACTGCCTTACGGCTTGTGTCTGAGGGCTTCTTATGGCTGGCAGGAATTGGCTTTGAGATGCTTGGCCTGGTTGATGGTTGTGGCTTGGTCATGGATGGCTGAGTGGATTTGTGTTTGGTTTTGGCCTTGTCGATTTGGTCTCTTTCCACACGCCCCGGGGCGGCGTCGGCCGGCATTCGGCCGTCAGCCCCCGCCCCGCTCCACGAACCCGCCCCGCCTCAGGTCGCCGGGCTCCCAGCTGATCCCGACGAGCAGCTCGTCGGCGGAGACTTCAAGCGAGGCCTTGAGCTTGATCAGCGTGTCGATGCGGGCGATGCGCAGTCCCCGCTCAAGCTGGCTGATCTCGGTGCGGTGCAGCGAAGCCAGGAGGCTCAGCTCGTCTTGCGAGAGGTCGGCCTGCTTGCGACAACGGGCCAGGTTGTCTCCGAATCGGGCAGCTACGTCGATCATCGGCTCTCGCCTCCCTTGAGCTGTCCGAGCAAGCCGTGCAGGGCTTCGTGCTCGGTGACGACGCGGCTGTGCTCGTTGCCGTTATCGATCACATGGGCCAGGTCTCCAACGACCGCGCGCACGTCGTCGTCGGGAACGATCACCAGCTCATCCAGCGCCGCCAGGAGCCGCCCGTAGGCGGCCTCCTCACGACGCAGGCGGGTCGGTTCTTTGAGTTGCTTGGGGTATTCCCTCAACTCGTCGCGAATGCCGACCTGAGCGCTCCTGAAGGTGCTGCGCAGGAAACGGGCCTGATCGGCGGGGATGCTGAGGGCGACGGCCGAGCCGCGACCCGTAGGGTTCTCATCAGCCATGAGGAGTCCACTCTCCTTGTGGTCAGGCCCTCGGTCGGCGTTACCGCGCCGGCCGGGGGCCGCTTTGTGAATGACGGCCAGACTAGCAGTTTGTAGTCAGGGGACTACAAACGCTATTTCTTGCCGAGCACGTTCCCGACTCGGGTCCAATGCAGGTCGGCAGCCTCACCGATCTCGCGGAGCGTCAGCCCCGCTTTCCGCGCTCGCTCGAAGCTTTCGCGCCGAGCCTGGCGCGCGTCCTCGACCTTGCCTTGCGCGCCCTCCAGCTTGGCTTGGGCACGGCGCACGTCGTCGCGTGCTTTCTGCCGTTGGTCCTTCGCCATTGACGCGGAGCCTATTCGCCACCCGCGACGCTGCCGAAATGACACCAAGATGCGACCACGACCTTGCGGAACGGGTCGGAATCGCCCGGATTGGCGCGGAACGGCAAATCGAGGAGAAGCGCGGCGTTTGGCTCTATACCGGGCATAGAACGGCATCGCGGGGAAAGCAACGAAATGCGCCCGGAGAGAATCGAACTCTCGACCTCCGGCTTGAAAGACCGGCGCTCTTTGGGCCTCGTTAAAAGCCCGTTGACCACTGAGCTACGGGCGCTCACGCATCCCTGCGTGATCAGATTATGCCGGTCTTAGAGCCCGAACGTCTTGGCGATGATGTTGCGCTGGATCTCCGAGGTGCCGCCGTAGATGGTGGAGACCAGGGAGGTGCGGACGAGGCGCTCCATGTCGTACTCGGAGGCGTAGCCGTAGCCGCCCATCATCTGCATGCCCTCGAGCGCGGCGCGCTTGGTCACCTCGGTGACGAAGAGCTTCACCATCGAGGCCTCACGGGGAAGCATCCGGTCGGGGTCCTCGTCGGTCAGGCTGGCGACCCAGCGGGTCATCAGGCGGGCCGCCTCGATGTCGGTCGCCATGTCGGCGATGCGGTGCTGGAGCGACTGGAAGGAGCCGATCGGGCGGCCGAACTGCTCACGCTCCTTGACGTAGACGATGAGGTCATCGAAAACGCGCTGAGCGATGCCGAGCATCGTCGCGGCGAGGATCAGGCGCTCGACGTTGAGCCCGGCCATCAGCTGCGTCCAGGCCTGGTCGACCTGGCCGAGGACGGCGTCGGCGGGCGCCTCGACATCGGTGAAGTAGAGGTGGTTGGTGTCGCGGCCGCCCATCGTGTCGATCGGGACGACCTCGAGCCCCTCGGCATCGCGCGAGACCCAGATCATCGTCATCCCCTCGTGCTTGGAGGCCGAGCGGGTGGTGCGGCAGACCACGAGGACGTGGTCGGCGATATGGGCGTTGGAGCAGAAGACCTTCTGGCCGTTGAGTACGTAGCCGCCGTCGACGCTCTCGGCAAAGGTGGAGAGGGCGCCGACGTCGGAGCCCGCCTCGGGCTCAGTCATCGCGATCGCCTCGACCGCGCCGGCGGCGATGCCGCCGAGGATTTCCTCCTTCTGCGCCTCGGTGCCGAAGCGCTTCGTCGCGCCGGCAACGATCAGGGTCGTCGCGTAGCCGCCGATCGGGGCCAGCGCGCGCGAGGTCTCCTCCATGAAGATGCAGGCATCGAGCATGGTGCCGCCCGAGCCGCCGTACTCTTCCGGGATCGTCACGCCGAGCCAGCCGAGCTCGGCCATTTCCTTGTAGATCGTCTCGTTATGGTGCTCGGTGTAGCCCTCGGTGAGACGCTCGCGCTGATCCGCCGTGCCGCACTCGTGATCGCAGTAGCGGCGGATCGCGTCGACGAAGTCCTCCTGCTCGTCGGAAAGGGCGAAGTCCACGAAGCGGCAGCCTAACGATCCTGCAAGCCAAACCGTTCAGTCACGGCTCAGAAAAGCCCAGGACGAGACTCGAACTCGTGACCCCTTCCTTACCATGGATGTGCTCTACCAACTGAGCTACCCGGGCGGGAAGGCATTCGCGCCTGCCGACGGATCTTAGAGCCTTAGGCGTCTTCGTCCTGATTCGCCCTCATTCGTTCTCGCGCAACCAAGGCGCCTACAAAGCCGCAGCAAGACGTGCCTCCATCTTGCCTCTCCGCTTCGCGCTGCGCTCGGCCGACTTGATCTCGTGGATATAGATCTTCCTTGTCACCGTCGCGTCCTTGTGCCCAAGCTGCCAGGCAAGTTCTTCGGCTTGATCGCCGTCCTGGATTGCCTCCGACGCGCAGTTATGCCTAAAGGAATGGAAGGAGGGCAACGCGCCCCTCGGTACCTTGATCGGCTTGTCCTCGCCATCCTTTTCATGCAGGATCGGAAAGGTTGGGTTTCCGTCGGCGTCTTTCGCCCGTTTTTGGATGCTCCGCAACGCTCTGGCGACGTTGCGCTGATTGATCGCCTTGCCACTCTGGGTACAGAAGAAGAAATCGCTCGGCTTCTTGTGCGGGCTTTCGTCCATGCGCGCGGCAAGCATGGACGCCAGCGTGAAAGGCACCTCGACTTCGCGTTCGGCTGCTTCGGTCTTCAGTCTCTGCCTCTTGCCCTTGCGATCGACTTGATAGAGAAAGTCGACAGTCGCCTCGGTTTGGTCGCTGAGGTCGACGTCTTCCCTTGCTAGGCCCAAGCACTCAGAAATTCGCGGCCCGACGTTTACCGCAAGAATGAACATCGTCTTATACGGCTCGTGGGCAGCCGCCAGCGTTTGCGCTAGCTCGTCTTTCGTGAACACCCTCTTCTTCTTCGCCTCTGCGATCTTCGGACGCTCGGAGGGTTCCAACAGCGAAAGACTTTGCTCGCCATGCCAGTCCATGCGTCGGGCGGCGAACTTGTAGACGCCGCGAGCCGCCTTGAGGATCGTCTCGATCGTCGACTCCGCCAATCCTTCGACTCGAAGCTCCCTTATGAGGCGAGCCCAATCGTCAGCATCAATCCGATCCATCCGCCGGTTGCCGAAGCGAGGGCGAAGATGCTTCTCTATCGAATTACAAAGACCGCTTCTCGTTTGAGGGCGCAAGTCGATCACACGCTCGGCCAGATAGCGGTCCGCCGCCTTTCCGAACTTCAGGCGCGGATTGCCCTTTGGGCGCTCGCCTTTACCTCGACGCGCGAGCGCAACGTCGCGCGCGATCCGTGCCTCGCCAAGCTTGGGTCCGATCGTCTCGTACCTCTGCTGGCCATTCCCGTCCCGATAGCCAATCTCATAAATCTTTACCCCCGCAGCATCGTGGCGGAAGTAGAGATTGTGATTGGACCCGCCGGGAACTCGCTTCCGGCGGGAGCTAGTCTGAGCCTTGCTCATGGAGATGCACCTCCGTGGGCCGGTGGCCCCGGACGGTGCAACGTCGCGGGGCCACTTTTGATCTGTCTTTGGTGGCTCCAATTTTAGCGTCTGGAGGCCGCCACGCGGTAGTCCCGGGAAGCTCATCCTGTCGCCAGCGGTCGAGTTCGCTGCGCTTGAAATAGCAACGTCCTCCCGGTACGTCTTGAGCGAACGGGATCGATCCAGCGGCGGTCAACTTCCGCACGGTGGAAATTGGAACTGCTAGGTAATCAGCCGCCTTCGCGCTCGTCATCCAGCCGTCGTCCATTGCCTGCGGCCCTAGACGTGCTGCGACCTTCTCCGCCAAGACATTGGCCAGGGCCTCCACCTCAACCAGATCAATAGAGATCGGGGACATGGCCAACTCTCACTTTCTCTCGCGCTCAGGATCGAGCGGGAGCCAAATCGACCAGCTCCTGTGATCGCGGGCGTCGAAAAAATTGGCCGCGGTCAAGTGCGCTCCCTCGCCTGGCGCCGACTTCTGCGATGGCGGCGAATGACCTCCTTGACATCTCGCCCGACGTGCCGCGCCCAGAACTCGATCCTGGCTTTGGCAATCGCGAAGTACTCCGCATTCCTCTCGATGCCGATGAATTGAAAGCCATCAAGGACCGCTCCGCAGCCAGTGGAACCGGAACCTAGGAACGGATCTAGGACGACGCCGCCTGGCGGAGTGACAAGCCGGACAAGCCGCCGCTCAACATCGATCGGCTTAACCGTCGGATGAAAATTTGCCATCCGAGACTCACCTTCATCGCCTCGCCGGGGGCCGATGCCCGAGCTTGATCCCTCCAGCCCGACATCCCTCTCAGCTCGGGAGGGCTTGGAGCAGTAGAAGAAGCGAGAGGCGCCGCCTTCGTTCGCGGGGAAATCGTTGCGCACGCGGCTACCGAGGCCACCTCGATACCCGAGGCCCTCGCGCTGAGTGCCAGCCGAGAGATGACCAGACGTCAACACCCCGCTCTGTGCATCCAACTCGGCTACCGGGCAGCCGGGGACGCAATTCCGTGGCTTGCAGTCCTCATGGTGGCTGAAGATCACGTTGTTGGGCCAGCGGCCGACAGCATTTCCTCCGCGTTGCCCAGGACGAAATGCGAAGTCCGTAGAACCCTTGCCGACATAGCGCCGGTCCGCCGATGACTCCCCGTCGCGATCCCTACCCTCGCCACCGCCGATCCGGCAGCCATCGATGTTCAGGGCGCCGCAACCGTGCTCCAGCACATTCTCCGCCACGGTCCCAGTGAGGGGCTTGCGGGCAACGACGATGGGCTCGTGGGCGGGCTTTAGGGCAGTGCCCCATCCATCCCATTCAACGACCCCAGGCCTTGCTTTGGTTATCGCCCTTGAGACGTTGAGGGACTTTGGGAAGCCGGACCCGTACAGCCACATGACCGAGTCGCGAATCTCGAAGCCAGCATCCTCTATTGCGCAAGCGAGCCGATGGTAAGTACGTGTACCGCCAAAGGCCAGAAGATGGCCGCCCGGCCTGAGGACGCGCTTCGCCTCTAGCGCCCAGAGCCGACACCACTCCCCAAAGGCAAGCGAGGTCGGGGGCGCTGGATCGATCGGCTCCTTCCGCCACTCGCCAGCACCACAGGGCTCGTGCACCTTGCGGAACTGGTCGCGCTTTCCGCAGCTCACACAGCGGCTGGTCATCGGCAGCTTGCCACCGCCGTAGGCGACGTGGCTGCGCCCGGGGTAGACGCCAGCGCCATTGCCCGATGTGAGCCGGCCGTGGCTGCCAGCGCGGTCTCCGCGATGCCGCGCGGTGCCGGGATCGTCCATCCGGAATCGATCCCATTCCTTCCCCATGAACTCCAGGCCGTAGGGCGGATCGGTAACGATCGAGTCGACGCTCTCCGGTTCCAGGGCTGCCATCACCTCAATGCAGTCGCCCTGAAGCAGCCTGACCCCGGATGAGCGCTGCGACGCTTCGCCGGCACAGGCGCCGCGCACCCTCTTCCAATTTCTCTCCGCAGCCACTAACCCGCCTCAGCTTCCTTGCGGTCGGGCACGAGCCAATCAACTGACTCCTCGGGGTCGCGGGCGTCAGTGAAAATCGGCGCGAAGGGGCCGTGCTCGGCCAGGTCCTCGGCAAGGCACAACCGAACCGATAGGTCGAGTGAGCCGACGAAATCTGGATCGTGTCGCAAGATCGCCACAGCGGCGTCGCGTCGCCGCTGCAGCGCCGCCCGCTCCGCGCCGGCCAAAACGCAGATGACCGGCGGGAAGGACGGGTACTGCGAGCGCCACAGCGGCTCGCCCTGCTTGCTCTCGGCGCGCAACAGGCGCCCGTAGCAAGCCAGCTCCGCCGCCAGGCGATCGACAGAGAGGGTCGCGCGGTCCAACTCGAGAAAACGCTGTTCGACCACGACCTCCGAGGCGGTCAATCGCACGTAGGTGAGGACAGCGTCGGCGAAGAGCGAGCGCACCCGCCGGCCGTACCCGAGCCGGTGAACGACCTCGTGGCGCCATGCCAGCGGCCCGCACTCGTCGCCGCGCTCGCGGGCGGCGCGCAGGAAGCAGATCGCCGCGTCGTTGACAGCGAGCGTGTGTCGCTGCAGCGGCCCGACCGCTGCGTCTGAGTCGAGCAGCCTTGGCATCTCCTCCAGCAGGCCGGCACCGAGCGCAGCCCGGGCGCCGCGCTCGGTGGCATACCAAAGCCGCCGCGGAGCCCCTGCCACTCCGCCGCCCACGACGAACGCCGCGAGCCCGGCATCGGCGAGGAACGCCAGCGCCATTCGCGCCCAGCGGGGACTACGGTCGGGAAAGTGGACCTGGCGGACTTGCGGCGTGGAGAGAACTCGGTGCTGGGCGAGCGATGCGAGAAGCTCTGTTGCCGCCATCGGCACGGTGAGATTCACTCAGGCCTCCTCGCAACGCGGACCGGCTCCAAGCGGCCCTGTCGCCGTCGCCCCTCGGTGTGCCATCGCGAGCGTTTGCCTGAGTCACCCCGCAGCGCGGTGAGGATGCGATCGTCCAAGCCGTCGAGATGCGCGGCGACCTCGGCGGCCGATTGCCGCGGGGCGGCAGCGTGACGCCGGCCCTCGCAACCGCGCCGGGCGACCGGCGCCTCGCCTAGAACGTCCTCGACCCGGACTCCGCCCAGGGCGAAGGGCGCGCTGAGGCTGCCCTTGTGGGTGACCTGGGCGATGAAGCGGAAGCGCTCCAGCTTGGTCAGCGCCTCGGGGCTGACCCGCCCGCCCCACTCCTTAGTTATGAGCGCGGCTGCATGGGAGTTGAGCGTTGAGGCGAGTAGGTGCGAGCGGTTCGTCGTCAGCGCGTTCAAGGTCGCGGCGCTGAGCCGCTCGGGGTTCTGGTTGAGGAGGACCGCCCGCAGGCCGAACTTGGCGCTCTGCTCCAAGAGCGCGGCGAGGTTGCCCGAGGCGGCCCCGTCATAGCTCTGCACCTCGTCGAGGAAGACCCAGAACGGCTTTCGCCGCTCGAGCGGAAGGCCGCCCCGACCTCGGGCAGCGTGCAGCAGGTCGAAGAGCAGCAGGTTGGCGATGAGCCGATCCCGGGTGCCGCCCGCCCCCGGGCAGGCGAGGACGATCTTGCCGGTGTCCATCGCCTCGCGCACGCGGTAGGTGCTGCGGCTCTGGCCGAGGAGCGCGGCGATGCGGCTGGAGCGGCGCAGGCGGTCGACCATGTTGGTGACCGGGGTGATCGCCTCGGCCGCCAGCAGCGGGAAGCGGTCGGTCCAGAAGCGCTGGTCGGCGCGCGGCAGGAACGGCAGCGCTGCCCGCCGCCACTCGGCGTCGCTCAACAGCGTCGGGATCTGGAAGATCGTCGGCGCCAGCTCGGCATCGAGTCGCCCGGCGATTGCCGCGAGCGCGGCTGCGGCCTGGGTGGTCAGGTTGATCGCGCGGGTCGAGCGCTCGCCCCATTCGAGCGCTGAGGCAAAGGCATCGACTATCGCCTCGACCCGGCCCTCACTCTCGGCGGCGCCCCCGCCCAGCTCAAAGAGGTTCCAGCCGGGCAGCTCGGAGGAGCTGCCCGGACCGAGGTCGATCCGCACAACTCGCTCGGCGTCGACGTCCGTGAGGTAAGGCGCAATCCTCTCCAGGCCATCGCCGTGCGGATCGAGGAAGAGGCCGCCGTGACCGCACCTGACGACATGGGCGAACTGCGCGATCGCGGACTCGGTCTTGCCGTAGCGCGAGCGGCCACAGACATAGACGAAGAAGGTGTCTGCGGTCTGAACCCCGACGAGCTGCTTGCCCGACTCGGTAGTGACCTGGCCGATGGGGATCAAGTCACCCCGGCCCTCTTTGAAGGTGGGCAGCTCGGGCGGTGGCGAGAGAAGTGCCCCCGAGCGAAGGACGTTGCGCTCGCCGCAGTAGACGGTCGGCGGCTTGAGGAACCCGGCCAGCTCCCGCGCCGTCAGGATCGTCTTACGGGCCGGCCGGAAAAGGCCGGTGGCGAAACGGCGGTCAAAGCTGCCGCGCCGCATCGGAATGTCGGAGCCGAGGAAGGCGAGGCCGGGGATCGACAGGCCCGAAGCCCGCAGGTAGTTACGCTCGGCCAGGGGCCGGAAGGCAGCGAGCAGGCCCGACATCGCCGCTTCGGCCTGGCCGCGAGTCGGTGCCTCGCTACGCAAGAGGATCTGCGCCTCGAACAGCTCGCCGGACTCGCGCCGCTTCGCGTCCACGGCCCGCACTGCCCCGCTGCGCTCAACTTGCTCCTGGGGGTCGGGGCGGCCGCGACGGCGCTCTTCGCCGGTCAGCAGCGCGGCCCAGCCGCGGCGTTCGCCGTGGAGGCGGCGGGCCTGCCGTCGCAGTCGACGCCGCAGTCGAGCCGCGCGAAACCCACTCGCCGGAAGCAGGTCGACGCAGACGCTCGCGTCCTCGGTGTCCGAATGCAGCCGCCCGATCGCCGCGGCAAACGGCTGCAGCGGATCGGGCTTTGGCAAGAGCCGCGCCAGCGGCTCGACGCTCGGGCGGGCCAGCACCAGCTCGGTGCGCAGCACCGCGCGCTCGCCGCTCGGCACAGCGCTGAGCACCTCGGCGGCGGGGCGCTCTTCGACCCCCTCGAAGCTGCGTAGAGCCGTGCGCAACGCCTCGCCTGCCCGCTCGGGAACCTCCAGTATGTAGACGAGCCGTCGCTCGGAATCCCTGGCGAGCTGTATGCGAATTGCACTGGCGCGGCGGTCGACCCAACCGGCAACCCTGCGCTCGCTGGCAGCGAGCTGGGCGGCGAAGCGAAGCACGGCATCGGGCTCGGCATCGAACTCGTCGGCGGGCACGATCGCGACGGCGCGGCGCGATCGCAGCGTGCGGCGGGTTGCCAAGAAGCGATGCATAGCCAGCGCGGCGGCGATAGCGATGGCGCCGAGAGCGAGGGGCGCGAGCGCGAGCGCCGATGCGGAGAGATGCTCGACTTGGATGCTCGATATGAGCCGCCAGAGCGCGAGCAGCAGCGCAGCGGCGAAGATCGCAAGCATCGGTCGTGGGTCGGAGCGGTTCGAGTTCGAGATCACGACCACACCTCGATCGGACGCGGAGATGTCGGCAAGACTCGGACGCCGCGATCGGCGAAGCGATGCCGAATTGCGCCTCTTTTGCCCCGTCTGATTGGGAAGGGCCTGCGGAAGGCGTGGCGGAAGCAGCACCGGAAGGCCTGCGCGAAGGTCGCTGGCCTAGCCAAGGCGCCTCCTTGGTCGACCACTGCAGCCTCGGCGCTCTCGAGGAGCGCTTCTAACACAACGCGATCTCCACCCCGGTCGACGGCGGGCGTCGAATCTGGCGCCTCGGCAGCTCCTACGACGCCTAGCCATCCGCCCCTCTCCCTCGGCTGCCGGTGAAGTGCGGGATATAGGAGTGCCCGGAGTCGCGGCAGTGGCGCAGGAATCGCCGCCAGCCGCTCCGGGCAGCGGAGATCGTTGGCGCATCTACGACGAGCACGGCGCGGCCGCCGCGCGCCCCGACCAGCCGAATGCTGAGGCCTCCACGCCGATAGGGGACATGCTGAAGGGCACGGTGAGAACGCAGGGCCTTCGTCGCGCGGCTGGCAGCAGGGCTGCCTTTCTCGTCTTGCGGATCTTGCCGGGGCAGGCGAGATGCCGAGGGTTCCGATGGAGCGGCTTTGACTTGGAGGGCGCGGAAGGAACGCCCGGGCCGCGGCGGCACCGCCTCCGGTAGCGGGCCGGCGGCTGCCGGACGGTTGGACTCGCTCGCCCCGAGGACGAAGAGGACCATGAAGCCGAGCAGGGCAGCGGCCGCGAGGACGAGCACCCCACGAGCGGCCAGCGGATCGAGCGGGCGGTCGAGCAGGACGCGAAGCTGATCGATCATCGGACGCTCCCTGTGGCCTGCGCCCCTACACCGGGAGGCTGGGCATAGCCGAAGATCGGCGCTGGCTCGCCAGATTCGACTGCGCGAGACGGGAGGAAAGGGCCGACCCGAGCAACCCGGTCGGAGTAGTTGCCGTCGATCGTCGTGATCTGCCCGCTAGGGAAGACGCGCTCGACGATCGCGATGTGGTCGCTGTCAGCCGGGCCGGTGCCGAAGAGGACCGCATCGCCGGGCCCGGGGGTTGCGGTCGCAGGCAGGACGCGTGGCCCGTTTGGCGTGGCGGCCAAGAACGGGGACTCGCCGGGAGCCGGGGCGCCGGAGAGTGACGGCCCCGCTTCGTGGGCCTTCGCCCACTCATAGATCGAGCCCGAGTAGGCATAGGGCGCGGTGCCGCCCCTCAGCGGAACGCCCGCTCGCTCCCAGACCCAGGCAACGAAGAGCGAGCACCATTCGACACAGGGGCCGTATGGGGTGCAGTTGGAGCCGAGCGGGCTCTCGGCACGCCCGAGCTGGCTTTGGGCGATGCGGACGATCTCGTTGGCGCTGGCGCTGCCCGAGTAGGCCGCCCCGCAGGAGGAGCCGCCGCTCGTGGCGGGCTCGGCTGCTTTGGCATCGACGGGCGGCGGCGCCCCCTCCCCCCGAAAGCCGTAGGAGACCGCACGCGCCATCACCTCGTCGGCGTAGTTGGCAACCGAATCGGCGCAGGCGCCGTAATAGCCACAGGCCGCCTGGCGATATGCGGCGTAGGAACCGCCGACCGGCGGGGCGCTGAGCGCCTCGCGCAAGATGCGGGCGGCGGTGAAGATCGCATCGGCGGGGTCGTTTATGTCGACGATCCCGTCGCCGTCGCCGTCGAGCTTGTAGCGCTCCCAGAGCGTCGGGCCGGAGCCGGGGCTGCAAGCCGAGCCCGGCACATAGGCGATCTGCATCGGGCCGGCACAGCCGGAGCTATTGACCCCCGAGCAGTTGCCCGAGCCGCACTCCTGGGTGCCGATGCTCGCCAGGAAGGCCCAGTCGATGTCGATCCTGCGGCCGGCTGCCTGGAAGATCTGAAGCCGGGCGGGCAGGATCTCTTCGACGGCGGCCCGCGTCGCCGGGGCCGCGACAGCGCTGCCGCCACCGCCCCCCAGGCAGGCGAGTTCGCCGCCCAGGATCGCCATCACCGTGCCGGCGAGGGTCGCCACCACGACGGTTGCGATGCCGGTCGCGAAGAGGGCCAGGATCGGGACGCGCGAGCCTCGCCGGCTCATCTCCCGCCACCTTTCCGAGGTGTGCGTCGAGGCGGCGGAGCGCTCTTGCGGCGAGCTGGAGGCTGCGCCTCGGGCGACTTGCTCGGAGCCTTGCGGACTCGCTCGGGCTCGGCGCGGGGCTCCTCGCCGAGACTGGCCGCCGAGTCCCGAGCGGCTTTCTTGCCAAGCAGCTCGGCGCTCGAGGGGGGCGCTTGCCTTTGCCTGCGCTCGCCCGAGCTCTCTGCGCTCGGCTTCTCCCCGTCCCCTTTTGCCTTCGCTCTACGATCGGCCTCCTGCTGGGAGCGCGACGACCGCCTGTCGGCGCTTTTGGCGGAAGCCACACCTGCCGCCACTGGCCCTGAGGCCGCCAAGGTCGAGCGGGACCGCCCTCCTTTCCCCGGATCGCCGGCAGTATCTGCCGGGCGCCCGCGCTCGGCCGAACCCCTGGCGTCAAGGCCCGGCGCCTGGCCTCCGACCGGGGCGCCGTAGCTCGCTCCGAAGCGCGACGCGGAGGACGCGGTCGGGCTGCTTGGCTTATCCGCGCCGCGAGAGCCGAGGACGCCGCCGAACAGGCGGCCCGGCGCGCGCGTTGCCGAGCGTGCTCCGCGACCGATCGAGCGTCCGGCTCGGCCGGTCATACGGGCACCCGCGTAGAGCGCCAGTACGCGCTCGGTGCCCTCGCGACCCGGCGCACCGGGGCCGGCCGCGATCCCGATCAGGCCCTCTAGCAGCGCCTTTCGTTGTAGGAATACTGCCCAGAAGAAGAGTGCCTGCAACCCGAATGACATCAGCCAGCCGAGCGAGTCGGTGGCGGCGGCCAGGGCGCCGTTGACCGCCAGCAGGACCGCCAGGACCAATGAGTAGGCGGCCTTTCGCACTAGGTATCCGACGAGCTTCTCCAGCCACCCCTTGAAGAAGTCGTGGCCGCGTCCTGGAATCGCCGCCGCGACCAGGGCCACCGGGGCAAAGGCCAACAGCAAGAGCAGCAGCACCTGGGCGAGGATCACCCCGACCGAGAGGGCGCCGAGCAGGCAGAAGGCGCCGAGCTCGCCGCCGAAGACGACGATCGCGATCAGCAGCCGTTGGTACTGACCGCCCGCCTCCATCGCATCGGTGGCGGGCTTGTCGGTCACTCCCAGCCGATAGCCGCGCCGCTCGGGGTCGGCCTCGGGCAGCCTCGAGGAGTCGCCGTGGTCGAGCGCGTCGTACTCGGCATTTCGTTCGTCGGTGCCGAGGCCGAAGCGCAGGAAGTGCGAGGCGTACTTGTTTGCGTTGTTAGCGCAGGTCTTGCCGTCAGCAGCCACCTCGGCCCCCGCCGCAAGGCGGCGGGCGAGGACGGCGTTGCGGTCGGGGCTGGAGGACAGCGGCCGTACCGCGACCGATTCGGGGTCCGTTTCCCCAGAGCCGCTGCCGGCAAGAGCGCAGTGTTCGAGGCCGCCGAACTCAAGCACTGTCCAGGGCTTGAAGACGAGCAGGTCGAAGAGCTGCTGGGCGTCTGAGTCGCGCGCCCCGGCCCCGCCCGTGGCGCTGCCGTGGCCTGAGACCGCGAGGAACGCTTGCGACATCTGGTTCGTCCACTGCGAGGCAGCGCCGATCGTCTTGCCGGGCTGGGCGACGAAGAAAAGCGCGAGGACGACGTAGATCAGCGAGAGGCCCAGGGCGCCGGCGGTTTCGGCGTAGCGACGCTGCACCAGCGCCTTCCACATCGCCCAAATCCCAACCACCGCGACCGCCAGCACAAGCCAGGGCGCTCCAAAGACATCAGAGTAGATGGCGTGGATTGCCTGGGAGACCGGCGCCAGCGCCCCGGCTCCGCCCGTGGCCTGCGAGCCGTTGACGAGATCGAGGCTGAAAGCGAAAGCAAAAAGTGAGATCAGTGCGTTGGCGAGGAAGCTGGTCAGCGCCCACAACACACTCGCCAGGAAGTAGGCGATCATCGGCGGCACGCCGGAGACGTCGACACCGCCGGTCAGCGAGGCCGAGACGGCGTCGAAGTGCTGATCGAGCATGTAGTGGGAGGGGGGGTAGCGGCCGAAAAGGCCGCTCGAGCCCAGCGGCGAGGCCGGCCCGACGTTGCCCCAGACATCGCTCGCCGCGCCCGCGGGCGGGTGCGCCAGCAAGACGGCTAGAAGGCCCAGCCCCAGCGTCGCAGCCACCCAGCGCCACAGCCCATGCAAGCGGACCGGCCTCATGCGCCCGCCGCCTTCGGCGTGTTGTCGAGCGCCGCCAGCAGCTCGGGAAAGACGAGGTCGACCTGAAGCTCGCCGATCCGCCCGTCGAGGTCGCGCATCAGGCACATCCCCTGGCGGTATTCGGTCAGGCGCGAGCGCAGGCCGGCGTCCTCTGGGTCCAGGCCGAGCAGCTCCAGCGCCCGGCGGGCCTCGGGGATCGAGTCCTGGCCGAAGAGGAAGTAGGTCCCGACCAGCTCGGATAGGTCCCCGAGATCGGCGAGCCGCTGCGTGGCCAGCAGGATCGTCGCGTTCATGGCGCGGCCGAGCCGCACCAGGCGGTTCAGTAGCGTCCGGCCCTGGGTGGAGGCCAGCAAGAACCACGCCTCGTCCAGCAGCACGATCTTGTGTCGTTGTCGGTTGCTGCTGACGAGGCGCAGGCATAGGGCCGCGACCAGGGAGAGGGTCGCGACGGAAACTCGCTCGGCGCGCGTATAGGTCTCCCGCGAGGCACCGGGGTCGGGCAGGGTGAGGCCCGGCGTGCGGATCGTGATCGCGGCTATCTCGGCGCCCGCCATCTACGCCGCCTCCTCGAGCGGCGCGAAACCAAGGCGCGCGAGCCCGAAGTCGGCGAGAACCTCCAGCGCCTCGCCGGCCTCGCGCGCCGCCGGCGCGTCACTCGCAGCCAAGCGCTCGACCACGCACATCAGGCTCCGCTCCCCCGCCCGCACCGCGTCACGCACAGCGCGGTCGATCGCGTTCTCCCAGGCGGGCGGGGGGTCGCGCAGCAGCTCCAGCAGATAGGAGGAGGCAAGCTCCTCGCGCAGCTCGGGCAGGCCGACCGCGAGTGGGTCGAGCTTGCCGCGGTGGCGCTCATCGCCGGAGAGCTCGACCACCTCGACCCGGCCCTCCAGCTCGGGAATCGCCCTCCAGGTTGTGGTCGGGCTTGGGGTCGAAGTCGACGACGAGCGAGCCGCGGCGCTCGGCGCCGTAGGCGATCGCCTGTGCGGCCAGCGTCTTGCCCGAGCCGAGCGTGCCGGCGAGCAGCACCGCCGAGGGGCGGGCTGTGCGCGGCGCCTCGGTCGGGTCATAGCGAACCGGGCGCCGGGCGCCGGAGGGCGTGTGCCCGATGTAGGGGCCGGAGTCGCGAGCCGAGCTGGGCGCTCGCCGCAGGCACCATCGCGCCGAGCTGCTCGACCGTCATCTGCTGGAGGTAGTCGGAGAGTGAGCCGGCGTCGGCGCGCGGCAGGTGCTCGTAAGAAGAGCCGGTGCTGCAGGCCGCGCGGGCGGTGCAGGCGAACCTCGCCGAAGCGCTCGCGCAGGGCCTCGACGCGGCGCTCCAGCTCGAAGCGATCCGCGGCGCCCACTGCCACCCCGAGGCAGGCGCGCAGCATCGGCGGGTGGGCGGAGGAGGACAGGATCGCCTCGTACTCGCGCGCCAGCTCGCGGTCCTCTTCGGCCTGCCAGCCGGGACCCGCCTGCGCCCCCTCTGCCTGCTCGCGGTAGCCGTGCTCGGCGTCGATGATCCGCTTTCGCACCTGCCCCAGCGCCTCGCGGTTGCCGATCCAGCGCGCGTGCAGCACCGCGTCGGCGGGGAACCCGGCGTCTTCGAAGGGGGCGAAGAGCAGCTCGGCAGGGCCGGGGAAGGTGGCCTCTTCTGCCAGCGAGCCGGCGCAGAGGAAGGCCTGGTAGGAGCAGCCCTCTTCGGCCTCGAGAGCAAGTGACGGCGGCTCGCCGGGATCCTCGCTCATCGGCGCGTTGCAAAGGCGCCAGAGGTCGTGCCCCAACGGCTCGTATCCGCCCGCCCCCTCCTCCTCGCGGGCGACCAGGGCTTCGGGCTCCCAATTCTTCTCAAGGAGAGGCTCGGCGACGCCCCGGCAGGCCGCGCGGCGAAGCAGCCACTGCAATTCATGGGTGCTCGCCCGCCTCAGGCCCAGCAGCCCCGACAGCCGCTCAAAGCAGCGCCGCTCCGCCGCGGCAAGCTCCTGCAGCTCCGAGCGCGAGAGCGGCCGCGGAGCGCCCACCCCGGCGATTTCCTCCACCCTGCGCCGCGCTCGGCCCAGCGAGCGAAGGTGTCCCGCCGCACGCTCGCCCAGCGAGACCGCCACGTAGACCTGCGGCAGGCTCGATTCCAGCTCGCCGAGCCGGGCCTCGTGGCCTTCTAGGTAGCTCCGCCAGGCCTCGGGGTCGCCGTGGTGGGGATCGACCGTGGCCGCCAGGTCCGCGGCGTAGCGCTCAGCCGGATAGGCGCGCCCGACCCGCCAGATCGAGAAGTCGGCACCGACCAGATGCCCGAAGCGCTCCAGACGGCGCAGCAGTCCCCACTTCTCAGCGAGCGGCGCGAACGGGTAGGAGACCGCTTCGGCCCGGTAGAGGGCGGCGGCCTCGCCGCCGGGGGCGATCAGGATGTTTCGCCTTGCGTAGCGCAGCGGGAAGTCCATTACCGGCGGGCCTCCACGGCGAGCCACAGCTCTGCCTCGCCGGGGTGCGGCACTGCGGCTTGAGGCAAGGGCCGCCCGAGGGAGCGGCGGCGCGGCGCCAGGCGCAGGGCAAGCCAGGAGGCGGCGAAGCGATCGGCGCGGCGGCCGTCTGGGGTCGCCTGCGTGGCGAGAGTGGCGAGAGCAACCGGGACCACGATCAGGCGCAGGGGCCAGTCGAGGAGGCCTAGGGCGAGGCCCGCAATCCATGCGAGCGCCAAGGAGATGACCCCCGCGAGCGCGGCGCCCTCCTTGCCCCCGGCCGGGAGGCCCGCCGCCGAGGCCGTAAGGGCAACGAGCGCCAGGACCGTCGCCGAGCCCGAGCAGAGGGCGATGACCGCGAGCAGGGCGCCGGCGGCGTAGGCGAGCCAGCGCAGCGGCACTCCCCCCGGCACCGGCAGGGCATGCCCCTCGACCTGATAGATCCGGCGCTCGGGACAGAAGATGCGCTGGTAGGAGCGGATCGCTTCGTAGCCGGGGCTCACGGGAGAACCTGCCCCCCGATCGCCCGCGCGGCGTTGGCGATCTGGTCGGGGCTGAAGACCAGCCAGCCGACCAGGATCGCGGCCACGAAGAACGTCGCCAGGTCGGTGAAGCGGCGGTTGAGCAGGAAGACCAGGCCGACGACCGCGACGATCCCGCCGTAGACCTCCCCCGCGTATTTGCGCAACAGCGCGCCGAGGTTGTGGCCGATGTCGTTGCCGGCGGCAAAGGCCGCGGGGGCAAGCAGTAGGGCCACTGCCAGTGCCGCGACCAGGGCCAGCGAGAAGGTGGCCGCGCGCCGGCTCATCGCAGCGCTCCCTCGACAGCCTTTACGTACCAGCGGCCGTGCTCGATCACGTCGAGGCGGTAGGCGAGCGGGTAGACGGCGCCACTGGCCGGATCGCTTGACGCCGCACCGTCACCAGCACCGTGCGCCGCGACCCTTCCCCCGAGCCCAGCTGGCCGACCCCAGACAGCGAGAGGAAGCCGATGGAGCCGCCAAGCGGCTGCACGCTCGCCCCCGGCGCCAGTAGGTAGGCGAGATCGGACGCCTCTTCGGAGCCGAGGTAGGCGGGCAAGAACTTGGCCGAGGAGCCGCCGCAGCCGCCCGCATCAGGACCGGCGAGTGGCTGGGGCCGCTCGGGAGCGACCCCAGCCACGCCAGGCGCCGCGACCATCCAGGGCGCACCCAGCGCCGCCACCTCTCCCGCCCCTGAGCGGAAGACCGGGACGGCGAGGTAGAGGGTGCGCGCATCGCGGAGCTCGCAGGCAACGGTGAGAACCGCCCGGCCGCCGCCAAGATCTTCGCTCGCGCCGACCTCGGCTTGGAGGACTTCGGCGCCGCGGCCGGGCGCTGGGCGCCCACTGCCTACCCTCGCCCCTTCGACGAAAAAGGGCGAGAGCGCCTCGGGCGAGGGGTCTTCGAGAAAGGCGCGGGCGAAGCGCACCGCGAAGGCGGTGCTCGCCCCCTCGGCAGCTGCGCTTGGCGAGGCGACCCCCGGCGCACTCGCCCCTCTCGGCGCGAGCACCGCGCCCAGCCCCCGAACGAACAGCAAGCCGAGGACGATCCAGATCGCGACGCGACCGACAGAGCGCAGGAGCGATCTCACGCTCTTGCTCGACGGCCTTGCTTTGTCACCTATTCCTTGACTCACCCTGCATGCGCCTCCTCGGCTTCGCCGAAACGTGACCGTTTGCTCGTCGCGTCTTGACGGTGTGTTTTGCGTGTGTGAGTAAGGAGTACCGCCGCGCAACCGCACTGTCTACACAAGTGCTTAAGCGCCTAAGCGCTTAGGCGAATAGGCGGAATGGATGTGCTAGCGGTGCGACAACGGCATCGATTTCAATCTGTGGAAAACACACCCCTACGCATTGAAAGACGACTGGACCCAGCGCGCGATCTGCTCCACCACCCACCAAGCGCTCCAGTCCTCGATCGCGTAGAGAGTCATAGTCCCCTCGCAACGTCGGCTGAGGATGCCGGCCTTCCAGAGCAAAGTGAGGTGATGAGATGCGTTTTGGTGTGCCAACCCGACCCGGTCGGCCAACTCCTGCACGCCGGCCTCGCCCTCGTTTAGCGCCTGCAACAAGGCGATTCTCTTTGCCTCCGCCATGACCCGGAGCCGTTGGGCGGTCAGCTCTACAACGCCCTCGGGAAGCGGCTCGCGCGAGACGCGCGCCGGCTTGCCACTTGGTGGCTGTATGTGGCTCTTGCTCATCTCGCCCCCTAAAGCCCGAACTCGGCTGAGCTCGTGGAGCCATCCACGAGGCCCGCTTCGCCCTTCGGCTTGCCTGGGCTTGGCTGCGCAGGCTCATTGGATTCCGGCGTCGGCACTGACGTTGGCGGGCTGGAAGGAGGCGGCTCGCTAGGCACGCTCGGTGCTTCGGGTTCGATAGCGACAGGCTCGGGGGGCCGGTGCTGGCGGGCCGTGTGCAAGCTCCGATGTCTCCCTGTCTCGGCGCTCGGGACGAGCCGCCGACCCCGCACCCGCTGAGGCCTTGGGTGGGGTCGACTCAGAGGCCGGCGGGGGACAGGAGATGCCTCGCGAACCCGCGGTGCCCGCACGCGCCCGACAGCCGGAGCCGATTCCGATCGCGGCGAGGGATCTCTGCCTATGAGCGCGGGAACGGCAATCCAGGCAAGCCCGGCGCCAAAGACCGACAGCCCCACCGCAACCCCGATCCGGAGGCGAAGGAAGGTAGATGGGCGCATTCGAGCTCCGTCTCGTTTGCGCCCGGGCTCATCCCGCTTTGATTCAGCCCCTTCAACAGGGTTGACTCTTCCGGCCGGTGGCACCTCCAGGCGCCCCAACAGCCCCGTCCAGGAGTCCACTGCCCTTTGGGAACCACCATCTTCGGGCTCACCGCGCCTTTCACCTGCCATGGTCCACCCTCCAGTCCCATACGGCATCTCGATGGACACCGCCGATATCTGTTTTCACAGAGATATCCGTATGGGAGAATTCACGCGCCACCCTGAGCGCCGAAGAATTCCTTACGGTGTGGCCCTAGAAACCGAACTCTTCCCCACCCGTGGATTCACCGCGCGAAGCCGCTCCGGCGCCGCGGGAGAGGCTTTCGCTACCTCCACCGTGGAGCGCGTCTCCCCCACCCGACGATCCCGTGGGAAGCGGGCTAAAGGGCGTGCCCGTCCCCGCCGCCTCAGCGCCGACCTCGGTCCCGACTTGGGCGCCGGATTCCGTCGGGACAGGCGAAGGTTCCGCGCGCGCTGCGGGCGAGTCGTGCATCGTCTTCTTGCGCAGCGCCACGTGTTGGACTTCCTTGCCCGCCGAAGGGGCCATCGCGGGCCGAGCCTTGGGTGCACCCTTTTGGTCGGAGGCGGATGGCGTCCGTGGCGGCGGCGAGACTCGCCAGGCTGCCGGCCTCGGCGGGTCGGAGTGGGGCCGGTCTTCGGTGAGCTCAAGGGCACCGATGCCCGGCATCGCCCCCGCGGCCAAGCAGCCAACAGCGATCGCACCAGCAGCGCAAACGGAGGCAGCCTTGACGGCGGAGATCCCGGCGAGCTGCCCGGCGGCGCCCTCCCCACCTGAGCCCGGCAGGGCCGTCGCGATCCGCAGCGCGACTTCGCGCAAGCGCTCGCGCCCGGCTCGCGTCGCCGGGCCCAGCGCATTTCCCCCGCGCCAAGCTCCATCAAGCAGCCGCGCCGCCCAACCAGCGATGAGGCCTCTATCGGCATATTCGAGCGCGAGGACGGCGGCAAGGCCGGAGGCGACATCGTGCAGATGGCCGCGCATCTGCGCTGCCCCCTGCCGGCAGGCGCGGCAGTGACGAAGGTGAGCCCTGACCCTCGCGAGCTCCTCTTCGCCGGCTTCGCCGGTCAGGTAGCGGCGCAGATGCTCTCTTTGCATCTGGGCGCATCGCGCTCCGCTGTCGATTTCCCCGAACGCCTCAAGCGCCCGCGCGTTGGCGCGCTGCATCACCTTGCGATAGGTGCGCCGGCTGAGTCCCGGGTTGCGGCGCAGGATCTCATCGGGCGTCAGGTTCAACCGGTGGCGCTGGAAGAAGAGCGCCCGCTCTCGCTCGGGCAGCGAGGCGATCGCCTCGCGCCCGATCGCCACCGCCTCGCGCTCCTCCGCCACCTCGGCCGGGCTCTCGGCCGCGTCAAAGCGAGGGCTCGCATCCGCCAGCGGCACCAGCTGCAAGACATCGCGGTGGCGGCGCTCGTCGATCAGCTTCTGGCGGCACGCCTTCTTCAACAAGGTGACCATCTGCGCCGGCACGTAAGCGGAGTCGGCTGGGTCGAACTTGCGCATGATCCGCTCCAAGGTGGCGGCGAATATGTCCTCGGCATCCTCTGCCCCACACCCGGCCTTGCGCAGCTCGGCCAGACAGCCGGCTCTCGCCGCGGCGTAGATGCGCGCGTAGTAGTGGGCGGCCTCGACGCTGAGCGAGCCACCCGCGCCCCCCTCCCGCTGGCGGGCGGCCACGGCTAGCGTCCTCGGTGGCGAGCGGGCAAGACCACCAGCCTCAGCGGGTCAGAGGTGCCCTGCAGGTAGGGATAGCCACTTTGGGAGCGGATCTGCGCCCGCATCGAGTAGAGAGTCGGCCTGAAGGTGCGGTTGAACCGGTATTCGATCGTGAAGTGGCCATCCCCGCGCGTGCGGTAGCGATGGAAGGCAAGCCAGCCGTTGCCGCGCTTGACCTGGGCGACGACCACGACGTTGTCGTTATCTGGGCCGGGTATCCAGCCCTCGAATTGAGCGACGCCCTTGTTGTGGACGACCTTGCGGCGCACCTCGAAGGTGGGCTTGACCACAGTGGCGGCCTGCGCTTCGGCGGTGATTTCGCGGTGGCCCGGCCTATAGGCGACGGTCAATTCGCGGGAGGCTCCGGCCGGCAGCGCAAAGCTGTAGCCGCCCTGCTCGCCGGTAACCGCGAGGCCGAGGAATTCGGCGGAGGTGTCGGTCACCACCTTGCTAAAGACGCACAGCGGCGCATTTGCGACGCCCCGGCCTTTGACGTCGAGCAGCTTCCCGCTCAGCGCGACGCCAGCTCCCTGCGCCACGATGACGCTCGGCTTGCCGTCGGGAGAGACGGCGGCGCTGAGCGCGGTCCCGCTATCGGCTTCGGAGCGCACACAGCCGTAGGAGAGCGGCACGCTGACCGGGGCACCGACGTTGCCCTCCGCGTCGGAGAGCCATAGCTGAAGCGTGAAGCGGCCGCCCTGGCGCGGCGTGTCCAGACCTTCGATCGCCTGCAGATCGGAGCCTTCTATCGTCGCCGTGGGCACGACCGGCTCGGCGGTGGCGCCCAGGACGCGGTAGTGAACGGCGTCGATTGGGGAGCCGGCGTCTGGGACATCTCGCCAACGCAGGTCGAACCCTTCGGCTGCCCGGCTGGCGCGGGGCGGGGCAACGGCGACATCCTGCGGCGCCGCCGGTGGCGTGGTGTCGTGGGGAATCGGGACGCTGGCCGCCGGGCCGGCAAGGCCGACCGAGTCCTCGAGCCAAACCCGCAGTCGGTATTCGCCGGCTTTTGCCGGGCCTTGGACCTCGATTTCGGTCGGGTTCGTCCCCGAGACGACGTGTTCGGGCTCGACTACTTTCCCCGTGGCGTCGATTACGTCGTAGTGGACCTTGGCGATCGGCGAGCCGGGGTCGGGCGGGAGTGAGAACTGCGCCGCGAAGCGATCGAGGTAGCGGGCCGGGTTGGGACTGAGTACATGCAGCCCCGCCGGAGCTCCCGGAGGGTTGTTGTCGACGTGGATCGTGCGGGAGTCGCAGGTCTCACCCCCAGTGCCGTAGAGGCCGCGGTACTGGCCGTAATCCTGGGTGCAGACGGAGATGCTGTGCGCTCCGTCTGCGAGCGTCGCCGTGTCGAGGTTCCACTGGTTGGCCCAGGGGCCTCCCGTGGGGCACGGCTGGTATGTCCGTGCAAACTCCCCGTTGGTCTGCGAGGAGGTGACGTTGCACCCTCCCAGCGCCTGGAAGTCGATGACGTGGCGGTCTGCCCCATCGACCCTGACCCGCTCAAAGCGCATGCCAGAGCCCTTGTCGGAGGCGTTCCAGAAGACCCCCTGGGTGCCGCGCACCCACTGGCCCCCCATCAACGGCGAGTCGGTGTTGAAGAAGGAGACTTTGGAGTCCTCGTCGTCGCTGAGGATGAAGACGAAGCCGTTTGTGTCGACCGCGTTGTAGTTGGCGCGATCGCAGCCGCCCGGCAGGTTGCAGACCAGTTCGAAGTAGAAATGGTGGAAGTCCATGTAGCCGCCGAAGGGCCACAGGTGCGGGCCGAAGATGCCCGACGCGGCCCAGTCCAGGCCGGAGTTGGGCAGGCCAGAGCCCTGATTCAGCAGGGTCGTCATCTGGTTGTTGAAGTCGAGGGCGCGGTAGCGGGCCAGCCAGCCGGCGTTGAAAGCGTTGGGCTCGCGGGTGTAGCCGCCGCCTGACTTGAAATGCACGTACCAGGGCGTTTCGAAGACGATCTGCCCGTAGGCGCCGTAACCGGCGTTGCCGTTTGGTTCATGCTCGGAGATGCGCATGAAGGCGGCGTCGCCCGGCGGGTCTCCGCCGGCTCCCCCGCACCAGTTGTTGAAGTCGAAGATCCCGCTGGGGTGCTGGGCGCTGATCGTGTTGGTAGCCGTTGTGAAGGGGGGCGCGCCCGAGTCGCCCGCGCAGGCGACCATCTTGTACTCGGCGGCGCGCGCCGTGCTCGCGGCGATGACCGCTATCCCTGCGACCAGCAGCAGCGCGACGAAGACGACGGTGACCGGTCGTTGAGCTGACCGCCCGCATGAGTTGTGCATTCCCTGCTCCCTTGTCCCGATTCCGTTTTGGATGCGGGGACCCCCTGAAGAGGGCCTCCACCTCCTATCCGGCTGAGCGGAGCTCCGCGCCACCCCCCCAATAGGTGAGTGAGCCTTCGATCAGTCGTAAGACAGGTCTCTAAACAGGAGCGGACACGGTTTGGTTCGCCTTATCGCTCCATATATTCGTTGAGGTTTTGGCGCTGGACTAAAGGTCGATGCGTCGATCTTCGGGGTGAGTGGGCTGTCGGGCCAGCTTCAAACCTGTGCTCACCGTCGGGATCGAACTGAGAGCGCAGATTGCTGCCTCGCTCTACCTGACCGACGCTGCGGCCAAGTGCCTTGGCGCAAAACATCCGGGCTACCGCTTGTTACCCCGCCCATACAGATCCTCCAAGCGAACAACGTCCTCGAGCTGGGGCGTCGAGACCTCGATGATTTCGGCATCTTCGACGCCTTCGAGCGTATGGACGACCAACGCCCGGTTGCGCCACGACTCCCCTGGCCCGAGCTCCCGAGCTGTCATATCCCGGGCGGAGTCGCCCTGGGAGACGATCACCCGACCCGAGAGGACAAGAGAGGTCTCGTCCTTTTCGTCGTGGTACTGGACAGACAGGCGATGGCCCGCGCGAACGCGGAGGATCTTCCCGGCGTAGTGCTCGGTATGGGCGAACCACAACTCGCTTCCCCAGGGCTTTGAGATCTCGCGTGGCAGGCCCTCCTCCATCGCTCCAATTCTCTCAGCTTTCTGTGCGGTCGCCGACCTCCACCCGAAGCCGAATCACCGGCCTACCGCTTCGCTCCTCGCCCTTCTCCAGTTCTTCGACGTCCCCAAGGAGTAAGCGTCCTATCTAAATTCTCCGCTCACCATTTCTCCTGGCGACCATTTCAGGCCGTCGAGAAGGTCTTCCGGAGACACGCCAAGCGCGCCCGCGAGCTTTATGAGCGTGTCGATGCGGGCAATGCGCAGCCCCCGTTCGAGCTGGCTGATCTCGGTCCGGTGCAGCGAAGCACGTATGCCCAGTGCATCTTGCGAGAGACCCACGCGCCTGCGGTGGCGCGCAAGGTTTTCGCCGAACCGTTTGGCGGGATCCTTCGCTGGGCCGTGATCAGCACTGGGGTTCATCGACTTGGGCAAAGAGCCTCAAGTGAAGGTGGCGCGCTTCCTGGGCGACCGAATCTCGCCGACCCAAATCGCTCCGGGCGAGCTCGATTCCTCCTCGGGGCTCCCGGCATTGTGTGCGAAACACAGAAGAGTCTCGGTGATGAGATCGGCCGCGAAGCAATTTGCTGCGCAGGGCCTCCAGCCCTGCCGAGGGCGTGACCAGCGCCTTCGGGGAGAGTCGGCTGCGCGCTCACGGGGTCTCGCTTTGTGCATGTCGCGGAGCTTTGCCAGTCTCTATTGAGAGCGTCCGTTTTTCGCGTGACCCCGGCAACGCGCGAGTTCTCGACGCTTGCGGCGGTGCGCTCGCTTGAGTCCGGAGGCCCCGTTGTCTTTCTGGCGAGCCGCGGCAAAGACTTTGCGCGCCTTGGCGACACAGCGCGCATGGCGTCGCTCCGGCGAGCCTGGTTCGAGAACCGGCGCACTTGTGCCGGGGGTGGTAAAGGTCTGATCCGGACCGCTGTTGATTTCTTCATTGGCCGAGCTCCAAGCGAAGACGGCGTAGTGGTATTCGTGGCCCGGTTCCAAGATGAGGCCCGAGTGGTTCAAGTCAGCGCTCACCAGCGATTCGTGGACAAATTGCCATTGCCCACGTTCACCCGCAGGCAGAATGATTCCAGGGAGCACTGCATAAATGGGACCCCCTGAATAGCTCGGCACTGTGGAGCAGGTTGTTGGATTGACGAGGCACGGCGCTTCGACAACTTTGAACTGATAGTTGATCGCGTCAAGCTGGTCCGACAAAATCCGGGCTTCGAGTATTGCGTCGGTTTCGCTGACATTCGAGACCGACTCCGATTCAATACTTGGCAGGCCCATCGCAGCGCCGACCGCTGGGGTGGCGAGCAACGAGAAGGCCGCGAGCATGGTGGCTGACATTGCAAGCCAAAGTCTCCTCACCATGCCTAGTAGCCCCGAGGTCATCGGGCTCCCTTTCTTACTTCCGCGCCGCGCACAGAGGAAGCTGTCATCTTTTGCAAGTACGTGGCGGAAATCGGGACCGCGGAGCGACTAGGTCGACGCTGGGTGACGGTGCATACAGCCCCGCTCGCCTTTGAAAAGGACCGGAGTACGGTCGCCGGCGATGTCCCGCCTCGTGCCACGCCAACCACGTTCCGTCTCAACGACCCGAGTCACCCGCCGCGACACGGAAGGTCGCACGCACCAAGGCTGTCGGCCGTTCGTCCTTTTCAGCTGCCGGCCAAGCGGACTTCGAAACCCGATAGACACCAGGCGCTGACGACCTTGCGATGTGGATGGCCTGACATATGCCCGCCCGGCCGGATCGAACGGTCAATCTTGCTGAGAAGAACGGCCCAACTGGTAGACTGACCCAGGAAGAGCCTTCACTCCTCTGCAATTGGTAGCGGTAGCCGTATGCCGCATCGACAGCACCAGAGTTTTCGAGGCGGATGCGAACGGTTCCTCCGGACGATATTTTTTTGCTCGAAATCGCGAGGCGCACCTTGAAGTTAGCGTTTGGTTCCTTCGCCACCGCCCTGCTGCCACAAAAAGAGGAGCTATATCGTTCCGGCTGTCTCGCAAGTCCGTTTCCTGGCACAAGTAGAACGACTGCTGTAAGAGCCAAAGCAATGCGAATCCCGGCGTCGAGAACTCGTGAGCGGCTGCATGCTGATCCCTGTGATCGTGCGGTTCGAATACGTTTTTGCATCCCGACACCTTTCGGCTATGGCTTCCACTTTACAATGTGGAGCGGTTCTCCATCTTCCAGCGCCTGCAGAGTTCCCGGGGCCGATGGGTAGCCCGGAAGGGACTTGAGTGGCGTAAAGTTACTTCCGGCCTTTTCTTCTTCCCCCCCCGTTACCGTGCCCAAGGCAAGCCCCGTTCCCCGCTCCCAGACCGGGCCGCCACTGTCTCCGCCCTTTACATTGATCTCGTAGGGGACCGTCGTCAGGATCGGATTGCCATTGCCGTGGATTTCTTCCCAACGCCGCGTTTCGGGCGGCCAATCTATCGCTCCGCACTTGCTGCGGCCTCGACTGGAACCGGCAACGCATACCATCATTCCCTCCCTAGGGGTGGTCACACCTTTTATCCTAATGTCCTGTTCGGGTAGCCAGCGGATCAGACGCGGAACAAGGCTCGGATCTTCGAGTCGAATCGCGGCACCATCAGTACCGTATCCCGATTCGTGGACGATCATGGTATTCCGTCGAACATAGCCAATCGTTCGTTCCCAGCAACCTTCTGAACCTTGATTTTCCGGGCAGTTAAATTGATAGACCCGGTCTCCGGGCAGATAACAGTGACCGGCCGTGAGAATGAAGTGTCGGTAGATCGTCGATCCGTCCGGTCGTTGTCCAGCGTTGTCCCAGGCCCCATATCCAGCAGAACAGGCGGTGAAGCCGCCGCCCCAGATCCGCTCTCCGGCTCTCACCGGCCCGGTTGGGCTACCCCAGGCCGCCGTCGACTTAAACGTGGGCGTTTTCGCCCGCAGGTACACGTGAAGGGGCGAAGCTGAACCAAACAGTGATTCGAGCTGGCCCTGAACTTCCGCCACGTTTCCAGCACCCACATCGAGGCGATTTTTTTCGACATTGATTCGCACGCTTACTAGATTGGGCAGTGAGCCGGCGACACCGAGTACCGAGCTTTCCAGGGATTCCAGTGAGCTCAGCGAATAGGTCGGCGGAGCCGGGAAGGGGCGAAGTCGATCGGGCGCTGCAAGACCGCCCTGTTGCTGGAGTGCGGCCACTAGTTCGGCTTGCGACCCGGTAAAGCCAACGTAGATTAGTCCACCGTCTCGATGATCGACGTAGTAACCAGCATACGCAGAGCTGGCCCCAGTTTCCTGGGCCCATTTTGGAATAGCTGAAGCAGCTTGATCGACATATCGTTCCCGATATTCCAGCTCTGCTGCGTCCTGCTGACGCAGGGGAACTCCCCAACTGTCAGCGGTGGCCCGCGCTATTTCACCGGCGGGGATATGTGGATTGTTCCAGTTGCCGATTAGGCCGAAGATTCGTTCGTCAATCGCCAACTCGTTCCCTTTGAGGTCCAGATCGAGGCCGAATTCTTCGCGAAAGCCCAAGACTTCGTTGAACTTTGGCGGTTCGTCGGCTTCTGGGTCGGGCGGTGGGGTGTAGGGGATGTTGACCCAGAATTTCGTGCTTTCGGTGTTGGGCACGGCTTCGGTGCCTTCGACGCTACTGGTGACAATTACTTCCAGATAGAGGATTCCAGGTGGCCAGTTAGCGGTTTCGGTGACCCACGGATCTTCGAGGGTCTGGCACTCCGTGCCTTCTTTTTTGTAGTCCTGTTCGCAGGTCTTTTCGTCAACCAGCTGATCGCCGTTGGCGACAATTTGAATCGAGGCGATGCCTTCGACGGAGTGGGCCTGGACCAGGAGCTCGTAGTCGCCGGGTTCTACCGGTTTGGAGGTTTCCTTGTTCGCATAGAGGCTGCCCGAGAGGTTCTCGATTTCGGGCGGTTTCTGCTTGTTCCACCATTTGAGCACCGAGCCGTCGGGGGCGATGTCATAGACGGTGATCGGTTGCCCTTCGGGGGAGACGGTGGTGCGGCGCGGTTCGTCTTTGTAAGCAAAGTAGGTGGTCCTGGCTTTGCCGCCTTCGACCGAGACGGTCACCGATTCGGCACGGCCGAATTCGTCGTATTTGACCGTGCCCCAAGTTCCGTTGGGCAGCGTGACTTTGGTCAAGCGTCCCTCGGAGTCGTATTCGTATTGCGTTTCGCCCTTGGGACCGTCGACCGCGGTGAGCAGTTCGCCCGAGTGGCTGTAGGCGATCTGGCCCGCCTCTTGGCCTTCGACGCTGTCGACGAGGCCTTTTGTGCTCTCAACGTCGACCTTGGGGTCGTCTTCGGTCTCGACGCTTTCGTCCCCGATTGCGTCGCCTCGCTGGACGAACCACTTCTCGATTCGGCTCTGGTTGTCGGCGATCAGCAAACTTCCCTGAGGGTCGATCGCAAGGCTGCTCGGCTGGCTGAACTGCCGTTCGCCGGTTCCCGCTTCGCCGTACTGGCTGAGGTATTCGCCTTTGGAGCTCCACTCCTCGAGGCGGTTGTTGGCCGAGTCGACCACCCAGACGTTGTAGGCGGCGTCGATGGCGATGCCTGCCGGGCTGCTGATTTCCCCGGCGCCTTTGCCGGGTTTTCCGAACTGGCGCTGGTAGGCCCCAACCGGGCTGAACTGCTCCACGCGTTCGTGGCCGAGGTCGACGACCCAGGCGTTGCCGGCGCCGTCGATCGCGATCGCACGGGGGCTGGCGAACTGCCCGTTGCCGGTGCCTTCGCTGCCGATTTTGCTCAGGTATTTGCCGGTGGAGTCGAAGCGCTCGACCCGGTGGTTGGACGAGTCCGAAGCCCAGATCACACCGCCTTTGTCGACGGCGAGCCCGCCGATCAGCGAGCCGAACTGACCGTTGCCGATCCCTTCGGCGCCGAACTGACTGACGAATTCGCCGCCCGCTTTGAAGCGCTTGATCTTGCGCTGGCCCGAGTCGGCGACGTAGACGTAGCCTTCGGGGCCGACGGCGATCGCGCTGATCGTCGTGAACTGCGCTTCGCCTGTGCCTTCTTTGCCAAATGCCGAGACGAAGCCGCCCCGAGAGTTGAACTTGACGACTCTGTGGTTGCCGGCATCGGCGACATAGGCGTTGCCTTCGGTGTCGGTGGCAACGCCGGCCGGGCTCGTGAACTGACCTTCTCCCGAGCCCTGGGCGCCGAAGTCAAAGGCAAAGCTCGGCGGCGGGGTCGTGAAGGTCTTGTCCTGCCCGTAGGTGGTGCCGACTTCGCTGGTGGCGACGAGACGGTAGTGGTAGAGCCTGCCCGCTTCAAGGCCGGAGATCTGGTTGCTGACGACGACATCTTTGGTTCCGGAGCCCACTTCTTTGGACGGAGCAGGAACCGCGGTCCCATAGGCCTTAGTCAGGCCGTATTCGAAGCTGTATTTGGTGGCGAGGCCGTGCGGGTTGACGGTCGCGTTAAGCGTCGCCGCTGCGGGGGTGACGCTGACGGCGGCACCCGTGGTCGCTTCTTGGTTTCGCAGTTCGACCCGATCGGCCATTGGCGCCGTTTCACCGCTGCCGGTGGACTGCCCGACCGAGGTGCAGGTCATGGGCGCCAGACAGGAGACACCGTAGAGCCAGGCGGTTTTGCCTTTCGGCGTCGGAGAGCTGCGCAGCGTCCATTCGCCGCCGCTCCAGCCAAGCGCGAGGGTGCCGCCTTCGGCGGCGTGACCGACGGCCAGGCAGTTGCCGGCGGCCGCGCAGGAGACGCTCGCGAGCGTGGACCCGACTTTGAGCGTGGGAAGGGTGGTCAAAGCCCACGCGCTGCCGTTGTAGCTGAGGGCGTAGGGGGCGTTTTCGCCTTCTTCGTTGGTGGAGGTGCCGGTCGCCACGCACGCAGCGGCTGTCGGGCAGGCGATCGAGCCCAGCCTTTGTTCGACCCAGCCTTCGGCTTTGGGGCCGGGGGCTGTGAGCGTGCTCCATTCGGTCCCGTTCCAGCGCATCGAGAAGCCTTCGATGCCGACGCCTTTGACCGATTTGTAGCCGACGGCGACGCAGGAGCTGGCCGAGGTGCAGGAGATGTCGTTGAGCCAGGCGCCGCTAACCACGGGCATCGTCTGCACGGTCCATTTGTATGCCGAGAGGCGCTCGGCCAATGGGCGGACCTGGCCTTCTTTGGTGTAGTAGCCGACCGCCGTGCATTCGGTTGCCGTGCTGCAGTTGATGGCGGTGAGGCGGGGGCTGGTGGCGCCTTCGGGGATCAGCGGTTTGGTCGTGGCGTAATGGGTCCAGCCCATGCCCGGCGCTTCTTCTTCCCAAATTTCGACAAGAAGTTCACTGGTGTTTTTGGTACCCACCGCCCAGCATGAGGTAGTGGAGCCACAGGAGACCGAGGTCGGTGCCTGGTTGTCTTCGCCGCTCAAAAGGGTCCATTTTTCGCCGTTCCAGACCTCACCCAAGCCGCGGGTCGCGTAGCTGTCGGAGCCGACGGCAATGCAGGAGAACGCCGAGATGCAGGAGACGTCGCTTAGCCCGCTCGAGTTACTGGCTTTGGGCATTGGTGGGGATTCGAGCGTCCAGATTTCACCGACGCGCTCGGCCAGTGGCGTCGTTTCACCACCGCCGAGCTGCTTGCCAACCGTGGTGCAGGTGAGCGAGCCGACACAGGAGACGCCGGCAAGCCATGCGGTCTTTTCTTTCGGGGTCAGCGAGGAGCGCGTGGTCCATTTGCTGCCGTCCCAACCCACGGCGAGCGTTCCGCCTTCGGCGGCGTGGCCAACGGCCAGGCAGGCGCTTGCCGAAGTGCAGGAGACGCTCGCCAGCGAGGATCCCGCTTTGAGCGTGGGTAGCGTCGCCAGCGACCACGCGCTGCCGTTGTAGCTGAGGGCGTAGGGGGCGTTTTCGCCTTCTTCGTTGGTGGAGGTGCCGGTCGCCACGCACGCAGCGGCTGTCGGGCAGGCGATCGAGCCCAGCCTTTGTTCGACCCAGCCTTCGGCTTTGGGGCCGGGGGCTGTGAGCGTGCTCCATTCGGTCCCGTTCCAGCGCATCGAGAAGCCTTCGATGCCGACGCCTTTGACCGATTTGTAGCCGACGGCGACGCAGGAGCTGGCCGAGGTGCAGGAGATGTCGTTGAGCCAGGCGCCGCTAACCACGGGCATCGTCTGCACGGTCCATTTGTATGCCGAGAGGCGCTCGGCCAATGGGCGGACCTGGCCTTCTTTGGTGTAGTAGCCGACCGCCGTGCATTCGGTTGCCGTGCTGCAGTTGATGGCGGTGAGGCGGGGGCTGGTGGCGCCTTCGGGGATCAGCGGTTTGGTCGTGCCGTAGTGCTGCCAGCCCAGACCCGGTTCTTCTTCTTCCCAGTGTTCGACCCAGATCGAGCTTTCGGGACTCTGCGTGCCGACCGCCCAGCAGGAGGTGGCGGTGGGGCATGAGATCGAGGTGGGGTTCTGATCGGCCCCTCCGCTTGAGAGCGTCCATTTGGTTCCGTTCCAGGTCTCCCCCAGCATGCGCCCGGCGTAGCTGTCATAGCCAACCGCGACGCAGTTGACCGTCGAGGTGCAGGAGACGTCGGCGAGCGAGCTCGAGGTGCTGGTTTTGGGCAGTGGCGGCGATTCGAGACTCCATTCGCCCCAGGTCGTGAGCTGCTGGTCAGCGCCATAAGTGGTGCCATCGGCGTTGGTAGCCGCCACCCGGTAGTGGTAGAGCACCCACGGCTTAAGCCCTTCGACTTTCTCTGTGACTTTGACGTCTTTGGCGCCGGCCCCGATGTCTTTGGCTGAGACCGGGGTGCTGTGCCCATAGGCCGCAGTTGGCCCCCATTCGAAGCTGTAATGGGTGTCGAGAGCGGTGGGATTGACGGTGGCGTGGAGGGTTGCACTGGTTTCGACGACTGAGCCAGCGGCTTCGGTCATCGCGCTCGGCACTGCCTTGGTCACCCACTTCTGCACCTGGTGGGTGATCGGGTCCGAGACGTAAAAGCCGCCCCTGGAGTCGATCGCCAGCCAGTTCGGTTCGGCCAGCTGGCCTTCGCCGAGGCCTTCGGTGCCGAACTGGCCGAGGTAGGCGCCGCTCGCACTGAAGCCCACGACCCGCCCGGTTTCGGAATCGGTTACCCAGACGTCGCCGCTACTTTCATCGACGGCGATCCCCTGCGGCCAGGAGAGCGCGGCCTGGCCCGCGGTCGAGAACTGCCCGATGTGGATACCGGCGGCGTTGAACTTCTCGATCCGCTCATCGCCCCAGTCGACCGCCCAAAGTTCGCCTGCCGCGTTGACCGCGATCGCGTGGGGATTCGTAAGTTGAGAATCTGCGATCTGGCCGACATAGGCGCCGCTGGCGCTGAACTTGAGGATGCGTTGGCCCGCGTAGTCGGAGGCGTAGACGTTGCCTGCGCCGTCCACCGCAAGGCCGCCGATCCCTTTGCCGAACTGCCCCTCTCCGGTGCCTTCTTTGCCGAATTGGCTCAGGTATGAGCCGCTGGCGCTGAACTTCTCAACCCGCTTGGCCGAAGAGTCGGCGACGTAGACGCTCCCGTCCGGGGCAACCGCGATGCCAGAGATGGTGCCGAACTGGCCGTTGCCGGTGCCCGAGGAGCCGAACTGGCTCAGGTATGCGCCGTTGGAGTCGAACTTCTCAACCCGATGGTTGCCTGAGTCGGCGGCGTAGACGTTGCCGGCGGCGTCGGTCGCGATGCCGCCGAAGCTTGCGAACTGGCCGTTGCCGGTGCCGTAGGCGCCGAAGGCGAAGCCGTAGACGGGCGGATCGAGCGCGCCGGTCACATGCACGGACTGGAGATCGGAGCTCGCCGGATCCCTAACCGCGACTTCGGAGAGATCGCCGCCTTCGTAGGAGTAGTCGGCCCTGGCGTAGCCGGACGTCCGCAGTTCGGTGACCTTGCCGGTGGTGTCGAAGGCAAGCGCGCTGTTCGTTTCGCCGCTTTGATCTTCGACCGTGTACCCGCCGGCTTCCTTGCTCACAACCGCCTGCAGCTTCTTGTCGAACTGCGTGGCGCCATTTTCGGCCGGCAGGACAACCGTGCTCTCCAGTGCTCCACTGGTGCGCACCATCGAGGCCTTGGCCGGCGGGGCTCCTTCTTTGGTTTCTTCGGGTTCGAGCCTGGGCGTCTGGGCCAGCGTCCAGCCGTCGCCCCATTCAGTGTTGTCTTCGTCGGGGAGCTGGGAATTGTAGAAGCGTTCGACTTCGAGATCGACCGCAGGACCGGGGACTTCGACGTCCTTTTGGCGGTAGACGAGGTTGCCATTGGTCACGTTTACGGCGAGTTCCGGGCGAACGGGATGTTCTTCTTCTGATTCGTCGCCTTCCCCATCGGGGAGCGGGAAGCGCTGCATCACGTATTCGTCTTTCATCCCAGTGGCGGGGAAGTATTCGAATTCGGTCGTGCGTTCGCGTTTATTGCCCACCTGATCTTCGGCGATCACCTTTAGTTTGTGGACGCCGCCACCCTGTACTTCATTCATCGGCACGGAGTAGGTCTTTGCCATCGGGCAGCTGTATTGCGGCCCCGCGCACCCTTGCGCTGACCAGGGCACTTTCATTTCTTTGCCGTCGAGGAAGACCGCAAGGTTTTTGACGCCCGAGCGGCGGGCCTTCGGTTCGGTTTTGGGATCGCCTTCGATGGCTTTGTCGGTGGCTTCGATCCTCACGTTGTAGACGGGGAGATGGAGTGCTGGCGCTTTTTTCCCTTCCCCTTCTTCTTCGGCTTCTTCGAGTGCTTCGGTGAACTCGCCTTCGAGTTCGACTTCGGGGGCTTGTCGGTCGAGCCTCGTCGTGAACTGGTAGCTGGAGGAGACGTGCGACGACACATCGGGACCCAGCGGGTCGTATGCGGTGATGCTCGCGCTCCGTTCACCTTCAAGGAAGTAGGACACCCCAAAGCTGGTTTCCCAACTCCCTGGGCAGCGACTGCCGTTGGCGCCGGCGCAGCCCTGCGAGTTCGTGTGCGGTGAGGCCCCTTCGGGGCTGAGCGTGATCGCCTTGACGCCCAGCCCCGGGTCGCTGGCGTGAGGGGTGACGGTGATTTCTTTGACCCAACTGCCGGGTGTGCCTCCGACCCAGTCGACCGTGGGCGCCTCGGGATCCTTCTCTCTGACCGTAACCCCGCCAACTTCGAAGGTAAACGCGCATTTGTGTTTGACCTGCGATGTGCCGGCGCCGATCCCGACGATGACCTGGCGCACGCCGGGGCCCCCGGAATTTTCTAGGGTCGCGTAGGAACCCGAACTGCTGCCCCCCGACCAGATACCGAGCCCGGAGTAGCCGCCTGAGCCGGGGTTGTAGAGGCCGGCATAACCGTGGGGCTGGTTTGTTGGCTGTTCGGTGGTGCAGTTGCTCGGCAGCGTGAAGGTGGTCGGGGAGAAGGTGGCCTGGGAGATGTAGGTCGTGGAGCCGTACGTCGTCCACGCCCACTGGCCGTAGCTGTTGGCGGCATAGGAATACGAGCTGCCTTTGGCCTGGGCGCCAAGGACCGGGCTGTTCCAGAGGATGTATTGGTCATTCCAGGCGGGAACCCAGTTGGCGAAGGAAGCGCCCCCTTCGACGTAGACGGGGTCGAGAAGGATTGGGTAGGCGAGATCGCGTGAGCGATGGGGCACTTCTAGGACGAGCGAGTCTCCTTCTATGTTTGTCGTCACAGGGACGGTGGAGCCCTGGGCGTCGGCAGCCGAAGGGGGCAGCACTTCCTCGATGACTTCCCCCGACTCGGCGACGACCTCAGCCCCGCCGTCTTCGCGAGGGCGAAGGCTGGATTTCGCGGGGAGGTTGAGAGCGAAACTGAATCGCTCAGGACTTTCGGGCGAACGCAACTGCTCGAACACCTCCACCCCGCCGGCCCTGGGCGAGATCAACGTATCGGTAGCGGTTTCGGTTTCTGGATAGAAGAGGTTCATGGCGCCGAGTGGCACAGCGCCGTGATCGTCACTCGTCGGCAGTTCGACCTCGACTCCGCTTTCGAGTTGAATCGGTTCTTCGGCCGAACCCGGAAGTTCGACTTCGGTGATCGGATTCTGTGGGACGAACGAACTACCCGATCGTTCCAGCGCGAGGTCAACGGGTTCCTCGCCTTCTCCACCAAGATCGCTCTGCACCGGAGCGGAGGAATTGAGAATCGCGCTTTCGCCTTCGTCATCTGAGACCAAGGCTCCGTAGGTGCCGAGGGACTTTTCGACTTCCAAGGCACTGAGGACGCGCGCCGGATCGGCGTTCAGCGCCTTGAGTTGCCGAGAGAAGGATTCAACGAGCAGGCTCTGAGCTTCGCCTGCGGTCAGGTTGGTGTAGGCGCTGCCGGAGGCTTCGCGTTGCGCCTCAGCTTCTGGGCTCGCGAGCCATTCGGCGTGTTCGCGCTCTTCGCCTTCGGCTTCGGCGACCTCGCTCGCGCTCGGCGCTGGGACTTCCGAAACCGAAACCGATTCTTCGGCGCCTTGGGCCGGGGAGACGGCGAAGAGGGGAACCGACACCGCGACGCAGAGCAGGAGGCTGAACAGCGCCAGCCATTGCCCGTGGCGCTCGCGTCCAGCCTGGATCGGCGATCCCATCAGCGAGCCCTCCACTCGCCTTCGCCTGCAAGTGCGAGTCCCGCGTACGGGACGATCAGTGCCGTTGCATTTGCCACCAACAACTTAGTCCCCCGCATGTACTCCCCCTCTGTCGTGATCTCCTCAAGCACGTGGCACCTGAGGTAAGAAGCAATGTCTGCCGGCAGTGGATCTTCTATAGCATTTCCGCGGACGTCTGCAACTAGGGATTTGTACTAGTTGCTCTACAGTTCATAGTTCGGTGAAGTTGTTTTCACTGCAACCTTGGCTCTAAACCCGGCTGTGTACTTCAAGGGAGAGCGGCGGTCACTCTGTTTGGGACGGAGTTGCGCCACCCTCCCTTGTCCATCGAGCAAGCAATGAAACCCGTCATGCAACAGGCGCCATTGCCATTGCAGGGTAACCCTAGCGGCCCTACACGGCGTCTGCGGGCAAAATAGAAAGTATTTACTTAACTTGAAGTCGGACAACGGCGAAAGGAAATGTCGTCTCGTTCCGTATCCGCAAGAATCCGTCGTACCTGGGCATGTTTTGTGACTTCGGAAACAAAGAATTTCTCAAGTCCACCGCGAATTGGTTTACTGTCGACGAACCTAACAAGTTCCTTTTTGAGCAAGAAATCGAGGTGGTGAGATACGAGCTGAGAACTGACTGTTCTCATTTTTCGGCTGATCTGTGTGGCAGTTAACCGCGAGGGATCTCGATGCATCACCCTCAGCGCCTCCCGACGCACTGGAGAATTTAGGGCCGAGATAAAGGCTGGGGACATGCAATGGTCAGCGTTCTCTCCCGTGGGGCCATCCACGTCGCTGATCGCTCCCGGCGAATGCGCCACGCTGGCTGTCGCTCGCAAGGATGTCAACGAGATCCGATCAGCACTTGGCTTCACGCCTTTCGGCCGGCTCTTCTCGACTGCGCGTCAATGTCGTTGTACGCCCCGGCCAGGGCCTCCGCCTCCCCCTGCGCGCGAGAAGGGTCTCCCACGATTCGACCGTCTTCTCGATCGATCACCACGAACTCCACCGCCTATCGAGAGCCATTCCGGTCCACGACGGGGAGCTTCGCCCGTGGCTCATCGCCCCGCCGAGCCTCGTGGCCTAGGCGGAAGCCATGGATAACTAGAGCCGCGTCCTCCGGGCCGGTGAAGCCGAAGGAGGCAGCCAAGAGGCGCATGACCGGCTCCTCGTCGACATCGTTGCGTCGGCACCATTCCTCAATGGATTCCCCGTCGTGGCCGAGGCGATCCAAGATGCGTTTGACGTCCTCGCGGCGGATCACGTCCCAGGCCAAGGGGGGTTGGGACCAACGGCGTCGGCGCGCTTCCAGCGACCCACGTTGCCGAAGAAATAGAAACGATCATCGACCACGAAGACCTAGGCCTTGGTCCGATGCTCTCGCAAAAGCGCTTTATATAGCCGTCTGCTCTGCTTCATATCGAAACATTAACATACCAAGAAAGGGACCAAATCGTACTCAGAAATGCAGCTTTTCCATGACGCGTCCCCCCGATCTCGGACCCACGGATATCTTTCGTCCACGATGGCGGAGACACCCTGGGGAGATCCGGCTGAGCTGAGGACGAGGAAGCTGCCCCCGGGGCGGGGGAATGCGGAGGAGGTCAAGCGGAGCCAGCGCGAACGGCTGTTCGCCGCGATGGTGGCCGCGCTCGCCGATCAGGACTTCGAGGCGATCACGGTCGCCGATCTGCTCAGGCTCTCAGGCGTGTCGCGCAAGTCCTTCTACGGCCACTTCGCCGACCAGCGGGAGTGCCTCGTCGCCGCTATTGAGGCGCTGGCGGGGCCCGCCCTCGAGACGATCAAAGCCGGGCTGGAGCAGCCTGGCGACATGGAGCTGGCAAAGCAGGCATTCGAAAACCTGTTCCGGCAGATCGTCGCCCAGCCCGCTACCGCGAAGATGTGCTTCGTCGACGTCTACGCGGCCGGCCCTGCCGGCGTGGCGCTCGTTGACCGCACGATCGACGCGTTCGAGGTGCTCGCCAAGCAGATGTTCGATCAGATGCCCGGCTATGAGGAGATGCCAGCCGAGCTCATGCGGGCACTGATCGGAGGCGTCCAGAAGGTGATCCACAAGCGCCTTCTCCGCGGCCAGGAGGAGCAGCTGCTCGAACTGGCCCCACAGCTCTGGGATTGGCTGTTCCTGTACCCCACGCCTCCCGGCGAACTGAAGCCCCCTCGGCGCGTCGCGCGCAAAACCCAGACCTTCGAGGAGCGCCAGGCTGCCTCCCTTCCCCCGGAGCGGATCCTCAGGGCGCTTGCCGCGGTCGTCTCTGAGAAGGGCTACCACGAAACTAACGTGGAAGACATCGTCAAGAGGGCGAGGACATCAACGCGGACCTTTTACGAGTCCTTCGACACCAAGGAGGATGCAATGGTGGCCGCTCTCGACAGCGGCTCCCAGCGGATGCTCGCAGAGGCGATGCCGGCGTTTCGGCGGCCGAATGACTGGCAGCACAAAATCCAGGCGACCCAGGAGGCGATGTTCAGCTTCGGGGTGCTGGAGCCCGAGTACGCCCGCCTTGGCGCCGTCGAGATCTTCGGGGCAGGGACTCGCGCGCTCGAGCAGCGCGAGGTCGTAACCGAAGGCATGGAGGCGCTCCTCAAGCACGGAGTCGACGTCGTGAACCCGAGCGTCCCGCCAATTACTCCGGAGGCGATCGGCGGCGCCCTCTACACCCTCTTCTATGACCACGTGAGACAGAAGGGCGCAAAGCGGCTACCGGAGATCGTGCCGCCCGTCGTCTACGTGACGCTAGCCCCGTTTCTCGGACCAGAGGAAGCGTTCTCGCTCGCGACTAAATGAGCGGGTCTCCACCCAAGCGGAGAGGGAGGCGATCGCCCCGAAGGCAGCCAGGGGCCCTCGTGAGCTCACCCCAAAAGCCCGACCTCGCGGAGGACCGAGAGGTGATACTCGACCACCCAAAGCGACGGATGATCGGGGAGCGCCCAGCGAAGCCACTCAGGGTCGATAGGCCCGTCTCGGTCTTCAGTTAGCGCAAGGATCTTTTCGCGGAGTGGGTGGTTGCGAGCCTGGTCGCGCCTCGCTTTGTGTGAATCATCGCCGCCCATCTGGAACTACGTGGCTTGCTCCGAAGGCGCTGGGGCGAGAATGGCGGATCTCGGCCGCTCCCTGCTGCGAATCCCACGGATCGCCGGCAGCGGCACGACAATCGCCGTAGCGGCGATTGCGACGCACGCAGCAGCGATCAGGGTCGCTTCGGCGCTGATTAGGAACTGCCCGCCGACGGCGACGAGATAGCCAATGGGGAGAAGCCCGAGCGAGCCAAGCCAGTCATAGGAGAACATCCGAGAAAGCTGATACTCGGGCACCCGACCTTGCATCGTCGTATGCCAAATCGCGGTGAAAACCGAGAGGACCGCGCCCCCGATGGCTGTTGCGATCGCAATCACCGGGAGAGGAGCTGCAGTCGCGAGAAGGGTAAGCGGAACGGCCCAGAAGCCGATCAGAAAGATTGCTGTGAACAAAGGGCGCTTAGGACGCCAGAACAGTGCAACCAGAGCCCCGCCTATTCGACCGACACCTAAAGCCGTCAGGATTACCGCCCAGGCTCCCAGGCCACCGAGCGAGTCGAGCGCGATGGAGGCACCTAGCATCTGGAAGGGACCAAACACCAACGCGTTCAGAAGCCCGAACTCCGCTACCACCACCCAGAGCCAGGTCCGCTTCCGAAACTCTTTCCAACCGTCACGAATGTCATCGAGGAGCGAGTCAGACGACTCTCGAAGAACTCCGGTCGGCACGCGGATACTGCGAAGTAGGAGAGCGCTCGCGGCAAAGGTGATCGCGTCCAATGCAAATGCCCAGCCGACACCAAAGACTGCCATCAGCACTCCGGCTGTCGCAGGTCCAAGCATCGTGCCAGCGGCAAATGCCGCAGTGAGCAATGCGTTCGCATCTTGAAGGCGGCGCTCTGGGACCACTTCGGGGACGAAGCCGTTCATGGCGGGGTTAAAGAAAGCTGCCCCTACGCCCTGGATGACCTGAACCACTAGAAGCTGCCAGAACTCAGCAACGCCAAGGATCAGCAAGAGCGCAAGGGTAGCCTGGCTTGCGAAGCGAAGGCTGTCGGCCGCAATCATCACTGTGCGTCGCTGGAAGCGATCCCCAACCGCGCCTCCGAACAACAACGCAAGGACCTCAAAAAATGCTCCCGCACCAAAAGCAATGCCAACTTGCGCTCCTGTGCCACCCAAGGCGAATACCGCGAATGGCAAGGCGGCAATGACTATGAAGTCACCGCTAATCGACGCAAGCTGCGCCGCGAGAACACGCCGCACGTCCCGCTTTCCCAGCACTCCAAAGCCGAGCTGCGAGGCGGCCCGCCGCCGGACTCGCGAAATACGGGAAGTAGGTCCCCGATCCCGAAAGACGCCGCCAAGTGCGGCGCCACCATGCTGACGGCAGCGGTGATGCGGCGCTTGACGGCGACCTTCAATTCTGTTGGCGGAGCGATCGAAGTTTCGTGGCGTTTCTAAGTCGCTCTGCCCGTCTCCCATGGCTGCCTAGGCGTTCCATGAAATAGAAACGTTTACGGACCTTGAATCAGCCGACGATTGGGAAAGGTCCGGCGTTTGAGCCTCTTTATAGCCAGCCATATAGAGACATTAACAGACCAGGAAAGGAAATGTGCCGACACTAAAGAAACCTTGATTGACCATAATGCACAGCGATTGTCTCGAAATCAACCGAGGCTGCCCCTCGGCCTCCTCCGTTTGGTCGATAGCCGAGGGCTACCGGGCTCGGCAACTCCGAGCGATGGCCGCACTTACTTGACGACCACCGGCAAGGCTGTAGGCAACTCGCGCGAACGAGAAGAAGCCGGCGGTAAGGCGCTTTGGGATCGGGCACGAGGCGCTTAGATAGCTTCGACGTCGGCCTCGATACGCGTACTGACGAGACAGCACCATCCTGAATTCCGCTACCCGTGCCCATTCGCCCAAGACCGGAAGATCGGCGCCAAGCGTCCTCCCGAATCGGCCCGAGCCGTGCCCGTAGACGAACGGAAGTACTACAGCGAGGGACGGACTGGCGGTGTAGGCGTGCAAAAGGACGGCCCGTTGCGCGCCCATGCGGGCGTTGAAGGCCAGGAGCCGAGTGTGGACCGCAAACGGTTCCTGGCCCGGGACCTGCACGGTCAAATCGACGTGACCGCGGCCCACCAATGCGGCCCGGCAAGCCGCCAGAGCGTCGGCGCTACTCGTAACGAGAAGCTTGCGCCGAGTGCAGATGGGCAGTCCATCGGTAGAAAGCACCGCCTGCTGGGGAAGACCGAACTCAACGCGCCTCACTCGAGGCAGCGGGGAGCCATCAGCGGTCCGCAAACTTCCTTCAAGGCCCACTGCGACCGGTGCAGCATGGGTGCGAGGTAGCGTCAGGGGAGAGAGTCGGCCGCCCAAGGAAACGATCAACTTGCCGTACTGCGAGCGCTCGCCGTGGGCCATTGCGGCCACAAGCCCCAGAACGGCCAACGTCAACAGCGCGGCCGATGCAATTTGCCGTCGAAGTGCCACGCCATGCCCTCAGCCGTATCGGGAGAACTTGAAGCTGCAGTCATTGAATCCGAAGCCCAACACGACGTTATTCGCCAGGTTCCCACTGTGGATGAAACGCGCGATTAGTCGCTGCGCCTTGATTCCGTGATCGGCTCGCAGCTGGGCGGTGATCTGCCCGAGGTAAGACTCCTGCTTCCGGAGATCCACAAACCACTTCCCCAGTCTTTCCTTATCTGCCGACGGTCGAGGCACCGGGGCGATCTCTTTGACGGTCGAGCCGAAGATCTGGGTGGCCTTTGCGAACTTACCAGCGGCAACGCCGAAGCGTTCCGCTTGGATATCGGAACGGGCTCCCTTCATAGCCCGCTGCGTTGCTTCCGCGTCAGGCTTACAGACTTCCTCCAACTGGCTCACGTATTCCTGGCGTGTCGGGCCTTCGGCCGCTAGCGCGGTACCCACTCCCGCAACCAACACGGCCAACACCAGGCAGACGCAACCCCACCACCAACCCATTCTGTTCATTGTCCCCCCATTTCGTAGCTCCTCCCAACTTCTATTGACTAACACTCCCGTGTACTTGAGGCGCACCATCAAGAAGATTTCGAGTAGGCAGAAGGTGATCGAGCGACGGCGGAACATGCCAGACGCGATCGCCAAGAAGCAGCATGAGGGCGGGCAGCAACACGATTCGTACGACCGTTGCGTCAAGCAGGATGGCAACGGTCAGCCCTATTCCCATTTGGCTTACAGTGGCGATAGGCGCAGCTGCAAAGGAAATGAAAACCGCAGCCATGATCGCGGCAGCGCCGGTAATGACACCAGCGGTCTTCTCTAGGCCGAATTCGATGGCGGCCCGGTTGCTTTGATCAACCACGTACCTCTCTCTCATCCGCGCGATGAGGAAGACCGCATAGTCGATCGAGAGGCCGAAGGTGACGCCAAAAATCGCGCCCGCTCCAACCGTGTCGATATAGGGATGTCCACCCAAGGGATAACCCGCTGGGATTTGGCAGATGAGCGTGAGCACTCCGATGGCTGCCGCGACCGAAGCGAGATTGAGGCAAACCGCGAGAAGGGCGAGAAGCGGAGCTCGCAAGATCGCTACGAGCGCCAGTAGCGTAAAGAGAACGAAGGCTCCGAGAACAAACGGGAGGCGAGCTTTCGTCGCTTCTCCGTAGGTGTTGAATGTCGCCGCCCCGCCGGTCACAGCTGTTTCGAGCCGACCTTCCTCGCCGAGCTTCTGTGCATCGGCTGACAGCTGCTCTCCGGTTTGGCGCGATCCCGAGGTATTGAATCCATACCTCGACACGACAAGCATCCGAGCAGCCTGACCGCTACCGCCTACGCTGATGGCCTCCCCGGCGGCCGCTCGGTCTTGGGCGGACGCACCTTCAAGCGCAGAGAGAACGAAATAGCCCGAATCGAAAAGAGCCGGAGAGTCGCGGTGAAGGTGAGTAATTCCCTGAACGAGGGGTGCGGATACTGCCGAGACTTTCTTGCCAGCCTGTCGCAGCTTCATCTGTAGTGGATACGAACGCTGAAAGCCCTCCGCGAGGCCAGTCTGAAGCGTGCCTGCGCCCCCCTGCAATTCGCCAAGGCCGCCTGAAAGACGTTCAACACCGGCGCCGAGCTTTCCAAGACCGGCGCCGAGACCATCGGCCGCCCGCGACAACTTCCCCACGCCTTCTTCAAGGCGCCTTCCACCGGAGGCCAGGCGATTCACTGCACTGTTCAATTGCTGTGCGACGTCGCGCAGGCGCCGTACTTCGTTGCTATCGGACGCGATTCCTCGAGCGAGTGCTCGAGCCTGGTTCGCTGCGGAACGAAGGACTGGGTCGTCGGCTGCGGCGCGTTCGAGCTGTGCAGCTAGCCTTCGTGCTCGGACCAGCTCGCCACCGCGCATCTGTGGATGGAGGGAACGAAGGCCAAGGGTCAGCGTCAGCGTTCCAACTGATGCCTTGCGCTGACCCTGAGCAAGCAATTCGCTGCCGGCTTGAAGGCGCTTAACGGCACCTACAGCTTCTGACCCGCGCGACCGAGCGCGGCTCAGCCCACCCGCAATCAGCTGTGCGCCGACCGCAGCTTGGCTCGCACCCTCCGCCAGTAGACCACTGCCATCTGCCCCGCGACCAATTCCGTCGCGTAGCTTCTTAACCGCAAGGCCAGCTCGCCGGAGATCAGGGCCTAGGCGTCCGAGTTCAGCAGCGTCCTGGGTTCCTCGGGAGGAAAGCGTCGACCCAAACGATTGAAGCGGCGCCATCCGTCTGACGATTGATGCAGGCCCGATTACCGCTCGCACTCCTGGCTGGGCATCGATCAAACGTTGCCATCGAGCCAGCAAGGCCAATTGCTGCGGTGAGGTGATCGGACCTCGATCGGTCGCTGCGACGAGGACAAAGGGCGCGCCCCATCCGGGACCCACGGCGCGATCGATTTCCTCAGCACTCTTTCGGGCGGCATTCGAGGCTGATAGCTCCTGAATCCCCGGGGCGCCAGTCGAGAAAGCGATTGCCGGAAGGGCCAGCAGTACCAACGGCACCGCGACGAGGAGAGCCGCTAGGGCGGGCCGCCGAAGCGCAGCGGTAGCGGCCGCTGCGATCGCGGGGCGCTGCCGGCCAGATCTCGACCTGCCGATCCGACCAGCGTTGATCCGCCTTCCCAACAAAGCCAGCAAAGGGGGCACCGCGAGAGTCGATACAACGATGCTGATGGCGGCAACGACTCCAACGGTCGTCGCGAGAGAAAGAAGCAACGTTCCGGGTTGCAGATATGCCGAAAAGACCACAGCCACAATCAAGGTGACGCCGGCGAACAGGGTGGTGCGGCCAGCTGTTCCCCGCGTCGCCGCAGCGGCCCGCCAGGGATCGGAGTTCCGATCAAGCTCCTCGCGGAATCGAGACACGATCAGGAGCGAGTAGTCAACTCCCAGCGCCAGTCCAAGCATCGTGCAAACGACTAGCGACAGCGCGTCGATCGTCATGAACGAAGTGAGCAATGCAAGGACGCCGCGCCCCGCGAAAACGGTCAAGGCTCCGAAAGCCAGCGGAATTGCAGCAGCAGCAACGGAACGGAACACGAATAGGAGAATGAGGATCAGCAGCGGTGCGGCCAGCAGCTCGGCTCGCGCGGTCGCACCAAGCGATTCGTCTTGCAGCGCCTTCGAGACCGTTGCGAATCCCGATTGCGTCGCTTTGACTGGAGCCTGAATCTGCCCCACGAGGAGACGTTCGAGGCGGGGCACCGTGTCGCGCATTGCAACAGCCAGTGGCACCTGAAAGTCAACCAGGATGAGCGCTTTGCGTTTGGTCGGCCTCAGGCGAGCCAGCGACCCTCGACCCCAGGGCGCAATCACGGTCGCGTCCGTGCTCCGACGCAATGTCCGGACGAGCGCCCGTCCTTGCTGATCCAGTGGCTGAGGCGGACCCTGGAGCAGGACGACAAATGGCGAGGAGTCGCCGAAGTGGCTCGAGACAAGTGCGTCGCCTTCGGACGCTGAGGTTCCGGGCACGCTCAACGAGAACGGATCGAGCTTGCTCTCGACCGTCAGCCCAAGGAAACCGAGGATCGCGCAGGCCGCCAGAACCGCCACTAGGCCAGCCAGGGGACGGCGACGCCTCCCAGACCAAAGCCCCCCTCTCATTCGAGGAAGTTTAAGGAGTGAGCCCTCCATTCGTTCCCATATCGGGCCTTTGCTTTTCCTTTCACGTGCCTCAAACGTTCACACCGGGGCAATGCCGAGGAAGAACTAGAAACATTCGTAGACCATGAGTCTCACTTCAGCAGCCGGTAGATGCCGGGGAAGTCCTCCGGAAGGTTGTTTAGAGCCAATTCTCACCAATGCCTTTGGGTCACTCGCGTTACCACCAAAAGTGATGTGGTTGAGCCAGGCGAAGACGGCCATTGGGCACGGAATATCTTTCGTCCACGATGGCTGAGACACCCTGGGGAGATCCGGCTGAGCTGAGGACGAGGAAGCTGCCCCCGGGGCGGGGGAATGCGGAGGAGGTCAAGCGGAGCCAGCGCGAACGGCTGTTCGCCGCGATGGTGGCCGCGCTCGCCGATCAGGACTTCGAGGCGATCACGGTCGCCGATCTGCTCAGGCTCTCAGGCGTGTCGCGCAAGTCCTTCTACGGCCACTTCGCCGACCAGCGGGAGTGCCTCGTCGCCGCTATTGAGGCGCTGGCGGGGCCCGCCCTCGAGACGATCAAAGCCGGGCTGGAGCAGCCTGGCGACATGGAGCTGGCAAAGCAGGCATTCGAAAACCTGTTCCGGCAGATCGTCGCCCAGCCCGCTACCGCGAAGATGTGCTTCGTCGACGTCTACGCGGCCGGCCCTGCCGGCGTGGCGCTCGTTGACCGCACGATCGACGCGTTCGAGGTGCTCGCCAAGCAGATGTTCGATCAGATGCCCGGCTATGAGGAGATGCCAGCCGAGCTCATGCGGGCACTGATCGGAGGCGTCCAGAAGGTGATCCACAAGCGCCTTCTCCGCGGCCAGGAGGAGCAGCTGCTCGAACTGGCCCCACAGCTCTGGGATTGGCTGTTCCTGTACCCCACGCCTCCCGGCGAACTGAAGCCCCCTCGGCGCGTCGCGCGCAAAACCCAGACCTTCGAGGAGCGCCAGGCTGCCTCCCTTCCCCCGGAGCGGATCCTCAGGGCGCTTGCCGCGGTCGTCTCTGAGAAGGGCTACCACGAAACTAACGTGGAAGACATCGTCAAGAGGGCGAGGACATCAACGCGGACCTTTTACGAGTCCTTCGACACCAAGGAGGATGCAATGGTGGCCGCTCTCGACAGCGGCTCCCAGCGGATGCTCGCAGAGGCGATGCCGGCGTTTCGGCGGCCGAATGACTGGCAGCACAAAATCCAGGCGACCCAGGAGGCGATGTTCAGCTTCGGGGTGCTGGAGCCCGAGTACGCCCGCCTTGGCGCCGTCGAGATCTTCGGGGCAGGGACTCGCGCGCTCGAGCAGCGCGAGGTCGTAACCGAAGGCATGGAGGCGCTCCTCAAGCACGGAGTCGACGTCGTGAACCCGAGCGTCCCGCCAATTACTCCGGAGGCGATCGGCGGCGCCCTCTACACCCTCTTCTATGACCACGTGAGACAGAAGGGCGCAAAGCGGCTACCGGAGATCGTGCCGCCCGTCGTCTACGTGACGCTAGCCCCGTTTCTCGGACCAGAGGAAGCGTTCTCGCTCGCGACTAAATGAGCGGTGGGGCGCATAGTCGGCCTGAAAATCTTCTCAGCCGACTAAGGACACTCATCTCGGTGGTGTGGGCTCTTGCCACCTATCAGCGGGCAGTCCTGCCCCAGGTCAGAGGTGAGTTGCAGCGCTGGGAGCGCCGCACCGGAGGAATCCCCGATCTTGTCCTTCGGGAGGCGGCGCTCTCAGCAATCAGGGAAAAGAGCAGCAACGTCGAGGCAACGGCGGTTTTCGCAATCCTGACTCCGCGCTCTCACAGATCCTCTGTACTGCGTGCAATGACCGCCCTTCAGACGACGATCGAGTATCTCGATGTCCTGGGTGAGCAGTCACACGACGAGCCACTAGCAGACGGTCTTGCCCTGCACGGTGCTCTTGCCGAGGCAGTGACCCCCGGCGCCCAGTGCTCGGACTGGTACCGCCTGCACCCTCAAACCGACGACGGCGGATACCTCGCTGCCTTGGTCGCGACCTGCCAGCGAGAGGTGGCGAGGCTGCCATCGGCCGACACGGTTCTGAGGACCGCACAACGAGCTGCACAACGTTGCGCTGAAGGCCAGAGCTATACCCATGCGACTGTTCGCAGCGAGGCAGGCGCGCGAGCACTCAAGGAGTGGGCGGCAGGACTGGACGATAGTGGCGAGCACTACTGGTGGGAGCTAGCAGCGGGCGCAAGCTCTTCGGTTGCGGTTCACGCTCTTATCGCCGCAGCCGCGAATGAGAATGTCGATGCCGAGGAAGCCGAGCGGGTCGACGCGGCCTACTTCCCTCCAATCGGTGCCTTGACGGTCCTTCTCGATGATCTCGTTGACCGAGAGACAGACGTTGCGGCGGAGGAACACAATTACCTTGGCTATTACGCGAACAACGAAATAGCCGCAGAGCGATTTGCCGTCCTTACCCGGCGCGCTCGAAATGCCATCGTGAGCCTTCGGCTCAAGCAACGCCACACCGCAATCCTCATGGGCGTAGGCGGCTTCTATCTAAGTACGCCAGGGGCAAAGACTGGCTACGCCCGCCCGATACGAGCCCGAATGCTCGAGGCTCTGGGTGCAGCCGTATACCCGATTCTCGCAGTCCGAAATGTTCTTCGGCGTGACTAGCGTCGGTCGCCCCAAGTACGTGGCGTTGATTGCCGACGGCAATGGACGCTGGGCGCAAAAGAGGGGCCTTTCAGTTGGAGAAGGACACCGCGCGGGTGCCGAGAACGTCAGGGCTCGCTTGCGAGACGCTGCCGAGTTTGGAATTCGAGAGCTGACGATCTTCGCCTTCTCCACCGAGAATTGGGCGCGTCCCGCCGAGGAGGTGAAAGGACTCATGGAACTGCTCGCTGAGTACATCGACTTTGTGACACCCGAACTGTATGAGGAAGGAGTTCGACTGCGCTTTATCGGAGGCCGTCGTTCACCACCCTTGCCAACCTCTCTCGTAGAGAAGATGGGCTGGGCAGAGGGATTAACAGCCACCAACGACCTGATCACCTTCTATGTCCCAATTAATTACGGTGGACGAGACGAGATTCTCCGGGCTGCACGGCGATTTACCGGCTCCACTGAAGAGGAGTTCAGGACGCTCCTTTACGCATCAGAGATGCACGACCCCGAGCTGGTGATCCGCCCAGGCGGCGAGAGGAGGCTCTCCAACTTCCTTACCTGGCAAGTGGCAGACGCCTGGCTTGTATTCAGCGAAGAGATGTGGCCGGAATTCTCCCGCGAGTTGTTTGAAGGGGCGATCAAGAGCTACCAGAACGCCGAGGCGCGGCGAGCCGATGGCGGTGTAGTCGCCGCCCAAACCGGGGGCCGCATTGACTGGCCGTCCCGTCCCCAAAACGGCCTGGTCCCGAACCCCGATCCCGGCGATGGCTCTTGAGGAGGCAGGGCTTCTTAGTTTCGGCCCAATCTGGGCGGAGACTGGTGGTCAGCATCTGGACCGTCGCTACCTTGGCGGGGATGGAGGATCAACGAACCGAGACGACGCTTCCCGCGCGATTTCGGCAACTGGTCGAGTCTCACGGCATCGACGCAGACGACCCCATCGGTGAGTACGAAACCTAGAAGGACAGTGTTGACGCCTCGGCCGTCGCGACCATCGCGGCCCAGACGGCGAGCAAGGTGCTCGGAGAATTTGAGCGCCTGCTGCACCAGACGGGCGCACCCAAGGACGAACACGACCTGGCCCTCATTCTTGCCTTGTTCATCTACGGCCGACAAGCTGGAGAAGGCGCACAGATCGCCGTCAATGGCGTTGTCTTCGGTGACCACGCCGATCAGCACCTCACCGAGGTTCGGATCGAACCGAATGCCCTCGGCCGCAGAGCCACGGACGAGCTTTACCCCTAGTGACGATGGGAGCTCTGCGCTGAAGTTCTTAACAAAGCGCGAATCGTTCGAGCCCGCTCATATCACTCTCGTATCACGGATCGCCCGCGCATCCCCCCGCATAGCCTCGCGCAGCTAAATCGATTTGGCGTGGCGCGTGGCTATGCGAAGCCATGCGAGGGCAACCGTTGTATCGAGGAGACAGGATTTGAACCTACGACCGCCTGTCGCCTGTCGTGATCCACATCGCCCGAGGTTTCGTAGCCGGCATCCACTTTGCGCGCCACTCCTAAATTTCAATTTCCGATGACCGGTCCGCTCGCGGATACCTTGCAAGCGGCGCCCAGGCCACGGTACCGCTCAACGCCCCCGCCGCCCGAAGCTGTGCCCGGCCGGAACGACGGCGCGCAGCTCGGCGACCGCCAGCTCACGGGCTCGGCGCGCGGCAAAGCTCGCCTCGCCTCCCTTGACGTGATCCGGCTCCCTCCCCTGCGGGGGCTCGATACGCCTCACCTCGCCCGGCGACGGGCCGCTCCACTCCAAAGCGCCCACCTCTCCAACGACTACGTTGATCGTGCCTTCGCGACGCTCCAGGCGCCCGCGAGCGCGAAGGAGAGGGGCAGCGCGAACCAGGGCTCGGTGGCGCTCATAGACCGCGGGGGGCACGATCAGGTTGACGGTGCCGCGCTCGTCCTCGAGCAGCATGAAGACGATCCCCTTTGCCGTCTCGGGGCGCTGGCGGGCCACGACCATGCCGGCGACCTCGACCGTGGCACCGTCCTCGATCTCGATCAGATCCGAGCTGCGCGCGAGGCCCTCGCCGATCTCATCGCGCAGCAAGGCCATCGGGTGATCGCCGAGATTGACCCCAGTGGAACGGTAATCCTCCAGCACCGCCTCCCAGCTTCCCAGCGGCTCAAGCTCAGGCGCCGATGGAGGCTCGAGCGGAAGGGGCAGCTGCTTCCCCGCCCCTGCGGCACGTGAGCTGCCGGCGACGGCGAGGCGCCAGTAGTCCTCCCGCCGGCCTCCGCCCGCTCCCGAGCCCTCCCCGGCAAGCCCGTCAAGCGCTCCGGCCCAGGCCAGCCGTTCAAGCCCCTCGCGGCTCACCCCCGAGCGAGATGCGAGCTCGGCGATGCTTCGGAAGTGCCCGCCGCGCTCGCGCTCGGCGACCAGCTCCGCCATCTCCTCTTCCCGCACCCCCTTGACGTAGGCGAGGCCGACCCGCACGGCCAAGGCGTCTTTTTGGCGCTCGACGCGGCAGCGCACGGCGCTTTGGCCGAGGGCCACGGGGGCCACCCGCACCCCCCGCCGCTGGGCCTCGTGGATCAGGGAGTCGGGCGGGTAGAAGCCCATCGGCTGCTCGTTTAGCAGCGCGCAGAGGAACTCCGGCGCGTAGTGCTCGCGCAGATAGGCCGACTGGTAGGCGAGCAGGCCGAAGGCGGCGGAGTGCGCCTTGGGGAAGCCGAAGCCCGAGAAGCCCTTGATCTGCTCCCAGACGCGCTCCGCCAGCTCAGGGGAAACGCCCTTGCGGGCGGCGCCGGCGAGGAAGCGCTCGCGGTGTCGGCGAATCGCCTCCTCAGAGCGCTTGCGGCTCATCGCCCGCCGCAGTCCCTCTGCCTCAGAGGAGCTAAAGCCGGCGAAGTGCATCGCCACCTCGATCACCTGCTCTTGGAAGACGATCGTGCCGAGGGTGTCGCGCAATACCGGCTCAAGCAGGGGGTGCTCGTAGGGGACCTCGTAGCCAGGGTCTTCGCGCAGCCGCTTGCGCCGCTCGATGTAGGGGTGAACGGCGCCGCCTTGGATCGGGCCGGGGCGAACCAGGGCGACCTGCACGGTGAGGTCATCGAGGTCTTGGGGCAAGGTGCGCGGCAGCATCTGCATCTGCGCCCGGCTCTCGATCTGAAAGACCCCGGTGGTCTCGGCGGCCCGGATCGACTCGAAGGTCTCGGGATCGTCAAGGGGAATGCGCGAGAGGTCGACCCTCTCCCCCCGTGCCCGCTCGATCTCAACGACCGCCCGCTCGACCGCGGAGAGCATCCCCAAGCCCAGCAGGTCGATCTTGAGGAAGCCGGCGTCCGCGCAGGAGTCCTTGTCCCACTGGACGATCTGGCGCCCCGCCATCGCCGCCGGGACCACCGGGCAGACATCGACCAGGGGGCGGGTCGAGATCACCATGCCGCCAGGGTGCTGGGAGGCATGGCGGGGCAACCCCATCGCATCGGGGCAAAGGGAAAGCAGTGCCGCCCAGCGGGGCGAGGCGGCGCGCTGGGCTCCGATCGCGGCGATCACGTCGCGCTCGATCTCCCCGCTTCGCTCATGGAAGCCGACCATCCCCGCCACCCGCTCGATCTCCCCCGCCGGCAGGCCGAGCGCCTTGCCGAGGTCGCGCACGACACCGCGCGGGCGATAGGTGGGGAAGGCGGCGACCAGCGCCGAGCGCTCAGCACCGTAGCGGCGGTGAACCTCGGGGATCAGCCGCTCGCGGATGTCGCGCGGGAAGTCGAGGTCGATGTCGGGCACGGCGGCGACTTCCTCGTTTAGGAAGCGACCGGCGAAGAGCTGGGCCTTGACCGGGTCGACGTGGGAGAGGCCGGTCAGGTAGCAGACGATCGAGCTGACGCTCGATCCCCTCCCCCGCCCCGGCGGCAAAAGCGCGCGCACCGAGCTCGGCCCCCGCACCTTCACCGCCACCTCGCGCGCCAGCTCCAGCAGGTCGCGGTGCAAGAGGAAGAACCCCGAGAGGCCGAGGCCGCGGATCACCGAGATCTCGGCCTCCAAGCGCCGCTCTGCCTCAGGGCGATCCGAGGAGGCCGCGTAGCGCTCGGCGAGGAGCGCCCGGCAGGTCCCGGCCAGCTCGCGATCGGCGCCGGCGTCCTCGGCGCCGGGATAGGTGTAGGCGAGATCGGCGGTGAGGTCGAAGCGCAGTCGCTCGGCTAGCCGGGCCGTCTCTGCCACCGCCTCGGGGTACTCGGCGAAGCGGGCCGCCATCGCCTCAGGGGAGGCGAGCGCGGCGCTTGAGTTACCGCGCCGAAGCGGCTCTGAGTCATCCAGCCCGACGCCGTGGCGTACAGCCACGAAGGCGTCTTGCAGGCGCGAGCGCGAGCGGCGGTGGAAGTGGACGTTGCCGCTCGCCACGCAGGGCACGCCCAGCCGCTCGGCAAGCCCCGAGAGCCAGCGGTTGCGGGCGCGGTCGTGGCGCTCGTAGGGGCGCTGCAGCTCGACCCGCAGGCACTCGGCGCCGAAGGCGCCCCGGAGCTCTCGCCCGAGCTTTGCCCCGAGCGCCTGCTCGCCGCGCTCGGGGCGAGCGCCAAGGACGCCCTCCCGAGCACAGCCCGAGAGGCAGATCAGCCCCTCGGCGCGCTCGTAGAGCACCCCGAGGCTCACCCACGGCTGCCCGGCGCTTCGCTGGGCGCCCTCGCGGGTGTGGGAGTGGGCATCGGTGAGCAAGCGGCAGAGGTTGCGGTAACCGACGGCGCTCTCGACCAGGAGGGTGAGGTGGGCAAGCTCGGGTCGATCGGCTTCGAACTCAAGCGCCACCGTCAGCTCGGCCCCGGTGATCGGCCGCACCCCCAAGCCCTTGCAGGCGTGGGCGAACTCCATCGATCCCCAGATCCCGTCGTGGTCGGTCAGGGCCAGGGCGGGGTAGCCGAGTGCTGCGCCCGCGCCGGCCAGCTCGGTCGGAGTGGAGGCGCCGTCGAGGAAGGAGAAGGCCGAATGAGCGTGCAGCTCGACGTAGGGGGCGGGGGCGGCCATCAGGCCGAGTGCCGATACCAGCGGCCAACGGCTACGTCGCGAAAGACCGAGACGTTTCGCCCATCGGCCAAGACCAGCTCGTAGTAGTGGCGGCGCAGGGGCCGCTCGGTCCACCAGCGATCCTCGATCACCCACGCCTCGCGGATCGACTCGACCGCCATGCCGCCAAGCGAAAGCGGGATGCCTTCGCGGCCCACCTCGACCCGCACGCCCCTGGGCGCGTTGATGCGACGGGCCAGGCTCATCGGTCCGGGTAGGGCGCCAGCAATACCCGCCGCTCGGGGATTCGAGAGCGCGGGTCGACGTCGATGACCTTGAGCAGGGCTTCCTCGCCCGCGGCCCCGCGGACCTCCCGCACCGCCGCCGCGAGCCGCGAGTGCGAAGACCCATTCCTCTCAAGGGCGAGTTCGAGCTGATCGGCCGCCAGCGGCCCCAGGGCAAGCGCCCGCAACCCCAGCGCCCTCGCCGGCTCGGGCAATGTCTGCAGCCGTGGGACCAGCAGCGAGCCGATCGTCGGGGCCGAGGCGGTCGGGCGGCCCAGGCCCTGCTCGACGCTCCAGCTGCCGCCGCTGTCGAGCACGGCGGAGAGGCGCAGGGCGAGCACGGTCCTTCCCTTGCGCTTCGGAGCGGCGAGGAGCCGGTCGACCAAGAGCTCCAGGGCATGGTCGAGCTGGGCTCCCGCGGTCCCTTCCGGCAACTCGATCTCCACGACCAGCTCCTCGCAGGGCTCGCGCGGGCGAAGCGGCTCGTCTTCCCCACGGGCAAGGCCCAAGGCCCGCAGGCCGAACGCCCCAAAGCGATCGGCGAGCTGATCGGGAGAGAGCGCGGCGAGTTTGCCGAGGGTGGTGAGCCCCAGCCGCCCCAGGGCGAGGATCAGCGCGCCCTCCTCGGCTTGCCCGCCGTCGAGTAGCCCGCGCATAGCTCCCACCGGGAACGGGGCGAGGAACTTGCGAAGCACCCTAGGGGGAACGATCGCCTCCTCGCCTTGGCTGGAGACGCCGCGGGGCAGGCGCGATCCTCGGCTCGCCGCGAGGAAAGCGGCGAAGCGGTTGGGGGCGGCTGCGATCCGCACCGGCACCTGCGCCGCTTCGCGGGCTGCGCTAAGCACGCCGGCCACCTCGCCGCCGTGGATTGCACGCAACCCCTCCACCGAGAAGAAGGCCTCCCCCGCTCGCTCTGACTCCACCGCCGCACCGATGCCCTCAAGCCGACTGAGCAGCCCCTCCCAGTGCTCGGCGACCCGAACGGGATCGGCCCCGATCAGGCGCAGCGAGGGACAGCGGGCAAGCGCCTCTCCGAGGGGCATCCCGGGGTGCAAGCCAGCGGACTCGGCGCAGGGAGAGACTTCGCCTATGGCCTGGCGAGTGCCGGGCAGCGGAGCGAGCGCTACCGGCTCATCGAGGCAGCCAGAGCAGGCAACTCGAAGGGAAAAGCGGGGGATGAGGACGCAAGCAACGATACGAACACCTGTTCGTATGAAAGCAGAGGCGTCAAGTCAACGGGGCAATCCTCAGAGAGTGTCCTTGCAGGCTCTGGGTCGCAAGGCCGTAGCCGCAAGCACTACCCGGCAGTAGCCTCCTCGGATCGCGATGAAATGCATCTTTTGCCAGCAGGAGGGCAAGGCGTCCCGAGAGCATCTTTGGCCTCGGTGGGCGCAGGGCACCTTTAATGAAGAGGAGCGCAACCGGCCTGTACGCCATTCCATCGAGCCGCACGACAGGCCGCCCAAGAGTTGGGATGCGCCACCCTTTTCGGCCACCCTCAAGGACGTTTGTCAGCAGTGCAACAACGGTTGGATGAGCCAGATCGAGACAGAGGCCAAGGTCTATGCCGAGCCGTTGATCGCCGGCGAAGAAGGGCTCTTGATTGACGTTGATGCGCAGTGGGCCATCTCGCGCTGGGCCTACCTCAAGGTCTTGCTATTTGAGCGAGTCGATAAGGGGCAGCGCCTACTCGCAGAGAATCGATATCGAGAGATGTACGAGTCGTCTCTTAGCGAGCCGACGCTACCGGCCAATATGAGCGTCTTCATAGCTGCACACGAAGGTCAGCGACACGGCCAGTACGCGCATCGTCTTCTCGCTGACGTTGAAAACCGAAAGCCCGAACTATTCATCGGAACGATCACTGTTCGACATTTGGTTGTCCAGGTGATCGAGGATGTCGCAGACGATGGGGAGGTCAAGACTTTCCAGCACGACAAGCGCGTCGCTGGTCACGAAGAGCGCATCTGGCCCTTCTGCCAGCCGTTCAAGTGGCCTCCCGGCCTGGCGCTGACCGATGCCGGACTTGAGATCTTTGGAGGCCCAAGCCTGGCGAAAAACCTGGGCGCAGGGCTTCCTAAGCAGGTTGCTCCGCTAAAGCGTCGCTAGCGCCAGAGAACCGGACGATCCAAACCGTAGTAGCCGATAGGCCATCGGTCAATTTCTTTGAGATTTCCGTTCGCGTAGCGGAGCCAACTGCGGCCAGCTTGATCCTTAAAAGCGATCTCAAAACCGGAAACACGACCCATCCCTCCGAACCCCAGCCCAAAGTGAAGACGGGTCCGACCTGGCGGAATGACCAAGACCTCTTGCTGTTCTCGGGAAGAGATTTCCTCAGGGATCTGCCGCCCCGTATGCGCACCGCTTCCTTCTATTGCTACTTGTGAGACAACAGCTTGGTAAACGGGCTGCTGCGAGTGGTTGGAGAGGATCACAAGCGTCTGTCCAATCTCGCCCTCTCCCTCCCAGACGGCGATCTCTTCGGCCTGAGCCCGACGTTCTGCGCGCCGGGTTTCCTGTTCGGCGTCCTTGCGAGCGTTGCGCTCGTCTGCAATCTGCTGCCAACCGACGAAGCCGGCAACCAATGCCGCGAGCAGAACAAGCCACTCCCGAATCGTTCGCTGATGCCGACGAAACCAAGAGGTCTCTTTCGGCTCTGGATCTTTGTCCTTGGAAGCCACCGGGCGACGATATGAACTGCTCCGGCTGTACCCAGCCCTTTGGAAAGACGCACGCGGCCCTTCGCCCGAGCACCAGGGCTACGCGCCAAACTCCCTCCACTCGAAGGCAAGTTCGGCTAGGCCCAAGCCAATGGCGCCTCGAATTAGAGACGTAACCGCGAGCGCAACCAAAACGCAACCATTTCCCGCTTCTGAGGCCCGCTGGTCCCGATTCCCGGAATGGAAAACCGCATCGGAGCAGGGATTCTCGAAAGCCCAGGACGAGACTCGAACTCGTGACCCCTTCCTTACCATGGAAGTGCTCTACCAACTGAGCTACCTGGGCGGGACGATGCGTCGGCTCGATCTTAGAGCTTGGCAGGAGCTTGCAGCGCCCGAGGCGGCGGGCCCTTGGGAGCCGCCGCCTCGGGCGTGTCAGACGATGTGGCTCGAGCTCAGCTGAACTTCGAGGGTTCGACCCGGCAGTATTTGAATTCGAAAGCCAGGACCTGGTTATTGGCCAGCTTGGCGGTGTTCTGCAGGCGGATCTGCATCATCGTGGCGCCGTTCTTGTCGCCGGCCTTGAGCTTCTTGGCGATCTGGCGAAAGAAACCTTCCTCTTCTTCGATGTACTTCAGCCACTTGGCGAGCTTGGGCTGGTCCGCGGTCGGCTGGGGAACGGCCTTGAGCTGCGGGATCGCCTTCTTGAGCGCATCGGCCGCCTTCGAGAACTGGGTCGCCGCCAGTTTGAGCTTGCCGGCCTTGACGTTCGCCCGAACGTTCTTGAGGATCCGTTCGTTGGCCTGCACGTTGGTCTTGCAGATCGGTTCGACGGCTTCCTTGTAGCTTTCGCGCGTGACTTCGGTCGCCTGCGCAAACGGCGCCGCGAGCAGTGCAAAGACCAGTACGAACGCGCCCAGCGCGCAAAAGCTTCTCTTCCCCACCGGATACCTCCCTTTCGTTCCCATTCTTCCCAAGGATGTCATCTTCCCAAACACACCCGGGTGCCTGAAGGCTCGGCAGCTTACGGCCCCTCGAGGCGATGCGCGAGCGGCCGCAATGCCGACTTAACGGAGGGGGTGGGATTCGAACCCACGAGCGCCTTGCGACGCCAACAGTCTTCGAGACTGCGCGGCACTGCTAACGACGCCCAGGGGCGAGCGAAAGCGAAATGTTTGGTCTGCGCTCGAACCGCCGGTGGCGTGGGCATGATTGAGGCATGCCGACAATCAGCCGCTTCTTTGGGATCGCCATCGTCATGTTCTTCGACGATCACGGCTTCCCGCACTTCCATGCTCGCCACGCGGAAGGAGAGGCCAAGGTCCGAATCGACAACCTGGAGCTCGTGGACAGCAACCTCGGTCGCCGACAGCTGCGATTCGTCCTTGCGTGGGCAGAGCTTCATCAGGAGGAGTTGGAAGAGAACTGGCGCCGAGCACGGGCTGGTGAGACACTTCTGGATATTGAGCCTTTGAAATGAACGGCCTAACCCCTGATATCACCGCCGCAAAGGTCGTCCGCCACGGCGTCCTTCGGCTGACCTTCGCCGACGGCTTGAGCGGCGAGGTCGACGTGCTCGACCGTATGCACGGCCCCGTCTTCAAAGACGCCCGCACCTCTGACGGCTTTTCCAAAGTCGAGGTCGACGCCGAGACGGGAACCATTGTCTGGCCCGGGGGTTCCGACCTTGCCCCGGACACGCTCTACGAGCGCGTCAGATCCGGCGCTTGGCCAGATTCTCGCGCTGTGGCCTAGTGCCGGTTTTGCCACGCTCGAGAACCCGAGGCCAAAAGCCGTGCGCGACAAACGACTCTAAAAAGCGGAGGGGGTGGTGTCCGGTTTCAGTAGATAGGCGACACCTGTGTCGAGACATAGGAGACACCCAACGAAGGGAGATCTCCTGTGGCAAAGGCGCGGTACCTGGTCGAGGCGCATCTGTTGGAGGGCCGCTCGGTCTCGGAGCTGGCGAAGGCCCACGGCGTTCATCGCAGTTGGATCTACAAGCTCTTAGCTCGGTATCGAGAAGGCGGCTATGAGGCCCTGGAGCCACGCTCCAGGGCACCGCGGAGGAGTCCCAACGCGACGCCCGAGGAGTTAGTGCGGGAAGTCGTGTCCCTGCGAGAGCAGCTGCTCTCGCAGGGACACGACTGCGGCGCGCAGACGATCGCCCACCACCTCGCCCGCAAGGAGACCGAGCGCGTTCCCTCGGTCTCGACGATCTGGCGGATCTTGCGCCGCGAGGGCCTGGTGGTCCTCCAGCCCCAAAAGCGCCCGCGCTGCTCGCTTATCCGCTTTGAAGCCGAGCTGCCCAATGAGATGTGGCAGGCCGACATCACCCACTGGCGGCTGGCAGATGGACGCGACATGGAGATCCTCAACATGATCGACGACCACTCGCGCTTGTTTTTGGCCTCCCGTGCCTTCCCCACCACCAAGGCCGCCGACGTGGTCGACGTCTTTCGCTTTGCGATTGACCTTCACGGGGCACCAGCGTCCTTGCTTTGCGACAACGGCGCCGTCTTCACCGCCACTCCGCGCGGGGGCAAGGTGCTCTTGCAAGTCGAGATGGAGCGCCTGGGGATCACCGCCAAGAACTCGCGGCCCTACCACCCCCAGACCTGCGGCAAGGTCGAGCGCCTGCACCAGACGCTGAAGCGCTACCTGGCAAGGCAGGCCCCAGCCGAGACGCTTGCCGATCTGCAAGGGCAGCTCGATGCCTTCGTGCACTACTACAACACGATCAGGCCCCACCGGGCCTTAGGAGGGCGCACGCCACTGCAGGCCTACAGCGCCCGGATCAAAGCCCGGCCGGTCGAGGGGCCTGAGCCCGAGACTCACTTCCGCATTCGCCACGACAAGGTCGACACGGCCGGAACGGTCACCCTGCGCCACGACTCAAAGCTCCACCACATCGGCCTGGGCAGGGCCCACAAAGGAAAGCCGGTCAAGCTCCTCATCGCCGACCGAGACATCCGGATCCTCGATCCCGAGACGGGTGAGCTGATCCGCCGCCTGACCCTCGATCCGAGTCGGGACTACCAGCCGATTGGAGGGAGCTGAGGTGTCTACGATGTCCCGCGACATCTGTCTCCGATGTCGCGACACATCACAAAAGCGGAGGGGGTGGGATTCGAACCCACGAGCGCCTTGCGACGCCAACAGTTTTCGAGACTGCCCCGTTCAACCACTCCGGCACCCCTCCGGGACTCAGTCAGCGCCTGATTTTACGGCTGGCCGGGGCTGGCGCGCCGCGGCCGGCCTGTCGAGGTTCAAGAACCCGCCCGTCTTCGCCGATGCAACGGCATGCAAGCGAGCGAGCAGACAACGCTCGGGCGGTTCTTCGACCGCCATCCCTTTTTGCTGCGATCGCTGGCGATCGGGGCCCTGCTCTGGGGCGTCGGCTACCTGACCTGGCGCATCGGCTGGAGCGGTCAGGGGGCCAGCCCGGTCGCCTTCGCGATGCTGCTGGTGACGGAGATCTACGGCCTCTGGGCGCTGGGGACGTTGGCCTGGTTCTCCTGGTCGCGGCCGCCGGCGAAGCGACCTCCCGCCACGTCGGGGCGCTCGGTCGACGTCTACGTCTGCACCTACGACGAGCCGCAGGAGGTCGTGGCGGCGACGCTTGCCGGCTGTCGGGCCCTGACCTACCCACACACGACCTACCTGCTCGACGACGGGCGGCGACCGGAGATGGAGGAGCTGGCGAGGCTGGCGGACGCTCGCTACCTGACCCGGGCCGACAACTCTCATGCCAAGGCAGGAAACATCAACGCGGCACTGCAGCGCACCGAGGGCGAGCTGGTGCTGATGCTCGACGCCGACCACGTACCGATGCCCGACGCGCTCGACGCGATGGTCGGCTACTTCGACGACGAGCGCATGTGCCTGGTCCAGAGCCCGCACGACTTCTTCAACCACGACTCGGTCCAGCACTACGTCGTCGGCCGCCACGAGCAGTCGCTCTTCTACCGCGTCGTCTGTCCCGGCAAGGACCGCCACGGCGCCGCCTACTGGTGTGGCTCGGCGGCGCTGATCCGGCGCGAGGCGCTGCTCGAGATCGGCGGCGTCGCCACCGAGACGATCGCCGAGGACTTCCACACGACGATCCGCATGCTGCGCCACGGCTGGCGCAGCCGCTACCACGACGAGGTCCTGGTCCAGGGCCTGGCCCCGCACGACCTCGACAGCTACCTGCTGCAGCGTGACCGCTGGGCGCGCGGCAACCTGGCCGTCTTCACCCTGCCCGAGTCCCCCCTGCGCGCCCGCGAGCTGCAGCCGCTGCAGCGCCTCTCCTACTTCGCCAGCCTCGCCGCCTACCTGGCACCGCCGATGCGGCTGTTGCTGTTGGCGACGCTGGGCCTGGTGCTGTGGACCGGCGAGCTGCCGATGAAGATCAGCGTCATGGCGCTGGCGGCGCTCTGGCTCCCCTCGGTGACGCTGAACCTGAGCGCGGGCGCCGCGCTCGCCCGCGGCTACATGAAGATCGGCGAGACCGCCCACTACGAGCTGCTGACGATGGAGATCTACACGCGGGCCCTGCGCTGCGCCTTCCGCCCCGGCCACACCGCCTTCAAGGTGACGCCGAAGCAGGGCACCGGCGGCGGCGGGCTCGAGGCGGTGCGCAAGCTGCAGCTGGTGCTGCTCTGCGCGGTGGTACTCGGGGCGGGGACGGTGCTGCGCCTGCTCGACCTCGCCGGCGTCGGGCCGCTGCCCGACCTGCCCGGCATCGCCGCAGTGATCGTGCCGCTGCTCGGTCTGGTCGAGTTGCGGCGGATCGGCCGCACCCTGCTCGCAGTCGGCAAACGCCAGCAGCGCCGGCTGATCTACCGCTTCGAGGGCGACGCCCCGGCCCAGTGCTTCTCCGAGGACGGCCATGTCGCCGGCCGCCTGATCGACGCCAGCGCCGCCGGCGTCGGGCTGGTCCTGGAGGCGCCCCTGGCGGTGGGCGACAAGCCCGCGGTCCTGCTCCAGCTCGAGGACGCCGCGGGGTCCCCGCACGAGGTCGCCGCTCAGGTCGAGGTGCGCTCCTGCCGCGAGGTGGACGGACACCACCTCGTCGGCGCCACGATCACCGAGATCGACCCCGCCTCCCGCATGCGGCTGATGGAGTGGTGCTACGTCGTCTGCAGCCACGAGCGCTTGCGCGGCCGGCGGCCGGCGGCGCCGATGCGCGAACGCGAGGCGATCGTGCTGCCGCTGCCGGCGCCCGCGCCCGCTGCCCCTCAGGCCGCGGTCGCATAGGCGCTCGGAGCGGATGAAGCAATACCCTTGCTGGACCCACGGAGAGGTGTCCGAGCGGCTTAAGGAGCGCGACTGGAAATCGCGTGGGCGGGGTTAACCCGCCTCGTGGGTTCGAATCCCACCCTCTCCGCTTTGTGATGTGTCGCGACATCGGAGACAGATGTCGCGGGACATCGTAGACACCTCAGCTCCCTCCAATCGGCTGGTAGTCCCGACTCGGATCGAGGGTCAGGCGGCGGATCAGCTCACCCGTCTCGGGATCGAGGATCCGGATGTCTCGGTCGGCGATGAGGAGCTTGACCGGCTTTCCTTTGTGGGCCCTGCCCAGGCCGATGTGGTGGAGCTTTGAGTCGTGGCGCAGGGTGACCGTTCCGGCCGTGTCGACCTTGTCGTGGCGAATGCGGAAGTGAGTCTCGGGCTCAGGCCCCTCGACCGGCCGGGCTTTGATCCGGGCGCTGTAGGCCTGCAGTGGCGTGCGCCCTCCTAAGGCCCGGTGGGGCCTGATCGTGTTGTAGTAGTGCACGAAGGCATCGAGCTGCCCTTGCAGATCGGCAAGCGTCTCGGCTGGGGCCTGCCTTGCCAGGTAGCGCTTCAGCGTCTGGTGCAGGCGCTCGACCTTGCCGCAGGTCTGGGGGTGGTAGGGCCGCGAGTTCTTGGCGGTGATCCCCAGGCGCTCCATCTCGACTTGCAAGAGCACCTTGCCCCCGCGCGGAGTGGCGGTGAAGACGGCGCCGTTGTCGCAAAGCAAGGACGCTGGTGCCCCGTGAAGGTCAATCGCAAAGCGAAAGACGTCGACCACGTCGGCGGCCTTGGTGGTGGGGAAGGCACGGGAGGCCAAAAACAAGCGCGAGTGGTCGTCGATCATGTTGAGGATCTCCATGTCGCGTCCATCTGCCAGCCGCCAGTGGGTGATGTCGGCCTGCCACATCTCATTGGGCAGCTCGGCTTCAAAGCGGATAAGCGAGCAGCGCGGGCGCTTTTGGGGCTGGAGGACCACCAGGCCCTCGCGGCGCAAGATCCGCCAGATCGTCGAGACCGAGGGAACGCGCTCGGTCTCCTTGCGGGCGAGGTGGTGGGCGATCGTCTGCGCGCCGCAGTCGTGTCCCTGCGAGAGCAGCTGCTCTCGCAGGGACACGACTTCCCGCACTAACTCCTCGGGCGTCGCGTTGGGACTCCTCCGCGGTGCCCTGGAGCGTGGCTCCAGGGCCTCATAGCCGCCTTCTCGATACCGAGCTAAGAGCTTGTAGATCCAACTGCGATGAACGCCGTGGGCCTTCGCCAGCTCCGAGACCGAGCGGCCCTCCAACAGATGCGCCTCGACCAGGTACCGCGCCTTTGCCACAGGAGATCTCCCTTCGTTGGGTGTCTCCTATGTCTCGACACAGGTGTCGCCTATCTACTGAAACCGGACACCACCCTCTCCGCTTTTCACGAGGCTCCGAGCCCGAGGGCTCGGGCCGCCTCGACCAGATTCTTGTCGAAGCTGGCAACCGACCCCTCGTGATCCTGAGCCGCCAGCAGCACGCAGCAGTCGGGCAACTTGCATCCCGTAGCGGCACGAAGCTGCGCCAGCCGCGCCGGGGCGCCGGGGCGAAACGACAGCTCCGCAATCCCGATCCGCTCGAGTGCTTCGCGGGCGTCGTCCAAGCGTCCCGCCCGGGCGGGTGCAACCAGCGTCTCGGCAATGCTGATCGAACTCGCCCCCAGCGGAGAGGTGCCGCTCGCTTCGAGCAGCTCCCGGGCGCTCGCGTGGTGGAGGTCGTTGCCGTCCAGATGCCCGATCAGGACGCTCGCGTCGAGGACAATCACGCCGGCCAGTCCTCGCGCAGGCGCTCCAGCTCGCCGGGCTCGTAGACGTCGCTAAGCGTTCCCGCGGTCTCGGCGATCGCGGTGCGCCGTCTCGCGGCGGCGGCGGCGATGGCCTCGCCGCCCTCCATTGCGAGCCGCAGGAGCAGCGCCTTGCGATCGGTCACCTCGGGCCAGCGTCGTTGCGCAGCATCGAGCAGTTCGCTCAACTCGCCTGTGTCGGTGACGGTGTAGCGCGGCTTGCTGGTGGGCATGAGAGCGAGTGTAGCACCTGGAAGACAGGGTGCAGCACCCTTTGGAAGAGCAGCGGTCAGGGGCATTTGCTTCTCAAGGGAACAACCGGTCGAATTCTCCCCCCTGCATTCGAGAAATCAGCGGCGGGCGGCGAAGAAGCCTCGAAGCAGCGCCGCACACTCGGCTTCGAGCACGCCGCCGGTAACAGCCGGCCGGTGGTTCAGGGCGGGCTCGGCGAGGACATCGAGGACGCTGCCGGCGGCACCGGCCTTGGGGTCGGGAGCACCGTAGACGACGGTCGGGATGCGGGCGAGAACGATGGCGCCGGCGCACATCGCGCAGGGCTCGAGCGTGACGTAGAGCGTGGTGCCCGGCAGGCGCCAGCCGCCGAGCGCCTCGGCGGCGGCCCGGATCGCGAGGATCTCGGCGTGTGCGGTGGGGTCGCCACGCAACTCGCGCTCGTTGCCGGCGGCGGCGAGCGGCTCGCCATCACGAGCGATCACCGCACCGATCGGCACGTCACCATGGCGCTCGGCCGCACGTGCCCGCTCGATCGCCAGCGCCATCATCCGCTCGTCGGCCGCCGTGGACTCGTCGCCTCGCATACATACGGGAGTATGTGTCACTACAACTTCGCCGGTGGGCTGGTGTTAGGGGATAGCTCGCCGATTGCAGGGATTTGCGTGCGCAGAACCCAGATGAACCGATGCCTTCCGACCGTCGCCGCGACACTGATCGCCGCTGCCTGCCTGAGCCCAGTCGGCGCCGACGCGGCAGCCGGCGTCGGAGCGGCGCACGGCTTTGTCGCTCACCAGCTCCTGGTCAGGTTCGCCGGCGCGCAGGCGGCGCGCACGGTCGAGTTGCCGCCGCGGGTCGGCGTGCGCGCAGCCGCGGCGGCGCTTCGCGATAGCCCGGCGGTCGCCTACGCCGCCCCGAACTACGTTGCCACTGCCTCGGAGTCGGCCGAGGAACCGGTGGCGACGATCCCCAACGATCCAGGACCGGTCAGCGGGCCTCCCGGCCCACCGGGAGGCTGGGTGCTGAAGCAGTGGAACTTCCTTCCCTGGGAAGGAACGCCGACGCCCTTGCTGCCGCTTTCGCCCGGGGGCATCGACGCCGTCGGCGCCTGGAAGAACCTCGAAGAAGCCGGGCGCCCCGGGGCGGAAGGGATCACGGTTGCCGTGCTCGACACCGGGATCGCCTACCGCGCAAAGGGAGCGAACTTTCGCCGCAGCCCCGATTTCAGCGCCGGGCAGTTCGTCCCCGGCTATGACTTCGTCGACGACGATCGGCTGCCACTGGACGAAAACGGCCACGGCACCCACGTCGCCGGCACGATCGCCGAGAAGACCAACAACGGCATCGGCCTGACCGGGCTCGCCTTCCGGGCGAAGCTGATGCCGGTGCGGGTGCTCGACAAGCACGGACGCGGGCGCGCCGATGACATCGCAAAGGGAATCCGCTTTGCCGTCGCCAACGGCGCCAACGTGATCAACATGAGCTTCAACTTCGAATGCGACCGGGAAGTGCCGGGGGTCGACGAAGCGCTGCGACAGGCTTACCGCCGCGGCGTGATCGCGGTCGCCTCGATTGGAAATCTCGGTTCGGAGAGCTGCGTCGCACCGCCGGCGACGGGCCCACACGTGATCGGAGTGGGCGGCAGCACCGAGGCCGGCTGCCTCGGCAACTACTCGCTCTCGGGCGCGGGGGTCGATGTAATCGCGCCGGGGGGCGGCTTCCCGGTTGGTAGCTGCCCCTCCGTCCTGTCCGACCCGATCTACCAGGTGACGCTGAAGGAAGGCAGCGCCCGCCACTTCGCCGAGCCGAGCAACTACGTCGGCACCTCGATGGCGGCCGCCCACGTCTCCGGCCTCGCCGCGATGATCCTCGCCAGCGGCACGATCGATCCAAAGGCAAAGAAGAAGGGAAAGGTCGCGGCGGTGACCCAGCGCCTGCGCCAAACCGCCCGCGACCTCGGCCTGCCAGCGACCCGCCAAGGCGCCGGCCTCATCGACGCCGCAAGAGCTACGGAACGGTCGCCCTAGGTCGTTCGGACGATGATCACGCTGCAAGGCGCGTGATGGGACACGTTGTTAGGGACGCTGCCGAGGAGGAAGCGCCGCGCTCCGGTCATGCCCTTGTTGCCCACGACGATCAGGTCGGCCTTGGTCTCTTCGGCGACGTTGAGGATCGCCTCGGCCGGTTCGCCCTGGACCGGGTGGGTCTGGACCTCGACCCCCTCCTTACGGGCGGCCGCGGCGGCCCCGTCGAGCACCAGATTGACGTCCTCCCGCGGCCCGATCTCGTACTGCACGTCGGCGGGAGCGGCCTGCTTCTCTTCCTCGACCCGGCGTTTTGGCAGCGGCTCGTAAGCGCTGACGATGCTGAGCTGGGCCCCGGCCAGCTTGGCCAGGTCGACGGCCTGGCGAACCGCCTCGGCGGCGGTATCGGACCCGTCGGTTCCAACCACGATGCGAGTGAACACGCCGCCTCCTCGAGACTCGGTCGCTGAACGACGCTGATACTAACGCCGCGGCTGGGCGTGAACGGGAAGGCCGCGAAAGCCGTCGCCGAGAATTTCTTCGGGCGTGGTGGCGAGGCGGTAGATCGCGATCGCCATCGAGGCGAGGAGGCAGGCGATCAGGATCACCATCCCCGCTTTCCAGATGCTGGGCATTAGGCTGATCTCATCATGGAGAGGGTCGCCGACGGGGTCTGGCTGCTGCGGGGCGATACCCGCAAGTCGATGAACATCTACTTCCTCGAGGACGAGGGAGGGGTGGTGCAGTTCGACGCCGGCACCAAGGCGATGGTGAAGACGGCACAGGCAGCGGCGCAAGAGCTGGGCGGACTGAAGCGGATCGTGCTCGGCCACGCCCACGCCGATCACCGCGGCACCGCGCCCTCGCTGGGGGCACCGGTCTTCTGCCATGCCGATGACGTCGCCGACGCTGAAAGCGACGCGGCGATCGCTCCATACATGGAAATCTCGGAGCTGCCGGTACCCGCCCGCTGGCTCTACCCACTGCTGCTGAAGCGTTGGGACGGGGGCGCGGTCCAGATCGCCGGCACCGTCGCCGAGGGCGACGACGTGGCGGGTTTCCGCGTCATCCACTTTCCCGGCCACGCACCCGGTCTGATCGGCCTCTGGCGCGAGAGCGACAGGCTGGCGCTCGTCAGCGACGTCATCTACCTGATCGACTCGACCAAGATGGGACGACGGCTGCCAACGGGCGAGGGCAGCGTCCCCCACCCAGCCTGGAACTGGGATCACGCCAAGGCAAAGGAGTCGATACGCAAGTTGGCGGCGCTGGAACCGGCGCTGGTCTGCACCGGGCACGACGAGCCGCTTCGCGGCGAGAACCTGCGGCCGGCGCTGGAACGGGCGGCGGAAAAGTATTGAGCCGAGGCGGCGCTCTTCGTCGCCGCTGCCGTAGTTTCCGCCCCTGATGATCGGGACTTATGCCTCGGCGGCGCTGATCTGCGCCGCCTCCGTGCTTGTGGGACGCGCGATCCTCGGCCTCGCCGGCGGGGACGGTTCGCGCACCTGGCTCGGCCCCGCGGTCGGCTTCGGCGCCGTGCTCACGGTCACCGGCTTCCTCGCCCGGGCGCCGGGCCATGCGACCGCCGCGACCCTCGGCCTGCTGGCGCTGGTCGCGGTGGCGGGGCTGCTGCTCTGGCGGCAGCCGCGCAGCAACGAGGACAGCGGCGCCCTGCTGCGCGAGGGCCTGCCCGTCGCGGTGATCGTCGCCCTGATCCTCTCGATCCCCTTCGCGGTGAGCGGCCGCTGGGGAATCATCGGCGTCGGCTTCAACAACGACCTCGGCCTGCACCTTGCCTGGGCCGAGTGGCTGCGCAGCGGCCTCGGCCCGGCGCCCGAAGCGGGCTACCCGCTTGGGCCGCACGCGCTCGCGGCGGCGATCGCCGCGATGCCAGGAATCGGCCTCGGCCAGGCCTTCGTCGGCGAGATCTTCGCGATCGGCATCCTCACCGCGCTGACGGCGATGGCGGCTCTCGACGATCTCGGCCCGGTTCGCCGGGCGATCGCCGCGATCCTGGTCGCGATTCCCTACCTCGGCGCCTCTTACTTTGCCCAGGGCGCCTTCAAGGAGACGGCCGAGGCGCTTTTCGTGCTCGCCTTCGCCCTCTATCTCCATGGCCTCGACCTGCGGCGGGGCGAGGGCGCGCACGAGTGGGACGGAACCGGCCTGGCGGGGGCCCTGCCCGCGCTCGTGCCGCTGGCGCTGGTCGGCGGCATCTTCTTCTCCTACAGCTTCGCCGGGCTCGCCTGGCCGGTCGGGATCGTCGTGCTCTGGGCCGCGACGGTGCCGGCCATACGCCGCGCACTGCGGCCGCGCGCCTGGCTGAGCACCGCCCGACGGCCTGCCGTCGCAATCACGATCGTCGTCCTGGTGGCCTTCGCCCTGCTGACCGTGGTCGGCCCCTTCGCCTTCATCCACGGCTTCAACCGAGTGGCGGGCACCAACACCTACGGGCCGGTCTCGCCGGTCGAGGCGCTCGGCGTCTGGCCGGCGTCGAGCTACCGCCTGAACGCTGCCGGCGGCGCCCAGCTGACCGGCCTGGCCACCGCGATCGCGGCGCTGGCGGTGCTCGCCGGTGCCGTCTGGTGGCTGCGCCGGCGCCAGTACGCCGTGCCGATCGCGCTCGCCGCCTGCACGGTCCTCTACATCGCCGCGATTGCCGGCAGCGGCGAGTACTCGCAGGCCAAGGCGCTGATGATCGCCGCGCCACTGGCGATGCTGATCGCGATCCGCCCCCTCCTCTTCGAGTCGAGCCCCAAGAAAACCCGCCGACGGGACTCAAAGCGACCCATATCGTCGGTTTCAGTCCCGTCGGCGGGGAAGTTGCGGGTGGCCTGGGCCGTGCTGGCCGTCGCCTTCGTCGGGGGGGCCGTTTACTCGAGCCTGTTGGTGCTGCGCGATGCGCCGGTCGGGCCGCCGGGACATGGAGCCGAGCTGCGGGCCTTCCTGCCGATCCTGCGCGGGGAACCGGTGCTCTATGCCGGGCAGGATCGCTACGCGGCCTACGAGCTGCAGGGGGCGGACACCCACGTGCCGCTGGTCGAGTTCCCCGACGCCGACGTCTCCCCCAGCCCAGAAAAGCCGTTCGACACCGGCGACGCCTACAGCCCGATCGACTTCGACTCCTTCTCGCACGGCACGCTCGAACGCTTCCCTTACGTGATCACCGGGCGAGCCGCCTGGAACAGCGAAGCGCCGCCCGGCTTCAAGCGGATCGCCGCCACCCCCTCCTACATCCTATGGAAGCGGACCGGACCGGTGCCCGAGGATCGCCACGTGCTGTTGGAGGGGACCGAACCGGCGGCGCGTTCAGACTGCGCCGCGCCCGAGATCCGCATCCTCACCGCGAACCCCGGTCGTGCCGGGCTCTTTCCAGGCGTGGTCTCCGGCGGCAAGGGACGCTGGAGCCCGACGGCCTCGCTGGAAACCGGCGACAGCGCCGGGCAGACGATGAAGCTGCCGCCGGGGCGCTGGCTGCTCTCGCTGCAGTACTTCTCCCCCTTCGGCCTCACCCTCACCGCACCGGGACTGCGCGAGTCGCTGCCGGCCGCGCTGGACGGCCAGCGGCCCAACACGATCAGCCTCGCCAACGAGGGCCAGTTCTGGCCGGCCGGCGAGATCGACAGCGAGGGCAAGCCGATCCGCTTCACGATCGCCGCCGAAGAGGCGGGCGCGCTGCAGAACCTCGCCGGCTACACCGGCAAGGCCAGCCTCGGCGAGCTGGTCGCAGTCGAGGCCAGGCCACACCGAACCGTGCCGCTAGGCAAGGCCTGCGGCGGTTGGATCGACTGGTACGAATCTGCTGAAGCGCCCTAAGGTGAACTGACTCCAAGTTCCCCCGACACCTTCGGGGGATCCATAGCCCTTCGAAGCGAGACAGCCCCCGACCCAGCTGGGTCGGGGGCTGTCCGCGCTGCGACTCAGGCTCCTGGCTTCACGCCAATGAAGTTCAGAAAGGGAGTCGCATGACCAAGGATGACGTGCTGTTCGGCTACCGCCAAGCCCTCTTCGCGGAGGCCTCCCGCACCAGCGTCGCGGAGGCCTGCCGACGCTTCGGGGTGCACCGCTCGACCTACTACGTCTGGAAGCGCCAGGTCGACCGCCATGGCCTGGAGATGCTGCGCCCCAGGGAGCGGCGCCGTCCGCGGATGCCCAATCAGCTGCCGAAGATGATCGAGGAGCGGGTCCTCAGCTTCGCGATCGCCCACCCCGGCTTCGGCCCCAAGCGCATATCCGGCGAGCTGCGGCGCCCCAAGTGGGGCGGGATCGTCGTATCGCCCAACGGTGTCTGGAAGGTGCTCTGCCGCCACGGCCTCAACACGAGAACCAAGCGGCTTGCCCTCGTCGCCGGCTACGCGGCTCCCTATGAGCCGCCCCGCGATCCCGGCCCAGAGCGCCACATCGACGTCTCGCGCCCCGGTGAGCTGGTCGGGATCGACTGCTTCTTCGTCGGTCGGCTGCAGGGCACCACGGGCTCGATCTGGCAGCTCACCGCAATCGACGTCGCCTCCTCCTATGCCTGGGCGGAGCTGGTGGTCTGCAAGACCGGCAGCCCGGCCACGCCAAGCTCCAAACAGACCTCGAAGCTCGCCCGCCGCGTCGCCAAAGACCTGCGGGACGCAGGCTGGCGCCTGGAGCGGCTGCTGTCAGACAATGGCAACGAGTTCAAGGGCGAGTTCACCAAGACCGTGGAGCGGCTGAAGGCCAAGCACACCCGCATTCATGCAGGCCGCCCGCAGACCAACGGCAACGTCGAGGCGCTGCACAAGACGATCCTCGACGAGTGCTGGCGGCCGGCCTTTGCCCGCTACATGCACCCCCGCCTCACCAGCCTGCGGCGCGAGCTCGACACCTACCTTCGCTTCTACAACTACGACCGCGTCCACAGTGGTCGCCTGACAGGCGGCCAGATCCCGGCGGACATCGTCTACGGTGCCCGCAAGATGGAGATCAGATGAGCCTGGGGTGTCGGCACATCTTGGAGTCGGCCCAGCCTAAGGGGCGGCCTTGGCCGCCAGGCGCTCGGGGCTCGGGCGCACCACGTCCCAAACCAGGCCGAGCTTCTCGAGCGAATCGATCACCAGTGCCGAGAGGTCGATCTGCCAGCGACCGAGGCCGTGCGTGGCGGAGGTGGGGAAGGCGTGGTGGTTGTTGTGCCAGGCCTCGCCGAAGGTGGGGATCGCGATCAGGGCGAGGTTGCGCGACTCGTCGGTCGTCTCGTAGTCGCGCTTGCCGAAGACGTGGCAGAGCGAGTTGATGCTGTAGGTGAAGTGGTGGAGGACGAAGACGCGGACCAGGCCGCCCCAGAGCAGGCCGGTGAAGGCGGCAAAGAGCGTGCCGCCGATGATCCAGCCGAGGGCGAAGGGCAGCATCAGCCCGCCGATTGCCCAATAGATAAAGGTCCGGTCGACCCAGCTGATCACCGGGTCCTTGATCAGGTCCGGGGCAAAACGCTCCTTGTTGCCGCGCTGGGTGTGGATGAAGAGCCAACCCATGTGGGCGTGGAAGAGGCCGCGCATGGCGCCGGACCAGCCGTGGCCGTGGTCGACGTGGGGGCTGTGCGGATCGCCTTCTTCGTCGGAGAAGGCGTGGTGCTTGCGGTGATCGGCGACCCAGGAGATCACCGGGCCCTCGATCGCGGCGGAGCCAAGGATCGCCAGCAGGCCGTGCAGCCAGGTCTTTGCCTTGAAGCTGCGGTGGGTGAGGTGGCGGTGGAAGCCGACCGTTATCCCCATTCCGGTGAAGAAGTACATGCCGCAGAAGAGGAAGACGTCGCTCCAGTGCAGGGCCTTGCCCCAGACCTGCCAGCCGGCGAAGCCGAGCGCGACGAAGGGGATCAGGGTGACGAGGCCGGTGATGATCCGATCGCGCGTCTCGTTGGCGACCGGCTGGATATCGGATGGGAGTGGTCCCGCTGCTTCCATCAAGTGGGGCCGATCATACGGATCGGCGACCCAAGAAAAGCTGAAGGCCCCTTCCGGTCGCGGCGCGGCGTCGGTAGGGTCCGCGCCGATGCCGTTCGCCAGTACCGCTCCGCTGCGTCGTCAGATCGAAGCGCGCATCCCCGAGCGACCCTTCACGGTCGAGTTCTGGGATGGCACGCGGCTTCCCTCAATGGATGGCAGCGGTCCCACCTTCCGCGTCCGCTCGCCCCGCGCCGCCGCCCACGCGCTGCGCGCGCCCGGCCAGCTCGGGCTCGGGCGCGCCTACGTCAGCGGCGACATCGAGGTCGACGACATGGACGCCGTGATCGAGCTGCTCGACAGCTGGCAGGCGCCGCCGTTGGACGGGGCCGCCAAGCGCGGCCTGCTGTTCGGCGCCGTGCGCGCGGCCGGGATCCAGCGGCCGCCGCGCCGGCCCGCCGCCGAGCTCGTGCTCAGCGGTCGCCGCCACAGCAAGGAGCGCGACGCCAAGGCCGTGCGCCACCACTACGACGTCTCCAATGACTTCTTCGCCCTCTTCCTCGATGAGTCGATGACCTACAGCTGCGCCTTCTTCTCGGGCGGCGCCGAGACCCTCGAGCAGGCACAGGAAGAGAAGCTCGACACCGTGGCCCGCAAGCTCGACCTGAAGGAGGGCGAGCGCGTCCTCGACGTCGGCTGCGGCTGGGGCGCCTTCCCCCTGCGCGCCGCAACCAGGTACGGCGCCAGCGTCCTCGGCATCACGCTTTCGCCCCCGCAGGCAGAGGAGGCGCGACGGCGAGCCGAGGAGGCCGGCGTGGCCGACCGAGTCGAGGTGCGCGTGATGGACTACCGCGACCTCGCGGCCAGCGGCGAGCGCTTCGACGCGATCGCCTCGATCGGCATGGTCGAGCACGTCGGCGAGGAGCAGATCGACGTCTACGCCCACACTCTGGCCGGACTGCTCGAGCCAGGCGGGCGCCTACTCAACCACGGCATCGCCCGCCTACGCCACACCGATCCCGAGGCCGGCGCCTTCTCCGAGCGCTACGTCTTTCCCGATGGCGAACCGCTGCACCTCTCGCGCGTGTTGCTGGCGCTCGAACGCGCCGGCTTCGTCACCCGCCACGTCTCCGAGCACGGCTCCGACTACGCCGAGACCCTGCGCCACTGGGCGCGGCGGCTGGATGAGAACCTTGACGAGGCGCTGCGGCTGGCGGGGCCCGAACGGGTCCGCGTCTGGCGCCTCTACCTGCGGGCGGCGCGCAACGGCTTCGAGAACGGCTTCCTGAGCATCTACCAGGCGCGTTGCAGCCTGGCCTGACGGAAGCTATCCTTGACACCGTATGCAGTGTCAAGAAGATCTCGGCCAGCTGTTGAAGGCAGCCCGTGAAGCCCAAGGGCTGAGCCAGCGACGCTTGGCACTCCGTGCCGGAACCAGCCAGGACGCGATCAGCCGGATCGAGCGCGGAGTTGAGGCTCCGACCCTGGAGCGCTTCGGTCAGCTGATGCTGGCAATGGGCCGGCGGGTCTCCGTAGACATCGAGCCGATGGAAGGTCGCGTGCCGGCCACCGAGCTGGCCGTCTCCGGCGCGATGTCGCCGGAGCAGCGCCTGCGCGAGGCGAGCTCGTGGAACCGACTGGCCTCTCAGGCCGACGCGGCGGGCAGGAAGGCGCGGCGCGAAGGACATCCGGCGACCCGGATCGAGCGCGATGGGTGAGCCGGGGAAACAAGCGGTGCAACCGCTCGATGTCAATGGCCTGCTCGGGATCCTGGCCGGCCACGAGGTCGCCTATGTAGTCATCGGGGGAGTCGCAGCACAGGTCCACGGCCATCGCCGCACGACGATGGATCTCGACCTCACGCCGGATCCAGACACCGAGAACCTTCGCCGCCTTTCCGCGGCGCTGGAGGATCTGGAAGCGGAACCGGCCGATCCGGACCTGACCCAAGGCGAAATCTCAGCCGTCGATCCCGAACGCCTGGCTCTGGCGGCGATCGTGCCGCCGCTGATGACCCGGCACGGACAGGTCCACATCCTCAAGGAGCCGAAGGGGGCTCGATCGTTTGAGCAACTGCTCGACGCGGCCCTGGTGGTCGAGATCGATGGAATCGAGGTCGCGATCGCATCTCTCGACGACCTGATCCGGATGAAGCGCGCCGCCGGGCGGCCGGGGGATCTCGACGACATCGCCGTCTTGACCGAGGCTGAGCGCCGGCGCGGAGACTAGGCCGGGAAACCCCGTTCGACGGTCTCGAGCGCCCAGTCCGCGCCCGAGTCCAGGAGCTGTTCGACCTCATAGCTGCCGGTGGCGACGCCGGCCACCTTGATGCCCGCTCCGTGGCCGGCCTTGACGTCGCGCGGAGTGTCGCCGACAGCTATGCAGGCGCCGTCGGAGAGGGCTCCGCCGGAGACGAGGGCTCCGCGGCGCAGGGCGGCCTTCGTCACCTCGGTGCGATCGGCGGAGTCGGAGCCGTAGCCGCCGAAACTGAAGAAGCGGTTGAGGTGGCCGCGGGCGAGCTTGATGTGGGCGGCCGCCTCAATGTTGCCGGTAACCAGGCCGAGCAGGACGCCGTCCTCGATCAGGCGATCAAGCAGTTCCTCGATCCCCGGCATCAGCCGGTAGCCGGCCGACTCGGCGACGGCGCCGGGGAGGTGCTTGAGGTAACAGCCGATCGCCTTCGAGCGCTCTTCCTGGCTGCCCTCGCGGCCGATCACCTCGCGGAAGATGATCGCCGCGATCTCAGGGTCGGTCATGCCGGCGTCGGTGTGCTCGGCGACGTCGGCCTCGACTCCGTGCAGCTCCTCGAAGGCGCGCTGCCAGGCGACCCCGCCGGCGCCGCCGGTCACCAGGAGCGTGCCGTCGATGTCGAAGAGGACGGCACGAATGGCACCCACCTCACTCACCGAGCAGCTCCTTCTGGCTGAGCCAATACAGGAGTCCGAGGGCAGGCAGGACGAGGATCGCGGCGACGATGAAGACGACGATCACCGAGGAAAGCGTGTCCGGGGGCGCCGCCGACTGGGTGATCTTCAGCGAGGTCGGGATCAGGTAGGGGAACTGGGCGACGCCCCAGCCCCAGATCACGGCGATCACGGCGCCGGCGGCGAGCGGGCGCAACAGTCCCGGCAAGCGCATTCCCAGGCGGCCGACGGCGGAGAGCAGGATGGCGAGGACGCCAATCCCGCAGAGTGCCGAGAGGATCACCAGCGGCAGGCCCTGGTCGATGAGGCGATCGAAGATGTAGCGGGCTTCGGCGTGCAGCTCGATCAAGCCGAAGGCGGCCGCGGCCCCGGCAACCGCCGCTGCGCCGAGGGCGCGGCGGGCGAAGTAGCCGGCGAGACCCTCGTCTCCCGAGCGGCGAGCGTCGCCGATCAGAAAGACGGCGGAGAGGTAGGCACCGCTGGCGACGAACATCACCCCGGTCAGCAGCGGCAGCGGCTCGAGCCAACTCGAGAAGGCCGGACCGTTGCCGCCGGCCGGAACGTTGCCGGAAGCGACCGCGCCCACCACCGCGCCCATGAAGAACGGGGTCAGCAGCGAGGAGATCGCGAAGGTCGCGCCGGCGGCACGGCGCCCGGAGAGGCCGACGATCGACTTGCGGAAAGCGAAACCCGAGCCGCGCAGGACGATGCCAACCGCTGCCAGCGCGATCGGTACGTAGAGCGTCGTCATCACGGCGCTGAAGGCCGGCGGGAAGGCGGTCCAGAGGACGACGAGGATGAAGATCAACCAGACGTGGTTGGCCTCCCAGACCGGGGTCAGCGAGCGCTGGATCAGCGCCCGCGGCCGCTCGCCACGCTCGGCGCCGCCGGCGATCAGGTCCCAGAAGCCGGCGCCGAAGTCGGCGCCGCCAAAGAGCGCGTAGAAGGTCGCGCCGACCCAGAGGATCGCGGCGCAGATATCGGCCCGCGTCACGCCTCAAACCCCCCGCCGATGGGCCTGAAACGTCCAATATTTGGACGTTTCAGGCCCATCGGCCCGCCTTTTCGGAGGGCGGGGCGTAGGGGGTGCCCTCGGGGTCGGCGGTACCCTCGCGCCAGCGGCGGGACATGGCGCGGAGGACTCCGATCGCGATCGTCCCTATCGCCGCGTAGAGCAGCAGGACGAGGGCGAAGCTGAACCAGATCCCCTTGGCGTCGGTGACCGCTTCTGCGGTGCGCATGTAGCCCTGCACGATCCAGGGCTGGCGGCCGACCTCGGTGACGATCCAGCCGGCCCAGAGGGCGAGGATCGCGCCGGCGCCGGAGATCGCCACCGCGCGGAGGAACCAGGGCGTTTGCGGGATGTCGCGTCGCCGCCACCAGACGAAGGCGAGCCAGGCGCCGAGCGCGAGCAGGGCGGTGCCGATCCCGACCATGCCATCAAAGGCGAGGTGCAGCAGCGTGTTGTCCGGCGGCCGTTCGTCGACCGGAATGTTGGCGAGGCCGGTGACCTTGGTGTCGCTGCTGAAGCCGACCAGGAAGGAGTCGAGGTCGGGGATCGGGATCGCTCCCTTGACCCCGTCGCTGGTGCAGATGCCGCCGACGTACTCGGTCTGGTGGGTGCCGGTCTTCTCGATGCACTCCATGCCGGCGAACTTGGCCGGCTGGTGGTCGGCGACTTCGCGCGACGCGGTGTCGCCAACGAAGAGCTGGACCGGCGTCGCGATGCAGGCGATCGTCAGCGGGATCAGCAGGCCGAGCCGGTGCAGGCGGTCGCGCCGCCCCTTCAGCATCCCGACCGCGTAGATCGAGGCGACAAGGAAGCCGACGACCATGTAGGCGGCGAGGATCATGTGCGGGACCTCGTAGCCGGTGGCGGGGTTGAAGAGGATCTGCCCGGGGTCGGTGTCGACGACCTTGCCCGCCGCGTCGAGGGTGAAGCCCTGCGGCTGGTTCATCCAGGCGTTGGCGGCAACCACTGAGAAGGCGCCGCCGATTCCGGTCACCACCATCGGCACGCCCGACCACCAGTGGGCCCAGCCGCCGAGTCGCTTCCAGCCGTAGATGTAGATCGCCAGGAAGATCGCCTCGGTGAAGAAGAAGAGCCCCTCGATCGCGAAAGCGATGCCGAAGGCGGAGCCGAAGCGGTCCATGAAGTGGGGCCAGAGCAGGCCGAACTCGAAGCTCAGCACGGTGCCGGTGACGGCGCCGACGGCAAAGGTCACCGCCATCGCCTTCGACCAGCGGCGGGCCAGCTCCATCGCCGCCTCGTCGCCGCGTTTGAGGCCGACGTAGTTGGCGATCAGGATCATCGCCGGCAGGGCGACGCCGAGGCAGGAGAGGACGATGTGGAAGGCGAGGGTGAAGGCCATCTGCTCGCGGGCGGCGAGCAGGTTCGACGCCGACGCCGCCAGGGGGAGCGGGTCGAGCGAGGGCATGTAGGCGACCCTACTCCCCGCGGCGGGCGCTGCGGTAGCGGCGGATCAGCGCGTTGGTCGAGCTGTCGTGGCGGAGCTTCGGCTCCTCGTCGGCCTCGAGCTCGGGGATGATCGCCACCGCCAGGGCCTTGCCGAGCTCGACGCCCCACTGGTCGAAGGAGTCGATGCCCCAGATCGCGCCCTGGGTGAAGACGCTGTGCTCGTAGAGGGCGACCAGGGTGCCCAGGGTGTGCGGGTCGAGCCGCTCGGCGAGGATCGTGTTGGAGGGGCGGTTGCCCTCCATCACCCGGTGCGGCACGACCGCCTCAGGCGTGCCCTCCTCGCGCACCTGCTCGGGCGTCTTGCCGAAGGCGAGCGCCTCGCTCTGGGCGAAGACGTTGGACATCAGCAGGTCGTGGTGGTTGCCAAGCGGGTTGTTGGAGTGGAAGAAGCCGATGAAGTCGCAGGGGATCAGCCGCGTGCCCTGGTGGATCAGCTGGTAGAAGGAGTGCTGGCCGTTGGTCCCCGGCTCGCCCCAGAAGATCGCGCCGGTGTCGTAGTCGACGTGGGCGCCGTCCAAAGTCACGTGCTTGCCGTTGGACTCCATCGTCAGCTGCTGCAGGTAGGCGGGGAAGCGGTGCAGGTACTGGTCGTAGGGGAAGACGCCGCAGGTCTGGGCGCCGAAGAAGTCGGAGTACCAGACGCTGAGCAAGCCCATCAGCGCCGGCAGGTTCTGGCGCCAGGGGCGCCTCGCGGAAGTGCTCGTCCATCGCGTGGAAGCCGGCCAGCATCTCCTCGAAGCGGGCCGGGCCGATCGCCAGCATGGTCGAGAGGCCGATCGCCGAGTCCATCGAGTAGCGGCCCCCCACCCACTCCCAGAAGCCGAACATGTTGTCGGTGTCGATGCCGAACTTGGACACCTCCTCGGCGTTGGTCGAGACGGCGACGAAGTGCTTGGCGACCGCGGCCTCCTCGCCGCCGAGGCCGGCCAGCGACCACTCGCGGGCGGTGTGGGCGTTGGTCATCGTCTCCAGCGTGGTGAAGGTCTTCGAGGAGATGACGAAGAGCGTCTCCTCGGGATCGAGGTCGCGGGTCGACTCGGCGAAGTCGGTGCCGTCGACGTTGGAGACGAAGCGAAAGGTCATCTCGCGGCGCGAGTAGTGGCGCAGCGCCTCATAGGCCATCACCGGGCCGAGGTCGGAGCCGCCGATGCCGACGTTGACGACGTTGCGGATCGGCTTGCCGGTGTGGCCGGTCCACTCGCCCGAGTGGACGCGCTCGACGAAGGCGGCCATGCGGTCGAGCGTCTCGTGCACCTCTTTGACCACGTCGACGCCGTCGACGATCAGCGAGCGCCCGCGCGGCATCCGCAGCGCCACGTGCAGCACGGCGCGGTCCTCGGAGACGTTGATGTGCTCGCCGGCGAACATCGCTTCGCGGCGCTCCTCGACCCCGCACTCCTTCGCCAGCTGGCCGAGCAGCAGCAGCGTCTCGTCGCTGATCCGGTTCTTGGAGAAGTCGAGGTGGAGGCCGGCGCCGTCGGCGATCAGCCGCTCGCCGCGCGCCGGGTCGGCGGCGAAGAGATCTCGCAGGTGCTCCCTCTCGATCGCGGCGAAGTGCTGCTCGAGCTCAGCCCAAGCGGGCCGCTGGCGCAACGCCGGCGCCTCGCTCACGCGCGTGCCCCAGCCTGCGACTCGATCGTCTTCAGCATCTCGTCCCAGGACTTGGCGAAGGCCTCCTTGCCCTCCTCCTGCAGCCGCTTGGCGAGCGCGGCGACGTCGATACCCGCATCGCCGAATTTCGCCAGCACCTGCTCGCAATCGCCACCATCGGCCGGGACCAGCTCGCCGACCTCGCCGTGATCGGCGAAGGCGTTCAGGGTCGGCTCGGGCATCGTGTTGACGGTGAAGGGCGAGGCGAAGCCCTCGATGTAGAGGATGTCGGAGGCGTTCGGGTCCTTGGTGCCGGTGCTGGCCCAGAGCAGGCGCTGCGGTCGGGCGCCCTCGTTCATCAGCCGCTGCATGCGGTCCGAGTCGAGCAGCTCGCGGTAAGCGCGGTAAGCCTGGAAACCGATCGCCAGGCCGAGCCGGTTGTGCAGCTCGTCGGGTACTTCGCCTGCGACGGCGACGTCCCAGCGGCTCATGAAGATCGACGCGACCGAGGTGACGTCGGCGCTGAGCTCCGCCTCTATCCGCCGCTCGATCCCCTTCAGGTAGGCGTCGGCGGCAGCAAGGTACTGCTCCGCGTCGAAAAGCAGGGTGACGTTGATCGGGATGCCGGCGAAGATCGACTCCTCGATCGCCGTCAGGCCCGCCTCGGTCCCCGGGATCTTGATGAAGAGGTTGTCGCGCTCCGCCTTGGCGTGCAGGGCGGCGGCCTCCTCGATCGTCGCCTCGGCATCGTCGGCGATCAGCGGTGAGACCTCGAGCGAGCAGAAGCCATCGACTTCGGCGGTGCGCTCGTGGACGCCCTTGAAGAGATCGGTTGCCTCGCGCAAATCGGCAAGGGCCAACTCGAAGAAGATCCGCTCGGTGGCGGTCGCGCCAATTCCCTTCTCGGGGATAGGACCGGCGCTGAGCTCGGCGATCTGCTCGTCGTAGGCGTCGCCGCCGGAGATCGCCTTGTCGAAGATCGTCGGGTTCGAGGTCAGGCCGGTGACCGAGAGCTCCTCGATGTAGCCGCGCAGGGTGCCGTCGGCCAGCATCGTGCGGGTGATGTTGTCGAGCCAGAGGCTCTGGCCAATGTCGTGCAGCTTCGCGGTCGGCTTCATGCGAGCAGCTCCTTTGCGGCTTCGGCCACCCGGTCGGGGGTGAAGCCGAACTTGGTTTGGACGTCTTTCAGCGGCGCCGAGGTGCCGAAGGTGTGCATCCCGACCTTGACGCCGTCGGACCCAACGTAGCGATCCCAGCCCAGCGTCGAGGCCTCCTCGACCGAGACCCGCGCGGTCACGCTCGGCGGCAGCACCTCGTCGCGATAGGCCTGGTCCTGGCGGTCGAAGAGCTCGCAGCAGGGCATGCTGACCACGCGCGAGCGCACCCCGTCGGCGAGCAGCTCCTCGTGCGCGGACAGAGCCAGCGCCACCTCGCTGCCGGTGGCGATCAGGATCACCTCCGGGTGGCCGCCCTCGGCGTCGGCCAGCACGTAGGCGCCGCGGCGCAGGCCCTCGGCCGAGGCGTACCTGGAGCGGTCGAAGACGGGCACGTTCTGGCGGGTCAGCACCAGCGCCACCGGCTGGTGGTGGCGGTCGATCGCCGCCCGCCAGGCCTCGGCTACCTCGTTGGCGTCGGCGGGCCGGATCACGTCGAGGCCGGGGATCGCCCGCAGCGAGGCGAGCTGCTCGACCGGCTGGTGGGTCGGCCCGTCCTCGCCGAGGCCGATCGAGTCGTGGGTGAAGAGGTGGATCACCGGCAGCTCCATCAACGCCGAGAGCCGGATCGCCGGGCGCGCATAGTCGGAGAAGGTGAGGTAGGTCGACCAGAGCGGGCGCAGCTTGGAGAGCGAGAGCCCGTTGCAGATCGCCGCCGACTCGTGCTCGCGAATGCCGAAGTGGAGCTGGCGGCCGTCGTAGGCGCCGGGCTCGAAGTCGGCGGCGCCGTCGAACTCGAGCCGCACCGAGGTCGAGTCGGTGAGGTCGGCGGAGCCAGCCAGCAGCCAGGGCAGGCGCTCGGCGATCGCGTTCTCCACCTGCTGCGAGGCCTTGCGGGTGGCGATGCCCTCCGCGTCGGGCTCGAAGCCGGGGATCGCCGCGTCCCAGCCGTCCGGCAGCTCGCGCCTCTGCTGGACCTCGATCTCGGCGGCGAGGTCCGCGTTGTCCCTGGCGTAGTCGGCAAGCCTGCGCGACCAGGCCGCCGAGAGCTCGGCGCCATGCTTGCCGATCCCGGCGGCGAAGTGCTCGCGGACGCCGTCAGGGACGAGGAACTGGGCGTCCTCGGGCCAGCCGTAGGCGCGCTTGGTCTCGCGCACCTCCTCCTCGCCGAGCGGCTCGCCGTGAGCGGCGGAGGTGTCGACCTTGTGCGGCGAGCCGTAGCCGATATGGCTGTCGACGACGATCAGCGTCGGCCGCCCCTGCTCCCCCTTGAACTCCTCGAAGGCGGTGGCGATCAGGTCGGTGTCGTTGGCGTCGCCAACGCGAGTGACGTTCCAGCCGTAGCCCATGAAACGAGCAGCGACGTCGTCGTCGTAGGCGAGGTGGGTCTTACCGTCGATCGTGATCTGGTTGTTGTCGTAGACCCAGCAGAGGTTGTCGAGCTTGAGGTGGCCGGCGATCGAGGCGGCTTCGCCGGAGACGCCCTCCATCAGGCAGCCGTCGCCGGCGATCGCGTAGACGTCGAAGTCGAATAGCTCGGCCGCCGTAGCGAGCGCACTGCCACTTGCCGGCGATCGCCATCCCGACGGAGGTCGCCACGCCCTGGCCGAGCGGGCCGGTGGTGGTCTCGACCCCGGAGGTCCAGCGGTACTCGGGGTGGCCCGGGGCGCGCGAGTCGAGCTGGCGGAAGGTCTCGATGTCTTTGAGCGAGACGGCAGGGTGGCCGACGACCTCGTAGTCGGGATCGACTGCCTTGACCCCGGCCAGGTAGAGCAACGAGTAGAGCAGCATCGAGGCGTGGCCGGCGGAGAGCACGAAGCGGTCGCGATTGGGCCAGATCGGATCGGCGGGGTCGAAGCGCAGGAAGTACTGCCAGAGCGTGTAGGCAACCGGCGCCAGCGCCATCGGTGTCCCCGGGTGGCCGGAGTTGGCCTTCTGGATCGCGTCGATCGAGAGCGTGCGGATCGTGTTGATGCACAGCTGGTCGAGGTCGCGGTCCACTTGGTCGATCCTAGATCAGGGTTCGATTCGGGTCAGTGTGCCGTTCCCGTTGTTGGCTATCCAGACCGCGTCAGCGCCTACGGCGACGGCGCCAGGGTCGGGACCAACGTTTATTGGGTCGCCGGTCGGCTCGGCGGTTGAGATCTCGATGCGGGTGACCGTGTCTTCGGCCGAGTTGGCGACCCAGACGGTTTCGGGGCCAGCGTCGATTCCGCCGGGTGAGCCGCCGACCGCGATCGGGTCTCCGAGGATCGTGTGCAGCGACGGATCGACTCGGGTCACCATGCCGCCGCGGCTGTTGGCGACCCAGACGAGGCCGCCCGCGACGGTGACGCCGGCGGGGCCGCGGCCGGCGAGGATCGGGGCGCCGACGTCCATTGTGCCGAGGTCGATGCGGCGGACGGTGCCGGTCGAGGCGCTGCTGACCCAGAGGCCGCCGGCGCCGATCGCGAGGCGCAGCGGCGCAGCGTGAGGCGGCAGCCCGCGGCGGATGATCCGTGCTTCGTGGGCGTCGATGGCCGTGACGCCGGCACCGTCCTCGTCGGCGACCCAGATCTTGCCGCCGCCGGAGACGATCGCCCCCGGCCTGCCGCCGAGCGGAATCCGCGCAGTCACTTTCCCGGTTGGATCGACGCGCAGGACAGTGCCGGTTGCGGGGTTCGTCACCCAGACGAAGCCGGCGCCGATCGTTACGCCGGATACACCCCGCCCAACTCGCCACTTCGAGATCACTTCCCGGGTCCGGGGATCGATCCCGGAAAGGGTGCCATCGGCTGCGCTCGTCACCCAGACCGTCCTCGGGCCGACGGCGAGCCGAAGCGGCGGCCGGGCAACTGGAATCGGAGCGGACACGGAGACCCCGTCGCCGCCGAAGAGGCTGAGGGCGAGGGCAACCAGACCAGCGACGAGACCGATGCCGCCCAGGAACCAGAAGAGAAAGGCACCGGCAATCGGGCGGCGCCAACGGCTCAGGCCGACGCCCTCCTCGGGTGAGCCGCCGAGACGCAGGGTCGGCTGCTCCGGCCGCTCGTCGAGCACCAGCGTCGGCGCGGGCGTATCGGCCTGGCTGCAACGCGCGGCCTCGATCAGCTCGCCGGCGGAGCGGTAGCGATCTGCGGGGTCCTTGGCGACCGCGCGCTCGATCACCGCCTCGACCCCGCGCGGGATCTCCGGCTCGGTGTCCGACTCCTTGCGCGCGTAGGGCACGATCCCGGTCAGCGCCTCGTAGAGCACGCAGCCAAGCGCGTAGACGTCGGCCGAAGGACCGACTCGCTCTCCCCGCCACTGCTCCGGCGCCATGTACTCGACCGTGCCGACGACCGAGGCGCCGCTGCCGGGACCGGTCTCGGCGTATGCCTTGGCCAAGCCGAAGTCCGAGAGGTAGGCGCGGTCGCCCTCGATCAGGATGTTGTGGGGCTTGACGTCGCGGTGGACGATCCCGGCCGCGTGGGCGGCGTCGAGCGCATCGGCTACCTGGCCCAGCAGCGCCACCGCCCGGGCGGGCTCCAGCGGCCCCGCGCGGTCGATCAGCTTGCGCAGGTCGCCGCCCTCGATCAACCGCATCGCGACGATCAGCTCGCCGTCCTCCTCCCGCGCGTCGTAGACCGGCACCACGCTCGGGTGCTCGAGGCTTGCGGCGAGGCGGGACTCGCGCAGGAAGCGCTCGCGGAAGCCCTCCTTTCCGGCCAGCTCGCCGGCGATCACCTTCAGCGCAACCGGCCGTTCGAGCGCCAGCTGGGTCGCCCGGTAGACGACACCCATGCCGCCGCGGGCGATCAGCGAGTCGATCCGGTAGCCGCCGAGCGTCGAGCCGATCGAAGGTTCTCCCACGCGGCGGTTATATCGCCGCGAAACGACGAAGGGCCCGCTCCGTGAGGAGCGGGCCCTTCGAGCTGGAGCCGGGGGGAGTCCATGCGGAGCCCCCCGGGAGAACCGGATTGGGGCTCAGCGCCGCACCGGCTGCCAGGTCATGACCGACCCGATCGTCGTCGCGGTCGGGCCGCTTTCCAGCGCGAAGCCTTCGGCGAGCTGCGCGCTGCGGCGGCTGACGACATCGATCGCCGAGAGGGTCTCGGCTTCGTCGGTGGCGATGAAGGCCGCGACCTTGCGCCCATCGGAGGAGAAGACCGAGTTGGTCGCGGAGTTGTCGGCGACCTGGCTCAGCTTGTGGGCGGCTCCCGGGCCGATCTTCTTCACCCAGAGGCCCTGGTCGCGCCGGAAGAGCAGCATCCCCGCCGCCGGGGCGACGTCTTCGACGAAGGAGGAGCCGGCACCGGCGACCTGCACGCGGACGTTGCTGCCGCTGGCGCGCATGGTGAAGATGTCGGCGTAGGCACCCGGCCCGCTGCCGCTCTGGCCGCGACTGAAGACGATTCCGCCCTTGAAGTAGCGGGGCGAGAACTCGTCGAGATGAGCGGTGCTCGTCAGGCGGGCCAAGCCGGACCCCGAGGGCCGCACCGAGTAGATGTCGTCGGCGAAGCCACCGCCGGTCTCGGGGACGCTGCGAACGAAGACGATCGCGCGCCCGTCCGGCGAGAACGAGGCCTCGTGCTCGTCATAGGCACCGGCGACGAGCGGGCGGGCGCTGCCGCCGAGATCGACCCGGTAGAGGTCGCGCAGGCTGCCTTCGGCGGCGTTGCGACGCTCGAAGACGATGTAGTGGCCGTCCGGCGAGAACTGCGGGCGACCGTCGACCTCGGGTCCGCCGGTCAACTTGTGCTGGCCGGTGCCGTCGGCGCGCATCGTCCAGACGTCGCCGCCGCGGACGAAGGCGATCTTGCGCCCGTCGGCGGAGAAATCCGGTTCGCTGTCGGTCGGGTCTTCGGTGAGCTGGTTGAGGTGGCCGTCGCGGGCGGCGTAGAGGCCGCCCTCGGCTTTTTCGACTTCGCCGCTTTTCGTTTTTTCCACACTGACCATCGCCCGCGAAAAGACCACGGCCCCGGAGTGACCGGCGGCGGCGGCGCTTGCCACCGGCAGCAGGGCGAGGGCGAGCACGGCGAGGATGAACTTGATCGAACGGTTGAGCATTGGACTCCCCTTTCGGGTGGATTGCACTTGCCCAACCGATGCTGAGGCTTGGAGGCGGGCGCGAAAACGACACTCGCGGCGCCGACCGGGCCACGCTTGGCCTGGGTCGGGCCACGTCCGTGGGGCACCCCTCGCCCTGACAAACGGCGCCCTAATGAGGGCGCCGTTTTGAGTATCCGCCAGTTCGAGGGGCGCCGCCCGTCGGTGGCTCAGGCGCGGTCTAGGCCCAGCTCGATTACCCGGGCAGCTATTAGGCGCGGCCGATCGCGTCCAGCTTCCCCGGGGACGGAGAGCTTGGTGGCCAGCGCGTCAAGGCGGCGTTGGGCGGTCCGCTCGCTTGTGTGGAGAGCTTCTGCGATCTCGGCGCGGGTCGCGGGCCGGCCGGCGAAGGCTCCCTCGGCCCGGTACGGGGCGACGAGGGCCATTGCGGTTGCGCGCTCGTCTTCGTTGAGGGTGACGGTGCCGCCCGTGGCGGCAACCGTGCCGCCCGCCCGCCCAGGTACCGAGTCGGATATTTCGAGTCTGTGACCGCCGACGATCAGGGTGTCGCCGTCACGCAAGCGTCGCGGCCGGTCGAGCGGCTCGCCGTTCAGCGCGGTGCCGTTGCGGCTGTCGAGGTCGCTCGCCATCAACACCCCGCCGCGGTTCTCGATCTCGAGGTGGTTCCAGGAGACCGCCTCGTCATCGATCTGGATCTCGGCCTCAGGATCGCGACCGACCACGGTCGACTCCCCCGAGAGCGCGACCGAGCGCGGCTGCCCGCCCTCGCCGGTGATCCAGATCCGCGCATCCATCGCCCGCGAGCATAGATCCCACCCGAACTGCATCAAATTCTCTATCCAGCAGGATGAGAATTTGATGCAGTTCGGGATTGGGATGGCGTGGATAGAGTGCGGCTCCGTGTCAGCGAACGAGGAGAAGCGGATCGCGGCGGAAGCCGCTGCGGAGCTGGTCGAGGATGGGATGACCGTGGGTCTCGGCACTGGCTCGACCGTCGCTCACCTGCTCCCCGCGATCGCGGCCCGCGGGCTGAGCGACATCCGCTGCGTCGCAACCTCGGTCGCGACGGAGCAGCAGGCGCGCGAGCTGAACATCCCGGTCGAGGAGTTCAGTCAGCTGAAGCGGCTCGACATCGCGATCGACGGCACCGACCAGGTCACTCCCGACGGCTGGCTGATCAAGGGCGGCGGCGGCGCCCACCTGCGCGAGAAGATCGTCGCCGCGGCGGCCGAGCGCTTCATCGTCATCGCCGATTCGAGCAAGCCGGTCGACGCCCTGAGCGCACCGGTGCCACTCGAGCTCTTCGCCTTCGGCCTGCGTTCGACCCTGGACCGGCTCGGCCCGCAGGTCGCCCTGCGCGACGTCCCGCCCAGCCCCGACGCCGGCGTCATCGCCGACTACGGCGGTGAGATCGACAGCCCAGACGAGCTTGCGGCCCGACTCGAGGCCGACCCAGGCGTCGCCGCTCATGGCCTTTTCCCGCCAGATATGGTGAGCGCGGTGCTGGTGGGGGCGGGAGGCACCGTCGAACGCTTGACGCTGACCTAAGTCCAAGGAGACCCCAGATGAGTGACTTCACCGGGCTGGCAATCGCCGGCCGCATCGCCACCCCGAGCGACCCCGACTGGGACGAGGCGCGCCTCGCCTGGAACCTCGTCGCCGACCAGCGGCCGGAGGCGGTGGCCTTCGTCGAGAGTGGCGGGGACATCGCCAAGGTCGTCCGCTTCGCCGGCGAGAACGACCTCCGCGTCTCGGGCGAGGGCACCGGCCACGGCGCCGTCGCGCTCGGATCGCTCGAGGGGACGATCCTGGTCAAGACCGAGAGGATGCGCGGGGTCGAGATCGACCCCGGTGCCAAGACGGCGCGAGTCGAGGCCGGCGTGCTGGTGCTCGAGCTGAGCGAAGCCGCGGGAGCTCACGGGCTCAGCTCGCTGCCGGGTTCCTCGCCCGACGTCGGCGTCACCGGCTACACGCTGGGCGGCGGGCTGAGCTGGCTCGGGCGACGCTACGGCTTCGCCTGCAACCGCGTCCGCGCGATCGAGTTGGTCAGCGCCGACGGCGAGCAGCGCACGGTCGACGCCGAAAACGACCCTGACCTCTTCTGGGCTCTGCGCGGGGGCGGGGGCGGCTACGCGATCGTCGTCGCCCTGCATCTCGACCTGGTCCCGATCGCCGACATCTATGCCGGCGCCCTCGTCTTCCCGGCCGAGGTCGGGGCCGAGGCGGTTCGCACCTACCGCGACTGGGCCGCCGCCGTTTCCGACGACGTCACCTCGGTAGTCCGCTTCATCACGCCGCCGCCGATCCCCGACGTGCCGGAGCCGATCCGCGGCCGGCCGCTGCTGACGGTCGACGGCGCCTGCATCGGCGACCAGGCGAACGGCGAAGCGACGATTGCGCCGCTGCGCGAGATCGGCAAGACGATCATGGACACCTTCGGCCAGATCCCCGCCGCGGGGCTGTGCCGGATCCACATGGACCCCGAGAACCCGGTGCCGGGCATGGGCCACCACCAGGTGCTTCGCGAGCTGCCCGACGAGGCGATCGACGCCTTCGCCGAGCTCTCCGGCCCTGGTTCGGGCTCTCCCCTGCTGCTCACCGAGCTGCGGCACCTGGGCGGAGCGCTGGGACAGCCGGACCCAAGCGGCGGCGCCCTCTCCCACATCGACGCGGGCTTCGCCATGTTCGGGGTCGGAATGCCGATGACCCCCGAGCTGGGACAGGCGATCGAGGCGCACCTGGACCGTTTCGACGACACGATGCGGCCCTGGGCCACCGAGGGCGGCTACTTCAACTTCGCCGAGCGCCCCTGCGACACCGACGCGATCCTGCCGCCGGATGTCTGCAGCCGGCTGGCCGAGGTCAAGCGCCGCTGGGACCCCGACAACATGATCGTCTCCAATCACGCAGTGGCGATCGCTCCGGCCTAGATCAGACCTACCGAGACGAGCCGACGTCGAGAGGGATCAGCCCCTCGAGCTTGCGAACCGCTGGATCGTCGGGACCGACGAGGTCGGCGATCGTTGCTGCAGCCGCATCGATGTCCTCCGGCGTCGCGCGCGCGATCGCCTCGAGGTCTGCCCAGTCCTTGGTGCGATCAAAGAAAGCCTTGAATATGGCCAGCGATGCACAGTCCAAAACCGGTATCTCGCGGCCGGCAAGCGGAACCCAAACAACGGCGGCCCCCACTGCCCGATGCAGAGGCACGTTGTTGAGGAAGACATCCACGGGAACGCCGTCCCAGTTGAGCCTCGCCTGCCCATCCCTTTGCACCTTGGCGACGTCACCGTCGCTGATATCGACGCCGTCAGGCAGGCAAGCAAGCACCGACTTGGCCTTGGCCGAATCGACGAAGATGTTCACATCCAGGTCGCGGGTTCCGCGCGGCTCCTCGGTGCAATAGGCAAGGGCAATGGCGCCCCCAAACGCATGGGCCACCCCCGCCCCGGCGAGTGAGTCGTGAACTGCAAAGAGCTTTTCGACAAGCTCGCTCAAGCCGATGCCCCTTTGGCGGAAAGCCGATCGGAGAGCTTTGGGAAATCCAGCTCTGCGCGCGGGCGGAACGGCAGGGCCTCGGCAAGCTCGAGCACCTGAACGAGAATCCGCCCCGCCCGCTCGGCGTCCACCGGCGGTTCGCGCCGCCCGAGCCGAAGCTCGAATCCTCCGGCGGCGGCCAACCGAGCCAGGGTGTCCGCTCCCGGCTCACGACTCCCTCGCAAGTAGGCATTGACGACCGAACGAGGTAGACCGGCTCTGCGCGCGAGCTCGGCCTGGCTCAGGCCGCTTTGAGATCGAATCTGCTCGACGAGCAACGCTCCAGATGTCGCGGACATTTCCCAATGTTAGCGTATTCGCTAACAGCTAAGCCTAATCGGACCGCCTCGATCCAACGCGATCGGTGCCGATCTGAGGCTAACTGGGCGATGCGGCTTCGTCGGCGACGACGATCATGTTGTCGTTCTCGACCCGGCCGGCCGGGATCGAGGTGTCGCCGGCGAGCAGCTTGGCCAGTGCCTCGACCTTGTCGGGGCCGGTGACGAGCCAGACGACCCCGCGGGCCGAGTCGATGGCCGGGTAGGTGAGGGTCATGCGCGGGTGGCCCTGGTAGGCGGTCTCGGTCATAGCGACGCGGCGGTCGCTGACGTCGAGGACCGGGTCGCCGGGGACCAGCGAGGCGGTGTGGCCGTCGGGGCCGAGGCCGAGGTGGACGCAATCGAGCGGGTCGGGCAGCGTGTTTTCGTAGTCGCGGGCGGCGCCCCCGAGGTCGCGCTGGGTGACCGGCATCGGCCGCAGCATCGCCTGGTGATCCATCGAGAGCCCGAGCACCATGTGGGTCAGGTTCCGGTCCTCGCTGCCGGGCGAGGCGATCCGCTCGTCGACCTGGAAGAGCTCGGTCTCGGGCCAGGGCATCTCCTCCAATTCGCCGAGGATCGCCAGCATCGCCCAGGGACTGCGGCCGCCGCTCATCGCCAGCGAGAAGGTATTGTGGTCCTCCACGGCGGCCTCGCCCCTTGCCGCGATCAGCTCGGCAGCGCGCCGGGCCGCCGCCTTTTCGTCGCCGGGGACCTCGAGATCGATCGCCATAGTGGCTTCCTAGGAGGGCTTCTCGTCGTGGCCGCCGAACTGCTTGCGCATCGCCGAGAGCACCTTGTCGGCGAAGTCGTCGAGGCCGCGCGAGGCGAAGCGCTCGTAGAGCGCAGTGGTGAGCACCGGCGCCGGCACCCCCTCGTCGATCGCCGCGATCGAGGTCCAGCGCCCCTCGCCGGAGTCCGAGACGCGGCCGGCGAAGTCGGCTAGGTCGGGAGATTCCTGCATCGAGGCCGCGGTCAGGTCGAGTAGCCAGGAACCGATCACGCTGCCGCGCCGCCAGACCTCGGCAACCTCGGGCAGGTCGAGGTCGTACTGGTAGTACTCGGGCTGCTCAAGCGGCGCGGTCTCCGCGTCGGCCTCGCGCTGGACCTTGCCCGCGTTGGCGTTCTTGAGGATGTTGAGGCCCTCGGCGTAGGCGGCCATGATCCCGTACTCGATCCCGTTGTGGACCATCTTCACGAAGTGCCCGGCGCCGTTGGGCCCGCAGTGCAGGTAGCCGTTCTCCGACGGTGAGGCGTCGCCGGAGCGGCCCGGCGTGCGCTCCGCCGACTCGACCCCCGGCGCCAGCGAGGCGAAGACCGGGTCGAGCCGCTGCACAGCGCCGTCGGGGCCGCCGATCATCAAGCAGTAGCCGCGCTCAAGGCCAAAGACGCCGCCGCTGGTGCCGCAGTCGACGTAGTCGATCCCCTGCTCGCCGACCTTGGCGGCGCGACGGATGTCGTCGCGATAGTAGGAGTTGCCGCCGTCGATGATCGCATCGCCGGGGCCGAGCACCGCAGCGACGTCCTCGACCGTCTTCTCGGTGATCTCGCCGGCCGGGACCATCACCCAGACCGAACGCGGCGCGCTCAGCTTCGCAGCGAGGTCCTGCAGCGAGGACGCTCCCTCGGCACCCTCGCCAGCAAGCTCGGAGACCGCATCGGGGTTGACGTCGTAGACGACGACACGGTGGCCGTCGCGCATCAGCCTCCGCGCCATGTTGGCGCCCATGCGGCCGAGGCCGACCATTCCCAGCTCCATGGCCTAACCCTACGCGAGGCCGGGCACACATGTGGCAGCCGAGCCGCCACCGGGTAGCCTGGCGGGCGAATGGCCAAGGTCGCCGCCGAACACACCGATGCGCCCGCCGACGTGCTGACGATCTTTGGGATCAGCGGCGATCTGGCGAAGAAGATGACCTTCCGGGCGCTCTACCGCCTCGAGGCGGCCGGCAAGCTCGACTGTCCCATCGTCGGCGTCGCGATCGACGACTGGGACACCGAGCAGCTGCGCAAGCACGCGCACGACTCGATCGCGACCAGCGTCAGCAGCCCGGACGAAGACGTCTTCAGCCGCCTCGCGGCGCGGCTCGCCTACGTGCAGGGCGACTACGCCGACGCCGACACCTTCAAGCGAGTCGGCGAGGCGCTCGGCGACGCCAAGCGGCCCGTCTTCTACCTGGAGATCCCGCCCTCGCTGTTCGCCACCGTCGTCCAGGGGCTCGGCGAGGCCGGCCTGACCGAGAACGCCCACGTCGTGATCGAGAAGCCCTTTGGCCATGACCTCGAGTCGGCGCGGGCGCTCAACGCCGAGCTCTGCAAGGTCCTCGACGAGACGCAGATCCTCCGCATCGACCATTACCTCGGCAAGGAGCCGGTGATGGACATCACCTACCTGCGCTTCGCCAACGCCGTGCTGGAGCCGGTCTGGAACCGCCAGCACGTCTCCCACGTGCAGATGACGATCGCCGAGGACTTCGGCGTCGACGATCGCGGCCGCTTCTACGACGCGGTCGGGGCGATGCGCGACGTGATCCAGAACCACGCCCTGCAGGTGCTGGCCCTGGTCGGGATGGGTCCGCCGACCGGCAACCACCACGACTCGGTTCGCGACAAGAAGCTCGAATTCTTCAAGGCGATGCGCACCGCCGACCCGGCGAAATACGTGCGCGGCCAGTACGACGGCTTCCTCGACGTCCCCGACGTGGCGCCTGATTCGACCACCGAGACCTTCGCTGCGGTCGAGCTGGCGGTCGACAACTGGCGTTGGCACGGCGTGCCCTTCTTCATCCGCGCCGGCAAGTGCATGCCCGCCAAGTCGAGCGAGGTGAGCGTCGTCTTCAAGCGGCCGCCACCGCTCGGCGTCGGCGCCGGCAAGCGGCCGGACCCGAACCGGATGACGGTGCGGATCGAGCCGGATCCCGGCGCTCGCATGCGCCTCTTTGCCAAGCGAGCCGGCGAAGAGGCGTTCGAGCCGGCCGACATGGACGTCCTCTTCGAAAAGATCCCGGGCGAGGAGCCGGAGCCCTACGAGCGGCTGCTCGGCGACGCGATCGCCGGCAGCCACCAGCTCTTCACCCGCCAGGACACGGTCGAGGAGACCTGGCGGGTCGTCCAGCCGCTGCTCGACGACCCCGGCCCGGTCCACCCGTATGAGCCCGGAACCTGGGGACCGGCCGAGGCCGACAAGCTGACCCGCGGCATCACGCAGTGGCAGCAGCCCTGGCTGCCCTGATCGCCGACGGGCCGATTCCCGTCGATATACGTCGGTTTTAGGCCCGTCGGTCCCTTGTTTCGAGATGCCGTGCTACTTTTGGCACCCCTAATTAGGGCTGCCTAACACGACTATGGCCACACGCGAACAACAGCGGAACGACCCGGCACGATGATCCCGACCCTGGTGATCGCTCTGCGCGAGGGCGTCGAGGCCTCGCTGATCATCGGCATCATCGCCGCCTTCCTGGTCAAGGAGGGCAGGCAGGATGCGATGCGGCAGATGTGGGCCGGGATCGCGGTCGCGGTCGCCCTCTGCGTCGGCATCGCGGTGATCCTGCGCGTGGTTGGCCAGCAGCTGCCCCAACAGCAGCAGGAGGGTCTGGAGACTGTGATTGGCCTGATCGCGGTCTCCGCGGTCAGCTACATGATCGTCTGGATGCGGCGCAACGCGCGCGGGATCAAAAAGGTGTTGGAAGGCAACGCGGCGAGCGCCCTCGCCAGTGGCTCGACGATGGCACTGGTGGCGATGGCCTTCCTCGCGGTCCTGCGCGAGGGCTTCGAGACCTCGGTCTTCCTCCTCGCCGCCTTCCAGGATGCCAGCGACACCACCGCTGCCGGCGCCGGCGCGATCGTCGGCCTGCTGGCCGCGATCGCGATCGGGCTCGGCATCTACCGCGGCGGGGTGCGAATCAACCTCACCCGCTTCTTCCGCGTCACCGGCCTGATCCTCGTCTTCGTCGCCGCCGGCCTGCTCTCCACCGCCCTGCACACCGCCCATGAGGCGGGCTGGTTCAACAGCCTCCAGGGCCAGGCGGTCGATCTGACCTGGCTCGTGCAGCCCGGGACGATCTCCGGCTCGCTGCTGACCGGCATGCTGGGCCTGCAGCCGACGCCGACCGTGGGCGAGGCGCTGGTCTACCTGCTCTACGCAGTGCCGATGGTGCTCTACGTGCTCTGGCCGGACCGCTTGCGGTTGCGCCGGGCGCCGGCCCGCAGCCGCGGCGCGGCGCCTGCCGAGAGCCCGGCCTGACCCCGCCACCGACCGCGATGACCGAGCTCACCCGGCGACGGTTTCTCGCCTCGGCAGGCGTAGGCGCGGCGGGCATCGGCCTCGGCGGCGCGGCCGGCTACCTGGTCGGACAGGACTCCGCCCAGGCCGAAGCAAGCGGCACCGGCAGCGTCCCTTTCCACGGCGAGCACCAGGCGGGGATCGACACGCCGGCCCAGGACCGCCTCCATTTCGCCGCTTTCGACCTCGTCAGCGAGAGCGGCGCCGACCTGCGCGAGCTGATGCGCGAGTGGTCGCTGGCGGCGGCCGAGATGAGCGCCGGCCGGCTGATCGGCGACGCCAACGGGGTGCCGCTCGCGCCGCCCGACGACACCGGCGAGACGGTCGGCCTGCTGCCCTCGCGCCTCACCGTCACCTTCGGCTTCGGACCGGCGCTGTTCGAACGGCGGGCACTCGACCTGGCCGGCAAGCGACCCGCGGCGCTGCGCCCGATCCCGCCCCTGCCCGGCGACGAGCTGAACCCAGGGGAAAGCGGCGGCGACATTTGCGTGCAGGCGTGCTCCGACGATCCCCAGGTCGCCTTCCACGCGATCCGCAACCTGGCCCGAATCGGGCGCGGCACGGTGGCGATGCGCTGGTCGCAGCTCGGCTTCGGCCGTACCGCCAGCACCAGCCGCAGCCAGGAGACGCCGCGCAACCTGATGGGCTTCAAGGACGGCACCGCCAACATCAAGGCCGAGGACGGCGCGGCGATGGACCGCTTCGTCTGGGTTGGCGGCTACGGCCCCGCCTGGATGCGCGGCGGGACCTACATGGTGACGCGCCGCATCCGCATGCTGCTCGAGGTCTGGGATCGCTCCGCCCTGGAAGACCAGGAGCAGACGATCGGCCGCGCCAAGTACAGCGGCGCGCCGCTTGGCGGAGGCGACGAGTTCGAACCGCTCGACCTGTCGCCCGACGACGGCGGCCGGGCGAAGATCCCCATCGACGCCCACGTGCGACTCGCCTCCGGCGCCGAAAACGGCGGCGAGCGGATCCTGCGCCGTGGCTACTCCTTCACCGACGGCGTCGACGAGAGCCTCGGCGAGCTCGAAGCTGGGCTCTTCTTCATCTGCTTCCAGCGCGACCCGCAACGCCAGTTCGTCGCGATCCAGCGCCGGCTCGGCTCGGGCGATGCGCTCAACGAGTACATCAAGCACGTCGGCAGCGCCGTCTTCGCCGTCCCCCCCGGTGCCGGCCCCGGCGGCTACGTCGGCGAAACTCTGCTCGGCTGATCGCCTGGGCCGTATTCCGACTCGTTCTGTCGGTTTTTGTTAGGGTGCCCTAACTCTCGTTCCATACACCAGACCAAGGAGCCTCCGCACCGATGAACCGACTCCCCGTCCGCACCTCGCTGCTCGCCGTTGGCGTCGGCCTCGCCGTCCTGCTCAGCGCCGGCTGCGGCTCGAGCGAAGACGTCCCCAAGGGCGCCAAGGTGCTGTCCTTCGAACTGACCGACGCTGGCTGCGTGCCGAACACTGCGACGGCGCCCGCGGGGCCGATCACCTTCGAAGTCGAAAACGCCGGCACCACCGCCGTGACCGAGTTCGAGGTGCTCGAAGGGGAGACGATCCTGGGCGAGAAGGAGAACCTCTCGGACGGACTGAGCGGCAGCTTCTCGCTGACCCTCGACGGTGGCGAGTACATCCTCTACTGCCCGGGCGGATCGGACGAGCGCGGCACCCTGACCGTGACTGGCAAGAGCAAGGCGGCGGCCAGCGGCTCCGCCGCCGGAGAAAAGGAGGCGGTCAAGCAGTACCGCGAGTACCTCGAGCAGAATGCCGACCAGCTGGTCGAGGAAACCGAACCCTTCGTGCGGGCGGTCGTCGCCGGCAACGTCGCCGAGGCGAAGACGCTCTACGCGGCCGCGCGAATCCCCTACGAGCGAATCGAGCCCGTCGCCGAGTCCTTCGGCGACCTCGACCCCCGCATCGACGCCCGCGAAAACGACGTTCCGGCAAACCAGTTCGGCGGCTTCCACCGGATCGAGAAGGCTCTCTGGATAGAAGACACGACCGCCGGCATGACGCCGATTGCCGAACAGCTTCTGGCCGACGTGCGGGAACTGAAGCGCAAGGTGAAGACCGTCGACCTGCAGACGGCGCAGATCGCCAACGGCGCCAACGAGCTTCTCGGCGAGGTCTCGGCATCGAAGATCACCGGCGAGGAGGAGCGCTACTCCCACGTCGACCTGGTCGACTTCGAGGCCAACGTCGAAGGGGCCGAGGCGGCGTTCGACGCGATCAAGCCGTTGCTCTCAAAGCAGAACCCGGAGCTGGTCAAGGAGGCCGAAGAGCACTTCGAAGACGTCTACGCGGCGCTCGAGCCCTACCGGCGCGGCGACGGCTTCGTCCCATACACGGAGCTGACCAAGGCCGATACCCGCAAGTTGGCACAGGAAATTGACGCTCTCGCCGAGGAGCTGTCACAGGTGCCGGCGCAGATCGTTTAGGTCTGGCGCGCAAACGTTTCCGGCCGGCGGGTCCTGTCCCGTTGGAGGGGGGCCTGCGGGCGGGCCACGGTCCGTCCTCGACCCCCCTCCAACGCGCCACCCGCCGGAGAAAGCCGTAGGTTGAGCTCATGACCTCGACGACACAGAGCAAGGCCGACACCCTGCTTCGGGAGCTCGGGTTCTCTGAGTGGCGGCCTGGGCAGCGGGAGGCTGTGGAAGCTGGGCTGGAGGGGCGGGATTCGCTGATCGTCATGCCGACCGGCGGGGGGAAGAGCCTCTGCTACCAGCTGCCGGGACTGGCGAGCGAGGACCTGACGATCGTCGTTTCGCCGCTGATCGCACTGATGAACGACCAGTGGCGGCGGTTGATCGCCGCCGGGCACCCGGTGGCGATGATCTCCTCGGGGATGACCCCCGATGCCGCGCGGACCGCCCTCGACCAGGTGCGCAGCGGCGCCGCGCGGATCGTCTACTGCTCGCCGGAGCGCTTCGCCTCGAACGTCTTCCTCGATGCGCTGGCGCAGCGGCGCATCGACCTGATGGCCGTCGACGAGGCGCACTGCGTCTCGGAGTGGGGCCACGACTTCCGCCCCGACTACCTGCGGCTGCCCGAGATCGCCGAGCGCCTGGGCCGACCGCCGGTGATGGCCTGCACGGCGACGGCGACCAAGGCCGTCGCCGCCGAGATCGTCTCTCGGTTCGGCCTGCGCAAACCGCTGCAGGTGCGCTCCGGCTTCGACCGTCCCAACCTCTCCTTCGACGTCGTCCGGCTCGAGGGCAAAGGCTCGAAGGCGCGGCGGCTGGCGCTGCTCGAAGCGGGGCTGGCCGACCCGGAGAACCGGCCGGCGATCGTCTACTGCGGCACCCGGCGCGACACCGACGAGGTGGCGCAGTCGCTGCGCGAATCAGGCCTGCGCGCGCTCGGCTACCACGCCGGCATGGAGGCCGAGGAGCGGACCGACACCCAGCGGCGCTTCATGAGCGGCGAGGCCGAAGTGATCGTCGCCACCAACGCCTTCGGCATGGGGGTGGACAAGGCCAACGTGCGCTCGGTCTGGCACATGGCGATCCCGACCAGCCTCGAGGCCTACTACCAGGAGGCCGGCCGTGGCGGGCGCGACGGGCTGCCGGCGAAGGCGGTGCTGCTGGCGATGAAGGCAGACCTCGGCCGCCTGGTCCGCTTCATCGAACAGCGCGACCCGGAGCTGACGATCGCCCGCGAGCGCGGCTGGCGCGACTACCGCACGATCAAGTCCTTCATCTACTCCGAGCGCTGCCGGCGGCGCAGCGTGCTCGACCACTTTGGCGACCGCGAGGCGGGGCGGCCGCTGGGCCGCTGCTGCGACGTCTGCGACGCGCAGAGCTGGCTGCCCGACCCGGCGGCGATCGTGGTGCGGGCGCCGAAGCGCGCCAAGGCCGCGGCGGCCCCGCCGCCGGAGCTGTCCGAGGCCGACGGTCCCCTCTTCGACCAGCTGAAGGCGTGGCGACTGCGGGTCGCCGACGGCAAGCCGGCCTTCACGATCGCCCACAACACGACCCTGGCGGCGATCGCGGCAACCCGGCCTGGCGACGAGACAAGCCTGGGCGCGATCCGCGGCGTCGGCCCCAGCTTCATCGCCAAGTACGCGCCCGAAGTGCTGGCGATCGTCGGCGCTTCACAGCTCGAACACCGCTAAGCCACAGCTCGGCTACATCTGGCCGGCAATGCGGATCTAGCGTCGCGGCGACGCACACCCAACGAAAGGATTCGCGGATGAAACGCGTACTGATCGCCGCTGCTGTGTTTGGGATAATGGCCCTGGTCGCAGCCCCCCTCGCCGATGCCGACCACGGTCGCTCCAATCGTCAGGAGCACGCCGACGAGCACCACGGGCATTCCGGAGGCGACCACGGCTTCGGCCACGACGCACCGTTCACCTACGCCGTGATCGGCGACACCCCCTACGGCGCGCCGCAGCTCGAAAACTTCCCCAACGACGTCACCGAGATCAACGCCGACCCCGCCGTAAGCCTGGTGATGCACCTGGGCGACATCAAGAACGGCTCGAGCGAATGCACGACGCCCTATTTCGAACAGATCCGCGCCGATTTCAACGGCTTCGCCGATCCCCTCGTCTACACGCCGGGCGACAACGAGTGGACCGACTGCCATCGTGCCAACAACGGCGCCTACTGGCCGGCCGGGCCGGTGCTGAACGGCGATTCGCGCCCGGCGCGGCTCGGCGAGATCCACCGGATCTTCTTCGACCACCCGGGCTGGACCCTGGGCCAGCACGCCCAGCGTGTCGAGACGCAGGGTGGGGCCTTTGTCGAAAACGTGATGTGGGACCGCTCCGGGATCCAGTTCGGCGACCTCAACGTTCCCGGCTCCAACAACGACTGGCTGCCCTGGTTCGAACAGCCGCGGACGCAGTCGCAGGTCGACGAGGTCAACGGCCGCACCCACGCCGACCTGGTCTGGATCGACCGAATCTTCGACCGCGCCCACGACGAGCACGCAAGGGCGATCGCAATCGGGATCCAGGCCGACATGTGGGACCCGGCGATCGAGGGCGACCCGACCCAGTACGACCATTTCCAGCCGATCGTGCAGGCACTCGCGAGTGAGGCCCTTCACTTCCACGGTCCCGTCCTCCTGCTCAACGGCGACTCGCACAAATTCATCGACGACTTTCCGCTCGCCGATCCAAGCCGGCCGCAGAACAAGTCGATCTACGGGATCTCGCAAGACGTACCGAACCTGCGCCGGATCACCGTCAACGGCAGCACCACGCCGTGCCACGAATGGCTGAAGCTGAGCGCCGACCCGCACGCGAGCGGCGTCTTCTCCTATCAGCGCGTGCTGTTCGACAAGCAGCCGGGCTTCGATCACTCGATCTGCCCGGAGAAATAGCCAAACCCAAGTCCGGCGCGCCGCGAGCGCGCCGGACGCCTCGGGTCCACGAAGCACCGAAGCGATCGGCGGGAGCGCGTGTTTCAGCCGACACGATCCCCCCGCTGACGGGCCGGATGTCAACTAACACCTCCGACTCCAGGCCCTCAGCGGGAGGGACATTCACCTCCCCGGTCGAATTACGCTCGGATGCGCCCGTCTGGAAACCGAATCGCCCTGGCCGCCCTTGCGGCGGTGCTGTTCTGCCTCGCCGCGGCGCCCAACGCCGCCGACGCCGGAGCGCTGCTGCCGCGCGGCAAGAAGGTCTTCTTCGGCGTCAGCGACACCGGCGACTCGGCCGACTTCGGCCACTTCAGCTCGGCGCTGAGCAAGCACCCGGCGCTGATCGAGAGCTTCCGCAGCTGGGGCTCGGACTTCCCCGACTCGATCGAACGTTGGCAGGCCGCACGGGCGCGACCGATCCTGCACATCACCACCGCCGATTCGGCAGACGGTCACGAGCTGATCGACCCGCGGGCGATCGCTCAGGGCTTCGGCGACGATTACCTGATCCGCCTCAACAGGCTGTTCTGGGAGAAGAAGATGCCCGCCTACGTCCGGCCGCTGGGCGAGCCGAACCGTTGCCTCAACGTCTACTCCTCCTACGACTGCGGCGGCAAACTCCGCGACGCCGCCCACAAGCCCCGCTGGTACCGGCAGGCGCTTGCGCCGCATCTACATCGTCCTACACGGCGGCGGCAAGCGGTCGCGGATCGACGCCCGCCTCGGCGAAGCCGGCCTGCCACCGCTGAAAAGCGAGGTCGGCGGGCTGCCGAAGGCACCGGTCGCGGTGATCTGGAGCACGCTCCCGGCCGGCTCGCCGACGGTCCCGCAGAACCGGCCCAAGCACTTCTACCCCGGCGACGAATACGTCGACTGGGTCGGCACCGACTTCTACTCCGACAACCAGGACTGGAAAGCGCTGACCGGCCTCTACAACCGCTTCTCCAACAAGCCCTTCTCGATCCCGGAGTTCGGCGTCTCGGTCGGCGATGACCCCGGCTACATCGACCGCCTGATGATCTGGGCGAGGCGCCACCCCCGCACCAAGATGCTCGTCTACTACCAAGACTTCGGCTCGACCAGCGCCTACCGGATCCAAAACTACCCGGCCAGCCTGGCGGCGCTCAGCGACGCCCTCCACCACCCGATCTTCCCCCCTTCGCCCCCAACCCGCCGCTCGCACCCCCGCCACCCCCAGGCGGTCTCGCCCCAGCTCCCTAAACCCAACGCGAACTGCATCAAATTTTCTATCTACGAGGATGAGAATTTGATGCAGTTCGGTCGTTGCCCTTGCGCGGGGGCCGCGGCTTGGCCTTTGGGGCGACTATCGCCGGGGCCACGCCGCGTTTGAACTTGTAGGGCTGCAGCGCGGTGATGCTGGAGTAGCCGGTGAGGTAGATGCGGCGGCCGTCGGAGATCACCGGCGAGTAGGTGCCGCGGCCGTAGTGGAAGACCTTGCGGCCGCTCTTCATCATGAAGCCGCTGGTCGTGTTGTTGGTGAACTCGGCGACGTAGACGATGTCGCCGATCGCCGAGAGCGAGCCGACCACCTGGCCGCCGGCCGAGCGGCTCCAGCGCACGCTGCCGTCCTTGGCGTCGAGCGCGTAGACGTTGCCGTCGAAGGAGCCGATGTAGACGGTCGGCGGGCTGTGGCGGGTGGTCGAGACGGTCGGGCCCGAGTAGGCGTAGCCGCCGGTCGAGTAGCTCCAGGCGAGCGTGCCGTCCTTGAGGTCGAAGCTGTAGACGCGGTCGTCGTTGTTGCCGGCGTAGACGCGGCCGAAGGCGACGGCGGGGGTCGAGTAGAACTGGCCCGAGGTGCCGAAGCCCTGGCCGAGCGAGCCGCTCTGCCACTTCAGCTTGCCGGTCTTGGCGTCGACCGCGTTCATGTAGCCGCCGTAGTCGCCGACGTAGAGGGTGCCGTGGTAGTAGGCGGGGGCCGACTTGACCGGGCCGCCGAGGGCGGTCGCCCAGCGCACGTTGCCGCTGATCGTGCTCAGCGCGTAGAGGTTGCCGTCCTCACAGCCGAAGTAGACGGTGCGGCCGATCACCACCGGCGAGGACTCGGCACGGCCCGGCAGCGAGTGCTTCCAGATCGACCTTGCCGGTCTTGGCGTCGAGCTTGACGATGTGGCCGGGGACGAGGTTGACGATGTAGAGGCGGTGCTTGGAGTAGGCCGGCGAGGAGGCGTTGAGGCGGCCGAGGCTGCGTTCCCAGAGCACCTTGCCGGTCTTCGCGTCGAGCGCGAAGGCGGTGCCGTTGTTGTTGATCGCGTAGAGCTTGCCGCCGACGTAGATCGGCGGGAACTCAAGCAGCGGCCGCTCGGTGTAGCGCCAGAGCTTGCGGAACGGCGGCTTGATCCCCTTTGCCGGCAGGTAGCGGGTGCGGGCCGGATTGAGCCCGAACATCGGCCAGTTGACGGTCTTTTCCTCCGGCTTCGGCGGCTTCTGCGGAACGAAGGTGGCGTGCGAGTTGTGGACGTCGGCCGGCCGCTTGAGCAGCTCGTAGGCGAGCACGCCGGCACCGATGACCGCAAGCACGGCGGCGACAATCAGGCCGACCGCCAGCCCGCGCCGGCTGTGCCAAAAGTGGCCGACGGCGCCCCAGACGCCGACCAGGAGCGTTTTCCAGAATCCCGTCAGCGGCGCGGCCCCCGCTCCTTGACGCGCGGTCTCATCCGCGCTCGCTCAACCCGCCGCGGCTGCGCGCCGTTCCGACTCCTTGGCAACCCCGCCGATCAAGCCCTTGATCGCCTGCTTGACCGCGGCGACGACGGCAAAGCCGACAATCGGCAGCGTCGGCTGCGTCTTCACGGCGTAGACCATCTTGGTGCCGTCGCCGTTCGGCGTCAGCTCCACCGTGCCGACGTGGTCGCGCACCGGCAGCCCCGAGAGCACCGTGTAGGAGAAGCGAGCTGGGCGCCTCGTAGGCGATCACTTCCTCCCGCATTGGCGGCCCGACCGCGGTCAGCTTCCGAATCGCTCCGACCCCGTTCGGGTCGGTATCCCCCACCCGCTCGAGCTCGGACTTCCGCAACGGCGTCAGCTCCGAATACTTGGCGTGATCCGTGAGCACTTCGAACACCGTCTCCGGCGGCGCGGCTATCTCGCGATTGAAAGTGAAGCTGGCCATCGCGAGCAGCCTACAGAGGGAGCTACGTCAACCGCCAGCGGCGCGGATCCGTCCCCTCGACGGCCGCCACTTCGCCAACGATCGCCATGTGGTCGAGGCAGGAGAGGACGATCTGCAGGACCCAGGCGCTGACCGGGGTGTTGACGTTGTCGGCGCCGACGATCTCGGCGACGATCTCAAAGCCGGTCCTCTCGCCCTCGCCTAGCGCGTCGCGGGTCTTGCCCAGCAGCTCGCCGACCTGGCGCCGCGCCTCGGCGATCTTGGCCTCGGGATCGCGGAAGGGGCGCCCGTGGCCGGGCAGGCAGAGGTCGACGTCGAGCGGCTCGACCTCGTCGAGGCTGGAGAGGAATTCGCCGACCGGGTCGGGGCTGTGGCCGTGGTCGAAGAAGAGGACCGTGCGGCCGAGCAGGTGGTCGCCGGAAATCATCAGCTTGCTCTCGGGCTGGTGCAGGACGACGTGGGAGGGCGCGTGGCCCGGGGTCTCGTGGACCTGCCAGGAGCCTAGGTCGGTCTCGACCTCACCCCGGGCAGCAGGTCGCGGTCAGGCTCGACGATCGCGTCGATCCCGTTATCGCCGTCCTCGCTGCGCTCGCGGTAGCGTTCGAGCCCGGCGGCCGGGACGCCGCTTTGGCGCGCGACCTCGAGCCGCTGCTCCAGCGCCGCCGCCGGGTCGTCGGCGAGCAGGCGCACGTGCTCCCACCTGGGATGCATCCAAAGCTCGCAGCCGGCGTTCTCGACGATCGGAGCGGCGAGCCCGTAATGATCGGTGTGGGAGTGGGTGCAGACGAGCAGCCTCACGTCGGCGAGGTCGAAGCCGGCCTGAGCGAGGGCGAGATCGAACTGGCGCATCCGCCCCTTGCCGCCGATCCCGGTGTCGAAGAGGACGATGCCGCCGTCGGCGGCGACCGCCCAGGCGTTGCCATGGGGGACGCCGGGCCAGGGAAGCGGCAGCCGCAGCCTCCAGATCCCCGGCAGCACCTTCTCTGCGCGGGGGGCCTCGGGCCGCTTGCGCTGGTCAGCCATCGGCGCGGGACACTACCTCCCAGGCGCGTCTGACCCCAAGGGGTCCATGTGCCCCACAAAGTCAGACACGCTCCTTGAGCGGGGCGCTCTCGCCTCGGATAGGTTGGGCGGTGCATGGAGTCGAGCAGCCCCAAGCGCGCCGGGCTCGTCCTCGCGTCGCTGATCCTGGTCGCGGCGGTCGCCAACCTCAACCTGGCGGTCGCAAACGTCGCCCTGCCCGACATCGGCAAGGCCTTCAACGCCGGTCAGACCACGCTCAACCTGGTCGCCGTCGGCTACTCGCTGGGGCTGGCAACCTCGGTCCTCTACCTCGGCGCGCTCGGCGATCGCTACGGCCGCAAGATGATGCTGCTGCTGGGCATGGGGCTGACGATTCCCGCCTCGCTGCTGGCCGGCTTCGCCCCCTCGATCGGCGTCCTCTTCATCGCCCGGGTGATCGGCGGCGTCGCCGCCGGCATGGCCTTCCCGACCACGCTGGCGTTGATCACGGCGCTTTGGTCGGGCAACGACCGCACCCGCTCGATCGCGCTCTGGTCGGCGATCGGCGGTGCGATCGCCTCGCTCGGTCCGCTGCTCTCGGGCGCCCTGCTCGAGCAGTTCGACTGGGGCTCGGTCTTCCTCGTCACCATGCCGCTGGCGACGCTCGCCCTCTACCTCGCCTGGCGCTACGTCCCCGCCCACGTCAACGAGACCACCGAGCCGGTCGACAACCTCGGCGGCATCCTCTCGATCCTGCTGGTGGCGGCGCTGGTGCTGGGGATCAACCTGGCGCCGGTGCCGGGCAAGGGTGCGCTGGCGATCGGCCTCGGCATCGTCGCCCTGGCGACGACCGCGGCCTTCGCCCTGCGCCAGCGCCGCGCTGCCTCGCCGCTCTACGACCTCGAGGTGGCAAAGCGACGGGTCTTCTGGGTCGCGGCCTGCGCCGGGATCATCGTCTTCGGCTCGTTGATGGGGGCGATGTTCATCGGCCAGCAGTTCCTCCAGAACGTGCTCGACTACTCGACCCTCGACTCCGGCCTGGCGATCCTGCCGGCCGCAGTGCTGATGGTGATCGTCGCGCCGCGCTCGGCGAAGCTGGTCGAGGCGCGCGGCGCCCGCTTCACCCTGCTCGCCGGCTACGTCTTCTGCGTGCTCGGCTTCCTCACCATGCTGCTGCTCTGGAAAGACAACATCGAATACTGGAAGGTGGGCCTCGGCTACGCCTTCATCGGCATCGGGGTCGGCTTCGCCGGCACGCCGGCATCGCACTCGCTGACCGGATCGGTGCCGGTGAAGCGGGCCGGGATGGCCTCCGGCACCGCCGACCTGCAGCGCGACCTCGGCGGCGCGATCATGCAGTCGATCTTCGGCGCCCTGCTCACCGCCGGCTACGCCGCCGCGGCCAGCGCCGCGATCGCCTCCTCGGGCGAATCGGCCAAGGTGACCGAAAACGTCGAAGGCGAGCTGACCAAGTCCTTCTCCAGCGCCGCCGACCTCGCCTCGCAGTACCCCCGCCACAGCGAACAGATCATCGAAGCCGCCAAGGTCTCCTTCCTGCAAGGCGACGCCTGGGCCTATGGGGCGGGCATCGTCGCGATCCTGCTCGGCGGCGCCCTCGTCTTCTTCGCCTTCCCGAAGAAAGACGAAGAGGAAGCCCTGCTGGCCCAGTACGACATAGAAGACACCCGGCCCGCCACCGCGACTTGAGAGGATGGCGGCGATGGCCGCCGCAGCGGAAAAACACCAGTCTCGCCTGGGCACCACGCTGCGAGACGGCGAGCGGGTAACGCCGCTCGAGCTCTTCTTCGACCTCGTCTTCGTACTGGCGATCACGCAGTGCACGGCGCTGATGTCCCACCACCCGACCTGGTCCGGCCTGGTCCAGGGCCTGCTGGTGCTGGGCATGCTCTGGTGGGCCTGGACCGGCTACTCCTGGCTGACCAGCGTGATCGACCCCGAGGAGGGCGCGGTGCGGCTGGTCATGTTCGGGGCGATGGCAGCGCTGCTGCTCGTCTCGCTCTGCGTGCCGGAAGCCTTCGGCGGACTGGCGCTCGCCTTTGCTCTGATCTACGGAGTCGTTCGCTACGCCCAGATCGCGCTCTTCATGCTCGCCAGCCCGGATGACGATGCGCTGCGCCACTCGGTACTCGGGCTGGGCATCAGTACGGCGATCGCGGTCGTACTGCTGGCCTCGGCCTCCCTCTTCGACGGCCTCGCCCAGGGAGCGCTCTGGGCGCTCGCCCTCTTCCTCGACATGGCCGGGCCTTACTTCTTCGGCTCCGAGGGCTGGAAACTGGTCCCGGGACACTTCGCCGAGCGCCACGGGCTGATCGTGATCATCGCCCTCGGCGAGTCGATCGTCGCGATCGGGGTCGGCGCCTCGCACACGCTGAACCTGGGCATCGGCACGGCCGCGGTCCTCGGCGTCGCCCTGGCGGCGGCGATGTGGTGGATCTACTTCGACGTCGTCGCGATCGTCGCCGGCCGGCGGCTCTCGGAGGCCGAGGTGGGAAGGGTGCAGAACGAGATGGCGCGCGATTCCTACTCCTACATGCACCTGGTGATGGTGGCGGGGATCGTGCTCACCGCCCTCGGCTTGAAGACGACGATCGGCCACTTCGACGACCACCTGGAGGCGGTCCCCGCATTCGCCCTGCTCGGTGGCCTTGCCGTCTACCTGATCGGCCACGTCGCCTTCCGCTACCGCCACGTTCACACGATCAACCGCCAGCGGCTCGGCCTGGCGATCGTCCTGCTGATCCTGGTCCCGGTCGCGACCGAGGTGCCGGCGCTGCTCGCCCTGGCCGTCGTCAACGTGCTGATCTGGACGATGATCGCCTACGAGACCCGCCTCTACGGCGAGGGCCGCCAGGCGGTTCGCCGTCCCCAATCCGCCTAAACGGTACGGCGGCGACGCGGGCCGAGCGGGTGCTCGAACTCCTGCATCAGCCCGGCCACGGCAAAGCAGAGCGCGCCGGTCAGGGTGCCCCAGTTGGCGATGCCGACGTTGATCGCTTCGGCACTCGCGGGTTCGACGAACGAGGCCACCGCGGAGACCATGAAGAGGAGCGAGCCGATCTGGTTGATGCCGACGATCCACCAGCCGAGGTCGCGATGGCGCCAGAAGCGGCGGCCACGGCCGATCTCGACCAGGGCCAGATGGCCGGAGATCAGGAAAAGCGAGCAGCCGACCATGTCCGGCGACCAGACCAGGCGATTCTCGGCCGCCGGGCTGAGTTCGGAGATGAACGAGTCGACCAGGTTGATCGCGAAGACCAGCGTGCCGGCGAAGAGGACGACGGCGCTCAGCCACTGCAGTCGCTGCGGTTCGCGCGACCACCAGCGCCAGCGCGGCGGCTCGGCCTCGGGATCGCTTGGCTCGTTGACCACCTGCAGCACCGAGCCGTAGCCACCGGTGCTGAAGAAGACGCCGCCGACCAGATAGATCGACGCGCAGGCGGTTGTCGAGGCCCCGGCCTGGGCCAGGGCCGCGCCGAGCGCGAACAGCGATCCCCCGATCAAGAACGCGGTCGCCGCGACCGCGTTCAGCAGCCAACTACGGCGCGACGAACCTCGCGGGGTCTGGACCGATGCGCTCACCGCGGTCGAGTCTCGCGAATTCCGCCATCTCTTCGTCGTTGAGCTCGAAGTCAAAGACCTCCATGTTCTCGCGCATCCGCTCCGGACTCACCGACTTTGGGATGACGACGTTGCCGAGCTGCAGGTGCCAGCGCAGGATCGTCTGCGCGGGGGTCCTGTCGTGCTGATCGGCGATCCCCACGATCGTCTCATCGTCGAGCAGAGCACCCTGAGCCAGCGGGCTCCAGGCCTCGGTCGCGACGTTGTGATCGGCGTGCCAGGCGCGCAGGTCGGCCTGCTGAAGACCCGGGTGCAGCTCGACCTGGTTCACGGTCGGCCTCGTGTCGGTCTCGACCCCCAGTCGTTCGAGGTCCTCGACGCGGAAATTGGAGACGCCGATCGTGCGCGCCGCCTCCTCCTCGTAGATGCGCTCGAAGGCGCGCCAGGTGTCGACGAAGCGATCCTCACTCGGGACGGGCCAATGAATCAGGTAGAGATCGACATGATCGAGGCCGAGCCGCGCGAGGCTTCCCTCGAAGGCGGCCAAGGTCGAGTCATGGCCCTGCTGCGAGTTCCAAAGCTTGGTGGTGACAAAGACATCCTCGCGAGGCAGGCCCGAAGCGGCGAGGGCGGCGCCGACTCCGGCCTCGTTGCGGTAGGCGGCTGCCGTGTCGATGTGCCGATAGCCGATCTCGAGCGCGGCCTCGACCGCTGCCTGGGTGTCCTCGGGTGGGATCTGAAAGACGCCGAATCCGAGCTGCGGGATCTCGATGCCGTCGTGGAGCGCAAGTCTTGGAATCGTCAATTGGGTCATGGCTTCCTTTTTTGTCATGATAGCTCCATTGCTGTCATGAATAGTGAGGAAAGCGATACCCACTCAGGCGATTTTTATGCCCGCCGCGAATCTGGCTTTCCAGCCAAATTAACGAACTAATAAGTATTCTCGAAGCCAAATGGTCAAGCCCACCCAACCGGTTCGGGGCCGGCCCAAGCAGTCTTCGAGCGTACCGCTGACGGACACTGGCGAGCTCGACCGCGACAGCGACGTCCCCCTCTACTTCCAGCTCGCAGCCGCGCTCAAGGTCATGTTGGAGGTGGACGAGTGGGAAGCCGGCGCCCGCTTTGCCTCCGAGCGCGAGCTCGAAGAACAGTTCAACGTCTCGCGAGCGGTGATCAGGCCGGCGCTCGAGCTTTTGGTCGGCGACGGCGCGATCGTCCGGGTCAAGGGCTCTGGCGCGTTTGTCGCGCCTCCGCGGAGCGAAGCCCGGGTCGGTGGCCTGGTCGGCCTGTGGTCTGAGCAGCGGGGGGCCCGAACGGTCCAGGTGCTCAGCGCACGCAAGCGCCGGCCCGACCGCACCGTCTCGCACTTCCTCCAGATCGAGGACCGGCGCACCCCGGTCGCGCACGTGCACGCGGTGGTCGACGCCGGCAAGCCGTCGGTCATCCTCATCGACTCCTTCTCCTCGGTCGCGCTCGTCCCCTGGCTGCTGCCCACCGCCCAGGCGTTCGAGGCCAACGAAAAGCCACCCCGGCCGAGTGGGCTCGACTTGACGCGTGCCACCGTCTTGATCGAGCACACCTTCTTCGGCGAGTGGGGCTCCTCGCAGGTCGGCGCCGCGGCCGGCGATCCGGCCCTGATGGGGCGCTTCGTCCAGTTCGCCCTATGCAAGGGGGTCAACGGCGAGCGTCCGGTCGAGTTCGCCCGCCTCATCTATCGCGCCGACGGCGCCCAGCTGGCCTTCGAGCTCGGCTGAGCCTAGCTTCTTGAGCGCTATGGAAAGATCAACTGATCGTCATGACCGAGCTGGGCCAGAACCTGATCGACGCCCTCGCGCTCGGCAGCCTCTACGCGCTGATCGCCCTCGGCATCACGCTCGTCTACACGGTGATGGGAATGATGAATTTCGCCCACGGCGAGTTCATCATGCTCGCCGCCTACGCCCTCTTCGTCTTCGCCGGAATGCCCTTTGCGGCGGCCGTCGCGTGCGCGCTCCTGGCCGGAATCGCGATCGCGCTCCTCGCCGAGCGGACCGCCTTCCGGCCGGTGCGTGAGGCCGACCTCTCGGCCCAGCTCGTCACCTCACTGGCGGTCGCGGCGATCCTGCAGAACACGGTCGCGGTGACCGTCGGCGCCCGGGCACAATCGGTCGAGACGCCGGCCGCGATCAGCGAATCGACCAGCGTCGGCGGCATCTCGGTGCCGAATCTGGAGTTCGTCACGCTCGGGCTGACGGCGATCGTCCTGGTCGGCCTCGGCTGGCTGCTCTACCGGACCAGGACCGGGCTGGCGATGCGGGCGGCGGCCGAGAACTTCGACATGGCGCGCCTGCTCGGCGTCCGCGCCGACCGGGTGATCGCGATCGCATTCGCGATCAGCGGTGCGCTCGCCGCCGCGGTCGGCGTGCTGATCGTGATGCAGACCGGCCAGGTGTCCCCGACGATGGGGCTCACCCCGGTCCTGGTCGGCTTCGTCGCGGTCGTGATCGGCGGCTTCGGCCGCATGTTCGGCGCCGTCATCGGCGGCCTGCTGCTCGGCGCGCTCTACTCCCTGCTCGGGGTCTACCTCCCCGCGGGTCTCGTGCCGTTCCGCGAAGCGATCGTCTTCACCTTCCCCGTGCTGATCCTGATCGTCAGGCCGCATGGCCTGCTCGGGGGAGAGATCGGCAAGGCCCGGGTGTGAGCAACGGTCGATTTCGCTCCCGCTCGTCGGTCGCTGCCTCCCTGCTGGTGCCGCTGGCCCTAATTGCCGTAGCCGCCCTTGCCGGCGCCGGCGGGACGACCTCCCTGCGGGGCACGGTCACCCTGATCCTCTGCAACCTGATCGTCGTCGTCGGCTTGCAGGTCTTCGTCGGCAACAGCGGCGTCTACTCGTTCGGGCAGCTCGGCTTCGCGACCGCCGGCGCCTACATCGCCGCACTTCTCACCTTGCCCGCCGCACTCTCGATCCTGCAAACACCCGGCCTGCCGGACCTCATCGCCGATGCCCACGTGGGCCCGCTCGCCTCGACCCTGATCGCCGCAGCCCTCTCCGGCCTGCTCGCGATCGTGATCGGCCTGCCGCTGATGCGCACCTCCACGCTCGCGATCCCGATCTCTACTTTCGCCTTCCTGATCGTCGTCTACAGCGTCGTCGCCAACTGGGACGAGGTGACCGGTGGTAACAGCGGCCTGGTCAACATCCCAGCCACGACCAGCGTCGAGTCGGCGAGCCTCTGGGCCGCCGCGGCGGTGATCCTGGCGCTGGCGTTCAAATGGTCCTCGAGCGGCTATCGCCTGCAGGCGACTCGCGAGGACGAGGTGGCGGCGCGCTCGCTCGGAATCGGCGTGATGCGGGAGCGGCTGATCGCGTTCGGCATCAGCGGCGCCCTCTGCGGGGCCGGCGGGGCGCTGGCCGTGCACCAGTCGGGCGTGCTCAACCCCACCACCTTCTACTTCGGCGCGACCGTGACGACGATGACGATGCTGGTCGTCGGCGGCGCCCGCAGCGTCTTTGGAGCGGTGGTCGGGGCGCTCGCGATAGCGACGGTGAACGAGCTGCTTCGCGGCATCGAGAACGGCGCCGACCTGTTCGGTGCGATCTCGATCGGCGAAGCCCCCGGCCTCGCGGCGATCGGCCTCGGCCTGATCCTGCTGGCGACGATGATCGCGATGCCGGGTGGCCTCAGCGGCGGCAGGGAGGCGGGTGAGCTGCCCTGGCTCCGGCGGCTGGGCGTGCGGAGCAGCGCTCCGGCGCCGGAGCCAGACCACGTCGTCACCAACCGCGCGCCGGCCGGTCACCCGGCCGGCGGCGACCTGAGCGCGACCGGCATCTCCCTTGCGTTCTCCGGCCTGAGGGTGCTCGAGGACATCGACCTCACGCTGAAGCACGGTGAGATCCTCGGACTGATCGGCCCCAACGGCGCCGGCAAGACAACCCTCGTCAACGTGCTCAGTGGGTTCCAAGGGCCCGACGCGGGCATCGTCAGCCTCGACGGGATCGACGTCAGCGGACGCTCGCCGGCGCGTCTCGCCCGCCTGGGACTGGGTCGCACCTTCCAAGCAGCCCTTCCGTTCCCCAATCTGAGCGGGCTCGAGAGCGTCGCCGTCGGCGCCATGGGCACCGGGACAGGCCGGCGCCAGGCACTCGACGTGGCCGCCGACGTGCTCGACCGCCTCAACCTGCTCGAGCGCGGCGCGCTGCCCGCCGGGTCACTCCCACCCGGGAGCCAACGCCTTCTCGGCATCGCCCGCGCGCTCGCGATCCGGCCCCGCTACCTGCTGCTCGACGAGCCGGCCGCCGGACTGAACGAAGCCGAATGCGAGGAGCTGGTCGCAATCCTCGGCGGCGTTCGGCAGGACTTCGGCTGCGCGATCCTGCTGATCGAGCACGACATGAGCCTCGTGATGGAGCTCTGTTCCCGGGTGCAGGTACTCGACGACGGCAGAACCCTGCGGATCGGCACCCCGGAGGAGGTCCAGGCCGATCCTGCCGTGCTGGAGTCCTATCTCGGAAGCTCCTTCCTGGCCCCGGTCGATGCTTGAGCTGCATGGAATCCGGATCGGCTATGGGCCGATCGAGGTGGTCCACGGGGTCAACCTGAGCGTCGACCGGGGAGAGGTGGTTGGGATGATCGGCCCCAACGGCGCCGGCAAGAGCTCGATCCTGCGCGCGATTGCCGGCCTGGTGCGGCCGACCTCGGGCGAGACGGTGTTCGAGGGCCGCGTCCTCACCGGGATGGCGCCCGAGCGGATCGCACGGCTCGGCCTGGCGCTGGTGCCCGAGGGCAGGCACATCTTCAAGACCCTGACCGTGGCCGAGAACCTGCGGCTGGGTGCACGCAGCGACGGCCAGGACAGCGCCTGGACGGAGCGCACGCTGGCACGCTTCCCGATCCTTCGCGAGCGCGCCGGGCAGCGCGCCGATCGCCTCTCGGGAGGAGAGCAGCAGCAGTTGGCGATTGCCCGCGCCCTGCTCGGGCGACCCAAGCTGCTGATCCTCGACGAGCCTTCGCTGGGCCTCGCGCCGAAGATGATCGACCTCATCTACGAGCTGCTTCAGGGCCTGCGCAAGGCAGGGGTGACGATGCTGCTGGTCGAGCAGAACGCCGCCCGCACGATCGAGTTCTGCGATCGCTGCCTCGTGCTCGGCACCGGCAGGGTGCGTGCCCAGGGTTCGCGCGACGAGCTGCAGCGCAGCCCCGATGTGCTGCGCGCTTACCTTGGCAAACAGCCATGAATAAAATGGAATCCCAAAGTAGTTACGAGGAGCCGCGATGTTCGACGACCAACCCCGGGTAGCACCGAGCAGCGAGGAAGTCCGCTTGGCGCTGCGCCACTGCTGGCAGCCGGTGGCGAGGCTTCAGGATCTGAAGCAGGGGCCCCGGCGAGCGATGCTGCTCGGCGAAGCGCTGGCCGTCTTCCTCACCGGGAGCGGTGAGCCGGCCGTGGTGGCGGACCGTTGCGCACATCGCGGCGCCTCGCTCTCGATGGGCAAGGTCGCGGGCGAGTCGATCCAGTGCCCTTACCACGGCTGGGAGTGGGCGGGTGAGGACGGTGCCTGCACCCGCGTCCCCTCACTGCCGGATCAGAGCCAGATCCCGCCCCGGGCCCGCGTCGCGGCCTTCCCGACGCGCGTGCAATGGGGCCTCGTCTGGACCGTCCTCGAGCAGCCCCTGGGCGAGCCGCCCGACCTATCCTGGTTCGACGCCGAGGCCTGGACCTGGGGCCACGGCACGCCGTTCGAGCTGCCGGTCGCGCTGGGTGTGATGATCGAGAATTTCCGCGACGTCGCCCATTTCGCTTTTATCCACGAGACGACCATCGGCCCGCTCCCGGAGGTGATCGAGCCGCTTCACCCGGAGCGGGACGGCGTCGAGGTGACGCTGCGGAGGGAGATGCAATTCGGCCCCGCTGCGGCCAAGCTCTGGAGCGCGGCGGGCGATGCCCACTACCAACTGATCGCCCCCAACTTCATCTCATTCCGGATGTTCACCGAGAGCGGCGAACGCTGCCTGCTCCACGCCGCCCGCGCGATCAGCGCCACCGAGTCGGCGCATTACTGGATCGAGGGCGGGTTGGCCGACGGCTTCGACGATGCCGCGCTCGAGGAGGCAATCGACTACGAGTGGCGCATCTACCGCGAGGACATACCGATCGTCTCGGCGATCGAGCCACGCGAGCTGTCGCTGGACCCTGGCGCCGACGCCAGCACCCTCGCCGATCGGTTCAGCCTCGCCTACCGGCCCGCCTTCGCCGAGTTCGTCGAGCGCGCCCTCAGCCTCCGTATTCGGGGATGAAGGGTGGTTTGACCTTGGCGACCAACTTCGGCTTGCCGTTCACGTACTGGTAGACCGGCCAAATGCGGGTAGCCAGGTGATCGGTCTTGCTGAACGCCTCCTTGCCGACGATCGTCTGGTGCGGCTTGGCTTCGAGGGCATCGGCGAGCACCGTGCCGCTGACGCTGTGGGTTTCTTTGATCGCGTCGATGATCAGCTGCCCGGCGGCGTAGGAAGCCAGCAGGGTCCCGGAGACATCCGTGTTGACGCCGTTGCGTTTGAGCTTCCTGAACAGCTGCGCCGACGCCCGGTCCGGCGGGTCGTAGGCCGAGCCATTGGAGGTGGCGTAGACCTTCCCGGGGTCGGGGATCCCCTTCAGCCAGAAGGTGCCGTCGAAGGAGCTCCCACCGAGAATCGGGACGTCGATCCCGGCGGCCTGGATCTGCTTGATCGCCGCCGCCCCACCGGGTGGATATGAGGCCATCACCACGGCATCGGCGCCGGCGCCCTTCAGCTCGCTGATCTGGGCCGCAATCGACTCATCGCCGTTGGCGAAGTCGGCCGAGCCGGCAATCGAGCCGCCGAGCTTTTCCCACACCTGCTGAAAGGCCGAGCACTGCGCCTTGCCCATCACGATCGCTGTATCGCACATGAGGAAGGGGCGTTTGATCCCCTGCTTGTGCAGGAACGCCGTGCCAGCGCTCACCTCGCTGAGAAAGTTCGGGTTGCCGGTGAAGGAGAGGTGTCCCGTGTACGGCGGCCCGTAGCCGGGTTCGCCAGCGCACATGGAAAAATTGAGCCTGTCGTGTTCTTCTGCCACCGGCGCGGCCGCCGCCGCAGTCAGTGCCTCGCAGCTGAGCAGCAGGACGTCGGCGCCTTTTTCGATCACCTGCTGCGCAGCCACCGGCGCCTGCTGCGGGTCGGAGCGATTGTCGGCCTTGATGATCGTCAGTTTGTGGCCATCGATGCCGCCTTTTGCGTTGGTTTCGTCGACCAGTTGTTCGATCGCCGTGATGTTGCCGTCGTAGGGCGCGAGGTAGCCGGTCTTGGCGATCGCGGCGCCAATCACTATTTCCTGCGGCAGGCCTTTGGCGGGAGGGTCGCTCGGGTCGCCGTCGCTGCCGCAGCCGGCCAGGACGGCCAGGACGAGCAGCGACACGAAGAAGAGCAGCTTTGCGGAGGGAGGCATCCCAGAGTTTCCTCTGCGGAATTCTAGTAATTCCAAAAAGCGATCGTGTTAACCGCGCAGGAAAAGTGATCCTTTTGCCGCGGCGCGGCGGCTAACTGGTGGCGATGCCGATGGCCAGCAGCGGGAAGGCAAGCATCACGCCGAGGTAGGCGCCAATCAGAGCGCCGGTGCGGAGGCTGGTCGTGCGCGAGCGGGCGCCGGAGATGACGCCGATCAGGAAGATCGCGACAGCGAGAGTGAGGCCGATCCAGAAGACGTCGGGCATATGCGCGGGCGAGATTATCGAACGGGGAGGATTCGGCGCCCGCGCGGGCGCCGCGCTCTGGGCTCACTCGCTGGGCCCACCGGCGGCGCGGGGCGGTTGCCGGGCAGGTCGGGGCGACGCCAGCTAAGTTTGGGCGCGTGAAGTTGCTCGCCTTCAGCGACCTGCACCGGGACCTCGGCCAGGCAGCCGAGCTGGTCGCGATGTCGGCTGAGGCCGATGTGGTGATCGGTGCCGGGGACTTCGCCTCCGTGCACGAGGGGCTGGCGGAGACGATCGACGCCCTGGCAACGATCGAGGCGCCCGCCGTTCTGGTCCCCGGCAACAACGAGACCGAGGAGGCGCTGCGCGAGGCGGTGGCCGGTTGGAGTGCCGCCACGGTCCTCCACGGTGGCGGCACGACGATCGAGGGAGTCGACTTCTACGGGCTTGGCGCCGGGGTCCCGGTCACTCCCTGGGAGTGGAGCTTCGACCTCGATGACGAAACCGCGGCGGCGATGCTCGCACCCTGCCCCGAGGGGGCGGTCCTCGTGCTCCACTCCCCCCCGCGCGACCACTGCGACAGCAACGGCTCCGGAATGAGCTTCGGCAGCCCGGCCCTGCTGCGGGCTATCGAAGAGAAGCGCCCGCGGCTGGCGGTCTGCGGTCACATCCACGAGTCGTGGGGATGCGAGAGCCGCGTCGGCGAGACGCCGGTGCGCAACCTTGGCCCGAAGGGGACCTGGATCGAGATCTAGGTGGTGACGCGGTACTTGATGTGGGTGACTCCCGGCCCCTCGATCGTCCGCACCTGCTCGAGGCCGACGGTGGCCTCGCCCAGGTTGTCGAACAGGCGGGTGCCGCCGCCGAGCAGGACGGGTACGACGTTGAGGTCGAGCTCGTCGATCAGGCCCGCCGCCAGGTACTGCTGAGCGACGTCGGCACCGCCACCGAGTGCGACGTCCCGGCCGCCGGCGGCCTGCTTGGCCTGCTCCAGCGCCGACTCGACCCCATCGGTGACGAAGGTGAAGGTGGTTCCACCCTGCTTCACCAGCGGCTCGCGCGCGTGGTGGGTGAGCACATAGACGGGAGTGTGGAAGGGCGGTTCCTCACCCCACCAGCCGTCCCATGGATCCTCACCCCACGGGCCGGGGCCACCACCGAACATATTGCGGCCCATGATCGTCGCGCCGACATTGTCGAGCGCTTCCTCGATGACGACGCTGCTGGCGTTCACCTCACCACCCTCGCGGCCGTGCGACTTGCGCCAGGCGGCAAGCTTGACCACCCACTCGTGCAGCTGCTCGCCACCTTCGCCGAGGGGGTTCTCCTCGCTCGGGTTCGGTCCGGCGGCGAAGCCGTCGAGCGAGACCGAGATCTGAAACCTGAACTTGGTCACTGCGCAGCGGGGCCGGCCTGCTCCGGCCCCGCAAAAAGCTCGCCAGCGCGAATCTTCTCGGCCATCTCGGCGGATTCGGCTCGATAGTTGCGCCCGTCCTCGAACTCGATCACCGGATACTTGCGCTGCCCGGAGATCTGGTCGAGCGCATCGCGCTTGCCGGGCCGCAACGGCCCCTTGACGACCTCGTACTCGATCCCCTGCTCGTCGAGCGCCTTCTGCACGCGCCAGCAGGGGTGGCCGTCGATCTTGACCCACATTGCCGAGCAGCGATGAAGCTTGACCGCCATCGGCTCCCACCCTAGTTGGGATTGCACTCCGATTGCAAGCACCGACCGACGACAAGGGCCGCCCGAAGGCGGCCCTTGTCAGGTGCTTGGAACGAGCGCGGGAACCGCAACCGAGTGGGACAAAGCCCGGCCTCCCTTTGCTCGCCGGTGCCCGGGTTGGATTCCGCCGGGCGCCAAGACAGTGCGGCGCCTAGCGGCCCTGCACCTCCAGTGTCCCCTCAAGCATGTGACTCAAAATAGGACCACCTCCTTTCTCTGGTGAGTTGATTGAAGCAAATTGCTCGGTTCGAACCAATCATGAAATACTGAGCGGAATGAGCCCAACAGGGGCCCTTCCACCCGGTCCGTCCTATCCCGCGGTGATCCAGAGCGTCGGTTTCTGGGCGCGGCCCTACGCCTACCTGAGGCAGTGCCGCGAGCGCTACGGGGGGCGCTTCACGATCCGCCTGGCGCGCTCCTCCCCCTCGTGATGCTGACCGACCCGGCACAGGTGAAGGAAGTATTCACCGCTCCGCCCGACGTCCTTCACCCCGGTCGGGGCGCGCGCATCCTCAAGCCCTTCATCGGTGCCAACTCGGTGCTCGTGCTCGATGAATCGGCTCACATGGCCCAGCGCAAACTGCTGCTGCCAGCCGTTCACGGCGAGCGCATGGAGCGCTTGACCGGCCTGATGGAAGAGGTGACGAGCGAGGAGCTGGCTCGGCTGCCGCGCGGCGTGCCGATCGAGCTGCACACGCATATGCAGGACATCACGCTGCGGATCATCCTCCGCGCCGTCTTCGGGGTCGACCCCGGCGCACGCTTCGAGGCGCTTCGCAAGCGGATGCAGGGAATGCTCAAGTTCACCGAAGAGCCGATCAGCATGACGCCGCCGCCCAGGGGCGGCGTCATCGAACGCACCCTCAAACGAGTCGGGCCGCTGGCGCGCTTTCTCCACACTCGGGGCGAAGTCGACGAGCTGCTCTTCGAGTTGATCGCCGAGCGACGCGCCAAGGGCGACGACCACGGCGACGTGCTGGCGATGCTGCTCGAGGCGCACCACGACGACGGCTCGCCAATGAGTGAGCAGGAGATCCGCGACGAGCTGATGACCCTGCTGGTCGCCGGCCACGAGACGACAGCCTCGAGCCTCGCCTGGGCGTTCGAGCGCCTCCGCCACGCCCCGCGGGTGATGGAGCGGCTGGTCGATGAGATCGATGCCGGCGAAGAGGCCTACCTCACCGCGACGATCCAGGAGACGCTGCGGCGCAGGCCGGTGCTGCCCAACGCCTCTCCGCGATACGTGGCGAAGCCGGTCGAGGTGGGTGGCTGGGCCTATCCCACCGGCTGCAACCTCGTCCCCAGCTGCTACCTGATCCACCACGACCCGGAGATCTACCCCGAGCCCTACGAGTTCAGGCCCGAGCGTTTCCTCGGCGAGCAGCCGGGCACCTACACCTGGATCCCCTTCGGCGGCGGCCGCCGCCGCTGCCTCGGCGCCAGCTTCGCGATGCTCGAGATGAGAATCGTCCTGCGCGAGGTCCTCTCAACCGTCGAGTTACGGGACGAGGCACCGCATCCCGAGGCGGCCCTCCGCCGCAACGTCACGGTGGCCCCCTCGCGTGGCTCCAGAGCGGTCCTCATCGATCGCCGGCGAGTGCGCGCAGCCGCGTAGAGGCCTCGCTCGGCCTAATCGATCAGCTCGAGGACCCGGCGCTCGATCAGTGCCTGCCGGCGGGCGGTGAGGCTGTCTTCGCGGCGCTTCGGCAGCTCGATCGTCTTGCCGTCGCGAAAGCGGTCCAGCACGCGGGGGTCGATGTAGGAGCTGCGGCAGACGGCTGGGGTATTGCCCAAGCGCTCGGCCACGCGTCCGATCGCTGCTCGGATCGCACGCTCGCCGCCACGCCTCGACGCCGGCGGCCCCTCCCGCGCCAGCTCGACCGCAGCGAGGACGGTGCCATGCCAGGTGCGGAAGTCCTTCGCGGAAAACTCCTCACCGGCCTTTTCCTGCAGGTAGGCGTTCACGTCCTCGGAGCGGACGTCGTGCCAGGCACCGTCTTCACGGAAGGCGAGCAGGTCATCGGGGCCACTGCGACGGCGCCGCATCGCCTCGATCGTCGCCCTGACGTCGGCGTCGCGGATCGACTGCACGCGGCGCTGGCCGCTCTTCGCCGGAAAATCGAAGATCACCTCGTCGCCCTCGATCGAGACGTGCTCGCGCAGCACCGTGGCCACTCCGTAGCTCTCGTTGCTCTCCGCGTACTCCTCGCCGCCGATCCGGAAGAAGCCGAGGTCGAGCAGGCGGACCGCGCAGGCGAGCGCCCGCTCGCGCGGCACCCCGTCACGGGCGAGATCCTTTTTCACGGCTCGCCGCAGCTTGGGCAGGCTGTCAGCGAACTCCCGCATCGACTTGAACTTGCGCTGCGCTGCTCGCAGCTGCCAACGCTCGTGGTAGAGGTATTGCTTGCGGCCGGCCTGGTCGAGCCCGGTCGCCTGGATGTGGCCGACCGGGTCGCTGCAAATCCAGACCTCCCGCCAGGCCGGGGGGATCGCGAGACCCCGGATCCGCTCCAGAGTGTCCGGGTCGCTGACGCGCCCGCCTTCAGGATCGAGGTATGTGAAGCCACCGCCACGGCGGCGGCTGATGCCGGGGCCAGAGCAATTCGAGCGCCGAAGCCGCCCGGGTGAGCGGGACCCAGGTCTGCTCACCAGGACAGGTCCGTCACTGCGATTGCGGTCGTTCCTCGCCCGGCCAGCTTCCGGTCACGGTGGCGAAGACTCGCCGAGCGCCATGGTCGGTGAGGCCTTTGACCAAGCCGAAGACCGCCCCCTCGATCAGCAGCGCTGCCGTCAGCTTCGGCAACGCGACCTCACGATGATCGGGGCTCGGCGGCTCCTCTTCGTCGAGCATCCCCCAAAGCCGTTCGAATGCCTTCTTGGCCGCGAGCCCAGCAAGAAGCCCGGCCAGGACGCTGAGCGGCGCGAATAGGAGCTTCATCGTCTCTCTCTCGCCTTTCGTTTGTAGATCGGAAGCCGAAGTGACGAGGAGTGAGCGGCGCGTATCCGGCTCCCCTGGGCCTCTCGAGCCTCACTACCCTCGGCGACGGCGAGGAAACGCCTCGCCAAGCGATTGGGAAATTTCTCTGATGCGTTTGGCCTGATGAATAGCGGGAAGCACACAGGTCCGGGAAGGGATAAGGAGCGAGCTAGGCCTTCTCACCGACCCGACCCCTGAAAGCAAGCCCACCTCGCAAAAGGAGGAGCACCATGGCTCAGGCCAAAACTCGCGGGTCGAAAAAAAGCTCCCCAGCTTCGACTTCGACCCGGTCACGATCGCGCAGCCGCAAATCTCAGCCGAACTCGAGGGCGCGAACCACCAAACAGCGTCCGAGCAAACAGAGTCAGAGTCCGAGCGCGAGCAGCCGCCTGCGAGATGTCCCGCAGACCGTGGAGAAGACGGGCAAGAAAGTGGGTCGCGATGTCGGCAAGGCGGCGAGCAAGGCCAAAACGCCGTTGCTGGCCGGCGGCGCAGCCCTGGCCGGTGCGGCTGGCGGCTTGGCGATTGGCGCCATGCGTTCGCGTCGTTCGCCCAGAACACTGGTGCCCAAGGCCCTGCAGCCCAAGCACGTCAGCTCGCAGGACATCGCCAAAGCCGCGAGAGGAATCGGCGCAGTCAGCCGCCATGTCGCTGACATCACCAGTGAGATGAACGGCGAGCCGGAATCGAGGAACGGCAAGCGCAAGTCGCCGGTAGAGGTGGTCCTGGATGGGTTGACGTCTCGTCGCTAGACGCGACGTCCACGAACCCAGAGCCCGGACCACGCTGAAGACCGATGGCACGTCGAGTGCTTGCCATAGTCACCGACGACCCGATCGGACCCGAGTCGCTGCACGCGGTTCACTCTGCCGGCTCCCAATATCCCGGCGCGGAGCTCGACCTCCGGGTGGTGGTTCCGGCGGTCGAGGCGAATGCCTTTCGCCACACGCTGGGTGACATCGACGAGCCCAAGCGAGAAGCCGAGGCCCGGCTCCGGCGCGTACTCGAAGAGCTCCGGGAGAACGGGATCGAGGCGGCAGGCGAGGTGGGCGACCCCGACCCCATCCAGGCGGCTCAGGATTCCCTCTTGAAGGCACCCACGGACGAGATCGTGATCTTCGAGCACGAGGAGGCACAGGCTCGCTGGTTCGAGGAAGGGCTGTTGGAAAAGGCCGAAGCCGGACTCGACCCGCCGCTGCGGATGGTGATCCTGCACGGCGACCGAGACGGGGCCGCGCATGTCGTCGGCATCGAGGCCTCCGGCCCGGGGACCCGGGACCCGGCCGAGGGCCATGAGGTCAGCTCCGCCTATCTACCGGGGCTCTCGCGGGGCGATCTCGCCGCGATGGTCGCGGGCATCGTCGGCACGATCGTCGCCGCCATCCTCGCCGCGGCCGTCACTTTGGACCAGGACGAAGTGACCGGCCGTGCCGCGGCCGCGATCCTGATCGCGATCGGGATCGCCCTCGTCAACGTCGCGCACGTGGTTGGCCTGACCCTGATGGAGAGCGTCCGCTACCGAGGTGGGTTCGCCAGGTTCTTTCGCTACCTCTCACTGATCGGGACCCCGCTCGCCGTCATCACCATTTTCGTGCTCCTTGTCAGCTGAGCGGCTCAATCCGCACTGCGCTCGATCAGGCTCGCAAGCAATCCCTCGACGCCCACCTGGTCCTCGACCCGGCGCTGCTCCTCAGCTCCGTTGCCCTCGCGCAGGATGCGTTCGATCTCCGCCAGCGACTCCTCGGTTCCAAGCTCGCGCGCGTAGGGACGGACCGTCTCGAGCATGCGGGCGGCGACGTCGCGCGCCGGGCCCGGCTGCTCGGAATCGAGCAAGATCTCCGCCTCGAGCCCGTGGCTGGCCGCCTGGAAGTAGGACTCCTCGAGCGCCTCGCGGTGCAGGCGGGAGTGGGTGGGCCGGTCGAGCTCCTTGGCGGCGATCGCCTGGATCAGGGCGGCGAGAGCGGCGGAGGTGGCCGGCTCGGTCGGCACGTCCACCGCCCTCACCTCCACTGTCCCGAGGGCGGGGTGCGGGCGCACGTCCCACCAGATGTAGGTGTAGTCGTCGACCCCGGCCGCGACAACGAGCTGGTCGGCCACCTCGAGGAAGTCCGCGTAGTCGTGGAAGGCCCGGGGCACCTGAAAGCGCGGGTAGCTGCGCACGACCTGAGTGCGGGCGCTGGCGTGACCGGAGTCGACGCCTTCTTGAAAAGGTGAGTTGGCGCTCAGGGCCTGCAGTGCCGGCAGGTAGAGGCGCAGGGCGTTGGCGAGCCTGACCGCGGCCTCGGGATCGGGCATGCCGACGTGGACGTGCAGGCCACAAGGTGGCGTCTTCAACAGGCTGCCGAGATCCTTTTGCACGATCTCGTAGCGGGGTTTTGCGACCAGCACGGGCTCCCCCGTAGCGGTCGGGTGCAGACCGCAACCAAGCAATCGGAAGCCGGTCTGGCTGACGATCCGGCGCAGTTCGCGCAGTTGCTCGAGCACCTCGCCTGCGTCGTGGCAAATCCCTGTCTTCAGCTCGATTTGTTCGGTGAAGATCTCAACTGAGACCTGATCGGCGATCGGCATTCCGGCGACGCTCTCCAACACGTCCTCGGCAGCGCAGGCCAGATTCCCGTCCCCATCGACCAGGAGGAGCTCCTCCTCGACGCCAAGCGAAAGAGACTGCGAAGCGCCGAAACGATGTTGGTCGCGTGCCTTCACCTGATGCTTCCTCTTCGGAGCATCGCATCCCCGACCTCCACCTCGATCTTCTTCTTGTCGACCGTGCGGATGACCGCCGTGCCGCCACGACTACCCGGTGAGCCGGCACCTACACAAGCTTCGCCTTGGCCTGCCCGTGCTTCGTCCCCTCCCAAACGGGTAGGAGCGCGACATGACATCGAATGGACAACAACGGGACAGCACTGCCGAAGACACCCCCTCTCCCGAGGCGGAAGCGGAGGCCGCGGGCGCCGAAGCCGCGCAGATCGGCGGCGAGGTGGCGCCGCTCAGCGACGACCCCGCCCGCGAGCCACTCGAAGAGGCCGGAGAGGGAGAGGCGGAGGGCTTCGAGCAGGCCGAGCGGCGCCTGGAGGAAATCGCCGAACACGGGGATCAGCATCGCTTTCCCGATCGCGACGTTCGCGGTCCGGAAGACCGCGAGGGCATCGAGCGCGGCGAGGCCGATCAGCCAATTCCCCCAGACGAGTAGAGCCCTGGTGCCAGGGCTCCCAACCGACGAAAGGACTAGAGCGATGGGAATTCTCGACAAGATCACGGGAAGGGCGAAGCAGGCGGCCGGCGACCTCGCCGACGACGCCTCGCTGCGTCGGCAGGGCAAACGCGAGGAGCGAAAGGGCGAGAAGAAGGAGGAACTGGACCGCGCCCAGGAGCAGGCTGACGAGAAGGCGGAGGAAGTGGCCGATCTCGAGCGCAAAACCTGACCCTGTCGGGTAGAGAGATCGGGTGTCGGATAAGGATTCTCGTCCATCGCGCGGGGGTCTCGCCTGGAACCGCAGCGGACGCCTGATCGTCTGGCTGCGCTTCCTGATCATTCCCGTCTGGGTCGCCGCAACCGTGTTGGCGGTCACCCGCCTGCCCTCGGCATTCGAAGCAGAAGCCGGCGAGTTGGGCAGCCTCTTGCCGCGCTCCTCCAGCGCCCTCGAAGTGGAACGCAAGGCGCTCGAGACCTTCGGGCTCCCGCTGCTGAGCCGGACCATGGTCGTCGCTCGCGAGCCCGGCGGCTTCTCCGCCGCCCAGGCTTCCTCCGCCACCCGCTACATCGCTGCTGCCGACCGCAGCAAAGGGCCGCGGGCGGTCAAGGCGGTACCGCTCGCCGACACGCCCGGAATGCTCGGCGGCGGCGGACCCGCGACCACGCTCGTCGCCTATCTCTACCTCGACCCGGACCTGAGCGAAGACGAATCCCAGGAAAGCGCCAAGCGCTTTGCGGCGGGCCTCGAGCGCGTCACCTCGGCCCCGCTGGTGAAGGTGACCGGGGCGCTCCCCGGGACCAGATCCGAAACCGAGATCGCCGAAAGCCACCTGATCTGGGTCGAGCTGGCGACCGCCCTCCTGGTCGTCGCGATCCTCGCGCTCTACTTCCGCTCGCTCGGGGTGCCGTTGCTCGGCGTGTCGGCAGTCGCGATCGCCTACCTGTGCGCCGATCGCGTGCTCGGCTGGATCGCCGAGCGCTACGGACTCTCGATCCCACGCGAGGCCGAGCCGGTGATCGTCGCCCTGATCTTCGGGGTGCTCACCGACTACCTCGTCTTCTTCGTCTCCGGCTACCGCCAGCGGCTGCGCCAAGGCGACCGAACGGTCGCCGCCGTGAGCGAGACGGCCGGCGAGCTACTGCCGGTGATCTTGACCGCGGCGCTGATGATCGCCGGCGCGACGCTGACCCTGCTGCTCTCGGGCGTCCGCTTCCTCAGCGCCTTCGGCCCGAGCATGGCGGTCGCGGTGATCGTCTCGGCCCTGGTAGCGATGACGCTGGTCCCGGCGGCTCTGGCGATCTTCGGAAGGGCGCTGTTGTGGCCGCGCGGGCTCGACCGGCGATCGTCCAGCGACGACAAACGGGGGAAGAAGGATGGGAGCGAGCATTCCGGTGCGCGCGGACACCTCCTCGGCCTCGCGGTCAGGCTGCCCGTGCTTACCGCGATTCTCTGCATCGCGGCCTTGCTCGTGGCCGCGAGCGGGCTGCGCCACCTGGAGCTGGGCAATCCCGTGATGCGCGGGCTTCCGCAGACGAGCGAACCCCGCCAAGGCTATGACGCAGCGGCGGCCGGCATCGGCCCAGGTGTGCTCGGCCCCACGATGCTCGTCCTCGAAGGATCGGGAGTCGCCGAACGCAAAGCCGAGCTGGCGAGCCTCCAGGCCCGCCTCGAAGAGGGCCCGGGAATCGTCGGCGTCCTCGGTCCCGCCGACCAACCGCTCCCCCTGCGCTCGGGCCTGATGCTCGCCCCGAACGGCAACGCGGCCCGCTATGTCCTGGCCCTGGACGGCGACCCCGACGGGGCAACTGCCACCGAGTCGCTCTCCCACCTCGAAGCCGAGCTGCCCGCCATGCTCGGGCGCAGTGGGCTGAGCGGCGTCCACACGGGGGTCACCGGCGATACGACGATTGCCTCCGAACTGAGCGACGACACGACAACCGCCTTCGAGCGCGTCGCGCCGGCGGCTCTCGTGGTCCTGCTGGTCCTGCTCTGGTTCCTGCTGAGGAGCTGGGCTGCACCGCTGTATCTGGTCGGCAGCAGCCTGCTCGTCGTGGCCGCCGCGCTGGGCCTCACGGTCTACGTCTTCCAGGACCTGCTCGACTACGGCGAGCTGGCCTTCTTCGTGCCGATCGCAAGCGCAATCCTTCTCCTGGCCCTGGGCGCCGACTACAACGTGTTCTTGATCAGTCGCATCTGGCGAGAGGCAGAAGGCCAGGAGCTGCGGCCGGCAATTCGAAGTGCCGGGGTCCGGGCCGGCCGGGCGATCACCGTGGCGGGCTTCATCCTCGCCCTCTCCTTCGCCGCGGTGGGATTGATCCCGATCCAGGGATTTCGCGAGATCGCCTTCGCGCTCTGCGTCGGTCTACTGCTGGACACCCTGATCGCGCGCACCTTGCTGGTCCCAGCCCTCGTCACCATCTTTGGCCGGGGGGACCGGGAGGGCGAGAGCCTCGATAGCACCGCTCAGCTTCCCAGCCACGGCTGACCTCTCACTCGCGATAGGCGAGTCTACGGTTGAGAAGAGGCGCAGAGGGCTGATCGCTAGGAGGTCAGGGCGCGGGCGATGGAGCGGGCGTCGAAGCGCATCAGACGCATCTGGCCGGAGAGCTCGGTGCGGTAGCCGGTGAAGAAGAGGCCGGGAGCAGAGGGGTGCTGGCGCCCGCCGGTGACCAGCGGCGTCCCTTTGTCGTCGAGCACCCCGAGATGGCCGACCAGAGGCTCCAGGCCCCGACGGTAGCCGGTCGCCGCGATAACCACGTCGGGCTGGACCCGCGAGCCGTCGGCGAGCAGCACATCGTCACCGTCGAAGCCGTCGACGGCGGCGACGATCTCGATCTGCCCCACCTTGACCGAGTCGACGAACCCGTCGTCGAAGAGCGGTGACTGGTGCCGCTCGGCCATTGCCGTCGCGGCGCCGACCCGGGGGCGCGGCAGCCCATAGCGCGAGAGGTTCCCGGCAATCATCCATTCGGCCAATGCGCCCAACCTGTCGGCGACCCACAGCGGCATGTGCTGGAGAGCTACGCCGGGAACCTGGATCGGGGCACCGAGCCATTTGCGGCGGACGATGTGCGGAGGGGTTCGGCACGCCACCCTGACGCGGGCCGCGCCGCCATTGGCGATCAGGTGAGCAACCTCCGAGCCGGTGACCCCCGGGCCAATGACGAGCACGTCCTTGCCCCGGTAGGGCTCCGGGTCGCGGTAGGCGGCAGCGTGAATCAGCTCGCCACCGAAGCCCTCCAGTCCCGGCCAGTCGGGCATGTGGGGATCATGGTCGAAGCCGATCGCGATCACGACCGCGTCGGCCTCGACGGCGTCGCCGCTCGTCTCGACGCGCCAGGCCTCGCCGGGGCGGTCCACCCGGCGGACCTCGGTGTCGAAACGGACCTCCAACCTGTGATGGGTCGCGTAGTCCTCGAGGTACCGGATCCAATCGCTGCGGGAGGGAAACTCCCCGTAACGGCGCACCGACGCGCGGTACCCGGGCATCGTCGACATCCAGCCGGGCGTGTTGAGCCGCAGCGCGGGATAACGCGATCGCCAGCTCGCCGCGACTCGGTCGGAGCGCTCCAGGATCACGACATCAAGACCAGTGCGGCGCAGGCTTGCCGCGGCGCCCAGCCCAGCCGCCCCGGCCCCGCAGACCACCACATTCCCCATGCGACGATCCTAGTGCGCGGCCCAGGAGTGCACATGTGGGCACTCCTGGTCGAGGTGGACGGAGGACCCGTCTCAAGGCCTGCTGGCGATCTCGCCTGAACGTCATGTTGATCCGGGCTTTGGCCAGCAGGGTTTCGGGTCCATCAGCCGCTCGCTAGAACCCCGCAGCCCGCTCCCCAAGCGGGATTACGCCAACGCGCCTGACAGGATTCGAACCTGTGACCTTCGGTTTCGTAGACCGAGCCGGTGGGTCGGCTGGACTACGTGGAGCTAGGTTTCAAGCGGGTTCCGGCGGATCGAGCCCCGCTGGGATCGGCTGGAATCTGTGGGGTATGTTGCCCCATTTGTTGCCCCAGGAAGCCTCAGGCAGATTGGCTTTCCGTCCTTGATCGTCTCGCCATAGTCGCGATCGCGATCGACTCCCCCAAGAGCCTCTCCGCCAACTGCCTGACACGGGCGCCGTCATTGCTTCGCAGCGCATCCACCAGTGCCAAGCGCTGCCACAACTCGGGATCCGCGAGCGCCGCCTTGGTCACCATCGGATGGAGCGGCTCCAAGGCGAGCCCCCGTACCTTGCCCATGGCGTAGGGCCAGACCACCGGCAGCCCCGAGTAATCGGCGAGCTCTCGCTTCAGCGGATCAGCGGCCCACGATGTCGGAACCCCCGGGGCTTCGGAGCCCAATTTCGCCGGGAAGCTGAACTTGACCGCATGGACGAGGAACTCTTCAGCATGCGGCTCGTGGACCCGCCGACGCTCCTCCGAGTAAAGGCCCGCTTCGCCAAGGCGGCGCATCGCCCGATGCGTGCCCGCGACATCGAAGCCAAGCCCACTCGCCAGGTCTCGCACCGGAGGCGGCCCGGCCGGGTCAAGCAACTTCAGCAGCACAACCACGTCTTGTCCCTTCAGCATGGCGTTTCATGTTTCGATACGTGAAACAAAGACAAGTCAAGCCTTACTCGGCGAGCCGACGCAGCGTCTCGGCATGTTCCTTCATGGCTCTGCGAATCTGCCGTCGCAATTCCTCTGGCGTGCCCGGCAACCCGGACTTCAACTCGCCCTTGGCCGTGTCTCTTTTTTGCTTTGGAGTGCGGGGGTCCATAGGCATGCAAGGCTAGCTGGAGGGGCAGCGTAAACATTTCGTCGGTTACGCCCTTGGCTGTCGGGACCGTCCGATAGACATCGGCAAATGCCCGACGCGATTGCCGAGCTACTTGCCACCGACGCTGCCCGCGTCAAGATCGGCGCGAGGGGAATCTCGACGGCCGAGACCGAGCAACTGCCGCGCAATCGCCACGCGATCGTTCGCAATCCCCGCAGCGGCGGTCAAGAGGGTGAGCGACTGCTGCTCATCGGCCACACCGACGGCGGTCGCGCCCTCACGCTGGTGATCGAGCGCACCGTCGACCCAACGTCGTGGCTAATCGTCACCGGCTGGACCGCCACCGAGCGCGAGCGTAGAATCATCAGTTGACATGGGAAAAGATCCCTGGACAGACCCCGATCCTCAGCCCGGCGATTTCGACGCTGAGATTGACCGCGCCCACTCCGATCAGATCGAGATACATGAGGGCAATCCCGACGCGAAGCTCTCGATCATCGTGAGTGTTGAGGGCGACGACGCCAAGCGTCTAGAGCGAATCGCCACTGAGCGCGGCCAACAGCCCGGCGAGGTCGTCTCACAGCTGCTCCGCAGCGCCTGAGCAATTCCTCAAGCCTTCATTGCAACGGAGGCAAGGGATCGGCCTGGCTTCATCGGGCGGCGCTAACATGGCCGTACGGAGGGCGTGGGATTCGAACCCACAATGCCTGCGAGCATCCCCGGTTGAAAGTCGGGGTGAGTTCACCATTTACTCAGGCCCTCCAGGTGGTGTCGGGCGCGAAGGGCTCCAACTCTCCGCATAACCCGGCACCGCTCGGCTGCTTCAAGTCATCACGCGGGAGGAGCCTCCGGGTTAGCCCCGCGCTGTACCCCACCTCCTACGAATCGCCGTCACCTCCGCTGCTACCGGGGGACGAAGTCTTGCCCTCCCCGAAGCCGATCACCCGCTCGATCCGATCGAGCAGACCGGAGTCCATCTGGTCTTCGGAGTCCGCCTTTTTGAGCAGCAACTCGACGTAGGCGGATTTCGCCTTATCGAGCGAGGTCGCCGAAGCAGGTGGAAGCGTCTCCGGCGCGGGAGGGGTCCCACCTTTCGGTTTGCGCCGCTTCGGGCCGGACCCGTTGGAGGACGTGCGTTTCGGCGGCTTGAAGTGCTGGCTGAGCGGCACTTCGCCGTTTTTCGCCGCCGCCAGGAAGAAGGCGATCGACTTCCCGCGGGTGCTGCCCTTGACGTTGTAGTTCTCAGCGAAGAGCTCCTCCAGCATTGACTGCGTGGCGTTCGCACCCAGCGCCACGGCCTCCGCGTAGTGCTCCTGCACGAGGGAGGCGATCCGCTCCGGCCGCGACTCCGTGTTGGCGGCTAGTGCCTTAAGGGTCTCGGTCGGCTCGGCGTTCTCGTCAATGAGGTCGAGCTCCCGCAGTGCCTTGAGCAGGTGACTCTGCGTGCTGCCGGCCATGTTGGAGAGGTAGGAGCGGTCGATCCGCATCGGCAGGCCCTCCTCCCCCATCCGGTCGAGGAGGTTGTTGAAGGACCCCCAGGAGACGTAAGGGGCGGTGAAGCCTGAGTTGTTGTTTTCGTCGTCGCTCATAGAGGCCTTCCTGTTCCGCGCTTGTGCAGCGATCAAAGTAGCAGATACCGTCCGGTGAATTTAGAGAGACCTTGCGAACAGAGCAGCCGCGCGGTGCACACAATATCGACGCATCGTGCTGTATTTGGCTCTGCAAGGGCGGTTCTCGTGACAGACGCGGCTCAACGCGTTGTGAGGACTGCGTCGGGACTACGTGCCCCGAGTGTCCTCTTCGGTCTCTTTGGTCTCTTCGGGCACCGTCAACGGCTCCTGAGAAGCCTTTGCGAACCGTCGTGTACTAAAAGTCGGGGGTCCGCTCCAGCGCCGGTCGTCCACCTAGGCGGCCTGGCTCAGTCGGCCGCCTAGCGTGTCCAGGAGCGCTAAAAATCGCTCTTGCGATAGATCGAGAGCTGGCGCCTCGTCCCCCGGGAGCAGATGCGTGTAGCGAGTCAGCGTGAAGGCAGGCGAGTGATGGCCGAGGGCACGGCTTAGCTTTCCCCCACCGAGTCAAGGGAAGAGACAGGCAGGACCGGCCAGGCCGACGCTGTCGGCCGCAAATTGCGAGAAGAGCGCCGGACTCGGCAAGGCCACCGAACCGGCAGGCTGATCAGTCGCCGTCGGGCGGCAGGCTTTCGTTTGCGCCGTGAGAAAGGCGGCCGGCGCGAGCGGGCGGCAAGCTAAGGTGCGCCGTCATGCGGCATAGCCGGAAACGCCGTCACCGCTCGCGCCATGCCTCATCCGAACATAGCGCTCTTCGTCGAAGGGCTTCTGTGTTTGCAGCAGGGCAAAGCAAAGCCGGCAGGCGTGCCGAGCCAGTGCGACCCGGGCCTGGATCGGCGCCATGCCACGATCGCGCAGCTGCCGGTCTCTTGATCTGAAGGCCGCGCAGCTTTGCGAGAGGCCCCAGGCAATACCCATCAGCGCATCGCGGAACTCGGCCAGCCCCGCGCGTGAGATACGCCCTCGACGTCGCAGGGTCGCCGACTCATAGGTCGCCGGCGCCAGTCCCGTTGCCGAGTAGAGATGCTCGGCCGAAGGGAAGCGCTCGATCGGCAAGGCGTGGGCAGAGAAGGCAGCAGCCCGAGTCCGGGCGACTCCCGGCAGCGAGGTCAGGACACCTCCCGCGGTGGCGGCCAACAACTCGGCGATCTGCTCGTCGGTCGCTTCGATGTCGCGCTGGAGCAAGCGCCAGCGCTCCAGGTCGCCGCGCAGGCGCGCGGCCCGCAGCTCGGCGTCGGGCGGCGGCGGCAAGAGGGCTCGCCACCGCGCCGACCAGTAGCTCGCATTCGCTTTGGTGAAGCGCCCCGGGGCGCGGGAGATCAGCGAGCGAGGCGCCGGGGCACGCCCAGCGAACTCGACCGCGCAGGCCAAGACCGCCTGGCCCGAGGTGTCCTCGAGCTTGAGCGCCCGGCCGTGACCGCTCGGCGCCGAGAGCCCCGGGCAAAGGGCATTCAGCTGGTCGTGGAGGCGCTGCTGGGCGCTCTTGCGGGTCTCGACCAAAGCCCGGCGATGACGCACCGCGCCAAGCATTGCTGCGACCGTCTCGCCCTCGGGTGGTCGGCCAAGCCCCTGGCGGGCAAGGGTGATCAGTGCGGCGCAGTCGCGATCGTCGGTCTTGGTGCGCCGCGATCCCAGGCCGGCACGGGCGGCTTGGGTCTCAGAAGGCGCAAAGAGCCGAAGCGATCCGGCAAAGCGGCGTTCGAGCTCTGCCACCCAAGCGTGATGGAGGGACCCGGTTGCCTCTACTGCGATTATCGGCCGCCCCTTGCTGCCGGCGGCGCCAACCAGGCGCTGCAGCTCGTCGACTCCAGCACGGAGAGTCGGCAGGCTCACCGGTTCTCCGATCACCCCTCGCTCTCCCGTGGCCAGCATCACGCGGTTGGCGACCTTCCCGCAATCGATTGCGACCACCAAGGTCTTTGCAGGAAGCTCTCTGCCGACCAGGTGCCTCATGAACAACCTCCCTTTCTAGGAAAAAGAGAAACCCTCTCCTAGGCAGAGTGGGATCCTCAGACAGGCGGTTGCTCAGGAGCTATCAGCTGGAGGAGGTTGGTGCCTTGGCTGAGGTGGAGCGAGGCGAAGGTGTGGCGGAACGTGTGGAAGGCCGGCCCAGGGGGCGTCGACCTCCTCTGCGAGCGGCTTGAGGACGCGGCGGCGGAGGTTGCCGGGGTTGAGCGGGCCGCCCGCTTCGCTGGGGAAGGCGAGGGCGGTCGAGTCCTGATCGGGCTGGGCGGCGAGGTGGGCGCGCAGCTTCGCCGCGAGCGGTGCCGGTAGGCGGACCTCGCGGCGGCCGTACTTGCTCTTGGGCGGCACGATCCGGTCGCGGACGATGGCGCGGCGGATGCAGACCTCGGGCTCGCTCTGATCGAGTTGGAGGTGCAGGCGCTGGAGGGCGATCGCCTCGCTGATCCGCAGGCCGGTGGCGGCCAGGAGCTCGAGGAGCGGCGCGTGGCGCTCGGGCGCCATCGCCAGGACGGCGGCGAGCTGGTCGCGGCTGAAGACCTTGACCTCTTCCTCGGGCAGCTGCTCGCGGTGGGGCATGGCGAGGCCCTGGGCCGGGTTGTGGCGGATCAGGCCCTCGCGCTTGGCGGTCGCCAGGGCGGCGCGCAGCGGGATCACGGCGTTGGCGATCGTGCGGTCGCTGAGGCGCTTGCCCTGCTCCTCCTCGTCGGCGAGCCAGTCCATGAAGCGAGCCAGCGCGTAGGTGCTCACGTCGGCCAGCTTCAGCTTGCGCGGGAAGTGGCGGTGGGCGTAGGCGCGGATCAGGCGGCGGTATTCCTCGCGGGTGCTCTCGCGGAAGCCGCGCCTTCCCTGGCCGCGGTAGCGCTCGACCCATTCATCGACGTAGCGGAGGAAGCCGATCGTGGTGCGCTCTTGAAGCTCGCCGCGGTCGCGGTCGGTCTCGCTCTCGCGCTTGATCCGCTTCGCCTCCTCGTAGGTGCGGGCGTGGCGCTTTCGCTGCCGCCCGGCGCTGCGGAAGACGGAGACGTAGCCGATCGTCTGCCCCGCGCCGTCCACGCGCTTGAAGACGCCGGGCGTCTTGGTCTTTCTGAGCCGCCGCTTGTCGCCGCAGCCTGGATCGGCCGCAGGGGCCGACGTATCCTGGGAAACGCTCATGAGCTAACCCCTCGTGAGCCGGGGGCGGGCCGTTCCGCCGGCGCCGCCCCATTTGCGTTGTCGGACAAAACGTTAACAGGAGAAACCGAGCGCTCCAGAGGCTCGTTCGGAGGCTTTCGCTCGCAACTCTCGTACTGCTTCGCTCTGTTGCTCGCACTGCGGCTCGTTCTACGGCTCGCACTGCCTGGTGCAGATGGCGCGCAAAGCCGCTTGCGCCTGCGGTTGGGCGATGCCGCCTCGCTGACATCTATATGTCGCACTGGGGTTCGCAACGGGGTTCGCCTTGCGGTTCGCTACGGGGTTCGCGTGGGGTCCCACCCCGACAGCGAGGCGCCTGAAATCACTTGCCACTTGGCGCTCCGGCGCCACGGGCTCGCTGACATCTATATGTCGATGCCAAGCGTTCCGAATTCGCCGCAATCGCTGGGGCTTGCGATCCGACCGCTGCGTCAGCCTCGCCGTGGCTCTGCTGATCTTCGCCTTCTGGTTGGACCGCCCGGCCGCCTGATCGGACGGCCGGCCATTCGCCAGGACCAACGAGCAGATCGGCGGCTGCGGCTTTCCGAGGGCCGAGGCAGGGACGCAGCCCAAGCATCGGGCTCCGTTTCCTCCCTGTGGCCTGCGCCTCGACCCTCGGGAAGCCGCTCGCCGCCGCTTCGGCCGGTCGGTCAGCCTCGCGGGGATCGAGTTGCTCGATCAGCTCCTCGCAGGTGCTCTTGGCGCGCTGATAGCGCTGCTCTGGCGCTCTCCTCTTCCTTCTTCAGCAGGCGCGCGCAGGCCGAGCCCGCCAGCACGCTCTCGGCTTCGCCGTGCAGGCGCCCAGCAGTTCCATCAGGTCGTGGGGCGGCATCGTCAGGGCGACGGTCTCGCGGCCGTGCTCTGGCTCCCAGCCGATGTCCTGCAAGCAGGCGGAAGTCTTCGCCGAACTCGATGCCCAGGCGCTCAGCCTTGGCGAAGTCCTTCTCCTCGATCGCGATCCAGAAGTCGCCGATGCCGCTGAGGTGGTTCGAGGACGAGCTCGTAGAGCGCGTCCCGGCGCTCCCGGTCGATCGTCGCGGTGGTTTTGCCGGGCACGGTGTCCCCTTTCGGTCAGGACGCCGAAGAGAAGCCCAGGGATGCCGTCCGGCGCCCGCCCGTGGCGGGTACCGTCTCCTCGCATCGAAGGCTCGTTCTTCGGTGCCGGGCCCCGGGGCGTTCACGCGCCGCCGGGGCCGCTATTTGGTCTTGTCGGCGGCGAACGTAGGTGGACGGGACGCCCGTCTCAAGGCCTGCCGCAGAACCTCTGCTCAGACCTCATGTTGCCCCAGGCGTTGCCCCAGGGCCGTTTTCGCGCTTCTGGCGAATTCTCCCAAAACCCCGCAAACCCGCTCCCCAAGCGGGATTCAGCGAACGCGCCAGACAGGATTCGAACCTGTGACCTTCGGTTTCGTAGACCGACGCTCTATCCAACTGAGCTACTGGCGCGGGATGCCGGGTGAGTGGCCCGGACGGCGATTCTAGGGACTTGGGGGCTTGGTTAGGCGGCTTCGGGCTCGGTGGGCTTGTTCAGCCGCACGTGCCACTGGACCGTGGCGGTCGCTACGCGTTGGCCGTAGGCGTCGTTCAGCTCGATCTCGCAGGGGAAGACGACCTTGCCCTCGGCGTCGAGGGTGGCCAGGGCCGCGGCGGTATCGACGCCCAGCTTGGCGCTTGCCTCGATCGGGCCATTGGCGATCTTTTCGTAGGAGATCTCAGCGCTGCGGGCCAGCGGCGTGACCTCGCCCATGCGCTCGGCGAAGGCGCCGACGAAGGCGGCGCCCGATGCGGCCTCGGCCGACGGTGAAGAGGGCGCCGGCGTGCTGGGAGCCGACGTGGTTGGTCAGCTCAGCGCGCTCGGGCAGCCGACCATGGCCTCGCCCGCGGCGACGCTCGTGACCTCCAAGCCGAGGAAGCCCGCGAAGGGCACCGCCTGGTTCATGCCCTGCGCAATCGCGTCGAAATGGTCCATCGGCGAACCCTATCCCGTTCCGGTCCGCTCAATCCCGATACACGGGGATGAGGTGCACCGGAAAGGCTCAGCGACCCTCGAAGGTCGCGTGGCCCGGCCCGCCGTGCTCGAGGAAGGTCTTGACCGCGCGCTGCAGGTCCTCGGTCGCGAACAGCTCGCCCGCCTCGGTGCGGATCGTCTCGTCGGCGGCCGCGACGCCGCCCTCGCGGTAGCGGCGCAGGACGAGCTTGGTCATCGCGTGGGCCTTGGTCGGGCCCGCCGCCAGCTCCGCGGCGAAGGCGCGCGCCCGCTCATCGAAGCCCTCGTCGTCGAAGACCCGGTTGACGACGTTCCAGCGCTCCAGCTGCTCGGCGCCGAAGAGCTCGCCGGTCATCACGAACTCTCGGGCGCGACCGCTGCCGGCGCGCTCGGCGAGGCGCTGCGTGCCGCCCATCGACGGCGTCAGGCCGACCACTTTCTCGACCAGGCCGAACTTGGCCGAGCGGGCGGCGAGGATCAGGTCGCAGCCGAGCGCCAACTCGAAGGCCGCGGTCAGGGTCAGCGCGTGGGCGGCGAAGACGACCGGCAGCGGCAGCGCTTCGACCCGCTCGACCACGCCGATCAGCTCGATCCCAGAGCTCGCTCGCCCGCTCCGGCGTCAGCCCGTCGAACTCGGCGACGTTGACGCCACCGGAGACGGCGCGGCCCTCGGCCCGGAACAGCAGCGCGCGCGGCGGGTCGGCCTCGACCGCCTCGATCGTCGCCTGCAGCGCCTCGAACATCGCGCCGGTCGAAGAGGTTCAGCGGCGGGCTGTCGAGGGTGGCGACGGCCAGCCCCCGCTCGCGCTCCAGTCGAATCGACATGGGCAGACCCTATGCCAGTCCGCGTGCCCTGAGGCGTTCTGGGGCCAAGCGGGACAAGGAAGAGGGGCCGGAAGGCTTCTGCCTTTCGGCGACCGATGACGCAGTAACGCGCCGGCACCAGGGCGCCTCAGGGCACGCGGTGGACCTCGAAGAAATTGGTCCCCAATTCCTGCTCCGGCAGGCCCGCGGTGATCGCGATCAGCTCGCCGGAGGCGGCGATGCCCTGTTCGCCCGCCAGCGCGGCGCTGTCCTGGAGCAGCGCCCGGATGTCGGTCTCCTGCTCGTGCAGCACGGCCCTGACGCCGAAGAGCAGGTTGAGCCGGCGCACGGTCTCGATCCGCGGCGAGATCGCCAGCACCGGCACGTTGGGACGGTGGGCGGAGATCAGCCGCGCGGTGCGCCCGCTCGTCGTCGGCACGACCAGGGCCGCGAGGCCGAGGCGGTAGACCGCGCCGACCGCTCCCTGCGCGACCGAGTCGGCGACGTCCTGGGTCGCCTGGTCGGTGCGGCCGAAGAGCCACTCGCCGTAGGGCAGGTCGGGCTCGGTGGCACGGGCGATCTGGTCCATCACCCGCACCGCCTCGATCGGGTGCTGGCCGACCGCGGTCTCCTCGGAGAGCATCACTGCGTCGCTGCCGTCGTAGATCGCGTTGGCGACGTCGGTCACCTCGGCCCGCGTCGGCCGCCGCGCGATCACCATCGAGGCCAGCATCTGGGTCGCCGTGATCGCCGGCTTGGAGCGGCGCCCGGCGGCGCGGATCAGGCGCTTCTGCACGACCGGCACCTGCGCCAGCGGCAGCTCGATCCCGAGGTCGCCGCGGGCGACCATGATCCCGCCGGTCGCCGCGGCGACGATCTCCTCGGCGTTCTCGGCCGCCGCCTGCTTCTCGATCTTGGCGATCAGCGGGATGTCGGAGCCGAGCGCGCGCAGCCGCTCGCTCACCGGCTCTAGGTCGGCGGCGGTGGAGACGAAGGAGACGGCAAGCAGGTCGACGCCTTGCTCGACCGCGAACTCGACCCAGCCGAGGTCGCCGGCGGTCGCCGCCGGGGTGACTGATGCCGGGCACGTTCATCCCCTTGTGCGAAGAGAGGGTGCCGCCGACCTCGACCTCGCAGTCGATGCCGCCGTCTTCGGGCCCGCGCACGCGCAGGCGGATCGAGCCGTCGGCGAGGTAGACGGGTTCGTCCTCGCGCAGCGAGGTGACGCCCGGCCAGGTGACCGGGATCGTCTCGCGGTCGCCCTCGACCTCCTGCGGCGTCAGCTTCACGTGCATGCCGGTCTCCGAGCTCGGCGACGTCGCCGCGCAGCTCGCCGATCCGCAGCTTCGGCCCGGGCAGATCGCCGAGCACCGCGACCTCGCGCCCGGCCCGCTCGGCGGCGGCGCGGATCGCCTCGACCGTGCGCGCGTGGCGGTCGCGGTCGGCGTGGGAGAAGTTGAGGCGCAGGACGTCGGCGCCGGCCTCGATCAGGCGCGTCAGCGTCTCGGCGTCCCAGCTCGCCGGCCCGACCGTCGCGATGATCTTCGTCCGCCTGCCGCCTGCATATTCATGACTGTAGAGCGTGACGCAGCGCACCCGGCGATGCCGACGTCGAACACTGATCTGTGTGACAATGGCACGGTGAGCACCGTCGCCGAGCGTCCCGCCAGCGCCGAGGAGCCAGCCTTCCCGCACCTCGTCGGCGAGGCGCCTCCCTCCCCCGCCGGCCCGATCGAGCTGGCCGAGGCTCGCCGGCCTCGCCAAGCCGCCGGTCGTGCCGCTGCCGCGCACCGCCCAGATGCTGCGCTTCAACCAGCGCCAGATCGAGTACGTCTTCGGCGCCCGCCGGCGCATCGGCGAGGTCTTCCGCATGCGGACCGCGATGCCGGGCGGGCCCGTCGTCACCAGCCATCCCGACCACGTCCGCTCGCTCTTCACCGCCAAGCCCGAGCTGGCGCCCTCGCTGACCGGCGAGTCGCCGCTGCGGCCGATCCTCGGCACCGGCTCGGTGCTCACCTCGCTCGGCGAGCGCCACATGCGCCAGCGCAAGCTGCTGCTGCCGCCCTTCCACGGCGAGGCGATCGAGCGCTACACGGAGATGATCACCGCGGCGACCGAACGCGAGATCGACCGCTGGCCGCTGAACCGGCCCTTCGCGCTCGCGCCGCGGATGCAGGCGATCACCCTCGACGTGATCATGGCCGGGATCTTCGGCATCGAGGGCAGGCCCGAGCGCGGCACCCCCGAGCACCGGATGCGCTCGACCGTCAAGCACCTCGTCAACGCCTCCACCTCGCCCTTCGGCCAGGCCGGCGAACTGCTCAACATCGGCCGCGAAGAGGCCTTCGGCGTGATCAAGCTCGGCGTCGCCCTGCTCGACCGCCCGACCTACGCGGTGATCCGGGCCCGCCGCGCCGACGAGCACCTGGCGGAGCGCCGCGACATCCTCTCGCTGCTGCTGCAGGCGCGGGCCGAGGACGGCGAGGCGATGGACGACAAAGAAGTCCGCGACGAGCTGCTGACCCTGGTCCTCGCCGGCCACGAGACGACGGCGAACTCGCTCGCCTGGGCCTGGGAGCGGCTGGTCCGCAACCCCGAAGCCCACGAGGCGCTGCGCGAGGCGACCCGCACCGGCGACAACGCCGAGGAGCAGGTCGAGGCGACGATCGTCGAGAGCATGCGCTCGCGTCCGGTCGTGCCGTTCATCGGCCGGCGGGTGACGGTGCCCTGGCGCTTCGGCCCCTACGGGATCTCCGCCGACACCCCGGTCGGGATGAGCATCCTCCTCGTCCACCACCGCGAGGACCTCTACCCCGAGCCCTTCGAGTTCCGCCCCGAGCGCTGGCTCGGTCGCAAACCGGGCACCTACGAGTGGATCCCCTTCGGCGGCGGCATCCGCCGCTGCCTCGGCGCCGCCCTGGCGATGGCCGAGATGCGGGTCGTGCTCGAGGCGACGGCCCGCCGCCTCGACCTCGAGGCCGCCGAGCCCGAGCCCGAGCGCGCCCTGCACCGCAACGTGACGATGATCCCCGCCCGCGGCGGGCGCGTCGTTCTGCGCTCGCGGCGTTAGGATGCTCCGCAAATCCTGAGTGAACCCAACTCACAGCGGGAGGAGCGAGGCATGAGCCCAGTCAAAGTCCCCAAACGTCGCACCTGCGCCCACATGGTGGTGCACGAGCTGCTGGCCGAAACGCACCCCGAATACCGCAAGCGGCGGCTCGATGCCGAGGAGGAAACGCGCACCAGCATCGACAGCGGCCGGGCCATGCGCGTCGCCGAAAAACTGATCACGATTCCGGTCGTCGTCCACATCGTCCATGCCACGGCCGAGGAGAACATCTCCGACGCCCAGGTGAAAAGCCAGATTGCCGCGCTGAATCGTGACTACAGGCTGAAAAACGCCGACAAATCAAAAATCCCGGCGGCCTGGAAAGGCCTCGCGACCGACGCCAAGATCCAGTTCGCCCTGGCGACCAAAGACCCGGCAGGCAAAAGGACCACCGGGATCACCAGGACAGCCACGAAAGTCACGTCGTGGGGTGTGCACGACGAGGTCAAGTCGAGCAAAACCGGCGGCGCCGACGCCTGGCCCGCCGATCGCTACCTCAACTTCTGGGTCTGCAACCTCGGCGAAGGCCTGCTCGGCTACGCCCAGTTCCCGGGAGGGCCGGCGAAGACGGACGGGGTCGTGATCCTCTTCCGCGCCTTCGGCACCACCGGGGCGGTGAAAGCGCCGTTCGACAAAGGCCGTACGGCCACTCACGAGGTCGGCCACTTCCTCGGCCTTCGACACATCTGGGGCGACATGAACGACTGCAGCGGCAACGACTTCGTTGCCGATACGCCGCGGGCCCAGGCGGCAAACTTCGGCAAGCCGAAATTCCCGCACATCACCTGCAACAACGGCCCCAACGGTGACATGTTCATGAACTACATGGACTACGTCGACGACGCGGCGATGGTCATGTTCAGCGCCGGCCAGGTGGCACGGATGAACGCGACCCTTGCCGGACCGAGGAAGAAACTCGCCGGCCTCTGAGATCATCCCCGGGTGGCAACGCCCGATGAGGAAGCGCTGCAGGGACGCTGGGTCCACTCGCACGAGGAGGACAGCGGCGAGGAGATGGTGTTCCGGCCGGCGTCCCACCAACTGCCACCCTCGCGGGGCCGGATCTCGCTTCGAGCTCGGGCCCGACGGCAGCTATGCCGAACGGGCGCCGGGACCCGTTGACGCGCCGGTCGAGTCGAACGGACGCTGGTCGCTGGACGCCGGCCGCCTGGTGCTCGTCGCCGAGGGCGAGCGGCCGGGGCACGAGTGGCAGGTTACGGCCAGCGAACCCGATCGCCTCGTGGTCCGCCGGGTGCCCTGAGCCGAGGCGCTCAGGACCGAGCCAAAGCGGAGAGGGAGGGATTCGAACCCTCGAGAGAGCTTGCGCCCCCTACTCGCTTAGCAGGCGAGTGCCTTCAGCCACTCGGCCACCTCTCCGGGCATCCGGCTCGATTGTAGGAAGTCACGGGGAGTCGGCGCGGTTAGTCTCGTGGTCGTGTCCGAGCCGCTCCCACGCGCAACTCGAGCAGATCTTCGAGGAGGTCGAGGCGCCGTTTGCCTTCGTCGACCTCGACGCGATGTGGTCCAACGCGGAGGCGATGCTGGGGCGGGCGGGCGCGAAGCCGATCCGGGTGGCGAGCAAGTCGCTGCGCTGCCGGGCCCTGCTCGAGCGGATTCTCAGCCGCGACGAGCGCTTCGCCGGGCTGATGACCTTCACCCTGCCGGAGACGCTCTGGCTCGCCGAGGGCGGCTTCGAGAACCTGTTGCTCGCCTACCCGACCGCCGACACCGGCGCGCTCGAGGAGCTGGCGCTGCGCTCGGTCGCCAACCCGGAGGGCGCGCCGATCGTGATGGTCGACTGCGCCGAGCACCTCGACGCGATCGAGTCGGTGCTGGGCGCCGGTGCGGCGCCGGTGCGGGTCTGCATCGACCTCGACGCGAGCTGGTGGGCGCTGGGCGGGCGGATCAAGGTCGGGCCGAAGCGCTCGCCCGTGCACACGGTCGAGCAGGCCGTCGCCCTGGCGCGCGAGATCGAGCGACGACCGCAGGTCGAGCTGGCGGCGCTGATGTCCTACGAGGGCCAGATCGCCGGGGTCGGCGACCAACCGCCGGGACGGCGCCTGCGCGGCGCGGCGATCCGCGCGATGCAGAAGCGCTCGGCGGCCGAGCTCGCCGAGCGGCGCGGCGCGGTCGTCACCGCGATCCGCGAGTTCGCCGAGCTGCCGATCGTCAACGGCGGCGGCACCGGCAGCCTCGAGCTGACCGGCGCCGAGGACGCCGTCACCGAGATCGCCGCCGGCTCGGGCTTCTACGCCCCCACCCTCTTCGACCACTACAGCCGCTTCACCCTCACCCCGGCCGCCGGCTTCGCCCTGCCGATCGTGCGCAAGCCGGCCGCCGGCGTCGCCACCGCGCTCGGCGGCGGCTACCTCGCCTCGGGCAGCGGCGACCCGGCCCGTCTGCCGTCCCCCTGGCTGCCCCCCGGCTTGCGGCTCGACGCCGAGGAGGGCGCCGGCGAGGTGCAGACGCCGCTCAGCGGCGACGCCGCCCGCGAGCTGCGGATCGGCGACCGCGTCTACATGCGCCACGCCAAGGCGGGCGAGCTCTGCGAGCGCTTCGACGTCCTCCACCTGATCGAGGGCGAGGAGATCGTCGACGTCGTCCCCACCTACCGCGGCGAGGGCCAGACGTTCTTGTAGGCCGACGGGCCTCAAAATACGCCTATATGTCTCCTTTGAGGCCCGTCGGCGGGCGGCGGTTCAGGGGCCGAGGACGCGCTCGGCGTACTCGTTGGTGAAGACGCGGCCCGGGTCGAGCTCGTCGCGGGCCGCCTGGAAGTCGGCCCAGCGCGGGTAGCGCTCGGCCAGCGTCGCCGCGGTCTGGAAGTGGCGCTTGCCCCAGTGGGGGCGGCCGCCGTACTCGTTCATGATCGCCTCGACCGCCTCGAAGTAGGGGCGCCACTCCATGCCGCGGTACTGGTGGACGGCGATGTAGGCGGTGTCGCGCTCGTGCGAGGGGCTGAGCAGGGCGTCATCGGCGGCGGTCACCCGCATCTCGATCGGGAAGAAGACCGGGTAGCGGTTCGAGCGCACCCACTCGATCACCCGCCGCGCCGCCTCGGGACCGTGCTCGCGCGGCACGCCGTACTCCATCTCGGTGAAGCGGACGCGGCGCTCGTTGGCGAAGATCCGGTCGCTGCGATCGGTCGACTTGCTGCCCGAGGCGAGCCAGGCGGCGAAGCGCGAGAGCGAGGGGATCCCGCGCGGGAAGGGCTTGCCGGCGGCCGAGATCGCCTCCAGCGCCCAGTTCTCGAGCACGACGTCGTTGAGGAAGGCGGCGGCCCGGCCGCGCGGGCGCGGCGGCCCCTCGGTTCGGTTGCGCTCCAGCACCAGGGCCGAGTCGGCGTAGGGGAAGGTGAACAGCTCGAAGTGATCGTTTGCGTCGGCGCGCCGTGGAAGGTGTCGAAGACCTCCTCGCGCGGACAAGGAGTGTCGACGCGGTGGAGGGTGAAGGCCGGCACGCAGCGCAGGGTCACCGCCGTAGATCGCGCCGAGGGCGCCGATCCCGACCCGCGCGGCCCGCAGCAGGTCGGGGTCGCCGTCGGCGCTCAGCTCGCGCACCGAGCCGTCGCCGAGGACCAGCTCCATCGCCTCGACCTGGGAGGAGATGTTGCGCAGCTTCGCCCCGGTGCCGTGGGTGCCGGTCGAGATCGCGCCGGCGACCGTCTGCCGATCGATGTCGCCGAGGTTCTCCATCGCCAAGCCGAGCCGGTGCAGCTCCTCGTTCAGATCGGCGAGGACCGTCCCGCCCCCGACCTTGACCAGGCCCGAGGAGCGATCGGCGTCGATCACGCCGCTGAGCGCGCCGGCGTCGATCATCGTGCCGTCGGTCATCGCCGCCTCGGTGAAGGAGTGGCCGCTGCCGGCGACGCTGACCTTGCGCCCGGCCGCCGCAGCCGCGCCGATCGCCTCGGCCAACTCCTCGCGGTCGCGTGGGCGCAGCCGCTCGACCGGCGCGCAGGCCTGGTCCCCGGCCCAGTTGCGCCAGGTCCGCCGCGACTCCCCCTGCTCTAAACCGCTGGAAGACATTCAGAGCGGAGCCTAGCCCGCTCAGCCTTCGACGGGACGCACAGCCGGCGGCGCGAGAGCATGAAACGCGTAGAAGACGGTGCCCAGCAGCAGGAAGATGATCGCCACGCTCGGCGCCGCGTTGCCGGCGATGCTGGCGACGCCGCCGCCGACAAGCCCGCCGAACACCTGGCCCGCCGCCCAGGCCATGTTGGAGAGGCCGGCGGCGAAACCCTGGTGCAGGCGGCTCGACTCGGCCACCTCGGAGAGCATGGTCAGCGCGGGCGTGAAGCAGATCCCTCCCCCCAGCGAGGTGAGGATCAGGCCGGTCATCACCACGCCCAGCGACTGCCCGATCGCCACCGCGCCCATCGCCACCGCGCAGATGCTGAGACCGACCATGAAGGGGACGCGCCGCCCGGCCCGGTCGGAGTAGCGACCGGCTATCGGGGCCAGCACCGCCTCCAGCGCGGCGCCGACGATGAAGCCGCCGGCGATCAGCGCGTGGCCGCCGCCGAGGCCGTCGATCTGCAGCGGCACCAGCACCTCGACCGCGCCGAACATCACCGAGGGGATCGCGACGAAGGCGGTTGCGAGCACGATCGGCCGGCTGAAGATCGTCTCGGCGACCTCGCGTAGGTGCTGGCGTTCGGGCGCCTCGGCCTCCGGCAGGCGCGAAGCGACGAGGGCGAGCACGATCGCCACCCCGAGCACGGCGCTGAAGACCTTTTCGGTGCCGACTTCGGCCGCCAGCGCGCCCAGCGCCGGTCCGAACAGGGCCCCGGCGACGGCGGTGCCCAGAGCGGTGCCGATCACCGAACCGCGGTGCTCGGGCGGCGCCGTGGTGACCAGCCAGGTGAGGGCGCCGGACCAGATCAGCGCCCCCGCCGCCCCCTGGGTGAAGCGGGCGGCGTCGAGTAGGAGGAACTGGTGGGCGAATCCGAAGGCGACGCTGGCGACCCCAAGCAGCAACAGGCCCCCGATCACGGTTCGGCGCGGCCCCGCGTGAGCGGCGAACAGGCCGGCGGGAAGGGAGAAGAGGAGCGTGCCGGCGGCGTAGGAGGCAGAGAGAACGCCGGCCTGCGCCTTGCTCAACCCCAGTTCCCTGACATAGTCGGGCAGCAGCGGCGCAATCGCCGAGAAAAAGACGACGTCGAAGAAGACCATCGTCGATGCGAGTAGAAGCAATCGACGCATTGCAGACAATACAATCATCTTGAGCGATCGCAGTCCTCGGCCGCGGCGTCTAGCATCGAGGCCGCGCTTACTCCCCGGAGGGGTGGCAGAGCGGTTGAATGCACCGGTCTTGAAAACCGGCAGACATCGAAAGGTGTCTCGAGGGTTCGAATCCCTCCCCCTCCGCTTATAGCGCTAAATCTGGCTTGCTAGAGCGGTTTACAGAGCCTCATCCGGCCTGACCTGACTCCGGTTGCTCCCGGTTGCTCCCGGTTGTTTCTGTGGCACGGCTGTGGCATGACTGTGGCACGGAGACCTATGCCAACGGCTCATGTTTGAGCCGATTTTGCGAGGCGAGTGCGGCTCGCCAGAACGCCACGCCCCTGGCCAGCGCCGTCTAAACCAACGTGTGCTGAAGGACGACGCCGACAATCCCGGCAACGGCCATCACGTAGACGACGGTCAGCTTCGAGTGCCAGCGGTTCAACGCCGCGAACGCACCGAGCGCAATCAGGGCCGTGTACACGTCCGTAACGCTGGTTTCGAGGATCGTCACCGTGACCGCCGCGATCAGCCCGATCACCGCCGCCGCGACCCCGAGCAGAAAGGGGTGAAGGCGCTCGTTCTCGGAAACCGCGACTAGCTGGCGGTGGAGGAAGATCGGGAAGACAAAGGCGGGGATGAAGATGCCGAGAGTCATCACCAGGGCGCCACCGAGACCTCCGGCGATGTAGCCGACGAAGGTCGAGAAGATGATCAGCGGGGCGGGCAGGATGCCGCCCATCGCCAGGCCGTCGTTGAACTGAGCGCTGCTCAGCCAGTGGTGGTTTTCGACGGCGGCCTCGCGCAGGAAGGGGATCACGGTGTAGGCACCGCCGAAGGTGAGCAGCCCCGCCTTCAATCCCTCGAAGAAGATCGTCGCTGTCAGCGAGACGGTGATGGCCCCGGTGGCGACTGCGAGGAGTGCCAAGGGCGTTATGGCGAAGCTGTTTGCCCGGTGAGTCCAGCGCCGCCCGTTCGTCCACAGCTCATAGGCAATGCCGCCACCGAGCAGGATCAAGACGAAGGTGATGCCCACCCAAAGGGTCAGGGCGAAGCCAACGACCGCGATGATCGCCAGCGGCACGTCTGAGATAAAGGATTTGCTGAGCCGAACCAGGGCGCGGGCGACCAGCGCCCCGACCGCCGCCGTCAGCCCGTAGAAGAGGCCGTGCAGGTGGCCGGCAAGGTTGGCCTCGACATAGAGGATCGAGAGGCCGAGCATGAGGATGAAGCCCGGCAGCATGAAGCCGAGACCGGCGAGGAACCCGCCGAGCTTGCCGCCGCGCAAGCGGCCGAAGTAGACACAAAGCTCGTGGGCCTCCGGGCCGGGAAGGATTTGGTAGACGGCGAGCAGCTTCTTGAAGCTCCACTCGGAGATCCACATTTCTTCATCGACGCACTCGCGCTTGATCATCGCGATCTGCGCAGCCGGCCCGCCCCAGGCGAGACAGCCGAACTTGAGAAAGCGAATGAAGATCGAGCCGGGGGAATCCTGCGCCGAGTTCGAAGGGGTCGGCGGCTCCACGGCGCTGGCGTCGGTGGCGGCCATGATCGGGGCGGCGGAGGCTAGTGGGAATGCGAATGTGAGTGGGAATGTGAGTGGCGTACCGTCCGCCAGGAATCCCAGGTGATCTTGAGGATGACGGCTGTGATCGCGAGGCCAATCAGCGGGTCCGCTATCGGCAGGCCAACCGCGACGACGGCAGCGGTGGCGACCACGGCAAGGCTGACGTAGGAATCGGCGCGAGCGTGATTGCCATCAGCGATCAGAGCCGGGCTATCGAGGCGTTTGCCGGCGCGGGTTCGGATCTGAGCAGCGATCCAGTTCCCGCCGAAGCCGATCAGGCCAGCGGCGGCCAATGCGAGAAGGTGGGTCGGCGCCTGGGGGTGGATCAGCCGCGAAATGGCCTCGACGCCGGCAACGCAGGCCGAGACAAAGATCGTCGCCACCACGAATAGCCCCGCCCAGCGCTCTGCCCGAGCAGAGCGCAGCAGAAAGGCGGCACCGAGCGGGATTGCAGTGCTTGCGTCACCGAAATTGTGGATCAGGTCTGCGAGCAGGGCGACGCTGCCACTGGCGATGAAGATGGCCAACTGGGCGCCAGCCGCGAGCGCGAGGATGGCCAGTGACAGGCCGACCGCCCGTAGTCCCTCCCGCGAGCGTTTGATGCTCTCGTCAATCAGGCCGTGTGAATGGCCGTGGCCGCCGTGGTGGTGATCGTGTTCGTGGCGCTGCGAACCCGGCTCGGGCTCATGGGTGTGAGGGCCATGGTGGTGATGAGAATGGCTAAGGCCATCCCCGTGGCGGTGGCGGTCACCGCCGAGGTGTTCGTAGGTGAGCGTCTGACCCATCGTCGCTGTCGACTGAGATTAACCGCGGACATTGCAAGCGCCAAGCACCTCCCCGAAGGACCCGGACCCCTCCCCCGACCTACCCACAAAGCCAGCGCCGCGAGAGCGGCAGTCAAGGGCGCGAAGCGCCCGACCCCGGAGGGGTTGACGGCCGCGAGCGCGGCGCTTCAATCGAACGGGTCGGAGTACTCATCGCCCAATGCTGAAGCCTCGCTCGGCATTCCCGGTCCTCTGCTTAGTCTTAGCTAGCTGTAGTTCCTAACAACGTTGTTCATCCGGGCCTCCTTGAAGGCTGGGGGTGTCGAAGCCACCACCCAACAAGGAGGACACCGGATGAAGATCCACGCTAACGCCCGCACCTGCCCGAACAGCCGCAAGCTGCTGGTCAAGCGCCTGCTGGCGATCCTGGAACGCAAGCCGCTGAGCTACCGCGTATCGCGGCAGTCGGGATCGCATCGCCGGATGGAGGCTCCGGGTCGGCCCTCGCTGACTTTCGCCTTCCACGACAACGCGACGGTCCCCTCCGGCCTGGTCCGCAAGGTTCTCGTCAGAGACGTTGGACTTGCCGAGGACGAGGCCCGGAAGCTACTCTGACTTGGAGGATCTAATGGAAACCGTGCGCGTCATCTACCACCACGAAGCCGACGGCTGGTGGGCCGAGTCGCCCGACGTAGAGGGCTGGTCCGCCGCTGGCGACACCTACGCTGAGGTGGTCAAGCTCGCGGAAGAGGGCATCCCGTTCGCCTTGGAGCATCCTGCCGAGCTGGAGCACTACGTTCCGGCTGGCGAGCGCGCTCCTGCCTGATTACCGGGCGCGACTGTGACGCGGGTTGTGGCATGAAACCGGCAAACCGCTTGAACAAGCGGCATCCCGCATCACTCACCTGACCTTGAAAACCGGCAGGCGTCTAACGGCGTCTCGAGGGTTCGAATCCTCCCCTCCGCTTATAGGGCTAAATATGGCTTTCTAGAGCAGGCGCTTTGCCTTCATCGTGGGAACCGGCTCACGTCGCGAACCCGGTGCCGCGGCGCTTGAGGCGCAGACCGGTGACCCCAGCCAGGGGTGCCATAGGATTGCGCCGTGCCGTTCACTCTCAGGAACCTCAAGGAGGATCTGGAGGATGTCGGGCCCAGGTTCGACGGTGCGCCGGACCTGGAGTTCCGCTTGGCGACCCAGGCGCTCGAGCTCGAGAGATCCGGCCTGGGCTACCAGCGCGTCCCGCCCGGCTATCGCTTTCCGTACGGCCACACGCACAAGAAGCAGGAGGAGGTCTACGTGGTCCTGCGCGGGAGCGGGCGGATGAAGCTCGATGACGAGATCGTCGAGCTCAAGGAATGGGACGCGGTGCGCGTCGCGCCCGGTACGTGGCGAGGCTACGAGGCCGGGCCGGAGGGCCTCGAGATCCTCGTCATCGGCGCGCCCAATCTCGGTGAGGATCCGCGCGAGGACGTCCATGGCCGGCGCGACTGGTGGGCTGACTAGCGCCAGAACCGGCGGGCGTCTGGGAGCTCAAATCCTCCCCCGCCGCCTTTTGACAGTGGAAGGGCGGCGCCAACTGCGCCGCCCTCCCAGTCCATCGAGCAGCACCAGCGCCGACCAGGGCCCATGCGAAAAGACCCTGTGGCAAACCTGGTGCAACAGAGATGCTAAGGCTCCGGAATTTTTCACTAACTTGACGCTCGATCAAGCAACGACAAGTGCAAGGCTGAATCCGTCGTGACCCTTGCTGCCGACGGTCTGGATCGTCGTCGCCTCGACCCTCGACTCGGCCGCGAGCACCTCGTGGAGCCGGCGCTGGGCCGGGATCGTCGGGTCGTCGCTTTCGGGGTCCGCGAGCCGGCCAAAGCGAACCACGTTGTCGCAGACGATCAGGCTGCCGGGGTGCGAGTGGTCAAGCGCCCAGGCGAAGTAGTCGGGCGTGTGGACCTTGTCGGCATCGATGAACGTCAGGTCGAACGGACCGGCGCCCTCCGCCTCGAGCCGGGGCAGCTGGTCGAGGGCCGGCCCCACGCGCACCTCTACGAGATCGCCCAGTCCTGCCCGCTCGATGTTCCCCCCGGCGACCTCGGCGTTGCGGGACTCCGCCTCCAAAGTGACGAGCCGGCCACCGTCGGCGATGGCGCGGCCCAGCCAGATCGTGCTGTAGCCGCCGAGGGTGCCGAACTCGAGGATCTGCCGCGCGCCGATCGACTTGGCCAGCAGGTACAGCAGCTTGCCCTGGGAGGGAGAGACCTGAATCGCCGGCAACCCCGCTTCGTCGCTGGCTCGCAGCGCCGCCTCCAGCGCCTCGTCGTGAGGCGCCAGCAGGCCGGCTACGTACTCGTCGACCGCGGTCCAGGTCTCCTGCGACACGCGAGAGGTCTATCAGGCGGTGCCGCGTGCAGGAAACCCCCCGCGGCGCCCGAACGTGCGGGGATGGAGACGGCATCGCGCCGGGCGCGCAGGCGTGAGCGATGGGTGCAGCGAGCCGAGCGCGTCAGCGACGCCTTCGGGCTGGTCTTCGTCCTCGTGGTGATCACCTACGTCCTGGCCTCGCTGCTGGAGAACCGGGGCTGGACCTCGGTGGTTCTCACAATTGCGACGAGCGCGACCTCGGTGGTGGCGCTGACCAGCTCCCACGCGCGGGCCCCGGTCGTGCGCGTCGCCCTGGCGCTCTCGGTGCTGACGGTGGCGCTGGCCGCGATCGGCGCCGCCGCCGGCAACCACGACTGGCTCAACCTGGCGACGCTGATCCAGGTATCGCTGCTGACGGTCGCGATGGCCGCGGTCCTGCACCGCGTCGTGATGTCGCCCGAGGTCGGCTCGCGCACGATCCTCGGCGCACTCAGCGTCTACGCCGTGCTCGGCATCCTCTTCACCTTCCTCTACGGCGTGATCGACCGCGTCCAGGGTGGCCCGTTCTTCGAAGGCCACGCCCACCCCGCCAGCTCGGACTTCCTCTTCTTCAGCTACACGACGCTGACCACGACCGGCTACGGCAACCTCGTCCCCGGCGGCCAGCCCGGGCGGCTGGTCTCCGGCCTGGAGATGATGGCCGGGCAGATCTTCCTCGTCACTCTCGTCGCCGGCCTGGTCAGCCTCTGGCGGCCGGGCGAGGCGATCCGGCGCCGCCGCGAATCGAAGGCCCAGCCGGACAGCACCGAGCCCGGCTCGGCGAGCTGACCTAGCTGAAGTACTGCCCGTGAAAGCCGAAGGGGATGTGGTGGGGAACCCGGGCGCGACCCAGCTCCGACATGTCGACGGCATCGAGGGCGAGCAGGTAGGAGCTCGCGGTTCCGGCGTCGAGGACGACCGAGAGCAGGACCCCGCCGTCCTCGGCCCCGTCGCGCCGCGGGTCGGGGACGAAGACCGGCTCGCCGGGGAAGGCGCCGGGCTCGTGCCACTCGACCGCCTGCCCGTTCTCGACGTCGATCTTGACCAGGCGGTCGAGAAATTCATCTTCCTCGCCAGTACCGGGCGCGCTGACGCCCCAGGTGTAGCGGTAGGGCTTGCCGTTGCGCTCGCGGTAGTCGATCCGCGGCAGCTCGAGGGGTGCGTCGCAGAGCTCTTCCTCGGCGACGCGGCCGCTGCCGAGATCGATCCGGTAGCGCAGTAGCCTGGCGACCGCGGCCGGAGGTGGCGGCGTCGAGCGCAGGCGCTCGAGGTAGAACGAGTCGACAATCGTCGCGTCGTCGTAGGCGGCCATGTCGATCGTCAGCTCTCCGTCGCGCTCGAAGGCGTTGACGTGGTGGAAGGAGAAGCGCGGCTCGGCCTCGTAGGAGCCGCGCAGCTCGCCGTCGTCACGGTCGAAGACGAGCACGCGCGTGCCGAGCTCCGGCTTCCAGCGGTAGTTCTCGATGAACGGCCGCCCGGAGAGCGCCAGGCTGAGCGGGTTGACGACGAGGGGAAAGGCGACCAGCACCGCGTAGCGCTCGGTGAGGGCGAAGCTGTGCATGTAGGAGGGTTCGCCGACGCGCTTGGAGGCGATCCGGCGCTGCGTCGTACGGTCGCGCTGGGCGAAGACCCGGTACTCGCTGCGAGGGCCGAAGTGGGTTACGTAAGCGACCATCTCGCCCCGCTCGGGATCGTGATGCGGATGGGCGGTGGCGTGAATTCCCGGCGGGCGGAAGGAGACGCCGAGCGTCTCCAGTGTCTCGGGGTCGAAGGACACCGGCAGCGGCAACTCGGTCATCGCCACGTATTCGTCGCCGAGGCGGGTGATGTTGACGTTGCAGTTATCGGTGATCGCCGGCCGGAAGAGGGTCGCCGCGCGGCGGAAGATCGAGCGGCACGGGTCGGTGGCGAACTCGCTGTAGGTGATCTTTTCCTCGCGCTCAACAGCCTCGTAGGCCTTGCCGCGCAGGAAGCGGTTGGCGTAGGAGACCGAGCCACCGCCGAAGGAGAATCTGTGCAGCATCGCCAGCCCGTCGAACCAGTGCTTGTAGCTCTGCTCGCCGACCTCGAACTTGGCCGGGCCGTTGCGCAGCAGAGTTCCGGTCAGCCACTCCGGGATCGCGCCCTCGACCGGCAGCGAGTCGAGCTCGACCTCGGCGTCGAGCGTCTCCAAGCCCTTCGAATAGCTGGGACGGGATACGGTCTGCGCCGTCGCCCCCATCGTCGTCTCCATCGCCTCTCCGCCTTCCAATAGTCTAGTTTGGATGGTTAAAGAGATACCATTACCATCGCCAGATGTCAAACGAGATCCGACTCACCCCCACCTCCTACATCGTGCTCGGCCTGCTCGAAGCGGCCGGCGAGGCGACCCCGTACGACCTCAAGCAGATGGTCGCCGTCAGCCTCGGCAACTTCTGGTCGCTCCAGCACGCCCAGCTCTACACCGAGCCCGAACGGCTGGCCGGGGCCGGATATCTGGAAGAGCGGCGCGAGGAAGGCGGCAGAAGGCGGCGGCACTACCGGGTCGCGGAGCGCGGCCGTGAGGCGCTGCGCGAATGGCTGGCCGAGCCGACGGCGGAGCTGACCGAGCTGCGCGATCTGGCCCTGCTCAAGGTCTTCTTCGGAGCCAAGCCGGAGGCAATCGCCGCCGCCCAGGTCCCCGCCCACAAGGCCCAGCTGGCCGAGTACGAGGCGTTGCAGGAGAGCGCGGGCGAGGACCTGCCCGAGGGCGCGCGCATCTCACTCGAAGCCGGGATCGAGGCCGAGCGCATCTGGGTCAGCTTCTGGTCGCGCCAGGCCGGCTAGGCGCGGACCGCCTACTCGCCGAGCTCGACGCGCTCGATCGTCTGCGGCTCGAGCGGCGCGTCGGACGCGTCGGTCTCAGCCGCCTCGATCGCATCGACGGCGTCCATGCCCTCGACGACCTGGCCGAAGACGGTGTGCTTGCCGTCGAGCCAAGGCGCTGACTGCGCGGTGACGATGAAGAACTGCGAACCGTTTGTGTTGGGGCCGGCGTTGGCCATCGCCAGCGCCCCCCGAGCCACCTTGTGCTGGTTGAACTCGTCCTCAAAGGTGTAGCCGGGCCCGCCGCGGCCGGTGCCCTCGGGGCAGCCACCCTGGATCATGAAGTCCGGGATGACCCGGTGGAAGACCAGCGTGTCGTAGAAGCCGTCGGCGGCGAGTTTGCGGAAGTTCTCGACCGTCTTGGGCGCGTCGTCGTCGTGCAGCTCGAGCACGATCGCCCCGGCGCTGGTGTAGAGGGTGGCCTGCGACATCGCCGCCAGCCTATCGACTGACGAGTTGATACCCCTATGGGGTCATTAACTCGTCAGTCGATCGATGCCTCAGCCGGATACGCGAACCAGCACCGGGCGCGAGACCCCGGGCGCATAGGGCCAGCGATCCTCGGCCAGGGCCACGGCACGGAGCCGGATGCCGGCGCTGCCGACGATGTAGCGGAAGCGATAGCCGGCATGGAAGTGGCCGCTGTGATCGCTGCGGGTGACGAGGACGGGGCGCCAGCGCTTCGCCGCCGACTCGTAGTACTGGATCGCGACCAGCTTGCCCCGCCGCGGGATCGGCGCGCCGAGCGTGCGTACCCGGCCCTGGAAATGCACCGCTTCTCCTGTGCGCAGTGACAGCGGTGCGGCTTTGAGCTCGACTCCCCCTCGCACCCGCAGAGTCAGCGGGCTGCGACTCGCACTGTCGAGGTGCGCGTCACCGGGGAACGAGACGGCGATTCGGCGTGAGGTGCCGGCCACGAGCTGCAACCGGAAACCGCCGTGCGGCCCGGTCCCCACAGTGCTGACGCGGGCATGCCCCAGCGCACCGCGCGATGGGCGCGAGACGATCCGCACCGTTCGATCCGCAAGTCCGGCGCCCTCGGCGCTGAGCAGCCGGCCGCTGAGGGCACTGGAAGCGCGGAACGGCACGGTCAGCTCGGCGCCGCGACGCCCGCGCCAGCCAAGCCTGGCGAAGATCCTCGCCTTGCCCCGCGCTGCCTGCGCCGGCTCCGCCCGCTTGATTGCCGCCACCGTGCCCGGCGCGACCTTGCGCACCGTCATCTCGGTGCCGTCGGCGCGGTGGGTAGTGGTCGCGGAATTCCCGGCGGCATCGGTGGCGTCTGCCCGGAACACATACGTGCCGGGACCGAGGTCGGCCGGCAGGTGTGCGATCAGCTGCGCGGAATCGGCCGCCGGGCCGCGCTGGAATTTCGCCGGCAGCTCGGTCCACTGCTGGCTCTCGAGGCGACGGTAGTAGATCTCTCCACTCGCGGGCCCTGAATGCGAATCGGTCACCAGGGCGCGGATCTGGTCGGGCACAGCGGCGCCGGCATCGGCGGGATCGAAAGCCACGCCGGGCGGGACGTCGTCGAATCGCAGCGGCACCGATGCGGCTGAGGACGGGGCCTCGTTGCCCGCCTCGTCGCGCAACCAGACGTTGAGCGAGTAGACGCCGGCGTGGGGGACGAAGAGGTTCTGCAGCGCGCTCAGATCGTGACCGGGGACGAACTTGACCCCACTGTCGTAGCCGTTCGGTCCTTCGATCCGCCAGGAGGCGCCGCCGATCGCGCTCGCGACGCCCTGATCGGGATTGAGCCAGGCCGGGTCGAAGTCGTTGGTGTGGCGCCAGGCTTCGCCGCCGGCGACGGCAAGGTTGCGGGGATGAGCCGGCGGGTTGTTGTCGACGTAGAAGGTCTGCTCCGCGGTGCAGCCACCGTTGCCGGCGAAGTCGGTGACGCAGTGGTGAATGCCGTGCGGGCCGTCGCTGAAGCGGGTCGTGTCGACCGCGGCGGCGCCGGAGACGCCGAGGCTGCAGGGACGCATCTGGGTCGCCTCCCAGATGCCGCCGATCAGCGCCTTCGCGCAGCCGTACTCGGTCAGGTTCACGCGGGCCCCATCGACCGCGGTTTCGCCGAAGCGGACCCCGCCGCCGGTGTCGCTTCCGCCGAAGCTCACGCCCTGCACGCCGCGGCGCCAGCCGCCAGCAGTGATCTCACCGCCGATTCCAGCTGAGGGACCCAGATCGTCCTGGATGGTGATGGTGAGGGCGCGGATCGCCGACCACGACCCGGGGTCGATACTGCACCACTTGCTTTCGCCCTTGGCGCAGAGCAGGCGGTCCTCGAGCGCCGGCTGGGCGGGGTTGAAGCCGGCGACGAACTCGCGCGGCGTGGTGTCGGTTCCGCCGGCAGCGGCGAAGGCGTCGAAGCCTCCGTTCCAGGTGCCGACCCCGATCCGTTGCTCCATGCCGTCGTGCAGCGCGTGCCACCAGGTGCCGCGAACCTGGGAGATCCCGGTCCCGGCCGGCGCCTCCCAGCGCCAGCGCGCGTAGCGCGTGCCGGAGACCGTGCCCTGCCCATCGCGGGTGAAACTCTTCAGGTGGGCGCCGTCGAAGGGATCCTGGCCGGCGGGCGGGACGCACCAGCCGTCGGGGCGGAACTTGGCGCCGCCGGTCGTGTCGGCCCAGCTCGCGTCGGCCCCGATGTACCAGCCGCACTGGGCGACCGAGTACTTGCCGGCCGTCGCCTCTTTTGCCGCCAGCAGCAGCAATGCAAGCGCAAGCGCCACCCCCATCGCAAGCAGCCGTGCCAAACCTCCACGCGTCCCCGACATGAATCCTCCTTCGCTCGACGGCATCTGGAGGGCTAAGGGGGCAGCGGCGAGAACTCTCCCCCCTGCGACTGCGATTCCCACCGACGCTGCCGCGCGGGCGCCTTTGCCAGAATGGCCTCAATGTCACTTCCCACGCAGGATCAGATAACCGAGAAGCTGCGCGCCGTGATCGACCCCGAGCTGCGGCGCTCGATCGTCGAGCTGGGCATGGTCCGCTCGATCGAGGTCAAGGACGACGGACGGGTCGACGTCGTGGTCTCGCTGACCACGGCCGGCTGCCCAATCCGCTCCCACTTCGAAGACGCCGTTGCCAAACAGGTCTCTGAGCTGGAGGGAGTGACCGCAGTCGCGGTCGGTTTCGATGTGCTCTCCGATGAGGAGAAAGGCGCTCTGCAGCAAACGCTCGGCCGCGGCAAGCTGCCGGCCGGCGCCCTGGCCCAGGTCAAAAACGTGATCTGCGTCGCCTCCGGCAAGGGCGGAGTCGGCAAGTCGACGATGACCGCCAACCTCGCCGCGGCGCTGAGCGCCGAAGGCCACGCGGCCGGGGCCCTCGATTGCGACGTCTACGGCTACTCGATCCCGCGCATGCTCGGCGTCAACCGCAAGCCCGAGGTCAACGGCGAGCGCAAGATCCTGCCGCTGGAGGCGGCCGGCGGCGTCAAGGTGATGTCGATCGGCTTCTTCGTCGAGGAGAACTCCGCCGTGGTCTGGCGCGGGCCGATGCTGCACAAGGCGATCCAGCAGTTCCTCGAGGACGTCGCCTGGGGCGAGCTGGAGTACCTGCTGCTCGACCTCCCCCCGGGGACGGGAGACGTCTCGATGACGCTCGCCCAGCTGCTCCCCCAGGCCAAGTTCCTGATCGTGACCACGCCGCAGCCGGCGGCGCAGACGGTCGCCAAGCGCGGCGCCGAGATGGCGCTCAAGTTCGACCTCGAGCTGCTCGGGGCGATCGAGAACATGTCCGGCTTCACCACCCCCGAGGGCGAGCGCTTCACCATCTTCGGCGAGGGCGGCGGCCAGCAGCTCGCCGACGAGCTTGACATTCCGCTGCTCGGCAAGGTGCCGCTCTCCGAGGCGCTGCGCGAGCACGCCGATGCCGGCACGCCGCTGGTCACGGCAGAGCCCGACGCTCCGGCCTCGCAGGCGATCCGGCAGGCAGCTCGCGGCATCGTCGCCACGACCCCGCAGGAGCTGCCGGTGCTTCAAGCGGTGCCGGCGGTCGCCGAAGCGCCGCCGGTCAGCGGCATTCCGCTGCCCGTCGTCCAGGGGTAACGCCTACAACGGCCCGTGAGCGCCAGGTGCCTTTGCAGTAATTGTTTGGGCCGATCCGCGTGGGCTTGGTTGATGCCACATAGCTGAGCAGACTGAGACTACAGCTACTAAGTAAGATGCTATCTTACCTTTAATGAGAACGACGGTATCCACCAAGGGTCAGATCGTGCTCCCGGCTGAGCTTCGCCAGCGCGACGGAATTGCGCCAGGACAAGAGTTCGAGGTCGAGCGCCTCGATGCCGACGAGTACCGGCTACGGCGGGTCGCGCCATCGCCCAACGAAGGCTTGGTGGATTGGCTGCTCGCTTGTCCGCAGAAGGGCTACTTCGTCGCGATTGACTCTGAGTCGACCGACACGCTGTGAAGCACCTCGTCGACGCCAACGTCCTCTCCGAGGCAACCAAGCCCGATCCCGACCCCCGTGTGATCGAGTGGTTGCGACGCAACGAGCGCTCGATCGTCGTCGATCCGATCGTCCTCGGCGAGGTTCGCTTCGGCATCCTGCTCCTCGCACCAGGCGCGCGGCGCGCTGAGCTGGAGCGATGGTTCGAGCAGGGAATCGGCCGAATCCAGTGCCTTTCCTGGGATTCGTCAGTCGGGCTCCGCTGGGCACAGCTCCTAGCGGACCTGCGCCGTCGCGGTCGACCAATGTCAATCAAAGACAGCCTCATTGCAGCCAGCGCTCTTGTCCACGATCTGGCGCTGGCCACGCTGAACCAGCGCGACTTCAAGCCAGCGCAGGTGAGGCTCGTCGATCCTTCGGCCTGACCGTCACGACGGTCAGGCGCCTGGCCGCAGACAACAAGACTCAGGCGCTCGCCTTGGGCTTACAGCAATTGTTTGGGCCAATTGCGTTTAGCGAGGGGAGGCGGCTCAGCGCTCGTCGTCGAGGTAGTTGGGAAGCTCGTCGCCCGGGCGCACGATGATGTCCACCGCCTCCTCCGGGCGGGTGGCGCCGGGCGGAAAAGTCCGGGCCCAAACCTTGCCCGAGTCAGGGTACTCGTTGATCTCCGGGGCGAACATCGTGCTGATGATCAGCAGGCGCGCCGGCTGCTCGCCTCGGTTGTCGATCCGGTGCGCGCCGGTGCGGCCCGACGGGAAGGCAACCAGCTCGCCCTCTTCGAGCTGGCGCTCACCGTCCAACGTGCGGAGCGTGGGCCGGCCGCAGACGACGACCAGCAGCTCCTCGTTCGCATGGTGGATGTGAAGCGGAAAGCTCGAGCAGCCCGGCGGCAACTCGAAAAGCGAGGCGCCTAGCCGATCCGAGCCCGCCTGTCGCCCGAGCCGAGCCCGCCGCCAGGTGAACGGAGGCCGGTCCTGCTCCTCATCCCAGTGCGGCTCGAAGGCGTTGGCCATAAGGGGGCAGTATGCAACACCATGCGTGGTTTCACGCGGTCAAGCCGCGCCCTTGCGACGAGAGGAAAGCCCGAGGGTCAGGCAGGCGATTTGCTCTTGTAGTAGTTCGCGTTGATCTCGGCGTACTTGGCCCACTCGGCCGGGAGCTGGTCCTCGGCAAAACAGGCGTCGACCGGGCAAGCCTCGACGCAGGCGTCGCAGTCGATGCACTCGTCCGGGTCGATGTAGAGCATCTCGACCGAGTCGTAGTCGGGCTCGTCGGGCGTCGGGTGGATGCAGTCGACTGGACAGACCTCGACACACGAGTTGTCCTTGGTGCCGATGCAAGGCTCGGCGATGACGTAGGTCATTCGAGGCTTATCTCCTGGGTCGTTTTCGGTGCGGTCGGAGGCTCAGGCCCCCGCCAAAAGCGCGGGCGCACATTTTAGGGATTGCGCGCCGGAAACGTGAGCGGCGGTCCCATTCGGCCATCGGCGTTCATCGAGCGGCCGAGAAGATATCGTCACGGGGTGCCCCGTCCCCGCTTCTCGCTCGTACTCGTCCTGCTTGGGATGTTCCTGCTTCCTACTGCAGCCCCGGCAGCAATTGACCGGCCGGCGCCCGAGGCTGTCCCGCAAACGCCACGGACCGACTTCTCGAGCCGCGATGTAATCGTCCAGTGGCGAGCGGGCGCCGACCAGACCGAGAAGGCCGAGGCGCGCTCGGACGCCGGGGTGACCGTCGACCACGGCCTCGGCGACCGGAGGTTTCAACTGCTCAGCAGCGAAGCGGGGCAGCCGATCGGCGCGGCGATCAGGGCGCTCGAAGCCGATCCGGCGGTCGTCCTCGCCGAACGCGACAGCCTCAGCGCGCCTAATGAGATTCCCAACGACCCCCTCTTCGAACAGCAATGGGGGCTGGACAACCTGGGGCTGGGGGTAGGTGGCTTCTCGGGCGCGATTGCCGGCGACGACATCAATGCGCTCGGCGCCTGGGCGCGCAGCGTGGGAACGCCCACGACCGTGATCGCCGATCTCGACACCGGCTATCGCTTCGAACATCCCGACCTCGAATCGGTCGCCTGGACGAATCCAGGCGAGACGGCAAACGGCCTCGACGATGACGGCAACGGCATAGCCGATGACCTGCACGGCGCCGATTTCGTCGGGCCCAATGCCGACGTGACACCGGTGGTCGACGGAGATCCGACTGATGACGATCTGCTCTCCGGCGGCCACGGGGTGCACACCGCGGGCACGATGGCTGCCGCCGGCGACAACGGTGTCGGCATCACCGGTGTCGCCCAAGACGTCAGGATCATGCCGCTGCGGGTCTGTGCCCGCTCCCCGTCGAACAAAGAAAGTCGCTGCCCGGTCTCTTCCCAGATCCAAGCGATCAACTACGCGGGGGCGATGGGCGCCCGAGTGGCGAACATGTCGCTGGGCGGGACCAACTCCAGCCAGGCGGAGGTCAACGCGTTCGCGGCCAACCCGCAGACGCTCTTCGTCATCTCGGCCGGGAACGACGGTGAGGACAACGAGGCGACTCACCACTACCCGTGCGACTACACCCCCCAGACCCAGGCGTCGCCCCCGGTTGCCGGCGCGATCGACAACATCGTCTGCGTGGCGGCCACCGACCAGGCCGACGGACTGGCGACCTTTTCGGACTGGGGAGCGACGTCGGTCGACCTCGGCGCACCCGGCACCCAGATCCTCAGCACCTACCCCTACGAAACGCCGCTCGACGAGCGGTTCACGGTCAACGACTTCGCCTCGAAATGGCCGCCGACCGGCGCCGATGGCGGCTTCGTCCGCACCAACGAATCGCCGTTGACGTCGTTTGGGATGACCGACACCGTCGGGGCTCCGGCAGCCAGCACCGTGCACGAGACGACCTCGGCAGCGGTCACGATCCCGGCCAACGGTGGCTGCACTCTGAACCAGACTCGCCGGGTATCGCTCGCGCTCGGGGACCACTACCGCTACTCGGTTCTCCTCGACGGGGTGGAGAAAACAAGCTCCGAACCTGGCAGCACGGAAGGATCGGGACTCGATCGGCGTTTTCTCGAATTGCCTGCTTCGTTCAACTCGGGCGGAGAAGTCCAGGTTCGCTTCCGCTTCACCACAGGGTTGGCGCCGGCGGCCGGAAGCGGCGTCTGGCTCGACGACATCTCGATCGTCTGCTCCCAGGCGCTTGGCGGCGCCAATGGATACGGATTCCTGCAGGGCACCTCGATGGCCGCCCCACACGTGACCGGCGCCGCCGCTCTGCTCTTCTCGAGAATGCCGGCGGCGACTGTCACGGAAGTGCGTAGCGCGCTGCTCGCGGGCGTCAAGCCGACCGGCTCTCTCGCCGGAAAAACTGTGAGCGGCGGTCGCCTGAACGTCTCGCGGGCGATGGACAAGCTCGAAGGAGTGGAATCGCCCGAAGAAGAAGAAGAAGAAGGCGGCGAAGTCGTGGTCGAAGAACTGCCGCCGGGATCGGTGGCCGAAGCTGAAGCGGCGATACGGAAGGCGAACCCCCCAGCGGTCATTCGGGTGCCGGTCCCGACATGCAAAGTGCCAAAGCTGACGGGCAAGACGCTCGGCCAAGCGACCGCGGCGCTCGGCGCCGCCCATTGCTCTCTCGGCAAGGTGACAAAGCCGAAGGCCAGGAAGGGAAAGAAGCTCGGCCCCCTCGCTGTCAAGTCGTCCAATCCAACTGCCGGCTCCTCGTCCTCCTCGGGCAAGGTCGATCTCACACTCGGACCCAAGCCGAAGCCCAAGAAACACCATCACTAGCATCGCTCGGCGATGCTGCTGCTGACCGGGGCGACAGGAAGCGTTGGATCGCGGCTGCTGCCGCTGCTGCTGGAGAGCGGCGAGGACGTGCGTTGCCTGGTCCGGGAGCCGCGGCGGCTGGGGGCGCAGCGGGTCGACGTGCAAATCGCCCTCGGCGACCTCGGCGAGATGTCGGACCCCTACCTGGTGCGTCAGGCGCTGCGCGGAGTCGACGCCGTGATCCACCTGGCGGCGACGATTCGCGACCAGCCACCGCGGCGGATCGAGGAGCTGAACGGGCTGGCCACGGTGCGGCTGCTGCGCGCCGCCGAGCGCAGCGGCGTCGAGCGCTTCGTCTTCTTCAGCGCCCTCAACGCCTCGGTCGCGCAGCGCACACGCTTCTTCCGCGCCAAGTGGCTCGCCGAGCAGGCGGTCGATTCCTCGCCGCTGCGGACAACGGTCTTCGCGCCCTCGATCGTCTACGACCACTCCGATCCCTGGATCACCCTGCTGCGGCGCTTCTCATTCCTGCCGGTGCTGCCGGTCTCCGGCGAGGGCCGCGCTCGCTTCGAGCCGATCTGGGCCCAGGATGCCGCCCGCTGCGTCATCGCTGCGCTTGCGCGGGGCGGTAACCGCGAGCGCTACGAGCTCGCCGGCCCGGAGATCCTCAGCTACGACGAGATGTCCGACCTGGTCAGCCGCATCGCCGGGCGCCCGCGCGAGCTCGTCCACCTGCCGCTGCCGCTGGTCCGCGCCGGCTTGATCGCTGCCCGCTCCATCTTCGGCGAGGCCGTGTTTGCTACCTGGGAGGAGGCGGAGCTGATGGAGGTTCCGATGGTCAGCGAGCGCGGCACGGCCGATGCCGAGGCGCTCGGAGTCGAGCCGAGGAGGATGGTCGATGTGCTGGAAGGCTCTTAAGCGCGCGGCGACCCTGGCGCTCGTCATCGCAATCGTCGGCGCCGGGCAGGCCTCGGCGCTGACGCTGGTCCCGCCCAAGCCCGGCGTCCTCTTCGGGATCAGCGACAAGGGGTCGACGCAGGGCTTCAACGAATTCACCGAACTGCTGCTCAAGCATCCGGCCCTGCTGGAGACCTTCCACCCCTGGGGCAACAGCCTCAACCAGGCCTACGAACGCTGGCGCGAAACCTCGACCCGGCCGATCCTGGCGATCTCGACCGCCGACGACCAGAACCTGACCGAGCTGATCACGCCGGAGCAGATCGCACTCGGCGCCGGAGACGACTACCTGCTGCAGCTAAATGACTTCTTCGCCAAACGCGGGCTGCCGGCCTACATCCGGCCACTGGGCGAGCCCAACCGCTGCCTCAATGTCTGGTCGGCGGTCAACTGCGACGGCTCGCCGAAGGGTGGCGAACACACGACCGGCTGGTACAAGCAGGCCTTCCGCCGCATCGTCGCGATCGTCCGCGGCGGCCAGACCCTGGAAGGAATCAATGCGACCCTGGCCGAAATCGGGCTGCCGCCGCTGAACCGGACCAAAGGCCCGAACCCGACCGAACTGCCGCCGGCGCCGGTCAGCATCGTCTGGAGCCCGCTGCCGGGCGGCTCGCCACGGGTGAAGGGCAACTTTCCCGGCAACTACTGGCCGGGCGGCCGCTGGGTCGACTGGGTCGGCACCGACTTCTACTCCGAATATCCGGTCTGGAAAGACCTCGAACGCTTCTACGCGGGCAAGCAGTGGAAGGGCAAACCGGTCGCGATCACCGAGTGGGCGGTCTCGGGCAAAGACGATCCCCGCTTCGTCAAAGACCTGATCGCCTGGACCGTCAAGCACCCCCGCGTGCGCATGCTCGTCTACTACCTGGGCTTCGGCCCCGGCGCAAACCCCTACGACCTAGGCCTCTACCCGCGCACGACCAACACCCTGCGCCTAAAGATCCGCCGCCCCAACTTCCTCCAGTACGCCGAATACAACGCCGGCCTGCTGCCGCCGCTGCCGCCACCTCCGCCAAAAGTCCCGAAGACCCCCTAACAACGCCGCCGATGGGCCTAAAGCGTCCACAATGTGGACGTTTCAGGCCCGTCGGCGGTGGTTCGCCTGAGCGAGCAGGCCGCGGATGGTTGTGGCGAGCCGGCGGGGTTCGCTTTCGACCTGCCACCAGGTGCACCGGGAGACGCGCCAGCCGGCCAGTTGCAAGCGCTGCTCTCGCCGTCGGTCGCGATCGAAAGCCGAGTTGGTGTCGTGGAAGCGACGGCTATCGGCTTCGACGATCAGGCCTGCGTCGCGCCAGAGGAAATCCGCCTCGAGGTGACCGTCACCGACGTTAAGCGATGCATTTACCTCGGGCCGCGGCAGCTCGGCCCGCGTGCACATGCGCAAGAACAGACGCTCCAGCTCGCTGCGGGTCCGCTTCGTCGCCGGATCGAGCTCATCGAAGAGCAGACGAAGGCGGGCGACCCCCCGGCGGCCGCGGCTTCGCTTGATCAACATGCGCAGCGCCTCATGGTCGAGGATTCTCAACACCTCGGCCTCAGCGAGAGCCTTCGTCAGCTCCCGGACAGGAATGACCCCAGCCAAATCCAACAGCGTCCGCTCCACGCTCGTGCAGGGGATCCCATGCAACATCGCTCGATCGGACTGAGTGAGGGAGCCATCCCGATGCGCGTCAATATCTTGCGGAATTCGACCACGTCGGTTCGGCGCGGTCACGTCGACGGATACTCGGCGATCCTCTCGCAGCCCCCAGAGCGCCGCGGCCGAGCGATGGGACAACACGGCACCGTCCCCACAAGCCAAAACCGCCGCCATGAGCTCCGCGTTCCGCGTCAACAAGGAGTGCCCAACTGCATAGACCCCCTCATGCACCCGCCGCAGTGATCCCTCCTCCACCCGGCTTCTAACGGCGCTTGCGGTAAGTCCGATCTGGCGAAGCTGTCGAAGGGTCACCACCCCATGCTGCTCATCGCCAACCGCTGCGATTACCCGCCCATATCGCCGACGGGCCTTAGGCGTCCAAATCGCAGACGCTTCAGGCCCGTCGGCGGGGGTTTTGGGGGCTCCCTGAGGCATTGGGAGAGCGTGGCGTGCCTGGGCGCGCGGATGGCGCGCTGAGGCTCGCAAAGGTCGAGCGGATTTGTGTCGTAATACGCGAGAGGCCCGGCTTTTGCCGGGCCTCTCGTCAAAGCCACTCGCCTGTCGAGGCGAGGATACGCCGGGGGGCGTGACTACATCATCCCGCCCATGTCCGGCATACCGCCGGGCATTCCGCCGCCTCCGGCGCCTTCCTTCTCGGGCGGCTCGGCGATGATCGCCTCGGTCACGAGGATGTTCTTCGCGATCGAGGCGGCGTTCTCCAGCGCCGACCGGGTCACCTTGGTCGGGTCGATCACGCCGGCGGCGATCAGGTCGCCGTACTCGCCGGTCGCCGCGTTGAGGCCTTCGCCGGCCTTCAGCTCGCGGACCTTGTTGACCACGACCGAGCCCTCCTCGCCGGAGTTCTCGGCGATCTGGCGGACCGGCTCCTCGAGCGCCCGGTGGACGATCCGTGCTCCGGTCGCCTCATCGGGATCGCTGAGCTTGTCCGGATCGAGGTTGCCCTGCGCGTTGAGCAGCGCCACGCCGCCACCCGGCACGACACCCTCCTCGAGCGCGGCGCGGGTCGCCTGCAGCGCGTCCTCGACGCGGTGCTTCTTCTCCTTCATCTCGGTCTCGGTGGCAGCGCCGACCTTGACCACGGCAACACCGCCGGCCAGCTTGGCGAGGCGCTCCTGGAGCTTCTCGCGATCGAAATCGGAGTCGGTGTTCTCGACCTCGTTTTTGATCTGCTTGATCCGGCCCTTGATGTCGTCGGCCTCGCCGGAGCCGTCGATGATCGTCGTCGTGTCCTTGGAGATGACGACGCGGCGGGCTTTACCGAGCTGGGAGAGCTGGGTGTTCTCGAGTTTGAGGCCCATCTCCTCGGTGATCACCTCGCCGCCGGTGAGGATCGCGATGTCCTCGAGCATCCGCTTGCGGCGATCGCCGAAGCCGGGGGCCTTGACCGCGACGCCGGTGAAGGTGCCGCGGCAGCTTGTTGACGACGAGCGTCGCGAGGCACTCGCCCTCGACGTCCTCGGCAACGATCATCAGCGGCTTGCCACCCTGCATCACCTGCTCGAGCACCGGCAGGATGTCCCGCACGGAGCCGATTTTCTGGTTGGCGATGAGGATGTAGGGGTCCTCCAGCACCGCCTCCATGCGGTCCTGGTCGGTGACCATGTACGGCGAGATGTAGCCCTTGTCGAACTGCATCCCCTCGGTGAACTCCAGCTCCATGCCGAAGGTCTGGCCTTCCTCGACGTTGACGACGCCGTCCTTGCCGACCTTCTCGATCGCGTCGGCAATCACGTTGCCGATCTCGTCGTCACCGGCGGAGATGGCGGCGACGCGGGCGATCTGCTCCTTGCCCGCGACCTCCTTGGACTGCTTCTCGCGCAGGGTCTCGACCACGTCTTCGACCGCCGACTCGATCCCGCGGCGCAGGGCCAGCGGGTTGGCGCCAGCGGCGACGTTCTTCAGGCCCTGGCGGACGATGATCTGGGCCAGCAGCGTCGCCGTCGTCGTACCGTCGCCGGCGACGTCGTTGGTCGCCGTGGCGACCTCGCGGACGAGCTGGGCGCCCTGGTTCTCGAAGACGTCCTCGACCTCGACCTCGCGGGCGATGGTGACGCCGTCATTGGTGATCGTCGGCGCGCCGAACTTCTTGTCGAGCACGACGTAGCGACCCTTCGGGCCGAGGGTGACCTTGACCGCGTCGGCGACTGCGTCGACGCCGGCCTGCAGGGCCCCCCTTGCTTCCTCGCTGAACTTCAGCTCCTTATGAGCCATCTGATTTCAGTCCTCCTTGGTTCATCTAAGTCCTGGTTGGCGAACGGTCAGCCGAGCTTGGCGAGGACGTCCGACTCGCGCAGAACGAGCAGCTCCTCGTCCTCGACGGTGACCTCGGTGCCGCCGTATTTGGAGTAGAGGACCTCGTCGCCCTCGCTCACGTCGAGCGGGCGGCGGCTGCCGTCCTCATTGATCGCGCCGTCACCGACGGCGACGACCTTGCCCTTTTGGGGCTTCTCCTTGGCCGTGTCGGGAAGGACGATGCCACTGGCGGTCGTCTCCTCCTCCTCGATCGGCTTCACGATCAGCCGGTCCCCGAGGGGCTTCAGCTTCATCCGTATACCTCCATCTATGGGTCAGGGGTGGGTCAAAGTTCGAGACTGGATTGGCACTCTCCAGGTGAGAGTGCCAGCGCCTGAAAGATAGCGAGGCAGGCAATTTTGCGGGCCGACGGGCCTGAAACGTCCAGTATTTGGACGTTTCGGCCCGTCGGCGGTGCTGGTTAGCCGTTGGCGAGGAGGCGGCAGCCCAGGAGCTTCGCCATGCCCTCGCCGCCGCGCGCCATCACCCAGTCGTGGTTCCACTCGAAGACCGGGCGCGCGACCGGCGCCAGCAGGTTCATCCAGGCCTTGCTGGTCGCCACGTTCCACTCGTAGAGGACGGCGGTGACCCCGTCCTGCTCGTAGAGGCGCCAGCGACCGACCCCGCTCAGCTCGCCGACCGCATCGGCCTCGAGCAGGTGCAGGGGCTCGACCCGCGTCGTCGTCACCTCGAACTCGACCCGGTAGGGCAACAGGCTCTTCCAGACCATCCGCGAGACCGTGCCGACGCCGCCCTCCTCGCCGGCGCGCACTTCCTCGGCCTCCTCGACCCCGCGCCACCACTGCGGCCAGCGCGCCTGGTCGTAGATCGCCTCCCAGACCGGCTCACGCGGGGACTCCAGCAGCCAGGTCGTGAGGAAGCGCGTAGTCAGCCATCGGGTCTGGATACGGACGCGAGTGGCACCACGATCAGTTGTGGTGCGGCGTCTCCCCGTTGCCGAAGTGCGCGCCGGGCGGCTCGACGATCTGGGAGAAGCGGATCACGGTGACCGTTTCGTCGGGGGCGACCGGGTGGCCGTAGATCTGTTCGAGGAACTTGATCTCGTCCTCGAGTCGGCGGAACTCGGGGTTGTCGTGCTCGATGTCGCGCGGCGAAAGCTCGGAGACGCGCTTCACCTCGACGTCGTCGATCACCGCGGTGAAGATCTTCTCGCGCGGGCTGTGGCGAAAGCCGACCGTGATCCAGACGACCTGGCCGCGCTCGTACTTGTTGCTCTTGTCGCCGAGCCGGATCGTCGCCGTCTTGCGACCGCGCTTGAGCTGGTCGACGAAGATCGGCGAGTAGAAGTTGAGAACGTAGATGCCACCCCTCATGGGCGAGCGAGAGTATCTGACCGCGCCGGGGACGGGCTTGGACGCCTATCCGACCCCAGGGTTTAAGAAGAGGGGAAATCGGTCGATGGAAAGGCGTGACGCAATTCGCGACCCACCGCTCCCGCACGTTCATCTTCTCCACCGCTGCTTGTGCCGCGATCTTGCTGCTGTTGGCCCTCGCCGGCAGCGCCTTTGCCGCAAGCTGCGACGGCAAGCACGCGACGATCGTCGGCACCGCCGGGCAACGACGTGATCGTCGGCAAAGGCGCGAGCGACGTGATCTACGGCGGCGGCGGCAACGACAAGATCAGCGGTGGGCCGAACGGCAACGACACGATCTGCGGCGGCCCCGGCGACGACACGATCCACGGCGGCCACGGCTTCGATGCGATCTACGGCGAAGGAGGCGACGATCGTCTCTTCGGCGACACCGGCTCGGATCACATCGACGGCGGTGGCGGCGACGACGAGCTCAGCGGCGCCAAGGGCAAGGACAGCCTCGTCGGCGGTAGCGGCGACGACAAGCTACTCGGCCAGAAAGGGCCCGACACCCTGATCGGGGCCGCCGGCGACGACTACCTCAACGGCGAAAAGGGCAGCGACGACGAGGAAGGCGGGGGCGGCAACGACATGCTCTTCGGCGACAAGGGCAACGACGAAATCGACGGCGGCGCCGGGAACCGACCAGATCGAAGGCGGGCCCGGCGACGATCCCAAGCTCGAAGGCGGGCGCGGCAACGACTTCGTCTACGGCGGCGCCGGCAGCGACCATGCCAGCGGCGGCGAAGGCGAAGGCGACGTCGTCCGCGGCGACAGCGGCGAAGACACTCTCGACGGCGGCGGGGGCGCGACGACATCGTCTCCTACTCCAGCGCCACTCGCGGCGGCCGTGACCGTCGACCTCGCGACCGGCCTCTCGAAAGGCGACGGCCACGACACGCTGCAAGGCTTCGAGGACGTCGTCGGCTCGCCGCAGGGCGACAAAATCATCGGCGACAGCGAATTCAACCGGATCGACGGCGGCGTCGGCAACGACGACCTCGACGGCGGCGGCGGCCCCGACGAAGCCTTCGGCGGCGCCGGCACCGACGAATGCGACGGCTTCGCCACCGAGCACTCCTGCGGCGTGGAAGAAAATCCGCCCGCCAACGCCACTTTCGTAATCCTCAACCAGGGACTCGACGGCAGCAGCCTGATCGTCCAGGGCGACAGCAGCGCCAACCACATCGTGCGTCTACTTCAACGGCGGCTGGACCGTCACCAACGACGGCCCGATCGTCGCCGGCGACGGCTGCCAGCTCGACAGCGCCAGCCCCTCGGTCTCCTGCCCCACCGCCACGGCGACCGGGCTGGTCGTGATTACCGGCGGCGCCGGTGACGACTCGATCGACGTCGCCGAAAGCGTCCCCGCCTCGGTCAAGGTCCGCGTCAACGGCAACGCCGGCTCCGACACAATCAGCGGTGGCCCCGGCGACGATGTGCTTGAAGCGGGCGAGAACTACAACAGCCCCGACAACGGCAACGACACGCTGATCGGCAACGACGGCAGCGACGTCCTCTATGCCGATCCGGGCGCCGACCAGCTCAACGGCGGGCATGGCAACGACCTGCTCGTCTCCTCGGTGGCGGTCTGCCAGGGCCACACCTACAGCGGTGGCTCGGGAGAGGACACCGTCTCCTACGGCCGCTCCAGCGCCAGCATGCACGTGGAATTGGGCGGCACCGGCGGTCCCACCGGCTGCACCACCCCGGACCACGTCCTCGGCGACAACGAGGACCTCGAGGGCTCCGACGGGCCTGACGTGCTGATCGGCGACAACGGCGCCAACAGCCTCTTCGGCCACACCGGCGCCGACACCTTCATCGGCAAGGGCGGCAACGACACGATCGAAGCGATTGACGGCCAGCACGATAAATCGATCGATTGCGGCCCGGGCAACGACGATGCCAGCCGAGACCCCTCGGACCCGAAACCGATCAGCTGCTGAGCCGGTCCCGTCGGCTCAGAAGATGTAGTTGCGCAGCTTCTCCGGCGCCAGCACGGTGACCCGGCCGCGACCCGGCCGAACGACGCCGGCGCGGTCGAGGTCGGCGAGAAAGCGGCTGACGCTCTCGCGCGAGGTGCCGGCAAGCTGAGCCAGGTCGGCCTGGTTCATGCGGATCGTCACCTCACCGCCCTCGCCGTTGCGAGGCGATTCCTCGGCGACGAGCTGGGAGAGGACCCCGGCGACGCGGCTGGGCACAGTCTGGAAGGACTGGCGCGAGATCCGCTCGTTGGCGCTGCGCAGGCGGCGCACCAGCGCCGCGATCAGCTTGACCGTGATTTCGGGATGGCGGGCGAGCAGCGCCCGCACCTCACCGGCCGGCAAAGCGAGCAGCTCGCCGTCGGTGAGCGCTTCGACGCTGGCCGAGCGGACCTCGCCGTCGAGCATCGCAAGCTCGCCGAAGATGTCGCCGTGGCCGAGCGTCGCCAGCGTTATCGCGCGCCCGTCGGAGTGCTCTCGGGTGACCCGGAAGCTGCCGTCGCGGACGATGTAACAGGCGTCGGAATGGTCGCCCTCGTGGAAAACCCGGGTCGCGGCCGGGAAGGAACGGGCGACGGCAACCCGCGAGAAGTTCTCCAGCTCGGCCTCCTCGAGGTCAGCGAAAAGCGGCACGCTGCGCAGCAGCGCAACCGCCCCCTGCCCCACCTCACGCTCCTCCATGCGGTCGATTATCCCAGTGAGAGGAGTTTCTTCGATTAAGGGGGGGAGAGAATCGCCGCTCGACGCCTTGGAGGCGCATGAATCCGGGGTGGATGTGTAGACAGATATGTAGACTGAAGGCATGGCAGTCGTCGAGACGACCACGATCCGGGTGCGACGCAGCACCCACAAACGCCTCACGGAAGAGGCGGAGCGGGCCCGGATGAGCGTGGTTGAGATGCTCGAGGCAGCCGTGGACCTGTTGGAGGAGCAACGGCTTCTGGCCTCGATGGACGAGTCCTATCGCAGGTATGGCGATGAGATCCGCGAGGAGATGAAAGCCTGGGAGGCGCTCCCCGACGGGTGGCCCGATGACGACTGATCCGCCCATCCGACGGGGCGATGTGCTTACAGGTGACCTCGACCCGACGTTTGGTCACGAGCAGGCTGGCCGTCGACCCGTGCTCGTGCTCTCGATCAACCCGATGAACGACTCCGCCGCAGACCTGATCATCGCCGTACCGCTGACGACGACCGATCGCGGCAGCGAGCTGCACGTCAGGCTAGACCCGCCGGAAGGTGGTCTGACCAGGGTGAGTTTTGCCTTGCCGGAGATGGTCCGCGTGCTTTCGACGAAGCGCGTGAGGCGAAGATTGGGTCGCGCCTCCCCCGATACCGTCGAGTCGGTGGCAAAACGAGTCGGGCTCCTCGTCGGGCTCGGCCGCACGCGCTAGTCATAACTCCGGGCTCAGCGAGCGGCGAGGGTCAGCTTGCGGGGGCCGCGGCTGAAGCCGGCGCCGAGCAGGACGTCCTCCTGGCCGGAGCCGATGATCGGCTCGCCGTCGAGTTTCTCGATTGCGAGTTTCGGCAAGCGGCCCGCAGCCACGGCGGCGGCCAGCGCGTCGATTGCCGCAGCCAGCCCCTCGTCGCCGAGCTCGGCGAGGCGGACGATGCCGCGGCCGCCTCGCTCCACGTAGACGACGGGGGCGCCGTCGCGCATGAGGAGGTGGGCACCGGGAGCGCGGGCGGGGCGGCGGCCGCTCGGCGGTTTGGGCCAGGGCAGCGAGGCACCGTAGGGGTTGGCCGGGTCGGTGGCGGCGAGGAGCAGGAAGGAGCCGTCCTCGAAGGGGAGCGAGCGCAGCCGCTCGACCGCGCCGGGCAGGGCGAACTGGGCGCCGCCGAGGCCCTCGACGAAATAGCCGCGGCGGGCGGTGCCGAGCAGCTCGAGGTTGCCGAGCTCGGCGTAGAGACTGGCGAAGCCGCCCGGGACGCCCTCGGCGAGGACCGTCTCGCGGGTGACGATGCCGTAGCGCTCCAGCATCAGCTCCGCCTGGGCGCGCAGGCGGGGGCCCGTCGCCGGGGCGTTCTCGAACAGCGCCGCGGTCAGCGACCAGCGCCCCTGCACGGCGGCACCGCTGGCGCGACGGCGAGCGAAGCGACGGCCGCGCTGCTCGGTCGGAGGCGCCGCGCGCAGGCGCGGCGCGCGCAGCGGCGCGAAGGCGTCGTTGGTCACCTCGCCGGCCCAGGCGAGGTCCCAGAGCGCCGCGTGCAGCTCCTCGAGCGGGTGATCGAGGTCGGCCAGCAGGTCGAGCCAGAAGTCGGGGCCGGCGGCGAGGCGCTCGCGGATCGAGTCGTGCACGGCGCCCTCGGGCCGCTCGAGCTTGACGTTCGCCGGCGGTGGACCGGCGAGGCGGACGTCGTCGCGGAAATAGAGAGCGATGCGGCCGTCGCTGCGGCCGCGCGCCCCAGCGCCGATCCAGACCACCTCGCCGCTGGTGCAGAGTTCATCGAGCCAGGCCGGCGAGTAGGCGCCGAGGCGGCGCGGCAGCACGTCGCTCTCCCAGACCTTCGGCGTCAGCGCCACTCCCTGCAGCGGCACCAGCGCCTCGCGCAGGCGGTCGGGGCCGGCGCCAGCGGCACGGTGAGCGTCGACGTTCTGCCAGCTCGGCAGGAAGCGGGCGAAGCGATCGCGTCCGGCGGGCTCGACCTCGCGGCGCAAGTGGGCGAGGCTGGCACGGCGCACCCGCCGCAGCACCTCGGCGTCGCACCACTCGCGCTCGCGGCCGCCGGGCAGCAGCTCGCCGCGGACCAGCGTGCCTTCGCGCTCGAGCTCGCGCAGCGCCGGGGTCGGGTCGACCCCGTAGCGAGCGGTCAGCTGGGCGGTCGGAAAGGGGCCGTGGGTGCGGGCGTAGCGGCGCACCAGCGCCCGCATCGCGTCGGGATGGTCCTCAAGGAAGGTCTCGGGCAGGCCGGCCGGAGGCGGCACGCCGAGCGCATCGCGGTAGAGACCGGCATCCTCACCCGCGATGTAGCGCTCCTCGCCATTGACCCGGACCAGGGCAACGCGGCGCTCGCCGACCAGCTTCTCCAGCATCGAGGCGGCCGAGTAACCCTCCTGCACCCGCTCCTCGCACTCCTCGGCGGTCAAATCGCCGACGTTGCGCAGCACCTGCTGCAGGGCGTCGCGATCGCCCGCCAGCCCCGCCTCGGTGCGGTGCTGAAGCTGCGCCTCGACCTCTTCCAGCGCTTCGGGGTCGATCAGCTCGCGCAGCTCCTCCTGGCCGAGCAGCTCGCGCAGGAGGTCGCGATCGAGCGCCAGCGCCGCCGCCCGCCGCTCGGCGTTAGGCGTATCCCCCTCGTACATGTAGGTGGCGACGTAGTCGAAGAGCAGCGAAGAGGCGAAGGGCGAGGCGGTCGGCGTCTCGACCTCGACCAAATTGAGCTGGCGCGACTCGAGCTTGCGCAGCAGCTCTGCCAGCGAGGGCAGGTCGAGCACGTCGCGCAGGACCTCGCGGTAGGTCTCGAGGATGACCGGGAAGCGGGGGAAGTCGCGCGCGACCTCGAGCAGGCTCTGGGCCTTGAGACGCTGCTGCCAGAGCGGCGTGCGCTTGCCGGGGTAGGCGCGGGGGATCAGCAGCGAGCGGGCGGCGTTCTCGCGAAAGTGGGCACCGAAGAGCGCCGAGCCGGAGAGCTCGCCGACGATCAGGTCCTCGATCTCGTCGGGATCGATCAGGACAAGGTCGCCTGGCGGCGGCTCGTCGGCGTCGGGGAGGTGGATGACGATGCCGTCGTCGGACCAGATCGCGTCGGCCTCGAGATCGCGCTCGGCGCGAATCTTTGCGGCGAGCGCCAGACCCCAGGCCGCGTGGACGCGGCCGCCGTAGGGCGAGAGGACGCAGAGCCGCCAGTCGCCGATCTCGTCGCGGAAGCGCTCGACCACGATCGTCTCGTCGGAGGGGACGACCCGGGTCGCCGTCTGCTGCTCGCGCAGATAGGCGACGAGGTTCTCGGCGGCGCGACGGTCGAGGTCGTACTCGGCGGCGAGCTCCGCGGGCTCGCGGGAGACCGCCTCGCGCGCGAAGGCGCCGATTGCCTTGCCCAGCTCGGCCGGTCGGCCGATCCCGTCTCCCTTCCAGAAGGGAACGGCGCCGGGCACGCCCGGGGCGGGGGTGACGATGACCCGGTCGCGGGTGATCTCCTCGATCCGCCAGGTAGTGGCGCCGAGCAGGAAGGTCTGGCCCGGGCGGGCCTCGTAGACCATCTCCTCGTCGAGCTCTCCGACGCGACGGCCGTCGGGCAGGTGGACGCCGTAGAGGCCGCGGTCGGGGATCGTGCCGGCATTGGTCACGACGAGCTGACGGGCGCCTTTGCGGCCGTGCATCGTGCCCTTGGTGCGGTCCCAGACGATCCGCGGCCGCAGCTCGGCGAAACGATCCGACGGATAGCGACCGTCGAGCATGTCGAGCACGTTCTCGAGCTGTTCGCGGGAGAGCTCGTGGAAGGGCTCCGAGGCCGTGACCAGGCGCTCGACCTCGTCGATCTCCCACTCGTCCAGCGCCGCCATCGCGACCAGCTGCTGGGCCAGCACGTCGAGTGGGTTCTGCGGGATCACCGTCTCCTCGATCGCGCCTTCGCGCATGCGGCGGGCGACGACGGCGCACTCGAGCAGGTCGGCGCGGAACTTGGGGAAGATGCGGCCGCGGGAGACCTCGCCCAGCGAGTGGCCGGCGCGACCGACGCGCTGCAGGCCGCGGCTGACCGACTTCGGCGACTCGACCTGGATCACGAGATCGACGGCGCCCATGTCGATGCCCAGCTCGAGGGACGACGTCGCGACCAGGCAGGGGAGCTGGCCTGACTTGAGCATCTCCTCGACTACCGTGCGCTCCTCGTGGCTCAGGGAGCCGTGGTGGGCGCGGGCGATCTCCTCTGGGGCGCCTGCGCCGGCGGGTCCTGTCGCGGCAGGGGACCCCCCACCCCTTCCGGTCGCTAAAGCGTCCTCAGGGGCGGGCCCCCCTACCGCGCCACCCCCCGGCAAAGACGCATCCGGAGACCGGCTGGATGCGTCGCCGTTGCCAAGTTGCTCGGTTGCTGGAAGCTCTCGCTGGGGTTCGTCGAGGTGGAGCTCGTTCAAGCGCTTTGCCAAGCGCTCTGAGGCGCGGCGGTTGTTTACGAAGATGATGGTCGACGTGTGTTCGCGGACTAGCTTCAGGAGCTCCGGGTAAATCGCCGGCCAGATCGAGCGGACGTGGACGAGGGGCTCGCCCTCCGGTGGATTGCCATCGGAGCTTGGGTAGGAAGCTGCTCCCGGATCGGCCATGTCCTCGACCGGGACGACGATCTCCAGATCGAGCTCCTTGGCAATCCCGGCGTCGACGATCTCGCACTCCCGCTTCGGCCCCACCAGGAACTGAGCTATCCGCTCCAGCGGCCGCTGCGTTGCGGAAAGACCAATTCGTTGGAGGCCAGGGCGGTTGCTCGCGGGGGGTGGCGTCGCAGGGGGGACCGCCCCTGAGGACGCTTTAGCGACCGGAAGGGGCGGTGGGTCCCCTGCGGCGACAGGACCCGCCGCGCCTACACCCTGGTCCCTAACCAAATGCTCCAACCGCTCCAACGTCAGCGCCAGATGGGAGCCACGCTTGCTTTGAGCCACCGCATGGATCTCGTCAACGATCACCGCCTCGGTCGTCCCGAAGATCTCGCGAACCCCCGAGGAAAGCATCAGGTAGAGCGACTCAGGGGTCGTGATCAGGATGTCGGGCGGGGTTTTCTGCATCGCCCGCCGCTCTTTCTGCGGGGTGTCGCCGGTGCGCAAGCCGACCGATATGTCGGCGCCGATGCCGCGCAACGGGGCGCGCAGGTTGCGCTCGATGTCGTAGGAGAGCGCCTTCAACGGTGAGACGTAGACGATCCGCACCCCCTTGCCGAGCTCCGGCTCGCGCGCGAGCTTGTCGATGCCCCAGAGGAAGCTGGCCAGCGTCTTGCCCGAGCCGGTCGGGGCACAGATCAGCGTGTTGGCGCCACTGGAGATCGCCTCCCAGCCCCCCGCTTGCGCCGGCGTAGGCCCCTCGAAGGAAGCCTCGAACCAGCGCCGCACGGGAGCACTGAAGGGCGCTAGGGGATCGGATCCCGCACTAATTTTCGCATCGGCGGCCAACCCACCGATCTTACGCAGCCACTAGGCCGCGCGGGGGATCAGGGCTTGCCGCCGGTGAACTTGACGTATTCGAACCAGGACTTCTTCGGCACGAAGCCCGGCCCGAACAGGCCCGAGCCGCCGCAGAAGTTGCAGACGCCGGGCTGGTCGTCGACCGAGAACCAGTAGATGTGCTGCAGCTTCCATTTCGCCGCCTTGGCCCTGAACAAGCCGAACGCGCCCCGCAATTGCTGCGCCTGGCCCGCCGGGCCTTTGGCGAAGGCGTCGCCGCCCGATTTCGGTTCGGAGCTCCAACCGACCTCGGTGATCCAAAGTGGCTTGCCGGCGTCGTGGTTGAGCGCCAGCACTGCGCGGAATTCTTCGATGTCGGGTGTCAGCTTCTGGTAGCGGCTCGTGTAGGGGTGCAGGGCCACGCCGCTGAACTTGCGCTTGATCCCGGGCGTAGTTTCGTAGAGCTGGTCGAGGAAATCCGAGGCGAAGTAGGCCTGCGGCGGCTTGACCTTGAACGTGGCCTCGTTGGGCTGGGCAAACATTCCGCCGAGAATCAACTTGGCGCCGGGGTCGACGCTTTTGATCGCCGCGTAGGAGACGTTGATCAGCTTGCCGTAGTCCGACGGGCTGGGCCGCACGACGAAGTACTTGAAGTTCTCCTCGTTCCAGATCTGCCAGGTCCGGATCGGGGTTTCCGGTAGGGCTGGGTTCGCCCTCCAAAAGCTCCCACCGGGACCGTAGCGAGCGACCGCCAACTTGAGGAAGTTGGCCCAGGCGGTGCGCTGGGCGCCGCTCTTGACGGGAAGCGTCTTTGGCGCCCTGGCGCTACCGGGACCCGGGACGTGAGCCTGCGTAACCGCCCAGGGCGGTGCGTTGTAGACGAAAGGCAGCACGCTGATTCCGGCAGCAGTGGCGCCGGCAACCAGCTGATCGGAGGCGTTGAAATTCGCTTCTCCGCCGCCGCTCGGTTGGACCGCGCTCCACGAGATCGGGATCCGCACGCTGCCAACCCCACCCGCACGCAAGCGCTGGAACTGTTCAACGCTGGGAGTGGCCTGGGGGGAAACCCCCCAGAAGTTGCTCGGCAGCGCCATCGCCCCCGGGGCAACCACCGCCAGCCCCACGAGGGAGATCCCCATCGCCGCTATCCACGCGTACGTCCGCCCCAACAGGTGCTTCCGCTCATGAGCCATTGGTCAGCTCGCCTTCGGCGAGGGGGCCGAGGCACCGGGGCCACGCCGCTGGCGGCGCTGCCTGTACATCACGATCCCAACCGAGATCGCCGCGAGGACCGCGATTCCGATCAGGATCGGAACCAGCGGCGATGAGCTGCCGCCACTGGACTGGGAAGTGGATGTTCCCTTCGGCTGATTGGCGTGTTGCGCGGCATTCTGGCCCTTGCCGTTGGCGCTGCCGGCTGGTTTACCCTGCCCGGTGCCACTACCACCGGTTCCCGTCCCAGCGCCTTCCTTCGACGATGGTTCTTCTTCCCCAGAGTCATTCATCCCACCATTCGAACCGCCGTTCTTCCCGGTCGGCCCCGAGGCACCGCCCTTTTCCGCAGCTTTCGCGACGGGTGGCTGTTTGTGGTGAACCTGAGACCCTCCGCCTTCGGGCTTAGGGATGGATTCGGTGTATTGCACGCAACTCGAGCTCACGCATTCTTCGGCCTGAGCGAAAACCGGAAAGCAGGCAAGTGCCAGCAGAGCAATCACTGACATCGAGGCAAGCAGAGAGCGGCCGCGGGCCGGGCTTGGGCGATGGCGCTTCCCGAGGGTCATCGCGCGCAAGACTAGACCAATCGGCGGCGTTGCTTGCGCCCGTCGCGCTGATCGTCGGCCTGGCTCTGGCTGGTGGGGGCTTCGATGTGAGCAGCCGTCACATTGCCGGCCTCGGAGCGTGGCTGGTCGTGGTCGCGCTGCTGGTCTTTGGCGCGGGATCGGCCGTGAAGCCAGAGCGGCCCCTGTACTGGGCAGGCGGACTGATCGTCTGTCTGTCGCTGCTGTGTGCAATCTCATCCCTTTGGTCGGGTTCGGTTGAGCTCAGCGTGATCGAGGCGGACCGCATCATGGTCTACCTCGGGTTCTTCCTTGCCGCATTCCTAATCGCCCAAACCGACGAAAGGCGCCAACGTTTCGCTGAAGGCCTGGCAATTGCAGCAGCCCTCGTCGCCCTGCTCGGTCTGGGCGGGCGGCTACTGCCGCATGTATTGAATGTTGCAGTTTCGACCGGCAGCGGGCCGCGCCTCAGTTATCCGCTCGGCTACTGGAACGCGAACGGGGCGATTTTCGGCATCGGCGTTGCGCTGCTGCTCTGGAGCAGCCGCCAGGCGATGTCGGCCGCCCTGCGCCGTCTCTCGGTGGCGGCGATCCCGGCCTGCCTGCTGGCCCTTTACTTCACCTACTCGCGCGGCGGGCTGCTTTCGCTCGTGGTCGCCAGCGGTTGCCTCATCGCCCTCTCGCGCGACCGGCTCTGGCTACTGGCGACGCTGGCGATCGGCGCCCTCGGGGCGCTACCGGCGGTACTCGCCGTGCAGTCGCGCCACAGCCTCGGCGAAAATCTCGGCGGGCAGGCGGCGATTGACCAGGGGGTCACCGTGCTGCTGATCCTGCTCGGCGGCGTCGCACTCTCTCTGCTGCTTTTCGCCGCATTGCGCTGGGAGGAGCGGCGCGAGGGGGCGCTGAGCGGCCAAGCGGTGGCGGTCTCCCGCAACCCGAGGGTCCTGAGGGGGATAGCGCTGACGGGAGCCCTGCTCGCAATCGCCGCCGCGATCGCCGTCGGCGGCCGTGCCTGGCACCAGTTCTCCAGCCCCGATATCCAGTTCCCCAAGAACCCGCAGGAACACTTCGGCGAAATATCCGGCGCCGGGCGCCACGAGTTCTACAAGGTGGCGCTCGAAGCCTTCGGCGAAAAGCCGCTGCTCGGCCACGGCGCCGGGACCTACCAGTTCTCCTGGACCCAGCTGCGCACGATCGAACTGCCGGTCCATGACGCGCACTCCCTCTACCTCGAGGCGTTCGCCGAGCTCGGCGCCGTCGGCGGTCTGCTCGTACTCGCCCTGGTCGGCACCCTGCTCTGGTGCGCATTCGCGGTCTGGCGCAATTCCGCCGCGCCACAGCGCGACCGCTACGCCGCCCTGCTCGCGGCGATGCTCGCCTTCGCGATCGGAGCTGCCTTCGACTGGTTCTGGGAGATCGCCGCGCTCGGCGCGGTCTTCTTTCTCGCCGCCGGCGTGATGGTCGCCGCCCGCTGCGTCCAACTCGCCGCTGACCCGCGCCGCGAAAGGAGCCGCGGGCGGGAGGGCCATCGCTTCGGCCTCACCGTCGCCGCCGTCGTCCTCGCCTGGATCTCGGCGATCGCCCTGGTCGGTCCCTTGCTGGTCGAACGAGAGCTCGAATCCAGCCGTGCCGCAGCAGCACGCGAAGACCTCGGCGGCGCCGTCGACCACGCCCGCACCGCCCGCTCGATCGAGCCCTGGGCGGCCTCACCCTACGTCCAGCTCGGTCTGCTCGCCGAGCGCCAGGGCGACTATCGGGCGGCGATCGAACACTTCGGCCACGCGATCGAACGCGAGGATCGCAACTGGCAGTGGTACTACCTGCTCTCGCGGGTCGAGCACGAGGCGGGCGAGGCAAGCAAGGCCAAAGCCGACCTTAACCGGGCGCGCGAGCTCAACCCCCAGGCAGCATGCCTGACGGGGGAATGGACCTGCTGATGGACACCAGGGCGCGCGAAGAGGCGGCAAGCGGGATCGCGACTCCGGCGGCGCCGAAGACGGTGCCCCGGGAGCCGACCGAGATTGCGAGTCGGCTGGGCCTCACCGGACCAAGCGGTGCCCGCCGGCGCGGCGCGATGCTGCGGCGCCTGCTCGTCGCCGGCGATTGGGCGGCGATCTTCGCCGCGCTCTGCGTCGCCACCGCGCTCACCTCCACCACTGACGTCGCCAAGCTCTTCTGGGCCGTGCTCTTCACACCGGCCTGGCTGCTGGTGCTGAAGCTGCACGGCCTCTACGACAACGACCACCGCCGCATCCGCCACAGCACGCTCGACGAGCTGCCCTCGCTGATCTCCGCCAGCGCCCTCGGCACGATCGTCCTCGACGGCCTGCTCTGGCTCAGTCCGCCGGGGCCGCTCTCGGCCAAGAGCGCAATCATCGTCGGCATCGGCGCCGTGCTCGCCTGCTTCGCTGCCCGCGCGGTGCTGCGTCTGGTCTGGCAGCGGCTGACCGGGGTCGCGATCGGCATCGTAATCGGCCCGGCGACCCTGGCCGATGCGGTGGCGCGGCGGATCGCCACCCACCCCGAGGCACGCCTGCGCCTGATCGGCTACCTCTCTGAGCCTCGCGACAAGGACCGCCGCGCTTCCCTGCCGCGACTGGGCTCGATCGAAGAGATCTCCCGGGTAGCTGGCGAACACAACGTCGAGCGGGTCGTCGTCGCCGAGCAGGAGATGGGCCAGCGCGATGCCGAGCACCTGATCGAAGAGTGCAAGGGGGCCGGTCTCGGCCTCACCTTCCTGCCCAAGCACTACGGGTTGCTGGGGCCAGGCATCGAGCTCAACCGGCTGGCCGAGCTGCCGGTGCTCGACTTCCGCTTCTCCGATCCGCCGCGCTCCACGCTGGCGCTGAAGCGCGGGCTGGACATCCTCGTCTCCGGACTGATGCTGACGCTCCTCTCGCCGCTGCTGGCGGCGATCGGCCTCCTCATCGTGGTCGACTCGGGCAAGCCGGTCTTCTTCCGCCAGAAGCGTGCCGGCAAAGACGGGGTGCCGTTCACGATGCTGAAGTTCCGGACGATGGTCGCCGACGCCGAGGATCGGCTTGCCGAACTCGTCGACCTCGAGAACCTCGACGAGCCCGCCTTCAAGATCGTCGACGACCCGCGGATCACCGGGACCGGAAGGTTCCTGCGGCGGACCAGCCTCGACGAGCTGCCGCAGCTGATCAACGTGCTCAGGGGGGACATGTCGCTGGTCGGCCCGCGCCCCGAGGAGGAGGCCGTGGTGGCGCTCTACGACGAGCGCCAGCGCGCCCGGCTCGCGATCAAGCCCGGCCTGACCGGGCCGATGCAGGTCTACGGTCGTGGCGACCTCACCTTCGAGGAGCGGCTGGCGATGGAGCGCGACTACCTCGACAACCTCTCCGTCGCCGGCGATCTGGCGATCCTCTTGCGAACGCCGCGGGCGATAGTCCGCGGCGACGGCGCCTACTAGAGAATCTCGGCCATGCCCGCCCTGCTCGACCTCGAGGTCGTCATCGTCAGCCACGGCGCCGAAGCGCTGCTGCGCCGCTGCCTGCACTCGCTCGCCGAGCACCCGGCGAGCGGCACCATGCGGGTGACCGTGGTCGACAGCGGCAGCACCGACTCGACCCCGGACATGGTCGAGCGCGAGTTCCCGGCGGTGCGGCTGATCCGCCGCGAGAACATCGGCTTCTCCGCCGCCAACAACGTCGTCCTGCGCGAGGACGAGGCGACCGCCGTACTGCTGCTCAACCCCGACACCGAGGTCTACGCGGGCACGCTCGACGCGGCTCTGACGCGGCTGCGCTCCGACGAGCGAATCGGCATGATCGGCTGCAAGCTGGTGACCGAGTCGGGCGACCTGGACCACGCCTGCAAGCGCTCCTTTCCGACCCCGCTAAGCGCCCTCGCCCACTTCACCGGGATCGGCCGTGGCGACGAGGCCGCGGGCACGCTCAGCCAGTACCGGGCGACGCACCTCGGCGAGGATGAAGCCGGCGAGGTCGATGCCGTCAACGGCGCCTTCATGCTCTGTCGGGCCGAGGCGGTTCGCCAGGTCGGCCTGCTCGACGAGGGCTACTGGCTCTACATGGAGGACCTCGACTGGTGCCGCCGCTTCTGGCGGGCGGGCTGGAAGGTCTTCTACGAGCCGGCGGGAGTGGCCCTGCACGTCAAGGGCGGCTCCAGCGGCCGACGCCGGGCTCCCAAACAGGAGATTGCCTTCCATCGCGGCATGGGTCGTTTCTACCGCCGCTTCGATGCTGCCGAGCACAACCCACTCGTCAACGCGGCCGTCTATGCCGGGATCGGGGCGAAGCTGGCGACCAGCCTCGCGATCACCGCGGTGCGCGGCCGCTAGGCCGCGGTAAGCACAGTCACTTCCGTGGCGTCGCCGACGGCCCTGGCGAGGCGGTGGTCGAGCGTGAGCAGGGGCACATCCAGGACCTCGGCGAGGGCAACGTAGAGGCCGTCGTAGAAGCTGAGGTTGTGGCGCAATTGCCAGGCACGGTCAAGCAAACCCGTGTGGACGATGCGCCGCAGGGGCAGCCCGGCAAACCTGGTCAGCGCTTTCAGGGCATGGTCGTCGCGCAGCTTTCGCGCCGCAACCCGACGACGCAGAGAGTGCCCCACCTCGGCATCGATCAGGTGTGGCGCCCAAAGCGAGTGGTCGTCAACGGTCGCTGAAAGCTGCTCCTCCGCCCAATCGGCGTACTGGCCGCAGATGAGAACGGTGACTACAACCGATGCGTCGACAACGGGCATGGGTTGGCTACTCGCCGCGGGATGCTCGGATGTCGCCGACGATTTCCTCGGCGGTAATACCGGAGCTGCCGCGGGCCTGAGCGCTGGCGAAGACGTCCTCGATCGTGGCCTGCTTGGCGAGCTCTTCGAGGTCGCGCTTGATGTAGTCGGAGAGGGAGAGGCCCTCCGCGGCGGCGCGGACCTTGAGCGTTCGGTGGACCGCGTCGGGGACGTCGCGGATCTGGATCATCTTGGACATGTGCTTCACACTAGGCCATGTGGCGGACATGTCGATGGCGGTGGCTGGATTCATGCAGGGATCGTCGCCGAGACAAGCACGCGCGTGGTGCGCAGGGGCGCGTAGTTGCGGCAAGTAAGGCGCGCGGAATGCGCGCGCGGCCTCAGAACGGCAGGGTCTCGCCGACTTCGGCGAGGGTGGGCGCGGCCTTGTCGCGCTCGGAGAGCAGCGGCGCCGCGACCGGCCAGGCGATGCCGACGCCAGGGTCATCCCAGGCGACGCCGGACTCGGTGGCTGGGTCGTAGGTGCTCGAGCAGAGGTAGGTGACGTCGGCGACCTCGCTGAGCACGGCGAAGCCATGGCCGAAGCCGACCGGGATAAAGAGCTGGCGGTGCGCCTCGTCGTCGAGCTCGTAGCCCTCCCACTGGCCGTAGGTGGGAGAGTCGCGGCGCAGATCGACTGCCACGTCGAAGATCCTGCCACGCGGGCAGCGGACCAGCTTCGCCTGACCGGGCTCGGTCTGGAAGTGCAGCCCGCGCAGGGTGCCCTTGGAGGAGCGCGAGTGGTTGTGCTGGACGAACTCGACCTCGACCCCGTGCTCGGCCCAGAGGTCGCGGCGGTAGGTCTCGACCATGAAGCCACGCTCGTCGCCGTGGACTGTCGGCTCGAGCAGGACGACGCCGTCGAGCTTGGTGGGCAGTCGCTGCAGCACTATCCCAGCGCCCTGCCGTACTGCTTTTCGTAGTACTCGCGGTACTCGCCGGAGCGGATCGGCCCCCACCAGTCCTCGTTCTCGCGGTACCAGGCGACGGTCTTCTCCAGACCCTCGACGAAGTGGACCTGAGCCTCCCAACCCAACTGCTCCTTCAGCTTTGCCGAGGAGAGCGAGTAGCGGCGGTCGTGACCGGGACGATCGGGGACGTAATCGATCAGCGACTCGTCTTTGCCGGTCAGCTCGATCACCCGCTTGATCACCTCGATGTTCTCGCACTCGTCGGGGCCGCCGACGTTGTAGGCCTCGCCGGCCTTGCCCTTCTCCAGCACCGTGTGGATGCCGCGGCAGAAGTCCTCGACGTAGAGCCAGTTGCGGACCTGCTTGCCGTCTCCGTAGACCGGCAGCGAGTCGCCGTGCAGGGCGTTGAGCGTGATCAGCGGGATCAGCTTCTCGGGGTACTGGCGGGGGCCGTAGTTGTTGGAGCCGCGCACGATCGAGGCGTCGATGCCATAGGTATGGACGTGGGCGGTGACGAGCAGGTCGCCGGCGGTCTTGGTCGCCGAGTAGGGCGAAGAGGGATCGAGCGGCGAGGTCTCGGTGAAGGAGCCCTCCTCGATCGAGCCGTAGACCTCGTCGGTGGAAACCTGCAGGTAGCGGCCAATGCCGAGCTCACGGGCTGCGTCGAGCAGGGTGCCGGTGCCGATCACGTGGGTGCGGGCGAACGCGTCCTGGTCGTCAATCGAGCGGTCGACGTGGGACTCGGCGGCGAAGTTGACGACCGCGTCGCAGCCCTCCATCGCCTCGCGCACGACCTCGGGATCCTCGATCGCGCCGACGACGAGATCCGTCCCCTCGGGCAGGTTCTCGCGGCGGCCGGCGTAGGTGAGCTTGTCGAGCACCCGGACCTCGTGCTCGCCGCCGACAAGGTGGACGTAGGTGGAGCCGATGAAACCGGCGGCGCCGGTGACGAGCAACTTCATGCGATGGCCTCCTGTTCGGCGGAGCGTTGGGATAGGTAGGCGCGCAGGCCGTCCTGCCACGGCGGCAGCTCAATCGCGTGCTTGCGCTGGCTGACCAGGGCCGAGTAGGCGGGCCGCGGGGCGGGGCGGCCGAGCATGTCGGTCGTCGCCGAGAGCACCCGGCACTCGACCTGGGCCTGCTCGAAGATTTCCCGGGCGAAGTCGTACCAGGAGCAGGTGCCGGCGGCGGCCATGTGGTGAATGCCGAACTCGATCCCCTCGATCAGGCGGACGATGCCGTAGGCGAGGTGCCAGGTGTAGGTCGGCGAGCCGACCTGGTCGCGCACCACCAGCACCTCGTTCTGGGTCGCGGCGAGGCGCAGCATCGTCTCGACGAAGTTGGAGCCACCGATCCCGAAGAGCCACGACGAACGGACGACGAAGTGGCGCTTGTTGGCGGCTGCGGTCGCCTCCTCGCCGGCGAGCTTGGTGCGACCGTAGGCCGAGAGCGGCGCGGTCTGGTCGGTTTCGACGTACGGGGCGCCCTTGGCGCCGTCGAAGACGTAGTCGCTGGAGACGTAGACGACGGAAGCGCCGACCTTCGCCGCAGCGGCGGAGACGTAACCGGCGGCGGTGCCGTTTACGGCCAGCGCCGCCTCCTCGGACTCCTCGGCCCCATCGACGTCGGTCCAGGCGGCGCAGTTGATCACCACGTCAGCCCGCTCAAGTTCGAACTTAGCGGCGACGATCGCCTCATCGGAGATGTCGAGCTCGGTGTGACCGAAGCCGACCACGTCATGGCCGGCGTTGCCGGCGGCGAGCACGACGTCGCGGCCGAGCATGCCGCCGGCACCTGTGACGAGGACCTTCACCTAGTTCCTAACAACGATCGTCGCTTCGAGGCCTTGCACCGGATCAGATGATCTTGATCTCGGACTTGTCGCCGACCAGCATCCGCAGGGTCTTCGGCATACCGTCGCTGCGGGTCAGCTTGACTTCGCGGCCAAGCAGGCTCGCCTCCATTCGGGTACCGAGGTCCTCGACGACTGAGCCGGTGAGGATGATCGAGTGCTCGACTTCGGAGCGGCGGATGCATACCTCGTCGCCGATCGAGGTGTAGGGCCCGACGTAGGCGTCCTCGATCCGGGCCCCGGCGCCGATCACTGCCGGGCCGCGCACGACCGAGCCCTGTACGACCGCGCCCGACTCGACCACGACGCGGCCCTCGATTTTCGAGGCCTCGTCGACCTCGCCATCGATCCGGGTCTCGATCTCCTCCAGAACGAGCCGGTTCGCCTCGAGCATGTCAGCGAGTTGACCGGTGTCCTTCCACCAGCCGCTGACCACCTCGGAGCGCACCGTCTTGCCCTCTTCGATCAGGCTCTGGATTGCCTCGGTGATCTCCAGCTCGCCACGCCAGGAAGGCTCGAGCGCACGGGCGGCGTCGAAGATAGGTGGGGCGAAGAGGTAGACGCCAACCAGGGCGAGGTCCGATGGCGGGTCTTTGGGCTTCTCCACCAGGCGCACTATCCGCTCACCGTCGAGCTCGGCGACACCGTAGGACTGCGGGTCATCGACCCGTGTGAGCAGGATCAGCGCATCCGGTTCCTCGGCGCGGAAGGTCGAGACGAGGCCACGCAGACCGTCGGCGAGGAGGTTGTCGCCGAGGTACATGACGAAAGGCGAGCCGCCGATGAACTCCTCCGCGGTGAGCACCGCGTGGGCGAGGCCGGCGGGCTTGTCCTGGACGATGTAGGTGATCTGGGCACCGAAGGCGGAGCCGTCGCCGACGGCCTCGCGGATCTCATCGCCCGTCTCCGGCGCGATGATGATGCCGATCTCGGTGATGCCGGCATCGACCAGCGCCTCGATCCCGTAGAAGAGCACGGGCTTGTTGGCAACCGGCACTAGCTGCTTGGCCGATGTGTGGGTGATCGGGCGCAGTCGCGTCCCGGCCCCGCCGGAGAGGATCAGGCCTTTGAGGTCTTGCACCGGGCCGAAGGCTATCTGTCTAGCGAGAGAGGCGGGCTCGGGCCACGCGCGCGCCCCGACGCAGCAACCCTCCCCTCGGCTCGCCATAGCGAAGGTTGGGATTGGAATACGGATCCTGGCCGATCGCGGACCCCCAACGTTCCAGCAACATCGACTTCTCCCAGTCGTTGACCTTGGTGTCCCGACTCGAGGACTCGAAGTGGTAGAGAACTGTGTCGGCGTCGTAAACGACCCGCAGGCCGTGATCTCTCAGCGCCAAGCAGTAGTAGATGTCGTTGTAGTTGACCGGTAGCTCGACCGGGAAACCCCCGACCCGCTCAAAAGCGTCGCGAGACGTCATCAGGCAGGCGCCCGTTACCGCGAGGTAGTTCTGCGTCACCAGGACGTTCCGCAGGTAGCCGCTCAGCTCCCCGCCGGCCCCCCGGTAGACGTGCCCGGGCAGGCCGCCCTCCAAGACGACGCCGGCGTGCTGGACTCGCTCGTCCTCCCAGCGAAGCTGCGCGCCGACCGCCCCGATCCCCGCTTGAGTCGAGTACATGACCAGACGCTCGATCCAGTCGGGTGTGAGCACCTCCATGTCGTCATTGAGGAAGAGGAGATGCTCGCCGTCGCTGTGCGCCGCGCCGAGGTTGACCTTGGCGGAGAAGTTGAAGGGCTGGTCGTAGGAGACGATGCGCAACCGCTCGCCGCCGAGCGCCCGCAGCTCCTCCAGCACCACGGGGTCGGTCGAGTCGTCGGCGACGCAGACGATGTCGTAGTGACTGTAGGTCGACTTCGCCAGGATGCTTCGCAGGCAGTGGACGGCGAGAACGGTGTCCTCGCCGCGAATCGCGCGGCTCTGGCCGCAGGTTGGGATGACGATGCTCACCTTCGGCTCCTCGCTCAGCGCCGGGAGCAATCGGCATCCACCGGGGCGCCGGTGGTCGGCCTCGACGCGGGCCGGCAGGCCGATGCGATCGCAGTGGGCCTGTACCGCTTGCGCGTTCCCATGGCCCACCACCCGATCGACGTCCACCCCACCCGCCTCACTCGCACGCCGGTGGTAGAGAAGCTCTGGAACATGAAGGATGACGCGCGCCCGCTCGGTGGCTCTGAGCGCGATGTCCCACTCGGCCGCGTCGCCGAGCTCGGCGGAGAAGCCGCCCACATCCTTGAGCAGAGATTTGCGCAGGAAGGCGAGCCGCCCGGTGTACATCTCGACCCGAATCCGCTCCGGTGACCAGTCGGGCTTGAAGAAGGCAGCCGAGTGGTGTCCGGCGGCGTCGATCTCGTCCTCGTCGGCGTAGACGAAATCGGCCTCCGGGATCATCCGAAGTGCGCCGTCGACAGACGCCAGCGCTTTCCGATGAAGTCGATCGCGGTCGCCGAGCAAGGCGACGAAGCCGCCCCGCGCCAGCGCCAGCGCTTCCCCCACCGCTGCCTCACCCTCGTCGCAGTCGCGAATCCGGATGCGCGAATCCTGTTGCGACGCTTCATCCAGCGCCTCGCGAACCCGCTGGCGAGCTCCGGCGCCAGCGCAGAGGCAAAGCTCCCAGTCCTCGAAGGACTGACCCCGCACCGAGGCGAGCATTTCTTCGAGCATTGACGGCGCCGGATCGGAGACGGGCGCGACGATCGAGAACCTTGGCTCGGGCACGCGCTACCGGACGGTCGAGGAAGCCTGCACGGGACGGGGAAGGCTATCGTCGCGGTCGCATGAGCCGAGAAACCGCACCGACCCCGATCGACGTCGTCATCGTCAACTGGAACACGGCGGAGGCCGCGATCGAGGCCGCTGAGGCCTACCTGCGGTCCGATTCCGTCGAGGCGCGAGTGACCGTGGCCGACAACGCCTCCCAGCCCGAGCAGCGCCGCCTGCTGCAGGAGCGCTGCCCCGCGCAGGCCCGGCTCGTCCTGCACGACGAGAATCTCGGCTACGGACGAGCGGTCAATCTGGCGCTTCGCGACGGAACCGCCGAGCTGGTCTGCGTCAGCAACGCCGACGTCCTCCCCGAGCCCAGGGCGCTGGCGACACTTGCGGCGGTCGTCGAAGCGGAGGCGCGAGCGGGGATGGTCGGCCCTGCCTTCGGCGGCAAAACCGACCGCTACCACTCGCGGCTGCCGACAGGGTTGACGATGCTGGGGCGCATCTTCGCCGGCACGTTCTCCCGCGGTCCCGTCCCCCCACCGGCGCCCGGAGAGGTGAAGGAGGTCGGCCAGCCATCGGGAGCCTGCTTCCTGATGCGCCGCGACACCTGGGAGGCCATGCAGGGTTTCGACGACGGCTTCTTCCTCTGGTATGAGGACGTGGACCTGGCCAAACGGCTGCACGACCAGGGCTACCGCAATCTCGTCGTTGGGTCGGCGCGGGTCGGGCACGTCGGCGCGGGCTCCTTCGCCCAGGTCGATCGCCCGCGCCAGCGTGCGATCCGGCTCAGATCGGTCGAGCGCTACATCGACAAGCACCACCCGCGGCTCTCGACCTTTACGCCGCTGCTGCTTCGCCTCTCGACCCACCTCAGGGCGACGGCCCCGATGACACCGGGGCCTCGGCCTGAGGCGTCGGGGGACTGACGTGGATCGCCTCAGGGCCGCCTTCCAGGGCCGCAAGGGCGCCGTCTTGTCGGTCTCGCTGATCGTCTGGGCGCTGGCACTGTTCGACTTGACCCTGCTGCCAAGAGTGTCCTCGCTATACCTCGGGACGCTGCCGGCGAAGCGGATCGCCGGCGTGACGGTGACGCCGGCGTCGGTGCTGCTGACCAGTACCGACCCGACCGGGCCGGCCAACCTCTGGGTTCTCAGCCGTAGCGATGCCGCAACCCGGATCGTCGGAGTGCAGCTGTCACCCTGGCATCACCGCCTGGGTGCGAGGACCAAGCCTCCCGCCGTCCGCATGCGCGCGACACTGCCTCCTTTGGACGGGAGGCCGGTAGACGTCGAAACATGGCCAGGCGCTGGACCCGCGCTCTTCACCGTCTCCTCCTCGCGCCGGTCGCCGACGCTGCGACTCATCTCGCTGCGAACCGGGCGACCCCTGCTCGAATCCACGGTCCCACTCCCACTCCAAGAGAGCGACCTCAGGGACTTCTTCGTCGCCCGCTGGTCCGGGCCCCGCCCCGACCTCGTCGTGATCGACCGCAACGTGAACCGGCGCAAGCCCTTGAGTCCTCGTCTCTGGGTGATCCGGATCTACTCGGGTGAGTCGGGCTTCAAGAAGCTCATCCTCCAAAGCTCGATCAAGAAATCGATATCGAAGCAACTCTCCCAACGCAACTGGTGGCTGGACATCGGCGTCCGCCGGCCGCCGAAGCCGAGCCTCGTCCTGGTGACAAGAGGGAAGCAAACGGGCACGGGACAAACAGAGGTGCACACCCTCTCCGGACATTCCAGATTCCATCGCTTCACCCTCCACACCGGCACGGAACTTCCCGAACGGGACAGCTTGACCCAGCGCTTCGTCTTCCAGTCGGAACGGAAAGGCGGCACGGTGCTCATGGCGCGGATCCGGGACGGTCGTCTGGGCCTGGTGCCCGTGCCGCTTCCCTGAGCTAACCGGCCGGATCGGCGCGAGCGACCAACGAAAGGCCGATCGCGACGCAGAGCATGCCGAAGCTCGACAGCAGGTAGGGGTTGGTGGCGCTGGCGACCAGGATCCCGAGGATCGCCATCGCGCCCGCCAGCGGCGGCGCCCGCAGCGCGCCCGTCGTGGCATCTCGCAAGCCGCGGCGAACGGCCGCCAGGGGCAGGGCGAGAACGGCGAGCAACCCGAGCACCCCCATCTGGAAGAGCAGCTGCAGGTAGGTCAGCTCGTATGACCAGGGCGCCGCCGGATCTCGCACGAAGCGCGGGTGCACGACCGCGCCGAGACCATCGCCGAACACCGGGTTCTGCTTGAAGGCGTGCCACAGCTTGGGCGCCTGCTGTTCTCGCTGGCCCGCCGAGTTGTCGGCGAGAAAAGACGGGCGGGGCAGAGTGCCGAAGAGCATCGCCACTCCGACCACGACCCCGAGCACCGCCAGGCCCGCGGTCGCGCGCAGCACGAGTCGCCGCCGGCCCGCATCGAAATCGCTCCAGAGCACGGCCAGCAGGACGCCGGCGCAGACGATCGACATGCCGAGCCAGATGCCCCGTGTGTGCGAGAGGTAGGTGCCGGCAATCAGCAGCGCCAGGCCACCGGTCCTCATCCGCGAGGGGCCCAGCGAGGCCAGCTCGGCGAGCAGCAGCGCGGTGCCGGCGATGAAGAGGACCTGGTTTCCGATGAAGACGCGGAAGCCGCCGGCGTTGGCCCCGAAGACCCCCTTGAAGATGAGGAAGCTGGGGGTATTGCCGGGAGATCCGATCAGGTAGTGCGAGAAGAAGAGAAGGACCGTCACCCCGCAGAGGGCCAGCACCGGCAGCAGCCAGACCTGGACGCCGCGCCCACCGTACAGCCGGCGCGCGTCCAGAAGTGGGAAGTAGAGCAGCAGGTAGACGAAGCGACTGGCCTCCTGCATCGTCCAGGTCAGGCCGTGGGTGCCGGCCGAGTCCCCCCCGATCGCCTGCACCGCGCCCACGAGCGCCCAGAGCACCGGGATCGCGATCGCGAAGAGCAGCACCGGGACGGCGAACTGGTACTCGCGAAGCGCCCGATGACGTCCGACCTGCCACCACCAGGCCACGATCGCCCCCGCAACGAGGAACAGCTTGAGCGGCACCGGCCCGAGATAGGTGTCGTCCGTGAACAGCGTGATGTATGCGATCAGAACCGCGACTGCGACGATCCAGGCAGGCAGGCCCAAGGCGGACCGGGCAGGCCGAGGCGCCGAGGGCGCCCCCCGTTCAACCGTCCCTTGCTTCAATGCGTTGTCCATGGCCACCGCCGCCAGACGCTATCGCCTGGAGGCAAGGCCAGACCGAGCGATGATTCGCAATCCAAGCGCGCAAATCCGGTGAGCGACGACGACCGCCTCCACCCGGAGCGCGGCGAGGTGGGTGAGGACCTCGGGGTTGGCTTCGAGGCGGCCGCGCCCCCCGAGCCCGCCGGCTTCGGGGCCTCGGCGGCGCGCGGAGTCGGCGTCCTGGTCGGCCGAACGCTCGGTCTGCAGCTGCTGACCGCCGGTGTGACCGTCCTCCTGGCCAGGCTGTTGACCCCTGCGGATTACGGGATGTTCGCCCTGGCGCTGTCGATCCAGATGGCCGGGCAGCGACTGGCGGAACTGGGCCTGCCGTCCGCGCTGATCGGCCAAGAGGCCGAGCCCTCCGCCGAGCAGCAGGCGGCCGTGGCAGGCGCGATGCTCTCGATCTCGGCGCTGCTGTCGGGGATGCTCTTCGGATTTGCCTTCGCCCTGGCACCGGCGCTCGGCATCGACAGCGAAGCGCTGCGAGTGGTCGGTGTCGCGGGGCTGGCGATGCCGCTCTACGCCGGCCGGGCGGTGCCGACGGCGTTGATGGAGCGCCACCTTCGCTTTGGGCGCGTCGCGGTGGTCGAGGCGGCCGACACTCTCACCTTCAACGCGTTCGCCCTCGCCGCCGCCTATGCCGGCCTCGGCGCTTTCAGCCTCTCCGGGGCGGTGCCGGCGGGCGCGCTTGCGAGCGTGGTTGCCGCCTGGTCCCTGCAGGCGTTCGTGCGCAGGCCGGCCCTGCGCCTGGACCCGCTGCGGCCGCTGTTCAAGTTCGGGGCGCGGGTCACGCTCGTCTACAGCATCAACATCGGCCGGGAAGTTGGCTTCGTGGCGCTGCTCACCGCGGTGGGCGGCTCGGCGGCGGCCGGCTTCTACGCGATGGCCAAGCGCCTGTTCTCGTTTCCGATCGCGCTCGCCGGGGCGATCGCGCGCGTCTCCTTCCCGGCGTTCTCGCGCAGCGGCGGGCAGCGCGCAAGCCGCGCCGCCGGCGCGGCTCTCTACGCGACCATCGTCGCCGGCCTGCCGCTGGCGCTGGTCGCCGGCGCGGTGCAGCCGCTGATCGGGGTCGTTCTCGGCGACACCTGGATGCCGACCTCCGACGTCGTCCTCGCCGGCTCGCTCGGAATGATGGTCGCCGCGGGTGCCAACGCGACGATGATCGGCTACTCGCTCGCGGAGGGGGCGGTGGGTCCCGTCGTCGCGGCGGCAACCGTCGAAACCGTGCTCGCCTGGACCCTCGCGGTGGTGCTCACCGGTCCCCTGGGCGAGACCGGCATCGGCCTCACCCTCACGGTCTCCAGCCTGGCCGCGATGGTCGTCCTCGCGCTGCGCACCAACCCCACCCTCAGCCGCTCCGTGTTCGCGGTCCTGAAGATGTCGCTGATCTCCGGCCTGGCCGTGCTCGCCGCCCAGCTGGCCGGCGTCGAGCAGGACGCGACCGGGCTGGTGCTCGCCCTCTGCATCGTCGCTGCGGTCTGGCTGCCACTTCAGCTCCTCTTCTTCCGCCGCGAGACAGTCTCGCTTTTCCAGCTCGTCCGACCCCTGCTGCCGGGAGGGGCCTCGGCCTAGGCGCGTGGAGACGACTGTCTACATACCCACCCTGCGCGCCGGCGAGCGGCTCGCGCAAACGCTCGAGTCGCTGGAAGGGCAGGGGCCGAGGCCCCGGGTCGTGATCGCCGACAACAGCGCCGACGGTCTGGGCGCCGAGCTGGTTCGCGATCGCTTCCCCTGGGCGCTGTCGGTCACCTTCGGGGAAAACCTCGGCTTCGGGGCCGCCCTCAACCGCGCCGTGCGTGAAGTCCCGGGCGACCCGATCGTCTTCCTCAACGACGACGTCTCGGCGGAGTCCGGCTTCATCGCCGGCTTGACCGAGGCGTTGACGCCCGAGGCGGGAATGGTCGCCGGCGTGCTGCTGAGCGAAGCCGACCCGAACCGAATCGACTCGGCCGGCGTCGTCGCCGACCGCACGCTGCTCGCCTTCGACCACCTCAACGGCGAACCGGTCGAGGCACTCGGGGTCCGCCACCGACCCCCTGGGACCGACCGGCGGAGCGGCGCTGTACAGGCGCAGCGCCTTCGAGCAGGTCGGCGGCTTCGACGAGGGGATCTTCCTCTACTACGAGGACCTGGACCTGGCGCTGCGGATGCGACTGGCCGGCTTCACCTGCCGCCTGGCGCCGGGCGCGAGGGGCATCCACGCGTACTCGGAGACGCTCGGCGCCAATACCGGGCGCAAGTACGCGATGACGGGCTGGAGCCGCGGCTACCTGCTGCGGGCCTACGGCTTCGGTAGGCGGCCGCTCCTGCTGGCTCGGGCGATCGCGGTAGAGACAGCGATCTGCGTCGGTCAGGTCGTTTTTCATCACACGGCACAAGGCGCCCGGGCAAGGCTGCGCGGCTGGCGAGCCGGGCGCGGAGTCCCACCACGCTCGACCCCAGAGGGCGGGCTGCTCGACATCTCGGCGCGCGAGGCGCTCGCCCTGCGCCGACAGCGACATCGAGTGTGAGCGCGCCCGGGCGGCGCGACGTTCGACTTCAGGCAGACCTTCAGCCAGGGGTTCGATCAGCTCAGCCTCGTGTCGGCCCAGCCCAATAGCCTCCCGGCTGATGAACTACGAGCGCCTCTACTCATACCGCTTCCGCGACATCGACCAGGCTGCCCGGTTGCGGGTATGGGAGAGATCGCTCCCCACGTCCACGGCCTGATGGACTCGCCGCAGACCGTGCTCGACGCTGCTGCCGGCCGAGGCGAGTTCATCTGCTCGATCCCCGCCCCTGAACGCTGGGCGGTCGACGAGGTCGCCTATGCCGAGGCCGAGCGCACCGAGGGAGTCAAGTTCGTCACCTCGAAAATCATGGACGCCGAGTTGCCGAGCGAACACTTCGATGGCGTATTCGCCTCCAACTTCCTCGAGCACCTCTACGACCAGGAGGCGATCTCCCAGTTCCTCGAAAAGATGCGCGAGGCGATGGCGCCGGGTGGGCGGATTGCGATCATGGGGCCGAACTACCGCTACTGCTCGAAGGAGTACTGGGACTGCGCCGATCACTACGTCGCCCTGACCCACGTGGCAATCGCCGAGCATCTCTACGCCGCTGGTTTCGAGCCCCAGCGCATCATCCCGCGCTACCTGCCCTACTCCTTCCGCGGCATCCTGCCTCCCTCGCCGCGCCTCACCGGCGTCTACCTTCGCACCCCCCTTGCCTGGAAGCTGCTCGGCAAGCAGTTCCTGGTGATCGGGCGCCGCTGAGACCTTGCGCGTCCTGGTGACAGGGGGCGCCGGCTTCGTCGGGGGCAACCTCGTCGTCGCGCTGGCGGGGCGCCATCCCGACTGGGAGATCGTCGCGCTCGACAACCTGATGCGGCGCGGCTCGGAGCTGAACCTGCCGCGGCTGCGCGATGCCGGAGCCGAGTTCGTCCACGGCGACGTGCGCGAGCCCGCCGACCTGGTGGCCGCCGGATCCTTCGACGCGATGGTCGAGTGCTCTGCGGAGCCCTCGGTCCTGGCCGGTTTCGGAGACCCCTCATACTCGGTGCAGACCAACCTGCTCGGCGCCTTCAACTGCCTCGAGCGGGCGCGGGCCGAGCAGGCCTTCGTCGTCTTCCTCTCGACCAGCCGCGTTTACCCGGTGGCGCCGCAGCTCGAGTTGAAGCTGGAGGAGGCCGAGACCCGCTTCGAGCTGAGCGCCTCCCAGCCCGTCGCCGGTGCCGGCCCGGCCGGCATCGCCGAGGACTTTCCACTGGCCGGCGCGCGCACGCTCTACGGCGCGACCAAGCTCTCGGCCGAGTTGCTGATCGAGGAGTACGCCGACGCCTTTGGCCTGCGAGCGGTGACCAACCGCTGCGGCGTCATTGCCGGCTCCTGGCAAATGGGCAAGGTCGACCAGGGGGTCTTCTCCTGGTGGCTGCTCAGCCATCGCTTCGGCCGGCCGCTCAGCTATATCGGCTACGGCGGCTCCGGCAAGCAGGTGCGCGACCTGCTCCACATCGACGACCTAGTTGACCTGGTAGATGAGCAGCTCGGCGACCCGAAGCGCTGGAGCGGCGTCACAGCCAACGCCGGCGGCGGCCGGGATTGCAGTCTTTCGCTACTGGAGACGACCGAGATCTGCCGCGAGCTGACCGGCAACGAGGTGCCGATCGGGGTCGAGCTCGAGACCCGGCCCGGCGACGTGCCGGTCTACCTCAGCGACTGCTCGCGCCTGCATTCTCTAACCTCGTGGCGCCCTCGCCGCGGGCCACGCGACGTGCTCGCCGACTTGCTTGAGTGGTCGGCAGCGCACGAGGACTCGTTGCGTGCCGCGCTGGGTTTCGAGCGATAGCCGAAAGGGGACACTGCAACGATGCCGAAGGCGATAGTCACAGGATCCGGAGGCCTGATCGGCTCCGAGTCGGCGGCCCGCCTGGTCGAGGCCGGATACGACGTGATTGGGATCGAGAACGACACCCGCGGGGTCCTCTTCGGTCCCTCGGCATCGACTGCATCGGTAACTGAGCGGCTCAATCGCGAGCTCGAAGACCTTCCGCACCGCCGACCTCGACATCCGCGACGCCGAGGGGATCGATCGCGTCTTCGCCGAGAGCGCCAAGGAGATCGAGCTCGTCATCCACACCGCCGCGCAACCCTCGCATGACTGGGCGGCGAGCGACCCCCAGGCCGACTTCGGCATCAACGCAAACGGAACGCTCAACCTGCTCGAGGCGACCCGGCAGCACTGCCCCGAGGCGACGTTCATCTTCACCTCGACCAACAAGGTCTACGGCGACCGGCCCAATTACCTGCCGCTGGAAGAGCAGGAGACGCGGCTCGAGCTGCCCGCGGACCACGAATGGTTCGGCGGCATCGACACCACAATGTCGATCGACTCCACCCTGCACTCGCTGTTCGGTGCCTCCAAGGCGGCGGCGGATCTCCTGGTCCAGGAGTACGGCCGCTACTTCGACATGCCGACGGTCTGCTTCCGCGGTGGCTGTCTCACCGGCCCCAACCACGCCGGCGCCCAGCTGCACGGCTTCCTCGCCTACCTGATGAAGTGCACCGTCACCGGCGACCCCTACACCGTCTTCGGCTACGAGGGCAAGCAGGTGCGCGACAACGTGCACAGCGCCGATCTGGTTGACGCCTTCCTGGTCTTTCACGCCCAGCCGAAGGCGGCTGCTGTGTACAACATCGGCGGCGGCCGCGGCAACGCCTGCTCGATGCTGGAGGCGATCTCGCTGTGCCAGCGAATTGCCGGGCGCGAGCTGAAGTGGGAGATGAGCGGAGAGGCCCGAATCGGCGACCACCGCTGGTGGATCAGCGACCTCGACGAGTTCGGCTCCCAATACGGCGGCTGGCGGCCGCGGCGTGACCTGGAGACGATCCTGCGCGAGATCTACGAAGCCAACGCCGAGCGCTGGGCTTCCGCACCGGCATGAAGCTCTCGCTGGTCATCCCCGCCCACAACGAGGAGGAGACGGTCGCGGAGACCGTCGAGGGCATCGTCTCAACGCTGACCCGCGAGGAGATCGACCACGAGGTGATCGTCGTCGACGATTCCAGCACTGACGGCACGGCTGCCGTGGTCGAGCGGATCGCCGCCGAGCATCCACAGGTCCGCTGCCTGCCCTCGCCTTACGAAAATGGCTTCGGCTTCGCCGTACGAGCCGGCCTCGAGGCCTTCGAGGGGGACGCGGTGGCGATTGTGATGGCCGACGGCTCCGACAGCCCCGAGGACATCGTCTCCTACCAGCGCCTGCTCGAAGAGGGCTACGAGTGCGCCTTTGGCTCTCGCTTCGTCCACGGTGCGACCGTGCTCGACTACCCGCGCTCGAAGCTGGTCATGAACCGGGTCGTCAACTTCGGCATCCGCGTCCTCTTCCGCCACGGCTACAACGACACGACCAACGCCTTCAAGGCCTACCGCCGGGACGTGATCGAGAACGTCCAGCCCTTCCTCTCCCACCACTTCAACCTCACGGTCGAGCTGCCGTTGAAGGCGGTCGTGCGTGGCTACAGCTACGGGATCGTGCCGATCTCCTGGACCAACCGCAAGGCCGGCACCTCAAAGCTCCGCCTCAACGAGATGGGCAGCCGCTACCTCTTCATCGTCCTCTACGTCTTCCTTGAGCACCACCTCAGTCGCGGCGACTACCGGCGCGACGGCACACCCGCAGCCCGGCCGCGCGGCACATGGCGCGCTGGCCGCGGGCGCACCGCGCGGACCCGGTCGACCGACCGGGCCGGCGGCAGCTAACCCATCAGGCGGAGCAAATCCGCAGCGGCTGATCGGCGACGAACCGCGCTTTCCACCCCGAGGAAACCCGGCTGGGTGGAAGGCTGAGCACCGAAGCCCGGCCGCCGACGGCAGGGCCGACAGGCACTCCGAAGGATTCGTCGAAGCGCTCGACACCGATCTGGACGGGCGGTCCCGCCGCGGGCCGGACCCAGAGGCCGCCGACCGGCAAGCGCAGGCTCAACTGGGCTTCGGCGGCAAGGGGCACGAAGCGCAGGCACCCTCGCGACCGCTTCAGCACACCGCCGGCCTGGGAGGGAGCGACGGCGTGTGGAAGGCTCCGCGGCGCGGCCGTGGCCGGCGCGAGGGCAACGGGCAGCGCCCGGGTGAGAAAGCGGTCGGCGGAAGCGCGCGCCAATGGACCGGCGCTTTCGATCTCCCGCGCTGAATAGGAGGGTGCGCCAAAGCGCTGCTTGGCTGCCGCGTACTGTTCCAGTGACAGGAGCAGGTCCTCGACTTGGCCCGACGCCAGGTCGGAGGGATCCTCCAGCAGGGCCGAGGGCTGGCCCTCTCCGGTTACCGCATCGGCAGCGCCCAGCACCGCCCGGTTGCTCGCGGCTTGTTCGTGCCACCAACTGAAGGAGTAGGTGAGCTCACGGATGTTGGGTAGAAGCGCGAAGGCGCAGATAGCCGAAAGGGCCATGACCGCCTGGGGACGAACTGGCGAGGCGGCGATCTCCTGAGCGAAAACCAACAGCAGCAGGATTACGTCGATGTAGATGTAGCGGCTCGCCCACGGCGCCCGTGCCCCGCCCGCGACTCCAGCCGTCATCAGCCAGAAGGCGATCAGCGTTACAAGCGGCACGATGCTTGCCGCGCCGGGCCGGTAGCGAAGCCCGAGAACGAGCGCCAGCGTAACCATCAGCAGCCCGCCCGCCAGGGCTTCACCCCCTGAAAGGTCGAAGCTGAGGCTCCGCGCGCCAATCGTCGTGAATACACCCGTGATCGAGGCGAGCCCTGTAGCCAGCGAATCGAAGGCGAACGCGGGGAAGGCGGCGATGTTGGCGAATGCAAAGTCGCTCTGTTCGGTGTGTCCCCAGGCCAGCCACCAGAGTGCGTAGACGGCGAGCGGTACGAGCGGAACCCAATACCTCCTGCGAGGCGACTCCTTGTCGAGCCAGATGATCGCCGCTGCGCCGACGACGAAGCCCAAAGCCGACGTCAGCGTTGCGATCCCGATGGTGAGCAGCGCGGCGGCGGCGATGTCCCAGCCCGTTCTACGTCGCTCGATCGCCAACCACGCGCCGAGGCCGGTGAGTGCGGTTATCGTCGCAGGCATCCCGTGCGAGCCGACGATCACGTCGTTTGCGGAGCCGAGGAAAAGCATGAGGATGGTCGGGACCACGGCGCCCGCGGTGCCGATCGCCTTGCGCAGAAGTGCGAAGAGGCAGCCGACGACAGCCAGGTGCAGCGCTACGTTGAGCAGGCGCAGTGGGGTCTCAGCGTCGCTGTGGAAGAGCTGCAACGCGGACTTCGTGAGCAGCACCTCCACCGCGACGAAATGGCCGTTATGGGGGTCGACGAAGGTATGCAAGTCAAGGTTCGTGCGGTCCGCGAACCCCCAGTTCCACTCGTCGACCATCAAGGTCAGGCCACGCGTCTCCAGGATCAACAAAGCTGCGGCGATCACCATCGCGAACAGCAGCAACCCCACCGCAAGCGGCGCCAGAGAGCGTTCGTCCCGCCACCAAGATTCCCGCATGGGCGGTGAGTCTATGTAGGGGGACGGCGGGCTATGGCCGCGCGCGGCCGCCGGTGAGGCCGACAAACGCCCGCCACGCCGGCTTCGGCCTGAAGGCCTTGCCGGCGCGGAAGAGCCCCACCGAGTCGCAGAAGCTGCAGGCCGTGTATTCCGGGTTGTCCTTCCAGGAGTACCAGTAGGTGCCCTTGAGGCGGAGGCGGGTGCGGTTGGCGATCAGGTAGCCGTAGGCCGCCCGCAGTTCGCGGGCCTGGCCCGCGATGCCCTGCTCGAAGGCGACGATGCGGGAGTCGTTCTGGGAGCCCCAGCCCATCTCGGTGATGTAGAGGTCGGTGCCGGCGTCGTGGTTTTCGAGAACCACTTCGCGCATGGCTTCGGTCAGTTCTTCGAGGTCTTCGACGTGGAAGGCGTAGGGGTGCAGGGCGACGCCGTCGAAGTAGTTCTTGATCCCCGGCACCCGGTAGAGGGCGGCGAGGAAGTCGCTTGCGTCCATGCCCCGCTTGCCCCCTTGGTCGGGGGCGCCGAAGAGGCCGGAGAGGAGCACTTTCGCGCTCGGGTCCGCCGCCTTGATCGCCCCGTAGGTCGGCTTCAGCAGCCGCGCGTAGCGGCTCGGCGAGACCGGGTAGGCGAAGTAGAAGAAGTTCGCCTCGTTCCAGACCTGCCAGGTGCGGATCGGTAGCGGGCGCGAGACCGCTGGCACGTAGTTGGTTCCGGCCACCGTCGGAGCGTGCAGGTTCCAGAATTCGCCTTCGGGCCCATAGCGCTTGACGGCGGCGGTGACAAACGCCAGCCAAGCCTTCCTCGCCCGGCCGCTGTCGATCGGCAGCGTCGTCGGCTTGCTGGCGATCCAGCGCGGCGTTCCGTAGAGGAAGGGCAGGACCGTCAGCCCGTGCCGCGCGGCGGCGAGGACGGCCGGGTCGACGCTGCTCCAGTCATAGCCGCCCTTCGCCGTCGGCTGAACGGTCGCCCAGTTGACCGGCCAGCGCACGCTGCCGATGCCGCCCGCCTTCATGTAGGAGGCATCGGTGTCGCTCAGCGGCGTCTGCGGCGAGATGCCGAAGAAGGCTCGCGGCAGCGCCTGGGCAGCCGCCGGGGCGACCAGGGCAGCGACGAGCGCCAGCAGCGCGATCGTGGTCTTTGCGGTTCTCAACTCGGTGCGAAAGGGCGGCGGGGCGTGTGCAGGTCACTTCCTAACACGCCGGGGCGGGATCAGTATCGCCGAGACGTTAACGGGTCAGTAGGACCCGCCCAGCTTGCGATGATCCCAGGTGGCGACACGGAGTGGCTTGAAGTGGATCGCGACGCGCTTGGGAGCCTGCGCCTCGAGCGCGGCCTTGGCGTCGCCCTCGACCGAGGAGATCCCCTCGGCGTAGCGCAGGGTCAGCTCCTCGGCGAAGCCGAGCACTGTCTCGAAGTCGCCGTAGATCTCCGCCTCGGCCTCGATCATCGCGCCGCGCAGCTCGCTGTATTCGTGCCCGGCCTCGACCAGCACCGTGGCCCGCGGATCGCGCTCGAGGTTGCGCACCTTCTGCGACTTGGCGTAGGTCCAGATCCAGACCTCGCCGCCGCGCGGGACAAACCACATCGGCATCGAGTGCGGCCAGCCACGCGGCCCGAGGCTGGAGATGATCGCGACCCGCTCCCCCTCGAGCAGCTCCAGGAGCTCGGCCTCGGTCAGCTTGATCTGGTCGCGCCGGCTCACCATCGGCAGCCTGCCTGATTTTCGTCAGGAACGCGTTGCAGTTCCGCGCGCCCATGCGCGCCACGCGTCGGATCTGGCTCTGTAGCGTCATCTGCGATGGCGATGCAAACACAGCCTCCCGAGCGGTCTGTCTTCCGTGATAACGTACGTATGCCTTTCCTGCTAGACGTACGTACGCGAGACGAAGGGAGCGCCTTGGCCACCACCGCTTCAAAACTCCGCGCCAACATCTACCGGATGCTGGACGAGGTGCTCGAGACCGGCCAGCCCTTGGAGATCGAGCGCAACGGCAAGACCCTCGTCATCGCGCCCAAGAAAGAGCAGTCGATCTGGGACCGTCTGCCCCGCCGCGAGGGTGCAATCGTCGGCGATCCCGATGAGCTGATCCACATCGACTGGTCTTCGGAGTGGAATCCTGATCCTAATTGACACCCATGTCGCCCTCTGGCTGTACGCGGGCCTTTCGGAGCGGATTCCCGATGCCGCTCGAACACTGATTGGCGAGCGCAAGCCGCGGATTTCTCCGTTGGTCGAGCTGGAGCTCGCCTACATGCATGAAATCGGCAGGGCGAGGGACCCGGTACCCGTGATGCTGGCCGCACTGCGCCAAAGTATCGGGCTCGAGATCGCCGACGTTTCTCTCGCTGAACTGACGCATGCGGCCGTGGGCCTCGACTGGACCCGCGATCCCTTCGACCGGATGATCGCCGCGCAGGCGATCGTCGCCGACGCCCCGTTGATCACCGCCGACCGGACCATCCTCGCCAACCTCCCCCTCGCGACCTGGGATTGAGCCTGGAGCCAACCTGCGATCCTGTTCCCAATGCAGGTAGCCATCCTCATCTTCGACAAGCTGACCGCCCTGGACGCGATCGGTCCCTATGAGGTCCTGCGCTCCGTCCCGGGCTGGGAGGTCAAGTTCGTCGGCCCGCAGAAGGGCCTGGTGCGCACCGACAGCGGCGCGCTCGGGCTCAGCGCCGACTACTCGCTCGAGGAAGTGAGCGAGGCCGACATCGTGCTCGTCCCCGGCGGCGAAGGCAACCGGCCACTGCTCGCCGATGAGAGGGTCCTCTCCTGGCTGCGCCAGGTCGACGCCGGGAGCAAATGGACCACCTCCGTCTGCACCGGCTCCCTGGTGCTCGGCGCCGCGGGCCTGCTCGAGGGCAAGCGGGCAACCAGCCACTGGCTCTTTCTCGAGCAGCTGCGCCAGCTCGGCGCCGACCCGGTCGGCGGGCGCTTCGTCGAAGACGGCAAGGTCCTCACCGCCGCCGGCGTCTCGGCGGGGATCGACATGGCTCTGCATCTGGTCGGCCAGGAGGTCGCGCCTCAGGTGGCCCAGGCCATCCAGCTGGGGATCGAGTACGACCCACAGCCGCCGTTCAACGCTGGCTCGCCTGAGAAGGCGCCGGAGCCGATCGTCGAGCTCCTTACCAACATGGCCGGCCCTCGCGACGAGTGGCTCGGCGACGCTAGCGGGCGCGCCTGAGGCTGACCGCGCGGGTTGCGCGGGCGTTGGGAATCGCCACCAGGAGCTGGGCCTTGAGGAAGCCGCGCTCGCGCAGCAGGGGGGCGCCACGGGAGTTGAGCCCGACGCGGAAGGTGTGGGACTTGCCGCCGGCGAGGCTGAAGGTGCGGTGGCTGACGGCGATGCGGACGACTTTGGTCGGAATGCCGGGGCGGGCGCGCAGCGGCAGCTTGGCGTGGGTGCGGAGGATGATCTGGCCCGGGCAGGCTTCTCCTCCGGGGGGCCAGCCACAGCGGACCCAGACGCTGACGGTCCCCGCTTCCGGTTTGATGTGGCCGACGGTGAGCGGCGGCAGTTCCGGCTTGGCGGCCCCGGCGCCAACGGTCGCGCCATCGACGTAGTTGTTGTCGAGGTTGATCGTCATCAGGCCGTAGGTCTCGTTGTGGCCACCGCGGTACTGGTGGATGCGCTGGTGGGAGGCCCACGACGTCGACGGAAGGTACGGTTCGAGCGTGTTCTGCGCGCCGTTCCAGTTGGCGCTCCAGAGGTCGTCGGGAAGCGTGTAGGGACCGCCGATGGCGTGGCCGATGTCAGCGATGCCCGATGCGCCCGAGCTGTAGGTCCCGGAGACGTAGCCGAGCGCGTGCAGCTGCTCGGTCCAGGCAGAGAGGAAGGTGAGCGTCGCCGCGGTCGCGCTCGTCGTCCGCGTGTAGGCCTCCATGTCGAAGTAGATCGGGCTGCCCGGGCCCATGCCGACGCTCTGCGCATCGGCGATCGCGTCTTCGGCCGCTTCGGTCCCCTGGATGGCGGCTTTGCTGAGGCTCGAGCTGAGCTCGGCGCAGCTCGAGCAGCTGCTGGTCGGCGCCTGCAGGCCGACGTAGGTCGGGATCAGGTGCCAGCCGGCGCCGACCTGTTCGCCGACCCAGGTCGAGGTCAGGTTGGGCTGCGAGCAGGCGCGGTTGGCGCCGCCGATGTAAACGCCGATCGCCCGGTAGGGAGAGCTCGCCCAGGCCGCCATCGTCCGCGAGGACGGGGCCGAGCAGGCGTCGAAGCCGAGACCGGTGAACTGTTCGGAGCCCCCCGCAACCGGTGTCGCAACGCCGGCGCTCGCCTGCGCCCCGGCTCGGGAATGAGCGGCGGGATCGATCAGGATCGCGCGCCGGCGCCCGATCGCCTGCGAGGGACAGCGCTGGTTTGCGCCCGGCGCCCCCAGGTAGATGGCGCGACGGTCGAGCCGCACGCACATCCGCGGGTGCTCGGCGAGGCGGTAAACCGGCCAGCCACTGGGAACGTCAACCGCGCGCGCCCCGAAGTGGACGGTGCGGGCGGCGGCGGGCGACGCGCAGAGCGCGAGCAGCGCAACGAGTGCGGCGGCTGGACGAAGCAGGCGCATACCGCCCCAACAATCGCATCTGACGTTCGATTCGGCGCCATCCCAAGACGAACTGCATCAAATTCTCCCTCTGGCAGATAGAGAATTTGATGCAGTTCGCTGTTGGGGGCGCGTCGGCTGAGTCCCAACGCCAGGCCGGGCCCGCTATGCGGGGACCAGGTCCAGCTCGCGCCAGGGGCCCTCGCCGGCCATCGGCTGGGTGCGGCCCTCGAGCCAGTCGGCCTGAAGGTCGTCGTAGTGGGGGCTGGCCGGATGGCCAGATTGGCCGGTGAACATCTGCCAGCGCGAGCGCTCTGGAGCGGTCGGGTCGGCAACCATCCGCCAACTCGGTGCCCAGACGGCTCTGTAGGGGTCGTTGGGGTCGTAGGCGATCTGGCTCACCGTCTCCTGGGCGCCACCGGCCCTGAGCCTGCGGTTGAGCAGGCGGCGCAGCAGCGGGTTGGCCTCGCCGAGCGGGTGCGGGAACTCCATCTCGTGCACCTGTCCCCAGCGCCAGCCCTCGGGGTTGGGACCGAAGCGGTCGCTGAGGTCGTCGAGGGCGCCGCTCAGCGCTTCCAGGACGAGGCCGTCCCAGGGCCGGCCGATCAGCTCCTCGTCGCCTTCCTCCCAGAGCTTCATCAGGTGCGAGTGCCAGCGCCAGGGCGAGGTGACGTGTGGGGTGAAGCCGTTATCGGCGCGGTCGAGCCAGCGCTCGCAGAGGTCGCGGTCGCCGATCGCGGCGCGGGCGACCTCGCGCGCGAGGCGCAGCAGGAAGGCCTGGTAGATCGTCCCGGCGATCGAGTCGGGGTCGAGTCGCCCGTCCCAGCTGCGCAGCCGCTCGAGCGCGCTGCTCTCGCGCTGACGTCGAGGCGTCAGCCGCCCCAGCCGCTTCGCCGCCTCGATTCCGGGCAGCGAGAGGTTGTCGGACTGCATCGCCTCGAAGTCGTCGATGTCGTGCTCGTCGCTGGCTCGCAGCAACTGCTCGATCCGCTCGGCGCGGAAGCCGTCGAGCCACTCGCTGGTGATGTGGTGCGGGTACTCGTCGCCGACGATGCGGTTGTTGGCGGTGACGAGGAAGCCGCTCTCGGGGTCGGTCGCCTCGGGCATTTCGTCGTAGGGGATCGTCCCCTCCCACTCGAACTCGCCGCTCCAGCCCGGCTTCGGCAGGTCGGGGCAGCCGCCCTTGCGCAGCGGCAGGCGGCCGATCAGCTTGTAGCCGATCGAGCCGTGGCGGTCGGCCCAGATCAGGTTCGAGGCGGGTGAGCTGTGGCCCTCGAGCCTGGCGACGAGCTCCGGCCCGGAGGTGATGCCGTGCAGGTCGAACATGCCGGCGAAAGCCGTCGGCTGGTCGAGCGTCTGCCAGCGCAGCGCCAGCGGCTCGCCCTCGTCGGCGCCGAGCGCCTCGTTGACCAGCGGCCCGTGGTGGGTGATGCGCACGTCGAGCACCTCGGGCGCGTCGCGGCCCTTGACCGCGATCTCCTCGCGGACCACTTCCAGCGGACGCCACTCGTCCTCGAAGAGGTAGCGGTCGCCCTCGACCCGCTCGACGAAGAGGTCCTGGACGTCGGCCATCACGTTGGTGAAGGTCCAGCAGACGTCGTTGTTCTGGCCCATGTAGACGCCCGGCATCCCCGGCAACGAGGCGCCGCGGACAAAACGGTCGCCAAGCGTGAGGCCGACCTGGTACCAGATGCCCGGCATGCTCGGGGGCAGGTGGGGGTCGCCGGCGATCAGCGGCGAGCCGGTGGCGCTGAGCTTGCCCGAGACAGCCCAGTTGTTGGAGCCGCTGGCCTCGGCCGCGAGTCCCATCGAGCGGCGCACGGCGTCGATCTGCTCGACGATCGCGAGGCCGTCACCCGACCAGGCTTCCTGGGTGACGACGGGGTTGTCGGCCGGATAGGCCGGATCGAGCCTGGCGGCGAGCTCGGGGCCAAGCGCCCGCACCATGTCGGCGCGCAGCAACTCCTTCTCCCAGTTGGTCGAGAGACCGAAGGCGAGCAGCTTGCCGAGGCTGAGGATGTCGACCGGCCGCCACGGCTGCCACTCGAGCCGCAGCAGCTGCATCTCGAACGGCATCGCCTTGGCACTCGCGGCGGCCGCGTTGACGCCCTCGCAGAAGCGCTCGAGCAGGGCCAGCAGTTCTGGGTCGAGCGTCGCCGCCTCGCGCTCGGCGGTGCGGCGGATCCCCAGCGTCCGCATCAGGCGGTCGATCGGCAGCCCCTCCTCGCCCGCCATCTCCGCAACCCGGCCGGAGACGGCGCGCCGGTAGAAGTCGAGTTGCCAGAGCCGATCCTGGCCGTGGCAGAAGCCCTCGACGAACCAGAGGTCGGCGGCCGAAGCGGCATCGATGTGGGGCACGCCCCAACGGTCGTGGCGCACCCGCACCGGGCCTTCGAGCCCGGGCAGCGCGATCGTGCCCTTCTGCTTCGGCAGCGGCCGCCGCGCCAGCCAATGCCAGGCGGCAGCGGTCGCCGCGGCGGCAATCCCGGTCCCGGCCGCTCCGGCCAGCAATCCCGTCCTCACCGCTCGCCCACCGTTCATCGTCATCCAAGCGTACTGGCCAGGCAGCCAGGGGGTTAGGGAGAGAAATCGGCGGGCAGTCGCCCCTCGGCGTCGAGCTTGTCGAGGTGGGCCTGCATCACCATCGCCGCCGCCTCGCGCATCTCGCTTGGGACGTCGCTCCAGGCCTCGTCGAGGAGGGCATCGCGGGAGCGCTCGCCGCGCTCGAGGGCGGCGAGCAGGCGGCGCTCGCGCATCTCGCGGTGCTCGACGTACTCGGCCAGCTTCGCCCCCGGCTCGGTGATCCAGGGGCCGTGGCCGGGGCAAATCAGCTCGATCGGCTCCGCCTGCATCCGCCGCAGCGAGTCCATGTAGGCGGCCAGCGAGCCGCCGTCGGGTGGAACGAAGGTCGAGCCGGCGCCGAGCACGAGGTCGCCGCTGAAGCAGACCCCGTCGGTGGTCATCAGGCAGACGTGGTCGGGCGCGTGGCCGGGAGTGGCGATCGCGCGCAGGCCACCATGCTCCTCGCCGTCGACCGGCAGGACCACCTCGACACCGAGTTGCCCGGCGCCGTCGGCATGGTCGCCGTGGCCATGGGTGAGCAGGACGGCGCCGAGCCCGCCCCGCTCCTCCGAGGCGGCACGAACGGCGTCCAAGTGGCTCTCAATATCCGGCCCGGGATCGATCACGGTGCAGGGACCGGACCCGTATAGATAGGTATTAGTCCCCTCCAGCGTCATCGGCCCCGGATTGGGGGCAACGATCCGCAAAATCTCCGCGTGCCCAGGCGCCCGGGTCACGTCAGAGCCCATTCGGGCAGGGCTGGAACGTCTTGTACTTTTTCGTCAAGGCCATTGGGCGTCAGCTCAACCACGAATCACCGAAAAAGTTAAGTGGAAGCCCTGCCCGAATGGGCTCCGCGTCACGCAGCGCTTGCCGCGACCTCGCTGGCAATCGCCTCGCGCGCGTCCTCGGGCTCGAGCACGACGAGGTCGCCGGCGCCGCGCAGGATCTCGCGCACCAGCCACGAGGTCCCCGCGAAGGGCAGCTCGATCACGACGGCGCCGTCGGCCAGCTCCTCGACCACCGTGCGCTCCTCGCGCAGCCAGCGGGCCCGCTCCGGCGAGACCCAGACCCGGGCGACGTGCGCGGTCGGCACCTCGCCGTGGGTCATCCAGCCCTCGACCCCGGCCAGCCTTTCGACCTCGGGCCGCGGCTCGAAGGTCTGCTCAGTGAGGGTCGCCTCCTTGACCCGGTCGAGCTTGAAGTGGCGCACGCCGCCTTTGGTCAGGTCGTAGCACTCGACGTACCAGCCCTCTTTGCCGTTCTCCAGCCGGTAGGGCTCGACTGCGCGTTTGGTGAACTGGTCCTCGTTCTCCTTGTAGTACTGGAGCTCGAGGATGCGGTTGGAGCCGATCGCCTCGTTGACCTGGCGCGCCACCTCGGCGTCGCCGCCGCTGCCGGCGGCGATCTCCAGCCCCTCCTCGGAGGGGTCGTGGCCGAGCGCGCTGACGATCTTGGTGCGGGCGCTCTGCAGGCCGCCCTGCGGCAGGTGGTCGCCGAAGAGGTCGATCGCGGCAACGAGCGCCTTCGCCTCGAGCGGCAGCAGCCGCGCCGGGCGGGCGAAGTTGTCGCCGTAGGGTTGGGAGTCGACCTCGATCTCATCGCCCTGGATTTCGGCGAAGAGGACATAGGTGCCGCCGCCGAAGTTGACGACGTTGAGCAGGTCGATGTCCTCCTGCAACTCCTCGTCGGTGAGCTCAAGCCGCTGGCGCAGCTCGACTGACGCCGCAACCGCTCCTCGCCCTTGGCCGACTCGATCAGGAGACCGGCGAGGGTGACCAGGCGGGCGAAACGCTCGGGCCGGATCGCCGCCTCGCCGCGGCCGTTGGCGCGGGCCCGCTTCGGCGCCTCGCGCAGTGGCCGGTCGACGATCTCGGCCAACTCGAAGCCGTTGTGATGGCGATCGTGAAGCAGGCCGAGGCGGCTCTCGGCTTCCTCGCGCAACTCGTCAGGGGCGAGCACCTCGGCGTTCTGACGCCAGCGCAGCACCCAGGCGATCAGCTCCCGCGGCGAGGCATAGTCGGTCTCGAAGACCGAGCCTTTGCCGGGCGCCCCGTCGGACTTCTTCGCCGCCCGCAGCTCGCCGAAGGCGCCGAAGTCGCGCTCGATCAGCCAGGCGATGCGGTCGCGGACGAAGATCTTTGCCTTGCCGCGGATCTCGCCCAGCTGCCAGTCGGCGCGCTGGCCGTAGTCGCGGCGGTCGAAGTCCTCGGGCGGTGAAAAGTCGTGCTCGGCCTTGGAGGCGTAGCCGACCTTGCCCTGGATCCGGGAGAGGCGGAAGACGCGCACCGCCTCGCGCTCGTGGGCGTAACCGATCAAGTAGAACTGGCCGCCGCGGAAGACGAGGTGGAAGGGGTCGACCTTGCGCTTTTCGGTCTCGTCGCGCTCCATCGTGTAGTAGGTGAACTCGATCGTCTTGCGGCGCGAGATCGCGGTCTCGATCTTGGAGAGCCGCTGCGAGAGGTCGCGGCCGCCGGCGGAGGCGGTCATCGCCATCTCGACCGGGGCGCGCTCGCCCTCCTTGAGCGGGTTCGGGTGGCCCCAGGCGACCTGCTGCAGGGCGAGTCGCAACGGCTCGGCGTAGGCGAATTCGCCTTCGGAGAGCAGCGAGAGCGCCGTGCTCAGCGCCGCCAGCTCGTCGTCGGAGAACTTGATCGCGTCGAGGTAGAAGTTCTCCGGCGGCAGCGAGTAGAGCTCGGCCTCGAAGAAACCCTCGCCCGGCTTCTCGACCCCGAGCTGGATCCCGAGGCTCTCCAGCTCGGCCCGGTCCGCGTAGAAGCGCCGCGCGAAGGCGTCGTCGTTCATGTCGCTATAGCCCTCAACCTCGCGCTTGATCTCGAGCGCCGAAACCGGCCTCCCCTGAGCCATCAGGAACGAGATCAGCGAGAGCTGACGGATCAGCTTCTCGGTGTCCTTTGCCACGGCTCGCAGGATAGTGTGCGGCCGGCACCATGGACGTCCTGCGCAACCTCTTCGGCAACGTGACTTCGGGCATTATCCGGCTTGCGGTCGCGGCCGGCGTGCTCTTCCTCTGCTACCTCTTTATCGTCAAGCCGGTCCTGAAGACGACCAACGACGCGATCAAATCAAGCGGCTTCGACCAGATCGGCAAGTCGATCGAAGGCGTCAGCACCGAAATCAGGCGCCAGGTCCACCACTCCTTCGAGACGACAAAGCGCCACGGCGGCAACCCGCAGAAGCTGGTCCACTGCATCCAGCACGCCAACGGCGACGTGAAGAAGATCGAACACTGTACGCGGCGCTTCTAGGCCGCGGCGCGGGCACCGAAGTAAGCGGAGCCCGAGAGCGCGCGGTCGAAACCGGACCAGGACTCGCCCGCCGGCAGCTGGCGCTCGAGCCGGTCGAAGCTGCCGAGGCGGCCGCCGAGGTTGTCGATCATGTGGACGAGGACGGCCTCGCGGGTGGCGGGTACGACCGGCGAGCCGTGCTCGAGCGAGCCGTGGTGGGCGAGGATGATGTGCAGGACGGCCTGGGCGAGGTTGGGTTCGAAGCCCGGGATCTCCTCGATCTGGCGGCGCACCTTGTAGTAGCCGAGCGGGATCTCGCCCTGCAGGCGACCGGCGTCGGTGAGGTCGATCGCCAGCGGGTCGTCGTTGTAGGCCTCGGTCTTGCCGATGTCGTGCAGGAGGGCACCGGTGACGGCGACGTCGCGGTCGATGCCGGGGAAGAAGGCGGCGGCGGCGCTGACGGCCTGGGCGACCGAGATCGTGTGCTCGAGCAGCCCGTGGCGGTAGGCCTGGTGGTAGACCTTGGCCGCCGGCGCGTCGCGGAAGCGCGCCCAGATCTCGGATTCCTCGCCGAAGAAGCGGTCGAGCAGGTAGCGCAACTGCGGGTGCTGGACCGTCGCCAGCAGCTCGCGCAGGTCGCTCTCGAGCCGCTCGAAGGAGACCTCTGACTCGACCACCAGATCCTCGGCGCGGAACTCGTCGGCGGCGGCCTCGCGCAGCTCGCTCAGCTTGATCTTCGAGCCCCAGCGCTCGCTGACCTCGAAGTGACCGCCGACGTAAACCGGGGTGCCGGGCGCGGCGATCGCGTAGAGCGCCTCGGCGTCCTCCCAGCAGACCGCCTCGCAGCCGCCGCTGGCGTCGCCGAGGGTCAGCCGCAGCCAGGGCTCGCCGCTGCGCTTGCGCCGCAACTCGCGCCCGCGAACCGCGTAGACGCCGCCGACCCGCTGGCCGTCCTGCAGCTCTCCCAGCGGCACCCTGGCCGCGATGAGCGTGTCGGTGAGAGCTTGCTGCTCCATCCTGAATCCAAAGTAGTGGGACCGGCGGACGTGCTCAGAGCACTCCGCCGAGCCAGTGGCCCAGGGCGATCGCGGCGAAGCCGACCACCAGCGAGAGGCCGAGGTTCAACCAGACGAGGTGTGTGTGACCGGCGTCGGCGAGGCGGTGGGAGTCGAGCATCCAGGTGGAGAAGGTGGTGAACGAGCCGATGCCACCGCCGGCGACGATCACCAGCGCCTGCCCTTCGAGGGCGGCACCGGCAACGAGGCCGAGCGCCAGCGTCCCGGCCAGGTTGACCGCCAGCACGCCGAGCGGAAAGGGGTGGTCGGTGCGCGCCGCGAAGACAGCGTCGATCAGAAAGCGGGCGGCGGCGGCCGCCCCGCCCAACAGGCCGACGGCGACCCAGCCGGCGGCGCTCACCTGGCCGGCTCCGGGGGGCGCTCGAGCGCGATCCCGGCGCGAACGCAGAGAAAGCCCGCCGCCAGGGTCGCGCCAAGGTAGGCGGCGGCGATGGCGAGGTGCCCGCTGTCGATCATTTCGAACAGCTCCAACTGCACCGTGGAGAAGGTGGTCAGGGTGCCGCAGATCCCGGTCGTGAGAAAGGGGTGGGCGAGGCTGTCCTCGGGGTGGTCGCGGAGGCGGGCGAAGAAGTAGCCGAGCAGGAGAGCACCGGCCATGTTCACCGCAAAGGTCCCCCAGGGCCAGCCACCGGGCCCGTGCGGGGTCGCCTGGGCCAGGCCGACGCGGGCGAGCGCCCCGAGCATCCCGCCCGCATAGATCGCGGCGAAGCGGCGAAGGTCGAAGCGCGTGGTCTGCATCGGGGGTCTCCTATCAGCGTCGAGGGACGTTGGTAGGGACCGTCAGCGGACCGGATCCGCGCTTATGAAGGAGCGAGCCCCATCGCTCGAAGGTAAGGCTAGCGAGTCGCCGACTCAGCGCGTGCCCCAACCCCATCCAGCATTGCCTCGACGGCCTTGATCCGATCCGGGGGTATGGGTAGATCGGCTGCCCGGCGCAGCAACTCCTCGGAATCGGCGAGGCCGTGGCGCAGCGCCTCCTCGACAAACTCCCAATCGCGTTCGCGACCGGCGACGCACTTGGAGAGCAGGAGATCGTGGACCTCGAGGCACCAGCCGGTTGCGCCGCCGGTGTTCTCGTTGCTGATCGGCACCAGGCGCTCCTCCCAGCCGGCCGGGACGGTCGCCGTCTCGGCGCCGACGGCGTGGGCGTAGTAGCCATAGGTGGAGTCGAAGTAGGAGCCATCGCCGAGACTGCCGTCGATCTCGTCGGACCGCTCGGGTTGGTTACGGGGATACACATCGGCCTCACGGGAGACGAGCAGCGCGTCGGGGGCATCGGGGAACTGGCCCAAGATTGCCTGGCTGCCGACCACGACGATTTCGCCGTCTTCAGCCACCGCGGCGACGGCGCGAAGCACGTGCTCGAGCTCCACCCGTCGCATGAGTCCTACCGAATCGTCTCGATGATCCGCCGGCGCTCCTGCTCATTGAGGACCCCGGCGAAGGGAGTGTTCTGACGCAGATCGACTCCCTCCTGAGTGTCAGCCACGATCGCGGCCGATATCTCGGCGACCGGTCGGGCGAGGAGCGCGTGCCAACGCTCCGCGTATCGCGGCTGGAGATGGCCCTCGGCCAGGAGCCGGTCGACCCGCTCCTTCGCCTCTTCGACCAGGCGCTCGTCGAGGCGCCGGGCGAGGAGCGCGTGGTAGGCGAGAGCGCGCCGCTCGGCCGTGCCGTGGCCCGCGGGCGCCGCCGACTTTCCCTTGGCAGGGGAGGCGGTGGGACCATCCAGCTCCGAGGCGGCCTCTCGGCGCCGCCTCAGCGCCTTCGCAAGCAGACGCCCCTGCTGACCTTCGCGCAGCAACTCGTCGAGCGCCTCGCGCAACTCGACGACGAACTGGCGCGGCACCTCCCGCCGCCCTCGCGGCGTGATCACGGTCGGGATCCGGTGCGCGGCTACCCAGCGGTCGAGCGCGGTCTGACTGACGCCGAGGATGTGCGCGGCTCGCGAGCGAGAGAGAGTCGGGCCAAGCTGAGATTCGAGTTCGCGCCGCACCGGGGCCACGTCCCGCGCTGCCTCCGGGACCCGCTCCGCGCGGCGCAATCGCACGATCCCGTCAACCAGCCTGCTGCTTTCGGCGACTCCAGCCATCGTCAGAGAGTAGCAAGCTTGTTTAGAGAACTTGCCGCTTTTCCTCTATATTTAGTTCATCTACTTTCATCAATGAATACTGCTAGTCTCCGGCTCGTGGCCGACCTCCCCGTGATCGAGTGCTGCACGCCGCTGGCCGGGTCCTCGCTCTCCGACGAGAGGGCGGTGGAACTGGAGGCGGTGATGAAGGCACTTGCCGACCGGCACCGGCTGAAGATCGTCAACCTGCTGCTGCGGGCCGGCGGCGAGCCGGTCTGCGTCTGTGAGGTGCAACCGCTGCTCGGCCTCTCGCAGGGGACGGTCAGCCACCACCTCAAGCAGCTGGTCGAGGCCGGAGTGATCAAGCGCAAAAGGCGGGGCACCTACAGCTACTTCAGCCTCGTGCCGGGAGCGCTCGACTCGGTGCGGGAGGTCTTCTCGACGCCGCAGCGGGTCGCGATCCCGGCGGAGCGTGGCGCGAAGCGCGGCGCCTGCTGCTGAGCATGGACGGGCGTCCCGACCTCCGCCGCCGCGCCGCCGCCGAGGCCTTCGGCGCCTTCGCCCTCGTCTTCGCCGGCTGCGGCGCGATCGTCACCGACACGGTGCACGCCGGGGTGCTCGGCGCGGTCGGGGTCTCGCTCGTCTTCGGCCTGGTGATCATGGCGATGGTCTATGCGACCGGTCACCTCTCCGGCGCCCATCTCAACCCGGCCGTGACGCTCGCCTTCGCCCTCACCCGCCACTTCCCCCGCCGCGAGGCGCTCGCCTACATCGCCGCCCAGGTCCTCGGCGCACTCGCCGCCGCGGCGCTGCTGCTCGCCGTCTGGCCGAGCCAGCCGGCGGCGCTCGGCACCACGCTGCCCTCGGTCGGTGATGGCAGCGCCCTCGTCTACGAGGCCGTGCTGACCGCCTTCCTGATGTTCGTGATCATGGCCGTCGCCACCGACACCCGCGCGGTCGGCGCCGGGGCGGCGATCGCGATCGGCGGCACGGTCGGTCTCGACGCCCTCTTCGGCGGCCCGATCACCGGCGCCTCGATGAACCCGGCCCGCTCGATCGGGCCGGCGCTCGTCTCCGGCGAACTGCACGACCTCTGGATCTACATCGTCGCCCCGGTCGCCGGCGCCGCCCTCGGCGCCCTCGCCTACCAGCTGGTCCGGGGCGGCTCGGCCGCGGCGGCGGCCGAGCAGACCTGATGGCGCGCGTCCTCTTCGTCTGCCTGCACAACGCCGGTCGCTCGCAAATGAGCGAGGCACTCTTCGAGCGCGCCGCGGCGGGCCACCACGAGGCGCGCTCCGCTGGAACCGAACCAGGAGAGCACGTCCACCCCGAGGTGGCAGAGGCGATGCGCGAGCTCGGCGTCGAGCTGGCCACCCACACGCCCCGCAAGCTGACTACGGCCGATGCAGAGTGGGCCGACGTCGTGGTGACGATGGGCTGCGGCGACAAGTGTCCCTACATCCCCGGCAAGCGCTACCTCGACTGGGAGCTGGAGGACCCGAAGGGCCGCCCGATCGAGGAGGTCCGCGCCACCCGCGACGAGATCGAGCGCCGCGTGGTCGAGCTGATCGGCGAGCTCGACGACTGACCCCCCACGCTGACTTCGTCTTTTCTCGCCCATACGGCGAAGAAAGTCGAAGTCAGTGGGCTTGTGGGAGAGTCCCGTGCGATGAAGGTCTGCAGTTTCGCCACAGGAGCCGGCTCTGACGGGCTGGGGATCGTCGAGGGGGAGGAGGTCGTCGACCTCTCCGGAGCCGACGTGCCGAGCGAACCCGCCGCGGCGCTCGCCGAGGTCGGCCGCGACGGACTCGAGAAGCTCGCCGCCGATGCGCCGCGCCTTCCGCTCGCCGACGTGCAGCTGCTCGCGCCGGCGGCGCCGCGCAAGTACCTGGCGATCGCGCTCAACTACGCCGACCACATCGCCGAGATGGGGATGGAGGCGCCGGAAGTGCCGGTCTTCTTCAACAAGCAGGTGACCTGCGTCGTCGGCCCCGGCGCCGAGGTCCACATTCCGAAGGTCTCGACCTTCCTCGACTACGAGGCCGAGCTGGCAATCGTGATCGGCAAGCGCTGCCGCCACGTGCCGGTCGAGCGGGCGCACGAGGCGATCGCCGGCTACACCTGCGCCAACGACGTCAGCGTGCGCGACTGGCAGGGCCGGGCGCAGACGATGACGATCGGCAAGTCCTTCGACACCCACGGCCCGCTCGGCCCCTGGCTGGTCACGCCCGACGAGGTCGGCGACCCGCAGGACCTGCGCGTCCGCTGCTACGTCGACGACGAGCTGCGCCAGGACGCGAGCACGGCGGAGATGGTCTTCGACTGCTTCCAGCAGGTCTCCCACCTCTCCGAAGCCTTCACCCTCGAGCCCGGCGACGTGATCGCGACCGGCACCCCCTCCGGCGTCGGCCTCGGCCGCCAGCCGATCCGCGAGAACCTGCTCCAACTGGGCAGCACCGTCCGGGTCGAGATCGAGCGGATCGGCGAGCTGGTCAACACGGTGGTCGAGGAGCCGGACGGCTTTCTCGCGGGCGAATAGGCCGACCGGCAGCCCGGGTTGCTACTGCGCCTGGCGGTGTACGTCGGCGGCGGTCGCCTGGTCGCGCGGGCGGACGACGATCTCGTCGACGTTGACGTGCGGCGGCTGGGCGAGTGCCCAGCGGATGCACTCGGCGACGTCCTCGGCGCTCAGCGGCTGCATGCCGGCGTAGACGCGCCGCGCCGCCTCCTCGTCGCCGCCGAAGCGGACCAGCGAGAACTCGGTCTCGACCATGCCGGGGGCGACCTCGGTGAAGCGAACCGGCTCGCCGAGGTGCTCGAGTCGCAGCACGCGCAGCATCGCCCGCTGGGCGTGCTTGGCGGCGTTGTAGCCGGCGCCGCCGCGGTAGGTCTCGATCGCGGCGATGCTGGTCACGGTGACGACGTGGCCGTCGCCCGACTCGACGAGCCGCGGCAGCAAGGCCCTGGTCATCCGCATCGTCCCCAGCACGTTGGACTCATACATCTGCAGCCACTGGGATTCGTCGGCCTCGGCGAGGGGATCGAGGCCGAGGGCGCCGCCGGCGTTGTTGACCAATACGTCACAGCTCTCGAGATGGGCGGCAAAGGCGGCGACCGAGTCCGGATCGGCGACATCGAGGGAGATCGCCTCGCCGCCGATCTCCGCCGCCAGCGCCTCGAGCCGGTCGAGCCGCCGAGCGCCGAGGACCGTCCGGTAGCCCTCCGCCGCGAGCGCCCGCGCCGTCGCGGCGCCGATACCGCTGGAGGCGCCGGTGATCGCCGCCGTCTTCATTGCAGCCGACCCTAGCGCCTAGGCTCTGCGCTCTGAACCCTCCGACTCCGCACTCGGCCGAGATCTCCGTTTCCTCCCGCCTCGACGCTTCGCCGACCGAGGTGTGGGACCGAATCACCACCCCCGAGGGCATCAACGACGAGATGCGCCCTTACCTGCGCATGACGCTTCCCCCGGGGGTCGAGCAACTCGACCCGGAGAGCGTCGAGCTGGGCAAGCCGATCGGCCGCAGCTGGATCCTCCTCTTCGGCCTGCTGCCCTTCGACTACGACGACGTCACGTTGGCGCGCCTCGAAGCCGGCCGCGGCTTCCTCGAGCGCTCGCGGATGCTGAGCTAGCGCTCATGGGAACACGAACGCACACTGGAGCCGGCGGGCGAGGGCTGCGTGATCACCGACCGCGTCTGTTGGCAACCCCGCCTCGGCCTGCCGGCACGGGCCCTCCGCCCGATGATCGCCTGGTTCTTCCGCCACCGTCACAAGCGGTTGCGCCAGCGCTTCGGCGGAGCGACGGCGCTCAAGCCTCCACCTCGGTCCGACTGACCGCCGCGCTCGCCTTCCCCATCACGTCTTCGACGATGCCGTCGATCTGTTCACGGTCAAGAACGTCCAGGACGGTGAACGGCGTCAGCCGGGTAAGCCGCTTCATCCCGTCCCGCATCAGCAGCATCCGCCGCGGAAGAAGCCCGGGATCGGCCTCGAGGCACGCGTGGAACCCGCGCACTACCGCCCGCGCGACCTCCGGGTTGCCGGTCACCCGCGGCCGCTCCGTGATCGCGACGATCTCGTCCTCCCCCAAGCCACCGAGCCCGTCCCAGGGGAGGGCGCGGTCGTGCAGCAGCTCGGCCCGCCACCAGAGACGGCGAAAGGTGTCGCGGTTTAGATGGCCGTTGACGCGGTTGCGGTCGCCGATCGTCCCCCAGCGCCAGACCGCAACGTCGAAGAGGTGGGCGGCCGTAAGGCAGGCCCACACGTCGCGATGGCCCGCCTCGTGTGGGCTGACCGGCAGCTCTTCCTGGAGCAGGCAGGCGCAGTTCGCGTCGAACTGCTGCAGATCGGCCTGACTACGCGAGTGCGGGAAGCCGGACGCGGAGGCCAGGGTGAGCACCAGCTCGCGCAGCCTGTTCAGAAAATCGTCCTCCGCCCGGGAGCCACCCACCGGGGCGTAGACGAACGGCCGCCCCCGCGCCGGCATCGCAGCGGTGACCTCCTCGACGCTGAGATCGATCAACTGGTCGATCAACATGTCGGCATCGGGCCTTGAAAGGCGCGGCAGCAGCAGGCTCATGGCGTCAGCAACCCCACCTGGGCCTGCAGTTCGGACTCCAGCCGCTGCGGCGTGTCCCTCGCCCGCCGGGCCAGCAGGTCCGGCTCGTCCCCGGGCCAGTAGCGCTCGAGCAGCTCACAAAGCATGCGCCCGATGCTGTCGGACTCGAAGTCCCCTGGGGAGGCGATGAACTCCTCGTCGCCGAGCGCGCCGTGGACGAGGCTGCGGGCGACGTCAAAGCGGATCATCGAGGCGATCGCGAGGCTGCGGAGGTCATCGTCACCCCGGACCGCCGCAACGACGGCCTCGTTGCGCGCGTTGACGAGAAGACGCATCGCCCCGAGCACCGGCAGCTCGAGATCGGCGACCGACCACTCGAGGGCCCAGGACGCGTCATCCGCGAGGCCCGGAACCTCGGCGAAGTCGATGACCGTGACCGGGAAACGCGCCGCCTCGCCCTCGAGAGCGACCGGGAGCCGGTCGCGCCAGAGCACAGAGCCGGCCCGGTGGGCGGCGATCGGATCGTTGCCCGGCCCGTCGAGGACCCGCACGACGATCGTCTGCAGGTCAAGCGAACCACCGGAGAGATGTCCCGGCACGTCAAGGGAGAGCGAGAGTCCCGTCTCGCCGCCCAGACCCGCCAGCGAAACGCTCATCCCCGGACCCCTGAGGCGGGTGCGGTCTGAACGCCACGTCGCGGCAAGGGCCAACCCGTCCGCGTCCTCTGTCCGAGTCGAGGAGAGGAGCTGTTCGATGTCGATGGTGACGACCCGATCCAGCCGTAGAGTCAGATCGGGATCCCAATGGTCTACGCGGCCGCCCAGCGACTCCCCGGTGTCGGCGATCCTCCACGGTCCGGGCCGCACACTCTGCTCGGCGGCGAGCAGAAACGGAGCAACGGGGTCGGACCGCCTCACGGTTCGGCCGCCCGGACGTCGATTGCGACACGAACCATCAGGTCGCGATGATGGGCGACCCACACCTCCCACTCGCCCGCGTCCGCCGCCCCGGCGAGGGTACTGGCGCCAGGGTGGCTGCCTCCACCGGGATCGCCCCAGCGCAGGATCTCCGGCACGACGCCGCCGATCGGCGGCTCGTCCTCCACCTGACCGCCGTCCATGGTCATCACCTCGACGCGCGCGGACAGCATCGAATCGGCGCCGCCGGTCTCCAGCGTGAACGCCGTGCGTATGGCGACGTCCCCGTCCTCGTCGACGCGGAGCTGGGGCACCTCGACGCGAGCGATTCGCGGGCCACGCCCGTTGCCACTCTGGACACCCGAGCCACTCCCCCCACCATCGCTGCCACTGCCGGTTCCGCCGTCCCCGCCACCGGCGGGCGCCGGTTCCCGCCTTGCCCCCGGCCCGCGCAGACCTGGCATCAGGGCGGCAAGATCATCGGCGAAGCGCCCGACCGGCACCTCCACCGCCTCGGCTCCGCCGCTGCCCCCACCGGCCGCGGTCAGCGTCCGGAGCAGCTCGCCGATCCGCCGCGGCACCGTGTTGACGAAGCGGCGCTCGAGGGCATCCGGAAGCGTCTCGGGCCGCCACTCGTCATGGGTCGGGGGCTCGCTGCGCTGGAACACCTCGTCGAGCTCGGCAGCGCAGCGGAAGACCCCGGCGTATCCGCGTCCGCTCACCAGCTCGACCGGTCCCGGCAGGTAGTCGACGACGAGCTCGACGGTGCGCATCAGGGCGACGTGGTGGATTCCGGCGCTGGTGGCCTGCGCGCCCCGGGTGAGCGGACCGGCCGCATCGGCAGCGGGGGTGGTCGTCTCCCGGCGGACGGCGATCGTGCCGACCCGCTGTCGCGGCAGCTTGCAGTAGAGATCCTCCCGCCTCGAGAACGGGTCGGAGGGAGCGGCCGCCTCGCGCAGGACATCCATGGCGACCGTGAAAGGGGCCAGCCGGGGGTGGGTGCTGGGATCGGGAACGGGTACGTCAGCCCCGTTCTCGAACAGGCGGAACTCCATCGCCGGCCGACCGCCGCGAGGAGCGGTCATCTTCGGCCAGAAGTTCCAGACCAGGCACTCGCCGATGAACTCCAAGGCCGCACGCGGACCGAGCTCGGCGTCTTCGTCGCTGGCGCAGGTCAGGCGAGGGGCGACGATCGCCACGGTCGTTCCGTGGTCGCCGCTTCCCCGCGCGGGCAGGCCCAGAGTCGCCGCCATCTCCGCCGCGTCGCCGCCGGTCAGCGGCTCCGGCACGTCATCCTCCACGACACCCCACCAGTGGCGGCCGGTACAGGGCGTGCCCCCGACGCGGTGGTGACCGCCGAGCCCGCAGGCGATCAGCCGGCGCTCGCCATCGGGCGCGCAGTGGGTGTCGACGATGATGGTGCCGGCGCGACTGGCGAGGTAGAAGGCCGCCTTCCCGTAGCCGAACGATCCGCCACCGAACTCCTTGTCCGGGGGCTGGCCGACGTTGCGGACGAAATCGACGAAGTTCGATTCCTCGCCCGTCTCGGCGTCGGCCCGCGTCGGTCCACCCAGGCCGCTGGTGCCGAAGTCGGCGAAATGGAGCAGCTCCACGCTCCCCTCGAGACAGGCGGCGAGCGGCAGCTCCGGCGGAGGGTCGGGCAGCACGCGCCCCCGCAGGTGCTCAAGGGCGGCGCCGTCAAGGAGGTTGCAGCCGATCTCGACCCGAACGGTCGTCTCCGGCAGACGCGCATCCCAGCAGTTCTGGACGGCCTCGCGGACGAGGACCTCCAGCGGCTCGGTACTGGGGCGGCCGAGCTGGTTCAGCACACCCTCCGCCGCCAGACCACCGGTCGGCTGGTAGCGCTCGGAGAAACGCTCCAGCCGGCTCACGTCACCCCGGCCATTTCAGCGAGAACCGCCTCGACCGCGGCGCCACCGAGAGCGAGGTCGGGGGCGGGAAGCGCGACCTTGTAGGTGATGTCGTCGACGCCCCGGGGAACGCCGGCGGGGAAAGTCGCCGGAACGACGCGCGGGAAATCGTCGTCGACGGCAAAGAAACGCTGCTCGTGCAGAGCGAAGCGCACCCCATCGTGCTCCTCCCGCAGCGAAGCGGGGCTGCCGGCCTGCTCCATCCGACCGTACAGCTCGACCGCCGAGGCTCCGGCGGCAATCAGGCGGTCGGCGAGGACGAAGACCGACAACGGTCCGTCCGGCACCACCTCAAGACGATGCCAGGCGAGCGTCAGCCTGCCGCCCTGCGGTGGCTCGAGTTGATCCACGCCGTGGATCGTCACCTCGCGCGCGGTGTGCGAAAGCGTCGCCTTGACCTCGACCGCGGCGAGGCTGCGCCGCAGGTCGTGCCGGGCCTGCGAAGGCCCTGTCCAGACCGCCAGCGAGCGCGACTCGTCGCGTTTTACGATCGCCTCGAGGATCAGCAGCTCAGCCAACAGAGCGGCCAGGGCGGAGTGCCCCAGCGCCTCCCCCCCGGCCTGGAAAAGGGATCTCCACCGGGCCAGCACGTCCGCCGCCGTGGCACCGGGGCTGCGGCCATCCGTTGCCTGAACAGCCGTGACGACGCCGACGAGGAAATGGTCGAAGACGTCACGCAGGGAAGGCTCACTGCAGGACACGACCACGAAGCTCCGCACCCCCGCGGAGGTGTCGAGCTCGCTGTTGCGGATCCTCACCACCCCGACGCTCTCCTCCGGGCCCCGTTCGTCGGTGGGGATGAGCAGGCACGGCACGCCGGCGCCGTCGAGGCCGAGGAGCAGAGACCCGTCGCCGGCCTCGACCACCGGCTGGGTCCTGAAGCCGCCGGCCACGGGAGTCTCCGCCTCGGCGAGAACAACCCAGCCGAGCCGGATTCGTTCGACCAGATCGGGGCTCACGCGGCCGCGGCCTCCTCTTCCTCCTGCTCGTCGACTTCGTCCTCCTCGCCGGGTTCCTCACGGGAGACCGCGGACAGGTCAGCGGTCAGGTAGTCGACCCCGGCGGCCTCCGCGGCGGAGGTCGGGAAGACGATGCCGATCCCGAGGACGTGCTCGAGCGCTTCCAGCCGCAGCCGCTGGGTGCTCCGACGGGGCTCGCTGTCCTTCGAGATCGGGTAGAGCGCAAGCAGGCCCGACCCGTCACCCCGGCCCTCCGGCGGCAGGTCACGACCGTGCTCCAGCGCCTGCGCCGACATGCCCGCCACGTCACCGGGAGGGAGGCCGAGGTCGACGAGCCGATCGCTGCGGGACATCAGTGCCTTGATGTCGGCGTAGGGGCGGTCGATGTGGGGCAGCCGGGCGCGGTTGATGCAGGCGACCGGACGGTCAAGGCCGAGGTCGAGCGTGCCCAGCCGTGGATCCTCGTCGGGAAGGGTGAGGATCGCCACCGTGAAGTGGCGCAGCTCGTCGTTCTCCATGCGCCTGCGCACGTAGGCGTCGATCGCCGCCGCGTTGAGGTCGCGGGCGTTCTCGTGGAAGGAGTAGTCGGCCAGAAAGCGCAGTACCTGCTCACTCTCGATCCCGCGGTAGACGATCACCCCGCGGCGCGGCGAGAGCTCCTCGCGCCTGCCCTCCCTGACGGCGCCGATCAGCCTCCGTCCCGCGTCGAGGTTGTGGCCCAGCCAGTCGGGGTCCCGGTGCTTGAAGAGGATCGTCTGCAGGCGCCGGCCCGAGTAGGACACCTGGGCGCGAACCGCCCTGCGCATCTTCGCGGCGGCCGTGACCGCCAGCTTGGGATGCGTTCGGATCCTCACCCCGAGCTGCTCCGGCGTCTTGTGCTCGGCCTCGTAGCGCTCGATGTCGTAGCGGATCTCCTGCTCGACGGTGGCGAGATCGCGGAACCAGCCGCGCATCTCGTCGGTCATCCAGATCCGCGTCAGGTCGGCGTAGCCCCGGCGGTAACCGAACCACCTGCCCATCTGCAGCAGCGTGTCGTAGGCGGTGGCGGAGCGGACGAAGTAGGAGACACTGAGACCCTCCAGGGTCAGACCCCGGGAAAGGGTGTTGCCACCAACCGCGATCACGACCTGCGACGGCTCGCCGTAGTCAAGCCGCACTTCGCTGCGAGAGTTGTCCTCGATCACCTTGAGGTCGTTGAGCACGGAGGGCAGCGCCTCCGACAGCTGCTGCCAGGACAGTGGCTCCTGGTCGAAGTCGGCGGCCGGAACCAGCTCGCACTCCTCGCGCCACTGCCCGGCCAGCTCCTCGAGCAGGCCGGTGTCGCCGGCGGAGGCGCGGTCGGCCAGGCGCGCCGTGTACTCCTCGATCCGGCGCTTCAGCGATGAGTGCACGAACGTGTACTGGGAGGTGTGGACGAGCATCGTGGCGTGCCGGTTGCCGACGCCACGCGCGCGGCGGGCCGCCGTGGAGAGGATGAAGTAGCGCACCGCTCGGGCGAGGCTTGACGGGATCCCCGCCTCGAAGTCGGACTCCTCGGAAGGGCGACCCTTCGGCTTCAGCACCACAAGCTCTTCGTCAGGAACCTGCCTGATCAGATCGTGACCGTCGTCGACCGGATCGCCAGAGGCGTCGAAGTCGAGCGGCTCGCGACCGAACAACGTCTCGGGGCCGACGTACTCCCGGGGACGGGGCAGGTCGATGATGAAGTCCCGCGGGTAGAGGTCCTGCGGGACCGTCGGATCGATCAGGACGTTGGCGAACGGCGTCGCGGTGTAGCCGATGTAGGTGACGCGGGGCAGGAGTGCCAGCAGCTGGCAGATCAGGCGGTTGATCGTCGTCGGTGAGCTGTCCGGCTTGGCCGTGTTGATCGAAGCCTGGTCGGCCTCGTCGTCGATGACCATGAACGAGCAGCGCGCGAGCGTGTCCGGGTGCGCACCTTCCAGCCAGCGCTTCAGCGAACGCAGGCGCGAACCGTGCTTCTTGACCACCGCGAGGACCCTCTGGTCGCCCGCGTTCAGCATCGCGTCCACGGAGGAGGAGGGACGGAAGTCTTCCTCCGCGGTCAGCATGTGCCAGTCCGAGCGGGAGCGGTCCCAGAGCTGGTTGTCAAGACGGTCCTGCGTCTGCTGCCGCAGGGCGTTGTGAACGCCCGAAAGGACGATGAAGAACGTGTACCCGGCGTCGGCGGCCTTGGCGATCACAGCGGTGAAGTTGGTCGTCTTGCCACTCTGCACGTAGCCGAGCACCAGCCCTTTGCGGGTGAATTCGTCGTCCTGCGGATCGGCGCTGTGGGCAAGGACCTTGGTCGAGGCCGTGTCGAGCCCCCGCAGCGAATCCGCGTCCCAGCCCTCCCTCTCGATCAGCCCGCGCAGGCGAGGCCAGTAGCGGTCGTCGTCACGGGGGCCCGGGTACCAGGAGGGGCGGCCCGCGACTATCAACCCCTTTGGGTCGGTCAGCTCGGCGGTGTGCCGAGAAAGCTCCCGGATCTTCTCCGCCGCTGCGTCGACCCGGGCGCGGAGCTCCCCGCCCCCCGCCATCCCCGAGGCGAGCTCCTTCACCCGCTCGACCGCGACGTCGAGCGGGCAACCCGCCCCGCTGCGCACGGTGCTCATGATCTGGCCGACGAAGGGGTCCTCGACGATCAGCCTGCTCAGCTCGCTCGAGGCGGGTGTGGATCTCTCGTCCGCCATCAGGCCCGCAGCACCGGGGCGGATGCGGGCCTGGGCGTCCCTGCCCTGACCGCCGCCTCCACACGATCCGCCCCCTCAGCCGGATCCTCGTGCTCCCACACCCTCACCACCTGCCAGCCAAGGCCGTTCAGGGTCTTCTCCGTGGCGCGGTCCCTCAGCACGGTCGCCTGCAGCTTTGCGCGCCACCACTCACGGTTGCTTTTCGGCAGCACGCCGTGCTGGGAGCAACTGTGCCAGAAGCAGCCGTCCACGTAGACGGCGACGCGGGCTGACCTGAAAACGACGTCGGCCCGGCCGCGCAGGTTGGAGACCGGTGACACATCCACCCGGTAGCGCATGCCCCGCGCATGGAGCTCCCGCCGCAGCGCGACCTCGGGACGGGTGTCGCGGCGCGCCACCCGTGACATCTGTTCGCTCACCTGTCTGCTCGACGGTACGGGTCGCGCCTCGGCCACCTCGTCACCATACTGGTACCGCCCGGGGTTCAGTCGAAGGCGTTTGCGAGTCGCAGGAGGAGCTCGTCACGACGTTCCGGCACGTCGCCGAGTGCATCGCCGACGGTTCTCAGGATCAGCGGCCAGTCGCCTGAGATCGACGGGCCTTCATCCCCCGGACGGCCCTCGCCGCGGGGCTCCCCTGCCTCCGCCTTCACGACGGCCAACGGCTCGGGCATTTGCTCGCGGTACTTTCGCTGAGCGCTGTGCACCACCGCGGAGGCGATCGCCCGCAGCGGCGGCCGCGCCGCCTCCGGAATCACGATCGACATCTTGGCGACGTTGATGCCGAAGAGTTCCTCGTGGCCCTGGGGCAGGTCGATTGCGATCCGGGCCAGCTTGGCGTGCTCGTCGAGGGTCCGGATGCGGTTCCACCCACCCGACTGGATCAACCTGTCACGGCGGTAGACGTAAAAGCCCTGCTGACGATTCCAGCGGTTCGGCCCGGCGGCGATCTGGTGGGCTTCAGGCGATGAAAACTGGGTCTGGGCAGGCAGCACGTAGGGGCGTACGAAAAGTTTCGCCGTCCCGCCGTCGTCGAGTGCGAGCTCGATCACCTGTTCCCGCAGCACCTTCGTCTTCGGCTCCTCGCGGGCGAACGGGTCCCATGCGTCAATCGGCTCGCCGTTCACGGCGAGGTTGACGAAGGCCTCCCCGTCCGCCCACTCGCCGGTGATGAAGCGATGAAAGACCATGCCGAGATGCGCCCCCACGTCGTTCGCCATCGTCGAAAGCGCGCGCCGGGCGGCGGCCCCATCGGGGTTGCGGAAGGCGAGGATGCGGTCGAGGTTCTCCCAGAGCACGACGGTGCCGGTGGTCTCGCGCAGTGGCTCCAGCAGCTGCGGCGGGAGCTCGGACCTGGGTGGATTGTCGAGGTCCCACGAGTCCCGTTCGGCGACGAGGTCCAGATCCCAGCTGCGGGCGACGATGCGGCCTTTGCGGCGTCTCCGCGAGGCGACGGTGAGGCGACGGCACTGCGACAGCGAGCCCGTCTTCAGCCCCAGCCCGAAGTGTCCGAGCGCCCTCGCCGAGTAGGCGCGTTCGCTGCCGTAGCGCATCGCCTCATCCAGCTCTGCGGCCGTCATTCCCATCCCGTCGTCAGCGATGCGGATCCACGAACGCGCGCCCTCGTCGTGAAAGGTCACGCCGACGTGTTCCGCACCGGCGTCGATCGAGTTGTCGACCAGATCGGCGATCGCGGAGGGCAGGTCGTAGCCGATGTCGCGCAACGACTCCATCAGCTTGCGGGCCGACGGCAGCACGGTGACGAAGCGGCTCATCGCGACACCTCCAGCAGCTTCGCACTCTCCGCCGGGGCGGCCTCCGGCCGCGATGCGCAGAGCTCACCCACCGGGCATCCGTTGCACAGCGGGTCGGTCGCACGGCAGACGTTCTCGCCGAAATCAAAGAGGGCGCGGTTGAACTCGGAGTCCGGTCCCGGACCGCCTGCAAGGCGGTGAAGATCCAGCCTCAGCTGAAAGCGCTGGCGCACGTCACGGCCATTGACCCGGGTGCATATCCGGGTGGTGTTCGTGTCCACCAACACGGAACGCCGGCCGAAGGCGAAGCAGAGCACGGCCTGGGCGAGGTAGTCACCCACGCCCGGAATCGTCCGCAGCTCCATCGAGTCCTCGGGCACACGGCCTCCATAGCGGTCGACGAGTTCCTCGGCGATGGCCACTATCGACTCCGCCGCCGTCTTCAGCCCGATCGCACGCAGCGCCCGAGTCGACGCCCGCGGATCCTTTGCCACGGCGGCCGGAGATTTCGCCGTGGCCACGAGACGGCGGTACATGGGGGCGACCATGTCGTCCGGGGCACGTCGCAGGGCCAGCTCCCCGATCAGAACGTGCCACGGACGGGCGGCGGTGCGCCATGGGCGGCGGGCCGGCTGCTCACCGTGCCAAGCCAGCAGCTCCTGACGGAACCTGTCCCGCGCCTCCGCCGAGCTCTTCTCACCCCGCAGGCCGGCGAGGATCGTGGCGCCGACCACGCGGCCTAGCTTGACCGGGACCGCGTTGCCGATCTGCCTGTAACGGTGGGTCTGGGTACCGGCGAAGCGGAAGCGGTCGGGAAAGGTCTGGACGCGCGCCGCCTCGCGGATCGAGAGTGTCCGGTGTTGCTCGGGGTGGATGTACCAGTAACCGTCCTTGGCGATGTGGGCGGTGATAGAACGGCACAGCTCCCCCTGAGCGAGACGCTTGTACTTGTCGGTGAACACGTCGGAGCGGTAGCGGCGCAACCGCTCGGGCAGGTCGACGTACGTCTGCCCTTCCTTGAGCAGTTGGAAGGCCTCCATGTCGTCCGGACGTACATCGCGGGAGATGTGGTCCCAGACCAGCTCGGCGGCTTCGCCGACGAGCCCCTCCCGCATCTCGCGCTGGAACCCCGTCCTCGTCCGCTCCCGGTCGTAAGGAAGCTCCTCGGCCCGCTGGGCGCGGGGGATGACGGGCAGGTCGTCGATCGCATCCGCCAGCGTGACCACCTCTTCTCCGGGCTCGGGCCAGATCGGGCGTCGCCCAGCTGCCAGGCCGACGAGAATCAACCGCTGGCGGTGCTGGGGTACCCCGAAGCGAAAACCATCGAGCACGCGCGCCTCGACCGTGTAGCCAAGGTCGGCGAGCGACTCGTAAAAGCCGATCAGCACCGCGCCGTCATTCCAGCGGGGAAGGTCGGGCACGTTCTCGACCAGAACCGCGTCGGGGCGCAGGCGCTCCACCACCGCGATGAAGCTCTCCCAGAGGTCGGCTCGCTCGTCGTGCTCCGCCCGCTCGCCGTCTTCCACCAGTTTCGCGATCCGCGGGCGCCCTGCCCGGCTGAAGGGCTGGCACGGCACGCCCCCCGCGACGAGATCGACCTTCTTGATCCCCCACACCTCGAGCGTCTGCAGGAAGTGGGTGGGGTCGGTGAGGTCACCGGTCCAGGTGAGACCGGGCAGATTGGCGGCATGGGTCTCCATCGCCCAGGCGTCGGAATCCGCACCGACCAGCACGTCGAAGCCCGCCTGCTCGAGCCCGAGCGAGAGACCGCCGGCACCGGCGAAGACGTCGACGGCCGTGGGACGCCGGCGCCCGGCGACCCACTCGCGCACGGCGGCGATGTCAGAGGGATCCGGCGAGGCGGAATGGCGGCTGGGCCTGGCCGGCTGCCCGCGATGATGTGCGACGGCCGGGCGACGCACCGGTTTCCTCCCGGCCCCCGAACACGCCGCGGTGGAAGTGCTTCGACCCATCGAGGTGACCGAGGCTACCCCGACGGAAGGACGCATCCCGCCTCCCCCGGCGGGCCTGCCGATGCTTTCCGTTCTTCAGCCGGATTCCCGCCGAGCCGCGAGCAGGGCGCGTAGGCGGGGGATACACGGATCGTCGCTGTCAAGCCTTAGCGGAACACCGTGATAGCGATACACGTCCGGAAAAGCCTTGAGTTTCGGATGCATCACCACCCGCAGCTGCTCGTCGACATCGATCTGCCGGGCATCAAAAAGTGCGTGAAGATCAGCCCGCAGCAGCAGACCCCCTGCCAACTCGTGGCGCGGTTCAGCGGCGTAGCCGTAGATGTGCGCCGCGTGCAGGGTCTCCAGCGGCTGTGGCCCGCTGATCACACAGCAGACGCCAAAGCGCTCGAGCAGTGCCCTCCGGAAGTCGGCCTGGCCGATCCGACGCATATTGCGGCCGGGGCGGCGGCCGCCGACGATCGGCCGGTCACCGGGCCTGCTCCCGCTCCAGGAGACACGGTCCACCGGGACGTCGCGATCAGCGAGCAGGGCGCGCAGAACACGCGGGTCGAGCTCCCGGATCGCCTGCTGCTTGGAGTGCGCCAGGCAGGCGGCCTCGAGTGCCGTGGCGGTGAGCGCCCCGTCCACACCCACCCAACCGCGGCCGTACTCGGCCCGGTACACCTCGACCTTCAGCCTCTCTCTCGCCGGCCGCTCGAATTCCGCGTGACAGACAGAACAGCGGAAGCGCGGCCGCTGCTTGACTCTTGCCTTGATCGCGGTCCGGCCACAGTCCGGGCACCTTCGGCGCGTCTTGGTCACTCCGGCTGTCCTGGTCAGCTCCTCCACACGGGAATAACCGAGAACCCCGCGCGAGTCGCGCAGTACGCAGAGATCACCTTTCGCCGGCCTGCGGTGGTTGGGGACCGTTGAGTCCCAGCTGTAATGACGATCGACCTCGTCGTCGTAGCCCTCGTTTCCCCGATGCTGCCTCTTCGTCTCCTCGACGACGAGGAACGACCAGGCGGAGCTCACGAAACTCCGGGGAACGCGAGCGGCCCGCGTTGACGACGGAACCCGTACCGGCCACTTTGCCGAAGCGTCATCATCATCTCAGGAACAAATAATCGATCGATGGCGAGGGTGGGAATCGAACCCACGACACCACGATTTTCAGTCGTGTAGCGGGGCTGGTTCAAAACCAGCCCCGCTAGATCGTGAAAAGAGGCATTGTAGACGGTTGAAGCGCCTGGAATACGGTTGGTTCCGGGCAGATTCCGGTGGGTTTGGGCTATGGAGGGTCTTCTCGTAGCCCAAACAAGGGCCAAGGCCCCGATGCGCAACACGAGTGCGGCATGTCGCGCGAAGCGGCACCCAGCGCCGAACCCGGACTAGGACACGTAGGCCTTGCGCACCATGGCGGCCGTCCATTGGTTCGTGCCGTGTGCGGGGGGAACACCCTTGCGGTTCAGGAACTCGGCGATGTCGGCGAGGGACTTTCCCTTCGCGAGCTGCGTCCGGACTTGCGCCCGCCAGCCCCAGTCCCGCTTGTTGCACCAAGAGTGGGAGAGTCGAACGTTCTCGGCGACGAACCTACCGCCATCCGATTTGAGCGTCGGGTAGTGGTCGCGCGAGGGCGTCCACTTGTTGCCCGGGGTCCCGACCGGATCGAAAGCGCCGCGCCCCTTGTGGTGGTAGCACTGCGGCATCTCGCACCTCAGGACGAGGAGCTGGCCGCGCTCGGCCATCCGCACGAGGACATTTGCATTTTTCACGCCGAGCTCGCGGAGTTGGTCCGCGACCGATTTATCTGCCATGCGGCGATCCTGACACAACTGCTCTCGCGTGAAAGCGGAAGCACCCTCAATAGGCTGGCTTGAGTCCAGTAAGCATCGGAAAGTGACGCACGTTCATGGTGAGCAGGTCGGCCTCGAGCAGAAGCGCGGTCGCGGCGATCAGGTAGTCGGCATCGTCAATGCCGCTGTGGGCGCGGCGGTGGCGCTGGGCGAGCGAGCCGGCGGTCCGTGCCACCTCCTCGCCGACGGGCACCCAGGACAACGCCGAGAAGAACTGCTCGAGCGCCTCGACCTCTCCTTTGCGGACGCCGGCCAGGAGCTCAAAGCGGACAACCTCGCTTGCGAGAAGAACCTCCTCGGCTTCGATCAGGCCACTGAGCAGGTCGACCGCCGGCGGCAGGCCGCGGAGATGGTCGATCGCGACGCTCGTGTCGAGCAGCTTCACTTGACGCCGAGACGAGCCAAGCGCTCGTTCAGGTCGCCGCCGCGCATGGCGTCGACATACTCGGCCCCGCTGCGCTTGCGACCCCGCCACGAACCGGCACTCGCCTTAAGTCCGCTCAGCCTCTCGTCCTTCCCCTGCCGGCCGAAGGTGGCGCGCACCGCGCGGCGGACCAGCTCAGAGCGCGACGCTCCCGTCTCTAGCGAAGCACGCTCCAGAAGCTCCAGCTCGTCTTCGCCAAGGTAGACCTGGGTTCGGCTCATAGCATCACTATACACCTAGTGGTGTCGCTTTATCGAATTCAAGACACCACGACTCCGGCTCGTTGTGCTCCCTTATTCGACTGGTCCGGTCCAAAGCCGAACTGGCGATATTTCGCTCCCTAGAGCGAAATCGTAATGCTGCCCCGGCTCCCCTCTTGTCAGTCGAAAAGTCATTTGAAGGCGCTTGAGCCGCTTGTTGGGCTATGAACGGGCTATCCGTAGCCCAAACAATGTGCTCGCCCAGGCGTTTGGCCATCAAAAACTGGCTTATTTGCAGGGAGAAAAGATGGCGAGGGTGGGAATCGAACCCACGACACCACGATTTTCAGTCGTGTGCTCTACCAACTGAGCTACCTCGCCTGGGAGCGCGGGAGCCGCGCCTTGCATGGCGAAGGCTAGCGACCGGACGGCGGCGGGGCTGCTTGCATTCGATCGATGAAATGGCTGCAGGCAGCGGCGGGGTTGCTGGCCCTTCTCGGAGTCGGGGCGGCGCTCGCCTCCGGGGGGTCCGAAAGCGACTCGGTCCGGCAGCGCTACCTGCCGGCGGCCAACTCGCTGCGCACGGTCGCCCGCTTCGGCACGGCGCGCCGGGTGACGGTCCGTTCGCTGGGCGACCCGGAGGTGGTCCGTGCCGACCCACCCTGGCTGGCGGCGTCGCGGCCGCTGGGGCCCGGAGCGCCGGGGTGGGCACGACGGATGTACACACGGTCGCTGCTGGTGCTCCATGCGCTGAGCGACCCTCGCAGCGGCGCCGTGATCGCCGGCGCTCGCGAGGGCTGGGAATACGTCTGGCCGCGCGACGCCGCCACCGTCGCGATCGCGCTTGCGGCGGCGGGCTACACCGGGGAGGCGGGGCGCATCGTCAGCTTCCTGCGCGGGCTCGACCTCGGCGTCGCCGCCCGCTTCCAAACCGACGGCGCTCCGGTCGAGGGCCGTGCGGCCCAGGGCGACGCCCGCGGCTGGGTCGACGCGGCCGACCGTGCAATCGGGTTGCCGAGCGAAACCGCGCCACGGTCGTGGCGAGGGCTGGACGATTACCAGGAGAACGGCGGCGGCGATTTCCTCGCCGACGCGATCGCGTCGGGCGCGCCCGGCATCCAGGCGTCGTTCGAGACGCCGTCGGGCACGCTGGCCCGGCGCGCGAACGACCCCGCATCGGGGCTCGACTCCGCCGCCGCCTGGGCTGTCCGGCCCTTCCCCCACCCCACCCTCTACCCGCTTGTCCGCCGCACCCTGCTGCGGCTGGCGGCGACCAGCGGGCGCTTCGGCATCGTCCCCTCGGAAAGTTGGAATGGCGGCAGCGACCCCTGGACGGCGCCGACGGCCTGGACCGCTTGGAGCCTCGCCGCCCTGGGCGAGCGCGATGCCTCCCTCCATCTCATGGACGAGCTGCGCCGAGCCGCGACTCCGACCGGCCTGCTCCCTGAGCGGATCGACGCCAAAACCGGCATCCCCACGTCGACCACGCCGCTCGCCTGGTCCCACGCCTTCGCGATCCTCGCCCTGCGCCAGCTCTGGCCGCGAACTGCATCAAATTCCCAATCCAGGAGATAGAGAATTTGATGCAGTTCGGCCTAAGCGGCCTCAGGTCGAGCGGCGCCAGCAACCGAGCCAGTAGCGCTGGTGTAGGCGGCGGCCCTCGTCGCCAATCGTGACGCGGAAGCTCTCGGCACCGCTTGGCTGCTCGGCGAGCAGGCGGGCGACCAGACCGGCGACTGCGGCGCCGGTCGAGCCGCGCGCCAGCCACTCGTCGAAGTCGATGTCGACCGGCACCAGCTCCTCCCGCTCGGCGACGAGGCCGGCCGCCTCGCCCATCCGCCGCAGGCTCTCCGGCGTGCGGCAGGCCCAGTGCGAGGGGTCGCGCAGCCGCTCGATCTCCTCGCGCCAGGCGGCCGCCTCGCCGTCGCGGTCGGCGGCGATGTCGCTGACCGCGACCCAGCCACCGGGCCTGACCACGCGCGCCATCTCGGCTACGACCCGGCCGGGAGCCGGCACATGGTGCAGGCTGAGTCGCGTGATCGCGCCGTCGAACGAGGCATCGGGGAAGTCGAGGGCGGTGGCGTCGCCGAGGGCGAAGCCGACGTTGTCGATCCCCTCCTCGCGCGCCCGGCGCTCGGCCTCCTCGACCATGGCCGGCGTCAGGTCGACACCCGTCACCGAACCCACCCGGCCCGCCATCGCCCGCGAGATCACCCCGGGGCCGCAGGCGACGTCGATCCAGCGCGCGCCGTCGTCCTCCGGCACCAGCTCGATCAGCGCGTCGAGCGTCTGCGCCGAGGTCATCGCCGCCGAGGTGCCGAACGACTTCGACTGGTGGGTGAACTCCTGGCGGATCGAGTCCTCGTACATGGCCGCCCAGGCTACCCGGGCACGCCCGAGTCCACCATCGTCCGCATCAGCTCCAGCGCCCCTGCCTTGTGCAGCGGTTCGTTGAGGTTGCCGCACTTGGGGCTCTGCACGCAGGAGGGGCAGCCCGACTCGCAGGGACACTCGCCGATCAGCCGCTCGGCGTCGCCGAGCAGGCGCTCGAACTGCTCGTAGCCGCGCAGGGTGATGCCGACGCCGCCGGGGTGGCCGTCGTAGATGAAGATCGTCGAGCGGCCGGTCTGGAAGTGGACGTTGGTCGAGAGGCCGCCGATGTCCCAGCGGTCGCACATCGCGATCAACGGCAGCACCGCGATCTGGCCGTGCTCGGTCGCGTGCAGGGCGCCGAGCAGGACGTCGGGCGGCAGCGTTCCCGCCAGCCGATCGGGCAGCACATACCAGAGCGCCTGGGTGGCGAACTGCTGCTCGGGAAGCTCGAGCGCGACGATGTCGAAGGGCTCCTGGTCGGCGATCGAGACCCGCTGGTAGGCGATCACCTGCTCGCTGACCGAGACCTCGCCGAAGTGCAGCTCGACCCCGGAGGTCGTGCGCTGCTCGCGGACCCGCTCGATGTAGATCTCGGTCTCCTTCTTCGGCCGCGTGTACCAGTCGCCGTCGAAAGCCGAGACGACCGCGCGGCGGCCGGCGACGTCGAGCTGCTCGACCTCGTAGGAGCGGCCGAGGTGGAGGTAGATCGCGCCCGGGTGGATCGTGGTGAAGGCGCGCTCGGCCTCGACCAGGCCGAGCATCTCGCCCGAGTCGCGCTCGATCACGGCGACCGAGTCGGTCGAGGCCGAGCGCAGCGGGATCTTCGCCGCGACGAACTCGCTGCCGCCCGGCAGCATCCGCCCCCCCGCCCTGCGCAGCTCGCCCGCGGCGGCCAGCCGCCCGGAGCGCTCGCGCCAACCGTCGCCGAAGAACTCCTCGTCGCCTTCGCCCAGCGGCAGCTCGTACGCGGCCGCGATCAGGTGCCGCGAGGCGATCTGCTCGTTTTCGTGATCGAGGATCGCCGCCTCGACCGGCCGCCCGATGAACTCGTCGGGGTGGCGGCAGAAGAACTGATCGAGCGCGTCCTGGCCGGCGACGTAGACGGCGAGGCCGCGGCGACGGCGCCCGGCCCGGCCCCACATCTGGCGCAGGCTGGCGACGGTGCCGGGGAAGGTGACGCAGATCGCCGCGTCGAGCTCGCCGATGTCGATGCCCAACTCCAGCGCGTCGGTGGCGACGACGGCGAGCAGCTCGCCCGCGCTCAGCCGCGCCTCGATCTCGCGCCGCTGCTGCGAGGTGTAGCCGCCGCGGTAGGGCGCGATCCGCGCCGCCAGCTCGGGCCTGCCGCGCGCCTCAAGCGACTCGCGGGCGAAGCGCTGGATCAGCTCGATCCCGCGCCGGCTCTTGAGGAAGCAGATCGTCCGCACCCCGTGCGTGACCAGCTCGGCGAGCAGGTCCGCCGCCTCGGAGAGCGCCGAGCGCCGCGTCCCGGTCGCCTTGTCGATCAGCGGCGGGTTCCACATCGCGATCTCGCGCCCGGCCCCCGGCGCGCCGTCGTCGTCGATCAGCTCGAAGGGCGTGCCGACCAGCTCCTCGGCCAAGCCGACCGGGTTGGCGATCGTCGCCGAGGCGAGCAGGAAGCGCGGCTCGGCCCCGTAGGCGCGCGCCACCCGGCGCAGCCGCCGCAGCACGTTGGCGACGTGAGAGCCGAAGACGCCGCGGTAGGTGTGGGCCTCGTCGACGACGACCCAGCCGAGGTTGGCGAGGAAGTCGCCCCAGCTCTTGTGGTTGGGCAGGATGCCGACGTGCAGCATGTCCGGGTTGGTGAGGACGAGGTTGCTTTTGCGGCGGATCGCCGGCCGCTCTTCGCGCGGCGTGTCGCCGTCGTAGATCGCCTCGCGCAGCCCCGGCGGGCGCAGCGCGCCGAGCTTGCGCGCCTGGTCCTGGGCGAGCGCCTTGGTCGGGTAGAGGTAGAGCGCGCGGCGCTTGTCGTCGCGGGCGATCCCGTCGAGCACCGGCAGGTTGAAGGCGAGGCTCTTGCCCGAGGCGGTGCCGCTGGTGATCACCAGGTCCGAGCCGGCCGCCGCCTCCAGCGCCTGGCGCTGGTGCGAGTAGAGCCGCTCGATCCCGGCCCGCTTCAGCGCCTCGGCGAAGGCCGGATCGAGCGAGCGCGGCAGCGTCACCGTCCGTGCCTTGCGCGCCTCCTCGCTCGCCTCGGCGACGATTCGCCCGTCCCGGCGCGCCGGGTCGAGGGCGATCGACCAGGGCGCCTCAAGCAGACTCTTTGCCATCAGACAACATCTCCACGAGACCTCGATTTTTCGTGCATGCGGCGCAAAATCGAGGTCTCGTCATCGAAGCGCGCGATGCGGCCGGCGACTCTCATCGCCTGCAGGGAACTGCGGTCGTGGATGCGGAGGACGTCGGCGCCGCCCCGTACGGCGAGGGCGACAGCGGCGACCGTCCCCCACTCGCGCTCCCCCGCCGGCCAGCGCTCCTCCCACGACCCGGCCAGCACGGCGCCGATGAAGTCCTTGCGCGAGAGCGAGACATAGAGCGGCAGGCCGAGCGCCGCCAGCTCGGGCAGGCGCCGCAGGATCTCCAGGTCCTGCTCGGTGCTGAGGTCGAAGTCGAGTCCGGGGTCGATCGCGATCTGCTCCTCTGAGACCCCAAGCCTCTGGGCGACCTCGACTCTCCCCCCGAACCAGGACTTCAGGTGCTCGACCACGTCGCCATAGTCGGGGGTGGGCGGTCCACCCGCGGCGGCCCCTCGATGTGCATCAGCACGTAGCCGCAGCGGCGCTCCGCGACCAGCTCGAACATCTCCTCCGAGCCGCCCGAGATGTCATTGACCGCCGTCGCACCGGCGTCGAGTGCAGCCCGGGCCACCTCCACCGAGAAGGTGTCCGCCGAGATCGGCACGCCCGCTCCCGCCAGGCCTTCGATCGCCGGCACCAGCGCGGCCGCCTCGGCCTCAGCCGGCACCGGCGGGCCCGCTTTAGCCGCCACGGCGCCGACATCGAGCATGTCGAACCCGACCTCGACCAGCCTCAGCCCATCCTCCACCGCCTGCTCCGCCGTGCCGCTGCGCGCGCCCTCGAACATCGAGTCGGTCGTCACGTTGACGATCCCGGCCGCGAGCGGCTGGCTCAGGTCAAGATCTCGGTCGGCCAGTGCCCAGTGCCCCATCGGCGACGAGCTTACGCCCAGCCGGCAGCCGCGCTCATCGCCGGCGGCGAGCCGCTTCCAACGGCAGCGTCGTCACCCGGCCGGCGTCGCCGAAGGTCGGGTCCGGCGTGCCGCTGGGCAGGTAGCGGCGGAGGAAGATGCGGGTCCTGCCGCGGGCGGAGACCAGACCGCCGACGAGGATCCGTTCCTCCGGCTGGTTGGCGACGCCGTAGGCGATTTCGGTGACCGGCACCCCATAACGCCGGTAGTCAACGTACGGGCTGACGATCCCCCGTTCGCCAAATTCCCGATCGAGCAGACCACTCGCCCTGTACCGAGCCAAAGCGAGGCTGGCACAGCCGCTCGGGTGACAGCCGTAGCCGCTGCCGCCGGCGACGACGATCCTGCCACTGTGCTGGACGACGACCGCGTTGGCGCTGTCGAGAGCCGAGCCGTGGACGTTGGTCGACACCGCCCCGCCGTCGCCGAAGCCGCCGTCGAGGACCCCATCGGGCCGATAGCGAGCGAGCAGCAGGCTGCCTTCGGCCTGTCCGGCAACGAGCACCTTGCCGCGGTCCCAGGCAAGCGCGTTCGCCAATTCGGGAAAGACGCTGTCGGGGAAGAAGTTCGAGGCGACCAGCCCGGCGCCGGCGCCAAAGCTCGGGTCGGGTCGGTCCTGGGCGTCGGGCAGCTGCGGCGGGGTGGTGAACAGCCGCGCCAGCGCCAGTCGTTCCCGAGCCGGTAGCGGCGCCCGCGGCCCGACGCGGCCGGCCGCGATCGCGCTCCCGTTCGGCTCGACCAGAAAACCGCTCATCGCCGATTTGGGATCTTCGCTTCCGCTCGACGGGCTCATCGAGCCGACCCAGCGGCTCCACTTGCCGTTCGGCGTGTAGCGGTAGAGACGACCGTAGAGGTGTTCGCTCGGGTCGTTCAGGTAACCGGTCGTGCCGCCGACCAGGATCGAGCCGTCATCTTCCACCGCGACGGCCGTCGGGTAGTAAGCCGAGAGCGTGCTCGCCGGCGCGACGCCGCCGGCGCCGAAGCTGCGGTCGAGCTTGCCGTTTGGCAGCAGCCGCGAGAGCTCGCCGATCGGCGAGGTGACGAGAATGCGCCCGTTGGACTGCAGGGCGACGGCCGTGAAGGGCTGGATCGGATCGGTGAAGTCCGTGTGAGTGCGGACGATCGCGACGCCGTGGCGGCCGAAGCTGGGGTCGAGCTTGCCGTCGGGCAGGTAGCGGAGCACGGCGCCGGCCTCCTTGCCGCGTCCTGCCCCGATCGCGATCCCCGCCCCGCCAGCGACGACGATCTTGCCGTCCGGCTGCACGACCATCCCGAACTTGCCGACCGAGGCGCCGGCGCCCGACGGAGCGGCCAGCAATACCGCCAGCGCGGCCAGCGTCGCAGCAACCCCTGTCAGTCCGCCCCCGCGCATGGTCGCTACCGTAACCGACGCCTTGGGCCTGAGTTGCGTCTACACCGACCTCGACGGCACCCTGCTCGGCAGGGGCAGCTCGCTGTTCCGCGACGCCGAGGGTGGCTTCTCGCTGGCCCAGGCGCGCGGGCTCGAGGCCTGCCACCGGGCCGGGGTCGAGGTCGTGATCATGTCCGGCCGGCGCGAGCCGCAGGTGCACGAGGCCGCCCGCCTGATGGGCCAGTCCTCCTACATCTACGAGGCCGGCTGCGCCTTCGCGATCGAGGGCGAGACGACGCTGCTGACCGGCGAGCTCGTCCCCGACGAGGACGGCACCGTCTACGAGAAGATCGAGCAACGCGGCATTCCCAAGCTGCTCTTCGCCCACTTCGAGGGGCGGCTCGAGTACCACGCTCCCTGGCACCACGGCCGCGTCCTCTCCCACCTCTTCCGCGGCAAGATCGACGTCGAGGAGGCCAACCAGCTGCTCGGGGCTGAGGGGCACGACGACCTGCGGCTGCTCGACAACGGCGCGATCGGCCGCGAGATGCCCGCCGTCGACGGCCCCACCCACGCCTACCACCTGGTCCCCAAGCTGGTCAGCAAGGCCGGTGCCGTGGCCGCCCACGCCCGCGCCCGTGGCTACGACCCGGCCGAGTGCATCGGCGTCGGCGACTCGGTCGAGGACCTCGAGGTGGCCGCCGCGGTCGGGCGCTTCTTCGCCGTCGCCAACGGCCCCGAGCGCGACCCGGGCCTGCGCGCCGCGCTCGGCACCTGGGACAACGCCACGGTTACCGAAGGAACGATGGGCGACGGTTTCTACGAGGCGGTCGTCTCGACGCTGGTGGAGCGGCGCTAGACGGCTGGCCCAACCCTCGGCCACGTAGCCGACTTTGGCCACCCTAGAGGTGGGTCAAAGTCGGAAGCGCTGCCCGGCGGCCGATCACTCACGGGTCCAGGCCCCGCACGCGGCGGGCGGCGCGCACGTAGGCACCAGGGCCGTCCTCCGGTCCCACCTGCGGCGCGAAGCGATTCGGGTCCTCGCCCCGCTGGCGGATGCGGCTGGCGACCGCTCGGCCCAGCTCGCGCAGCTGGAATGCCCGCTGGCGCTCCATCCGCAGCGCCAGCTCCCGCTGCTCGTCGCTGCGTCGCTCGACGTAGGAGTTGCGCCGCATCGCCGAGGGTAGCTTGAACGCGGTCAGCGCCCACGAGCAGGCAAACGTGGCGCCGCCGCGCAGCGCCCGCTCGAGGAACTCGGTGTCCGGCGGCAGCTCGATCTCGCGGTATTCCCGCCAGCCGCCGATACGCTCGGCCAGCGCCCGCGAGTGGAGGATCGAGCTCGGCGGCAGGTGTCCGCCCGCGTAGCCGTTCGGCTTGAAGCCAGAGATGTTCCTCATGCCGCTGCCGGGCGGCCCGATCACCTCGCTGAGCGAGAAGGCGGCGTCGGCGTCGGCGCGAGCCCGGGCCGCGACAAGTCGAGCCAGGTGGTCCGGGGTCCAGAGGTCGTCATGGCCGAGGTAGGCGATCAGCTCGCCCCGCGCCATCGCGATCCCGTCGTTGTTGGGGAGCGACTGGCTGCCCGCGTTGGTCTCGCGGTTGTGCCAGCGGATCCGCTCGTCGCCGAACGACTCGACCACGGCCCCGGAGTCGTCGCTGCAGCAGTCGCCGACGACGATCAGCTCCCAGCGCGGGTAGTCCTGCGCACGCACCGAACGGATCGCCCAGCGCAGCACCTCGGACCAGTTGTAGGTCGCGATCACGACGCTGACCAGGGGCGGCTCGGCGACCTTGGGTGCTGCGCGCAGGGCGTTCGCCGTGGCCCTCGCGACCCCGCTGCCGCGGCGCCAGGCGGAGGCGGCGGCGATCACCGGCCCTCAGCGCTCGAAGCTGTAGGGGATGCGGCCGGTGTCAAGCGGCAGGCGGGTCTTGTCGGGGCTCTCGTAGTCGTAGGGAGCGGTGGGGAAGTTGATCATCCGCGAGTCCGTCGTGCCGACGTTCTGCACCGCGTGCCAGACGCCCCTCGGGATGCGCAGCAGGCTGCGGTGGTGCTGGTCAAAGAAGAGCTCGCTGAGCTTCCCGCGCGTCGGCGAGTCCGGTCGCTCGTCGAAGAGCACCCAACGCACCGATCCCGCAGCGAGAAAGAGGCGGTCGTCGTAGGTCTCGTGGAGGATCCAGCCCTTGATCGCTCCGGGGCGGATCGTCACCTCGTAGCAGTAGACCATCGGCTCCTCGGTGAAACCCCAGCGCGGGTCATAGGCGACGCAAACGGTGCCGCGGTCGTCGGGGATCGTGCGCGACTCGCGGATCCGCACGCCGTCGATCGGCTCACGGCGGGCGCCCTCCTGGGTCGCGAGCTGAACGTCTTTGCGCGGTTCGTCGCCCGGTGCCGAGCCGTCGAGACCCGCCCGGCGCAGCTCCGGTGCAGCTCCGCCCCAGTCCAGCGCGCCGTCGTTCGTCGCCTCTCTCCCCATGGCCCAAGACTAGCCAGCAGGCCCGGGCAGGGGCCGCGCCGGACGGACGATCCGCGCGGGCTAGTATCGGGACCCGCACCGAATCCACCCCCGAGAAGGAGCGTCTTTTGTCGCAGGACACGGCGACGGTAGCCGAGCAGGAGTACCTGGAGATCATGTTCTGGCTGGAGGAGGCCGGACTGCCGATGACCGGCGCCAACATCGCCCGCGCGATGCAGCTCTCGCCGCCGACCGTGCACGAGATGATCGGCCGCCTCGTCGACGACGGCTACGTCGAGCGCAAGCCCGACAAGTCGCTCGAATTCACCGAGTCCGGGCGTGAGCACGCCAGCCACATCGTCCGCCGCCACCGCATGATCGAGCGTTTCCTCACCGACGTGCTCGGCATCCCCTGGGACGAGGTCCACGAGGAGGCGGAGCGGATCGAGCACGCGATGTCGCCGGTGCTGGAGGAGCGGATGCGGGCGGCGATCGGCGATGCGACGACCTGCCCCCACGGCCACCCGATCGTCGAGGGCGCCCGCGAGCAGGGCTCGCTGCTCGCCGACGTCGAGCCCGGCGCCAAGGTCGTCGTCCTGCGCTTCGAGAACGAGGCCGAGGAGCTGCTGCACTACCTCAAGGACGCCGGGTTGGACCCGGGCCTGGAGGGCAGCGTCGAGAGCTCGGGCGACGACGGCGTCGTCATCCTCTCCGAGCGGGGCAGCCACCACGTCTCCAGCAGCGTCGCCGAGACCGTCTCGGTCCGCGCCGATCCGGCGCCGCCGCCGCGGGCGACCATTCCCGAGCAGCTGGTCCTATCCAGCGACCGCTACGGTCGCTGAGACGGCATCTCAGTTGGGGATGGCGATGCTGACGATCGGCGCGCCGGTCGGCTGAACGCTGCCGCCGCTCGGCTCGGCCGTGACCATCACCGTGCTGACGCCGTCCATGTCGTCGATCGTCGCAGTCGCGGTCCCGTCGGGGTTGGGCACGAAGAGCGCCTTCGCCGAGACGACACGCTGGCCGCGCTGTACCCAGGCCTGCAGGACCTTCCCGGCGGGGAGCTGGTGCAGGTTGGCCAGTCGCAGCGTGCCCGTTTCGCCCTCGCGCACCATCTCCGCGGTGACGCCCGGCGAGTGACCGCTGACCACGGTGGTGGTCTTGGGGCTGCTGCCCGAGCCACTGTTGCTGATCGCATAGCCGCCGATCGCCGCCAGGATCAGCGCCAACGTGGCCAGACCGGCGAGCGGACGCCGGCCGAGGCCCCAGCGCGGGGACCGGCGGGCGGCGGGCGGCGCTTGAGAGCTCGCCGCCTCCGAGCGCACCTGCTCGATCAAGCGAGTGCGCAATGCCGCTGGCGCCTCGACCCGCTCGACCGTCTCGGGCAGCACCCGCACGGCGGGACGCAGTCGCTGGAGCTCCTCTTCGCACTCCCCACAGCCGGCGATGTGACGTTCCAGCTCGGCGGCCTCGCCGGGCTCCAGTGCCCCCAGCAGGTAGGCGGCGATGTCGTCGCGCCGGCGCTCGTGATCTGTCTCGTTCATGCCAATCCCCCCGCCAGCTCTCCGCGAATCTTCTCCAAACCGAGCCGCATCCGCCCCTTCACGGTGCCCAGGGGCACTTCCAGCATCGTCGCGATCTCCGAGTGGCTGAAGCCACCGAAGTAGGCCAGCTCGATCACCTTCGACTGCTCGTCGGGCAGCTCGCCAAGCGCACCGCGCAGCTCGTGCGTTGTCTCACGGCGCAGCGCCTCGGCATCGGTCAGCTCCTCAGCCGGGCGGTGCTCGAGCACCGCGTCATCGTCGAAGTCGAGCTTTGGCGCCCGCCCCGCCTTGCTGCGGAGGAAGTCGATCGCCCTGTTGCGGACGATGCCGAGCATCCACGAGCGCACGCTGCCGCGCGCGCGGTCGTAGCGAGCGCCGCTGCGCCAGATCGAGATGAAGGCCTCCTGCACCACGTCTTCGGCCGCCCCTCGCTCGCCCACGATGCGATAGGCAAGCGAGTAGGCGACCCCGCCGTGGCGGTCGTAGAAGACCTCAAACGCATCCGGGTCCTTCTCGCCGATCCGCGGCATCAGCTCCTCGTCGGCGAGTCGCTCGGCTTTGGCTGCCCGGATCTTCATCGGCTTCGCCTCGTCTCACCGGTTACTGGATGAACGGTTCGACCGCCTTCAGCACCTTAGCTTCGCTCAGCGCCGGGTCGAAGGCAACGGGAGCCGGCTCGTCTCCGTTCTGCAGGCGGATCGCCGCCGCGTGGCGTGCCTCGACCTGGACAATCGAGCCCGCCGCTTCCAGAACTTCCCTGGATTTGATCTGGGGCGCGGCACCGTTGTAAGCGCTGACCCCGGTGTCCTCGAAGGTCTGGGCGAGCTTGAGGAAGCCGGCGGTGCCGCTGTAGGGGAAGTCGAATTTCGGCTCCGCGACGGGCTTGCCGCCGAGCTTCTTGATCGTTTCCGTCAGCGCCCCGACGTGTTCGTCCTCGTCGCGCCCGATCAGGTCGATCAGGCCCTTGAGGTCACCGCGGGCATTCGCCCGACTCTTCGCTTCGCTGTAGAAGGCCGACTCGAGGTACTCGAGCGTGAGGGCGAAGTTGAGGATGCCGACGTCGCTGCTGCCCGACATCGCCAGCGCCTTGCCGACGAAGGGACTGACCATTGCCGCCCCGTACACCGCACCGGCTGCCAGCGCCCCCTTGAGGATCACCTCACTGCGGGAAAGGTCGTCGCTGTCGTCGTCGATGCGCACACCGGCGAGCTCGGGCTGGGCCAGGATCTGGTCGCTCATCTCGTTCTCCTTTCGAGCTTGCGCCGGTATCAACCGACGATGAAGGGTTCGACCGACTTGAGGACTTCGCTCGCGCCGGCGGGTTTGGCGAAAGCGCCGTCGGGCACGATCGATTCGCCCAGCAGCGTGTTGAGCGCCGCCGCGTGGCGGCCCTCGACGCTGTGGATCGAGAGCGCCGCGGCGAGTACCGGAGCCCCCTTTATGTAGGGCGCCTGGCCGAGGTAGGCGGCGGCGCCGAGGTTCTCAACCGTCGCCGCAAGTTCAAGCACCGACTTGGCGCTCTTCAGTGGAAATTCCGTCTTCGGCTTGGGCGCCGGCGTGCCGCCCATCTGCTTGACGAAGCCGGTCAGGGCCGTGACGTGTTCGGCCTCCTCTTCGCCGAACTTGCGGATCGCCGCCAGATCGGAGCCCTTGAAGAGCCCGCTCTTGACCACGTCTTCGTAGAAGGCGGTCTCCAGGTACTCGAGCGTGAGGGCGTAGTTGAGGATGCCGACGTCGCCCTTGCCGAATTTCTCCGTGCCGGAACCGCCCGTGGCCGCAGCGGTGCTGGTGGTGGTCGTCGTGCCGCTGTCGCTCCCGCAGGCGGCGAGAAAGGCCGCCAAGGCGGTCGAGCCGCCGGTGACGGCGAGCAGCTTGCGCCGCGATACGGGGTCGCTCGCGACGCGCTCCAGCGCGCTTGGTTTGTTCGCCACAGCCATGCTTCCTCCTCGGTCGCGGGGGTCGTTAACCCCACCTACGGGGAGGGAGCGCAGGTGGATCAGCGTGCAGCGATGCAGGCGACCCGACCGACGCGGGGGGGGCGTCGCGTCTACTCAGGCAGGCGAACCGGCGCGGACGCGCTCCAGCGCCCGCGCGATGCGCGCAACCCCATCCGGGATCCGCTCCGGCGGCACGCTGGCGAAGGAGAGGCGGAGGCTGTTCTCGCCGCCGTCGATCATGAAGTCGGGGCCGGCGACGAAGGCCACCCCCTCGCCCTTGGCCTCGGCCAGCAGGGCGGTTGTGTCGGTGCCCTCGGCAAGGTCGAGCCAGAGGAAGTAACCGCCGCCGGGGACGACGAACTCGGCCTCGGGGATCTGCTCGCGCAGGGCCTCGACCAGGGTGTCGCGGCGCTCGCGCAGGGCCCCCTTGACGAACTCGATGTTGCGGTCCAGGCCACCGGATTTGCAGAGCTCGAACACGACCGCCTCGGCCAGCATGTTGGGTGAGATGTAGGTCTCGTTGGCCCGCTTGGCAAGCTTGCCGATCTCTTCCCCCGGCCCGGCCAGGTAGCCGACCCGCACGCCGGGACTGACCGTCTTCGAGAAGGAGGACGCATGGACGACGCGGTCGGCCCGGTCGATCGCGAGCATCGTCTCCAGCGCCTCGCCCTCGAAGGGCAGCTCGCGGTAAGGGTCGTCCTCGAAGATCCAGAAGCCGCGTTCGGCGGCGAGCTCGACCAACCGCACCCGCTTCTCAGCCGAGAGCGTGCACCCGGCCGGGTTGTGGAAGTTGGGAATGATGTGGGCGAGCTTGATCGGCCCGGCGGCAAGCGCGGCTTCGAACTGGGCAAGGTCGAGCCCGTCGGCATCGAGCGCCACCGGCACCAGCTCGACCCCGAGCCGCTGCAGCATCAGCAGCGTTCGGTCATAGGTCGGCTGCTCGACCACGACCCGATCGCCTGCCTCGAGCAGGTGCTCGAACAGCATCCAGCCCGCCTCCAGCGAGCCGTTGGCGACCATCACCTGCCCGGCATCGACGTCCCCGTGCCGCTCGGCGATCCACTCGCAGAGCCGGGGGTGCCCGATCCCTGTGCCATAGGAGAGCGCCTTTTCCCAGTCCTCGGCAAGAGCAACCGCCGCAGCATCGGCCACGGCCTGGCGAGGCAGGATGTCAGCGCTAGGCGCCCCGCGGGCAAACGAAATCGTGTCTCCAGCCATGGCCGCGACATTAGCAACGCCCACCCGTCGCCGATCCGTTCCTCCAAAGGGGGAGAACCAGGGGCGTGTCTGACCTTAACCACGAAATATCGTGGGAAAGCTCAGACACGTCGGGTTGGGGTGGGAGATCGCGGGGCTGGCCGATCGACAGCATGGCGTCGTGGGGTGGCACCAGCTGATCGAGCTTGGGATGCCGGAAAGGACCATCGAGGAATGGGTCGGCGGGGGACGGCTTCACCGGGTGCATCGGGAGGTGTTTGCGGTCGGGCACCCGCGCATCACCGAGGCTGGACGTCGGTGGGCCGCAATACTCGCGTATGGAAAGACAGCGCTGTTGAGTCACGGCAGCGCAGCAGCGCTATGGGGATTGGCCCGCCAACGCTCTCGGTTCATCGACATTACGGCCCCCACGGGCCGTCAAGGAGCCCGACGACGCGAAGGCATCTTCATCCATCGCGGGCGCCTGCACCGGGAGGATCGAGCAGTTCGTACCGGGATCCCGGTTACGACTGTCGCACGCACACTGTTCGACCTCGCTGAATTCGTCAGCTTCAAGCGCCTCGAATCAGCCTGGGAGGAGGCCGACCGCCTGAACTTGCTGCAACTGAGGGTGGTCCGAGAGCGTTTGCGAGCGAGGCTACGGTCGCCGCGCACTTCGACCAATTCGGCGCCTGCTCGCCGAGTCACGCGCACCTCAGATCACCCGCTCGCCGCCACCGCCGCCTGCACAACGAAGCTCCCGCCCTCGCAAGCGAGCTTCGAGCGCTCCTACGGCCGAATGCTCCGCCGTCCCGACCAGGTCCGCTCCATGCCTCAGGAACCGCGAAGCACTTCGACGGCGATTCTCGCTGTCTCAGTAGGGCTTTCGCCGACCCGCACGCCCTTTGCTTCGAGCGCGTCCTTCTTCGCCTGCGCCGTCCCGGAAGAGCCGGAGATGATCGCGCCGGCATGGCCCATCTGCTTGCCCGGAGGAGCGGTGAAGCCGGCGATGTAGGCGACAACCGGCTTGGAGATCTCGCTGGCGATGAACTCGGCAGCGCGCTCCTCGGCGTCGCCGCCGATCTCGCCCACCATTACGATCAGCTCGGTCTCGGGGTCGGCCTCGTAGAGCTTGAGGATGTCGATGAAGTCGGAGCCGATGATCGGGTCGCCGCCGATACCGACAATCGAGGAGTTGCCCTCGCCCGCCTGCTTCAGCTCGTTGCCGATCTGGTAAGTCAGCGTGCCCGACTTGGAGACGACGCCGATCTTGCCCGGGTCGAAGAACTGGGCGGGAATGATGCCGACGTTGGCCTTGCCGGGCGAGAGCACACCAGGGCAGTTCGGCCCCATCAGCCGCACCCCGGCCTCCTTCGCCTTCCAGTAGGTCTTCAGCATGTCGAGCACCGGGATCCCCTCGGTGATCGCGATCACCGTGTGAACGCCGGAATCGATCGCCTCGTCGATCGCCGGGGCGGCGAAGCGCGCCGGCACGAAGATCATCGAGGTGTTGGCACCGGCCTCCTCGACCGACTCCTTGATCGAATCGAAGACGGGGACACCCTCGACGTCCTGACCGCCCTTGCCGGGAGTGACGCCGGCGACAAGGTCGGTCCCGTAGGAACGGTTGCGCAGGCCGTGGAAGGAGCCCTCGCGGCCGGTCAGGCCGGAGACGACGAGCTTGGTCTCGTTGCCGACGATGATCGACATCAGCCGCTCGCCCCCGCCAACTCGACGACGCGCTTGGCCGCGCCCAGCATCGTCGTCTCCTGGTTCAGGTTCGGCAGGTTCGCCTCGGCGAGGATCGCCAGGCCCTCCTCTGAGTTTGTGCCGTCGAGGCGGACGACCAGCGGCAGCTTCAGGTCCATCTGCCGCGAGGCGGTGACGATCCCGTTGGCGATCTCGTCGCAGCGAGTGATGCCGCCGAAGATGTTGAAGAGGATGGCGGTGACCTTCTCGTCCGAGGTGATCACCGTCAGCGCATCGACGATCGCCTCCGCCTTGGAGCCGCCGCCAGCGTCGAGGAAGTTGGCTGGGCGGCCGCCGGCCTGCGCGACCACGTCCAGGGTCGACATGCAGAGCCCGGCGCCGTTGGCGAGGATGCCAACGTTGCCGTCGAGCTTGACGTAGGTGAGGCCCTTCTCCTTCGCCATCGCCTCCTGCGGGTCCTCGGCGGTGTCGGCGATCTCGGCCAGGTCCTGGTGGCGGAAGAGCGCGTTGCCGTCGATCGTCACCTTGGCGTCGAGCGCGACGACCTCGCGCTCGTTGGTCACGATCAGCGGGTTGACCTCGATCAGGCTGGCGTCCTCGGCGCTCGCCACCTCGGCCAGCTTCACCAGCACCTCGGCAGCCTGCTCGCGCACGTCCTCGTCGAGCCCGGCCGCATCGATGATCGGCCGCGCCGCGGCGGCGTCGAAGGGCTTGGTCGGGTCGATGTGGACCTTGACCAGCGCCTCGGGGTCCTCGGCGGCGACCGCCTCGATGTCCATCCCGCCCTTGGCAGAGACCATCGCCAGCAGCTTCTTCTCGCCGCGGTTGAGGATCACCGAGGCGTAGTACTCCGAGGCAATATCGGAGCCGCCCTCGATCCAGACCTGGTCGACCCGGAACGGTCCCTCGCCGTGCGGCCCGACGATGTCCATGCCGAGGATCGCGTCTGCGTAAGCGCGCGCCTCCTCGACGTCCTTGGCGATCTTGATCCCGCCCGCCTTGCCGCGGCCGCCGATCAGCACCTGCGCCTTGATCGCGCAGGGGTAGCCGATCCGCTCCGCCGCGGCGAGGGCGTCGTCGACGGTCGCGGCGACCTCGCCGCTCGGCACGGCGACGCCGTGCTTGGCGAAAAGCTGCTTGCCCTGATACTCGAGGAGGTCCATGGGGAGAGGCGCCCCTGCGGCGCGGGCGGCAGCCTATCCGACCTTAGGATCGACCGGCGGCAAGTGCCGCGCCGCCCGCCATCGGGGCGATTGGCATAATGCGCCGCCGCTATGCCTCTGCCCAGCCTCAAATCGATCAAATGGGTCACCACGGACTGTTACGGCACCCTGATCGACTGGGAGAAAGGCATCATCGACGCCTGCAAGAAAGAGGCGGAGAAAGATGGCTTCAGCTTCGAAGAGGAGCCCTTCCTGGCCCGCTTCATGGAGGTCCAGGCCGAAATCATGGCCGGCTCCTACGAGCTCTACGCCGAGGTGCTGCGCCGCACGATAGTCAAGGTCGCCGGCGAGCTGGGCTGGGAGATCGAGCCCTCGCGGGCCCAGTTCCTGCCCAACAGCGTCGCCTACTGGCTGCCCTTCCGCGAGGCCAACGCGGCGATGGACCGGCTCGGCAAACGCTACGAGATCGGCATCGTCTCCAACATCGACGACAAACTGCTCGGCATCTCGCGCCGCCACCTGCGCACCGAACTCGACCTCGTCGTCACCGCCCAGCAGGTGCGCAGCTACAAGCCCGATCCCGTCCACTTCAAAGAGGCGGCGCGTCGGATCGGCGGCAAGAAAGGCTGGCTGCACATCGGCTGCAACTACACCAACGATGTGGCGCCGCTGCTCAAAATGAACGTGCCGGTGATCTGGGTCAACCGCCACGGCGAGAAACTCGAAGGCCGCAAAGCGCCGAGCGCCACCGTGAAAACCTTCCGCGACGCCGCCAAAAAGCTCGGCGCGTCCTGAGCGATCTTTAGCGTTTCGCACGCAACTTCGGCGGAGGCAGTTGTTTCGACCCTGTAGGCCGGGGCCGCCGGCGACCACCCATGGATCGACTCGGACAAAGCAGGACTTCTCTCAGTGCTCGCCTGTCCCTCGCGACCGGCCTGCTGGCGCTGCTTTGCCTGCTGCTGCTCGCCGGGCCGCGTTCCAGCGCGGCGGCCGAAGGTCCGCAGCGGCCCAGCTTCGTCGTGATCCAGACCGACGACCAGACCCTCGACGAGCTCTACGCGACCTTCGGCCAGCCGAAGCTGCAGGCGATGCCGAACACGCTCAACCTGATCGCCAAGCGGGGCGAGACCTTCAACAACTACTACGTCTCCTACCCGCTCTGCTGCCCATCGCGGGTCAGCCTGCTGACCGGCCGCTACGCCCACAACAACGGCGTCAAGGGCAACATCCAGCCCAACGGCGGCTACTTCGGCTTCTCCTTCCGCGCCGCCTACACCCACAACATCGCGACCTGGCTGCAGGGCGCCGGCTACCGCACGATCCACGTCGGCAAGTTCCTCAACGGCTACGGCGACGAACCGTATTCGAACGGCACCGAAGTACCGCCGGGCTGGAGCGCCTGGCACACGGTACTCAACGCCGACACCAACCACTACTACTACGGCTACAAGCTCAACAACAACGGCGTGATCGAAGGCCCCTACGGCGATTCGGGAACCTGGGAACCGCGCGAGTACGGCGTCCGCGACGACGTCGGCTGCCCCTATGCCCCGCTCAACGGCCTGCCCTGCTACTACGAGACCGACCAGCTGACCAATTACGCCATCGGCGAGCTGCAGGGAACGCCGCCCGAACAGCCCTTCTACCTGCAGCTGGACTACACCGCACCGCACGGGGATTTCCGCCACCCGGCCGGCCCTGAGCCGGCGCCCCGCCACTACGACTGGTTCAACGGCGCACCGTTGCCGCACAACCGCTCGGAAGGCTTCGACGAGGGCAACGTCGCCGACAAGCCGCGCTTCATTCGCGAAGCGCCGTACCTCGGCCTCAGCGACATCCACACCTACCGCGTCTACTACGACAAGGCGCTGGAGTCGCTGCGCTCGGTCGACGACGGAGTCAAATTGCTACTCGACACACTGGGGTCGCAGCACCGCCTGCGCAACACCTACATCATCTTCACCTCCGACAACGGCTTTTTTTACGGTGAGCATCGCCTGATCGGCGGCAAGTTCCTCGCCTACGAGCCGTCCACTCACCTGCCCTTCCTGATCCGCGGCCCGCACATTCGTGCCGGCACCGAATCGAACGAGATCATCGGCAACGTCGACATCGCACCGACCGTGCTCGAACTGGCCGGAGTCGAACCCGACAAGAGCCTCGACGGGCGCTCGATGACTCCGTTCTTCCAAGACCCGGACCTGACCACGCTACGGCCCTACCTCTTCGAGTCCTTCGTCGAGAGCTCCGACGTAACCGAAGCCGGCGCGATTGCCGAACCGGGTGACCAGAGCAGCTCGACAACGCCTCGGGCGAGGCGCAGCGCCGGCGCCACCGCCTCGATCCTCGCGCCGCCGAAGGACTACGAGGGACTGCGCCTGGGCCCTTACAAGTACATCGCCTGGCCCGACGGTGAGAAGGAGCTCTACGACCTCGAAAAGGACCCTTACGAGCTCAACAACATCGTCCGCATCCCCAACTACTTCCCGGTGCGCAATTTCCTCCACCGCGAACTGCTCAACCGGCTCGAGGACTGCGTCGGCCGAGTCTGCCGCGAAGAAGCCGCGTCAATCCCGCTGACCCGCAAGGAACGCCAGCAGGCGATCCGCATCCGCGAAAAGGAACGCCGCGAAAAACGCCAGAAACACAAGCCGTCGCAGAAAAAACAGTTGCAGCGGCCGCAGCGGCCGACGGGCTGAGCCCTACTTGATCACGGCGAGGACGTCGCCGCTGGAGACCGAGTCGCCCTCGGCGATCTTCAGCTCCTCGACCTTGCCGGCCCGGTGGGCGACGATCTCGTTCTCCATCTTCATCGCCTCGATCACGCAGATCAGGTCACCCTCAGCAACCTCGGCACCCTGCTCAACCGCGACTTTGAAGACGGTGCCCTGCAGCGGAGAGGCCAGCGACTCGCTCGAGGCGCCGCCGCCGCCGCCGGCCTTGCGCTCGCGCTTGGGGGGTCGCTTGCCTCCCGCGGCGACCGCTGTGCCGCCGGCGATCACCTCGCCGATCACCTTGACGTCGAAGAGCTTGCCCGAGACCTCGACCTTGTAGTCGCGGCTGATCACCTCGCTGCCGTCCTCGGACGGCTCGGGTGGCTTCGCATCGGCCGGAGCGGTCGACTTGAGCCAGTCGGTGTCCTCCATCAGGTCGCGGCAGGTCTCGCCCCTCGCCCACTGCTCGGTAGCGAGGATCGCTTCGTGGAAGGGGATCAGGGTGGTAAGGCCGCCGGAGTCATATTCGGCCAATGCCCGCAACATGCGCCGTGTCGCCTTCTCGCGGTCGACGTCCCAAACGATCAGCTTGGCCACCATCGGGTCGTACATCGGCGTCACCTCGGAGCCACCCTTAACGCCTGAGTCGACGCGGACGCCAGGACCGGAAGGCTCGCGGTAGGAGTCGCCGATCGGGCCCGGGGCGGGGGCAAACTTCTTGTGCGCCGCCTCGGCGTTGATCCGGCACTCGATCGACCAACCGCTCAGCTCGACATCTTTCTGGAGGATCGAAAGCGGCTCGCCGGCGGCGACCAGGATCTGCTCGCGGACGATGTCGATCCCGGTGACCATCTCGGTCACGCAGTGCTCGACCTGGACGCGGGTGTTCATCTCGAGGAAGAAGTACTCGTCGCCGACCTGCATGCCCTCGATCGTGCCGGCGCCGCGGTAGCCGACAGCCGCCGCCGCGTCGGTGGCGATCCTGCCGATCCGCTCCCGCATCTCCTCGTCCACGTGCGGGCCCGGAGCCTCCTCGATCACCTTCTGGTGGCGACGCTGGATCGAGCAGTCGCGCTCTCCGAGGTGGATCACGTTGCCATGCCCGTCAGCGAGCACCTGGACCTCGACGTGGCGGGGGTCCTCCAGGTAGCGCTCGACGTAGACGCGATCGTCGGAGAAGAACTTCTCGCCTTCGCGGGCCGATCCCTCAAAGGCCTCCTGAAGGTCGTCGGGGGTCATCGCCACGCGGAAGCCCTTGCCGCCACCGCCCCCCGCTGCCTTGCAGGCGACCGGGTAGCCGGCTTCATCGGCCTGCTTGCGGGCCTCCTCGAGATCCTTGGCGACCTCGGTCGAGCCGGGGACGATCGGCACCCCGGCCTTCTCCATGATCTCGCGCGCCTTCGTCTTCGAGCCCATCGCTTCGATCGCCTCCGGCGGCGGCCCGATCCAGGTGATTCCGGCCTCGTCGCAAGCGCGCGCCATCTCGGCGTTCTCGGCGAGGAAGCCGTAGCCCGGGTGGATCCCCTCGGCGCCCGCTTCCTTCGCGGTCTCGATGATCTTGGGAATGTTCAGGTAGCTCTCGGCCGGGACGGCGGGCCCGATCAAAAACGCCTCGTCGGCCTCGCGCACATGGGGTGCATCGCGATCGATCTCCGAGTAGACGGCGACCGAGCCGATGCCCATCTCTTTCAGCGTGCGGGCAACCCGGATCGCGATCTCGCCGCGGTTGGCAATGAGAACCTTCTGGAACACGGCGGCGCAGTCTAGTCATGAGGGGGGCGGGGTGACGGGGATGCCCCTGGGCGGGGTGGCCGAGGTGCATGCACCGTCACGACAGACGATGGCAACCCGTCCCACTCATAGCTGCCAGCTGGGCTGCGCCGCCGTTATGGCCTCGGCTCGGAGCTTCTCAGGGACGTTTGTAGCGGCTGGCGATGTACTCGTCGACCCAGGTTGTGGAGCTGCGCCAGGTACCGTCGGATGCCTTTGCGGCCTTCAGTCGTCCCCGCACCGCCGCGACGCGCAAAGCGTTTGCCGAAAGCAGGTCGGTTGCAAGCGCCGGTAGCGGTACCAATCGGGCCGGGCCGGCAATCGCGGGCACGACAAACTTGTAGAGGTTGTCGAGGATCGCCCGCGCCAGGAACTCGCCAAGGGGGCCCGGATCTCCTCCATCGGCACGGCGTAGGGCGTTCAGGTAGCGCCTGCGATCCCCCTTGTAGATGATTGCCGGGGGATATCCGAGGCGGACGAGCAGAAGGTTGAGGACGAGGCGGCCAGTGCGGCCGTTGCCGTCGAGAAAGGGGTGGATCCGCTCAAAGCGCGCGTGAAGGACCGCCAAAGCCTCGGCAATCGTCGACTCATCGGCCTTGCGCAGGGCCTGCGCGTCGGCGACCCAATCTCGTATCCGCACCGGTACCTCCGTCCACTCCGGCGGGTGCATTCCCCCAGGGAAGGGCTCGATGTCGTGCTCGCGAAACGAGCCAGGACGCTCCTGTGGGCTGGCTTGAGGGTGCGGCGCCACATCCCAGACCGGCGTCATCGCGAGCTCATGGATCTGGCGCACCTCCGCCAGGACGATTGGCTTTCCACTGCCCCAGTCCCCGGGTCGAATTCCGTGCCCGTAGACCCAATCGGCCGCATCTGCATAGCCGCGCACCTCAAGGTATTCGCTCAACTCCTTGTTACCAACGGCGCGACCCTCTGAGAGCAATTGCTCCACCTGTTTGAGCACGAGCGTGTTCCCCTCAATCGCGGTCGAGTGGTGGGCCTCCTCCAGCCAGATGCCTCGCCAGATGCCTTCCGCCTCCTCCGGTGAAGGCAACCCCCCCAGCTTCTCCCGCAGCTCGCTGATCTGAACCTGCAGCCGCCTGTAGACGTCAGCGCGGGGAGGCCTTCCTCGCCGCGCTGGAGGTTTTTTGTTCGGCTGAACTATATTTTAATTGTACCGAACAAATTCAAAGTTGTTCGGCTGAGCGAAAACTAATTGTTCCGAATACATTTTCGGGAGGCCTGGTAGCTAGGGTGCCGCCTTCATGCTGATCGAGCTTCAGTCGCATTCGACGGTCTCCGACGGGCAGCTTGCACCCGGGGAAGTCGTCGCGCAGGCTTGGGAAGCGGGCGTCACGACGCTCGCTTTGACCGACCATGACGCGATCGCGGGAGTACCTGAGGCAGAAGAGGCGGCGCAGGGACTTGGGGTCGAGCTGGTGCCGGCGATCGAGATGTCCTGCGTGCACGAGTACGCCGAAGACCTGCATATCTGCGGCTACTGGGTTGACCTGGGGCAGATCGCGCCGGCCTGTGAGCAAGCCCAGCAGGCGAGGGTCGACCGCGCTGAGGCGATCGTCAAACGACTGCAGGGCTGGGGCTTCGAAATCAAGCTCGAGGACGCGATCAAAGAGGCCGGTGACGCCCTCTCGATCGGCCGCCCCCACATCGCCCGTGCCGCCGGCGCAAGCGGCGACCTCGGCCCCTTCTTCGAGGAGTACCTCGTCCCCGGCGCCAAGGCCTTCGTCCCGCGCGAGTGGCCGACGGCAGAGCAGGCGATAGCCCTAATCCGCGAAGCAGGCGGCGCAGCCGTAATCGCCCACCCCTACTGGGACATCAAAGACCCAACAGAGGTAGAGGACCTGATCCGCTCCCTCGGCGCCGACGGCATAGAGACCTTCTACCCAAGCCACAGCAGGGAGCAGACCGAACACCTGCTGAAGCTCTGCAACGAGCTGAACCTGGTCCCCACCGCCTCATCGGACTACCACGGCCCAACCCACAAGACCTTCTCAAAGTTCGGCGACTACAACACCTACGGCCTAGCCGAACCCCAAGTCCCCCCAAAGCCCTAACAAGCTCGAGCTAAGAACCTCGAGCCGCGGGATCCTCCCCGCGGTTGGCGCCCGGGTAGTCCCTGAGCGGGAGGGGCGGCAACCCCTCCCCAAACACTCAAGAGCGGCTCCCGCCGCTCGTTTGGGGAGGGGTTGCCGCCCCTCCCCAACTCATCGAGTTCTAAGCAGTAACCGCAGCGGCCGGAATCAAATCCCGCGACTCAAGGAACTCGAGCAGCTTCTGCGCCGACTCCTCAGGCGTCTCGTTCTCGGTGTCGCAGACCCAGGCCGGATTCTCAGGAATCTCGTAGGGGTCCGAGACGCCGGTGAATTCCTTGATCTCGCCGGAGAAGGCCTTCGCGTAGAGGCCCTTGACGTCGCGCTCGGCGCAGGTGTCGACAGAGGCCTTGACGTAGACCTCGATGAAGCGGTCGCCCATCAGCTCGTGCGCCTCGTCGCGGATCTCGGCGTAGGGGGAGATCGCCGCGGTGATCACCGGCACGCCGTTGCGGCTGAGCAGGTCGGCGACGAAGGCGATGCGGCGGATGTTGATGTCGCGGTCCTCCTTGGAGAAGCCGAGCCCCTTGGAGAGGTTTTCGCGGACGATGTCGCCATCGAGGATCTCCAGCTTGGAGCCGCGCGCGCGCAGCTCGGTCTCGAGCAGTCCGGAAATCGTTGTCTTGCCGGCACCGGAGAGTCCGGTGAACCAGAGGGTGAAGCCCTTCTCGCCAGCCATGCTCGTTCAGTCCTCCTTGTAAGCGTCGATAAGGATGTCGGCGACCTCGTCACGCGAGAACTCGTGCGGCGGCCTTTCGCCGTTGCCGAGCATCTCGCGGACCTTGGTTCCGGAGAGGAAGAGGCGCGCGTCTTGGTCATGCGGGCAGGTCTTGTTCGAAGCCAGCCCCTCGCACTCGTTGCACCAGAAGGTGTGCTCGAACATCAGCGGCTCGATCCCGAGCTCGTCGATGTCGATCGTGTCGAAGATCTTCTGCGCGTCGTAGGTGCCGTAGTAGTCACCGGCACCCGCGTGGTCGCGACCGACAATGAAGTGCGTGGCGCCGTAGTTGCGGCGGACGATCGCGTGCAGCACCGCCTCGCGCGGGCCGGCGTAGTGCATCTTCGCCGGCTTGACGCCGAGCACTACCCGGTCCTGCGGGTAGTAGTTCTCCATCAGCACCTCGTAACAGCGCATCCGCACGTCGGCGGGGATGTCGCCGGCCTTGGTCTTGCCGATCAGCGGGTGGATGAAGAGGCCGTCGCAGGTCTCCAGCGCCGCCTTGGTCAGGTACTCGTGGGCGCGGTGGATCGGGTTGCGGGTCTGGAAGGCGACGATCTTCTTCCAGCCGCGCGCCTCGAAGTCGGCCTTGTGCTCGGCCGCCGTCTTGTAGCGGCGCATGAAGGCGTCCTCGTGATCCGGCAGGGCGTCGACCTCGAGCGGGCCGGCGATGCAGCGGCTGCCCTCGGCGTAAATCGCGGCGACGCCAGGATGCTCCCCATCGGTCGTGCCGTAGACCAGCTCGGCCTCGCGCTTGGCGTCGCGCTCCCAGATCTCCTCGACCTTGATCCGGCCCAGCGGCTTGCCTTCGTCGCTGGAGAGGGCGACGACATCGCCGACCTCGCACTCGAGGTCGGTCGCCAGGGTGATCGGGATCGGCCAGTAATCACCGCCGGTGGTGCGCATCTCAGTACAGACGCGCTCCCAGTCGGCGGAGCTCTGGAAGCCGGTCAGCGGCGCGAAGCCGCCGTTGCCGATCATCTCGAAGTCGGCGGTATGGCGCTCGTCAAGTGTCAGGGAAAGCTCAGTCATCGTCTCGCTCATGCGTTGGATCTCACCAATCGGTTGGGGAAGGGATACGAAGGGGGTCTATCTCAGGCGCTGGGCGCCGCTAGTTGATCCCGCACTCGGTCTTTTCGAGACCCGCCCAGCGGCCATCGCGGGACGAACCGCCGACACCGACCGGCTTGGTGCAGTGCGTGCAACCGATCGAGGGGTAGCCCTGATCGTGGAGCGGGTTGTACGGGAGGTCGTGCTCATGGATGTAGTTCCAGACATCGCGTTCGGTCCAGTCCGCGAGCGGGTTGAGCTTCCACAGCTCAAAGCGCTTGTCCCAGCCGAACTTCGGAGTCTTGGCGCGGCTGGCTGAGTCCTCACGGCGGACGCCGGCGAGCCAGCAGTCTACGGAAGAAAGCGCCCTGCGCATCGGCTCGACCTTGCGCAATCCGCAGCAGGCGTCGGGGTCGCGGTTCCAGAGCTCGTCGCCGTGCTTCGCCGCCTGCTCCTCGAGCGTCAGGTTGTGGTACCGATCGAACTCGATCCCCAGCGACTCGCCAAGACGGTCGCGCGTCTCGTACGTCTCGGGGAAGAGCACGTCGGTGTCGAGGTAGAAGAAGCGCGCGTTGGGGTTGATTTTGCTCGCCAGGTGCGCGGTCACCGAGCTCGTTTTCTGAAACGAGCAGGCGATGTAGTGGCTCTCGCCGAAGGTCTCGAACATCCACTCGATCGTCTGCTCGGCGGAGCGGTCCTCGAGCGCGGAGGCGATCGCCTCCGGATCGGAGATGGCAGCGGGGGCGGCGACTGGATTCATATCGCGCACTCGCCCTCGCCCCTCTCAACCTTGTAGGGGCTGGAGCGGCTCCAATCGATGAACTCCTGCATCGTCTCGAGGCTGAACTCGGCCGGCAGGGTCAGGTCCTTGACCTCTTCTTCGAAGCGAGCAGCACCGATCCGCTCGGCGAAGGCGTTGAACTCCTCACCCTCGCCGGAGCGCTCCCCCTCGTAGAGGCGCACCCAGCGCTCGACCGCCGCGGGGACGCGCTTGGCGGGCAGGCGCGACTTCAGCCGCGTGCCGAAGATCACCTCGCCGCCCTCGTAGTTGCCGCCGATGTGCGGGATGTAGGCGGGGATCTGGCGCTCGCCGACCTTCAGCGAGGCACCGTAGAAGCCGATGTTGGCGATGTGGTGCTGACTGCAGCCGTTCGGGCAACCGCTCATCTTGATGTGGATCTTGCGGGTCAGCTCGTCGGAGATCTCCATCTCCGCCAGCCGCTCCCTGATCGCCTTGTTCAGGCCCATCGAGCTGGTGATGCCCATCTTGCAGCTGTCGGTGCCGGGGCAGCTGACCACGTCGGTGATCTCGCGGGCGCCGGCCTCGCCGAGGCCGAGCTCGACCAGCCGCTGCCAGAGGTCGTAGAGCGCCTCGTCGCGGACCCAGCGCAGGACCAGGTTCTGCTGCACGGTGCTGCGCGCGTAGCCACCGGTGAACTCGCGCATGAGCGCGGCCAGGCCGCGGAACTGCTCCGGCGTGAGGTCGCCGCGGTAGATCTTCACCTCGACCGCGGAGAAACCCTCCTGGCGCTGCGCCTGGACGTTGCCTTCGCAGAAGCGCTCAAACTCGGAGTGGTCGCCGTTGGGCGAGGCGGGCTCGGGCGGGATCCCAGGGGCGTTGGCCTCCTCGTCGTCCTCGAAGCGCAGCCGCTCGACGTCGAAGTCGCGTTCCGCGGCCCAATCGCCCTCGAGCTCCTCGTCGACCTGCTCGCGGAAGGCGTCGATCCCGATTTTGTCGATCAGGACCTTGATCCGGGCGCGGGCGCGGTTGGCCCGCAGCCACTCCTGGCGATCGAAGATGCGCAGCACGGCCTCGGAGACCTTGAGGTAGTCGCCGTTGTCGGCCTCAACGAAGTCGTAGAGGGTCGGCGCGATGCGGGCCATGATCGAGGTGCCGCCACCGACGCGGACCTCGAAGCCCTTGACCCCGTCGCGTTCGCGCGAGATGAAGGCGATGTCGTGGATGCCGGTGATCGCGCGGTCCTCGTCGGAGCCAGTGAAGGCGGTCTTGATCTTGCGCGGCATCAGCTGCGTCGTCGGGTGGCGGACGAAGTAGCGGGCGTAGGCGCCGGCGTAGGGGGTCGGGTCGAAGATCTCGTCGGTGGCGACGCCGGCCCAGGGGTCGCCGGTGACGTTGCGCACCGTGTTGCCGCAGCCCTCGCGCGAGGAGAGGTCGGCGACGGCGATCTCGCGCAGCAGCGACTCCATGTCGCGCAGCGGGATGTGGTGGATCTGGATGTTCTGCCGCGTCGTGATGTGGCCCTTGTTCAGCGGCGCGTACTTCTCGACCACGCTGGCGAAGGCCTCCATCTGCTGCGGGGTGACGCCGCCGAAGGGAAGCTTGACCCGGACCATCTGCACGTCGGGCTGGCGCTGGCCGTAGACGCCCTGCTTGAGGCGGAAGCCGATGAACTCGTCCTCGGGGATCTGGCCGGCGAGGAAGGTCTCGGCTTCGTTTTCGAAGTCGTCGAACTCGCGCTCGATGATCGGGATGATGTGCCCGGGGACGTTGCGGTAGGTCTCCGGGTTCTCCAGGGTGCCGGTGCGGCCCTTGCCCCGCTGCTCCTTCTGCTGGTCTACGACTACCTCCACCTCAGGGAAAATAGCAAAACCTGACAGGGATTAGGGTATTTAGGGCTTGGTCAGCTCTGGAGGCAGCTTCTTGCGGGCATGGAGGATCGCCGCGGCCTCGCCCGACTCAGCCACGACCCCGCCGTCAGGCTCCAGCGGCAACCCGGCCTCAGCCCAGCCAACGATCCCCTCGCTCAGCTTCCGAGCGTCATAGCCCTCAGCGGCCAGAGCTTCGGTAGCCATGGTCGACCGATTGCCCCCACGGCAGTAAAAGACAACGGGCCGCCCCTTATCGATCTCATCAGTCCGATCGGCAAGCTCAGCCAAGGGCAAATGCGAAGCGCCCTCGATCCGCCCCATCTCCCACTCATGATCAGCCCGAACATCAACAAGCTGCGCCCCCGCATCGAGAAGCTCTTGAGCTTCCTCGCGAGAAATCTCCGGGGTCTTAGGTGTCTCGTCGCTCATAGCCGGAATCTAGCCAACGCGTCGTGAGAGGGGCGGGATGTCCCCTCCCAAAACACTCAAGAGCGGCTCCTGCCGCTCGTTTTGGGAGGGGACATCCCGCCCCTTCCCAAGACCGCTTTAGTCGATATCCGTTCCCTCAATCAGGAAGGCCACCCGCACATGAGCGCGGTACTCATCCAGGTTCTCCCCCCGGATCCCGGTAGAGACGATGTCCACCGCCCGGATATTGCGCAGCGTGCCCTGCGCCTGGCTCAGCGCCTGTTTGGCGGCATCGTCGGTGGACGTTTTGGAGCTGCCAACCAACTCGATGATCTTCACGACGGCCATCTCTCTCCTCCTTCTGAATCCTCGACAGTGCCCTTTGCGCTGACGCCCTCGACCAGCGCGGCCCTCTGCCACGGGCCGATCGCCTCCGCCTCGCCACCCACGGCGGGAGCCGTCTCCGCGCGAAAACGCTCGATCGCAGCCGCGACCGCGACGGCCTCATCCTCGCTCGGCTTGCGGGTCATCCCCGAAGCCTAGTTCAACCGACAAACGCCCCGGGCCGGCGAGGGAGACGCCGACCCGGGTCCACGTTTGCTTTGCGCGCCGCCGGAAGGGGGGCCGGTGGCGGCGATGCCGGCAGGGAATCCGGCGTTGCTGCGGCATCGATGGCCTGGCCGATATAAGAACATAGCCGTACGGAAAATGCAAGTCGGTGCCGCACTTTTTTTGTTAAGCCCGATCCGGGAGTTCCTATGCTTGGCTCTATAACTATGCGTATGCGTTGAAATAGGTGAAGAACACTTGCGTTCTGAGAGAACCATTCGTACCATCATGGATCTTAAGCAGTCTCAACCAACCCCGGAGGTGACGAAATGGCCGGTTATGGTCCGGTCGCGATGGTGAGGACACCTTGGGGGGATGCAGGCACGTTGCGCGAACGCAAGCTGCAGCCCGGGCGGCGGCTGCCGCCGGAGGAGGTCGCGCGCAATCAGCGCGAACGACTCTTCGCCGCCCTCGTCGCCGTCGTCGCCGAAAAAGGCTTCGAGGGGACTCGGGTCGAGGACCTGCTCGAGCTCTCGGGGGTATCGCGCAGCGCCTTCTACGCCCACTTCGGCGACAAGGAAGAGTGCCTGCTGGCCGCCCTCCACGCCTTCGTCGGGCCAACCGTCGGCGCCATCTTCGGCGAAGGCGGGCCTCCACCCGACGAACGCCGTGCCCACCAGGCCTTCGAAGCCTTCATCCAGCTGATCGTCGAACAGGCAGCTGCCGCGCGGATGTGCCTGGTCGAGATCTACGCGGCGGGACCGCGTGCGGTTGAAGAAATCGACCGCACCACGGACGGCGTGCAGGGGTTCCTCTCCGCGACCCTCGACCAGGTCCCGGGCCGCGAGGGCATGCCGCCGGAGATCGTGCGCGCGATGGTCGGCGGCATTCGCAAGGTGATCCACAGCCGCCTCTACCGCCACGAGGAGGAGGAGGAGCTGGTCGAGCTGGTGCCGCAGATGTGGTCCTGGCTCGCCGCCTACACCACGCCGCCCGAGCCGTTGCGCCGGCCGCGCAGCCGGCCCGCCCGCAACGGCGGTGCGTCCGCTGGCTACGACCCGGTCGAACGCATACTGCGCGCCCTCGCCGCGGTCGTCGCCGAGAAGGGCTACCCGGCGATGACGATCGGCGACATCGCCGCCCGCGCCTCGATCTCCCTCTCCACCTTCTACGCCAACTTCGCCGACAAGGAGGAGGCGATGCTGGCGGCGGTCGACAGCGGCTCGGCGCAGATGCTGGCGACGACTCTCCCCGCCTTTCGCCGGGCGCCCGACTGGCCCCACGCGGTTCGCGGCGCCTACGGCGCGATGTTCGCCTTCTGCGCCGCCGAGCCCGAGTACACGACGCTGGGCGCGGTCGACGTCTACGCCGCCGGCCGCCGCGCATTGGAGCAGCGCGACGAGGTGATGACGACGATGGAGGCCCTGCTCGTGCCCGGCTTCGAGCTCAAGCCCGACGTCACCCCGATCGCCGCCGAGGCGATCGGCGGCGCGATCTACTCAATGATCTACGACCAGGTCAAACGCGCCGGCGCCGAGAGCATGCAGGAGATCGCCCCGCTCGCCACCTACGTGACCCTGGCGCCGTTCATCGGCGCCGAGGAGGCCTGCGCCGTCGCCAACAGCGACGGCCGCGGCCGCTGAAGCCGGAGCCCCGCTCCTAGTTCTTCGCGGCGTTGCCGAGCCCGTCGACGGGCTTGCCGTGTTTGGCGACCGCGCAGAGGACGGGGGCTGGGTCGAAGGCGTCGGTGAGGGCGCGTCCCGAGGGGGTGCCGTGGATCGGCTGGCCTTTTTTCTTCGGTACCCGCCCGCGGCCGCACTGGATCGAGAAGTCGCGTTCGCCATCGCGGGCGTCGATCACGTCTTCGCCGCCACCGCCGTAGAAGCGGTCGCGACCGGGCTGGCCCAGCATCGCGTTGGGGCCGCCGTCGCCGACCAGGACGTCCCAGTCGAAGGAGCCCTCCATGTCCTCGTCGGTGGGCGAGAGGTGGACCCTGTTGCAGCCCTTGATCGCGTCGATCCAGGCCGCGTGGGCGGGGAAGGAGACGTGCAGGATCCCGGGGTGGGCCGGGGTCTCGGCGAAGGAGGCGTCATCGCGGCCGGGGCCGCCGACCAGGGCACCTCCGGCGCAGCCGCCGCCGGCGGCGAGCAGGTCGCCGTCGGGGCCGCCGTAGAGGAAGGTCGGGCCGGGGGTGCTGCCGATCAGCCCGTCGGCGCCGCCGCCGCCGTAGAGGCGGTCGGCGCCGAAGCCGGCCTCGATCAGGTCATCCTCAGAACCGCCTTTGATCGTGTCGTTGCCGAGCCCACCGGCGAGGCGCACGTTCTGCGCTCCGGCCAGCGAGCCTTCGACCACGAGGCTGTCGTCGCCGGGGCCGAGGTCGGCCATCACCCAGCGGGCCGGGCCATCCGTGGCGCAGCTCGCCTGGGTGGCGCTGACGCGCGAGCAACCCTGGCCGAGCGCGATTCCCTTCCTGGCGCTGACCCCGAAGGTGGAGGTGCGTTCGTTGAAAGCGAGGACGAAGGCGTCGTGGCCCCCTCCGCCGATCAACTCCAGACCGCCACCGCCGCCGGCGACGGGGTCGACTTCGACATAGGCGGAAGCCTTCAGCTTCGCCTCCTTCCCGCAGGAGGACGTGCGGCCTTTGGCGCCCTGGCAGAGATCGGCGCCCTGGCCGCCGACGAGGTCGTCGGGACCGCCGCCGCCGCGGATCACGTCGTTGCCGGCGCCGCCATCGATCACGTTCCCCTGGCCGTTGCCGACGAGGATGTCTTCGAAAGCCGACCCTTCGAGGCTCTCGAAGCGGAAGAGGCGGTCGTGGCCGTCGCCCCTGGCCTGGTGCTTGGCCAGCGAGGCCTTGACGCCGCCGTCGCGCCCCGCGCCGACATCGGTGGCGAAGGAAGCGATGTCGCCCTTGCCGGGACCGCCGTCCATGCGGTCGTAGCCGTAGTCGCCGTGGACAAGGTCGAAGTTGCCGGGACCGCCGCTGAGCGTGTCGATGCCGAGGCTGCCGGCCACTTCGTCGCCATTTCCGGGGCCGCCGAGCAGCTTGTCGTCGCCGAGGTCGCCGATCACCCGGTCGTCGTCGCCGGCGCCGCCGTCGGCGGTGTCGTTGCCGCGGCCGCCGTGGATCAGGTCCGCTCCCGGCCCGCCGCAGAGCAGATCGTTGCCGAGGCTGCCGAGGATCGTGTCGTCGCCACCGCCGCCCCAGATCACGTCGCGGCCTGGCGTCCCACGCAGCAGGTCATCGCCTTCGGTGCCGACGATCTTCGCCCGCCGCCCATGGCAGCGCGGCGGTTCTTCAACCGGTTCGTTGGACGCCGGCGCAGCGGCGATGAACACGACCGCGGCGAGCGCCCCCCCTGCGATGGCGGTCCTCATTCCAGGTTGATCATTACATGCTTGATCTCGGTGTAATCCTCGAGCGCATAGACGGACAGGTCCTTGCCGTAGCCGGACTGCTTGAAGCCACCATGCGGCATCTCGGAGACGAGCGGGATGTGGTCGTTGATCCAGACGCAGCCGAACTCGAGCGCGTTGGCGACCCGCATCGCGCGGCCGACGTCGCGCGTCCAGACCGAGGAGGCGAGGCCGTAACGGGTACCGTTGGCCCACTCGATCGCCTTCGCCTCGTCGTCGAACGGCTGCACCGTGATCACCGGGCCGAAGATCTCGTCCTGGATCATCTCATCGCCCTGCTCGAGCCCGGCGACCACGGCCGGCTCGAGGAAGAAGCCCGGCAGGTCGGGTTGGACGCCGCCAGTGACGATCTCGGCGTTGCCGGGCTTGCGCTCGAGGAAGCCCTCGACCCGCTCGCGCTGGCGCGCCGAGTTGAGTGGGCCCAGGGTGGTGTCGGCGGACATCGTGTCGCCGAGGACCAGGCCCTTCGCTTCGCCGGCGAGACCACTGACGACGTCGTCGTAGACGCCCTTGGCGGCGAGTACGCGGGTCGCGGCGGTGCAGTCCTGACCGGCGTTGTAGTAGCCGGTGCCGGCGATCGTCTCCGTCGCCGCCTCCATGTCGGCGTCGTCGAAGATCACCACCGGAGCCTTGCCACCCAGCTCGAGGTGGACCCGCTTGAGCGTGTCGGCGGCGGCCCTGGCGATCCACTTGCCGGTCGGCGGCGAGCCGGTCAGGCAGACCATGCCGACGTCGGGGTGGGTGACCAGCTCAGCGCCGGTCGGGTCGCCGTGGCCGCCGATCGCGTTGAAGACCCCGGCCGGCAGGATCTCGGCGCACCACTCGGCGAACAGCAGCGTCGCCAGTGGGGTGGTCTCGGCCGGCTTCAGCACCACGGTGTTGCCGGAGGCCAGCGCCGGGCCGATCTTCCACACCGCCATCATCAGCGGGTAGTTCCAGGGCGTGATCTGGCCGATGACGCCGATCGGCTCGCGGCGGATGAAGGAGGTGTGGCCCTCCATGTACTCGCCGGCGGCACGGCCCTCCATCGTCCGCGCAGCGCCGGCAAAGAAGCGCAGTTGGTCGGCCATCACCGGGATTTCGTCCTCGACCACGGCGCTGCGCGGCTTGCCCGCGTCGGCGGCTTCGAGGTCGGCGATCTGCTCGCCGCGCTCCTCGACCAGGTCCGCCATGCGCAGCAGCGCCCGTGCCCGTTCGCCGGGTGGGGTCGCCGCCCAGCCCGGGAACGCGCCCTTGGCGGCCGCAACCGCCGCATCCACGTCGGGCTTGGTCGAGAGCGGCGCCGAGGCGATCACCGAGCCGGTCGCCGGATTCACCACCTCCTCCATCCCACCCTCAGCCGGATCGACAGCCTCACCGCCAATGAAGTTCCGAAGCTTCATCTCCGCCGCAGCCATCAGTCATTCGCCTCCGCGTGTTGGTGCCGATGGGCCTCAGACGTCCTATACATGGACGTTTCAGGCCCGTCGGCGGGGGTTTCCAGTTCTAGCGCCTCCTCTATTGGGACGCAGTCCATGCCAACACCCTCGGCAACCGCCGGGTGAGTGACCATGCCGCCGGCCACGTTGACGCCGGGCCGCAGCCCGGGGTCACGCCGGATTGCGCCGGCGACACCCCCGTCGGCGAGGGCGATGGCGTAGGGCAGGGTCGCGTTGGTGAGGGCGTGAGTCGAGGTGATCGGCACCGCGCCCGGCATGTTGGCGACGCAGTAGTGGGTGATCCCGTCGACCTCGAAGGTCGGGTCCCTGTGGGTGGTCGGGCGCGAGGTCTCGAAGCAGCCGCCCTGGTCGATCGCGACGTCGACCAGTACCGCGCCGGGCTTCATCAGCGCCAGTTGCTCGCGGCGGACGACGAAGGGCGCGCGGGCACCGTGGACGAGGACGGCGCCGATCACGAGGTCGGCGCGGGGCAGCATCTCCTCGACCGCCAGCGTGGTCGAGAAGACGGTCGAGCAGCGGCCGGCGAAGTCGACCTCGAGTTCGCGCAGCCGATCGATCGACTTATCGAAGACGAAGACGTCGGCCTCCATCCCGATCGCGATGAAAGCGGCGTTCATGCCGACGACGCCGCCGCCAATAACCATCACATTGGCGGCGGCGACGCCAGGCACACCACCGAGCAAGATTCCGCGGCCGCCGAGCGGCTTCTCGAGCATGAAGGCGCCGGCCTGGGTGGCGATCTTGCCGGCGATCTCGCTCATCGGCGCCAGTAGCGGCAGCCGGCCGCGGGCGTCCTCGACCGTCTCGTAGGCGATGCAGGTCGCACCGGAGTCGCAGAGGCCACGGGTCAAATCGGGATCGGGGGCGAGGTGGAGATAGGTGAAGAGGAGCTGGCCGGGGCGCAACATCGCGACCTCCGGCGGCTGCGGCTCCTTCACCTTCATCACCATCTCGGCGTTGGCGAAAACGGCGGCGGCGTCGAAGAGCATGCGGGCGCCCTGCGCCTCGAAGTCGGCGTCGGCGATCGCGCTGCCCTCGCCAGCGCCGGACTCGATCAGCACCTCGTGGCCGTGTTCGACCATCTCGCGCACGCCGGCCGGCGTGACCGCGACCCGGTACTCGTCGGGCTTGACCTCGGACGGCACCCCGATCTTCATGCCACAAGCTCCCTCGCTCGGATTGCCAGCCAAAACTCGATCCGGTCGTGGGCGCGGGAGAGGTCGCGGCCGGTCAGCTCCTCGACCCGGCGCATCCGGTAGCGCAGCGTGTGGCGGTGGCAGTAGACCTCGCGGGCGGCGCGCTCCCACTGCCCGTTCTGTTCGATGAAGGCCTCGAGCGAGCGCAGCAGCTCGCCGCCGTACTCCTCGTCGCCCTCCTCGATCGGACCGAGGACGCTGTCGCAGTAGAGCTTCAGCGCCTCGTCGTCCTGAATCGAGAGCAGCAGGGTGAAGGCGCCGAGGTCCTTCCAGGAGGCGACCTCGGGAGCGTTGCCGTTGTCGATTGAGGTTGCCTCGAGCGCGCAGCGCGCCTCGTGAAAGGAGTGGCGCAGCATCTCCGGGGGGGCGGGACGGCTGGCCGCGGCGCGGACGACGCCGCGATCGACGGTGAGCGCTTTGCGAGCGTCGGCGGCGAGGTCGACGGGGTCGCGGTCGGCGGCGTCGACGACCGCGCAGAGCAGCTCGCGACGGCCGCTCGCGTGCGGCGCGACCACCGCCGGACAGGCATCGGCGGCAAGGGCACGCTCCAGGACCGACTCGGCGGCGGCAGGATCGTCGACATCGAAGACGAGCACGGCCGCTTCGTCCCCGATGCCAAAGGGCTCGAGGCGGCGGCGCAGCTCCGAGGGCTCCAACCGCCCGCCCAGCGCCCCGGCAAGGACGTCGCCGGCGAGGCGCCGCTCGGTCTCGCTGGCGACGCGGCGCCGCATCAGCTCCAGGGCGACCACGGCAACGGCCTGCTGCAGGATCAGCCGCTCGAAATCGCCGAGACCGCCGGAGTCGCGGACGATCACCACCCAGGCCTGCGGCGGGCCGCCGCCGGGCGAGATCACCGGGTGGGCGAGGGCGCGGCCGGCGACCGCCGGGTGAGCGGGAACGAAGGGGTGCCCGTCGGCGGTGTGCGAGAGCGCTTCCTCGCGGATCGCCTTCACCGCCTCGGCGGAGAGCTCGCGGCGGAAGCCGCGGCCGGCGAGGCGCTCTCCGCGGCCGCCGAGAATCGCCACCGTGCCGCCGACCGCGGAGGCGATCGTCGCCACAATCTCCTCCAGGCCGCGCTCTTCGAGGACCAGCCGCTCGAGCCGGCGCTGGACGGCGATGCCGCGCTGCAGCACCTCGTACTGCTCGTTGACGAGGCGGGCAAAGGCCTTCTCGGTGATCGCGATGAACGGGGTCGAGTAGGGCACCTCGAAGAGCGGGAAGTCCCGCTTCTTGGCCTCCTCGACCAGTGCTTTCGGCAGCTTGTCGTGGTTGAAGCCGGTGCCGAAGCCGAGGCCGGCGAGGTTGTGGTCGGCGAGCAGGCCGACGAAGGCGCGCTGTTTCGCCGCCGTGCTGAGCGGGATCCCGGTGGTCAGCATCAGCTCGCCGCCGGAGAGCCACGGGGTCGGGTCTTCCAGCTCGGAGATGTGGACCCAGCGCACCGGTGCCTCGGCGGCCTGGGTGCCAGCCGAAAGCTCGAGGTCGAGCTCATCGAGCAGGCTTTGGACGGTGAGCATCCGGGTGCCTATCTTTGGACCCGCTCCCAGGCCTCGCCGAGCACAGCGTGCAGGACGTCGTGGATCTCTTCGAACTGCTCCGTGTCGGCGATCAGCGGCGGCGCCAGCTGGACGACCGGATCGCCGCGATCGTCGGCGCGACAGATCAGCCCGCGCTCGTAGAGCTCGCCGGAGAGGAAGCCGCGCAGCAGGCCCTCGGCCTCCTCATCGCTGAAGCTCTCCTTGGTCTCGCGGTCCTTGACCAGCTCGATCGCCTGGAAGTAGCCGGCGCCACGCACGTCGCCGACGATCGGGATGTCGTAGAGCGTCTCCAGCATCTGGCGGAACTCGCCTTCCTTGGCGAGCACGTGGCCGCAGAGGTCCTCGCGCTCGTAGATGTCCAGGTTGGCCATCGCCACCGCCGAGGCGACCGGGTGCCCGGCGAAGGTGAAGCCGTGGGCGAAGGAGACATCGCCCTGCATGAAGGGAGCGGCGACGGCATCGGAGGCGATCATGGCGCCCATCGGCGCGTAGGCAGAGGTGAGCGCCTTCGCCACGGTGATGATGTCGGGCTCGTAGCCGAAGCGTTCGCAGCCGAAGTAGTGGCCGAGGCGGCCCCAGGCGCAGATCACCTCGTCGGAGATCATCAGCACGTCGTAGCGGTCGCAGATCTCGCGCACCCGCTCGAAGTAGCCGTCCGGCGGGACGATGCAGCCGCCCGCGTTCTGGACCGGCTCGAGGATCACCGCGGCAACGGTCTCCGGGCCCTCGAACTGGATCCGCTCCTCGATCGCGGTCGCCGCCCAGAGCGGGTGGCGGTCTTCCGGCCAGCGGTAGATGTTTGTGTTGGGGACGTGGCAGCCGCCCGGGACAAGCGGCTCGAACTGCGAGCGCAGCTCGGTGATTCCGGTTGCCGAGAGGGCGCCGAGCGAGGTGCCGTGGTAAGCGATCTCGCGGGCGATCACCTTGTGCTTCTGGCCTTTGCCGAGCTCGCGGTGGTAATTGCGGGCCAGCTTCAGCGCCGACTCGACCGACTCCGAGCCACCGGAGGTGAAGAAGACGCGATTGAGGTCGCCGGGGGCGAGCGAGGCGAGCCGGGCGGCAAGTTCGATCGCGCGCGGGTGGGCGTAGCTCCAGAGCGTGTAGAAGTCGAGCTCTTCGACTTGGCGCGCCGCGGCTTCGCCGAGCTCGGTACGACCGTGGCCGGCGTTGACGCAGAAGAGGCCGGAGAGGCCGTCGAGGTAGCGCTTGCCCTTGTCGTCGTAGACGTAGCAGCCCTCGGCCCGGGTGATGATCGGAATCTCATGCTCGGCTCCGTAGGAGCCCATACGAGAGAAATGCATCCAGAGATGTCGCTGTGCCAGCTCCTGCAGGCTCGTATCGACCTCCGGGCCTGGACGCGATGCGACCGCCATCTCTTTCTCCTCTCGTGCTACGACGATATGGACAACGCTAGAACTGGTATAGCGCACTTGCAATGTTCACTAGGGCAAGTCACAAGCAATCGCTTATACCAACTGTACAAACAAAAGCCTAGCTTTTGGGACATTTGCCACTTGTGCAGATTGACCGACGGGCCTAGTTTCAAACTGTCGCTGCGGACAGGACGCGGCAAGACGACGGAAGGAGACACATGGAGAGTGCTGCGGTTCCCGCTCCAGGTTCACAAGATCCCGTCGTGCCGCCCGCCGGCAGCACCATCGACAAGGGGCTGAAGAAGAACGCGATCGGCTTCGTCTCCAGCGTCGTCATCGGCGTCGCCTCGACCGCCCCCGGCTACAGCCTCGCCGCCACCCTCGGCTTCATCGCCGCCGCCGTCGCCCTGCAGTCGCCGGCGATCCTGCTGATCAGTTTCGTGCCGATGTTCCTGGTCGCCGCCGGCTACTACTACATGAACAAGGCCGATCCGGACTGCGGCACCAGCTTCTCCTGGGTGACCAAGGCGATGGGCCCGCAGCTCGGCTGGATCGCCGGCTGGACGATCGTCGTCGCCGACGTGATCGTGATGGCCAACCTGGCGCAGATCGCCGGCCTCTACACCTTCGAACTCTTCAGCTGGACTTCGGCCGCCGAATCGACCGCGGCCGTGACGGCGGTCGGCGTGCTTTGGATCGTGATCATGACCGCGATCGTCGTGATCGGGATCGAGCTCTCTGCCCGCACCCAGGTCGGCCTGCTGGCGGCCGAGATCATCACCCTCGCCGCCTTCGCCATCGTCGCCCTGGTCAAGGTCTACTCGGGCGACGCAGGGGCGGCCTCGATCGATCCGAGCTTCTCCTGGATCAACCCCTTCAGCCTCAGCCCCAGTGAGATCTCGGCCGGGATGCTGCTCGCCGTCTTCATCTACTGGGGCTGGGACACGACCGCGACCGTCAACGAGGAGACCGAAGACCCGGGCGAGGCCCCGGGACGGGCGACGGTGATCAGCACCCTGATCCTGCTCGGCATCTACATCGTGGTCGCGGTCGCCGCCCAGGCCTACGCCGGCGTCGACGCGCTCGTCGCCAACCAGGAAGACGTGCTCAGCGCCCTCGGCCGTGAAGTCTTCGGTTCGCCCCTGGACAAGATCCTGATCATCGCCGTGCTCTCCTCGGCGGCCGCTTCGACCCAGACCACGATCCTGCCGACCGCCCGCACGACGCTCTCGATGGCACGCGCCAACGCGCTGCCGAAGAGCCTCGGCAAGGTCCACCCCCGTTTCCTCACGCCGCACATCTCCACCGTGCTGATGGGCGCCGCCTCGATCATCTGGTACGTCGGCCTGACCCTGGTCAGCGAAGACATCCTCTTCGACTCGCTGGCCGCCCTCGGCCTGATGATCTCCTTCTACATCGGACTCACCGGCTTCGCCTGCGCGATCTACTACCGGCGCGAGATCTTCCGCAGCGTCAAGAACTTCTTCTTCGTCGGCCTCGGCCCGCTGATCGGCGGCCTGATCCTCTTCTACCTGCTGATCAAGAACGGGATCGAACTCTCCGACCCGGCCAACTCCGAATCGGGCAACTCATGGTTCGGAATCGGGCCGCCGCTTGTGATCGCCGTCTTCTTCCTCGTGCTCGGAGTGCTGCTGATGTTCGTCCAGTGGCGGGCCGTGCCGTCCTTCTTCCGTCGCAAGCCGGAGGTTGCGCCGGCCGGGTTCCTCGAGGGCGAAGCGGTCCTGGAGCCGGTCCCAATCGCCCGCGACCAGGGAGGAAAATGAGATGGGCCAGATAGTTGTCGGCTACGACGGCTCGGATTGCAGCCGGGCGGCACTCGCCGAGGGACTGCGGACGGCAAAGGCGTTGGGTGACGAGACCGTCGCCGTATTCGGCTACTCGCCGCCGGGCCTCTGGGGTGGAGAGATCGTCGAACACGAGGAAGCAATCGAAGAACGCGGGATGAAGGTATTGGAGGAGGCCAAGCATCAGGCCGAGGCCGCGGGCGCGACGATCGAGCTCGAGCTGGTCGCGAAGAAGGGCTCGGAGGCGATCGTCGACGTTGCCGACAAACGCGATGCGCGGATGATCGTCGTCGGCAGCTATGGGGATGCGCCGCTCAAGGGGATGATTCTTGGGTCGACCCCTAACAAGTTGCTGCATATCGCCGATCGGCCGGTGCTGGTGGTTCCCGCTCAGCGGCAGTAGGGAGGGAGGGCGGGGGCACCCTCTCGCCCGTCCAATTGACGGGCTAATGAGCCCGTCAATTTGAGTATCCGCCCGGTCGAGAGGGTGCCCCCGCCCTCCCTACCGGCCGATGTGGAATCCGATCAGCTCCGGGACGCGAGCGAGCAGGGAGCTGATCGGATCGGGCCTGCGGTTCGAAAGCTCCGCCGCCTCCTTGCGCATGATTCCGGCTCGGATTGCCTCGCCGCCGATCCACTGGAAGGGCTCGGGCGGAACCTTTGGTGGCGAGGGGTCGATGAAGGGGAGGCGGGAAGCTTCGTCGTTGCGGTCGAGCGCTAGAGAGGCGAGGGTTCGGCCGACCATGTGGGATGGGCCTACTCCGTTGCCCGTGTAGCCCGCCGCCGCGAAGGTCCGGTTGCCGCGCAGGGGGAGCACCAGAGGGAGGTGGGTTGGCGAGGCGTCTATCGGGCCTCCCCAGGCGTGGGTGATGGCGCTGCCCTCCAGGCCGGGGAAGTAGTCCCATAGGTGTTTCGCGGTGAGGGAGATGACCTCGGCGTCCACCTCAGTGTTGCCGTGCAGGCGGGCGCCCATGCCGATGTGGCCGCCGCCCCAGCCGAAGGCGATGCGGCCGTCGGGCGTGGTGCGGAAGTAGTTGATCAGCGCGCGGCTGTCGGTGATGCACTCGCCGCCGGTCCAGCCGATTTGCTCGAGCAGCTCCGGCACCGGCTCGGTGAGAACGATGTGAGAGGAGGCGACCGAGAGCCGGTTGTGCAGGGGCCCGCCCGCCGACTTGGCCGCGGCGCCGACGGCGAGCACACCTCGTTGGGCGCGGACAACGCCCCCTGAGGTGTGCGCCTCAACCCCAGTCCAAGACCCGGCAACCTTCCTCACCGGCGATCGCTCGAACACCTCAACCCCCCGCCCGCGCAACCGCTCGCGCAACCCAAGCGCCAGTCGCGCCGGCTGCACGATCGCCGCCTTCGGATAAAGAGCCCCGCCCCGAAACACGGGCGAGGCACAGCGCTCGGCCACCTGCGCCGGAGAGAGCGGCACGACCGCACCCTCCACCCCAAGCTCCCGACAAGCGTCGAGCGCCTTCTCCCAAACCGCGTCATGCGCCTCGGCGGTAGACACCTGCATGTACCCCCCATGCCGGTACCAGGCATCAACTCCCTCGCTCTCACAGAACTCCCCGATCCCAACCGCAGCCGCTTCCGCCGCCCGAGCCACATCCAACGCCGCAGCATCTCCCCACCGCTCCCGCATATTCGGCAGCGAAAACCACATCAAGTTGCAGAACCCCCCATTCCGCCCACTTGGCCCGAACCCACACCGATCCGCCTCGAGCAAAACCACCGAAGCCTCGGGCTCCAACTGCTTGACATGCCACGCAGCCCACATCCCGGTATAGCCACCACCAACGACGACAACATCAGCACTCCGCTCGTCCACAAGCTCCGGAGCAACCTCGACTCCCGGAGCCTCCTCCAACCAGTACCCGTGAGCATCGTGCTTCATAGGGAGACGAGTCTGGCAGGAGGTCGGGAGTGCCTGTTCAGAACACTCAAGAGCGGCTCCTGCCGCTCGTTCTGAACAGGCACTCCCGACCTCCCCCTACACTCCCGCCCGTGCCCACCTTCGACGCCCTGGCCAACCTCCCGCTGGAGATCGAGGGCTACGAGCTCCAACCCTTGGAGCTCCACCTCCCCAGCTTCGAACGCCTAAGCACAGTCATCCATCTCTGGGGAGCCGGCGAAGACGGCCTCGGCGAGGACGTCACCTATGACGCGGTCGACCACATAGCCCTTCAGGACGCCGGCCCGACACTCGATCTCACCGGCTACGCGACTCTGGGCGAGTTCTGCGAGCTGATGGGAGACCTCAATACCTTCCCGGCCGAGCCACAGCGCGATGTGTCCCGGCTATATAGACGCTGGGCCTTCGAGTCCGCCGCCCTGGACCTGGCGCTGCGCCAGGCGGGCAAGGGGCTCGCTGAGGTCGTCGGCCGCGAGCCAAGGCCGGTCGACTTCGTCGCCTCGATGCGGCTCGGCTCCGAGGACAGCGCCTCCTCGATCGCGCCGCTGCGGGCGAAGCTTGACCGCTACCCCGGCCTGCGCTTCAAGCTCGACCCGGTCAACGACTGGAGCGACGAGCTGGTCGCCGAGCTGGTCGACACGGGCGCCGTCGACTCGCTCGACCTCAAGGGCTTCTACAAGGGCACCGTCGTCGACGTCGAGACCGACCCTGTGCTCTACGCCAAGTTGATCGAGGCCTTCCCCGACGCCTGGCTGGAGGACCCCGACGTCAACGACGCGACCCGGCCGATCCTCGAGCCCGTCCGCGAGCGCCTCACCTGGGACGCGCCGATCCACTCGATCGCCGACATCGAGGCGCTGCCCTGGCAACCGAAGATGGTCAACGTCAAGCCCTCGCGCGTGGGCGGCGTGCGCGCCCTCTGCGAGACCTACGACTACTGCGCCGAGCACGGCATCGGCGCCTACGGCGGTGGCCAGTGGGAGCTCGGCGTCGGCCGCGGCCAGATCCAGGTCCTCGCCTCGCTCTTTCATCCCGACACCCCCAACGACACCGCGCCGCGCGGCTACAACGAAGCCGAGCCGGAACCGGGCCTACCCACCAGCCCGCTTGAGCCTAAGCTGACGCCAACCGGATTCCGCTGGAAAGACTGAAAGGAAGAGATGGCCGAGAAAAGCTTTGCCGACGCGCTCAACGAGCAGATCGCCAACGAGTTCGCCGCCTCGCAGCAGTACGTGGGGGCCGCGGTCTACTACGACGTCGAAACGCTTCCCCGCCTCGCCGCCTTCTTCTACCGCCAGGCGCTCGAGGAGCGCGAGCACGCGATGATGATGATCCAGTACCTGCTCGACGTCGGCGAGGGAGTCCACATCCCCGACATCAAGGCGCAGGAGACGACCTACTCCGACGGCAGCGCCCCGGTGCGGATGGCGCTCGAACAGGAGAAACGGGTCAGCGATGAGATCTTCGCCCTCTTCGAGCTCGCCCGCGAGATCAAGGACTACCGCGCCGAGCAGTTTCTGCAGTGGTTCGTCAAGGAGCAGGTCGAGGAGGTCGCGCTGATGGGCGACCTGCTCAACGTGGTCGAGCGCTCCAAGGACAACCTGCTGTTGGCCGAGGACTACATCGCCCGCGAGAGCCTCGGCGAAGGCGGCGGCGACCCAACCGCGCCGCCGATGGCGGGCGGCAGCGCCGGCTGAGGCGCGCCGCGGCGCTCAGGGGCCTTCGCTGACGGCGGTGAGCGCGCTCGCCGCCACGGTCCCTTCGAAGAAGGCGACGACGCGGAGCTGGTGGATCGCGCGGCCGGGATCTTCGATCGTCAGCTCGTAGCTGCCCCCCGGTGCCCCGGAGACGGTCCCGACCGAGCGGCCGCCTTCGAGCAGCTCCTCCCGGCTCGCACCCGCGTAGGCGACAAAGCTCGTTTCCGGGTTTTCGCCGCCGCTGAAATGGAGCATGATCTCATCGCCCTCGCGCACGGCGCTCTCGATCACCGGTTTCTGCGGCGAGGTCGGGGCGCCGGTTTCGTGGACGCCGGTTTCGGCCACGGTGCTGCCCCCGTCGGCGACGTCGACCAGCTTCCAGAGCGAGTTGTCTTCGCGCCGCAGCCGCAGGTCCTGGCCGGGGCGCAGGGTGAATTCGGGAAACCTGGCGACCCTCAGCTTGTCTCCGTCTCGAATCGCCACATAGACCTGAGGGTGGGCGATCCGGTCGGTGCGGATCGTCGCCCGGTCGACGCCCTGAGGGGAGCCATCCTGCGGGGCCGGGGCGGCAAACACCGCCGGCACCATCGGGCCGTGGCGACCCGGCTGCCCGCCGATCCGCAGGTTCTGGTCGCCCCTGTCTTCGAGGCCGGATTCGAAGAACGATTCCAGCGTTTCCTGGTCGCAGGCGACCATGTAGCTGCCTTCGGGCGGCCGCTGCCACCAGTCGTCGCAGCTGCGGAACAGTTCGTTGAGGCGGCCGCCCGTTTCGCTGAGAGCCATTGCGGTGTCGGGGTCGGCGAGCAGTTCGCGGCCGGATTGGGGCGCTTCCGGCGGGTCGACGCCGGCGCAGGGCTGCGGGTTGCGCAGGTCGAACTTCTGCTGGTACAGCGGCGAGGTGGGGCCGTCGGCGTAGATTTCGCTCAGCGGGAACGGGTGGTGGGGGGCATCGCCGAGATGACCGGGCCAGCAGGCCCACCAGGTGCGGGCGAGGTCGAGGGTCGGAATGTTCGGACCCAATTCGTAGCTGGCCCCTGGCTGGCAGGAGAAGTTGTCGTCGGGGATGCCGATGTTCACCCCGTCGATATTCGCGCTGCGGAACTTGCGCCCGCACGATTCGTAGGTGGCGTGGCTGCCTTTGGCGGCGAAGCCGATCGGGTGGGAGCCTTTGCGCTGCAGGGCGCCCTCATTCCAGGCGAAGCGCTCGCCCTCGTCGCGATGCCGCGGCATCCAGACGTAGACCGGCTGCAGCTTCTTGGCCGAGAGCAGAACGGACATGCCCTCGATGTCGCCCTCGTGCATGTCGGTGTTGAGGCTCGCCAGACCGAAGGGCGAGTGGGCTTCCAGGTAGTTGAACGGGTAGTAGAACCAGTACTGGAGGGTCACCGGCCGTCCCCGATCGCGGCCGGTGACGAAGTAGTACATGTGGGCGGCGGTGCCGGGAGCGCCGCTCTTCAGCGCCGCGGCGACGCCTTCGCGCTCGTTGTTGGGGTCGTGGCTGTCGGCCGGATAGTTGAGGTAGGCGAGCCCCGATCCCGACGCCCAGGGAAGTTCGCGAATGTGGGCCGGCTCGCACGGCGCGCCCTTGTCCGGCGCGAAGCAGGTGCGGGTGTCGCCGGAGCGCAGCAGGTCGATGGTCCGCACCGCGACCGGCCAGAACTCGTCGTTCTTTTCCAGCATCAGATCCGGCTCGTAGCGACCGGCAAGCCTTTCGGCGCGAGCCAGCACTTCGACCGGCGGCGTAACCGGCTCTTCTTCCTTGCGTCCGCCACCGCAGCCGGCCAGGGCGGCGGCTGCCCCAATCAGGAGGAGGAAGGCGAGCGCGCGATTTGATCTGCGGGAACGGATTACTCCTGAAACCTATCCCAACCAGCCGGCTCGCTTGCGCATGCTTTTGATCCGACGGAACTCGGCGATGTCCTCGCGCAGCGCGGCCGGGGCGGGAGCGGGAAGAAAACGGGCGGGCAACGGCGACTCGACCACGCCGGTCTCGCCGCCGGTGACGCGGTAGGCGCGGGCGCCTCTGCGGGCGGTGACCGCCGAGGGGGGGCCCGGCCCTTCCCAGATCAGGCCGGCGTAGTCGTCCAGTCCGTAGCCATCGGGCATGCCGTTGCCGACGGCCTCGAGATAGGCGGCGCGGCGCTCGGGCTCGTTGTTGTAGTGGACGCAGAGACTGCCGCCGAGCAGGCCGAGGCCCGCCCCGGCCTCGGGGCGACCGGAGGACTTGGTGATGCCCGCCTCGAACCAGCACATCGCGCCGGCGCTCTGACCGGCGAGGACGATTCCCTGGCGCCAGGCGAGGCTGAGGATCGCCTCCAGTTCGTGCGCCTCCCAGACCGCCAGCAGGTTGACCAGGCTGCCGCCGCCGACGTAGATCAGGTCCTGCGACAGCAGGTGATCGCGCAGCGCCATCGGCCGCCGTCCGAGGCGGAAGAGCGAGAGGTCCGAGGGCTCGCAGGGGCGCTCGCCGAAAGCGGCGTAGAAGCGGCCGATCTGCTCGGAGGTATCGCCGCTGGCCGTCGGCAGGATGCAGATCCGCGGCCGCCGCCCGGCGCGCTCGGTTGCCAGCCGCAGCATCAGCTCGCTGACCGCGCGGTCGGGCGGGCGCGAGGTGAAGTCATGGCCGCCGAGGACAAGGATGCGGGTAATCGCCATCAGGCGGAGAGCGCGGTCGGCGTCGCCAGGGGCAAGCGGGAGGCCGGGGGCGCCGACGCGTCGCCGAGGTAGGCGGTGGCGAGGCGGATCTCGACCACGCGGTCTCCGGCCGGGTCAAAGCGGTAGCCGCGTGCCGCCGGCCGCGAGGCGACGACCCGGCTCAGCTCGGTGCCGACGAAGTGCAGGCCGGCGCCGTCCTCCGCGGCAAAGCCCGCGCACATCCCGTCGCGCAGCAGCTGCTGGTAGGCGAGGGCGCGTTCGGAGCCGGTTTCGTAGTGAACGCAGTTGCTGAACGGCAGCAGGCCGAGCCCATCGACCCGCCGCGTCGCCCCGTGGAAGCCGCTGACCGCCTGCTCGAACCAGCACAGCGAGCCGGCCGAGAGGCCGCAGAGGACGACCCCCGCTTCCCAGGCTTCGCGCAGGATCGTGTCGATCCCGTGGGCGCGCCAGACGCCGAGCAAGCTGACAACGCTGCCGCCGCCGACGTAAATCAGGTCCTGCGAGAGAAGGTGCTCGCGCAGGTCGGCGGGGCCCTGCTCGCGGCGAAAGAGCGAGATGTGGCTCGCCTCACAGCGATCGGCGGGAAAGGCGCGGTAGAAGCGGACGACGTAGTGATCGGCGTCGCCGCTGGCCGAGGGCAGGAAGCAGACGCGCGGCCGCTCGCGCCTACAGAGGCCCAGCACATACTCGTCGAGCAGGGGATTGCCCGACTCCATCGAGAATCCTCCGCCTCCGAAGGCCACGATCTGTCGAGGCGCAGTCTCCATCGACAGATGGTCGCGCCACGCCCCGCGCGGGCGGTTGTACAGGGGTCCGAGATTCGGTCCGGCGCCATCGCCCCGATGTACAGTGGCGCGGGGCCGGACGACCGGCTCGGATCCCACGGGCGTTCCCAGCCGCGCATTTGATTGTTAATCTCGGTACGAGATCGTCCACAGAGCGCCTTCAGGGTGTACAATCGCGTTTTCCTAAACACGAGTGTCTACCCGAGGAGCGCCAGCAGTGCCTCCGAGATCTTCCCATCACAGCAGCGTTTCCGCCGCTCCCGCCGATCTTGGCGCCCTGATCGAGCAGGAGCGGTTGCCGGCCAGCCGCGAGGATCTCCCCGAGCCGCTGGTCATCCACTCCCAGCGTGAACGGATCCTCAACTCGATGGCGACGAGCTGCGCGACGAAGGGCTACGGCGCGACCACGATCGCCGACATCTGCGAACCCGCCGGCGTCTCCCGCGCCACCTTCTACGAGCTGTTCAAAGACAAGGAGGATTGCTTCCACGCGGCGATGGAGCTGGCGCTGGCCGAAGCGATGGGCCGGATCGTCGCCGTCTACTCGCCCGACAAGCCATGGGCGGCGATGGTCCGCGACGCCGCGGCCACCTTCCTCGAGCTGCTCGCAACCCGGCCCGGCTTCGCCCGCATGGCCCTGGTCGAGGCCCCATCCTCGGGCGAGCGCGCCTTCGAGCTCTACGCGTCCGGCAAGCGGGTGCTGCAGTCGCTGCTCGAACGCGGCCGCGACGATCCGGTCGAGGAACAGGCGATCCCCTCCACCGCGGGACGAGCCGCCCTCTCCGCCGCCGAGTCGCTGATCGTCGGGCAGATCCTCGCCGGCAACACCGAGCGCCTCGGCGAGCTTCTGCCCGACGTCGTCTACATCACGATGGTGCCCTACCTCGGCCAGGAGGAGGCGCTGCGCCAGTCGCGCGAGGCCGAGCGCGGCCTCGCGCCGGCGGACAGCTGAACGGGCCGCGGTGGCGCAGGCGGGGGGACCGAAACGCGAGCGCTGGCGGCCGCCCAGGGGCCGGCACCGGCTGCCGCCCGAGGTAATCGCGCGCTCCCAGCGCGATCGCCTGCTCGAGGCGGCGGTGCGAGTCGTCGCTGAGCGGGGTTACGGCGCCACCACCGTTGCCGACCTCACCCGCGAGGCGGGCATCTCCCGCACCACCTTCTACGCGATGTTCGCCGACAAGGAAGCGTGCTTCCTGGCCGCCTACGACGGCGTCGTCGATGCGTTGATCAAGCGGATCGCCACCGCCTACGAGGCCGAGGAGCGCTGGCCGCGGCGCGCCCGAGCAGGCCTTGCGGCGCTGCTCGAGGCACTCGCCTCCGAGCCCGACGTCGCCCGCCTGGCCCTGGTCGAGGTCGGTGCCGCCGGACCGGCAGCGCAGCGCCGCTACCGGGCGGCGTTGCAGCGGCTCACCCCGCTCTTCGAGGAGGGGCGCGATTTTGCCCCCGGCGGGCGCGGTCTGCCCGCGAACACCTCGCGAATGGCGATCGGCGCGGTCGCCGGGCTGATCGCCGACGAGCTGGCTGAGGGACGCGCGGAGTATCTGGAGAGTTTGCTTTCGGACCTGCTTTTTGCCACGCTGGTCCCCTATATCGGCCCAGCAGCGGCAGCCAGGGAGGTGGGCGCAAACGAGTAGGTAAACGCTTACGTACACCATGCCGCTATGATGAAGGTACTCCGCAGTTCTCCACCAACCTGGGATTGGCCGATGGCATCTGACTCGCGGCGTGACCTGATTCTCGCGGCAATGATCCGCGTCGTAGGCAGCAAGGGATACAAGGAGACCTCGGTCGCCGACGTGATCGAGGAGGCGCCGACCTCCCGCACCACCTTCTACAAGTACTTCGAGGACAAGCACGACTGCTTCCTCGCCGCCTACGAGATGCTGGTCGAGCAGGTCTTCGCCGAGGTCGTCGCCAACTGCGACGGCAGCCAACCCTGGCTCGAGCGGGTCGAGACCGGGCTCTCGACGATCGTCAAACTCTTTGCGCTCGACCCCACGCTTGCCCGCACGGCCGTGGTCGAGGTCGCCGCCGCCGGCGCCGACGCGCGACAGCTGCACTGGAACGCGGTCGCCAGGTTCACCGAGTACCTCGAGGACGGGCGTGAGCTCTCCGGCGGGCGCGAGCTGCCGGAGAACATCTCACTGATGTCCGCGGGGGCTGTCTCGGGCCTGATCTTCGATGAGCTGCTGGCGGGGCGGGCGGCGCAGTTGCAGGCGATGCTGCCCGACCTGCTGTTCGCGATGCTGGTGCCCTACATCGGGCCGCGGGCCGCGGCCGAGGAGATGCGCCGCGTCGCCGCCGCTCGCTGAGGCGCCGGCGGCATCGCCTTCGCCGCCCCCATCTCGCGGCGAAGTTTGTGGCGCAGGCGGTGCAGGCGCACCTTGACCGTGCCGTCGGGGAGGCCGAGCCGGCGTGCGATCGCCTCCTGGGTCAGGTCCTCGCCGTAGCGAAGCCGGATCAGTTCGCGATCGCGCTCGTCGAGGCGTTTGAGCGCAGCGTGTAGGTCGGCGCGCTCGACGGTCGAGAGGATCCGCTCGTCCTCGGCGCCCTCCCAGGTCTCGACGCTCTCGACCGGGTCGGGCCGAACCCGCGAATGCTGGCGGTAGGCCTCGTTGCGGACGATCGTCCCCAGCCACTCCTTACGGCGGGCGCCGTCGCGCAGGGTCGAGCGGCGGCGCCAGGCACGCAACAGCGCATCCTGGGCGATGTCCTCCGCTTCGCTCGGGTTGCTCGTGTAGTGGTAGGCCATTCGCACGCAAAAGCGATGTGCCTCGTCCCACTCCCAGCCGTCGTCGGAATTCGAAGTTTGAATGGTGGAAACGTTGATTGCTCGACCGTACTACTTCTAAAATCAAAAGGGTTAATTTTAGTGATGAAACTTTCTTGAGTATGTGACCGGTCTCACTTTCGTGGCGGTCAGGGGAGCAGCGAGGACGGGTGGGGAGTGGGCCGAGCGCACGTACGAGGCGATGGCTCCCGTCTACGACGACTTCACCGCGCACCACGACTACGAGGGCTGGCTGGCCGACCTCCTGGAGGTGCTGGAGCAACGCGGCCTCGCCGGCAAGCGCCTGCTCGACGTCGGCTGCGGCACGGGCAAGAGCTTCATGCCGATGCTGCCGCGCGGCTGGGACGTGACCGGTTGCGACATCTCACCGGCGATGCTGGATCTCGCCCGGGAGAAGGCTGGGGCGGCGGTCCGGCTCAAGATCGCCGACATGCTCGATCTGCCTCGCTTCGGCGATTTCGACCTGGTCTGGGCGCTCGACGATGCGATCAACTACCTGCTCAGCCGGGAGGAACTGGAGCGGGCGCTGCGCGGGATGCGAACAAATCTGGCGCCCGGGGGTCTACTCCTCTTCGACGTCAACGAGCTGCTTGCCTACCGCACCTTCTTCGCCGAAACCGAGGTCGTGGAGAGAGACGACAGGCGCCTGGTCTGGAAAGGCCTGGCGGCGAAGGACGTGGCGCCGGGTTCGATCTGCGAATCGCAGCTGGAGGTCGTGGCCGACCGCCCCGAGGCCGAGCCCGACCGCCCGTCCATGACCCACCGCCAGCGTCACTTTCCCGAAGCGGAGGTGCTGGCCGCGCTGGAGGCGGCCGGACTGGAGTGCCTCGGCGTCTACGGCATCTACACCGACGGGATCCTCAAACAGCCGCTCGACGTGTCGACGCACACCAAGGCGATCTACATCGCCCGCGGTACCGGCTCCTAGCGCCCGTACCATCCCCTTCAAATGCCTGAACCAGTCAGGCGCAGCAAGCGCTACATGCCCGGCCTCGACGGGCTGCGAGCGATCGCCGTGCTCGCCGTCATCGCCTACCACCTGGAATTCGGGTGGGCTCCGGGCGGGCTGCTCGGCGTCGGGATCTTCTTCACTCTCAGCGGCTACCTGATCACCGACATCCTGCTCGCCCACATGGCTCGCCGCGACATGCGGCTGCTGGATTTCTGGCTGGGCCGCGCGCGGCGCCTGCTGCCCGCGCTCTTCCTGATGCTGGTCGTCGTCGTCGCCTGGGTGACGATCTTCGGCCCGGCGCAACCGTCGAAGTTCCGCGACGCGGTGGTCGCCGCCGCCCTCTACGTCAGCAACTGGCAGCTGATCTTCCAGCACGTTTCCTACTTCGCCCGCTTCGGCGCCCCGGAACCGCTCGGCCACCTCTGGTCGCTGGCGGTCGAGGAGCAGTTCTACATCCTCTGGCCCTTTCTGCTCCTACTCGGGACGCGGTTCGTCCGCGAGGTGCCGGGGGCGCCGGCCGGGCTGCGGCCGCGACTGGCACTGGCGACGCTGGTCCTCGCCGTCGCCTCGGCGATCGAGATGGCGGTCCTCCACCACCCGAGCCTCGACCCCTCCCGCGTCTACGACGGCACCGACACCCGCGCCTTCGAGCTGCTCGCGGGGGCGGCCCTGGCGATGGTCTGGCCGAGCCGCAAGCTGACACCGAAGATCGCGCCCGGTGCCCGCAACCTCCTCGACGGCGCCGGCGCCGTCGGCCTGCTCGTGATCGCGCTGATGATCTGGCGCACCGACCAGTACTCGTCCTTCATCTACGACGGCGGCCTCGTGCTGCTCTCGATCGCCACCGTCTTCGTCGTCGCAGCGCTGGCCCATCCGGCCAGCAGGCTCGGGGTCCTGCTCGGCTGGGCGCCGCTGCGCTGGATCGGCGTGCGCTCCTACGGCATCTACCTCTGGCACTTCCCGATCATCGTCCTCAGCTCGCCGAGCGGGGTACACGGCCAGAGCCTGGTTCGCGACGCGTTGCAGGTCGCGGCGACGTTCGGCATCGCGGCGCTCTCCTGGCACTTCGTCGAGGAGCCGGTGCGCCATGGCGCGCTGGGGCGGCTCTGGAAACAGCTGCGCCTGCAGGGGTGGCGGCCGGAGCTGGTCTCACGGCGGGGCTGGGCGGCAGCGGGAGCGCTAACCGCGGTGCTGCTGATCGCCCTGGTCGGCCTGGCCGGAGCGGCGCTCGACCCCGACGCCGAACCGCCGGTGGTCTCGAGCAGCGCCGTCGCCTCGCCGCTGCCGGCCTCGCAGGTCTCGCGGCAGACGATCCCGGTCGACGAAGCGCCGATCCCCGGCCACAGCTCCTGCAAGTCGGTGGTGCACGTCGGCGACTCGACCTCCGAGGGGCTGACCTCGACCAACTACCTGCCGAACCCCAGGGACCGCAGCGAGGCCCAGTACGCGCGGGTCGGCGCAACCACCTCCTACTTTGCGATCTCCGGCGCGCGCTCGATCGACGAGACCTTCGAAGGCGAACCGAACGCCTACGAAGCGGCGCTGGCCTGGAAGGAAGAAGGCTTCCGCGGCTGCTGGGTCTTCGCCCTCGGCACCAACGACACCGCGGACGTCTTCGTCGGCGGCAGCGTCGGCGACCGCGAACGGATCGAACGGATGATGTCGGTGGCCGGCAACGAGCCCGCCCTCTGGGTCAACGTCAAATCGCTCGTCCCCAGCGGGCCCTACGCGGAGGGCAACATGCTCGAATGGGACGAAGCCCTGCTCGATGCCTGCCCCCGCTACCCCAACATGCGCATCTACGACTGGGCCTCGGACGTGAAGGACGCCTGGTTCATCGAAGACGGCATCCACTTCACCACCCCGGGTTACCGCGCCCGCGCGCGCCTGATCGCCGACGCCCTCGCCGAAGCGTTCCCCTCCGGCGGGGGACGCAGTCAGGGCTGCGTTGTGGGCTAGTAGGTCAGGAGACCCCGAACGTCTTCAGCAGCACCGTGAACTCGGGCTCTTCGCGAACCGGGCTCAGCGAGGGGTCCTTGGCGGCCCACTTCACCAGTCCCCGGCGCCTATCGGCGGGGGCCAGGCGAAAGGCCAGTCGCAGATAGGCGAGTGCAAGCGCGGCCTCCCCCTTGTCCCCTGCTTCGTGGCAGGCCAGGTTGTAGACCGCCCGGTAGGAGAGCTGACCGGCCTTGGCCTTGTCCCGCAGACGCTCGATGCTGACCAGGTCCGTCCACTGCGCTTCAGGCACCGAGGCGGCGATGACCAGTTCAAGGCAGGGCTCCACGGTTGAGAGGAGGAACCCCATCAGCCTCGCCTCCTTGCGCGACAACTTCACCCAGAACCTCCACCACGGTGCGTCATCCCTCGCGCCGTACCAGCAGCTCATCGCGCGCGCGGAGGAGAGAACCTCCGCGGCCGTGTCGAATGCCTCCCGGCTGCCGGGACGCTCGGCGCGCTCCCCGTCGGTCAGGTCCCGCAGCCAACCGCTCAGCCAACCCTCGTGAGCCTCCCCCTTGTTCTCCTGCGCGTGCTCCCGGTTGAGCAGCTGCGCGGCAAGCTGGTAGCCGAGCCGGTAGTAGTCGGGTTCGGCGAGGTAGGGACGGGCCTTGGCGGGACTCGAGCTCATCCGCTCGCCGCCTTCTTGACTTCGCTGAAACCGAGGCTCAGCATCTCGATCGAGGTGTCGAAGTCTTCCTCCAGCCAGGCGTCGGCGACGGCGAGATTGACGTACGCGGCCCAGTTGCGGCGATTGAGGCCGATCGCTTTCAGGTAGCAGGCCCGCGCCTTGGACCACTCTTCGGCGAGCTGGAAATCGAGTCCTTCGCGCACAAGGGCATAGGCCTTTGCCGCGTCGGCGTCTTCCGTTTCTTTGGCGAGGATGCGCGTCACCTCATGTTGCACCCAGACGGCAGCGGGGTCCGCAAGGCGGTCGTAGTCGGCGGCTTTGGGATCGCCGGCGGCCGGCGCGGCGCCCTGCACCGTGGTGGCCGCCTTCAGCCTTCCGTTCTCCTCGATGATCAGGGTTGCGGCCGCGCCTGTCCCGGCCGGCGGAGCCATCGTCGCAACCACCGAGATCCGTTGAATCGGCAACAGCGCGTAGACCAGATTGAGGACCGCGGCGACGATTTTTGTCTGATCCGAGACGTCACTCGCCTTTTCCAGCGAGTTCTTGAGACTGCCGCTTTCCGAGACCAGGTCGGCAAAGTCCTCGCGGGGAAGGCTCGCGTCGATGCCGTAGCTCCCCCCGTCGGCGGCAACCGCTTCTTCGCGCATTCGGTGCAGGCGCTCCTTGATCCTCGCCGCGATCGGCGCACCCGGCTTGCCCTCGATTGCCTCGTCTTCGAACTTTTCGATCGACATTCGGGGCCCGATCCATTTCCCGACGAAGGGCGCATGTCGCACCAGGATCCGTGCTCCCTTGACGTAACCGAGCATCGTGAAGAGAAAGAGCGCAAGCAAGGCGAGGCCGGCGACGTCGAGGAGCGCCGGCAGCCGGTCGACGACCGCTTTTACGCTGCTTTCGAAATTTTTTGCGCTGCGCTCGAACTCGGAGGGGCCGGCCTCGTCCAAGCCCCGCTTCGCGCAGGGCGAGTACGGATTCGCCTTGAGCGCCGCTTCGAACGCTTTGATCGCGTCGCCATCGCGATCGACGCTGAGGTAGGCGTTCCCGCGCGCGCAGTCAGCACGCGCCGGGTGCGGGTTTCCGGCGTTGAGCCCCTTGAGGCCGCGGCGAGCGCAGACGCTTGCCGGTTCGGCTTCCAGTACCGCCACATAGGCTTTGCGCGCCGCTTTGTCCTCTCCCGTCGCGTGCAGTGCATCCGCCTTGTCGCAGGAGAGCGGCGCGCTGCTTCCCTGCGAAGCGGCCGCCGGAGCGCCGGGAGAGGCAGGGGGTGAAACGCCGGCCAGCAGCACCAAGGCGGCAGCCAAGGCGCTCAGCGACACTGACTCGACTCCCAGCGAAAACTAGTCAGAGCGCGCCACGATACCTAACTACTTAGAAGATTTGTGCCTGCATGAATCCGGCGACGAGGACGAGCCAGCCGCCGATCTCGGCGGCTATGAGGCTGAACATGAAGGCGTTCATGCCGTGCACCGGATGGCGGAACTGGTTGTCGGTATCGCGCTTCCAGCCGTGAAAGGCGTAGCCGGCAACCGCGGCGAAGAAGTAGAAGGCGAGCGCACCGGCGGCAAGCAGGTTGATCAGAACGCCCCAGCCGCTCAGCTCGACGAAGGTCGCGACCAGCAACAGGGCGAAGCTGTAGAGCAGGGCGGCCCGGTGGGCGACGTCCACATAGGGGTGGGCCAGACCCTCCTCGGAGGCGTCCATCTGGCGGAACTTCCAGACCCCGAGCAGCAGCGCCCAGAGGAACATCGACGCGGACAGCAGGAGGACGACCTTCGTATCGTCTCCCAGGTCCACCGGTCTTGAATATCACTTTGGAGGAAGCCATGAACGCTCCGCTCACGATCACCGGCGTCGACTTCGCCACCGTCTTCGTCAAGGACTACCCGGCCGCGGTCGAGTTCTACGGCCAGACCCTCGGCCTCGAGCACTCGGCCGACTACGGCAAAATCCCCGGCGGCGAGTTCGAGACCGGCGACCTCACCCTGCAGCTGATGGACGCCGCCGCGATCGGCCGTGAGTTCCAGGCCAGCACCCACCCGATCGCCTTCCACGTCGAGGACGTGGCCGTCGCCCGCGCCGAGCTCGAGTCAAAGGGCGTCCAGTTCCTCGCCGAGACGATCGACAGCGGCGTCTGCCACATGGCTCCGTTCAACGACCCCGACGGCAACACCCTGATGCTGCACCACCGCTACGCACCGCGGGACTAGGCGCTTACCGCGATCCCGTCGCGCCAGCCTGACACAGCAAGGGGACCGGTTTCCGCCTCCCGTCCTCGCGGGAGTTGGCTATGCGCCGGCCGACGTCGCGATCTCAAGGTGCTCCGCCTCGGCTGCGCGCAGCACCTTGCGATCGAAGGAAGCCACCGTTCCACCGGTATGCCCTGCAGTGGCCAGGCAATAGGCGTCAGGAAGGCTGATCGGATGGTGACCACGTAGCCGGGCGGCGCGCACTCCTATCGCCTCTCCCGGCCGATGGACCTCTACGCCGAGCGAGGCGATCGCCTCGCGTGCCGCTCGCAACCGCTCGGGATCTGAACCTGGGCCCACCAGCACCTCCGAGAGGTTGACGACGCTGATCAACTGCGTCGCCTGCTGCTGCCGCCACTCGGTGAATAGCTCGCGGGCCTGGGCATGGTGGGAGTCCGAACCGTCGAGGGCGTCGATCAGGACATCGGCGCCCAAGACGAGCTTCAACGCGTCTCGTCCTCGGCATCGAGTCGCTCGAGGTACCCCGGCGGGTAGGAGCCGGTGAGCACCCCGAAGGCGTTCTCGAATGACAAGGCTCCGCGGCGGATCCGCACCTCACCCTCCCCGAGGGCCTCGATCACGACCTTATCCCCGGCATGCAGTCCAGCCTCCTCCAACGCGGCTACGGGAACGGTCACCTGATGCTTGCTGGAGATCTTAGGCACGCCTTTACGATAGCAGTAAAGGCATACGCCATTGCCCGCTCTCGCCCTGTGTCATCTCGAGCTCCTCGCAGGGGTGAATCGCGATCGCCAGAGCCTCAAAGAGGAAAACGACCGAGGAGGAGACATGGCCTGGACGAGTGGGGACTTCGCCGGACGGCTGACCGCGAGGGCAGCGGTCGCTTTCGTCTTCGGAACGGACGTCACCCAGCAGCAGCTGGTCGACGCGGTCAAGATCGGAGACGTCGTATATGCCGCTGTCAGATGCAAGGGCACGCAGAGAGTCTGGGGGATCGTCTTCATCGTTGATCGGGAAGGGGAACGCCTCCACGTCAAGCCGATCAGCGAGAGCCTGAGGCCATTCGACGACCGTTGCCCACCGAGGATCCTCGACCTGCTCAGTGAGCCGCGCACCGAGGAGGCACGCAACTGGCGCGCGCGTTGCCGAAACCGAGGCCAATGGGAGCGACGTGACTCGAACCCGCGACCTCCGGCGTGACAGGAGAGGTACAGCGATAGTCGCAGAGCTGCTGAATCCGCTTCCCAGAGCGGGGTTCGGCTGGCGAAGCACGCCAGTCCCGGACCCGGCGATAGGCCTAGTTTCCGCCCGATTAGCCGCCATTTAGGCACCAGTGTCCAATGAAGACGCGTGACCCCTGCAATCTTGTGGTTCCCATGTTCTGGCGAAAGGACCGGCGACCTGCCACTGCTAGCGATTTCGATCTGAACGCCGCTGGCTCCCGCTTCACGATGCAGCCCGGTCTGGCTATCCAGGTCGGTCATGAATGGATGGAGCAGTCGGAGAAGCGACCTGGCGTCGCGCGAACCGCAATCGGAACTGAGTTCGGAGATGACTGGCTTAAGGCAGACCCCGACATCGGCAAGGTCCGCGTTCTCGATGGAAGCCAAGGCAGAGGCGCTGCGGCGTGGATTCCGGTCATCGAATGGCTCGGAATCCACGCCGCCGGAGGACTTGTCGGTCTTGGCGCCAGCGAGGCCGCCAGAGCTGGACTCAAACGCATCCGGGCCAAGATCGAGCAGGCGAGGGTTGCCAATCATCGGGTGATGGTGTCCAGGGGACTTGCGGCCTTCTTTGCGATGGAGCACGTGTTTGAGACCACTGACGAGACTGAGGTCCTGCATGTCGAGGTTGTCCAGGAGCCCTCGGTCCTAGGCGGGCGGTCTCCGTCCGAGACCAGCTACACGGGCTTGGAGCCCTGGATTGTCTCGCTCGTCAACGGATCGCGTCGGACTCGATATGTCCTCGTCGTCAGTGCAGAAGGCGACATCGAGGGCTGCACCTCGGTGGCCGCAGGGGAGTTCGAGCCTATGTTCGGCCTTCTCCCGCCAACAGAGTGATGCTGCGGGAAAGTCAGGGTCTCGTCCGCATAGGCTTCAACCGTGGAGATCGAGCGCTTCGTCTGGACCGAGCACGCGGAGGACCGCCTCCGACAGCGCCGACTCGACGCGTCCGATGTCGAGGAGGCGATCAGGGACCGCCATGCCGAGCGAGAGGTAAACGATGGTCGCGCCGAATGGCTCGTCAGCGGCGAGACCGCCGACGGCACCGCCTTCGAGGCCATCTACGACCACCCGCACGGAGACGACGAGGCTGCGGTCCGGATCGTCTCTGTCTGGAGGCTCGATTCCTAGCTGGCAGCCCGAGCCAGCGCTACCCTTGATGAGCATGTTCGCCTACTACGACTCAGCCGCCGACATTGCCTGGTTCCCGACCGGGGAGTCCGACGATGTCGTCAGCGAGCGCGTGCCTGGCGGCCTCCGCGACTACGACCGCACGAGCCACAAGCTCGTCGCAATCGAGGTCTGGGACGCGAGCACCCGCCTTCCAGCGAGCATTCTGGAGGCGTTGCCAGCGCCAGGCACCGCCCACCGCGCTGCTGCCTGACAAAAGCTCTTACGTTGGGTGGCTCTCGAACTTCTCGGAGAACTTCGCCAACTCGCCGATTGAGACGTCGAGAGCCTTGGCGAGCGCCTTGACGGTGCCCCACGCGGGGTTTGATCGGCCGCGCTCATTAGTGAGTTGGCAATTGCTGTCTTGCAGGGGCCCCAGAACAAGAAGTCGAACCTCGATCGCTGGTATCGAACCTATGAGAAAGAGTTGAAGAGCGAGCAGACATCGAGCAGACATTCGACCAAGTACTAGGAGAGCTCGAGTCCGTGCTTCCGGACATCAAGTCGACCCGCTGGCGGCGGACATCTGACTTCTACACGCTGTTCACCACCTTCGCCGACCATGCAGACGATTTGCCCCTAAGCAAACAGGGTCGGAAAGTTGCGAAGAACAAACTCCTCAAATTTGGAGTCGAAGTATCGGCGGCTCTCGCCAAAGAGCCGCCGAAAGACGTGAAAGTCTCGGCGCGAGCGAAACGCTATGCACGAGATGTGGAGCGCGCTGCCTCGGACCTAGCCAGAAGACAGGGAAGGAAGAAAGAGCTGGAGGCGCTTCTACGGAGCGCTTGGACGAGCTAACGCCAGTCTGCGCGCGTGCGGGGTCGCCCTGATGCACGTGGCCATCGCTACTGAAGGACAGACATTTTGGCACCAGTACCCGAATCAACCGGAGTTAAGAGAACGAAACGGCCAAGCGATAGCGCAACAGAAAGTGCGGCAGATCCAGGCACTTCTCGATACGGGAGCGACGGGACTCGAACCCGCGACCTCCGGCGTGACAGGCCGGCGCTCTAACCAACTGAGCTACGCCCCCGAGGGATGGGCGACTTGCGCCCGGGCGGGCATTATCTCAGGGTCGCTGGATTTGGAGGCGGAAGGGTCCTCCGTGGGCGCCGGTCGAGGTGATTTCGAGGCGCAGGCGATGCTGGCCGCAGACGGTGTAGTCAAGCTGGTCCCGGCGGCTGATGCCGGGGCGAGATCTGCGGAGAAGCCTGCCGGCACGGCTACGAAGGGCCAGTTCGTAGCCGTGCCTGCGCAGGCGGCTGGGGCGCAGGCTGACCGTTCCGTCGAGCGGCGTTCGTAGGGACTCGACGGCTGCGCCCTCCCCCCTGGCCGGTACTCGCCCGGCCAGCGTGAAGCTGGTCCGCCCCTGCCAGGGCGTAAGCGTGTCTTCCCGGATCGCCCTGAAGGCGGCCGGGTCCGGTCGCAGCGCCGGTATGTAGCGCCACTGGACCGCTTGTTCGGGGAAGCGAAGGTGAGCGAAGGCCTCGGCGAAGGCCTCGCCGGGGTCCTCGAAGTAGTGGCTGCCCTCGTCACCGGGGTAGAGCCGCCCGGTGCGCTTGCCCTGGCAGACGCCTTCGAGGCTGGCCCAGCGCTCCGTGCCCCAGTCGACGGCACTGCCGAAGGGGGCCGGCATTTCGCGATGGGCGGCGACGTGGTGGCCGTACTCGTGGGCGAGGACGAAGTCGAAGGTCGCACCCTCTGAATCGGCTTCTTCGTAGCCACCGATGACGATCTTGTCCTCGCCGGTGAAATAGCAGGCCTCGGCACCGAAGCCGCAATCGAAGCCGAGCTGGAATTCGGTGTCGAGCTGGATCGTGAGCAGTTCGACCTCGGGACCGTGGATCAGGGTGCCGATGAAGTCGGCGACCCGCTGCGGGTCGGTGACGTTGCAGGTCTCCGCGCAGGCGGCGGTGACGCTGACGGCGACGGTCGCCTCGCTGCCATCGCCGATCGAGTAGCGCTGCGACGACGCGGACGCGGAAATCCGCGCCGCCGCAGCACCGGGCTCGCCCAACACGACATCGCGCATCGGTACCGCGGGGCGCGGCACCTCGAGCGCGACGCCCGGACTGGGACGCCTGGCGGCTACTCCTGCCGGAGCGGCCAGCAGAAGAAAGGTCATGGCTATGCCCGCAAGCGCCCCCGCCGGGCGCCGGCTCACGGAGCGGGGCCCGGCTCTCTCACGGGATCGCTCGCTTCCCCGGTTCCAGCCGGCACAGCGCAGGCAGCGGTTGGCATGTACGCGAGGAGCGCCATTGCGGGAGGGGGGCGATCGTGAAGGCCACGGGGCGGAACCCTGGCGCCGCGTGAATCGGCTCTTCACGTCAACTAGCGGACACCGTAGCGAGCATTGCGCCGAGAGAAAAGAAACCGCCATACCATTGCCGTACCAAAACTGACTACCAGAGTCTGGGCGGCAAGATCTCACGCGGAACACAACCGATCGAGGATCTCTTACGTAGTTGCCAGCGATGAAGATCGCGATCGTCGGAACCGGAGTCTCGGGCCTCGTCGCCGCCCACCTGCTGCACCGCGAGCACGCGCTGACCGTCTACGAGGCGGGCTCGCGGATCGGCGGCCACGCGAACACGGTCCGGGTCGACCTCGAGGACGAGACCCACCGGATCGACACCGGCTTCATCGTCTTCAACGACCGCAACTACCCCGCCTTCGAAGCGCTGCTGGACGAGCTCGGGATCGCCACGCAGCCCTCCCACATGAGCTTCTCGGTCTCCGACGGGCGCGGCGAGTTCGAGTATGCGGGGACGCCGCGCGGCCTCTTTGCCCGACCCTCCCACCTGCTCAGCCCCGCCTTCCTCGGCATGCTGCGCGACTGGCGCCGCTTCAATCGCGAGGCGCAAGCGCTGATCGGGATGAACGGCACCGCCCCCTCGCTCGGTGCCTGGCTCGAGGAAAAAGGCTTCTCCCGACACTTCGTCGAGCGGCTGATCGTGCCGCAGGCATCCGCTGTCTGGTCGTCGGATCCGGCGCAGATGTGGAGCTTCCCGGCCAGCTTCATGGCCGAGTTCTTCGACAACCACGGCATGTTCAGCCTCGGCGACCGGCCGCGCTGGCGCACCGTCAGCGGCGGCTCGGCCTCCTACGTCGAGGCGATCGCGGCACCCTGGCGCGGTCGCGTGCGGCTGCGGGCGCCGGTGCGGCGAATCGAGCGGCACGACGACGGCGTGCGAATCGAGGCCGAGGGCTGCGAGAGCGAGGACTTCGACCAGGTCGTGATCGCCACCCACTCCGATCAGGCGCTGGCGCTGCTCGCCGACCCGAGCGAGTCCGAGCGAGAGATCCTCGGCGCCATCCCCTACCAGCGCAACGAGGCGGTCCTGCACACCGACGCCTCGCTGCTGCCGCGCCGGCGCGCCGCCTGGTCGAGCTGGAACTTCCACCTCACGCCCGAGCCCGCCCGCGGCAGCACCGTCACCTACTGGATGAACAACCTGCAGCGTCTGCGCAGCCGCCGGCAGCTGCTGGTCACGCTCAACCGCGGTGACGAAATCGACCCGGAGCAGGTGCTGCGTCGCTTCAGCTATGAGCACCCCGTCTACACCGCCGCCGGAGTCGCCGCCCAGGCGCGCCACGCGGAGATCAGCGGCCCCGCGCGCAACACCCACTTCGCCGGCGCCTACTGGGGCTGGGGCTTCCACGAGGACGGCGTGCTCAGCGCGATCCGGGCCTGCCGGCGGATCGCCCCCGCAGCAGCTCAGATCGAGGTGCTGGCAGCATGAGCGCCTCGGCGGTCTATGAGGGTTGGATCCGCCACCGCCGCTTCGAGCCGGTCGAGCACGAGTTCCGCTACCGGCTCTTCCTCATGTACCTCGACCTCGACGAGCTTCCGCGGGTACTCGACCGCTACCCGCTCTGGTCGGCGCGCCACCCCGCGCCCGCCCGTTTCCGCCGCGGCGACTTCATGGGCGACCCGGAGCGTCCGCTGGCCGAGTGCGCCCGCGACGCAGTCGAGGCCCGGACCGGGGAGCGCCCCGCCGGCCCAGTGCGGATGCTCGCCAACCTGCGCACGCTCGGCCACGTCTTCAACCCGGTCTGCCTCTACTACTGCTTCGACGCCGGCGGCGAGCGGGTCGAGGCCGTCGTCGCCGATGTCAACAACATCCCCTGGGGGGAGCGTCATCCTTATGTCCTGGCGCGCGAAGGGCGCCAGGGAACCGTGCTTGCGCAAGAGCTCGACAAGGCCCTCCACGTCTCGCCGTTGATGGCGATGGACCAGACCTATGCCTTCCGCGCCGGCGAGCCCGGCGAGCGGCTGAGCGTGCAGATCGAGTCGCGCCCGGCGCCCGTTGGAGGTCTATATGACACCCAATCTGACGCGCCCCGGCGACGGAAGCAGTTCGACGCCACCCTCTCGATGCGTCGCCGCGAGCTCAGCGGCCCGCTGCTGACCCGGATGCTGTTGCGCTACCCGGCGATGTCGCTGCAGGTCGTCGCCAAGATCTACGCCCAGACGCTGCGGTTGAAGCTGAAGGGAGCGCCCTACTCCCCCCACCCCGCGGGGAAGCCACCGAGGGGGTTCCTGTCGCCATAGGAGATCGACTCGCCCGCACCGCCGTCCAGCAAGCGCTGTCGCGCCTGCGCGCCGGCCGCATCGACGTGGTCGAGAGCGGCCGGCTGCGCTCCTTCGGCCCCGCCGATGCCGATCTGCGGGCGACCGTGACGATCCGCGACCCGGCCGCCTGGCGGGGGCCGCTGCGCGGCAGCGTCGGGCTTGGCGAGACCTACGTCGAGGGTCTCTGGGAAACCGATGACCTGGTCACGCTGATCCGCATCGCCGCGCGCGAGCTCGGACGGCCGGGGGGCCTGCCGGGCGCCGTCGCCCGGGGGCGCGGCCTGCTGCACCGAGCCCGCCGCCTGGTCCCGGAGAACACACGGGACCGGGCGCGCCGGCACATCGCCGCCCACTACGACCTCGGCAACGACCTCTTCGCCGCATTCCTCGACGAGCGGATGGTCTACTCGTGCGCCTACTTCCCCAAACGGGACGCCAGCCTCGAGCAGGCGCAGTTGGCGAAGCTGGAGCGGATCTGCGCGCGGCTGCGGCTCGGTCCCGAAAACCACCTGCTGGAGATCGGCAGCGGCTGGGGCGGCCTGGCGATCCACGCCGCCCGCGAGCACGAGTGCCGGGTGACGACGACGACGATCTCGGCCGAGCAGCACGAGCTGGCCCGGCAGAGGGTGCGCGAGGCGGGGTTGGAGGATCGCGTCACCGTGCTGCGCCAGGACTACCGCGACGTCGACGGCCGCTTCGACCGCCTCGTCTCGGTCGAGATGATCGAGGCGGTCGGCTGGCAGTACTTCGACGCCTTCTTTCGTCACTGCAGCCGGCTGCTCAGACCTGACGGGCTGATGCTGCTGCAGGCGATCACGATCGACGACAGCCTCTACGAGGCCGAGAAGGGCGCTCGCAGCTTTGCCAACACCTACGTCTTCCCCGGCGGCTGCCTGCCCTCGGAGGGAAAGATCGCCGACTGCGTCGCCCGCGTCACCGACATGCGCCAGGTCTGGCGCGAGGACATCACGGCGCACTACCCGCCGACGCTGGCCGCCTGGCGCGAGCGCTTTTCAGCCGCCTGGGGGCGGCTGCGGGCGCGTGGTTATGACGAGCGTTTCCGCCGCCTCTGGGCCTTCTACCTCAGCAGCTCCGAGGCGGGCTTCCGCGAGCGTAGGATCAGCGACGTGCAGGCACTGTTCGCCAAGCCGGAGTGGCGGTGAGGAAGGGAAGCGGCGAGCCGCTGCTGCTCCTCCATGGCCTCGGCGGCTCGACCGCGGTCTGGAGCCCGGTGATCGACAGGCTCGCCGAGCAGCGCGACGTGCTGGCCGTCGACCTGCCGGGATTCGGCCTCGCGCGGCCGCTCCCCACCGGAGTGGAACCGAACCCGGTCAACCTCGCGGTCGCGGTGCGCGAGGCCTGCGCCGAGCTCGGCTTCGAGCGCCCGCATGTAGCCGGCAACTCTCTCGGCGGCTGGGTGGCGCTGGAGCTGGGCCGGGCCGGTTGGGCCGCATCGGTGACGACGCTCTCGCCGGCGGGCCTCTGGCGCAAGCCGCTCGGCGATCGCCGCGTCAACCCGCGGCTCTGGGCCAAACGCCTGCGTCCGTTCATCTCGCTGGCGCTGCGTGTGCGGCGCAGCCGCGAGTCGATGCTGGCGACCTTCGCGGCGCGGCCGGATCGCATCCCGGCCAAGGAGGGCCGCGACCTCGTCCTCGGCTGGATCGACTCCAGCGGCTATGACGGCGCCAACAGGGCGATGCGCACCCACGTCTTCGACCCGTCCGGCTACCCCGAGCTGCCGGTCACCCTCGCTTGGGGGGAGCGCGACCGGCTGCTGGCCCCGCCGCGGCCCGAGCGCCGGCCGGCCGGCTCGCGCTACGTCGTCCTGCCCGGAGTCGGCCACACGCCGATGTGGGATGACCCCGGGCTGATCGCCCGCACCCTGCTCGAGGGCAGCTCGGTCTCGGCCGCCGTCTGACTTCTGGGAGAGTTCCGGAACGCGAGCAACCGGAGGGAGATGCCAGTGATCATCGAGAGGACCGAGAATCCGCAGTGGCTGTCGAACGCTTACCTCGTCGCCGACGAGGCCGGCGGCAAGGGCGTGCTGATCGACGGCAACGACGACCTCGGGCCGCTGCTCGAGCGGGCCGAGCGCGAGGGAATCGAGATCACCCACATCCTGATCACCCACCCGCACGGCGACCACATCGCCGGCCTCGCCGCGGCGCAGCAGCAGCTCGGCGGCGTGCCGATGGTCTCCCACGCAGAGGCGGCGGCCGAGATCGAGGACGAGATCGCGCAGACGATCGCCGACGGCGAGAAGCTCAGCACGGGCGGCCTCGAGATCGAGGCGATCCACACGCCGGGCCACGCCTCCGGCCACGTCGCCTTCCTCGTCAACGGCAGCGACGTCTTCACCGCCGACGTCCTCTTCAAGGGGACGGTCGGGGGCACGATGGCTCCGGGCGCCAGCGGCTTCGCCGACCTCGAGTCCTCGGTGATGCGACTGCTCGAGCTGCCGCCGGAGACCACCGTGCACCCCGGCCATCGCGAGCCGACCACGATCGGCGCCGAGTGGGACACGAACCCCTTCGTGCAGATCTGGCGTGGCGAGGAGGAGACCGGCGACGAGCAGGTCACCGTCTGGGGCCGTCCGGCGACGATGAAGCTCTGGGCGCCCGACTACGACGGCGGCAACAAGGCCTGGATCGTCTTCGCCGACGATGGCACGGAGGCGATCGTCGGCGGTTCGCAGGTGGAGCGCAGCTGACTTCTGCCGCCGATGGGCCTGAAACGTCCGACATTTGGACGTTTCAGGCCCATCGACCGCGGTGCTACTTGATCACCGCTTCCATCAGCAGCCAGCAGGGAAGAGCGGCGGGGTGTGGTGAGGCCGGGCAGCGAGTTCGAGGGCTGCACCCGCGAGTTGAGCTTGGCGCCGAACCTGACCGGGGCCGAGGCGACACCGGCGGCCGGAACGAGGGCCGGGACTCGCTCACCCCTTTGCCTGGTCTTAGGATCAGCGCGTGAGCGCCGAGCCACGCCAGACCAGCGCCGCCGAGCTGAAGGCGCAGATCGAGGCCGAACGCGGCGGGCGACCCTTCCTTGTGCTCCGCGATGGCGCGGGCGAGCAGCGGATCGTCGTCATCGAGGAGGGCGCCACCGAGCTCTGGGTCGGCCGCGGTGAGGCGGCCGGACTGCGAATCGACTGGGACGAGGAGGTCTCCGCCCTGCACGCCCAGATCGAGATCGTCGGCGAGGAGTGCACCCTGCTCGACGACGGCCTCTCGCGCAACGGCTCCTTCGTCGGGCCCGAGCGCGTGCACGGGCGGCGGCGGCTCCGCGACGGCGACGTCCTGCGCTTCGGACGCACCACGGTGCTCTTCCGCCGCCCCGGCGAGTCCGCTCCGGAAGCGACCGTGGTGGCGAGCGAGGTGCCGGCGGCGGCGGCGATCTCCCCCGGCCAGCGCCGCGTCCTGCTCGCGCTCTGCCGGCCCTACAAGGATGGCTCGGCCTTCGCCACGCCTCCCACCAACCAGGCGATCGCCACCGAGCTCCACCTCAGCGTCGACGCGGTGAAGACCCATATGCGGGCGCTCTTCGAGAAGCTCGACCTCGAGGACCTGCCGCAGAACCGCAAGCGCGTCGCCCTGGCTGAGCGGGCGCTGCAGAGCGGTGTCGTCACGCCCCGCGATCTGTAGCGTCGGCGGCCTGGAGCTTTAGCCGATCCGGCGCTGGCTGGACGCATATGCGATTGGAGTGAGCGCGCTTTCCACCCACACTGCCTCGTTAGTTCTGACGATGACCTCCAAACCAGCAGGGAGACCGACGTGACGCTGGCGCTCACCGCAACCCAGATCCAGGAATTCGCCTTCGACTGGTACCCGGTATTCGGGGTCGTCTTCATGGCGATGCTGCTCTTCGTCTTCTTCCGCCTGATGCGGACGACGATGGGAACGACCAAGCCGGAGACGGTGAAGGCGAGCAAGACGGCGCCGGTGCTCTGGGACGAGGTTCAGGGCGTCGATGCCGCCAAGGACGAGCTGATGGACGTCGCCGAGTGGCTGCGCGATCCCGATCGCTTCGCCGCCCTCGGCGCCCAGCCGCCGCGCGGCGTACTGCTCTTCGGCCCTCCAGGGACCGGTAAGACGATGCTGGCGCGGGCGGTTGCCGCGCAGGCCGGCGTCGACTTCTTCGCCGCCTCGGGCTCAAGCTTTGTAGAGATGTTCGTGGGGAGGGGTGCCGCCCGCATCAGGCGGCTGTTCAAGGAGGCGCGCAAGTCGGGCCGTGCGGTGATCTTCATCGACGAGCTCGACGCCGTGGGGGGAGCGCGCAGCGGAGGCGGAGGCGATGGCGGCTCCAGCGAGCGCGAGCAGGCGCTCAACCAGCTGCTGGTCGAGCTCGACGGTTTCGAGCGCGACCCCGGCACGGTGATCGTCATCGCCGCCTCCAACCACGTCGACAAGCTCGACCACGCGCTGCTGCGCCCGGGTCGCTTCGACCGCCAGGTGCTGGTCGCGCCGCCCGACCGCAACGGCCGCGAGGCGATCCTGCGCGCCCACGCCAAGGGCAAGCCGCTCGGCCCCGACCTCGACCTCACAGACGTGGCCCGCAAGACGACCGGGATGACCGGCGCCCAGCTCGCCAACGCGCTCAACGAGGGGGCGATCATCGCCGGCCGTGCCGACCGAAAGGCGATGGCGCGCGAGGACCTCGACGAGGCGCTGCTGCGCCAGTCGGTCGGCTCACAGCAGGCACGCCACCTGAACCAGAAGGAGCGCCGCATCGTCGCCTACCACGAGGCGGGCCACGCGCTCTGCCGCCGCCTGCTCGGCCTCGACCCGCCGGAGATCCTCAGCATCGTTCCCCGCGGCCCGGCCCTCGGCTTCGTCGGCCACTCGCCGCAGGAAGACACCTACCTCAAGTCCCGCAACGAGCTGCTCGACGAGATCGTCACCCTGCTTGGCGGCCGCGCCGCCGAGGAGGAGGTGCTTGGCAACTCCTACTCGGGCGCCGTCGACGACCTCCACCGCGTGCACGCCGTCTGCAACCAGATGGTCGTCGAGTTCGGCATGGGCGTCGCCCTCGACGCCGAGGGGGCGCCGCCGATCGCGCTGCCGACCGGGGACTACGCGCTCTCGGACCGCACTCGTCGCGATGTCGATCTGGCGGCGATGAACCTGGCGCGGGAGGCATACCGCCGGGCTCGCGCCCTGCTCGCGGCCAACCGCGAATGCCTCGACGACCTGGCCGCGAACGCGCTCGAGCGCGAGACGCTGACCCGCGAGGACCTCGATGAGATCTTCGCCGCGCACGATCTGAAGGAGGGCGCCGGCGCGGGAGCGCTCGCGACGGCCGCACCGGTGCTCTTCCGGGAGTCGGCCTAGCCGAGGTAGCATCCTCGGTACGGTGGCACGCCGGAGCGAAGATCCCGAGTACTACTTTCCGCCCGGCCGCTCGGTCGCGCGGCGGGTTCACGGCGAGCGTGCCGTCGGCCTGCTCTACGGCCAGCGGGCACTGCTGATCGGGGCGCTGGAGCCGCTCACCTACACGGGCACGATGCTCAGCACCGGCTCCGGCGACCGCCCCTTCCAGCGACTCGCCCGCACCGCCAAGATCCAGGAGACCGTCCTGCTCGGCACCCGCGCCGAAGCCGACAAGGCGCTGGCAGCGGTGCACCGCCTGCACGAGCGGGTCAGCGGTGAGCTCTCCGAGGCCGCCGGCGTGCATCCGCCCGGCACTCCCTACTCGGCCTTCGACCCGGAGCTGATGCTGTGGACGCTGGCGGTCATCGCCGACTCGGGGCGGGCGATGTACGAGACGATGGTGCGGCCGCTGAGCGAGGCCGAGCGCGAAGAACTGTGGCAGGACTACGTCCGCTTCGGTGAGCTCTTCGGCCTGCCCCGGAGCGAGGTCCCGGGCAGCCACCGTGAGTTCAGCACCTGGTGGGAGGAGCGCCTCTCCTCGCCCGAGCTGCAGGCGACACCGCACGGCTTGGCGATGGCGCCACTGGTCGCCTTCGAGCAGCCGGTCCCGGCGCCGGCGCGCGGCAACCTCGTCGCCCAGAACCACATCATCAAGGGCACCCTGCCGCCGCGGGTACGCGAGATCTTCGGCATCCGCTGGAGCGCCGCCCACGAGGCCGGCTTCCGCGCGATGACCGCCGGCCACCGCCGCGGCCGCCACCTCTTCCCACACAAAGTGCGCCGCGGCCGCAACGACGTCTTCTTCGACGTCGTGATGAAGGGCGAGCGGGAACGGGGCGGCACGGTGACGCCACAGCTGGGCGCCGGCGTCTGAGCCGTGGCGCATGGACCGGTCCAGCGGGAGCCGGTCCGCTGGTGGTCGATGCGACGGGCGCAGAACCTCAAGCCCGCCACCTACCGCTGCCCCTTCTGCGGCAAGCACCTGCCTGCCCTCAGCGAGCACGTGCTGATCGCCCCCGAGGGCGACAGCAGCCGCCGGCGCCACGCCCACACCGCCTGCGTGCTCGCCGAGCGCAAGGCGGGACGGCTGCCGAGCGAGGAAGAGTGGCGACGTGGCCAACCGCGGCCACCGTCGCTCTGGTCGCGCCTGCGGGCCCGGCTCAGCTAGCTACTTGAGCACTTTGCAGGGACGGAAGAAGGTGCCCTTGAGGAAGGTGCCGTCCTTGAAGGTGAATTCGCCGCGCGCCTGGAGGCGGCCGTTTTCGCAGCGGGCGTTGACGTAGCTGTGCTTCTTGCCCTTGAGGGTCCATTTGCGATCGACCGTGATGTTGCCCGAGATCGGGTGGCCGTAGCCGCCGGCGATCTTGGGGATTTTCGCTTCGGTCCGGTAGCCGTAGACACCCTTGTGGATTTTTTCGATCACGACGGGAACGATGAAAGTGGTCGCGATCGGAACCGTCGTGAAGGCGTGGGCGAGGACGCTGTCGTTGCCGTGGACCTTGGGCCCGTTGAACAGGGTGATCGGCGACGAGACAGGGATCGGGTTCTGTTCGGGGAAGGTGACGATCGCCGAGCCGGTGCCCTCGCCGACGATCGCGTTGGGGCAGGCTTTACGGGCCGCCGGGACGGTCGTCGCCTGGAGTTTTCCGGCTGTGCAGACTTCCAGGCCGGTCGTGTCGACGGAGCCGTGCCGGTCGAATTCGAAGGTCAGGGTTTCGAGGATCGGCGGCAGTTCGCCGGACTTGGTCGAGAGTTTGCCGCCGCCGTAGATCAGGATCGGCGCATCGTGGTATCGCGGTAGCGTTTCCGGGCGGAAGCCGCCACGGCCTTCGATGATCAGGTCGCCGGCAATCAATTTCACCTTGTCGTTGTCGCGCCTCGCCTCGGCGCCCACCGCCAAGGCCAGCACGACCAGCCCGATCACCGACAGTGCCAGGAGATTCTTTCGGCGCCGTGCCATCGCACCCAACCCCGCAAGCAGCGGCCTACTTGCGCACCTTGCAGGGGAGGAAGAAGTTGGCCTTCATCACCTGGCCCACGTCGGCCGCCGACGCGGGTGCTTCTTCGCGCCCTTCTTTGAAGGTGAATTCGCCCCGGACCTGGAAGTGGCCGGTTTCGCAGCGGGCATTGATGTAGCTGTGCTTCTTGCCCTTGAAGGTCCATTTCTTGCCGACTTTGGCCGAGCCGGAGATCGGGTGGCCGTAGCCGTTGACGATCGACGGGATCTTCACCTTGACCCGGTAGCCGTAGACGCCTTTGTGGATTTTTTCGATCACGATCGGGACGATGAAGGTGGTCGGCCCGGGATAGTCGAGATGGGCGTGGGCGATGATCGTGTCGTCGGGGCCCTTTTTCGGGCCGTTGAAGAGGGTGATCGGCGAGCCGACTTTGATCGGCGCCTGTTCGGGCAGCTTGACCACGGCGCTGCCGAAGCCTTCGCCGACGATCGCATCGCCGCAGGCCTTGCGGGCGGTCTTCACATCGGTGGCGATCAGTTTGCCTTTGGTGCAGACACCGAGGCCCGTGGTATCGAGCGCGCCGTGTTTGTCGAATTCGAGCACGAAGGTGTCGAGGATCGGCGGCAGATCGCCGGAGAGGGTCGAGAGTGTGCCGCCCCCGTGCGTGGTGATCGGTGCGTTTTCGTGCTTGGGCAGCGCCTTGGGGGCGAACCCGCCTTCCGCATCGATGACGAGGTTGCCGGCAACAAGATGCACGTGGAACGCATTGGCAGTGGCGGCAACGGCAAGCAGCCCCAGCACGACGATTCCGGCGACGACCTTCTTCCTCATATACACCTTCCCCCTCCCGTTTCCCAGGACCCCAACGATACCGAAGGCGACACAAATGGATGTTAAGGTCGCTGGGATTCGGCTTGGCAGCCCCGAGGCGCGGAGCTAGTCGGCCGGCTTGCGAGCGGAGACAAATTGCGCGAGGCCGGTCACCCGCTGCTCGATGCCGGTCATGCCGCTCGCTTCGAGCGCCCCGGTCAACTCCCTGCGATCGAAGATCCTGACGCCGGTCAGCCCGCGCACGACGCCGTTCGCCACTGCCACCGGCACGGGGCCTCGGTTGCAGCTCGAGATCAGCGCCAACCGGCCGCCCGGTGCGAGCACGCGAACGATCTCGGCCAGCGCCCGCAGCGGCTCGTCGATCAGGTAAAGCGCGGCGAGGCAGCAGGCGGCATCGAAGCTGCCGTCGCGAAAGGGCATGTCGCAGGCATCAGCGCGTACGTAGGCGACGTTTCCCGGAGCGTTGTCGCGAACGGCGACGTCGAGCATCGTCGCCGAGGCATCGAGGCCGATAACCAGGCCCTCGCCCGCTGCCGAGGCGAAATCGCGACTGAAGTTCCCCGGCCCGCAGGCGACGTCGAGAACTCGATCGCCGGGCGCGATCGAGAGCATCGCCAGCGCGATCCTGTGCTCCTCCTCGGTTCCCGGCCCGGTCAGACCCATCAGAAGCCGACCGCCGAGTGGCCGCCAGAAGCGCTGGTAGATCAGCGGCAGCGCGCGGCTCCTCATCAACCGTTGCGCAGCGCTGCCGCCGGCCTCGGTCGCGCCGAGCAGATCGAGATAGCCCCGGGCGGGGTCCAGCTCAGCGGGGCGCCGATCCGGCTCGAAGAGCCGCAGGGCCCTGGATGTCGGCGTGTCAGCGAATGGTCAGCGCCTCGCGCCGTCTTTCGCGCGGGGACGTGAGAGTCAACCTATACCGGCCGGGCAGGATCTGGCGGACCGGATTAAGGACCAGCCGCGTGGTCGCGGAGCCGATGGTTGCGGTGCCCGATCCATAGAGGAAGCCGCCTTTCGCCAGCCGCGCGTGCAGCTTTCCGGGCCTCACGGGGGTCGCAACCAGCCTGCTTGTGCAGACGTGCTTTGCCGCGCCGCTCGCCCCGCGTCGACGGTGCGAGGCCTTGGCCGCCACCGCTGCTGCGGTTCGGCAGCTGACCAACTGAACGGATCGGCTGGCCGAAGCCGGCCCCGAGCCGCCTGCTCCGCCGGTACCCGGTACTTCGCTGACCGGGATGTAGGTGAAGGAATCTGTGGAGACTTCGGGGCTTATTCCGCCGCGTGTCTCCACCCGGATTGGGACGGTGCCTTCGCCGGGGGGAGCGGTCGCGACGATTTCGTTATCCGATCGCACTTCGAATTCGGCAGCACCACACGGGGCAAGCCATCCCGGCCATGGAAAGCTGCACGTCAATTCGGTCGAACCAAAATCGACAGAATTGACGAATGCTTCAGCGATCAGTCCGAGGAACGGTGCTTCGAACCCGCGACCGTGAATTGTGACCTTGGTGCCACCGGCAGCCGAGCCGCTGCCGGGATCTACGCCCGTTAGCGTCGGGCCATAGATGAAGGTATCGGGTGGTGTGATGTCGGGGAGATGGTAAGTATGGCTTTCGCCCTCCGGGGTCAGCACTTTGATATTGACGACGTTTTCGCCCGGCGTAACCGGCGGGGACACGGCCGTAATCGAGCCGTCTGGGTTTTCGGAGAAGCTCGCGGCCGGAGCAGGGCCGAAATTGACTGCCGTGGCTCCTTCGAGGGCAACACCGCTGATGGTCACGGGGGTGCCCCCGACTGCCGGGCCTCGGCGTGGCGTGATCTTACCGACCACTGGCCCATAGCTGAACTTGTCTTGGGGGCCGACGGCACTTGTGCCGTCCGGCGTGGTCACCATTACGTCCACCACCCACCAGTACCCGCTCTGCGGCGGCGAAACAGCGGTGATCGAGGTGTCCGAGTTGACCGTGAAGCTTTCGGCTGCGACTAAACCGAAATTGACTGCGGTGGCCCCGCTGAAGCCGGAGCCGAGGATGGTGACGGCCGTGCCGCCGGCTTCCGGACCGTCGTTCGGCTGGAGTTCGTCGACAACCGGACTGGCGATCGCTGCCTGCGCGCTGACGGCCAAGACCACGGCCCAAGTCACGAGCAGCCCGGCCAAGATCGGCCCGTAGACCAATCGCTGCGAACGGATTCGCCGTTTGCCCACTTTTGTCTTTCTCCTCTGTTTGCGGCTGCAGACTTACTGGCCGAGGCTACATCCTGAACCTCAGTTATGCAACTTGTTGTCTGTGTACGACTGCTGTGGCTCAGCGAATCGCAACCACTTGGCGCAACGTCCCATGCCCTGAGGACAACACAAGCTTGTATGTGCCGGGGGCAACTTCCCTCAGCGGCTCCAGTGCCATCCGCGTGCGGGAGCGGCCGACTCGAGCGATGCCGTGCGCATAGACGAGATGCCCCCGCATCAAACGCGCCGCCCATCCGCCGCCGTCGCCGATCGAGCCGATTGAACCCGAGACCAGGCGGGCGGCACAGATCTGCCGCACAACCGGTCGCGACCTACGACGGCTTTGGAAGGTACGCGTGACTGCGCCGCAGTTGAGCAACTGCACCTTGCCGCCACTGTCTCCGAGGGGGTTCGGAGTACTCCCAGAGGCGGCGTAGGCGAACCGATCCACTGAGCTCGAGGGACTTGCTCCACCATCCGTCACCACCCGCAGGTCGACGGTGCCCGTGCCCGGTGGGACCGTCGCTGCAATCTCGGAGTCCGAGATCACCGTGAACTGCACTGGGCTACATGGATTTTGAGCGGGCCCCAGCGGCGATCCGCAGTCGAGGCTCGTTGAGCCGAATTCGACGCGATGGACAAAGGGCCCGCAGAGACATCGGAAGAGGACCGGCGCCGATGTGAACCCGCTGCCGTGGATCGTCACCGAGCCCCCTTCCGCCGCGCCTTCGCTTGGCGTCACGCTCGTAATCGTCGGGCCGTAGGTAAAGAAACTGGCAGGCTCGGCGTCGGGGATTGTGTAGGTGGTGCTGGGACCTTCAGGCGTGGAGACGATCACATCGGCAATCGTCTGGCCGGCAACAAACGGAGGCGCAACCGCCGTGATCGAGCCGTCTGGGTTTTCGGAGAAGCTCGATGCGGGGTTCACGCCGAAGCTGACCGCGCTCGCCCCTGCGAGACCGAAACCGCCGATGGTTACGGGCGTGCCACCGGCCGCCGGTCCACTCGCCGGCGTCATTTCGGCGACGATCGGCCCGTAGCCGAACCGATCCTGAGGAACGACGGCGCTTGTGCCGTCTGGGGTGGTCACGGTCACGTTCGCCACCCCCCATTGCCCGCCCTGCGGCGGCGACACGGCCGTGATCGAGATGTCCGAGTTGACAGTGAAGCTTTCGGCTTCGAGTAAGCCAAATTTGACTGCGGTGGCTCCGGTGAAGCCGGAGCCGAGGATGGTCACCGCGGTGCCACCCGCCTCCGGACCGTGATTCGGCTGAAGTTCGTCGACAACCGGGCTGGCGATCGCTGCCTGCGCGCCGATGGCCAAGACCGCGGCCCAAGTCACGAGCAGCCCGGCCAAGATCGGCCCGTAGACCAATCGCTGCGAACCAGGTCGCCTTATCACCACTTTGTCGCCCCTCCTTCTGTGGCCACGGACTTGCCGACTGAGGTTACGGCATTTACTCGACATAGGCAACTTGTTGTCTGTGCAGGCGAAGGGGTCACCACTTGGTGCAGCTTCCTGTCGCGTGACCGTTGTGAGCGCCCTCGATGCCGGGCGTCTCAGCGAATGGTCAGCGCCTCGCGGCGGCTTCCGTGCGGGGATGTGAGCGTCAATCGGTATCGACCGGGCAGGATCTGCCTGAGTGGCCTAAGGGCCAACCGCGCGCTCGCGGGGCTGACGGCCGCCGTACCGACTCCATAGAGCAGGCCGCCTTTCGCCAGGCGCGCCGAAAGCGTCCCGGCTCTCACCGGCCCGGGGACCAGCCTGCTCGTGCAGACGTGCTTTGCCGCGCCGCGTCGACGGTGCGAGGCCTTGGCCGCCACCGCTGCTGCGGTTCGGCAGCTGACCAACTGAACGGATCGGCTGGCCGAAGCCGGCCCCGAGCCGCCTGCTCCGCCGGTACCCGAGGCTTCGCTGACCGGGATGTAGGTGAAGGAGTCTGAGTCGGTCTCAGGGCTTATTCCGCCGCGGGTCTCCACCCGGATTGGGACCGTGCCTTCGCCGGGGGGAGCGGTCGCGACGATTTCGCTATCCGATCGCACTTCGAATTGGGCAGCACCACACGGGGCAATCCATAGCGGCCGTGGCGTGCCGCACGTCAATTCGGCCGAGCCGAAATCGACCGAACTGTTGAACGGTCCGATGAGGCCGAGGAAAACTAAGGATTGAAACCCACTGCCGTGGATTGCGACCTTGGTGCCGCCGGCCGCCGAGCCGCTGCTCGGTTCCACGCTCGTGATTGTCGGCCCATAGGTGAAGGTATCTGGAGGGGTGGTGTCGGGGACAAACGAGACGTGGCTTTCGCCTTCCGGGGTCAGCACCCCGACGCTGACGACGTTTTCGCCCGGCGTAACCGGCGGGGACACGGCCGTAATCGAGCCGTCTGGGTTTTCGGAGAAGCTCAACGCCGGAGTGGATTCAAAATTGACTGCCGTGGCTCCTTCGAGGCCGAAACCGCTGATGGTCACGGGAGTTCCCCCGACCGCGGGGCCTCGGCGCGGCGTGATCTTACCGACCACCGGCCCGTAACCAAACTGGTCCTGTGGGCTGACTTCGCTTGTGCCGTCCGGCGTGGTAACGGTCACGTTTAGCACGCCCTGAGCGCCAACCGGCGGCGAAACGGCACTGATCGAGGTGTCCGAGTTGACCGTGAAGCTTTCGGCTTCGAGTAAACCGAAATTGACTGCTGTGGCCCCGGTGAAGCCGGAGCCAAGGATGGTCACCGCGGTGCCACCCACTTCCGGACCGTCGTTTGGCTGAAGTTCGTCGACAACCGGACTGGCGATGGCTGCCTGCGCGCCGATGGCCAAGACCACGATCCAACTCATGAGCAGCGCGACCAAGATCGGCCCGTAGACCAATCGCCGCGAGCCAGGTTGCCTTATGCCCACTTTGTCGCCCCTCCTTCTGCGGCCATGGACTTGCCGACTGAAGTTACGGCATTAACCATAGCTATGCAACTTGTTGTCTGTGTAGGCGAAGGGGCCACTTGTGCAGCTTCCTGTCGCGTGACCGTTGTGAGCGCCCTCGATGCCGGGCGTCTCAGCGAATGGTCAGCGCCTCGCGGCGGCTTCCGTGCGGGGATATGAGCGTCAACCTGTATCGACCGGGCAGGATCTGCCTGAGTGGCCTAAGGGCCAACCGCGCGCTCGCGGGGCTGACGGCCGCCGTACCGACTCCATAGAGCAGGCCGCCTTTCGCCAAGCGCGCCGAGAGCGTCCCGGCCCTCACCGGCCCGGGGACCAGCCTGCTCGTGCAGACGTGCTTTGCCGCGCGGCTCGCCCCGCGTCGACGGTGCGAGGCCTTGGCCGCCACCGCTGCTGCGGTTCGGCAGCTGACCAACTGAACGGAACGGCTGGCCGAAGCCGGCCCCGAGCCGCCTGCTCCGCCGGTACCCGGTACTTCGCTGACCGGGATGTAGGTGAAGGAATCTGAGTCGGTCTCAGGGCTTATTCCGCCGCGGGTCTCCACTCGGATTGGGACCGTGCCTTCGCCGGGGGGAGCGGTCGCGACGATTTCGCTATCCGATCGCACTTCGAATTGGGCAGCACCACACGGGCCAATCCATAGCGGCCGTGGCGTGCCGCACGTCAATTCGGTCGAGCCGAAATCGACCGAACTGTTGAACGGTCCGATGAGGCCGAGGAAAACTAAGGATTGAAACCCACTGCCGTGGATTGCGACCTTGGTGCCGCCGGCCGCCGAGCCGCTGCTCGGTTCCACGCTCGTGATCGTCGGCCCATAGGTGAAGGCATTTGGGGGGGTAGTGTCGGGGACGAAGGAGATATGGCTTTCGCCTTCAGGCGTCAGCACGACTATGCTGACGACGTTTTCGCCCGGAGTGACCGGCGGAGATACGGCGGTGATCGAGCCGTCTGGGTTTTCGGAGAAACTCGCGGCGGGAGCAGGGCCAAAATTGACCCCAGTGGCTCCTTCGAGGCCGAAACCGCTGATGGTCACGGAAGTTCCCCCGACCGCAGGGCCTCGGCGCGGCGTGATCTTACCGACCACCGGCCCGTAACCAAACTGGTCCTGAGGACCAACGACACTCCCGCCGTCCGGCGTGGTCACCATTACGTCCACCACTGCCCTATCGCCAGCCGGCGGCGAAACAGCGGTGATCGAGGTGTCCGAGTTGACCGTGAAGCTTTCGGCTTCGCGTAAACCGAAATTGACTGCCGTGGCCCCGCTGAAGCCGGAGCCGAGGATGGTGACGGCCGTGCCGCCGGCTTCCGGACCGTGATTCGGCTGAAGTTCGTCGACAACCGGACTGGCAATGGCTGCCTGCGCGCCGACGGTCAAGACCACGGCCCAAGTCACGAGCAATACGGCCAAGATCGGCCCGTAGACCAATCGCTGCGACCGGATACGGCCTGAGCCTACGATAAGCAACTTGTTGTCCGAATTTCAGCCATGTAGCTCCCCGCTTCTACTACTCGAATATTACTAACTAGTCCTACATTTGTCAACGCAGGCGGAATTCTTAGCGGATTTTCGCCAGTCGGGGCAGCTTCCCTTGTCTCGAGGGCAGCTTTGCCACGCCAAAGCGAACGAGAGGCGAACCGCACGCGCGGGCCTCGCCCGCGACCCGGCTTACCCGACGATCTCGAGCGCCGCTGCGCGCCCCGACATTTCATCAGCTTCCCCATCTGCCGCAAAGGCTATAGCATCCGCGCAACTTATTGTCTGCATTTCAACAAATCTACTCCGCAATTTTGTTGCTAAGCAGATACTTAGTAATCGTATCTTACAAAGAAAAGAGTTGCGTTTCAGCCAATTGTCTGGTCGGGTGGCGGCTTCGGCACCCAAGGGCAGAGGAGGGAAAATGGAGAGTTGCAGTCAGGGTCAGCACCCATTAGCCGCGCAGAAGGTGTCGCATCGAGGACGAGACCTGACGCGCTGCCGGCGCGCCTCGATTCTCGCGAGCTTCTTCTTTGTCGCAGCGCTGGCGGCGGCGCCTCCCTCCCTGGCGCGGGAAGTAACGACTCACGGCGGGCCGGTCGAGACCCAGCCGCATGTGTATGCGATTTTCTGGGGCTCAAGCTGGAACGGAGCGGGAGCGGAAGTGCGGGGAGCGCTCGAAACCCTCTACAAACAGATTCCCGGCTCCGAATGGCAGGGCATCCTCACGCAGTACTGGGGCCCCGAAGGCTTCCCATCCCACAGCCTGTCCTTCACCTCCTACACCGACACCGCCCATGACGGTGCGCTCTCCAATGTGACGGACGCAGCTGTTAGAACCGAGGTCAGAGAAATCATCGCGGCAAACAAAGCCAACGGATGGCCGCAGAGTCCCAGCGTCAACGACCAGTTCGTTCTCCTTACTCCGCCCGGATCTCTCTATGCGACCGAACCCGCCGCCTGTGGGGCTCATAATTACATGCAGGAATCGCCTCAGGCTGTTTATGCCCTCGTAAGCTGGGGCTTTCTCAATGAAAAAGGAGCATACGGAGACTGTGGCCACACGGTCACCGCAGCGCACGAGTTCGCCGAGGCGGTCGTCGACCCCCGGCTCACCGGCTGGAAAGATTGGAGTTCATCCGGAGAAGGCGAGATCGCGGACATCTGCGGTCGGGAAAAAGAAGGTTCGGTGGGGGGAATGGCGGTAACGAGTCTGTGGGACAACAGCTCCAAAGGACCTTTTGGCGAAAGCAAAGGTTATTGCTCGGGCGCGGACTACGCCCCGCCGCAGAACGCGCCGCAGATCCTGACCGAAGCGGCCAGTGCTGCGCCCTTAGAAGCGACGCTCCACGGCACGATCACCCCCAATGGCCTGGACGTCGGCAACTACTACTTCGAATGGGGCACGACAGCCAAAAAATTCGGACACAAAACGGCCGCGAAAGGCTGGTGCTGTGGCCCATTCGCTTCCGAAGTAGAACCAGCCACGATCACCGGACTCCTGCGGAATACCACCTACTACTTCAGGCTCGTGGTCGAAGGGCCCAAAGAACTCGAAGGAACCAGCGTGATTCCAGGCTCCGAACTGAGCTTCACCACCCCCGACTGGCGCCCGACGGTCACGACCAACGCCCCAAGCGACGTCCGCCTGCACCAGTTGACGATGAACGGCATCGCCAACCCGCACACCCTCAGCACGACCTACCACTTCGACTTCCTCAGCGATGCGAGCTGCCTGGCGAACATCGAAAAAGCCGGCAAAGAACATTGCTTCGACGGCGCCACCAGCGTCCCGGCGAGCCCCGAAGGAATCGGATCGGGGACCAAAGACGTCGCGCTCGGCAAAACCGTCGAAGGGCTCGAACCGTGGGCCGGCTACGACTACAGGATCGTCGCCACCAATTCCGAAGCGACCACGTACGGAGCCCGGATCACGGTCGCGACCAACGGCAAATGGACCCTCGAAGACCCTCCCGATCCGAAAGCCAGCAACTCCACCACCCTGGCCGACGTCTCCTGCACCTCCCAGACCTCCTGCCTGGGGGTCGGCTATGACAACTATGCGGGCCGCAGCCTGGGCGAGTTTTGGAACGGCACGAAATGGGCCCTGATCAGCGGCGGGGAAGCCCAGTACCCGACCGCGGTCTCCTGCGGGTCGAGCACCTCCTGCTGGGCGGTCGGCTCAAAGCTCTCCGACGCCAGCCCCCTGGTCCAGAGCTGGGTCCAGGAAGAAGGGGAATGGGGAAGCTCCGCGGCGACCAAACTCATCACCCCCAGCGGTGGAACCAACCTCCACGTCAACGGCATCGCCTGCACCGCGGCGAGCGAATGCACCGCGGTCGGCTACTACCTCAAGGAAGGCCACAACCGAGCCCTGGTCGAGCGGCTCAAATCCTCCACCTGGACGCTGCAGACCCCGCCTGAACTCGCCGACGCCGTGCTCGAAGACATCGCCTGCACCGCGGCCAACGCCTGCACCGCGGTCGGCTACCGCTCGGGCGCCACGCTCGAATCCCTCGCCGAGCACTGGAACGGCGAAAAATGGAGCACCGTCGCGGTTGGCGCTCCGATCGGCAAAGGATTCGAACTGCTGCGGTTGAGCGCGATCTCCTGCACGGCGGCAAACGCGTGCATGGCCACGGGCTACTTCATCGACGAAGAATTCGAAGAAGGCCTGCCCTTCGCCGCCACCTATGAAGGCAGCAAATTCACGCTCACCTCGATGCCCAAACTGAGCGCGGGAACGGCGCTCGGCGACGTCTCCTGCACCGCCGCAAACTCCTGCCTTTCAGTGGGGCAGACCGCAGGCGGCAAAAGCACCCAGGCCTTTGTCTGGAACGGCAGCGAATGGCTGGCGCAGGCCTCGCCGACCCCCGCCGGCAAGACCGCCTGGCTCACCGGAGTCGCCTGCAACTCGCCCCTGGCCTGCACGATCGTCGGCTGGGACTACGGCGGCGGCGAATGGCTCTCGCTGGCGGAGCGCTACAGCTCCAAATGGACCCTCGAAGACCCACCCGATCCGAAAGCCAGCAACTCCACCACCCTGGCCGACGTCTCCTGCACCTCCCAGACCTCCTGCCTGGGGGTGGGCTATGACAACTATGCGGGCCGCAGCCTGGGCGAGTTTTGGAACGGCACGAAATGGGCCCTGATCAGCGGCGGGGAAGCCCAGTACCCGACCGCGGTCTCCTGCGGGTCGACCACCTCCTGCTGGGCGGTCGGCTCAAAGCTCTCCGACGCCAGCCCCCTGGTCCAGAGCTGGGTCCAAGAAGAAGGGGAATGGGGAAGCTCCGCGGCGACCAAACTCATCACCCCCAGCGGTGGGACCAACCTCCACGTCAACGGCATCGCCTGCACCGCGGCGAGCGAATGCACCGCGGTCGGCTACTACCTCAAAGAAGGCCACAACCGAGCCCTGGTCGAGCGGCTCAAATCCTCCACCTGGACGCTGCAGACCCCGCCTGAACTCGCCGACGCCGTGCTCGAAGACATCGCCTGCACCGCGGCCAACGCCTGCACCGCGGTCGGCTACCGCTCGGGCGCCACGCTCGAATCCCTCGCCGAGCACTGGAACGGGGAAAAATGGAGCACCGTCTCGGTTGGCGCTCCGATCGGCAAAGGATTCGAACTGCTGCGGCTGAGCGCGATCTCCTGCACGGCGGCCACCTCGTGCATGGCCACGGGCTACCTCGCCGATGAAGAAGTCGAGGAGGGCCTGCCCTTCGCCGTCATCTACGACGGCAGCAAATTCTCTCTTGCGCCGTTCCCGAACCTAAGCGAAGGAACAGTGCTCGCCGACATCTCCTGCACGGCGGCAAACTCCTGCTTGACGGTGGGGCAGACCTCTGGCGGGGTCAGCACCCAGGCCGTTGTCTGGAACGGCAGCGAATGGCTGGCGCAGGCCTCGCCGACCCCCGCCGGCAAGACCGCCTGGCTCACCGGAGTCGCCTGCAACTCGCCACTTGCCTGCACGATCGTCGGCTGGGACTACGGCGGCGGCGAATGGCTCTCGCTGGCGGAGCGCTGGGAATGATCGATGGGCGGTACTGGGCTCGAACCAGTGACTTCCTCCGTGTAAAGGAGGCGCTCTCCCAACTGAGCTAACCGCCCAGGCCTGTCGCTGATTATGAAACACGCGAGGCGGAATGGGAGCGCGGTCGGGGAATGGAAGAATGCGCGGATGAGATTCGAGGTCTTCTGGCGGGTCGCGCTGGTGCAGCTGGTCGCGGTCGCGGTGCTCTCGCTGCTACTGGCGGCCGTCTTCTCCCACGGCTTCTTCGTCGCCTGGGGCTGGCTCGCCGGCCCCGCGGCGTGGCTGCTCTGCGCCTGGGTCACCGCCCGGGTGGTGGGACTCGACCTGCGGCTGACGCTCGTGCGCGCGGTTGTGGCGGGCCTGGTCAGCGCACTGGCCGTGTTGATCGGCCAGCACTGGCTCGGCGCGCTCGTCGCGGTCGGGCTCTTCGCCTACCTCTGCGCCCTGGACCGCGGCGGGCGGGCAGCGTGGACCTAGGGCTGGAGGGTCGCGTCGCGCTGGTGATGGGCGCCAGCCGCGGCCTCGGCCGAGCGATCGCGGCAACGCTGGCGGAAGAGGGTGCGCGGGTGGCGATCGCGAGCCGCTCAGGGGAGAAGCTCGAGCAGGCGGCGACCGAGATCGGCGCGGCGGCGACACCGTTCGTCGCCGACGCCTCCGACCTGGATCGGCTCGCCGTCCTGCCCGGCGAGGTCGCCGCGGCGCTGGGCCCGGTCGAGATCCTCGTCACCAACACGGGCGGGCCGCCGTTCGGCGGCGCCCTCGACCACGGGCTCGAGGAGTGGGAGACCGCGTACCGCTCGCTGGTCCTCGCGCCCCGCGTCCTCTCCGGCGCAGTCCTGCCTGCCATGCGCGAGCGCGGCTGGGGCCGGATCGTCAACGTCGGCTCCAGCTCGACCCGAGAGCCGATCCCAGGGCTCAATCTCTCCAACGCCCACCGCATGGCCGCGGTCGGCTTCCTGAAGACGCTCTCGCGCGAGGTGGCCGCCGACGGGATCACCGTCAACACGGTCGCCACCGGCCGCTTCGGAACCGAACGCCTCGCCGCCGCGGACGGCTCACTCGAAGGCGCCGAAGAGTCCGCCAAGCAGGAAGTCCCGGCGGCCCGCCTCGGCCGCCCGGACGAGTACGGCGACCTGGTGGCCTTCCTCTGCTCCAACCGCGCCGCCTACATAACCGGCACGGTCATCCCCATCGACGGCGGCCTCCTCCGCTCGGCCTTCTAGTCCTCGGCGGAAGGGCGCATAGAGGGAAAGAGGATCACGTCGCGCAAGTTCTCGGCGCCGACGAGGATCATCGCCAGCCGATCGATGCCGATGCCCGAGCCGCCGGCCGGCAACGAGCCGTATTCGAGCGCCCGCACGAACTCGTCGTCGCTCGGATAGGGCGCCTCCTCGCTCTCGGGATGGCGGCGCTGGCGCTGGCGCACGAAGTTCTCGCGCTGCATGTCGGCGTCGTTGGTGTCGGTGCCGCCGCCGATGATCTCCATCCCGTCGACGACCCCGTCGAAGGCCTCGCCGAGCAGATCGGGGTGCTCGGGCACCGGCTTCACGGTCGGCCAGAGTTCACGCGGCAGGTCGACGAGGAAGGTGGGCTGGATCAGCTTCGGCTCGATCAGGTTGCCCTGGATCTCGTCGACGATCCAGGCCCAGTCCGCGTTCGGGTCGACGTCCTCCCCCAGCAGCTCGACCAGCTCGTCGCGGCTCGCGGTGAGGATGTCGAGGCCGGTCTCGTCACGGATCGCGTCGCGCAGGGTGACCCGCTTCCAGGGGGCCTTGAAGTCGATCTTGCGGCCGTCGCGCTCGACCACCGTCGTCCCCAGCACCTGCTCGACCACGGTCGAGATCATCTGCTCGGCGAAATCCATCACGCCCTCGTAGCCGGCGCAGCTGAGGAACCACTCGAGCATCGTGAACTCGGGATTGTGTTTGGGTGAGATGCCCTCGTTGCGGAAGAACCTGCTCAGCTCGTAGACGTTCTCGAAGCCGCCGACGATCGCCCGCTTCAGGTAGAGCTCGGTCGCGGTGCGCAGGAACAGTTCGCGGTTGAGCGCATGGTGGTGGGTGCTGAACGGCCGGGCCGCGGCGCCGCCGGCGAGCGTCTGCAGGATCGGCGTTTCGACCTCGACGAAGTCGCGCTCATTCAGGTAACTGCGGATCGCCGCGACCAGCTTTGCCCGCACGGCAAAGATCTCGCGCGAACGCTCGTTGGCCATCAGGTCGAGCTCGCGCTGGCGGTAGCGGACCTCCGGATCGGAAATGCCGTGGAAGAGGTCGGGCGGGTCACGCAACGCCTTGCCCAGCAAGGTGCACTCGCGCACCGCCAGCGCCAGCTGGCCGCGCTTGGTCACGTGCAGCTCGCCCTCGACCCCAACGGCGTCGCCGATGTCGAGGGCGTCGACCCGCCCGAAGGCCTCCTCGCCCAGCGAGTCGAGCCGGGCGTAGGCCTGTATCGATCCGGTCAGGTCGCGGATATCGAGGAAGGCGGTCTTGCCGTGGCCGCGGCGGCCGACCAGCCGGCCGGCGATCCGGTAGGAGAACTGCGAGTGCGCACCCTCGCCCAACTCCTCCGGATCATGGGCGGCGAAGATCGCCGAGATCTTGTCGCGGTCGGGAAAGCCAAGCCGGGGATAGGGATCGACGCCTTCGGCGCGCAGCCGCTCGAGCTTTGCCCGCCGTACGTCCTCAGTTGAGCCCTGCGAGGGCTCGGCCCCCGCAGGCACGTCGTTCATCGGGCCAGGCCGACCGTCACTCGCTCGTCGCCGCGGTAATCGGTCCGCGTTTCCGCCTCGCCCAACAGCTCCCGCATCGCGGGACCATGGTGCGTGTCGTGCTCGAGCGCCATCAGCCAGCCGCCCGGCGTTTCGGCGATCAGGCCGCGGATCACGCCGAGCCCGTCGTCGCCACTGTCGCCGAGCACGGCGATCTCGGGCTCGCGGCGGATCTCGGGCGAGCGCTCGTCGATCGAAGTGTCGGTGATGTAGGGAAGGTTGGCGATCAGCAGGTCGACCTGGTCGACGTGGTCGGGAATGCCGGCGGCGACGGTCACCTCGAGCGGGATGCCGAGGCGCCTGGCGTTCTCGCGCGCTTTCTCCGCCGCTTCCTCGGAGAGGTCCGAGGCGGTCACCCGCAGGTCGGGACGCTCGTCGAGCAGGGCCAGGGCGATCGCGCCCGAGCCGGTGCCGACCTCGTGCACCCGGGCGCCCTGCGGCAGCTCCACTCCGACGGCGACGAGCAGCTCGGTCTCGCGACGCGGGATCAGCACCCGCTCGTCGACGGCGATCTCGATCTCGCGGAAGCGGCAGCTGCCGAGGATGTACTCGAGCGGCTCGCGTTCGCCGCGCCGAGCGACCAGCCGTTCGACTTCCTCGCGCACCGCGGGCGAGACCTCAGTTGCGCCGTCACGCTCTAAATCTTCGACCCCGATCGCCAGCGCTTTCGCCACCAGCGCCTTCGCGTCGGCCTCCGGCGCCTCGCAGCCGGCCGCGGCGATCGCCTCCGTCGCTCGCTTCACCATCTCTTCCGCGCTCGCCACCTGGGGCGCTCCTTCCATCTGGGCTTCCACTGCTAGAACCCCGCTACGGGTCTGGTCGGGTCGGTGGAAGCCACGCGCGAAAGGGTACCGTGTCGGCGCCTGACCACGGCGATCCACACGGCGCCGCCAAACATCATCGCCAGGCTCTCCCACTGGGCGGCGGTCAGGCCGAGGGCGACGGCGTCGTTGCGGCGCAGGAACTCGACCAGGAAACGCTCGGCCCCGGCGTAGACGAGGTAGATCGCGAAGAGGACGCCGGCCCGAACCCGATCGCGCAGCTGCCAGAGGAACCAGGCGCCGAGGCCCATCGCCAGGGTCTCGTAGACCGGCGTCGGGTGGACGGTGCGGTCCGTCGGCACGGTGCCGTGCGGATAGGACATCGCCCAGGGCCCGTCCCAGGGCTTGCCGTAATCGCCGTCGCCGGAGAGCTGGCAGCCGCAGCGCCCGACCGCGTAGCCGAGCGCCAGGGCCGGTGCGGCGAGGTCGAGCAGGGCGAGTCCGAGGAAGTCGCGGTACCAGGCCCAGAGCAGGACCGCGAGGGCACCGCCGATCGCACCGCCGTACCAGACCAGCCCGGAGCCGGAAAAGAGGTTGCCGAGCAGATCGCTCTTGACGCTGCTCCAGTTCTGGATCACGAAATAGACGCGCGAGCCGACGATGCCGCCGAGCAGCGCCGAGAACCCCATCTCATAGGCCCAGTCGACCGGCTTGCCGATCTCCCCCAGGCGCTTCCAGATCAGCGCTCCGGCAGCGAGAAAGGCGAGGGCGAACATCAGGCCGAAGGTCTGCAGGGTGAGCGGGCCGAGGTGAATCTCGGGGTACATCGCTCAGCCGCCGAGCAGCATCTCGAGCAGCGCCTTCTGGGTGTGGAGGCGGTTCTCAGCCTGATCCCAGACGGCGGAGCGCTCGCCGTAGAGCAGCTCGGCGGTGATCTCCTCGCCCGGGTGGGCGGGCAGGCAGTGCAGGACGACGGCGCCGTCCTTGGCTGCGGAAAGCAGGTCGGCGTCGACCCGGAAGGGGGCGAGATCGGCACGGCGGCGCTCCGCCTCGGCCTCGTCTCCCATGCTGACCCAGACGTCGGTGTAGATCGCGTCGGCGCCGGCCGCCGCATCGCGCGGGTCGGCGGTCAGCTTCGCCTCGTGGCCCTGCTCGAGCTGGTAGCCGGGCGGCGCCGCGACCACCACCTCGACTCCGGCAAGCTCCCCCGCGATCGCCAGGGAACGGGCGACGTTGTTGCCGTCGCCGACGTAGGCGAGGCGAAGGCCGGCCAGGTCGCCGCGGCGCTCGCGCAGGGTCAGCAGGTCGGCGAGAGCCTGGCAGGGGTGGTGGAGCGGAGTGAGCGCGTTGACCACCGGCACCTCCGCCGCGGCGGCGAGCTCGGCCACCCTCTCGTGCGAGCCCGAGCGGATCACGATCGCGTCGACGTAGCGCGAGAGGACGCGGGCGGTGTCGGCGGCCGACTCCCCCCGCGAGAGCTGCATTTCGTCGCCGCGCAGCACGATCGGAGTCGCGCCCAACTCGGCAACTCCGACCTCGAAGGAGATCCGCGTCCGGGTCGAGGGCTTCTCGAAGACGAGCGCGATGCTGCGCCCGGCCAGCGCACTGGCGCCGAGGCCCTCGCGCCGGCCGGCTTTGAGCGCGGCGGCGCGGTCGAGCAGCTTGCCCAGCTCGAAGGCGCCCAGCTCCTCGCCCGTAAGGAAGTCTCGCTTCTTCAAGCAGCGGATACTACGGCGGTGGAATTCACCGCCGTAGGCTGGAATCTCTTCCACGGGCGCGACTTCCCGCCCGACCCGGCCCTCTTCACCTGGCGTTCGCGCCTGTTGCGGATCGAGGAGCGCAACCAAACCCACGTTCAGGTCAACCGCGACCTCGCGGCCGAGTTCGCGACGATCCTCGCCGGCGCCGATTGGGATGTGGCGCTGCTGCAGGAGTGCCCGCCGCGCTTCGCCACAGCGCTTGCCACCGCCTGCGAGGCCGAAGCGCACCGCGTGCTCACCTCGCGCAACTCGCTCGGCGCGCTGCGGGCAACCGCCGCGCGGCTCAACCCCGACCTGATCGCCTCCGCCGAGGGCGGCTCGAACCTGACCCTGGTCCGAGGCTCGCTCCGCCGTTCCTCACCCGCCGATGACGGGGAAGAGGCGCAGCGGCGGAGGGTGGTCACCGAGCGGCGTGAGCTGGCGATCCATACCGGGCGGCCGGAGCGGCGGGCGATGGCCCTCACGCGGATCGCGATCGACGCGGGTGCCCATCTCTGCGTCGCCAACCTGCACGCAACAAACGGCCGGCCGGAGCTCGCCGCCGCCGATGTCCTGCGCGCGGCTGCCGCGGCCGTCGACTGGGCCGGCGAGTCGCCGCTGCTCTTCGGCGGCGACCTCAACCTGCGCCCCAGCGAGGACCCCGACGTCTTCGCGGAGCTGGAGAGCCGCTTCGGCCTGACCGGGGCCACGGGCCCGCGATCGATCGACCACCTGCTCGGGCGCGGCCTCGAGGCCGTCGCGGGCCCGGAGCCCTGGCCGGCGGAGGACCGCGAGCTGCCGGCGGGCGACCGCGCCCTGCGACTCTCCGACCACGCCCCGGTCCAGGCAAGATTCGCATCAGGCTGAACCCGCGCCCGCCGAACGGGCAGGGATGAGATAGTCAGTCGCAACCCCCAGCGAAATCCACCAGGAAGGCGAGTGAGCATGGCGGCGAAAAAACAGTCCACCGGCAAAGCGACGAAAAAAGCCAAAGCCGGCGCGCAGGCCAGGAAAGCCGCCGTCAAAAGCGCCAAAAAACCGGCCGCGAAAAAAGCCAAGGCGAAAACGAGAGCCAAGGCGACGAAAAAATCCGCTCGTAAATCGTCCCCGCGCGCCGGGGCGACGGCGGGGCTCGACAAGAGCGTCGAGCAGTTCCGCGAGAGCCTCGAGCGCAGCGTCACACTCAGTCGCGACCGCCTGCAGGAGGTCGTCGACGACGCGGTCAAACGCGGCCGGATGACCCGCGGCGACGCCGAGAAAATGCTTTCCGACCTGATCAAAAAGGGTCGGCGCCAGACCGACTCGATGCTGAAGGAGTTGGAACGGCTGGTCCAGCAGGCGCGCCGCGAGGTCGGCGGTCGGGCCGAGCCGGTGCGCAAACAGGCGACTCAGGCTGCCCGCCGCGCCCGCAAGAAACTCGGCTGACGGTGGAGGGGGCCACCGGTGAGAAGCCGGCGGCCCGCCGGCACAGGGGCGAGCAGCTCGAGGTCGAGATCGACTCGCTCGCCTTCGGCGGGCGGGGGGTCGCACGCAGCGGGGGAATGGTCGTGTTCGTCGCCGGGGCGTTGCCCGGGGACCGAGTGCGGGTGGAGATCACAAAAGCGAAGAAGCGCTTCGCCGAGGCGCGCACAGTGGAGCTGCTGCAGCCGAGCGCCGAGCGCATCGCAGATCACTGCATCCACGAGGGCGAGCCCTGCCCCGGCGCCCCCTGGCAGGGCCTGGCTTACGAGCGCCAGCTGACCCACAAGAGCGAGCAGGTCGAGGAGGCGCTGCGGCGGATCGGCGGCCTCGATGGCTTCGAGCTGGAGTCGATCGAGCCGGCCTTGGAGCAGTGGCGCTACCGCAACAAGCTCGAGTACTCCTTCGGCGAACGCGACGGCGAGCCGACCCTCGGCTTCCACGCCCGGGGCCGCTGGGACCTGATCGTCGACGTCGACGACTGCCGGCTCGCCTCCGAGCGCGGCAACGCGGCCCGCAACGCGGTCCGCGAGTGGGCGCGGCTGGAGTCGGTCGCCGCTTACGACTCCCGAGCGCGCGAGGGCGTGCTGCGCAACCTGGTCGTGCGCGAGGGATGGCGCACCGGCCAGATCCAGACGCGGTTGGTCACCTCGGCCGCGGCCCTCCCAAAACCCCCGGTCGACCTGCACACCGCGATCGAGGGCGACAGCGGCGGCACCGACGGCCCGACCGGCGTGCTCGGCTCCGAGCGCCTGCGCGAGGAGCTCTGCGGGCTGCGGCTCGAGATGTCGCACGGCGCCTTCTTCCAGACCAACACCGAGATGGCCGAGCGCCTCTACGCGATCGCCGCCGAGTACGCCGGCCTGAGCGGCAGCGAGCGGGTCTTCGACCTCTACTGCGGGATCGGCACGATCGGCCTGACGATGGCGGCGAAGGCCGGTGAGGTCTGGGGGGTCGAGATCGTTCCCGAGGCGATCGCCGACGCCGAACGCAATGCCGAACGCAACAAGATCGAGAACGCTCACTTCTTCGCCGGCAGCGCCCGCACCAGCGTGCGGCCGCTGATCGAGCAGGCGGGCAAACCCGACATCGTCGTCATCGACCCACCCCGGGCCGGCCTCTCGCAGAAGATCGTCCGCCGCCTGATCGAGTGCGAGGCGAGGAAGATCGTCTACGTCTCCTGCAACCCGACCACGCTCGCCCCCAACGCGGCCCAGCTTGTCGAGGCGGGCTACACCCTGCGCCGCGTCAAGCCGGTCGACATGTTCCCCCAGACCCCGCACATCGAGTGCGTGGCGCTGCTGGAGAAGTAAACGTCTAGGTCTAGAGCTGAGCGATAACGATCAGCGTGAAAAGGCCGACGAAGCCGGTCAGCATCACCCCGGCGAGCCCGATGAACCCCTGAGTCATCGTGCGCCTCATTTCCGCCATCTCGCCCCTCAAATCGCGGATATCGATATCGATTTTCTCGAACCGCTTGTCGATCTGTTCGAACCGCTTGTCGATCTGTTCGAACCGCTTGTCGACCTGTTCGAACCGCTTGTCGATCTGCTCGAATCGCGCATCGACCTGCTGGAATCGCTTGTCGACCTGATCAAAGCGCCTCTCCACTTCGTTGAAACGCCGATCGACTCGAATGAAACGTTCATCGACGCTCTTGAAGCCGAGATCGACTCTTTCGCTCAGAACATCGAGTCGATCGTTGTTCCATGTCCGCGCCATTGCCTCCATAATGCCAGGCTAGCCTGAAACTTGTTGTCTGTGGTTGATTTGAGTTTGAGAAAGCGTCACATCTTTCAAACAAAGGTCAAGGAATAGGCTCCCCCGGCATGAATGACGGCAAGAACAGGGGCTTCGGAGTCGCGGCGGGGCTCGATGCGGAGGTGGCGCGACCGCTGGCCGAGCGCTGCGCGGAGCTCGGCTACGGCTCGATGTGGTCCAATGACCATCCGGGCGCCAAAGGCCTGGAGACGCTGGCCGAGTTCGGCATGGCCGCCCCGGCGCTCGACCTCGGTGTCGCGGTAATCGCGCTCGACCGCACGCCGCCGGAGACGATCTCAGCGGATATCGAGCGCCTCGGCCTCGACCCATCCCGCCTCTGGCTCGGCGTCGGCGCCGGCTTCTCGGAGAAGCCGCTGACGCGAATGCGCGAGTCCCTCCCCGACCTACGCGAGAAGCTGCCCGGCGTCCGCCTCGTCCTCGCCGCGATGGGCCCGAAGATGTGCGCCCTCGCCGGCGCCGAGTTCGACGGCGTCTTCTTCAACTGGATGACTCCCCACTTCGCCGCCAACGCCCGCCAACAGGTAGAAGCCGGCGCCAAGGAAGCCGGACGCCAGACCCCCCGGGTCTTCGGCTACGTCCGCACAGCAGTAGGCCCCGACGCCGCTGAGCGCCTAGCCAAGGAGGAGTCCTTCTACCGCGACCTCCACCCGGGCTACCGCAACCACTTCGACCGCCTGGCCGAGCCTGAGGGAACAGTCGGCATAGCTGCAACCGATAGCGACGACGCCCAATCCCAGCTGGCCACCTACGAAGCCCTCGACACCATCGTGGTCAGAGGCCTAGCTTCAGCAAGGGTAGATCCAATGCTCGCCGTAGCCGAGTCCGCCGCCCCTTGAACCCTTAGAGGAGAGACTGGGGTGCCCTCCGGCGCAGCGGCGTCATGGTTTTCGCACAGACCACTTGGCGAGTAACCCAACGTTAGAGGCGAAAACCCCAGCAAGACGGAGGGCACCCCAGTCCCTCCCCACCTCAATAGGGCGGCAAATCCTCGTACCAGTCCCCGAGCGTCTTAAAGGCCCGCCAGAAGCGCTGCTTCGCATTCTCTTCGTCGAGAGAATCGTCGATGTCCGGCGTATAGAGCGCGTCGACGGTAGGCGTAAAGGCCTGGATCTCCCCCTCCCGCGCCTCGATCGGACGCGACAGCGGCATCTGGAAGCCGTTGAGCACGCGCAGCGCCGGCTCGCCCATGACGACGACGATCTTCGGCTGCACGATCGCGAGCTCTTCGACCACCCGGCGCAGGCACTCCTCGGCCGCAAGGTCGGGCTCCGCGATCGGGCACTTGACGCAGAGGGTGCCGTAGACGACGAGCGGGTCTATCCCGAGCCGCTTGAAACTCTTCATCAGCGCGTTGCCGGCGCGGCCGTAGAAGGCGACGCCCTCTTCGATCTCCGCCGCGGCCGGCGCCTGCTTGAGCATGAAGACGTCGGCCTGCGGATGGCCGGAACCGAGGACGGGCATCAGCTTGCCGCGCGGGCAGTGGGGGCAGGACTGCAGCTCGTGGGTCAGCTGGTTGAGCTCGCGAATCGCACGCTCGAGGTACTTCTCTTTGATCTCGTCGTCGGTGGCCGGCATGCTCGGCGCTCTCTTTGACGAGGCGGCCTCGGGTCCTCTCGCGCCGTCCGCCTGCATCAGCTCTTGCTCGCCGACCGCCTCTTTCGCGGCCGCCCGCCGCGCACCGGCTTGGCGTCGGGGACGCTGCGTTTGGGGGCCTTCGGCCGCCCCGCCGTCTGCAGCAGCTTCAGCGTCTGCACGTAGACCAGGTTCTTGTGCTTGCGGGTGATGTCGGCGTCGCGCATCGCCTCGAGGAACTCCTCGGGCCCGTCGAAGTCGCGGATCCGCACCCGCACGCTGCCGAGTCCCTGGGCGACATGGCTGTCGGAGCCGGCGCCCGGCACGATCCGGTACTTGCGGGCGAAGCGTTCGGCCTCCTCGTTGAACGCCGTCACCGCGACCCGCGGGTTGAAGACCTCGAGCACGTCGATCTCCTCGACCATGTCGAGCAGGTGCTCGTAGTCGGGCACCGAGTGGAAGCGATCGAAGGGGTGGGGCACGTAGACGAGTCCCCCCTGCGCGCGGATCGCGGCGATCGTCTCCGCCATCGTCATCCCCTTCGGGATCTTCTCCTCGAGGAAGAGGCCGATCACCTCGCCCTGCTCGGCCGTCTTCACCTCCTCGGCGACGATCACCTTGATGTCGTCCATTCCCTCGGCGATGCGGCGCGCCTCGAGCGCGCCGGAGACCTCGTTGTGATCGGTGATCGCGATCGCGCCGAGGCCACGATCGCGGGCCGTCTCGAGCAGCACCTCGACCGGCGTCGCGCAGTCGGTCGAGTGGTCGGTGTGCATGTGCAGGTCGACCTCGATCAGCGGCCGCTCCGCGATCCGACGCCGCACCGCCGGGTTCCCGGTCGGGTCGTGGCGACGCGCGGCCAACCGCAGGTAGATCGCCTCCAGCTCATCGGCGACCTGAGACCACTCGCGCTCCCCTTCCCCCGGCCGGACGAGCTCGTAGGAGGCGGGAAAGTAGCGCTCCAGCAGGTCGCCCGTCTTGGCCGAGCTGACCGTACGCGCATCGAGACGGCCGAAGAAGATCTCGACCAGCGGCCGCGCCACCTGGGTCGAGAGCACCCGCTCCTGCGGAGCGTGGAAAGTTGCGACGTTGAGCGCCGAGGAGTGGCGCAGCGCGGTCGAGGAGACGCGCGGCGCGAAGGGGTCGTGGACGTGGACGATGTCCGCAGTCGAGGCCCGCAGCAACTTTTTGACCTGATCGCCGACGCCGGCGACCTGCACGCTGTGGCCGCGCCGCTCCAGCTCCGCCGAGACCCGCTCGATGTAGCGATTGACCTCGTTCTCGGTGCCACGCCGATGAGGCGTGACCTGGACTATCGAAAGCTTTTCTGACACGGGCGCAGCATAAGGACCCATCCCGGCAGGGATCGGAGGAACTGTCCCCTCAGGCTTCGACCTCGGTCGGCTTCTCCACCTTGGGCGCAGCGCCCTTGCCACGCCTGTTGGCCGCAATGAACTCCTCGGTCTGTTCGCGCGCTTCGTCGTCGGGACGCTGCGAGTGCGGCGACTTCATCAGGTAGCTCGAGGGACCGTCGAGCTGGCCGGCGATGCCGTTGTTGAGCGCCAGCTTGATCAGCCGCACCGCGTCGATAACGACGCCGGCCGAGTTTGGCGAGTCCCAGACCTCGAGCTTGAGCTCGACGTTGAGCGGCACGTCGCCGAAGGCTTTGCCCTCGAGGCGGATGTGCGCCCACTTGCGATCGGTCAGCCAGGCGACGTAGTCGGAGGGGCCGACGTGGACGTCCTCGGCAGGCAGCTCGTGGCCCATAATCGAGGTGACGGCGTTGGTCTTCGAGATCTTCTTCGAGTCCAGCCGCTCGCGCTCGAGCATGTTGTAGAAGTCCATGTTGCCGCCGACGTTGAGCTGCGAGGTGCGCTCGACGCGGACACCGCGGTCGTGGAAGAGCCGCGCCAGCTGGCGGTGGACGATGGTCGCGCCGACCTGGGACTTGATGTCGTCGCCGATGATCGGCAGGCCCGCCTCTTTGAAGCGCTTGTCCCAGTAGTCCTCGCGGGCAATGAAGACGGGCAGGCAGTTAACGAAGCCGACGCCCGCCTTGAGCGCCTGCTCGACGTACCACTTGGTCGCGTCCTCGGAGCCGACCGGCAGGTAACAGACCAGCACGTCCGCCTTGGTCTGCTTGAGGATGCCGACGACGTCGGCGGTTTCCCCCGGCGCCTTGGTGATCTTCTCCTTCAGGTACTTGCCGAGGCCGTCGAGGGTCATCCCGCGCTCGACCTTGACCCCGAGGTTCGGCACCTCGGCGAATTTGATCGTGTCGTTCTGCCCCGACCAGATCGCCTCGGAGAGGTCCTTGCCGACCTTCTCGGAATCGATGTCGAAGGCGGCCACAAACTCGATGTCACCGACGTGGTAGCCACCGAGGTCGACGTGCATCAGGCCGGGTACTTCCTCGGAGGGGTCAGCGTCCTTGTAGTACTGGACGCCCTGGATAAAGGAGTTGGCGCAGTTGCCGGTACCGACTATCGCGACGCGGACTTTCTCGTCCGTGCGGGCGGCGCCGTTGCTGCCGTTTGCTCCGTTGGTCTCGCTCATGTAGTTCGAAGTCCTTCCTCGATCGGGCTAGGTGGCAAGGGACACCTCGCTCGGGAACTGGTTACAGGTCGGGCGGGGAAGCCGCCTCGCTTGAAAGCTCGTTTCGGACATGCCAGACACGCTGGATCGTTGTGATGATGGTCAGCACCGCGATCAAGTAGACCGCGGGGGCCAAGAGCTCGAAATCGCCGAGCCCGGCCCCCTTGGCGAAGACCAAGCCGACGGAGAGTATGACTACCCGCACGGGACGCGTCGCCAAGCCGACCTTGCACTCGACCCCGAGCGCCTCGGCGCGGGCCCGGGTGTAGGAGACCATCAGCGACCCGAGCACCGCGACGACGCACATCGCCGCGGCGAAATCCTGGCCGGTGGCGGCGAAGTAGCCGGCGACCGCGGCGAGCACGATCCCCTCCTCGATCCGGTCGAGGGTCGAGTCAAGGAAGGCGCCGAACAGGGTCCCCTTGCCCGACATACGCGAGTAGCGCCCGTCGAGCGTGTCCATCACCGAGCCGAGGATGAAGGCGATGCCGGCGAGAAAGAAGAGGCGCTGCGTGACCAGCGCCGCGGCGACAAGGTTGCCGATCAGGCCGGCGACAGAGATTGCGTTCGGGGTCAGGCGCGACTCGATCAGGCGGTCGCGGGCATAGGCGCGAAGCTCCTGGCCGTTGCGGGCCTGGCGGCCGTTGCGGCGAGGGCCGGGGGCCCTGGGGGGCGCCGAAGACTCCATCGTGGTCAGGCTACCGGGCGGGGCGGTCCGAGGCTCGGACTGAACTGCATCAAATTCTCATCCTGCTGGATTGAGAATTTGATGCAGTTCGCGCGGTGTTAGGCCTCGGCCTCCTGTGGGCTCCTGGCGGAGCGCCAGGCCCAGGCGTGGGGACGGGCGCGAGCTAGCAGGCGGTGGGCGACGAGCGCGGATGCCGCAGCGACGCCCCAGCCGAGCACGACGTCGAGCCAGTAGTGGTTGCCGGTGACGATCACGACCCAGGCGATCAGCAGCGGCCAGGCGGCCCACCAGGCCCTCGACCACCAGTTGCGGCAGACCCGGACACCGGTGATGCCGATCATCGCGGCGAAGGCGCAGTGCATGCTCGGCACGGCCGCGTAGGGGTTGATGAAGATCTTCGCCAGTGAGGAGTCGTGGTTGACGTTGGAGAAATCGGTGATCGTGTCGACGAAGCCGTGTTCGGGGAACATCCGCGGCGGCGCGGTCGGGTAGAGCGTGTAGCCGACCAGGGCGAAGCCCATTGAGACGACGAACATATTTCGGACGAAGTAGTAGGACTCGTTGCGGAAGAGGTAGAGCCAGATCAGGAAGCCGAGGGCGATCGAGAACTGGGCGTTGAGGTAGAGCTGGTTGGCGAGGTCGATCACCCAGTGCGCCGGCAGGAAAAAGGCCTGCACGCTGGGCTCGAAGAGGGCATGCGCGGAGCGCTCGAAGTCGATCACCTGCTGACCGTTCGCGATCGCCTCGGAGCGCTGGCCGTCGGCGATGCCGCGGACGAGCTCGTAGGCGACGTCGACCAGGACGAGGATTCCCAGCTGGCGGCCTGCGTCGCCCCAGCCTTGGGGCAGCTTGGATCCGATGCGGGCGATGGCGCGAGACACTGAACTGGCAATTGTAATCCGCGCGTTAACGGGCGAATAGGCGGGCGGGTCCTGTCCCGGGGGAGGGGGGCCTGCGGGCGGGCCACGGTCCGTCCTCGACCCCCCTCCCCCGTGCCACCCGCCCGAATTTCCGCAACGTCAAGCGACGAAATTCAGGACCTGGTCTATGACTCGAGCGTCGTCTATCCAGGGCCAGTGGCCCGCTTCTCTTATTAGCTTGAGATCAGCGTTGGGAAGGGCGCTGGCGTATGCCTCGGCGAAGCGGGGTTTGAGGAATGGGTCGTTGGCACCCCAAAGGACCAGGGCGGGACAGGTGAGGCGGAACAGGTCCTTGCCGGCTTGGGCCAGGCGGTCCGGGTCGGCGTGGCGGTAGAGGGCGAGGGTGGCGTCGTTGGTGCCCTTGTCCAGGTGGCGCCAGATCATCTCTACGAACCACGGGGGCATCGGGCGGCCGTCGCCGGAGAGTTGGCGCATGATCAGAGCCATCGAGGACTTGGTCGTGGTTGCGTTGGCGAGCTCGCCGAGGCCGCGGCGGCGCCAGATCTGGGCTACCCAGTGCCAGCGGTAGCCCGGCAGCAGCGGGATGGCGTTGATCACGACGAGCTTCTCGACCAGGTCGGGCCGCCGCTGGGCGCCGATCAGCGCCAGCGAGCCCCAGTCGTGGACGACTAGCCTGCGCCGGCCGACGCCGAGCTCTTCGAGGCACTTTTCCAAGAACGCCGAGAGCCCGTACATCGAGTAGTCGAAGCGCTTCGGATCCGGCCGATCCGATCGTCCCCAGCCCGGCATGTCAATCGCGATCGAGGCGCCTCCCCGTTCCATGAACGGAACCCAGTCCTCCCCATGGGTCGGGTTGCCGTGGCAATACACGACAGGCGTCCCGCTCCCGGCAACTCTGCGAGCAAACACCCGCACCCCATCAACCACAAGCTCAAGCTCTTCGATCGCGCGCGCCATGCCGGAACCCTAGATGAGTAGTTCCACGACTCAGGCCACGTAGTCGACCAATGCCCGGCTGGGGCGCCCGAGTTCGTAGTTGAGCGAAACCGCCGCGGCAAGCGCAAGGAAGCGGCTCGCGATGCGAGCCCGCAACCCACGCAAGGTGCGGGCGCCGTGGCGCTCGAGGGCGAGGATGTCCTTAGCGGTCCAGTAGATCGACTCGATCCGCTGGCGCAGCGGCGCCAGGTGCAGAGCGCCGTCGGGCTCGTCTTTGCGGGCGGGCCGGACGATGGTCGCGCCGAGGGCGGCAGCATCGGCTTCGAAGTCGGCGCCGGCGTATCCCTTGTCGCCGAGGATGGTGATCGGCCCTGAGCGGTTGACCCGCTCCAGCAGCCGCAGGCAGACCTCGCGCTCTCCTTCCTTGGGCGAGGTCAGCGCCATCGCCCGGGGCGTGCCGTCGGGCGCCATCAGCGTGTGCAGACGCAATCCCCAGAAGTAGCGGCTGTGGCTGGCGCAGTAGCCGTAGTCGGCGGCGTCTGAGAGCGCCCCGCCGAGGCTGTTGGCCCCGGCTCGCTTGACCGTCTCGCGCGAGCGGGCGCACTCCACCGGCGTGGAGTCGACGAGCAGCAGGTCGTCGTGCCAGCCGGGGCTCTGGGCGGCGAAGGTCGCGCTCATCGCCTCGATCGTCTCGGTCAGCCGCTCACGGCGCTTGTGGAAGCCAGAGCGCTTGGTGAGCGCCGGGAACAGGTGGCGCAGACGCTTGCAGGCTATCCGCACGAAGCGCTCGTCAGAGCCAACGCCCATGATCGACTGCGCGACGCAGAGCGTCACGACCTCCGCGTCGGTCAGTCTCCTACGGGCGTTCTTCTTGCCTTCGGGCAGGAAATCGTCGGCGGTGCAGAACACCGCAGTGAGCAGCAGGTCGAGGTCGGCGAGCATCGAGGCCCCCTTCGGGTCGGCGCTGATAATTGAGCACCGCCGACTTCGACCCTGTTGCTTATCTCCCCTGCGAGGCGCTCTTCGGCGTCGCGGTCGTGGAACTACTCATCTAGGGCGTCAGCCGACACGACCTCTCGCGCGGGTGGCAGGGGGCAGGGGTGTCGAGGACGTACACCTCGCCCGCAGGCACCCCTGCCCCATGACAGGACCCGCGCGCCGATACCGTCTCGCCGTTGCCCTGGAAACGACCGCCCAAACGCCGTGTCCGCGCGATCCGCGATCGCCTGCGGGAGATGTACGGCAAACCGGTCAACGAACCGCACGGGCATCCGATCGCCGAGCTGGTCAAGACCGTGCTCTCGCAACACACGAACGACCGCAATCGCGACCGCGCCTTTGCCGCCCTGCGCGAGCGCTTCCCGACCTGGGAGGAAGTTCGCGACGCGCGGGTCGACGAAGTCGAGGAGGCGATCCGACCGGGCGGCCTGGGCAAGCAGAAGGCGCCGCGGATCCAGGCCATCCTCGAGCAGCTCGGCGAGCACCCCGATCTCGACTGGACCGAGACGGCGCCGGCCGGGGAATCGATGGCTTACCTGGACTCGCTGCCGGGCGTCGGCCGCAAAACAGCCGCCTGCGTGCTGATGTTCTCCTGGGGCATTCCGGAGATCCCGGTCGACGTCCACGTCCACCGGGTCGGCGGGCGGCTCGGCCTCTTCCCCGAAAAGGCCTCCTTCGAACGCGCCCACGACGAGATGATGGCGATCGTCGACCCCGAGGACGCCTACGAGCTGCACATGAACCTGATCCAGCACGGCCGCCGGATCTGCCGGCCGAAACCGCGCTGCGGCGAGTGTGAGCTTCGCCGAATGTGTCCCTGGTACCGTGCCGGGCGCAAATGAGCAAAAAGACCTTCATCGTCTTCGGGCTGCTGGTCCTATTCCTCGCCGTCCTGATCCCGTGGCTCGCCTTCCGCTCGGACGGCGACGCGGCGATGGGCGCGCAGGAAGTCCCGGCCGACCTCAAGTCGGGCCAGAGCCTCTTCCAGACCAACTGCGGCACCTGCCACACGCTCTACGCCGCCGGCACCGACGGCAACTACGCGCCGAACCTCGACGTCCTGCTGGCGCCCGCCGGCCCGCCGGAAGGCCCGACGGCGGCGTCGACGATCAAGGGGACCGAAGGCCGCGTCCTCAACGCGGTCGAAAACGGCGTCGACAGCAGCACCACCTCGGGCCGGATGCCGGGCGGCATCCTCAACGAGCAGCAGTCAAAGGAAGTCGCCGAATTCGTCGCCCGAACGGCGGGTGAGGGCTAAAGCCCCGCCGACGGGCCTGAAACGTCCAGGATTTGGACGTTTGCGGCCCATCGGCGGCGTTGTCGCTAGTGCGCGAAGCGCAGGGCACTGAACAGCCCCGCGTGGTCGGAGTCCCAGAAGCCGTTGACCGGCTGGCGGCCGGTGACGGCTGACGCTTTCAGCTTGATTTCCTTCGGGTCGCGGGTCATCACGTGGTCGACTTGGTGGTTGAAGTCGGCGACGCTGCCGCCGGCTCCGACCGCGAGCAGGCTCGAGTTGAGGCAGCAGCCGAGCGGCGTGTTGGTGCTGCGCTCGCGCATACCTGCCCCGAGCAGAGTGCGGTAGGCCTGCTGGTCACCCGGTTCGACCGTGTCGTCGTCGGAGTTGAGATCGCCGACGAGGACCACCGGCAAGCTGGTCGTCGCCGGTCCGCCCGGGGCGACCAGTTCGCCGGCCTGCAGGGCGCGAATACTCGGCACCTGCGTCGCCGGGTCGAAGGCCTCGAGGTGGGTGTTGACGAAACGGAAAGTGTGACTGCCGCGGACCTTGGCGTCGATCGCGACCCAGCCGCGGGTGACGGTGATGTTGACGCCCGAGATCGCCTCGGTCAGCAGGTTGGCGAAGTGGGCACCCCGCGCGTGCTTGAAGGTGACGCCTGCGCCATTGCGGGCCAGGATCACGTCGCGCATCGTCAGGCGGCCATTGATCTCGGCATTGGGGATCAGTTTGTTTGGGCCGTCGCCGGGAACGCCGTTTTCGTCGGCCGGCGCTTCGAAGTCGAACTCGTCCTGGGAGATCGCGACCCGGTACTGAGGCTTGCCTTTGCCCTTGTTGAGCTGGGCGAGCAGTTCAGCGAGGTAGTCGTAGCGGACCGTCGTCGCCGTCGGCACCGCGCCGGAGTTGAGCAGCGGTTCGAGGCTCGGCGGGCCGGTGCGCCAAAGCGCAGCCTCCTGCAGGCCGACGAGATCGGGCTTCTTCTTGAGAATCTCCTGGGCGAGGCCCTTGGCGCGAACCGGGAAGTCGTTGGCGGTCACTTCGCGCAGGACCTGGCCGTTCAGCTCGGTGAATTCGCCGACGCTTTTCGCTCCGATCGGCGGTCCGAGGTCGGCGCCGAGATAGAGGTTGCGGGTCATCACGTTGACTTCCTTGCCCGCGCCCTGGCTCTTGCCATGGTTGGCCTCATGGCCCTTGTGGTGGCCGTGGTCGTCCTTCGCCTTGGCAGTGGCAAGGCTCGGCAGCAGGGCAAGGCAAAGCGCCACGGCAAGAGCAAGGAAAACCCCCGTTCGCCGGACCGGCAGGTGCACGTGAATCAAGTTGTTCTCCTCTTCGTCGGCGACCCACCCCTTCGGGTCGATTGCGTAGAGGCGCCTCCCAACTCCGCTAACCCACTATACGCGCAAAGGATTTGCACGTATCCGGAAATCTGCCATACTGGCGCTTAGATTTCTTAGGCAGACCGAAACTAGAGCAGGAGGTACTTGATAGTGGGTAAGACGATCGGGATCGATCTGGGCACGACCAATTCTTGCGTAGCCGTGCTGGAGGGCGGCGAGCCTACCGTGCTCGAGAACGCCGAGGGCGGGCGCACGACGCCGTCCGTGGTCGCCTTCACCGAGTCCGGCGATCGCCTCGTCGGCACCGTGGCCAAGCGCCAGGCGGTGATGAACCCCGAGAACACGATCTTCTCGATCAAGCGCTTCATGGGCCGCAAGGAGGCCGAGGTCAAAGAGGAGGAGACGATTGTCCCCTACGAGGTCGTCGCCGGCCCCAACGGTGACGTCCGGGTCGACGCCCGCGGCAAGCAGTACAGCCCGCCCGAGATCAGCGCGATGATCCTGCAGAAGCTGAAGACCGACGCCGAAGCGAAGCTGGGTGAGACGGTCGACAGCGCCGTGATCACGGTCCCGGCCTACTTCAACGACGACCAGCGCCAGGCGACCACCGACGCCGGCAAGATCGCCGGCCTCGACGTCAAGCGGATCATCAACGAGCCGACCGCGGCCTCGCTCGCCTACGGGCTCGACAAGGAGAAAGCCGACCACACGATCCTCGTCTTTGACCTCGGCGGCGGCACCTTCGACGTCTCCGTGCTCGACATCGGCGACGGCGTCTTCGAAGTCAAAGCGACCGCCGGCGACAACCACCTCGGTGGCGACAACTGGGACAAGGCGATCGTCGAGTGGTTGGTCGCCGAGTTCAAACGCGACCAGGGGGTCGACCTCGGCGCCGACAAGAACTCGCTGCAGCGCCTCTACGAGGCGGCGGAGAAAGCGAAGATCGAGCTCTCCTCGGCGCAGGAGACGCAGATCAACCTGCCCTTCATCACCGCCGTCGAGGGCCAGCCCAAGCACCTCGACCTGAAGCTCTCGCGCTCGAAGCTGAACGAGCTGACCGCCGACCTGCTCGAGCGGGTCGTCGGCCCGGTGAAGCGGGCGCTTGAGGACGCCGGCACCGATATCGACCACGTCGTCCTGGTCGGCGGCATGACCCGGATGCCGGCGGTGCGCGAGCGGGTCGAGAAACTGACCGGCAAGGAGCCGCACCAGGGCGTCAACCCGGATGAGGTCGTCGCCGTCGGCGCCGCGATCCAGGCCGGGGTGCTCGCCGGCGACGTCAAGGACGTGCTGCTGCTCGACGTCACCCCACTGACCCTCGGGATCGAGACCAAAGGCGGCGTGATGACGAAGCTGATCGAGCGCAACACGACGATCCCGACGAAGAAGTCGGAGACCTTCTCGACCGCCGACGACAACCAGCCCTCGGTCGAGATCCACGTCCTCCAAGGCGAGCGCGAGATGGCCAGTGGCAACAAGAGCCTGGGCAAGTTCCAGCTCACCGGCATCCCGCCGGCGCCGCGCGGCATGCCGCAGATCGAGGTCACCTTCGACATCGACCCCAACGGGATCATCCACGTCACCGCCAAAGACCTGGGCACCGGCAAGGAGCAGAAAATCGAGATCAAGTCCGGCTCCGGGCTCTCCGACGAGGAAATCCAGAGCATGGTCTCCGACGCCGAGGCGCACGCCGAGGAGGACGCCAAGCAGCGCGAGCTGGCCGAGGCGCGCAACCTCGCCGAGAACGCCGCCTACCAGTCCGAGAAACAGCTCGAGGAGCTGGGCGACAAAGTCGAGGCCTCCGACAAAGAGGAGATCGAGGCGACGATCAAGGGCGTGCGCGAGGTGCTCGAGTCCGACAGCGTCGAGGAGATCAACTCCAAGACCGAGGCGCTGACGGCCGCCTTCCAGAAGGTGTCGCAGCAGATCTATGAAGCGGCTCAGGCAGAGCAGGCGGCAGCTTCGGCTGACGGGGCCTCCGAGGAGGGGTCGACTGCTGACGAGGAGGAGGTTGTTGACGCCGAGGTTGTCGATGAGGGCGACGGTGAAGAGAAATGAGGGCGCCTCACGACGGCGATTCCCGGGGGGGCTCGGCCGCGGGTCCTGTCACGACCTCGGGGGGGCCTGCGGGCGGGGGCGATGCCTCCGTTCTCGGCCCCCCCGAGTCCGTGCCACCCGCGGGTGAGGCGGGAAACGCCGGAGATTCGGGCGCCGAAGCTGGAAGCCCCGATTCGGCAGGGCAGGTCGAGAGCGATATCGATGCCCTGCTGGGGGACACTCAGCGTGAGCGGGACGAGTACCTGGACCTGGCCAAGAGGACGAAGGCTGACTTCGAGAACTTTCGCAAGCGGATGACGGTTGAGGTTCAGGCCGCCAATGCTCGCGGGAAGAGCGAGCGTGATCCGGGAGGTCGTGCCGGTCCTGGACGACTTGGAGCGGGCTATTCAGGCTGCGGGGCTCGACCCCGAGGGAGACTCCGACGACGGGCTCGCTCATGGTGTGCTGCTTGTGTTCCGGAGCTTGCGGGACTCGCTTGCGCGTCACGGGGTCGAGGCCGTCGACCCGAAAGGGGAGAAGTTCGATCCCACCGCTCATGAGGCGCTCTCGACCCAACCCGCTGAGGGGGTTGAGTCGGGGACTGTTGTCGAGGTGCTGCAGAAGGGTTACCGGCTTGGCGATCAGTTGGTGCGGCCGGCTCGTGTGGTGGTGAGCGAGTAGCGCGTGGCTGAGGATCTCTACAAGGTGCTCGGGGTCCCGAAAGGGGCTTCCGAGGACGAGATCAAGAAGGCTCACCGCAAGCTGGCGCGCCAGTACCACCCTGACCGCAACCCCGACGACCCGAAGGCGGAGGAGAAGTTCAAGGAAGTCCAGGGGGCCTACGACACGCTCTCGGATCCGGAGAAGCGCAAGGCGTACGACTCGGTGGCGGGATGTTCGGCGGCTTCGGCGGTGGCGGACAGGCGGGCGGACCGTTCGGGCCGGGCGGCGGTGGGCCGGCCGGCTTCGGCAGCGGCGACCTCAGCGACCTCTTCTCCAACATCTTCAGCCGCGGCGGCGGCGGGCGGGCGCAGACCCAGCAGGTGCGCGGGCGCGATCTCGAAACCGAAGTCAGCCTCGGCTTCGACCAGGCGGTCAACGGCGCCCAGGTCCAGGTCACGGTGCCGAAGGCCGAGCGCTGCCCGACCTGCAACGGCAGCGGTGCCAGGCCGGGGACCGCGCCGGTCACCTGCCCCCGCTGCGAAGGCCGCGGCATCGACGCGCAAAGCCAGGGCTTCTTCTCGATCAGCCAGCCCTGCCCGCAGTGCGGCGGGGCCGGCCAGGTGATCGAGGACCCCTGCCCCACCTGCCAGCGGCTCCGGCCTGACCCAGCAGACCAAGCGCTACAAGGTCAACATCCCCGCCGGGGTCAAGAACGGGGCGCGAATCCGCCTCGCCGGCAAGGGCGAGGCCGGACAGCGCGGCGGCCCGCCCGGCGACCTCTTCGTCGTCACCCGCGTCGCCACCTCGCCGGTCTTCAAACGTCTCGACGGCGGCAACCTCGAGGTGACGGTGCCGATCACGATCGCCGAGGCGCTGCGCGGGGCGACGATCGAGGTGCCGACCCTGGAGGGCACGAAGAAGATCAAGGTCGGCGCGGGCACCAAGCACGGTTCGGTCCAGCGCCTGCGCGGCGAGGGGGCGCCGAAGGCGAAGGGGCGCGGCAAGGGCGACATCCGCTACCGACTCGAGATCGAGATGCCCGAGAAGCTGACCAAGGAGCAAAAGGAGGCGGCCGACAGACTCGCCGAGGCCTTCAACGGCGCCGACCCACGGGCCGAGCTGCTGCGAAAGGCGGCGCTGTGAGCGCCCAAATCGGCGCGGTGGCTGCCGGACATTCGAATCCGTGCCGATCTGGGCGCGAAGGTTTGTCATGAGCCCGCGGCGCGAACGGATCGAGATCTCGATCGACTCCGATCAGGGCGTCTTCATGATCTCCGTCGCCGCCGAGCTCGCCCACATGCACCCGCAGACGCTGCGGATCTACGAGGCGCGCGGCCTGATCCACCCAAAGCGCTCGCCGAAGAACACCCGGCTCTACTCCCAGCGCGACGTGGAGCGCCTGCGGCGCATCCAGCAGCTGACCGCCGAAGGCCTGAACCTGGCCGGAGTGGAGAGGGTGCTGGCGCTGGAACGCAGGCTCAGAGAGCTGGAAGGGCGGACCGATGCAGCCGGATAGGTTCACCGTCAAGTCCCAGGAAGCGGTGATGGACACGCTCAAGCTCGCCTCGCGGCTGGGCAATCCCGAGGCCGCTCCGGCCCACCTGCTGATCGCGCTGCTGGCGCAGGACGAAGGCCTGACCGTGCCGATCCTGCAGAAGCTCGGCGCCGACGTCGCCTCGATCCGCGCGCGGGCCGAGCAGGCGGCGCACGAGCTGCCGAAACTGAGCGGCGGCGAGCAGCCCGAGGCGCAGCCCTCGGCGGCCCTGCGCAAGGTGCTGCAGGACGCCGAGCAGGAGATGAAGCGCAAGGGCGACGAGTACATCTCGACCGACCACTTCCTGCTGGCGCTGACCGACGGGGCCTCCGGCGTCGCCGATCTGCTGCCCGATCGCGGCTCGCTGGAAAAGGCGATCACCGAAGTGCGCGCCGCGCCCGGTTACCTCACCCGAACCCGAGGCGACGACGCAGGCGCTGGAGAAGTTCGGCCGCGACCTGACCGCCGAGGCGGAGGCGGGGAAGCTCGACCCGGTGATCGGCCGCGACGAGGAGATCCGCCGCGTGATCCAGGTCCTCTCGCGCCGCACCAAGAACAACCCGGTGCTGATCGGCGACCCCGGGGTCGGCAAGACCGCGATCGTCGAGGGGCTGGCGCAGCGGATCGTCGCCGGCGACGTGCCCGAGAGCCTGCGCGACCGCCGCGTGATCGCGCTCGACATCGGCTCGCTGCTGGCCGGCTCGAAATACCGCGGCGAGTTCGAGGAGCGGCTGAAAGCGGTGCTGACCGAGGTCCAGGATGCCGCCGGGCAGATCGTTCTCTTCCTCGACGAGCTGCACACGATCGTCGGCGCCGGTGCCGCCGAAGGCGCGGTCGACGCGGCCAACCTGCTGAAGCCGATGCTGGCCCGCGGCGAGCTGCGCGCGGTCGGCGCCACCACGCTTGACGAGTACCGCAAGCACATCGAGAAGGACGCGGCACTGGAGCGGCGCTTCCAGCCGGTGCTCGTCGGCGAGCCCGACATAGGCGACACGATCGCGATCCTGCGCGGGCTGAAGGAGCGCTACGAGAACCACCACGGCGTCCGCATCACCGACTCGGCGATCGTCGCCGCGGCGACCCTCTCCGAGCGCTACATCGCCGACCGCTTCCTGCCCGACAAGGCGATCGACCTGATCGACGAGGCCGCCTCGCGGCTGAAGATCGAGATCGACTCGATGCCGACCGAGATCGACGAGGTCAAGCGCCGCATCCAGCAGCTCGAGATCGAGCGCGAGGCGATGAAGAAAGAGACCGACGAGGCTTCGAAGGCGCGGCTGGAGGCGCTCGAGGCCGAGCTCGCCGAGCTGAACGAGAGCTTCAACGAGATGAACGCCCGCTGGCAGAACGAGAAGGGCGCGATCGACTCGATCAACGAGGCCAAGGCGCGAACTCGAGGAGGCGAGGCGCGAGGCCGAGCGGGCCGAGCGCGAGGCCGACCTCGAGCGGGCGGCGAAGCTCCGCTACGGCGACATCCCGGAGCTGGAGAAAGTGGTCGCCGAGGGGGAGGCGCGGATCGCCGAGCTGCACGCCGGCGGCGCCTCGATGCTGGCCGACGAGGTGACCGAGGAGGACATCGCCGAGGTCGTCGCCAAGTGGACCGGCATCCCGGTCAGCCGCCTGATGGAGGGCGAGGTCGAGAAGCTGATCCAGATGGAGGAGCGCCTGCACGAACGGGTGGTCGGCCAGGACGAGGCGATCGAGGCCGTCTCCAACGCGCTGCGCCGCTCGCGGGCCGGGCTCTCGGATCCCAACCGGCCGATCGGCAGCTTCCTCTTCCTCGGCCCGACCGGGGTCGGCAAGACCGAGCTGGCGAAGGCTCTGGCGGAGTTCATGTTCGACTCGGAGCAGGCGATCGTCCGCCTCGACATGTCCGAGTACATGGAGAAACACACGGTGGCGCGGCTGATCGGCGCGCCGCCCGGCTACGTCGGCTACGAGGAGGGCGGCCAGCTGACCGAGGCGGTGCGGCGGCGCCCCTACGCCGTGGTGCTGCTCGACGAGATCGAGAAGGCCCACCCCGACGTCTTCAACACGCTGCTGCAGATCATGGACGACGGTCGGCTCACCGACGGCCAGGGGCGCACGGTCAGCTTCACCAACACGGTGCTGATCATGACCTCCAACGTCGGCAGCGACCGGATCGTCTCGGAGTCGATCGACGAGCGCATGCGCGAGCAGATCGAAGAGGTGCTGGCGGCGACCTTCAAGCCCGAGTTCCTCAACCGGATCGACGACACGGTGATCTTCCACCGCCTCTCCAAGGACGACATCGGCCGCATCGTCGAGCTCCAGGTCGACCAGCTGATCGGCCGCGTCCACGAGCGCGGGATCGAGGTCGAGCTCACCGACGAGGCGAAGACGCTGCTCGGCAACCTCGGCTACGACCCGACCTACGGCGCCAGGCCGCTGAAGCGGGTGATCCAGAAGCAGCTGGTCGACAAGCTGGCGCTGAAGCTACTCGAGGGCGAGTTCCG
>CAVPDR010000003.1:0-56701 GCA_963702705.1 uncultured Solirubrobacterales bacterium
AATGCGCGCTCCACCGCGCGCTCGAGCGCCGACAGGGCCACGCGCGCGTCGCCGCCGGAGCGATGGGCGAGCATCGCCAGCGCGGCGTCCTCAATTGGCGGCGGATCAGCCAACCCTCGCTCGGGGTCCGAAAGAGCGCGCCGCAAAAGCTCCTCCACCTGCTCGGCGTCCAAAGGCTGGAGCTCATAGACCTGGCAACGAGAGAGCAGCGCCGAATTCACCTCGAAGTAGGGGTTCTCGGTAGTGGCCCCGATCAGCGTCAGCAGCCCTTCCTCAACCGCCGGCAGCAGGGCGTCCTGCTGCGCCTTGTTGAAACGATGAATCTCATCGAGAAATAGCACCGTCGGCCGACCGCTGGACTGCCTGCGCTCCCGAGCCCGCTCAATAACAGCCCGAACCTCAGCCCGCCCAGCGTTGACAGCCGACTCCTCCTCGAACGCCCCCTCCGCCCCAGCAGCAGCGATCCGAGCCAACGTGGTCTTCCCCGCCCCAGGCGGCCCATACAAAATCGAGCTATGAGGATGCCCCGACTCGATCGCGGTCCTAAGCGCCGACCCCTCACCCAGGATGTGCTCCTGCCCCACCAGCTCATCCAACGAGCGCGGCCGCATCCGCACCGCCAACGGCGCATCGGCGGGTGGCTCCGCCGGGCCTGAGCCGCCGCCACTGCCTGTATCGAATAGCTGATCGGCCACTGCCGCTGAGTATGACCGGGTCCGAGGCTGTTTCTGTGCCGTTCTCCAGCGAGAGAGCAGCCCGACGTTGGGAGCGGGGGAAGGTCTCGCGGGTGCCTCGCGAAGCGGCCCCCGGCAAGGTGACAATGGGCCGCAAAGCGACTCCAAATTGGTGAGCGGAGCGTCAGCGCAGCGAACATAGGCACCCGCGAGACCTTCCCCCGCTCCCCCACACCGGCTTACAATCGATGCCATGGAGACCGCCACGCAGAGCCCCCCGTCCCAGTCCACCCTCGAGAGCTTCAACCCGGCGACCGGTGAGTTGGTCGGGTCCGTGGCCACCATCACCCCCGACGAAGTCCAGGCAGTAGTGGACGACGTAGCCCGCATCCAGCCCGCCTGGGCCGACCTCTCGCTGAAGGTCCGCGCCGGCTACATGCGCCGCGCCGCCGACGCCCTGCTCGACGAGATCGACGAGATCGCCGAGCTGCTGGTCTCAGAGCAGGGCAAGCCCCGCGCCGAGGCCTACACGATGGAGCTGCTGCCGACGGTCGATGCACTGCACTGGTGCGCCAAGGCCGGCCCGAAGATCCTGGCCGACGAGAAGGTGCGGATGAGCCAGTCTTTCCTGATGACGAAGAAAAGCCACTTCTCCTACGAGCCGATCGGCGTGGTCGGCGTCATCGCCCCCTGGAACTACCCCTGGTCGATTCCATTCGGAGAGGTCGCGATCGCGCTGATGGCCGGCAACGGCGTCGTTCTCAAGCCGGCCAGCCTGACCCCGCTGCTGGGCGAGGCGATCCGCCGCGTCTTCGAGAAGGGCGGCCTGCCCGAAGGACTGATCCGGGTCGTCCACGGCGGCGGCGCGGTCGGCGACGCGCTGGCCAAATCGAGCGTCGGCAAGGTCTTCTTCACCGGTTCAGTTGACGTCGGCCGGGTGGTCGGCGAGGTCTGCGCGCAGCGGCTGAAGGGCTCGGTCCTGGAGCTCGGCGGCAAGGACCCGATGATCGTCTGCACCGATGCCGACCTATCCAACGCGATCTCCGGCGCCGTCTGGGGCGGCTTCGCCAACGCCGGCCAGACCTGCTCGGGAATCGAGCGCGTCTACGTGATGCGCGAGATCGCCGACGAGTTCACCGCCGGCGTCGCCCGCGAGGCCGAGCGGCTGCGCCTCGGCGACCCGATCCAGTGGGAGACCGAGATCGGCCCGATGACCTCCGACGGCCAGTACGAGATCGTCGTCGACCTGATCGCCGACGCGGAGGCGTCCGGCGCGACCAAGCTCTGCGGCGGCCCCGTCGACGTCCCCGGCCTCTCCGGCAAGTTCGTCGCCCCCACCGTCCTCACCGGGGTCACGCACGAGATGCGGATCATGAAGGAGGAGATCTTCGGCCCGGTCCTGCCGATCGTCATCGTCGACTCCGAGCAGGAGGCGATCGACCTCGCCAACGACTCCGAGTTCGGCCTCGGCGCCTCGGTCTGGACCAAGGACCGCCAGAAGGGCGAGCGGATCGCGCGGCGGATCGAGTCGGGCATGGTCTGGATCAACGACCACTCCTTCAGCCACGGCGCCTGCCAGTGCGCCTGGGGCGGCGTCAAGGACTCCGGCGTCGGCCGCTCGCACTCCAAATTCGGCTTCTACGAGTGCGTCAACGTGAAGATGAACGCCTGGGAGCCGGGCCTGACCCGCGACTTCTGGTGGCACCCCTACGACCGCACCCTCGGCGAAGCGGTGCAGGCCTCGGCGAAGCTGCTCTACGGCAAGGGGGCGGTGCGGACCAAAGCGCTTCGGGACGGGGCCGGGCCGCTGCTCAAGATTGGGCGCCGGACGTTGGGTAAGGGCCGGTCCCGGTAGGGGTTCCACTTAACTTTTTGGATGGGGACTTACCTGCTGGCGCCGCAAGGTGGACGCCCAAAAAGTACAAGACGTTCCACCCCTACCGGGACCGGCCCTTACGAAGCGACTAGCTGCTCCAACTCGAACACCGCGCCGGCGGCGTCAAGCTCGCGGATTCGGTCGTAGTCGGCTTTTAGCTGACTACGACCCGGGTCTACTAGGTAGATGATCCCCGGGCAGGAGAAGAGGTCGATGGTCTTTTTCAGCCGGTCGCCCGGGCCGAGCATCGAGATCGTGCCGGCGAATGAGGGGAACGCTTCGATCTCGCGCAGTCCGGCGTCGTCGACTATCCGGCCTTCGTGCTGGGAGATCAGCATCACGCAGTAGGCGCCGGCCGCGAGCTCGTAAGGCTGCGCGGCGCGGCGGGCGACCGAGTGCGGGTCGAGATAGGCCTCGGCGGTCAGGGTCTGGTGGCTCGGCGTGCAGCGGTCGACGATCTCGTCGGGGACCGAGCCGTGCATGCGGGCGCCGGACTCGACCAGGACCGGCCCGGTCGCGGTCAGCATCACCTCGGTGTGCGCCGGGCCGAAGTGGATGCCGAGCGCGTCGAGCACCGCTTCGACATAGGGGACGACCTGGTCCTGCTGCTCGCCGTGGCGCGGCAGCAGCTCCTCGTAGTCGTAGATGAAGTTGGCGCCGGTGCGCAGCTTGTTGTCGCGCCAGACCTCGGAGACGTGGTGGACCCCGTCCCAGCTGACCGAGTTGACGAAGAGCTGCGTGCCCTGCAGCAGCTCCTGAACCAGCAGTGCCTCGTTGGCGCCGTGCAATGCGTTGGGTCGGCCGAGGTTGGCGGCGAAGGCGGCCTCGATCGCGACGCCGTCCTTGCAGATGCTGACCCCGTCGGTGCCGGCGCTGTCGAGCGGTTTGACCACGACGGGAGCGCCGCCCCTGGCCGCGGCCCAGGTGACGGCCTCGACCGCGTCGGCGGTCTTCAGCGCCTCGGCGGTGCGCAGGCCGGCGTCTCGCAGGGCCTCCGACATCGCGTTCTTGTCGCGCCGCGCCGCGCTCAGGGCGGTGCCGTTGGACGGCAGCCCGAGCCGCTCGCTGAGCGCATCGGCGAGCGGTACCCCCGGCTCGGCGCCGACGACGACGAAGGCAGGGTCGTGGGCGCCGAGCCGGGCCGCCGTCGCCTCGATATCGCCCTCGTGGACGATGTTCTCGACGAAGTCTCCGGCGCGGAATGCGCGCGAGTAGAACTCGGGCAGGCGCGGGCTGCTCTGTACGTGGACCACCGGCAGGCCGGCCGCGGCGAAGCGGGGTGCCAGCCGGGCCCCGGTCGAGTAGGCGTCGACGACTACCGCCGCGCCGCGCACGGTCATGCGGTCGCGACGAGCACGAGGCGGTCCTCGGGGCGCTTCGGGCCGCCGGCGAAGTTGCCGTAGCGCTCGACCTCGCGGAAACCCGCCGCCTCGGCCATGCGCTGCAGATCGTCAGCCTCGTACATGCGGATGCGCGAGTCGACCACGTCATCGCCGAAGACGTAGTGCACGTGCAGCATCCCGGTCGAGAAGTCGACGTCGAGGGTTTCCTTGACGTCGTTGGTTTCGCGCTCGACCACGCCGACGTCCGTTTTGAGCCGGTGGCGCGAGCGCTCCAGGTCGGAGAGCTCCATCGCCATCCTGCCGCCGGGGCGCAGCATGCCGTGGTAGGCGCGCATCATCGCCTCGTCCTCGGCGACGGTCTCGCCGAAGCCGAAGCTCGAGGAGAGGCTGACGAGGCCGTCGAAGCCCTTCAGCTCTGGCGGCAGAGGCTGCATCAAGTCGGCGACGTAGTAGGTCGGGCCGGGGTACTCGCGCTTGGCTGCGGCGATCGCGATCTCGGAGATGTCGACGCCGACCGCGTCGATCCCGTTGGCGGCAAGGGCGGCGACGAAACGGCCGAGGCCGCAGCCGGCGTCGATCACCCGGTCCCCCGCCTTGACGCCGAGCAGATCCATCGCCAGCGGCGCCTCCTCCTCGTTGCCCTCGTAGCGACCGAGCTGGTTGGCGACCCGCATGTAGGCGGGCCCATAGGTGTCGACCTCATTCAAAAGGGGGGCGTGATCGCTCATGAAACTCAAAGCGTACCGCGAGCAAACTGAAGCCGTGCTGAACTGAGTTGGTCGATCTCGCTCGGTGGTGCCGGCGCCGCGCCGCGTGCCGCCACGGACCTTCACAATCCCCGCAGTGGAGCCCGGCCAGGCGACAGACGAACCGGCGCTCAGCCTCGCCGGGCTGCGCCGCGACTACGGCGAACGGACCGCCCTCGAGGGGATCGGCCTCGAGCTGGCGCGGGGAGAGACGCTGCTCGTGCTCGGCCCCAACGGCGCCGGCAAGACGACGCTGCTGCGCATCCTCGCCACCCTGCTGCGGCCGAGCGGCGGCGAGGTCCGGGCGCTCGGCTGCCGCCTCCCCGCGGAGTCTTGGAAGCTGCGCGGCCGGATCGGCTTCCTCGGTCACGAGCCACTGCTCTACCGCGACCTCAGCGGCCGTGAGAACCTGCGCTTCCACGCCCGCCTGCATGGGATGAGGGGTGAGGAAGGTGAGGCGCGAATCGAGGAGCTGCTCACCGCGGTCGGCATGGCGCGCCGCGCCGCGGGTCGCGTCGCCGAGCTCTCGGCGGGGATGCGGCAGCGCCTCGCGATCGCCCGCTGCGTCCTGCACCGGCCCGAGCTGCTGCTGCTCGACGAGCCCGACTCCAACCTCGACGCCGAGGGCCGCGAGTTGGCCCGGGGCCTGATCGGCCCCGGCGTGGGCCGCACCCGCGTCATCGTCAGCCACGACCCCGAGCGCTTCGAAGCCGAGGCCGACCAGGTGCTGCGGCTCGAAGCGGGCGGCAAGGCGGTGGCCGCATGAGCTTCCGCTGTGCCCTTTTCCCAATACGCCCCACAAAAGAACAGCGGAAGCCATGACGCCTTCGCGCACCGCCTACGTGACGATCCTCGCCAAGGACCTGCGGGCGGAGTTGCGCACCCTGCAGTCGCTGCCGGCGATGGCCCTCTTCGCCACCACCACCTTCGTCATCTTCCGCTTCGGCCTCGACCGCACCGCCCTCTCCGGCAGCCTCGCCGCCGGTGTGCTCTGGGCGACCCTGCTCTTCGCCGCCCTGCTCGGCGTCAACCGCCTCTTCGTCGCCGAGCGCGAGGAGGGCGGCTTCGACGCGATCCGACTCGCCCCGATCGACCGCAGCGCCCTCTTCGCCGCCAAGGCGACGGCGCTCTTCGCCTACCTGCTGGTGCTGGAGCTGGTCGTCGTGCCGATCTTCGCCCTCTTCTTCCTCGGCTCCGCCGCGGCGCTGGCGCCGCTCGTCCTCGTCCTCGTCCTCGCCGACCTCGGCATCGCCGCCACCGGCACCCTGATCTCCTCGATGGCCGTTCACTCGCGCGCTCGCGACCTGCTCGGCCCGCTCGTCCTGCTGCCCCTGGTCGTGCCGCTGATGATCGCCGCGACCGGTGCCAGCGAGCCCTTGCTGGCACTGGGCGGTCCCGGTTACCACCGCTTCGGCAGCTGGCTGGCGGTGCTCTCCCTATACGATCTGATCTTCCTCCTGGTCGGCTACGCCGTCTTCGACTTCCTCCTGGAGGATTGAGGCGCCCGCCGCTTCGCACCGCCCAAACGCATGTACGGCAAAGGACTGAGACCCCTCTCGATCGCGACCGTCGTCGCGATCCTCGCCGCCTTCTCGCTGGTCTTCTTCTACGCCCCGCTCGACGGCGACCAGGGCTTCATCCAGAAGATCTTCTACCTGCACGTGCCGCTGGCGATCACGGCGCTGGTCGGCTTCATCGTCGGCGGCCTCTTCGCCGTCGCCCACCTGCGCAGCGGCAACCGCAAGTGGGACGCGTATTCGTACGTCGCGATTCACATGTCGGTGATCTTCGGCGTCGCCGTGCTGATCACCGGCTCGATCTGGGCCAAGGCCTCCTGGGGGCACTGGTGGGTCTGGGACGAGCCGACCCTGGTCAGCTTCCTGATCGTCTTCCTGATGTACGCGACCTACTACCCCTTCCGCTACGCGATCGAGGACCCCGAGCGCCAGGGTCGCTACGCCTCGGTCTTCGCCGTCACCGCCGGCGCCTTCGTGCCGCTCAACTTCATCGCGGTGCGGATGGCGCAGAGCCTCGTCCACCCGCGCGTCTTCGCGACGACCAACGGCGGCCTGCCGGGCTCGATGATGTTCACCTTCCTCGTCTGCCTGACCGCGGTCGCGCTGCTCTGGGTGACCCTGGTCAAGCTCGAGCTGACCGCGAAGAGCACCTCGGGCCAGCTCAAGCGCCTGCGCCGCGCGCTCGACGCGCCGGCACCGGGCGCCGGTGGATCGCGGATCGCGCCGGAGGTGAGCTAGGTGGACCTCTTGATTCTCGCCGGCACACCCGCGCTGCCGCTCGACGAGGCCGGCAAGTACGTCGCCGGCGCCTACGTCGTCTTCCTCGCCCTGATCGTGATCTACGTCGCGATCATGGCGGCGAAACTGCAGCGCATGGAGCGGGAGCTGCGCGAGCTGGCGGGCTTTGCAGAGCACCGGGCAAACGGCGACGGAGCAACCACGGACCGCGAGGAGGTCGCTGCCGATGTCTGAGCTCTTGGCCCTCGGCGTCTCGCACAAGACCGCGCCGCTCGACCTGCGCGAGCGGCTCTCGCTGACCGAGGGCCGGGCCGCCGGCGCCCTGCGCGAGCTGACCGAGGTCGCCGGCATCCACGAGGCGGCGGCGATCTCGACCTGCAACCGGACCGAGCTCTACCTCGTCGTCTCCGACCCGGTCGAGGCCGAGTCGACGGCGCTCGGCGTGCTCACCCGCCAGGCCGAGATCCGGCCGACCGAGCTGCTCGGCCACCTCTACTCGCTGCGCTCCGGCGAGGCCGTCCGCCACCTCTTCCGCGTCACCGCCGGCCTCGACTCGATGATCGTCGGCGAGGCCGAGATCCAGGGCCAGGTCAAGCGCGCCTACGAGCTGGCCCTGGTCGAGGGCGGCACCGGGCCGATCCTCAACCGCCTCTTCCGCGGCGCCCTCGCCGCCGGCGGCCGCGCCCGCGACGAGACCGGGATCAGCGAGAAGAACGTCTCGATCCCCTCGGTCGCGGTCGAGCTGGCCCGGCACACGCTCGGCGACCTCGGCGACCGCCGCGTGCTCGTCATCGGCGCCGGCGAGACCGCCGAGCTGGTCGCCCAGGCACTGGTCCGGCGCGGCGTCGCCACCGTCTTCGTCGCCAACCGCCACTACGACCGCGCGATCGGGCTGGCGGAGCGCTTCGCCGGCAACGCGGTCCGCTTCGAGGAGCTGCCCGAGCAGCTCGAGCAGGCCGACATCGTCGTCTCGGCGACCAACTCGCCGCACCACATCGTCGAGCGCGACGAGCTCGAACAGGTGATGCGGACCCGCGAGGGCCGGCCGCTGCTGCTGGTCGACATCGCCGTGCCGCGCGACATCGAGCCGGCCTGCCGCGAGGTTCCCGGCGTCAGCCTGCACGACATCGACGACGTGCAGCAGATCGCCGAGCGCAACGCGAGCGGCCGCGAGGCCGAGGCGCGGCGGGCCGAGCGCATCCTCGACGCCGAGCAGGACCGCTTCGAGCGCTGGCTCGCCTCGCTCGAGGTGGTGCCGACGATCGCCGCGATGCGCGGGCGGGCCGACGAGATCGTGCGCCGGGTGCTGGCCGAGAACGAGGGGCGCTGGGAGCAGCTCAGCGAGGCCGATCGCGAGCGGCTTACCGTAATGGCGAAGGCGATCGCCTCCCGCCTGCTGCACGAGCCGACGCTGCGGATGAAGCGAAGTGCCGGAAGCGACGAGGCCTATCTCTACGTCAGCGCACTGCGGGAGCTGTTCGGGCTGGACGTCGAAACCGAGCCGGAGGGCGAAGACGCGAGCACCGTGACGGAGCTGCGGCGAGCCAATCCCGGTAGGGGTTCCACTTAACTTTTTGGGTGGAGAGTCTCCTGCTGACGCCGCAAACGGCTGCCCAAAAAGTACAAGACGTTCCACCCCTACCGGGATTGGCTCGCTGATGCTGCGAATCGCTACTCGCGGTAGCGCGCTGGCGATCGCCCAAGCCGGCCAGGTGGCAAAAATGCTCGGGGGGGCTGAGCTTGTCCAGGTCGCTTCGGATGGGGAGCTCGGAGATAAGGCGCGGTTCGTGCGGGGGGTTGAGCGGGCGTTGTTGGATGGGGCGGCCGAGATCGGAGTTCACTCGGCCAAGGACCTGCCCGCTGAGCTGACTGAGGGGTTGATGCTGGCCGCGGTGCCCAGACGTGAGGATGCTCGGGATGCTTGGATCGGGGTTGGGTCTTCGCTCGAGGAGGTGCCTGAGGGGGCGAAGGTGGGGACCGCCAGCTTGCGGCGCCGGGCTCAGCTGCTTGCCGCGCGGCCCGACCTCGAGGTGCACGAGCTTCATGGCAACGTCGACACGCGGCTGCGCAAGCTTGCCGAGGGAGACCTCGACGGGATCGTGCTTGCCGTCGCCGGGCTGCGGCGGCTCGGTCGGGCCGGGGAGATCTCGTTTCCGATTCCGGCCAACTTGATGACGCCGGCCGCCGGGCAGGGCTCGCTGCTGCTGCAGATTCGGGATGACGACGAGGACGCGCTGCGGGCCGTCGACACGATCGTCGACGAAACAGCGCTGCGTGAGCTGACCGCCGAGCGCACGGTCGTCTCTCTGCTCGGCGCGACCTGCAACAGCCCGCTCGGTGTGCACGCCCAGGTCGACGCCCAGAGCGACCGGATGCGAGTCGACGCCTTCGTCGGCCTGCCCGACGGCAGCGAGTGGCTGCGCGACCGAATCGAAGGCGAGGCAGCCGAGCCGACGCTGCTCGGCGCCGAACTGGCCAAGCGCCTGCTCGACACCGGCGCCCGCGAGATCCTCGACCGGGCCGAGCGCTGGAATTCTGCTACCACCTGAATGGTATCCTCGATGCCATGAACGTCACCATCGACAAGGCTGGCCGCATCGTCGTGCCGAAGGAGCTGCGCGACCGGATGGGCCTGCGCGCCGGAGACGAGCTCGAAATCGAGGAATTCAACGGCAAGATCGAGATCTCCAGGCCACCGCGAAAAGGCGAACTGATTGAAAGGAATGGCCTGCTCACCTTCGCTCCCGATTCCCGCCGTCCTCCGATCACAGAGGAGCAGGCGCGCGAGGAGCTTGAGCGGGTCCGCGAGTGGCCACACCACTGATAGCGCCGGATAGCTCGGTGCTGGTCGCCGGGGCAACGCCCGAGCATGAGTTCTATGAGCAAGCCGAGCTAGTGCTTCCCGCGATCAAATCGAAAGGCCGCCTGATAGCCCACACGATGGCCGAGACCTTCTCCATCCTGACCCGCCAGTCCAACTCCCGGCCTCCGGCGGACGTTCTCCGGTACCTCGATCAATTTCTGGAGCGGCCGCCGGTGGGCCTGTCCGCGACTGCATATTTCGAGACCCTGCAAAACCTGACTGACGGAGGCATCGTCGGCGGGGGGATCTACGACGGGCTGATCGCGGCGACGGCAGGCAATGCCGGCCTGCGCCTGCTCAGCCTCGACCGCCGAGCGGCCAGGACCTACGCAACGCTCGGCGCCGACTACGAGATCCTGATTTGAGCGCCGCCCGTCCCGGACTCGTCTACCTCGTCGGCGCCGGCCCCGGCGATCCGGGGCTGATGACGGCGCGCTCGCTGGAGCTGATCGCCGCCGCCGACGCGATCTACTACGACCGGCTGATTCCGCCGGGCGCCCTCGACGGCGCCCGCGAGAGCGCCGAGCTTGTCTACGTCGGCAAGGCGCCCGGCGTGCCCTCGGTCCCGCAGGAGGAGATCGGCGAGCGGCTGATCGAAGCGGCGCGTGCCGGCAAGAGCGTGGTGCGGCTCAAGGGCGGCGACCCGTTCGTCTTCGGCCGCGGCGGCGAGGAGGGCGAAGCGCTGCGCGAGGCGGAGGTCGAGTTCGAGGTCGTGCCGGGGATCACCGCCGGTGTCGCCGCGACCGCTTACGCCGGCATCCCCGTCACCCACCGCGACGACGCCTCGGCGGTCGCCTTCGTCACCGGCCACGAGGACCCCGGGAAGGAGGAGAGCGCGCTCGACTGGGAGGCGCTGGCCCGCTTCCCCGGCACGCTCGTCTTCTACATGGGGGTCAAGCATCTCGCCGACAACGCGGCGGCGCTGATCGCGGCCGGTCGCGACGCCGACGAGCCGGCGGCGGCGGTCGAACGCGGCACGATGGACGGCCAGCGGACGGTGGTCGCCACCCTCGGCACCCTGGCCGAGACCGTCGAGCGCGAGGCCGTGAAGGCGCCGGCGCTGATCGTCATCGGCCGGGTCGTGCGGCGGCGCGAGGCGCTGGCCTGGCTCGAGCGCAGGCCACTTAGCGGCAAGCGCGTCGTCGTCACCCGCGCCCGCGCCCAGGCCAGCGGCCTGGCCAAGACGCTGCGCAACCTCGGCGCCGAGGTGGTCGAGCTGCCGGCGATCCGGATCGAGCCGACGATCGAGAACGAGGAGGTGCGAAATGCCGTCGCCAGGATCGACGAGTACGCGCTGATCTGCGTGACCAGCCCGAACGGCGCGCACCTGCTGTTCGAGGCGCTCGAGGCGGCCGGACTCGACGCCCGAGCGCTCGCCGGGCCGAAACAGCAGCAGGTAGGGCAAGTAGAACCAGGCGTTACCGGCCAAACTGTCGCGGCGATCGGGCCCGGCACGGCTCGGGCTCTAGCCGCACACGGCATCGTCGCCGACATCGTCCCGGAGAAATTCGTCGCCGAGTCTTTGGTCGAGGCACTGGCCGAGGTCCAGGTCAGCGGCAAGCGAGTCTTCGTCGCCCGCGCCGCCGAGGCCCGCGACGTAATCCCCGAGCACCTGACCGACCGCGGCGCCGAGGTCGACGTAGTCGCCCTCTATAAGACGGTCCGCGAGGAGCCAACCCCCGAAGCCACAGAGGCGGCCCAGAACGCCGACTACGTGACCTTCACCTCGTCCTCAACGGTCCGCAACCTCACCGAGGCCCTGGGCGACCGCTTCCCCCCCAACGCCCGAATCATCTCGATCGGCCCGGTAACCAGCGAGGCCGTCCGCGCCGCTGGCCTCGAGGTCCACGCCGAAGCCGAGCGCCATGACATCGACGGCCTCGTCGGCGCCCTCCTAACCGACGCAACCTGATCGCATTGGCGACTTATGCGTCATATAGACGTATAAGTCGCCAATGCCCGCCGAACCGCCGGCGACCTTCGGGTCTCCCCACCGCCACTACCGTGTCACCGACTCGACCAATACGCGCGCTCGCGAGCTGGCCGCAGCCGGCGCTCCCGGTGGCACCATCGTCACCGCTCGAGAACAGACCGCGGGACGAGGGCGCGTCGGGCGCGTCTGGACCGCGCCCGAGGGCAAGGCGCTGCTCTACTCAGCGATCCTGCGGCCGCTCGACGAGCGCCACCTGCTGCTCCCCCTATCCGTCCCCCTCGCCGTCTGCGCCGCCGCCGAGGCCCTCCGTCCCGACATCGAGTGCCAAGTCAAGTGGCCAAACGACGTCTGGCTAGAAGGCCGCAAGCTGTCCGGAATCCTGATCGAGGCAAGACCCCAAGACAGCTGGGCCGTAATAGGAGTTGGCCTGAACCTCTCCATAGCTCCCGACGAGTTCCCCGCCGACCTACGTCAACCGGCGATCTCGCTTTTCGCCCCGACCATGGGGAGCCAGGGGGAGTCCCGACGGAGCCTCCCCGCTGTTGCTCCGTCGGGACTCCCCCTGGCTCCCCCCACTGCCGCGGCGGTCTTGAGCAGCCACCTAGACCACTGGGTCAACGCAAGAAACGAAGACGTGCTCGACGAGTGGCGCCGCCGGGACGGCCTGCGCGGCCGTGAGGTCTCCTGGGAGGACGGCTCAGGAGTCGCCGGCGGAATCGACGACCGCGGCAACCTGATCGTCGTCGTCCCCGGAGGAGACCGGGTCAGCCTCGGCGCCGGCGAGGTCCAGCTGCGCCTCTGAGTCGGCCGCGGGTTTCCTGGCCCTTTTCCGGCGCCGTTTCGGTTTGGCGCCTTCCTTGACCGGCTCCTTGCCCGCTCGAACTTCCCCGCCTTCCGGCGCCTCTCCATTTGCCTGCATCTCGCCCTCGACCTTCGGGGCCGCCCCGCCGTTAGCGGCGGCCCCGTCCTTCTTCGGCCGCTTCTTGCCCCGTTTGGAGCGGCGTTTGCCGCCCTTGGGGAAGTTGCGCAGCAGCTCGCGGGCGATCGCCGAGGGCTTGCGGGCCATCCGCATGCGGGCGCCGCGCAACACCTCTTCGCCCTCGGGCGTGTGCGAGACCGCGCCGGCCAGCAGCGCCACGGCGAGGCGGCGGTCCTGTTTGCGCGCCGAGTGGACCAGGCGGCGCGCGTTGCGCCCGTGCGCCCGCCCCGAGGAATTGACCAGCAACCCGAGCAGTCGCTTCGTCTCCGGCCAGCGCTGCACCGCGTACTCTTCGTGCAGCTCGGGGGTGTAGGAGGCGAGCCGCCAGACCCACGCCTGCGCCTGGTCGCGGCGGCCGATCCGCTTGTCGACCAGCGCCTGCAGCAGCGTTTTCGTCCCCGCCCGCTTGTCCTCGCGGCTCCAGGTGCCGACGATGTCGATCGCGTCGTCGAAGGCCTCGGCGTCGCCGAGGTCGGCGATCTCGCTCAGCGCTTTCAGTTTCAGCTGCGAGTTGCGGTTGCGCTGCACGCAGGTGAGCAGGAAGCGGCGGCGCAGCTCCTTCGAGCCGGAGCCCTGCAGGATCGCCCGCCCGCGGCGCCAGCCCTGCGGGTTGACCCGCGCTCCGGCCAAGGCCGCCCAGGCGTGCTGCTCGGCGTAGTCGAGGTTCTCGACCGCGATCCGCCAGAGCTCGCGTTCGAGCACCTGCATGCGGCGCTCCTCGGAATCGGCGACCGGCACGATCCGCCGCTCGACCCGGATCCGCCGCCCGCGCGCACGGCGCACCGGGCCGATCACGATCGCGCCGCCGCGGTAGACGTCGCGGTCGAGCAGGCTGTGCAGGGTGACGATCGTCTCGTCGTGGGTCGTCGCCGGGTGGACGAAGTCGATCACCAGGCCGGCCTCCTTGCCCGGCGCGCGGCGGGTGACGCGGCCGACCCGCTGCTGGTAGATCCGCCGCGAGGCGGTCGGCGCCAGGTGCATGCAGAGCGTCGCCCGCGGCGAGTTCCAGCCCTCGGCGAGCAGCATCGCGTTGCAGAGCACATCGACCTCGCCGCGCTCGAAGCCGGCCAGGATCTCGGCCAGTTCGCGCTTCGGCGTCTCGCCGGAGACGGCGCGGGCGGAGACGCCGGCGGCGACCAGCGCCCGGGCGACGTTCTTCGCGTGCTGCACGCCGGCGGTGTAGAGGACGCCGGGCATGCCGTCGAAGCGGGTCTTGTAGAGGTCGGCGATGGCGACGTTGAAGGGCTCCTGGTCGAGCAGCGCGGCCAGCTCCTCCTGGTCGAAGTCCTGGTCGACCTCGCCTTTTCGCAGCGGCACCTTGGCGATCGTGCGCACGCCCGGCCCGGGCGGGATGCGCATGCAGCGCAGCGGCGAGATCACGCCGCGCCGCGCCGCCTGGATCAGGTCGAAGCGCGAGGTCTGGGTCGGGAAGAGGTCGGCGACGTGGCGGGCGATCAGTGCCCCGGTCGCGGTCATGCCGATGAAGACGGGACCGACCCAGGCGCGGATGCAGGCGCTGGTCTTCTCGCCCAGCGCGGTGTGCGCCTCGTCGCAGATCACGATCGAGTAGGCGTCGGAGATCTTCTTGTGGTTGCGGACGAACCACTGGTAGGTCTCGACCGTGACCGGTCCGTCGGGATCGTCGCGGTCGCCGAGCAGCGGCGGCCGCAGCCGCTCCTTGTAGCCGCGGTCGGAGATCTCGCCGATGAACTGGTCGACGAGGTTGCGGCGGTGGGTGAGGATCAGCACGCCGCCGGTGCGCGAGGCGTCGATGAAGCCGACCGCGGCGACGGTCTTGCCGGCACCGGTCGCGTGCTCGAACCAGAAGCGCCGCTCGGCGCCGGGATCGTCAGGGGCCTCCTCGATCGTCTCCTCGTCGTCGGCGGGCTGCTCCTCCCAGTCCATCGGCTCCTCGTCGGGGGCGAGCTCCTCGTCCTCGAGCTCATCCTCGTCGTCGTCGCCGTTGGCCTCGGCGCCGTCACCGTCGGCTTTCGCGTCGGCCTTCGCCGACGGCGACTTCTCGACGGCGGCGGCCGCGCCATTGCCGTTGGCCTCGCCGTCGATCGCGATCTGCTGCTCGGCCATCAGCTCGGTCAGCGTGCCCGAGAGCGCGTCGACCTGGTGCGGGTTGAGTTCGGCCCCATCGCGCAGCTTCGGCGGTTCGTCGGCGAGCAGCCGCTCCAGGCCCAGCAGCAGCGAGAAAGCGCGGCGCCACTCGATCGAGGGATCCTCGGCGCCCTCGTCTAGCTCCTTCAGCGCCGCGTCGAGGGCGCGCCGTCGCGCCGTCCCGGGGGCGAGCGCCTCCGGTCCCTCGCCGTCGAGCAGGAAGGGCTCGCGGACGAACTTCGCGGCCCGCTCGATGTCGGCACTGGATGGAACTGCCGCTCGCGCGGCAACGTCGCTGGTCTTGGCCATGAAGGCTTTCGGGTTCCGTCCCTGCCGCACGTAGACGTGGGCGGGGCACTAGGACGAGGATGCCGGACGGTCTAGCTACTCCCCCCGGCGCTCTCAGCAGTTCGATCCGCAATCGCACCCACGAATCGAACATACGTATTGTAATCAAGGAATTGACCAAGGCGGGTCCACAGTTCGCAATTGGCCTTGCCCTGGCCGCGGTCGCGGTCCTGATTGGCAGCGGTTGCGGTGCCAGCTCCGGCGGCGACTACGGCGGTCAGCACCCCGACTACGCGAAGGCACTCGCCGGGTCTCCGGCACCGCTCGCGGCTCTGCACAAGCAGGCCAACCAGCTGCTCACCGGCGGGTCGGACGCGTTCGACAGGCGGATCGCCAGCCTGCACGGCTATCCGGTGGTCGTCAACGTCTGGGCTTCCTGGTGCGGGCCCTGCCGCTTCGAGTTCCCCCTCCTGCAACAGGCCTCGGCCGCCTACGGCAAGCGCATCGCCTTCCTCGGTGTCAACAGCCAGGACTCCGACGCCGGCGCGGAAACGTTCCTCGAAGAGGCACCGGTCCCCTACCCGAGCTACGTCGACGAAGGGATCGTCGCGGCGCTCGGCGCCGGTCCCGGCCTTCCCGTCACCGCCTTCTACGACCGCCGCGGCGAACTCTGCTTCCTCAACAAGGGCGTCTACAGCAAGCAGGCCGAGCTGGCGGCCGACATCCAGCGCTTCGCCCTGCGCGAAGAATGCGAAGGCGGATAATCGACCGATGGACGCAGCCGTCGTCGTCGCCCTGATTGGAATCGCCCTGCTGGTCGGCGAGCTTCTGCTTTCCACCGGCGGCGTCCTCGCCGCACTGGGCGCGTTTGGGCTAATCGCCGGCGGCGTCCTCGCCCTGGACTCCAACAGCAGCGCGGCCGACTACGTCGGGCCGGCCCTGATCGCGCTCGGCGTGCTCTCCCTCGTCGCCTTCTACTTCATCACCCGCAAGGTGATCGAGGCCCACGAGGTGCCGGTGAAGACGGGTTCCGAGGAGCTGGTCGGCGCGATCGCCGAGGCGCGCGGCGCGCTCGACCCGGAAGGACAGGTGTGGATCGAGGGGGCACTCTGGAACGCCCGCGTCGCCGGCGGCGCCGGCCGGATCGAGCTTGGGGATAGAGTCAGGGTCGAGGCGGTCGAGGGATTGACCCTCGTGGTGCGCACCGAGCCGCCTACCGGCCAAGCCGAGCAAGGAGCAAGCTGATGGCAGTCGTTGGAGGAGTGCTGATCGTGGTGGCGATCTTCGCGTTGATCGCGATCGGCTCCTCGGTGAAGGTTCTGCGCGAGTACGAGCGCGGTGTGATCTTCCGGCTCGGTCGCCTGATCGCGACCAAGGGGCCGGGCCTGATCCTTCTGATCCCGATGATCGATCGCATGGTCCGGGTCGACCTGCGCACGGTGACGCTCAACATCCCGCCGCAGGAGGTGATCACCCGCGACAACGTCCCGGCCAGCGTCAACGCCGTCGCCTACTTCCGCGTGGTCGACTCCAACCGGGCGATCACCGAGGTCGAAAACTTCCTCGTCGCCACCTCGCAGATCTCCCAGACGGCCCTGCGCTCGGTGCTCGGCAAGGCCGAATTCGACCAGCTGCTCTCCGAGCGCGAGCGGCTCAACGAAGAGCTGCAGAAGATCATCGACGAGTCGACCGAGCCCTGGGGCGTGAAGGTGACCGCGGTCGAGATCAAGGACGTCGAAATCCCCGAACAGATGCAGCGGGCGATCGCCCGCCAGGCCGAGGCCGAGCGCGAGCGACGGGCCAAGATCATCAACTCCGAGGGCGAGTACCAGGCGGCGCAGAAGCTCACCGACGCGGCCGACATCATCAGCACCAACCCGGCCTCGCTGCAGCTGCGCTACCTGCAGACGCTGCTGGAAATCGGCAGCAACCAGAACACCACCGTGGTCTTCCCCTTGCCGATGGACATGATCGAACCCTTCCTCGGCGGCGAGCAGGGCAGGAAAAGGCCGAAGCCGGACGGGCCGGCAAAGCCACCACCCCCTCCGCCGCCGGTCCCGCCGCTGCCCGACGTCGACGACCTCCCCCCCTCGCGCTCCTGAGCTCCCCCGAGCTGCGCATCGATCAACTCTCAGGCTTGCCGACTATCCTGGCGCCGGGCCGCGCCGAGCGGCCCGAGGGATTCAAGACCGCGGCAAGCGAGCCGAAGGGGCCGGACAACTGCCCCTTCTGCGAGGAGCGCGAGGACCGCACGCCGCCCGAGGTCTACGCGACGCGCCCCGGCGGCGGGACGGCTGACGGCCCGGGCTGGACGACGCGAGTCGTACCCAACCTCTACCCGGCCCTGGGTGGCGGGGACGACGGCGGGGAGGTCGCGGCGCGCTCCGGCGAGGCCGGCGCCTTCGCCAGCGCCGGAGATCCGCTGCTCGAGTCGCGCCGCTCGGGCGAGCCCGACCTCTTCGCCTCGCGCCCGGCAGCGGGGACACACGAGGTGCTGATCAACGCACCCGAGCACGTCACCGCGATGAGCGACCTGAGCGAGGCGCAGTTCGCAGCGGCGGTCGCCACCTGGCGCGAGCGTATGCGCGCCCATGCCGATGCCGCCTACGTACAGCTAATCGTCAACGAGGGCGGTGGCGCCGGCGCCTCGCTCGAGCACAGCCACGCCCAGCTCTACGCGCTCGACTTCGTGCCCGCGGCGGTGGCGCGCGAGCGCGAGCGGGTCGGCGCCTATGCCGAACGCACCGCCGGCGGCAGCCTGCTCAGCGATGTCCTGGTCGAGGAGGTGCGGCGACGCGAGCGCCTGGTCGCGATCGACGAGGAGGCGGCGCTGATCTGCCCCTGGGCCTCGCGCTCGCCCTTCGAGCTGCGCGTCGTCCCGCGCACTGCCGCCGCAGGCTTCGCCGAGGACGGCGCCGGCGCGGCGATGATCCACACCGCCCTGCGCCTGCTCGCCGAGCGCTTCGGCGGGGCGCCCGAGCTCAACCTCTGGGTCCGCAGCGCACCGCGCGGCACCGAGCACTTCCACTGGCACGTCGACATCGCGCCGCGGCTCTCGATCAAGGCCTCGTTCGAGTTCGCCACCGGCGTCGACATCAACACCTACCCGCCGGAGCGGGCGGCAGCCGATTTGAGAGAGTGCATCTGATGCCACCGAACCCGCGCCCTATCCCCCGCTTCATCGCCGACTCGACCCAGGAGGGGATCCCGCACGGACGCTTCGCGGAGCGTCTCGGCGAGGCCTTCCGCACGGCCTGCGCCGAGATCGAGGACCTGCCCGCTGGGGTCGAGGCGCCGGAAGAGCTCGACTGGTTCCCCGAGCGCGCCTGGGGCGGACGGGTCTGGGTCCCCTGCTCGGCGCGGGCGGACGGCCCCGAGGGGACACTGGAGCTCTTCGGCCACGTCTCCTACGTCCAGCCCGCAAGCGGCGAGCCGTCGGACCTGATCGCCGTCGTCGATTTCACCGACGTCCTCGCCGAGGACAACCCGGGCTGGAAGATCGACCTCAACGACGAGGTGATCGGGCGCTGGCGAGGGGAGAACGGGCGGGCGGGCGCGGTCACGCTGGTTTGGGGCCGTCCCCTGGTCCAGGGCGCCGTGGCTGCCACCGCCGAGCTCGACCTCGAGGCCGTCGACCAGGAGCTCGTCTCCAACGGCCGCTTCACCCTGATCGCACTCGACGCGCTCGAGGGCTACGGCGACTCGATCCTGGTGGAGATCAAGCTCTGGAATCGGCGCGCCCAGGAGCTCGCTTCCGAGAGTCTCTACTCCTAGCGGCTCAGCCGCTGCTCACCCTGCAGCTGCGGGTCAGGGTGCTGGAGAGCGTACGGCCGTCGACGAAGGTCATCGAGGCGCGAGCGAAGGGGAAGGTCGCACTGGGAAAGCCGGCCGGAGCAGCGCAGGCAGCGCTGAGATAGCTGCGCTCCCGGCCGTCGGCCTCGAAGCGGCGGAAGAGACGCAGGGCGATGCCGGTGACGTAGCCGTAGTGGTTGACCGAGTCGGGCAGATGGCCGCTGAGCACGGTGCCGAAGGTGCCGTCGGTGTGGCGGATGCGGAAGACAACGATGCGACTGGTCGACGCCGGCTCGCGCCCATAGATATGGGCGAGGATCGCGCTGTGTCCGCCGTAGACGGCGTTGAAGGCGAGGATGCGGCCTTCCGAGGGGAACGTGTTCTGTTCGGGAAAGGCGGTCATGGCGCCGTAGGTACCCGTACCGACCAGGGCGTCGCCACATGCCGCCAACGCCTGCTCGGAGCTGACTGCGACCAGCTGCCCGTAGCGGCATCTCGGCAGGCCGTCGGGATCGAGCTGGCCGCCGCGGTTGAGTTCGATCTTGATCTGGCGCAGGGCGGGTGGCCGTCTGCCGGATAGCGTCTTGACCGTGCCGGCGACGCTGACCGCGATCGGCGCCAGCTTCGTGCGTGGCAGGGCGTTGGGGGCGATCCCTCCTTTGAAGTTGACGAAGAGGTCCCCACGCTCGATCAGCTCGGCCTGGGCGAGCGGCACGACGAGCGCCAGCAGCGCGGCCGCAGCCAGCACCACCGCCGTCTTCTTGCCGCGCCCCATCCCCGACTGAGGTTAGCGACGGAGCTCGGCCACTCGCCTCGCCTCATCGATCCCCAGGTATGGAGTGAGAACGAACTGGATCGCCTCGGGAGCGAGCGCGGGCAACTCGTCGTGCCTGCCGAGGTCGACCCGCTGGGCGACCAGCATCGCGATGCCGCCGGCGAGAGCGCGCTCCGTTTCTGCCGGCAGGCGATCGGCGCCGGGGCACTCCTCGCGACCGGGCCGAAGCAGGTCGCAGAGGTAGGAGATCAGGCTCTCGTAGTACGAGAAGCCCGCCTTCCCTTCGGCGAGAGCGTCGCTGGTCAATGCCCGCACGGCGCCGGGATCGCCAGCCGCAAACTCAAGGCCAGCGTCGATCCCAGCGGCAACCCCCGACGGCCAGTCCGACTGGCCGGCACAGGCCGTCTCGAGCCGAATCCGAAGCCGCGCAAACGCCGCCTCGAAAGCGTCTGAAAACCCGTCTTGGCGCCGCGCCGCTTCGTCCATGCCTGCCTGGGAGATGGGTTGGTGCCGCCCCCTCCCGTAGCCAGGGACCGGACCGGTCCCGACAATTATAAACGTGACTGTCTGCGATTGGAGAGCGGGACCCGAAGCTGCGTGTTCGGCCGCTGGTTTGGGCAGCGAAAGTCGCCCGCTACCCAAACAGGAGGGAGCCATTCCGCTCCGCTACCGTTGTCTTCGTGGCATCGACCCAACAGTCAGCTGATACACCGCAGGATTCCGCGGCGGCGGCCGAGGCGGTTCGCGTCCGGCGTCTGCGCGATGACGCTCGGCGTCCAATGAGCATCAACCTAGCCGAGGGAATTGCGCTGAGCCACAAGCTGATGCAATTCGTGGGCACAGCTCGCCCGCAGTGATTGAAGCGGCCTTCGACCAGCTCCTTCGCCGGCTCTCGGAGGCAGGCGTCGAGTTCGTCCTGATCGGTGGGCTGGCCGTCAACGCCTGGGGGGTGGTCCGGGGAACGAAGGATGTGGACGTCGTCGTTGCCCCAGATATCGAGAACCTCAAGCGGGTTGCGGCGGTAGCGGCGGCAGTCAACGGCCATGTGCAAACCGGTGAATCCTTCCTCAGTAGTCAACCTTCGATCGCTGGCCAGCTCGCGAGCGGCGAGCAGGTTGCGATTGAAACCGAACTTGGTCGCCTGGACGTCGTCCAAGGACTGGACGGAGTCCCTGCTTTCGAAGAGTTGCGTGCTCGCGCCACGGAGACCGAGGTTCTAGGAGTCAGAGTCGCGGTCTGCTCAGTTGAAGACCTGAAGGCCATGAAGCGAGCCGCCGGAAGAACCCGCGATCTCGCAGACCTAGAGGACCTCGATGCCACAGGCAGTTAGCTCTACGATTCGAATATCCAAGCCCCGATAGCTCAGCTGGATAGAGCGACTCCCTCCTAAGCGAGTCGGAGGAGTGCGCGTTCTCGGCTCTGCGCAGGGGTCTGCGCGGTGCTTCGCGCAGCGAGCGATTCCAGTCGATTGCTGTGGTTCTATTCCGGTTTGGGCAGCGAGAACGCTCTGCTGCCCAATGGATTGCATTGTCGGCGCTTTGCTCCGCTACCTTGTCGGCCATGGTTTCTCGCAACCTGATCGACCAAGCAGGGAAGCTGCTGGCGGAGACTGCCGGCGCGGAGTCGAAGGTGATTCTCTTCGGCTCCCACGCGCGGGGAGAAGCTAGAGCAGACAGCGACGTCGACTTCCTCGTCATCGAGCCTGTCGTGGAAGACCGCCTCAAGGAGTGGGAGCGACTGCGGCGCACTCTCAGAGACTTCCCAGCGCCGGTAGACATCGTCGTCCTAGACGAGAGGCGCGCCTCTCTGCGCGCAAAGGTTCCAGGGACGATGGTTCACCACGCGCTGCGCGACGGTCGCGTCCTTGCCCACTCCTGAGCAGATCGACGTCGCCGAGTCCTTCGCCCGGCTCGCCGAAATCGACCTGGCGACTGCTGAAAAGCTCGCTCCTGATCCAGAGATGGACGACCGCCCGGTGGGCTTTCACACACAGCAGGCTGTCGAGAAGGCGGTAAAGGTCGTGCTGATATTGGAGAGCATCGAGTTTCCGAAGACACACGACCTCGAATATCTCATCGTCCTGGCCGAGAAGCATTCGGTCGCCATGGAGCCGGAGGTCAAGTCAGCGTCATGGCTCACCCCCTGGGCGGCCGAATTCCGATACGACGACGCGCCGATCGAGGCATTGGATCGAAAACGAGCGATCGCTGTTGCCAACGCCGCAGTCACTTGGTGCCAGGAGCTACTGGCAGATCTCACGGACACCCCGTAGCCAAATCAGACACTCCAGATGAGAAGCGGAGTGAGACAATCCTTTGCCCGCCCCGATAGCTCAGCTGGATAGAGCGACTCTCTCCTAAGCGAGCCCGGAGAGTGCACGCTTTCGGCACTCCAACGCGGGATACGCCGAACCTCAACCGGGCAAGGAACGACTCGATTACGCACGATTGATGGGTATTTGGGCAGCAGAAAGCTCTCGCTGCCCAAACCCGAAGTCCTAAGCCACCGCGCGGACCTTGTTGTGCTCTTTCCCTTCAAACCGACTAGCAGCTCTTTCCACCGTCCCCTGACGCTCTTCGAGACGGGCTGAGAAGCTAACGCCGGTCTGATTGCCTGTCGAACGAAGGGATCGAGATTGGATTCGAGCCTGGGTCGTGGCGTTGGTAATTCGGACTCGATCGACGCCGAGCAGTGCGAAGAGATCAAGGCAGCGCTGTTCGGTTGTGGCCCCGTTGACCAAGTAGGTCAACTTCTCATCAGTCAGCCGATCGAAGAGCTCGAGCCCTTCCATCTGCTCCCGCCAATCGTCCGCTCGTCTATAGGTCGAGAGGTCAATTGCGACCGCCTCGATCAAAGGATTTTCCCGTATCCAAAGGCCGAACCGAATCGCGTCCTTTGACGTGATCCAGGCGACTCTCGGGACGGCGCGTATTCCATGCTTCTGGAGGGCTACAAAGTAGTGCAATGAGCGCTTGCTGTTAATCATGAACTCAGTGGCAGGCCTAGGTGTATAGGTCGAAAACGATGGGCTGATAACGGCCGCATAACCAGCACCAGCTATCTGCTCGATGAGACCAAGGCCGCGCGTCCAAATCTGCTCAAGCATCTTGTCGCGATCAAACATCAACAGATACAGACGAACGCTGGGCGCAAGGCCAAGGCGCTCGCGCATCTCTGCGGCGCTCAGAACCCCGTGCTCTCTGACAACATCACTGGCACGAAGCATGTACGCGTCGCCGCGTAGGTATCCCTTCAGCGCACGGCGATTTCGTGCCTGGGGCGTGTAGGCCTGCAGATCAAGGCTCACCCGATCCAGCGCTCTTACCGTGTCGAACTCCGGTCCGCCTAGTTCTTCGAGCTCGCGAGTCGTTTCCGACTTCGAAGGATGGGAGACCTCGCCCCCTCCAGGATTGTCCGCAGGCCAGATCTCGGGGCAAGCGTACTTCGTGTCGGCAGCACCACAGGTCTCGTAAAACGGACACTCAGCGCAAAGCGAGCTGAGTCTAAAGAGGCTTGGATGTCCGTCCATTTGAGCCCACCATCAGTGGTGTCCCCTAACAACCGCGATGCCATGGCCAGCAGACGGATTGATAGCCGCGATTGTGCCGGTCATTTCCCAGTCGTCGTTGAGGCAGTTCTGGATTCCCGCTGCTCGTTTATCGACGACGCCAATCTCTCCATCATCCCCGACAAGCCGCGGTGGGTTTGAATCGGTTAGCCGAATCGTGTCTCCCTTCCTCGGCGCAGTGTCGGCGGTGACTTTGAAAGGCAGTCGATGCTCTCTGGCGCAGTACTCGTCCGTGGTCGCGAGAGTGCCGCCGCTGGCCTCAATGCCACTTCCGATTTCAGCGACCGCCGCGAGCAGGCTTCTACTCTGTGAACTGCTTTGCCGTGAAACGTCCTTGTTGCGATTCAGTCCTCCGCCCACGCTTGCTCCTTTCGTCGCAAAGTCGAAGGTCACGGTAGTGGCGGTCTCGGACGCTCTACTGATCTAGGAAGATGTAGCTGGACTAGCTAGCTTCGACTTTGGCCTCGACTTAGCCGCTATCAGCGAGATTTTCAGCGTCAGCCACTATCCGCAAGCAGACTTAGGCTGCGAAAGATGGATGTCCTGAAAAGCGAACTGGGGCGATCTTCCCAAACGTCCAAGGAGCTTGAGCTAGCGCTCAACGAGCAGTACGACGAGCTCTGCCGGCGACTAGTCGAGCACCGGGAGCGCGCCGAGCTGTTGAGACGTCTCGCGGATCAAGCGGCCTCGCAGGCCGATGCTGACGAGAGGCTGCTCAGCGAGTTGGCCGGCACTCTCGGCGTTGCTTGTCAGCTGCGGATCGAGCAGCTAGATCGTCGCCTCCGTGGGCAGCGGCTGCAGGAAATTGCGGTCGACATCTTGGCCGCCCATCTCAAGCCCGGAGAGAAGGTCCACTACAGACAGTGGTTTGCCTGGGTAGAGGAAAAGGGGTTCAAAGTCGGCGGCAAGGATCCGCTAGCAACCTTCCTCGGCCAGGTCAGTAGATCGCCACGAGTCGCCTCCGCTGGACGCCGTTCAGGTCTCTATCTGCTCAAAGAAGCCGCCTAGTTATTGGCGCTACTCCACGTTAAAGTCGTCGTCGGCTGCCTCTGCCTCCTCGATCAAATCCTCCCACGGCCACTTTATAGTCGAGTACTTCCTATAAAGCAGTAGTTGCCTATCTACAGCGGCTATCTCCCGAGTTGACTCGTTGTAGCTAAGGACAAGGCCACGGCCCCCCTCATCCACCTGGAGCCCCTCGAACTTTTCAAGAACAGTTCGAAGATTGCCCTTTTGTATGCGGTTCTCCCGCTCATGTGCCTGGTCGTAGATCGTGTCTAGCGGCACTCCACGAATCAAGTCTTCATCGGACGCTTCCAAGATGGCTGCCATTGCATGAGCGTAAATTCCAGTCGAGTCACTGCGACTCCGAATTCCCCTTGAAACTCTCTCGGCAAACTGCTGATAGAGCGGGTTGAGCTGCTCTGCGTAGGCCATGGCGGCAGCGTCAAGACTGTCAACTTGGCTTACGACAACGTTGCCGTCCTGCTCCTCCTCGATTCCCAGCTCGTCTAGCGTGCTAAGGATAAGACGCTGAAGGAGCCCAACGTTCTCGAAGCAATCGTGGATGGCATGCTGACGTAGATCGTCACTGAACTCAATGTTAAGGGCGGCACCCCCGTTGGTAAAGACACGCCCTAGATCATCATCGGTCCAGACAATCGCCAACTCCTCAACGCGGCCCGTGAGATCAGGATTGAGGTACAAGAGCATATTCTGCTTGCTCCAGACCCCCACGATGACCACAAACACTCCGTAATCCCATAGAGCCTTAAGGTCAAAGGCTAGCTTTGTTCTCTCCTCGACGGAGAGATAGTGAAAGTCCTCTACCACCAGACGCTTTTCAGATGCCTTGATGAGGTCAGCCACAAACTTGAGGTCAGTGAAGTCGCGACCAACTGTTTCGGTCTTAGTCTCATGGGACTTCGATCCTTCCACGGCACCGCCTCCGCGAAGCTTTGCCATGAGGCTGATGCCTACCTCGGTGCTCGCCTCAGCACGACCACTCATAGAGCCACTGTCGGTCCTCTCAAGCTCCAAGCGAACCCCAAGGTCGCTTAGGGCGTCCCGGTAGATGTCAACACAAGTCTTCCCAAGCCTGCATTGGACTACCGTCGCATCCGTTACAACCTTCTGCCTGAGCCACGACTTCCCGCACTTTGACTCTCCTCGGAGGGCAACATGCGTCGGCCGCGCCAAGAGACGCTGAAGCTCCTCATCGAGTTCACCGCGGTCTACGTATGAGTCGGGAAGTATCTCGTTTGAAACACCAAACACCTCACTGACCCTTTTCTTCGAAGCGAAGATCTTCATGCGGTCATCCTATGAATCAAAGCGGTCCGCCAGTTCGGCGAGGTCCGCCACTGAGGTGTCAAGACCTTTCGCAAGCCGCCTGACCGTGGCCCAGGTCGGATTTGAGTGGCCGCGTTCGATCATCGACATGTGGCCGACCGTGACGCCAGCCTCTTGAGCTAGGGCTTCCTGGGTCATGCCGCGCTCTTCGCGGAGCTGGCGGATTGCTTTGCCTAGGGCGGGCTGGGGTTGGTCTGAGCGGCGCATCGTTCTGGGCACGCTCTCAGACGCGGGCGCTTTAAGCCACCTGTCTAAGCACTTGTGTTTCAGCAGAAGTTGCGGTAGCCTCGCCGACCCAACGACAAAGCGCCCCCGCGCTGGTGGAACAGCCGGGGGCATGGCACAGGAGGTATGAGCTCCCATGCACAACGACGATATCCGGCCGGGCCTGTTTATGCCCGCCCACGAGGACGAGATCTTGCAGCGCTCGGTCCTTACGCAAGTGCTGGTCCTGCATCCGGCGCAGCTGACCATCTTGGAGCTGTCGATGCGAGTTGAAGCCGATTGCTCCGCAAGCGAGCAGGACGCTGTAGAGCGGGCCGTGCGCGAATTGAGCCGCGACGGGCTGCTCTCCTGCGACTGTCGGCGTATCGCGCCAAGTCGGGCGGCGCTTCGCTTCGAGGAGCTACTTGGAGGCGTCCTGTGAGCGGCGTCAGGGACATCAAAGCCGTCCTCGGCGACAACCTGATCCGCTGTCGCGAACTCGCCGACCTCTCTCAGGACGAGTTGGGCGTGCGGGCGTCTTTGCACCGCACCGAGATCAGCCAACTTGAGCGGGGGCTGCGCATCGCTCGTGCCGACACGCTGCTGAAGCTCGCCGGCGCGTTGGAAGTCTCAATCGAAGATCTCTTCGAGGGCCTGACGTGGGAGCCGGGGGACGTGCGGCATGGCCGCTTTCAATCCGCTGAGCCAAGGAATCCCTGACTTCGACAGGTCCGCAATTCAAAAGCCATCTCGATGAACCAGCCGCTCACGGATAAACGCGATCAGGCACCCAAGGCAAGCATCAGCCTCAAGGCCGCAATCGCCTCGAACCAACCCCTCACGCACGATCTCTCGGCGCCTACCGAGAGATCAACCCCTACAGCCCGACACATTATGAACGGGAACATACGTTCGCCGTTGGCGGCGATTCCCCGGGGCGTCTTGGCGTTGGTTCCGACTCTTAAGGCAATGGCATCCACAGGCATCAAGCTCGGACCCGAAGCAGTCGAGAAGATCGCCCGGCGCGTGGTCGAGCTGCTTGATCAACGCGGACTGCAACAGCGCGAGCTTGTCGATGCCACCGAGCTGGCGCGGCGCTTCGGGATCGAGCGCTCCTGGGTCTACACCCACGCGATCGAGCTGGGGGCGGTCAAGCTCGGCAACGGCACGAGGCCACGGCTTCGGTTCGACCCTGAAATCGCGGCTCGGGTGCTGCGGAAGGTAGGTGAGGTACCGGCGGCTGACCCGCCCGCCCGCCCGGGTAAGCGGGCGGGCCAGCCGCAGGGGTCGGAGGGGCGGGTGGAACTGCTTCCGATTCGAGGCCGGGGGGAGAACTCGCCGCCCTCGGCGGCTTAGGTAGGGATGCCTCGCAAGGCAACGGGACAGGTAATCGAGCCGCAGGACGGGCGGGCTTGGGCAATTCGCTTCCGGGCCTATGGCAAGCGACGCTACGTGGCGCTGGGTACCGCCGAGGAAGGCTGGAGCCGCAAGCGAGCCGAGGCCGAGCTGCGGCATGTACTGGCAGATGTCGAGCGCGGCATCTGGCGGCCATACGAACCCGCTCAAGCTCCGGAGATAGTCGAAGCACCCACCCTCCACGAGTTCGCCTCCGAATGGCTGGAAGGTCGCGAGCCGGAGCTACGACCGAAGACGATCAAGAGCTACCGCTGGCTGCTGAGTGGCCACCTTCTCCCCCACCTCGCCTCGATGCACCTCGACCAGATCGGTCCGGAGGACGTCGACCGCTACAAGGCGGCCAAGCTTCGTGAGGGAGCGCTTGGACCAAACCAGATCAACAAGTCGCTCGGGCTGCTGGCGATGATCCTTGACGCTGCCGGCGACTACGGGCACATCGACGCGGCGCGCAATCCGGCACGCGGGCGAAGGCGGCGGGTCAAGCGCAGCACGCCGAACCGGCCAACCGTGGAGCCGGAGCAGTTGCCCTCCCTCCTCGAAGCCGCGCGCAAGCTGCGGCCGATGGTGGCGACGATGGCCGGAGCCGGGCTGCGCAACGGCGAGACCTGCGGGCTCGACTGGCCCGACTTCGATCCGGCCAGCGGGACGCTGGCCGTTGGCGAATCGAAGACCGAGGCGGGCATCCGCCAAGTCGATCTGCCCGATGCCCTGCGCAAGGAACTCGCCGCCTACAAGCTCCGCACGCTGCGCAGCAACGAGGGTCCGATGTTCCGCAACCGCAAGGGACAGCGACAGAGCGTCGGCAACGTCGAGCGGCGCTTGAAGACGGCGATCCGTCGAGCCAACAAGAGGCTCGATGAGTTGGGTCTTCGGCCGATTGACGAGGCCGTGACGCCGCACTCGCTGCGCCGCCTCTACGCAAGCCTGCGCTTCGCCTTGGGCGACGACCCGGTGTACGTAGCGAACCAGCTCGGGCACACCGAGCCGGGCTTCTCGATGAAGGTCTACGCTAGTGCTGTGCGCCGCCGCGAGAGGCTGATCGGCGTGGCGCTTCGCGAGTTCGATGCAGCCCTCGAATGGGCAGCAATGGGCAGCGGAGAGCCCGTTTCTGTCGAATCTGAGCCGAGCGCGGACGACTCACAATCACTGGAAACGGCTCAGCAGAGCCTTTTCCGGTAACCCGCCCCGATAGCTCAGCTGGATAGAGCGACTCCCTCCTAAGGAGTAGGCCGCAGGTTCGAATCCTGCTCGGGGCACTGTGTGATGTGTCGCGACATCGGAGACAGATGTCGCGGGACATCGTAGACACCTCAGCTCCCTCCAATCGGCTGGTAGTCCCGACTCGGATCGAGGGTCAGGCGGCGGATCAGCTCACCCGTCTCGGGATCGAGGATCCGGATGTCTCGGTCGGCGATGAGGAGCTTGACCGGCTTTCCTTTGTGGGCCCTGCCCAGGCCGATGTGGTGGAGCTTTGAGTCGTGGCGCAGGGTGACCGTTCCGGCCGTGTCGACCTTGTCGTGGCGAATGCGGAAGTGAGTCTCGGGCTCAGGCCCCTCGACCGGCCGGGCTTTGATCCGGGCGCTGTAGGCCTGCAGTGGCGTGCGCCCTCCTAAGGCCCGGTGGGGCCTGATCGTGTTGTAGTAGTGCACGAAGGCATCGAGCTGCCCTTGCAGATCGGCAAGCGTCTCGGCTGGGGCCTGCCTTGCCAGGTAGCGCTTCAGCGTCTGGTGCAGGCGCTCGACCTTGCCGCAGGTCTGGGGGTGGTAGGGCCGCGAGTTCTTGGCGGTGATCCCCAGGCGCTCCATCTCGACTTGCAAGAGCACCTTGCCCCCGCGCGGAGTGGCGGTGAAGACGGCGCCGTTGTCGCAAAGCAAGGACGCTGGTGCCCCGTGAAGGTCAATCGCAAAGCGAAAGACGTCGACCACGTCGGCGGCCTTGGTGGTGGGGAAGGCACGGGAGGCCAAAAACAAGCGCGAGTGGTCGTCGATCATGTTGAGGATCTCCATGTCGCGTCCATCTGCCAGCCGCCAGTGGGTGATGTCGGCCTGCCACATCTCATTGGGCAGCTCGGCTTCAAAGCGGATAAGCGAGCAGCGCGGGCGCTTTTGGGGCTGGAGGACCACCAGGCCCTCGCGGCGCAAGATCCGCCAGATCGTCGAGACCGAGGGAACGCGCTCGGTCTCCTTGCGGGCGAGGTGGTGGGCGATCGTCTGCGCGCCGCAGTCGTGTCCCTGCGAGAGCAGCTGCTCTCGCAGGGACACGACTTCCCGCACTAACTCCTCGGGCGTCGCGTTGGGACTCCTCCGCGGTGCCCTGGAGCGTGGCTCCAGGGCCTCATAGCCGCCTTCTCGATACCGAGCTAAGAGCTTGTAGATCCAACTGCGATGAACGCCGTGGGCCTTCGCCAGCTCCGAGACCGAGCGGCCCTCCAACAGATGCGCCTCGACCAGGTACCGCGCCTTTGCCACAGGAGATCTCCCTTCGTTGGGTGTCTCCTATGTCTCGACACAGGTGTCGCCTATCTACTGAAACCGGACACTGCTCGGGGCACTGAGGGCAATGGGCCTTGCGGTGGTCGGACCGCGGACGAAAGCTCAGTCGCATTCGGGGATGGCCGGGTCCCCGTTGCCGACAACCTTGCCCAGCAAATTGGGCAGTTCGCTGTGGAACCACGGGCGGCCAGCCTTGGGGCGCCCGCTCAGATCGATGACCACGCTGATATCTCCGCCGGGGATCTGTTCGAGTCCCACCCCAATCGAGGAAAAGGTGGGAGAAAGGTAGACGTCAGGCCCGTGGCCGACCCCCCAACCACCTTCGATAAAGCCGATCTCAGGGTTCGCTGGCGTGGGTGCCGTGCCCTCCGCCATTTCAAACAGATGGTTCCACGAGCAAGCGACTCCAGCCATCTCGGCCCACACATTGGTTTGGTGTGAGGGCGACAATCGGGCAAGGGTTTGTTCCGTGGCAACCCCGCTGTGGCTGGCAGCTCCGTAATCCGCCCGCTGCTGGGCAAACAGGGAGAGGGAGGGATCGTAATTGAGAGATTTGAGGTGGTGTTGGTACCGAAGCCTGTTGACCTCATCAACGATTTCGAGGCGCGTTTTTGCTCGGGCGGCTTCGCTGGTGAGCCCCGAGTCGCCGCTACCAGAGCCGAAAAGGAAGACGAACCACACTCCAATCGCGGCCCCCAATGCGCCGAAGGACAGGGCGGCAGCCGCAACGCGCACACGCCCTCGGGTTTTCAGGCCCACCGCCACGAGGGCCAGGCAGAGCGTCGGCAACGCGAAGCGGAGAGGCAGTACGAAGATCGAACCGAGACCAACCGCACCGCCAAAAATCGCGAGTAGTTGCTCTAGGTCGGGGGGCCGGCGAGAAGTTGTTGCCGTCTGACCGTCGCGACTCGGCGCATTTCCTGCGCCCGGCGCCTGCTCCTTGGCGCGCTGCTCTTGAAATCGTTTTGCTTCGGCCGCTGCCTTCGTCAGTTCGTCTTGGCTAATTCGAAATCTTGGGACCCCGCCATCCCCAGATACCTCGCCTCCCCCGGCACCCTTCGGCTTGAGCGGATCCTCTTTACGACTCAAGCCGGGCAATTGGCAACTTAAGACTAGCCCGCAGACCCTTGGGGCGGTCGTCAGGGGGGCCTACTGAACCAGCGCGGTGAAGCTGAGTGAGCCGGCCGCTTCGCCGGCCTTGAAGAGCTCTTTGCCTTCGTTGAAGGCGTCGTTGAGGGTCTTCGCGGTCTGGGCCTCGAGGACCAGCTGACCGCCGGAGAGGGTGACTGAGCGGGCCTTCGGGTCGGAGGCGATCGCGCCGCCGGTGAGGTCGAAGACGCCGACTCGGCCTAGTTTGCCCGGGAAGGCCGGCGTGGGCTCGACGTCGACTTCGGCCGAGTCGACCTTGGCCCCCATGTCCAGCCACAGCTCCTTCCAGAAGACCTGGCCGGCGCCGAGCTGCAGCAGTTCGACGGTGCCTCCGGTGCGCAGCGTCCCTTCTGAGCCGTTGGGGGCGATCTGGCCGCCGACGACGATCGGGAAGGTGAAGGTCGGGCCCTGGTGTTCGGCCGGGAAGATCGGGTTGACCGAGACGAAGCGCGATTCGAGCTTGGCGAGGAAGGCGGGGTCGAAGACGAAGGTGGCACGGCCCGATTCGAGCACCGTGGCAACCTTCGGCTGCGGGGTGCTGGTCAGCGAGCCCAGGGCCTGGCCCGCGGCGAAGGGGACCGCCGGGCGCAGCTTCTTGTTGAGGCGGGTGGCGACCTTGGCGGTCAGCTTCAGCGGCTTGGCGCTGAACTTGGCGCCGAAGCCGCTGCGAACCGAGGAGAGCTTGGCGGCGCTGGCGACCTTGAGCTGGGAGCCGCCGACCTTGGCGACGAGGGGCGAGTGCTTGGCCTTCACCGTGATCTCGCGCAGCGGCACCTTGCCGTGGGAGCCGCCGAAGACGAGCGTGCCGACCTGGGTGATCTCGCCCTTGCCGATCGTCGCGTCGAAGTTTCCGCCGTTGATCGGCAGCACGATCGAGCCACCCCTGCGCTTGGCGCCCTGCTTCGCAGTCAGCTGGAGCCCGTCCTTCTTCGAGGAAGGAGGCAAAGCCCTTGTCGAGGACGAGCTTGGTCTGGCCGGAGCCAAGCGGATCGAAGGCCGCGGCTGCGCTTGTGGCACCGACCAGGACGAACGTCAGCGCGCCGAGCAGCGCCCCAAAGACTCGAAGCTTCATTCCTTCACCCCACAGGTCTTGTTGACGGTGACGCCCATCGGCTTTCTCCCGGCGAAGTGGAATTCGGCGTAGGCGAGCGGGAAGGAGGCTCGCTTTGCCCGCCCCAGGGCCGGACAGGCGGCGTTGAAGTAGGAGAGCGCTCTTCCCCGGTAGCTGTATTTGCGCTTCAGGGTGAGCTTGATCCGATCCAGGTAGCCCCAGTCGCCCAGGGCTTGGGGCAACGAGGCGGAGAGTTCGGTGCCGTAGGGGCCGCTTGAGACCTGCTTGACCCCGAAGGGGATGACGAAGGAGCTGTTGAAGGGATGGGAGGTGAAGATGTGGGTGAGGATCACCGGGCGGCCGTTCTTTTTGCCGTTGAAGATCAAGAGCCTTCCCTGGGTTCTGTAAGCGCCTTGGTCGGGCAAGACGATGTTGGCCCAGAACTGACCGGAGCCGATCAATGCATCGCCGCACTGCGAGAGGGCGCGTTCGGTGGTGGCGGGTTGGATGCGGGGTACTTCGCAGATCGGCAGGCCCTTGGACTGCAAGAGGCCGTGGCGGTTTACCCGCACGCTTAGCCGTCGCAGCTGCGGCGGCACGCCCCCTTTGCTGGCTTCCAGGTGCCCGGCGACGAAGATCGCGATCGGGGCGGGCTTGTCCCTTGGAAGCTTGTAGGGCTTCAGCTGGGCTAGGGCGCTTATGCGCAGGCCTTCTGATTGCACGGTTACCGCCGGCGCCGATGCGCAGGCATATAGCGCCAGGGCCGCGACCGCTGTCGCGACCCTCCCCCGCCTTCCCATCGCCTAGAGGACGGCCCGCATCAGCGTGCCGTCCTCTTTGACTTCGCCTTCTTGCCTTTGGCACCGCACTTCACCTTCAGCGCCGAGCCGTAGTTGGCTTCCTTGCCGTTTTGGCCGGTGATCTCGACTTTGGCCTTATGGGTGCCCTGGCAGAGGTTGGTGCTGTTTTCGAACAGACCCTTCTTTGCTCCCTTGAAGGAGAACGATGCCCATTCGACCGGGGCGTCGGGGACGGTTTCAAAGGTCGTGCGCAGCTGTCCTTTGACCGAGTCGACGTGGCCAACCAGGTGCACGTTGATCTCGGCTCCCCGCAGTGAAGCGACGAGGTCGGGCAGTTCGTGTTCTGAGGAGCGCAAGAAGACAGGGCCTTCGAGCGGATCGGAGAGGATCGGGCTCTTGGCCCGCGCCCAGCCGTAGATCGACCCCGCTGGACAGGCTTCTCCGTTGCCGCCCGCTTCCTTGAACTGCACCCTGGTGCAGATCGTGTTGAAGTGGGCGTTGGCGATGAACTCCGAGCGAGGCAGCGTGACCCTTGCTTTGGCGATGCCCGCTTCGCCGAATCCGCTCATCCGCAGGAATGCCTTCAGCGCCGGGTAGGCGCCGCGCCTGGTCCCTCCGCTCAGCTTGAAGGAGAGCTTGGGCTTGAAGGGAAGGGCGGCGCAATCGGCGACCTGGAAGGGCGAGGTGACGGTGAGCGGGCGGTCGTCCGCTTCGGAAGCGAAGTCGAGCCCCGCTCCGAGCACCGTCGATGCGGTGGAGGTCGGGGTGCAGTCGGTCGGGTTGAGAGTGAACTGGGGCTTGTCCACGTAGGCGCGGATGTCCCTGAGACGCACCGGTACCCCGGCGACGATGTGGGGGATCGGATCCGACCCGGTCGCATCGACGAAGACTTCGCCCGTTTCGGGATTGACCTGAAGCGCCTCGCGGATCACCACGGTGCCGAGATCGAAGGGACCGGCCTTTGCCGCCGTGATCGCGACGATCGACAGCGGCGAGCCGTGGTAGGGGCCGGCGAGGTAGATCTTGCCGGGGACGTAGACCAGGACCTGGCCGACGCCCGCTCCCGCCAGGGAGGTGCCGACCTGCGAAGCCGCGGGGCATGACGGGGAGACCAGCTCTTCTTCGCCGCCGTGGATCCCCTTGCGGGCGATCGCCTGGGCGATGCCGGCCTCCGGGCAGAAGGGAACTCCGGCGAGCTTTGCCACCTCTCCGGGGGGCAGCTTGATCGAGAAGTGGGTGATCTCCTGCTCCGCATCGGTGCGCGAGAGTTCGACGTCGAAGGGCGAGAAGCTGCCGGCCGCGTTGTTCACCGCGCCGGCGTGGAGGTCGGGCCTGAACGGCGGCAGCCCGCCGCTCGGGCAGGGGCCGTGGTCGGGCCCGGAGGCGATCTCGAAGGTGCTCTGCCGCGAGCTGACCTTGCTCGGCTGCGCCCAGGGGCTGAGGTTGGTCGTGACCGCGTATTGGCCACAGGCGCTCGGGGTGACCAGAGGCGATCTCGCCCCTTCCCGGAATCGCACGCTGACGCTCGCCACCGGCAACTGCGGAATGTCATCGAAGACCGTGGTGATCTGACCGGTAGCGGGATCGAGCGTGACTTGTCCCGCCGACTTGACCAACACTCCCCGGTCGGGGATCTTCAGGACCATGTAGAGGGCGATCAGCGAGCCGAACGGGTTCTCGTAGGGCTTGGCCAGGTAGAGCGAGCCGACGGCTTCGCGGTCGAGCACCGGGGTGGTGGCCTTGACCGAGCCGAGCTTGGAAGTCTCAGGGCAGCCGGCGTCGGGGGCAGAGTTGTAGGTCTCGCGAGCGAGGTCGGCTTCTGAGCAGACGCCGAGCCCCTCGGCAGAGGAGGGGTTGACCGACATCCCTTTGGGCAAAACCACTTCCACCCGCTTCAGCTGAGAGGCCGCGGTGACGTTGGGGGAATCGAGCCCTTTGTTGGGCAGTGAGAGATCGAAGTCGAGCCCCGAGGATGTGGTGCCCTGCGAAGTGGTGGGTTTCGCCGTCGCCGAGGGCGTGAATTCCAGCAGGCCGCACGAGCCGAGCTGTGGGAAGGGGCCGCTCATCGTCGACGGGCTGTCCGGCACCTGGTAGCTGACCGCGGTGACCGTTACCTGCTTGCCGGGACCGCACTCGGTTGGGTTGGACATGAAGGGGACTTCGGACAGACCGGAGTCGCGCCCGCCGGGGGGCAATTGCCCGAGCAGGCCTTCCTCAGGGGTGAGCCGCAACTCGTCGTGCGACGCGGCGGCGGGCACTCCCCAGAAGGTGGTTTCAGCGGCGATCACTTCAGCGACTGAAGAGGCGCCTTCGACCGCGGCGACCAGGGTGTTGTCGATCGGGTCGACGCGGACGTTGATGAAGATTGGCCAAGCACCGCCGAACAGTCCGAAGCGCGCGGCCACGTCGCCGCCGGGCGACTCCATGCTGTAGACAGGCTCGGTCAGGGTGGCGTTGATGACTCCCGCGAGAGTGACTTCGCTGATCCCGATCTGGGAGTCCTGCGGGCATTCGCTCTCATTCGGGGTAGTGCCGAGCTGGGCCGTCGTACAGTGGGGAAAGGCTTCCGGATTGCCAACCAACCCCGGAGGGACCTTGACGATGAAGTCACGGCTGGTGGCCCAGGGCCGCGGGGGAGACTCGGCAGTGGAGGTGAGCCGGAAGGAAGCGGTGAAATCGGCGTGGGCCCCGGCCTGCAAGTCCGCTACCGATGAGGAAACCGATTCCAGAGCGTATTTCGAGAAATCCCTGTCGGCGGCAGCGGGGCCGGCCATGCAGAGCGAGGCGAGCACGCCGATCGCCGCCACCGCGATAACTGAAGTCCTGACCCTCATCGTCCCGTCCTCCCCTGCTTGCTGGCCTTTCGATGACCTCGTGATCGGTGTTTGAGCTTCGAACAGCGCGTCGGGCCACCACTTCTGGCCCTTTGCTTCGGCTTACGGCAGCTGGGCTTCTCGTGTTGCGACAGCGAGTTTCCCGCCCCTCGGTAGGTGGAGCTCGCAAGCGAAGCTGCCTGCGGCGGCGAGGCCGCCGGCTGACAGGCTTCGCCCAGGCACTCCCCCGCCGCCGTCGTGGCGGCAAAGCCGCCGCCGACGCGCGCGTCGTAGATCGAGAAGGTGGCACTCGGGTCTTCGTCGGTGAGCCGGTCGGCAGTGGCAACAAAGACGTCGTCGCCGTCCCTGCTCTGGGCGTAGAGGTAGTCGTCCTTGGCGCTGTAGCCGGAGGAGATCAGAAAGAGGCAGCCCTCGGCGCGTTGGCAGCTGCCGACACCTTCCTGCTCCCACTCATAGACGTCACGGGCGCCGTCGGTGTCGGCTGAGACAAGCGCTTCGGTGGACTCGAAGAAGGCACGACGCCCATCGGGGGTGAGGGCAGGGACGAAGCTGCTGGGGTGGAGCGGAGCTTCACTATCGGGGCTCGTGAAGCTCTGGATCGAAGCTCCTTGCCCGGTCGGCGCCCCAGCCAGGGGGCAGGAGACGCAGCGCAGACGACCGGCCCTTGAGTCGTATCGGTACACCTGGGGGAATTCGCCTGCCGGGAAGCCCGTGATTGCCGCGCGCGACTGAAAGAGCAGCACAGAGCCATCCGGGTTAGTGCGAGAGGGATCCCGTGCGGGTTGCTCCGAGGCCTCGATCCAGAGACCGAGGCCGGTGCGGCCGAAGCCGCTTTCTCCTGCTTCCCCTTCCGCGTCACGTTCGGTGACCGTGGCGACGAAGCTGATCGTTCCTTCCTCCGAGAGGTAGAGGTTCTGTCCGCCGGCCTGAGCTGCCTCCCCCTCGGGGTTCGTGCCGCCGAGGACGCTCGGAGAGAGGAAATAGGCGCGGGTCCCTCCGGCGGCGACATTGACCGGCGTGACGTCGCCGCTCGAGCTGAAGTCGATCACTTCGTTGGTGCTGATGTCGAGGGCCTTCAGGTCACCGTCCTCGAGATAGAAAACGCGCTCTCCGTTTTCCGAGACGCCGGCGATGGTGACGTTTTCGCCGATCTCGTAGGTGACGGAGTTGTCCTTGCGCAAGTAGAAGGCACCGCCGATTTTGAAAGCGACGGCGCTGCCATCCTTGGAGACACCTAGCGGTGCTGCTACTGCGTCTTTGCTTGGGGTGATGTCGCCGGGAAGGAGCGAGATCACGTGGGTCTGCTCTTCGCCGGTGATCGGGTCGATGGTGCGGTCGTAGATCGCCTCGATTTCGTCCGGCGGCGCGTTTGGCTCGAGCTGGACCGCTTTCCAATAATCGCTGTTATTGCCTACGGCAAAGATGACATGGGTACCATCCGGAGATATCGCCACATCTTTGGCATGGGGCGCGACGCCGAGGCTTCCCCGGCCGACCAGCTCCGAGTGTCCATCGGGATAACGGAGGTTGAAGGTTTCAACTCCGTCGACCACTGCCGAACCTTCGTTTTTACCCATCCAGGCGGAAAAGGTCTGCGCTTCGGAAACCTGCCGCACCTCGGCGACCGTAGCTTCGGAGCCGGTGGGCCCGGACAAGGCAGTGGTCCATCCCGCCGCCCCCCGCTGCGCGAGGTAGGCATCGCCCTCGAAGCTGCCGACACCGGTGGTGCCCGGAAGCGAGCCGCCTTCGATCAGATAGGTGAGGCGACCGCCGTCCGGAGACGCGAGCACTGATCCGAACTTTCCGAGCGGGGGCCGGCCGTTCGTTTCGGCCGGGGTGACGAGCTCATAGGCGCGGCAGTCCGGCAACGGCGCCGACGCACCGGTGCGCAGTGCCCCGTTGGCGCACACGCCGGTGTTGGCGGCAGCGTCGTCGAAGGTGGCGAAGGCTGCTTCGTTCTGGCCTTCTTCGGGGGCAGGGCCGAGATCGTTTTGGGCAACCACGCGGAACCGGTAGACCTGCCCCGGCAGGAGGTTGCTGGCAAGGGCGTTGACACTTCCCGCGCCATCGGCGGAGATGGTGCCTTCGCCGACGGTTGCGGCGCCCTGAAATCCTTCCACTTCGAAGGCCGCCTGGGTGGTCAGCTCGAAGCGATACCCGGTCTGGAGGTCATGCGGGTTTATCGCCGCCCGCAGCTGGGCTTCGGTTTCGCCGATCCCGGCCGTCGAGACGCTTTCGATGGCTGGTTTCGCCTGGCTTGGCCTTCGGTAGGCGAGCGCGGATCCCGTCGACTTGAACTGCGGGACGAAGAGGTAGTGGCGGTTGCAGGCATCGCCGGGGGAGACTTTGGCAATAGCCGGGCTCGGATAGCCGCAGGAAGGCGCGGCCAGAGACCTGGTCCCGTTGCTCACCGCGATCTGGACAGAGATCGATTCCGAGGAAGCAAGCTGACTCGAGGTCTGCTTCGATAGGTAATTGTACCCTTCGTCAAACCGGTAAACGGTTTTTGTACCCAGGTCGTAGGCGAAAAAGTCATGGCTCCCTTCGTCGACGGCAACCGAAAGCGTGGCAATGTAGGTGGAAAACGATCCGTCTGGGCCCCCTTTCACCGTATTCAGGGGCAAATGCGGAGCATCCGCGGTATAGACACGGATGGCGCATTCATAGGGGTTACCAGTGGTGTCGCAGGAGGAGACATAGATCCGTCTTTTTCCCGCGTCGATAGCGATCGCGCCGAGAAAGCTTCCAGCAGGACTAAACGAGTCCACAAGTTCGTTGCCGTCATCGGCCGAGGAATATCTGGCCACTGCTCCGCCTCCATCCACCAAAACCTGGTCGAGGTGGGCAGGCGCTGAGTCGATCGCCACCGATCCATAGTCGCTAAGACCATTTGCAATCACCACCGGTGGTTCGCTGTACCCGATGTCTCCGGCTTCCGGGTCGTAGCCCACGTCGGGTGGGAATCGGAGGAGGCGGCGGCCGGCCTGGTAGACGTAGAGGTTTCCTTTGCTGTCGACGGCCGCGGCCTTGGCGAATGGGACCGGAACCTCGGTGATGAAGTGGCCTTCGTCATCGAACACGTCGACCCGGGCTGCTTCATCCGCGGCTTGGTCAGCTACGCCCCCGCCATGGGAAACGACGTACTCGTTGCCGACCGGGTCGATACCAATACCTCGCGGATATGCGAACTGCGCACTCGGGCCGTCGGGGGGGGCCGGATAGGCGAGGGGTTCGCCCGTGCAGCTCGGGTCGGGCACACCATCGAACCCAGGAGCTTTGCAGCTGCCGTTCAGGGTCAGGGTCGGGTCCAAGATGTAGGCAGGTTCTTCGGCGGCCCGCGCTGACGTCGCCCCTAGGGCAGCCCAGAGCATGCCAAGCGCTAGGGCCAAGGCACCGAGGTAGACGGCGCGAGTTGGGTATTGGTTGGCGCCGTTCATCGTTTCCTCCCGTGGTTGCTGTGTCTCGCGGAGCCATTTCCGCACTTCACCTGCAGCGCGGGTCTGAGCTCGAGCTTCTTCCCGTTTTGTCCGTCGAACTGGGCCAGGGCCCTGTGCTTGCCCTTGCAGAGGTCGGTGGAGTTTTCGAACAGTCCCTTCCTGCCGCCCTGCATCTCGAGTCGGAAGGAGGTGACCGGGGCGTCTGGGACCGATTCGAAGGTGGTCCGCAGCTGCCCTTTGACCGAGTCGACTTTGCCGACCAGGGTGACGTCGATCTTGCCGGAGTGAAGGGCGATCACCAGGTCGGGCAACTGGTGCTCTGAGGAGCGCAGGAAGACTGGGCCAGTGAGCGGTTCGTCCAGCAGCGGCGTCCTTGCTTCTGCCTTGCCGTAGATCGAGCCCGTGGGGCAGGCGGCGCCGGGGACGCTCGCCGCTTTGAACTGCACCCTGGTGCAGATCGTCTTGAAGTGGGCGTTGGCGATGAACTCCGAGTGGGGAAGGGTGACCTGGGTCCTAGCGATCCCCGCCGCTCCCAGTCCCTGGCCTTTGAGGGTGGCGGTGAAGGCGGGGTAGGAGCCTCGCTTGGTCCCACCCTTCAGCTTCAGGGCGAGCTTCGGCTTGAAGGGAAGCGCGGCGCAGTCGGCGACCTGGAAGGGCGAGGTGACCGTGAGCGGGTTGTCGTCTGCTTCGGAGGCGAAGTCAAGGCCCGAGCCCAAGACCGTGGAGGCGGTCGAGGTCGGGGTGCAGTCGGTCGGATTGAGGGTGAAGTCGGGGCGATCGACGAAGGCCCTGATGTCGCGGAGGTGGACCGGTACACCGGCGATGATGTGGGGGATCGGGTCCGAGCCCGTCGCGTCGATGAAGACTTCGGCGGTTTCGGGGTCGATCTTCAGCGCCTCGCGGATCACCACGGTGCCGAGGTCAAAGGGGCCTGCCTTGGCAGCGGTGATCGCGACGATCGAGAGGGCCGAGCCGTGGTAGGGCCCTGCCAGGTAGATCTTGCCCGGCACGTAGGTGAGCACCTGGCCCACTCCCGCTCCGGCCAGGGAGGTGCCTACCTGTGAGGCGGCGGGGCAGCTCGGGCTGTTGATCTCTTCTTCTCCCCCATGCGGGCCCTTGCGCGATATCGCCTGTTGGATGCCTGCCTCTGAGCAGAAGGGAACCCCGGCCAGCTTGCCGACCAGGCCCGGCGGCAGCTTGATCGAGAAGTGGGTGATCTCCTGTTCTGTGTCGTCTCTGCTCAGCTTCACGTAGAAGGGGCTGAAGGCACCCGCGATCTGGTTGGTCGCGTAGGCCAGCAGGCCCGGGTGAAACGGCGGCAGGCCGCCGCTCGGGCAGGGGCCGTGGTTGGGGCCGCTTTCGATCTGAAAGCCGCTTGTCTTTGCGATCACGTTGCTCGGCACCGACCAGGGGCTGAAGTTGGAGGCGACGGTGTAGGGGCCGCAGGCGGACGGGGTGACCAGCGGCGCCCTCGCCCCTTCGCGGAAGCGCAGGCTGAAGGTCGCCACCGGCAGCTGGGGAATGTCGTCGAAGACGGTGGTGAGCTGCCCGGTCTGGGGGTCCGGTGTGACTCTGCCGGCCGCCTTGACCAAAACGCCGCGGTCGGGAACCTTGAGGACCATGTAGAGGGCGATCAGGGAGCCGAAGGGGTTTTCGTATGGCTTGGCCAGGTAGAGCGAGCCGACCGCATCGCGATCGAGCACCGGCGTGGTCGCTTTGACCGAGCCGATCTTCGATGACTCCGGGCAGCCGACGTCGGGGCCGGAGTTGTAGGTCTCGCGGTCGAGGTCGGCTTGTGAGCAGACGCCAAGGCCCTCGGCCGAGGAGGGGTTGACCGACATCCCCTCGGGCAGCACGACTTCGGCTCGCTTGAGGTGCGAGGGGGCCTTCAGGTTGGGGAATTCGAGCCCTTTGGTCGGCAGGTTGAGGTCGTAGTCGAAACCCGAAGGCGTGGTCGCCTGGGTGGTGGTCGGCCGTCCCGTTGCCGAGGGATCGAGTTCGAGCAGTTCGCAGGAGCCGAGCTGGGGGAAGGGCGCGCTCATGCTCGAGGGTTCATCAGGGCGCTGGTAGCTGGTCGCGGTAACCGTGATCTGCTTGCCGGGGCTGCAATCGGTCGGGTTGGAGAGGAAGGGGACTTCGGGCAGGCCGGAATCGCGTCCGCCCGGGGGCAACTTCGTTTCGGTCCCTTCCTGCGGGGTCAGCCGCAGTTCGTCGTGCACCGGCGCGGCCGGCACGCCCCAGATCGTCGTGCGGGCGGAGAGCACTTCCGCCGCCGAGGCCGCGCCTTCGACCGCGGCTTCCAGCGTGTAGTCCTTCGGGTTCAGCCGCACGTTCAGCAGCGTCGGGTAGGGGCCGGCGAAGAAGCCAAAACGCGCCGCGACGTCCCCCCCGGGGGACTCCATATTGTAGATCGGCTCGATCAGGGTTCCGTTGACCGTGCCGGCGAGGGTGACTTCGGTGACGCCCACCTGGGCGTCCTGCGGGCATTCGCTTTCCTGTGGCGCCGCGCCGAACTCGACCAGGGTGCAGTGGGGAAAGGGCTGGGGGTTGCCGATCAGCCCCGGCGGCAGCTTCACCACGACGTCGCGGGTGAAGGCCCAGGGCTTTGCCGGCACTTCTTCGGTGCTGCTCAGTTCCAGATTTACCGCGAGGTCGGCGTGGGCGCCCGCCAGCGCGGAGGAGAGGCCGGCCGAGACCGATTCCAGCTTGTATTTGCTGAAGTCTTTGTCGGCCCCCGCCGGGGCGGCGGCGAACAGGGCGGCACTCAGCAGACCCGCCGCGAGCAGAGCGCAGATCGCAACTCGCCTCATCGTGCCGCCCCCCTCTGAGCCTTGGCTTTGGCGCCTTTCTTCGAAGCGTGATGAGCGCGCTTGGGCTTGAGGCAGCGGACCTTGCCCTGGCTGCGCACCTTGCGCTTGCCCTTGGGGCAGCGAGCCCTGCCGGCGGCCTGTTCGCGGGGGTTGCCGTGGCCGCGCAGGACCGGGGTGGGGTCGGCGGGCGGCGAGACCGCCGGCTGGCAGGCTTCGCCGAGGCATTCTCCGGCCTGCTGCGCGGTCGGGAAGCCGCCGTTCACCCGCGCGTCGTAGATCGAGACGGTGGGCCCGGGATCGGCGCTGTCGAGGACGTCGCCGCTGGTGAAGAAGACGTCATCCCCATCGACGGAATGTGCGTAGAGATAGTTGTCGCGGGCGCTGTGGCCGGAGGAGATCAGGTAGACGCAGCCGCCGGGCTCTTCGCAGCTGCCGGTCCCCTCCTGCTCCCACTCATAGACGTCCCGGACCCCGTCGGTGTCGGTTTGGACCAGAGCTTCGCTTGACTCGAAGAAGACCCGCCTGCCGTCGGGGGTGAGAGAGGCGACGAAGCCGCTGTCGGTCAACGGCGGTGCCAGCTGCGCGTTGAAGGTGATTGTCTGCAGCCGCGCACCGCCGGCGGCGGGAGCGAGGGTGGGAATGCAGGAGATGCACTGCAAGCGGCCCTCGCTCGAGTCGTAGCGGTAGATCTGCGGTGACGCGCTCGCCGGGTAGCCGGTGATATCAGCGCGAGACTGGAAGAGCAGCGCCGAGCCATCCGGGTTGGTGCGCGAGGGGTCCTTGGCAGGCCTGCGTGCGATCGTTTCGGTCCAAAGGCCGAGGCCGTCGGTAGGTTCTGTCTGGAAGGGAAGAATTTCTCCATTTACGTCGCGGTCGGTGACCGTGGCGATGAAGCTGATCGTCCCTTCTTCGGAGAGGTAGAGGTTCTGTTTGCCAGCCTGGGCCGAGTCGCCTTCGGGGTTGGCGCCGCCGAGGACGCTCGGTGAGACGAAGTAGGCGCGGGTTCCGCCAGCGGCGATGTTGACCGGGGTGACGTTTCCGGTCGTGCTGAAGTCGATGACTTCTTCGCTCGCGGCGTCGAAGGCCTTGAGGCCTCCGCCCTGCAGGTAGAAGACACGCCGGCCGCCTCCGGAGACTCCTGCGAAGGTGACATTTTCACCGATCTCGTAGGTGGCCGCGTTGCCGAGCCGCTCGTAGAGAGTTTGGCCGACTTTGAAAGCGATCCCTTCTCCGTCTCCAGAGGCGCCGAGGTAGGTGGCGCCCTGGCCCACGCCTGGGGTGACGTCGCCTGGCAGCAGTGAGACCACGTGGGTTTCCTCTGCGCCGGAAACTGGGTCGATGGTGCGGTCATAGACCGCGCGGGTTCCGGTAGGTGGAGCGTTTGGCTCCAGCTGGATCGCCTGCGTGGTGCTATTGAGCGTTTCGAAGATCACGTGGGCTCCGCCCTCGGTGATCAGCAAGCCGCGCGCTTTGGGATCGCTGCCAACGCTGCCCCTGCCAACCAGCTCCGAGTGACCGTCGGGGTAGTAGAGATACTGGGTTTCTTCACCATTGATTACCAGGGGCCCTTCGATCCGTGCGCTCCAGAACGCATAGCCCTGGTCGGGCGAGGTGCTGCCCGGAATCGAGACGGTCGCTTCGTCGCCGTGGGCGCCGGCAAGCTCGGTACTCCAACCCGAGCTTCCGCGTCTGGCCACATAGGGATCGCCTTCATAGCTGCCGATGCCGGCGCTGCCGGGCAGCGAACCGCCTTCGATCTTGAACCAGACCGTCCCGCCGTCGGGCGAGGACTCGACGGTGGGGAACAGGTTGCCGACGGTGCCGACGCCTTTCGGCGAGCGCCCGTTGGTCTCGGCGGGCGTGACCAGCTCATAGGCGCGGCAATCCGGCAGCGCGGCGGAGCGCTCCAGCCGCAGTGCCTGGTTCGGGCACGCGGCACCGCCGACACCGGCGTCCTTGTAGGTGGCGAAGGTGGCTTCGTTGGCGCCGTTTTCCAGCGCTCCGCCGAGATCGTTCTGGGCGACGGCGCGAAAGCGGTAGGCCTGCCCAGGCACGAGGCCGGTCGCAAAGGCGCTCACTTCGGTCGCCAGGCTCTCGGCGGAGATCGTCCCTTCGCCGAGAGTCGTGGCTCCGTTGAACCCTTCGGCTTCGAAGGCCTGCAGGGTGGTGAGCTCGAAGCGATATTCGGTTTGCAGGCCGCGCGGATCGATCGTCGCCCGCAGTTGGGCTTCGGTCCCGGCGACGCCGGCCGTCGAGACATCCTCGATCACCGGACGGGTCTGGCCCGGTGGGTGAAAGGCAATCGCGCGCCGACTGGCCTTGAAGCCCGGTACGAAAAGGAAATGGCGGTTGCAGGCGTCGCCGGCGGGGGGCGGAGGTTTCGTCGGGTATTTGCACGGTTCCGCCGAGGGCGAGCGCCGGCCGTTCGAAACCGCTATCTGCAGCGCGGCGTTCGAGAGGAATTCGTTGCTTTTCAGCTGCCCGACGTATTCGTAGTCTTCGTTGAACCGGTAGATCGTTTTGGCGTTGATGCTGTCGTCGACGAAGAGGTCGCCGGTTTCTTCATCGACGGCGAGGGACATCCGGGCGAAGAACGAGGCGAATTTCCCGGCCGGCGTGGTCGAGCCGTCGATCACTTCTTCCACCGTGTAGGGGGCAGCGTCGGAGAGAACCTTCACGGCGCAGTTTTCGGATGTACCTGCTTCGCAGAAGGTGACGTAGATCCGGCCGCGGACAGGGTCAAGGGCGACCGATTCGACCCAGTCGCCCACGTTTTTCACCACGTCGATGACCGCATTTGATTCTGCGGCCGAGCCGAAGATCGTCAAGCCGCCATCCTTAGCCACTATTAGATGGTCATTGGAAGCATCGACGGCAAGGGTCCCGGGGGTCCCCCCCGTGGTCACCAAGCTCGGGGGATTCGCATAGGCAATATCTCCCAAGCCGGGGTCTTCGGACTCATATTTCGAAGGCTGGAACCCGAGGACTTTCCCGGTGTCTTCGAATAGGTAGAGATTGCCTTTACTATCCACTGCGATGTTCTTAGCGGGCGGTGCTGCAAACTCGGAGACGAACTTCCCTTCGTCGTCGAAGACGTCGACCCGGGTCACCGAATCGTCCGAGTCGGCGAAGCTCGTGACGTACTCGTTGCCGTAAGGATCGATCGCCACCGCCCTCGGTTCGGTGAAGCGGGCTTTGGGCCCGCCCGGGGGAGCCGGGTATGGACAGCTGGGGTCGGGGATGGGATCGAACGTGCTTGCGTTGCAATCCCCCGTGAGGGAAAGTTGGGGGTCGAGTTCGAAAGGCGGGAGTTCCGCGGCAAAGGACGGGATGGCGCAAGCCAAGGCGAGACAGCAGAGGATGCCGCTCGCGAGGAGCATTCGCCTGAAGCGACCGACAGTAGGTCGATCAGCCATCTGCTGTTCAGCTTTCATAGCTTGTCCGTTCTAGCGGCTTGGTGATTTGAGAAATCGTCTAGAGGCCGGTGAGAAGTCACCGGCCTCTAGACGTCAGCGAGCTACGGGGCGGTTACCGCCCAGGTGCCCCCACCTATGCCACCAATAGCATTGCGGAAGACCATTACAATGCCGTGAGAATCCAGCTCTCCAAATCCAAATTCGTTCATATACTGTTCGTCCGGTTTGACGACTTGGACTTCAGCCGCTTGGAAGGCCGGGTTGTAGTACACACAGAGATTTCCCGGAGCCGCAGTGGGTGCGGAGCTTTCGCCCGAGCACTGTGCGGGTCCAGTTCCTTCTTCGGCTTCTTCCGATGTCACAAAGTGGAAGCTCGGCCCGGAAGGAGTCGGGTAGGTAAGGGGAAAGGAAATTGGGACGAGGGCTGTAGCGTTAGCTGACATCAGACTGAACGCCCAATGGCCGGACAACGTCGACCCAGTGGGCATCGTGCAGACATTGTTTGCGTTACTGCATGCGCCGTCTTCACCGTTTGTTCCCGATGTGCCGTTTGACCCGTTGCACACTTTGTTTTTTACGCCCGAACCTTCGACTTCGACGGTTTTGCCCCCCGCTGAACATTCGCCAGCCGTTGCATTGCCGACCACAACCGATTTACCAGCAGCCCCAGGGGAACCGTTGGAGCCTGCCGTCCCGGCGTCACCCTTGGCGCCGGCCGGTCCGGCCGGACCCTGCGGACCTACCGGGCCCGTGTCGCCCTTCGGCCCCTTCGGGCCGCGCGGCCCCTTCTTGGCCTTGGCGCTAGCGGTGGCCTTGCCACCGCCTGAAGAGTTGGATGCGGCGTAGGCGCCGCCGAACATGGCGAAAACGAGGGCAATCACCGAGATGACTCCCGGGATCCCGAATCGCGTGCGTAGCGTCGAGAACATGTAGATCTCTTCTCCTTGTCCCGTGAGCCCCTCTGCCCGCCGCTTCCCTTAGCGGCTTCCTCGAGGCTCGGTATTTGTCCCTGTGGATTTCCAGAAATGCAGACATCTGCGTCTCTGGATGTGCGAGAGATTAAGACACACGGTTGTCTGATTGTCAAGACACGCGCGTCTGGCCTGCAAATCGCGCTATTCGCGCAACGGCTCGCCGGGTCAGTCCCCGAGGGCTGAGCGGAGGTCCGCCAGTTCGGCGCGAAGCTCCGAGACCTCGCGCTCGAGGCGGGCGACGCGGTCCTCGGCTGGGACGAGCCCGACGGAAACGACCTCGTCGGCCGAGCTGCTCGCGCTCGGGTCCGAATCGTCTCCAGCTGGATCCGGCGGCGGGAGGGTCGCCTCTCCCGTGACCGGTCCCAGCAACTGCTCGTAGCGGTCCTCCTTCTGGCCGGGTCGCCGCTCGTGGCGGGCGACCTGGCCCCGCTCGACCAGGCGCTCGAGTGTCTCCTGGACCTCGGCGAGGGAGACGAAGTCGTGCAGGCGCTGGCCGCGCTGCTTCAGCTCGCCCGGCGTCTGCGGCCCGCGCAGCATCAGCACCGCCAGCAACGAGACCTCCCCGTCGTCGAGGCCGAAGGCGTCGTCGAGCAGGTGGCGGTACTTGCGGGCGCGGCTGCCGGCACCGCTGGCGAGGCGGGTCCAGCCGCGTAAGGCGAGCCGCCGCAGGGCCTCGACCACCGTCTGCTCGTCGTAGTCGACCACCGGCTCGCGGGCGGTCGACTGGCTGCAGGCGAGGCGCAGCGAGTTGAGCGAGAGCGGGTAGACGTCGGGCGTGGTGCGCTGCTTCTCGACCAGGCAACCGAGCACACGGATCTCAACGGCGTCGGGCTCCATCTACGCGGGGCTGAAGACCTGTTCGACGAAGAAGCGGGCGGCGGGATCCAGGCGGTCGCCGAAGGTGCGCTCGGCCACCGCGAGCACCTGATCGGCTCGCTCGAGGCCGAGCTCGCCGGCGAGCAGCCGCAGGTCGTCCTCGTCCTCACCGATGCGGTGGGCCAGCACCTTGAGCGCGAGCAGCGTCTCGGGAGAGGCCATGAGGCAGCGCAGGCCCGGGAGGTCCAGCACCGGCGCGGCAGCCGGGTCATTGCCGGCCAGGAACCCCTTGACCGCGTCGTTCAACCAGCCGGGAGGGAGGCCGGTCTCGTCGGCCACGCTGGCTGCCGCTTCATAGACGACCTGCTTGGGCTCGAACACGGCGTCGATGTCGCGGGTGGCCCTGCGCTCGTCGAAGGCGAGCGCGATCGCCGCACCTCCCACGACGTACATCTCCGCGCTGACGCCGCGCCGCTCGAGCTCCGCGGCCAATGCCGTCAACGCCTCGATGATCGCTTACGGTCCATCGATCAGACCCGGTGCAGCGAGCGCTCCGGGATGAAGATGCCACGGCGGCGGAAGGCGGCCGGCGCCTGGGCGATCGCGGTCGCCCGAAAGCCGGGTACGTCGCTGACGAACCAGAAGCGGGGGAGAAACCGGCTCGGGCCCACCGACCAGGGCGGGCGGTCGAAATGGTGCACGGCGGCAAGGTGCTCGGCGAGAGCGCCGAGGTAGGCGTCGTGCCTGGCATTTCCCGTGGGTTGCGGCTCCTCGTCGACTGCCGCTGCTCGGGAGCCGTCGTCTGGACGCAGGGCGAACTCGTCGAGGAACTCGCGCACGCCGTGCTGAAAATCCGCATCCGACCCGGGACGGCGAGCCAACTCGGCCAGCGTCTGGCTGAAGCTGTCGGCCCGCGGAGGATGTGAGGCGAACCACTCGGATGTCGTAGCGATCGGTTGAGCCATCCCGGTAGATCGTAGGTGCAGGCTCAGTCGCGGTCGGGCCGATCGGGGTGGATCTCGTCGATCGTGATCAGGGCGCGGTAAGGAGCGCCCGCGGCGGCTTCGATCTTCTCGCCCCCGCCCGCCAAGCGGTCGACCACCGCGACCACGCCGGCGACCTCGAGGCCCTGCTCGGCGATCCGCTCGATCGCCTGCGCGGTCGAGCCGCCCGTCGTCACCGTGTCCTCGATGACTAGGCAGCGGGCGCCGGGCTCGACCGCGCCCTCGACCCAGCGCTGCAGCCCGTGCTGCTTGCGCTCACCGCGAACGAAGAAGCCGACGAGATCGCGGCCGGCGGGGACCGCGAGGGCGGCGCAGGAGGGCGGGATCGCCGCCGTGGCGGGTCCGCCGACGGCGGTTGCTCCCACATCGGCCGCGGACGCGGCGATCAGCTCCCCGGCGGCGAGGAACCCGGCGGGCCGCAGCAGCGCCCGGCGCGCGTCGACGTAGTACTGCGCCACCGCACCGCTGGACAGGGTCACCTCGCCGAGGATCAAAGAATGCTCGCGAAGCTCGGCGAGCAGCGTCTCCTTGGCGGCGGCGAGGTCGGGCACGGCGCCCATCCTATGTAGCCGAGTATCTTTTGGGTCCGGGTGTCAGCTGGGAAGGACGCGAGCCCTTCGGTTGGAAACGGCCCGCTTCGGCGGGCCGTTTCTTTGCGCGTTTCTTTGCTCAGTGGCGAGGTGCTACCCGCGTGCCGCCGGGTCCGCAAAGCCCTCGCGCCAAGTCGCGTAGCGCGGCTGCCAACCCAGCTCGCGCTTTGCCTTGGCGTTGGAAGCGCCGCGCAGCTGGGTCGCCGAGGCGACCGCGGCCGGGCCGGCGATCAGCTTCGCGATCCAGGTGGGGACGCGGAACGGCTTCTTCGCACCCACCGCCTCGCAGAAGACCGGCACCCACTCGCGCATCGGCGCCGGCTCGTCGTCGACCACGTTGTAGGCGCCGGGGGCGCCACGCTCGAGTGCGGCGATCGTCGCGTCGGCGGCGTCCTCGACGTGGACGAAGGAGAAGGTGCCCTCCCCCTTGCCGACGATCGGCAGGCGTCGCTTCAGCGCGTCCTCGGTCTGCGAGCCGACGCGGTCGAAGAAGGTGCCAGGCCCGTAGAGCCAGCCGTAGCGCAGGACCACGCCCTCGATGCCCTCGGCGCTAGTCACCTGGCGCTCGAGGTCGGCGAGGGCCGCGGCCGCGCCGCCGAAGTAGCCCGGCGCGTCGAGGTTGAGCGGCGCCCCCTCGTCCTTCACCCAGTCGCCCTGCGGCCGGTAGAAGAAGGCGACGCTCTCGGCGATGAAACGGCGAGCGCCCGCGGCCTTCGCCGCCGCGAGCAGGTTGCGGGTGCCCTCGGTGCGGACGCGATTGGTCGGCGCCAGCGGGTCCTGCTTGGCCCTGTAGTCGAGCCGTGCCGGCAGCGCGGTCAGCTCGTGGACGACGGCCTCGGGCGCTGCCTCCCGCACCGCAGCCTCGAGTGCCGGCGCGTCGAAGACATCGCAGACGACCGCGGATGCCCCCGCCTCGCGAATCTCCGCCGCACGATCCGCGCTGCGGGTCATCCCTGTCACCTCGTGCCCGGCAGCGACCAGCCGACGCACCAGCGGCCGGCCGATCACACCGCTCGCACCTGCAACGAAGACCTTCATCCGCAACCTCCTACCCGTCGCTCGCCGTCGGCCTCTCCGCCCCGGCAGCACTCAACCGTTCCGATACCCGCGCCAGCCAGGCCGAGATCGCGGCGCCGAGAGCAATCGCCAAAGTGTCTCCCCAACCGCGCCCCTCGCTCTTCGCCTCCCCCGTGTCGAAGGCGTGGTTGATCGCGTGGAAGCCGTACCAGAGCGCCCCCAGCCAGAGGATCGGCGCCCGCCAGGCCGGTCGCACGACTGCGATCGCGACGGCCACCCCGAAGGCGAGCATGAACGCGCCCACGTCGCCGACGTAGTGGGAGTTCTCGACCCCGTAGTGCCCGATGTCGTCGAAGAACGTGTCGGGCGCGACCAGCGCCAGCAGCCCGGCGACGACGTGGTAGGCGGCGACCACGACGAGAACCGCTTTTAGCGCCCTCTCGGTCATAGGCAGGACAACCTACGGGAGATCACAACTCCGTCCCCTCGTTGAGGATGTCCATGTACTCGCCGTAGACGTAAGTCTTGCCGCGCGACTTGCCGGTCACCTCACGCAGGATGCCAAGCTCCTCGAGCCTGGCGATCGCCCCGTACACGGGCGGTTCCGACAGGTTCAGCTGGCGCGCCGCGGTCGGCGCTTTGACCACCACCCTCTTCACCGCGATGTCGTGGACGCGATGGGCGGTAGCGGCAGCGCGGCCCAGCTCGTGAATCCGCTGGCGGTCACGCTCGATCATCTCGACGATGCCCCGCGTCGTCTCGGCCGTCGCCGCGGCGACCTCCACCACGCCCTCGAGGAAGAAGCGCAACCAGTCCTCCCAGGCGCCGTCGATCCTCACCCCCTGCAGGTGCTCGTAGTAGGCGTCGCGGTTCCGCTTCAGATAGAGGCTCAGGTAAAGCAGCGGCCTGCGCAGCACCCCCTGCTCGACGAGCAAGAGCGTCATCAGCAGGCGGCCCACCCTGCCGTTGCCGTCGAGGAACGGGTGGATGGTCTCGAACTGGACGTGCGCGAGGGCGGCCTTGATCAACACCGGCGACGGAGCGGGGTCGTCATGCAGGAAGCGCTCGAGCGCCGACATCGCCGGTTCGACCTCCTCCCACGGCGGCGGCACGTAGCGAGCGTTGCCGGGGCGCGTGCCGCCCAGCCAGTTCTGCGAGCGCCGGAACTCGCCCGGCGTCTTGTCCGAGCCGCGGCCCGATCGCAGTAGGCGTGCGTGAATCTCTCGCAGCAGGCGATTGCAGAGCGGCAGCCGCCCCGACTCGATCGAGTCGACCCCGTGATTCAGGGCGGCGATGTAGTTGACGGCTTCTTCGACGTCCTCGATCGGCGCGGCAGTCGCCACCTCGTTCTCGAAGAGGAGCAGATCGGAGAGCGAGGACATCGTCCCCTCGATCTGCGAGGAGAGAACCGCCTCCTTGCGAACGAAGGCATAGAGGAACTGGGTCGGGTCCGGCAGCAGAAGGGTGATGCCGTCGAGGCGACCCAATGCCTGATTTGCCTGGTCGAGCAGGCGGTGAAGGTCGACGTCGAGATCGAGCGGCGGCTCGGGCGGAAGTGCCTTCGGGAAGAAGGCGAGGTACTCGGCGGGACCCTCCTGCATGGGCCTGAAGTTGCCGGCACGCTGCGATGTCGGCACTGCGACGGTCACGATTCGACTTGAAAGCGTTCGCTTAGGATGCCGGGAGCTTACTAAAGGAAAGAGCGATATCGCTTAGGAGCGCCGTGGGAAGGCAGCGTTCGCTTAGAAGACGAAGATGCTCTCGCCGAAGTTCAGCTGTTCGTAGATCCGCGGCTGGTCGGCGATGAAGGTGCGCACGCAGCCGTGACTGGCGGCGTAGGTGGGCACTTCGTGGTAGCCGTGCACCGCGTAGCCGTTGTGCCAGTAGAACGAGTAGTACATGCCCTCGGCGTTGTAGCCCGGTTCCTGGCGGTAGAAGGTGTAGTGGCCGGTCACGGTCGGGGTCGAGGGCTTGCCGGTCGAGACGGGGTAGATCGCGAACGGCTTGTCGCCCTTGCTGAGCACGAGCACCTGCTTGCCGAGCGGCACCTCGGCGTGCTCTCCGGCGCCCGGGTAGCGCACGCGATAGCCGCCACGGCCGCCGAAGACGTCCTGGACCAGGCCCTTGCCGGCGCGCTCGGTGCGGGCCATCCGGTTGACCTTGCGGTATGCGAGGACCTCGCGCCCGGTGCGACCGTCGAAGCACTTGCCGCCACCGGCGTTGTAGCCGAGCTTCGCCATCGCCTGCTTGAAGCCCTTGACGACTTTGTCGCACTGGCCGGCGTGCAGGGCGGGGAAGCTGACCCGCCAGCTCTTGCGCACGGTCTCGGCCGGACCGAGCTCGGGCGTGGCGACGTGCTTGGCGGCGGCGGCGTACTTGCCGTCCTCGCGCACGACGGTCGAGGCTTTGAACGTGCCGGCATCGCCCTTGCCCTTCTGCACCGCGACCTGCCGGGTCAGCAGCCGGTGGCCGTCGAGGTAGAAGGTCACCTTGACCTTCTGGCCCGGGACGAACGGCGCCAGCGTGCCGGTCACCGGCACCGTCCCGTAAATCGGCGCCTTGCCGCCCTTCAGATGCCCAACCTTGATCTTCAGCGCGGCATCTGGCGGCCCGGCTTCCTTGGCCGGCGTGGTTCCCGCCGCAAAGGCGGTTGTGGGAGCGGCCAAGGCAACAAGAACGATCAGGGCGGGGACGAGGCGACTCACGGGATCGGATTCTTACCGATGGGGCGGTCGCGTGACAAAAGAGTCAACTCTTTGTCAAATAAGAGCGATGTTCCTTGATTTGCCATATGTAGCTAATACGTTCCGGCCAGCGGAGGGTGAAGCCCGCGAGGTCGTGGCAAATGAGTGACATCCATGAGTTCGGACGCAAGTCCGGATGGGGTTCGAGTCCCCCGCCCTCCGCTGTTAGGCTTCGTGGCCTTGTGGGTGTCATTCGTTTGGGGGTGTCAACGCCCCTTTCGCCCTGAAACGGCCCGCTACGGCGGGCCGTTTCTTTGCCCGCTACTGCCCGAGCAATGCCACCGAGTTGTTCAGCATGTGCAGCAGGATGCCGGGCCAGATCGAGCCGGTCTTCTCGTAGAGCAGGGCGAGGACGAAGCCGAAGACGATCAGCGGCGGCACGGCGCTGACGCCGGTGGTCGCGTGCAGGCCGCCGAAGATCAGGCCGCTGATCAGCGCCGCGGCCAGTCGCGGCAGGCGCTCGCGCAGGCCGCCGAAGAGCATGCCGCGGAAGCAGACCTCCTCGCTGACCGGCGCCGCGACGACGATCAGCAGCACCTGCACCGGCACGGTGCCGAAGTCTTCGGCGATGTCCTTCTGGTGCGGCGCGCCGAAGATCGCGATGTAGGCGATCGAGAAGAGCAGGTAGGCGCCGATTGCCGCCGCCATCCACTTGAACGCCGAGGGCTTGAAGCGCCGCAGCCCAAGCTGCGCCGCCGCCTCCCGAACCGTCGCCCCCCGCCCCGCGGCAATCGCAAACGGCACGAGCAGAAACCCGAGCGCGGTAGCGAGCTGAATCAGCGCACTCGCAACATCCCCAAGCTCCCCCCCGCTAGGCGGCTTGGCCGCGATCAGCACCGGAACCGAAAGCACGATCCCGGTCCCGAGAGCCAGAAGCACCCCGAGGACCCCCGCCCATGGTCCCCAACTGGAGTATGGGAAAGGGGTCGGGTGCCGCTCCCCGCGGCTTGTACTTTTTCGGCGTTTCAATCTCTGCCTGCCCCAGCGTCATCACCGAAAAAGTTGAGCGGGGAGTGGCACCCGACCCCTTCGACGACTAATTTGGCGCCCATGACCCCGGCAGTCTCACAGGTCTCCCGCTCGACCAAAACGCGCCTACGCTTCCTCCGTCGCCTGGTGATCCTGATCGTCTTTCTCGTCCTGCTCGCCATCGCCCTCAGCCAGTTCACCGAGCTGAAGCGCCTCGCGACCGGGATCCTCGCCTCGACCGCGGTGCTGGCGGCGATCGTCGGCTTCGCCGCCCAGCACACGATCGGCAACATGGTTGCCGGCGTCCAGCTCGCCGTCTCGCAGCCGATCAAGATCGGCGACCGCATCAGCTTCGAGGAGGTCGAGGGCCGGGTCACCGACATCACCCTCTCCTACACCTACGTCAATCCCGGCGACGGCACCACGGTCGTGATCCCCAACCAGATGCTGGTCGACGGGATCGTCCACAACCTCTCGACCGAGGACACGCAGGCCTGAGCGGACCCGGGCCCGAAGTACCCTCTGCATATGGCGCAGCGCAATCGTCGACGCCAGCGGCGACGCGGGGGGGCACCGAGCAAGCTGCTGTTCGTCGGCGCGGGCCTCTTCGTCGCGGTCGCCCTGGCCGGGATCGCGATCGCCTCCTGGGTACTCGACGTCGCCGCCGACGCGCCCTCGCTGGCCGCCTGCAAAAAGGTCGACCGCGGCGGCAACTCGGCGATCTTCGCCGCCGACGGCAGCAAGCTGGGTCTGATCGACTCCGATGAAGCCCGCGCCCCGATCTCGATCGAGCGCATCCCCAAGCAGCTGCAGCTGGCAACGGTGGCGATCGAGGACCAGCGCTTCTACGAACACGGCGGCATCGACCCCGAGGGGATCGCCCGGGCGGCGCTGAAGAACCTCGAAGCCGGCAAGACGGTCGAGGGCGGCTCGACGATCACCCAACAGCTGGTTCGCAACCTCTGCATCCGCAACCCCAAGCGCGACCTCGAACGCAAGATCATCGAGGCGCAGCTGGCGATCGAGTACGCCGAACGGCACTCGCGCCGGGAAATCCTCGACCAGTACCTCAACACCGCCTCCTACGGGACGATCGAAGGGGCGACCGCGGTCGGTGTCCAGGCCGCTTCGAAGATCTACTTCTCCAAGCCGGTCTGGAAGCTGCGGCTGGAACAGGCGGCGCTGCTGGCGGGCCTGCCCCAGGCGCCCTCCGAATACAACCCGATCCTGCACCCCCGTGAAGCGTTGCGGCGCCGCAACGCGGTGCTGGCGAAGATGGCCCACCTCGGCTACCTCTCCCCGGCCCGCGCCGCGCAGGCCGAACAGCGCGGTCTCGGCCTCAACCCCTCGGGCTCGTACTTCGCCCACCGCGAGCCCTTCTTCTTCGACTACGTCGAAAACGAGCTGATCGAACGCTACGACGTCGACGCCGTTCGCAATGGCGGCCTGCGGGTCTACACGACGCTCGACCCGCGCCTGCAGGAAGTCGGCCTGGAAGCGATGCGCTCGGCCCTCCCCTACTCCACCGACCCCTCCTCGGCCCTGGTCTCGATCGACCCGGATAACGGCGAGATCAGGACGATGCTGACCAGCTCGAGCTACGACTCGAGTCAGTTCAACCTCGCTGCCCAGGGCCACCGCCAGCCCGGCTCGACCTTCAAGGCATTCGTGCTGACGACCGCGATCAAGCAGGGGATCGACCCCTACACGACCTATTACACCTCGAAACCGCTCGACCTCAACCTGCCCAAGTGGGGCCACTGGGAAGTCCGCACCGCCGACGAGGGCTACCTGGGGCGGGTCAACCTGCGGCAGGCGACGGTCGCCTCCGACAACACGGTCTTCGCCCAGCTCGACCTCGATGTCGGCCCCCAGCGCGTCGCCGAAACGGCGCACTCGATGGGGATCACGAGCCCGCTCGACGGGATCCCGGCGGAGGGAATCGGCGGCTTGCGGGTCGGCGTCTCGCCGCTGGAAATGGCCGACGCCTACGCCACCCTCGCCGCCGGGGGCATCCACCACGCCCCGATCGCGATCCGCCGCGTCGCCTTCCCCGGCGGCCGCGTCGAGCGGCCCGACCGCAAGCCGCCGAAGCGGGTGATCTCCGAAGCCGTCGCCTACGAGGTGACCCGGCTGCTGCACGACAACATCACCGAAGGCACCGGCACCGCCGCCTACACCGGCTGCCCCGGGCAGGCGGGCAAGACCGGCACGACCGACCGCGAGACCGACGCCTGGTTCGCCGGCTACCAGCCCAACCTGACCAGCGTGGTCTGGGTCGGCTACCCGCAGTCCAACGCGATCGAAATGACCAGCGTGCACGGGATCACGGTCTTCGGTGGCACCTTCCCGGCCGAAATCTGGCACTCGCTCTACTCAGGGGCGGAAGTCCCCTGCGAGGAATTCAGTAAGCCGAAGACGCCGATCAGCTGGGCGCCCTACTTCGGTCACTTCACCGCCGCCGCACCGCTCAAACACGGCGGCGCCTCCAGCGGCACGAGCGCGAAAGCCGAACGCGCCCGTGAACTGGGCGAAGAAGCGACCGGCGGCTACAACCCCGACGCCTACGCCCCCGGGGCCGGGCAGAAGCCGACCCCCCTGCCGCCCCCACCTCCATCGGCCGGAGTCGGCGGCGGGGCAACCGCGGGCGAAGCCGGGAGCGAATAGCTGAGCCTCGCACCGGGCGTGGCCTACGCCCTTATATGGGCCGGCTTCCTCGCCTATCTCGGGGCGCTGGCGTGGGCGCCGCGGTTCGGGCGCCGTGCGATCTGGAGCGCGATCGTCCTGCTCCTCACGGCCTTCGCCTGCCTGCCGCCACTGCTCTCCCACGACGTCTACAGCTACGTCGACTTCGCCCGCCTCGGCGTCCTGCACGGGCTCGACCCATACGTCCACGCGCCGGCGGCAGCCACGGCGGACCCCGCCTTCGCCCACGTCACCTGGACCGAAACGACCAGCGCCTACGGCCCGCTCTTCACCCTCGCCACCTACCCGCTGGCCTGGCTGCCTGTGGGTGTCGCCGTCCACGTCCTCAAGGCGATCTCGGCTGCCGCGGTCCTGGCAACCGCCGCGCTCGTCGCCCGCCTCGCCGCCGCCCGCGGCATTGACCCCGTGCGCGCCGCCGCCTTCGTCGCCCTCAACCCGCTGGTCCTCGTCCACGTCGTCGGCGGCCCGCACAACGACTCGCTGGCGATCCTGCTGATGACATTGGGGGTAGCCGGCGTGCTGACAGCGCGAGAGACATCAGGGGGCGCCTCACTCGTAGCCGCGGCAATGGTGAAGGCCTCAGCCGCGACGGTAATCCCCTTCGCCTTCCTCGCCACCGCCAAAGCACCGCCGACGGGCCTAAAACCCACCTATATCAGCGGTTTTAGGCCCGTCGGCCGGTTGTTGGTTGGGGCTGGGCTCGCGACTCTGGCGATTGGGGC
>CAVPDR010000004.1:0-54463 GCA_963702705.1 uncultured Solirubrobacterales bacterium
AACGCGGTCGAGGATCTTGCCGTCCTGGAGCCGGTCTGGAATGCCCTGCAGGAACACCACACCGAGATCAACCCGGACCTCGGCCCCGGCACCCCGGCGCGGCCTGCGCCCGACGCCTGGCGGATCCGCCGCGCCAAGTACGAGCACTGGCTCGAGGACCCCGACACCTTCTTCGTCGTTGCCGAGGCCGACGGCAGTCCGGTCGGCTACGCCTGCGTCACGATCGGCATGCCCTACGCAAGCTGGGCAAGCGGCGACCGCATCGCCGAGCTGGAGACCCTCACCGTCCTGGCCGACCAGCGCGGCGGGGGCGTGGGGGCCTCACTGCTCGAAGCCGTCTGGCAAGGCCTCGCGGAGCGTGGCGTGAAGGACATGGCGATCACGACGACGGTCACCAACGTCGACGCCCAGCGCTTCTACGAGCGCGAGGGCTTCAACCAACGCTTCGCTGTCTATTACGGCACCGCCCCCGACACGTCCTCGAAATAACGAGAGATCGAGTCTCCAAAACCAAGCCGGTCCGCCGCGTAGGGTCTCTTCCCATGACGCCCTCTGCACCTGATGTCGCCGCTCCGATCGAGATCCTCGACGCTCCAAACTATGGCGAGGTCTTTACCCGGCGCTGGGTCGTCGAGCTGATCCTCGACCTCTGCGGTTACACCCCTGACAAGGACCTCGCCAACCTCCGAATCTTCGAGCCAGCATGCGGCTCTGGTGCCTTTCTCGGCCCAATCATTGAGCGTCTGGCGAAGTCGGCGAGGACATTCGATCGAGATCTTGCATCGGCACGAGACGCAATCGTCGCCAAGGACCTCCAGGCCGGCAACGTGAAGTTGGCGCGAACAGCAGCGAGAGAGGCGCTCTCGACGGCCGGTCTCGACCCAAGCAAGGCAAGCCTGCTCGCCAGGCGCTGGATTCGTCAGGGGGATTTCCTCCTCGACCCACTCCCCGACGAGCCCGCCGATCTGGTCGTCGGCAACCCTCCCTACATTCGGCTTGAGGCTGTGCCGCCAGAGCTCTCGATCGCGTACCGCCAAGCCTGTCCGACCATGGGCGGACGCTCGGATGTCTACGTCGGCTTCTACGAACGCGGTCTTTCTGCTTTGCGCGACAACGGCGTCCTCGGCTTTATCTGCTCCGATCGGTGGATGCGGAACGCCTACGGCGCAAGGCTGCGCGAGCTCATCGCGCGGGAGTGGGCGGTGGACGTCGTTCTCTCGATGACTGGAGTCGATGCCTTTGAGGACGAAGTCAGTGCCTACCCAGCCATCACGATCCTTCGGCGCGGAAGGCAGGAGATTGGTCCGCTGGTTGCCGACGCCACCTCGGGCTTCGACAGTGCCCACGCTGAACGCTTTGTGAAGGTCGCCAGCAACGGCGCTCGTACGTCGAGCAAGGACAAATTTGTCGCCGCTCGAATGCCCCGCTGGTTCAGTGGTCGGGCAGGGTGGCCGCACGGCTCGCCGGCAATGCTTGCCACCCTCGCCGACATCGAGGAGAGGCTCCCCACGCTGGAGGACGAAGTCACAGGAACACGAGTGGGCATCGGTCTGGCATCGGGGGCCGATCGCATATTTGTCACAGATGATCCAAACCTCGTGGAGCCCGAGCGACTTTTGCCAATGGCGCTCGTACGAGACATCGCAGATGCACGTTTGGACTGGTCGGGTCACTACCTCGTCAATCCGTGGGATGAGGGTGGTCTGGTGGACCTTGCCCAATGGCCTGACCTGAAGTCTTACCTAACGGCCCACGAGGCGATCCTGGGAAAGCGCCACACCGCTAGGTCCGGCAAGTGGCACAAGACAATAGACCGCGTGATCGAGGGTCTAGAGCAACAGCCAAAGCTTTATCTCCCGGACTTCAAAGAGAAGCTTTTTCCTGTCCTCGACAAAGGCCAGACATACCCCCACCACAACCTCTACTGGATCACCTCCGATCAGTGGGACTTGGAGGTACTAGGAGGAATTCTGCTGAGCGATGTCGCCAACATGTTTATCAACGCTTACTCAGTTCGCATGCGCGGCGGTTATCTTCGGTTTCAGGCTCAGTATCTACGTCGCATCTGCGTCCCATGTCTCGACCAAATTGACGCCCAAACCCGACACCTGCTCAAGCGAGCATTTAGATCACGGGATCACGAGGCGGCGACGCAAGTCGTCTTGCCGCTGTACGGACTGGATACCGTCCCCGGATAATGGCTCCGTCACGGAAAGATCTCGACATCGCGATTGCCGCTTACTGGGCCGCAAAGGGAGCACAGCAGGCAGCCGCCGAAGCAGTCAGCTCCACCGCCGAGGGAAGCGCCAAGGCGGTCCGCGGAGGTGGTCATTTCAACCCGGTGGCAAACCTGCTGGCGCGATTTTTCACCGATGCCGGTTATCCGGCTGAGTCCATTGCGGCCAACGGACGAAAGGTAATCCTCCCCGGTCACTTTCGACCAAACAAGGCGTGGGACCTCGTAATCGTCCACAAGGAAGTCCTCGTTGCGGCGATTGAGCTAAAGGCTCTCGGTGGTCCCTCCTACGGCAAGAACTACAACAACCGTGTCGAGGAGGCACTCGGAAACGCGGTGGATCTTTCACATGCAAGCCGGGCTGGCCTCACCGGCCGCGAGAAACCATGGCTGGGTTACTTCTTCCTAATGGACGACTCACCCGAAGCACGCCAGCCCCGGGAACCTCGTACGAACCCTGTGATTCCAGCCGCCCCAGAGTGGCCGATCCTTTCGTTTCAGGAGCGATTTTCGCTCACCGGCCGTCGCTTCTTGGAGGAAGGACTTTACGATGCCGTCTGCTACGTCACAGCCTCCAAGGCCGAGCCGATCCCTAAAGAACCCGAGCCGCTTCTTGACTGGCAACATTTCTCCGCTGCAATCGAGGCGCGCCTTACCTATCTCTCGAAACTTGGACTTCCGTAACAGCTAGGCGGTACTGCCCAGCGCCTCGTCAATGAACGGGCCGAGCAGCTCGCCGGCCTGCGTCGCGGTCGTCTCCGGCGAGTCGCCAGGGGCGGTGATGTAGCTGATCGCGAGGCGGACGAGGGACTCGGCCAGCAGCGCCGTCTTGTCCGCCGGGGCCTGGGGCCAGCCCTCCTCAATCGTCGCTTTGAGCCGAGCCGTGGCCCACTGGACCACGGGCATGCCCTGGGTGGTGACGAAGGGCAGCATGCCGCCGGTGCCGTCGTCGCTGAGCAGGATGCGGACGAGCGGGTCCTCGCCCGCGGTGACGAGGAACGCCGTCAGCGCGGCGCCGACCGCGGCGCGCGGGTCGTCGAGGTGCTCGCGGACGGCCGCGTCGACGTCGTCGAGGAAACGTTCGCCCTCGTGGATGACGAAGGCCTGGCCGAACTCGTCGCGGCTGCCGAACTCCTTGTAGAGAGTCTGGCGACTGACCCCGGCCGCGCCGGCGATCGCCGACATCGTAATCTCCGACCAGGCGCGGCTCTGCAGCTCGTCGCGGGCGGCGCCGAATAGCGTCTCGCGCAGCAGCTCGCGCGCGGCCTGCGGGTATGGCGTGCGAGCGGTGGCCACCGCGGGGATCGCCCCAGCGGAAGCGGTCACTCTCCGGCCCCGTCCTCGTCGGGCTCGAAGTCGACCTTGTCGCGCACCCCGCAGTCGGGGCAGGCCCAGTCGTCGGGAACGTCGCTCCACGAGGTTCCGGCGGGGAAGCCCTCGCGCGGGTGTCCCGCTTGCTCGTCGTAGGCGTAGCCGCAGGAGGGGCAGCGCCAGCGGCTCACGAGGCCGCCCCGTAGCGGGCGAGGATGCGCTTGCGCCTGCGCGGCTGGATATTGGCCCGGGTGAGGTCGCCGCCGAAGTGCTCGACCAGGCGCGGGTCCATCACCCGCCGCCACAGCGGCGGCACCCAGGCGAGCACGATCATCCCGGCGTAGCCGGTGGGCAGCTGCGGCGCCTCGTCGACGTGGCGCAGCGCCTGGTAGCGCCGGGTCGGGTTGGCGTGGTGGTCGCTGTGGCGCTGCAGGTGGTAGAGCAGCACGTTGGAAGCGACGTTGTTGCTGTTCCAGCTGTGCTCGGGGAGGCAGCGCTCGTAGCGACCGTCCTCCTTCTTCTGGCGCAGCAGGCCGTAGTGCTCGAGGTAGTTGACGACCTCCAGCAGCGAGAAGCCGAGCACCGCCTGGATCAGCAGGTAGGGCAGGACGACGGGGCCGAAGACGATCGCCAGCGCCGCGAACAGCACCACCGTCATCGCCCAGGCGCCGAGCAGGTCGTTGCGCAGCGTCCAGTGCGACTTGCCCATGCGGTCGAGGCGGGCGCACTCGATCCCCCAGGCCGAGCGCAAGCTGCCGGCGACGGTGCGCGGCAGGAAGGCCCAGAAGCTCTCCCCCAACCGCGAGCTGGCCGGGTCCTCGGGGGTGGCGACGCGGACGTGGTGACCGCGGTTGTGCTCGATGAAGAAGTGGCCGTAGCCGGTCTGCGCAAGCGCCACCCGGCTGAGCCAGCGCTCCGAGCTCTCACGCTTGTGGCCGAGCTCATGGGCGGTGTTGATCGCGATCCCGCCGACCACCCCCATCGTCACCGCCAGGCCGAGGCTCTCCAGGACCGAGAGGTCGCCGCTCGACCAGAGCCAGCAGGCGAAGACGAGGCCGGCGTACTGGACCGGGATGAAGAGGTAGGTGCACCAGCGGTAGTAGCGGTCCTGCTCGAGCCACTTGAGGATGCTGTCGGGCGGGTTGCTCGGGTCAACCCCGATCGCGATGTCGAGCAGGGGGAAGGCAACGAAGACAAGCAGCGGCCCGAAGAACCAAAACGCCTCGAAGCCGGTGACTTCGACGCTGGCCCAGGCGATGAAGGGGGCAAAGGGGATGACCAATCCCATCAACCAGGCGTAGCGCTTGGCGTCCTTCCAAGTGGCCGGGTTGAGCTCGATCGCCGACCCGTGGTCGTGGCTGTGCGTTGCGGCCTCCATCGCTGCATCCTCCTTGTCAAATAACCCGAGAACGTCTTCTTGGTTTACAAGATAGCGATCTTTGTAAATCGGCGCAACAGAGAGCGCCTCACTGTCAGCTACGCGTCGGCATTCGGGTCGCTACCATCCGCCCCGTGGAAACGTTCTTGGGATTCATTCAGGTGATCATCTCCGCGGTGCTGATCTTCCTGATCCTGTTGCACTCCGGCAAAGACACCGGGCTCTCCGGCGCCTTCGGCATCGGCGGTGGCGGTGGCGGCTTCAGCGGCGGCTCGATGGTCGAGCGCAACCTCGACCGCGCGACGATCTTCTTCGCGATCCTCTTCGCGGTCAACACGATCGTCCTGCTGAAGGTCTAGTCGCCGGTTAGACCGGCTCGGCGGGGCGCTCGGCCACGCCGTGGCCATTGGACCCGTTGGCGCTGCCGAGAATCTCGACCGCCTCGTTGCGCAGCTCCGCGTCGAGCAGGGCGAAGTCCTCGTCGGAGAGCTTGCCCGCGGCGTGGTCCAGTTCGGCATCGCGGATCTCGCGGTACTTAGCTTCCTTCAGCGCCTCGAGCTCGGAGTCGGCGACCGGGGCCTGCCGGGGCCTGCGGGTCGGCCAGAGGCCGATCAGGGCGCCGGCAAGAGCGATCAGGCCGCCGATCCACATCCAGGTGACGAGCGGGTTGACGATCACGCGAAAAGTGGCCGGGGCGCCTTCGGCGACGTAGCGCGTGGCGATCTGCTTGGCCGTTGCCACCTGCAGGCTTTCGATTTGAGCCAGGGCGGCCGGCATCAGGCGCGGGTTGGTGGCGGCCGCCCGCATCATCGCCGCCACCGCTCCGCACTGAGCCGGCGTGCCAGCCGCACCGCGCATGCACGCTTCGAACCCCTTGTCGGCCGCCCGGGCCGCTGCCTGAACGCCCGTGATGCTGGGCTGGATCGCGGTCCAGAAATCGCGCAGGACACCGGCCTTGAGGCCGATGTCGCTGTCCGATTCGCCACCGAAGTAGTTGGAGATCGTGCCCAGCTGGTCGCCGGTCGGCCGGTAGAAGCGGCGGTCGGGGTGGAGGGTGAACGACTTGCCGTCCTTCTCCACAAGCAGCACCGCCCCGGCGGTGAAGGCGAGCCGGTCGACGCTTGCGGTGGCGCGCTTGTAGGTGACCTTGTAGCCGTCGATCACGGCGCTTTCTCCCGGCCTGAGGTCGACGTCGCGGTTGGTCTGGAAGCTCGATGAGGCCGCGATCCCGATCAACAGCACCGCGATGCCGATGTGGACGATGTAGCCGCCGTAGCGACGCCGGTTGCGCGAGACGACCCCGACCAGCGCCGCCGGCATCGAGCCGCCCTTGAGCGAGCGACGGGCCGAGGCGCCGCGCCAGAACTCCTGCCCGAGGCCGACCAGAGCGAAGGTGGCGAAGACAAAGAGGGCGAAGGCCCAGGGGCGGTGGGTGACGTCGGTGAGCAGGGCGAGGACGACGCCCGCCCCTGCAGCGACCGCGGTCGGCACGAGGAAGACCCGCCTGGCCGTGTTCCAGCTCACCCGCCGCCAGGCGAGCAAGGGCCCGATCCCGGTGAAGAGGACGAGCAGGATCGCCAGCGGCGTCGTGTAGCGATCGAACCAGGGCGCCGCCAGCGAGGACTTGGTGCCGGTGAACAGTTCCGAGATCAGCGGGAAGAAGGTGCCCCAGAAGATCGTCGCGCAGAGCGCCACCAGCAGCAGGTTGTTGACGACGAAGACCGCCTCGCGCGAGGCGAGCGAGTCGATCCGCTTCGGCGAGCGCAGGTCGTCGAGACGGGAGACGATCAGCGCCGTCGAGCCGATCAGGACGACGCCGATCAGAGCGAGGATGTAGGGCCCGACGGTGCTGTCGCCGAAGGCGTGGATCGACTGCAGCACGCCGGAGCGGACGAGGAAGGTGCCGAGCAGCGCCAGCGAGAAGGTGGCGACGATCAGGCAGGCGTTCCAGACCTTCAGCATGCCGCGCTTCTCCTGGACCATGATCGAGTGCAGGAAGGCGGTGCCGATCAGCCAGGGCATCAGCGCCGCGTTCTCGACCGGGTCCCAGGCCCAGTAGCCGCCCCAGCCGAGCTCGGTGTAGGACCAGCGGGCACCGAGCAGGAGGCCGAAGCCGAGGAAGGCCCAGGCGATCAGGGCGAAGCGGCGGGTGGCGCGGATCCAGGAGGCGTCGAGGCGGCGGGTGATCAGGGCGCCGATCGCGAAAGCAAAGGGGATCGTGAAGGCGACGTAGCCCGAGTAGAGCATCGGCGGGTGGATCATCATGCTCGGGTGCTGCAGCAGTGGGTTGAGGCCGATCCCGTCGGGCGGCACCGGGCTCAGCTTGGCGAAGGGGTTGACACCGCCGGCGAACAGCATCAGGCCGGTGAAGAAGCTGGCGATCCCGGCCATCACCGCGGTCGCGTAGGGGACGATCTCGCGCAGCTTGTCGCGGGTCGCGAAGAGCGCCAGCGAGGAGGCGATCGAGAGCACCCAGGCCCAGAGCAGCAGCGAGCCTTCCTGGCTCGACCACATCGCCGCCATCTTGTAGAAGGTCGGCGTCTCGATCGAGGAGTGTTCGGCGACGATTTTGAAGGAGAAGTCGTCGCGGGCGAAGGCGAGCTCGATCAGGACGACGCAGACGGTGAGCAGTCCGCAGGCCCCGTAGACGGCCCGGCGCGAAGCAAGGACCCAGCGCTCGTCCCCCTTGCGGCCGAACAGGGCCGCGACGACGGCGGTGAGCATCGCCAAGAAGGCGAGCGCCAGCACGGCGCTGCCGAGGCTAGCTGTCATTCGAGGTGGTGAACTTCGACGGGCACTTGGTCACCAGCGTGTCGCGTTCGCCGATGAAAGTGCCGTGCTCGACTTCGCCGGTGAGGACGATCTCGCGGCCACCACGGAAGGGATCGGGAACGGTGCCGCTGTAGGTGACCGGGAGGGTCGGGCCGCCGCCTTCCCGATCGACGACCCGGAAGCGCAGTTCCTGCCCGTCGTGGCGGATCGAGCCCGGCACGACCTTGCCGGTGAGGTCGTAGCTGACCCCGGGCGCGGCGCCGAGCAGCTGCGAGGGCTCCTTCGCCTCGCTGGCGGCGCTGAAGGAGGTGTAGACGAGCGCCGCTGCCAGGAGGACGGCGACGCTGAGGGCTACGACGAGCCGGATCTTCCGCTTGCGCTGGGGATCCACGAACCGGGGATTATCGCAAGATGTGGTGGGGGAGCGAATGGACCAGGGTCGGCGGACGCGCTTCGCGCTTGAGTGTCCGCCGACCCTGGTCCATTCGCTCCTCGCAGGCCGGAGTTGCGAGAATCGGCGCATGAGCGATGACCCAGTGCTGCTCATTACCGGAGCTTCGAGTGGGATCGGGGCTGCGACGGCGCGGGCTGCGGCGGGGAAGTACCGGTTGGTGCTCGCCGCGCGGCGGCTGGAGCAGCTTGAAGAGCTTGTTGGTGAGCTTGGCGAGGAGCGGGCTCTGGCCGTTCGCTGCGATGTCAGCGAGTGGGATCAGGTCGAGGCTATGGCCGCGGCGGCGATTGAGCGGTTTGGCCGGATCGATGCCGTCTTTGCCAATGCGGGGTTTGGCGCCTCGCGCGGGTTCCTTGAGGAGTCGCCCGAGCACTGGCGCTCGATGGTGCTGACCAACGTCTACGGCGTCGCCCTGACGATCCGGGCCACCCTCCCCCACCTGCTCGAGCGCGGCGAGGGCCACTTCCTCATCACCAGCTCGGTGGCGGGGCGGCGAGCGCTGCCAGGGTCTCTCTACTCGGCGACCAAGTTCGCCGCGACCGCGATCGGGGAGTCACTGCGGGCCGAGTTGCGTCAGATGCACGAGAACCGCGAGATCAAGGTCACCCTGATCGAGCCGGGTATGACCGACACGCCCTTCTTCGACAACCGCCCCGGCGAGTGGGCACTGCAAGACGACGACATCGCCAAGGCCGTCCTCTACGCGCTCGAACAACGGCCGGGCGTCGACGTCAACGAGATCCTGATCCGCCCCACCAGCCAGCCGATCTAGCGTTTTCCGCGTTTACCTTTGTGGTGGCGCTTTTTGCAGGGTGTCCGCAGCTTCGGGCGCTGGTTTGCCTTCTTGCCGTTTTGGCCGGTGAAGCGCGCAATGACCCGGTACTTTTTCGCGCAGAGATTGCTTGAGTTGACCAGCAGGCCGCGTTTTTTGCCGCCTTTGACCGTGACGACGAACTTGGACACCGGCACGTCGGGCACGGTGTCGAAGGTCGTCCGCAGCCGGCCTTTGATGCTGTCGATGCGGCCGTCGAGGACGACGTCGACCTGGCCGTTGAGGGCGGCGACGAAGTCCGGCAGTTCGTGGCTGGAGGAGCGCAGGTAGACCGGGCCTTTCAGCGGCCCGTCGAGCAGCGGCGTCGTCGCTTCGGCGAAGCCGTAGATCGAGTCCTGCGGGCAGTCGTGGGCGGCGAACTGGACGCGGGTGCAGACGTTGGCCAGGCTGGCCTGTTCGAGAATCAGCGGCTTCGGCAGCTTCACCGAGGCGCGACCGATGTTGGCGTCGCCGTCGCGGGCGATGAGGACGGCGCGCAGCTTCGGGCTCTTCGCCCGGCGGGTGCCGCCGAAGACGCGCATGAACAGTTTCGGCTTGAAGTCGAGGTTCTCGCAGCCGTCGACCTTGAATGGCGCCGAGACCGGCAGGGCGCTGAAGGCGGCCGGGTCGAGCGGGTTGGCGCCGCCGCCGTGCAGCACCCCGGCGAAGCTCATCGCCGAGCAGTTGGTCGGATTGAGCGCAAAGTTTTTGCGATCGAGATTGACCGAGACCGAGCGCAGGTCGACCAAGGCACCGCCGAAGACGTGCGGCAGCGGATCGGAGACCGCGTTCACCCGCGCCGTTTCCGGATCGACAAACAGCGCCACCCTCACCACGACCGTGCCGAGATCGAACGGCCCGGCCGTGGCGGGGGTGATCACTGCCAGGGAAAGGGGGGCACCGTGATAGCGCCCTGCGAGGAAGGCTTTTCCGCTGAGGTGAATCGGGCTCGAGCCCGTTCCGGCGACCACCGAGGCGGTACCGACGAGGCTCGAGTTCGGGCAGGTCGGATCCGCCGCCTCAGCTACGCCGCTGTTCGCCGCGGCGGCGGCGATCGTCGCCGGAGGGCAGTAGCGAACCCCTGCCAGCTTCGCGGTCAGCCCCGGCGGCAGGTTGACGTCGACGCCCTTCAACTCCTGATTGCCGTCGGAGCGAGTTGCGTTAACCACAACGTGGGTGAAGGCACCGCCCTGCGGGTTGGTCGATTTGGCGCCGAAGCTCGGCGCGAAGGGGCGAGCTGCCAGGGTTTTCGCACAGGGGCCGCCACCAGGGGCGTTGGTCAGGGTGAAGCCGCCAGCGGGCGTCGCCGACGGGTTCCCTGACCACGGGGTCATCTGGGAAGTCGTGTTGTTCGGGCCGCAGGTGGGCGGGCTGGTCAGGGGAGCCCCCGGCCCGTCCTTGAACTTGAGGCGGAACGAGCTGAAGGGAACCTGGGGATTCTCGGCGAAGGTCGTGGTCAGCTGCCCGGTCTGCGGATCGGCGCTGACGTTGCCGATCAACCTCGCGTCGATCCCGTAGCGGTCCGACTTGGCGTCGACGAAGATCCGGTACTCCTGCCCCGAGGCCGGATCGCGGCTGAGCTGCTGGCCGAGGTAGACGTTGCCGGTGAGAGAGCCGTCGGGAAGCGGCGGCGTGTCGACCGCGACGCTGCCGATGATCGAGGCAGCGGGACAGGCGATCGGGCTGCGGGTCCCCTTGCCGAACTGCGGGTCGGTGCAGGCCTGCAGACCGTTGGCGGCCGAGGGGTTGAGCCCCATCCCGGACGGCAGGGTCACCTTGGCCGTCCTCAGTTGAGAGCTGGCCTGTTTGGTTTTCGGCTGGAGAACTTCCCCAGCGCTCGGCACTTCAAAGGGCACTTTGACCTCGACTCCGGCGCCGGAGGGGGAGTCGGTCTGCGCCGTGTTGGGGCTCGCCGCGACCGACGGTTTGAAGGGGATGCTTTCGCATTCCTTGGGGCTCGTATTCGGCGGCAGTTCGGACTCGATGAAAGGCGAGCCGTTGGGGAAATTGGGATCTTCGAATTCGCCGTGGCCATCGGCGCGCAGGAAGGTCGAGTAGACGCTTTTGAACTGGGGTTGAGTCCAGTCGAAGCAGGTGGTCGGGGTGGTGATAAAGGTCCCGTTGCCGGCACGACCTTCGAAGGTGAGGCGGTTTTTCAGCACGTGCCCGACCGGCGATGTCGGCGCGTCGATCGTGAAGAACTCGTGGTAGTCGCTTTCCCAGGCGACTCCCGCCCTGAGGTAGACGTTGTTGCCGAGCAGGTTGAAGCCGAAGCGGGCGGGCTCGCCCGCGGGCGGTTCGATGTTGTAGACGGTCGCCGGCAGCTGCGGCGAGACAACGCCCGCGAGCGCCGCGGTCGCCAGGCTCGTGCCGACATTCGATCCGGCTGGACAGGAGAGCGGGGTCGTTTCGAAGGTCGCCTGAGGACACTGGGGCGTCGCCTGCGGATTGACGCTGAGGCCCGCGGGCAGATCGACGCGGACCGTCTTGATGTCGCCAACCGGTTCTTCGAGGGTGACGGGGCCGATTTCGGTCGTCGTGTGCTTGACGATGAACTGGGTGAAGCCGTCCTGTGGATGGCCGGCCGCCTGTTCGTAGAAGAGCGGCGGAGTGTCAACTGAGCAGGGGTCGGAGAAGCAGGTCCCCGCCTGCCAACCGTCGTCGGCTTGGGGCGGGTGGTGCTGCGGAGCGATGATTTCGGGTGCGCCGAGGGCGGCCGGGGCTGCAATGGCCAGTGCCGTGGCGAGCATGGCAACCGTGCCCCTCAAAAGTCTGGAAACCCCTGCTCCTGCGCCCATTCGATTCCCCTTCCCAAAGTCCATTGTAAACGAGACTACCCGATTTTGTGGATTTACACCATCATTTTTTGGTATCAATTGACCTACAAGTTGGTAACACCAATTCAAAGCAATGGAGGAATCCCATGAACTGGCAGCTCCTGGCTCGGGCCAATACCCATCCCCTGCGGATCTCAATCCTCGAGGTCCTGACCCTCGACGGCGGCCGCGTCCTCTCCCCCAGCGACCTCAGCTACGAGCTGCGCTCGCCGCTCAGCAACGTCAACTACCACGTCACCGAGCTGCACCGCACCGGCCTGGTCGAGCTGGTGAGGGAACGCCCGGTGCGCGGCGCCACCGAGCACTTCTATCGTGAGGCCAAGAGCACCGAGCCCAGCACGAACGGCAGCTCGCGCAACGGCCACGGTCGCAAGCGGGCACCCCGCGTCCGCAGGCGGGCGGTCGCGGTGAGCTGACCGCCGGGCCGGCCTTGGCCGTGGAAAGCGGACGACGGGTCTCGAACCCGCGACCTCAAGCTTGGGAAGCTTGCGCTCTACCAACTGAGCTACGTCCGCGTGGCGTTGATTCTACGACCGCCGCAGAGTTGCCGGAGACGCCCGCTATCTAGAGTCCAGCGCCGTGAGCGCGCGATCGTTCCTCGCCTTCCTCGCCGTGCTGGCCGTCGTCGGCCTGCTCGCCTACGGCCTGCTCAGCAAGGGCACGACGCGGGTCGCCGTCGGCGACCCGGTCCCCGACCGCGTGCTGCCGACCCTGCCCGGACCCGGCCACGGCTCGATCGCCGAACATCGTGGCGAATGGGTGCTGGTCAACCTCTGGGCCTCGTGGTGCATCCCCTGCCGCGAGGAGGCGCCGGTGCTCGAGAGCTTCTACCGCCGCCATCGCGGCGACGACACGACGGTCGTCGGCATCAACGTGCAGGACAACCGCGACGACGCGGTCGCCTTTCTGGGCGACCACCCGGCCACCTACCCGCAGCTGCGCTCGGTCGGCGACGAGCGAGTCTCGGCCTTCGGCTCGACCGGCGTGCCCGAGAGCTTCCTCGTCAACCCGCGGGGAAAGGTGGCGCTGATCCGGATCGGGCCGGTCGACGAACGCTTCTTCCGCGACCGGGTCGAGCCGCTTACCGAAAGCTCGCGATGAGGCGCGCGGCGGTGTTGACCGTCCTCGCGCTCGGCCTGGCCTTCGCCACCCCGGCGATCGCCGCGCCGCTGCGACAGACGACGGTGCACGAGATCGAAGGCGAAGTGATGTGCCCGGTCTGCGGCACGCTGCTCGAGCTGGCCGACTCGCCGCAGGCCAAACGCGAGAAGGTCTTCGTCGCCAAGCTGGTCGCCGGCGGCAGGACCAAGGCTGAAGTCAAGGATGCCCTCGTCACCCAGTACGGGCAGTCGGTCCTGGCGCTGCCGAAGGCCTCCGGCTTCGACCTCTCCGCCTACCTGGTGCCGATCGTCGCGCTCGCGGTCGCGATCATCGCGCTCGCCTTCAGCCTCGCCCGCTGGCGGCGCGACGGCGGCAGCCCTCCGGGGAAGGAGAGCGGCCCACGTGGCGAGGACGCCGAGCGGCTGGAGGCCGACCTCGGTCGCTACGACCTGTAGCGGCTCAGCCGAAGAGCACGAGCCCGGCGACCGGCACCGGCAGGCGCTTCGAGATCGCGCCCTTCTCGCCGCAGAGGATCGTCGCGTCGACCTGGTCGGCGAGCGCTCTCAGCGGACCGCTGCCGGGGGCCGTCGGCGGACCGTCGACGACGAGCAGGTCGTAGGCGCGGCGTAGCTTGCCGGTCGCGTGGACGCAGCGCTCGGAGTCGAGCAGGGCTGCCGGCTCGGGCTCAGGCGCACCGGCGACGATGCAGGCGAGCGGCTCGGCCGCGCGGCCCGAGGCCGGCCCGGCGAGGACCAGGGGCTGCAGGATCTGGGCCGCATCGGCCTCGCCGAGCAGGTACTCGCGAAAGCCCGGGGTCGGGGAGAGGCCGAGTAACCCGGCCAGCATCGGTGAGGCGAGGTCGCACTCCAGCAGCGCCACGCGGCGGCCCTCCGCGGTTGCCGCGGCGGCGAGGCCGAGCGCAACCGCCGAGCGCGCCGGGCCGGTCGCCATCACAGCCCGCGATCCGGCCAGCGCCGCCGCCAGCTGCGTGCAGGCCTCGAGCTCGGCCCGGCCGAGAGAACCGAGCCGGGGACTATCGCCCCTCGGTGCCGGCACGCTGCCCAGCAGCGGGGGCCTGCGCCGCCGGCCCAGCATCACATCCGCTCGGGGGTGGAGATGCCGAGTAGACCGAGCGCGCCGGAGATCGTCCGCTTGGTGAGCAGGGCGAGCGCCAGCCGCGAGCGCTCGACCCCCTCACCCACGGCGCCGACGACCTGGCAGTCACGATAGAAGCCGTGGAAATCAGCCGCGACCGCGGTGGAGAATGTGCAGATCCGGTGCGGGGCGCGGCGCTCGGCGGCCTCGCGCACCTCGCCCGGGAACTCGAGCAGGCGCTTGATCAACTCGCGCTCGGCCGGCTCGAGCGCGGTGCCCGGAGTCTCGGCACCGGCCGCCGCCGCGGCCTGCTCCGGCTCGACGCCGGCTTTGCGCAGGATGCTGGCGATGCGGGCGTGGGCGTACTGGACGTAGTAGACGGGGTTGTCGTTGGACTGGCGCCGGGCCAGCTCGAGGTCGAGGTCGACCGTCGTGTCGTGGCTGCGCCAGAGCATGAACCAGCGGGTCGCGTCGACGCCGATGTCGTCGAGCAGCTCGTCGAGCGAGACGAAGTCGCCGCTGCGCTTCGACATCTGCGCCCGCTCGCCGCTTTCGACGATGTGGACGAGCCGCATGATCAGCGCCTCGAAGCGCTCGGGGTCGGCGCCGAGACCGGCGATCGCCGCCTGCAGACGGGCAACGTAGCCGTGGTGGTCGGCGCCGAGGATGTCGATCAGGCGCTCGAAGCCGCGCTCGAGCTTGTCCCAGTGATAGGCGACGTCGGCGGCGAGGTAGGTCGGTTCGCCGTTGGCGCGGATCAGCACCCGGTCCTTGTCGTCGCCGAAGGTCGTCGTGCGCAGCCAGAGCGCCTCATCGCTGCGGTAGGTGTGGCCGTGGCGGTCGAGCTGGGCGAGGGCGGCATCGACCTCGCCGCGACTGTAGAGGTCGCGCTCGGAGAACCAGTTGTCGAAGCGCACGCCGAAACGGTCGAGCGTGCCCCGAACCCCCTCCAGGATCAGCTCGATTCCGCGGCTGCCGAGCGCCCCGCGGTCGGCGGGATCGATTCCCTCGGCCTCGATCCGCTCGCCGAGCTCGCCGACGTAGTCGCCTTTGTAGCCGCCCTCGGGGATCTCCTCACCGCGCATGCGGGCGGCGATCGAGGCGGCGAAGCGGTCGATCTGGCCGCCGGCGTCGTTGACGTAGAACTCGCGCTCGACCTCGTGCCCGGCCGCCTCGAGCAGGCGCACCAGCGAATCGCCGTAGGCGGCGTGGCGGCCGCCGCCGACGTGGAGCGGGCCGGTCGGGTTGGCGGAGACGAACTCGACCAGGATCTTTTCCGGTGCGGCTGCGGGGGCGGGCCCGAGCGTCTCCCCAGCCGCGGCCAGGCTCCCCATCGCCCGCCGGTACCACTCGTCGGCGAGGAAGAGATTGACGAAGCCCGGACCGGCGACCTCGATCCGCTCGATCGTGTCCGGGCCGAGCTGCTCGCCGAGCTCAGAGGCAAGGCGGGCGGCTACGTCGCGCGGGCTTTCCCCCAACGGTGCGGCGAGCAGCATCGCCGCGTTGGAGCTGTAGTCGCCGAGCTCGGCCTTGGGCGGGCGCTCGAGCGTCGGCTCGGGGCCGGTCGCCTCGCCGTTGCGCAGCGCCAGCGAAGCTCGGTTGACCGCGGAGCGCAGCTCGGCGATCGGGTCGGATGCAACCGTCATCGCGCGCATCGTATGGAGGGGCGGATGCAAGTGCCCTCTGCCGCGGAGGGCACTGAGTACGCTGGCCGGCGTGCGCGTCGCCGCAATCACCGATATCCACTCCAACCTGCCCGCGCTCGAAGCCGTACTCGGGCAGATCGAGGACGCCGGCATCGAGGAGACCTGGTGCCTCGGTGACGTGCTCGGCTACGGGGTCGAGCCGGACGCCTGCGCGGAGCTCGTTCGCGACCACTGCGACGTCTGCCTGGTGGGCAACCACGACCTCGCCGTCCTCGGCGGCCTCGATATCTCCTCCTTCTCCGAGGCCGCCGCGGCGGCGGTCGAGTGGACGCGGGAGAACGTCGCCGAGCCCACGCTCGAGTTCCTCCGCGAGCTGAAGCCGGCCGGCGAGCGCACGGGCACCGGCCTCTTCCACGGCTCCCCCCGCGATCCGGTCTGGGAGTACGTGCTCTCCGGTGAGCAGGCCGCAGCCGGGATGGACGCGAACCCGCAGCGAGTCGGCCTGATCGGCCACTCCCACGTCGCCCTCTTCTTCACCAGGCCGGAGGGCGAGAACGGCCGCGAGACGCGTGGTGCCCAGGCCGGCGACGGCACCCGGCTCGACCTCGACCGAGGTGCCTGGCTGATCAACCCCGGCAGCGTCGGCCAACCCCGCGACGGCGACCCCCGGGCCGCCTGGCTCGAGCTCGACACCGCCGCCGAAACGGCCTGCTTCCACCGCGTCGCCTATGAGATCGAGCGCGCCGCCGCCCCGATCGCCGCCGCCGGCCTGCCGAGCCGCCTCGCCGACCGCCTCTACACCGGCCAGTGACCGTCAAATGCAGGCAAAACCCGCTCCAAAGGCTGTTCTCTAGACTCGCAACGGTGCGTCAGCCGGTCGCATTCGCCCTTGCTCTCGCCCTCGGCACCTTCGCCGCGGTCGCCCTCTCCTCCTGCGGCGGTGGCGAAGACGCCAAGCTGCTGCCCGGCAACACCGCGGCGGAAATCTCGGAAAACCTCGACCGTGTCCGGCAGTTCGTGGGCGAAGACGAATGCGTCGGCGCCGAGAACGCGGCGCAGGAAGTCAGCGCCCAGGTGGAAGGCCTCGGCGGGGTCGACGAAAAGCTCAAGCAGGCGCTGCAGCGGGGCGCCGAAAAGCTCGACGAAGTCGTAGCGACATGCGAAGAAGAAGAAACGGAAGCTGTTTCTCCGGCCAACGAAGCGCCGAGCACGGAAGAAGAAGAGCTGCCGCCCGGACTCGAAAAGAAGGCCGAAAAGGAACGCGAAAAAGAAGAAAAGGAGCTGGAAAAGGAAGCGCAGAAACAGGAAAAGGAAGAAGAAAAAGAAGTGCCGCCACCCACTCCGACACCGCCCAGCGAAACGCCGCCGGCCGAACCGCCACCGAGCGAAGGCGGCGGCACCGGCGCGCCGGGCGGGGTCGGCCCCGGCGCGCCCGTGGGGGAAGAGGAATAGTGGCGAGCGGAATCCTCTCGGGTCGCTACGAGATCGGCGACCGGCTCGGCTCCGGCGGCATGTCGAGCGTGCACCAGGCGAAGGACCTGATCCTCGAGCGCACCGTCGCGGTCAAGATCCTCGCCGAGCACCTTTCCGATGACGAGCGCTTCGTCGAACGCTTCCGCCGCGAGGCGCTGGCGGTCGCCAAACTGATCCACCCCAACATCGTCCAGGTCTACGACACCGGCATCGACGACGGCCGCCACTACATCGTCATGGAGTACGTCGAGGGTCGCTCGGGGGCGCAGATCCTGCAGCGCCAGGGGCCGCTGGACGGCGAGACGACGGCCGAGATCGGCGCCCAGGCCTGCGCCGGGCTCGACTACGCCCACCGCCGCGGGATCATCCACCGCGACGTCAAGCCGGGCAACCTGATGGTCGTCGGCGGCCCGGTCGGCGGCGGCGAGATGACGGTGAAGCTGACCGACTTCGGCATCGCCCGCGCGGTCGAACAGACCCGCATCACCCAGGTCGGCTCCGTCGTCGGCACCGCCGCCTACCTCTCGCCCGAGCAGGTCCGCGGCGAGGAGGCGACCCCGGCGACCGACGTATACGCGCTCGGCGTCGTCCTCTACCAGTTCCTCACCGGCCGCCTGCCCTACGAGGGCTCGACCCTGGCCGAGCTGGCGGTGCGCCAGCAAAACGAGCGCCCGCTGCCACCGAGCACCTACAACGACGAAGTGCCCGAGGCGTTGGGGGCGGCGGTGCTGCGTGCGCTCGAGGGCGACCCGGCCCGCCGCTACGCCAGCGCCAGCGAGCTCGCCGGTGGCCTGCAACTGGGCCTCCAGGGCGAGGACGTGACCCTTCCCTTCGAGGACGACAGCGCCCCGACCCGGATGCTCGGCGGCGAGACGGCAACCCGTCGCCTCGACCGGACAGCCCAGACCGAGTACCGACCGGCGCCGTCACAGACCCGCCGCCCGGTAGCCCGCACTCCGCAGCCACCCCCGCCAGTCCTCCGTCAGCCCGTAGAAACTCAACAAAAGCGCAGCGCCTTCTCCCGCTTCGCCCGCTTCGTGATGGCCCTGGTGGCTCTGGTCCTAATAGCCGCGGCTGTAGCAGCAGCCGTGATCTACACGACGGACAAAGCGACCAGCGTCAAGGCGACGGAAGTCGCCGGCAACACGGTCGACAAGGTCGTCGAAGAATTCAAGGACCTGGTCAAGAAGAACACGGAATAGGTGGTGGTTGGAGAGGGTCGGGCACCCCTCCTCTCTCAACTTTTTCGGTGGAGAGTAATCGGCTGGCCGCGATTGGATAGCCGAAAAAGTACAAGCCGTTCGGAGGGGTGCCCGACCCTCTCAGCCAACCGCCCAGGGAGATGCGCCCCCAAGAACGGCCGTTGCGTAGCTACTGAAGCTTCCAGTCGCGATAGCGGCTCGAGCATGGGTCATCAGCTCCTGCAGATACATCAGGTTGTGGAGACACAAGAGGCGAACCGCGGTTAGCTCCTCCGCCCGGGAGAGGTAGCTGATGTAGTCGCGGTCGTTGTTCTGGCAGGCCGGACAGGGACAGCCATCGGCGATCGCGTTGCGATCCCCTGCGTGGCCTGACTTGCGCAGATCTAGGCGGAAGCGATTGGTGGGATCGGGGACGAGGGCGACGCCGTGGCGGGCGAGGCGGGTTGGGACGGCGCAGTCGAAGACGTCGAGGCCGAGGGCGATGCCGGCGAGCAGGTCGTCGACCTCGCCGATGCCGAGCAGGTGCTTCGGCGCGGCCTCCGGCAGCATCGGGGCGGTCATCGCCAAGACCTCGCGCATCTCGGCCTTGTCGCGACCCAGGGTGCCGCCGATCGCGAGGCCGTCGACGCCCGAAGCCCCGACGTACTCCGCCGACTCGCGGCGCAGATCCTCGTGGACGCCGCCCTGGACGATGCCGAAGACGGCCTGGTGCCGCGGCCCGTTGTCGCCGTGCCAGGCGAGGCAGCGGTCGAGCCAGCGATGCGTGCGCTCGGTCGACCGCGCGGTGTAGTCGCGGTCGGCGTGAAAGGGCGTGCACTCGTCGAAGACCAGCGCGATATCGGACCCGAGCGCCGCCTGCACCTGCATCGACACCTCGGGCGAGATAAAGAGCTCAGCGCCATCGCGGTAGGAGCGAAAGTGCACCCCCTCCTCCTCGATCGAGACGACCGACCCCTGCGCGCCGCCCTGGCGCCCACTCCCCTTCACCTCGTTGGCAACCCCGCCGTGCGCCAGCGAAAACACCTGAAACCCACCGGAGTCCGTAATCAGCGCCCGCTCCCAGCCCATGAACCCGTGCAATCCCCCGGCATTGGCGATCCGCTCCGGCCCCGGCGAGACAAACAGGTGGTACGTGTTCCCCAGCACCATCTCGTAGCCAAGCCCAGCTACCTCGCGAGCCTCAAGACCGCGCACCGTCCCTTTCGTGGCCAGCGGAATGAACGCCGGTGTTTGGACCGGCCCGTGCACGGTGCGGAGTACCCCCGTCCTAGCGGCCCCGTCTCGCGCAGCGATCTCGAACTTCAACCTGTCCGGCTCGTGCCTCATCGAATCACTGATCCTGTCGCAAGGCCGTCGGGAGTGGGTCTGGCAGTTCCTCCCCCGGCACCGCGGAGTGATTCCTGCGCCGAAGGCGCAGCATCTTGCAGGCCGCGAAGCGGCCGTTGGGAACTGACGGACCCACTCCCGACGGCCTACCCAACTACCAGCGATTCGCCGGTCATCGCCGACGGCTGGGGTATGTCAAGCAGCTGCAGCGCCGTCGGCGCCACGTCGGCGAGGATGCCGTGCTCGCGCAGCGTCAAGCCCTCGGCCGTGACGATCAGCGGCACCGGATTCAACGAGTGCGCCGTGTTGGGCGAGCCGTCGGGCTCGAGCATGTGGTCGCAGTTGCCGTGGTCGGCGGTGACGATGCAGGCGCCGCCCTTCGCCGTCACCGCCTCGATCACGTCGCCGAGACAACCGTCGACCTCCTCGACCGCGGCGACAGCAGCCGGGATCACGCCGGTATGGCCGACCATGTCGGGGTTGGCGAAGTTGATGATGCCGAAGCGGTAGTCGTCTTTCGCCCAGTGCGAGACAAAGGTGTCGGCGGCGGCGCGGGCGCTCATCTCGGGCTTGTGGTCGTAGGTCGGCACGTCGCGCGGCGAGTCGACCAGGTGGCGCTCCTCCCCCTCCCACTCCTGCTCGCGCCCGCCGTTGAAGAAGTAGGTGACGTGGGCGTACTTCTCGGTCTCGGCGACGTGCAACTGGCGCCCACCCGCCTCGGAGATCGTCTCGGCCAGCGTCGTCTTCGGCCGCGCCTCCGGATAGGCGACCGGGTAGGGCCAGTCCTTGCGATAGACGGTCATCGTCGTCAGGCCGAGCAGCGGGCCGCCGGCGCGGGCGAACTCATCGAAGCCGGGCTCGGCCAGGGCGCGGGTCATCTCCCGGGCCCGGTCGGGGCGGAAGTTGATGAAGATTCCGACGTCGCCCGCCTCGACGCCGTCGTAGTCGCCGATCACCGTCGGCTTGACGAACTCGTCGGTCTCGCCGCGCTCGTAGGAATCGGCGATCGCCGCCTCGGAGCTCGCCGCGCGCAGGCCCTCGGCGTGGACGATCGCGTCGTAGGCGAGCTTGATCCGCTCCCAGCGCGTGTCGCGGTCCATCGCGTAGTAGCGGCCGCTGACCGTGCCGACGCGGCCCGCCTGGCGCAGCCAGCGCTCGAGCTCATGGACGTAGCCGCGACCGCCGTGCGGGAGGGTGTCGCGGCCGTCGGTGAAGGCGTGGAAGACGACGTCGGGGACGCCCTCCTGGGAGGCCAGCTCGATCGTCGCCTCGATGTGCTCCCAGCCCGAGTGCACGCCGCCGTCGGAGACGAGTCCGAGCAGGTGTAGGCGCCCGCGCGGGCTGCGGCGGGCGCGCTCGCAGGCGGCGAGCAGCGCCTCGTTCTCGAAGAAGCCGCCGTCGGCGATCGCGTCGTCGATCCGCGCCAGGTCCTGCTTGACGATCGCGCCGGCGCCGAGGTTGAGGTGGCCGACCTCGGAGTTACCCATCTGGCCGTCCGGAAGGCCGACGTCGCGTCCCTGGGCGGAGAGCTGCGTGTGGGGGAACGTCTCCCAGAGGCGGTCGAAGACCGGCGTCTCCGCAAGCGAGATCGCGTTGCCGGGCCCAGGCTCGGCGAGGCCCCAACCATCGAGAATCACCAGCGTCAGCGAAGGGACCGTCACCGCAGCCCCTTCCGCCGCGCTTTGTCCACGCATAGAGGGGAAGGGGCACACCGGAAGGTCATGCGGCCTTGACTATCTCGGCAAATTCAGTCGCGTCGAGGCTCGCGCCCCCGACCAGGGCGCCGTCGATGTCGGGCTGGCCGAGCAGCTCGGCGGCGTTGCCGGGCTTGACCGAGCCGCCGTAGAGGATCCGCACCGCGTCGGCGACGCCTCCCCGCTCGCGCAGCACGTCGCGGATGAAGGCGATCGTCTCCTGTGCCTGCTCGGGCGTTGCGGTGCGACCGGTGCCGATCGCCCAGATCGGCTCGTAGGCGATCACCACCTCGCTCAGCCTGGTGTCCTCGACCGCGGCGAGGTCAGCCTGCAGCTGACGCTCCAGCACCGCCTCGGTCTGCTCGGCGTCGCGCGCCTCCTCGCTCTCGCCGACGCAGAGGATCGGCTCGAGGCCGGCAGCGAGGGCGGCCGGCACCTTGCGCGCCAGCGCCTCGTCGGTCTCGCCGAAGAACTGGCGGCGCTCGGAGTGTCCGAGGACGACCGCCTCGACGTCGAGCTCGGCCAGCATCGGCGCCGAGACCTCCCCCGTGAAGGCGCCCGAGTCCTCCTCATGCATGTTCTGGGCGGCGACCTTGACGGCGGTGCCGTAGCGGCGCTCGACCACTGCGGTCAGGGCCGTGAACGGCGGGCAGATCACCACGTCGCTCTGCGTCGCCGCGATCTGCGGCAGCAGCGCGTCGACGAACTGGCCCGCCTCGGCGACGGTCTTGTGCATCTTCCAGTTGGCGGCGATGTACGGCGTGCGGCTAGGCATCGCGCAAGGCCTCCACCCCGGGCAGCTTCTTTCCCTCCAAGAGCTCCAACGATGCTCCTCCTCCGGTCGAGAGCCAGTCCACTTTGTCAGCGAGGCCGAACTGCTGCAGCGCGGCGACCGAGTCGCCGCCGCCGATCACGGTCGTCCCCGGCGCATCCGCAACCGCCTCGGCGACCGCCCGCGTGCCGGCGGCGAAAGGCGCCAGCTCGAAGGCGCCCATCGGACCGTTCCAGAGCACCGTGCCGGCTACGCAGATTCGCTCAGCGTAGGCGGCAGCGCTGCGCGGACCGATGTCGAGACCCATCCAACCGTCAGGCACCTCGACCCCCTCGCTGGGACGCACCGTCGTCTCGGCGTCGAACGCCTCGCCGAGCACCAGGTCGACCGGCAGTCGCAGCTCGCAGTCGGAGCCCTCGGCCTTCGCCAGCGCCTCGCGGGCCAGGCCGACCCCCTCCTCCTCGACCAGCGAGTCGCCGGTGGCGATCCCTCGGGCGCGGAAGAAGCTGAAGCACATCGCACCGCCGATCAGGATCTCATCGGCGACCTCGAGGAAGCGGTCGATCACGCCGACCTTGTCGGTCACCTTGGCGCCGCCGAGGACGACGACCAGCGGGCGCTCGGGGGAATCGACCACCCGCGTCAGCTCGGTGACCTCGCGCTCGAGCAGCAGGCCGGCACAGCCCGGCAGCAGGCCGGCGACGCCGGCCGTGCTGGCGTGGGCACGGTGGGCGGCGCCGAAGGCGTCGTTGACGTAGACGTCGGCCAGCTTCGCCAGGCCCTCGGCGAGCGCCGGGTCGTTCTCGGTCTCGCCCGGCTCGTAGCGCACGTTCTCCAGCAGCAGCACCTCGCCGGGGCCGAGCTCGCCGGCCATCGCCTCGACCTCCTCGCCGACCACGGCGGGGGCCAGCCTGACCTCGGTCCCGATCAGCTCGGCGAGCCGCTCGCCCACCGGCCGCATCGAGAGCGCCGGGTCGACCCTGCCCTTGGGACGACCGAGGTGCGAGACGAGAACGACCGCCGCACCGCGCTCGCGCAGCGACGCGATCGTCGGCAGGGCCGCCCGGATCCGCGTGTCGTCAGCGACCGCGCCACCGTCGAGCGGGACGTTGAAGTCGACCCGGACCAGGACCCGCTTGCCCTCGACCTCGGCCTCGCGGACGCTTGCCTTCGAGAAGCTCACAGAACCGGCCCCTGCCGGGTTCAGAGGACCTTGCCGGCCAGCTCGACGCAGCGGTTGGAGTAGCCCCACTCGTTGTCGTACCAGGAGACCGCCTTGATCAGCTTGCCGTCGCCGATCGCCATCGTCTGCCCGGCGTCGAAGATCGAGGAGTGCGGGTCGCCGATGATGTCGGTGGAGACGATCTCGTCCTCGGTGTAGCTGAGTATCCCCTTCAGTGGGCCCTCGGCCGCCTCCTTGACCGCGGCGTTGACGGCGGCCGGGTCCGTCGGGCGCGAGGGGGTGAAGACGAGGTCGACGACCGAGCCGGTGATCACCGGGGCGCGCACCGCGAGGCCGTTGAGCTTGCCGTTCAGCTCCGGCAGGACCAGGCCCACCGCCTTCGCCGCCCCGGTCGTCGTCGGGATCAGGTTGACGGCGGCGGCGCGCGCCCGGCGCAGGTCCTTGTGCGGCATGTCCTGCAGGCGCTGGTCGGAGGTGTAGGCGTGGATCGTCGTCATCAGGCCGTGCTCGATGCCGAAGGAGTCGTTCAGGACCTTCGCGAACGGGGCCAGGCAGTTGGTCGTGCAGGAGGCGTTGGAGATGACGTGGTGGTTGTCGCGGTCGTAGTCGCTCTCGAAGTTGACGCCGAGGGCGACGGTCACGTCGGGCTCCTTGGCGGGGGCGGAGATGATCACCTTCTTGGCGCCCGCCGAGAGGTGTTTGGCCGCGTCGTCACGGGCGGTGAAGAAACCGGTCGACTCGATCACCACATCGACGCCGAGATCGCCCCAGGGCAGCGCCGCCGGATCGCGCTCGGAGAGCACCTTGAGCGGGGCGCCGTCGACCGAGATCGTGTCCCCTTCGACGCTGACCTCACCCGGGAAACGACCCACGCTTGAGTCGTACTTGAGCAGGTGGGCGAGCGTCTCCGGATCGGTCAGGTCGTTGACCGCGACGAACTCGAGGTCGGCCCCGGCCGCCTGCGCCGCGCGGAAGACGTTGCGCCCGATTCGCCCGAAACCGTTGATGCCGACCTTCACTGCCATTGAGTCAACCCTCCTGGGAGTTATTGGGAGATGTGCCGATGTTATGGAGCGGCGCCGCCCGGCGACCGCCGAAATTCGTCTAGTCGGTGCCGATCGTGATCTCTATCTCGTACCCGTCGGGGTCCTTGAGGAACGCCGAGTAGGAGCCGGAGCCGTAGGAACGGCGCTCTCCCGGCTCGGAGACCTTGACGCCACCGGCGTTCATGCCGCCTTCCCAAGCGGCCTTGACGGCGACGATGCCGAGTCCGGAGAAGCTGAGCAGGCCGAAGCCGGCCCGGGGCTCGTGGTGGGAGGCGATGAAGAAGACCGGTTTGGCGATGCCCCAGCCGATCGTTTCGTCCTCCTCGAAATGGCGCCGCCAGCCAAGGGGCGCGAGCAGCGAGTCGTAGAACGACGCGCTCCGCTCAAGGTCAGAGACCTCCAGTAGAACGTGATGCAGCATTCGGCTTGGGAGGCTATAGGGGCGGGCGGATCAGCCGCCGCGCGGGGTCCAGCGGAAGAAGCGGATCGACAGCAGCAGACCTGCCACTCCCCAGACCGCGACGACGGCGAGATTGCCCCACTGCAGGCCACCGCCTGCGCCACCGGGGTCGTAGACGTCGAAGAAGGCCTCGAAGAAGTGACGGATCGGAAAGACGTCGGCGAAGTGGATGACGCCGCTCGGCAGCTGGTCGTCGGGGATGAAGACGCCGGAGAGAAAGTAGAGCGGCAGCAGCAGCGCATTGACGATCGGCGCCGCCGCATCCTGGGAGGGGATCGCCGCGGTCAGCGCGATGCCGAGGCAACAGAAGGCCGAGGCACCGATCAGCAGGGTGACGACGATCTGCGGCATCTGGCTCCAGGGGATCGCAACCCCGTAGAGGACGCGGCCGATCGCGGCGAGCAGCGCCAGCATCAAGAGGGCGACCACGGCCGAGTTGCCGACCCGGCCGGCGATGAAGACCCAGGCCGGCATCGGCGTGCCGCGGCCCCGCTTCAACCGCCCGTCCTCGCGGGCGATCACCAGCGACATCGCCAGCGACTGCATCGTCGCCGAGATCACCGCCAGGGTGATGATCGCCGGCACGTAGTAGGCGGTGGTCTTGATCCCACCGCGCACGTCGACGGTCTGGCCGCCAAAGACGGTGGCGAAGATCAGCAGCAACACGACCGGGAACATCACGGTGAAGAAGACCGAGGCCGGGTTGCGCCAGAAGGCCTTCTGGTCGTAGCGGAACTGGTGGGCGAAGAGGGCGAAGCCGTTCATCCTTCTTCGCCCTCCGAGGTCAGCGAGAGGTAGACGTCCTCGAGGTTCGGGCGCGTCACTTCCAGGCCCTCGATCTCGAGGCCCTGCTCGACCGCGCGACCGGTCAGCTCGTGCAGGTCGGCGACCGGGGTCGTCGTCTCGACCGAGACCTCCTCGCCACCGAGGCGGTAGCTGATCGTCGTCGGCAGGCTCTCGCGATGACCGAGGCTCTCGGGCGTGCCGCTCGCCACCACCTCGCCGCGCGAGATGATCGTCACCCGGTCGGCGAGCCGCTGCGCCTCGTCCATGTAATGGGTGGTGAGGAAGACCGTCTTGCCGAGGTCGCGCAGGCCGGCGATCGTCTCCCAGGCCTGGCGCCGCGCCGAGGGGTCGAAGCCGGTCGTCGGCTCGTCGAGGAAGAGCAGCTCGGGGTCGCCGATCAGCGCCATGCCGACGTCGAGCCGGCGCTGCTGGCCACCAGAGAGGCTGCGAGCGCGCTCATCGGCCTTGCCGCTCAAGCCGACCAGCTCAACCACCTCGTCGACCGGCCGCGGCGCGCTGTAGTAGCCGGCGTAGAGGCCGAGCGACTCGCGCACGGTCAGGTAGGGATCGAGGCGGCAGCTCTGCAGAACGATGCCGATCCGCTCGCGCCAGGCGCGGTCGCCGTGCTGCGGGTCCACGCCCAGCACCGTGACCTCTCCCCCGCTGCGCTTGCGGTATCCCTCGAGGATCTCGACCGTGGTCGTCTTGCCGGCGCCGTTTGGGCCAAGGAAGGCGAACACTTCGCCCGCCTGCACATCGAGGTCGATCCCGCGCACCGCCTCTACGTCGCCATAACTCATGCGCAACCCACGAATCGATATGACGGGTTCGGCCAAGGCGGGGGCGATTCTAGGGTCGACGGGCCTGAAACGTCCGCCATATGGACGTCTTAGGCCCGTCGACGGACCGTTTCAGCCGAGTTCGGCGTCGCGGTGCTTGACGTGGACCACTACGTCGCTGCGGCCCTCCAACTCGCGGCGGATGCGATCGGCCACCGTGATCGAGCGGTGGCGGCCACCGGTGCAGCCGACCGCGATCGTCAGGTGGCTCTTTCCCTCGGTCACGTAGGCGGGGACGAGGAACTCGAGCAGCGGCAACAGGCGGCCGTAGAACTCTCCGGCCTGCGTCCCCGCCTCGACATACTCGCGCACCCGTTTGTCGAGGCCGGTCAGCGGGCGCAGATCGTCGACGTAGTGGGGGTTGGGCAGGAAGCGCACGTCGAGGGTGAGGTCGGCGTCGCGCGGCGGCCCGTTCTTGAAGCCGAAGGTGAGCAGGGTCAGCGCCATCTTGCCGCTCTCGTGCTCGCCCAGCATTTCCTCGGCGATCCGCCGCCGCAGCATGCCGCCGGTCAGGTCGCTGGTGTCCATCACCATGTCGGCGCGCTCGCGCAACGGCGCCAGCAGCTCGCGCTCGGCCCGGATCCCGTCGACGATCCGCCCTTCCGGCGCCAGCGGGTGGCGGCGGCGCGTCTCCTTGTAGCGGTCGACCAGGGTCTCCTCGTCGGCCTCGAGGAAGAGCACGGTCGGCTTCAGCCCGTCGGCCTCGAGGTCGTCGAGAACCTGCAGCAGGTCGTCGAAGTAATCGCCGCCGCGCACGTCGGAGACGACGGCAGCGCATTCGACGCCACTGCCCTCGTGGCGGAAGAGCTCGCCGAGGCTGCCGATCATCCGCGGCGGCAGGTTGTCGACGCAGAAGTAGCCGCCGTCCTCAAAGGCAGCGATCGCCTCTGACTTGCCGGCGCCCGAGTGGCCGGTGATCACGACCAAGGTGACCTCGCGGGCCGGCTTGTCGCCGTCGCGCTGCGTCGCCAATCCCTCGGCCTCTCTCGCCTTCGCCATCAGCCAGTCCTGTTGAGTTGCTCGTGGATCTCACGCGCTACCTTGCCAGGCACGCCGGGCACCATTTCGAGTTCCTCGCGGCTGGCGGCGACGAACCGCTCTGGAGAGCCGAAGTGCTGCAGCAGAGCCCGCTTGCGGGCCGGCCCGACGCCCCTCAACTCGTCGAGCACGGAGCCGGTCATCGCCCGGTCGCGACGGCCGCGGTGGTGTTCGATCGCGAAGCGGTGGGCCTCGTCGCGCACCCGCTGCAGCAGCTTCGAGGCTTCCGACTCCGCCGGCAGGTCGATCGGCGCCGAGCGGCCGGGGACGAAGACTTCCTCCTCGCGCTTGGCGAGGCCGATCACGGTGACGCCGCGCTCGACGAACGGCACCAGCACCTTCATCGCCGCCGAGAGCTGCCCCTTGCCGCCGTCGATCATGACCAGTGAGGGCAGCGAGGCGAAGCTCTCGTCGCGTTTGCCGTCGTGGGGCGAGAGATCGGCCTGTTCGAGGTAGCGATTCACCCGGCGGCCCAGTACCTCTTCCATCGAGGCGAAGTCGTCGGGGCCGAGCTCGCGCTCGCCCCGCACCCGGAAGCGCCGGTAGTCGGCCTTCTTGGTCGCACCGCCCTCGAACACGACCATCGAGGCGACGGTGTGCTCGCCGCCGAGGTTGGAGATGTCGAAGCCCTCGATCCGCACCGGCAGCTCCTGCATGTCGAGCGCCCCCCGCAGGTCGGCGAGCGACTCGACCCGGCGCTGGCGGCGATGCTCGCGGCGCAGCCGGTCCTGGTCGAGCGCGAGGCGGGCGTTGCGCTCGGCCAGCTCGCGCAGCCGCCGCTTGTCGCCGCGCTCGGCCACCCGCACCTCGACCGCGCTGCCGCGACGCTCGCTCAGCGCCGCTTCGAGCAGCTCCGCGCGCTCGCGCAGGTAGGGGCCGACGATCACCGTCCGCGGCATCGCCGGCGAAGCCGAGTAGTACTGGCCGACGAACTCCTCCGCCACCTCGGCCAGGTCGCGTTCGGCCTGGTTGTCGAGGTAGAAGCTCTGACGCTCGGCGAGGATGCCGTCGCGGACCTGGAAGACTTGGGCGTTGGCGTCCTGGCCCTCGGCGGCGACGCCGATCAGGTCGGCGGTGCCGACCGTGCCGCCGGCGACGCGCTGGCGCTCGAACAGCGACTGGATCGCCTTCAGCCGGTCGCGGTGCAGCGCCGCGCGCTCGAACTCGCGCTCGGCGGCCGCCGCCTCCATCTTCTCCTGCTCGTCGGCCTCAACCTGGCGGTAGCGGCCGGAGAGGAAATCGACGATCGCGTCGATGTTGCGGCGGTACTCCTCCTGCGTGACGTAGCCGACGCAGGGCGCCCCGCAGCGCTTGATGAAGTAGTCGAGGCAGGGACTGCCGGAGCGGCGGCCCGGCTCCTTCCCCTCGCAGGTGCGGAACTGGAAGAGCTTGCCGAGCAGGTCGAGCGTCTCGCGCACCCGCTTGGCGCTGGAGAAGGGACCGAAGTAGGCGCGGCCCGGGCGGTGCTTCTCGCGGGTGAAGTAGACCCGCGGGTAGTCCTCATCGAGACTGACGCAGACGTAGGGGTAAGACTTGTCGTCGCGCAGGCGGATGTTGAAGCGCGGCCGGTGGCGCTTGATGAAGCTCTGCTCGGCGAGCAGCGCCTCGGCCTCGGTCGCGGTGACGAGGAACTCGATCCGGTCGATCCGCGAGGTCAGGCGCGAGTCGCCGCCGGAGAAGTGCGAGGCGATCCGCTTGCGGATCGAGCGCGCCTTGCCGACGTAGAGGATCTCCCCGTCGCCGTCGTGGAAGAGGTAGACGCCGGGCGAGTCGGGCAGCTCGCGGCGCTGCTGCGCGATCCGTTCCGCACGCGAGAGCCCTTCGCCGTCGCCTCCGCCTGACATAGACCAAAGGGTAGGCTCCTGGCCACCCGGCCAACTTGACGCAAGATCACGGAGAGAGCGCGATGACCACGCAGACCGAGCCCTTGACCAGCAGTCCGCCCGAGCTGAACACGCTGAAAATCGAGATCGACGGTGAGATCGGCACCCTGACGCTCGACCGTCCCGACGCCTTCAACGCGATGAGCCCGGAGATGATCGGCGAGATGACCGTCGCCTTCTCCTGGCTCGCCGACCGGGCGCCGCTGCGGGCGCTGATCGTCACCGGCGCCGGCAAGGCCTTCTGCGCCGGCGGCGACGTCACCTGGTTCCAGCGTGGCGTCGAGGACGATGAGATCGACCTGCCCTCGGAAGTGCGCCGCGGCGCCGAGGCGCTGCACGCGGCAATCGTCGACCTGCGCCGGATCCCCTACCCGGTGATCTGCGCGGTCAACGGGCCGGCCGCCGGCGCCGGCTTCTCGCTGGCGCTCGCCTGCGACATTCGCATCGCATCCGAGGCCGCCTTCTTCGCCCCCGCCTACGGGCGGATCGGCGCCTCGCCTGACGGCGGCATGACCTACTTCCTGCCCCGGGTGGTCGGGCCGAGCCGGGCGCTCGAGCTGCTGCTTGAGGACCCGAACATGAAGGCGCAGGACGCGCTTGCCCAGGGACTGGTCTCCGAGGTCGTGACGCCTGATGAGCTGACGGGGGCGGCGCGCGCCAAGGCCGAGAAGCTGGCCGCCAAAGCGCCGCACTACGTGCGCATGGCGAAGACCCTGGTCGGCGGCAGCATCGAGCACACGCTGACCGAGCACCTGCAGCTGGAGCGCCACGGCATCGCCGACAGCATGGCGACCGAGGACCTGCGCAACGGAGTCGAGGCCTTCTTCGGCGGCGGCACCCCCGAGTTCAAGGGCCGCTGAACCGGCCTCGCCACGCCCTCGTATCCAGCTATTACAGTTCCCCTGAGCACTCTTCCCCGAGGAAAGGACTCCCAGTCATGAAGAAGGTCGCGGCGCTACTCGCACTGGCCCTCGCAGCGGTCGCCCTCGTCGCCTGCGGAAGCAGCAGCGACAACAGCACGACGACGACCAACGGCGGCGGAGAATCCACCGGCAGTGCCAACTCGGGCGCCGGCAAGGAAGAAACCGGCGGCGGCTCGACGGTCAGCTTCGAAGCCGACCCGGGCGGGGAACTCGCCTACACGACCACCACGGCAACGGCCAAAGCCGGCCAGGTGACGATCGACTTCAACAACCCCCAGGCCCTCACCCACGACGTCGCGATCGAAGACTCCAGCGGCAAGGAAGTGGGCGCAACCGAACTGATCGCCAGCGGCGAAGACTCGACCACGGTCAACCTCAAACCGGGCACCTACCACTACTTCTGCACCGTCCCCGGCCACCGTGAAGCCGGTATGGAAGGCACGCTCACGGTCAAGTAGCTCGAGTCGGATTGCCGAGGGGACCGCCTAGCCGACAAGTCCCTTCGGCGAGCCCGGTGGGTACTACGGGAGGATGGTGCAGCGCTTGAACGCGGCACCTTGAAGGAAGGTGCCATCCTTGAACGTGAGCTCGATCTTCGCCTGCAGCCGCCCGTCGGCGCAGCGGGCGTTGGCGACGCTGAGGTGCATGCCCTTGTAGATCCATTTCTTGTCGATCTTGATTCGCCCGGAGATCGGTGAGCCGTAGTCATTGACGATTTTTGGAAAGTCGATTTCCACCCGGTAGCCGTAGCGGCCGTGGTGAACAGTTTCCAGCTCGGCTTCGACCAGGTAGGTGGTCGGCACCGGATAGTCCAGGTGGGCATGCCCGATCCCGGTCGGGTTTCCGTGTTTCTCCGGCGCGTTGAAGATGGTCAGCGCGGACGAGGCTTCGATCGGCCGCGATTCGGGCAGTTCGATCAGCGCGGTTCCGTACCCGGTGCCGACGATCGCGCCGGGGCAGGCCTTACGAGCCTGCTCCGTGGTGGTCGCGATCAGTTTTCCCTTCGTGCACTTTTCCAGGCCCCGGGTCTCCGCATGGCCGTGCTTGTCCAGTTCGATCACCGCATGGCGCAGCGGCGAGGGGCGCGTGCCGTCAAGGGTGTGGAGCCGACCGTGCCCGAAGAGCACGATCGGTGCGTCATGGTCTCGGGGAAGCGCTTTCGGAGCGAAACCGCCATCGCCCTGAGCAATGAGATTGCCGGCCCGCAGCGTCAGTCCGTGGGCACTTCCCGCCGCAAGGACCGCGAATGTGGCTGCCGCCGCGAGCATCTTCAAGCGCCTGCTCCGCCGTGGTCGCGCCACCGGCGACCTACTCGCTAGGCGCCATCACACGGGTGACGCTGTCACCGACGAAGCAGGGCTTCTCGTTGCCTTCGACCTCGAGGGTGAAGCGGGTCGCCACCTGCCACCAGCCGCCGCCCTTCTCTTCGACCGAGACGACCTCCGCCCTGGCGCGGACTTTGGAGTCGACCGGGACCGGGGCGGGGAAGCGGATCTTGTCCCAGCCGTAGTTGACGCCGAGGGCGAAGCCGGTGGCGGAGATCAGCTCCTTGCGGAAGCCATCGACCAGCGAGAGGGTGAGGTTGCCGTGGGCGATCGTCGTGCCGAAGGGGCTCTCCCGTTTGGCCCGTTCGACGTCGACGTGAATCCACTGATCGTCGCCCGAGAGAGCGGCGAAAGTGTCGATGTCCTCCTGGGTGACGGTGCGCCACTCGCTCGGGCCGATCTCCTGTCCAAGCAGTGCCTGCATCCCCTCGACACCCTGTATCTCGACACTTGCCATCGGCCGGCAGTCTACGTCAGAGCTGCAAGTTGCAGCGGCGCGTGGCGCGCGATGGCTAGGAAGTCGGCGTCTTCGCAGAGCAGCTCGGCGCCGTTGCGAATCGCCACGGCGGCGATCAGGCAGTCGCTGAGCTTACGCGGAGTCTCCCCGGCCCTGCGACAGACGCGGTAGAGCTCGGCGGCTGCCTCGTAGTCGGCGGGACCGTCCACGGCCAGGAACTCCCGTCCGTACAGCAGGCGCCGCAGCCGGTCGCGATCGCGCTCGTCGCGGGCTCCCGCGAAGATCTCCATCACGATCACATCGGTGCACGCCAGCGGGACCCCCCGCTGCAGAACCTCCCGCAGGCGTAGGTGCGCGGGGCCGCCCGTGGCGCGCAGGAACTCGATCCACGCGGAGCTGTCGACGAGAATCACGACTCCGGGATCTCGTCTGGCGAACGAATCTCGGCGAGGTCGCCGGCCCAACCGGACCCCTCGGTCGCCAGCGCCTCCTGGCGGCTCATCGGCTCACCGACGAGCCGGCGCAGAGCCAGATCGACCGCTTCGCGCTTACTTCGCAGCCGATAGAGGCGCATTGCGCGATCGACGAGCACATCATCGATCTCGATGTTCGTTCGCGTCATTGCACCTTTATACACCTTACGGTGTACGTCAATGGGCTGACGCACAGGATTCCGCTCCAGCAAGCGGGCTGTGGCACTCACGAGACCAGCCTCACTTCGAAGCTCGGCACGACCAGGGCGCCGGCACCACCGAGCAGGGCGAGGATGCGGCTGACGTAGGCGGTCGTCTCCGGGATCGCGGGGACGCAGTGGCAGGCTTCGACGGGGGCCAGTCCGGCGTTGTAAGCAGCCAGCGCCAATTGCGGAGAACCGAGCTGACGGATCAGGTCCGACATCAAATGGGCCTGGGCGTCCATTGCCGCGACCGGATCGAATGGGTCGGTGAGGCCGTATGCCGCGGCGGTGGACGGGATGAATTGGGCGATGCCAAGAGCCCCGGCCGGCGACGAGGCGAAGGGGTTGAAGTTCGACTCGGCCATCAGTTGGGCGGCAAGCAGGGCGGCGGAGACGTTCCAGTGGGTGGCGGCGCGCAGCAGGGGTGCACGGAAGCGGGAGGGCACGAACGCCGGCAGGCCGGCCGATCCCGAGACGGCACCGTCTCCCCCGCTCGCTCCAACCGCATTCCCCGCCTCAGAGCACGGCGGTGGACCCGCGTCGTAGCCGAAGTGCCAGCTCTCCCAGGCGTAGCGCTGGACGAAGCCGAAGTGGCTCGCGTTCGCCGCGAGCCAGCGGTATGCGGTCGCCGGCCCGAGGTCGAGCTCGGTGGCGCAACGGTGCAGCGAATGGCCCGGCGGCGCGACCCACTTCGGATCGGGATGGGCGGCGAAGAGAGCCGCCTGTTCGGCGTCGGAGCGGAAGCCCGAGTCGACGACCAGCAAGAGACCAGCGCCGCGCGCCGCCACGGCCATGCGATCGAAAGCGGCTGCCACGTCCGGGCGCATTCCCTCACCCTGACGGTAGACAAGGGTGCCGCTGTAGCCACCGCCGCTCGCTGTGGTCGGCATCGACCCCAAGGGCACTGCGGGTGCTCCGGCTTCAGCGACCGCCGACGCCTCGGTGTTGGTGCGCCCATCCCCAATGGCCAGTTCAGCGAGCACTACCGCCCTGACCCGCACCGGCGCAAACGAAGCAGCGTCCGGAAAGTCGAGCCGCAGGTGAGTCGCCCCGACTCCGTTCGCCCGCGCCGCGCCAAGCGCCGCGACCCGCGCCCGCACGAGGTAGACGATCTTCTCCATGTGAAACGGATTCGGCAGGCCGTCGGGAAGCGTCGGCGGCGAGAGCAGGCGCGGCAGGTCGTCGCGCATCGAGCGCGCCGCCGAGATCGCTGCCAGGTCAGCCGCCCGCTGAGCCCTTCCCTTGCCAGTCACCGCGCCGGCAATCGCGACCAGCGCCAGGGCCGCTGCAATCAGGCCAAGGGCCCCTCCCAGTGCCAGCGGCAGTGCCTGCCCGTCCTCTCTGCTGGCTCCCATGCCCCTAACCTGACGTGGGTCGACGCGCACGTGGTGCGCAAAAACGCACAAGTCGGTGCCGAGTGCCGGACCGAACCATTTCGCGGCCCCGCCCGTAGACCGTGCGAGCCGTCAACCGAGCCGAGGAGGCCCCGATGCCGCAATCCGCCGCGCAGAGCCCACAGTCCACCCGGACCCGAACCGCAGCCCCGATTCTGCTCGCGATCGCCCTCGCCGTAGCCATGCTCGCGGCCGGCGCCCTCGCCCAGGGCAGCAAGCGCGTCGCCAAGGAGGCCGCCAACGCAACGCTCGGCAAGACGGTGCTGACGACCACCAAGGGCCGCACCCTCTACAGCCTCAGCGTCGAGAAGAACGGCAGGTTCATCTGCACCGGCTCCTGCCTCTCGGTCTGGCACCCACTGACCGTGCCGGCCGGGGTCAAACCGATCGGCCCGGTCAAGCTCGGCACGATCGAACGCCCTGAAGGCGGCACGCAGGTGACCTACAAAGGCCGCCCGCTCTACCGCTTCGGCGCCGACCGCAAAGCCGGCGAAGCCAACGGCGAGGGGATCAAAGACGTCGGCACCTGGCACGCGGCAACGCCGCCGCAGCCGAAGGCCGAAGCGGCACCCCAGCCCCCGCCGACTCCTGAAAATCCGTACGGCTACTGACGGCTCTCCGTCGACGCTCCGGACTACTAGCGCGAGCGCACGGCCTCGATCGTCTGCCTAAGCGTCGCGCGGGCGTCGTGATGGGGCATCCAGTGCAGACTGCGGCGGGCGCGGGCAGTGTCCATCAGGACCGGCCGCCGGACCGCCTCGATCCAGGCGGCCTCATCGGGTAGGAACGGCATCAAGGCGACGGCCTCAGCGGCGACGCCGACCGCGAGGTGGGGCGCGGGCACCGCGTGCCAGCCCAGGGCGTGGGCAAGATCGCTGATCGTCAGCTGCCCGGGCCCGGCGAGGTTGTAGACACCGGGGTTGCCGTGACCGAGGACCGCGGCGCAGAGCGCGGTGGCGACGTCATCGTGGTGGACAAGCTGGAAGGGCACCCCGGGATCGGGCAGCACCGGCCGCAGCTCGGGCACCTTGCCGAGGGCCCAGCGCAGCGGGCCGGGGATCCGCTGGCCGATCGCCAGCAGCGGGATCAGGTCGAGCAGCAGTGTCGCTTCGGGCCCGGCGACGATGCAGGGGCGAAAGACGTAGGCGTCGGTGTCCGAACCCTCGAGCGCGGCGGACAGCTCGGCCTCGACCTCGGCCTTGTGCGCCGAGTAGGGATGGCGCGAGGTACCGCGCACGGGCTCGTCCTCCTCGAGCAGGGCGGGCATGCCGCGGTGAAAGCCATAGGCGGCGACCGAGGAGGTGTAGACGAGCCGCTTGGCGCCGGCCGCGGCGGCGGCCTCGAAGACGTTGCGCGAGCCGGTCAGATTGACCTCGCGGCTCTCGCTGCCGCCGGCGATGATCGCGAAGGCGAGGTGGACGACGACGTCGGCATCGGCGACAAGCTCGTCGACGGCATCCCGGTCGAGCACGTCGCCGCGGCGGTACTCGGTCTTCTCCCAACCGTGCCCGGCGAGGTCGAACGGACGCCTGGCCATGCCGATCACCCGGTCGACGTCCGGCAGCCGCTCGAGAGCGGAGATGAAGGCCCGGCCGATCTCACCCGTGGGGCCGGTGACTGCGACGGTCAGCATGCGGCGATTCTGGCGGAACGCGAAGCGCGGCGGCGCGAGGCCGCGCCGATGCAACGAAGGCGCCTCAGGCGGCGACGTCGACTATCTCGATCAACTCCTCGAGACCGCGAAGATCCTCGGCGTTCAGGGTGTGGAGAGGAAAGTCGTATGCCAGCGCGGTGGCGGCAATCATCAGATCGACCGCTCGAGACCCACGCGCTTTTCGTCCCATCGCGACGACTGCCACGTAGACGGGGCCGTAGGCACGCGCACAGGCCGAGTCGAAGGGCACCGCTTCCACCCCCGTCTCAAAGCGCTGGAGACGATGCTGGCGTCGCGCCCGTTCCATCTCGTCGGCGACGGCGTGCGGCCCAGCCGTCAGCTCCGCCAGGGTCAAAGACGAGATCGAGATCTCGGCCGGAAGCCGCCCGGGATCGACCTCGTCGATACCGATCACCACCGATGTGTCGATAAGCCCACGCCCCCGCGGGGGCTCAACCACGGGGCGTAGGATCCTGATCGGCGTAAGCGTCGATGTCCTGCCGGAACGCCTCGTAGTCGATGTGCGGAGCTCCCTCGAAGGCGGCAAGAAAGACGTCGCGGGGGATGTACTGGCGCGGCCTGTACGGGCGCAGCTCACCGACCGGCCTCCCGTTGCGGGTGACTATGAAGTCCTCGCCGTCGTCCAGGGCCCTCATGATCTCGCCGCTGTTGTTGCGGAGTTCGCGCTGGGTCAGTTTCTTCGTCATCACGGTCATCGTAGCACCTGTGCTCCAGTCTATTTTCGTTTTCCAGGAGAGGCCCTGTCAAAGTCGATGGCAGACCGCCGGGAGCGGCTGCGGGCAGAACGCCGAACAGGGCACGCCGAGCCGGGATCCAGGCGAGCGCCTGCTTGAGGACCTTGGCGGGCAGACCACGGGCGACGAGATCGCGAACCGCGAGGGCGGCAAGGGCGCGGTCCTCGCCGAGGTCGGCCCGGAGCAGAGCCCCCGAGAGCCGGATGCCGGAATTCGCAAGGGTCTCCTGAAGCCGCGCCGGCGGCAGATGGATGACCGCGACCGAATCGCGGACCAGCGGCAGCGCGGCTCGCACGCCCTCGAACGCCTCCGGCTCGTCAGCGACGGCGAGGTGGCAGATCTGCCCGCGCGAGGCGACGCGCAGCCGCGGCAGGTGAACCGCGAGCCGCTCCTCCAACTCGCGCGCACCGGTCGAGGCGACCAGGGTCGGGCGTGGCGGACGGCCGCCGACGTCGATAAGCAGCCCCGGCCGATCGGGCTCCGAGCCGGCGCAGGTGAGGGCTGCCCCAGCGGCCCTCGAGCCGCTCGCGGTGCCGGCGGCGGTGGCGAGGATCACGGCATCGCTCATCGCGATGCCCCCCGGGCAAAGGCCGAGCTGGTGACGGCGAGGTGGTCGGCCAGGGAGGGGAACGGCGAAGGCGGGCTCAGCCGAACCGTGACCTCTCCCCCGCTCACCCGGATCTCACTGCCGTCGTCGGCCCAGCCGGGCAGGGCCGCACGCGCCGCGCCGCGCGCCGGCCGCCCCGCCGCCAGCGCCAGCGCACCCGCCTCCGCCGCTCCGTCGGCAAGCGTCATCGCGTAGCCGGCGGCGAGCAGTTGCAGCGCGAGGAGGCCGGCGAGCAGCAAAGCCGGCAGCGCGGCGACGAGCTCGATGCTCGCCTGTCCCGCCTCCCTACCCATCGCCCAGCTCCGTCTTCGCGCCAACCATCAGCCGGGGCATGCCCGGCAGCAGGCGCGGGATCGCCACCCGCACGGAGACGACACCGGACTCGCCCACTTCAGCACCGGAGCGCAGCGCCGGCGGCAGCGCCCGCCGCGCCGCCGCGGCCGCGTCGCCGCCCACGAGCGCTGCCCGCGCACCCGCTCGGGCTGCCACCCCCGCCGACCACAGCGCCTGACCGGCGAGCCCGATCTGCGCCGCCACCAGGACCGCCAGCAGCAGGAAGGGGACCGCAGCGATCAGCTCGACCGAGGCGGTTCCTTCCTCCCTGTGGCCTGCGCTGCTGACGGTCGGTGACGGCACTCAGCGACCGTCGCAGGCACGAACGCGCGCGTGGTGCGCTCAGGCGCGCGAATCAGTCACGGCTTCTGCGTCAGTAGGTGTTCGCGTCGATCCAGATCCGCCAGATCGCCGCGATCGAGGCACCGAGCAGGACGATCCCGACCAATGTGCCGCCACCGCCGGTGAAGAGCTTGTCGCTGCCGGCGACGAGCAGCGCCAGCATGCCCAGCGCCGCGTAGAGGATCGCCCGGCGCGAGTCGCTCAGCGTCGCAAGAGTGAGCTGGTTTTGACGGCCGAGCACGAACACCATCCAGGCGATCGCCGCCAGGAAGCCCATCGTGATCGCGGTCAGAACCGCTTCGGCGAAGTTGCCGCCGGACGGGGCGAAGGCGACGAAGAGCGCCAGGACCATGATGATCGCGAGATCGCGCAGCGCACGCACGGGAAAAATTCTACGCCCCGGGTGGCTCGCTCACTTGCGCGTCATCACGACGATGCCGAAGGCGACCGCCGCCAGGGTGGCAAGCATGGCGATTCCGGCCAGCGTCGCGGCCGCGCCGGCGGCCAGCGGCCGCTCGTTGCGGCTGAGGTCGGCGAAGCGGGCGACGCCCCAGATCGCGACCGAGAAGACGACGGTGACGCCGACCCCGGCGAGCAGCGAGGCGACCACCGTCTCGACCAGCTGCTTGGTCTCGACCACGACCGCCATCGCTCAGCCGGCCGGCACCGGCGCGCCCTCGCGCGAGCGGCGGGCAAAGACGGCGAAGATCAGCGAGAGCGACATCAGCGTCACCAGCACCGGGCCGAGGGCTCCGCTGCCGAAGACCGAGGTCAGGCCGTAGGCGAGAGCGCCGATCGCCGCCGCGGCCGGCAGGGTCAGCAGCCAAGCGGTAACGATGTTCCCCGCGACGCCCCAGCGCACAGCCGAGACCCGCTTGCCGGCGCCCGCGCCCATCACGCCGCCGTTGATCACGTGGGTGGTCGAGAGCGGGAAGCCGAAGTGGGTTGAGGCGAGAATCACGGTCGCGCCCGCGCCCTGGGCCGAGAACCCCTGCGCGGCGTCCATCTTGATGATCCGCGTGCCGGTGGTGCGAATGATCCGCCAGCCGCCGCTGTAGGTGCCGAGGGCGATCGCCGTTGCCGAGGAGACGATCACCCAGGTCGGCGGGTCAGCGTCGGCACCGAGCGTGCCGTTGGCGACCAGGGCCAGGGTGATCACGCCCATCGTCTTCTGCGCGTCGTTGGTCCCGTGGGCCAGCGCCAGCAGGCCGCCGGAGATGATCTGCCCGTAGCGGAAGCCGCGAGTCACCATCCCCGGCCGCTGCCGGCCGACCACCCGGTAGACCAGCCCGATCGCGATCCCGGCGACGACGAAGGCGAGGATCGGCGCGATCACGGCAGGGATCAGGACCTTGCCGACCAAGCCGTCGGCGAGGACGGCGTCGAAGCCGACAGCCGCCACCGCCGAGCCGACGACGCCGCCGATCAGCGCGTGCGATGAGCTGGATGGCAGGCCGAAGGACCAGGTAATCAGGTTCCAGGCGATCGCCCCGATCAGCCCGGCGAAGACGATCGTCGGCGTGATAACAGCGGAGTTGACGACGTCGTTGGCGACGGTCGCGGCGACCGAGATCGAGATGAAGGCGCCGAGGAAGTTGAGCAGCGAAGCAATCCCGATCGCCACCGACGGTCGCGCCGCGCCGGTCGAGATCGAAGTCGCGACCACATTGGCCGTGTCGTGAAACCCGTTGGTGAAGTCGAAGGCCAGGGCCGTACCGACGACGATGACGAGGATGACGTCGGAACTCATGAATTCTTGATGACGATTCCCTCGATGATCTGCGCCGCGGTCTCTGTCGCATCGATCGCGTTCTCGAGCACGGCGAACATGTCCTTCCAGCGGATCACGACCATCGGATCGATCCCGTTGGAGAAGAGCGAGGCAACCGCGTCACGGGAGATCCGGTCGCCCTCGTTCTCCAGGCGGTGGATCTCGATCCAGTACTTGTCGAGCTCCTTGAATTCGGGCAGGTGTTCCAGCCCCTCGGCGAGCTGCTCGCAGGCCCCGACCAGGACTTTGGTCAGCGCCTGAGCCTGCGACATTGGCGCCTCGATCTGGTAGAGACCGAGCAGGTCCGCGGCCTCCTCGGTGTAGTCGACGATGTCGTCCATCTGAGTCGCCAGCCCGTAGATGTCCTCGCGGTCGATCGGGGTGACGAAGGTCGAGTTGAGGCGCTTGATGATCGAGTGGGTGATGCGGTCGCCCTCGTTCTCGGCTTTGAAGATCTCCTGGGCCAGGTCGTCCGCGTCAGGCCACGAACCCATCATCTGGTCGAGCAGTCGCGAAGCCCGGAGGGTGTTCTGCCCGGCCTCGATGAAGAGGTCGAAAAAGGTGCGATCGCGGGGCAGGAGGGAGAGGCGCACGGCCGAGCAATCCTATTGATAGGAGCGGGGGCGCCCCACTCAGCCCGCGCTGGCGGCGAGCTGCTCGGCGGCGCGGGCAGCGTGGCGCTCGCGCAACTCCTCCTGAACGCTGCGGCGCTGCCCGTTTTCCGGCCCGAGACGGGTCCAGGTGCCGTCGGCATCGAGCTCCCAGGCGTTGGCGTTCTCGGCGAAGCAGCGTTCGAGCACGTCGAGCAGCTCGGCTTTCAGGCCGGGATCTTCGACCGGCGTGACCAGCTCAACCCGGCTGTCGAGGTTGCGCGGCATCAGGTCGGCCGAGCCCATCAGCACGCGCGTGTTCTCGCCGCGCTGGAAGGTGTAGACGCGCGAGTGCTCGAGGAAGCGGCCGACGATCGAGATCACGCGGATGTTCTCCGAGACCCCCGGTACACCCGGCCGCAGGCAGCAGATGCCACGTACATTGAGGTCGACCCGCACCCCTGCCCGCGAGGCCTCGTAGAGCGCCCGGATGCAGGTGGCGTCGACCAGCGAGTTCATCTTCAGTGCGATCCGCGCCTCTTCGCCGGCGCGATGCGCGGCGACCGTGGTCTCGATCTCCTCGATGATGCGGTCGCGCATCGTCGTCGGCGAGACCAGCACCTTTCGGTACTCGGCCGGGCGGCCGTAGCCGGTGAGAAAGTTGAACATCTCGGCGACGTCGGCGCCGATCTCCTCGTCGGCGGTGAAGAGGCCGAAATCGGTGTAGAGGCGGGCGGTCTTCGGGTGGTAGTTGCCGGTGCCGATGTGGACGTACTCGCGCACGCGGTCGCCCTCGCGGCGGGCGACGACGATCGCCTTGACGTGGGTCTTCAGGCCGGGAATGCCGTAGACGACGTGGACGCCGGACTCCTCCAGCGACTTCGCCCAGTGGATGTTTGCCTCCTCGTCGAAGCGGGCCTTCAGCTCGACCATGCAGACCGCCTGCTTGCCCCGTTCGGAGGCGCGGATCAGGCCCGGCACCAGGGGCGAGTCGTCGCTGGTCCGGTACACCGTCTGCTTGATCGCCAGCACGTCGGGGTCGGCGACGGCCTGCTCGACGAAGCGCTCGACCGAGGTGGCGAAGGAGTCGTATGGGTGGTGGACGAGGACGTCGCCCTGGCGGATTGCGGCGAACATGTCCACCTGCTCCTCGTCCTCGCCCTGCAGGCGCGGCTGGGTCACCGGCGTCCAGGGCGAGAAGCGCAGCTCGGCGTGGCCCGGGACATCGGCGACATCGGTGAGGTCGGCGAGGTCGATCAGGCCGTCGACGTCGTAGACCTCACGGTCCTCGAGGCGCAGCGCGTCGATCAGCTGCTGGCGCAGTTTCGAGTTCATCCCGGCGGCGATCTCGAGCCGCACGACCTCGCCGAAGCGGCGGCGGCGGATCTCGTCCTGGACCGCCTGCAGCAGGTCGTCGGCCTCATCGGAGACGGTGAAGTCGGCGTCGCGGGTAACGCGGAAGTAGCCGTGCTCGAGCACTTCGGTGCCGGGGAAGAGCACGTCGAGGTTGGCGGCGATCGCCTCCTCCAGCGGCACGAAGGCCTTGCCGCCCTCCCCCACCGGCAGGAAGCGGCCGAGCAGCTCCTTCGGCACCTTGACCCGGGCGATGATCTCGGTGCCGCTCTCGGGATCGCGCAGCAGCACGCCGAGGCTGAGCGAGAGGTTGGAGATGTAGGGGAAGGGCCGGCCGAGGCCGATCACCAGCGGCGTCAGCGCCGGGAAGACCTGCTCGTGGAAGCGCACGTCGATTTCGCGGCGCTCCTGCTCGCTGGCGGTGTCGAGCGAGACGATGCGGATCCCCTGCTCCTCCAGCGCCGGGCGCAGGGTGCCGTTGAAGCAGTCGTGCAGGCGATGGTCGAGCTCCAGCACCCGCGCCTGGATCGCGTCAATCTGCTCGCCTGGGCGGAGGCCGTCGGGCCCGCGGGCGTCGATCCCGGCGTCGATCTGGTCGAACAGCCCGGCCACCCGAACCATGAAGAACTCGTCGAGGTTGTTGGCGTAGATCGCGCAGAAGCGAACCTGCTCCAGCAACGGCACATCGGGGTCCTCGGCCAGTTCCAGCACCCGCTGGTTGAAGTCGAGCCAGGAGAGCTCGCGGTTGAAATAAAGGGCGGGATCGTCGATCGGTCCATCGTACTGGCGCATCGCCGCTGTCCCGGCCGGCTCAGGCAGCCCGGGCAGGCGATTGCCGCGCGGCGGCCGAAGCGGTGTCGAGAGCGCGGCGGTAACCGTCGGCGAGCTGCTCCATCGCGCGCTCCCAGGACCGTGACTGGACCGCGCGGACTGCGGAGGCGCCGAGGTGGCGGCGCAGCAGCGGCGAGGCAGCGAGCTGCAGGACCGTGCCGGCGATGTGATCGGCATCGGGCCGGCAGAGCATGCCGGTGTGGCGATTCTCGACCAGCGAGGCAGGCCCGCCCTCGGCGACGGCGACGACCGGCAGGCCGCTGGCGCCCGCCTCGAGCACGACCTGGCCGTAGGTGTCGGTGGTCGAGCAGAAGAGGAAGACGTCGGCGCTGGCGTAGGCGCGCGCCAGCTCCTCGCCCTCGAGCCAGCCGAGGAAGGTCGCGCGCTCGCCGAGCCGCGCCCGCAGCTCCGCTTCCTCGGGGCCGCCGCCGGCAAGCAGCAGGTGCAGCCTCGGATCGGTCTCGTGCGCCCGCAGGAAGCTCTCGGCGAGCAGGTCGACCCCCTTCTCGCGGGTCAGCCGGCCGGCGTAGAGGACCTTGATCTCGCCCGGGTACTCGGCACGGGCGGCCTTGCCGGGGTCGAAGCGGGAGATATCGACGCCGCGCTCCCAGCGGCCGAGGCGAGCCGGATCGAGGTCGAGCGCGAGCAGCGAGCGGTCAGCCGCCGGGCTCGGCGAGAGCACCAGTGAGGGCGCCCGGTAGAAGGCGCCGAGGGCCATCCGCGCCATCGACTCGATGCCACCGTCGCCGCTGCGCAGGCCGGCGTAGGAGCCGAGCTCGGTGTGGTAGCTGGCGATCAGCGGCGTGCCGGCGATCCGGTTGAGCAGGGTCGCAGCGACGCCGGCCGGGCCGGGCGCGGTGACGTGAACGGCGTCGTAGCGGCCCTCGGCGAGGGTCTCGACCAGGTCGGGCAGGCCGGGCACGCCAAGGCTCATCCCGGCGTAGAAGGGGACCTCGAGCTCGGCCGCGGCGGGCAGCCGCCGGTCGACCCCGGCGTCGGTGCCGACCACCTCGATCTCGAAGCCGGGCACGCCGAGCTCGCGGATCTTCTCGATCGTCGCGGTGACGCCATGCATCGAGCCGATCCCGTCGGCGATCAGCGCGATCCGCGGCCGCTCACCAGGCCGCGCCGCGAGCTTCGCCTTCTCGGCGCCGAGGAAGGCTGTGGCGGGCGCGTAGGGAACGGCCGGAAGCAGGGCGTCGAAGAGGCCGGCGGCGGCTGCACCGACGTCGCCGCGGGCGGCCGCCGCAGAGCCCTCCGCGACCGCGCCGCGCAGGCGCCGCTCGTGGGTGCGGCGGGCGCGGCGGTAGAGGTCGGCGTGCGAGAAGTCCTCCGACTGCAGGTAGGCGAGCAGGTCGCGCCCGCGCAGGTCGAGGTCGATCGAATGCAGCCAAGCGTCAAGCAGCGCCCGGGCGTCGCCGGGCCCGATGTCGGCGGCGACCTTGCCCTCGCGGGCAGCGCCCTCGCTGATCGCCCGCTGGGCGATCTTCAGCACCGCCGAGGGATCGACCGTTCCGGTGCGCCTTTTGTGGTCTATAACCGCAAAAGGCGCACCGGAAGCGGGAAGGGTGAGGGCGCGGGTGGCGAGGGCCATCGCCGCGTGCGCCCACTTGGCGGCGCTGCCCTGCTCGCCGCCGGCCTCGACCTCGCCGTCGAGGAGGCGTCGCAGAAACTCTTCCGGCGTGGCGGCCGCGGGCGCCTCGGTGAAGGTGCGGCCGATGTCCACGCCGGCGTGATCGTCGGAGCCGCCGATGCCGGTGCCGCCGTGGGTCTCGGTGTAGACGGCGGCGGGCATGTTCAGCTCGGCGGCCCGCGACCCGTTGCGCACCTCCCAGACCGGGAAGAGCTCGGCGAGCAGCCGCCGGTGCCGGGGCAGCAGCGGCGCGTCGACGTTGTAGAACGGGTGCGCCAGCGCGCAGGCGATCTCGTTGTCCTCAAGGTATGCGGCGCAGGCCTCGACATCGCCGGCGTGTGCCTGCAGCCACTCGTGGTCTCCGGGGGTGATCCCGTAACAGAGGACGTGAACCGCCTGGGGCTCGCCGGCGAAGCGAGCGGTCAGCTCCTCGGAGACGAAGCAGTCGGGACGGTCGGCCAACTCAAGGCAACCGTCGATCGTGTCGTGGTCGGTGATCGTGACGAAGTCCATCCCCCGTCGCTTGGCCAGCTCGTAGACCTCCTCCGGCGGCGTCGCGCACTCGGGCAACCCCAGTGAGCGCTGAACCCCGAGCCGCGACAACTGCGAAGCGGTGGAGTGGCAATGCATATCTACACGGGAAGTCATCGGCGTCTCCCTGCTCTAGTCGTTTCTGTCACCTCCAGAGTTCGTCATGAGCAGGGAAAACTTGTGAACGATCGGGCAACTCGCCGTGAAGATCCCGTGACCGGAAAGGGCGACTCATGCAGGCGCCGCGGGCGCTACTTTTTGCGCTTGCTTGGCACCGAGAGCCTGAACTGTCCGGTCTGAACCGCCGGCTCCCAACTAATGCCCTCCAGCAAGTCAGTGGGGGGCACATCGAGAGCGCCCGCAAGCTTGACGAAAGTGTCCAGGCGCGGAAGTTGTTTGCCACGCAGGAGTTCGCCAATTTGGGTGCGATGAATTTCCGCACGACTCGCGAGTGCTTCCTGAGAAAGGCCGGATTGCTGGCGGTAGTAGGCCAAGTTCTCGGCAAAACGTTTGGCTACATCAGGCACGGGCCTTTAAGTCTTATTCCCGCCCGGTATTTAAACAACAGCTAAAACCCTCCCTGTTTTTCCCATCACCTTTTTATCCAGATGCATTCCTTGACAAGGTCTAGCACGTACCAGAGAATCCATTTGGTACGGACTGGCCGGCCGAGTCAGGCCTGGGAAGCCGAAATGGTCGCCAGTCACAGCAGGGATGCAGAGCTAAGGGGAGGGAACACCGGGCGGTCGATATCGCCCTTTTATGGACCGAAGAGGTAAGTCGGATGCCAGTGTTTTCGCACCCACTCATCCAGCAAATCCAGTCTCGGTCAATTCATCAATCCAGTCCAAGCGAGCAATAGACAGGAGCAACAAAACCATGCGAAAGCAACGAACAAGGTTGATATGCGTGGCCCTACTGGCCGCGAGCCTGGCAGCCCTCGGGCTTGCCGGTACCGCACTGGGCCGCGTCGGAAAAGCAAGGCTGTTCAGCTTCATCAAGAGCGTCAGCGCAGAGAACAGTGCTCCGGATCAATTAATTCACACCAGCGGAATTCCCGAAAACCGAAAAGTTGTTCCCGCTCAGTCGATTCCCCCAGAAGTTGCAGGTACCCGCAGTGAAAACAGTCGAGGCAACAAATTTTGTGAACAGATCCAGCTAACAGATTGCCTTACTTAAGGCATAGCAGGCAGCGCCCCGAGCATCTGCAGTGACGTTCGAGTAGTAACGGGCCCCCCTCCTGCTGTCGCCCAAAGCGAGGCGATAGCCAGGCGCATTTGCGCCAGGAGGGCCGTGAGCGACCCAAATCCCCCTAAAGATCAGCAGTACCCAGACCTGGGAAACCGTGCCAGTCGAGAACAGGCGGCTGACCTCTCGATGCTTGACGATGAGGAAATCGCCAGGGAGGGGAAACGCGAGGCCGTGCGCCGAACTCGCATCGAGAACAGAGTTACGAAAGACACGGCTGAGCAGAATAAGTCGAAACGGTCGGTCGATAGGCGGGAACGGATCGTCCTCCTGGGTCTACTGATCTTCGTGGTGCTCTTGATCGCGGCGGTCGTGGTCATTGGCCTGGGTGAGAAGAAGAATGAACTCACGCGGCCAGAAGTGGTTGCGCTGGCCAGTGCCTGCTGGGCCGTCCTTTACCGATTGCGCTCACTAGACAAACGTGGATAGAACAGGGAGCTCAACGAGATAGGCGCAGCGCCAGCTCCGCCCAGGTGCCTTTGCTCGTCTCGGCTTGCCAGAGCCCGACGAACTCGGCGAAGAGACGGCTGCGACGCTCGCGCAGCAGGGCTGCGGCCGAGCCGATCTGCTCGACCTTGGGCAGCATCAGGTCGCAGTCATGAAGGTCGCCGAGCACCGATTGCAGTTGCTTGACGGCGTCTCGGGCTAGTTTGGCCTCCGCGCCGATGCAGGGCCCGAAGATCTCCAAGACGTAGCGCAGCCGCTTGGCCGCGATCCGCATGTTGTGCTGGGCCGCGCTCGCCTCGGCGGCGAGGGCGTCATCGGCGAAGCCGCGCAGCTCGTCGAGCCGGGTGCGAACGATGCGAGCGGCGTTGGGGCGCAGCGCTCCTCCGGGATCGAGATCGGCCACGGCCCGGGCTTTCACTTCTTAGCCGCCTTGGCGAGCTTGGTCAGGCGCCGGCGCAGCTTCTTCAGCCGCTTCGCGGTGACGTAGGGGGCGAGGTCGTCGTTGGCCTGGCGCTGGCGCGCCCGCAGGCCCTCGATCAGCGCGTCGAGTGGCTGCCGGTCAGCCTCGGCGACCTCGCTGGCGAGGCCTTCCAGAAGCTCGATCTCGACGTCGGCGTCGCGCCTCTCGCCGAGCGCGTCGGCGAGGGCCTTCACCTTCTTCAGCGCCTTGCGGTGACGCTTGCGCGGGAAGCAGTCCCCGAAGACCTCCAGCGCCGCCCGCAGGCGCCGCGTCGCCACCCGCATATCGTGGACCCGCTCGACCCGGTCGAGATCGAGCACGCCGTCGGCCTGCTTGAAGACCTCCTTGGCACGGACCTTGACCACGCGCCCGGCAGCGACCCCGAACGACGCCTCGCAGTCGAGCTCGACCTTGCGCGCGCTTGCCACAGGTTGAGGCTAGTGCAGAGGGTCGCCCGCCTAAGCGGCGAGGCGAACGCGGGAGCCGTTGAGGCTGCCGTTGAGCATGTCGAGGACAACACCCTCGCGCAGGCCGCCCTTGCCGATCTGCAGCGGCTGGCCGAGCAACTCGGAGACCTTCTCCAGCAGCAGCACCCCGGTGGCGAGGATGCGGACCCGTTCGGGGTCGAGCTCGAAGCGCCGCGCGACCTCAGCCGCCGGATCGCCGCAGAGGACGCGGACGCCGCGCTCCAGGGTCTCGTATTCGAGCACGGCGCCGACCAGGCGCCGCAGCGAGGTGGCGCTGCCGCCGACGGCGACCGCCTGGGCGGGATGCTCGATCTCGACCCCGGCGAAGATGTCGTCGATGCGGTCGCGGACCTTGCGGATCTCGGCCGCCGAGGGCGGGTCCGAGGAGATCAGCTCGTCGGCCAGGACCCCGGAGCCGACCCGCCAGGAGAGAACCTTCGAGGCGCCGCCGGGGACGGTGCCGAGGATCACCTCAGTCGAACCGCCGCCGACGTCGACGACGCCGACCTTGCCGGCCACCGGGTGCCCAAGCGTCTTGGTCGCGCCGATGAAGGAGAGCCTGCCCTCCTCCTCGTCGCTGAGCACCTCGACCGTGACGCCGGCCGCCTCTCCGATCGCTTCGGCGACGGCCTCGCTGTTGGAGGCCTCGCGCACGGCCGCCGTGGCCACCGCACGGATCTCCTCCGCGCCGAGCTCTTTGGCCAGTCGCACCTGGGTGGCGACGACCTCGCAGACTTCCTCGATCTTCCCGGCGACGATCGCGCCGTCGGAGTCGAGCGCCTTGTTGATCCGCGTATAGGCCCGCTGCTCCATCACCTTCTTCAGCTGACCATCCACAGGCTCCGCCACGAGCACGCGCGTCGTATTGGAGCCGATATCTATGGCAGCGCAGAGCATCCCGGGCTTCTCTCAGCATGTTCCCAAACGCGGCGGATCTCAACCGTTTGCTCGCCGCGCTACCCGCTGGGATGCGAGGCATCCTCGAACTCCCGAAAGAGCCCGGTAACCACGAAGGCGACCTGCTCGCCGATATCCACGGCGTTGTCGGCGATCCGCTCGATCGCACGTGCGGCCAGCAGCATCGTCATCGCCCATTCGCGCCGGTCGGCGTCGTCGCCGATCTCCAATGCGAGGCGGAAGCATTCGCGGTTGAGGTTGTCGACGACGTCGTCCTGGCGCACCAGGTCCTGGGCGAGTTCGACGTCGCGATCGCCGAAGGCGCGCTTGGCCTGACTGATCAACATCTTCGTCTGGCCGCCCATCGAGAGGATCAGCTTCACCATCTCCCGGTCGGCCGGCGGCTCGTTGCCGGAGAGCGGGATCATCTTGCAGATGTTCACGCACTGATCGCCCATCCGCTCGACGCTCTTCAGTACGTGCAACAGGGCTGAGATCAGGCGCAGGTCGGTTGCCACCGGGGACTGCGTCGCCAGCAGCGTGATCAGGCTCTGATGCACCTCCAGGTAGCGGCCGTCGATGCGATCGTCGTCGACGACGACCAGCTGCGCCAACTCGACGTCCTGGTGCTCGATCGCCTCCAGGGTCCGTTCCAGCGCCGTGCTGACGAGGTTGAGCCCGTCGAGGGCGCTTCCCTCGAGGCGGTCAAGCTCCTCCTGGTACTGGGTGCGCGTTTCGGTCGCCATCAACCGAACTTCCCGGTCACGTACTGCTCGGTGCGATCGTCGTCGGGGTTGGTGAAGACCTTGTCCGTGGCACCCACCTCAACCAGCTCGCCGTTCAGCATGAAGACGGTGGTGTCGGCGACGCGCGCCGCCTGCTGCATGTTGTGGGTGACGATCACGATCGTCACCCGCTGCTTCAGCTCGCCGATCAGCTCCTCGATCTTCAGCGTCGCCACCGGGTCCAGGGCCGAACAGGGCTCATCCATCAGCAGCACCTCGGGCTCGACCGCGAGGGCGCGGGCGATGCAGAGGCGCTGCTGCTGGCCGCCGGAGAGGCCGGCGCCGGGGCCCTTGAGCCGGTCCTTGACCTCGTCCCAGAGGCCCGCACCGACCAGCGCTTCGCGGCCGCGGTCCTCGATCTCGCCGCGCGGCGCGCCGGTCAGCCGCAGTCCCGCGGTGACGTTGTCGATCACCGACATCGTCGGGAACGGGTTCGGCTTCTGGAAGACCATGCCGACGGCGCGGCGCACGGCGACGACGTCGATCGCGCTGTCGTAGAGGTCGAGCTCGTCGAGCAGCACCTCGCCGACGGCGCGGGCGCCGGGGATCTCCTCGTGCATGCGGTTGATGCAGCGCACCATCGTCGACTTGCCGCAGCCCGAGGGGCCGATGATCGCGGTGACGCGGTCGGCGCTGAAGTCGAGGCTGACCCCGCGCACCGCGTGGGTGGCGCCGTAGTAAGCGTTGAGATCCTTGAGCTTGACGTTGCCGAGAGCGCGCTTCGCCCCCCCCACCCGCTGTGCGCCGGCGTCGGGGATCGAGATCGCCGGCCCGCTCTGCGGCGCGCGTGCCTGCGACTCTGGATTGGGCTCGGTCATCGTGGTGGTCTCAATCGACTCTCTGCTGTCCATCCTAGGACTCCTCGGGTGGCGGGCGGACGCGCGGGGGTCATGCCCCCATGCGCTTGCGGGAACGGGCGTAGAAGGCGCGGGCGACGACGTTGAGGACGAGCACGAAAGCGATCAGGATCAGCGCCGCCGCCCAGGCCTGGGTGTGCGCCTCGGGGCTGGGCGACTCCGAGGACTGGAAGATGAAGATCGGGATCGAGGCCAGCGCTTCGCTCGGTTCGGTGAGCACGCCCTGGCCGAAGATCGAGGAGAGCAGGATCAGCGGCGCGGTCTCACCGGCGACGCGGGCGACGGCGAGCAGGGCGCCGGTGATCAGGCCGCCGGCCGCGGTCGGGATCGTGATCCGCACGGTCGAGCGCCAGCGGGCGATGCCGAGCGCGTGGGCTGCCTCCTTGAGATTGGCCGGGACGAGCGTCAGCACCTCCTGGGCGGTGCGGGCGACGATCGGCAACATGATGATCGCCAGCGCCACCGAGGCGGCGAAGCCGCTCTGCTTGTTGCCCTCGACCAGCAGGCCGAAGACGAAGATGCCGGTGATGATCGTCGGCACCCCGTTGAGGATGTCGAGCACGAAGCGCACCGCGTGGCCGAAGCGCGGCCCGGCGAACTCGGTGGTGTAGATCGCGACCAGAAGGCCGACCGGGATCGCCATCAGGGCGGCGAGACCGACCATGATCGCCGAGCCGACGATCGCGTTGGAGATGCCGCCGCTGGTGTCGCCGAAGAGGCCGGTCGGGGTGGTGAGGAAGTGCCAGCTGAGGGCGCCAAGCCCCTTCAGCAGAACCGAGCCGACGACGATCAGCAGCACCGCGACGGCGAGCAGGGCGGCGATCGTCGAGGCGACCTCGATCGCCCGGTTAACCCGCTTGCGCCGCTTCAGGTTGCCGCGGTCGAGCAGCAGCGCGTGTCCGACTGGAGCGCTCACAGGGCCTCCGCCTCGGTCAGCGTCACATCGGTGTCCTTGATCTTGCCGCGCTGCACGATCAGGCGCGCGATCACGTTGACGACGATGGCGAAGACGAGCAGGATCAGGCCGAGGTAAGCCAGCGAGGGCTTCTGCAGGGCACCCGGCGCGCCCTGGAACTGGGCCGCGATCTGGGCCGCCATCGTGCCGCCGGTATGGAACAGGGAGACGTTGATCGCGGTCGCGCCGCCGATCACCTGGGCGACCGCGATCGCCTCGCCGATCGCCCGGCCCAGACCGAGAATCGAGGCGCCGACGATGCCCGAGCGCGAGTAGGGCAGCACCACTTCCCTGACCATCTCCCAGCGAGTGGCGCCGAGCGCGTAGGCGCCCTCCTTGAGGTCGCCCGGCACCGTCTCGAAGACCTCGCGGGTGACGCTGGTGATGATCGGCGTGACCATGATCGTCAGGATCACCGCCGCGGTCAGGTAGCCGAAGGCCGAGGGGTCGCCGCTGAAGATCGGCAGGAAGCCGAGCACGCTCTGCAGCGCCGGCTCGATCGTGTCGTGCATGAAAGGGCCGAGGACGAGGATCCCCCAAAGGCCGAGGATCACGGTGGGGATCGCCGCCAGCATGTCGACCAAGGTGGCCACCGGGCGCCGCAGGCGCGACGGGGCCAGCTCGGTGAGGAAGATTGAGATCGCGATCGAGAGCGGCGCGGCGAAGAGCAGGGCGATTGCCGAGGTGACCACGGTGCCGTAGAGGAACGGTGCCGCGCCGAAGTTTTCGGTGACCGGGTTCCAGTCGTTGGTGGTGACGAAGCCGATGCCGAAGGCCGAGATCGCCGGCGAGGCGATGTCGATGACCTCGTAGACGATCCCGACTATGGCCGCGACGGCGAGCGCCGCCGCGAGGCCGGATAGGCCTCGCAGCAGCGGATCGCCGATGCGGTCGGTGAGGTTGCGCCGGGCCCGCAGCACTGGGTTGCTGAGGGCGCCGGCCTCCAATTAGCTGCCGATCTTGGCGATCGCGGCTTTGCCGGCGGCGACGACCTGCTTCGGCAGCGGCGCGAAATCCAGATCCGGTCCGAATTCCTGCGCTTCGGTGCCGATCGCGTAGGTGATGAACTTCTTCAGCGCTTCGGCCTTTTCGCTTTCCAGCGGCACGATCACGTAGGTGTAGGTCGAGATCGGGTACGCGCCTTTGGCCGAGGCCGGCAGGTCGGCGAGCGAGATCGAGTTGTCCTTGGCGATCGTCTTCACCGCGTCGGCAGCCGCTTCGACGCTTTCCACGCCCGGTTCGGGGAATTCCCCGGCCGAGTTTTCGACCAGCGGCATGCTGAGTTCGTTGGAGAGCGCGTAGGCGAGACCGACGTAACCGATCGCGCCATCGGTCTGTGAGATCGCGGCGGCGACGCCGTCGTTCTTTTCGGCGCCGACGCCGGTCGGGAACTTGACCGTGGTTGAGGTGCCGACCGTCGACTTGAATTCGGGGCTGACCGTCGAGAGGTAGTTGGTGAAGGCGTAGGTGTCACCGCTGCCGTCGCTGCGGTAGACGGGGGTGATCTTGGTGCTCGGCAGGCTTGCGCCGGAGTTGAGCTTGGCGATCGCCGGATCGTCCCACTGGGTGATCTTGCCGAGGTAGATGCCGGCCAGAACTTCGCCGTTCAGCTTGAGGTCCTTGGGCGCGCCGCTGACGTTGTAGGCGGGCACGGTCCCGCTCAGGGCCCAGGGGATCTGCTCGACGCCGTCGGCTTCTTCGAACTGTTCCGGCGTCAACGGCGCGTCGGAGGCGCCGAAGTCGACCGAGCGCGAGGTGATCTGGTCGATCCCGCCGCCGCTGCCGATCGCACCGTAGGTGACCGTTTCTTCGGACTTGCTGGCGTAGTCGGACTGCCACTTGGACATCAGCGGGGCAACCAGGGTGCTGCCGGCGCCGACCAGGGGCGAGCTGGACGACCCTCCGCTGCTGTCCGATGACGAGCTGCCGCATGCTGCAACGGCGACGGCAAGAGCCAGCGCCACGCTGACAGTGAGAAGTCTCTTGGTCACGCGTATCTCCTTAGGTTTCGGGAACCGAATTGGCCTTTCGGCGCCACACTCTCAGCGGCCCCCAGGCAGCTTGTTACCTGGCTGTATCGAGGATGTAAAAAAGATGTAAAAGACCCGGAGATGGCGGCGGAGCACCTGCATCAGCCGTCCGGAGAGAAGCGGTAGCCGATGCCACTGTGGGTGTGGATCAGGCGCTGGCCCGGCAGTGCATCGCTCAGCTTCGAGCGCAGGCGGCTGACGTAGACGTCGACCGAGCGGTCATCGTGGCGCGGCTCGCGCCCCCAGACCTCGGCGTAGAGCTCCTCGCGGGTGAGGATGCGCTGCGGATGCGCGGCCAGAGTCGTCAGCAGTTGCAGCTCGCGCATGGTCAGGCTCAGTGGCCGACCGTCGACCAGCGCCGCGTGCTCTTCGGGCCGAATCTCCAGCATGGCGAGCGAGGATCGCCGCTGTCGCCAGGCACGCGGTTACGCGGGCGTAAAGCTGCTGTGAACTACTTGTGAATTCGCGGGCTGCTGCTCGAGGCTGGCATCGACCTCATCGGCAAGCTCGGGCGCTACGCCGCCGGCGGTCTCGGGGTCGAAGCGGTAGCCGACACCGAAGTGCGTGTGGATGTAGCGCCAGCTCGGCGAGCGCTTCTCCAGCTTTTGACGCAACTTACGGATGAAGACGTCGACCGAGCGGTCGCCGTGGGCCATCGCGTAGCCCCAGACCCGCTGGTAGATCACCTCGCGCTCGAGCACCTGGCCCCTGGCGTCGGCAAGCAGCTGCAAGAGCTCGAACTCGCGCCGGGTCAGGTCGAGGCTGCCGTCACCGACAAACGCCTGGAACTGATCGGCGCGGATCTCCAGCTCGCCGACCACAACTGGCCCGGCCTCGGTGCCGGCGCGGCTGCGCCGGCGGCGGCGGGAGACGGCCTCGACCCGGGCCATCACCTCCTCCGGATGACAGGGCTTGGCGATCCAGTCGTCGACCCCAAGGCGCAGTCCCCGCACCCGCTGGGCGACGGTGGAGCGACCGGTGCAGACGATTACACCAAGGTCCGGCAACATCGCGCAGACCCGCTCCAGGTAGCCCCAGGCTTCTTCGCCAAGCACCTCCATGTCGAGCAGCAGGGCGTTGAGCTTCATCGCCACCAGCTCCTCGGGCGGGATCGCGCTGCTCATCACCCGCTGCTGCCAGCCGGCCATTTCGGTTCGCTTCGAGAGCACGGTCACGAAACCGCTGTCGTCGTCGATTACCGCGAGCCGGATGGTCTGCTGAGTGGTCAAGTGGCAGGCGCCGTGTTTGCAGAAGGAGTGCCCATACTGCGAGACAGCGCGATTGTATGCACCAGCGATGACGAGCGCACGGGCAAAAGCCCTGCGTTCACAGGATTTTCACAGCTGAAAGTGCCTAAATAGCGGCAAAGTCGCCGGCGGCGCTTCTCCAGATGTTTACCGCGGGACGCCCAACGGGGAGCAAACTTGATTCCACGAGACTCCTCTCTCGTCACCGCGAACGGCCCACTGCCCCGGGCCGTTCGCTCTTTTTATGGCCGGCATGTGCTCTGCTCACACCCGGCCGCAAAGAATCAGATATGGATGCGACCGGGCTCCCGCGTCCGCTATGCCGGCTGCCTCGGAGATCCCATCAGGAGATCGCGCCGCTTGCGGCCAGCACCAGCACCAGCGCCCCGAGCGCGATGCGGTAGACGACGAAGATCTCCAGCGTGTGGGTGCTGAGGTAGCGCAGCAGCCAGGCGATCGCCAGGTAGCCGCTGGTGAAGGCGACCAGCGTCGCGATCGCCGTTGCGCCCGGTGTGGGGCCGCCGACTTCGCCGACCTTGCGCAGCTCGAAGAGGC
>CAVPDR010000005.1:0-65804 GCA_963702705.1 uncultured Solirubrobacterales bacterium
TGGTGTAGCGCAGGGTCAGGCCTTGACCGGGATCCGGCGGCTCGGCGGGGCGGCCGGCGCGGGCTAGGCGGTCTTCCAGGTTGGCCTTGACCTCGGGCCACTCGGAGTCGATCACGCTGAAGTAGGCGGAGTCGCGCTGGCCGACGTCGGGAACGATCATGTGGTTGCGCAGCACGCCCTCGAACTTGGCGGGCAGCGCGGCGAGCGCGGCACGCGAGCGCTCGTTGCGGGCGTCGGTCTTGAACTCGACCCGGACGCAGCCGAGCGTCTCGAAGGCGTGGCCCATCATCAGCAGCTTCGCCTCGAGGTTGGCGCCGCTGCGCCAGGCGCTCGGGTGCAGCCAGGTCCAGCCGATCTCGACCACTCGGTCGACGGGTCGGACGTTGAGGTAGCGGCTGCTGCCGACGATCCGGCCGCTGCTGAGCAGGCGCGTCACGAACGGGCCCTCGCGGCCCGACTGCGCTGCGTCCCGGGTCAGCTCGATCCACTTCTCGAAGGTCTCCCGCTCGTTCACGTTGGCCAACCAAGTCCAGATCTCGGGCGCTTGGGCGGCCTCCCAGAGTTCCTCGACGTGCTCCTCGCCGAACGGCTCGAGCGCGACGATCGACCCTTCGAGCCGTTCGGTCAGGTTCTCCACGGCGGCCATTCTGGCAAGGCGGGGAGAGGCTCAGTGCGACTCAGAGGTCCAGCCGGAAGACGAGCCGCGCGTGACCGCTCCCGTCGGTTTCGTCGCGATCCGGCAGGCGCCGGTAGCCGAGCGATTCGTAGAGGCGGTGGGCGGCCCGCTGGTAGGGGCGGCTCCAGAGCGCGATCGCGCTCCAGCCGGCGCCTCGTGCGAGCCCCTCGCAGCGGACGACCAGGTCCCGTCCGATTCCGAGCCCGCGTGCCGGGGCGGCGACGACGAGCCGCGACAGCTCCGCCTCGTCGGCCCTGGCGATCGCCCGCTCGGGTGCGCCCGGGGCGCTCAGGGCGACGACCCCGACCACCGTCCCGCTTTGCTCGGAGACGAATATCCGGCCGTGGCGGGCGGTCGCGAGGAAGTCGGCCTCCGCGTAGGGGTCGGTGCGACCGCCCTCGCCTTCGCCGACGTAGGCCGTCGTCCAGAGATCGGCGACCGCCGCCGCGTCGCCGGCGTTCGCGTCGCGGATGAGTCCGGCGCTCACAGCTCTTCGCGGATCAGGCGCAGTCCGATGTCGAGCTCGGGCAGCGTCCGCAGGTGGCCGTGCCGCTCGTCCCAGGCGCCGCTCTCCAGGTCTGCGCGCAGGCGCTCCTGTCCGTCCTCGATCGTCGCCGGCGGCAGGTGGTGCCAGAGCGAGCTGCCGCGCAGGAGGTCCGGGTCGAGGAAGAGCTCGGGTCGATCCCAGAGGGCACTGGTGAATTCATCCCGGCAGCGGCTCGGCGCCGGCAAGGTTTCGACACTCGCTCCGGGCAGGAGCGATTCCAGAAGCGCGATCGAGGGCATCAGCCGCTGCTCCAGCGCCATCGCTTCGGGGAAGTACTCGGCGAGCGTCCAGATCTCCGAGTTCCTCTCGGTGTCGATCGTCAGCAGGACGATCCGCCGCCGGGCGACGCGCCGCATCTCGGCCAGCCCTGCCACGAGGTCCGGCCAGTGGTGGATTGTCAGTACCCCCATCGCCGCGTCGACGCTCTTGTCCGCGAGCGGCAGGGCTTCGGCGACGCCTTCCAGGGCCGGTGCGGCGCCGGGCGGGCGCTGGGCAATCATCACCGGCGAAGGCTCGACCGCGATCGTCTCGCGGTCTGTCGGCTCATAGGAGCCGGTGCCGGCGCCGACGTTGACGACGCTGCGCGCGTCTCCCAACGCCGCCCAGACCCTCGCCTCGATCCGCGGCTCGCCGCGGCGGAAGCCGGAGTAATCGATGCCCAGCCTGTCGTAGGTGGCGCCGCTCATCGCCGGGCCCGCTCGCGCAGCATCGTCACCAGCAGCTCGACGAAATCGCCGTAGAGGTCGTCGCGAACCGCCTCGGGGCTGACCAGGGCTTCGATCGCGAGGCCGATGCCGAGCGCGCGCAGGACGAGGGCGAGGTCGGCGGGGGGGAGGGGTGACTTCAGCCCTTCCTCCTCTTCGTGGTGGGCGATGTAGGCCCCGATCGCCTCGCGCAGGGAAGCCGAGCGGGTGCCGAAGCGCACCGCCAGATCGGGCTCGCGGCCGGACTGTCCGAGGAACTCGAGGTGCAGGAGGAAGGACTCGCGGTCCGCGGCGAAGCGCTCCATCCACTGGTCGGCCAGGGCGCGGGCGCGGAGCTCGAGCGGCGCGTCGTCGTCAAGGCTCGCCTGGGTCGCTGCCAGCTCCTGTGCCCTGGCCGCCATGTAGTCCTCGAAGACGGCGAGGAAGAGGTCGGACTTGCCGCTGAAGTTGGAGTAAACGGCGCCGTGCGAGTAGCCGGCCCGCTCGGCGATCTCCTCGACCGAGGCGCCCTCGTAGCCGCGCTGGGCGAAGACGCTCGTCGCCGTGGCGATCAACTCGGCGCGGGTGCGCGCCTGCTTTTCGGCTCGGGTCTCCCGCGTCTTTCCCTCCATTCAGATTGGGAGTGTAACTTAAATTGTGATACCAATCTCATATGGCCAAGGCGATGGCAGCACCGCTCGAGATCCTCGACCGCTGGCTCGAGCAGGCGCGCGAGTCCGGCGCGGAGGAGCCCGGGGCGATGGTCCTGGCGACGGCGACGGTGGACGGCACGCCCTCTGCTCGCATGGTCACGCTCAAAAGGCTCGAGGCCGATGCGCTCGTCTTCACCACGGCGCTGTGGACCCGCAAGGCCGCGGAGCTGCTTGCCAATCCGCACGTAGCGGCGGTGTTCTACTGGCCGACGCTCGGTCGCCAGGTGCGGGTCGAGGGCAGGGGAGAGGTGGCGGAGCGCGAGCTCGCCGAGCAGCTCTTCGCCGGCCGGTCGCGGGAGCGTCAGCTGCAGACGCTCGCCTCTCGCCAAGGCAATGAGATCGAGAGTCTTGGTCCATTGCGCGAACGACTCGGGCAACTGCGCGACGAGACGGCCGGCCAGCCGATCGATTGCCCGCCCGATTGGGGCGCAATCAGGCTTGTCCCTGAGCGGGTCGAGTTCTGGCAGGAAGCCACCGATCGCCTCCACGAGCGCCGCCTCTATGAGATCGCCGGCAACGAGTGGCGCGACTCGCTCCTCGCCCCGTAAATCAAGCGAACTGCATCAAATTTTCTATCTGCCAGATTGAGAATTTGATGCAGTTAGGTCTCGAGTAGGAGCGTCACCGGGCCGTCGTTAACCAGGGCCACGCCCATGCAGGCGCCGAAGACGCCCCTTGCGGCGCCGAGGCGCTCGCAGAAGCGGTCGTAGAGCGGCTCGGCCTCAGGGCCGGGGGCGGCTTCGAGGTAGCTGGGGCGATTGCCCTTGCGGGTCTCGCCGTAGAGGGTGAACTGGCTGACGCAGAGCACCTCGCGCTCGCCCAGCGGCTCGTTCATCCGTCCCTCGGCGTCGTCGAAGATCCGCAGCGCCCGCACCTTGTCGGCGAGTCGGTCCGCGTCCTCAGCCCCGTCGCTGCGCCGCACGCCGAGTAGGACCAGCATTCCGGGCCCGATCTGGGCCACCCGCTCGCCCTCGACGTCGACCGCGGCCTGGCTGACCCGCTGGACGAGTGCCCTCAATTTCGCCTCCCGTGCATCGCAGCAAGGTACCGCCTCCGGGCAACTGAGAAAATAAAAATGGATCTCATTTTGATTTAATCGGCCCCTTGCTCGAGCCCTTCCAGCTGCCCTTCGTCCAGCGTGGCTTGATCGAGGTCCTGATCCTCGCCGTGCCCGCCGGCCTGCTCGGGACCTGGATCGTCCTGCGTGGGCTCGCCTTCTTCTCCCACGCCGTCGGTACCGCCGCCTTCCCGGGGCTGGTGCTGGCCGACGGGCTGGGGTTCGCGGCGCCGCTCGGCGCCCTCGGCGCCGCGGTCGTCTTCAGCCTTGGCGCCTCGCTGCTCGGCCGCCGCGACGAGGAGGACCGCGACAGCGTCGTCGCCATCGTCCTCGTCGGCTGCCTCGCCGCCGGGGTGATCCTCGCCAGCGACGTCTTCGGCTCCGGCGCCAACGTCGAGACCCTGCTCTTCGGCAGCCTGCTGCTGGTCGACGGTGGCGACATCGCCCTCGCCGCGGTTGCCGCCGGGGCTGCGTTGGCGACCTCCTTCCTGTTCGGCCATTGCTGGCTCGCGGCCGGCTTCGACCCCGGCGCTGCGGGCGCGGGCGGCGCGGCGGCGCGCGGCCTCGACCTCGCCCTACTCGGGCTGATCGCCCTCGCCACGACCGCGGCGCTCTCGGTGGTCGGCGCGCTGCTGGTCGGCGCGCTCTTCGTCGTGCCGGCGCTGACCGCCCGCCTCTTCACCGAGCGCATGCGGACCTGGCAGCTGGCCAGCGTCGCCCTCGTCGCCGCCGAGGGCGCGCTCGGGCTCTGGCTCTCGGTCGAAACCGACGCGCCGCCGGGGGCCACGATCGCCGTCGTCGCCGGCGCCGTCTTCGCCCTCGCCGCCGCGGCGCGCGCCCTGGCGGGTGCGCCTGCGGCGCGGCTGCTCGCCCTGGATGGGGGCACCGATGCAAGCTGAGCCGCTGATCGAGGCGGCCGGACTCAGCGCGGGCTACGGCGGTGCGCCGGCGATCTCGGACGTCGAGTTCAGCCTCGCCGCGGGCCAGACGCTGGCCCTGCTCGGACCCAACGGCGGCGGCAAGACGACGCTGCTGCGCGCCGTCCTCGGCGAGCTGCGTCCGGCCGCCGGGACCCTTCGCGTCGGTGCGACCTGCGGCACCGTGCCCCAGACCCAGCGCTCGCGGCTCGACTACCCGGTCTCGGCCCTCGACGTGGCGACGATGGGCACGCTTGCGCGCCTGCCCTGGTGGCGGCGGCCGGGCCGGGCCGAGCGCGAGGCGGCGACACAGGCCCTTGCCCGGGTCGGCCTGCGCGACCTCGCCGGCGAGACCTTCGGCCGCCTCTCGGGCGGCCAGCGCCAGCGCGTCCTGATCGCCCGGGCGCTGGTCCAGGACGCCCGGGTGCTGCTGCTCGACGAGCCCTTCTCCGGTCTCGACCGTCCCAGCGCGGAGGGACTGGAGGCGCTGATCGCCGCGCTTGCCGCGGAGGGGCGGGGGATCGCGATCGCCACCCATGACCTCGAGCAGGCGCGCGCCTGCGACCTCGTCCTCTGCATCAACAAGCGCCAGGTCGCCTGCGGCCGGCCCGAGCAGGTGCTCGCCGACGTCGGCGTCCTCGAAGCGACCTACGGCGGCGCCATCGTCGAGATCCCCGGCACGGCCGGCCGCGCCATCCTGCCGCCCCACCACCATCACCACCACTGATGCTCGCCCCTCTGCAGGAACCGTTCATGCAGCGCGCCCTCGCCGAGGTGATCCTCCTCGGCGCCGCCGGGGGGGCGCTGGGCTGCTGGGTCGTCTTCTACGGGTTCTCCTACGCGGCCGAGTCGCTCGCCCACTCGATCTTCCCGGGGCTCGTCCTCGCCGCGATCGCGGGGCTGCCGCTGCTGCTCGGGGCCGCCCCGGCGATCGTCCTCGCCGCACTGGCGATCGCGCTCTGCGCCCGGATCGCCGGGGTCGGCCGCGAGGCCGCAGTTGCGGTCGTGGTGACGACTATGTTCGGGCTCGGCGTGCTGCTGGCGCTCTCTCCGCGCTCGCCGCCGGGGGTGGAGGCGCTGCTCTTCGGCGACGTCTTCGGCGTCACCGACGCCGACCTGTTCGCCGCCGCCGGCCTCGCCCTGGCGGTCGCCGTTGCGCTTCGCCTGCTCCACGGCCGGCTCCTCGTCGCCGGCTTCGACCGCGGCGGCGCCCGCGCGCTCGGCGTTTCACCCGCCTTCGCCGACGCCGCCCTGCTGGTCCTGCTCGCGGCCGGGATCGTCGTCGCCGTCCAGGGCCTCGGCAACCTGCTCGTCGTCGCCGTCTTCGTCGGCCCGGCGGCAGCGGCGCGCCGACTCAGCGACCGCATGCTGCCGATGATGCTGCTGGCTACGGCGCTCGCGGTCCTCGCCGGCGTCGGCGGGCTCTATCTCTCCTACTACGCAGGGACCGCCGGCGGCGCCTCGGTCGCGCTGGCGATCGTCGCCGTCTACGCGCTCTCCATCCCTGTTTCCCGGCTGCGAGCGGGCCGCCGCCGGCCGTGCGTCCCTGCGGCGGTTACAGTCAGCTGAAATGCCGACCAAGGTCGACAGCGCCTGGGCCGAGCACGCCCTCGCCTCGCTGCAGCGGGCCGGCTACCGTCGCGGCGGCGCCCGCACCGCCGTGGTCGAGGCGCTGGCCGGCCACGACTGCGCGGTCACGGCGCTGGATCTGGACGACGAGCTGCGCCGGCGCAAGCCCGCGGTCGGCCGGGCCAGCGTCTACCGCGCGCTCGAGCAGCTCGAGCAGCTCGGCCTCGTCCAGCGCCTCGAGGTGACCCGCGGCACCGCCGGCTACGAGCGGATCGAGCCCGGCGGCGAGCACCACCACCACGCGATCTGCCGCCGCTGCGGCCGCATGGTCCCCTTCGAGGACCCCTCGCTCGAGCGCGCCATCACCAAGCTCTCCGACGAGCTCAGCTTCGAGGTCACCGACCACGACGTGGTCCTGCGCGGCCTCTGCGAGCGCTGTTCATGAGCGACCTCGGCCAGATCTTCCTGCTCTCGCTGCTGGCGATGTTCAACCCGACTCTGCTCGCGGCGGTGACGCTGATGCTGCTGACCGAGCGCCCGAAGCGGTTGATGCTGGGCTACCTGCTCGGCGCCTACACGACCAGCATCACGGTTGGGCTGGCGATCGTCTTCGCCCTGCACGACTCGGGCGCGGTCAGCACCAGTAAGCAGACGCTCGGGCCGGTCGAGGACCTTGTCATCGGCGCCCTGCTGCTGCTCGTCGCCTACATCCTCGGCAGCGACCGCGACGCGCGCCTGCGCGAGCGTCGGGCGCGCCGCAAGCAGGCAAAGCTGGCCAAGAACGGGGGGGCGGAAAAGGAAGCGCTGCCGATGCGCCTGCTCGGCCGCGGATCGCCGCGGATCGCCTTCGTCGTCGGCCTCCTGCTCAGCTTCCCCGGAGTCTCCTACCTGACCGGGCTCAGCCACATCGACAAACTCGGCGCCGCCGCCGGGCCGACCGCGCTGTTGGTGATCGGCTTCTGCCTGATCCAGCAGCTGCTGCTCGAGGTGCCCCTGGTCGGCTACATCCTCAGGCCCGAGGGCACGCAGCGCGCGGTCGATGACTTCCGCGCCTGGCTTGCCCGCAACGGGCGCCGGGCCGGGATAATCGTTGCCATCGTGCTCGGCGCGCTCCTGATCATCCGTGGAATCGCCGAGCTGGTGAGCTGACGATGGCGAAGTGGGGAGTCCTCGCGGTCCTCGGCGCCGCCCAGTTCCTGATGGTGCTCGACCAGGCGGTGATGAACGTCGCGATCTCGCAGCTGGTCGACGACTTCGATACCACCGTGACCACGATCCAGGCCGTGATCGCCTTCTACGCGCTGGTCATGGCGGGGCTGATGCTGACCGGGGGCAAGCTCGGCGACATCTGGGGACGGCGGCGGGCCTTCATGATCGGACTTGTCATCTACGGCGCCGGCTCGGCCCTCACCGCTGCCTCCTGGAGCGTGCCCTCGCTGATGCTGGGCTGGTCGATCCTCGAGGGGATCGGCGCCGCGCTCGTGATCCCGGCCCTGATCGCCCTCGTCGCCGGCAACTACAAAGGCAACGACCGCGCGATCGCCTACGGCGTGCTCGGCGGCGTGGCCGGCGCCGGCATCGCCGTCGGCCCGATCCTCGGCGGCTGGGCGACGACGGAGCTGAGCTGGCGGGTCGTCTTCATCGGCGAGGTCGTCGTCGCGATCGGCATCCTGCTTGGGACGCGGATGATCCGCGAGCCCGAGCGCGAGAAGGCCGTCCCCCAGCTCGACTGGGTCGGCAGCGTGCTTTCCGCCGCCGGCCTCGCCGTGCTTGTCTTCGGCGTCCTGCAGGCGAGCAACTGGGGCTGGCTGGTGCCGCGCAGCTCGCCGCTCGAGCCGTTCGGCTTCTCTTTGACCCCGTTCGTGATCGCCGCCGGGGGGCTGATCCTCGCCGCCTTCGTCGCCTGGGAGCGGCGCCGCGAAGAGCAGGGGCTCGAACCGCTCGTCCACCTACCGCTGCTGCGGATCGCTCAGCTGCGTGGCGGGGTCGCGATGTTCCTCGCCCAGAACCTGATCCTGATGGGCGTCTTCTTCACCATCCCGCTCTTTCTCCAGATCGTCCAGGGGCTCGACGCGCTCGAAACGGGGGTGCGGATGCTGCCGGCCTCGGCGGGACTCTTCTTCGCCGCCCTCGCCGGCTCGGCGCTGGCCAAGCGCTTCGCTCCGCGGCCGCTGGTTCGGATCGGGCTGGCGATCGTCTTCGCCTCGATCCTGATGCTGCTGGCGACGATCGAGCCGGAGCTTGACAATGGCTCCTTCCTGATCGCGATGGGCGTGCTGGGGATCGGGATGGGTTTGATCGTCTCCCAGCTCGGCAACGTGGTGCAGTCGGCGGTGGGCAATGACGACCGCAGCGAGGCCGGCGGACTGCAGAGCACCTCGCAGCAGCTCGGCTCCTCGCTCGGCACCGCGCTGCTCGGCGCGATCGTGATCACCGGCCTGATCGCGGCCTTCACCGCCAATGTCGCCGGCGACCCCCAGATCTCCAGCGAGGTGCAGGGTCAGCTGGAAACGAAGCTGAGCGCGGGGGGCAGCTTCGTCTCATCGGAAGAGGTCAGGGCCGGGGCGACGGCCGCGGGCCTCGATGCCACCACCACCGACGCCCTGGTCGGCCACTACGAAGACGCGCAGCTGAACGCTCTGAAGACCGCCTTCCTCTTCGCCGCCCTGCTGACGCTGGCCTCGTTTTGGACGACGCGGCGCCTGCCGACCCAGCGCTTCGACCAGCTGCAGGCGGGGCCCGACCCACCGGGCCTCGATCCGGAGCCAGCTACTGTCTGATCATGCTCGATCCCAAACACGGGCATCGCACTCCCGCCGAGCGCGCCGCCGCCGGCAAAGCGGCCCGCACGGGGGCGCCGCGCTCCAGTCATGCCGAATGGGCGCCGGCTGGCGACCGGCCCGACCCGGTTGAGCTGCTCGAGAGCCAGGCGACGTCGCGGGTCGGCCAGCTGGTTCCGCTGCGCTACGGGCGGATGCTGGTCTCGCCATTCACCTTCTACCGCGGCGCGGCAGCGGTGATGGCGGCGGACCTCGCCTCGACCCCGCGCAGCGGCTTCGACGTGCAGCTCTGCGGCGATGCCCACCTCTCCAACTTCGGCGCCTACGCCTCGCCCGATCGCGAGCTCGTCTTCGACGTCAACGACTTCGACGAGACCCTGCCCGGCCCGTGGGAGTGGGACGTGATGCGGCTCGCCGCGAGCTTCTCGGTCGCCGGCCGCGAGCGCGGCTTCAAGCGCCGCGAGCGACTGACGATCGTCGCCGAGATGGGGGCCGAGTACCGCGCGGCGATGCGGCGGATGGCGGAGCTCGGCAACCTCGAGGTCTGGTACACGAAGATCGACGTGGAGGCGATCGCCAACGGCTGGGAGTCGGCCGCCGGCGAGAAGGAGGCCGCCAAATTCCGCCGCAACCTGGAGAAGACCCGCGCCAAGGACCGCATGCGCGCGCTCTCCAAGCTGACCCGCGAAGTCGACGGCCAACCGCGCATCGTCAGCGAACCGCCGCTGATCGTGCCGCTCGACGAGCTGGTCGACGAGGACGCCGACATCGAAGCGGTGGTGCTGAAGATCATCGCCGACTACCGCGAGACGCTGCCCGAGGACCGCCGCGTCCTGCTCGACGGCTACCGCTTCGCCGACGCGGCGCTGAAGGTGGTCGGCGTCGGCAGCGTCGGCACCCGCGCCTTCGTCGTCCTGATGCTGGGGCGCGACAGCGGCGACCCACTCTTCCTCCAGGCAAAGGAAGCGCAGCGCTCGGTGCTCGAGCCCTACGCAGCGCCGAGTGCCTTCGCCAACCAGGGCGAGCGCGTGGTCCAGGGCCAGCGCCTGACCCAGGCCGCCAGCGACATCCTGCTCGGCTGGGTCAAGGTGAAGGGGATCGACGGCGTGGAGCGTGACTTCTACGTGCGCCAGCTCTGGGACCAGAAGGGCTCGGCCAAGGTCGAGAACATGGACGCGACCGCCCTCACCGCCTACGCCCAGATCTGCGGCACGACCCTCGCCCACGCCCACGCCCGTAGCGGCGACCGCATCGCGATCGCCGCCTACCTCGGCAAGAGCAACACCTTCGACAAGGCGATCGCAGCCTTCGCCGAGACCTACGCCGACCGGAACGAACGCGACTACGCGGCGCTGAAAGCGGCGGCCGACGAGGGCAGGATCGAAGTGCAGCAGCCGCCCGCGTAGCTGTCGTCGAAGACGATTAGCTGGATGGCACGCTAGCTTCGAACCCATGCCCGATGCGGTCGTCCTGCTGCTCGCTGCCTGCGGGACGGCCCTCGCCACCGGGCTCGGCGCGATCCCGGTCTTCTTCCTCGGCCGCCACGCCGCGCAGCTGACGCCGGCGCTGCTCGGCTTCGCGGCCGGGGTGATGGCGGTCGCGGCGGTCGCTGGGCTGCTGGTACCGGCAACGGAGGAAGGGTCCGCGGCGAGCGTCATCGCTGGGCTGGCCGTCGGCCTCGCCTTCCTCTTCGCCGTGCGCCGCCGCTTCGATGCTCGCGCGAGCTTCATGGGCCGCAGCGGGCCGGGTGCGCGGACCTCGGGCCTGGTCTTCCTCGTCCTCTTCGTCCACAGCCTGCCGGAGGGCTTCGCCGTCGGCACCGCCTTCGCCTCCGACCGCGCCGGCCTCAGCCTCTTCGTCATCCTCGCGATCGCGATCCAGAACATCCCCGAGGGGACGAGCGTCGCGATCCCGATGGCCGAGGCCGGGTTCAGTCGCGCCCGGCAGTTTTGGACAGCGGTCGGGACCAGCGCGCCGCAGCCGGTCGGCGCCCTGATCGCCTTCGTCGCGGTGGAGGCGATCGGCGGCCTGCTGGCGTTCTCGTTCGCCTTCGCCGCCGGGGCGATGCTGGCCCTGGTCGCCGCCGAGATGCTGCCGCAGGCGTTCGCGGCAGGGAAGCGCCTCGGCCCGCTCGCGGGCCTGGCCGCGGGTGGGGCGCTGATGCTGGCGCTGAGCCTGCTGCTCGGTGTCTGAGCTCAGAGCAGGTTGAGCACCGTGAGCACGGCGAGCGCCAGCACCGAGGCGGCGATCACGGCGAGGGCGATCCCGGTCGCGATCCCGCCCGCCCGCCCCAGCGCGTGCTCGCCCATCAGCTCCCTGTCCTTGCCGAGCGAGCGCATGAACGGCAGCAGGACGAGCAGCAGGACCGCGTTCAGCGCCTGGGAGAGAAAGAGGATCGGGATCAACGGTGCGCCCGGGATCAGCACGATCGCCGCTGCCAGCAGGGTGACGGCGCCGAAGCTGAGGTAGAAGGAGCGCGCTTCGCCGAAGCTGTCGTCGATGTCGGCCCTGCGGCCCAGGGTCTCGGAGATCGAGTAGGCGGTCGAGAGCGGCACGATCGCGGCGGCGAGCAGGGCGGCGCCGAGGAAGCCGAGGCCGAAGAGGGTCGCCGCCGTGTTCCCCGCCAGCGGTTCGAGCGCCCGCGCCGCGTCGCTCGCGTCCTTGACGTCGATGCCCTGGACGTGCAGGGTCGCCGCGCAGGCGACGACGACGAAGAAGCCGATCACGCCGGTCAGCACGGCGCCGACGATGACGTCGGCGCGCTCGTAGCGCAGGTCTTTTACACGGAGCTTCTTGTCGACCGCGTAGGACTGGATGAAGGCGAGGCCCCAGGGCGCCAGGGTCGTGCCGACCGTGGCGACGGCGACCAGCAGCGCCTCGCGGTTGAGCGGCAGGCTCGGCACGATCAGTCCCCTGGCCGCGGCGCCCCAGTCGGGGTGGGCGAGCACGCCCGAGATCACGTAGGCGACGAAGACCGAGCTCAGCGCCAGCAGGAAGTGCTCGACGTGGCGGAAGCTCTCGCGCAGGACCAGGGCCGAGACTCCGATCGCGGCCAACGGCACGCTGATGTAGCGGCTCATCCCGCCGAGTAGTTCCATCGCGGCGGCGACGCCGGCGAACTCGGCGCAGAGGGTGCCGGTGTTGGCGATGACCAGAGCCGAGAGCACGAGCGCGGCGGCGGGGCGGCCGAAGCGCTCGCGGACCAGGGTCAGCAGCCCCTTGCCGGTGACGATCCCGAGCCGCACGCCGAGCTCGTGGAAGACGATCAGCGCCGCGGTTGAGAGGGCGAGGACCCAGAGCAGCTCGTAGCCGTACTTGGCGCCGAGGATCGAGTAGGTGGCGATCCCGGCCGGGTCGTCGTCGGAGAGCCCGGCCAGCAGCCCGGGCCCGACCACGGCCAGCAGCGCCGCCAACGAGCCCGCCCGCAGCAGCCGGTGGCGGCGCTGGGTGAGGTGCCAGTGCAGGTGGCGGCCGGGGGTGCGGTGGGCACGATGCTCTGGCACGGGTCGCTGCGAGTATTACGAGCGTGTCGGTGATCGAGACCGAGCGCTTGACCAAGTCCTACGGCAGCTTCGCGGGGCATCGAGGACGTGACGATCGCGGTCGAGGCGGGCGAGGTCTTCGGCTTCCTCGGCCCCAACGGGGCGGGCAAGACGACGACGATCCGCACCTTGCTCGACCTGCTGCACCCGACCAGCGGCAGCGCCCGCATCTTCGGCCTCGACAGCCGGCGCGAGAGCGTCGCGATCCGCGCCCGCCTCGGCAACCTGCCGGGGGACTTCGGCTACGGCAAGGCGGCGACCGGCCGCGAGGCCCTGGCCCTGCTGGCGCGCCTGCGCGGAATCGAGGGCACTGGCCGCGCCGAGGCGCTGGCGCGGCGCTTCCGCGCCGACCTCGACCGCCCCCTGGGCGAGCTCTCGCGCGGCAACCGCCAGAAGGTCGGCCTGATCCTCGCCACCTTCCACTCGCCGCCGAAAGCGGCCGCCTCGACGTGCTGCTCTCGGCCCCGGTGCCGGCCTGCGCTTCGGCGCCGCGCTCGAAGGCTTCGCCAACGTATGGCCGCTGGCCCTGGTCTTCGCCGGGCTCGGCGTGGTCGCGGCCGCCTTCTCGTTGCGAACCACGGTCGCCACCGGCTCGGTCGCCGGGGTGCTGGTCTCGATGTACGTGATCGACCTGATCGGCCGCCTCGACACGGGCGTCTCGGGCATCCGCTACGTCTCCGTCTTCAAGTACTACGGCAACGCGATCGAAGACGGGATAGACCCGCTCGCCTTCGCCGGCGTCACCGGCGCGGCGATCGTGCTGGCCGCGGTCGGCGCTTGGCTCTTCGAGCGCCGCGACCTCGCCGCGTAGCGGAGCTCAGTCCTCGCTGTTCGGCCGCGGAACGACCCAGACCGGGCAGGGAGCGTCCTGCGCCGTCTTGCGTGAGACCGAGCCGAGCAGGGTTCGGGCCAATGGCCCGTACCCGCGCGAGCCGAGCACCAGCAGGTCGGCGCCGTTGTCGCAGGCCTTGACCAGGGCCGCGGCCGGAGAACCATCGAGCCGTTGACCCTGTGCCGCCAGCTTCGAGTCGACCGACTCCAGCGCCTCATTGAGGATCTTGTCCGGCTCCGGGGGCTCGGGCACCGGTGTGTAGCCGACCGCGCCGGGGATCACCACCGGCGGCGCGGCCACGGTGAGGATCCTCAGCGTCGCGTTGGCGGGGCGGGCAAGCTCTTCGGCGCGCCGCAGCGCCAGCTTGGCTTCGGGCGTGCCGTCATAGCCGACCGCGATCGTGTGGAAGGCGTCGTGCCGCTCCGCCGCGTAGTGCTTGGGGGCAACGACGACATCGCAGGGCGCACCGCTGAGCAGGCTGCCGGCGACGCTTCCGATCACCACCCGTCCGACCGCGCCGCGGTGCGGCGAGCCGACCACGATCGCGTCGAACTCGTCGCGTTCGGCCAGCCCGGTGAGAATCGCGCCCGGGGAGCCGCCGCCGAAGGCGTGGGCCTCGGCGACCAAATCGCCGAGGACCGCCCGCGCTTGCTCGAAGACCGGCTCGGCCTCCTGCGCTTCCTCCTCGCTGAGCCCGGCAAGGTCGATCGGCAGCGGCCCAGAGAAGAGGACGGTGGCGATCGTGACGCTCCCGTCGGTCCCCGCGGCAAGCAGCCGCGCCAGCTCAAGCGCGTCGCGGCCGCCGTCGAAGCCGTCGAAGCCAACCAGCAATCGCATAATCCTAAATCTACGCCTCGGGTGGGCGCGTCGCCCTTGAAACTGCTTTCGGATGACTAGACCGGGCGATTCTCTATTAGCTGAGGTTGTTTGATGGTCACGTCTGTCCCGAACTCGACCTTGACCGACGCGACCAAACTTGACCGACGCGACCAAAAACCATTCGAATACCCAAAAAAACTTGATTTAAACCCGACCGTCTTCTATGCTCAGCCGGCCCCTTAAGCGGTGGCCCGAAAGTCTCGATCTCCAGTCAAGGCAAGATCGAGTTTCACTTAGGCGACCTAAAACTGGAGGAGGGCGTGTCCCGCGGATACCACGCAAGGCGAGGCGTCGGCATGTCTAAAGAGCAAATCAGCTGTTGCGTCGCCAAGGTCCAACGACCTCAGGCCAACGGTGAACACGCTTCCAGCTCTCGTCGCTGCCACCTTCATGGACTGTAGTGAGCCAGGATCGGCGCCGGCAATGCCTGCGTCGATGGCTACGAGAATAAATCCGGTACAGAACATGCTCTGACAGGGCGGAATCGTGAGGCAGTTGCAGGCATGCAAGATTCACTCAACTAGAAAGGTGATTATGACTGATCCAGGTCATGGACTCAAGCTGCTGTTCGGCTTTTGCCTTCTCGCCCTCGGGCTGTTGGGCGCCGGCTCGGCGCAGGCGACCACCTGGAGGGTGGGCGGTGCCGATCTGACCAGCGGTACTAAATTGATAAAAGCTCAAATCGTTGCGCCCAGCGCCACGCTGGACACCAAAATTGGTGGCAACGAAGTTAAATTCACCTGTAAAAAAGGCACGCTGAAAGAAGTCGAACTGGAAAAAGAAGGCAAACTCAAAGAAGGCGGCAGTGTTCGCCTTGAAGAATGCACCACCGCCGTCAATGGCACTACCCAAAGCGTATGTGAACCCATTAACGGCGCAGAAAAAGGCGTTATTGTGAGCAACAAAGGCAAAGGCCGCCTCACCTCACACTCCACTGGCGAAGGCGTGACGATCATCGAATCGACGGTGAAAGAAAAAATCGAAGGCAAAGAAGTTTCCGTCTTCGGTCACGTGAAAATGTCGGAAGAATGCTCGATCGGTGAAGATGTTCCCATCATTGGCTCGAAGCTAGGAATAGTGGACTCAGGAGGCATGACGGGGCTATTAACGGAAGCTGCCGTTCACAAAATCAAAGAAGGCCCCTTAACTGAAATCTGGGCGATTAGTGAAACGGCAGAACATAAAGCCACAGTATTAGGCGAAGCGGCAGTCGAACTGGCGGCCGGGGGTAATTGGAGCGGCAGCGCTGGCGAAGGCTCTGGGTGCGCCGCCCCGAAAGCCACGACCGAAGCGGCATCGCTGGTTACGTCCAGTTCAGCGCTTCTTCACGGCAAAGTTAATCCAAACGGATGCCAAACCAACTACGTGTTCGAATACGGAACGAGCAAAGCATATGGATTCTTTTCCGGGGAAAGCTCGGCTGGATCGGGGAAAGAAGATCAATCTGTAGTGGGTGAACTCATCCTTCTGTCGCCTGGCACCACGTATCATTTCCGTATTTCTGCGCGCAACACGGAAGGCCAAACGGCATTTGGCGAAGACATGACGTTCACGACTAAAGCCGAAGGCCCGCCGACGATTAAAACAGAAGAAGCAACGGAAGTTCTATCGACCAGCGCTAAATTGAATGGGAGTGTCAATCCCGAAGGCGCTGAAACTACCTACGAATTCGAATATGGTAAAACGACGTCCTATGGAAGCAAATCGGCTTCGGGCAAAGTATCCGGTGCCGGCGCGCAAAAAGTAGCGCGACCCGCGACTGGCCTTGAACCCGAAACGACCTACCACTATCGGATCGTTGCAAAAAATAGTTTCGGTTCCGCCACGCCAGGAGAAGACAAAGTCTTCAAAACGCTGCCAAAAGCGACCTGGGAATTGCAGTCGACGCCGAACCCGGCTGGCGCCAAATCGAGTCGCTTGACCTTTAATTCGTGCACGCTCGCATCGGCTTGCACCAGCGTCGGCGAGTACGTAAATAGCGAAAGCAAAAAGGTTCCGTTGGCCGAGCGGTGGAACGGGACGTCGTGGTCGGCGCAAACTCCGCCGGCTCCCGCCGGTGCGACCTCGAGCGAATTGCTTGGTGTATCGTGCACGAGCAGCACGGCGTGCGCCGCGGCCGGCTTGTACGAAGCCAGCGGCATTCGACACGGCTTCGCGGAGAGTTGGAACGGGACCACGTGGACTGTTCAAACCACTCCCGATCCGAGCGAAGCAAAATCGGTCGAACTATCGGCGATTTCCTGCACGTCGAGTACGGCCTGCACCGCTGTAGGCCACTACACGACAAGCACCAGCTCCGTAACTCTGGCTGAGCGCTGGAATGGAACCTCGTGGAGTGTTCAAACGACGGCTAATCCGAAAGAAGCCAAAGAAAGCTCTCTGTTGGGAGTATCGTGCACATCCAGTACGGCGTGCACGGCGAGTGGCTACTACTACAACAGCTCAGGCACTCGCCTGACGCTCGCTGAGTCGTGGAACGGCTCGACATGGTCGATACAGACCACGCCCAACAGGGCGGGCGCCTCGGGCAACATCCTGTTGGGTATCTCGTGCACGTCATCCACCGCCTGCACCGCCGTGGGCGGGGACTTCCCGTCCGGTGGCGGCCCGCAGGAGACGCTCGTGCAGCGATGGAATGGAACCGAATGGGCCATCCAGAGCAGCCCGAATCCGACCGGCTCGAAAGCGAGTGTTTTTCACGGCATCTCGTGCGCTTCGGCGACCGCATGCACGGCGGTCGGGGACTACGTCAACGAAAAAGAAATCAACGTAACCCTCGCGGAGGGCTGGAATGGCAGCTCGTGGTCGCAGCGGACCGCACAGGATCCCAGCGGAGCAACGTTCAGCGCGCTGTGGTCGGTGGCGTGTACGTCGGCCACCGAATGCATGGCGTCGGGGTATTACGAGGACGCCTCCGGGACTGAATTTGCACTCACCGAGAAGGGATCTTGAGGATTTAGTCCGCGAGATTGCGAATTAGCAATCGCGTTGGCCGGGATGGAGGCTCTTGGCGGGTCTCCATTCCGGCTAGGTCTCGAATCATCCGGTCAATTCAAAACGGCGCAGCCAGTGGAGGCGCGGAGAGGAGGCGCGGAAGTTTGGAGACCCCCCGCGGCAAGCAGCCGCGCCAGCTCAAGCGCGTCGCGGCCGCCCTCGCCGCCGTCGAAGCCGACCAGATCCCGCAAACTGGCTAGTCCCGCTTGGCGTAGTCGCCGATCTCGCCGAAGTCGACCATCACGCAGGCCTCAGGGCCGAGCACCTCGGCGTCGTGGCCGGGCGGAATCGCAACCACGTCGCCGGCCTTGATCTCCTCCTCGCTGCCGTCATCCATGAAGATCCGCATGCTGCCCGAGAGCACGTAGCCGAAGTGGGCGACCTGGCAGGAGTCGGTGCCGGCGATCGGCTTGACGTTCTCCGACCACTTCCAGCCCGGCTCGAAGGTGCCCTTCGCGACCGCGTGTCCGGCGAGCTGCACAACCTCCGCCTGACCATTGCCTTCGAACTGGCGGGTCTCGTCAGGGGAGTCGAAGTTCTTGACCTCAGTTGCCATGAGATTTCCTTCCAATAGGTTGGGGGAGTGCAGCGACCGTACACCCGCCGCTGGGCAAAGACAACGGTGAACGCCCTCCCGACGCTGCGCTTTAGGAAACACCGCTACGTTGACGCGGCGATGACGCCCCTGCTGCAGACCGCTTCCCTTGCGCCGGCCGCCGCCCAGCCTTACTGGCGGCCCTCTGTGGCACGCCACGAGCAGTCCTCGCTGCGGCACAGTTCCCTCGACGTGGCTACCTCCGTGTTTCCGTATCTGGCCCTGACCGTGGCGATGTACCTCAGCCTCGAGGTCTCGGTCTGGATCACCCTCGCCCTCGCGATCCCGGCGGCGGGCTTCCTCCTGCGCACCTTCGTCGTCTTCCACGACTGCGCCCACGGCTCGTTCCTGCCGACCAAGCGCGGCAACCTCTGGCTCGGCCGGCTGACGGCGCTGCTCGTCTTCCAGCCCTTCGGCAACTGGCGGCACAACCACGCCGTTCATCACGGCACCGCGGGCGACCTCGACCGGCGCGGCACGGGCGACGTACAGACGCTGACAGTCGAGGAGTACATGGCCCGCTCGCCACGGGCTCGGCTCGGCTACCGCCTCTTCCGCAATCCCCTGGTGATGTTCGGTCTGGGGCCGATCTGGTCGCTGATGATCGGCCCGCGTCTCTGGTCGAAGGGGATGCGCCGGCGCCAGCGCCACAGCGTGATCGCCACGAACCTCGTCCTCGCGCTCGTGATCGGTGCGATCGTCTGGCTCGCCGGCCTCGACGCCTGGCTGCTGGTGCAGATGCCGATCGCGATCCTCGCCGGCACGATGGGCGTCTTCCTCTTCTACGTCCAGCACCAGTTCGAGGACGTCTACTGGCAGAGTGCGGAGGACTGGGACTACGCCGACGCCGCCCTGCAGGGCAGCTCCTACCTGAAGCTGCCGAAGCTGTTCCAGTTCTTCAGCGGCAACATCGGCCTCCACCACGTCCACCACCTCAGCGCCAAGATCCCCAACTACAACCTGCAGCGTGCCCACGACGAGAACCCGATCTTCCACGACGTCCCCGTGCTCAGCCTCCGCGACGGCCTGCGCTCGATCCGCCTCAAGCTGATCGACCCGGCCAGCGGCCGCCTGCTGACCTGGCGCCAGGTCAAGGTCTACGCGCAGGCCTGACTCTCATCTGCGGTTAAGCGCGGTGTCTGACACTGCCGCGCCATGAACGAGATCACGGTGTCGCCGACAGTCGCAGCCCCCCGCTTCGACGGCCCCTCGCTGGGTCGTCAGATGCTCAACAAGGTGCCGGAGATCACCCTCTATTTCTGGGTGATCAAGATCCTCTGCACGACGGTCGGAGAGACCGCGGCGGACCTCCTCAACGAAAACCTCGGTCTCGGTCTGACCAATACGACCTACATCATGGCCGCGGCGCTGGCCGTTGTCCTCGTCTTTCAGTTCAGGTCGCGAAAGTATGTGCCGGGGATCTACTGGCTCGCGGTCGTCCTGATCAGCGTCGTCGGCACGCTCTTCAGCGACAACCTGGTCGACAACCTCGGGGTCGAACTGCAGACGACGACGATCGCCTTCAGTGTCATCCTCGCCTGCGTTTTCGGTGCTTGGTATTGGAGCGAGCGCACCCTCTCGGTTCACACCATCGTCACCAGCAAACGCGAGGCCTTCTACTGGCTGGCGATTCTCTTCACCTTCGCCCTCGGCACCTCGGCCGGCGACCTGGTCGCCGAGAAGCTCGAACTCGGCTATCTGCCCTCGGTCGGCATCTTTGCCGGGGCGATCGCGATCATCGCCGTCGCCCACCTCCGCTTCAGACTGAACGCGATCCTCGCCTTCTGGCTTGCCTACATCCTCACCCGGCCGCTGGGGGCCTCGATCGGCGACTACCTCTCCCAGCCGGTCGAAGAAACCGGTCTCGGTCTCGGCACGATCCTGACCAGCGTCATCTTCCTCAGCACGATCCTTGCCCTGGTCGTCTACCTGACTATCTCCAAGCGCGACCTGATCGCGGTGTCCAGCGCGGAGGCCCGGTTGGACGATGGCGCGCCGAGCCTGGACGGGCAGGAGGAGACGGGCGAGCCCCGGGTCCTCGTCGTCACCAACAAGACAGACGCCACCCCGGCGGTGATCGAAGCGGTGCGCGAGCGCGCCTTGGCCGGTCCGGCTCGGTTTTTCGTGCTTGTCCCCAACCCGGGCCACCTGGCGTTCGACCGCAGTAGCACTGATACCGGCATGGGAGAAAAGGTGCTCGCGCGAGCGCTGCCGCTGCTCGCGGAGCCCGCGGGAAGCGAGGTCGAGGGCAGGGTCGCAGTCAGCCCCAACGCCTATGACGACATCGTCGAGGAGCTGAAAAGGGGTGACTACCGGGAAATCATCCTCGAGACCCTGCCCAGCCACGTTTCCCACTGGCTGCACGTTGATCTCCCCGAGCGGGTGGCGGGCCTCGGCTACCCCGTGAAGACGGTGACGGCCACCCATTAGCAGTGAGGAGCTGGATGCACAAGCGGGAGAAGGCTGTTAGGGTTCCCTAACTCAACTTCTCGCGTGGAAGGCAGCACCTTGTCGTTCGCCCAAACCGCAGCACTTGGAGCCCTGGCGGGCTTCACCATCTACCTCGGCCTCCCGTTTGGTCGCCTGCAGCTTCTGGGCGACCGAGCCCGAGTCGCGCTTGCGATGTTCGCGGTCGGGGTGCTCGCCTTCATCTTCGTCGACGTCATGGAGCACGCCTTCGGGATCGTCGAGGCAGCCGTGGAAGGCTTCAAGGATGAAAGCGGCAGCCTCGGCCACGCCATCGGCTTGGCGGTGCTGCTTGGTGGGGGGTTTGGCGTGGGACTGGCGGGCTTGGCGATGACCGAGCGCCGCCTGCGCTCGATGCGCCCGCTGCCTCCGATCGCGGGCGGCGCGGTGGATGTGTTGAGTGCCGAAGACCTCCTTCGTGAGCAAGCCGCTGCCCGGGCCAGGGCCTTGCGTACGGGCATGACGATCGCGGTTGCGATCGGTCTGCACAATTTTGCCGAGGGCCTTGCGATCGGGGTGTCGGCGAGTGCCGGCGACATCAGCCTCGCCACCGTGCTGATCGTCGGCTTCGCCCTCCACAACGCCACCGAGGGATTCGGCATCGTCGGCCCCCTGGGCGATGTGCGTCCCTCTTGGAAGTGGCTGGGCTTGGTTGGGCTGATCGGCGGTGCTCCGACCTTCCTCGGTTCGATGCTCGGTTACAGCGTCACCTCGGAACCGCTGGAGCTCCTCTTCTACGCGGTCTCCGGCGGAGCGATCCTCTATGTGGTCGGCGAGGTCTGGAACGGAATGCGCCGCTACGGCCATCGTGAGCTGGGCCTCTGGCTGCTTTCCGTAGGCTTCTTCGTCGGCGTGGTGACCGACTTGGTGGTTGCCTACGGCGGCGGCTGATCGGGCTCCCCCTAAGCTTTCCCAGGAGAGTCTCACCGGTCTCATCTGACGTTCATCTTTTCTGGGATCGTGTGTTGCGTGCACGTCTTGGTTGTCGAGGACGAGGTGAAGATGGCGGCGCTGATTCGCCGCGGCCTCAGCGAGCAGGGCCTCACGGTCGATGTCGCGGGAACTGGGGAGGACGCGGTCGGCATGGCCCGGTCATCGGCTTACGACGCGATCGTGCTCGACGTGATGCTGCCGGGGATCGACGGCTTCGAGACCTGCCGGCGGTTTCGCACCGACGGCGTCTGGGCGCCGGTGGTGATGCTGACAGCGCGCGGGGCGCTCGAAGACCGCATCGCCGGCCTCGACGGGGGTGCCGATGACTACCTCACCAAGCCTTTCTCCTTCGCCGAGCTGCTGGCGCGGCTGCGCGCCTTGGTTCGCCGTGGACAGAGCGAGCGGCCGTCGATCATCGAGGTGGGAGATCTGCGACTCGACCCCGCCACGCACGAGGTCTGGCGCGGCGAGACCGAGATCGCGCTCTCGGCAAGGGAATTCGCGCTGCTGGAGACCTTCATGCGAAGCCCCGGGTACGTCCTCAATCGCTCCCAATTGCTCGATCGGGTTTGGGAGTACGACTTCGAACATCGCTCGAACGTGATCGAGGTCTACGTCCGCTATTTGCGCCGCAAGATCGACCTGCCGTTCGGGCTCAAGTCGATCGAGACAGTTCGGGGCGCCGGCTACCGGCTGCGAAAGGACGGCGGGCGCTGAGCCACCTCTCGATTCGCCTCCGCGTCACCCTCGCTTTCGCCGCCGTGATGGCGCTCGTCCTCGGCGCCACCGGTGTCTTCGTCTACCTCCGCTTCGGCGCCGAGCTGGACAGCACGATCAACTCCGGCCTGCGATCGCGGGCGAACGATGTCGCCGCACTGGTCAAGGAGGCCGATTCCGGGCTAAGCGAGGGCCATCAGAACTTGGTCGGGCACACCGAGAGCTTTGCCGAGGTGCTCGATTCCAAGGGTCGCGTCTCGGGTTCCTCGCTGGCCGTGGGGCGCCATCAACTGCTCTCGCCGGCAGAGCTGGAGCGGGCTCTGCGTGGCCCGATTGTCCTCAACCGCGGCCCCCTTCCCGGCCTGCAGGACGAGTCGCGCCTTCTCGCGATGCCGGTCAGCGAGAAAGGACAGAAGCGAGTGGTCGTTGTCGGCACCTCGACAGAGGCGCGTAGCGAGTCACTCTCGGACCTGGCACAGCTCTTGTTGGTCGGCGGCCCAGTCGCCCTGATCCTCGCTTCGCTTGCTGCTTACGGCGTTGCCGCGGCTGCCCTGCATCCGGTCGAGGCGATGCGTTCGCGCGCGGCGGAGATCTCTGCTGCTGAGCCTGACCAACGCCTGCCGGTGCCGCCGACGCACGACGAGGTCGCGCGCCTTGGGACCACCCTGAACGAGATGCTCGAACGATTGGGCGAGGCATTGGAGCACGAGCGAGCCTTCGTTGCCGACGCCAGTCACGAGCTGCGTACCCCGTTGGCGATCCTGCGCACGGAGCTCGAGCTTGCTTTGGCGGAAGGTCGCTCACCAGAGGAGCTGCGAGCCGCGCTTTCATCGGCCACCGAGGAGACCGAAAGGCTCACTCAGCTTTCCGAGGACCTGCTGACCATCGCCCAGACCGAACGGGGGGAGTTGCCGCTCCGCCTGACCCACCTGAGTCTGGCCGAGACCTTTGACGGCATCAGCCGCAGGTTCTCCCGGCGGGCCGAGGAGGCGGGGAGGGAGATAGGGGTGGCCGCACCCCCTTCGCTCGCGCTCGACGGCGATCGATTGCGCCTCGATCAGGCAATAGGAAGCATGGTCGACAACGCCCTGCGCTACGGAGCCGGGCCGATCGACCTCGAAGCACGAACGGACGACGGAGCGGTTGAGATCCATGTGCTTGACCGTGGTACAGGGTTCTCGCGGGAATTCCTGGGGCGGGCGTTCGAGCGCTTCAGCCGCGCCCCGTCAAGCGGCCGCGACGGCGGCAGTGGCCTCGGGCTGGCGATCGTGAGGACGGTAGCGCGCGCCCACGGAGGAGATGCGCACGCCGCCAATCGCCCTGGCGGTGGAGCCGACGTTTGGCTGACGCTGCCCGCTCGCCGCAGCTAGCGATTCGCTCTCATTTCAGTCTCATCTGACGGGGGTAAACCTGGTCGATGGTGAATTCAGGCGAAGGAGGAGCTGTGAAAGTCAAGATCACGATCCCCTTGGTGAGCGTCCTGATTGCGACCGGTCTGCTCGCGGCTGGGTGCGGTGCGAGCGGTTCGAGCTCCTCGACCCCGAGCAACACCTCCAGCTCCGGGGAAATCCGGTCGGTCGAAGGCCGGGAAACCGGCAGCGGTGGCGTTGCACCGAGCGAGGCGCAGGCGGCGGCGACCGGAGACATTCCCGACAAACAGGTCTTTCTCGTCTTTCAAAATCCCAGCGCCGGCTACTCGATCCGCTACCCGGAGGGCTGGGCACGCAGGGGATCGGGACGTGACGTGACCTTTCGGGAAAAGGCGAATCTGATCCACGTCTCGGTGAGAAAGGGCACGCCCCCCGGCAAGCAGGGAGCAAAGACGACTTACACGCGGCTGAGCGCGCCCGACCCGGTCACCGGCAAGCGCTTGAAGCTCATCATTGATCGTTACGAATACGGCAAGCAAGGCAAGGTCGCGGTCGTCGATCTCGCCACCCCAGAAGGGGTCGACAATGTCGACGCCTACCGGCTGATCAGCGAAAGCTTCAGATGGCAGCGCTAGAAAGCCTCTACCACGAGCCCGAGGCCGAGCAGGCGCCGCCGCAGTGGCCGGTGCTGGAGATGCGCGACGTCTTCAAGATCTATCGCTCCGCCGCGGTCGAGACCGTCGCTCTGCGCGGGGTGGATCTCGAGGTCCGCAAGGGTCAGCTGGTTGCGATCCTAGGCCCCTCCGGCTGTGGGAAGAGCACACTGCTCGCCCTCGCGGCCGGTCTCGATCGGCCCTCGGCCGGGGACGTGCGCAGCTTCGGCACCTCGCTGATCGCTCTCGGCGAGTCCGAGCTCACCGAGTACAGGGCGCAGGGAGTCGGCATCGTCTTCCAGAGCAACAACCTGTGGCCGACCCTCACCGCGCTGGAGAACGTGACCGTCGCACTGCGTCTCGGCCGGGTGGAGTCTCCACTCGAACGTGCCGAAGATGCCCTCGCTGAATTCGGACTTGGCAGGCGTCGGGGGCACCGGGCAATGGCGCTCTCGGGAGGTGAGCAGCAGCGGGTCGCGATCGCCGCCGCCGTCGCCCGCCGGGCGCCGCTGATTCTCGCCGACGAGCCGACCGGCGAGCTCGATGCCGACAATCAGCAGGTTGTGCTCACCGTGCTGCGGCGGCTGCCGACCGAATACGGATGTGCCGTCGTCGTCGTCACCCATTCCAAGGTCGTTGCCGGCGCCGCCGATCGCGTCGTTGAACTTCGCGACGGTGCGGTGATCCGATGAGCCTTGCGGTCGCCGGCGCCATGACTCTTTCCTCCTGCCGGGGCGCTTCGGTCATATATGGGACGGGTGACGCGCAGGTTCGAGCGCTGGTCGGGGTGGACCTGAGCATCGCCCCGGGGGAGAGCGTTTCCCTGCAGGGCCCGTCGGGGTCCGGCAAGACGACGCTGCTGCACCTGCTCGGCGGCCTGCTCGTCCCCAGCGCCGGCGAGGTGCTTTGGAAGGGCGAGTTGCTCTCCTCGCTGGACGCCGCCGCCCGCGGCGAAACCCGCGCCGCGGGCATCGCCTACGTCCTGCAGGGCTCCAACCTGCTGCCCACCTTCAGTGCCTTCGAGAACGTCGCCTTCGCCGCCTGGGTTGCGGCGCGGGCCGGGCTCGACCCTCGCCACGCGCCGGCCGAGCTGCTCGCGTTGGTCGGTCTCGCGGACAAGAGCGCCGCCTTGCCCGCCGAGCTTTCCGGCGGCGAGGCACAGCGCGTCGCGCTTGCAAGGGCGCTCGCCCAATCGCCACAGCTGCTGCTTTGCGACGAGCCGACCGGCCACCTCGACTCCGATACCTCCGGGCGGGTACTCGACCTGCTCGAAGCGCTGCAGGAGCGTTTTGGATTCGCCCTCGCCGTCGCCACCCACGATCGCGGCGTCGCCGCGCGCTGGTCGCGCCAGGTGCGGCTTGCCGACGGACGGATCGAGGCGGCGCAGCGATCGTGAGAGCCGCCGCCCTGCGGCTCGGGATCGCACGCTTGCGGCACAGGCCGGCGCAGACCGCCACACAGGCCCTTGTCCTCGCCGCTGCCGTCGCCCTGCTCGGAGCGATGATCCTCTTCGTCGGGCACTCGCTGCGGACGATGACCGCCTCGGCCACCCGAAGCGTCCCACTTGATCTGCAGGGCCCCGTTGGGGGCTATGGGCAGGCCCGTGCGCTGGCGGCGGGGATCTCAAAGCAGCCAGACATCGCCCAGGCCTCCGCCGTGGCGACTGCTCCGTTTGCCGGGGTCAGCCATCGAGGCGCCGCGGGCGTGACCGACGCCGGTTCCGGGGCGATCCTCGCGGTGCCGCCCGGCTATCTCAATCACATCGACACCTTCCGCTTCCTGCGCGGCGGCTTGCGGCCTGGACAGGTCGTGCTTGACCAGCAGCTCGCGGCCACCTTGCGGGCTGGGGTCGGCGATACCGTCAGCCTGCGTCCCGGCGCCCACGCACCGCCGCGGAGCTTCAAGGTTGGCGGGATCGCCCTCGCAACCGCCTCCGACGTGCTCTTCCAGCCGCTCAACCCACAGGTCGGCCCGGCGGCCGCCCAGCCTCCGGCCAACATCGCGATCCTTCCCCTCTCGGTTTTTGCCCGCACGGTTGGTACCGCCTTGCCGTCCCTCGGTGCCAACGCGAACCCCGCTGTCGTGGCGGTGCCCGGTTCGCTCTCCGGGGTCCAGTGGCAGGTGCAGGCGCAGCTGGCCGGAGAAAGTCTCGGCGGCACGCCGAACGAAGCCTTCAAGCGCGCCGGTCAGATCCGCAACTCGGTCGAACGGAGCTTCCCGGGGAAGATCCAGTTCGTCGACAATCTCTCCGAAGCGCTCGAAGCGGCAAGCGGGGACGCGCTCTATGCCGAGGCGCTCTTCATCATGCTCGCCGTGCCCGGCGCCCTGCTGGCGCTCGGCCTCGCCTATCTGGCGGCCTTGGGGACGGTCGAACGCGATCGTCGTGAGCTTGCTCTGCTCCGTGCCCGCGGCGCTGGCCGGCGCCAGCTGCTCGGTATGGCGGTGGCGGAATCGAGCATCATCGGATTGTTCGCCGGCCTGCTTGGCGCCGGGATCTCCTTTCTCGCGGTGGCGCTGCTGATCGAAGGTTCGGCCGGGCTCAATCCGAGCCGGGCCGCGACCGTCGTGACGGTCTGCATCGCCCTTGCCTTTGCGGGCGGGATCGCGGCCCGGCTCGGCACTGGGCTGCGCGCCCTCTCGGAGACGGTGTCGGCCGGCAGGCGCGGCGCGCGGGTACGGGGGGTGCCGCTCTGGCAGCGCCTGTACCTCGACTTCGTCGCACTCGCGATCAGCGGCTTGATCTACTGGTTGACCGCCAGCACCGGCTTCTCGGCGGTTGTCAACCCCGATTCCAACCCAACCCTCTCGCTCTCGATCTACATGTTCTTCGCCCCGGCCCTGCTCTGGGTTGGGGCGACGCTGCTGCTGGTTCGGTTGCGGGGAACTCTCTTCAGCCGGGTTGCGAAGCGCTTGCGTGGGAACGAGGAAGGCACCGGTCGGCGCGCCTTCCTGCTCGCCAGTGCCTCCAGGCGTGGCCCGGCGATCAATCGCGGCCTGATCTTCGTAGGCCTGCTGCTCGCCTTCGGGGTCAGCCTCGGAGTCTTCGCCGCCACCTACAACCAGCAGGCTGGAGTCGACGCGCAGCTCACTCTCGGCGCCGACGTCACGGCGACGGCGCCACCGGGGGTCACGGCCCGAAGCGGTCTTTCCAAGCGGATCGAAGGCGTGCCCGGCGTCGCCGCAACCTCCGCGGTTGATCACTCCTACGCATATGTGGGCCCGGACCTCCAAGACACCTTCGGGATCGAACCGTCGACGATCGGTGCCGCGACGACCTTGCGCGACTCCTACTTCATAGGCGGCGGCGCGCAGGAAACGATGAGCCGCTTGCAGAGCAGGCCAGACGGCATCCTCGTCTCCAAAGAGACGATCACCGACTACTCGCTCGCGGTTGGCGACCTGCTCAGGCTGAGGGTGCTCGACCATCGCAGCGGCAGGTTCCACATCGTCCCCTTCCACGTCGTCGGCGCCGTTCAGGAGTTTCCCTCGGCGCCGCGCGACTCGTTCATGGTCGCCAACCTGGCCTACCTGCAGAAGGCCGACCACGCCGGCGGTCCCAACGTCGTCTTCGCCAGTGCTTCCGAAGATCCGGTGGCGGTGGCGGCCCGGGTCGCGGCCGTAACCAAGGAGTTCGGCGTCAGTGTCAAGGACATCCGCCAACAGTCGGTGCAGACGGTCAGCTCGATTACCACCATCGACCTGACCGGGATCAGCAGGCTGGAGCAAGCCTTTGCGATCGTCCTAGCCGCGGCGGCAATGTGGCTTTTCGTCAATCTCGTCGTCAGCGAGCGCCGCCACGAGTTCGCCACAATGGCGGCGCTGGGGGCCTCGCTGCGCGACATCGGTGCCTTCGTGCGTAGTGAGGCGGTTGCCGTGCTGGCGGCAGCCCTGGCCCTGGCTGCCGTGCTCGGCTGGCTCTTGGCGGAGATGTTGATCGCGATGCTCCAGCACGTTTTCGACCCGCCCCCCGATCATCTCGCCGTTCCGTGGGGCTTTTTGGGACTCCTCGCGCTCGCTGCCGTCGTTGGCGCTCTGCTCGCGGCCGCCGTCGCGGCGCGCGCTCTGCGGCGCTTGCCCCTGGGCGCGATCCTCCGCGAGGAGTGAGCGCTCATCTGCGCTTAAGGAGGCCTGCGTAGCTTGCGCCGCCGATGCAGCCCGACAGCGCCAAGCGCCACGCCTTCTCCAAGGTGCCGGAAGTCACCGCCTTCTTTTGGATCGTCAAGGCGCTGACGACGGCGATGGGGGAGTCGACCTCCGACTTCCTCGTCCACAGCCTCGTGCCCGAGATCGCCGTCGTCCTCGGTGGCATCGCCTTCGCGGTCGCGCTCTACCTGCAGTTCAGCAAGGACCGCTATGTGCCCTGGGCCTACTGGCTGGCGGTGGCGATGGTCGGCGTCTTCGGCACGATGGCCGCCGACGTCCTCCACGTCGGCCTCGGCGTCCCCTACATCGCCTCGACGATCTTCTACGCGATCGTGCTCGCCGTCGTCTTCAGGACGTGGTATTTGAGCGAGGGAACCCTCTCGATTCACAGCATCACCACCCAGCGGCGTGAGCTCTTCTACTGGGCGGCCGTGCTTGCGACCTTCGCCCTGGGCACTGCCGCCGGCGACCTCACCGCGGTCACCTTCGGCCTCGGCTACTTCGGCTCGATCTTCCTCTTCTCGGCGATCATCGCGATCCCGGCGATCGGCTACTTCCGCTTCGGCATGAACTCGATCCTCGCCTTCTGGTTCGCCTACGTCCTCACCCGCCCGATCGGCGCTTCGGTCGCCGACTGGCTCGCCGTCTCCTCGGCCCGCGGCGGCCTGGCCCTTGGTACCGGCCCGGTCAGCCTCGTTCTTGCCGCGGCGATCGCCGGCTTCGTCTACTTCTTGACAAAGACGCGCAAGGACACGCCGCCCGACCAGATTCCCATCCTCGCACCGAGCGCCGACCACGACCCGGTCGGCCGCGTCTTCACCACCGGCGAGCAGGCCGCCGAGCAGATCTGAGGTAATGCGACGCCCTCCTGCCGCGCACCCAGGCGCGTGCTCGGGGCAAGCGCATCGCGGACTGCCGGACGATCCTCCGCAACGCCGGATCGCCCCTCGGGCGGTGTCGAGCCTCGATCAACCCCTAGCCTGGGACCGTGAGCGGCCCGCAGCTCAGCCTCGCGATCTCGGTGTTTCTTGCCTGCGCGGTCGAGGCGGTGGAGGCGTTCACGATCGTGCTGGCGGTCGGAAGCACTCGCAAGTGGTCCTCGGCCCTGCTCGGCGTCGGCGTCGCGACGGTCGTCCTCGGCGTCCTGGTTGCCGTCCTTGGGCCGGCACTCACCGTTCTTCCGATTGAGGTACTGCGCCTCGTGGTCGGGGGTCTGCTCTTGGTCTTCGGCCTGCAATGGCTGCGCAAGGCGATCCTGCGAGCGGGGGGAGCAAAGGCGCTCCATGACGAGATGGCGACCTTCGAGGAGGAAGCGGCGGCGGCTGAACGTGCGGCTTTGAGTGAGGGCATCGACTCCTACTCGTTCGCGATCTCCTTCAAAGCGGTCCTGCTCGAGGGCTTGGAGGTCGCGTTCATCGTCTTGACCTTCGGCGCCAACCAAGACGACGTGCCCCTTGCCGCGCTTGCCGCTGTGCTGGCCATCGTCGCAGTGATAGCGGCCGGTGTGTTGGCCCGAGCGCCCCTGGCCCGGGTGCCGGAGAACTCGATGAAGTTCGCCGTCGGCGTGTTGCTGAGCACCTTCGGAATCTTCTGGGGCGCCGAGGGCGCGGGTGCCGCCTGGCCCGGTGGCGACGCCGCCTTGCCGGTGCTCGTCGCACTGATCGCCGCCGCTTCGTGGCTGATGGTCCGCCAGCTGCGCAGTGCCGGGAAGCCGCGGGTCGCGATCGGGGTGGGCCGATGATCGGCCGCGCCGGCGCCGGCGTCTGGGAGTTCGTCGTCGGCGAGGACTGGCGGGTCGCGCTGGGGGTGGTGGTGGCGTTGGCGGCGACCTCCCTGGTCGCTGCTGTCGGAGTACCGGCCTGGTGGATCGCCCCGATCGCGGTCCTGGCGATCCTCCATCGCTCGGTCGGGCGCGCCGTTTCCTAGCGCGAGCCCGCCGCCATCGCGAGCAGAATCAGGCCGGCGATCACGAACGGCCAGCCGGCGCTGACGAAGATCCCAATCGCGATCAAGAGGACACCGGTGACGGTGAGGATCCTGCGGCGCCCCTGCGAGCCCGGGCCCAGGGCTCAGTCCACCCCGAGCGGCTCGCGGCCCCGCCGCCGCTTGACCACCAGGTAGACCGCCCCGGCCACAATCGCGACCAAGACGACGTAGTCCAGGTAGCCGAGCCTGTGGCGCCAGTCTTCCCAGTTGGTGCCTACGCTTTGGCCGATCAGGGCCAGCATCAGCACCCAGGGGATGCAGCCGGCCAGGGTGTAGGTGGTGAAACGCCAAAACGGCATCTTCGCCGCCCCTGCTGGGAGCGAGATGAAGGTACGTACGATCGGCAGCATTCGTGAGAAGAAGACGGTCGCTGAGCCGTAGCGCTCAAACCACGCATCGGCCCACTTGAGGTGCTTGGGGCTGACGTGGATCAGCTTGTTCTTTTCCAATAGGTCAAGCCTGCCGTAGTAGCCGGCCGCGTAGGCGATCCACGATCCGACCAGGTTGCCGAGTACGCCGGCGGTGACGACGCCGAACATCGTCAGTTCGCCTTCGGCGACGCTGAACCCAGCGAAGAGCATGATCGCCTCGCTCGGCACCGGGATGCAAGCCGACTCCAGCGCCATCAGCAAAAAGACGGCGAGGACACCGGCCGAGCCGATGAATTCGGTGGCGACGTCGACGATTGGTTCGACCACCTTGTCGGTGATGCTGGCAAGCAGGAGCAAGTTCACGGAGCGCGGGACTCTCGCCTCTCAGCCTTAAAGGCAGATGAGCGCCGCCGCACGGCCCTGGCCGCGGCTTCGGTGGCGATCCACGCAAGCAGGACCAGGAGAGTGGGCAGGGCGACGAAGGCGACGATGCCGATCCCCGCCGCCAGAAGAAAGGCGAGGAGGGCTATGCCGAGCGCGATCAGGACGTCGGCCAGCAGGGTCCGCCGCGCCGCCGCGCCCGGTGAGATGTCGCGCGGCGGCCTCACCAGCGCTGCCCCGGGCGCAGGTAGACGGCGAAGAAGTCGCGTTCGTCGGGGGTCAAATAGCGTTCTGGAGGCCGCAGCATTTCCGGCAGCAGGTTGCTCGGTTCGCGCGCGCCGGGGTGGCGGTAGCTGATGAAGCTGGTCCAGTCTTCGTTGATGTCGAGCTCGAGCGCGCGGACGGCGCCGGCCCGCTGCAGGACCTTGGCCAGCGATTCGACCGTCTGGAAGTCGGCTGCGGCGTAGAGCAGGTTGCCGCGGCTATCGATGCCGAGCCCCGAGCGCCAGACGCGGACCGCGTTGTTGACCGTTTCGCCCCATTCGGGCCCGTCGCTCAGCCTTGGGCTGAGCTGCCCGTCTTCGATGATCGGCGGCAGGTTCTGCTTCGCGAACCAGACATCCGCGGGCGCTCCCGGGCCCCGGTGCCAGGGGACGACGTCGACCCGTCCATCGCGGTACTCGACGATAGTGGCGATTCCGTTCACCATCGCTTCCTTGACCTTGCCGCGGTAGATCAGGCCGGCGTTCGAGGTTTCCAGCGGGAAGCCGCCGTTGAAGGTTGCAACGACATGCTTGCGCTTGGATTCCGGCACCTCGGCCGGGCCGCGGTGGGCCAGCGGCGCCGGCGGCTCGGCCAGGCCGGGAACGTAGGCCAGCCGGGTCCGCGAGGTGTCGATCCAGGCGACGCCGGCAACAAACTTGGGGTATTCGGGATCGCTTCGGAAGGTCGTCAGTAGGACCGGGGGACGGGCGCCCGCGTGTGCGGCCGCCTTCTTCCAGACCCCCTCGCCGGGCAGCGCCGGCTGGATTAGCGGCTTCACGTTCGGGGGCCGGTAGTCCCTGCTCCGCGGACCCGGTCCTTCGCCTGTCGACGCCACGCCGACCTGGGGCAGGGAGCGCAGGGGCGGTCCGCCCTTGGCGGGCGCGGTAAGGGTGTAGTACCAGTTCTCGATCTGGGAGACGAGCGAGTTGCCGCCGTTCTCGCGCAGCCACTCGACGCTGCGAACGCCGAGGCCGACGTTGTGCTTTTTACCCATCGCCTGCACGTAGGAGATGCCGGCTGGGATCAGACAGGCGATCGCCGCGAGCAGGAGGACCCTGCGCGCCCGGTGCCAGAACGGAATCGGCAGGCGGCGCTCGGATCGAGCGGAGGGCATCGGCGAAGCGTTGCGCCGGTACCTGAAAGGGAGGTGAGAACGCGGCCGGCCGAGCAATGCGAAGTGCTCTGCGCGACCCCCCCATCTACCACCACCCAAAGATTTAGGCAAAGTGAAGTTTCGTCTAATGCCTGTCCCATCTGCGCCGCCGACCATCGATCACTCAACCCAACGAAAGGGAAGTGATGAGGAAGCTGAAGAAATTGGCCCTGGTGACCGCGGCGCTAGCTGTGGGCGGTGCCGCGTTCGCAGGGGCCCAAGGCGCGGATAAGGTGGCAAAAGTGACCGTGCAGGAATCGAGCACGGACGCCGAGTCGAACATGTCCGGCGACACGGACAAAAGCCAGGTTGGCGACCAGAGCGAGTCCGATCAGGGCCAGACCGGCGGTCAGGAGTCAGGAACGGAGAAGGCCGACGCGCCCGATTCGGCTTCCGAAGAAGACAGCCCCGACGGTCCCGGTGACCAGGTTGACGGCCCTGGCGATCAGCAGACCGGTAACGAGTGAGCCACACTCGCCGCCGCAAAAGAAGACGAACTCCAATGGAGGCACTCGCGGCCTTCGAGGAGCTCTACGCCGACCTGGCTGCAGTCGGAGTCGACCAAGAGCTCGCCGCTCGCGCCGGTCGCTATGCCGAAGACCTGGGGCCGCGTGGCTATGACGCGGTCCATCTCGCCACCGCGCTCGAACTCAGCGATGAGGAAGTCGTTTTCGTCACCTGGGATCGAGATCTCGCTCAGGTGTCCGGGCGCGTCGGTCTGAGCACTGTGGGCCTAGCCCCATAGAGCGCGAAACCCCCGACTTGCGGGGGCTTCCGAGTGCGGCTGAATGGAGTCGAACCATCACGTCCCGTTAGGGACACAAGGCCCTCAAGCTGAACGACGACCGCATGGTAGAGCGGAAACGGCCTGTAAAGCCAAATCGATTCCGGCTGTGTCCGGCTGAATCCGGCTGCTTCGGGGGCTGACAGGCGCACTGCTGGCGCACGGAATTCGCCTCCAGCCAGCGCTGGCCAGCCGCTGGCTGTCCGGCTACCATTTGCAGCGTGACGACCCGAGAGAAGGCCCATGCAGTTCTGGAGCATCTACCGGAGGACAGGGTAGATGCTGCGTTGGCTGCTTTGGAGGCAGTCGAAGGGAAAGACACCTCCGTAGAGGCCATCCTTGCTCGTCACGGCGAGCAACGGCTCAGCCCCGAGGAGTTCGACCGCCACTTCGGCTCGCTGCCAACCGACGACGAGGGTTAACCATGGCCGAGCCTCGGTTGGAGCCGGTCTTTCCGGTCGGCTTTGACGAGGACGCCTTGACCGAGGATCTTGAACGGCTGCCCGCCAGCGCCGAGAACGCGCTGCGGGAATTTCGCAAGGAGCTACGGCGTCAGGGCGGCATCCTCAAGTCCCGGCTGAAGGCTTGCCATGACGAGAGCCAAGACGGCACGATGCTCGGCGGTTGCGTGAAGACCTACGTACCGTGGCCGGACGGGCGCTTCGGCGTGGTGTTTGTCGCCGTGACGCATCCGAACCGTCCGATGGCCTGCGCGCCTTCGCCCTCGGAGTGCGCCATCACCCACGCGAGTCGAATGCCGAGACAATGAAGCCAGTAGAGCTTCGTGGCGCGCTCGTCGCGCTTGAACCGCTACGCCTTGAGCACGCTGCGGGTCTGGTGTCCGCTGCGGAGGCTGAGGAAGTCTTCGCCTGGCTTCCGTATTCGCAACCTCTCGATTTAGATCAGGCCCGCGCCTGGATCGACAATGCTCTGGCTGACCGGTCTGCGGACCGCAGGTTTCCATTTGCTGTCCTTGCCACCGAAGATGGATCGGTGATCGGTTCCACCTCCTACTGGGACTTTGACGCTCATAACGCTCATGTTGAGATCGGCTCGACATGGCTTAGTCGGCCTTCGTGGGGTACGGGACGCAACGCGGAGGCGAAGTTGCTGCTGATGACGCACGCTTTCGAGACGCTGCACCTTGAGCGGGTGGCGTTTCGAACCGACATTCGCAATGAGCGTTCGCAGCGGGCTATCGAGAGATTGGGCGCGGTCAAAGAGGGCATTCATCGCCATGAGATGCGCAGGCGGGACGGAAGCTGGCGGGACAGCGTCCATTACTCGATCCTGAAGTCAGAGTGGCCCGCCGCAAGGGCTCGTCTCCGCGAGGGACTTGACGGCGGATCCTGAGCACGTGGACTTCTGACTGGCGCACCGACTGGCGCACGAACTTCTCTGCCGCTTATCGGACCAAGCGCGCTAGAAAGCGAAAACCCCCGATTTGCGGGGGCTTCCGAATGCGGCTGAATGGAGTCGAACCATCACGCCCCGTAAGGGGCACAAGGCCCTCAACCTCGGTATTGGAGGTGTTGTGAGTTCCATTCAGTGTTCTCAGGTCATCTGAGGTGCTCTGAGGTGACGCAGGTTAGTGAAAAGAGTGTCCGCGAACTGTCCGAAGAAATTGGGTTGGCTGCGCACTCCGGAATGTAGGTGGGTCGGATGACCCGAGCAAGGCGCTCGATGAGCGCCGAGAGCTCCGCCAGACGCTCGCGCCTTCTCCGCTGGGGGGGCTGCGGCCGGTCAGCCATTCGCGCACCGTGCTCGGCCCCGCACCTGTGGCGCGAGCGATGTCGCAGTCGGACAGATGCCCGGTGTTCTGGACGTGAATTGCCGCCTCGGCGCCGGCAGTTGCCATTCCCTCGATGGTAGGACTCCGGCAGGCCCTCGACAGCAGCTCGCTACAGCCGTCCGGCTCTTCGCTCCTCAGCGGCCAGAACGTCGACGCCTTCCAGTGCCTCCTCGGCGGTGACCCGTCGCCATGGCTCCCGTCCTTTGCTGCCCGCGGGATGGCGGTGGTAAGGCATCTCCGGATGGCGTTGGGGGTCAAAGCAGTAGCGGAGGGAGACGTCGCCCACCTGGCCGTGGTAGGCGTAGCCGGCCAACCAGTAGCCGTGCTCCTCGTAGGCGTCCTCGACCCGATCGGCTGACCAGAGCTCGGCGATACTGAAGGTCACGCGGGGGTCGGGCTCGGCATCGTCGCCGTCACCACGCATGGCGACGCCCTTCAGTCGGACCAGCCCCAAGGGTGGATCGTCGCGCCACTCGTTCGGGTCGCGGCCACCGGGGTCGACCAGGTAGCCACGGGCGAAGAGCAGCTCTTGGAGCTGCTCAAAGCGCCGGTAGGCGATCAGGATCGGTCGCTCGCGCATGGGCCGCCGGTTCTACAGGGGCCTCCGGATATCTCGTGCCTGAGGCCGTTAAGCTGAATCTCTGGATTTAGAGGATTACTTGGAACCTGCCGATATAGCTGCAACAATGCCTGACGACAGGAGCGACAGATGACCGAGCTCTCCGATCACTACATGCGCGTGCGGGACTACGCCCGCAAGTTCTCCCTCGATGAGTCGACCGTCTACAAGATGATCGAGCGGGGGGAGATCAAGGCGATCCGCATCGGCAAGAAGACGCTTCGCATTCCCTCCAGCGAGCTTGAGCGCTACCTGGATCGCGAGCCCGCCGCGGATCTCGAGGCTGCCCCTTTGGAGGAGAAGATCGAGACCTTTCGCAAGGCAAACGACAGGGGTCCCGACTCTTACGTTGAGGCCTGGCGCAGGGGCGAGATCGAGGACACCCCCGAGAACGCCGAGGTCGCGATCGAGGCGCTCGCCCTGCGCACGGCGCTGGCTCGTCGGCACGTCGCCGCTGCTTAAGCGTGGCTGAGTCCCGGCTGGCCGAGCGTTTTTGCGCTGTGCTTGCTGTTCGGCGCGCTCGGGCCACCTTGTCGAGTCTCGTCTTCGTCGCAGTGGCCCGGCGCTTGCTTCCTGCGGTGCTGCTGCGGGCGAATCTCCGGCGGAAAAACGCGACGCTCGACGCGTCGCCGTGGTTTGGCTCAAGGCAATGGCGGAGGCCGACATAAGGGAGGCTTGCCGGCTCATGGATGCCGAAAATCACAGTCCACATCAGGGATCCCCGAATTGGAGCCCAGCCAAGAACTGCCAAGAGCTTTGGCTGCACAGCAACAACACGCCGCTTGACTGGGAGCCGAGCGACACGGCGGTCACCGTCTGGGGAGATTCCAACCCAAAGGTGCTGAGGGTCACCATCGAAGGTAATCAGGCGATTGTCAACATCGATGGGGTTGACCAAGAACGGCCGGTTTGGCTACAGAAGGAACATGGCCGCTGGCTCGTCGATCACGCGGAATACCCGATCTAGCAGCGCGCCGGCGATGTTCGGCGCCGGAGCCGTACAAAACGAAAACCCCCGACGAACGGGGCTTCCGAGTGCGGGTTGCTGGCCGGGGACGATGTCGATCTACGGCGACGGCGAGCTCTGGGCAGGCTTGGCCGATGACCTAAAGGGAGGTCGCCTTCGATGAAGAAACCCGAGGTCTCAGCGAGGCTCGACCGGGCGCCTTGCGCGGCTTTTCCGATTCACCTATGTCCAGCTGCGAAAACCGCGAAATAAGGAATGCTGCCTTCTCCTGGGTCAATCTCTCGATTTCTTGGGCAATCCAGCCCCATTCGGACAGCCGGGCCTGTTCACGTTGGTCCATCAAGCTGAGAATCTTTGCGTCAAGGCGCGCTACCTCGACATGGCACCCAGTCGCCTCGATTCTGGTCGGGGTGGCCGCACAGCGAGCGGCGGACGCTCGTAGTCCGGCGATGGGATCAACTGCCCTGTTGGTCATATGCCCTCCGGCGGTATGTGCGATGCCAGGCTGCCAAAATATGCACCATCTAGCATACAGATTCGCAAACGCTTCTCGAATGCGCTTGCATCTGATAGGATGGCATGCATAGGCGGATCGCGTGTGAACTAGTCCGGTGGTTCGTTGAGCAGAGAACTCGATCGAGAGGGAAAGCACCATGAAAACCACGACGATTCGACTAAACGACGAGTTGGCTCAATTGCTAGAGGAACTAGCTGAAGCCGATGAAACCTCGGCCTCTGCCCTTGTTCGGATCGCGATCAGTGAGTACGTCAGCAAGCGCGCGGCGGAGAGTCATGAGTTCGGCGCCCAGGTGAGAGCGGTCGCGGAGCAAAAGTTGAGCGATAGAGTTGCGGAGCTGCGAGATACGTTCGGTCCCGATTCTCTCCCCGAGTTGGATCTGAGCAGCAAATGACCATCAGTCGCCAGACCGGTGTGGCACCGAGCTGCCGAGACCTCAGGAGAGAGTCCTGATGGCCGCCGGACCGTGGCTGCCGATATTGCGACGACGCGGCATTCCCGTCTTCTTCTACAGCCTGATCAACCAGGGGTACGACGATGCCTACTACCGTGAGCTGCTGGGGATGTCGCGGGGCCTTGGCCGGCACAGGTACGTGGATGGCTGGGTGATCGTTCACTCCGAAGATGCCGAAGCATTCACCGCGCAATTCCTCCCCCGGCTACGCGATCATGCCTACGTTGAATTCTTCCTCGGTCAGTGCGAGAAGGTGGCCGAGGAGCTATTGGCGTTTGGTCGCGAGGCACGAGGAAAAAACTACATTCAGGTTCTCCCCGGAGAGCTCCTACTCGACTTCTCGCACTTCTGCTCACTAAGCATTCGCGTCATGCCTTTCCTCAACACGATGGTCTTCGTGCAAGACGACATCGAGGGGCGATTGCGCGAAGCGTTGAGCGCGCGTCTGCAACTCGCCGAGGATAGCCCGGACTTGAGCGCTCAGATGCAGACGCTGATGAGCAATGGAGGCAGGGAATCGCTGGCGGCGCGCTCGCTCGGCGAGCTGGAGTCCACCGCGCGGATGATCATCGACATGGCCCCGGAGGTGGCAGCTCGGATCGAGAGTGAGGGCGCGACGGTTTCTCGAGATCAGCTTGAGGCAGTGCTCCCCGATGCGGTGGAGTTTGCCGACCGTTTCCTGGTCGACTATGACTTCTTCGGCACCGACTATTACCTCGGTCAGCCAAGCACATTCTCAGACGTGATCGCACAGCTGGGCGTCTTTATCGGCAAGGCGAAACAGACGGCCTTGATCGAGTTCGCCGGTGCGGCTGAGCAGACACTCTTGAGTGAGGATCGGGCGCTGATCGAGACTGCGCAGGCCTTGCAGTACCTGCGAGAGTACCGCCTTGAGGCCCTGTTCAAGTCAGGTCGCGATTGCCGAAAACTCTTTGTGCGGATTGCCGAATCTCTCGGTTTGGGGTATGGAGAGCTGATGTGTATGACGTTCGGGGAGATAGATGAATCGCTCGCGATCCAGTCGCTGACGGTAGAGCTCACGGAGATCGAGCAGAGAATGGCGAGCTACGGCTGTGACGACACCGCAGTGGTCGTTGGCTCCAAGCTCAATGCCCTCATCGCGGAGCTGCCGGAAGCAGAGGTTTCCGATGACGGAATTTCTGGAGTAACCGCCTTTGCGGGTGAATGTAGGGGGAAACTGCGGGTCGTGGATCACCTTGCGAAGATCGACGAGTTCGAGGCCGGGGACGTGCTGGCCGCTCCGATGACGATGCCCTACCACGTTCCGGCGATGGCGCGGGCGGGGGCGATACTCACCGACGAGGGTGGAATTCTCAGCCACGCGGCGATCGTCGCCCGTGAGCTTCGGGTTCCCTGCGTGGTTGGGCTCGGCACCGCGACCACCAGCTTCCCCAGCGGCACTTTGGTCGATGTGCAGGCACTGAGCTCGACGGGACTAGTGACCCAGGCGCCAGACAACGCCCCCTCGTCAACCGGAGGTCCGGGCCCGTGATCGCCAAACTCGACCAGCTTCGCCGTGGAGACGCAGCGGAGTTCGGCGGCAAGGCGGCGTCACTGGGTGTGATCCTGGGGGCCGGATTGCCGGCACCCGAAGGATTGGCTGTCTCGGTCGCGTACTACGTGAGCGCAATGCGCACCGGCGAAGGTGGGCCGGACAGTGAAGTGGTGCGCGATCTCGCTCAAGAGCTGCTCGCACGGCTGAGGTACTCGGGTAAGCAGCGGCTAATCGTCCGCTCCTCCGCCACCGGGGAGGACTCAGCATCTCTGTCTTATGCGGGACAGTTCGCTTCCAGGGTGTGCGGGGCAAACCTGGCGGAGCTGGGCGACGCCATCGGGGAGGTATGGGCGTCATGCACTGCGCCACATGTCGAACAGTACCGGATGGCCGCCTTCTCGCGAGATGACTCCGATCAGGATCTAGGGCGCAGTGAGATCCAGATGGGGCTCGTAGTCCAGCCGCACTTTCAGTTTCCGATCTCGGGTCTACTGTTCACCCAACACCCGATAGTGGCCGTGCGGGGTTGGATGCTTTGCGAATATCTCGATGTGAGTCCCGAGAAGATCGTCAGCGGGGAGGTCACTCCCCATCGGTGTCGGCTCGCGGAGGGGTCTGGGCGAGTGGTATGGGAGCGAAGGGCTCCAACCGCTCCCGTGCTGAGCGCTAATTTTTTGCGACTACTGGTCGAGGGTGGGAGCAAGCTGCGTGAGCTGATGGAAACCGAAGTGGATATCGAGTGGGGCCTGAGTGGGGAAACGCCGTGTTTCCTGCAGTGTCGACCAGCGACGGTCTCACCGGTAGGAGTTGTGTGAAAGGATAGAATCATGACCGCCGAGAACGACATGTCGCCCTTCAACGGATGGCAATAAGAATTCTCATCGTCGAGGACTCAGAGTCCACTGGCTCGCTGCTGACGGACTATTTGGTGAACCACCTTGCCAGCGTCGCCAACGAGGAAGGGTTTCCGCCTGCGCATGGCGGAGTAGCAGGAGACTGGTCGGGCCATCTCGGTCAGCTTCGTCCGTTCAAGTGGCAGTACGAGCACACGGACTTCGAGCCGAGGTTGCTCGCGCTCGACAGGGTGAAGAAAATGGTCTCGGTCGCGGCACGCAAGAAGGATCTCGAAGCTGAGATTCGAGATGCATCAGCGAGCGTCTTCAACAGTCGCCTCTCCGAGCTGCCGGACATCCTGTTCGTCGATCTGGCACTGTCCAGCGCTGAAACTAAAAGGCTGATCAAGGAGGGTGGTAACGAAGAGCCCGGACCCGGGAACATTCAGGTTCTCGCAGATCCACGTGACACGCTTGAGACGCTGGCGGGCTTTCGAATTCTGCAGGCGTTTGGGAGGCGGACCCCGGTGATCACCACCTCCTATGCGCGCAATCCGCTCGTCGCCCAGCACTGCATGATGAACGGCGCTTTCGGCGTAATCCGCAAGCCCGTCGTCGGTCATCACTCGGAGGCCGACGGCGAGGATCATCGTGGCTGGGACATGGCGACTGCCGGGGCGATGACGCTGGGGACGCTGGAAGAAGGCGACCTGCAGAACAAGGACCCGCTCGCCGTTGTCGTTGGCCAGTATCTCAATGCGGCTGCCGCCGAAATCCTCAGGGCCGTTCAGTCCCACGCTCTCTGTCGCGCAGACGGACATTTCCCCGCCGGCCTTTCCCGCGGATTTCTCGGCGAATAGACCGGAGGACATCGCTGGGTATCGGAGCTGATCCGAGACGTGCTGCCAGTCGATGATTTATACGGAACTCTCCGCCGCCCAAGCCTTTCTCAAGCCCTTAACGGACGCCCTCGCGCAGCTCCGCGGTGGCACTGAACCGGTCACTAAGTCGAGACCCAGAGAAGGCCACTAAGGCGGCTAGCCAGGCAGCCGGCAACGGCCAATAGCACCCCCGAGCGGTCCTCGAGCTCACTCCGGCGGTCTCCATAAGACGGGGTTATCGAGCGTTGGGGGAAGCCTCCGCTCGCGGCATCGGACTCATTCCGCCATTTCGTCCCGAGTGCCTCATCGTCGATGTGGATGAACCGGGAGAGCGCACCGAGGTGGTTGGTGCCCTCCTCACCGAGAGCGCCGAAGACCCACATCCGGCCGATCGCTCGAGCCAGCCGCTGCAGGGATGCACGCACCTCGAAGGTCGCCGGGGTGAAGAGGTCCATCGACTCGGCGATCTCCTCCACGTCGGGCCGCGCCCAGACCAGCACCTGCTCGATCTCTTCCCAGTGGCGGCTCGGGTCGCCGTCAGCGCCGACGCGATCCCCTTTGAGGAGGTCGTCGAGGCGCGCATAGCGGCCATAGGAGCCGAAGTGGGAGAGCACCTCGATCAGACCGCGCATACTCTCGTCGTCGCGCATAAAGCACAGGTCTTCGATGACGACGGGCCTGGTTGCGTAGCCTTCGGCCTCCCCGACCGACTCGACCAAGACGTCGAGCAGGCCGAGGAGATCGTGACTGTGTCTCTTCAGCGTCTTCCACTCGGGCCGGGATCCCTGAAGGTGTGCCTGGGCGAGGATGTAGGTGAGCTTGAGAAAGCGCTCGTAGCCGGGTGCGAGTTGCTGCATAGCCGCATCGAGATTGCGCGGGCGGGCTCCAAGCGCGGCCAGCCCTGCGCCAATCATCGCTAGATGAGTAGTTCCACGACTCAGGCCACGTAGTCGACCAATGCCCGGCTGGGGCGCCCGAGTTCGTAGTTGAGCGAAACCGCCGCGGCAAGCGCAAGGAAGCGGCTCGCGATGCGAGCCCGCAACCCACGCAAGGTGCGGGCGCCGTGGCGCTCGAGGGCGAGGATGTCCTTAGCGGTCCAGTAGATCGACTCGATCCGCTGGCGCAGCGGCGCCAGGTGCAGAGCGCCGTCGGGCTCGTCTTTGCGGGCGGGCCGGACGATGGTCGCGCCGAGGGCGGCAGCATCGGCTTCGAAGTCGGCGCCGGCGTATCCCTTGTCGCCGAGGATGGTGATCGGCCCTGAGCGGTTGACCCGCTCCAGCAGCCGCAGGCAGACCTCGCGCTCTCCTTCCTTGGGCGAGGTCAGCGCCATCGCCCGGGGCGTGCCGTCGGGCGCCATCAGCGTGTGCAGACGCAATCCCCAGAAGTAGCGGCTGTGGCTGGCGCAGAAGCCGTAGTCGGCGGCGTCTGAGAGCGCCCCGCCGAGGCTGTTGGCCCCGGCTCGCTTGACCGTCTCGCGCGAGCGGGCGCACTCCACCGGCGTGGAGTCGACGAGCAGCAGGTCGTCGTGCCAGCCGGGGCTCTGGGCGGCGAAGGTCGCGCTCATCGCCTCGATCGTCTCGGTCAGCCGCTCACGGCGCTTGTGGAAGCCAGAGCGCTTGGTGAGCGCCGGGAACAGGTGGCGCAGACGCTTGCAGGCTATCCGCACGAAGCGCTCGTCAGAGCCAACGCCCATGATCGACTGCGCGACGCAGAGCGTCACGACCTCCGCGTCGGTCAGTCTCCTACGGGCGTTCTTCTTGCCTTCGGGCAGGAAATCGTCGGCGGTGCAGAACACCGCAGTGAGCAGCAGGTCGAGGTCGGCGAGCATCGAGGCCCCCTTCGGGTCGGCGCTGATAATTGAGCACCGCCGACTTCGACCCTGTTGCTTATCTCCCCTGCGAGGCGCTCTTCGGCGTCGCGGTCGTGGAACTACTCATCTAGGGCTGCATCGAGCTCTATGAGGATCGTGGCACCGTCCTCCATTTCTCGTTGGCGCTCGCTTGAAATTTTCGCCATCGCCTACGAGTATCGGACGAGGAACGGCGTAACGGTTTGGGATCGTGGCAGTTACCGTCAGGTCAGTGCCTGACCTCGTCGAAAGACTCGAAAAGCGGATTCGCCGCCACGTCTCCGAATCGATGCCGGTAGAGCAGAGCTACTTCGAAGAACAAACTCTGGTCAACCTGATGATCGACTACCGCGTCTGGCGGGGTCGCTTCATTCAGCCGCTCCCACGAACGGTCCACCGCTCGGACGAGTTCATGAAGAGCCCGAAGCGGCAAGCGCATGCCGCGGCCCTGGAGGTAGTCGAAACGAAGATCGCGACAGGAGAAGAACTCAATGCTCATCTCAGCACCCGCGTCTCGCATCCCGCTGGAGGCGACTCGACTATGCCGCCGTCTAAGCACGCCGACCGCGACCTTCTGCTCGCAGAGTGGGGAGTCCATCACCTTCACCTTTCGACTGAGATGCGGAAGGACGGGTTCACGAGTAGAACGGCGGACGTGCTCTTCGTCGTCTTTCGTGAGGCCGATGCTTATCTGCTCGGTATCTTTGATCACCCGCAGCACGAGAATTGGGCAGCGGAGAATATTTTTGCCGTGATGGTGAGGAACTGGTCCGACGCCGGGCTCGTCCTCAAGTCGAATTTTGCCATTGGGCTCTCTCAGGAGTATTCAGATGACGATCGACTCGAGCTGCGAAAGGCCGGGATGAACTCAGCTCTCCAGGTCGATGGAAAGGTCTACTCCCCGAGTGGAGGCGGAATCGCGCTAGACGGTACGCCGTTGCTCGAGGTGCAGGCCGCCCAGCAGTTCATGTGGGAGCTGAGTCGGTGGGGAGGGGACATCGCGAAGCGCTTGGGCGAAGTCGAGGGAGTTCCACGGGCTGCCTACTGGCTGCCGGCTATCTATGCACCGGCGCCGGGCTTTGAGGAGTACGCCGGCTTTGTCAACAGATCCACCTTCGTTCCAGTTGGACGGCTCCGTTGAAGCCGCATTACCGTAGCTCTGAAGAGGGCCGGGAGATTTCTAGGCGAACTCGGAGCGCAGGTAGGCCTCGAGTCGGTGTGATGGGACGAGCTCGAACGGGAGATCGTCGATAAAGGGTGCGATCGCATCGCGCCCGGTGACGATCAGACCCCTCAGCTTCGGCTCTGACCCAGCATCAAGCCTAAGTAGATCGCGGACGGCGGGTAGTCGTTCCGCCAGCCAATCCACCCGCTCGCGATGCTTGGTCACCGAGGTGGTCCCCCGCTGACCGAAATGACCGGTCATCTCGATCACTACTTCCGATGAACTGAGCGTGCCGCTCAGGTCCTTGCACTCGACCGCCCAGATCACCTTGCCCTCAGGGTCGGCGGCGAGCACGTCGATGTCGCCGAGATCTTCGCCCGGCCCTCGCCGCAGCTTCTCCCCCGCCAGGCGCTTAACCCCCTGCTCAACCACATGGCCACAGCCGCGAAAGACCTCGGCAACCTCGCCCTCGAACTCAGCTCCCTTCTCCTTTGCCATCTTGCCGAGCTCGCGGCGCAGCCCCGTGGCGCTCGCCAGGTGCTGATAACGGCCGCTGCCGAGCTGGCCGAAGAGAATCGCCATCGCGGTGACGACGTGGCGCCTACCCCAGATCAGCTGCTCGCCGTTGGCGGTCCGCCGGCGCAAAAAAGGCCGACGGTTATAGGACCAGCGCCTCGCAAAGAGCCAGGGGTAGACATCGGTCTTGGTTCCGTCGGGGGGCCGCATGAACTCGTCCCGCGGCCCCATCTCCAGATAGGCGACGGCGCTCTCGATCTCCTCCATCTTGCCCTCGAGTATCGTCGCCAGCTCGGCGATCGCCTCATCGCGATCGAGGATCATCGCGTCTTCGCCGCGGTCGCGGGCTAGCAGTTGAGCTGCGACCAGGGTCTCGCCCAGGCGCCTCAGGGGCACACCCGCCTCCTTGATCATCAGCTCATCGAGACGATCAGTCAGCTCCGACTCGCCGCCGCCATTCGGCTCAAAGCGTGCTCGCCAGCGCTCCTCGCTGGCGCGACGCTGGGATTCGATGTGTGCGTCGAAGTAGCGCCCGCGCCCGGCGTCGTAGCGATCTGACTCCTTGAGGCGAAGCAATCCGTCTTTACGGACCACGAGATCGACCTCCGAGAGTTCACCGTGCACCGCATCGGAGAGATCCGCCCAATCGAGCATCTCGGCAACATTGGCCAGGGCCTGATCGAATTCCGCCAACCCCAACTCACTTTCGCCCTGGGGCGCTGCCGCCGTCGCGTACTCGATCAGGAAGCGACAGCAGATCCCCGCCACGTTTGCCTGGGCAACCTCGCTGCGCAACGTTTTCGCCGAGTCGGGGTAGGTTGCGAGCTTGGCCGGCAGGATCGTGCGGCTGTGCTCGGACTCGGCAATCAGGCGCTCGTTCATCCCGACCAAGAACTCGAGTAGCCCCTCGGAGCCGACCCCGTTGAGGATCATGCTCGCTTCTCCAAAGAGGAAGTCGACCGCCCCGCGCAGCACCTCGTTGCGGCGCTCGTGGGGGATCTCCTCCTCGCGGAAGCCGAAGCGCTTGTAGAGAGCGTCGCCGAGGGCGTAGCGAGCGGCGCTGCGGTCGGCCTCCTGGACCAGGCGTGGGCGCCCCTCGGCTGCTTCGATCATCGGGTTGGCCTCTGCAGGGAGCAAGATCATGTGCTTCTTGACGCCGAGCGGGATTGCCGCCTCCAGCGCCGCCTCGCGATCGCTGGCGCTGAGTACGCGCATACCGGCGGCCTCGGCGAGCTGGCTCAGCGCCTCGAGGATGAGCTCCACGACCTCGCGCTCGGCGACGTTGTCAGCGCTGGGGAGCAGGCGCCTAATTTTTGGGCCGAGGGTGATCTTGGCGCTGGCCGGCGCCTCGATCGTGACCTCGCCGGGATCGTCATCACCGGGGTCCTCACCCCCCTTGAACCAGTACTCGCTTGGTCTGAAGTCGACCTCGATCTGGAGTGCCGGGTAGGTATCGGCGAGCGTGGCGAGGAAGTCGGCCAGCGGCTCGCGTAGCTCCGCCATCCAGTAGGCGAGCGATTCGACCGCCTCCCAGCTCGGCTTGACGTTGCCGGTCGGCCCCGCCACCCAGAGGGCCGGGGCACTGCGACCGACGTTGATCATCAGCCGCAGCCCGCTCGGCTCGTGTTCGTAGTAGAGGCGCCCGCCCTGCTCCTCCTCGATCTTGGTCCTCTCGACCTCGCGCACCTGACCCTCGAGGTAGATGGCACCGTGGCGGTCGCGCCCGACGGCCGCGTCTACTCGGCAGGGCCCGGCGAAGCCCGGCAGAAAAGTGATCAAGTTGAACTCACGCATCTCCCCGAAGCTGTGCTCTTGGTCGCGGTAGCTACCGTAGATGTCGAGCATCGAGGTGGTGGTCACCTTTGCCTGCTTGTGCAGAGCGCTCTCGTCGCTGGCGAACTTCCAGAGCGCCAATGGGTCGTCGCTCTCCAGTAGCGCGATCGTCTCCAGGTCCGCAGCCGTGAAACCGAGTGGAACTACGTTCTCAGCGATGGCGCTCGGCAGCGCCATCAGCGCCTGGCGACCGGCGGGCTGGGAGATCAACAGCCCGAGAACCCGATCGCCTGCCAGGGCGGCCTCAGCTGCTACCTCCTCAAGGCGCGCAAGCGCCTGCTTAGCCGCCTCTCGTCCATCCCAGACCGTGTAAGGGTGGGCGGCCTCGATCCCCTCGAGGTCATCAACCAGGACCAGAGCACAGAGGATCTTGTCGACGTCGATGCGGGCGCTGATCTCGGTGAATGGCCCCTCCTCCGTGTTCCGCTTGTGATCGATGGTTGGATCGATATCCATCCGCCGTAGCGAGAGAACCACATCGTGATCGACCGAATCACCGAAGAGCGAGGTTGCCAACTTAGCCCCACACTCATTACTGATCCGCAGTGCGAGGTGATGGCGGAGCGCAGCGAGCACCTCAAAGGGGCCGGCCAGCACCAACCAATCCCCCAGGCGCAGCAGCGGCGTCCGTTCGGCCGAGCCTTCGAACACCTGCTCATCACTGAAGCTGACCTCGCCTGCGTCGATGATCAGAGGCTCAAGCGCTTCGAGGCCCTGCCGCGGGAGCAATCCCGCCAACCGCCTGCGGTCAAAGGCGAGCGTCTTCTGTAGTTTGACCAGCCGCTCGCGATCGGGAATCTCAACCCTGCCGCTCTGCCCGGGGGGCTCGATATTCGCCGTCAACCCCGCCGCTCGCAGCGCCGCATCGCTGACCGTGAGAGCTGCGACCACACAGCTGATCAGCTCGTTGCGAAGCGCAGTCGGGATCGCGTCGGTTCGCAGGCAACCGCGGGCGAGGTGGCGAAAAGCGTAGGCGGTGCTCTCCCCGAGTCCCTCGCCGACCAGATGTGAGCCGCCGTAAAAGGCAAACTCTTCGGTCAGGGGCCCATCGAGAGGATCCTCATAGTGGCCGGCGATCGCCGCAAGCGGTCCCTCGTTGACGAGCGCTCCCAGGTCAGCGTCGGTCAGCGTCCTCTCCTCGTCGCTGGGTTTGATCTCGGCGGCGAGTGTGTGCAGGATGGAGAGGCGCCAGAGCGAGTTCGCGTTCGCCTCCACCAGCGCCAGTGCCGCGGCCGCGGCCGCGAGCGAGAGCGGATTAAAGTCAGCGATCTCGCGGCGAAGCCCGTCGAGGCCCCATGGGTCTGGATCGCTGGCTGCGTTCACGTATCGGCACTGTAGTAGTGCGCAGGCGGCTTGCGCTCAAAAAGGCCGGTCCATATCGGTGGCTACTGGGCAACTGCGTGCGGTGAATCCCTCTTCGTCGAGACGAACTCGCCCTCGCCGTAGCGTTTGCGTCATCGCGATCCTGCAGGTGCTCCCCCGCGACCGCGCTGAAGGGGTAGACGACCTCCCATTTGTACCCCGAGATTTCGGCCCAATTCCCTTCCCTTTGCCCTTCCCTTCAGCGGGATCAGGGGTTGCTTTCTGGCTCTAGCAAACGGCTTCTAGCTTACAAATGCGTCTATGTAGCTGCTAATATTTTCGTATGACGCTACATCAGCCCGAGAGCGAAGTCGGAGTCCGTGAGCTGCACGACCGCCTCAGCGAGTATCTAGAGCGAGTGGAGGGGGGAAGCGAGATCATTGTTACCCGGCGTGGCCGACCCGTCGCTCGCCTCAGTGGACTCGGCGAGCGGCCGCTGGAGGCTCTCTCGCGTCGCGGCCTGGTGCGGATGCCGAAAGAGGCACGCTCTCCTCGGTCGGCGCAGGTCAAGGGCACCGGTTCGGTCTCTGACCTCGTCTCCGAGCAGCGGGCCTGATCTTCTACTTCGACACCTCGGCACTGGTCAAGCTCGTTGTCGTCGAGGACGGGTCCGAGTTGGCGGCAAGGCTCTGGGGCAGTGCCTACCTCGCAGCCTCGAGCATGCTTGCCTACCCCGAGGGTCGGGCGGCCTTGGCAGCGGCCCGGCGCATGGATCGTCTTGCGGAAGAGGAGCACCGGGAGGCGCTTGCGGCCTTCGAGGAGCTCTACGCGGAGCTGGCTACGGTCGGGGTTGACCAGGAACTTGCCGCTCGCGCCGGCGGCTATGCCGAAGACCTGGGGCTGCGTGGCTATGACGCCGTTCATCTCGCCACTGCGCTCGAACTCGGCGACGAGGAAGTCGTTCTCGTCACCTGGGATCGAGATCTCGCGCAGGCGGCCGAGCGCGTCGGCCTGGGTATTGCCGGCCTCAGCTAGTTGCCGAACGGTTCAGGGGTCCAACTTCACTTCGGAGAACGCTTCGGTGACGGCCTCGGCCTCGTGCTTCCGAGATTCGTAGGCGGCGTAGATCTGCGTCGTTCTGATGTCCTCGTGCCCCATCCACTCTTGGATGGTCCGGATAGGCACCCCGCCCGCCGCAAGCCTCGTCCCGAAGGTGTGGCGCAGGTCCTCGAAGCGCACCTCACGCACCTTGGCTGCCCGCAGTGCTTTCTTGAGCCGCTGGTCGATTGCTGAGGAGCTGAGGACCTTGCCGGTGCGGGGGTGTCCGAAGACGCGATGTTCGCGATCCCGGTGCTGGGAGCGCTCCAGGTGGCGACGAAGGGCGGCTGCGACCGGTGGAGCCATCGGCACCGAGCGCGAGCTATAACGTGATTTCGGCTGCCCCAAGTTGCCCCGCACATAGCTACGTTGCACCCGAACTCTCTTGGCGGCGAAGTCGACGTCGCGCCACTCCAGTCCCAGCAACTCGCTCTGCCGGAGGCCGGTAAGTGCAGCGGTCAGGAACATGGCCCAGTCGGTGTGCCCGAGTGGTTCCTTGTCAACGTCGACTGCCTCGATCAGTGTGACCAGCTCGGTTTCGGTGAGAAACCTGATGTCGGAGGTCCGCTCGACCTGGGGAAACTGGACCTGCTCGCACGGATTTCGCCGGCACCAGCCCTGGCGCCTGGCGAAGGCGAAGACCTCTGAAATCAGCTTGAGTGCATTCAGGCGCTTCTTCGGTCTGAGGCCCTTCCTTCGCATCTCGTGATCCAGCTCTTCGACGTCGCGCCTCTTGAAGCGCTCAAGTGGAACATCTTCCGCGCCCCACTGAAGATGGTTCTTAAAGAGGGACCTGTAGGTGGCGAGCGTTGATGGTTTGCGGTCGATCGCTTCCAAGTGGCGCATCAGGTGTTGGGCGGCTTCGTCGACCATGACGGTCATTTCGGGTGGCGGAGCCTCTTCGGTGGCCAGCCGCATGCGCCGTAGCTCTGCCTCGGCTTCCGCCTTGGTGAGCCCCGCTTTGCCTCCTAGCTGGCGCTTGGGTCCGATGCGACGCTGTACGCGCCTCCTGCCGACATACCAGCGCCCGTACCACGTTTCCCGGCCTCCGGAGCCGGCTACTGGATACAGCGATCCAGTCCCGTACGCGCGTCGCGGTTTGGTCTTCATGGCCTTTACACGATCCCCAGCCCAAAGACGCCACCCCGCTGCAGAGCTATTTTACCGCCCCACAATGGTCCGAAATGGTCCGAAATCCTGCTACGAGGAACCGAGGAGATTCGCTGCCATAGAACGCGAAAACCCCCGATTTACGGGGGTTTTCGATGCGGCTGAATGGAGTCGAACCATCACGTCCCGTTAGGGACACAAGGCCCTCAACCCGGGGAAATCGAGTCTTTTCAGTTCTGCTCAGCGCTCTCAGGTCATCTGAGGTGCTCTGAGGTCACGCAGGTTACCGATCTGGAGGTCCGCAGAAAGGTCCGTGGGTTCTCAGACCTCAAGCTTGCATCCCATCGGCGACGCGGGCTGCTCCTAGGTCCATTTCCGGAACATTTGGGCCCTCGAAGGGGCGCGGCGGAGTGTGCGCGGATCAGTCAGGACTAAGACGATGGTGTCAGTCACCAATTTTGCACGGTTCCGTGCAACGAGATCGGGGTGTTTGCGATTAACTCCATACGAGTTCCTTCAGTTCGGGGTCGTCAGTCCTCGCCCATTCATCTCAACCGGATGCTGCCGCTCGCTCTTAGCGATACCGCCACGATCTCGATCGTCGGCATCATCGTCTCGGGGGTGGTAGGCCCGGGCTTCGCCGCACACTGGGCACGGAGGCGCCAGAGGGACGACCACCGACACGACCACGCTGAGAAGGAACACGACGATCTCACTGCGCTTCTTGACTCCGTCGCGGCGACGCTCGCCGCAGGTGTAACGCGCTTGCGGAAGGCGAAGAGTGGAGATGAATCCGAGCTGGATGCCTGGGCTAGCGAAGTTCACGCCACCTACGAGCGCCTGCTCTTGAGGGTGGCGGTCGATGACCCGGTCGCGATCGCCTACAAGGAGGCACGCGATCGTCTCACCGCCCTCGCCGATGCGTTCGCCGACGAGGGCGATAGCGCAGAGGACGGCGCTGCGATCGCGGCCTTCGAGCAGGCCCGCACCGCCTATCTGGATCGAGCCCGAGCCTGTCTGGCAAGCAAGGCGCCGGCACGATGACGATCCAACTGTCCGGACTGGAGATCGTCGATGCAGTGATTCACGACATCCCCAGGCCCGAAACCGGCGAAACGCTCACCCTCACAGAAGCGCCGGTCGCGCTCGACCTCGAGCTGGAGACCTACTTTCGCGACAAGCTGAAGGAGTCGCTTCAGGGCCGGGGGCTCCACATCGAGGCAGATCCCGATCTGCCGACCGTCGTCCGCGACGGTGTCGCCACGATACTCGCCGACCCCGGGCGCCATGTCGAGGCCTCCCAGGCGATGGCAATGCACCTCTACGAGCTGCAAAAGAAAACCAACTCGCCCGGGCTTCTCACCGTCATCCGGGCCCGCGCCGCGAACCAGGACCTAATCGCGATCCTGAAGCTCGAGCGCGAGGTCGGCGTCCACGTTGTGATCGATGAAGAAGGGGCCAAACGGGTGATCAACCTCGAATTCCTGAGGGACCTCACGCTGACCCGCAAGACCCGGGTGTTCAAGGCCGCCGTAGTCGAGCTGGCAGCTCGGGGGGAGCCGACGTCGATGCGGGGCCTCGCCTCCGATGATCAGCGCAGCCGCGCCGAGGGCCGCGGCCTCGCGCGCTTCTTCCTTCACGACTTCCTTGGCTGCCAGCTGAGCGCCAGCGCCGAAAAGGCGACAAAGGACTTCTGGAACGCAACCCAGGCGTTCATCAACGACGATGTCGCCTCGCCGGAGAAGAAGGGGCGTTACCAGGTCGCCGTCCAGGCGTTCCTCGAGGAGCCCGAGGAGGATCTCCGCCCCGAGGCATTCATCCAGCGGGCGGTCGACCTAAACGATCAGCCCAAGATCCGCCAGCGTGTGCGCGACGAGGGCCTTGAGCCGAGCGCCACCGTGCCCAAGGACACGGGCCTGATCGCCAGGAAGATCTCGGGTTTCCGGGTCATCTTTGCCCACGGGATGGCGCTGGTCGGTGGTCGCGAGGATCTCGAGCAGGAGCGCCTCGAGCTGAGTGAGAATGGATCGGGACCAACGACGATTCGCGACGCGATCAAGACGATGTCGGGACGATAGTTGACATAACGACAGGGTCACCGACGTTGTAGCGGTGGCCATTACCGCGCAGCTGTGGCCCCAGCGGGTCTTAGTGAGCGATGTCGGAAAGGATCTGTTCTTGAGAGAGCAGCGAGATCCAGCGGTCTAGGTGCTCGAAGCTCGGGGCGGCGGCGCCGAGGTCGATCAACGACCGGCGGACGACCCTGCCGGTCTCCTGAGCGTCGCGCAAGCGCTCGCGGACGAGGTCGAGACGAAGAGCGGGGGTCGGACATTGCCTGACATCGCCGACCTCGGCGTCTCTGGTGTAGAGGAAGTGTTGGCGACGGCGGGCTCCGAGGTCCTCAAACCCTCGGAACTGACAGCAGGCGCGATCGCAGACGAAGCGCGACCGCAGGCCTTGGCGCTTGAGGATCGCGGTCGCGTGCGCGCCTTTCATCGTCGTCTTCACAGCCTCGAAGTAGATCCGCTTGTCGGGCCCTCCGCCTTTTCCTTCACGGCGGCGCTCGCGTTCGCGCTCGCTCAGCGGACAGTTTAGCTGGGCGAGGTTGCTGGCCTCCGCCTGGGCGAGACCGGAGTCGAAGGCATTGATGCCGAGTGCCTGTAGGACCAGGCCGAAGGCGCCGACCCGGCTGGCGATGACTGGGATCCCCTCGGTTGCGATGGCGAGCAGAAACTCTACGTAGAGGCGAAGCTTCTCGGGACTGTCGCGAACCGGATCGAACAGCTGCGGTTGCACGTAGGCGCCTGCGATTGGGTAGTCGAGCAGGCGGTTGACGACGAACTCCGGTCGCATCAGCGCTTGGCGCCCCGGCACCACCTGCGCGATAAGCGGCCGGCGGTCGATCTCAGGGCCCCCGTTGGCCGCGCACGCCTCCTCGAGCAGTCGGTCGTTGTGGGCGACCCACTGCTGGAAGTCGCGGTCGTAGTAGGGGAGCGCCGCGGAGAGGTAGTGCTCGCAGCGCTGGCGCTGGGCAAAGCGCAAGGCGCCGAGGGCGAGCTCCTTGGCCTTTGCCGCGTCGAAGCCCGCCGCGGTGATCGGCTCGTTCGGGGCATAGGGCAGATCCCGCAGCTGCTCTACTTCCAAAAAGCGCGGGGTGGTGAAGCGCTGGCTCTGCGGTTCAACCAGCCGCTTCACGCCGTCCTCGCGTAGGCGCTTTAGGAGCGGCGGGTCGGTCGCCGCGTAGCTGGCCTCCACGACCGCGGCTTGCAGCCGCACGCCTTTGTCAAAAAGGGTGGCGGCTAGGGCTTCCTCGATCGCACGCGAGTCGTGGCGGCTGACCCGTGGCAGGTAGGTCGGTTCGCTGAGGAAGTCCGGCGCAGGGTCTATGTTCTCGGTCATTGGATCTGACAAACTAGATGACGTAGTGGACGACAAAAAGGAGACGAAGTGGCGACTGACCTAGCCACCAGGCTGGAGCAGGCAAGCGGGAGGGTGGAGCTCGACCAGGCCGACCTCGCACGGGTCCTCGACACCAACCCGCGCACCATCGCCCGCTGGCTGCACAAGGAGGCCTCGCCGCGGCCGGACTCGCGCGAGCGGGTGCTCGAGCTGATCGCGGTCTTGGAACAGCTCTCGGGAGTGCTGCGGGCCCAGGCGGCGCACGACTGGCTCTTCTCTCCAAATCAACTGCTCGACCACTACAAGCCGGTCGACCTCCTGCGCGAGGGCGATTACCGGCGGGTGCTCGGCGCGATCGACGCGATCGCCGAGGGCGTCTTCGTCTAGCGGGATGCCTTCCTCGCATCTGGTCGATGCCATCGACCGCCTCGACCCGGTCGCCTATCGAGGCGAGTTGTTTCGCCACGTCGCTGCGGGGCGGCATCCCCTCTCGGGTGCTGGAGCCCGTTCCCAGGGCGGGCGCTGGAATCCGCCACAAAGCTTTGCCACGCTCTATCTCGCCGACGGAGAGGAGACCGTGGAGGCCGAGTTCAGACGGATGGCCCGGCGCCATGGACTCGACCCGCAGGCGTTCTTCCCGCGGCGGGTCTACCGCATCGAGGTTGACCTGCAGGCCGTGGTCGACCTCACCGACCCCGCCTCCCTTCCGGCAGCGCTGGCGAATCTCGATCTCTCCTCCGAGGAGTTGACAGGCACCCAAGCCGTCGGCGAGGCGGCTCAATACCTAGGGCGCGAGGCGATCCTTGCGCCCTCGGCGGTGGGTCAGGGTCATGTCCTCGCCGTTTTCATTGACCGCCTACTTCCGGACTCGCGGGTAGACGATGTCGACTTCAAGGTCTGGGGTGAGATCGACTGAGATGCGTACTGCGAAGCCCAACTATATTGCCGGCCAGAATCCCAATCACTGCTAGATCTGCCGCTCGGCCCATCGACTCAACTCTTCCAACATCTCGGTCCGCTCCTTGGCACCGTTTCCGCAGGAGAGATCGTGGAGGAGCTCTTCCTCCTCGCCGATCGAATCGCCGAAGGCTTCCAGCGCATCGGAGAGGTCGGCCTCTGCCTCCTCGGCGCTCTCGGCGTTGACGGTCACGCCGATGACACGACGTTCGCCGTGGGTCGCGACGACTCCGACCGGAAATGTCGCCTCCAAATATCCAGCGAGATCGCCCAACTGGGCAGTGGTTAGCGAAGCGAGAAGATCGCCGACGATGTGGAATGCGCCACTCCCTGTCTTGAAGTCTTGAGGGAGCCCGAATTTCTGGACGTCGACAGAGATCCGAGCCATATCGGGGCTCGCCAGCAGCATGGCGTCCTCGTTGTCGAACATGGGCTGCTGGCGGGCGCCGTGCGGAAAGAGCTCTAGCGCCTCATTCTTCGCTGCCTCGGCACTCGAGGAGTCCAGGTAGTAGACCCACTGCGGCGGGATCCGCTCGAACTCGTCCAGCTCGAGCCAGTCATCCCACCAGCAACGGATGATGACCCGGAATCCCTTCTCACCGTTCCAAGCAACGGAGACCGAGGGACGCTCAACCGGCTCGACGACTCGAAGCTCCTCGGCAGGCGGCTCGGTCGAGGCAGGCTGCTCGCCGTACAATGGGTGTGGGGCAAAGCCCTGGCCGCCTCCATAGAACGGATCGAACCAATGGGCCACGCGCATGTCGGCCTTGCCGGCCTGGATGTTGATCGGGTTGAAGCGGGCCAGGGCGGCGTCTGATGGCTCCTCCATCGAGAAGAGGTCGAGCACGTCGTCGTCTTCGCATACCTCATAGACACCGCGAGTAGCCTCGATGCTCGCCTGTGGGGCCTCGGCCATCTCCAGCCAGTCGATCGCCACTCGCCTCACCATCTCCAGGGCCAGCTCCTCGCCGAGACAGCCCGGCGGCATCGCCTCCTCGGGCTGCGCCAGCTTCCAGCCCACGACGATCGCCGCCGCGCGCATCTTCTCGACGACGAGAGGCGTGAGAGCTGCTCGAATGGCTCGGGGAAAGAGCCCCAGCGGCCCAAAGTCCTCAAGGTCGGGCTCGGCGCGCTTCAGCTCCTCCATGGCCTCCTCAAGCGAATCCAAGACCGAGACGGCGCCGCGCTTCATCGCGCCCTGGGCAATCGGATCGTCGATGTTCCAGCCGGCAGCGAATGCCGGGTCCGGCTCGATGACTATTCGCCCTTCCTCCGCCACGCCTAAGGGTTATAACCATTGTGGCTCTTGGTCGTCAGAGCTAGCTCGCGAGGGCCGACGATGTCATGGGCATGGGATTGAGGCGTCCGGGTTCGGTCCTAGCTTGGAAGCTGGTCTGTCAAGTGAAGAGCGCTGAGCGAAGAGAGGCATGGTAGGCAGCGGAAGAATTGCCAGTGAGTGCTCACCAGGCGAGCGATTCTCGCTTTGCCGGCGCTGGGGTGATCCCGCTGACGATTTCGCGGATGTAGTCGTTCGAGGTCGGCGGGGACCCCGCGTGAGTGTCGAGATGCTGAGCGGTCCCGAAACGGGAGCGACGGCCAATGTCTTCGCATCCTCGCTTTGGGCGCCGGACCAGCTGGCATACGCGAGGGAGCGACGGGAGCGAGATCTTCGCATCGCCGAGCTGGATCGTGAGCAGCCCGTGGACGACGTCTCGGAATTGGCGATGCAGATCCTCTGCCTGATCGCAACCGGCGACATCGTCATCGAGGACGAGGCAACTCTGGGGGTGCTCCTCTCCCAGCTGGGTCGTCCGATCCGGCTCGATGAGCTTCATGAGCTTGCATATGTGGACGGTGGCGAGGTCTCAGCACCGGCCGAGGCGTGGCGTGGGCTCTTCGAGGAATTCGCCCGCTCCATGCCGAGCCTGATCGAAGAGCGCGTCTCTGAGATTGCCTCGGGATGGTCGACGATCAGCGACGCAGAACGAGGTTTGGCGGTCGCGCGGATCCGCCAGTGGGCGGGGCTTCCCCCGATCGCCACTCCGCTCGAAGATTGCCCGTCCGCCGCGCGAGAAGGATGCGGGGAAGCGGATCACGCAGGCTATTGCGAAAGCGGCATCTCGCTTGCGCGAGTCTCCGGAGGCGAATGGCGAGTCTCTTGCGGAGGGACATCGTGCCTACCTCGACGCCCGCAAGGCCCTGGCCGACACAACGTTGTCGGTGTCCAAGGAGATCGATGCCAGGCGGCAGATCGCGGGGTTCGCAGAGGGGCTGCGCGATTCCTCTGGAAGGGCGGCGGAGTCGCTCATGGCCTGGCTCCTGGGTCAGGTTGGCGTCCGTGGAGCCCTGTGTGACCACATTGTCTGGTCGGATTACTCCCCCCAGCATCCTCGAACCCTGCACCTGTTTCCCGATGGGCATCTCTTCCCCGAAGAGGAAGGAGTTTCGCGCCGCTCTCCTGGCGCCGTGACAGCTTGCGGCAGGCAGATCACTTTTCGACGCGCCTCCGCCAATACTTGGGAACGAGCGTGGAGAGGCGAGTGGCTTCAACACTACGAGGCGCTAGCTAGATACAGGAGCGAGCTCGAACGGGAGAAAGCAGAAGGAGGGCCGCCACGCAACCACCTCTTTGAGCCCGACTATGAAATGGCTCGGCGGATATGCCCGCGCTGCGCGGAGTTCCACGGGCTCTTCTTGGAGTGCCTTGAGTCCGCCAACGACGAAGCTCGCTGGCCGCCTTGGCGCTTGGCCGAAATCAGCGAGCGAGTGGGCCAGGCGCTCGGCAGCCAGCTCAGGGAAGAGCGGGAGATCGGAAGTATTGAGCGTGCTCGACAGGTGGCGCTGGAGCATTGGCTCCGCGAGGAGATCGGATCGATTGCGAGGGAGATCAAGCGCCGCGGCCCAGGGCCGTTGCGCAGGCTGTTCGGCGAGCGCCTTTCCCGCTCGCCGTCGCTCTATGATCAGTGGGCCGCAGCATGCGATCAGGCCGGGCTCGAGCCGCATGAGCTGCTCAGCGAGTCGCTGTGGATCGAGACGCTCACCGAGTCGCTCGATCTCTTCGAACAAAGCGATGCTCAGAGGAGCGCTCGCCGCGACATAGAGGACCGAATCCGCAATGTTGTCGAGGCCCGGATTGCGGGCCTGCGCCGATGATCGCCCCGCTGGCACCTCATCACAGGTTCCCGGTGGCTGGCAATAGAGAGATATGGAGATAGAGGAGCCAAGCCTCGAGGAGGTGATCGCCTTCGCGGGTGAGCACCTCGGCCTCGACCCGGAGCGGGATCCGCAGGAGATGCGGCAGCTCGCCGCCATCGGCCTCACGATCCGGGCGTGGCGAAACACCTCGCTGGAGGATCTGCATGCCGGCAGCCATCCAAGCGGCGGCTTTCCCGATTCGCAGATGATGCGCTTCAACATTGCCACCACTCGGGTGGTGTTTAGGCACATCGAGGATGACCGGTTCGACTGGAACGGTCTTCGGGCTGCGCTCATCGATCCTCGTCGCGAGTTGCCGGGCGGCTTCACCGTCGGGGGGCTGTGCGGGGAGGAGTTCGAGGAGCTGGCATCCGATATCGACGAGGCGCTGGCCATCAGTGAGCGAACCGAAGAGCGTCGAGGATTCCCGTACCTGCTGACCGTCTTTGCTCTGCAGGCCGGAATCTCCTACAAGAACTGGTACGGGTCGCCTTGGTGGCCTGATGTCACAGGGCGATTCATCGAGCTGGTCAACGATCCCGACTCTTCGGCATGGAGATACGACGAGCATCGTGAAGCGGAGCCTCGGGAAGTCGCCGACCGCGAGTCGCTGAAGCGAGTCTTGCTGGAGGCGCCAGAGTCTCTAGACGACGACAGCATCTACTGGTGTCTGACTCACGGCCTGAGTCGGCAGGCAACGTTCAGCGGCTTCGCTCGTTGGCGCAAGCGACGCGATCCGGACTGGGTGGATCCGAACCCGTCGCTTAGCGAGGGGTAGCCGAGACAAGCTTGGCGACGGCAACTCGCAGGTGGTTCAGGGGTCCAGCTTCACACTTCGGGGGTCCAGCTTCACACCAGAAAACGCGTCGCTGACGAACTTGGCCTCGTGCTTCCGAGGTTCATAGGCGGCGTAGATCTGCGTTGTCCTTATGTCCTCGTGTCCCATCCACTCCTGGATATCTCGCAGCGGCACCCCTTTTGCCGCCAGCCTCGTCCCAAAGGTGTGGCGCAGATCCTCGAAGCGGACCTCGCGCACCTGGGCGGTTCTCAGCGCTGCCTTGAATCGCCGGTCGATGGGCGATGCGCTGAGCGCTTTGCCGGTGCGGGGATGTCCGAAGACGAGGTCCTCTCGATCCGAGTATGGAGAGCGGCCAAGGTGGCGGCGAAGCGCGGCCGCGACCTGCGGTGCCAGCGGCGCCGAGCGCGAGCTGCGCCGCGACTTCGGCCTGCCCCAGTGGCCGCGCACGTTGCTGCGGTTTACTCGGATCACCTCGGCATCGAAATCGACGTCACGCCACTGCAGGGCCAGCAGCTCGCTCTGGCGAAGGCCGGTGAGCGCTGCGGTCAGGAACATCGCCCAGTCGGTGTGGCCGAGCGGCGTCGCATCCACGTCGATGCCCTCGAGCAGCGCGACCAGCTCCTCTTCGGTGAGAAACCTGATGTCCGAGCTCGGCTCGACCTGGGGGAACTGGACTTGGTCGCACGGGTTTCGCCGGCACCAGCCCTGGCGCTTGGCGAAGACGAAGATCTCCGAGAGCAGCTTGAGAGCGTTGAGGCGTGTCTTCGGCGCCAATTCCTTGCGCCGCATCACCCGGTCCAGCTCTTCGACATCGCGCCTCGTGAAGCGTTCGAGGGCGACTTCCTCCGCGCTCCACTGGAGGTGGGTCTGATAGAGCGATCGGTAGGTGGCGAGCGTCGTCGCCCTGCGGCCGATCGCCTCGAGGTGGCGCATCAGATGCTCGGCAGCCTGGTCGACGGTCACCGTCGTCTCCGGCGGCGGAGCCTCTTCGGTCACTAACCGCATGCGTCGCAACTCTGTCTCGGCCTCCGCCTTGGTGAGCCCGACCTTGTTGCCCCGCAGGCGTCTTTGCCCAACGCGGCGCTGCACGCGCGTCTTGCCGATGTACCAGCGCCCGAACCAGACTTCACGGCCTCCTGAGCGGGGGACCGGATACAGCGAACCGGTACCAGTGGCGCGGCGCGGTTTGGGATTCATGCTCTTTGCACGATTGGCAGCTCAAAGGCGCCCACCCCGCTGTTGAGCCATTTTACCGCCCTCCTTTGGTCCGCAATGGTCCGCAGTAAGGTTTTCCTCGGCGCTCAAGGGACCCACCCCTAGAACTTGAAAACCCCCGATTTACGGGGGTTTTCAATGCGGCTGAATGGAGTCGAACCATCACGACCCGTTCGGGTCACAAGGCCCTCAACCTTGCGCGTCTACCAGTTCCGCCACAGCCGCTTGAGGGGGCGACGATTCTAGATGTTTGTGGCTCCGGGGCGGTTTTGGTTGCGGCTGTCCGGGTTGCGCGGTACGCTTGCGAACAAGTGTTCGAACGAATTCGATACTCGGCTGCAGTCCCGGGAGGGGAGTGAGCGTGGAGCTTGATCTGACCAAGAGGCAGAAGGAGATCTTCGACTTCATCGGCAAGTACGCCGCCAAGACCGGCTACCCGCCGACCGTGCGGGAGATCGGCAAAGCGGTCGGCCTGCATTCGTCCTCGACCGTGCACGCGCACCTCGCCAACCTGGAGAAGATCGGGCTGCTGCGGCGCGATCCGTCGAAGCCGCGTGCGATCGAGCTGCTCTTCGACAAGGCCAAGAGCGCGATCCGGCCTGGCAACGGTCTGCCGCTGGTCGGTCACGTCGCTGCCGGCGAGCCGATTCTCGCCGAGGAGAACGTCGAGGAGTACATCGAAGTCCCCGACATCATCGGCGGCGAGGACGGCGACTACATCCTCAACGTGCGCGGCGAGAGCATGGTGGACGCCGGCATCTTCGGCGGCGACTACGTCGTCGTGCGCCCGGCGAGCGACGCCGTCAACGGCGAGATCGTCGTCGCCCTGATCGGCGAGGAGGCCACGGTCAAGCGCTTCTTCCGCGAAGCCGACCACATCCGCCTCCAGCCCGAGAACGAGACGATGGAGCCGATCCGCACCACCGAGGCCTCGGTCATCGGCAAGGTCGTCGGAGTCTTCCGAAAGATTTGAGCGGCTCTACTTAGGCCACTTGCCGGCTTCGATCCGCCTCTTGTAGCGCCGTTGTTTGCGGCGGGCGTCGCGCATCGCCCAGCGGCAGCAGGCGCAGGGTGAGCCGCGGGGAAGAGGTCGAAGCAGGCGCAGCTGCAGGCCGCGCCAGCGGGGCAGGATCAGGATCGGGCGCGGGCGTTCGGTCAGCTTGCCGACCTCTGCCGCGACCTGCTCGGCGGTGAGCAGGCGGCCGGAGAAGGAGCCCGCCGCATCGAGGTCGTCGAGCTTGTCCTCCAGCATCGGCGTCCAGATCCCGTCCGGGCAGACGGCCGAGAGCGCGACGCCCTCGATCCCGGCGCGGCGCAGGTCGAAGAGGGTGCCGAGGGTGAAGGCCATCGCCGCGTGCTTGCTCGCCGAGTAGGCGACCTCGCCCGGCGCGGCGACGATCCCGGCCAGCGAGATCACGTTGATCACGTGGCCGCTGGCCGGTGGCGATCATCGGCTCCAGCGCCGCGACCGTTCCGTTCATCGTCCCCAGGGCATTGACCTCGAGCATCGTCCGCCGCGCCGCCTCATCCTGAGTCCAGGGAGGCCCGGTGATCAGCACGCCGGCGTTGTTGACCCAGAGGTCGAGCGTGCCTCCTCGAGTCGTCGCTTCCGCGGCAAGCGCCCGGCAGGCCGCCTCGTCGCGCACGTCGAGCGCCGCCGATCGTGCGCCGGTGCCGATCTCGGCCGCGGTACGAGCCGCTGCATCGGCGTCGACGTCGGTGGCGTGGACGAGAAACCCGCGCTCGGCCAGCTCAAGGGCGATCGCGCGGCCAAGACCGCTGCCTGCTCCGGTGATGACCGCAACCGGCATCGTTGCGCAGGATATTCGATGCATCCGCATCCGGCGTCAGGTCGAACGATCCCGTGGCGCTACCATCGAAAGCGCGGGCCGAGCGACCGCGGGGGGAGAGAAAACCCCTCGAGGAAAGTCCGGACACCACAGGGCATGGCGGTGGGTAACGCCCACCCGGGGAAACCCGCGGGAAAGTGCCACAGAAATACACAGCCGATGGCGCGACCACACGTGAGTCGCGAACAGGCAACGGTGAAATGGTGCGGTAAGAGCGCACCGGCGCCGCGGTGACGCGGCGGCCAGGCAAACCCCGCCAGGTGCAAGGCCAAGCAGGACCGTCGACCCGGCTCGGCGAGGTCCAGGTAGGCCGCAGGGTCGCTTAAGGCGACCCCCCGGGGCTCCGGCTCCGGTGAGACAGATGGCCGCTCAAGACAGGATCCGGCTTACAGGCCCGCTAACGGAAAGGCCCCCAACTGGGGGCCTTTCCCATGCCTGCAACTTTTCTGTCTTAGCGTTTGCTAACCTGCCGCCAACTTCCGCTGAATCTTCGCCTACATATCGCGAAGAGCGGGGGACCCAATTGTTGGGGCGAATCGCCGGCATCTGCCGCGTAGCGCAGCTCTTTCAGCGCGAGCCCGTCAGCTAACCCCGTAAGCGTCGCAAAGAGCAATGACGACAGGCAGAAACCGCCACGGGCGGAAAGATCATCGAGTGCACGGGCACGCGGCCGGCGAGCGCCCCTCGCGACGGTTGCGCTGGGCAGCCTTGGTCGCGGCACTGGCCTCGCTGGCGCTCGGGGCGGTCCCCGCCGAGGCGGCGACCGGAGGCGCCTCCGCGGCCACCGCCGAAGCGCCTCCGACCCCCGGCGGCATCGTCTTCAGCTCGATGCGCACCGCCGGCGCCACCTGGTACGGCCCCGGCCTCTACGGCAAACAGACCGCCTGCGGCGAGACCCTGCAGCCGGGCACGATCGGCGTCGCCCACCGCACGCTTCCCTGCGGCGCCACGGTCAAGCTCGCATACCACGGCCACACGCTGATCACCCAGGTGATCGATCGCGGCCCCTATACGCCGGGCAACGCCTTCGACCTCACCAACGGCGCCCGCAAAGCACTCGAATTCACCGGCTCGGCACAGCTGCGCTACGCCGTCGCCGTCGTGAACGCCCGCCACGGGTAAAGGCCGGTTTCACGCAGGATTGGCCGCTCCAATGGCTAATCTGCCTCGCACAGGCAGGTAGGTCAACGAGAGGAGCATGGGCATGTCGAGGTCTTCGCACGGAGTTGTCAACGCCGGATCGGCCGGGGGTCGTGGCCGCCTGGCGCTGGTGATCGGACTGGCGGGCTGCCTCGGGCTCCTCGTCGCGCTTGGCGCAAGCGCCGGTGCGGCGACGACCCCCAAAACGACAGTGGTCCTCGGCAGTACGGCAACCGTTCCCGATCCATCCTGCCCCGAGTCGCCGTGTCAGGCGATCGGCAGCGTCACCGGCTTCCAGGTCAGCACCGGCCAGGGGTCGCTCCCCTTCAGCGTGCGCAGGGCGGGCAAGATCAAGTCCTGGACGCTGACCCTTTCGCAGCCGACCAGCAGCCAGCGCTCCTTCTTCAACGGCTTCTTCGGCACGCCGCCGGAGGCCCGCCTGGCGATCCTGCGCCGCATCCCGGGCACCAACCCGCCCCGCTACAACCTCCGCGCCCAGGGCTCGATTCACGTGCTGAGCCCATACCTGGGCCAGACGGTCAAATTCGGCGCCTCCCTCCCCGTGGAAAAGGGCGACATCGTCGGCCTTACAGTCCCCACCTGGGCCCCCGCCTTCGCCCAGGGCCTGGCAAGCAACAACGCCTGGCGAGCCAGCCGCGAACCCGGCAAGTGCACCAACTCAACCGACGTCCGCCAAGGCGAACCCCAACTCAAGCTAGGCACCAACGCCACCTACGGCTGCCGCTACTCCACAGCCCGCCTGCTCTACACGGTCACGGTCGTCGAGAACTGAGCGTGGGAGAGGGCCGGGGCGCCCTTCTCAAAACGCTCGGCGGGAGCCTCGCTGGAGTGTTTTGAGAAGGGCGCCCCGGCCCTCTTCGAGCTTCGATACACGAACGCGCCCCCTGCGTAGAAGCAGCAAGCTTCAGACCACGAGCTTTGATCTGCCGAGTTCCGCGCCGACTGTGCTCCGAAGCTTCCGCTGTGGGAAGGGCGTCGGGCTCCCGACGCCCCTACGCAACCGAGGGAAGAACCCGCGGCCCGCTCTGGTCTTTCGGGAGCTCTGCAGCGCCCGCGATCAGGCTCTGGAACTCGTTCAGCACCAGGTGCGCGACGGCCTCCAGCAGCTCCTCGTCGCTCCAGCCGATCTCACGCGCCTCCTCGTGCAGGTGGAGCGGGGGATGGCTGTTCGCCTCGAGGGCACCGTGCAGGTACTCGAGCAGCGCCGCCTCTTTCGGGTCGGCCGAGCTGAAGCTGCGGGCGCGGGAGACCTCGTCGAGGCCGAGGCCTGCGCTGCGCGCCGACTTCGCGTGCTGGGCGATGCTGTAGCTGTCCTCGCGGTACTCGGCCACCGCCAGGGCGATCCGCTCGCGGGTCGCCCTGGGCAGGACGCCGCCGCGAAGCTCCGAGCGCATGCGGGTGTAGGCGCGCAGGACGGCGGGCGCTCCGGCGAGCACGCCGACGAACTTGGTCACCGCACCACCGGTGGCCTGGATCGTCTTGATCAGGGGCGCGCTCTCATCTGGCGCCGTCAGCTCATCGTGGATCTGGAACCTGCTCACGTCTGTTTTGACTGTCACTTGCATCCGCCTCCGGCTCTGCATCGGGGGAATTCCGCTTTACAGAGCCCTTATTTGGCCTTTACTTTACTTTCAGCCGTTTACTTACGTCTGGTAAGTTATACCCGCTTTTGGCTTGACCCGCAAGCCCGCCCTCCCTGCTGTCGCTATCGACCTCGCCCGGGACGGCGTCCCGCCTCGGAGCGCTCGTCTATTACCCGGATACGGTGGCCTCTACCCATTCGGTTCACTTCGCCTATGGTTGCGGCCCCCGAGCGGACAAGCGCGAGCCCAGGAGGCCCCGAACATGGCAGAGCAACCGAAGAGTGCCGCTGACGTCGCCCAGATCGTCAAGGAAAACGACGTCCGCTTCATCCGCCTCTGGTTCACCGACGTGCTTGGCCAGCTGAAGAGCTTCTCGATCAACGCCGCCGAGCTCGAGGACGCCTTCGATGGCGGCATGGGCTTCGACGGCTCCTCGATCACCGGCTTCAACCCGATCGAGGAGTCGGACATGATCGCGATGCCCGATCCCACCACCTTCGCCCTGATCCCCTGGCGCCCGGAGGACGAAAACGCGGTCGCCCGCATGTTCTGCGACATCCAGGTGCCCGGCGGCGAGGCCTACGAGGGCGACCCGCGCTGGATCATGAAACGCGCGCTCAAACGGGCCGAGGAGATGGGTTTCGACGCCTTCAACATCGGCCCCGAGCTCGAGTTCTTCTACTTTCGCTCGGCCAAGCCCGAGGGGGGCGTGCCGGAGGTGCTTGACGAGGGCGGCTACTTCGACCTGACCACGCTCGACGCCGGCTCCGACGTGCGCCGCGACACCGTCCTCGCCCTGGAGAAGATGGGCATCCACGTCGAGTACACCCACCACGAGGTCGGCCCCTCCCAGCACGAGGTCGACATGCGCTACAAGAACGCGCTGGCGATGGCCGACGACTGCATGACCTATCGCATCGTGGTCAAGGAGTACGCGATGAAGTACGGCTGGCACGCGACCTTCATGCCGAAGCCGCTCTTCGGCGAGAACGGCTCCGGCATGCACGTCCACCAGTCACTTGAAAAAGACGGGGTGAACGCCTTCTTCGACCCCGACGATCAGTACTTCCTCTCGCCGACGGCAAAGGCCTTCATCGCCGGCCAGCTCAAGCACGCGCGCGAGATCTCACCGCTCTTCGCCCAGTGGGTCAATTCTTACAAGCGCCTGGTGCCCGGCTACGAGGCCCCGGTCTACCTCGCCTGGTCGCGGCGCAACCGCTCGGCGCTGATTCGGGTGCCGCTCTACCACCCCGGCAAGGAGAGCGCGACCCGGGTCGAGCTGCGCTGCCCCGACCCGGCCTGCAACCCCTACCTCTGCTTCGCCGGCATGCTGCAGGCGGGGCTGGAAGGGATCGAGAAGGGCTACGAGCTGCCCGAGCCGATGGAGCAGAACCTCTACCACCTCTCGCCCGAGGAGCTCTCGCACCAGGGGATCGAGCAGCTGCCGGCGACCCTGGGCGAGGCGATCGAGGTCGCTGCCGAGTCGGAGCTGGTCCTGCGCACGCTGGGCGAGCACACCTTCCGCCGCTTCGTCGAGATCAAGCGCCAGGAGTGGGACGACTACCGGGTGCAGGTCACTCCGTATGAGATCGAACAGTTCCTGCCGGTTCTCTAGCCGCTGCGGGCGCGATAGCGCCGAGGGCCACCAGAACTTGTCGCCCAGAGCGAGGGCGATCGAGGGGACGAGGACGCTGCGGACGAGGAAGGTGTCGAGCAGGACGCCGAAGGCGACGACGAAGCCGAGCTCGGTGAGGAAGGTGAGGGGGAGGACGGCGAGCACCGAGAAGGTGCCGGCGAGGACAATGCCGGCGCTGGTGATCACGGCGCCGGTGACCGCGAGGGCGCGCAGGATGCCCTGTTTGGAGTCGTGCTTGATCGTCTCCTCGCGCGCCCGGGCGATCAGGAAGATGTTGTAGTCGACCCCCAGTGCGACCAGGAAGACGAAGGCGAAGAGCGGCAGCGAGGGGTCCGAGCCGGGGAAGTCGAAGATGAATTCGAAGGCGAAGTAGCCGACGCCGAGCGCCGCTCCGAAGCTGAGGATGACCGTGCCGATCAGGACCAGCGGCGCGGCGACGGCGCGCAGCAGGCCGACCAGGATCAGGAAGACGACGAGCAGGATGATCGGCGGGATCACCTTCGAGTCCCAGCTGGCGGCATCGCGGACGTCGAATTCGACCGCGGTCGGGCC
>CAVPDR010000006.1:0-394275 GCA_963702705.1 uncultured Solirubrobacterales bacterium
CTGAGGCTGGGTTGGGGAGGACACCCTCCCTCCTTACTCAGGCGTCAGAGAAGTTCTTCTAGAAGCTTCGGGTCGGTGACGGGCGCTCGGCAGGAGAAGTGCTCGCAGACGTAGGCAGCTGGGCTTCCGCCGATCGTTGGGCGGTCTTTGAGCAGCTCGGGGATGCTGCTCCCCTCCGGGCCGCCGGCGAGGACCAGGTGGGGGCGGGGTCTGGCGCGGATGATCTTGGCGAGGTCGGCCAATTCGTCGCCGACCAGGGCCACCTCCTTGGTTGGGGCAAGGTGGAAGTCGATCGCGCGGAGCAGGTGGGCGAAGGCCTCGGGGTGCCGGGAGGCTGGTTTGGCGAAGAGGCGGAAGACGGATTCGCCTTGTTGTTCGTAGCTGCGCTCTCCCGTCAGGGCTGCGAGGCGGAGCAGGCTCAGTGCGGCAGCTGAGTTGCCGGAGGGGATCGGGTGGTCCCCTATCTCCTTGCGGCGGGCGATCAGGGATTCGTGGTCGTCGGAGGTGCTGAAGAAGGCGCCGCGCTCCTCGTCGCCGAAGCGGGGGACCATCGTGTCGGCCAGGGATCGAGCGCGCTCGAACCACTCGGGTTCGAAAGTGGCTTCGTAGAGGCTGAGCAGGGCGTCGATCAGGAAAGCGTGGTCCTCCAGGTAGGCGTTGAGGTGGGCGCGGCCGTCCTTGTAGGTGCGCAGCAGGTTGCCCTCGGGGTCGCGCATCTGCTCCCAGATGAACTCCGCGCAGGAGCGAGCGGCATCGAGGTAGTCGTCACGCTCCAGCACCGCCCCGGCCTCGGCGAGGGCGGCGATCGTCAGCGCGTTCCAGGAGGCGAGGCGCTTGTCGTCAAGTCCCGGCCAGACGCGCTTGGCACGCGCCTCGTAGAGGGCCTGGCGCATCGCGTCGAGCTCCTCGGGCTCATCCGCATCAACCCCCCCGGCGAGATGCAGGATATTCCGCCCCTCGAAGTTACCCGCCTCGCTAACCCCGTAGAACTGCATCAAATTCTCAATCTGCTGGGATGAGAATTTGATGCAGTTCGCCGGGTTTTGAGTTGCGATGGGGTTGCCGAGTACGCTGCGGATCTCATCGGGGGTCCAGACGTAGAAGCGGCCCTCCTCGCCCTCTGAGTCGGCGTCCAACGCCGAGTAGAAGCCGCCCTCTGGGCCGCGCATCTCGCGCAGCGCCCAGTCGAGCGTCTCCTTGCAGGCACGGCGGTAACGCTCGTGGCCGAAGACCTGCCAGCCGTGCAGGTAGGCACCGGCAAGCAGGGCGTTGTCGTAGAGCATCTTCTCGAAGTGGGGGACGAGCCAGTCGGCGTCGACCGAGTAGCGGGCGAAGCCGCCGCCGACCTGGTCGTAGATGCCGCCGGCCAGCATCGCGTCGAGGGTTTTCTCCGTCACCTCGCGCTCGCCGCGCGCGAGCAGCAGCTCCAGCGCCGAGGCGGGTGGGAACTTGGGCGCTCCGCCGAAACCGCCGCGCTCGATGTCGGCGCCGCCGAGCAATCGCTCGGTCGCCTCGACCAGCATCGGCGCCGCGGGCATGCCCGGTGTCGGCTCGATCCGCCCGACGGCTCCGAGCTGCGCCCGCATCTGTGCCGCCCGCGCCTGGATCTCATCGCGTTTGCGCTCGAAGGCGTCGAGGACCGCTTCCATCACCATGCGGAAGCTCGGCATCCCGCGCCCCTCGTCGGGCGGGAAGTAGGTGCCGCCGTAGAACGGCACACCCTCGGGATCGAGGAAGACGGTCATCGGCCAGCCCCCCTGCCCGCTGATTGCCTGCACCGCCTCCATGTAGAGGGCATCGAGGTCGGGGCGCTCCTCGCGGTCGACCTTGATGCAGACGAAGTGCTCGTTCATGTAGGCGGCGGTTGCGTCGTCCTCGAAGGACTCGCGCTCCATCACGTGGCACCAGTGGCAGGCCGAGTAGCCGATCGAGAGCAGGATCGGCCGGTCCTCGGCGCGGGCGCGGGCGAGCGCCTCCTCCCCCCAGGGGTACCAGTCGACCGGGTTCTCGCGGTGTTGGAGCAGGTAGGGACTGGTCTCCTGTGCCAGGTGGTTGGGCATGGCCTCACAGTACCCGCGGACGATTGGACGCTCACTAATGACAAAAGCAGGTAGCTGAAATTCGTACGCAATCTCAGTGCTCATGCGTGATGCGCGATCCGAACCGCCGCGGAAAGTTCTAACTTCAATGAGTTGAACGAGGAAAGACTTCCAATCCGAAGCGATCCGGCGCTCGAGTCGGTGCTCGCCAAGCTCGATCCCGAGGATCGCAAGGTCGTCGACGACGCCCTGGCGAAGGCCCAGAAGACCGAGGCCGAGCTTCGCTACATCGCCGATCACGACTCGCTCACCGGCCTGCTCGACCGGCGTCGCTTCCGTGCCGAGCTCGACCAGTACGTCTCCTTCAGCGCCCGCTACGGCGGCCAGGGCGCGGTGATGATCATCGACATCGACGGGCTCAAGACGATCAACGACTCGCTCGGCCATCACGCCGGCGACAACCTGATCCGCCACGTTGCCGCAATCATGCGCGAGCGGGTGCGGACCACCGACATCGTCGCCCGCCTCTCCGGCGACGAGTTCGCGGTGCTGATGCCGCAGACCGACACCGAGGGGGCGTTGCAACTGGGCGAGGACCTGCGCGCCCAGGTCGCCGAGAACGCCGCCGCCGGGCTCGACATGGACGGGGCGACGATCAGCGTCGGGATCACGATGTTCGGCGGCGAGCGCGGGATCGGCGCCGAGGCGGTCCTGGTCGCCGCCGACCAGGCGATGTACCGGGCCAAGGAGGACGGCCGCAACCAGATCGCCCTCTTCCAGGACCCCACCGAGCCGCGGCGCCAGCAGCGCCGCCGCCAGACGACGAGCGCGCGGATTCGCGACGCGCTCACCCAGGACCGGCTCAGCCTGCACACGCAGCCGATCCGCAGCCTCGCCTCGGGCGGAATCGAGCGTTACGAGCTGCTGCTGCGGATGACCGGCGAGAACGGCGAGCTGCTGCCGGCGGCGTCCTTCATCGAGACGGCGGAGCGCTCCGGCATGGTCCAGGAGCTCGACCGCTGGGTCGTCGTCCGCGCGCTCGAGCTGCTCGCCTCACGCGAGCGCGAAGGCAATCCGGTCTCGCTTCACGTCAACCTCTCCGGCGCTTCCGTCGCCGACCTCTCGGTGCTCGAATTCATCGAGCGCCGCCTCGACGAAGGCGATGCAGACCCCGCCCGCTGTACCTTCGAGATCACCGAGACGGCGCGGGTCCACAACTACGAGGCCGCCGGTGGCTTCGCCGACCGCATCACCGAGTTCGGCTGCCAGGTCGCGATCGACGACTACGGCGCCGGCTTCGGGCCCTTCCACTACCTGAAGAGCATCCCCTTCGATCTGATCAAGATCGACGGTTCATTCATCAGCGACATGCCAAACAGCGACGCCGACCAGCTCACCGTGCAGGCGATCGTCCAGGTCGCCCGCGGGCTGGGCAAGACGACGATCGCCGAGTACGTCCAGGACGACATCACCGCGCAGATGCTGCGCGAATACGGCGTCGACATGGCCCAGGGCTACCACCTCGGCCGCCCCGTCGATATCGCCGAGGCGCTCTAAGCCCGCCGACGGGCCTGAAACGTCCGCCATTTGGACGTTTCAGGCCCGTCGGCGGGCGGTTATGCGCTTACGTCTCGGGCGAAGGCCTCGAAGGCGTCGAGGTAGCGCTGCAGGTCCTCGTCCGAGTGGGCGATCGAGAGCGTCCACTCCTCCTCGACCCCCGGGGTCATGAAGATGCCGTGGTTCATGTGGTAGAGCCAGGCCAGGGTCGAGAGCTCGTCGTCGACGTCGGAGAGGTAGTCGCGGTACTCGCGCATCCGCGTCGGCGAGAAGACGACGCAGCCCTTGGCGCCCATGCCCTCGGTGTAGGCGGGGAGGTCGTAGCCGTCGATGATCTGCTGGCAGCCGTCGAGCAGGCGCCGGTTGGTCGCCTCGAAGCGCTCGTAGACATCGTCAATGAGCACTTCGGTCAGGGTCGCCTGCGCCGCCGCCATCACCAGCGGGTTGCCGTTGAAGGTGCCGTACTGCTTGACCGTGTCGTCGGCGACGATCGCCGCCAGCTCCTCGCTCATCCCGATCGCGCCGCCGGGGTAGCCGCCGCAGCTCGCCTTGGCCAGGGTGATCATGTCGGGGACGACGCCGAAGCGGGCGGTGGCGCCGCCGGCTGAGATCGTCGCGCCGGTCTTGACCTCGTCGAAGATCAGCTTGACGCCATGCTTGGCGGTGAGCTCGCGGACTCGCTCGAGGTAGCCCTCGCGCGGCGGGATGATGTTGATGTTCATCATCGCCGGCTCCATGATCAGGCCGGCGACCTGCTCGCCGATCTTCTCCAGCACGCTCTCGAGGGCGTCGGCGTCGTTGAAGGGGACGGCGCGAGTCAGCTCGGTCAGCGCCCGCGGCGTGCCGGCGCCGTAAGGGACGCTGATCGGGTCGTCGCGGGCGCCGAGCGCCTCCAGCGGCGGGTAGACCGAAACCATCACCGAGTCGTGGTGGCCGTGGTAGGAGCCCTCGATCTTGAGCAGCACGTCGCGGCCGGTGGCGCCGCGGGCGAGGTGGACGGCGTCCATCGTCGCCTCGGTGCCGGAGTTGTTGAAGCGCCATTGGGGCAGGCCGAAGCGCCGCGTCAACTCCTCGGCGACGACGATCGAGCCGTCGGTGGGCGCGGCGAAGTGGGTGCCTTCGTCGATCCGTGCCTTGACCGCGGCGCCCACGGTGGGGTTGGCGTGGCCGATCGCCATCACGCCGAAGCCGTTGTGGAAGTCGGTGTACTCGTTGCCGTCGACGTCCCAGACGCGGCTACCCCTGCCGCGCTCGATGTAGACCGGCCAGGGGTCGTTGACCTGAAAGGAGGATGGAACGCCGCTCGGCATCACCTTGATCGCGCGCTCGTAGGTCTTCGCCGAGGCCCCGGTGTTGTTGCGAAACAGCTCCTGCTGGGCCTCGGTCAGGGCGGCGATCCGCTTGCGATCAATCTCCTCCACAGCTGAAGCCTAGAAGGTGGGCATGTGTCGTCGAGGCAAGGACGGCGGACGCCCCTCCCCAAAACGCTCGGCAGGAGCCTCGCTTGAGTGTTTTGGGGAGGGGCGTCCGCCGTCCTACCCCTTCCGAAGCGCGGCCCGCCTAATCTTGCCGCTGGTCGTCTTCGGCAGCTCGGCGGCGAACTCGACGATGCGGGGGAACTTGTAGGGCGCTGTCTCGCGCTTGCAGTGCTCCTGCAGCTCGCGGGCGAGCTCCTCGCTGGGCGGGCGATCGCGGGGAACGACGATCGCTCGCACGACGGCACCGCGCTCCGGGTCGGGGGCGGCCACCGCGGCCGCCTCGGCAACGTCGGGGTGGGAGAGAAGCGCCGACTCGACCTCGAAGGGGCCGATCCGGTAGCCGGAGGAGAGGATGATGTCGTCGTCGCGACCCTCGAAGTAGAGGTAGCCATCGTCGTCTTCTCGGACCAAGTCGCCGGTGGGCCACCATTCTCCCTCGAAGCGCTCGCCGTCGAGGTAGCGCGAGAAGAAGGTGGGGGAGGAGGCCGCGCGCAGCTGAAGTTCGCCGCTCGCCGAGTCGTTGGCTTCGGAGCCTTCCGGCGGGGCCAGGCGGATCTCAAGGCCAGGGAGGGGCATGCCCATCGAGCCCTCGCGTATCGGGACGCCGAGGTGGTTTCCGCTGATGTGGCCGGTCTCGGTCTGGCCGTAGCCGTCGGCCGTCACGAGCCCGGTCGCCTCGCGGAAGGCGACGATCGTCTCCGCCTCCAACGGCTCGCCGGCAGAGACCATGCGGCGCAGCTTGGGCAGGGGACGCAGCGTGGCGCGCTTGGCCAGCATCCGGTACTCGGTCGGCGCCTGGCAGAGGACGTTGACCCCAAGCGCCTCGGCGAAGTCAAGCCGCTCGGCCGGATCGAAGCGCCCGTCGTGGATCACCGCAGCGGCGCCGGTCAGCCAGGGGGCGAGGAAGACGTTGCGAGCCGACTTCGACCAGCCAGTAGCGGTGGTGCACCAGGCCAGCTCCCCCTTGCGCGAACCGAACCAGTGCTCCGCCTGACCCTGCTGGCCGAGCAAGTAGCGGTAGGCGTGGACGACGCCGCGCGGCTCGCCAGTCGTACCTGAGGTGAAGACGATCAGCGCCGGGTCCTCGGCCTCCATCGCCTCGATCGCAGCCGGAGTCTCTTGCGGCCGGTCCTCATCCAGGGTTGCGGCAACCTCGTCCATCGTCATCGTCGCCACGCCATCAGGTAGTTCAGCGAGCAACCTTTCCTCACCGACGCAGAGCTTCGGGTCGGCAGCAGCCACCCGCAGCGCCAGATCCTGTCGCCGCAACATCGTGCTGCACGGCAGCGCAATAGCTCCCATCCGCCAGCAGGCAAGCAGCGAGAGCACCCACTCGATGCGATTTCCCACCAGCGTCATTACAACATCGCCGCGCTGCACCCCCCGAGCTGCAAAAGCTCCCGAGAGCCCGGCCGATTGAGCGATCAATTCGCCGAAGTACCAATCACGCCGATTCCCTTCAGCGTCAATGGCAACGATCCCGAGCCGCGAAGCTGGCGACCCCTCCATGAGCTCAATGAAATTCACGCCCCGGCAGTCTGCCCTACGAAGCTACGACGCGAAGCTGAGCATGGGAAGGAGGTCCGGTGCCCCTCCCCCGGAGGCTCAGCGCAAGCATTTGAGCCCTAACCGCGGCCCCAGCTGCGCGACGGTCTCCGGGGGAGGGGCACCGGACCTCCACCACCTACCTACCGCAGTTCGCTAGAGCTCTTCCCCAGCAACTGCCGAGCCACGATCAGCAGCTGAATCTGCTGAGTCCCCTCAAAGATGTCGAGGATCTTCGCGTCCCGCGCCCACTTCTCGAGCAACTCGTTCTCGCCGTACCCAACGCTGCCGCATAGCTCGACGCAGCCAAGGGCGACGTCGACGCAGGTGCGCCCCGCCTTCGCCTTCGCCATCGAGGCCTGCAGCGAGTTGGGCTTGCCGTTGTCGGCCATCCAGGCCGCCTGCAGGGTGAGCAGCAGCGAAGCCTCGTAGTCGGACTCCATCTCGAGATAGCGCGCGGCTGCGGCAGACTGGGAGAGGGCGGGCGTGTCGTAGTCGATCTCGACGCCTGCCTCCTCGAGCCGCTTGCGCGTCTCCTCCAGCGAGGCGCGGGCGACGCCGACCGCCATCGCCGCGACCAGCGGCCGCGTGTTGTCGAACGTCTGCATCGCCCCGCCGAAGCCCTGCTTGGTGTTGACCTCCGGGTCGCCGAGCAGCGCCTCCTTTGGCACCCGGCAGTTCTGCAGGGTGAAGTTGGCCGTGTCGGAGGCGCGGATGCCGAGCTTGTGCTCGAGCCGGTCCAGCTTCAGGCCCGGGTTGTCGCGCTCGACGATGAACGACTTGATCGCCGCCCGTCCGACCTTGCGGTCGAGCGTCGCCCAGACCACGATCAGGTCGGCGCGGTCGCCCGAGGTGACGAAGATCTTCTCGCCGTTGAGCACGTACTCGTCGCCGCTGAGGTCGGCCGTGGTGCGGATCGCGGCCGAGTCCGAGCCCGCCTCGGGCTCGGTGATCGCCATCGCTGCCCATTTGCCGCCGTACTGCTTCAGCTGCTCGTCGCTCGCCACCGAGGCGATCGCCGAGTTGCCGAGACCCTGGCGCGGCATCGAGAGCAGCAGGCCGACGTCGCCCCAGCAGAGCTCGATGATGCCGAGCACGGTGGAGAGATTGGAGCCGTTGCGGTTGTCCGCGTCGCCGTCGCCGTTGGACTCGCGGCGCACGCCGGCTGCACCGGCGCCGCCGATGTCGGAGCCCTCGTTCATGCCGTCGATCAGCGAGGCGAGCATGTCGAGCTCCTTGGGGTAGGAGTGCTCGGCTTCGTCGTACTTGCGCGAGATCGGTCGGAAGACCTCGGTCGCGACCTGGTTCGCCTGGCTGGCGAGGGGCTTGAACTTCTTGGGTATCTCGAGATTGATCATGGCTTCCTTTCAGCTCTTAGCGCGTGGCGCTAGACGAGCAGGGCGCCCTCCATCACGCCCGCTGCGCGGAGGTCGCGGTACCAGCGCTCGACCGGGTGCTCCTTGACGAAGCCGTGGCCGCCGAGCAGCTGCACTCCTTCGGAGCCGATCTGCATCCCCTTCTGGGCGCAGAGCCGGCGGGCCATCGCCGCCTCGCGGGCGAAGTCCTGGCCCTGGTCGGCACGGCTGGCGGCGCGGTAGGTGGCGAGCCGCATGCCTTCGGACTCGATGCCGATGTCGGATACCGCGAAGGCGACGCCCTGGCGGTTGGAGATCGGTTCGCCGAAGGCGACGCGCTCGTTGACGTACTGCTTGACGTAGTCGAGGGTCGCCTGGGCGGTGCCGATGGCCAGCGAGCACCAGGCGATGCGGGCCCGCTGCACGCACTCGACGTAGTCCTCGCGCTTGCCCTCGCCGAGCAGGCTGCCGGCGGGCAGCTTCACGTCCTCGAGTAGAAGGCGGCCGGTGGCGGCGGGGCGTAGCCCCATCGCCGGCTCCTCCTCGACCGTGAGCCCGGAGATGCCCGACTCGATCACGAAGAGCGCCGGGCCGATGCCTTCGGCCTCGGCGCCGACGATGAAGAGCTCGCACTCGGTGGGCCGGGCGAGCAGCGACTTGGTGCCGCTGAGGACCCAGTCCTGACCATCCTTGCGCGCCGTCGTCTCCAGCTTCAGCGGGTCGAACAGCGGCCGCGGCTCGAGGATCGCCAGCGCCGCGGCCGGGGTGTCCTCTCCGGTGAACGCGGGCAGGTAGGTCGCCTCCTGCTCGGCCGTGCCCCAGTGGCCGATCGCCGTGGCGACGGCGCCGGGAGCCAGTGCCGCGTAAGCGATCCCCATGTCGCCGTGGGCCAGCGCCTCGCCGATCAGGACGCTGGTTACGGCGGCCTGCTCGTGCATCACGCCACCCAGCTCCTCGGGAACGCCGAGCATGTTGACGCCGAGCTCATTGGCCTGCGAGAGCAGCTCGGCCGGCGCGGCCTTGTCGAAGTCGGCCTGCTTGGCGACGGGCCGGACCTTTGCCTCGGCGAAGTCGCGGACGCCTTCCTGCAGCATCTGCTGCTCATCATCGGGGCTGATGTCGAAGAGGGCGCGGGGCTTGCCCGGGCTCTGCCGCGCCGGCCCGGTCAGCTTCTGCGCCGCCTTGAAGGTGCGCCCGGCGGCGGTTGCCGAGCGGAAGCCGTTCTTGGTACCGGTGAACAGCGCGCGCTCGACCTGCTTGCGGATGCGGATGCGGTCGAGCAGGTCTGAGCCGGCCAGTTTGTTGAGCCAGCGCAGGCCGAGCCCCATGCTGCGCTCGGCCACGCCCTTGTCGTCGGTCGCGGTGGGCATTTCTACTTCCTCCCGTCGTTGGTTTGGGTCTCGAGCGGCTCGATGTGGCCGTTGAGGTGCGGTGTGCCGCGCTTTGCGTCACGCACCGCGAAGTCGATTCGGTCTCCATCCGAGGCGGCGGCGAACTCGACCCGGCCCGGAAGCAGGATCGGCTTGCGGAAGCGGACCTCGGTCGCGAAGGCGTCGGGCAGGCGGGACTCCAGCGCCGCCAGGCAGCGCGCCTTTGTCCACATCCCGTGGGCGATCGCGCCGGGGAAGCCGAGCGGCTTGGCGCTCAGCGAGTGCATGTGGATCGGGTTGCGATCGCCGGAGACGGAGGCGTAGCGGCGGCCCAGGTCGCCGCCGAGCCTCCACTCGGCACCAGCGACCAGTGCCCCCTCGGGAACTGCATCAAATTTCCTATCTGGCGGATTTGAAATTTGATGCAGTTCGGGGTTCTCGTCCTTGGGGTTGTCGTCGGAGTTGCCCCCGCGGCGCAGCATCGTGCTCGTGCTCTCCCAGACCAGCTCGCCGTCCACCGTGACCGCTGTGATCAGCGAGAAGGTGCGGCCCTTGGAGTGCGGCTGCAGTTTCGTCGGCCGCACGTTGATCGCCAGCTCTTCGCCGCTGCCGATGCGGCGGTGCTGCTCGATCCGGTTCTCGACGTGGACCAGGCCGACGGCGCCGAAGGGGAAGCTGCCATCCGCCATCACCGCCATGTGCAGGGGGAAGGCGAGCACGTGCGGGTAGGTGGGGGGGAGGTGGTCGCGCAGAGCGAAGCCGCAGACCTTCGCGTAGGCGGCGACGTCCTCCGGCTTGGCCCGCACCCCGCCGAGGTCCAACTCGAGGTCGGGGATCTCGCCACCGCCCCCGGGGACGAAGGGCAGCAGCGAGGCGCCGGGGATCATCGGCGCCGCGGCGCGGGCGTAGAGCGGCAGGATGCTGGGCGAGCTTTCGAGCGTCCGCGCCGTCATCACGCCCCCAGCAGGTTCTGACCGCAGACGCGGACCACGTTGCCGTTGACCGCGGTCGAGGCCGGGCTGGCGAACCAGGCGATCGTCTCGGCGACGTCGACCGGCAGGCCGCCCTGGGAGAGGCTGCTGAGCCGGCGGCCGGCTTCGCGCGGGGCGATTGGCATCGCCGCCGTCATCTGGGTCTCGATGAAGCCCGGCGCGACCGCGTTGATCGTCACGCCGCGCTCGGCGAGCTCGGGCGCCATCGCCTCGACCATGCCGATCACGCCGGCCTTCGAGGCCGCGTAGTTGGTCTGACCGGAGTTGCCGGCGATGCCGCTCATCGAGGAGACGCAGACGATGCGGCCGTTGGGGCGCAGCAGCCCGCTCGCCAGCAGCTCGTCGTCGATCCGCTCCTCGCTGGAGAGGTTGATCTCCATCAGCGAGGACCAGCGCTCCTCAGGCATCTTGGCGATCGTGCGATCGCGGGTGACGCCGGCGTTGTGGACGACGATGTCGACGCCGCCGCCGAGTCGCTCGGCGATCTGGGCCGGCGCGTCCGCGGCGGCGATGTCGAGCTCGATCGTCTCCGCCTCGAGCCGCTCGGCGACCTTGCCAAGGTCAGCCGAGAGCGCCGGCACGTCGAGCAGGACCAGGTCGGCCCCGTCGCGGCGCAGCGTCGTCGCGATCGCCTCGCCGATGCCGCGCGAGGCGCCGGTGACCAGCGCCAGCTTGCCGGCGAGTGGTTGTTCCCAGTCGATCTCGGGAGTTGCGGCGACCGCCTTGCCGACCGTCACCACCTGGCCGGAGACGTAGGCCGAGCGCGGCGAGAGCAGGAAGCGCAGGGTGGAGGCGAGCTCGCCCTCCGCGCCTGGCTCGACCAGAGCCAGCTGCACGGTCGAGCCCTTGCCGCCGACCTCCTTGGCGAGCGAGCGCGTGAAGCCCTCGAGCGCCCGCTGCGCGGTGGCGGCGCGGGCCGAGCCCGCCTGTGCCGGCGGCATGCCGAGCACGACGACGCGACCGCTGTGCTGCAGGCGGCCGACCGCGGGATAGAAGAAGCGCTGCAGCTCGACCAGCTCGGTCGAGTCAGCGATCCCGGTGGCGTCGAAGATGAGCGCCTTGGCCGGGCCCTCGGCGCCGGCCCGTTCGGCTTTGATCTGATCGAGGAAGGCCGAGATCGCCTTGCCGAGCCGCCCGCCTGGGGCGGCGCCGGAGAGCACCCGACCGGAGACGACCGGAGCGCCGGCCTTGTAGCGATCGAGCTCGACCGGCCGCGGCAGCCCGAGCTGCTTGGCAACCGTGTAGACAACGGGAGCGTTGACGACCTGTGAGTAACGGTCACTCATCTCACACCTCCGGATTCGCGCCCAAATCGCCACGGATTCGAACACCCGGAAGTCACCGTGTCGATTTGGGCGCTCATAGCGCACCTCCGGCGCTCTCGAGCATCGCGACGACGCCTTGGCCGCCGGCGGCGCAGATGCTGATCACGCCGCGGCCCTTGCCGTCTTCGGACAGCTGTTTGGCGAGGCCGGCGACGATCCGCCCGCCGGTCGCGGCAAACGGGTGGGCGGCGGCGAGCGAGCCACCGTTGACGTTGAGCTTGTCCCGGTCGATCGAGCCCAGCGGCTTGTCCCGTCCGAGCTTCGCCTTACAGAACTCCGGGTCCTCCCAGGCCTTCAGCGTGCAGAGCACCTGGGCGGCGAAGGCCTCGTGAATCTCGTAGTAGTCGAACTCGCCGAGGCCGATGCCGGCGCGGTCAAGCATCGTCGGCATCGCGTAGGCGGGCGCCATCAGCAGCCCTTCGCGCTTGTGGACGTGGTCGACCGCCGCGGTCTGGCCCTCGGTGATGTAGGCGAGGATCGGTAGGTCGCGCTCCTTCGCCCACTCCTCGCTGGCGAGCAGCACCGCCGAGGCGCCGTCGCTGAGCGGGGTCGAGTTGGCCGCGGTCATCGTTCCCTCTGGGCCGCCGAAAACGGGCCTCAGCTTCGCCAGCTTCTCGAGGCTGGAGTCCGGCCGCAGGTTCTGGTCGCGCTCGAGCCCGAGGTAGGGGGTGAGCAGGTCGTCGAGGAAGCCACGCTCGTAGGCGGCGGCGAGGTTCTCGTGGCTGGCGACGGTGAGCTCGTCCTGCTCGGCGCGGCCGATGTCCCAATCGGTCGCCATGATCGCGCAGTGCTCGCCCATCGAGAGGCCGGTGCGGGGCTCCTCGTTGCGCGGGATCGCGGGCACGATGTGGCCGGGCCGGACCCGGGTCAGCGTGCGCAGCTTGCCCGCGGTCGAGCCCTGGCGGTTGGCTTCGAGCAGCGTCTCGCGCAGCTGCTCGTTGAGCGCGATCGGTGCGTCGGAGGTGGTGTCGGCGCCGCAGGCGATGCCGGAGTCGATCTGTCCCAGGGCGATCTTGTTGGCGACGAGGATCGTCGTCTCCAGCCCGGTGCCGCAGGCCTGCTGCACGTCATAGGCAGGGGTCTCTGGGGCGAGGCGGGTGCTGAGCACGCTCTCACGGGCGAGGTCGCGGTCGCGAGAGTGCTTGAGCACGGCGCCGCCGGCGACCTCGCCGAGCCGCTCGCCGTCGAGGCCGAAGCGGTCGATCAGCCCGTCGAGGGCTGCGGTCAGCATGTCCTGGTTGGACGCGTGCGAGTAAACGGAGTTCGAGCGCGCGAAGGGAATCCGGTTGCCGCCGATGACGGCGACCCGGCGTGGCTTATCGATCAACTGCGATCACCTTTCGGTTTGGGTCGGGAGGACTTGGCAGATGGGGTGGAGCGCAGGCGCAGGCCAGGCTCGATCGTCGCGATCAGTAGCTCGGCTGCATCGGAGGCCGAGGTCGCCTCGGTTCGAAGCCACCAGCGCGCCAGCGCCTCGGCGGCGCCGAGCAGGGCGGCGGAGAGCGCCTCGACTTCGATCTGCGCCGCGTCGCGCTGTTTCGCCGGGAGTTCGGCGAGTAGGGATTCGGCGACCAGGGAGATCAGGCGGCCGCGATATTCGGCGACCCGGTCGGCGACCTCGCCGCTGTGGGGAAGGGTCTCGTCGAAGAGCACGGCCCAGGCGTCGCGGTCGGCGTCGAGGAAGGCGAAGAAGGCGCGCAGCCCCTCGTTGAGCGCCTCGCTCGGGCCGCTCGCGTCGCCGACCGTCTCGAGGATCGTCTTAACCAGCGCGTCGCCGGAGCGCTTCATGCAGGCGATGTAGAGGCGCTCCTTGTTGCCGAAGTAGTTGTAGAGCAGCGGCTTGGTCACGCCGACGGCAGCGGCGACCTCGTCCATCGTCACGTCGCCGTAGCCGCGCTCGGCGAAGAGTCCGTGGGCGGCGACCAGCGCCTGCTCCATGCGGTCGGCCTTCGAGAGGCGGGAGCGAGTTGGCGATGCGGCCATCGGTGGCTACGTTACCCGGATATAAATTTATATATGCGTAATGTGATTGAACTCACCTAGAGGACGGAGAGAGGAGCCCGGTCGCCCTCCAGTCGAATTGATGTCGCACGCGCCTGCGGCGCTTAGCTCCGAATCTCCAGCGCGGCTAACGCCGCGCAATAACCGGAATGCTTTTCCGCCGCTTCGCGACATTCGACTGGAGGGCGACCGGGCTCCTCTCTCCACGCGCCCTAGAGATCTCAAGCTTCGGAGCGGTAGCGCGGAACCAGAAAGCTTCGAACCCAAGCTGCGAAATCGAAGCTCGGAAGAGCTTCAAGCGGAGAAGGCTTTCTCGCCGGGTCTCTTATCGAAGCTTCGTGCGCTTTGAGAGGGGGTGGCGGGTGCGCCTCCGGGGGAATGTCGCGAAGCGGCCGCTGCACTCGTGCTTCTGGGCGCGGCGCAGCCGCGCTCTTCAATTGTCGCTAAGCGCCGCAGGCGCGTGCGACATCAATTCCCCCGGAGGCGCACCCGCCATCCCCGCGCGGGAGCGTGGGGCTACGCCTCGGAAATACCGAGGCGTAGGTAGATGCGACGCAGTGGTTGCGGTGCCCACCAGTTCCACTCTCCCAGCAGGCGCATCAGCGAGGGGACGAGCAGGGCGCGGACGATTGTGGCGTCGATCATCACGCCGAAGGCCATCCCGATCGCGATCTGCTTGACGAAAAAGACGCTGCTGACGCCGAAGGCGAGGAAGACGATGGCGATCGCCACGGCGGCGGCGGTGATCACGCGGCCGGTCCTGCCGATGCCGATCGCGACCGCCTCCTCATTGCTCTCGCCGAGGTCGTGCTGCTCCTTGATGCGGGCCATCACCAGCACCGCGTAATCGGTGGCGAGGCCGAAGATGACGGCGAAGAGAAAGACGAGGCTGGTCACCTCAACCGCTGCCGGGCCCGTGTAGTCGAGCGGGCCGTCGAGCCAGCCGGCCTGGAAGGCGAGGACGAGGATGCCCAGGGTCGCGCCCAGGGTCAGCGAGTTCATCAGCAGCGTCTTCAGCGGCAACAGCACCGAACCGGTGAGCAGGAAGAGCAGGACGAGGGTGGTGAGGGCGATGATCGCGACCACCAGCGGCGCGTGTTCGAGCAGGCTCTGCTTCTGGTCGATGAAGCGGGCGGTGTTGCCCGAGACCAGCGTGGTCGTCGTGGCGGGCGGCCTGAGATCGCGGATCGCGTGGACCGAGTCCTGCGAGGCGCTGCTCAGCGCCGGCCCGGCGAGGGCGAAGTTCGCGTAGGAGGCGCCGGCCGAGGCGGGGGTGAACGGAGCGCCCCGGACGACGCCATCGACCGCTTCGACCCGGCGCCGGAAGGCGGCCAGCTGGGGAGGAGATGCGTGGCCGTCGACGGCCACGGTGACCGCCTCGGTGACGTCGCGCGGGTAGTGCGCTTCGAGGTAGCTGTAGGCCTTGTAGGACGGCTCCTTGGGGGGTACCGCTTCGGCGCTGGGACCGGTCAGGGTGGTCCAGAGCAGCGGCGATGCCGCCGCCAGCAGCAGACCCGAGCTGGCCAGGGCGACCGCGACCGGGCGCCGCATCACCCCGCGCGCCAGTCGGTACCAGCCGTCCGAGCCATCGGAGACCGCGGGGCCCCGGCGGATCGAGAGCGCGTCGACGCGGGTGCCGAGCAGCCTCAGCAGCGATGGCACGACGAGGATCGCAATCACCGAGGAGAGCACCGCGACCGAGGCGCCGGCGACGGCCATCGAGTAGAGGAAGCGCTGCGGCATGAAGACCAGCGCCGCCATCGCCGAGGCGACGGTGAGGCCGGAGAAGAGCGCCGTGCGCCCCGCGGTCTGCACGGTCTGTCGGTGGGCCTCGCGCGTGGCGCCGCCGCTCGCGATCTCCTCGCGATAGCGCGAGACCATCAGCAAGGCGTAGTCGACCGCCAGCCCGAGGCTGAGCCCGGTGGCGATGTTGAGGGCGAACAGCGAGGTGTCGACGACGCCCGACATCACGCGCAGGACGAAAAGGGTGCCGACGATCGAGACGCCGCCGATCAACAGCGGGATCGCGGCGGCGACGACGCCGCGGAAGACGAAGAGGAGGAGCAGCGCCAACAGCGGGAAGGCGATCAGCTCCGCAGTGGTCAGGTCCTTGCGGGTCTGGTCGTTGGTCTCGTTGAAGCCCTGGGCGAAGCCGCCCTCGGCGACGTCGAGCGGGCTGGTATCGGCCAGCGCCTTGACCCGTTCCGCGGCCAAGCCGCCGGCGTCCTCGATGTCGTTGGTCGAGAGGTAGCCGGCGATCGCCACGGACCGCCCGTCCCTCGCGATCAGCTCGGCCCCGGCCCGGGGACTGCGCAGCGGGTTGAGCACCCGACCGACGTCTTCGACCCTGGCCATCCCGTCGCCGAGCCGGTTGACGTCGCGCCGCACAACCGGGTCGGCCAGATTCAGGCGGCCGCCGTCGGGGGAGCGGACGACGAGGACGATCGCCGGGTTGGGGTCGTAACCGAGTCCGTTGCGGAGGAGGTCGGTGGCCCGCTCGCTCTCCGAGCTCGGGTCGGTGAACCCGGCCGCCTTCAGGTGCCGTTCGACGTCGTGGCCGATCGCGATGGCGAAGAGGGCAAAGACCCCCACTGCGGCCAGGACCAGCTTCGGGTGCTTCCAGGTGAGATTTGCGATCCGGAGCAAGGCGCCGGCACTGTACCAGAATTCAAAGTATAAGCTTTGAATTCCCAATTAGTCTATTGCTATCATCCTAAATATGGGTTCCCGCCAGTACGGCCAAGCGTGCAGCCTCGCCTGCGCGCTCGATCGCGTTGGCGAGCGCTGGACGCTGCTGATCGTGCGCGAGCTCTCGCTCGGGCCGCTGCGCTTCTCGGCTCTCGCCCGCTCGGTCGGCGGCGCGCCCACGGACATCCTCACCAAGCGCCTGCGCGACCTCGAGCGTTACGGCCTCGTCGAACGCCGGGAACTCGACCCGCCCAACTCGACGATCGTCTACGACCTGACCGAGCTCGGCCGCGGCTTGGAACGCCCGATGCTCGAGCTGAGCCGCTGGGGAATGGGCCTGCAGAAACTCGAGGACGTGATCGACCTGGATCCCTCCTCGCTTCCCAACGCGATCCGGGTGATCCTGCGCCCGCCCGCTGACTTCCGCTGCACCCTCGGCCTGCGCAGCGGCGATCGGTCCTACGAGCTGCGCATCGCCGACGGCTGGATCGAGGCCTCGCGCAGCGCGGGCGGCGCTTGCGACGCCCGCCTGACAGGTGCTCCGATCGACGTGATCGCTGCGCTCCTCGCCGACGAGGATGCGGTCGAGTTCGACGGCGATCGCGAGCTGCTCGACGAGCTGCGCTCGATGGTCGTCATTCCCGCGCAGCTGCGCGAGGAAGCGCTGGCCGCGGTCAGCACCGGGCTCGTCGCTACTGCTCGTACAGCTTGATCACGCGCACCGTGCCTTCGGGCGCGGCGTCGACGCAGAGGTTGCAGAGGACGCACTCGTCGAGGTTGCCCTCGACGATCTCGACTCCGGAGTCGGTTGCCTTGAAGATGTCGACCGGGCAGACTTCCTCCAGCTTGCGCGCCAGCTCGGCGTCGGCGGCAACAGACGCGTCGACCTCGACGTCGATGAAGACCTTGTTCAGGGCCCCGGCCATCAGGCGGCCGCTCCCAACTTCTGCTTGACCGCGTCGGGGATCTCGTCGATCCGCTCAACGACGCGGATGCCGGCCGCTTCGAGCCGCGCGATCTTCTCGGTCGCGGTGTCCTCGACGCCCTCGACGATCGTGCCGGCGTGGCCGAAGCTCATCCCCTTCATCTCCTCGTCGTCCATGAACTTGCCGGCCATGAAGGCGACGATCGGCAGGCGCGAGTCGTTCTCCTTGACCCATTCGGAGAGCTGTGCCTCCATGCGGCCGCCGGGCTCGGTGTAGATCACGATCGCCTGCGTCTGCTCGTCGGCCTCGAAGTAGGGCATCAGCTCGGCGTAGGTCGAGCCGATGATCGCGTCGCCGCCGATCGAGACCGCGGTGGAGACGCCAAGGCCGGCCTGGGTCAGGGAGGAGGAGATCTCGGTGGTCATCCCGCCGGAGCGGCTCATCACGCCGACCGGGCCGGGTGCGTAGGCCTTGGCCGCGTCCTTTGCCGGGCCGCCGATGCCGCCCATCTTGCAGACCTCGGGGACGATCAGACCGAGGCAGTTGGGGCCGATGATCCGCGCCCCGCGCAGGTCCGCCAGCTCGACCATCTGGGCGACGTCGCGGCGCGGGATGCGCTCGGTGACGATCACGATCAGCTCGATCCCGTTCTCGATCGCCTCCAGGACAGCGTCCTTGGTGAAGGCGGGGGGGACGGTGACGACCGAGCCGTCGATCGGGCCGCCGTGGTTCTCGACCGCTTGGGCGACGGTGTCGAAGACGGGGACGCCGTGGACCTCGCGGCCCTTGCGGCCGGGGGTGACGCCGCCGACCACCTTGGAGCCGTAGTCGAGGCACTCCTTGGTCAGGTTGACCGCCTCGCGGCCGGTGATCCCCTGGACGATGAAGGTCGTCTCGCTGTTGAGCAGAATGCTCATCGAGCCCTTCCTGGCGAGTTATGCGTCATATGGACGGAAAAGTCGCCAGTCATGCCGACGCTCCCTGGATCTTGGCGACGGCGCGGCCAGCGGCCTCCCAGAGCGAGACCGAGCGGTCGCAGGACTCGACCCCGTAACGCTCGAGGATCTTGAAGCCCTCGTCCTCCCAGGCACCCGGGATGCGGAAGATCGCGATCGTTTCGCCGGGGTCCTTGCCGAGCTCGAGGCAGGCCTTGATCACGCCGCGGGCGACGATGTCGACCCGGGTGTTGGAGACGATCGACATCATCACGGCGATCTTCTCGACGCCGTCCTTTTCCAGCACCTCCTTGGCCAGGCCACAGGCCTTGGCGACCGAGGGGTTGCCGCCGATCTCGGAGTAGTTGGCCGGCTTGCCGCCCTGGCTGCGCACCGCATCGGTAAGCGTCAGCGAGCCGCCGCCGGCGCCGATCACGAGGCCGAGGTTGCCCTCGAAGCCGTGGTCCTTGCCCTGGATCACGCCGCGGTGGTCGGCGGCGTCGATCGCGGCGACGTTGCGCTCGAAGTCAGAGGGCTCGTAGGTCTCGCGGGTGTCGTCCTCGGCGATCTCGAGCCGCTTGCGCAGCAGGCCCTTCTGGCGGCCGACCGCCTCGTTCTCCATCTCCATGTGGGCGTCGAGGGCGACGAAGCTGCCGTCGCTGAGCTCGGCCAGAGGGTTGATCTCGGCCAGGGTCATGTCGTTGTCGCGGAAGAGGCGGGCGAGCTTGGCCAGGACCGGCGTCGCGCGGTTGAGCTGCGAGCCGGTGACGCCGGTGGCGGCGACGACCTGCTTGGCCTCGAAGTCGAAGATCGGGTGCAGGTTGGAGACGTGGCCGCGGCCGACGTGGTCGGGGTGGGTCTCGGCGACCTCCTCGATGTCGATCCCGCCCATGTCGCTGAACAGCATCAGCGGCCGCTTCGCGGTGCCGTCCCAGACAACGCTGGCGTAGTACTCCTGCTTGACCTCGGCTTTGGGGTCGACCAGCACGCCGCGCGGCATGTGGCCGTTGATTTCAAGCTTGAGGATGTCCTCGGCGTGCGCCGCGGCCTCATCGGGCGTGTCGGCGAACTTGACCCCGCCGGCCTTCATCCGCCCCCCGCTCAAGACCTGCGACTTGATCACCACGGGCCCGCCGATCTCCTCGGCGGCCCTGCGCGCCTCGTCGGCGGTCGTGCAGAAGCCGTACTTGGTGACGGGAATCCCCGCCGCCTCGACGATCTGCCTTGCCTCGTACTCGAAGAACCTCATCGCGGCGCGGAACCCTATCCAAAATGGGATGCTCTATATTTCAGAGCAGAATCGCTCTATGAAAGCGAGCAAAAATCCATTCCGATTCAGCGAGCCGGTTCCGGCCGACCAGCTGCTCGACCGCGACGAGGAGGCGCGCCTGCTGTTGGAGCGGGCCGACGGTGGTAACAACAGCCGTCTCGTAGCGCCGCGCCGCTACGGCAAGACCTCGCTTCTCACCCGCCTGGTGCGCGACGCGCGGCGGGCGGGCTGGGCGGCGGTCTACGTCGACTTCTTCGGCGTGCTGACCCTCGATGACATCGCCAGGCGCATCGAGCGCGCATACGCAACGGAACTCCAGGGCCGCTCCGCCACCTGGTTTGCCGGGGTGCGCCGAATGCTGCGCCCGACCCTGCGTCTCGGCGGTGGACCGATTCCGGCCGGCGTGGAGGTGAGCGTCGATCCGCAGGCCGAGCCGCCCCTGCTCGAGCGACTCTCGCTGCCGGCTCAACTCTTCGAGCGCGACGGCACCAGGACCCTGGTCGTTTTCGACGAGTTCCAGGACATCCTGGCGACGAAGGAGCGCGCGGACGCGGTGATTCGCTCGGAGATCCAGCACCACGGCGATGCTGCCAGCTACGTCTTCGCCGGCTCGCACGTCGGCATGATGCGGGAGCTCTTCTCCGACCGGCGGCGCGCCTTCTACGGCCAGGCCGGCCCGGTCGACCTCCCGCCGTTGCGCCCAGATGACATTGCCGAGTACGTGGCCAGTCGCTTTGAGGCGAGCGGCAAGAAGGTCGGCGTCGCACTCGGTCCGTTGCTCGACGCTTCGCAGGGGCACCCGCAACGGACGATGCTGCTCGCGCACATTCTCTGGGAGCTGACCGACGACGGCGAGGAGGTCGACGAGGAGCTCTGGCTTTCGGCCTACGACGAAGTCGTGCACCAGGTGCGAGATGAGCTGCGGGCGGCTTGGTCGGCGCTGCCGACCTCGCAGCGTCGCGTGCTTGCCGGGGTGGCGGAAAACCGCGAAGGCGTGTACGCGGCCGGCCGACGTCAGGGTGGCTCTCGCGGTGGCGCAGTCAGCAGCGCGATCGGCGCCCTTCGCGACCGCGGCGAGATTGTCGAGGACGCCGGCTCGGCAAGTGGTTGGCGCCTTGTCGATCCCCTTCTCGCCGCTTGGGTCAACGAGGGCCGCCCGGGTCTGTAGGCGGGCTTGGGATACTTCCCCTCCACCCGTCGAAAAGGAGAGGGGATGAGCTTCCCGGGTTGTTTGGGCGCGGTCTGCGCCTTGATTGTGATCGCGGTTGTCGCCGCCGGCTGTGGCGGCGGCACGGTGCTCGACGCGACCAAGACCGAGGAACAGCTGCAGGCGAGCCTCTCGAACTCGCTGCACGCGAAGGTGTCCTCGGTCGATTGTCCGTCCGGTGAAAAGGTTGAGGCCGGCAGAACGTTCTCCTGCAGCGTCAAGTTCTCGGACGGGAAAACGGGTAAGGCCACCCTTGAAATCCGCAACGAGGACGCCGATACCAGCGTGATTGATTTCACCGAAACAAGCCAACATGGCCAATGAATAGAGTCCCGCCAATGAGCCAAACCATCGCGGCCGCAGCGCCGACCACGCACGCAAAGCTCCTCGACTGGGTCGGGGAGATCGCAGACCTGACCCAGCCCGACGCCGTCCACTGGTGCGACGGCTCGGCCGAGGAGTACGACTCCCTCGCCCAGACCCTGATCGACGCGGGCACCTTCGAGCGTCTCTCTGACGCCAAGCGCCCCAATTCCTACCTCGCCCTTTCCGACCCGGCCGACGTCGCCCGGGTCGAAGACCGCACCTTCATCTGCTCAGAGAACGAGGCCGACGCCGGCCCGACCAACAACTGGTGCGATCCCGCTGAGATGCGGGCGACCCTGAGCGGCTTCTTCCAGGGCTGCATGGTCGGCCGCACGATGTACGTGGTGCCCTTCTCGATGGGCCCGCTCGGTTCGCCGATCGCCCACATCGGCGTGCAGCTGACCGACTCGCCCTACGTCGCTGTCTCGATGCGGATCATGACCCGGATGGGCAAGGGAGCCCTCGACGTGCTTGGCGAGGACGGTGGGTTCGTTCCCTGCGTGCACTCGGTCGGTATGCCGCTGGTCGAAGGCATCGAAGACGTCTCCTGGCCCTGCAACGAGGACAACAAGTACATCGTCCACTACCCCGAGACACGCGAGATCTGGTCCTATGGCTCGGGCTACGGCGGCAACGCCCTGCTCGGCAAGAAGTGCTTCGCGCTGCGGATCGCCTCGGCGATGGCCCGCGACGAGGGCTGGCTGGCCGAGCACATGCTGATCCTCAAGCTGACCTCGCCCGAGGGCGCGGTCAAGTACGTCACCGGCGCCTTCCCCTCGGCCTGTGGCAAGACCAACCTGGCGATGCTGATCCCGACCCTGCCCGACTGGAAGGTCGAGACCGTCGGCGATGACATCGCCTGGATGAAGTTCGGCTCCGACGGCCGCCTCTACGCGGTCAACCCCGAGGCCGGCTTCTTCGGCGTCGCGCCGGGCACCGGCGAGGGCACGAACCCCAACGCGATGCGGACGATCGCGAGCAACTCGATCTTCACCAACTGCGCCAAGACCGATGACGGCGACGTTTGGTGGGAGGGGATGACCAGCGAGCCGCCCGAGCACCTGATCGACTGGCACGGCAACGAGTGGACACCCGATTCCGAAAGCCCGTCGGCGCATCCCAATGCCCGCTTCACCACGCCTGCGTCGCAGTGCCCGACGATCGCGCCCGAGTGGGAGGATCCGGCCGGCGTGCCGATCGACGCCTTCCTCTTCGGCGGCCGCCGCGCTACCACGGTGCCGCTGGTCCACGAGGCCTTCGACTGGGAGCACGGTGTCTTCCTCGGCGCCACGATGGCCTCCGAGAAGACCGCCGCTGCCTCCGGCAACGTCGGCGAACTGCGCTTCGACCCGATGGCGATGCTGCCCTTCTGCGGCTACAACATGGCCGACTACTTCGCCCACTGGCTCAAGGCCGGCGAGCGCGAGGGTGCCCAGCTGCCGCGGATCTTCTACGTCAACTGGTTCCGCAAGGACGCCGACGGCAAGTTCCTCTGGCCCGGCTTCGGCGAGAACAGCCGCGTGCTCGAGTGGGTCTTCCGGCGCTGCGAGGACAAGGCCGACGCGGTCGAGACGCCGATCGGGCTGCTGCCGACCGAGGGCGCGATCAACACCGAGGGGCTCGACATCGGCGAGGACGCGATGCGGGAGCTGCTCTCCGTCGACGAGGATCTGGTTCGCCAGCAGCTGCCGCAGCTGAAGGAGCACCTCGCCACGTTCGGCGACCGGTTGCCCGCTGAGCTGAACGAGCAGCTGGCCGGACTCGAACGGCGCCTGGACGAGAATTCTTAGCCGCGGACTGGGCCGCTGGCTATCTTCTGTGCTTGCTTTCGCGCCGTGCTGACCTGACCCTGCCCGTAACCGCGTTGCTCGCGGTCGTGCTCGTGCTCGACCTTCTGTGGGGCCTGATCGAGGGCTCCACGGGGTCGATTGCCTACGGGCTGATCGACGAGCCGGCGCACCTCGCCACCTGCGCGATTGCGCTCTTCGCGGCTCTTGCATTGGGGGGCCGGGCGCTGCCGCCGCGCTTCGTCGCCGCAGCCTTGATCTCCAGCGTCGCGATCGACCTCGACCATCTGCCGGGCTACCTCGGCTCCCACCTGCTGACCGGCTCGATGCCGCGGCCTTACACGCACAGCCTGCTCCTGGTGGCCGTGCTGGTGGGGGTCGGGGCCTCCGTTCGGCGCCCCGGGCTGCGCCAGATTTGGCTCGGCCTTGCTTTTGGCGTCGCCGCCCACCTTCTCCGCGATCTCGCGACCGGGCCCGGCGTTGCATTTCTCTGGCCTCTGGTGGTCGCGCCGATCAAGATCCCCTATGTCCTCTACGCCGGAACCCTGTTGGCGGCGCTGATCGCCTGTCTCCCACGCCGCTCGCCGGCGGTCGCGCGCGGGCTCGCCGCGCTGCTCCTCATGGCCTTCGCCGGATTGACCCTGGCGCCCGGTGACGCCTCGGCGCGGACGATCGCGCTCGGCACCTACATCCGCGGGGTCGAAGACAGCCCCGGCCTGCTCGATCAGTACACGGAAGAAGTCGGCCGGCGCCCCGCCATCGTCGGCTCCTACAAGCGCTGGGACGTGGCTCCCTTCTACCGTCCCGAGCTGCACGAGATCGCCAGCCGCGGCGCGGTGCCGATGGTCGGCTGGGAGCCGTGGGACGAAGCGGATCACGGCTACCGCCTGGGCGCCATCGCCAAGGGCCATTTCGACGATTACATCTGGCGCTCCGCCCGCGAAGCGCGGGAATGGGGCGGGCCGATCCTGGTGCGCTTCGGGCAGGAGATGAACGGCAGCTGGGCGCCCTGGCAGCGCGGCGTCAACGGCACCACGGGCCCCCGCTTCGTCGCCGCCTGGCGCCACATAGTGGAGATCTTCCGCCGTGCCGGCGCCACCAACGTCAGCTGGGTCTGGTGCCCGTACGTCGACAACGGCGACCTGCCCTTCATGGACTTCTACCCGGGCGACCGCTGGGTCGACTGGCTGGCCCTCGATGGCTTCAACTGGGGCGAGCCGACTTCCTGGCAATCGTTCCCCAAGATCTTCGATCGCTCATACCGCAAGCTGACCCGCATCGCCCGCAAGCCGATCATGATCGCCGAGACCGGATCCGACGAATCCGGGGGCAGCAAGGCTCGCTGGCTGCACCGGACGCTGCGCCACCAGCTGCCGCGCCTGAAGCGCATCCGGGCGGTGGTCTGGTTCGATGCTCCCGACGGTTCTGATTTCCGCGTCAACAGCTCGCCTGCCGCGCTGGATGCCTTCCGGGAAGGGATCGGATCGCCGCTCTACTCGGGCGATGGGGCCCTCGTCGACCAGATTTCGCAGCGCGCGGCGCGCATCGCGAGCCGGAGCCGGTGACCGGGCGCCTGCTGCGGGCGGGCGCCGGCGCCCTCGCGGCGCTGGCGATCTGCTCGGCCAGCGCCGACGCGGCCGACCGGACCCCGGTTGCGATCGGCGCCTATCTGCCGACGCAGTGGAAGGACCCGAGCGAGATCGACGCCTACGCGCGCCAGGTCGGGCAGAAGCCGGCGATCATCCTCTCCTACAAGCGCTTCGACGTGAAGCCCTTCTACCCGCCCGAGCTCGAACAGATCGACAAGCGCGGCGCCCTGCCGATGATCAGCTGGGAGCCCTGGAATACGGACGGCAAACCGGCCAAGCTCTGGGCGATCGCCCGTGGCCGCTACGACGGCTACCTGCGGCGTTCGGCCCACCTCGCCAAGCTCTGGGGCAAGCCGGTGATGGCTCGCTTCGCCCAGGAGATGAACGGCAGCTGGGCGCCCTGGGAGCAGGGCCACGTCGGCAGTACCCCGCGCAGCTTCATCCTCGCCTGGCGCCACGTCGTCAGCGTCTTCCGCCGGGCCGGGGCCGACAACGTGATCTGGGTCTGGTGCCCGAACGTCAACACCGGGCACCTCCAGTTCATGCAGTACTACCCCGGCGACCGCTGGGTCGACTGGGCCGGCCTCGACGGCTTCAACTGGGGTGGCTCGATCGGCTGGCGCTCCTTCAGCGAGATCTTCGCCGGCTCCTACGAAGTGCTGGCACGCGAAACCTCGAAGCCGATCGTGATCGCCGAGACCGGCTCGGGGCAGACCGGCGGCGACAAGGCCGCCTGGGTGCGGAGCACCTTCCAGCGCGAGCTGCAGAACTTCCCCCGGGTGCGCGCGGTCGTCTGGTACAACGCCGTCGATCGCGCCGATTTTCGCATCGACAGCTCGCCCTCGGCGCTGCGGGCATTCAGGCGCGGGATCGATGCGCCTGAATACCAGGGCACCCGAGCCGACATCCTCGCCACCCCAGCCGTTCTGAGCCAGCGGGTCGAGCCGGTCCCGATCCCCGACTCCGGCTACGGCCAGCCGCCCCTGCTGAGGCGCTTCTGGCAGAAGGTCGAAGACCGCCTCGGCGGCGAGGCCTGGCTCTTCATCGGCGCCTTTGGGCTCGCCTTCTGCGCCCTGATCGCCCTGCTGCGCCGGCGCCACCGCCGCCGTCCGCCGAGCTTCGCCCAGCGCATCGAATAGGCCGCGCGACGCCGATCCAGATGACCCCGCAATCGCGATGAACGACCTGTTGATTCTCTGCTACCACGCGGTCAGCGAGGACTGGCCGACCGAGTTCGCCGTCTCGCCCGCGCAGCTTCGCTCGCAGGTGCGCTTTCTGATCCGTCGCGGCTATCGCCCCGCCACCCTCTCCGCGGCGCTGCAGCGAGCGCCTGGCGCGAAGACGCTGGCGGTCACCTTTGACGATGCCTACGCGTCGGTCCTCGAGAAGGCCCTGCCTGTGCTCGCCGCCCTCGATGCTCCGGCGACGGTCTTCGTGCCCACCGCCTACGTGGCCGGGGACGAGGCGCTCGCGTGGGCCTCGATGGAGCAGTGGGCCGGCACCCCCTACGCCGACGAGCTTCGCTGCATGTCCTGGTCTGACCTGCGCTCGTTGGCGGCGGCCGGCTGGGAGATCGGCTCCCACACCGCTACCCACCCGCATCTCACCTCGCTCGACGACGCCGCTCTCGACCGCGAGCTGACCTCCTCGCGTGCCCTCTGCGAAGCGGAGGTCCAGCAGCCCTGCCGGACCCTCGCCTACCCGTTCAGCGATCACGATCGGCGCGTGATGGAGCGAGCGCGCGCCGCCGGCTACGACGCCGCGGTCATCCTCGACAACAACCTCGCCATACCGCCCGGCAGCCTCGTCCGCCGCGGCAGGCGGGCGGAGATGTTCGGCTTGCTGCGGGAGGGGGTCTACCGTCGCGACGGCCGGCTCAGGCTGGCGGCCAAGGCATCGCCGCTGGCACGGCGGGTACGCGCCTCGAGGCTCGCGCGTATAGCGCTAAGTGGCGGCTGATGCAAGTGGTTTTCCAGCGCCACTAGTACATACGTCCAAAGTTTTGGCCGGTTCCCCGAGGTGCTTTGCGCGCCGTCGATACGGGGACGGTGAAGAAAAGCCTCGGACATACGACGCTCGCCCGCTTCGCCGGGACCATCGCCGTCCTGGCGGCTCTGCTGGTCTGCTTCGCGGCCACCTCGGCGGCCACCGCCTCGGCCTCGATCCAGCTTGGCTCCTACGTTCGCGGCGCCCCGGGTAGCGGTCAGACGATGGACGAATACGCCAGCCTCGTCGGCCAGCGACCGGGCATCGTCATGTGGTACCGGGGCTTCGATCAGCCGCTGATGTACTCCAGCGAGATCGCCAACCTTTCCGCCCACGGTTCGACCCCGATGGTCAGCCTCGAGCCGGTTGACCAGAACGGCACCGACATCCCTCTCTCCCAGATCGCCGCCGGCAACTACGACAGCTACATCCATAAAGCCGCCGCCGTCGCCAAGGCCTGGGGCGGCCGGATCATGATCCGCTTCGCTTACGAGATGAACCTCTCGCCGGGCGCGGGCATCCCCTGGGGCGGTGGCCAGGGCGCCGTCGCCGGCAACACCGCGGCTGACTACGTCGCCGCCTGGCGCCACATCGTCAGCATCTACCGCGCCGACGGCGCGAGCAACGCCGAGTTCGTCTGGGCGCCGAACATCGACGATGGTGGCATTCCCTTCACCCAGTACTTCCCCGGCGACGAATGGGTCAACGAGGTTGGGCTTGACGGATACAACTGGGGCTCGGCCTTCGAATCCACCGGCCACAAATGGCTCAGCCTCGGCGACACCTTCGCCTCCTCCTACGCGACCCTGACCCAGCTCAGCTCGAAGCCGGTGATCTTCACCGAGACCGCTTCCTCCGAGGTCGGCGGCGACAAGGCCGCCTGGATCAGGCGCGGCTTCCTCAACGAACTGCCACAGCGCTTCCCCCGCGTGACCGGCGTGATCTGGTTCAACGTGCAGAAGGAGGCCGACTGGCGCGTCGACTCCTCGCAGGCCTCGCTCGAAGCCTTCCGTGAAGTCGCGGCCTCCTCGCTCTACGGCGGCCCGGTGCCATACCAGCCCTTTGCCGAAGAAACGCCGCCGGTGGTTGAAGAAGTTCAGGTGACCAAACGGATCCACCCGCGCCACCATGGCCACAGGAGCGGCGCGGTGACGGCCCGCCGCGGCACGATCAGCTACCGGGTCTCACAGAAATCGACCGTCCAGATCCGGATCGAGCAGAAGGGCCACACCAACCGCCACGTCGTCCTGCGGCGGGTCAGCGGCAAGGGCCGCAGCACGGTCCACTTCTCGACCAAGATCGCTGGCCACCGCCTCACTCCGGGCGGCTACCGGGTCTCGGTCTCGGCCGCCGCCAACGGCAAGCAGTCGGAGGAAAAGCGCGCGGGCTTCAGGGTCCTGAAGCGCTAGTCGGAGCGCCGAGCCCGCCCCCTCCAGCGGGGGTCCCGGCCTCGCTCGCTCCGCCCCCCGGCGCGACCATGCGCCAGACGTCGCGGCTCATCACCGAGGACTCGATGCAGATCGCGATCAGCCAGCCGATCGCAACCCCGGTGAGGTTGTCGGCGATCAGAGCGCCGGCCGTTCCGCCGGCGACCTCGAGCACGGCGCCGCCCCAGACCAGTGGCAGCGCGGTGCCGATCCGCCGGGTGAGCCTGCGGACGGCGACGAAATGCGTCCGGATCGCCTCGGGAAAGACGCCGAGTGCAAGGATCTGCACCGCCGTCGTGGCCTGATCGGCATAGTTGGCGCCGAACAGGTGGAGCAGTGCAGCTCCGCCCGGCAGCAGGATCAACACCGCGATGACGCCGCAGGCGGCGGAGATACCGAGGGTGAAGCGAAAGCGTCGCTCGAGTCCCTTGGGGTCGCCCGAGCCGACCGCGTAGAGCACCGTGCTGAGCGACTGGGGGATGCCGAAGAGCAGGCTGACGATCATCCAGGCGATGTAGAAGCTGGCGGTAAGGCTGGGCGAGAGCACGATCAACACCATCACCGGCAGCAGCAGATCGGGTGCGCGCAGGGCAAGGTTGAAGGCGTGGTGGCTGGCCGCGTCGAGGCGCATCGAGTGCAGCTCCCGGAAGTGCGAACCGAGTGGCCTGTCCTGGCGGCGGTAGAAGGGCACGAGGACGATCAACGAGAGCAGCGCGCCGAGTGCCCAGGCGGTGTAGATGCCCATACCGCCATAGGTCGCCCCGAGCGCTGCCACGCCCAGCAACAGGACGAGCTTGATCGCGGCGAAGACGATGTTGCGGGTCAGCTGCAGGCCGCCGCGCAGCAGGCCGATCAGCGCCTGGTCGAGTACGAGGGTGAGGGCGGTGAGGGCGGCGCCGAAGGCGAAGATCACAACCGACAGGGGACCCTGGCGCAGTGGGTCAAAGCCGGAAGAGAACAGCGGCGCGACAAGGGCGAATACGAGTCCGAAGAGGCCGCCGGCCACCGCGGAGGTGGCAAGGGCGGCGTTGAGCAGCCCGTGAGCACGGATCTCACGCCGCGGCAGCTCTCCCATCAGGACCGTGCCGAGCCCGATCGTCGCGGCGAAGCCGAGCAGGGTCATGGCGGAGACAGCGGCGCTGGAGACGCCAACCGAGCTCTGGCTGAAGTGCTGTGCGGCGAGCCACCAGAAGGCGGCGCCGAGCACCGAGGTCGTCCCCAGTGCGACCACCATCGAGGTCGCGTTGCTGAGCAGGGCCTGGTTCGCCTTGGCCACCCCGCGCAGGCGCCCGAGTAGGCTGCTCGCCGCGGGGATCGCCACCCGCTACCTGATTCCCGTCGTGTCGTAGATCACGATCGGCCCGTTGTCGTAGATGCGATCGATCGCCGGGACCGAGTCGAACTTGCGCAGCGAGGCGCCGGCGATCGCGTTGGTGCGCTCGTTGGCCCGCGGTTCGTCGCGATCGTAGTAGTAGCCGTCGACCGGCAGCGAGTGGGCGAGCCGGCGGTCGACGACGATGTAGTCGATCGCGTCGTGGAAGATGACGATGCGGTCGCGGCGGTTGAACTTCGGGCTGAAGAAGACTTCGGTCACCGGGATGTCGCGGATGTTGCCGATCACCGGGTCGAGTTCGCCGTAGGAGCCAAGCAGCAGGCCGTTTGGCCCGTCGACCAGGATGCGGCTGTCCGGCGGCAGGTGTTCGAAGGCGAAGCGGGCGGCCGCGGCCCCCTGTGGGCTGATCGAGCGCGACTCGGCGCCGACCTCGAAGCGGCCTGGCTGGCGCGTCACCGGCGACTCGCCGAGGATCACGCCGCCGACGAAGACGAGTCCGGCGAGGCCGGTGGCGATCAGGGCCAGCAGGCGGGCGTGGTGCCGACCCACAGACTTGGTCAGGTTCAGGAAGAGGATCGCGGTGACGAACCCGATCCCGACGAAGACGAACTCCGAGGCGCGCTGGGAGATCTCCGAACCGGCCGCGGTAAGTCGCGGCACCAGGGTGAACGGGTAGAGCAGCCCGACCGCCGCCAGCGAGACGGCCAGGGTGCTGGTGCGGTGCTCGCGCCAGACCCGCCAGACGCCAAGTGGGATGACGAGCGCCAGCACGCCGACGGAGGCGAGTCCGAGCACGCGCACGATAAGCGGGTCGACCTGGCCGGTGCCCGCCTTGAAGAGGGTCTTGGTGCCGCCGCCGCCGAAGACCAGGTGGAAGAGGGCTTCGATCGCGTTGGCAAAGACGCTGCCGAGCTCGTCCTGGGTGGCGCCGCCGGCGACGAAGACAAACCAGCAGAGGCCGGCGCTGCCGAGCAGGAGGCAGCCGAGCGCCGGCCCGACCCGCAGTCGCGTGTGGACGGTCCTCAGGATCGAGGTGCGGCCCTGGTGGCGCCGCTCGGGTGGCAGGGGAACGAGCAGTTGCGCGCTCGGCCGCCGCTGCTGCAGGGCCCAGATCACCCCGGTCCAGAGCGCCAGGAAGGCGATCATCGCGTAGGTGGTCAGGTGGTGCGTGACGACCAGCCCCCCGGTCAGCATCGCGAGGGCGGCCAGCAGGTTGATCGCCGGCGCCTTGCGGTCGCGCGGGTTGAGGCCGGCTCCCCGCATCACCACCAGCAGATAGGCGCCGGCGAGCGCCAGCGCGAGCGACTCATAGCCGAACTGCGAATCGAAGTAGAGGATGCTCGGATTGCAGGCGTAGACCGCGATCGCGATGCCCGCCGCGCGGGCCGAGCCGGCCGCCCGCTCGAGGATCAGGAAGAGCGACACCATCAGGACGACCCGCGCCACCCCGATCAGGATCAGCGCCGAGACGAAGATCGAGAGCCCGCTCAGCTGGGTCAGCGCCGCGGTCACGGCGGTCATGCCCGGGAAGACACTGTAGCCGCCTACCAGCGGGTTTTCGGAGAAGAGGTGGCCGCTGCCGAGCAGGTCCCAGACTCCGCGCCAGGAGGCGAGCTCGTCGTGCAGGGTGAAGCCGGCGGGGCTGTGCACGACCTTGACCACGTAGAGCGCGCTGCCGAGCAGGACGACCAGCGCCATCCGCTCCGCTGCGGAGGCGCTGCGGCCAAAGAGGCGGAGGACGATCGGCAGGTAGATCAGCAGCAGGCCGACCCAGAAGAGCGCTTCGCTGCCCGAGTGTTCGAGCCGGGCGCCGTTGTTGCCGGAGGCGATCAGGGCGAGCCCGAGCGCCGCCACCAGCGCCAGCGCGGGCGCCGCGCCGAGGGCGAAGCGCGGTGCCCTCGTGGCGTTGGCGCGAGTCCCGCGGGGCGGGGCGAGGGTTCCGCCCAGGGTCGCGGTATCTGCCGAGGGCGGAATCACTTCGGTGGCGTGATGTCGAGGTGGCGGTAGGGGAGACCGTCGCGGCTCAGCCTGGCCAGGACCGGCCCCTCGCCCGATGCCTGCGCCAGCGCGAAGGTTCCTTCCCATTTCTGCCCGGCCTGGAGCGTCAGCGGTTCGGTGGCGATCGGGGCGCCCCCGCGGGAGAGTCGGACGGTGTAGTGGACCGGGTGGCCCTCGTGGCTGCGCAGGCCGACCGTGACGCCCGCCGTGCCGGGCCCGGGACCGGCGGGAAGCAACCAGAAGTCGGTGAAGCGGACCTTGGACTGCGCCTCGCGCAGGCCTTTTCCGGCCGAGGCGATCGCCATTCCCGCGATCACCGCCGCAATAGCGAAGAGTGCGACGGCAGCCGGCAGGGACCGCGGCATCGTCGCCAGCGAGGGCAGTGACCAGGCTCGATCGTGGCCGCGCAGGCCACGCACTGCGGCGGCGATCGTCACCGTGGCGAGGAAGGCCGCCCAGATCTGGCGGTCGAGGTCGAGGACGAGCTGGATCAGCAGCCCCCCGATCGCGGCAACGGCGATGCTGAGCCCGACCGTGTAGACCCCGCGCTCGGCAGGGCTGATCGTGCGCAGGGGGAAGAGGATCGCGGCCAGCGCGTAGCCGGGCAGGATGAGCACCAGCGACACCAGCAGCGGCGCCCGCAGCCAGAGCGGAGCGGTGAGGAGGGCCGCGACGAACGCCAGGCAGGCGAGCACCACGACCGCGATCAGGTCACGTCTCATGCCGCCTATGTTCGCGCTTTGTGCTGCGGTTCCCCCGCCAAAACTCCCGCCGTCTCCAGGTACAGGCGCTCGAGCTCGGGCAGCACCGCCTCGACCGTAAACGCCCGCGAGCGCTCGCGGGCGCGTTCGCCGAGTCGCTCGCGCAAGCCGGCGTCATCGATCAGGCGCGACATCGCCGCGGTCAGCTCGTCGACGTCGCCGGCTCCGACCAGGAGGCCGGTCTCGCCATCTTCGACCATATCCTCGTGGCCGCCGGGACGGGTGCCGATCACGGCCCTGCCCCTGCTCATCGCCTCGTAGACGACGTTGCCCAGTGGCTCCGGCCACTTCGACGGGAAGACGCCGAACAGGGCGCGATCCCACATCGCCATCACGGTCGGCAGCGGCACGCTGTGCATCACGGTCACCCCGGGGGGGAAGCTCTCGGGGGTGTCGGGTGCCGGCGGCCCCGCCAGCACCAGCGGCGGCGGCCGGTCGAGCTGCTGGTAGGCCTCGCAGAGCTCGACGATCCCCTTGACCCGGCGCAGGGCGCCGACGAAGAGGATGAAGGGCTGCTCGGGCAACCGGGAGAGGATCTCCTCGTCGACCGGCTCAGCCGAGAGGTCCTCGCCGAAGTTGGGCACGATCGTGATTGGGGCGGAGGGCCGTAGTTCTTGCTCGATCATGCCGGCGACGTAGCGGCTGATGCTGTGCACGCGCGTCACCTTGCGGCGCAGAAGCGGCCGCGAGCCGAAGATGCCGGCGACGGCGACCGTGCCCTTGGCGGTGCCGTAGTTTGACCCCGCGCAGCTGAGGCACTTGAGCGGCGCGGATCCAGTGCAGATCTCCTCGCCGTTGCGATAGAGGGTGCGCAGGGCGCAGATGTTGCTGTAGTCCTGGGTCGAGACCAGCAGCGGCGTGTCGTTGCCGAGCAGCGCCGCGGCGACCGAGTGGGTGAGCCAGCCGTAGGAGTGGACGAGGTCGGGCTTGAACCTCTTGATCAGCCGGCGCAGGTGCAGGACCGCCTCGGGATCGGGAAAGGGGGGAGGGTTGTGGCGATACGGGTCCGCCGAGATCCCCGGCACGCGGCTGGTCAGGTCGCGCAGCCGGTGCACCTCGACCTCGCCGTCGGTTTCGCGGGCCGGCGCGCCCGGCTGCCAGGTCGTCGCCAGCTCGACCGTGTGGCCGCGCTCGCTCATCAGGCGGGCGACTTGCTGCGACCAGAAGGTGGCGCCGCCGACCAGCGGCGGGTAGGAATCGGTGACCAGCAGCACCCGCAGCGATTTACCCTCCACCGGCGCCGCCTCGCGCCGGGCCCGCTTCGCCTCGCGCCGCCCGCGCGCATAGGCCCACGGCCCGCGGGTCATCCCGCGCAGCTCCAGGCGGGTCAGCTCCGCGGGGAAGTCCTCGCGCTTGGAGGCGTTCTTCTGCGACCTGGGGGAGAGGGCGAAGGCGGCCCCGCGGGGCAGCTTGCGGATCAACTCCGGGATAAGCCGCGGGTGCTGGATCAGCGACTTGGTCAGCACGGCGGTGAGGCCGACCCCGTAGCCGTAGACGCGCCGCTCGAGCTGGTGGTACTCGCTCTGGTGGGCGTGCTGGACGATCGCTGCCGGCTCGTGGACGATGGTCCAGCCGCCGAGCAGGACGCGGAAGAGCGACTCGACGTCGGTGCCGTTGGGCAGCGCCTTGGTGTTGAAGGCGGGGTCGAGCCCGCCCGCGCGGCGCAGCACCCCGGTTCGGAAGGCCATGTTGGCACCGGTGCCGAGGATGCCGATGTCGAAGGGGAAGAGCGGATCGTCGAGCGGCCGGTTCTCGCCGAAGTCGTAGGCGTGGCGCTCGAAGCGCCCGGAGAAGCGGGCGTAGCCCTCGAACCAGACCTGGGCCGGGGTCTCGAGGCTGCGCGGCATCACGATGCCCGAGACGGCGCCGACCTTGGGCTCGCCGTCGAAGCCGCGGGCGATCGCCGCCAGCCAGAGCCGGTCGGCGAGGACGTCGTCGTCGGTGAAGGCGACGATCTCCCCCCGTGCCTCCGCCAAGCCCGTGTTGCGGGCGTTCGCGCCGCCCGCGACCGGCTCGTGCAGGATGCGCACGCGGGGGTCGGCGAGGGCGCCGCTGCGGGGCTCGTCGGGATTCCACTCCCCGTCGGGCCGGTTGTCGACGAGGATCACCTCGTAGCGGTCCGCCGGGTAGTCGGAGGCGAGCACGGACTCGACCGCTTCGGCCGCGAGCGCGGGGCGGTCGCGGGTCGGGATCACGACGGAGACGAACGGCGCCCGCTTGAGAAAGTCCTCGACCGCGCCGACGCAGGCGGGCCGGTCCGGTCCGGGAATGCCGTCGGGCCCGAGTGGTTGGGGATCGATTCCGTCGGCTACGAGGTGGGCCTCGATCGCGCTGCCCAGTGTGGCGTCGATCTGCTCGGCGAGGGCGGCAGCCGCGAGGCCGTCGGGCGGCAGGTCGACCTCGACCACGCCGAGGGGATGCCCGTGCAGGCGCACGGTGCAGAAGGCCGCGCCGTAGGCAGCGCCCGAAACCCCTTTGCCAGGTCTCAGCTCCGGTAGCTTCGCCCCGATCTCGATGTCCTCGAGCTGCACCGGAGCGAAATCGGCCGGCGCTGGAGCGCCGGTGGCGGGCGGGTTGGCGCTCACTTGGCGCCCAGCCTGGCGTAGGCGTAGCCGCAGGCTGCCGCGACGATGCCGACGGCGATCCCGCCGGCCCGGCCGAGCCCGGAGAGGTCGCCGCGCAGGGCGTCGCCGAGGCCCTTGAGCACGCCGTGGGGGATGGTCACGAAGAGGTGCCGCCGCTCCGACTCGAGTCCCTGCTCTGAGCCGACCAGGCGCGCCAGCGTCGCCTTACCCATTCCCTCCTCGAAGCTGCGCCGGGTCAGGTAACCCAGCGTCGCCTGCTCCTCGTCGACGCTGTGGAACACGGTCGCCTGGGGCTGGTAGAGCCAGCTCTTCTGCGGCCAGCGCTGTCCGACCCTGATCCCCAGCTCGGTGTCCTCGAGGGCGTGGCCGCCGGCGATGACTCTGCCGCGGTAGCGGATCTCACGCGGTGGCACCCCGGGGCGGAAGCCGCCGATCTCCTGGATTGCCTCGCGGCGCACCGCCATGTTGGCGGCGATCGGGTTGCGGACCGGGGCGAGCTCGGTGGGCAATCCCGCGTAGCTGCAGCCGAAGACCCAGTAGAACTCGTGCGGAAACCAGCGCGGTTCGGGCCCCGACCACCGGGGCAGCAGCTCGCCGGTGACGCCGACCACGCCGGGGTCGGCGAAGCACGACTCGAGGTTCTCCAGCCAGGCCGGCTCGGCCTCGGTGTCGTCATCGGTGAGGACGACGAGGTCGCCCTTGGCCAGCTCGACGCCGGTATTGCGGGCGCCGACGACGCCTCGCTCGTACTTGTTGTCGATCGCGGTCACGCCAGGATGGGCCTGCTCGACCCAGGCCAGCAGCTCCGGGTTGTGGTCGACTACGACGATCGTCTCCAGCGGCGGCAGCGTCTGCCTTCCGATTGCGTCGAGGCAGCGGGAGAGCTCGTCGCGGCGCTTCGAGTTCCAGGCCGGAACGAGGACCGAGATGCCGCACTTTGCCGCTTGGCTCACCACGGCTGAGGATAGATCCGGCACAGGAGCCCCCATTTTCGGAGTCGATGGAACGGGGTCGTGCGGGTCAGGCTGCCGACGCCGTTTCGGCCTCGGCGTCCCGAATCTGCTGCGCCCCGTCTGCCGATGGGCGGCCGCGATGGATGACGCGGCGGCGCCGGGCCTCGCTGATGATCGTGCCCAGCACGCGGAAGCCGTCGCGGAAGGTGCGCAGGTTGCTCTGGCCGGAGATCCGGTCCTCCTCGTAGCTGGGGACCTCGGTGATCTTCATCCCGGCGCCGGCGATGCGCAGGTTGATCAGGGTCTCGACCTCGAAGCCCGGCACGTCGAGCGAGATGAACGGCAAGCAGCGCGCCCAGAAGGCGTTGTAGCCGTAACAGAGGTCGGTGAAGTGGGTTCCGTGCAGGAGGTTGGCGGTACCGCTGAGCACGCTGTTGCCGAGCTTGCGCAGCACGGTGATGTCGGCGCTGCCGCCGCCCTCGAGATAACGCGAGCCCTTGGCGAAGTCGGCGCCGGCCTCGAGCGCCTCGATGAAGCGGGGGATCTCGGCCGGGTCGGCGGAGCCGTCGGCGTCAAGCATGACCACGAGGTTGCCGGTGACGGCGGCGAAGGCGGTGCGGAAGGCGTCGCCCTTGCCGCGGCCGCTCTGGGTGAGCACGCGGATCTCGGGGTAGGCGCGCCGTGCGGCCTCGACTGTTTCGTCTTTGGAGTTGCCGTCGACGAGGATCACCTCGTGCAGGTCCTTGGGCAGGCGAGCGAGCACGACGCCGATGTTCTCCGCCTCGTTCATCGCCGGCACGACCACGCTGACCAGCGTCTTGCGTTCGCTGCGGCGGTCGGGGCCGACGTAGGGGACGGCGTCGCGCGAGGCGAGCGCCTCGACCTCAATCAGGGGCACGCCGCCGACTTGGCTGGGCTTCGCGGCGGGCGCCTCGAGCAGGTCGAGCGGGCGGGGGAGGAGGCTGACCGGAACGCCGATCGACTTGAAGGCGCGCACGAGGTCGAGCAGGCCCTCGTCGTCGGCATGTCGGGTCGCGATCACGACGCGGTCGGCGCGGTAGCGGTCGACCACTTGCAGCGCCGCGACGCGGTCTGCTTGCGAGCCGTCATCCTCATCGTCCGGGGGCACGGTGGCGACGACGGTCGCGTAGGCGCGCAGCGGTTCGTAGGCTTTCAGCCGCGAGGCCGTCACCTCGTCGCCGACCAGGACCCAGCGCTCGACCGGGTCGAGGCGGCGCAGGAGCGGCGAGCTGAAGCTGCGAGCCGCGGTGTCGATGACGATGAAGATCCCCCAGAGGGCCAGCTGGGCGCCGCCGCCGAGCGGGATCATCAGCGAGGCGGACCAGGCGAAGAGAGCGGCAACGAGCAGGCGCATCACCGGCCAGGCCATGCCGTCCTCGCCGCCGAGGGCACCGCGCTGGTTGCGCGCACCGTAGACGCCGAGCGCGCCGTAGACGACGATCAGCAGCAGCGGCGACAGCGGCAGCGCCGGAAACACCTTGGAGCCGGCTGCGAGGGCGACGACGACGAGCGCGACCGAGGAGGAGAGGAGATCGAGGGCCGGCGGCAGCCACCAGCCGAGGCCCCGACTGGCGCGCGGCAGGCTGCCCAGCGTGGGGCGGTCCTGAACCAGGGCGCCGCGCTGGGGCACGCCGGTCGTGAAGGTCTGGTCGAGTGGAAGGTCGGTCGAGCTGTGCATGGGAGGGAGGAGTGCCTTTTTTAGAGGGATTTATTCAACGAATTCCATAGCCGATGGCGCCGATTCCTGTTCCTCCCCCTATCGGCAGGCGCTCAGAATCACGTTAGCGCCTTGCGGAAACTGCATGGGTATTTGCTACGCGCCCCTATGGCTATAACGATCCAAAAATCGAACTGTCAGGGTTATTCGCTTCCCCGACCAAAACGGTTCAGAAGCCGTAGCTTGCGGCCAGCTCTGGGTCCTTGGCGGCCAGCATCTCGGCCAGCTCGACCATCACCTTGCACTGCTTCCAGGTGGCGTCGTCCTGCATCTTGCCATCGATCATGTGGACGCCGCGGCCGTCCGGGATCGCCTCCAGCACCTTCTTGGCGAACCTGACCTCCTCGGGGGGAGGGCTGAAGACCTTCTTGGCGATGCCGATCTGCACCGGGTGCAGCGACCAGGCGCCGACGCAGCCCATCAGGAAGGCGGCGCGGAACTGGGTCTCGCAACCGGCCGTGTCCTTGATGTCGCCGAAGGGGCCGTAGAAGGGCAGGATCCCGGTCGCGGCGCAGGCGTCGACCATGCGGGCGATCGAGTAATGCCAGAGGTCCTGCTGGGCGCTGACCCGGTCGGCCTCGGGGTTCTCGGGATCGGCCGGGTCCTCCATCACGCGATAACCGGGGTGGCCGCCGCCGACGCGGGTCGTCTTCATCCGGCGCGAGGCGGCAAGGTCGGCGGGGCCGAAGCTCATCCCCTGCATGCGTGGGCTGGCGGCGGCGATCTCCTCGAGGTTGACGACGCCCTGCGCGGTCTCGAGGATCGCGTGGATCAGAATCGGCCGCTCGAGCCCGGCCTTGGCCTCGAGCTGGGCCAGCAGGCGGTCGACGTAGTGGATGTCCCAGGCGCCCTCGACCTTGGGCACCATCACGACCTCGAGCTGGTTGCCGATCTCTGTCACCAGGGTGGTCAGGTCGTCGAGGACCCACGGGCTCTCCAGCGAGTTGACCCGGGTCCAGAGCGCGGTCTGCCCAAAGTCCGACTCCTTTGCGGCGCGGATCAGGCCGGCGCGGGCGGCCTCCTTGCGGTCGACCGGGATCGCGTCCTCGAGGTTGCCGAGCAGGATGTCGGTTTTCTCGGCGATGCCGGCGGCCTTTTCGACCATCTTCTCGTTGGAGAAGTCGAGGAAGTGGATCATCCGCGAGGGCTTGACGGGGATCTCGCGCAGTGGCTCGGGCGCGCCGATCGCCAGCGGTTGGAAAAAGTCTCTGGGGTTTCTCACACTGCTCCTCGCGTCGTTCGATTCTTGCCTGGCAGGAATCTATCCGAACGCCCGTTCGTGGCGGAGCGAAGGAGTTCGGCGCCCGTCGCCGTACCTTGGGGAATATGGAGGCTGCCGCGCACGACAGCACAGAGGACTGGCTGCTGCCCGAGCAGTCGCGGCCGCCGCTGATCGGCGAGCTCGAGCGGCGCGTCGACTTGGCGCTGGCGACCGCGCGAGCCTCCGAAGCGGCGGTGGCGGAGGTCGGCGAGGCGGCGCTCGACGCGGCGAAGCAGGCACGTCGCGCGGCCGAGCTGGCCGAGCGCGCCAGCGTCACCGCGCTCGACGCACAGGGGCGGATCGAATCGGCCGCCCTCGCACCGTCGGCCGCGGCTCCGGCGCCGCAGCGGGCCGACGACAGCCTCAGCAGCTTCAGCGAGCGGGCCGACCGGCTGGTCGAGCGCCTGCGAGGGCTGCAACGGATTCCGCTTGCGCCGCCGGCAGCCAGCGGCGTCGCAGGCCGGCCGCAACCCGCGCGCTGAGCTCGCCGGGCGCCGGCAGGGCGAGCCCGTCGAGGGTCGACACGGGCTCGATGCCGCGCACCGAGCCCGCCAGGAAGATCTCACTGCACCTGAGGCTCGCCAGGGCCAGCGCCTCCTCGCGGACCTCGATTCCCGCATCGCGGGCCACTTCGATCGTCCGCCGTCGGGCGATGCCGGGCAGGATGCGACCGTCGGCCGGCGGCGTCGTCAGCCACCCGTCACCGACGGCGAAGAGGCTGGCGCGGGAGGCCTCAAGCGCGCTGCCGTCGCCGTCGACGAGCAGCGCCAGCTCTCCTGGCGGCAGATCCGATTCCGCCCGTTCCAGCAGACGCCGGTCGGCCCACTTGTGTTCGCCGAGCCCGCCCTCCACGGTGATGCTGCGCAGCCGGATGCCGCGGGCGGCGCCGGGAAACACGGCCGCCGGGTCGACTGGGGCGGTGATGATTCGCGTAGCCACCCCAACTTCACCTGCCGTGGTCGACTTGGTCGGCCTATGAGCGACCGAGTCGACCAGACGCGGCGCGATCGTGATGCGCAGTTTCCCGCACTCCAGCCCACCGGCTCCCTCGCGCACCTGATCGGTGGCATCGCTCGGCAAATCTGCGCCGTAGAGGGTCCTCAGGCTGCCGCCGAGCCGCTCCAGATGAGCATCGAGCTCGACCGGTTTGCCGTCGAGGACGAGCATGGTCTCGAAGACACCGTGCCGCGGATCGGGGGTGAGGCTGACTCTCACGCCGGGATATCTTGACGCGATGCCGCTCGCGAGTCAGACAGACGCCTCCGCGGCGCCGGGCGAGTGGCGCCTCCTATCGCGACGGCTCGACTTCCTTCCCGACCCCGAGCGCGCCTTCGCGCACATATATGGAGCTAGCGAGAACGCCTTCTGGCTGGACAGTGCTGCCGAGGGCGAGCGCGGCCGCTTCTCCTTCATGGGCGACAGCGGGGGACCGCTGGCCGCCGTCGTCACCTACGACGTCGAGGCGCGTCAGGTTCGGGTGGCGCGTCGGGCGGGGATGGAGGTCCACGACGAGTCGATCTTCGACTACCTCGGCCGCGAGCTGGGGTCGCTGCGACCTCTCGCCGCCGAATTTCCCTTCGACTTCAACTGCGGCTTCGCCGGCTACCTCGGCTACGAGCTGAAGGCCGACTGCGACGCCAACGCCACGCATCGAGCCGAGACCCCCGACGCAGCCTTCGTCCTAGCCGACCGCCTAATCGCCTTCGACCACCAGCAGCGCCACACCTACCTCCTCGCCTTGATCGACCCCAACCCAACACCCGAACTGCATCAAATTCTCAATCCGCTAGATAGAGAATTTGATGCAGTTCGCTCGGTTGACGAGGCGGAGCGTTGGATCGAGGGGATGAGCGAGCGCCTGGGCGTATTGCCGCCGCTTGCCGAGCCCGGCCTCGACGGCGAGGCGGTCGAGTTCCGCCTGCGCCGCTCGTCCCAGCGCTACCGCGACGAGATCGAAGCCTGCAGGCGCTACTTAACTGCCGGGCACAGCTACGAGATCTGCCTCACCAACAGGCTCGTCGCCGAGGCGAATCCCGATCCGTTCGAGCTCTACCGCGCCCTCCGCCGCGCCAACCCTGCGCCCTTCGGCGCCTACCTGCGCTTCGGCGACCTCGCCGTGTTGAGCTCCTCGCCGGAGCGCTTCCTCTCGCTCGACCGCATGGGCCGGGTGGAAGCGCGGCCGATCAAGGGCACCGGCCGTCGCGGCGCGACCCCAGCCGAGGACGCCCGCCTCGCGGTGGCACTCCAGGCCGACGAGAAGAACCGGGCGGAGAACGTGACCATCGTCGATCTGCTGCGCAACGACCTCGGTCGCGTCTGTGAGACCGGCAGTATCGAGGTGCGGGAGCTGATGCGGCTTGAGAGCTACGAGACCGTCCACCAGCTGGTCTCCAGCGTGCGCGGCAGGCTGCGCGAGGGAGTCGACCCGGCGGAGTGCATCCGTGCCTGCTTTCCGCCCGGCTCGATGACAGGGGCGCCGAAGCTGCGCACGATGGAGATCCTCGACGAGCTCGAGGGTGAGGCACGCGGCCCCTACTCGGGGGCGATCGGTTACCTCGGCCTCGGCGGCGCTTGTGACCTCAGTGTCGCGATCAGAACGATCGTGCTTGACGGCGGCTCGGCGTCGATCGGCGCCGGCGGCGCAATCGTCGTCGACTCCGACCCCCGGGAAGAGTTCGAAGAGCTGGTGCTCAAGGCTCGGGCGCCCCTGGCCGCCTTCGGCTCTCGAGCCTCGAATCGGATCTGAGCTTGAGCCGTTTTCAAAAAGTTCGACAAATGTCCTACTGAAGAAGTCGAGCACTCAGACGTTCTGTCCGGTGACGCGGCCCTGACTCGCCCTCTGAAGGGCACCCGCAGGGGCCCTACCAGTAAGGAGATTCACCGGATATGACTGCCCGATCGATTTCACCACCCAGCTTGCGCGGTGCGGCGCTCTGCTTCGTGGCGTGCCTGCTCGTGGGCCTGTCGCTGGCATCTGCGTCCGCTCACGCGGCACCGACCAACGCGCTCAACCTCTGCATCGCGCGGAGCGGAGAGCACGTGGGCACGGTTCGCCTGATCTCGGCCAAAGCTCACTGCAAGAGCAGCGAGCGCGGCGCCACGTTCCTGATCGCTCCAGGCAATCAGGGCGTGCTGGGCGCTGAAGCCGAAAGCGGTGCCATCGGCCCGACGGGCCCCACTGGAGCACCCGGCCCCCAGGGCGAAAAGGGCCCACGCGGGGACCAGGGCCCCCAAGGCGACAAAGGCCCCGTCGGCGAGAAAGGCCCAACAGGAGACAAGGGCTTGACAGGCGACAAAGGCTCGCAGGGCGAGGCTGGTGACAAGGGTCCGGTAGGCGAACAGGGTCAGGCCGGCGAGAAAGGTCCCGCTGGCGAGCAGGGCCCCGTGGGCGACAAAGGCCCGCAAGGGGAGACCGGCGACAAAGGCCCGCAGGGCGAGAAAGGCCCGATCGGCGAGCAGGGCCCTGTCGGAGACAAAGGTCCCCAGGGTGAGCCCGGCGACAAGGGTCCGGCCGGCGAGAAAGGTCCCGCTGGCGAGCAGGGCCCCGTGGGCGACAAAGGCCCGCAGGGCGAGGCCGGAGACAAAGGTCCCCAGGGTGAGCCCGGCGACAAGGGTCCGGTGGGTGAGCAAGGTCCCGTCGGCGAGAAGGGTCCCCAAGGTGAGAAGGGGCCTGTCGGCGAACAGGGTCAGGCCGGCGAGAAAGGTCCCGCTGGCGAGCAGGGCCCCGTGGGCGACAAAGGCCCGCAGGGCGAGGCCGGAGACAAAGGCCCGCAGGGCGAGAAAGGCCCGATCGGCGAGCAGGGCCCTGTCGGAGACAAAGGTCCCCAGGGTGAGCCCGGCGACAAGGGTCCGGCCGGCGAGAAAGGTCCCGCTGGCGACAAAGGCCCCCAGGGTGAGCCCGGTGACAAGGGTCCGGTAGGCGAGCAGGGTCAGGCCGGCGAGAAAGGTCCCGCTGGCGAGCAGGGCCCCGTGGGCGACAAAGGCCCGCAAGGGGAGACCGGCGACAAAGGCCCGCAGGGCGAGGCCGGTCCTGCAGGTCCTGAAGGTCCGATCGGGCCGCAGGGTCCAGTAGGCGACAAAGGCCCGACCGGCGACAAGGGCCCCCAGGGAGATCCGGGGGACAAAGGACAGACCGGGGACAAAGGACAGCCCGGGGACAAAGGACAGACCGGGGACAAAGGTCCGACCGGGGACAAAGGCCCCCAGGGCGAACAGGGTCCGCAGGGCCCTGCCGGCTCGGCGGCTGCCCGCGAAATTCGGGGTGGCGGCACGGGAGCCACGGTCTCCAACTCCATGAACGAACGGTTCTTCGGTCCCGCCATCGACATCGGTTTCAGCTCTGAGGCCGCGATCGAGGAAGTGCTGCCGTCAGGTGGGAAAGTGAGCAACCTGCGGATCTACCTGAGCAGCGCCCCCGGTGGTGCCGACAGCTACGCGTTCACGGTGCGGAGGGACCCTGTGGGTGCCCCTGTTCCAGTCAACACAGGCATCACCTGCACGATCAAAGCCGGCTCGACCAGCTGCGAAGACAAAGTCAACTCGCAGACGTTCGCCGCCGGCGACGCGATCTCGATTCTGGCGACCGAGAACACGAGCCCGAGCACGGCCTCGATGTTCTTCCGGCTCGACTACCAGCCGTAGTCAGCTGGACATCGCCGCAGTGCCGCCGCCCGTCCTTCCCGGATGGGCGGCGGCGTTGCGGCGGGTCGACCTCACCTGACCGCGACGATCCGGCCCGAGTCGACCAGCCGCAGCGCGCGTTTGAAGTTCGGGTCGAAGACCTCGACCTCGACCGGAATGCCCGGGTAGGCGAGGTAGACGCTCTTGGGGTTCGTCCGGTCGAAGTAGATCGTGCCGTTGTCCGCTGTGTGGGCGATGGTGCCGCCGGACCGCCCGCCCTGGCGGCGCAGGGAGGCCACGGCGTTCGGCTGCGCGTAGGTGCTGACGGTGAGGAAGGCCGCCCGCTCGTCGCCGGCTTCGGCGTCCCCGGTCAGGTACCGCACGTAGGTGCGCTCCTTGTCGGGCCGGCTCAGCTCCAGTCTTGTGCCGTCCTGCTCGCCGGCCCAGTAGATCGGCGCCGTCCCTTTCGCGGCTGTCTCGCGCAGGGAGCTCGCGCTGACGATCTCGGCAGCACCCGAGCTCGCCGACCGGCTGGAACTCGAATCGGATCCGCCGCAGCCCGCCACCAGCGCCGGCATCAGCGCCAGCGCCATGATCGTCGCGGCGCGGATCACGAGGCGGTCACTCGCAGTGGGAGCCGAAGTGGGCGGTCCAGACGACCGTGTCGGCCTGGCCTTCGAGCTCGCCCACCTGCCGACTGAGGCCGAGGGCTTCGTAGTCGCCGAGGATGTTGTGGCGGTGCTCCGGCGAGCGCATCCAGGCGCGGAAGATCGAGCGCACCGTGCCGTAGGCGCCGACGCCCCAGGCGAGGTTCTCGCCCACATGCCAGCAGGCTTCGGACAGGTAGCCCGCCTGCCGCATCCAGTAGGTGAATTCGCGGCCGCAGGCCGTATGGCTGAAGCTGTCGCAGCGCAGCACGTCGGCTCCCTTGTCTCCGGAAGAGAGGTCGAGCTGCGGCGAGTCGGCAAGCGGGCCCAGGCCGGCGCCGGAACGAGCGAAGTCGGTCATGCAGCGCATCGCCTGCAGCTGAGTCGGGGGGGAGGCCGTTTTGGCCTGGTCCGGGCACGCGGTCACGGGTGCGATCAGCGACGCGCCGGCGCTTGGCGCGGCGATCAGGGCGAGGACGATCGCGATCGCGGCCCCCGGGTAGGCGAGCTTGGGTCTCACCGTCTCCTTGTCGTCAGATCGGCCGCTATGCATGAGTGGTGGCCGGATCTGCGACGCCGATATCCTTCGGCCCCCAACCGCATCCGACCCAAGCTAGGAGCCATGGCCGTAGACACCGCCGCCTTCCGTGAGCAGACCGACGAGCAGCAGGCGATCACCGAAATGGTCCGCCAGTTCGCCGACGAGAAAATCATCCCCCAGGCCGAGCACTACGACCACGAGGATGCCTACCCGAAACCGATCGTCGAGGAAATGAAGGAACTCGGCCTCTTCGGCGTGACGATCCCCGAAGAGTACGGCGGCATGGGCCTCGACCTGACGACCTACGCGATGATCGTCGAAGAGCTCTCGCGCGGCTGGATCTCGATCTCCGGCGTCGTCAACACCCACTTCATCGGCTCCTACCTGCTGATGAAGTTCGGCACCGACGAGCAGAAGGATTACTTCCTGCCGAAGATGGCGACCGGCGAGATCCGCGCTGCCTTTTCGCTCTCCGAGCCCGAGGTCGGCTCCGACGTCCAGGGCATCAAGGCCACCGCCAAGAAGGGCGAGGACGGCAGCTGGGAGCTGAACGGGCAGAAGATGTGGGTCACCAACGGGCTTGGCTCCAGCGTTGTCTTCGTCCTGATGAAGACCGACCCCAAGGCCGAACCCGCCTACAAGGGAATGACCTGCTTTATCACCGAGAAGGAGCCCTGGGCCGAAACCAACGAAGGCGACTTCAAGGGCCTCAATGTGCCGCCCAAGATCAAGAAGATGGGCTACAAGGGCGTCGAGTCGACCGAGCTCGTCTACGACGGCTACCGCTGCCCGCCCGAGCGGGTGCTTGGCGGCGAGGAGGCTGGTGTCGGCCAGGGCTTTGTGCAGATGATGGACGCGCTCGAGGTCGGCCGGGTCAACGTCGCCGCCCGCGGCGTCGGCATCGCCCAGCGCGCGCTAGAGCTCGCCCTGCGCTACAGCCAGGAGCGCAAGACCTTCGGCAAGCCGATCGCCCAGCACCAGGCGATCCAGTTCAAGCTCGCCGACATGGCGACCAAGATCGAGGCCGCCCGCCTCGTCACCCGCAAGGCGGCGCGGATGAAGGACGCCGGCGTGCGCTCCGACCTCGAGGCGGGGATGGCCAAGCTGCTCGCCTCGGAGACCGGCAAGGAGTGCGTCGAGGAGTGCTTCCGCATCCACGGCGGCTACGGCTACTCGAAGGAGTACGAGATCGAGCGCCTCTACCGCGACGCGCCCCTGCTCCTGATCGGCGAGGGCACCTCCGAGATCCAGCGCATGGTTATCGGCAAGAAGCTACTCCAGAGGCACAAGATCTAGATGGAGCGCCGCTAACCAGATGGCATCGACCCCGGACCTGATCAAAACCGCCGTCGAGCGGTTCCAGGCCGAGGTCCCGGCGCTGCAAAAACTGAAACTGGTCTTCGGGCTCGAACTGAAGGCCAAACACGACATCCAGCTCTACCGGGTCGAGGTTCCGGGGCCGGTGATCAAGAAGGACCTCTCCCAGGACGAGCGCGTCCTGGTTCAGATCGACCGGCCCCAGTTCAACGAGCTGGCGGAGAACGGCACGGTCAAGAGCTACCGCAAGGCCTACGAGACCGGCCACATCAAGGCGACCGGCGACTCAAACGTGAAGAAGCTGATCGCCCAGGTCGTCGAACGCCACGAGGAACGCGCCCGGCTCAAAAAGGCGCACTGAGGGCCGGCTAGAGCCGGACGACGTTCTCGGCGTCGAGGCTGCGGGTGACGCCGCGGAAGTCGACCAGGACCGGCGCCGCCGCGGCGACCGCCTCGTAGTCGAGGCTCGGGTGCGCGGTAACTATCGCTGCGACATCGGCTGACTCGAGGGCGGTATCGAGGTCGACCGAGCTGAGGCCCAGCTTGGGGAGCTCCGGCACGTGCGGGTCGTGGTAGGAGACGTCGCCGCCGAGGTCGCGGAGCAGCTCGGCGATCTTCAGCGCCGGCGACTCGCGGGTATCGCCGACGCCGGCCTTGTAGCTGACCCCGAGGATGAGGATCTTCGAGCCCTTGACCGGCTTGCCCGCCTCGTTCAGCGCCCGGTCGATCCGTTCGGCGCAGAACGCCGGCTGGGCCTGATTCATCTTGCCGGCGAGCTCGATGAACTCGGGGTAGAAGTCGTGTTCGCGCGCCTTGAAGGCAAGGTAGAAGGGGTCGATCGGCAGGCAGTGGCCGCCCATCCCCGGCCCCGGATCGAAGCGCATGAAGCCGAAGGGCTTGGTCGAGGCGGCGTCGATCACCTCCCAGACGTCGATCTTGAGCCGGTCGCAGAGCTGCGCCAGCTCGTTGACGAAGGCGATGTTGACCGAGCGGAAGATGTTCTCGAGCAGCTTGGAGAGCTCGGCCGTCTCGGGACTGGAGAGGACGACGACCTCGTCGCAGATCAGCGCGTAGAGGTCGCGGGCGCGCTCGGTGCAGGCGTCGGTCATGCCGCCGACCAGCTTCGGCGTGGTGCGGACGGTGTAGTCGGTGCGGCCCGGGTCGATCCGCTCCGGCGAGAAGGCGAGGTGGAAATCGGTGCCGGTGGTGAGGCCCGACTCCTCGAGCAGCGGCGCCAGCCGCTCGCGCGTGGTGCCCGGATAGGTGGTCGACTCGAGCACCACCAACTGGCCCGCCTGCAGCACCTGGGAGAGCGCCGTGCCGGCCTCGAGCAGGTAGCTGAGGTCGGGCTCGCGCGAGCCGGTCAGCGGCGTCGGCACGCAGATGATCACGGCGTCGCAGGAGGCGAGGTCGGCGTGGCGGGTCGTCGGCTGCAGCCGCTCGCCGAGCGGTGCCAGGGCGGAGTCGGCGATGTCCTCGATGTAGCTCTTGCCCTGTTCGAGGCTCTCGATCTTGCGGGTGTCGGCGTCGAGGGCGACGACGTCGTGGCCACTCTCCGCGAAGGCGACGGCGAGGGGCAGGCCGACGTAGCCGAGGCCGATGATTCCGATCTTCATCGCGCGGGAGTCTAGCCTTGCCTGAGGCGGCTGCGCCGTCGCCGCCCGGTAGCATGCCGCGCCGCCAACCCGACAGGAGAAGAAACCGAGAATGAGCGAGCAGACTTTCGACTTGACCACCGACCAGGCCGAGCGCGAGGCGTCCGGTGCCCACGCCTACGGGCGGTACCTCGAGGAGTTCGAGGTAGGCGCGGTCTATAAGCACTGGCCGGCCAAGACGGTGACCGAGTCCGACGACCACCTCTTCTGCCTGATCACGATGAACCACCACCCACTGCACCTCAACGACGTCTACGCGGCGGGCTCTCAGCAGGGCCGCAACGTCGTCGTCGGCCCACTCGTCTACTCGCTCGCCCTCGGCATGTCGGTCTCCGACGTCTCCGGCAAGGCGATCGCCAATCTGGCGACCGAAGACCTCAGCCACCCCAACCCGGTCTTCCACGGCGACACCCTCTTCTGCGAGACCGAGGTGCTCGAGGTAAAGCCCTCGAAATCGAAGCCCGACCGCGGCGTGGTCAAGGTCCACACCCGCGTGCTCAACCAGGACGGCGTCCTCGTCGCCGAGTTCAAGCGCCTGGTGCTGGTGCCGCGCAAGAACCCCGGTGAGGCACCGCCGCCCGAGAGCCCCGTCGAGTAAACGGCCGCGCGCTGCGCGCCCGGCGCCTCATGAACGCGCGCAACCCGTGACGTTTCGCGCACCACGCGTGCGCTCGGCTGCGCCAGTGTCGACTCATGCCAGTCGACACCTCGGCCCCCCTGCCCGAACTGCATCAAATTCTCAATCTGTCAGGTAGAGAATTTGATGCAGTTCGGGTTTGGAAGGGATGGGGTTGCGGGTGACGGACCGGAAGGCGACTCGAGTCATACGTGAACTTGCCGAGCGGCAGCACGGCGTGGTGGGGCACTGGCAGCTAATTGACGCCGGGGTCGGGCTCGGGGTAATACAACGACGGGCCGAGGGTGGTTTCCTGATCCAAGTCTTCCAAGGGGTTTATGCCTTGGGGCATCGGCGCCTGGATCGCCTGGGCTATTGGATGGCTGCGGTCCTGGCATCCGGGCCGGGAGCGGTTCTGTCTCACGGTAGTGCGATGGCGCTTTGGGGGATGCGGGGGCGGCGTGGTTCGGTTGAGGTGCTTCGCCGGTCAGGTGGCGTCCACCGAGACCGGAAGGAGATCCGTGTGCACCAGACGCGCACGCTTCCCGACCATCACGTGACTGTCGAGCAGGGCATACCGGTCACGACGATCGAGCGGGCGTTGCTCGATATGGCGGGGCGTCTCGATTCGAAGCAGCTCGAGCGCTCGCTTGTGGCCGCTGATCGAAGCGGCCGCGTCAACTGGCCCGAGCTTCAGCGGCTGGTCGCGCGCGGCCGAGGAAAGAAAGGAATCGCTCGTCTGCGCCGGGTGGCTATGGAAGTCGACCCACGAGCTGTCGATACACGCTCGCCACTGGAGGTCGACTTTCTCGCTCTTTGTCGCCAGTTTGGCCTGCCCCTGCCGCAAGTCAACGTTCTGATCGAGGGCGACCTCGTCGATTTCTTCTGGCCCGCTCACCGCGTCATCGTCGAAACCGACGGCTACGCCTATCACCGGGACCGTCCTGCCTTCGAGAGCGATCGCGAGCGCACCGTCACCCTGACCGCCGCCGGATACGAGGTTCACCGAGCAACCCACCGGATGCTTGCCTGGAACCCCGACCCCTTCCTCGGTCTTGTCCGCCGCTCCCTTCAAACCCGAACTGCATCAAATTCTCAATCTGTCAGGTAGAGAATTTGATGCAGTTCGGGTGGGCTCAGCTGGGAGGGCGCGAAAGGGTTAGTGGGCCTCGCCGCTGGCGTGGGCTGGGGGTCTGGACTCCTCGGCTAGGGAGGTGATCTCCAACGGGCCGTGGGCGGCCGCTTCGAGCACGTCGGTGGCCTCTTCGGCCGAGCGGGCGTACAGCTCCACCAGCATGTGGATCACGATCTGCTCCTCGTCGTGCTTGTGGAAGCGGACGTGGGCGAAGAACTCGCGCACGCCGGCGTCGCCGAAGGCGCCGTAGGTGAGGAACTCCGCCGCTTCGGGGCCTGAGCAGGTCTCGACCCGGTCCTGGTCGACCCGGACCGTGCAGGAGGCGACCCACGGGGTGCCGGCGACCATCCGTTCCCAGCGGTCCTCGATCGGCACGACCTGGTTGTCCTGGAAGGTCAGGTGGGGTTGGTCGTGCATGCAGTTGACGCACTGGACCAGAGCCTCCTGGACCTCGTCGATCCCCTCGCCGAGGATGCCGCTCTCCGGATCGACGCGGCGGATCGCGTCGTAGTGGATCTGGATCTCGAGGTTCTGCGACCAGCAGCGGTAGCAGCGCAGCCAGGCAGAGCGGTCTCCGTTCAGCTCACTCATCGCTTCATTGTCGCGGGTCCGTCGCTTCGGCGCTATAGACGATCGACGAAGTTGCGCGATCCGGCGTCGAGGGCGATCAGGCCGCGGTCGGTGCTTTGGCCCGGCGGCCGACGAGGTCGACGATCTCGCCCATGATCTTGTTGATGTCGAAGTCCTTCGGCGTGTAGACGCCGTCGACACCGGCGCTGCGCAGGCGCTCGGCATCGACGGCGGGAATGATCCCGCCGACCACCACCGGCACGGCGACGTCCTCTGCCCTGAGCAGGCGCACGACCTCGGGGATCAGCTCGAGGTGGGAGCCGGAGAGGATTGAGAGGCCGACCACGTCGACGTCCTCCTGCAGCGCCGACTCGGCGATCTCCTCGGGGGTCAGCCTGATGCCCTGGTAGATCACCTCCATGCCGGCGTCGCGGGCGCGCAGTGCGATCTGCTCGGAGCCGTTGGAGTGTCCGTCGAGGCCGGGCTTGCCGACCAGGATCTTGATCCTGTGGCCGATCTGCTCGGAGACCTCGTCGACCTTGGCGCGGATCGCCTCCAACTGCTCGCGATCGGCGGCCGGTGCCGCCCCGCTGACGCCGGTCGGGCCGCGGTAGGCGCCGAAGGCCTCGCGCAGCACCTCGGCCCACTCTCCCGTCGTGGCACCCGCCTTGGCGGCGGCGATCGTCGCCGGCATGATGTTCTGACCGTCGTCGGCGGCGACGCGGCCGAGCTCGGCCAGCGCAGCCTGCACGGCGTTCTCGTCGCGCTCGGCCTTCCACTGCTCCAGCGCCTCGACCCGCTCGCGCTCGACCTCGGGGTCCGGGGTGAGGATGCCGCCGTCGGCGCCCGCGGTCAGCGGCGAGTCCTCGCTCTCGGTGAAGCTGTTCTGGCCGACCACCTTGAGCTCGCCGCTCTCGATTCGTGCAACCCGTTCGCGATGGGACTCGACCAGGCGCGCCTTCATGTAGGGGACCGCTGCGACCGCGCCGCCGTGCTCCTCGACCACGGCCATCTCTGCTCGCGCGCCCTCGGTCAGCTCCTCGACCAGGCCGTCCATCACCACCGAGCCCTCGAAGATGTCGGGGTACTCGAGCAGATCGGTCTCGTTGGCCAGCACCTGCTGGATCCGCAGGCTCCACTGCTGGTCCCAGGGGCGGGGGAGGCCCATCGCCTCGTTCCAGGCGGGCAGCTGCAGGGCGCGGGCGCGGGCGTCGCGGCTCAGCGTCACAGCCAGCGCCTCCAGCACGATGCGCTGGATGTTGTTCTCGGGCTGGGCCTCGGTCAGGCCGAGGCTGTTGACCTGGACGCCGTAGCGGAAGCGCAGCATCTTCTCGTCAGTGACGCCGTAGCGCTCGCGGCCGATCTCGTTCCAGAGCCGGCCCATCGTGCGCAGCTTGCCGATCTCCTCGATCAGGCGGATGCCGGCGTTGACGAAAAAGGAGATGCGGCCGAAGACCTTCGGGAAGTCGGCGTCGGCGACCTGGCCGCGCGCCTTGACCTCGTCGAGCACGGCGATCCCGGTCGAGAGCGCGTAGGCGATCTCCTGCACGGGCGTTGCGCCCGCCTCCTGCAGGTGGTAGCTGCAGATGTTGGTCGGGTTCCAGCTCGGCACCTCGTTGACGCTGAAGGCGACCATGTCGGCGATCAGCCGCATCGAGGGCTCGGGCGGAAAGGCGTAGGTGCCGCGCGAGAGGTACTCCTTGATGATGTCGTTCTGAGTCGTGCCCTTGAGTTTTTCGCGCGCGACCCCGTTCTCCTCAGCGACGGTGACGTAGAGGCCGAGCAGCCAGGCTGCGGTCGCGTTGATCGTCATCGAGGTGTTCATCTCGTCGAGCGGGATCCCGTCCAGAAGTTGATGCATGTCGCCCTTGTGGGCGACCGAGACGCCGACCTTGCCGACCTCGCCGCGGGCGAGGACGTGGTCGGGGTCATAGCCGGTCTGGGTCGGCAGGTCGAAGGCGATCGAGAGGCCGGTCTGGCCCTTGGCGAGATTGCCGCGGTAGAGCTCGTTGGAGCGCTTGGCGTCGGAGTGACCGGCGTAGGTGCGCATCACCCAGGGGCGGTCGCGCTCGGGAAGGCGGTGCTCGCTCATCTCGCCAATGATATTTGGCCCGGACCGAAATCCGCCGTTCATGCGCAGCTGGGCCGCAGCTTTCTCCCTGGGCTGTGTTTAGGCTGCGAGTCGTGAGACTGCTGCGTACAGCCGTTTTTGCCCTGCTGCTCGCCGGCACGTTGGCCTTTGCTTCGAGCGCCGGCGCGGCGCTGATCGGCATCTATCGCAACAACATGGAGTCGAAGAGCCAGCTCGCCCAGGTGGTGAAGCTCTCGGGCAAGCGCTGCGCCCGCAGCGGCTCGGGGGGCGCCTTCCAGATCGTCGTTGGCAAGGAAACCAAGGAGTGCTCCTACCGCACGCCGGTCCTCGGTCGCGACCTCGAGATCGCGGCCACCGAGCGTCTGCTCAGCACCACGCCGAAGCCTGTCCTTCGCTCGGCCTATCTCGCCGTGGACCTGAGGGCCGGGGGCGGCGCTCGCTACCAGCTCGCCGTCTTCCCGCTGCAGCGCAAGGCACAAATCCGCAAGGTGCTGACCGACGGCACGGTCGAATACCTCGATATCGAGAAGAACGTCGCCGAGATCGGCGGCGCCGACAAAGCCAACCAGCTGCGGCTGCGCGCCTTTAACGTGACCTCGGGCGAAGGGCGGGGCAACTGTCAGCTGCTTGCTTTCGTCGGCGGCAAACTGGTCGCCGAATCAACCGACGAAGGGGCTGGGGACCTGACCGGAAGTGCGTCTGGGTTCTCGGTCGGCTCGACCAAGAACGCCAAGGGCGCGCACGCCAGCGTCGATGACGTCGTCGTGCGCGTTCCCAGCCCGTTCTAGCAGCCCTTCTCCTGGGTCAGGTCGACGACGCGGTAGATGTGTTCGATCGCGCCACGGCGCTGCTTCGTCTCAGCCAGCTCGATGCAACCCAATTTGCGCAGTACCCGCACGTGGTAGGCGACACCGCGAACGTCGAGGCCGAGCTCGCCGGCGATCGCCTTGGGGCTGGCGACGCCTTCACCGATCAGGGCCAGGGCGCGTGCTCGCAGTGGGCTGGACAGGGCCTTGGCTAGGCGCTGGTCGATCGAAAGTGGATGCGGTGCCATCGCGATCCGGATCTCCTGGTCGATTTCTCGGCTTGCTGGCCAGTCTACGGCATAACTAATTTGAGTAGTTAAGTAGACTTTAAATCGAGCGGGTATTCGGGTGCAAGGACGGCTGGACGTTTTCCCGAGCGGGATGAACTCCCGCATAATGCGGGTGATGTCGACGACGACCGTGGAGAGGCCCCGCATCGACGGGCCGGGTTCCGGCCTGGGCGGGGACTGGCGTGTGATCGTCCGCAATGACAACCACAACACCTTCGATCACGTTGCCGAGACCCTGGCGCGGGTGTTGCCCGGTGTCACCGTGGAGCAGGGCCACAAGTTCGCCGAGAGCATCGACAGCAAGGGCCAGGCGATCGTCTGGTCGGGGCCGCGCGAGCCGGCCGAGCACTACTGGCAGCAGCTCGAGGCGGCCGGCCTGACGATGGCGCCGCTGGAGCGCTCGTGAGGGTGCCGGGGCGGACGGCGGTTGCGGGTGCACTTGTGTGGCTCGGTCTCGCCCTTGCGGGTCCTGCCGCGGCGGGCGCCGAACCGGTGTTGCCGAGCGGGTTTCAGGAGACGACGGTGCCGTTCGAAGGGCTGACGCCCGGCCAGGGCCTGGAAGAACCGACCGCCTTCCGCTTCGCTCCCGACGGCAAGGTCTTCGTCGCCGAGAAGTCCGGCAAGATCCTCGTCTACGACAGCCTCGCGGATCACGAACCGACGCTCTTCGCCGACCTGCGCACCGAGGTCTACAACGCCAACGACCGTGGCCTGCTGGGCCTCGCGCTGGACCCACAGTTCTCGCCGGCCCATCCCTACGTCTACGTCCTCTATGCCTATGACGCGCCGCCGGGGCATGAAGCGCCGTATTGGGGCAAAGCCAAAGAAGATGGCGACCCCTGTCCGGAACCGCCCGGGTCCGAAACCGACGGCTGCGTGATTCAGGGCCGGCTCTCGCGCCTCACCGCCGACCTCGGCACCGACAAATCGATCGCAGAGAAACCGATGATCACCGACTGGTGCCAGCAGTTTTCCTCGCACTCGGTTGGCGACCTGCAGTTCGACGCCGAAGGAAACCTCTGGGCCAGTGGTGGCGAGGGCGCCAGCTTCACCAAGGTCGATTGGGGTCAGTACGGGTTTCCGGACCTGAATCCCTGCGGGGACCCGCCGGCGGGCTTCGGGGTCGAAGAGACGCCGCCCTTCAGCGAAGGCGGCGCGCTGCGCGCGCAGAACCTCAAGACCCTCAGCGGCGCGTTGATCCGCATCGACCCGGAAACGGGACAGGGCGTGCCCGCCAACCCGCTGTTCGGGAGCCTCAACGCGAACGAACGCAGGATCGTCGCCAAGGGCTTTCGCAACCCGTTCCGCTTCGTGATCGATTCCGTGACAAAAGAAATCTACGTCGACAACGTCGGTTCCTCGGTCTTCGAGGAGATCGACCGCCTCGTGCCCTCGCCGAGCTCCGTCTACAACTCCGGTTGGCCCTGCTACGAGGGCCCTGAACGGCGCGAACTGTACGAGTTCCGCGGCCTGGAAGTGTGCGAACACCTCTACGGCAACCCATCGCTGACCTCGCAGCCGCTCTTCTACTACTCGCACGAATCCGGGGTCACACCCGAAGATCCCTGCCCTTACTCGGAAGGCGCGGCAATCGGCGGGCTCGCCTTCTACGAGGGCAACGAATACCCCGGTTTCCACGGCGCGCTCTTTTTCGCCGACGCGGTGCGTGGCTGCATCTACGTGATGCGGGTGGGCGAAGACGGTCGGCCCGATCCCTCCAAGGTAGAACCCTTTCTTACCGACGGCGGTTTCTATCCCGGAGTCGATATCGAGGTCGGCCCCGAAGGCGACCTCTATTACGCGAGCCTTTACACCGATGAAAACGGGGAATACGGCCCGGGGGCTATCCACCGGATCCACTACGACCCGAACGCGCCGCGGGCCAAGCTGAAAGCCGACCAGGTCTTCGGTCCGCTGACGCTGACTGTGCACTTCGATGCGAGCGAATCGAGCGGCCCCTCAGGTCAGCCGCTCGAATACGAATGGGATCTGAACGGCGACGGCAAATTCGACTTGCCGACGAGCGCGAGCACGGCGACCGAAAGCTACAAAACCGCTGTCAACCGGACCGCTTCGGTGAGAGTGATGGACCAGGGCCACGACAGCGTCGCGCAGCTCACGGTGTACCCCGGCGACAGTCCGCCACAGCCGAAAATCGTAAAACCGAGCGACGGATCGCGGTGGAGCGTCGGCGAGCCGATCGAATTCGCCGGCAGCGCGACCGAAGGCGCCGGCGAACCTCTCGACAAAGCCCGTCTGTACTGGCGCTCGCGCCTGTTCCACTGCCCGGGCGGGCCGCAGTCGTGCCACGCCCACCCGCTGCAGGTCTTTCCGGCCCTGGAATCCGGAACTCTGATCGGGCCCGATCACGATCTGCCATCTCATATCGAACTGACACTGACCGCGACCGACGCACGCGGGCTCTCGGCGACGAAAAAGGTCGAAATCTTCCCTCGCGTCGCCGACCTCACGATCAAGTCCGATCCTCCCGGCCTGACGCTCTCGGCGGGGCTCGAGACCGCGAAGACGCCGTTCGCGATCGAAGCGATCGAAAACTCGAAGGTGACGATCTCGGCCCCGCAAACGGTCGAGTCGGGTGGGGTGACGTACGCCTGGGCGGGCTGGTCCGACGGTGGGGCGCGATCGCATCAGGTCGTCGCAAAAGCCGCGACCACCTACACGGCGACCTACTCGACACCCGGCACGCCGACTCCGCCGTCGGGGAAAAAGGTTCCGCCCAAGACCAAGCTCGGCATGCACCCGCCCAAAACCACGATGCGGAGGAGCGCGAAGTTCTCGTTCTCCTCAGATCAACGAGGCTCGAAGTTCCGCTGCAAACTGGACGGCAAGCCCTACAAGCCGTGCCGGTCCCCGGCTGTCTACAAAGGTCTGCGGCCGAAGGGCCACGTCTTCTCGGTCTTTGCACTCAGCGCCGCGGGTGTCGCTGACTCGAGCCCGGCGACCTTTCGCTGGACAGTCAAGCCGAAGCCGAAGCCGAAGCCGAAGCGCTAGCGGCCGGCCTTCGAGCGGGCGCTACTCGGCGGCGAGCAACGTGTGCCAGGAGGGCAGCAGCGGCAGGTCGTAGAGGTCGATCACGGCGGTGCGGGCGGTCTCGATCTCCTCCGAGAACCAGTAGCGCTCGAAGTCGGAGCGGCTCTCCCAGACCGAGGTTTGGCGGAAGGCGAGCGGGTCGTCGGTCGAGCGGGTCAGCGACCAGCTCTTGGCGCCGAAGGCGGGCATCCGCGCCGCCGCGTCCTCCCAGACGTCGAGCCAGCGGTCGGCCCGAAAGGGGGCGATGTGCCAGTCCAGTACGCATACCTCGCTCATCAGGCTCCCACCTCCGCCCGGATCGCGCCCGGGCCACTCTCGTTCTTACCGTCCTCCGCGGACTCGGCGCCGACCAGGATCGCGATCTTGCCGAGGTGCTTGTTTTCGTGCAGCAGCTGGTGCGCCTCGGCAACGCCGTCAAAGGGCATCGTCTGCCAGATCACGGGCCTGACCTTGCCCTCGGCCATCAGCTGGTTGGCCTTCATGCACTCGTAGGCGTTGGCGAAGTGCGAGCCGATGATCTGCTTCTGGCGCATCCACAGGTAGCGCACGTCGAAGTCGAGCTGGAAACCCGAGGTGGCGCCGCAGATGACGACTTTGCCGAACGGCTTGACGACGAAGACAGAGGTCGGGAAGGTTGCCTGGCCGACGTGCTCGAAGACGATGTCGGGGGCGTCGCCCAGGATCTCCTTGACCCGCTTGGCGAAGCCCCTGGAGGCTTTGAAGCGCTCCTTGTCCGCGGCCTTGTCGGCCAGGTTCTCCGGCGTCCGCATCATCTCGCCGAACTCGGCCCGGTTGATGTAGTCGACCGCGCCGAGCTGCTTGATCAGCTCGCCCTTCTCCTCGGAGGAGACGACGCCGACCGCGTTGGCGCCCGCCGCCTTGCAGAGCTGCACGGCGAAGACGCCGAGACCGCCCGCCGCACCCCAGATCAGGACGTTGTGGCCGGGTTGAAGCTTGCACTGGTCGATCAGCATCCGGTAGGCGGTGAAATAGGTGAGCCCGTAGGCGCAGGAGTCGGCCCAGGAGAGGTTCTGGGGGCGGGGGAGGAGCTGCTGGGCCTGCACCTTGGTGAACTGGGCGAAGGAGCCCCAGGTCGTCTCGTAGCCCCAGATCCTCTGGCTCGGGGCGGCGAGCGGGTCGAGGCCGTGCACCTCGACGTCCTCGTATGAGGCCTGGTTGCAGTGGACGACGACCTCGTCACCCGGCTTCCAGCGGGTGACGCCCTCGCCGACCTTCCAGACGATCCCCGAAGCATCGGAGCCGCCGATGTGGTGGCCGTACTCGGGGTGGTCGCCGTAGCCGAAGACCGAGACCGGCTTGCCCAGGGCCGCCCAGACGTTGTTGAAGTTGACCCCGGCCGCCATCACCCGGACGATCACCTCGAAGGCCCCTGGCTCGGGAACCTCGATCTGCTCCAGCTGGAATGCGTCCTTGGGCTCGCCCTCACGCTCTTGGCGTATCACCCATGCAGCCATCGTCTCCGGCAGCTCGCCGGGCTCGACGTCCAACTTCGCAAGTGCGCTCGTGTCAACGGCCAACTGGATCCTCCGCGGGGTCGTTTGCAGGCGGGCGGCAATCCTAGTTCAGACGCAACCGCTGCCGCGCTTCAGGCGGCGTCGATCTCTGCCCGAGGCGGCAGCTCCACCGCCGTCTCGTCGGCGTCCTCAAGCTCTTTCAGCTCGGCGAGGATCGGGCGCACGGCGCGATCCACCCGGCGCGGCTCCTCCAGCTCCTTGCCGGAGGCGGCGCCCATCTCCTCGATGCGCCGCAGCTGCGGCACGATTCGACTCTCCCAGGAGCCGACCGCGTCGTCGAAGGATTTGGTCGCCGAGTTGAGCTGTCTCCCCGCCTTGGCGAAGTGCTCGACGAAGGACCCGGTGCGGCTGTGCAGCTCGCGCGCCGCCGAAGCGATCTCCTGGGCCTGCTCGGCGATGCGCTCCTGGCGCCAGCCCAGCTCGACCGTGCGCAGTAGGCCGACCAGCGTGGTCGGGGTCGCGACCAGGATCTTCTGCTCGAGCGCGTAGTCATAGAGCGAGGGCTCGGCCTCGAAGGCGGCGTGCAGTGCGGCCTCTGAGGGCATGAAGCAGACGACGAAGTCGGGGGTCTCGCCGCTGTCGAACTGGTCCTGGTAGCGCTTCGAGGCGAGTTTGGTGATGTGGTCGCGTACCTGGCGGGCGTGGCGGATCAGCTCGCCCTTGCGGCTGGCGTCGTCCTCGGCCTCGAGCACCTCGAGGTAAGCGTCGAGCGGCACCTTGGAGTCGATTACGACGCGGCGACCGGCCGGCAGCATCACCACGGCATCGGGCCGCAGGATTCCCTCGCCGTCATTGAAGGTCTGCTGCAGCTCGAAGTCGACGTGCTCGGTCATGCCGGCGATCTCGACGCAGCGCTTCAGCTGCACCTCGCCCCACTGGCCGCGGGTCTGCGGTTGGCGAAGCGCCTTGACCAGGGTGCCGGTCTGCGTGCCGAGGTCGCCGAGCCCGACCTTCATCTCGTCCAGCAGCGTCCGCACCGCACCGTCGGCACTACGGCGGTCGCGGCTCAGCGTCGAGACCTCCTTTTCGATTCGCTCGAGGTTCTTGCCGATCGGCTCGGTCAGCCGCCGGAACTCGGTCTCGCGCTTCTGCAGGGCCGCCTCCGCCGCCTGCGTGTCGAGTTTGCGCGACTCTTCATTGACCCGCAGCAGGTCGGCAACCGCCTTCGAGGTCGCCTCCTGGATTGCCGGGCCGTGATCAAGCGGCGCCTGCTCCTCGGGCCGGCGGGCGACGACGAAGACGAGTGCCGCGGCGAGCGCGAGCACGGCTATTGCCAGAACGATGGTCACCCGGCCGATGGTGACGTGCCGGGCAGACGGACCGGGGCGGCGGAAAAGCCGCTCTTAGGGCAGAAGCACGTCGTTCTGCGAGGAGCTGCGGTACGGGCCGACGGTGAAGGAAACCGGCTTGGCGCCCGCGATTCCGGCGGCCCGTACGGTGTAGGAGCCGGTCGGCAGCGAGGCCTGAAAGGTGCCGTTGCCGTTGGCCACGAGTGGGCCGGAAGTTGCATCCCGGGGCCCGTGCAGCCGCAGCTGTGCGTTGGCGTTGGTCAGGTTAGCGGCGACGAAGACGACGTCGAGCGGCGCGTTGGAGCGCACCGATGGCTGGCCCGCGTGCTGGTTCTGCGGGATCTGCTGGGTCGGTTCCGGCCCGAAGGCGATCCGCGGCGGCTGCACCGTGATCGCTCGCGGGGTGAGCGTGACGCTGACTCTGGTCGGCGGCTGCGGCCGCCCTTCGTTGGGGTGCTCCTGGGCGCCGCAGCCGGCGACGGCCAGCGCGATTGCACCGACGACGCAACCTGCAGCGAGCGCTCTGCCTCTCCCACGACCCATCGCGGCGGAATCTAACCGAAGGGCAAGTCGACTACTTCGCCCGTAACGCCATCTTCACCTACGGCGAGCTCGGCGCCCGGCTCGGCCTCGCGGCGCACGATCGCCAGCGCGATCGGTCCGTGGACGGGGGAGACGCAGCTGCCGCCGATCCTGCCGACCTCCTTTTCGCCGAGCACGAGGCCCTCGCCGGACCGCACGGGGGCGCTCAGCCGCAGGCCGCGCAGGTGCCGGTTCGGCTTGCCCCTGTAGTGCAGCCGGGCAACCGTCTCCTGGCCGATGTAGCAGCCCTTCTCAAAGTTGACCGCGGCGGCGACGATGCCGGCCTCGGCGGGCATCGTCACGGAGTCCATCTCGGCCCCGAAGCGGGGCGTTCCCGCCTCGACGCGGAGGATCTCCACTGCGTCCGGGCTGACCTCGACCGCGCCGGCCTCGGCCAGTGCATGGCGCAGGCGCTCCCGATCCTCGGCGGCTGCGATCAGGTCGATGCCAAGCGCGGTGCCGACCGCGAGGCACTCGATGCCGTCGACGGCGAACTCTTCGCTCACGTACTCCGGCAGCGGCGGCGAACCGGAGAGCTCGGCGCTGCGCGGGCCGATCAACGAGAGCAGCGCCCGCGCCTCGGTCACGTCCTCGACCGCGACCTCGCGGCCGACCTTGTACATCTCGAGGTGGCGACGAGCAGCCGGCAGCCCCTCGCCCTCGGTATCGACCCAGACCTCGTCCTCGCCCAAGCGCAGTACCCGCATATCGCTCTGCATATGGCCCTTGCGATCGAGCAAGGCCGCGTAGCAGCCCTCACCGACCTCGAGTGCCTCGATGTCATTGGTCAGCTGCCCCTGCAGGTACTCCGCAGCTTCCGGCCCGGTGAGGAGCAGCTTGCCCCGCCCCGAGCGATCAAGCACCCCGCACTCTTCCCGCAATTGCCGGTACTGAGCATCAAGCTCCACTGTCAAGGTTTCGGCCATAGCTCGATTCTAGGAAGCGCTCGGAGCGGGCGACGGGGATGGCCCCGGACCAGCCTCCCAGGCTGTTGCTGGGCCGGGGCCATCCCCGTCGCCCCCATCCCTGCTCTTTTAGATATGTCTAAACTCTTTCGACGTGTCTAAACTTTCCGAGACGATCGAGGACTACGCGAAGGCGATCTACGCCCTCTCGCAGCAGCGCCAGGGCCCCGTGCTGAACGGCGAGGTGGCTGCCCGACTGGGCGTCACGCCGGCGACCGCCACCTCGATGCTGAAGAAGCTCGGCGAGATGGGGTTGGTCGACTACCTGCCCTACAAGGGCGTCACCCTGACGCCGGCGGGGGAGAAGGTCGCGCTTGAGGTGATCCGCCACCACCGCTTGATCGAGGCCTACCTCTCCGAGGCACTGGGGATGCCCGATGACCGCGTGCATGAGGAGGCCGAGGTGCTCGAGCACTACATCTCCGAGGAGCTTGAGTTGTTGATCGCGGCCAAGCTGGGCGAGCCGAGCCACGACCCGCACGGCACGCCGATCCCTGGCCCCGACCTCGAACTGCCGGAGGGGTAGGCAGGCATGTTGGATGCTCCCGGCGGAGCTGGTGTCGAGGACGTTCTGCCCGGCGAGGCAGCGGTCGCCCTGGCGGCGCGGCGCTCGCTGGATGGGGAGAGCCGGGGGCTGCGGCGCGTCTTGCCGTTCCTCGGCCCCGCCTTTGTAGCGGCCGTCGCCTACATCGACCCCGGCAACTTCGCCACCAACATCGCCGGCGGCGCCAAGTTCGGCTATCTGCTGCTCTGGGTCGTCCTCGCCGCCAATCTGATCGCGATGGTCGTGCAGACGCAGTCGGCCAAGCTGGGAATCGCGACCGGCAAGAACCTCGCCGAGCTCTGCCGCGAGCGGTTCTCCCGGCGCACCTCGATCGGCCTCTGGCTGCAGGCCGAGCTGGTGGCGATGGCCTGCGACATCGCCGAGGTCGTCGGCGCCGCGCTCGGGCTCAACCTGCTCTTCGGCATCCCGCTCTTTCCCGCCGGCATGATCGCCGGCGCCGGCGCCTTCGCGATCCTCGCCCTGCAGCAGAAGGGCTTCCGCCGGCTCGAGGCCGGGATCACCGTCCTGGTCGGCGTCGTCGTCGCTTCCTTTGCCTTCGAGCTCTTCGACGCCGCCCCGAACGCCGGTGAAATCGGCCGCCACCTGATCGTGCCCGGCTTCGCCGGCACCGAGAGCATCCTGCTCGCCACCGGGATCATCGGCGCGACCGTTATGCCGCACGTGATCTACCTGCACTCGGCGCTGACGCAGAAGCGGATCGTCGGTCACGACGACGGCGAGCGGCGCAAGATCCTCGGCTTCGAGCGGGTCGACGTGGTGATCGCGCTCTCGCTCGCCGGCGCCGTCAACCTCTCGATGATGATCGTCGCCGCGGCGCTCTTCCACGGCAGCGGCCTGACCGGCGTCGACTCGATCGACGGCGCCTTCGAAGGCTTCAAGTCGCTCGTCTCCGACCGCGCCGCGACCGTCTTCGGCATCGCCCTGCTCGCCTCCGGCTTCGCCTCCTCCTCGGTCGGGACGATGGCCGGGCAGGTCGTGATGCAGGGCTTCATCCGCCGCCGCATCCCGATCTTCGTCCGCCGCGCGATCACCCTGGCGCCGGCGTTGATCGTGTTGGCGATCGGCGTCGATCCGACCGACGCCCTGGTCGCCAGCCAGGTCGTCCTCTCCTTCGGCATCCCCTTCGCGCTGGTGCCGCTGCTGATGCTGGCGGCGAACAGGAAGGTGATGGGGGCCCTTGTCAACCCGCGCTGGCTGACCGGGGTCGCCGGGGTGCTGGCGGCGATGATCATCGCCTTGAACGTCTTCCTGCTGCAGCAGGTGTTCTTCGGTTAGGCGTGGGGGCGAGTGGGAACCCGTCCGGCGGGGCTCCCCTCCGGGGGCGGCAGACGGGATGGGGAGGTCGGTGTGGGTCGCGAGTTCCCGCCGGACGGGGTCCCACTCGCCCGAGGCGTTAAGCGTCGAGAAGGCCTGCTGTGAGGGTCACCAGCTCTCGTGACATGCGGGAGCGAGGGACGACCACGTCGATTCCGGCTGCTTCGGCGCGTTGCTTGGTGGCGACATCTACGTGGGAGTAGAAGCCGAGGGTTGGGAGTCCCGTCGCGACCACGGCGTTGAGGTCGGCCGTGTCCAGGTCATAGACGATTGCGTCGGCTTCGAGGGGGTCGGGCAGGTTGGGCGTGACTGAGACCTCGTGGCCTGCTGCCTTCAGGCTCTCGCTGACGCGGCTCGCCAGCATCAGGTCGGAGACGATGGCGAGGATCTTTGCCACTAGAGCGAGCGGCGTTCGCGGAACTCCTCGCGAACGCTCTCGGGGCGGCCCCACATCTGCACGACCTCGGCCCGGCCCTCGCGCACCTCGCGCACGGCCATCTCGCCGCGGGTGCCGTCGGCATCGAGCTTCGCCAGCACGCCCTTGACCGTCTCAGGCGCGGCCGCGTGCCCGAAGCTGTGGGCAACGATCAGCCGCCAGTCCCAATCGGCCCGCGAGTAGGGCTGGGCATTGATCTGGCTCAAGGCGACAGCCGTATCCACATACCGGCTCTCGTCCTCAATCCGAAGATCAAGCTCGAGGTCCGTCCAATCGGGCGGCATCGAATCGAGCACCTGCTGGAAATCCTCGGCCAAGCTCACGAGCGAAAGCGTATCTGGGAAGGGCGCGGGGGTGGCCTCGCCTGCGCGTGGCGTCCGTTTTTCGCACAGCCCACCTGGCGAGAGCCGGGACGCGCCAGGCGAAAAACCCAGCGCGCAGGCGAGGCCACCCCCGCGCCCACCCGGCCTAAGGTTCAGCAAACGCAGCTCCCACATCGAGCGGCCGTTCAAGCAACCCGTGCTTCAGGTCCCAGGCGGCCCATTCGCGCAGCACTCCGGTGTCGAACGGCAGCGGCCGCAGGTCCGGCAGCAGCACCCGCAGCTGCGCACTCTGGTCGGCTCGGTCGAGGCTCGGCACTTCGGCGAGGAGATCATCGAGTCCCTGCTTGGGGTTCTCGACCGTGAATTCGTAGCCGCGCCGCGTGGCCGCGACCATCGATTTGACCAGGTCGGGGTCGCGATCGAGGGTCTTTCGCGTCGTCGTCAGGATCAACTCGGGGTACGGCGGCGCGCCGTATTCGTCGACCTTGAAGATCCGTATCGGGACGCCCTGCTGGTGCAGCGCGACCCCCTCGGCGTTCCAGAATCCGGTCGCCGCATCGACCTTGCCGGCGGCAAGCGAGCCGATCGCGTTGAAGCCGATCGTCACCCGCTTGACCTCGGCCGGGTCGCCGCCGTCGGCGCTGACCTCGGAGTCGACCACGGCTTCGTCGGAGGGCAGGCCGGTCACCCCCACGGTGTGGCCTTCGAGTTCGCGCGGTCGCCTTACGCCGCTGGCCGAGCGGGCGAGCACGGCGGCGAGCGGGCGTTGCACCAGCGGCATCACGCCGACCAGATCGAGCCCGCGCTCGCGGGCGATGCCGAGGTCGTGGATGTCGAGGATGGCGAAGTCGGTACGGCCCGCCTCCAGCAGCTTCGGCGCATCGGTCGATTCGCCCGGCTGGCGGATAGCGAGGTCAATCCCTTCATCGCCGTAGAAGCCCTGCCGCTTCGCCGCGTAGACGCCGGAATGGACTGCATTCGGCGTGAAGTCGAGCACCAGCGTCGCGCCGAAAGGCGCGCCCGGTTCAGCGCCGCTCCCGCCGCAACCGGCGGCGCCGGTGAGCAGCAGGGCGGCCGCCAGCAGCGCGGCAACCAACTTCATCGAGCGGGGAAGCTATTTCATTCGCTCAATATGGGTAGACTGGCGCCGCCCCAGTCGAATTAGGGATCTAGGTAGGAGGAGAGAGAGTGCAGGAACGAGGACTCGCGGCATACCTTGCTGAGCTGATCGGCACCTTCCTGCTGGTGTTCTTCATCACCAGCGTCGTAGTGCTATTCGTCTCGACCGGCGAACAGGCCCAGTTCGGGTCGGATTTCGCCGTCATCGGGCTCGTCCACGCCTTTCTGCTCTTCGGCCTCATCGTCATGTTCGGCGTGGTCAGCGGCGGACACTTCAACCCCGCGGTGACCCTTGCGGCGATGGTGATCAAACGGATCTCGGCCGTCGACGGCGTGATCTACATGCTCGCCCAGCTTTCCGGCGGTGTCCTCGGGGCGCTGCTCTGCAAGGGGCTGCTGCTCGACGAGGGCCGTGCCACCCACTACGGGGCGGCAACGGTCAGTCCGTTGCTCGGCAGCAACTTCCGCGGCTCGATCATCGAGGCGATTGGCACCTTCTGCCTCGTCCTCGTCATCCTCGCCGCGGTCTACTCGAAAAAGAGCTTCAAGGACTGGGCTCCGCTGGCGATCGGCACGACGCTGGGTTTCATCGTCATGGTCGGCGGTCCGCTGACCGGCGGTTCCTTCAACCCGGCACGCTGGTTCGGCCCCGCCCTGGTCAGCGGCGAGTGGGGCGGTGTCTGGCCTTACCTCGTCGGCCCGATCGTCGGCTCGGTGCTCGCGGCTCTGGTCTTCAGGTTTGTGCTTGAGGCAAGGGGCAAGTCCCCGACCGAGTCGCCGGAGCGGGTGAAGCCCGCTACCTCGACTCCGTAGCTGTTCTCGCTGATCGCACGCGCCGGACCTAGACGGCGCGTGCGGTAGCGTCCCCCCGGTGCGCCGGGTCACCTTCTCGCGGAACTACACGCTCTCCCTTTCGCGCACCTGCCAGTGCTATTGCAAGTACTGCGCCTTCGCGACTCACCAGGCGCACATCCATGCTCCCGAGGAGGTCGAAAGGCAGCTCGATCAAGCGCTGAGGCGCAACGCCAAGGAGCTGCTGGTGCTTACGGGCGAGCGACCCGAGGTCAACCCTGACGTAGCTGCTCGCCTGGCCGCATGGGGCCACGACAACTTCACCTCATATGTCGTTTGGGCTTGCGAACGGGCCCTGGAGCGCGGCATGCTTCCGCATACGAACATCGGAGTCCTCGACCAAGGCGACCTTTCTCGCCTACGGGAGGTCACCGCCTCTCAAGGCCTGATGCTGGAGTCCATCTCTGAGCGGCTGATGGAGACTGTCCACGCCGGCTCTCCGACCAAGCATCCGGCGCAGCGCCTCGCCACGATCGAGGCCGCGGGCGAGCTGAAGATCCCTTTCACGAGCGGCATCCTGGTGGGCATTGGAGAGACGGAGGACGAGCAGGTGGCATCTCTCGAAGCGCTCGCGGGCCTGCACGAGCGTTACGGCCACCTCCAGGAGATCATCCTCCAGAACTTCGTTCCTCATCCGAAGTATTACGGCCAGGAAGTGGCCGATATCGCTGAGGACGCGGCGCGGGAGCGCTGGAAGACCGTTGGGGCCCCCTCCGACGGGAACTCGCGACCCACACCAACGCTGACCCCTTCGTCGCGACTTCAAGGGGGAGCCCCGGCGGTGGGGGCCCCAACGGTCACCCCCGATTGGGCTTCGCCTGTCTCGGTTGACGACATCAAGCGGTTGATTCAGGAGTGCAAGCGGCTGATGCCGGATATTGGGATTCAGGTGCCGCCGAATCTGTCGGACGCTTGGGGGGAGCTTGTCGCGGCTGGAGCTACGGACCTTGGTGGGCTGTCCGCGAACGGCGATCACATATCTCCTGAGCATGCGTTTCCCAGCCCGCACGAGGTTCGAAAGGAGCTTGCCCCCAAGGGCTTTGCATTGACCGAGAGGCTCTGTGTCTATCCGCAGTACATGGACAGCGAGTGGATGGAGCAGGGCGTTCTCGATGTGATCAAGCTGAAGTATTGGAGCTTCATCCCGCGCAGGGGATCTGGGCGACGGAACGATGAGACGATCGACGGCGGGCTTGCGCCCCAGGCGATCGAGAAGGGTCGCGAGGGAGGAGAGCTGACCGAGGACGAGCTCACCGCGCTCTTCGCCGAGACGCGGCCCGAGGTGATCGAGGAGATGCGGGTCGCTGCCGATGAGCTGCGGCGGGAGCTTGCGGGGGACCGGGTCACCTTCGTTGTCAACCGCAACATCAACTTCACCAACATCTGCGTGGTCGGCTGCGCGTTCTGCGGGTTCGGGCAGGGGAAGCGGTCGCCTGATGCCTATGAGGTCTCTGAGGAGGACTTCGCCGCCCGGATCTTGGAAGCGGTCGAGTTCGGCGCCACCGAGCTCTGCATGCAGGGGGGGATCCATCCGGATCTGACCTTGGAGGAGTACGGGAAGTGGTTGAGGCTGGCCAAGGACGTGGCTCCGCAGCTGCACCTGCACGCCTACTCGCCGATGGAGGTCCATTACATGTGCGAGCGCTCGGGGAAGGGGCCGGATGAGGTCTTCGAGTACCTGATCGAGTGCGGGCTGGGGTCGACGCCGGGGACCGCAGCCGAGGTGCTCGACGACGGCGTGCGGCAGCGCATTTCACCCAACAAGCTTCCCGCCGAGCGCTGGGTCGAGATCGTCGAGGCCTCGCATCGGGCCGGGCTGCGGTCGACCTCGACCGTGATGTTCGGCCACATCGAGGAGCCGCGCGAGTTGGCCCGCCACATGCGGGTGATTCGCGCCCTGCAGGAGCGCACCGGCGGCATCACCGAGTTCGTCCCGCTCAGCTTCATCCCCTTCAACACGATGCTCGGCCGCACCCACGGGATCGAGGAGATCTCCGCCGAGGAGAACCTCAAGCACACCGCCGCCTTCCGCCTCGCGCTCGGCAGGACGATCCCCAACCTGCAGGCGAGCTGGGTGAAGATGGGGCTCGGCGCCGCCACCGAGGCGCTGCGCTGGGGAGTGAACGATCTCGGCGGCACCTTGATGGAGGAGAACATCTCGCGAATGGCGGGCTCCCAGCACGGGGTCCGGCTCGAGCCCGAGCAGCTGATCGAGGCGGCCCGGGCCGGCGGTCGCGAGCCGGCCCAGCGAACCACGCTCTACGAGATAGTTGAGACCTATTAGGTAAAGGCCTATCTTGGGCCAATGGCTTCGTGGTTCTCACTGGAGGGGCGATTCCCGGCGCTGGCGGTCTTCGGGCTGCCTGCTCTGATCGTCGCGGTTGGTCTGGTCGTGCTCTGGGGCTTGATCCCCTGGCAGGGCAGCTCGGACGATCCTCCGATTCCCCTCGGCATCGAAACGGCTGTCGGCGGAGGGCAGGCGCTGCCGTCTGTCCCGGCGACCCGCGTGGCGGCGGGTGTCGCTGTCCCGGTGGGGCCGGGGGTTCAGACGGCACAACGGGTCAGTGGCGGCGCGGGCTTGAGCCCAGCCCCCAATCTGTCCAGCCCTGCCGTGGCACCCGCTCAGGTCATCGCTGTCGCCGAGGCGCCGTCGTCGCCTGTGGCTTCTGCGCCTGAATCGGCGACGGGCGAAGAGGTCCCCTCTGTCGGAACAACAGCCGGGGAGGTTCCGCCAGAGGGGACCTCTTCGCCCGTCGCGGTTCCGGGGGGTGCCAGCGGGGGGGCGTCCGGCGGGCCGGTGACGGCCGGTGTTGTGCCCGCGCCCGAAAACTGTGAAGGCGACGAATACCTGATCGCGATCGTGCCGTCGACCGAAGTCAGCGGGGAGGACCAGAGCGTCGAAATCATCCTCACCAGATTCAACGAAGACGGCAGCACCGAAGAACTGAGCTTCGAAGGTGATCTGCTCGATGCGCAGGGCCTGGCGCTGCAGCTGAGCTCCGAAGGCAACTGCGTCCACCTGGAAACCGGCACTGCTCCGGAGGGCGGGACCCCCTCTGGCGGAACCTCCCCGGTTGTTGTTCCGACAGAGGGGGTCCCGCCCTCCGCGATCGAACCTGGCTCGGAGGAACCGGCGGCACCCGACTCGCCCTAGTGCAATGCGGGCGATGGTCCTGGAGCGCGCGCGGGCGCCTTTGCGACCCGCAGATTTGGCGGAGCCCCGGCTTGGCCCAGGGCAGGTGCTGGTCTCGGTCAGCGCCTGCGGCGTCTGCCGCACGGATCTGCATATTGCCGACGGCGAGCTGGAGCGGCCAAAGTTGCCGCTGGTTATGGGCCATCAAATCGTCGGCACCGTGGTCGAGGGCGGGGAGGGAGTGGAGCGCTTCGCGACCGGCGACCGGGTCGGGGTTCCTTGGCTTGGCTGGACCTGCGGCGAGTGCCGCTACTGTCGCGGCGGCCGCGAGAACCTCTGCGACAGGGCGCGTTTCACCGGCTATGACATCGACGGCGGCTACGCCGAGCTCGCGCTGGCCGACGAGCGCTTCTGCTTTCCGATTCCCGAGGGCTACTCCGACGAGCAGGCGGCGCCGCTGCTCTGCGCCGGGCTGATCGGCTACCGGGCACTGCGCCTGGTCGGCGATGCGGAGCGGATCGGCTTCTACGGCTTCGGCGCCTCGGCTCACATCCTCTGCCAAGTCGCGGTGCACCAGGGGCGCCGCGTCTTCGCCTTCACCCGCGAGGGCGACGAGGAGACGCAGGCGTTCGCACGTGAGCTCGGCGCTGAGTGGGCTGGGTCCGCGGACGAGCGGCCACCCGAGCAGATCGACGGAGCGATCGTCTTCGCGCCGGTCGGCTCGCTGATGACGACGGCGCTGCGAGCCAGCGCCAAGGCGGCGCGGATTATCAGCGCCGGCATCCACATGAGCGACATCCCCGCCTTTCCCTACGAGACCCTCTGGGGCGAGCGCGTGCTTGGCTCGGTCGCCAACCTGACCCGGCAGGACGGCGAAGAGTTCATGGCCCTGGCGCCCACGGTCCCTGTCAGGACCGAGGTCGAGGTTTACTCACTCGAGGCGGCCAACGAGGCGATTGACTCGATTCGCACCGGGGCCCTCAGGGGAGCGGCTGTGCTTCGTGTCCGCTAGCCGGAGCCGATCCCGGTAGGGGTTCCACTTAACTTTTTGGGTGGAGACGCGGTTGCTGGCGCCTCAAGGTGGACGCCCAAAAAGTACAAGACGTTCCACCCCTACCGGGATCGGCTCGACTTCAGCGAAAGAGGTCCTCCTCGGGGGTCCGCCGGAGGGACGCCGCGCCGGGGCCGTCGTCGACGGTGATGAAGCGATCAAGGCCGCGTACGACTACTGCGGGCACTCGGCTGTCCTTGCTTCGGACGAGATCGGCCGCGGCGGCAGCCTCGTCGGCGATCGCGATCTGGGTTGCTTCAAGCTTGCGACCGTGCGCGTCCTCGCGGTCGCGCCAGTCGTCTAGAGGGGTGAGGCCGGCGCATCCGATCGCTACCTCGCTTTGGCCAAGGCGCCAGGCGCGGCCGAAGCTGTCGCTGATCACAACGGCGATCGTGGGGGGGGCCGGAGGTGGGGGTCTCCGGACACTCCCCGCTTTTGTCCGGCGACCCCCACCTCCGGCTCCCTACCTAGCCCGGCGGTGATTTCGGCTCTGAGCTTGCGAGCTGAGGCGTCGGGGTCCTCGGGAAGGAGACAGGCGGTGCCGTCCTCGGGCAGGTTGGAGGTGTCGATGCCGGCGTTGGCGCAGACGAAGCCGTGGTGGGTCTCGACGATCAGGACGTTGCGCTCTGCCCTCAAAACCTCGCGGCTCTCGTCAAGGATCAGCTGCACCAGGGCGGGCTCCTTGCCCAGTACGGCGGCGAGGCGGCGTGCCTCGGCACCGGGGATGACCGAGGAGAGGCGGCGCACCTGCCCCTCCGCCTTCGAGACGACCTTCTGGGCGATGACGACGACGTCGCCGTCACGGAGTTCGGCGTGCGCGGCGATCAGCGCTCCAAGCGCCATGCCCTCCTCGACCTCCGGCAGGCCGCCGACGGGGATCGCCCGCAGCTCGCTCATATGCCGAGCGCCTTCGCCGTTCGTTTCGCCCTCCCACGGCTTCGCTCAAGCTCACGGGTGAGGGCGACCACGTCGGCCGGGGTGTCGAGGTCGAGCGCCAGCGAGGACAACTCCTCGACTCCGAAGGGGATGCCCGCGGCGCGGGCTGCGGCGACGTGACGGGCGCAGCTGCCCTCGCCGAAGGAGGGCTCGATCGCGTCCGGCGGTGACAGCGCCAGCGCGTTGGTGCCGGTGCCGTGGCGGTCGGGGACGATCCCGACGTAGCGCTCGGGCATTCCGGTCAACAGCCGTTCGAGCTCGCGCGGCTCGAGCAGCGGGCAGTCGATCGGCAGCAGCACGACCGTGGCGGCGCCGAGCTGGCGGGCGCGGGCGATCCCGGCGAGGGCCGCGCCGGAGTGGCCGCCCGCGTCCGGATCGGCAACCATCTCGGCGCCCGCCTCGCGCGCCAGCTCGATCGCGCGCGGCTCGCTGGTGACGACGATCGTGCGCTCGATCGCACGCGCAGCGCCGATCGCTTCCAGCACATCCGCCATCATCGCCGCCGCCAGCTCGGCCCGGTGGGTGCTGCCGATGTTGCCCGCGAGCCGCTGCTTCGCGGCCCCGAAGCGCTTGACGGGGAGGACGGCGGTTGCTTTCAAGCCCTGATCAGGCTAGCGGCGAAGTCGAGCACGATCCGGGCGACGCGGGCGCGACCGGCGGCGCCCTCCATCAGCGTGGCGGCGGCCTGTGTCGGGATTTCGCTCGGCGGCGGGTCGGGGTCGCCCTCGTCGACGACCATGCCGTCGAGCAGCCCGGTGTAGAGCGAGGCGACGCCGGCCGCGGTCGAAGGGCGGCCGAGCGCCTGCATGAAGCGCTCGGTCGGTCCCTTGACGACCCGTCCGGCGACGAAGGGGCTGACCGCGACGACGGGAGCGGGCGAGGCAATGATCGCTTCGGTCATACCGGGCACGGCGAGGATCGGGCCGATGCTGATCACCGGATTGGAGGGGCCGATCACGATCGCCTCGGCGCCGCGCAGGGCGGCCAGGACCTCGCCGCTCGGCTCGGCCGCCTCGATCCCCTCCAGCTCGACCCCGTGGACCTCGGGCTCGCCGCGGTCGACGATCAGGTACTCCTGCAGGCCGCGTACGCCGGCGGCGGTCAGCACCTTGGTCCGCACCGGTGCCTCGCACATCGGCAGCACCCGGGCCTCGACCCCGAGCCCGCGGGCGATCTGGGCCTGGGCGTCGGTGAGGCTGCCGCCCTCCTCGAGGAACTGGCGCCGGTAGAGGCAGGCGGCGAGGTCGCGGTCGGAGAGGCCGAACCAGCTTGGCGCGCCGAGCCTGGTCAGGCGCTCGAAGACGGTGAAGCTGTCGTCGCGCAGCCCCCAGCCGCGCTCCTCGTCGATTTCGCCGCTGAGCCAGTAGGTGACGAGGTCGGGGTCGGGGGAGACGTGCACGCCGAGCGTCTCGATGTCATCGCCGGTGTTGGCGATCACGCTCAGGTCGGAGCCGAGCTCCTCCTGCATCCCGGCGGCGAGCTTGGCGCCGCCGGTGCCGCCGGCGAGCAGGGCGATCCTCACCGCGCCCTCCCTACTCCCAGTGGTCGGCGTCGGGAAGCCCGGTGAGCCGGATCCCGGCGTGGGCCTTGTAGCGGACGTTGACCGAGATCAGCAGCGGCGTCAGCTGCTCGACGATCCGCGCCATCTCCAGCGGCCCGGCGTTGACCGCGCGCAGGCCCGGAATCAGCTCGATCAACCGCGCCACCCGCGCCTTGTCGGCCTTGCGGTCGCCGCAGACGAGAACGTCCTCACCCAGCTCGGCCTCGCCGTCGGCGAGGGTCGGAGCGCCGATTGTGTGCAGGGCGGCGACGACGGTGACCCCGTCCGGGACCATCTCCTGCGCCTGCTGGGCGGCGGAGCCCTGCCAGACGCCGAGCGAGCGGGTCGCCTTGCCGCTCACGGCGGCGGCGAGCGGAACCGTGCAATCGACCAGGATCTGGCCCGGCTGCAGTGCCTCGCGCAGGTTGTTGAGGTTCTCCGACTGGTTGCGGAAGGGGACGGTGAGGAAGACGATCTCGGCGCGCCGCGCTGCCACCTCGTTGAGCAGGCCCTCGACCTCGGCGCCCGGCACCTTCTCGCGCAGCTTCGCTGCCGCTTCCTCGCCGCGCTCGGCCGAGCGCGAGCCGATCGCGATCGGCGCCCCGGCCTTGGCCCAGCGCAGCGCCAGGCCGGCGCCGAGGGCGCCGGTGCCGCCGACGATCGGGATGGTGGGCAGGTCAGGCACGAGCGCGCCAGTCTAGGGCTTCGGCCCTTATGCTCACGCCCGATGCGACTGGAGGGACGAAAGGCGCTGGTGACCGGTGGCGCGAGCGGGATCGGCGCCGCGATCGCCGCGAGGCTGGCCGCCGAGGGCGCCGAGGTCTGGGTCGGCGACATCGACACCGAGGGCGCGCAGCGCGTCGCCGGCGAGGTCAACGGCCACCCGATCGAGCTCGACGTGACCGAGCTCGAGTCCGCCAGGGCAGCGGTCGAGGCCGTGGGCACGCTCGACATCCTCGTCAACAACGCCGGTACCGACGAGTTCGGCTTCTTCACCTACACGAGCCCCGAGCAGTGGCAGCGGGTGCTCGCGATCAACCTCGGCGGCGTGCTCAACTGCACCCACGCGGCGCTGCCGGTGATGCAGCAGGCCAAGTACGGCCGCATCCTCAGCATCTCCTCGGAGGCCGGCCGGGTCGGCTCCAAGGGTTCGGCCGTCTACTCCGCCGCCAAGGCGGGGATCGTCGGCTTCATGAAGGCGATCGCGCGCGAGAACGCCCGCTACGGGATCACGGCCAACTCGATCGCCCCGGGCCCGATCGAGACGCCGCTGTTGATGGGCGCCAAGGACTTCGGTGAGATCGGCGAGAAGGTGATCGAGACGATGAAGTCGGCGACCCAGATGGGTCGCCTCGGGCAGCCCGACGAGGTGGCGGCCGCAGCCGCGTTTCTGGTCTCCGACGATGCCTCCTACGTGACCGGCGAGACCCTGGGCGTCAGCGGCGGCCTGGGCATGGTCTGATGGTGGGGCCGGTGGGGGAGCTCGTACCAGGGATCGAGCGCAGCGACGAGTTCACGGTCGCGCCGCCGCTCGTGACGAACGTCGGTGGCACCATCGCCAGTGGCGTGCTCTCGACGCCGGGCATGATCGGGATGATGGAGGGCAGCGCCCAGATGCTTGCCTTCGAGCGCCTGCCCGAGGGCCAGGCGACGGTCGGCTTCGAGGTCTGCGTCAAGCACGTCGCGGCGGCCGCGGAGGGGGCGATCTGCCGGACCCGAGCCACCCTGCGCGAGGTGGTCGAAGGGCGCAAGCTTCGCTTCGAGGTCGAGGTGACTGAAGGCGAGCGCACGATCGGCGTCGGCACCCACGAGCGGCGCGTGGTCGGCCAGGCCGGTCCGCCGACGGCGTAGCCTCGGTCTCGATGAGCATGGCCCCACTGCCGCAAAGCGTCCGCATCCGCGAGGTTGGGCCTCGCGACGGCTTTCAGAACGAGCCGGAGACGATCCCGACGGCGGAGAAGATCCGGCTCATCGACATGCTCTCGTCGACGGGGCTGAAGCGGATCGAGGCGACCTCGTTCGTCCGTCCCGATGTGATCCCACAGCTCTCCGACGCCGAGCAGGTGCTGGCCGGGGTCAAGCGGCGCGACGGGGTCGCCTTCTCGGTCCTGATCCCCAACGAGCGGGGGCTGGAGCGGGCGCTGGCGCTGCGCGATCGCTTCGACGAGATCAACGTCTTCGTCTCCGCCTCGGAGACGCACAACCGCAAGAACGTCAACCGGACGATCGAGGAGTCGCTGAACGGGCTGGAGCAGACGCTGGCCGCGGCGAGCGAGACCGGACTGCGCTGCGAGGGCGTGATCTCGACCTCCTTCGGCTGCCCCTACGAGGGCGAGGTGCCGCAGGGCCGGGTCTTTGCGATCGCCGAGCGGCTCGCCGCGGCCGGCTGCGCCGAGGTCGGCTTCGGCGACACGACCGGAATGGCCAATCCGCGCCAGGTCGCCGGATTTTTCGCCGATGCTCGCGCTCGACTCGGCGGGGTCGAGCTGACCGCCCACTTCCACAACACCCGCGGTCAGGGACTGGCCAACGTGTTGGCGGCGCTGGAGCAGGGCGTCGACTCGTTCGAGTCGAGCTTCGGCGAGCTCGGCGGCTGCCCGGTGCCGGCGGGCGCCACCGGCAACATCGCCAGCGAGGACCTGGTCTCGATGCTGCACGAGATGGGGATCGAGACCGGGATCGACCTCTCCGCGCTGGTCGAGGCATCCCGCGAGGCCCAGCAGGCCCTCGGCCGCCCCCTCGGATCCCATGTGCTGACCGCTGGGCCGATCGACTGGCACCGAACTGCATCAAATTCCCAATCTGGCAGATAGGGAATTTGATGCAGTTCGGGTGTGACGCCGAGGCCGAATAGGCTGCCGCCACCATGACCGACTTCGCTGAAGCGCTCGAGGCCGCCCTTGCAGGCGGGCCGCAGCGCCACCACGAGAAGACGGCCGAGCAGGGCAAGCTGCCGGTTCGCGAGCGGGTCGAGCGCCTGGTTGATCCCGACTCCTTCGCCGAGGAGGCGGCGCTGGCCAACTGGGAGCAGGAGGGACTCGGTGCCGACGGCGTCGTCACCGGCCTGGCCACGATCGACGGCCGCCGCGCCGCGCTGATGGCCAACGACCCGACCGTGAAGGCGGGCTCCTGGGGGCCGAAGACGGTGGAGAAGATCCTCCGCATCCAGGAACGGGCGCTGAGCCTGCAGGTTCCGATGGTCTACCTGGTCGACTCGGCCGGGGCGCGGATCACCGATCAGGTGCAGATGTTCCCCGGGCGCCGCGGCGCCGGGCGGATCTTCCACAACGAGGTGCGGCTCTCCGGTCAGGTGCCGCAGGTCTGCCTGCTGTTCGGGCCGAGCGCCGCCGGTGGCGCCTACATCCCGGCCTTCTGCGACGTCGTGATCATGCGCGACGGCAACGCTTCGATGTACCTCGGCTCGCCGCGGATGGCGGAGATGGTGATCGGTGAAAAGGTGACGCTGGAGGAGATGGGCGGGGCCAGGATGCACACCGGGGTCTCGGGCTGCGGGCACTTCCTGGTCAAGAGCGACGAGGAGGCGATCGACCTCGCCAAGCGCTACCTCTCCTTCATGCCGGGCAACTGGCGCGAGCAGCCGCCGGTCGCGCCGCCGGCCGAGCCCGCCTCCGAGATGCCGATCGCCGGGATCGTCCCCGCCGACGAGAACCAGCCCTTCGACATGCAGCTGCTGCTCGACTCGCTGCTCGACGCCGAGAGCTTCCTGCCCGTGCACAAGCGCTGGGCGAAGGAGCTGATCGTCGGCTACGGCAGGCTCGACGGGCGCGCGATCGGCATCGTCGCCAACCAGCCCAAGCACACCGGCGGCGTCCTCTTCGTCGACTCGGCCGACAAGGCGGCGCGCTTCATCCAGACCTGCAACGCCTTCAACCTGCCGCTGCTCTTCCTCGCCGACGTGCCGGGATTCATGATCGGCACGGGGGTCGAGCGCCAGGGCATCATCCGCCACGGCGCGAAGATGATCAGCGCCGTCTCCGAAGCGACGGTGCCGAAGATTTCGGTCATTGTGCGCAAGGCGTACGGCGCCGGGCTCTACGCGATGGCGGGCCCGGCCTTCGAGCCCGACTGCTGCGTCGCCCTGCCCAGTGCCTCGATCGCGGTGATGGGACCGCAGGCGGCGATCAACGCCGTCTTCTACAACCAGATCCAGGCGATTGAGGATGAGGCCGAGCGCGAGGCCTTTGTCGCCGGCAAGCGCGAGGAATACGCCGAGGACATCGACCTCCTCCACCTAGCCTCGGAGCTGGTCGTCGACGCGGTGATCGACCCGGCCGATCTCCGCGCCGACCTGGTCAAGCGCTTCGCGATGGCGGCGAGCAAGGGCCGCTCCTTCGCCGAGCGCCGCAATCCGGTCACCCCCGCCTGAGGGCGCGAAAGGGCTTTCTCGCTACCGTTTCGCGGGTGGCAAGGAACGTAAAAGCCCCGCTCGCCGGGTGGTTCGCCTGCACGGCCGGGCTGATCGCGGTTGCTCTGCTCGCCTATGACGTGGCCTTCGCACAGCGTGTGGACGCCAGTGTCTTGACCAGGCTCGTGGTCGAACGGGGCTCGGGCCGCGAGTCACTCGCCTCATTCCTGACCTTTTTCGGAGGTCTGCCAACGCTGTTGGCGATGACAGCTCTTGCCTGCGGGATCGGCTGGGCACGGCGGTGGCCACGAAATGCCGCGGCCGCCCTGGTGGTCGTCGCGGGCGCCAACCTGACGACTCAGGCGCTCAAGGTTGCCCTTTCCCACCCGCGAGCCCGCGAGCTTCTCGGCGCGGAAAACGTCACCTGGGATGGCTTCCCGAGTGGCCACGTGACAGCCGTGGCATCGATTGCCATCGCCTTTGCCTTCGTCGTGCCCACGAGGCTTCTTCCCGTCGTCGCGGTTATCGGCACCTGCTTCGTCGTGGCGATGGGCTGGGCCGTGCTCGCCCTCTACTGGCACTACCCAAGCGATGTCGCCGGCGGGATCCTTGTCGCTGGCAGCTGGGGCTTTGCGGTGCTGGCGTCTATGCGATTCGCCGCCGCGGCCCGCTCGCGCCGGCCTACTCAGCTGGGCAGGCGCGCCGCCATCTCGCTGAAGTAGTCCAGCGCCGCCGGGTTCGCCAGCGAGTCGCGGCTCGCCGCCTGCTCCGGCGGCGTCCCCATCAGGATCCGCTTGACCGGCACCTCGAGCACCTTGCCGCTCAGCGTGCGCGGAACCTCGTCGATGACGAAGACCTCGTCGGGCACGTGGCGCGGGGAGCACTGGCTGCGCACGCGGCGGGCGATCTCCACGCGCAGCTCGTCGTCGAGCTCGGCGCCCTCGCGCAGGACGACGAAGAGCGGCATCCAGCCCTCGGTCCCGGGCCGGGGGATGTCGACGACGAGGGCGTCGACGATCTGCTCGAGGCCGAGCACGGCGCGGTAGATCTCGCTCGTGCCCATGCGGATGCCGGAGCGGTTGATCGTCGAGTCCGAGCGACCGTAGATAACGGCGGTGCCGCGGGCGGTGATTTCGATCCAGTCGCCGTGGCGCCAGACGCCGGGATAGTGCTCGAAGTAGCTGGCCCGGTAGCGGCTGCCGTCCTCGTCGCCCCAGAAGCGGACCGGCATCGAGGGCATCGGCTCGGTGACGACCAGCTCGCCGACCTCGTCGATCACGGCCTTGCCGTCATCGTCCCAGGCCTCTACCGCGGCGCCGAGCGCCCGCGCCTGCAGCTCGCCGCGGTAGACGGGCAGCAGCGCGCAGCCGCCGACGAAGGCGGTGCAGAGGTCGGTGCCGCCGCTGGTCGAGAAGAGCCAGGTGTCGGCGCCGAGGTGCCGGTAGATCCAGTCGAAGCCCTCGGGGGAGAGGGGGGAGCCGGTCGAGCCGACGGCCTTGAGGCGGCTGAGGTCACGGCGCGCGCCGGGCTCGACCCCGCCCTTCATGCAGGCGGCGATGTAGGAGGCGCTGGTGCCGAACATCGTCACCCCGGCGCGCTCGGCGAGGTCCCAGAGCACGCCCATGTCTGGGTGGCCGGGGTTGCCGTCGTAGAGGACTATCGCCGCCTCGGTGAGCAGGCCGGAGACGAGGAAGTTCCACATCATCCAGCCGGTCGTGGTGAACCAGAAGAGGCGGTCGCCGGGGTGGGCGTCGACGTGGAGGTGGAGCTTCTTCAGGTGCTCGAGCAGGATGCCGCCCTGCGACTGGACGATCGCCTTCGGCAGGCCGGTGGTGCCGGAGGAGTAGAGGACCCAGAGCGGGTGCTCGAAGGGCACGCGCTCGAAGTCCAGCTCGGCGCCCTCGCCCGAGGCGAGCAGATCGTCCCAGCGGATCGCGTCGGAGAGGGACGAGAGGTCTGGATCGAGATCGAGATAGGGCAGGACGACCGTGCTCGCCAGGCTCGGCATCGCCGCCTGCATCTGGGCGAGCGTCCCGCGGCGGTCGAAGTCCTTGCCGCCGTAGCGGTAGCCGTCGACGGCGAAGAGGACCTTGGGCTCGATCTGGGCGAAGCGGTCGATCACGCTGGCCGGGCCGAAGTCGGGCGAGCAGCTCGACCAGATCGCGCCGATGCTGGCGCTGGCGAGGAAGGCGACGATCGCCTCGGGAATGTTGGGCAGGTAGGCGACGACGCGGTCGCCGCGCCCGACCCCGAGCGCGCGCAGGCCCGCGGCGGTGGCCGCGACCTGGGTGCGCAGCTCGCCCCAGCTCAGCTCGCCGAGCTCGCGCAGCTCGGAGGCGTGCAGGATCGCGGTCTCGGCGGCGTCCTTTCCGGCGAAGACGTGCTCGGCATAGTTGAGGCTGGTGCCGGCGAACCACTCGGCGCCAGGCATCTGGCGGTTGCCCAGGGCGCGCTCGTACTCGCCATCTGCCTCGACGCCGAAGAAATCCCAGATCGAGGACCAGAAGCTCTCGAGGTCGTCGACCGACCAGCGCCAGAGCTCGTCGTAGTCGGCGAAGGGCAGGCCGCGCTCGGCCGCGAGCCAACGCATGTATTCGGTCAGCCGGGCGCGCTCGATCAGTTCGGCGGGCGGCTCCCAGAGCTTCTCGGGCGCTGTGCTCACGCCGCAGCGGCGCCGGCTGAGCTTGCCTGCGCGAGGTCAAGCTCGTCCGGGTCGTGCGAGCAGATAAGCCGCACCTCATCGCCATGTCGCGTTACAAGCTCGCGCAGGCGCTCCTGGTTGGCCAGGCGCTGCTTGCGGTCGGCGTTGTTGAGGTTCTGGAAGAAGCGCAGCCCGGGCGGGCAGCTGGGGGGCGTGGCGATCTCGTCGTGGTGGAAGTAGGCGTCGCCGCAGTGCAGCAGCCAGCTGTCGCCGGTCCTGATCGCGACCCCGGTGTGGCCGAGCGTGTGCCCGATCAGGGGAACCAGCAGCACCTCGGTGCCGAGGTCGGGAAGGATCTTCACGCCCTCGAAGCCGAACCAGTCGTCGCCTTCGGCGTCGTGGCGGACCCAGCGCGGGCTGTGCTTCCAGTGGACGCCGAGGTAGCGGGGACGGTCGCGCAGGCTCGGGTCGAGGGCGGCGTCGAGCTCTCGCCCGTAGACGTGTACCTCGGCCTGCGGGAAGTCGGGCAGCCCGCCGCTGTGGTCGGGGTCGAGGTGGGTGGTGACGATCTGGCGCACGTCGGCCGGATCGAAGCCGAGGCTCTTGACCTGCTCGAGCGCGGTTTCCTCGATCGTCGTCTGGGGGTTCATCAGCGCGAAGACGGCCCCGAGCTGCTTCGGGTTGCGCACGTCCTCGGCGCCGAAGCCGGTATCGAGCAGGACCAGCCCGCCGTCGGCCTCGATCAGCAGGCAGTGGCAGATGCTTCTGCCGGGCTCGAGCAGTCCGCCCTTGCCGTTGATCAGCCGCGCCCCGCGGGGGCAGAGCGTGCCGCAGTTGAGGTGGTGGATGCGCATACCGCGGGTCAGTCTATTCAGGCGCGAGCCGACCGATTGAGACTCGGGGCTGTCCCAATGCGCCTATCGTCGCCGACCGCTCTATCTTTTGTCCGGCGCCGGAGTGGCGGAATTGGTATACGCGATCGGCTCAAAATCGATTGCCCTTACGGGCTTGTGGGTTCGAGTCCCACCTCCGGTATCGACGCCTCAGGGCGAGTGAGCGTCAGGCGGGAAGCGGCGGGGCGCTGTCGTCGGGAGTCGCGCCGGCGCCGTAGTCCTCGCCGTAGCCGATCGGCCGCTCCTCCTCGACGTGCCAGTTTTGGTTGAAGGCGTAGAGCGCGACGGCGATCAGGATCAGCTGCAGGATCGCGAGGATGATCACCAGCAGGCCGATCAGCGGCGAGGGGATCAGCCCTTCGTCGAAGCCGGCCTTGTCGCGTGCGAACCAGCTGTCGGCCCCGGTCGCACAGAAGATCGCCAGGATCATCGAGAGCGCCGCGGCGACCGGCAGGATGCCGCGGTTCCAGCGGAAGACGAGGAAGGCGAAGAAGGCGTAGAGCGCGGCATAGATCAGACAGACGATCCCCATGCCGCCCCCACCGGTCATCAGCGAGAAGCCGGTGATCGTGATCAGGAAGGCGATCGCCGAGGTCGCCACGAGCAGGAAGAAGAGCACGAACTTGGTCGTGATCGACTCGGCTTTCTCCCGATTTGGCCGCCACAGTTCGTAGCCAGGCCTGACCTCTCCAACCGCCACGCCGACGATCATAGAATCTATGAGCGACGCTGCGGCATTGGTCGCGCGTTAAGGCGCGAGTTGGCGCAGCCACGCGGGCGTGGTGAAATTGGCAAACACGCTGGCTTTAGGTGCCAGTGCTCGAAAGAGCTTGGGGGTTCAAGTCCCTCCGCCCGCACTGAATTAGCATGGCCTTCTCGGGGCAGTGGCCCAACTGGCTAAGGCACCGGTCTCCAAAACCGGCGATTCCAGGTTCGAGTCCTGGCTGCCCCGCTTTCATTCTGGCTCTTGGAGCCAGAAATTTGGCTTTATAAGGGGAATGTCGAGGTGTTGAGTGCGCGGTTTGGGAGCCACCTCGATGGGGTCGCGCAGGCGTCAATTGGGTGATCGACCGATCTTTTCATTCCCTAGGCATTCCCCTGAGGAGGTGAACACTGGGCCTTTTAGCAGGACTCGGCCGTCGTACGCCGAGGCCTTGGGCAGACTGATTGCTATGAACCGCAAGCAACGCAAGCGTCGCCGGGCGAAGCGGCGAGTTTCGACGTCTGGCGATCGCTCGAAAGGGCGCCGAGCCTTGAATGGAGGCGGCGGGATCCAGGAGACCGAAGTTGAGCTAGGGATGGAGGATGAAGCGCAGGCGGCAGCCTTTCGTGAGGAATTTTCCCAATTCGCAGCCGAGGCGCCGGAACAGATCAAGGCGCTTCGCGAAAACCTGATCGAGCTCCTATCTCCATTTGACGCCTTCGACATCCTCGCCAACGCTTGGATGGCAAATACCCCTCTGAATTCAAATACATATCGCGAGAGCGATATGGAGGGGCTGATGGCTATCCCCGACTACGTTGCGCTTCTTTGCGTGCAGCGCCACAGTCGTAAGCCGACTGCCAAGGCGGAGAGGCTGATTGATGGCCGCCTAATCGATCAAATCAACGAACTCGTCAAGCAGATCCTCAGTCTTACGGATCTTCACTTGAGCTATGAGGCTAGGAATGAGGGCAGCGCGTTTGAGCATCTGCGCGGGCGCATGGTTTCCCGGCGCATGTACGTGCAGGGGCCGGGATTTGATTTTCAGGAGCGGGAGCTCCTCGCCGCTCTTTTTGATGATGCGCAGACGAAAGAAGATCTGCTCTCGAGTATCGGCTTTACGGCCGAAGATGGTCTGGCAATCGGAGACGCGATCATGGAAGTGAGCTTGAAGAAGTTCTTTGAGCGGTCTCAAGGTGGTCGGGCGGTGCCCAAGCTGATTGAGCAAAGCTTGCAGCAGGGTGAGGATCTTGGGCTTCCAACCGAGCAGCTTTCGAAAATGCCGAAAGCAGAACGTGTAAAGCGGCTTCAGCAGCTTGGGAAGATCTACACCTTCTCCGACCTGGGTTCGACGATGCAGGTAGGCGCGGCTGAGATTGCAGCCAAGAAGCATCAGAGCCGTCTTCGCCGCTGGGTTTCGTTCGGCTGGTGCGCTGATACGCCGGGCCTCCTAGATCTCGTCGGTTTGATCGTTGGAGATTGGCGTCCCGATGAAGATCTGGACCGGCTCCTGGGGGGATGGAGCTCGCTCCCTCTCGTCCCCTGGCTCACTCTGACCCGAATCCAAACTTCAGACTGCCAGGGATCGGGTTGAGGCCCCCATCTATAGCTAAACGTAAGTAGCGCCGAAATGCATGCACTGGCGCCATTTGGGCGCTACACTTGGGCAATGCCAAGTGTCCAGATCAAGAACGTCCCACCCAAAGTGCATCGAGTGCTGCGCCTACGAGCAGCGGATGCTGGGCAGTCCATGCAGGAGTACTTGCTCGCCCAGCTCACTCGCCAGGCCCAAGAGGCGACTCTCGAGGAGGTCCTTGACCGGGCGGGAGGTCGCTCAGGAGGCTCGCTCGGGCTCGCTTTTGCGGCCGAGACTCTCCGCGATGAGCGTCAGCGGGCTGCGTGATCGTTGTTGACGCCTCAGTGCTTGCACCCGCTCTAGCGGATGATGGCGCTGATGGCGATCGAGTCCGCGGGCGACTTCGTGGGGAGCAGCTCACCGCACCTGAACTAATCGACCTTGAGGTTATTTCGACTCTTCGACGCGCGGCTCGGGCTGGCAGGCTCGACGACCGGCGATCTAGTCAGGTCTTGACCGATCTCGCGGCGCTGCCCCTGCGTCGGGTTCCACATCTGCCTCTCCTGTCCCGTATCTGGGAGTTGCGTGACAACCTCACCGCCTATGACGCAGCCTACGTGGCCCTTGCCGAGGCTCTCAATGCTCTGCTCCTGACTGCTGATGGGCCGTTGGGGCGGGCTTCCGGCGTGCGCTGTGAGGTCGAGGTTTTGGGCTAGCGATTCGCGTCGAATCCCAGCGAGCTTCATTCCCCTGCGCATTCCCCCGAGGTCAAACAAGGCGCGTTTTTCGCTTGCTAGAGCGATCTGGTGGAATCGAGTACCGGTCTCCAAAACCAGCGATTCCGGGTTCGAATCCCGGCACCCCCGCTTCTCAGCGCCGTGTCGGCCGCAGGCCGATCAGCTCGTAGTAGCCGATCAGGTAGAGGCGGCGGCCGTCGGAGACCATCGGCGTGTAGCCGGCCTGTTTCAGCTCGAAGGCCTTGTGGTGGGTGCGGACGTCGATGCCGATCGTCTCGCCGGTCTTGAAGCTCGAGGTGTAGACGGTGTGGCCGATCACGGTTGCCGTGCCCGGCACCGGGCCGCCGACCGGGTAGCGCCACTCTCGCTTGCCGGTGAGGGCGTCGAGCGCGTAGAAGTGCTCGTCGTAGGAGCCGATGTAGACGCTGGGCGGCGTGCCCGGGACCTTGGCGACGGCGGGCGAGCCGTAGACGAAGTTGCCGGTCGGGAAGGACCAGTCGACCTTGCCGGTCTTTTCGTCGAAGGCGTAGATCGTCCCGTCGTCTCGAGCGGCGAAGACGCGGCCGAAGGCGATCGCGGGGGAGGAGTAGAAGCCGCCCGCGCCGTAGGGGGCCACCTTCGAAGTGTTGGTCCGCCAGAGCAGCCTGCCGTTCCCGGCGTCGAGGCAGAACATCCCGCTCTCGTAGTCGGCGGCGAAGACGCGGCCGCGGTGGAAGCTCGGGCTGGCTTTGATCGCCCCCGGCGAGTTGAACTGCCAGAGGACCTTGCCGTCGGAGGCGCGCAGCGCGACCACGTTGGTCTTGTCGGTGCCGAGGTAGAGCCTGCCGCCTACCGCCATCGGCGACGATTCCAGGTGGCCGACGAGCTTGCGCGTCCAGACCTGCTTGCCGGTCTTGGCGTCGATAGCGACGAGGTTGCCGTCGACGTAGGCGAAGAACACCTTGCCTTCGTGGAAGACGGGCGCGGTGACGTCGGTCGGCGTGCCCGAGTCCACCGGGTCGGTCGTTCGTTCCCAGAGGACCTTGCGGTCGCGGAGCCGCACCGCCTTGGCGTTGCCGTACTTGTTGACGACGTAGGCGACGCCGCCGGCGATCGCCGGCGGGAACTCGATCAGCGCGTGGGTGTTGACCGACCACGCTTCGCGCAGCGGCGGGTCGAGCGCTCGCCGAGGCGGGGCGGGGAGGTAGTGCGTGCGCTCGGGCACGCGGCCGAAGAGCGGCCAGGGGGTGAGGCCGGCGCCGGAGGACGACGCTTCGGTTGTTCCGCCGTCATCGGAGGACCCGCCGCAGCCGCCAAGCGCGAGCCCAGCGGCGACCGCGGCGAGCAAGAAGGCGATACGTCTCCCGGATCGGCTGCTCATCGACCCTCTGCATCGGCCTCGCCAGTCCGAACTTGAGCCGCAGCGCGCCTCGGACGCGAGAGCGGCGGACGAGAATCGAACTCGCGTCATCAGCTTGGAAGGCTGAGGCTCTACCGTTGAGCTACCGCCGCGTGCGAATCCGTCAGAATGTAATCCAGCCACGGGGAGTGGCGCAGTCTGGTAGCGCACTCGGCTGGGGGCCGAGCGGTCGCAGGTTCAAATCCTGTCTCCCCGATTTTTGCAGACAAAAGCATCCGGCCCGTTTGCAATGCTGGTCGGATGTTTCAGGCTGCGGAGAAGACGGACGCGCCGGAGTTGATCGCGGCCCCCGCGATCGAGAAGCGGATCTTCTCTGTCCGCGGGCGCCAGGTGTTGCTCGACGAAGACCTAGCGGACCTCTACGGCGTGGAGACAAAACGCCTGATACAGCAGGTCAAACGCAACCTGAAGCGCTTTCCGGAGGACTTCATGTTCCAGCTGGGCAAAGCCGAGGCCGAGGCTTTGAGGTCACAAATTGCAACCTCAAATGACGGCCGGGGCGGGCGTCGCTACGCCCCGTACGTCTTCACCGAGCAGGGAGTCGCGATGCTCTCCGGGGTCCTCCGGAGCGATCGCGCGATCGCTGTCAACATCGCGATCATGCGGGCGTTCGTCGAGCTGCGACGTGAGGCGGCGGGCTACGCGGCGTTGGAGAAACGGCTCGATCAGCTGGAACGAGAGACGAGTTCGAAGCTGGGCCAGCACGATGAACACCTGGATGAGGTCTTCAAGGTCCTGCGGCAGCTGATCGCGCCGCTTTCCCATGGCGAGGCTTGTCCTACGCGACTGGCGGCGGCGCTTCTTCGGCGCTCGCGGCGAGCTTCTCGTCCCAGCCGCAGACGAGGCAGGCGTGCTGAAACGCCGAGCGGGCGAATGCGAGCGCGTATGCATGTGGGTCGTCACTGGCGCGCACGTCGTCCCAGTCGAGGATGTAGAGGCCGAGCCCGGAATCCCAGCGAGCGGCCGTGGTCGAGAGGGTGCCTTCCGCGAAGCCGGCTGGTGCCGGATGGGCGTAGGCGTAGAACGCGGCCTTGCCCACTTTGGGGTCCCCGGGCCACCATCCCACAGCCACCTCCTGGGAGTCCATCGAGTTGCGCATGATGAAGTCGTCGGATGGAGGGTCGGCCGGGAGTCCGGAGTAGAGGTTCACCGCAAGGTCGAAGGACCCCCACCAGGCGTTGACCGGCGAGGACCGGCCGCGGAACGGCGCCCTGAAGGCAGCCAGCACAAGCGCGGCCTGAGTTGCGGCAGCGAAATAGGAGGTGACTCGATCGGAGTCATAGCTCACATGCTCGTAGTCCTCGTCGAGAGGGACGGTCCATGGCACCTCCTGTGGCGTCGGGTCGATCTCGACGGTGCCGGCCAGGTCGGCCATCGCCTCCAGCAGCTCGCGCGTGACGGTTCCCACCGCACGGTCGGGAGTCAGAGGGACTTTCCGAGCGCGACCGTCGCTGTGCTCGACAACGGCCTCGTGCGTGTGCAGGTCCAGTGCGACGACGAGTGCCCCTGAGCCATCGGGTGCCGGCACCGGGCGCGTCTCCCAGCCCCGCGCGGTCAGGCGCAGCGCGGCGTGCTGAAGCTGTGGCTCCGGCGGCGCCAGCTTCGCGGCGATCTTCCCCAGGACCTGCGTATGCGCGTGAAGCGTGTCGCAGGTCTCGCTCCAGTCCTCATAGGAGACGGACGGCCACGGGTCGGGAGGCGCCATCTACCCACGGTAGCGCTCTGGCTTCAGCAGCCGCATGCCTTGACTTCCACTCGAGCAAGGGAGATGGTGCGGGAAAGGAGCTCCTGCCGATCTTGCGGTAGCGGCGGCTACGGATTGGAGGCGGAGATGAGTGGCGCGGAGGCGAGTAGTGAGGGTGCGGCGGGCACACCGCCGGTCGACGCCGGAGAGATGAAGCTCGAGGTGGTGGTCGTGCCGGTCTCGGACGTCGATCGGGCGAAGGGCTTCTACGAGGGGCTGGGCTGGCGCCTCGATGCCGACCTGGCGGTCGAGGACGGCTACCGGGTGGTGCAGCTGACGCCGCCGGGGTCGGCCTGCTCGATCATCTTCGGCGAGGGGGTCACCTCGGCGCCGCCGGGCTCGTGCGAGGGGCTGCAGCTCTCGGTCTACGACATCGACGCGGCCCGCGCCGATCTGGTCGCGCGCGGGGTCGAGGTCAGCGAGACGTTCCACGACGCCACGGGGATCTTTCACCACGCCGGGAGGGGCGGGCGAGTCAGCGGTCCGGCGCCCGAGCACGCCGACTACGGCTCGTTCGTCGCCTTCAGCGACCCGGACGGCAACGACTGGCTGCTGCAGGAGATCAAGACGCGGCTTCCGGGCCGCTGAAGGGAGAGGCCCGATGACCACAAGCTATGAGTCGGTGCAGGACCTGGCCGAGGCGTTGAGGCGGGCGGCCGCGGCGCACGGCAAGCACGAGGAGCGAACGGGCGAGGAGGACCCGAACTGGCCCGATTGGTACGCGCTCTACATGGTGCGCGAGCGCGGCGGCGAAGAGCTGCCGACGTAGGAGACTCCGACTGGTCCGCATCGGCCCGTCGACGGTGCGGCGCGGGGACGGTAGTTTGGATAGCCGTGTCCGTTCCCGTCCTTTTCGCCGTCGATGAAGACGAGCACTCCCTGCGCGCCGTGGAGCGAGAGCTGGTCGACCGCTACTCGCAGAGCTACCGCGTCGTCCTCGCCTCCTCCGCCGAGGAGGCGATGGACAAGCTCGAGACGCTCGCCGCCGCCGGCGAAGACGTCGCCCTCGTCCTCGCCGCGCAGGAGTTCGCCGAGACGACGGGCGGCGAGCTGCTGGGCAGGGTGCGCGACCTCCACGCGCACGCCCAGCGAGGGCTGCTGATCGAGTGGGGCAGCTGGGGCGATGGCCGGACCGCCGAGGAGATCTTCGAGGCGATGGCGCGGCGGCAGATCGAGTACTACGTGATCAGGCCCTCGCGATCGCCGGACGAGCTGTTCCATCAGTCGGTCTCGACCTTCCTGCTCGAGTGGGCCCACGCGCGGCGGGTCTCGCCGCACACCGTCCACATCGTCAGCGAGTCGTGGACCGGTAGGGCTCATGAGCTGAAAGAGGTCCTCGGTCGCTGCGCGGTGCCGCATGCTTTCCTGCTCGCCGACTCGCCCGAAGGCCGCGCCCTGGTGGCGGAGTCGGGCGATGGGGAGCCGCTGCCCCTCGTCGTCTTCCCCAACGGCACGGTTCTCGCCAACCCGACCAACCTGGAGCTGGCCAGCGCTGCCGGCGCCACGATCGACCCCGATCGGCGCGAGTACGACGTGATCATCGTCGGCGGCGGGCCGGCCGGCCTCTCGGCGGCGGTCTACGGCGCCTCCGAGGGATTCCGGACCTTGGTCGTCGACGACGGAGGTGTCGGCGGCCAGGCGACCTCGAGCTCGCTGATCCGCAACTACCTGGGCTTTCCGCGCGGAGTCAGCGGTCGCCGGCTGGCGGAGAGCGCCTACGAGCAGGCCTGGGTCTTCGGCGCCAAGTTTGCCTTCATGCACGACGCGACCGGGATCCGGCGCGAGGGCGATCGCATTTACATCGCGCTCTCCGACGGCGGCGAGGTCAGCGCCCCCGCGGTCATCCTCGCCACCGGCGCGACCTATCACCGGCTCGGCGTCCCCGAGCTCGAGACCCTGGTCGGGGCCGGCGTCTTCTACGGCGGGCCCGCCTCCGAGGCGCCGACGACGGTCGACGAGGACGTGTACGTCGTCGGCGGCGCGAACTCCGCCGCCCAGGCGGCGCTGCACCTGGCGGAATACGCCCGTCAGGTGACCCTCGTGGTGCGGGGTGAGTCGCTCGAGAAGGGGATGTCGCACTACCTGGTGAGGCAGGTCGAGGGCACGCCCAACATCGAGGTGCGCTTCCGCACCGAGGTCATCGGCGGCGGCAAGGGCGGGGACGGCTGGCTCGAGCGCCTGGTTCTCCGCTCCCGCGCCGATGGGGAGGAGGAAGCGGTCAAAGCCGATGAGCTCTTTCTGATGATCGGCGCCCATCCGAACACCGACTGGCTCCCGGTGGAGCTCGCGCGGGGCGACGGCGGCTTCGTGCTGACCGGGCCGGACGTCGAGGGCGGGGAGAGCTGGCCGCTCGAGCGCAGCCCGCTCTCGCTCGAGACCAGCATGCCCGGCGTCTTCGCCGCAGGAGACGTCCGTCGCGGCTCGATGAACCGCGTCGCCTCCGCTGTCGGCGAGGGCTCGATCGCGATCAGGCTCGTTCACGAGTTGTTCGAGGTCGAGCAGCTGCGGACTGGCCAACGCGTCTGATCTCGCTCGCCTTGAAGGCCGCGGCGAACAGGTCTAGGTTGGTCGGGAAGTGGTGTGCAACGCGCCCCGGCTCACGCCCAAGCGCTCGACGATCAGGAGGAAGGCAATGAATACCTACGTGATCCGCCGCGAAAAGGCCTGGCAGAACGCGGGCGAGCTGGAGGTCGCCGCCGGGCGCTCGAAAGAGGTCGCTGAGAGCGACTTCCCCGACGACATCCGCTGGATCCGCAGCTACGTGATCAGCGAGCCGGGCGGCACGCTCGGGACCGTCTGCATCTACCAGGCGAGTGGGCCCGAGGCCGTCCGCGATCATGCCCAGCGGGTCGGGATGCCCGCCGATGAAGTACTCGAGGTCGCCGACACCGTGGTGATCCGGCCCGATCCCGAGCCGGAGGCAGCCTCGGCCTGACCGGCAAGCGCTGGGTGCTCCCGGCGAGGGCCGTGGGTTGTGGCCGCCAAGCGGGCTCACCGTAGAGTGGGCCGCCTTGGCCAGAGAGCTCAAGTACGTCGACCCAAGCCGGCAGCCGGGCCGGTTCAGCCGCGCCTACGCCAGGTTCTCCAACACCGGCCTGGGACGGTTCCTCTCGGTCCACGTGGTGTGGAAGGTCGACCCGTTCCTGATGCGGGTCAGCCGCGGCCACCTCGGGCTGGACCTGACGATCCCCACCGCCCTGCTCGAGACACGGGGCGCGAGGAGCGGCGCGCTGCGGCGCAACGTGGTCATCTACTTCCATGACGGCAAGCGGGTAACGATCGTCGCTTCGAAGCTCGGCCTCGCGCAGCACCCGTCCTGGTTCCACAATCTGCGGGCCGACCCGGAGGTCGCGCTCGGCGGCATTCCGATGCGGGCGAACGTGGTCGAGGACGAGGCGGAGCGGCAGCGGCTCTGGACGCTTGCCGATCGGGTCTTTGCGCCCTACGCGGCGTACCGCCGCGAAGCGGCGAAGGCAAACCGGACGATCCCGATCGTCCAGCTCACGCCGCGCAAGTCAGACGCAGTCGCGTAGTTGGGACCGCGACCAGAGCCCTCAACGCAATGTCGCTCGAGCTATGAATCGCTTGTCGTCCGCCTTAGTCTTCTCGTAGTCATCGATCCAAGTTGCAAGGAGGCAGCGATGCAGAGCTGGGACCTGAGGACCGTCGAAGCGGAGCCGCATCAGCCGCAGATCCTCGCGTCGGGCGACGACGCGCGGACCATCATGCTGTACCTCCCAGCGGGAGAGGAACTTCAGGAGCACGAGGTGCACGAGCGTGCCAGAGTTCTCGTCGTCGAGGGTGAGGTCGATGTCACCACGCTCAACGGGACGGCCGTTTCGGCGAGTGCCGGTCACCTGTTCGAGTTCGATCCCGGAGAGCGTCACACGGTTGCCGCACGGTCGGACGCCCGCCTGCTGTTGATCCTCACGCCCTGGCCTGGCGACGGCCATCCAGGAGCGATGACGCTCGAGCAGAAGGCCGTAGCCCGTCAGAGCGCCCAGAGCGCGCGGTCCTGATTGCTCAGCTGGTTCGATTCCCTGCAAGCGCTCCCGCAATGATGCGGATGCTCTGCTCGGTTGCCGCCTCAGGGAGGTTGGCGAAGCCGAGGACGAGTCCGGGTGGGCCGCCGGGCCGGAAGCGATGCAGGGCCAGGCCCTCGAGTCCCAGGCCCTGCATCGCTGCCGCGCCGATAAGCGTCGCCTCGTCGACGTCCGGCGGGAGATCAGCCAGCTCGTAGAGGCCGGCGGCGCCCTCGCTGACGCGAGCCTGCGGCAGGTGGCGCGCGAGCGCCCCGAGCAGGGCCTCGCGCCGCAGCTGGTAGCGCTGGCGCACGCGGCGCAGGTGGCGGTCGAGCTCGCCGCGGACGATGAAGTCGTGCAGTGCCAACTGCCCGATCGCCTCCGAGCCGCGGTCCTCGACCGCCTTGATCGAGACCAGCGGCCAGCCCAGCCAGGAGGGAGCAAGCATCCAGCCGAGGCGCATGCCCGGCACCAGGCGCTTGCTCGCCGAGCCGATGTAGGCGACCCGCTCGGGGGCCAGGCCCTGCAGGGCGCCGACGCCGCCGCCGTCGTAGCGCAGCTCGGAATCGAAGTCGTCCTCGACGATCAGCTTCTCGTCGCGCTCCGCCCACTCGATCAACGCCGCTCGCCTTGCGCTGCTCAGTACGGCGCCGGTCGGAAACTGGTGCGCCGGGGTGACGACGACCGCGGCAGCGTCGGTTGCCTCGAGGGCCTCGACGACGAGCCCCTCGGCATCGACCGGCACCGGTACCACCTCGAGGCCCGCCTGCTCCACCAGCAGCCTGTGGTGGTGCCAGCCGGGGTCCTCCAGGGCTACCCGCTCGATCCCCCGGTGTCGCAGCCAGCGGGCGATCAGCGAGAGGCCCTGGGAGAAGCCGGTGCAGATGATGATCTGCTCGGGCTCGGCGGCGGCGCCCTGGACGCGGCCGAGGTATTCGGCAAGCGATTCGCGCAGTGCGGGCACGCCGCGCGGGTCGGGGTAGTCGACGGCGTCGATCGGGGCCTGGCGCCAGGCGGCACGCAACGAGCGCAGCCAACGGTCGCGGGGGAAGCCGGCGAGATCCGGGACGCCCGGGTCGAGGCGGTGGCGGAACTCGGGCAGCAGCGAGCGTGCAGGCGCCCGGGGCTTGGCGACCTGAACCGCGCGCGCGACCCGGGTCGGCGCCCCCTGGCTGGCGAGCAGGTAGCCCTCGGCGGCGAGCTGGCCGTAGGCCTCGCTGACGACTCCGCGCGAGATCCCCAGCTCGGAGGCGAGGCTGCGGGTGGACGGGAGTCGCGCGCCCGCCGCGAGCCGGCCGGCGCGGATGTCCGCGCGGATCGAGCGCTCGATCTGTTCGTGCAGCGGCACGGCGCCGTCTCGGTCCAGGGCGACCAAGAGCCCCCGGCCAACTGGTCCATTGGAGCGAGTCATGACTGGCCCTGTATAGCGGACCAGTCAATCCATACGATGTGCCAATGAGCCGAGTGACGATCGTCGGAGGGGGGCTTGCCGGTTTGACGGCGGCGATCGAGTGCGCCGAGGCCGGGGCTGAGGTGCGGCTGCTAGAGGCTCACGAGGCGCTCGGCGGCCGTGCTCGCAGCATGGGCGGTCCGTACAAGGCGAACTTCGGGCCGCACGTCATCTACAAGGACGGGCCGCTGTGGTCCTGGCTGGTGGAGCGGGACCTGATGCCGCCCCATGCCGGCCCACCGCTTTCCGGTATCCGCTTTCGCTGGCAGGGCGCCGTTCGCCGCACGCCACCGCTGGGGACGATCCCGGCGGTGCTGCGCCTGCGCGGCCGCGAGGCGCCGGTCGACCAGGACTTCCGCAGCTGGGTTACCAGTCACGCCGACGAGCAGACCGCGGCGATGCTCTCGGCGGCGGCCGGGGTCTACACCTTCCATCACGATCCGGGCGAGCTGTCGGCCGCTTTCGTCTGGAAGCACTCGGTCCGGGTCCTGCTCAGCCCGCCGCCGACCGCCCGCTATCTGCTCGGCGGCTGGGGGGCGATGATCGGGGCGCTGGAGGCGCGTGCGCGGGAGCTGGGAGTGGCGATCGAGCTGGGTCACCCGGTTGAGTCTTTGCCCGATGGGCCGACGGTCGTCGCCACCGAACTCCACCAGGCGCGAGAGCTGTGCGGCGACGAGTCGCTCGCCTGGCCGGCGGGGAGGACCGTCTGCATCGACCTCGGGATAGAGCATCGCCGCGGCGACCCCTTCATCGTCTCCGACCTCGACGAGGCCGGCTGGATCGAGCGCTTCAGCGCAGCCGACCCGTCTTTGGCACCCGAGGGCGAGGAGCTGGTGCAGGCGCAGATGCCGATTCGTCCCGGCGAGAGCGCCGAACAGGCCGCGTTGAGACTGGAGCGTCTTCTCGACGCCTCGCTGCCGGAGCGAAAGCAGCGACAGACCTGGCACCGGCGCCAGGTGATGGAGGGCAGAACGGGCCCGCTCGACTATCCCGGCAAGACGTGGCGCGATCGGCCGGCCGTCGATCGAGGTGAGGGGGTCTACCTCGCCGGCGACATGGTCGCCGCCCCCGGCCTGCTTTCCGAGGTCGCCTGGGCCAGCGGGGTCGAGGCGGGAGGCCTCGCCGCCGCCCTCGCGGGCGCAGGGCAGCCTGCGCTCAAGCGCGTGGCCTAGGCCCGGGCATCGCCGGTCACTCTCGGCTAGCGTCCCCCCGTGGCCGCCACTAGCGCTGGGATCCTGCTCTTTCGCCGCACCGGGGATGCGCTCGAGGTGCTGCTCGTCCACCCCGGCGGTCCCTACTGGGCAAAGAAAGACCAGGGCGCCTGGTCGATCCCGAAGGGGTTGGTGGAGGAGGGGGAGGAGCCGTTGCGCTGCGCCCTGCGCGAGCTCGAGGAGGAGCTCGGCTCGTCGTTCTCCTTTGCCGCCGAGGAGCTGATCGAGCTCGGCTCGGTGCGCCAGAAAGCCGGCAAGCTCGTCCACTGCTGGGCGGCTGAGGGGGAGTTCGACCCGGCGATGCTGCGCAGCAACAGCTTCAGCCTCGAGTGGCCGCCGCGCTCGGGCCGCGAGCGCGAGTTTCCCGAGGTCGACCGGGCCGAGTGGTTCGGGGTCGAGGAGGCGCGGCGCAAGATCATTGCTGCGCAGGCCGAATTTCTCGATAGGTTGAAAGTCAGATGAGCGCAGAGGCAGAGGCCGAGCCGCTGAACAAGGAGGGTTTCGCCGCCTTCGCCGAGCGCGCGGGCGACGGCCGCCCCCTGGTGATGCTGAACCTGCTCGCCTTCAGGCCCGAGGGCGGGCGCGAGCGCTACGAGGAATACGGCGCCGCCGTGGCACCGCTGCTGGAGAAGGCCGGTGGCCGGATCGTCTTCCTCGGTCAGCCGGCGCAGGCGCTGCTCGGCGAGGGCTCCTGGGACCTCGTCGTCCTGGTCGAATACCCGACCCGGCAGGCGTTCCTGGACATGATCGGCTCGGCCGAGTACCAGGCGATCGGCCACCTGCGCACCGAGGCGCTGACGAAGGGCGAGCTTCACCCGATGGATCCTGGGGAGGGGACGGCGTAGCGATGGCACCCGACCCCGCGGCGAAATTCCCGCCGCCTGGCGAAGGGCCGTCGGGCAAACCGCTGCCGCTCTCCGTCCGCCTGCTCGGCGCCGGGGTGCGCAGCGCCCGCAACGTGACCAAGGCGACCGGCATCGACCGCGCGGTCGAGAGCGCCGCTGAGGAGGCGATGGTCGCCGCGGTCGAGAGCGAGGCGGTCGAACGGGCGATCGCGCGCGTGCTGCAAGGACCGGCGGTCGAGGAGGCGATGAGCTCGGCCCTGGAGAGCGATGCGGTCAAGCACGCTCTGATCGACGCTCTCGACAGCGAGTTGGTCGACGAGGTTTGGCGGCGGCTACTGGCCAGCGACGAGGCGCAGCGACTGGTCGAGCGGATCGCCGAGGCGCCGGAGATCCGTGCCGCGATCAGCGCTCAGAGCATGGGCCTGATCGAGGACGTCGGGCATACGATCGGCAACGGCACGCGCCGCCTGGACGGGGTCGCCGAGCGTGTGGTGCGGCGGATCTTCTTCAGGAAACGCCGCGTCGAGCCGACCGATCGCGCCGGCGCCGTCACCCGCGGCCTCGCCTTCGGCATCGACATGCTTGATCGTCAACCTCGGCTTCTCCGGCCTGGCGGCCGTCGCGGCCCTGATCGCCTCGGCCTTCACCGGCAACGGCAACGGCATCTCCAGCGCGGCCCTGGCCGCCGGCACGACGCTTTGGTTCATCCTTGGTGGGCTCTACCTGACCGGCTTCTGGTCCCTGGCCGGCCAGACGCCCGGCATGCGCTTCGTCGGGATCAGGCTCGACGTCGAGGGTCGTGGCCTGCGCTTCGGCTGCTCGCTCAAGCGCCTGATCGGGATGACGCTGGCGGTGATTGCCTTCGGACTGGGCTTCCTCGGCATCTTCTTCGACTCCAGGCGCCGGGCCTGGGACGACCGGCTCAGCGGCGCCGACGTCGTCTACGAGGCCAACGAACGCGCGCCGGCGCCGTGGTCGCGGCTCGATCCCACCGAGGTCGCGGCGGCAACCGGCCCGGCAACGACGAAGGCCCCGGGTTCCCGGGGCCTTCGGTCGCAGCGCGTGGCTGGATCGTCGCCTAGCTAGCGACCCCTTCGGGTCCCTCCGCAAGCTTGTAGATGATGATGATCGCGAGGGCGAAGATCGCCAGCGACCAGAACGGGTAGGCCGGGATCGAGAGCAGCGCCCCGATCGCGTTCAGGGAGGCGACGAAGATGCCGAACCAGCGCCCGAACTCTCCGCCCGAGAAGAGCGAGAACGCGGCGACGAGCTCGAGCACGCCGAGGATCAGCATGATCCAGCCCCAGGTGTGCAGGCCGCTGATGATGTAGGTGGCGTTCTCGGTGAAGAACTTCGAGTCGCCGATCGCAGCGATGCCGTAGATGATGTTCAGGACGCCGGCGACCAGCAGCAGGATGCCGGCGAATACCCACCAGCCGCTCAGAGTGCTCTCCTCGTTCATGTCAAACCCTTTCGTTGCAACTAGGCAGTGAACATATGCGCGAGCCTATTCCAGCAATGGCGTGATTTTCCTGCTCTAGAGCGATTTTGCCGGGTCGGCCAATGCCTCGCGAAGGTTCTGGGCCGCCTGCCTCAGGAGCTTTCCGCAAGGGCTGTCGTAGTCTCCCGCCCATGGACGTGGTGCGCACGCCGGAGGAGAGCCTGCAGGGGCTGCCCGATTTCCCCTTCGAGTCGAGCTACCGCGAGGTCGACGGGGTGCGCCTGGCCTACCTCGACGAGGGTGAGGGCCGGCCGGTCGTCTTCTTCCACGGCGAGCCGACCTGGTCATTCCTCTGGCGCAAGGTGATCCCGCCGGTGCGCGACGCCGGTTACCGCTGCATCGCTCCCGACTACGCGGGGTTCGGCCGCTCCGACAAGCCCACCGACCTCGAGTGGTACACCTACGATCGCCACGTCGAGTTGATCTGGAACGTTGCTCGAGGAGCTCGACCTGCGTGACGCGACCGCCGTCGTCCACGACTGGGGCGGACCGATCGGCCTGCGGCTCGCGGTCGAGCACCCCGATCGTTTCTCACGCCTGGTGATCATGGAGACCGGTCCCTTCACCGGCCACCAGCGGATGAGCGACCTCTGGCTTCAGTTCCGCGAGTTCGTCCGCGAGAACGCCGACGTGCCGGTGGGGATGCTGGTGCGCGGAGGCTGCAGGAGCGATCCGGGTGACGAGGTGATCGCTGCCTATGAAGCGCCCTACCCGAGCCCCGAGTCGAAGGCCGGGCCGCGCGCCTTTCCGCTGATCCTGCCGACCGAGCCCGATGCGCCCGGCGCGGCCGAGGGCAAGGCGGTTGCCGACGCGCTGCGCGACGACGAGCGCCCGACCCTCGTCCTCTGGGCCGACTCGGACCAGGTCCTGCCCTTCTCGGTCGGCGAACGGGTCTCCGAGCAGCTCAACTTCCCGGCCCCGGTCGCGGTCGAGAACGCCGGCCACTTCCTGCAGGAGGACGCCGGGCCGCAGATCGGCCGCCTCATCGTCGACTGGCTCGGCTGACCGCCGCCTTCAGCTCGCCGTGGGGACGGTCGGCGAGCAGCCGCACCCGCCGTGGCGGGCCCTCGTCCTCGACCCAGGTGACGGTTCCGGGCCAGTAGGGCCCCGGCGGCGAGCCGGGGTGGTGGAGGGCGTCGGCGAAGACCCAGCTGCCGGTGTTGTGCAGGCGCCCGCCACCAGGCAGCGGCCACTCGGCGTCGCCCTCTTCGGGGCCGGCGCGGTGGGTGTGGCCGGTGATCGTGTGCGCCGCCTCGATTTGCAGCCGACCGGCCATCTCGGTCGCGGCGGCGATGCCGCTGCGGGCGATCGAGGCGGCCGAGACGTCCGCCTCGAAGTCGGCCCGGAGGAGCCGGTTGAGCAGCCAGACGGCGGCCGGGAGACCCGTCGAGATGGCTGCTTTGGCGGTTGCTTGGCGGAGGCGGTTGCGATTGCGTTCCCGACTGGAGATCAGGCGCCAGGCGCGCTCCGAAGGCCGGAACGGCCTGTGACCGCGGCCGGCCTCGGCGAAGCCGAAGAAGAAGCCGTAGATCGGCCGCAGGACGCGCTCGTAGTCGGCGGGCGTCGCCCCGGCGCGCGGCGGGCCGTCGGAGCGCATCAACGCCGCGGCGGCGACGCACTCGAGGCGCGGCAGCGACATGTGGCAGTCCATGTAGTGGCCGTGGGTGGCGTAGACGTCGTCGCGCAGCCAGACGCCGGGGTAGGCGATGCTGAGCTCGGCCTCGCCCAGCCAGTCGGCGATGCTCGCGGTCGGGCCGGCGGCGGGCAGGGCCCTGTGCTCGAGGCCGAGGCCGGTGCCGCTGAGCGCGACCTCTTCGAGCAGCGGCTCGGCCAGGCGGTGGTCGTGGTTGCCGGGGACGACGACGATGCGGCGGCCGGCCATCGCCTCGCCCAGCTCTTCGAAGAACGGCTGGACGAGCTCCAGGACGTGGGCCAGCGGCAGGTCGCGCAGCTCCAGCGCGTCGCCGAGCAGGACGAGGCGGTCGGCGCCGGCGATCTCGTCGAGCAGCAGCCGCCGGGTCGCCGGATCGCGCGCGATGTCCTCACCGGTGGCGCTGCCGAGGTGCAGGTCGGAGACGATCGCCGTGCGCATCCGCGCAAACTAGCGGTGCAACGTTTTGCGGTCGCGGGAGAACCGGAGCGCGTTGCACCTCGCAGTGGGGTTGGCTGGTCAGCCAGCCGCCTGGCTAGACTCTCGGCATGGCCGAGTTGAGCGAGGAGCGCCTGGCGCCCGTCAACGGCATCGAGATCGCCTACCAGGAGGTGGGTGACCCCGACGCCGCGCCGCTGGTGCTGGTGATGGGGCTGGGGACGCAGATGCTCGGCTGGGACGAGGACTTTTGCGTCCTGCTCGCCGAACGCGGCTTCCGCGTCGTGCGTTTCGACAACCGCGACATCGGCCACTCGACGATGCTCGAATCGGCGGGCGTGCCGAGCCGCCTCGACCTTTTCGTCGGCCGCCGCGAGAGCGCCGCCTACCTGCTCTCCGACATGGCGACCGACACGACGGCGCTGATGGACCATCTCGGGATCGAGTCGGCCCACGTCGTCGGTGCCTCGATGGGCGGGATGATCGGTCAGACCCTGGCGATCGAGCAGCCGCAGCGGATCCGCTCGCTGGTCTCGATCATGTCGACGACGGGCAGCCGTCGGGTCGGGATGCCGTCGCTGAAGGCGTTCGGGGTCATGCTCGCCGAGGCGCCCAAGGGCCGTGACGCCTACATCGAGCGAATCGTCAAGACCTTCAAGGTGATCGGTTCGCCGGCCTATCCGATGGACGAGCCGCGCTTCCGCGAGCTGGCCGGGCGGCTCTACGACCGCTCGCACAATCCCAGGGGCGTGCTGCGCCAGATGCACGCGATCACCGCCTCGGGCGACCGCACGGCGGCGCTGCGCAAGCTGAGCCTGCCGGCGACCGTGATCCACGGCACCCGCGACCCCCTGGTGCGGCCCAGCGGCGGCCGCGCCACCGCCCGGGCGATCCCTGGCGCGCGCCTGCGCATCGTCGAGGGCATGGGGCACGACCTGCCCCGCGACCTCTGGCCGACCTTCGCCGCCGAGATCATCGACAACGCCTCGAGAGCGGGCTGGCGAGTCCCCGCCACACAGCCCGCCTGAAGTGGTGGAGCCAGCTCCGCCACAAGTTGCCCCGCCGTATCTCTAGCGCCAGTGGGCATCGGCCAGATTCAGCACCCGCCAGTGGTAGCTGACCAGCCCGAGTGGCTTGCCTGAGGCTTGGGCTAGCTCCGTCGTGGTCATTGAGCCTCTTGCTGGCATCGCCACGATTTGCGCCCGCACGGGGTTGCTGACCAGCTGTGCCAGCCAGCCATCGGCTGATAGCTCCTGAGCAACCGCCTGTCTGAGGATCCCACTCTGCCTAGGAGAGGGTTTCTCTTTTTCCTAGAAAGGGAGGTTGTTCATGAGGCACCTGGTCGGCAGAGAGCTTCCTGCAAAGACCTTGGTGGTCGCAATCGATTGCGGGAAGGTCGCCAACCGCGTGATGCTGGCCACGGGAGAGCGAGGGGTGATCGGAGAACCGGTGAGCCTGCCGACTCTCCGTGCTGGAGTCGACGAGCTGCAGCGCCTGGTTGGCGCCGCCGGCAGCAAGGGGCGGCCGATAATCGCAGTAGAGGCAACCGGGTCCCTCCATCACGCTTGGGTGGCAGAGCTCGAACGCCGCTTTGCCGGATCGCTTCGGCTCTTTGCGCCTTCTGAGACCCAAGCCGCCCGTGCCGGCCTGGGATCGCGGCGCACCAAGACCGACGATCGCGACTGCGCCGCACTGATCACCCTTGCCCGCCAGGGGCTTGGCCGACCACCCGAGGGCGAGACGGTCGCAGCAATGCTTGGCGCGGTGCGTCATCGCCGGGCTTTGGTCGAGACCCGCAAGAGCGCCCAGCAGCGCCTCCACGACCAGCTGAATGCCCTTTGCCCGGGGCTCTCGGCGCCGAGCGGTCACGGCCGGGCGCTCAAGCTCGAGGACACTTCGGGCCAGGCGGTCTTGGCCTGCGCGGTCGAGTTCGCTGGGCGTGCCCCGGCGCCTCGCTCGCTGATCTCCCGCGCCCCGGGGCGCTTCACCAAAGCGAATGCGAGCTACTGGTCGGCGCGGTGGCGAGCCCTCTTGCCGCCGCCGCCCGACGCCGAGCTGCGGGCCGCGCGCCTGCGCGGCGACCTGGAGCGCTGGCGCTTGCTCCAGCGCGACATCGAAGCGACCGACGAGCAGATCGCCGAGTTGTTGGCCGCCACCGCGGGAGGTGTCCTGACCTCGCTGCCGGGAGTCGCCCGGACTCGGGCTGCTGCCTTCTCTGCCCACGCCTTGCCGATCGAGCGCTTCCCTTCGGCCGAGCATCTCTACTCGGCAACGGGACTGGCGCCGGCGACCTATGAGTCGGCGACCCTGCGACGTCGAGGGCGTATCTCACGCGCGGGGCTGGCCGAGTTCCGCGATGCGCTGATGGGTATTGCCTGGGGCCTCTCGCAAAGCTGCGCGGCCTTCAGATCAAGAGACCGGCAGCTGCGCGATCGTGGCATGGCGCCGATCCAGGCCCGGGTCGCACTGGCTCGGCACGCCTGCCGGCTTTGCTTTGCCCTGCTGCAAACACAGAAGCCCTTCGACGAAGAGCGCTATGTTCGGATGAGGCATGGCGCGAGCGGTGACGGCGTTTCCGGCTATGCCGCATGACGGCGCACCTTAGCTTGCCGCCCGCTCGCGCCGGCCGCCTTTCTCACGGCGCAAACGAAAGCCTGCCGCCCGACGGCGACTGATCAGCCTGCCGGTTCGGTGGCCTTGCCGAGTCCGGCGCTCTTCTCGCAATTTGCGGCCGACAGCGTCGGCCTGGCCGGTCCTGCCTGTCTCTTCCCTTGACTCGGTGGGGGAAAGCTAAGGCTGGTTGACGTTCTTTGGCTCCAGACTCCATCTTCGATCCTCTCTGTCGAAATGGTTTGCCCCTGCCCTAGCGCCTCCCGCCATGCCCGTTCTGAGGCTTTCTTGAGTCATAACTCCAAAAACATTGAGCGATAAGAAGTTGCGGCCCGGTCGATTCGCGGCCGGCGCTAGGGTTGCTCGATACCGCCAGGTGTCAGCAGCGATAGCGGCTCGACATCGATCTGAGCGGCAATCTTCTCCAAGCTCTTCAGGGTCAGATTGCGCTCGCCTCGCTCGATGCCTCCCATGTAGGTGCGATGCACGCCAAGCACATCGGCAAATGCCTCCTGGCTTAAGTCGCGGGCCTTGCGATAGGCCCGCAGGTTGTGGCCAACGATGCGTTGCAGATCGCCCTCCATGAGGGAGGACGTTCGTGGTTTGCTACTTGACAGTCTACATACTCATAAGTAGCGTTTTGGGAACCGCCTGGTCTCTCGTGGAGCTGGTCGTTCAGCAACTCCATCTCTCCCGAAAGGCCAGGCGGTCAACTTCCGCAAGAAAGGCGGGAGCATGAGGCAGATGGGCAAATTTCACAACCAAAAGCCGTTTCCTGTCCGTCACCGTCCTTCTGTGCGGTGGCGGACAATCGCGGCAATGGAGGTTGGTCTCTTGACGTGTCTTGCCTAGGACCAGGCATTGATCCTCGGCGAGGAAGCCATCAGGCGCAAGCTGGCAGAGACCCCTGCTGACGCCGGCGCCCTAGAGCCAATGGGCCCTTGGAAGAAGAACCCTCGGCCAGTTTGAGGCCGAGGGTTCTGATGTCGAAGCTTTGGTGCGGCTGAGAGGAGTCGAACCTCCACGGAGTTTCCTCCACACGGATCTGAACCGTGCGCGTCTACCAGTTCCGCCACAGCCGCGAGGCCAGGCAATCTACCGGTTTGCAGCAGCCCATCCGCCCCGACCCGCCCAGCAGCCCAGCCGCCCCGCTCGCTAGAATGGCCGACCCTCGCCGCTATCGTCTAGGGGACTAGGACGCCGGATTCTCAGTCCGGAAACCGGGGTTCGAATCCCCGTAGCGGTACTAGCTGCAAAGCCTTCTAGAAAGCCAAAAACCCCGGTTTGCCGGGGTTTTTCTCATTCAGTGGCGGCAACGGTTCGGCAACAGGGTGTTGCTGCCCCTGCAACAGGGTGCGAGCCCGAGAGTGAGTATTTCCCATGCTGAAGCGGTTTTGCTGTTGCCGCGCGGCAACATTCGGTAGCGGTTTGAGGTAACGACCGCGGGACGACTGTCGTGTTGCTCAGCCACGCCGCGAGTGGCGGCGGGGGAGGACCGTGATCGCGAACGTTGAGGAGGCTTCGTGGATCAGGTCGACCGGGATGACAGTCGTCTTTGCAGCGCTTCGCGGTGGTTTCTCCGAACCAAAGAGCGCGACGGAGATCAGTTGCCCGCGCGGGTCGTGGCGGGCTTTGTAGCGAATGCCGGCGTAGCCGGCCTCTTGGAAGGCGAGCGCCCAGCCCTGAGTCAGGTTGTAGTCGGTTGTCGAGTGGATCTCGGCGGTGAGGCCGACGAGTCCGAGGACGGTTGGGTCGGTCAAGTCAACGACCTTCACTTTTGGCGGACGCAGCCTGGAAAGGCGTTGCGCGTCGACCAGCGGCTCCGGGATGACTCCATGGGGTCGCAGTAGGCGTCCGAACTTCTCGACGAAGGCGCCAATCGGCTCCTCGGCGAGGTAGCAAGTGCCTGACTCAGCCAGGTTGAACCTGCCATCTGGACCGACATCAAAGAACCAGGGGGTGACGTCGGCGGCATGGATCCGCCAGAGAGACCCTGTGTCGAGCTTCGCGCTGGGAAGCTTCGGGAGTTCGTCTGGGGGAGCGGAAAGGCCGCGCGGCATCAACGCTTCAACTCGGCCACAGCGCGGTGAGCCGAGAGAAGCAGTGGCTCGAGGTCAGCGTCCCCAAAGGCATCGACCGGAGTCCGGTCATCGAGCTCCGGTTGAGGCGCAGTCGCGAAAGCTGCAAGCGTCCACGAGTCGAGCCCCGCATCGCCGAAGACCTCGTTGAGTTGCTTGACCGCCCCGAAGGGCGTCCCACTGGCCGCATCGAACTGCCAGCGCGGGTAGCGGATCAGTCCGGCGTCGTCGCGCAGCGCAATAACCGACCCGCTGACGACCCGCTTGCGCAGCGCCTCCCGACTAATCCCCCCGAGCAAAATCCGAGCCTCAGCACTGGTCAGCAGCTCGCCAAGCGCCCGTTCCCAAGCCCCGCCCGCAAGCACGACCATCGCCGCCCGCCGGCCAAGAACCTCGGCATCGTCCGCTGAACTCGGCTGCCCACCGATCTCAGCAAGCGTGCGCCGAAACTCTTCGACGGTGCGATCGAGTAGCGCTGGGTTGGCTGCCATTGGACCGGATGGTAGCGTCAACCCCGTCAACGGTCAAATCGACCTTGGTCAATCGCAATAAACATTTGGGGATTCTTTTTCACTCTGCCGCGATGCATCCAAGATGGCTAGGCTCAGCATCATCGAGGGCAGTGGTGGGGAGAATCTGACTCAGTTCAGCGCAGCGCCGTCGGCGCTTGGCTACCTCTACCAGTTTGAGACGGTGTGGCGGAAGTTGTGGAAGCTCACCCACTGCATCCCGACGAGGTCCCGTGCCGGGTTGAGGACCCGTTCCGCGACTTTGCCCCGGATCAGCTCGGTGCCTACGTCGGAGGCGAAGACGGGCTCCGATGGGCCGGGAGTAATTTGCCTCCCGATGCGCGATCAGCCTTGCTGTCATCCGTGGCGCCAGCGGGATGTCTCGGCGCCCGGCGCCGCTCTTAGCCGTCTCACGGGACGGCTCCTTGTCGCCCTGGGTCACCACGGATAGGCTGGCCTGAGCATCGCCATAGCGTCGTTGTCCCGTTTGTCAACGGCGATTCACGAACGAGGATGAGGAGCATTAATGTCGGCTGAGCAGGGCGACGCGCACCGGCTGGCCGCGCTCGTGGCGCTCGTGAGCACGGCTGTCCTCGCATTCCTCAGCGTCGACATCGCCCTTTCTCAGTTTCCCCGGGGTCTGATCGTCTTTGCCGGCCTCGTCCTCGCACTCGCGGCGGCTTGGTACGCCCTGACCCGCACCGGGGGCGCGAGGCTTCTGGGGTCGGGAATCGCGACCCTGGCAGTGGTGGGAATCGTCGCCGCGTTGATCGCCGACGGCGATCACGTCGCGCAGGCTCTCGTGATCGTGGCGGGCTTGGCACTGGCCCTCCTTGCGACGCGATCGGCCTTCAGGGTCCACGTCCCGCTCCACCCGGCGCCGGACCCCCGCCACCCCGTGCTCTTCTACAACCCCAAGTCGGGCGGGGGAAAGGCCGAGAAGTTCCACCTTGCCGACGAGGCAAGGGCTCGTGGCATCGAGCCGATCGAGCTGAAGCTTGGCACCGACCTCGAGCAGCTTGTGCGCGGCGCGGTGGCCGATGGAGCCGATGCGCTGGCGATGGCCGGCGGCGACGGATCCCAGGCGGTCGTTGCCATGGTTGCCGCCGAGCAGGGTCTCCCATATGCCTGTATTCCGGCCGGGACGCGCAACCACTTCGCGCTCGACCTCGGGGTCGACCGCGACGATGTCGTCGGCGCGCTCGACGCCTTCGTCGGCGGTCGCGAAAGGCGGGTCGACCTCGCCGAGGTCAACGGCCGCGTATTCGTCAACAACGTCTCGATCGGCCTCTACGCCGAGGCTGTCCAGCGCGAGGGCTATCGGGAGGCGAAGCTGCGGACCATCCTCGACACGTTGCCCGAGGTGCTGGGGCCCGAGGGCAAAGGGCTGGACCTGCGCTGGACCGGACCTGGAGGGCATGAGCACTCCTCCGGTGCGGCGATCCTCGTCTCCAACAATCGCTACCGCCTGGGGCGCGCGGTCGGCTCGGGCACCCGGCCGAGGATCGACGACGGGCTGCTGGGGGTCACAGTCGCTTCCGCGCCGGTTGCCGGCCGGCGCCTATTCCAGCGGCCTTGGCGAGAGTGGTCCGCACCCGCCTTCGAGGTTGACGCAGACGGCCCGATCGCCGCGGGCATCGACGGCGAGGCGGTATCTCTGGACGCGCCGCTGTGCTTCAGGATCTTGCCGGCGGCGTTGGGGGTGCGGATCGCCGCGGCGCATCCCGGAGTCTCTCCGTCCGCGGCGATGCCCGAGGGCGCCTGGGAGACCGTTCTCGCGCTGGTGCGGATCGCCGTGGGAAGAGCGCCGAAACCAAAAACTCAAAGGAAAGAGGTTTGACGGACACCGTCGAGTCGGGCTTGAGATCATCGCCCGATGGCCGGGTGGCTCAATGAAGCAAAGGCAGTCGATACTGCCGTCTATGGAGCGATCGCCGCCAGCGACACTCCCTCGCTGGACATCGCCATGCGCGGTCTCTCCCGCGCAGCCGATCACAGCAAGCTCTGGTTCGCTGTCGCGGCCGGGTTGGCCCTCCTTGGCGGGCGCGGTGGCCGGCTTGCGGCTCGGAAAGGTCTCGTCTCGCTCGGCATCGCCTCCGCCTTTGCCAACCTGGTCGCCAAGCCGCTGACCACCCGGCGGCGCCCCGCGAGGAGGGAGGCCGAGGAGCTCGCAAGGCGCCACGTCCAAATGCCGCGCTCGAGCTCCTTTCCCTCCGGCCACGCTGCCTCCGCCTTCGCATTCGCCGCCGGCGCCGGCGCCGCACAGCCGATGCTCTCAGCGCCGCTACGGGCCCTGGCGACGCTGGTCGGGTATTCCAGGGTCCATACCGGTGTCCACTATCCCGCTGACGTGCTCGCGGGCGCCTTCATCGGGGTCAGCGCGGCGGAGTTGGCCGGCCACCTGCTGGATCGCGGCGGACGATGAGAGGCTGTCGATCTCCAAGAAGAGGACGCCCGGTACCTCGCTCTCCACGTGCTGCCCCCGCCGCCAGGGCCCTGAGGCGGCCCTGGCGATCGCGGTAGTCGTCCTCCTCGCCAACGGCGTGCTCCAGCAACTGGTGCAGCCGATCGCCTACGGCGCTGCCCTCGACCTCCACCCCCTGGCGGTTCTGATCGCCACCATTGCCGGCGGTTGCCTCTTCGGCACCATCGGCCTCATCCTCGCGGCTCCGCTCGTCTCCGCAGGGGTCAGGATCTCCGCCGAGCTCGCCGCCGCCCGCTCCTCGGCAGAGCAAGCCGAGGCTGTGCCTGGCCAGTGAGAGAAGGCGGCTACTTCCAACGTCGTGGCGCCCCGGCCAGGTATTCCGTGTAGCCGCGCAGGGCGGCCGGCGAGACCAGTGCCCGATAGGCGAACAGGTAGCCGAAGAAACCCAAGGCGTCGTGCCGGGGATGGAATCCGAGGCGGCGAAAGACGTGCCGCTCCTGCCACCTGCGCAGCAGCCCGTAGATGACGAGGGTGATCGGCAGCACCAGCATCGACCACCACGAGAACAGCAGTGGATAACCCGCGATGAAGAGGACGATGCCCGGCACCCAGAAGAAGACATAGCCGATGTCGAGGAGCGGCACGAGGTAGTCGAGCCCGCAGACGAACCTGGCCAAGACTCTCGGCTGCTCGGCGGGGGGGTTGCGCCGAAGGCCCTCAAGCATCCCCTGCGCCCAGCGTGATCGTTGACGCATCAGCTGGGGGATCCGCTCCGGCGCGGCGGTGGCGCCGAGCGCGCACGGCTCGTATTCGACGAGCCCGCGGGACGCCATCATCGACCAGGTGAGGACGATGTCCTCGCCGATCGCATCGGGCCAGCCCCCGACGGCGCGAACGTCGTCCGTCCGGTACGCGGAAAAAGCGCCCTGGGCGACGAGGGTGCTGTGGTAGGCCGACTGCATTCGCTTGATCCCGTTGATTCCGAGCCGGTAGTCCCAGCTCTGCATCCTGGTCAGCAGGTTGCGCGTCGGGCTCTCAACGAACAGGGCGCCCGCGCAGGCGCATACATGCCGCCCTTCGGGTTCGCCCATCAGCCTGCTGACCAGATACCCCAGAGCGTCCGGGTGCAAGAGGGTGTCGGCGTCAACGGTGACCACGATCGGGGTCTCGACGCTCTCCAGCGCTCTGTTCAGCGCCCGCCACTTTCCCGCCTGCGGCTCGGGGATGACCCGCAGTTTCAGCCCGTGACGCCGCGCCGTCTCCCCGGCGACCTCGGCGGTGCGGTCGGTCGAGTTGTTGTCGGCGAGGATCGCGGTGAGCGGCCCATCGTAGGAGAGGTCCGCAATCTTCTCCAGGGTCGGCCCGATGGCCGACTCCTCGTCCCGAGCGGCGGTCACGACGGTCACGGGAGGCCACTCACCTTGCGGCCATGGGCCACTGGGCGGATCGAGCGAAGGTACGCGGTAGCGCAGTGTGATCAGCGTGAAGACCATGAAGCCGATCAGCACGGCTGGGACGTAGGCGAGGAAGGTCGGGATCACCCAGGCCATCACCGGGCCGATCGCATCGTGCAGCTCGGCCCGCCATGGAGAGGACGCCCAGACGGCGAACGCCACGTATGCGGCGGTCAACCCCAACGCCATCGCGAACCTGAGCGTCGTGGAGGCTTCCTTGCGCGACCAGGCGCGCGCTTTGTGGCGGATCGGGGTCCGGCCAGCGGACATGGCTTGCGACATGCCGTCAGCGTTCCACAGGCGATGGACAACCGGGACCGCTCTCGAATGAATGTCCTAAGCGCGACCTCGCCGGGAGTCCAGCGATTTAGTGGTATCGGACAAGAAACCTCTACTCGTCCCGAGGCGCGTTAGAGTGACCTTGGCGAGCAGCTGCCGAGCTGCCGGCCCCGAAATGAGAGCGGAGCCGCACGCCTTTGAGGGAAGGAGAATTCAATGGAGGCTGGTCGGAGTTCGAGGCCACCTGTCGGAGGCCAGCGTTCCACCTGGATCGCATTCGCCGGAGTGATGATGGTGATCCTCGGCTTCCTCGATGCGATCTGGGGGCTGGCGGCGATCCTCAACGATGAAGTCGTTGTAGTTGGCGGCCATGGCGCCCTGATCTTCGACATCACCGCCTGGGGCTGGTTTCAACTGATCCTCGGTGCGGTGATCGGGCTTACGGGGTTCGGTCTGCTCGTCGGTAACGAAGTGGCTCGCGTCCTGGGGATCTTCCTCTTGGCGCTCAACGCCGTTCTGCAGGTCGTCTGGTTCCCCGCGGCGCCACTGTGGGCGTTCCTGATGATCGTCCTCGACGTCGTGATCATCTATCAGCTGACGGTCAACTGGTCTGAGCAGGAGGGATGACCGTGGCGCTCGCGGACATCAGCTTCGGCGAAGGACTGCTTTTCATCTTCGAGTTCTTTTTGCTCTTCGCCTGGATCTGGATTCTCATCTCGATCATCGGTGACCTATTCCGTGACCACGAGCTGTCGGGAGTGGCTAAGGCCGTTTGGGTGTTCTTCTTGGTCTTCCTGCCGTTCCTCGGGGTGCTGCTCTATCTGATCGTTCGTGGCAACGGGATGCGCGACCGCACGATCAAGGCTCAGGTCGATGCCAAGAAGGAGTTCGATAGCTACGTTCGCGAGCAGGCGCAGACCGGCTCTCCCGCCGATGAACTCCACAAGCTCGCCGAGCTGAAAGACAAAGGAGCGCTTTCGGCCGAGGAGTTCGACCGGGCGAAGTCGAAGTTGCTTGCCTGAGTGCATGTGACACCAGAGCCCGCTCCTGCCGGTTCGGAGGGAGCGGGCAGCACGCGGTTGGCATTCGTTCTCGCGATGGCGATGTTCGTGCTCGTCGTCGACACCTCGCTGATGAACGTCTCGATCTCCGCTGTGGTCGGGGATCTCCATACGACGGTCAGCGGTGTCCAGTCGGCGATTGCGCTGGAGGCCCTGGTCTCTGCGGCGTTCATCTTGATCAGCAGCAAGGTCGGCGACCTGATCGGGCGAAAGCGCGCATTTGTGCTGGGCCTGCTGGGCTATGCGACCGGCGCCCTGGCGATGACGTTGGCCCAGGGCCTGGGCACGATCGTCGTCTTTTGGGCAATCGTCGGCGGCCTGGGCGCTTCCTTGTTGCTGCCCGCGATGCAGTCGCTGATTCGCGGGAACTTCGAGGGCAAGGCGCAGAAGAAGGCGTATGCCCTGGTCGGCGCCGCGGCTGCGGTCGCGGCTGCGGTCGGGCCGCTCCTCGGTGGCTTCGTGACGACCTTCCTCTCGTGGCGGGTCGGCTTTCTCCTCGAGCTGGTCGTGATCGCGGTAGTCCTGCTCAACATCAAGCTCGTTCGCGACGTGCCCTACGCCGGTCCCCGCCAAATCGACGTAAGGGGCTCGATCCTCTCGGTCATCGGCATGGGCGGCGTCGTTCTGGGGATTCTGATCTGGCAGGAGGGAGGCGAGTTCGTCGGGCTGACGATCGCGATCGGCGCGCTCGCGCTATGGGCGTTGGCCCGTTGGCTGGTTCGCCGCCACCGCGAAGGGAAGCCGACCCTGCTTGACCCGGACCTCTTCCGGCACCCCAACTTCAGGATCGGGATCTCCCAGCAGGCGCTCCAGAACATCACCCTGGGCGGCGCGATGATCGCGCTGCCGATCTTTCTCCAGATCTCGCTCGAATACAACGCCCTGCAGACCGGCCTGACCCTCGCTCCGCTCTCGCTGACCATGTTCGCGGCAGCGATCCTTGCCGGGCGGAACAAGAGGGGCCGCCGCCCGTCCTCGATCATCCGCCCGGGCTTCGCGCTCAGCACCGTCGGCATGGCACTGATCGTCCCGATCGTGCCCGAGGCGGACTCCGGCTGGTATCTCGCCATCCCGCTGGCGATCGCCGGAGCCGGGCTCGGCCTGCTGGTCTCCCAGCTCAACAACTACACGCTCGCTCCGATCGACGAGGAGCGGATCAGCGAGGCGGCCGGGGTGAACTCGGCGGCGGGTTCCTTTGGGCTCTCGTTCGGACTGGCGATGGCCGGGGGAGTGCTGTTGGCGGTCCTCTCGCTCAGCTTCACCAACATGACCGAGGGAAGCACCGTGATCCCCGCGAATCAGCAGGAGCAGATCGCGGAAAAGCTCGACGAAGACGCGGAAGTGACGAGCAATGCGAAGCTCGAACAGCTCCTCGCCGAAGAGCCAAGGGCGGTTCAGGATGAAGTCCTCAGCATCAACACGGATGCGACGAACCGCTCCCTGCAGGTGGCACTGCTGGTTCCCATCATCGCCGGCCTGATCGGGCTCTTCAATTCCTTCCGGATGATGCGGCTGCCGGAAATCGAGCCGCGAGCCTCAATCGAGGGCGGGGTGGTCATTTAGGCAGATACCGGTGGGCAGATTTTGCCTATCTGGCGTAGCAGCTTTGGCGCACTCCCTGTTTTGGTATTGACGAAGTGTCACCAAGGAACTCATCGCGAGGCGCGCGAACGCGGGGTGCTCGCTATCCGCCGCTGAAGCCGGGACCGGGACTTTCGGCGAAGGAGGTCGCCGCGCACCAGCGCGGGCGGCTGCATGAGGCGATGGTCGAGCTCGTTGCCGAGCACGGGTACAACGCCGTCTCCGTGGTGAAGTTGACCAACCGCGCCCGGGTCTCGAAGCGAGATTTCTACAAACTTTTCGCCGGCAAGGAAGAGTGCTTCCTCGCCACCTACGACACCATCGTCTGTCACTCGGTTCGCGGGATCATCGCTGCCACGGAGGGCGAGGAGGAGTGGGGCGAGCGGCTTCGACTCGGGTTTCTCGCCTTCGCCGATCAGATCACCAGCAGCCCGGAGACAGCGCGGCTGGCCCTGGTCGAGGTCTTCACCGCCGGCGCCGCCGCGGTCGAGCGGATGCAGCGTACGAACCTGCTCTTCGAGGCGCTGGTGGCGAAGAACCTCGCCCTTGCCGACGGGCCCCCCCGGCTGCCGCCGCTGGTGGTGAAAGGCATCGTCGCCGGTGGCATCCGGTTGGCCCGGGCGCGGCTGCTCTCCGGCCACCCGCGGCAACTGGCGCTCGACGGGGACGAACTGCTGCAGTGGGCACTCTCTTTCTGTGACGGCGGTGCGGTCCGCCTGCGGGGTCTCGGGACCGCGGGGGCGGCGCCGTTACCCGCGACCGCTCCCGCCATGCCGCTGGAGGACGAGCGCGCGCTGATCCTTACGGCTACGGCGAGGTTGGCGAGCAGGCAGGGGTACGCAACGCTGACGGTGCCACGGATACGCGCCGCCGCCGGTGTTTCCAGGCGTAGCTTCGACACCCACTTCGAGGGCGTGGCGGACTGCTTTCTGGCGACGCTCGAGACGCTCAGCGAGCATACCCTCGCCGCAGCGGCGCCCGTCTACCTCACCGCCGACGACTGGGCGAGCGGCGTCCATCGCATGATCGCCGGCCTCTGCCGGCACCTCGCGCGCGACCCCACCTTCGCCGGCCTCGCCTTCCTCGAGGTCTTCTCGCCGGGCCACGAGGCGATCCAATGGCGCAGCGAGATGATCGCCAAGCTGGCGACGAGGCTTCGGCGGGGAGCGCCGCCGACCCGACGGCCGAGCGAGTTCGCGGCAGAAGCGTCGATCGGGGCGATGTGGGGCGTGATCCACCACTTCGTCGCCACTGGGCGCGGCGCACAGCTGCCGGTCGCGGCGCCGGCGCTTTCCTACCTCGCGCTTGCCCCGGCGCTCGGAGGGGCGGCGGCGGTCGACCTGATCGTCGCCGAGGTCGGTGAGGGCAGCGGTGCCGTCGGCGCGCCGCGAGTCCAGCGTGCGCTGGGCGCATAGATAGGAACCACTTTTCCTGAGTGCTTGTACAGCTCTGTGTGGAGCTGGATGCTCGCTGGTGCGGGGGGCAGGGGGGTCGAGCAAGGGAGAGCGGGGGCCGGAGTCTGAAGGGATGCAGGCGACGGCCCCCGACAACACTTCGAATAAGGAGATTGGGAAATGGCGTACATGAAGATGCTCAGCCTGGTGGTTCTCGCCGGCGCCAAAAGAGTCTCTCCGGCTGGTGAAAAGCACCCGGCGAACACGACCCCCGGCGCCAAATCGGGACGGTCCGCGACAGCAGGGGAGACGAAATGCCTGAGTTGACCATTCCCAGCATCGCGCTGCACGACGGCGTCGAGATTCCACAACTGGGCCTTGGCGTCTTTCAGGTGCCCCCGGAGGAAGCCCAGAGCGTCGTCGAGTACGCCCTCGACGTCGGCTACCGCCACATCGACACCGCCGCGTCCTACCGCAGCGAGGCTGCCGTCGGCGCGGCTCTGGCTGCCTCCGGTCTGCCCCGCGAGGAGGTGTTCGTCACCACCAAGCTGTGGAACGCCGAGCAGGGGTACGACTCCACGCTCAAAGCCTTCGAGGCGACACTCGGCCGTCTGGGCTCCGAGTACGCCGACCTTTACCTGATCCATTGGCCGGTGTTGAGCGAAAACCGCTCCCTCGATACCTGGCGGGCCTCCGAACGAATCCTCGAGGAAGGGCACGCACGCACGATCGGCGTCTCGAGCTGCTGGATCGAGGACCTGGAAAGGCTGGAGGTGGAAACCGACACGCGGCCGACGGTCCATCAGGTCGAGCTGCATTCGTGCCTGCAGCAGGTCGAGCTGCGCAGGTTGCACGCTGAAAACCGCATCGCCACCGAGGTCTGGAGCCCGCTCGCCCAGAGCGATCTGCTTGCCGACGAGACGATCGGCAAAATTGCCGTGCGTCACGGTAAGTCGCCCGCCCAGGCCATCCTGCGCTGGCACGTGCAGCTCGGCAGCATCGCCGTTCCCATGTCGGTGACGGCGGAGCGGATCCGCGAGAACATCGAGATCTTCGACTTCGAGCTGAGCGACGAGGAGATGGCGACGATCAGCGAAACGGACGCCGCCATGGCCACGATTTAACCGGCGATCAGCCCCCTCCGGCGCCGCCCTGCAATCGAATCGCAGCGATCGCCGCCTCCATCGAGGTGTAGAAGTGATCTTTGTCGAGCGTGTCCATCAGCCCGTAGCGCAGGGTCAGCTCTTTGAGGCGATCGCGCAGCTCGACGAAGGCAAGGTGTATCCCGGATGCGTTGAGCTCGCGGTCGAGTTGCTCGAGCACCTCCGCCGCGGTCACGTCGACGTCGGTGATCGCCTCACACTGCAGGACGATCCAATCGGGCTCGCGCTCGCGTGCAAGGCGCCTGATCTCGTCACGGAACCTTCCCGAGTTGGCGAAGAACAGCGGTGCCTCCCAGCGGTAGACGATGACGCCCGGGAGCTCCCCGGCGCCGGGGTAGGCGGTGACGTCGTGCCACTCCTCCGACCCCTCGGGACGTCCCAGAACCGCGCCGTGCGGCCACCAGTTACGGCGGAAGAAGAGGACGATCGCCAGCAGGACCGCGATCACGATTCCCTGCAGAACACCGAGGAGCACGACCCCGGCTGTGGCCACAAGGGAGACGCCGAGCGCGCTTTTGCGCACCTCGTAGTAGCGGCGCAGCAGGGGCACGTTCATCAGCGATATCGCGGCGGCGATCACCACCGCCGCGAGCGCAGCCTGCGGCAGGTCGGCGAGCAGTGAGTTGAGGAAGAGAAGGAGAGCCGCGACGAGCCCCGCCCCGACCAGCCCGGCCAGCTGGGTCTTCGCCCCCGACTGCTCGGCGACGGCGGTCCTCGAGCCGCTCGTCGAGACCGCGAACCCCTGAAAGAAGCCGGCCGCCACGTTCGCGGCGCCGACGCCGATCATCTCCTGGTCGGGCTTGACCTCATCGCCGCGTCGGGCCGCGAAGCTGGTCGCGGTCGCGATCGTGTCGGTCAGCGAGACCAGGGTGATGCCGAGCGCCGCCAGCAGCAGCGCCGGGACGTCGCCCGCATTCGTCCAGGGAAGCCCGGGGGTGGGCACTCCCTGGGGCAGGGACCCGACCGTGGCGACTCCGTGGTCCGCCAGGCCGAAGGCGGCGGAGACGACGGTGGCCGCCACGACTCCCACCAGGATCGCCGGCAGGCGTTTGGTGACGAGCGGGAGCACGAGCAAGATGCCGAGGACCGCCAGCCCGAGCACGAGCGTGGCGGTGTGCGTCTGGCCGAGGCCTTCCACGAACGCCTTGACCTCGCTGAGGAACGAGTCGGCGTCGGTCGAAAACCCGAACAGCTTCGGCAGCTGCCCGACGATGATCGTGATCCCGAGGCCGTTCATGTAGCCGACCTGAACCTCCTTGGAGAGCAGGTCGGCGACGAACCCGAGCTTGCCGAGGCCGAGGCCGATCTCGATCAGGCCGACGAAGATCGCGAGCATGCCCGCCAGGACGATCGCCGACCCCGGATCTCCTACGACCAGCAGGGGCGTGATCGAGGCGAGGATCAGGGGGGAGATCGAGGAGTCGGGGCCGAGCACCAGGACGCGTGAAGGCCCGAAGAGGGCGTAGCCGACGAGGCAGGCGATCGTCGTGTAGAGGCCCGTAACCGCCGGCAGCCCGGCAAGCTCCGCGTAAGCCATGCCCTGTGGGACCAGGATTGCGGCCAGCACGACTCCCGCCACCAGGTCAGGTCGAGCGGATTGGCCGGGGTACTGCTGGATGAGCTTGACTCCCGGCACCCAGCGGTGTAGCCGGCCGGAGCGGCGAAGTTGCCTTTTTGAATCTACGGACCCGCTGCTCTGCATCGTTGTCCCGGTTCGGTCGGGCCCCGACAAGGGGCGATCATGCGGCATCTTCCGTCCTGCGGCAGGAAGAGACAAGCCGGGGCGTGCCTGTCCGCCAGAGCCCTCAAAGTAAAGTCAAGAGAGATGGGGCGGGGAGCGAAGGTCTGGCCAGGGGCTGTCGTAGCCGTTGCGGCGACCGTGCTCGCGGCGGTGTTGCCGCCGTTTGCCACGGCCGAAAGCTCGATCGAACCGCCGATCGCCTACCTGTCTCCCGCCCTGTTCCAGCAGGAGCCCGTGGTTCATGGCGGTGTCGAAGTCACCTACACGTGCCCGAGCTATCCCGGCGGCGACGCCCGCAGCTACGGCGTCCGCTTCTCGAACGGGGATGCGCGCGGTGCCGACGGCCGGCTGACCGGGAGCGAGCGCTACTGGCTCGGCGAAGCGGCTGTGCTCCCCGGCACCTCGCCCGGCACCTGCCGCTCGCAGCTGCTGCTGCCGAATTCGCCCTCTCCCGCGGCGCTTTTCCTCGGTCCGATCGCCTGGCAGGTATCCCGGAGGTGCTCCGGTTGCACCGGAGGCTGGGACGTGGCTCCGCTTTCCTGGGTCTTGCTCACGCCGAATGTCGAAGGGGCCGAGCTGGGCCGGCCCGCCCGCATCTACGCCGGCTACCTGACCCGCTTCACCTTCCACGCCGACGTCGACCTCAGCGGCACCGAAATCTCGATCCAGGGAATCGGCCGTAAGTTCGGCAGCGGAGGCTGGACCGACCTCGCCCGCGCGCCCTACGACCCGGGTGGCGAAAACTCCTTTTTCCTCAAGCTCCCGGCTGGAACCCACAAGCTCCGGGTCAACTTCTACCTCAGCAACGGCCTGAGTCAGGGGCTGGGCCCCGAAGAAGTTCGGATCCTGCGCCCCAACCGCTCGCGGGCGACCGGCGGTCGCGACGACGGCGCCTACTCCTCGCTCCCGGCAGCGTTGGCCGAGCAAAACCAGGCGAGCTTTGAAGTCACAGGGGCCGGACGGGCGCTGCGCCGGCTCGAGGTCGCCATCCCGGTTTCCTGTCAGGGCGGCCCGCCGTCACTCACCACCGCCATTGCCAGGCTGCGCTTCGCCCGGATCGCGCCGGACGGCAGCGTGACCGGCCGGTCGCTCAGCCGCGGTCCGACCCCCGCCCAGGTGACGCTCGAAGGCCGCCTGCGGCACGGCCGCTTTCGCGGCACCGCGACGACGACGTTCTCCTCCTGCAGCGGCAGCCGTGAATTCAGCGCCACGTTGGACGGGGACCAGCGGGCCCCTTCGGGGTCTTGATCAGCCGCCGAGTCCGCCGAGAAAGGCGAACGGGTTGGGCGGGCGCTCGTCGTATGCGGCCTGCCAGGTGCCCTCGGCGCTGACCTTGCTGTCGGCCGGCGCCTCGGCTTCGATGCGCTTGGCCAGCGCCTTGGCGTCGTCCTCGTCGGTGGCGCCGACGAGGACGTACCTCCAGCGGTGAACGGGTAGCAGGCCCTCGCTGCGCAGCCGCTCGGAGAGCTGGATCGCCTCGTGGCGGGAGGGGAGGTCGATGCGGACCTCGAATTCGAGGTGGCCGGTCTCCTCGACCTGCTTGCGCTCGGCGGCGAGCATGGCTTCGTGCTCGGCGAGCTTGGCGGCATCGTCCGTGGGCAGTGGCACGTCTGGGTCCTCCCAGTCCTCCGCGGTCGGGTGCCAGTGCTTGAGCTCCAGATCGAGCTCCCAGCCGTGCTGCTGGGCGAGCGAGAGCAGCAGCTCGCGGGCGCTCTCGGCCTGCTCCCTGGAGCCGGCGTAGAGGAAGACCAGCTTGTCATCGCGGCTGACGATGACCCGGTCGTGGAAGGCATTGCTGAGGTCGTGCTCGAGCTCGCGCGCCTGCAGCCGCTCGGTCACCGCTTGGGCGTGGCTTGGGTCGTGCGGGTCCACCTGCAGGCGCCAGTCGTCGTTCATGCGGGTGCAGAGAGTAGAAGCTCGGCGACGGCGGCGCTGCGGAACTCGAAGATCCGCTCGAGGTCGCGGCGGACGAAGAGGCGGTGGGCGAGGGAGCCGAGAGGCCCGAAGGGGATCGCGTAGCGGACGCGATCGTGGATCACGGTTGCGCCTGGGCCGTCGGCTTCGAACAGATGGGTGTGCTCCCAGAGCGAGTAGGGGCCCTTCTCCTGGATATCGACGAAGCGCAGCGGCGGTTCCCAGGTCTCGATCAGGGTCTTCCAGTGCAGGGGCACCCGGTGCAGCTTCAGCCTGTACTCGAGCAGCGTGCCCTTTTGCAGGGTCAGCGGCCGCGGCGTGATCACTTTGAAGTGGAGCCAGGGCGGCGTCAGCGGCTCCAGATTGGCGGCGTCGCCGTAGAAGGCGAAGGCCTCCTCGACCGGGAGCTCGACTCGCTGCCTCTTCTCGAAGACGTATACGCGCACGAGCCCAGCTTCGCAGCAGGGACCGTCGGGTAGCTTGAGTTATCGCGCCACGCACCCTCATCGCCGGAGCCACGGGGTTCGTCGGCGGGCGGCTGGCCGAAGCGCTGGCCGGCTCCGGCGCCCCGGTTCGCTGCCTGGTTCGGGACCGCGCCAAGGCAGGCCGGCTCGAGGCGGCGGGCCTGGAGCTCCACCAGGGCGACGTCGGCGACGCGCGGAGCCTTGCCGGCGCGGCGCGCGACGTCGACGTCGCCTACTACCTGGTCCACGCAATGGGCGACGGCGGCGGATTCGCCGAGCGCGAGCGGGCCGGCGCCTCGAACTTCGCCCGGATGGTCGCCGGCGAAGGCGTCAAGCGGGTCGTCTACCTCGGCGGGCTGGGGGACGAGAGCCAATCAGAGCACCTGCGCAGCCGCCACCGGACCGCTCAGGTCCTCGCTGCCGAGGGACCGCCGTTGACTTACTTCCGCGCCGCGATGGTGGTCGGCGCGGGCAGCGAGTCCTACCGCACGCTGCGCTATCTGGTCGGGCGCCTGCCGCTGATGATTGCGCCCAGCTGGCTGCGCACGGCCACGCAGCCGATCGGTATCGACGATGCGGTCGAGTACCTGCGGCGCGCCCCCGAGGTCCCCGAGGCCGAGGGCCGCGAGGTCCAGATCGGCGGCCCCGACGTCCTCTCCTACTCGGCGATGCTCGACCGGATGGCGATCGTGATGGGCAAGGAGCCGCGTCGCAAGGTCCCGGTCCCATTGATCACTCCCTGGCTCTCTTCGCTCTGGCTGGGCCTGGTCACGCCGGTCGACACCAGGGTCGCGCGGCCGCTGGTCGAGGGACTGAGCACGGCCACCGTGGTCACCGATCCCACCGGTGCCGAGCCGTTTGGGATCGCCCCCGAATCGTTTGACGACGCGCTGCGGCGCGCCTTGGCGGAGGAAGAAGGCGTTCTCGCGTAGATTTCCGCTCGATGGCGACGGCCTTCGAGATCGGCAAGCGCAACGAGCGCCCGCCCGCCGAGGGGCCCGAGTGGTTTCATGACGTGCTCACGCAGGTCCGGGCCGAGCGCGAGGGCGACATCCCGATCAGGGTCGAGGCGACGACCGGGCACCGCGTCGACGCGCTCCTGGTCGAGGGCGATGCGGCGATTCCCCCCGGCCCGCACGGCAAGGTCAGCCTCAACTCGCACGGCGAGGACCTCGTGATCGCCTCGGAGATGATCGCCGCCTTCACGCTGCTGCCTGGCAAGACCGCCAAGCGCAGCGAGTAGCCCTCGTCGCAACTGGCCGGGCGGCGGCCCAAGGCCAACCGTGACACCGATCGGTGTTACCGACAACGTCCGATTTCGCCTTGCGGGTTTTCCCCCTTGTTTGCAGCGGGTATGGGGGAGTACCGTAGGGGCGCGGAGGGAAAGAGCGCCATGCGCAGGGGACCGGGTTACGTCCAATGCGAATGAGGAGACATGTATGACCAGGCGCTCGATTGCATTTGTGGTGATGGCCCTGTGGCTTGTAGCGATGGTGCCGGTCGCGCGGGCCGACACCGGAGACATCATCGAACCGCAGCTGGAAAAACCGAACAAAGCCAACGATGGCTGGCAGGCGGGTACCTGCACAAAAGACGAAATCACCGAACAGTGCACGCCCGAATCGCCGATTTCGCAGTTCTTCAGGACGGCCGCCGGCCACCCGCCGATCGGCTTTACGCAGTACATCGTCAAGCAGGAAGAATTCGCACCCGGCCTCTTTCGTCCGATTGGCCCTGTGAAAACGATCCGCGTCGACCTTCCGCCTGGTCTGACCGTCAATCCGCAGGCGACCGCCACCCGCTGCACGCAGGCTGAATTCGACACCCCCGTCGGCCCGACCGAACTTCCCGGCTGCTCGGCATCGAGTCAGGTCGGCGAAGAGCGCCTGACCCTCAAGGTGGAAGCAACCGGAGAAGCGGTGCCGCCCATCCCCGGCGTCACCAGGGTCCCCCTCTACAACATGGTTCCGGAATTCGGCGAACCGGCCAAATTCGGCTTCAAAATCGGCAGTACCCCCACCACCAAAAAAACGGTCTACCTGAACACGGAAGTCGCCTGGGAGGGCGACTATCACGAGAGCTTCACGATTCACCTGCCGACGCCCAACCCGGGCACGCGGAGTTGGAAGAGCCGTCTGGTGAACTTCGGCAACAAAACCACCGAAGGAAGCAACGGCACCTACATCACCAATCCCACCACCTGCTTCAGCGCCCAGCTGCCCCCGTACGAGGGCATCTACACGACGTTCCTGCGGGCGGAGTCGGTGGCGCTGCCGGAAGCAGGTTTCCCGGCGACCACGACCCCGTTCGAATCGGACCTTTCCCTGCCGGAAGGCCTGACCCAGACCGGCTGCGCGACCGTTCCCTTCGATCCGGGCCTCAGCGTCGCAGCGGGGACGGCGCAGGTCGACTCGCCGGCGACTCCGACCATCGAGACAACGCTGCCGTTCATCGCCGGCGGGGAAACCCAAAGCGAGTCTCATCTGCGCAACGCCGACATCACCCTGCCGCAAGGGATGGGCTTGAACCCGTCCGCCGCCAACGGGCTGCAGTCGTGCACCGACGCACAGTTCGGCAAGGGCACGAGGAATGCCGTGAATTGTCCGCTCGGCTCGAAGATCGGCACGGTCGAAGTCGAGACTCCGCCGCTGCCCGCGGGCAGCCTCAAAGGCACCGCCTACCTCGGCCAGCAGCTCAGCCGCGACCCGGAGTCGGGCGATGAGTTCCGCCTCTTCGTCACCGCGGAGTCGGCGCAGTACGGGATCTCAGCGCGCCTGATCGGCAACACCAAAGCCAACCCGACAACCGGTCAGCTGACGACGACGTTTGCCGAAACCCCACAGGTGCCGTTCACCTCGGTGAAAGTCCACCTCGACGACGCCAAAGGCGTGCTGAGCAGTCCGCCGACCTGTTCGCCGGCGACGACGACCAGCACGATGGAACCGTGGTCGACGCCGAAATCGACGAAACACCCGGAAGGCGGCTTCACTCTCTCGACCGCGCCGGGTGGTGGAACCTGTCCGACGACCATGGCGGGACGCCCGTTCGTCCCCAGCTACACGGCCAAAACGGACAGCACCAAAGCCAATGCCTACAGTCCCTTCCGGGTCCACATCGGTCGCACCGATGGCCAGCAGGAGCTGAAGAAGGTCGACGTGACCCTGCCGAAAGGACACGCCGGCAATCTCACCGGCATCCCCTACTGCCCGGAGTTGGCGATCGTGGCGGCGGCGGCAAGTAGTGGGGCGGCCGAGCTTGCCGGCCCGAGCTGTCCCGGCGCGAGCCAGATCGGGACCACCTCGACGACGAGCGGCACCGGGTCCAGCCCGCTGACGCTCGGCGGCAAGGCCTACCTCGCCGGTCCGTTCCAGGGCGCGCCGCTGTCCCTGGTGACGGTGACGCCGGCGACGGCGGGACCGTTCGACCTCGGCACCGTGGTGGTCCGGGTCGCTCTGTTCGTCGATCCGGAAACCGCCCAGGTCCACGCGGTCTCCGATCCGATCCCCGACGTGTACGGGGGGGTCAAGCTGGACATCCGATCGATCGACGTCAACGTCGACCGCAACAAGTTCATGCACAACCCGACCAACTGCGCCGCCCAGGCAACCACCGGTTTCCTCAACGGCGGCGGCGCCGACCCGACCAACCCGGCCGCGTGGAGCTCCTACCCGGTGAACTCGCCGTTCCAGGCAACCGCGTGCAACAAGCTCGGCTTCAAGCCGAAGCTGCACACGCGCCTGTTCGGCGGCAGGAGCACCACCACGCGCGGCAAGCACCCGAAGCTGCGGGCGATCCTCGAAGCCCGCGAAGGCGATGCCAACGTCCTGCGCAGCGCGCTGGCTCTGCCGCACGCGCTGTTCCTCGACCAGGGCAACATCCGGACCGTCTGCACGAGGCCGCAACTGGCCTCGGAGACCTGCCCGAAGGCGTCGATCTACGGGCACGCCCAGGCAAAGAGCCCGCTGCTGGGCAACGCGTTGAGGGGGCCTGTCTACCTGGTCTCCTCCAACCACGAATTGCCCGACCTGCTCGCCGACCTGCGCGGCCAGGTGAACGTGCGGGTGCGCGGCGTGATCAGTTCCCAGAACGGGGGGATCAAGACCGTGTTCAACGAACTGCCGGACGTCCCGGTGAGCAAGTTCATCCTCCGCATGGAAGGCGGCAGTAAGAAGGGCCTCCTGGTCAACTCCAGGAACCTCTGCAAGGGCCCGCTCTCCTCGGTGATGAGCATGAAGGGGCAGAACGGCAAGAAGATCAAGAACAACCACTTGCCGCTGAGGGTGAGCGGCTGCTGACGGGCGGCGGTTGAGGACGCGGGGCGCGGGGCGGCGGGCCACTCGGTCCGCCGCTCCGCTTGGTGGCTAGGTAGCCGCGGCGAGGGCGGGGGGCGCCGGTCGGCGCGAGGGGATCAGCAGGGCCGAGCCGCAGACCATCGCGAAGGCGGTGCCCTGCAGGATCAGGCCGAGGGGGCTATTTGCGAGCGGGTCGCCGAAGACGAGGATGCCGCCCGCGATCTGCGCTGCGTTGGCGACGAGGCCGATCAGGCCGATCGTCTCGATCGCGCCACCACGCTGCAGCGCCGCCGCCGTTGCGTACTGGGCGCCGACGCCGGCGAGGATCGTGAGCAGGACCCAGGGCGCGAGAACGGCGACGGAGACGTCGCCGATTCCGGTCAGGCCCTTGATCGCGACGCCGGCGATGCCGAACAGCGTTCCGGCGATCGCGGCGAGCAGGACCCGGTGGTGGCCCGCCAGCCGCTCGGAGCGGTGGCCGAGGGCGAGGCCGCAGGCGATCAGGGCGAGGCCGCCCTCGAAGCCGAGCATGCCGCCGACGGCGAAGCCGGAGTCGCTGCCCTTGAAGTGGGGGAGGGTGAGCACGAGCAGCGCCAGGCCGGTGCCGCCGAGCAGCAGGGCGAGCCACTGGCGCCGCTCGACCGGGTCGCCGAAGAGGCGCTGCGCCATCACCGCGAGGGTGACGGCGCCGCCGGCGAGCACGGCCTGGACGATCGAGATCGGCGCCATCGAGAGGGCGGCGACGTGAACTCCCCAGGCGATCGCTGCGAGTCCCCAGCCGGCGGCGAACCAGGGCGAGCCCGCCAGTCCGCGGGCGCTGCGCAGCGGGTGGCGCAGCGACACCGGCGCGGCGCGGTGGCAGCCCCGGTGCTTGAACAGCGAGGCGAGGTTGGTCAACAGCGCCGCCGCAACGGCGAGGCCGATTCCTATCTGCACTGGAGCGTCACCACGCTCCCGTTATCGGCTCGCGGCCCTCTGACGTTTAGCTCGCGATGCCGCGCTCGGCGGCGGCGGGTCGGGAAGGTCGAGGTTGCGGCGCGCCCGGGTCACCGCCGAGACCGACGTGCGGCAGGCCCGCGCGATCACGCCATCGGCGTGATCGGGCGTGCGGCTGACCTCGAACTCGATCAGCGCGGCGCGGCGCAGCTTCGCCCGCTCGGCGACCGGACTGTCGCCGGCGGAGTCGAGCGCCGCCTCGGCGGCCTGCTCGCGCCTGCAGACGAGGCAGAACTGGCCATCGTCCGTTCGCGCCCAGGAATCGGGTGGCCGCGTGGCCTCGCCGTCCATGCGACTGGCGGTCACCCCGCAGCGGTCGCAGGTCCATTTCTTCGAGAGGCTCCTGGTCGGGCTCATGCCGCCACCTTGCGCCTGCGCCGGCGGCGCCGCTGGCCCTGCGACCCGGTTGGCCGCTGGCCCGTCTTCTGCCTCTGCTTTTCGGGTGCGACGTGGCCGAGGGTCTGCTCGAACTCCCGGATCAGGCCGAGGTCCCTGGCGATCAGGCGCATCTCGGCGGCCTGATCGGTGAGCACGAAGCTGGTGCCGGCACCGGTGCGCCCGGCGCGGCCGGTGCGGCCGACCCGGTGCACGTAGGAATCGCGGTCGCCGGGGACGTCGAAGTTGACGACGTGGGCGATGTCGGCGACGTCGATGCCGCGGGCGGCCACGTCGGTGGCGACCAGCACTTCGACCTCGCCGCGCTCGAAGCGGGCGAGGGCGCGTTCGCGCTGGCCCTGGCTCTTGTCGCCGTGCATCGCGACTGCCTCCAGTTCGCGGCTGCGCAGTCGCTTGACCAGCCGGTCGGCGCCGCGCTTGGTGCGGACGAAGACCAGCGTGCGGCCGCCGTCGGGGCCGGTCAGGTGACCGGCCAGGTGGTCGAGCTTGGCGGCCTGCGAGTCGACGTGGACGAAGCGGTGTTCGATCTCGGCCTCGCTGCGCTCCGGTGCGGCGTGGGTGTGGCGGCGCGGATCGCGCGTGTAGGCGGCGGCGATCTCGCCGGTCGCGCCCTCGAGCGTGGCCGAGAAGAAGAGCGTCTGGCGCTCCCGTGGCGTCTGGCCGACGATTCGGCTGACGGCCGGCTTGAAGCCCATGTCGAGCATGCGGTCGGCCTCGTCGAGGACGAGCACGCGGACCTTCCTCAGGTCGATCGCACCGCGCGCGATCAGGTCCTCGAGCCGGCCCGGGGTGGCGACGACGATGTCGGCACGTTGCGCGGCCTTGACCTGCGGACCAAAGCCGACGCCGCCGTAGACGGCGGCGACATGGAGGTTGCGGGAGCGGACGATGGCGTCAAGCTCGTCGACGATCTGGCTCGCAAGCTCGCGGGTCGGCGCCAGCACCAAGGCGGAGAGGCCCTTGCTGCGGGGCTCGATCAGGTCGGCCAGCGGGATGCCGAAGGCGAGGGTCTTACCGGACCCGGTCGGGGACTGGACGAGCAGGTCGTGGCCGGCGAGCGCGTCGCGGATGACCAGCTGTTGAACGGGAAAGGGCTCGGTGATGTCGCGCTCAGCGAGGGCGCGCACGACGGCTTTTGAAATGCCGAGGTCGGCAAATGACACGATGTTGTGACTCCTTTTTATGCGATTCAGGGGAGATCCAGCGACCCCTAAATGCAAAGCAGAGCACGAGGGAACGGAACCTCTCGGGTGGCGGAAGCGCCGAACCCGACCCACAAACCGTAGCAGTCCGGGTAAATCCCCCTGGTATGCACGAGATATCCGCGTAGACTCGACCCATCCGGATCGGGTGTCCGGCGAAACGCGTTTTCCCCTGCTAAGGGGCCAAAGCGTTGCACCGCAATGGGAAAGGAGCGGTATGTACGACTACGTGATCGTCGGCGCCGGCTCGGCCGGCTGCGTCCTCGCGGCGCGGCTCTCGGAGGACCCGGAGACCAGCGTCCTCCTGCTCGAGGCCGGCCCGCCCGACGTCAATCAGAACGTCCACGTGCCGCTCGGCTACCTCTCGTTGGCCCGCACCGAGGTCGACTGGGACTACGCCTCGGCGCCCGAGCCCAACTGCAACGGCCGCCGCATCTCGCTGCCGCGCGGCAAGGTCCTCGGCGGCTCCTCTTCGATCAACGCGATGGTCTACATCCGCGGCAACCACCGCGACTACGACGAGTGGGGCATCGCCGGCTGGGCCTGGGACGACCTCTTCCCTTACTTCCTCAAGGCCGAGGACAACGAGCGCGGCGCCTCGCGGTGGCACGGGGTCGGCGGCCCGCTCGGGGTCTCCGACCAGCGCTCGGGCAACAGGATCCCGCCCGCCTTCGTCGAGGCCGGCGTCGAGGCCGGACTGGCTCGCAACGAGGACTTCAACGGCGCCGAGCAGGACGGCGTCGGCATGTACCAGGTGACCCAGCGGGGCGGGATGCGGGCGAGCGCCGCCGTCTCCTACCTGCATCCGGCCGGCGAGCGTCCCAACCTGACCGTGATGCCCTACATGCACGTCAACCGGGTGTTGTTCGAGGGCGTGCGCGCGGTAGGGGTCGAGGCGACCCAGCTCGGCCAGGCGCAGGAGCTGCGCGCCGAGCGCGAGGTGATCCTCTGCGGCGGCGCCTACAACTCGCCGCAGCTGCTGATGCTCTCCGGCGTCGGCCCGGCCGAGCACCTGGCGATGCGCGAAGTCGAGCTGCTGCTCGACCAGCCGGCGGTGGGGGAGAACCTCGGCGATCACCCCTCCACCTACACCGTCTTCACCACGCCCGAGCCCGAGAGCCTGCTGGCGGCGCTGGAGCCGGCGGCGATGGCCGAGTTCGAGGCTTCCCAGACGGGCCCCTTCGCCTCCAACCTGGCCGAGTCGGGCGGCTTCGCCCGGGTCGGCGCCGGCGCCGAGGCGCCCGACGTGCAGTTCCACGTCGCCCCGATCCACATCGTCGACGAGGGGATGGCGGACCCGCAGGCGCACGGCGTCTGGGTCTCGCCCTGCCTGCTGACCGCCGAGAGCCGCGGCTCGGTGCGGCTCGCCTCCAACGACCCGACCGCGAAGCCGATCGTCCGCAACGCCTTCTACGAGGCCGAGGCCGACATGACGCGGATGATCGACGCGGTCCGCCTGGCCGGGGAGATCTGCGCCCAGCCCTCCTTCAAGCCCTATGCCGCCGAGCCCTTCACCGGGCCGGCCGACGATTCCGAGGACGCCCTGCGCGCCCACATCGCCGCCACCACGTATGAGGTCTACCACCCGGTCGGCACCTGCGCGATCGGCTCGGTCGTCGACTCCGAGCTGCGGGTCGAGGGGCTCGAGGCGCTTCGCGTCGTCGACGCCTCGGTGATGCCGACGGTGCCGCGCGGCAACACCAACGCGCCGACGATCGCGATCGCCGAGCGAGCGGCCGACCTGATTCGCCACGGCAAGGCGGTCGCGGCGGACGAGCTCGCCGCGCAGGCCTGAGCGAAGTCGCGCGAGGTCTACCTGGCGAATACCCGCGATTTGAGGCGGTCCGGCTGGACCGGCCTCCTACACTTGATCGATGGCCGCAGAGCCGCAAGCCGACTCCACCTTCACGCTCTACCGGCGTGGCATCGAGTTGCTCGAGGAGGAGGACTTCGAGCAGGCGGCGGCGCCGCTGGAGGAGGCGGCGCGGCGGGCGCCGGAGAAGGCCTCGGTGCGCGAGGCGCTGGGCCGCGCCTACTTCCGCTCCGGCCGCTTCGCCGCCGCCGCGGTCGAGTTCAGGGCGGTGGTCGAGCGCCATCAGGTCAACGACTACGCCCACTTCTGCCTCGGCCGTGCACTGGCCAAGACCGGTGAGACCGAGCGCGCCCGCCATCACCTCGCCCTCGCCTCGAACCTGCGGCCCGACCGTCGCGAATACAGCTTCTACCTGGCGATGCTCGGGGCCTGAGAGCCTGAAGGCGGCGCATATCGGCGTCCTCGGTCGCTCGCGTGCAGAGCACGCCACGCTCCCTGCGTCCTTGATCTGCTTGCCTTCAGGCTCTCAGGCGGCTTTTTCGTCTTTTTCTCTGTTTTCGCGGTGGCGAGCGGGGAGGACGGCGGTGATCGTCGTGCCCTCGCCGGGAGCGCTCTGCAGGTCCAGGGTGCCGCCGGCGAGGGAGACGCGTTCGCGCATCCCGACCAGGCCGAAGCCGTCGGACCTGAGGCTCGGGTCGAAGCCGCAGCCCCGGTCGGACACCCGCAGGCGGAGTTTCTCGCCGCTCTCGATCACCTCGACTTTTGCTCGCTCGGCTTCGCCGTGGCGGGCGGCGTTGTTGAGCGCCTCCTGGACCAGGCGGTAGGCGGCGTCCTCGATCTCGCTGACCAGCCGTCGTTTGGTGCGGTCGGCGTGGAGGTCGATGTCGAGGTCGAGGTCGACCTCGATCGTGCCGCTGGCGGTTAGGCGTTCGGCCAGCGCTTCCAGGGCGGCGCCCAGGCCCAGCTCGTCGAGGGTGGTCGGCCGCAGGTCGGCGATCAGGCGGCGCATCTCGGCGATCGCGCTGTCGACCTGCTCGATTCCCTGCGCCAGCAGCCTGTCGGTCCCCTCGGCGTCGCTTCGCCTCGCCGCGGAGAGCAGGACGCGCAGGCCGGCGAGGCTCTGCAGCGATTCGTCGTGCAGCTCGCGCGCCCAGCGGCCGCGCTCGCGCTCGGTGGCGGCGATGCTTTCGCGGGTGCGTTCTTCGGCGACTGACTGCGCCGTGGCGACGGCGATCGCGGCGCTGGCGGCGAAGGAGACGAGGTCCTGCTCGTCCTCGCCGCTGAAGCCCGCGTCCCTGCCCAGCGGGTCGAGGGCGACGAGGACGCCCAGTGCCTGGCCGCGGAAGACGAGCGGGACGAGCAGGGAGGTGACGCCGGCCTCGGGCCGGCCCGGCCGCGCCATCAGGCTCGGGTCGAGGTCGACCACCCGGCGCGGCTCGCGCGCTTCGAGCACCTGGCCGGGGATCGAGCCGGCGATCGGGATCCGCCCATCTGCCATCTGCCCCTCGCGCTCGCCGGCGAAGGACGCGGTCGCCAGCTCGTCGCGGTCGCGCAGCAGGATCAGCAGCGATCGTGCCTCGACCAGCGCTCGGCCGCGCTTGACGACGATCTCGAGGATGCGGTCGAGGTCGGTCTCGCCGCCGACCGCGCGGGCGATCTCGGTCGTCGCTTCGAGCCGGTGCACGGCGCGCTCCATCTCGTCGCCGCGGCTCTCGACGCTGCGGTAGAGGCGGGCGTTCTCGACCGCGATCGCCGTCCACTCGGCGAGGATCACCGCCGACTGCTCGTCGGCGTCGTCGAACTCGCCCTCCGCTCTTCTCGGTCAGGTAGAGGTTGCCCCAGGCGTGGCCGCGGATCATCACCGGCACGCCGAGGAAGCTCGACATCGGCGGGTGGCCGGGCGGGAAGCCGTAGGAGCGCGGGTGGGCGCCGACGTCGGCGAGGCGCAGCGGCCGCGGCTGCTCGATCAGCAGGCCGAGGACGCCACGGCCGCGCGGCAGGTTGCCGATCGCCCGCCGTCCCGGCCTCGTCGATGCCGTGGGTGATGAAGCGCTCGAGCTCGTGGCGGTCTTCGTCGAGCACGCCGAGCGCGGCGTAGCGGGCGCCGGTCAGTTCGCAGGCGACCTCGAGCACCTGGCGGAAGACGACCTCGGGGTCGAGCTCGGCCACGAGGCTGCGACCGACGTCGATCAGCTCCCTCAGGCGGGGCTCGTCGAGCGCCCCGCTGTCGTAACCCTGTGCCACCGCTACGCCCACCTCCGGTGATTGCCACTCCATGCTACCGCCGCCAAGCTTATGCTCAAGACACGTTGATTAGGTGAATTTCGCGGGAAAACCCCGATGTTGCGGCAATCGGCGGCGGGATTAGATGGAGCAATGAGTTCGAGCTATGGGACTGCCGGCGCGGCTAATCTCGTCGCTGTGACGGCTGAGCAGTCGCACTCCGATCGTTCGCGGAAAGCCACAACGACGACGATCGTCCTCGCCGACGACCACACGGTGATTCGCAACGCACTGCGCATGCTGCTCGACGCCGAGCCCGGCTTCGAGGTCGTCGCCGAGGCCGGCGACGCCGACACGGCGCTGCGCTACGTGCGCGGCCACAAGCCGACCGTGCTGATCCTCGACCTCAACATGCCGGGACGCTCCAGCCTCGACGCGGTGCCTGACATCCTCGAGGCCTCGCCGCAGACCGAGATCGTCGTGCTGACGATGCAAAACGAGCCCGCCTTCGCCCGTCGGGCGCTGCAGGCGGGGGTGCGCGGCTACGTGCTGAAGGAGGCCGCCGACGCCGAGCTGGTGCAGGCGGTGCGCAGCGCCGCCGCCGGCGACACCTACCTGCAGCCGGCGCTAGGCGCGCGGCTGGCCGCCGCCGGCGAGGCCCGCCAGGCCGACGAGCTGAGCGAGCGCGAGCGCGACGTCCTGCGCCTGATCGCGCTCGGTCACACCAACGCCGAGGTGGCCGAGCAGCTCTACATCAGCATCCGCACGGTGGAGAGCCACCGCGCCCACATCCAGCAGAAGCTGCGGCTCTCGAGCCGCGCCGAGCTGGTCCGCTACGCGCTCGAGCGCGGCCTGGTCGAAACCTGAGCCGGAGAGGTGGGCATTACGTGGTTCCGCTCACCTGAGGAGGGGAATTACGCAGCGGAATTTGTGGGCGTTGGTCGACGCCAGTGGAGTTGACAATCCCCGCCTGCTGACACAGTCACCACCGCAAAAACGTTTTCTGGACTGAAGTTCGTGATGTCGCTCGACCACTCTTCGCCGGCGCCCAGAACCACCCCGGGCTGCTGAGAGAAGGCAGCCAGCTGCAGCGCCTCCGGCAGCGTCCCGCCCTGTACGGCGCAGGAGTTGGCCGCCGCCGGCGCGCTCACCGCGGTTTCGCTCGGCGAGGTCTGCCAGCAGGCGCCGGCGAACGCCTCGGTGCCGGGCAGGCAGCCGGCTTCGTGACCGTTGACCGACTGGGCGGTGATCGCGTTGACGGCGTTGAGCGCGGTCTGGGCGTCGATCGCGCTTTTGGCCGTGTCGGCGGTTTCGGCGTGGGCCGCGTTGGGCACCTGGCCGAGGCTGAGCTCGTCGATTTCGGCGCCGGTGATCAGCGCCTTCTGGTTCGCACCCGCCGCGGCCAGCACGCCCGGCTTGAGCCGGTTGGCCGGGATCGAGCGCAGCTTCAGCCGGTTGCCGGGAAGGGACTTCACCTTCACCGCCCTGCCGTCGATCCTCGCCTTCTTCGCCGCGTAGACCGTGCCGCCGAGCGCGATGAACAACGCTAAAACGGCGACCCCAAGCGCCGGCGAGGGCCGTCGAATCCCCTGTCCCATCTCTCCCCCTTTGCTCAGAACGACCAGAGGCGGCCGAGCCTAGCCCCGGCCCGGCGGAGGGCAAAGACCGCTGGACGAAAATCCAGCGGTCGGGTGGACAGCCGGAAGGTCCGGTCGGCTGTCTCGCGGCGCAGCGGATAGACTCGCCCGCGTAATCGGTCGGTGGTCAAGGGAAGTCCGGTGAGATGCCGGCGCGGTCCCGCCACTGTGACCGGGTCAAGGAAGTCGCGGGCGCTTTGGCGCCAGCCACTGGGGAGGACACGGATTCCCCGGGAAGGTGCGGCCGACCCACCCCGGAAGCCAGGAGACCTGTCCCCGGCCAGCCATGACAACCCTCGAGGAAAGGGTGGCTTAAATGCCAAGACTCGTTCCATTCCGGCTGGCCGCCGCGTGCGCGCTGGCTCTTCTGCTGTTGCTCTCGACCGCTGCGCTCGGCCGCGGCCAAGGGCGCCGCGCGTCGACCTGCGCGTGGTCGGCAGCGGCGGCAAGGCGCTGGCCGAACAGTTCATCGGCGCCAAGACGACGTCGATCAAGACCAGCCCCAAGGCGACCTGCCTCGGCGACGGCACCGGCGGCAGCGGCAAGTCGGTGCAGGTCAAAGGGCCGACCGCGCTGGGCGTGCTGGGCCAGGCGTCGAAGATCACGCCGGCGCTGCGCCCGCTGCTGGTCACCGACCACTTCCTCTCCGAATTCGGCCTCGGGCTCTGCGGGATCGGCAAGTCGCAGACGACCAAGAAGCTCTCCTGGTACCTCAAGGTCAACCACAAGAACCCGAACAAGGGCGGCGAACTGGTCAAGCTGCACGCCGGCGACGAAGTGCTGTGGGCGCTCGAGCCCTACCCCTACCCCGACGAGCTGGCGCTGGTCGCGCCGCACGAAGCGGAGGCGGGCAAGCCGTTCACGGTCAGCGTCTTCTCCTACGACGACAAGGGGAAGAAGACGCCGGCCGCCGGCGTCACGGTGACCGGCGCCGGCGCCCCGACCGACGCCGACGGCACGGCCACGGTGACGCTCTCGGCGCCGACCGTGCTGACGCGCCACCGATGGCAAGGACATCCCGTCCAACCAGGTCGCGGTCTGCGTCAGCGGGGCCTGCGGCGGCGGCTGATCCGATGAGGGGCCCCGGCACGGCGGTCGCGATCGCGCTGCTCTTCGCAGCGCTCGCGGCCGCCGGCTGCGGCCTCGGCCCCGGCAAGGGGGTCGGCGACGTCGAGCTGACGGTGACGCGGGACTACGGGACCGTGCCGATGCTTCACCGCACGCTCGGCGACCTGACCGAATCCGACACGGTGATGCGGGCGCTCGAACGCAGCGCCGACATCTCCACCCGCTACGGCGGCGGCTTCGTGCAGTCGATCGAAGGGCTGGAAGCGGAGGAGAGCGCCGAGCGCTCGCTCGACTGGTTCTTCTACGTCAACGGGGTCGAGGCGACGGTCGGCGCCGCCGACTACTCGCTGCACGGGGGCGAGTCGATCTGGTGGGACTACCGCGACTGGGGTGCGGCGATGCGGGTGCCGGCCGTGGTCGGCTCCTGGCCGCAGCCCTTCCTCGACGGCTACGACGGCAAGCGGCGGCCGGTGGCGGTCGAGTGCCTCGGCGGCGGTGCGGCCTGCGACGCGGTGCGCGAGCAGCCTCGAAGGGGCCGGCGTCGACGGTCGCGGCGGGCTCGCCCGACGGCGCGATCCGGGTCCTGGTCGGTCCCTGGGCGCGGGTGCGCGAGGACCCGGCGGCGGCGCAGATCGAGAAGCGGGCCGCAGGCGAGCGGGGTCTTCGCCGACTTCCGCGACGGCCGGGGTGCGATACGTGCTCAGGGGCTGGGCGAAGACGGCAAGCCGGCGGCGGGCCTTCGGGCCCGACGCCGGCCTGGTCGCCGCGACTCGCCGCTACGAAGCGCCGCCGGTCTGGGTGGTGACCGGCGCCGACGCCGCCGGGGTCGAGGGCGCCGCCGGGCCTGCTCGACGCGGCCGACCTGCGCGACCGCTACGCGGTCGCGGTCGAAGCGGGAGAAGGAGACGCCGCTTCCGCTGCGATGAGATCGCCGTTCGCCTACACGCCGAGGCCGGGCCCGCTGCAGGCCGCCTCGCCGGCCGCTGCGGTCGCCTACCTCGGCTCGCTGGTCGCCGTCGCCTTCCTCTACTCGAACCCGATCGTGCTGGTCGGCGACCGGCGCTGCGCTGGTCCTCGCCGGCCGCCTCGCCGGCGCCGGGCGGCGGTTCGCGCGGCGCTCTGGATGGGTCTGACCCTGGCCGCTGCTGATCGTCGTCGTCAACGCCTCGTGGTCAGCCGCGGCGAGACGGTGCTGGCGCGGCTGGGCGAGTGGCCGCTGCTCGGCCAGGTCGACGTCACCGCCGAGGCGATCGCCGCCGGGGCCGTGCTCGGCCTGCGCGCCGCCGTGGTGATGGTCGGCTTCGCCGTCTACTCGGCCTGCGTCGACCCCGACCGGGTGCTGCGCGCGCCTGCGCCCGCTCGCCGGCCGCTCGGCTCTCACCGCGACCCTCGTCTCCCGCCTGGTCCCGGTCGCCGCCGCCGACGCCGCCCGCCTGCGCGACGCCGCCCGCCTGCGCGGCCCCGGCGCGGCGCCGGTCGGCAAGGCGCCGCTGGCCCGCCGCCTGCTGGCCGGCTCGCTCGACCGCGCCGTCGACGTCGCCGCGACCCTGGAGCTGCGCGGCTACTCGCTCGAACGCTCCCCGGCGTGCAAGCGGCCGGCAGCAGCCGGCATCCCGCTACGACCGCCGCTTCTACGCAACGGGCGCCGCCGTCCTTATCGCCGCGATCGCCGCCAAGCTCCTCGGCGCCGACGATTTCGCCGAATACCCGACGATCGAGATCGGACGGGCACCACCACCCTCGTCCTCTCGGCCACGATCGCCTCTCAGCGGCCTCGCCCCGCTGGCGACGCCGGCCCCGCCGAGCTGGCACCACCCACCCGACCAATCTCCGAACTGCATCAAATTCTCTATCTACCGGGATGAGAATTTGATGCAGTTCGCGGACGTCGTCCTCATCCATTCGCCGGAGGTCGGCGGTGCCTGACCTGGCGACTTCGAACCGCGCGACCCCGGCCCTCGCGATCGACGGCCTCACCTACAGCTACCCGGCGGCGTCCCGCAGCCGGCCCTCGATGACATCTCTCTCCAACTGGCACCCCGGCGAGTTCGCCCTTCTGGCCGGCCGCTCAGCCAGCGGCAAGTCGACACTCCTCCGAGCCGCCTGCGGCCTGGTCCCGCACTTCCACGGCGGTGAGATCGACGGCAGCATCGACGTGGCGGGCATCGACGCGATAGCCACCGGCCCGGGCGAGCTGGCAGCCGCAGTTGGCTACGTAGCCCAGGACCCCGAGACCCAGGTCGTCTCGACCACGGTGGCTGCGGAGATCGAGCTTCCCCTGGAGATGCGCGGCGACCCACCAAGCTCTCGTGCCAGAGCGGTCGAGGAGGTTGCCCTGGCCCTCGCGATCCCCCACTTGCTTGACCGCGCCGTGGACACCCTTTCGGGCGGGGAGCTCCAACGCGTAGCCCTCGCCGCAGCCCTGGTCACTCGGCCGCGCCTGGTCCTCCTGGATGAGCCAACCTCCCAGCTGGACCCGGTAGCCGGCGACGAGCTGATCTGGCTCCTGCGTCGCCTCAACGAGGAGTGGGGCGTGACCATCTTGCTTGGCCGAGCACGCCTGGAGCGCTGCCTTGCCGCGGCTGACCGAGTCATCGCAATGACCTCAGGCTCAATTTCTTTCGACGGCGCCCCCCGCGACTTCCTCACCTGGGCGCAGGACGCCGATACCAGCCCTGGAGACTCCGGCCGCCCGCCTCTTCTCCCTCGCCGGCATCGAACCACTTCCCAACGGCGTCCGCGACGCGCGGCAGACCCTGCTACCGCGGCAGAGCTCGCGGAGGGGAGGGGCGGACCCCCTCCGAGCGGCTTGTACTTTTTCGGCGGAGAGACAGCGGCTGGCCGTGAGCGGATCTGCCGAAAAAGTACAAGACGTTCGGAGGGGGTCCGGCTCCCCTTCAGACCGCAGCGGCTCGATGTCAGGGACCTGTGGGTGGAGCTGACCAGCGGCGATGCGATGCCGCGATGTTCTGCGCGGAGTCGATCTGAAGGTTGAGCGCGGCGAACGCGTAGCGCTGATGGGCCGCAACGGCGCCGGCAAGAGCACGCTGCTGCGAACCGCTGGGCGGGCTGATCGGAGCCGGTTCGAGGTCGGGCGGAAACGCCGAATGGGATCGCTCTATTGACCCAGAACCCCAGCGATTACCTCGTCCGCGAGCGGGTCGGCGACGAGCTTCCGGGGGACGCGGGGGTGGCAGCGCTGCGGGTCGTCGGCATGGAGCACTGCGGTGGACGCCGACCCCCGCGACCTCTCCGGCGGCGAGCGACAGCGCCTGGCCCTGGCGATCGCCCTGGCGGGTCGCATGGAAGGCGAGCGAGCTGCCGGGTCTAGTCGCCCTTGACGAGCCGACGCGCGGAATGGACCGCGCGCGCAAGGGCGACCTCGTCGACGCTGATCGGCGACTTGGCGGCCCGCGGCGCCGGCCTCCTCGTCGCCACCCACGACGTCGAGTTCGCCGCCGCCTTCGCCGAGCGCGTCGTCTTGCTCGGCGACGGCGTGCGTGATCGCCGACGGCCCCGCTGCCGAGATCCTCTCCGGCGGCTGGTACTTCGCCACCGAGGTGGCGCGGGTCCTGGACCTTCCGGGGGTGGTAACTCCCGAGCAGGGCGTCGACGCCCTCCAAGCATCCGATGAGTTCGCCTTTAGGCGTCGCTGGGGGGCTACTAAACACGAACTCACCACCGGAGGGTCGCGGCTGATGTCCTGGCAGTTGGCCTCGTTTCTCATCGTCGGCGCGGTCCTGCTTGGCGGGTTCGCTTGGTACGAGCGCTCGCGGCCGCCGTCGCAGGTGGTGGCGCTGGTCGCGGCGCTGGCCGCACTGGCGATCGCCGGGCGGATCGCCTTCGCCGCCTTCCCCAACGTCAAGCCGACGACCGACATCGTCGTCTTCGCCGGCTACGCGCTGGGCCCGGCGCCGGGCTTTGCGGTCGGCGCCCTCGCCGGCCTCGTCTCCAACTTCTGGTTCGGTCAGGGCCCCTGGACGCCGTGGCAGATGGCGGGCTGGGGATTGTGCGGGGTGATGGGGGCGGCGCTGGCGCTCGGCGCCCGCAACGCCGGCCGGTTCACCCTCGCCGCGGTTTGCGGCTTCGCCGGGATCGCCTACGGTGTGTTGCTGAACTTCTCGCTGATGGCCACCTACGGCGGAGATCTCTCGTTTCAGCACTTCCTCGTCACTGGAGGCGCGGGCGATTCCGTTCGACGCCGCCCACGCGATCGGCAACGTCGCCTTCGCGCTGCTGGCCGGGCCGGCGATGGTGCGGATGCTGGTCCGCTTCCGCGAGCGCTTCGAGTGGCGCACGCCGGCGGTCGCGACCGCGGTGCTCGTTGCGCTGCTGGCGGTGCCGGCGATCGTGCCCAGCCCCGCCCGGGCGGCCGGCGCCGACAGCGCCGCGAGCTGGCTCGAATCGGTGCAGAACTCCGACGGCGGCTTCGGCGCCTCCGCCGGCGACCCCTCCGGCGCCGCGATCACCGGCTGGGCGATGCTGGGCCTCGAGGCGGCCGGTCGCAACCCGCTCGACGTCTCCCGCCTCGGCAAGACCCCGGTCGACTTCCTCCGCTCGCAGCATCGGCGAAGTCAGCAGCAGCGGCGATCTCGCGAGAACGATCGTCGCCCTCGAGGGCGCCGGGGTCGACCCGCGCTCCTTCGCCGGTCACGACCTGGTCAAAGAGCTCGCGCAGCGCCGCGCCGACAACGGCTCCTTCGAGGGCTGGCCAGGGACGACCTCCTTACGCGACGATCGCGCTGCGAACCGCTGGCGCCCGGCGGCTCGAAAAGACGCTCTCGTGGCTGACCGGCGTGCAGAACGGCGACGGCGGTTGGGGCGACGTGCCGGGCCAGCCGAGCAACGCCGACGTGACCGCCGCCGTGATGCAGGCGATCCCCAGCACCAAAGCGGCCCAGGGCGGTCTCTCCTACCTGCGCAAGCACCAGCGCTCCAACGGCGGCTTCGCGCTCGCCGGCTCGGGCGAAGTCAACTCGCAGTCGACCGGCTGGGCGGTCCAGGGCGATGATCGCCGTCGGCGCCGATCCGGCGAGGACCGCCTCCGGCGCCGGCAGCGCGCTCGACTACCTCGCCGCCCGGCAGGCGAGCGACGGCCACTACCGCTACTCGACCGGCAGCGACCAGACGCCGGTCTGGGTCACGGGCGAGGCACTGGTCGGCGCCGCCGGCGACGCGCTGCCGATCTCGCCACCACCGCGCGAAAAGAAGGTGACGACCGTCGCGCCGTCCAAGGCTGCCCCGTCGGAAAAGGGCGCCGCCCCCACTGCGCCGCCCGCCGAAGTGCTGCCGGAATCGAAGGCCGGGACGGATGAAGAAGGCGGCACCGGTGTCCCGCCCGCTGCGACGCCGACCGTGCCGCCCGCAAGTGGCGGGACCGTTCCGCTGCCGGGCACCACAGGTGGTGTCAGCCCCGAAGGCGCGACCGAAGCGGCCTCTCCGGAATCGAGCGCCCCGGCACCCGCGCCCGAGCCGATCGCCGCCAGCGGCAGCGCCCCCTCGCCCGGGGTCCCGATCGGCATCGGCGCGCTCGCGACCGCCCTTGCCATCGGCATCCCCTGGTTGCTCGGGCGTCGCTTCGCCTGGTAGCGACGAGGGCTGCATTTGACACCCATGGCGTGTCAAATGCAGCCCTCGTCATGACGAAGGTGGCTATGTTCCAAGCGTGGATGTCGAGACCGCGATCCGAACGCGCCGCACGCACAAGGCCTTCGGCCCCGAGCCGCTCGCGCGCGAGGAGCTGCTCGAACTGCTCGAGCTGGCGCGCTGGGCGCCGAACCACCACCTGACCGCGCCCTGGCGCTTCCGCGTCGTCGGCCCCAAGGCGCTGGCGGCGCTGAAGCGGGTCGCCGGGCCCGAGGGGGCGGCGAAGCTCGACCGCGCCCCCACGCTCGTCGTCGTCTCCTGCGCGCTCGGCGACGACCCGGTCCAAAACGAGGAGGACCTGCACGCCACCGCGGTCGCCTCCTACATCGTCCTGCTCGGCGCCCACGCTCGCGGGCTCGCGGGCTACTGGCGCACCCCCGGGCTGCTGCGCACCGACGAGGGTCGCGCCGCGGTGGGCCTGCCCGGTGACGAGCGCTTCGTCAGCCTGCTGCACCTCGGCCGCGCGCGGCAGGCGAAGGAGCCGCCGCAGCGCCCGCCCATCGAGCAGTCGACCGAGTTCCTCGCCTGATGCTCTCCCGCGCCGCGGCGATCGAGGCGATCGCCGGCAAGAGCTTCGAGGTGGTCGTGATCGGCGGCGGCATCACCGGCGCCGGCGTCGCCCTCGACGCCGCCTCGCGCGGCTACTCGGTGGCGCTGCTGGAGCGCGGCGATTACGCGATCGGCACCTCCAGCCGCTCCTCGAAGATGGTCCACGGCGGCCTGCGCTACCTGCAGAATCTCGACCTCGGCCTCGTCCGCGAGGCGCTGCTGGAGCGCCAGTTGATGGTCCAGTTGGCGCCGCACTTGGTCTACCCGACGCCCTTTCTCGTCCCCGCGCTCGGCGACGAGCGCCGCCCCCGCGGCCTCGGGATCGGGCTCAACATGTACGACGTGATGGCGACGACGCGGGTTGGCCGCAGCCGCCGCGAGATGCGCTCCTCCAAGGAGGGCGACGAGGACTTCTACTGGTCGCCCGACCGCCACCGCACGATCGGCCACGACGAGGTGCTGGAGCTGATGCCCTCGCTGGAGTCGCGCGACCCGAAGAACGCCTACCTCTTCTACGACTGCCAGACCGACGACGTCCGCCTCACCTTGACCGTCCTCGGCGAGGCCGAGCGCTTCGGCGCAGTGATGCTGAACGGGGCCGAGGTGACCGACGTGCTGGGGCGCAATGGGCGGGCAAGCGGGGTCGCCTTCGTCGAGGCCGAGTCGGGCGAGCGGATCGAGGTCGAGGCAGCCAACGTGATCAACGCGACCGGCGTCTTCGCCGACCGCATCCGCCCCGAGGAGACGGTCGGCGAGGAGGACGTGCCGCGGATCTCGCCCAGCCGCGGCACCCACGTGCTGATCGACCGCGAGGCGCTCTCGACCGGCGACGCCGCCTGCATCGTCCCGGCCGGCGAGGGCCGCCAGATCTTCGCCCTGCCGTGGTACGGGCGGACCCTGATCGGCACCACCGACAACGACTTCGAGGGCGACATCGACCACCCCCACCCCGGCGAGGACGAAGTCGCCTACCTGCTCGACGCGGTCAACGAGTTCTTCGGCGTCTCGCTCGGTGCGGCCGACCTGGTTGGCGCCTACGCCGGCGTCCGCCCGCTGATCGCCACCGGCGATCCGAAGAAGTCGGTCGACATCTCGCGCAAGGCGGAGCTGTATGAGACCTCCTCGGGAATGCTGACGATCACCGGCGGCAAGCTGACGACCTGGCGGCGGATGGCGAAGCAGACGGTCGACCGCCTGGTCGAGCGCGAGGGCCGCGAGGCGGCCTGCCACACGGCCGAGATCCCACTCGGGATGGAGGCGCGGCCGGAGGACCTGGCGGCGCCGGACGGCGTGGGGGAGGCGTCGATCGCCCAGCTCGCCTTCCGCTACGGCCACGCGGCCCGCAACGTCCTTGCCCTCGTCCGCGAGGACCCGAAGCTGGCAGCGCCGATCGTGCCCGGCCGTCCCGACCTGCTGGCCGAGGCCGCGATCGCCGCCCGCCACGAGCAGGCGCGCAGCGTCGCCGACGTGATCCTGCGCCGCACCCGCCTCGGTCTGCTCGCCGCGCCGCAGCTGCGCGACGCCGACTCGGTGCGGGCGGTGGCCGCGGCGATGGGGTCCGAGCTGGGCTGGAACCGCCGCCAGGTCAAGCGCGAGGCCGAGGCCTGGCCGGCGGCGGCGGCGGAGGCGGGCATCGACCCCGCCCGCTCGCCGACCCAGCCGCTCCAATAACCTGCCGCCCCATGACTAAGGCTGAATTGGAGTCCAAGCATCTCGCAGACCTGCACGCGCTTGCCGCCAAGGCGGACGTGCCCCGCTACCGGATGTTGCGTCGCGAGGAGCTGATCGAGAAGCTCGCCGGCGGCGACCCTGACAAAGGTGGCAAGCCTGCCGAGGGCGGGCGGGCGCCGAAACGGGATCGCCCGCCGCGCCGTCGCCGCGAGCGCACCGGTGCGGAGCGTCCGCCGAGGGAGCGCCCGGCAAGGGAGGCCGCCGCCGCCGAGGCCCCTGCACCAGAGCCCGCCGCCCCCGAGCCGGCGCCAGAGCCCATGGTCGCCGTAGCTGCAGAGCCCAAGCCGGCCCGCCCGCCGCGCCGCAGGCGCCGCCGCCGCTTCGGCCGCAAGGACAAGGGCCTGCGGGTCCAGGACCTGCTGACGCCGCCGCCCGGGCGTCAGGCGCTCGTTTACGGAGAGAGCCGCGCAACCTGCACCGTGCTGCTGCGCGAGATCGCCGCCGACCTCTCGGGTGCCTCCGACGGTCCCGACCCGATCGCGTTGCTGATCGACCCCAGTCCCGAGGAGCTCGCCGACTGGAAGCGCGAGGCCCCGCAAGCGGAGATCGTCTCAGCCGCCCAGGCCCGCCACGCCATAGACGCCCTGGAGCAGGCAACCCGCCGGGCCGAGAAAGGCGAAGACGTAACCCTCCTGGTCGACTCGTTGAGCCGTCTAGAGGACACGGACACGGCGAAAGCCATCTTCGACGCAGGCCTAGCCCAAGCAAAAGGCACCCTCACCGTGGTTGCGGCGCTAGAGCGCCAGCCCTGATTCCGGCTAACGCCGATACGCAATGCGCCGCCAGCTCGGCTCTTTGCTGAGCTCGATCAAGTCAGCGCTGCGGTCCGGCTGGATGTAGCCGAAGGTCTGGGTGCGCTCGTCGAAGACGATGTCGAGCTCGCCCTCCTTGACCCGCTGGTCGAGCCAGGCGCCACGGAAGACGAGTCGGCGCAGCCAGTGCACGAGGCTGCGGTTGGCGGGGCCGACCAGGTCGTCCCAGTTCTCGTTGATGTGCTCGCCGAGGCGCGAGCTGGGCTCGGCGATCTCACCGCTGACGGCGAGATCGAGCAGATCGTCGAGCTCCTCCTGGCTGAGGCCCTGGTCGACGAAGCCGAGTTTCACCGCGGCCTGCTCGACCCGCTGTCCGAAGTCCTGCTCGTTGAAGGCGAAGCGAAGCTCGCCGTACTCGAGCACGTAGTCGGAGCCAGACTCGTAGTTCCCTCTTCGGGTCGTTTTCTTATCCATGAGTTGAAGCGATCCGCTCGCGCCAGCCCAGCGGGAGCAGGTGCCGGATCATGCCGGTCATCGTAGTCCCATGCCTGCGCGCGGCCGGGCCTGAAACGCCGTTTGCACTGACTAGGCTGGTGGGCCTGCCGTGATCGACCTGCACTGCCACATCCTGCCGGCGCTCGACGATGGCGCCCTCGACCAGCGCGACAGCCTCGGCATGGGCCGGCAGGCGGCGGTCGACGGGATCGAGGCGATCTGCGCGACCCCGCACATCCGCCACGACCACGACGTCCGCATCGAGCAGCTCGCCGATCGGGTCGAGGTGGTCAACCGGAGCCTGCGCGAGGGCGGCGTGCCGGTGAGGGTCCTGCAGGGGGGCGAGGTCGCCGAGACCGCAGTCGAGGGGCTGAGCGAGGAGGAGCTGGGCCGCGTCAGTCTCGGCGAGGGCCGTTGGGTGCTGCTCGAGCCGGCGCCGGGACCGCTGGGCGACACCCTCCTGCGCCGCGTCGAGCACCTGGCCGGGCGCGGCCATCGCGCCCTGATCGCCCACCCCGAGCGCCACCTGTCCGCCGACATGTACGAGCGGATCGCGGCGCTGATCGCCGCCGGCGCGCTGGTCCAGGCGACGGCCGATTTCTTCCTGCGCGAGCGCACCGTCGCGGGCATGCGCGCACTGGCCGAGGCGGGCCTGATCCACGTCCTCAGCAGCGACGCCCACTCCTCCCACGGCGGCCGTCCCGTCCAGATGAGCGAGCCCTTCGAGGTCCTTGCGGGGATCGAGTCAGTCGCTCCCCACATCGAGTGGATGCGGGACGTCGCCCCGCGAGCGATCGTCGAAGGTAAAGAGCTCTCGGTCCCATTCGAGGGTCGATCCCGGTAGGGGCGGAGCGTCTTGTACTTTTTGGGCGTCTACCTTGCGGCGCCAGCAGCAACGTCTCGATCCAAAAAGTTAAGCGGAACCCCTACCGGGATCGACCCTCACAGCGCCCGCAGCTCGACCCGGCGCGCCAGGTCCTCGATCACCGAGCGCGAGCCGCTGCCGAGGCCGTGGCGGAGGAAGTTGGCGGCGCCGGCGGCGGCGCCGGTTCGCAGCGTCTCCTCCCACTCCATGCCGGCGGCGATGCAGGCGGCCAGGCCGCCCATCATCGAGTCGCCGCAGCCCTCGCGGGAGCCGCGCTCGAAGCGGGGCGGAATCAGCTCCCAGGCCTCGTCGCCGCGTAGGACCATGGCCGGCTCTTCGGCGCGGGTGACGATCGCCGCGCCCGCACCGGCGTCGAGCAGGCGCTGAGCCGCGGCGCGCATTCGCTCTTCGCCGTCGACCGGTCCTTCGATATAGCCGGCCAGCTCCCAGTCGTTGATCTTGACCAGGTCCGGGGCGCCCTCGAGGGCGCTGTCGAGTCGCGGTGGCGAGAGGTCGACGATCACCGGCGTGCCGTTCGCCCGGACGTCGGTGACCAGGTTGCCGTAGATCTCCAGCGGCAGCGCCTCGCCGGGATAGGGGCCGCAGAGCGCCAGCACGCCGGAGTCGAGCGAGGCGGCGACGGTGCTGGAGAAGAGCTCATCGATCTCGTGTCGCGACGGCGGCATCGAGGCGCTCTGGGCAACCGGCTCGCGCCCGCCGCTACGGCGGTCGTGCACGTAGCCGCCGCTCGCGGCGGCGGTCTCGACCAGGCGCAGCTCGGCGTCCATCTGCTCCAGCAGCGGCCGCAGCACGACCCCGGTCTCACCGCCGATGAAGCCGCAGAGGATCGGGCTTGCCCCCAGCTCGGCGGCCATCCGCGCAACCCAGACGCCCTGCCCGGCGGCGTGCACGTGGATGTCGTCGCCGCCCTCGCTGGTCAGCGCCTCGACCGTGATCGCGAGCAGGGGATGCGGGCCAAAGACTGTGACCTTCGGACTGGGGGTCATCGAAAAGAGGCTAGCGCCGATACCGAGCTCGCTGACTTCGCTCCTATTCATCCCGCTGGGCCACCAAACGCGAAGTCGAGCCGGGGAAGGGGGAGAGTCGGGCTGCCTGCGGCCTTGAAGCCGAGATGGCTGAAGACCTGCTGGCTCCGCGGCTGCGCCGACTCCCGGCAGCCACCGTCCTCGGGTGCGAGGTGCGAGTCGCGACGACCTTCCGCGCTCGCTTGCTCGGTCTCGCGCACCTCGATCTTGCCAACGCCGGCCCAGGCCTGCTCATTCCACGCTGCCCCAGCGTCCACACTTTCGGCATGCGCTTCCCCCTCGACCTCTGCTTCCTCGACGAGGACGGTGCGGCGATCGATGTGAGGCGCGGCGTGTCTAGCGGCCGGCTGGTCGGTTGTCGTCAGGCGGTGGCGGTCCTCGAGCTCCCCGCAACCTAGAGCTCCAGTTTTACTTCGGTACGAGTAAATGCCTCCAGGGAATATGCTGGCCCCAACCGGGTGTCTCGAGCGGCGGGAGGGGTGTGGGCGAATTGGGGAAGCGTGCAGGTTTAGGCAACTCGCGCGAGCTATCGGCTTGGTGGCCGCTGCTCCTCGTGGCGGTGGCGGCGGTGCTGCTCATGGGCGCCGGCTGTGGCTCTGGCGACCGTGCCGAAACGCAGAACTCGGTCGAAATGCACGAGATGCGGGAAGTCCGGCGCCAGCGGGCACAGCGCCACGCCGCGGTTCGCCGGGCTCATGCGCACGCCCGCCGGGAAGCGGCGCGGCGCCGTGCGCGGCACGTCAGGTACGAACACGAACGGCGGGCCCGGGAGCACCAGGCTCGGCTCGCGGAAGAACGGGCGGAAATCGAAGCCGCGGCAGAACGGAAAAAAGAAGAAGCCGAATCCAGCTGCGATCCGAACTACAGCGGGGCCTGCCTGAACCCGGCGGCGTCTGACTATGACTGCGAAGGCGGCAGCGGCAACGGCCCCTATTACACGGCAACCGTGACGGTCGTCGGCGAAGACCACTACGGCCTCGACGCCGACGGCGACGGAACGGGCTGCGAGATCGAATGACCTGACGCGCGGATTCTGCCGATTCGCACCCGGCAGGGGGGAGAGTTTTCATCGCCGTGCCCTTAAGGGGGCCTGATGCTTCCACAGCGGCGAGAGATTGCGAGCCTGGTCGTCTGCGAGGACGACGCGACCACGCTCGAGCTGCTCTGCGACCACCTCGTCGCCGACGGGTTCGGGGTGCTGCCGGCGCCGAGCGCTTCCGACGCCCTGCGGCTCTGCCGCTTCAACCATCCCGACCTGCTGCTGCTCGACCTGACCCTGCCCGACGCCTCCGGGCTCGACGTGCTGCGTGAGATCCGCGAGGCCGACGGCGTCACCTCCCGCTTCGATCCCGGCCTGCCGGTGATCGTCCTCACCGGCCGCGGCGCCGACGCCGACCGCGTCCGTGGCCTCGACTTCGGTGCGGACGACTACCTGGTGAAGCCGGTCTTCCTGCCCGAGCTGCGGGCGCGGATCGGGGCCGTGTTGCGGCGCGGCCTCGGACCTCGCCAGGGTCCCTGCCGGGCGGGGGAGATCGTCGTCGACCCGGCCCGGCGCAAGGCCTGGGTGGGCGAGCGCGAGGTGCCGCTCTCGAACAAGGAGTTCGGCCTGCTGCGGGTGCTGGCCGGCGACCCCTCGCGCGTCTTCGCCAAGCGGGAACTGCTCGAGGCGGTCTGGGGGTACCGCAGCCCCGCGCGCACCCGCACCCTGGACTCCCACGCCAGCCGCCTGCGGCGCAAACTCGACCCCGAGCACGGGCGCTATGTCGTCAACTGCTGGGGCTATGGCTACAGGCTGATCGACGGATGATCGAGCCGGGACAGATCGTCGCCGGCTGGCCGTTGGTGCTCTCGATGGCGGCAACCGTCGCCGCCCAGGGGCTGCGGGCGGGCAGGCGGCGCAGCGCGCTCAACCAGGCCCTGCACGAGCTGCGGCGGCCGCTGCAGGCGGTGGCCCTCGCCGTCGGCCCGCGGCCCGCGATCTCAGGAGGCGGCGAGGAAGCGATCGAGATGGCTGCGGTGGCACTGGAGCGGCTGGACCGGGAGATCAACGGCGGCCCGCCGCCAGCGCCCTGGGGCTCGATCGACGGTTGCTCGCTGGCCCAGTCGGCGGTGGGGCGCTGGCAGGCGCGGGCGAGGCTTGCCGAGGGATCGCTGACGCTGCGCTGGAACGCAGGCTCGGTGACCGTCAGCGGCGATCGCTGCGCGCTTGCCCAAGCGCTCGACAACCTGATCGTCAACGCGATCGAGCATGGCGGGCCGACGATCGTGGTCGCGGCGCGGCTGCGCGAAGGCCGCCTGCGGATAGCCGTCGTCGACTCCGGCCGGGCCAACCGGCCGCGACGGCGGCGGGGCAGCCCGGCGGAGGTGGTCGCGCGGCTCGCCGGGCGCAATCGCCACGGCCACGGCCTCGAGGTCGTGCGGCGCATCGCCGCCGCTCACGGCGGTCATTTCGCCCTGCGCCGAGCCGAAGCCGGCTCGCTGGCCGTGCTCGAGCTGCCGCTGGTCGAAGTCGGCGAGAGAGTCGGATGAGCCGGCGGGCGAGGGCTCTTGTCTTTCTGCTGCTCGCGCTGGTTGCCGCGGCTGTGGCGGCGGGGATCGCCGACGGCTATGGATCGAGTGTCGCCCGCGGCTACGGACCGCTGCGCCCCGTTGTGGTCGCAACCCGCGGACTGGATGCCGGCAAGGCGCTCCTGCCCGAGCGGGTAGCCGGTGCGCTGGACGTGCGACGGGTGCCGGAGCGGTTCGTGCCGCCCGGTGCGCTGAGCAGGCCGGAGGATGCGCTGGGCCTCGCGCCCGTTTCCGCTGTTGCGGCCGGCTCATACCTGCTGGCCGACGGTCTTCGGCCGCCCGGTCGGCGCCGCGCGACAGGACCGACGCTGGGCTCTCGCCGGCATCCGGTCGAGATCGCCGTCACCGGCGCCGAGGCGCTGCTCGCCGCCGGTGCCGCGCCACGCGGAACGAAGGTGGATGTGGTGGTGACGAACGAACCGACCGGGGTGGGTCCGGGGCGGACCTACGTCGCCGCTGCCGCCGTGCCCCTCCTCGCCCTCGGACCCGGTGCCGATGGTTCCGGCCCAGGCAGCACCTCGGCGGCGACCCTGGGCCTGACCAGGACCCAGGCGCTGCGCCTGATTGCCGCCGAAAGCTTCGCCCGCAAGCTGACCCTGCTGCCGGAGGGCTGAGTGGTGGGGGCGAGGGAGCGCCATCTCGAGGCGCTGGCCGGCTCCTTGCGAATGCGCCTGATCGAGCGGCGGCGCAGCGAGGCGGCGGCGGGCCGCGTTCCGGCCGCGGCGCTGGCCGACGAGGTCCGCGACCTGGTTGCCGACGAGGCTGCGCTCCTGCGCGACGAGGACCGGGCAGCGGTTGCGACCCGCATCGTCCGCGACACGGTCGGCCTCGGCCCGCTCGAGGACCTGCTCGCCGATCCGCTGGTCGAGGAGGTGATGGTCAACGGGCCCGGCAGCGTCTACGTCGAGCGCAGCGGGCGGATCGAGCCCACCGGCGTCCGCTTCGGCGACGAGGAGGAGCTGCGCAACACGATCGAGCGCATCCTCGCGCCGCTCGGCCGGCGGATCGACGAGCTGAGCCCGATGGTCGACGCGCGCCTTGCCGACGGCTCGCGCGTGAACGTCGTGATCCCGCCGCTGGCGATCGACGGCCCGGCGCTCTCGATCCGCCGCTTCGGTGTCGATCGCCCCGACCCCGGCAAGCTGGTCGAGCTGGGCACGCTGAGCCCGGCCCAGTGCGAGCTGCTGGAAGGCGCCGTGGCCGGGCACAGCAGCGTCCTGATCAGCGGTGGCACCGGCTCTGGCAAGACGACGCTGCTCAACGCTCTGTCCAGCTTCATCGCTCCCGCTGAGCGGGTGGTGACGATCGAGGACGCCGCCGAGCTGCGCTTGCAACAGCCGCACGTGGTCCGGCTCGAGAGCCGCCCCGCCGGCGTCGAGGGCAGTGGCGAGGTGACCGTGCGCGACCTGTTGCGCAATGCCCTGCGGATGCGTCCCGACCGGATCGTGATCGGCGAGGTGCGTGGGGCCGAGGCGCTCGACCTGGTGACTGCGCTCAACACCGGCCACGACGGCGCCCTCTCGACCGTCCACGCCAACTCCCCCGCTGACGCGCTCAGCCGGCTGGAGACCCTGGCGCTGATGGCCGGCGTGGGTCTCCCGCACGCGGCGATCGCCGAGCAGGTCCAGCGCGGGATCGACCTCGTCGTCCACCTCGAGCGGGACCATGACGGTGCTCGCAGGGTGGTCGAGATCGCCGAGGTGGTTCGCGTCGCGGGGGCGACCGCGGTGCGTGCGCTGGACCGCCCGGCGGCGCGATGACCGGTGGGCCGGGGCTGTTGCTGACGCTGGCCGGAGCGGCGGCCGGGGGTCTCGCCGCGCTCGGTGCGCGTGAGGCGGTGCTGGCGACCCCGGCCCTCGCCCGCTGGGTGGGCCTGGCGCTCGAGCCATTGAGCCGGGCCGGTCGGGAAGGCTACTCGCCGTCGGTCCGCGAGCGCCGCCGGCTCGCGGCGCTCGGTGCGGTGGCGGCGATTCTGGGCGGCTGGTTCCTCGCCGGGGCGACCGTGGCGCTTCCGCTCGCCGTCGCCGGACCGGCGCTTGCCGCGGCGGCGATCGACGCCCGGCGCAAGCGCTACCGGCGTACGGTCGAGCGCGCCCTGCCGGAGGTTGCGATCGCGGTTGCCGACTCGCTCAGCGCCGGGCGCTCGCTGCGAGCTTCCCTGCCCGCCGCGGCCGCGTCGCTCGACGGCCCGCCGGCGGTCGAGCTCGCCCGGCTCGGCGCTGAGCTCGACCTGGGCGCCGCGACCGGCGATGCGGTTGCGGCCTGGCGCCGGCGCATGCGCTCGCCCCGGGTTGACGCCTTCGCCGCCGCTCTGCTCAGCCAGCGCCTCGCCGGCGGCGACCTGGCCGGTTTGCTGCGGCGCTTCGCCGAGGGAGCGGCGGAGCGCGACAGGGTCGCCGAGGACGCCCGGGCGGCGACGTCGCAGGCGCGCTTCACGGGGCTGCTCGTCGTCGCAATGCCAGGAGGGGGCGCTCTCTTTGCCGAGCTGCTGCAGCCCGGTTTCTTCGCCAAGGTGCTCGGCGCTCCGGCTTCCGCGATGCTGCTCGTGCTCGCGGCGGCGCTCCAGCTCGTCGGTTTTTTCGCGATCAGGCGCCTCTCACGGGTGAGCGGATGACCCCCGCCGGCGCCTTCGCGGCACTCGCCATCCTGGCCGCTTGCGCGGGCGCCCGCGAGCTTTTCGCTGCGCGTGGTTCCGCCGGCGGACCGCCTCGGATCGGTCTCGACGAAGGCGGCCGGGCGGCGCGGACGGCGCTGCGCCTCGGCTTGCCCAAGCGCATCGCTCGTGCCGGGCTCGACGGCCGCCTTTCGCTCACCGCGGTGCTACTGGCGAAGTTGTCCTTCGCGGCAGTCGGCGCTCTCGCGGCACTTACCGCCCTGCCCGCCGCACCGGGGCGCATTGCCCTGCTCGTAGCGATCGGCATCCCGGCGGCCGGCTTCGTCGTTCCCGACGCGCTGCTGGAGCGGCGGGCGCGCCTGCGTAGCCGCCGCCTGCTCGGCGCCCTCCCCGATGCTTTCGACCTGCTTGCGGTCGGCGCCGCCTCGGGCCGCAGCCCGGCCGCCGGCTTCGCCGAGCTGGCGCAATCCGAGGGGCCGCTTGCCGACGAGCTGCGGATGACCGTTGCCGAACTCTCCTGCGGCCGGCCCCTCGGCGAGGCGCTGGCCGGCCTTCGCGCCCGCGTCCCCGGCGGCGAGATCGCCGGCCTCTGCGCCGCGATCGAGCGCTCGCGTCGCTACGGCTCGCCCCTTGCCGGCCAGCTCCGCCGCCAGTCCACCGCCCTGCGCCGCGATCAGCGCCGCACTGTCGAGGAGCGTGCCGCCCGCGCCGCCCCAAAGATCCAGCTCGTCGTCGCCCTCGTGCTCGTTCCCTCGGTCCTTTTGATGATCGCCGCCGCCCTGATCGCCAACGCCGACGTGCTCCTGGGCAACTTCTGACCCCAGATACCAAATTGGTGCGTTTAGGCACCGTTTGGGCACAAATTGGCAATTCCAAGCCCCGGCTTTGTGTGGTTGGCTAGCCGCCGGTCGCCCGTAAATCGACGGGCAAAGGATAGATCGGAGAGGGAAGATGTCTGGTGGGGGACGACGTGTGACCATCTTGGTTGCGGTGTGCGTGGCTGCGCTTACCGCTGTGGCGGGTATGGGAATCGGCGGTGCGAATGCCGCGTCCCCCTGCGCGAAAATCCCCGCGGTCGCCAACGCGCGAACGACGACCAGCGCCGATGGGTCGACCGTTCACGGCAGCGAATGCGCGGACCTGATCGTCGTGACTTCCCCCGCTGTGACGGAAGTGGTGGCTGGAGACGGCAACGACGTCATTTACGCAAACCCCGACGTCGAAGTCGTCGAAGCGGGTGCCGGCGACGACATCATCCACGGTGACCTGCCCGAAGAGGGAGAAGCGGCGTCGGAAATCACGGCGCCGGTCTACGTGCCCGCCGCCCGTCCTAACGGCGGGTCGATGGCCACGGCGAGCATCACCGAAAAGAAATGCGAAGCGGGCAAATCCTGTTACGGCGGCGACGGCAGCCAGGAACTGATCGGTAGCTCCGGCAACGACAAGATATTTGGCCAGCGCGGCAACGACATCCTCAAGGGCAACAGCGGCAATGACGAACTGTTCGGCGGTGTCGGCGACGAGAGCCTGATCTCCGGTGGCGCCGGCAACGATCTCCTCTCGGGGGGGCTTGGGACCGACCAGCTCAACGGCAATCAGGAAAGCGACCTGGTCCGCGGCGATGGCACGGTCGACACGATCGAAGACACCGGCGCGGAAGGCACCGACACGCTGAGCTTCGCCACCGCCGTTACGCCGGGCTTCCACGGGGCCGTCGGCCCGGCCGGCTTCCCGGCCGACGCCGATGGCGAAGAGCGGGGTGTCAACGTGCACCTTGACGGGAGTGGATGCGAAGGGGAATTCGAGTCCTGCGATAACGACGCGCGCTACGGCGGTGGCCTCGACAACATCGCTGTTTCCGGCTTCGAGAACGTGATCGGCTCGCCTTTTGCCGACGTGATCGTCGGCTCCAGCGGTGAAAACAAGATCTACGGCGGAGGAGGCGCCGACGCGATCTACGGCAAGGGCGGCAACGACCAACTCTACGGTGGCGCCGACGGCGACTACCTCAACGGGGAAGAAGGCACCGACACGGCAAACGGCGAAGCCGGTGCCGATAACTGCACCGCCGAGACCGCGGAAGACTGCGCGGGAAGCGCCGAAAGCGTCACCCAGCGCGACCGCAGCAAGATTGCCGCCGGCTTCATGGTCACGAACTTCCCCACCGGGCTCAACTGGTCGGAGGTCTACCTGACCGGCAGCACCGCGGCCGACCGGGTAAAAGCGAGCTACACGACCGAAGCCGGCACGGGATACGTCACCTTCACCACCGAAGCCGAATCGGCCCCCTTTGACACCAGCGCCAACGGTGCCTCGAGCAATTGCACCTACGAAGCGGCGAAAGTCAAATGCACATTGCCGAAGCCCCTCGACGCGATCACCGTCGCCGGGGTTGGCGGCAACGACAAGCTGACGCTGGAAGGCTTCCTGGAGACGACCACTCCGGTCCTGCTCGGCGGCGAAGGGGGCGACGAACTCGTTTCCGGCAACGGCACCGAAGACATGCTCGTCGACGGCAACGGCGCTGGCGACGATGTCCTCTCTGCCGCCAACTACGACGACGCCTTGATCAACAACGAGGGCAAAGACCGCCTCGAAGGGGGGCAGGGCAACGACCTGCTGCTCTCCGCCGTCAACTGCGAAGGGGACACTCTCGACGGGGCGAGGTCGAGCGAAGGCGATGGCGCCGACGTCAACAGCTCTTCCTGGGCCAAGTTGCCGGTCAGCGAAGGCTCGCAAGGTGTGGTGGCCAATCTCGAAGCAGGTTCCGCGGGGAACGCGGCGGGTCCGGCGTGCACGTCAGGGGAAACCGGGAAATTGCTGCGCATCGACGACCTTGAGGGCAGCACCGGCATCGACAAGCTCGTCGGCGATGAAGCCGACAACAACATCCTTGGACGCCTGAGCAGCGACGAACTTCTCGGGCAGGGGGGCAAGGACAACATCGAATCCGCCGAAGACGGCAAACACGACACCGTTGGCGGTGGCAGTCCTACGACCTCGCCCGGGGACACCTGTCGCTACGACGCCGGGCTCGACTCGATTACCGGCTGCGAGACCAAAAACGGCGTTTGAGCAGGGCATGACGGATCCAAGGGGCCGGCTGAGCGCTGCCGGCCCCTTGGATCCGCTTACGGCTGTGGGCTACCCTCAGATGACCGATGGGTTGCCTCGATTCGCCGACTTTCGCGCGGCGCGGGTTTTGCCGGCTCCTGGGTCTGGTGATCTTTCCCGCGCTCCTCGCCCTTCCGGCTGCGGCCGGGGCGATGCCGCGCGCGAGCGTTTCGCTGTCGCCCGCACCAGCAGTCAACAGCGCCTTCGCCGGCGAAGGCGCGGCGGTCGCCCGGTACTGGACGCCGGCGCGGATGGGCGAAGCGCGGCCACTCGATCGGACCGTCAACCCTTTCGCCTCGGGCGGTTCCACGCGCCTCGGTAGATCTGCCAGCGCCAGTTTCGCCAGCGTCCCCAACACGACCCAGCCGCCCTTCACCGCGGTCGGGCGCGTCTTTCTCCGGGTCGGCAACTTCGACGGCTTCTGTTCGGGTACGGCAATCGACAGCCCCAGCCGCCGACTCGTCCTCACCGCCGGGCACTGCCTCTACAGCGTCCTGCCGGGCCACCGGCTTCCCACTTTCGCCCGCTTTTTTGACTTCGTGCCGGACTACTCGCACGGGCAGGCGCCGTTCGGCGAGTTCGTCGGCCGCAAGGCCTTTTTGCCGCAGCCGTGGCTGCGCCGTATCAACGAGAACTACGACCTGGCGGCAGTTCTGACCGAACCCACCGCCGCCGGCGTCAACCTCGCCGACGCGGTTGGGGGCGGGATCCCGATCGCCACGGACAGGGCGCGCGACCAGGAATACCAGGTGTTCGGCTACCCGGGTGGGCCGGAGCGCAAGAACATGCAGGAGTGCGACGCCCGCTTCTCCGGCGACGACCGGCTCACCTACCCGCTCGGCGGGCCGCCCTCGCTCGGCGTCGCCTGTTACATGGGCGAGGGCGCGAGTGGCGGCCCCTGGCTGATCAACGGCGGCACCGAGGTCGGCGGCATAACCACCTACGGGCACATCAAGAACTTCAACCACACCTTTGGCCCGTATTTCTCCAGCCGCAACGTCGGCGCGCTGGTCAAGGGCCTCTAGGAGGGGGTAGCCCTCCTAGCTGCTCTGCGCCGACTCCTCGCGCAGGCGCCGGGCGACGGCGGCCGAGGCTGCGCCCAGGGTGTCGAGCTCGGCGGCGTTCTCCTTGTGGCCGCTGACGTAGCAGCAGAGGGTGCCGCCGACCAGCTCGAAGGCGAACTTCTTCGGCGCTTCCTCGCCGAGCCAGACGATGAAGCTGGGGGAGAAGAAGCGGCGTAGCCAGACCTGGTCCTGCTCGGTGCCGGAGAAGATCTCGTAGCGCTTGTCGAGCGCCTCGCTCTCCAGCTTGACCCGCTGCTTGGAGCGGCGGAAGGCGTCCTCGAGCTTCTCCAGCGAGCGCAGGCCGGACTTGCGCTGGCAGAAGAGCTCCGGTAGGTGGGCGACGCACTCGGGCACCTCGACCAGGCCGACCGTGTAGCGGTAGTAGTTGGTCTCGCGGTTGCCCTCGCTGTCGGTGGTCTCGTCCTCGTAGGTGTAGAGGGCGAGGACGCCGTCGATGCCCTCGGCCAGCGAGCCGGAGAGGGTGCGCTCGGCATAGCGGTCGTCACCCTTGCGCAACAGCGGGGTCGCCGGGGGCAGCGGGCTCCTGCCACCGAGGGCCAGGCCGCGCTGGGTGGCGTAGGCCTGGAAGAAGGCATCCTCGGCCTGCGAGTCGGCAATCGCGAAGACGACCAGCAGTGCCAGCAGGAAGGTCGCGCCGGCGACGATCGCCCCGATCGCGGGACCGACCAGTGCCGCCCCCGCGACACCCGCGGCGATCGCGGCGATCGCGGTGACGATCCAGGTCAGCGGCTTGCGCATCAGCCGCCGGAAGTGGAAGCCGCGCAGGTCGTTGGCGTCGTCGGGCGCGTTCACAGGGTGGCTGAGGTTATCCACGATATCCCGTGAAAAAACTCAGACACCCCCCGCGGGCGGGTCGGCAGGGGTTGCAAATGGGCTTGCAATGTGAGGTCGTGTTGCAAAGTGGGAGGAAGTGGGGTACTGTGCCCGCGAGTTGAAGCCCAGGACCGGGGTGGTGAGGTTCCTCCCACCTCATCACCTCGGTCCTAACTCTTTCCCAGGTCGCCCGCACTGAAAGGAACCCGACCGGTGGCATTTCGGGGCCTCTACGAGCACAGTCTCGATTCCAAGGATCGCCTCACCGTTCCCTCCAGGTTTCGGGCCGCCCTCTCCGATGGGGTTGTTCTGTCCAAGGGCTTCGACCCCTGCGTCTGGGTGCACACGACCGACGAGTTCGAGCAGCTCTCCGACCGCTTCCTCTCGCCGCACAGCCCCTTTGGCCGCGACGCGCGCCAGCTGCGCCGTCGCTTCCACGGCGGCTCCTTCGACGAGAAGCTCGACTCCGCTGGCCGCATCCGCGTGCCCAGGCCGCTGATCGAGCACGCCGGCCTCGCTGGCCCCTGCGTGGTCGTCGGCACGGGGGAGTACCTGGAGATCTGGAACGCCGAGGCCTGGGCCAAGCAGGAGGCCGAGCTCGACGCCTCGGCTCCGGAGATCGCCGAGGGCCTGGCCGCGGGCGGAGCGCCTGAGTGAGATGGCGGCTCGAGCCCAGCAAGCCGTTGCCTTCCACCGCCCGCCGGAGAATCGCGCAAACCTCTTCTTCATGACGACCGAGCACCAACCCGTCCTCGCCGCCGAGCTGAGCGAGCTGCTGGCGCCCCAGCCGGGGCAGACCGCGGTCGACTGCACCTTCGGCGGTGGCGGCCACGCGCGTCGCATCGCCGCCGCGCTCGGTCCCGACGGGACGCTGATCTGCATCGATCGCGACCCCGCCGCCGAGGCCCGCTACGAGGCCTTTGCCGCCGAGGCGCCCTGCGCGACCCGTTTCCTCGCCGCCGACTTCGCGGCAGGGCTTCGCACTCTGCGCGGCGAAGGAATTCGCCCAGAGATGGTCTACATGGACCTCGGAATGTCCTCGATGCAGGTTGACGCCTGGGGGCGGGGCTTCTCCTACTCCTACGACGCCCCCCTCGATATGCGTATGGACACCCGCCAGCAGCTGAGCGCCGCCGACGTCGTCAACGAGTGGCCCGAGTCGCGCTTGGCGCAGGTGCTGCGCCGTTTCGGCGAGGAGCGCTACGCCGGTGGGATTGCCCGCGAGATCAGCCGCCGTCGTCCGCTTGCCACCACCTCGGAGCTGGTCGACGCGATCAAGGCCGGGATGCCGGCCTCGGCCCGCTTCGGCGGCGGCCACCCGGCCAAGCGCAGCTTCCAGGCGATCCGGATCGCCGTCAACGGTGAGCTCGACTCGCTCGACGACGCCCTGCCGACCGCCTGGGAGATGCTGCCGGTCGGCGGGCGCCTCGCGACGATCGCCTTTCACTCGCTGGAGGATCGCCGTGCCAAGCGCTTCCTCGCCGAGCGCGCCCGCGGCTGCGTCTGCCCGCCCGAGCTGCCGGTCTGCGTCTGTGGCCGTGAGCCCGAAGCCGAGCTGCTGACCCGCCGCGCCGTTGCGCCCGGCCCGGAGGAGGTCGCCACCAATCCGCGCTCGCGCTCGGCCCACCTGCGCGCTGCGGTCAAGGTCGCCGAGAACGTTGCGGTGGAGGCCTGATGGCGGCCGCCGCGACCGCACGCCGCGCCGCCGCCGCCCCGGCGCGCACGCCGAGTCGTAAAGCGCCGGCGCGCAAAAAGCCGATCAAGGTTCAGCTCGCACCGGCCCCGGCGCGCAAGGCTCCGGCCCGAAAGCCGGCCCGCGCAAGGCCGGCCCCGGCCCGTCGCCCCGGCGGCCAGCTGATCCCGATCGCGGTCGGCGCCGCGACCGCGGCCCGCCACCTGCCCGACTCCAGCCTGATGGTGCGGCTGACTCGCGGCCGGGCCTGGATCGCCGTCCTCGGCGTGCTCCTGGTCGGGATCGTCGCCGTCAACGTGATCACGCTCAGCCTCTCGGCTGCTGCCGGGCACATCGACCAGAACATCATGGCGCTCGAACAGGAGAACTCACTGCTGAACGGCCGTGTGGCGCAGCGTGACGGCGTAGCGCGAGTGCGCTCCGAAGCGGCGGTGCTTGGCCTCGCGCCGGCCACGACCGACCAGATCGACGCGGTCGAGGTCGGTCCCCACGATGTCACCGTCGCCGCCCAGCGCCTCGCCGCCGCCGGCACGGGCTACTAGAGGCCGGCTTCGATGAAGGTCATCGAGCGAAGGATCGGCCTCCTCTTCGCCGGTTTTCTCGTCTGCTTTCTCGTCATCGCCTGCCGCGCTTTCTGGCTGCAGGGCGTTCAGGGCGCCCAGCTCGCCTCCGAGGCGATCAGCCAGCAGACCCAATCGATCGCGTTGCCGAGCCTGCGTGGCAGCCTGCTCGACCGCCACGGCAACGCGCTAGTCGCCTCCGAAGACGCGGCGACGATCTTCGCCGTGCCACCGGAAGTGACGAAGCCGGCGCTGGCGGCGGAAAAGCTGGCGCCGATCCTGAAGCTGTCGGAGAGCAAGGTGCTCGGTGAGGTCACGGCGGAAACCACCTACTCGGTGCTGGCCCACAAAGTCGACCTGCCGACCGCGAAGCGGATCGAACGGCTCGACCTGGCCGGGATCGGCCAGGACCCCGACAGCCGGCGGACCTACCCCCAGGGTGCCATCGCCGGCCAGGTGCTGGGTTCGGTCGGCGCCGAAAACGAGGGCCTGAACGGGCTCGAGGAAGGCGAGGAATCGGTGCTGGCCGGGACCGACGGCGAACGCCGCATCGTCACTGACGCCAAGGGCGAACCGATCCGGCTGGAAACCGCCCAGGAAGCCGAGAACGGCGAAGACGTCCAGCTCACTCTCGATCCGGCGATCGAGGCGAAGACCGAAGAAGTGCTGGCCGAAGTCGGCGAAACCTATGCGCCGAAGGGCGCGACCGCGGTCGTGATGGACCCACGCAACTCGCAGATCCTGGCGATGGCCAACTGGCCGCCGGTCGACCCAGCCGACCTCTCCGCCGCCGGCCCCGAAGACCTGATGAACCGGGCGACCGGCTTCACCTACGAGCCGGGCTCGACCTTCAAGGCGTTCACGGTCTCGGCCGCGCTGGAGGAAAAAGAAGTGACGCCGGAGACGTCCTTCTACCTGCCCTCGCAGCTGCACGTTGCCGACCGCGTGATCGAAGACGCCGAGGCGCGGCCGCCGATATCGCTCACCGTCGCCCAGATCCTCGCCCAATCCTCCAACGTAGGCGCGGTGGAGATCGGGATCAAGTTGGGGAGCAGGCGCTTCAGCAAGTGGATCGATCGCTTCGGCTTCGGCCGGCCGACCGGCGTCCAGTTCCCCGGCGAGGAGCAGGGGATCGTGCCCAAGCTCGACGAATACTCCGGCTCGACCATCGGCAACCTGCCGATGGGTCAGGGCCTCGCGGTGACGCCGATGCAGATGATGGCCGGCTACGCGGCGATCGCCGACGGCGGCATCCTGCGCCCGCCGCAGCTGATCGAGAAGGTTGGCGACGAAACGGTGCGGGAGCCAAAGGGCCATCGGGTGATCGGCGCCGACGTCGCGGCGCAGGTGCGCGAAATGCTCGAGGGGGTGCTGGAAGCCGGCGGTACGGCGTCGGAGGTCAGCGTTCCCGGATACAAGCTCGCCGGCAAGACCGGTACTGCGCAGGTGGCTGAAAACGGGACCTATTCCGAAACGAAGTACGTGGCGTCTTTCATCGGCTTCGCCCCCGCTCAGGATCCTCAGTTGCTCGTTTCGGTGATCGTCGATCAGCCGCAGGGGGACTACTACGGCGGGTCTGTTGCGGCTCCGGCTTTCGGCAGGATCGCGGCGTTTGCGCTGCCTTATCTCGGGGTGCCTACTGAATAGGTGGGGGGCGTCGGGTGGCCCTCCTCAAAACGAGCAGCCGGAGGCTGCTCTTGAGTGTTTTGAGGAGGGCCACCCGACGCCCTTCCTAGACTTGCTGGCGTGAGATTGGATGCGCTTGTCGCGGGAGCTGTCGGGGCCCGGATTGTGGGGGACGCCGCCGTCGAGGTGGAGTCTTTGGCTTACGACAGCCGAAAAGTTGGGGCCAGGACGCTTTTCTTTTGCGTGCCTGGCGAAAGGATGGATGGGCATGATTTTGCTGCCGGGGCTGTTGAGGCCGGGGCCGTGGCGCTTGTGGTTGAGCGGGAGCTGGACTTGGATGTGGCTCAGATCGTGGTCGGGGACGCGCGGGCCGCTATGGCTCCTCTTGCCGCTCGGTTCTGGGGGGATCCGACGGCGGAGCTGCGGGTCGTTGGGGTCACTGGGACCAATGGGAAGACGACCACTGCTTTCTTGATCCGGGAGGTGCTTGAGGCGGCTGGGATTCGGTGTGGGTTGTTGGGGACCGTGCGGCAGGTTGTCGGTGGCGTCGAGGAGGAGGTGGAGCGGACGACGCCGGAGGCGATCGAGCTTCAGGCAGCCTTTCGGCGCATGCGGGAGGCGGGGGACCGAGCCTGCGTGATGGAGGTGTCCTCGCATGCGCTGGCCCTGCACCGAGCGGACTCGATCCACTTCGAGGCGGCGCTGTTCACCAACCTGACGCAGGACCACCTCGATTTCCATCGCGACATGGAGAGCTACTTCCAGGCCAAGCGGCTGCTCTTCGAGATGGAGCCGAAAGCCTCGATCGTCAACGTCGACGATCCCTACGGCAAGCGGCTCGCCGAGGAATTCGACTGCATCACCTTCTCCGCCGAGGGCGCCGAGGCCGACGTCGAAGCACACGACGTCTCCTTCGACGCCTCAGGCGCCCGGTTTGTGGCGAACCGCCCGCCGACGGGCCTGAAACGTCCATATAGAGGACGTTCTAGTCCCGTCGGCGGGGAGATTGCGGTGCGGATGGGGTTGCCGGGGCACTTCAATGTGGCCAATGCGCTTGGGGCGTTTGCCGCCTCGACCGTGCTTGGGGTCTCGCCGGAGGTCGCGGCGGAGGGGCTGGGCCGGGCGGAGCGGGTGCCGGGACGGTTCGAGCCGGTCGACGAGGGGCAGCCGTTCGCGGTGCTGGTCGACTACGCGCATACCCCCGATTCGCTGGAGAACGTGCTGCGGGCGGCGCGGCGGCTTACCGAGGGCCGGGTGATCGCCGTTTTCGGTGCCGGTGGCGACCGCGACCGCGATAAGCGGCCGAAGATGGGCCGGGCCGGAGCCGGGCTCTCCGACCTCGCCATCGTCACCTCCGACAACCCGCGCTCGGAGGACCCGGACGCGATCGTCCACGAGGTCGTCGCCGGGATCGAGAACGGCTCGGCATTCGAGATTGAGCCTGACCGCCGCGCCGCGATCGCGCTGGCGCTCGGCCGGGCCGAGCCCGGGGATACGGTCGTGATCGCCGGCAAGGGCCACGAGCAGGGCCAGGAGTTCGAGAACGGGCACAAGGTCCCCTTCGATGACCGCGCGGTCGCCCGCGAGGAGCTGCGCAGGCTTTGAACTTGAGCCCGGAGCAGATCGCCGAGGCCTGCGGCGCCGAGGTCCTTGCCCGCGGCGAGCCCGGCTCGCCGTCACGCGCCACAATCGGCTCGAGTCGAGACCGGCCCCGGCGACCTCTTCTTCGGCCTGCGTGGTGAGCGAGCCGACGGCGGCGAATTCGCCGGCGCGGCGATCGAGGCCGGCGCTTGGGGCATACTCGTCACCCCCGAGATGTCGCAGTTGCTTCCGTCATCCGACGGGAACCGCGACCGCGAGGGGGGCGAGGCCTGGGCCTTCGTCGCTGCCGATCCGCTGGCCGCTCTCCAGCGTCTCGCTCACGCCTGGCGCCGCGCCCTCGGTGCCCGCGTCGTCGGCGTCACCGGCTCGGTCGGCAAGACCTCTGTCAAGGACATCGCCCGGGCGCTTCTGCCCGGTCGCGTCCACGCCAACCGCGAGAACCTCAACACCGAGATCGGGCTGCCGCTGACGGTGCTCGAGGCGTCGGACGACGCCGAGGTCCTGGTCCTGGAGATGGCGATGCGCGGCGCCGGGCAGATCGCCGAGCTGGCCGCGATCGCCGAGCCCGAAGTCGCCGTGATCACCAACGTCGGCCCGGTCCACGTCGAGCTGCTCGGCTCGGTCGCGGCGATCGCGGCGGCGAAGGCTGAGATCCTGGCCGCGCTGCCGGCCGACGGCACGGCGGTCGTCCCCGCTGCGGCCGGCGTGCTCGAGCCGCACCTGGCCGGGGCACCGAGCCTGCTTCGCTTCGGCCCCGGCGGCGACGTCTTCGCCGCGCGGAGCCGAGTCCTCGACGGCGTCACCGAGGCCCTGATCGAGACGCCGGCGGGATCCCAGCTCTTCCACTTCCCCTTCGCCGAGGCCCACAACCTGGAGAACGCGCTGGCGGCCGTGGCCGCCGGCGTGGCACTCGCCGCGCCGCTCGCCGCGATGGCCGACCGCGCTGCGAACATAGGCTTCTCCCGCTTCCGGGGCGAGCGCCTCGAGCTGGGCGACGGAATCGTCCTGGTGAATGACTGCTACAACGCCAACCCGGTCTCGATGCGCGCCGCGCTCAGCCACCTCGCCTCGATCGGCGCGGGACGGCGGATCGCCGTGCTCGGCGAGATGGCCGAGCTCGGGCCCGAGGCCGCCGATTACCACCGCGCGATCGGCGCCGACGCCCGCGCCGAGGGCGTCGACCTGTTGGTCGGCGTCGGCGAGCCGGCCCGCGGCTACGAACCCGACGAGCTGGTCGGCGACCCCGAGGAGGCGGCGGAGCTGCTCGCCGCCCAGCTCGAGGCCGGCGACACGATCCTGGTCAAGGGCTCGCGCTCGGCCGGGCTGGAGGCCGTCGCGGTGAGCCTCGAGCAGTTGCTGGGAGCGTCCGGCGATGGGTGAAGTGCTGATCGCCGGCATGGCGGCGATGTTGATCTGCATCTTCCTCGGCCCCAAGTTCATCGAGTACCTGCGGGTGAAGGAGTTCGGCCAGCACATCCGCGAGGACGGGCCGCAGGAGCACCACGCCAAGGCCGGGACGCCGACCATGGGCGGGCTGATCGTCTTCGCCTCGATCTGCGTCCCCTACCTGGTCCTCTCCGACCGCGACGCGCAGAGCCTCGCGGTCTTCGGCGTCGCCATGGGCTGCGCGGCGATCGGCTTCGCCGACGACTTCATCAAGATCGTCAAGCGCCGCTCACTCGGCCTCTCGGCCCGCTGGAAGCTGCTCTTCCAGGTGATCCTCGCCTTCGGCCTCTGGTGGGTAGCGCGCCACTCGGTCGGGCTCGAACCGATCCTTTACTTCCGCATCGGCGACGCCAGCATCGACCTCGGCCCGGTCCTCTACTTCGTCCTCGTCTTCCTCGTCATCGCCGGGACCTCGAACGGGGTCAACCTCACCGACGGCCTCGACGGCCTCGCCGCCGGTTCCTGCGCGATCGTCCTGCTCGCCTACACCGCGATTGCCTTCGTCACCAACGAGCAGCAGAACCTCGCCCTGCTCTCCGCCTGCCTGGTCGGCGCCTGCATCGGCTTCCTCTGGTTCAACGCCTTCCCGGCCTCGATCTTCATGGGGGACACCGGCTCGCTCGGCCTCGGCGGCGCGATCGGCGCGCTGGCGGTGATGACCCAAACCGAGGTGCTGCTGATCATCATCGGCGGCATCTTCGTAATCGAGGCGCTCTCGGTCGCGATCCAGGTCTTCTCCTTCAAAACCTTCCGCCGCCGCGTCTTCCTGATGGCGCCGCTGCACCACCACTTCGAGATGATGGCCTGGTCGGAGACCAAGATCATGCTCCGCTTCTGGATCATCGCCGCCGTCTGCTCGGGGATCGGGTTCACGCTGTACCAGCAGTCGATCGGGCGCTAGCCAAGCCGCCTCGCGCTCAGCTTTTTGCGACGAAGAGCGGCAGGCCGCCGGGGCGTTCGAAGGTGAGAATGTTGATGGAGCCGGCCTGCAGGTACCAGGGCGGGCATTCGATCGGCTGGAGCGGCCGCAGGTACCAGCGCGCCGAGATCTCCAGCACCGTCGGTTCGCCGCCTTCGCCGTTGCTGATCTCGCCGATCAGCCGCCGCCGGCCGAATACGCAGACCAGGCTCGGCATGATCACCATGCGCAGCATGACGCTTCCGGTCGAGCCCTCGAAGCCCAGGGTCGCCTGCGGGGCACCGGTCTGGACGAAGACGATGTCCGAGCGGTCGTAGGTCAGATTGAGGGCGACGACCTGGACTTTCGGGTTGCCGAAGAGGGTCGAGGTGCAGTCGCTCGTGCTGACGTACATGAATGAGCGGATACCGCCGTTGGGCGTCGCGTGTAGCCCGTTTTCCTGGAATTTGCCCGTCAGCGAAAGTTCAGGGCATTCGATGTCTTCCGACGCTTGGCCGATCAGCAGGCCGGCGCCGGGGGGGAGCAGGGCGGAGACAGTTTCGCCGGAATAGCCCTGACCGGCCGGGCACTTCAGCTTCCCTTCGATGGTCGTCGGTTGTTGCTTGCAGAGCTTGAGCGTGCCGGCGACTTCCTGGGCGATGGCGAGCTCGCCGCTGCTCGGTTCGGTGAATTCGTAGGTCGCGGTGAGGCCGCCTTTTTCCGCGCAGAGTTCGCTTTTTCCTTCGCGCACGAGCGGCGCTTCTTCGGCCGTCGCCAGGGCCGGTTCGCCGCCGACTGCGAGCGCCGGTTCGGCGCTGTAGGTGCATTTCTGCCCGCCGCAGGTGAATTCGACCGCCGGTTTCCCTCCGCCGCCGTTGCCGAGGGTCATCGTCCCGTGCCCCTCCGATTCCGCCGCTTTCGAGTAGGCGAAGGAGGCGGAGAAGGGCAGGTGGAGCGTTTTCGTCGTGCAGCTGGATTTCCCGGCGGTGCACGACGCGAGTTCGAAGGAGGCCACTTTGCCGCTGAGGGGTTCGCCTTCTTTTTTGCTGCTGGTTCCGCTCAGCGTCGCCGTTTTGCATTCGATCGTGGTCAGCGAGTTCGCCATCGTGAGCTTGGTTTCTTCCAGCAGGCCGGCGGAGAATTTCTGTTCGGCCGCGTAAACCCGTGCTTCGGGGCACGCTCCCAGTTCGATCCCGCAGAGGACCGTGGCCGAGCTGGCCGGCGTGCCGGCGAAGGCGGCGGCGAGGAGGGCGGTGAGGAGGATGAGGCCGAACGCTCGCAGGCAGGACATCGCAGAACCCTTCCTTTTGGGAGTCCCCCGCCTCCCTCGGGTGGAAGCAATATCACGCCGGGGTTTAAAGATCAAGATTTATTAAGTAAAAGACCTGCCGCCGGCGGACGGCTCCGAAGCGACAGCCCCGCACAGGGTCAGCGGCGTCCGTCGCGAATCTCCTCCCAATGCCACAGCGCCCGCCGAAGAAGCCCCGCCCGCCGATGCCCGCGGGCCCCCTTCTCGTCGCCGGCCTCGCCCGCTCGGGCCAGGCGGCGGCGCGGCTGCTGGCAGCCCGGGGAGAGCGGGTGCGCGCGGTCGATTCGGGGCATCCCGACGGGGTTGCAGGACTGCGGAGGGTCGGTGTCGAAGTCGTGCTGGATGCAGATGGACTGGCGCTCCTCGATGGGGTGCGAACTGTGGTCAAGAGTCCCGGGGTTCCTCGGGAGGCGCCGGTGATCGCTGCCGCTCTGGAGCGCGGGATCGATGTGGTCGGGGAGTTGGAGCTTGCTTGGCGGGAGATTCCGAACCGGTTCGTTGCCGTGACCGGGACCAACGGCAAGACGACCACGGTCGAGCTGCTCGGACACGTCTACCGGACCGCCGGTGAGCCGGTGGCCGTGGCCGGCAACGTCGGCACGCCGCTCTCGTCGCTTGCCGGCGAGATCGATGCCGATGCGACGGTGATCTGCGAGGCCTCCAGCTTTCAACTCGAGGACAGCGACTTCTTCGCTCCCGAGTGCGCCGTCTTCCTCAACCTCGCGCCCGATCACCTCGACCGCCACGGCGACCTCGAGGCCTACCTCGCCGCCAAGTTGCGGATCTTCGCCAAGCAGGGCAACGACGACGTCGCCGTCTTCAATGCCGACGATCCGGGGCTCGCCGGGGTCGACCTCGGTGGCTGCGCGCGGCGCATCGCCTTCTGCCACGGCGCCGGGCCCGACTGCGAAGTAGCCGTCGCCGAGGGGACGATCTTCTACGACGGCGAGCCGCTGCTTCCGGTCTCCGAGCTCGGCCTCTTCGGCGAGCACAACGTCGAGAACGCGATGGCCGCGGCCGCCGCGGCGCTCTCGATGGGGCTCGATCGCGACGCCGTGCGCGAGGGGCTGCGGTCCTTCGCCGGCGTGCCCCACCGGCTCGAGCCCGTGGCCGAGATCGGCGGCGTGCGCTTCGTCAACGACTCCAAGGCGACCAACGTCGCCGCTGCCGGCGTCGGGCTGCGCGCCTTCGAGGGCGGCGTCCGGGTGATTCTCGGCGGCAGCGAGAAGGGTGAGGACTACGCGCCCCTGCTCGACCCGGTCCGCGAGCGCTGCGTCGCCTGCTACCTCACGGGCGCCTCGGCCGGGCGCCTCGCCGAGGCGCTGGCCCCGGCGATCGCGACCGGCGTCGAGCTGCACCTCTGCGAGGACCTGGAAGAAGCGGTGCGTCTCGCCGCCGCGGCCGCCGAGCCTGGCGAGACCGTCCTGCTCTCACCGGCCTGCGCCAGCTTCGACGCCTTCGAGAACTTCGAACGCCGCGGCGAGCGCTTCCGTGAGATCGTCGGGGCGCTGGCGTGAGCACGATCGCCCTCCGCCGGCCCGGCAAGGCCGCCAAGGCAGGGAAAGGCGCCAAGGGGAAGAGGAAGCGCGCGCGCGCCGCCGCTCACTCGACCGAGTACAACCTGCTGCTCACCGCGACCCTCTGCCTGCTCGCGCTGGGTGCGGTGATGGTCTTCTCGGCCAGCTCGACCACGCGGATCCTCAGCAACGGCAACCTCGCCGACAGCGCCTTCTACCTGAAGCGGACGCTTGTCTTCGGCAGCGCCGGCCTGTTGTTGATGCACCTGACTGCGCGCCACGGCCTGCTCGCCGTCCGCCGCCTCACCCCGGTCCTGCTCGTCGGTTCCCTCTTCCTCCTCTTCGTCGTCCTCTTCGCCGGCACCAGCGCCAACGGCGCCAGTCGCTGGATCGGCCCCGGCTCGCTGCAGTTCCAGCCCTCGGAGCTGGCCAAGGTAGCGCTGGTCCTCTACGGCGCCGACCTGCTGGCGCGCGAACCGAAACGCGTCCGCTCGCTGCAGGGCCTGATGCCCTTCCTGCTCGTCGTCAGCGCCGCCTGCCTGCTGATCGTCGCCGAGCCCGACATGGGGACGACGATGGTCGTCGCCTTCTCGGTCGGCGCGACCCTGATCGCGGCTGGCGCCCGCCTCGCCGACCTCGGCAAGATCGCCCTCGTCCTCGGCGTCCTCGCCCTGTTGATGACGGTGGTCGAGCCCTACCGGATGGCCCGCCTCACCGGTTTCCTGCATCCCGGCGCCGACGCCGCCGGCGCCGGCTTCCAGGCGGCGCAGGCGAAGATCGCGCTCGGCTCGGGCGGCTTCTTCGGCGTCGGCATCGGCAACGGGGTGGGGAAGGCCGGCTTCCTGCCCGAGGCGCACACCGACATGATCTCCGCCGTGATCGGTGAGGAGCTCGGCATGGCCGGGATCCTCAGCGTCGTCGGACTCTTCTCGCTGCTCGGTTACGCCGGCCTGCGCGTCGCCCAGCAGGCCAGGGACCGCTACGGCAAGCTCCTCGTCGCCGGCCTCACCTCCCTGATCCTCGCCCAGGCGACGATCAACCTCTTCGCCGTGATGGGCCTGGCGCCGCTGACCGGGGTGCCGCTGCCCTTCGTCTCCTACGGCAACAGCAGCCTGCTCGCCACCCTCTTCGCGGTCGGCCTGATTCTCAACGTCGCCCGCGGGGGGACCGCCGCCGCTGGCAAACTGCGCGTCGTCGAGGGCGGACGTTCGCCTGGCCGAAAAAGGAGCAAACCGAGCCGTGGAAAAAGCGCCCAGAGTCGTAGTGGCAGCGGGGGGAACCGCCGGCCACGTCGTGCCGGCGATAGCCGTCGCCGCCGAGCTTCGGGCTAGCGGGGCCGAGGTCTCCTTCCTCGGCACCCGCGAGCGGATCGAGGCCGAGCTGGTGCCCGCCGCCGGCTATGAGATCGACTTCATCAAGGTGCGCGGGATCGACCGCCGCAACCCGCTGCGCGCGGCCCGGGCCGCGCTCGAGGCGATCGGCGCGATCGGCGCCGCCTCGCGGGCGATCCACCGCCGCCGCGCCGACGTCGTCCTCGGCGGCGGCGGCTTCGTCGCCGGCCCGGCCGGGATGGCGGCGGCGATGCGGCGCACGCCGCTGGTCCTGACCGAGGCCGACAGCCACCTCGGCCTGGCGAACCGCCTGCTGGCGGGAAGGGCGAGGCGCGTGTGCCTCGCCTTTCCGATCGTCGGCCGGAATGCGGCGCGCTACTTGGTCACCGGGCGGCCGGTCCCCGCCGCCGTGCTCGAGGCCGACCGCGAGACGGCGCGCCGGCGCTTTCACATCGACCGCGAGGCGCGCTGCCTGTTGGTGATGGGCGGCAGCCAGGGGGCGCGCTCGATCAACCTGGCGGCGATCGAGGCCTTCGCCGAGGGGGCCGCAGGGGAGGCCCGCGACTTCCACGTCATACACCTCGCCGGCCGCCGCGACTACGAAGAGCTGAAGCGGCGGCTCGCGACGGGGGCCGGCCGCGAGCGTTACACGCTGCTCGCCTACGAGCCCGATCTCGGCGATGTGCTCGGCGCCAGCGATCTTGTCCTTGCCCGCTCCGGTGGCTCGCTCTTCGAGGTGACCGCCGCCGGGCGCCCGGCGATCCTCGTCCCCTACCCCCACGCGACCGCCGATCACCAGACCGCCAACGCCGCCTGGATGGCCGAGGCCGGCGCGGCCGAGGTGATCGAGGACGCGGCGTTGAGCGCACCTCTGCTCGCCGAGCTGGTCTCGGCGCTGTTCGCAGACGAGCCGCGCCTCGCCGCGATGGCCACCGCCTCGGCCTCTCTGGCCCGCCCCGACGCCGCCCGCAGGATCGCCGACGAGGTTCTGGCCGCGGCGGGGGCATCCGCTTCCGCTGCGACCGATGTGAACACGGACAGCGAAGGGCGCAGCGGAAAGTGAGCGACTGGGCTTCCAGGCGGCTGCACTTCATCGGCATCGGCGGCGCGGGAATGAGCGGCCTGGCTCTGGTCTGCGCCGAGCTCGGCGCCGCGGTCAGCGGCAGCGACCGGGCCGACTCCTCTTATATGGAGCGATTGCGGGCAGCCGGGCTCGATCCGGCGATCGGCCACGACGCGGCAAACCTCCCCGAGGGTGCCGAGGTTGTCGTCTCGAGCGCGATCGGCGAGGACAATCCGGAGCTGGCGCTGGCCCGCGAGCGCGGGGTCGAGCCGATCCACCGCGGCGCCCTACTGGCCGAGCTCTGCGCCGAGAAGCGCCTGATCGCCGTCGCCGGCACCCACGGCAAGACGACGACGGCGGCGATGCTGGTCTGGGCGCTGCGCTCGCTGGGCAAGGACCCCGCCTTCTTCGTCGGCGGTGAGGTCCCCGGTCTGGGCGAAGACGGTGGCGCCTCCAACGCCGGCTGGGGCGAAGGCGAGTGGGTCGTCGCCGAGGCCGACGAGAGCGATGGCAGCTTCCTCGACCTGAAGCCCGAGATCGCCGTCGTCACCAACATCGAGATGGACCACCACTCTCGCTGGGGATCGCTCGCCGAGCTGCATGAGGCGTTTCGCCAGTTCGTTGCGCCTGCCAAGGCCGTCGTTCTGCCGGTTACCGGCGAGCTCGACGGGTTGCTCAAGGCGAAACGAGTGGGCCCCTTCGGAGTTGAGGATCCTGGACCAACAGAGCTGCCGCTTTCAGTGCCCGGGGTTCATAACCTGCTCAATGCACGCGCGGCCCTTGCTGCCCTTAGGCCCACTCGCTTCGATCTCGATCGTGCCGCTCGCGGATTGGCCGACTTCCCCGGCGTACGACGCCGTCTCGAGCTGAAGGGGTCGCGCAACGGCGCCCGCATATACGACGACTACGCCCATCACCCGACCGAGGTTCGGGCCGCCCTCGCTGCCCTGCGCGAGCAGGGCCCTGGCCGTCTGATCGCCGTCTTCCAGCCACATCTCTACTCACGCACGAAGGCATTCGGCGAGGAGTTTGGCGCCGCCCTGTCCCTGGCCGACGAAGTCGTTGTGCTCGACGTCTACCCGGCCCGCGAGCAGCCCGTCGGCGAGCTTGCCGGGGTGAGCGGCCTGCAGGTGGCCCAGGCCGCCGCCGAGCACATGGGAGGGGGCCGGGTGCTCTGGCTGTCAGATCCCAGCGCCGCTGCCTTGGCTCGCCTCCTGGACAGGAACCAGGCGGTTGGCATCACGGACCAGGTGCTGGTGACGATCGGCGCCGGCGATGTCTTCAAACTCGGCGAGCTCCTGGTCGACGGGGAGGTGCAATGAGTCCGCGGCCGGCAGCGGTGCAAAGCGACTTCCCCTTGGCCCGCCTGACCACGGTTCGCACCGGCGGCGACGCCGATTTCTTTGCCCGGCCCGGAAACGAGGGAGAGCTGCTCGCGGTGCTGGCCTGGGCCGCGGACGAGGGCCTCGACCTCGGTGTGATCGGCTCGGGCTCGAATCTGCTCGTCGCCGACTCGGGCTTCCGCGGGCTAGCGCTCAAGCTCGATCGCGAGCTCGCGGCGATCGAGCACGAGGGAGAGGGGCTGGTCTGTGGCGGCGGCGCCCGCTTCCCCTCGGCCTCGGCGAAGGCTGCCGGCTGGGGTCTGGCGGGGATCGAATTCGGCGTCAACATCCCCGGCACCGCGGGCGGGGCGGTGAAGATGAACGCCAACGCCTACGGTGGCCAGCTCGCCGAGGTGCTCGCCTGGGTTGACGTCTTCACGGCGCGGGGTCGCGAGCGGCGCGGGCCGGAGGAGCTCGGCTTTGCCTATCGCAGCTCCAACCTGACGCCGAGAGAGGTCGTCTCACGCGTCGCCTTCAAGCTCCGCGCCGACGATCCGGCGGCGATCCGCGCCCGCCTCAACGAGATGCGCGGCAAGCGCCGCGAGGCCCAGCCTTCCGGAATCAAGACCTTCGGCTCGACCTTCAAGAACCCGGAGGGCCCGCGGGCGGAGGGGCGCAGCGCGGGTCAGCTGCTGGAGGCGGCGGGATGCCGCGGGCTCAGCCGCGGGGAAGCGCGCTTCGCCGAGAAGCACGCCAACTTCGTCGAGAACACCGGTCACGCGACGACCGCTGCCGTGCTGGCGCTGATGGCCGAGGGCCGGCGCCGGGTGCACGAGTTGACCGGCGTCGTGCTCGAGCCCGAGGTCCAGGTCCTCGGTGAGGTCGAGTGGCCTGAGGCCTGGCAACTATGAGGTGGCTGCGTCGCGCGGCGATCTCGGTCCTGGTGGCGATCGCGGTTGCCTTTGTGGTCCAGAGGCTCTTCGGGGGCGACGAGTTGGCGCCGCGCCTCGTCGCGTCGCGACCGGTCGCCACGATCGGCAGCGGCTCGAGCGCGATCGCGGTCGCCGCGGACGGAACCGTGCTCGCTTGGGTGCCGCCGCCGGAGGAAGGTAGCCTGCCGCGGCTGCCGCTCGAATCGCCGCCCAAGGGACCCCGCCTACAGGGGCCGGCGCTGGAACAGGCGCGGGTGCTTGGGGCCGCGCCGACGGGCCTTCGGCCCTACGTCGAAGGCAGCTATTTCGGCGAGAGTGGGGTGGACGTCAACCTCACCTCGGGGATCGAACTGCGTTTCGGCGACTCCACGCAGGCTGCCCGCAAGTGGCGCGCGGCGGCCGCGGTGCTCGCCAGCCCCTCGGTCACGTCACTTGATTATGTAGACCTGCACGCTCCGGCGCACCCCGCCGTACGCGGCTCTGGGCATACACTTCCGCCTCCGCCCTAAACCCTCGACCACAGGGTTAGACCAGGTAAACCCTCAAGTAACACTTGAGGAATGTGCCTTGCAGGATGCTGCCCGGGCGTTTGACAGACCCCGCCCAATGCCCTACGTTGAGCGCAATTTCCGCAGTTACCGCGTACCCTTGAACCCTTAAGCATCGCTGCAGCTTCGGACAGATCAAAGGCTCAACTCAGGCTCAACTCAAACGCTGACCCCTAGGGTTTGGCGGCTGGAGAATTCGGGAGAATGGAATCCACATACCTCGCGGTGATCAAGGTTGTCGGCGCCGGCGGTGGCGGCACCAATGCCGTCAGTCGTATGGTCGACGCCGGTATTCGTGGCGTCGAGTTCGTCGCCGTCAACACCGATGCGCAGGCGCTGCAGGCGTGTGACGCCGACATCAAGCTCTCGATCGGCCAGGAGCTGACCCGCGGCCTCGGCGCCGGCGGCAACCCAGAGGTCGGCGCGGGCGCGGCGGCGGAGAGCCGCGACGAGATCAAGGAGGCGCTGAAGGGCGCCGACATGGTCTTCGTCACCGCCGGCGAGGGTGGCGGCACCGGCACCGGCTCGGCGCCGGTGATCGCCGAGATCGCCAAGGAAGAGATCGGCGCGCTGACCGTCGGCGCCGTGACCAAGCCCTTTGAGTTCGAGGGCAAACGGCGGATGCAGCAGGCGCTCGAGGGGATCGAGAAGCTGCGCAACAACGTCGACACCCTGATCATCGTCCCCAACGAGAAGCTGCTGCAGGCGGTCGAGCGCCGCACCAGCGTGCTCGAGGCCTTCCGCCAGGCCGACGACATCCTGCGCCAGGGCGTGCAGGGCATCACCGACCTGATCACGATCCCGGGCCTGATCAACCTCGACTTCGCCGACGTGCGTACGATCATGCGCGACGCCGGCTCCGCCCTGATGGGGGTCGGCTCGGCCTCCGGCGAGGCCCGCGCGCTCGACGCCGCCAAGGCGGCGATCACCTCGCCCCTGATCGAGGAGTCGATCAAGGGCGCGACCGGGATGCTGCTCAACATCACCGGCCCCGAGGACCTCGGCCTCTTCGAGGTCAACGAGGCAGCGCAGCTGGTCCAGGCCGAGGCCGACGACAACGCCAACATCATCTTCGGCTCGGTTGTCGACCAGTCGATGAAGGACGAGGTCCGGGTCACCGTGATCGCCACCGGCTTCGAGGGCTTCGAGTTGCTGGCGCGGTCGCCGCAGCGGGTGCGGCGTCGCTATGAGTCTCGCCCGAGGATTTCCGCGGAGGACACGGACATTCGCAAACTGCGGGTCTCGGACGACGACATCGACGTGCCGGGGTTCCTCAAAGAATGAGTCTGTGGGGCCCAGCACGCGCGATCATGCGTTGAGGACCGAAGAGCGCCTTGGCGTCGCCCCTCGCCCCTGAGCTTCAGAGGTCGAGCTCGTAATAGAGCATTCTCGGGCCGTCGGGGGCGCCTTCGTGGTTCGTGAAGCCGCGGCTCTCGTAGAGGGTTCTTGCTTCGGTGTCAGTTTCGCCCGTGGTCAGCTCGAAGTGGCTGGCGCCGGACTCGCGGGCGGCGTCGATCGATGCCTCCAGGAGGGCCCGGCCGATGCCTTTTCTCCGCTGCGCCGGGATGACGTAGAGCTCTTCGAGGTAGGCGTCGCCTGCTTGGGCCCAAAGGGATGGGCGGAGGCGGAAGAGGGCGAAGCCCGTGGGTGGGTCGCCGGCGAGCAGGGCGACGATCGCCTCTTCGGCGAGTAGTTCGCTGAGGCGCTCGGTGAGGGCTGGGACCCCTGGCGTGTAGTCCTCGTATTCGGAGTTGAAGTCGTGCAGGAGCTGGGCGATGGTCGCCGCGTCGCCGGCCTCGGCTCGACGGATCGTGTTGTCCGGTGCGTCGCTCATCTCCGCGAACGAGCTTGCCACAGCTCTGCAATACGCTGCCGCGCGTGACTGACGCGGCACTGCGACGCACCCCCCTCTACGAGCGGCACGCCGAGCTCGGCGCCAAGCTCGTTCCCTTTGCCGGCTGGGAGATGCCCGTTCAGTACGAGGGGATCCGGGAGGAGCACGCCGCCGTGCGGACACATGCGGGGATGTTCGACGTCTCGCACATGGGCGAGGTCGAGGTCGAGGGGCCGGGCGCGCTCGCCTTCCTGCAGCGGGTGCTCTCCAACGATGTCGCCGCGATCGGGCTCGGCGGGGCCCAGTACTCCTGCCTCTGCAACGAGGAGGGCGGCGTGCTCGACGACCTCTTCACCTACCGGCTCGGCGGCGATCGCTACCTGATCGTCACCAACTCGGCCAACCACGAGGCGGATCTGGCTTGGCTGGGGCAGTGGAGCCGCAGCTTCGACGTCAGCGTCCGCGACGTGGCGGACCGCTACGCGATGCTGGCCGTGCAGGGCCCGCACGCCCGCGGCATCGTCTCGCGCGCGCTGGGGCTGGAGTTGCCGCCGCGGATGCGGGTGGCGCGCGGGCGGATCGGCGAGCGGCCCGCTTTGATCTGCGGCACCGGCTACACCGGCGAGGACGGGGTCGAGCTGCTGATCGACCCCGAGGTGGCGCCGCCGATCTGGGTCGAGCTGCTCGACGCCGGCGTTGTCCCCTGTGGCCTCGGCGCCCGCGACACGCTGCGGCTCGAGGTCTGCTTCCACCTTCACGGCAACGACCTGACGCCCGAGCGCAACCCGATCGAGGCCGGTCTCGGCTGGTGCTGCAGGGAGGAGACGGGGTTCATCGGCGCCGACGCGATCGCACAGGTCCGTCGCGACGGTCCCGCCGAGAAGCTCGCCCCGTTCAAGATCGAGGGCGCCGGCATCCCGCGCCAGGGCAATCCGGTGCTCTTCGGCGGCGAGGAGGCCGGGGTTGTCACCTCCGGCACCTTCTCGCCCTCGCTCGAGCTCGGCATCGGCATGGCCTACGTTCGCGCCGATCTCGCCGAGCCCGGCACGGCGGTCGAGATCGACGTGCGCGGCAAGCATCGTCCCGCCCGGATAGCTTCCAAGCCCCTCTACCAGCCGAAAGGATGACCTTGTCCGACGCGCACTACCCCGATGAGCTGCTCTACCACGACCAGCATGACTGGGCCCGGCTCGAGGGCGACGAGCACGCGGTCTTCGGGATCACCTGGTACGCGCAGGACAGCCTCGGTGAGGTCGTCTTCTACGACCCGCCCGAGGTCGGCGCGACGATCTCCAAAGACGCCGCCTACGCCGAGGTCGAGTCGGTCAAGGCGGTCTCCGACGTGATCGCGCCGATGTCGGGCGAGATCGTCGAGGTCAACGACGCGCTCGAGGACACGCCGGAGAAGATCAACGAGGACCCCTACGGCGAGGGCTGGCTGGTCAAGGTCAGGCTGACCCAGCCCGAGGAGCGCGGGGCGCTGCTCGGCCCCGAGGAATACCGCAAGATGCTGGAAAAGGCCTGAGAAGGCCCGGCCTCCCGCTTCCGTAGCCTTCAGCGCGTGACCCGCTACACGTCCGCCACGCCCGGGGATCGGGCCGCGATGCTCGCCGCGATCGGCATCGACTCGGTCGATGAGCTCTTCGAGCAGATCCCGACGCCGCTGCGGCTTGGCCGCCCGCTGGAGCTGCCGGACGGGATGAGCGAGGCGGAGGTCTTCGAGCGCCTGGCGGCGCTCGCCGCCCGCAACGCCGACGCCGAAGAGCAGGTCTGCTTCGTCGGGGCGGGGATGTACGACCACTACGTGCCGGCGATCGTCGACGCGATCACCCAGCGCTCCGAGTTCCTCACCCCCTACACCCCCTACCAACCGGAGATCTCCCAGGGCGGATTGCAGGTGATGTTCGAGTTCCAGACCGCGATGTCGGAGCTGACCGGCCTCCCGGTCTCCAACGCGGGCCTCTACGAGGGGCCCTCCTCGGTCGCCTCGGCGGGCTACCTGGCGATGGCGGCGACCGGGCGCAAGCGCTTCGTCGTCTCCCGCGGCCTGCACCCGCACAGCCGCGAGACGCTGGCGACCTACGCGGTCGGCTACGGCGCCGAGGTCGCCGAGGTCGGCATGCGCGAGGGCGAGACCGACGCCGCGGCGCTCGCCGCCGCCGTCGACGATGAGACCGCCGCCGTCTTCCTGCAGAACCCCAACTTCCTCGGCGCGGTCGAGCGGGTCGAGGCGCTGGGTGCGGTGGCGAAGGAGCGCGGCGCGCTGCTGGTCGTCGCCGTCGACCCGATGACGCTCGGCATCCTCAAGCCGCCCGGCGAGTGCGGTGCCGACATCGCCCTCGGCGAGGGTCAGCCGCTCGGCAACCGGCTCGACTTCGGCGGCCCCTCCTTCGGCTTCTTCTGCGCGACGCAGGAGCAGATCCGCCGCATGCCCGGCCGCATCGCCGGCGAAACCGACGACGTCGACGGCCGCCGCGGCTTCGTCCTCGCCCTGCAGACCCGCGAGCAGCACATCCGCCGCGAGAAGGCGACCCACAACATCTGCACCGCGCAGGCGCTCAACGCGCTGGGGGCGATGGTCCACCTCGCCTGGCTCGGCCGTGAGGGCTTCCGCGAGCTCGGCGAGCTGCTGGTCCGGCGCACCGCTTACGCGCGCGAACGCCTGGCCGCGGTCGACGGGATCGAGCTGCTGCACGAGGCGCCGGTGGTGCGCGAGTTTGCAATCCGCCTCGACGCCCCGGTCGACCGCGTGCTCGAGCGCCTCGCCGAGCGAGGTATCGCGGGCGGCTACCCGCTCAGCCGCGACTACCCAGAGCACCAGGACGGCCTGCTGGTGGCGATCACCGAGCGCCGCACCAGGACGCAGATCGACGAGCTCGCCGATGCGCTTGGTGCCGCGGTGGCAGCCGAGCGGGTCGACTTGGTCGTAGATAAAGCGACCAACTCGACCACGGAGGTGGCGGGATGACGATCTCCGAGGCGCCGATGCAGCGCGAACGGGCGACGACGATCTACGAGAAGTCGAAGAGCGGACGGCGCGCCGCGGTGCTTCCGGCCGCCGAAGTGCCGGAGCGTCCGCTCGCGGAGTTGATCCCGAGTGCCCTTCTGCGCGCCGAGCCGCCGCGCCTGCCCGAGGTCGCCGAGCCGGAGATCGTCCGCCACTACAACCGGCTCTCGCGCCGCAACTTCGACCTCGACAGCGGCTTCTACCCGCTCGGCTCCTGCACGATGAAGCACAACCCCCGGCTCAACGAGCGCGTCGCGGCGCTGCCAGGCCACGCCCGCCTGCACCCGGCGCAGGACCCGAGGCGCGCTCAGGGTGCGCTGGAGCTGATGTGGCTGCTGCAGGAGTCGCTGAGTGAGATCTGTGGCCTTCCCCACGTCAGCCTGCAGCCTTCGGCCGGTTCCCATGGCGAGCTCGCCGGCCTGTTGCTGACCCGCGCCTTCCACGCCGATCGCGGCGAAGAGCGGACCAAGGTGCTGGCGCCCGACACCTCGCACGGCACCAACCCGGCCTCGGTGACGATGGCCGGCTACGAGGCGGTCAAGGTCGCGACCAACGAGCGCGGCGGGGTCGAGATGGACGACCTGCGGGCGAAGATCGGCGAGGGCCCCGATCAGGTCGCCTGCCTGATGCTGACCAACCCCAACACGCTTGGCCTCTTCGACGAGAACATCGCCGAGATCGCGGCGCTGATCCACGAGGCGGGGGGGACGCTCTACTACGACGGCGCCAACCTCAACGCGGTGATGGGGCACTCGCGCCCCGGCGACATGGGCTTCGACATCGTCCACCTCAACCTGCACAAGTCCTTCAGTCAGCCGCACGGCGGCGGCGGCCCCGGGGCCGGGCCGATCGCGGTCTCCGAGCGGATCGAGCCCTTCCTGCCGCGGCCGCAGGTGGTGCGCCATGAGGGCGACAACGGCGATCGCCCCAGCTTCGACCTCGACCTCGACCGGCCCAAGTCGATCGGCCGCCTGCGCGGCTTCCAGGGCAACTTCGGCGTCTTCGTCCGCTCCTACGCCTACATCCTCAGCCTCGGCGCCGACGGCCTCGCCGAGGCCTCCGAGACAGCGGTGCTGAACGCCAACTACCTGGTGGCGCGCCTGGCCGAGGGGCGGTCCAGGAAATATCTTCCGCTGAACTTCGACCGCCACTGCATGCACGAGTTCGTCCTCTCCGGCAAGCCGATGAAGCGGGAGCTGGGCCTCGCCACGCTGGACCTGGCCAAGCGCCTGCTCGACTTCGGCTTCCACCCGCCGACCGTTTACTTTCCGCTGCTGGTCGAGGAGGCGCTGATGGTCGAGCCGACCGAGACCGAGACCAAGGAGAGCCTCGACGCCTTCGCCGAGGCGATCGAGCGGATCCTGGTAGAGGCCGAGGACGACCCCGAGGTCGCCAAGAGCGCCCCGTACACGACCCCGGTCCGGCGCCTCGATGAGGTCAAGGCGACCCGCAAGCCGGTCGTGCGACAGCCGCTTTAGAAGAAATGACGCAGCCGCCGGACCGCCACTCTCCACTGGAAGCGAGGGTGGCAACGCCCGCCGAGATCCCCGCCGCGGTCGACGTTCTGGCGCGGGCGTTCTACGCCGATCCGGTTTGGAGCTGGGCGTTCCCGGACCCCGAGCGGCGGCTCGGACAACACCGGGCCGTCTGGGGGCTGGTGGCGAAGGCGGCTCTCAGCTACGAATCGGCCTGGCTCACCGGGGATTGCGCGGCGGTGGCGCTCTGGATCCCGCCTGGGAAGCCGGAGCTGCGGCCGGTCGATGATGAGCGCCTGGAGAGCTTCTTGACGGAGCTGCTCGGGGATGGAGCGACCAGGGTGATGGAGACCTTCGAGCGCTTCGAGGCCGCCCATCCCTCGATCGAACCTCACTACTACCTCAGCCTCCTGGGGACCGATCCGGACCAGCGCGGCCGCGGCCTCGGGATCGGGTTGCTGGCCGCGACGCTGGAGCGGATCGACGCCGAGGGCGTCCCGGCGTTCCTCGAGTCATCCAACCCCGTCAACTCTCCACGATACGAAGAGCTGGGCTTCGCCGTCTGCGGCGAGTTCGACCTGCCCGCTGGCGGGCCGAGCGTCACCCAGATGTGGCGCGAGCCTGTCGGGGCGGCCTGAGGCGCCACCCGGCTAGAGCTCCGGCAGTGCCTGCTTCAGCTTCAGCACCGGCTCGAAGAGGTCGCCGTCTTTCTCGATCCGCTTCAGCACGTCGCCGGCCGCGAAGACGAGCGAGTCCGCGTCCTCTTTGCTGACCGCTCGCTCGACCTCCTCCCAGCTGACCGGAGTCGAGACCGTCGGCTGTTCGCGAGCTCGCAGCGAGTAGACGGCGATCGTCGTCTTGCGCCGGTGGTTCTGGGACCAGTCGACGAAGACCTTGCCTTTGCGTTCGACCTTCTTCATTTTCGAGACGACGAGGTCGGGGGTCTGCTTTTCGAGCAGCTGGGCGATCGCCCGGGCCAGGGGTTTGGTCCCGCCGCCGTTGTCGTCCCCCTCGTAGGTGACTTCGTCGTCGTTCAGCGGCGCGTAGACCTGCAGGCCCTTCGAGCCCGATGTCTTCGGGAAGCACTCGAGGCCGAAGTGGGCGAAGAGCTCGCGCAGGCGCAGCGCCACCCGGCAGCAGGCGAGGATTTCGGCCGGCGGGCCGGGATCGAGGTCGAAGGCGAGCACGGTGGGGCGGTCGTGCTCGGGTGCCAGCGAGAGCGACGGATGCAGCTCGATCGCAGCCAGCTGCGCCATCCAGACCAGGGTCGGCAGGTCTTCGCAGACGCAGAAGTCGATCGTGCCCGTGCTCGCCGGGACCGGCGTCGTCTGCACCCACTCGGGACGGTGCTTGGGGCAGCGCTTCTCGAAGAAGGCGGCGTCGGTGTCGTCGACGCCTTCGGGGAAGCGACGCAGGGTCACCGCCCGCCCGGCCAGGTGGGGGACCATCGCCGGCGCCACCTTGGCGTAGTAGTCGACAACCTCGCCCTTGGTGAAGCCGGCCTTGGGGTAGAGGACCTTGTCGAGATTGGTGAGCTTCAGCTCACGACCATCGACCTCGACCTGGCTGTCAGCGGTCACTTAGGAAGACTTGGTGGTCGAGGCGGAGCGTTTTTTCGCTGCGGCTTTCTTGGCTTTTGGCTTGCTCTTCTTCGCGGCCTTGCCCTCGCGCTTGCCCTGCACGGCGGCGATGCTCTCCTCCAGCGCCGCCATCAGGTCGGGAGCCTTGGTCGCCTCGCGCTCCTCGCCTTCGGACGCGACGACCACCTCCTCGCCCGCCGCCTTGCGTTCGATCATCGCCAGCAGCTCCTCGCGGTACTCGTCGCGGTAAGCGCTGGGGTCGAAGCTGCTGGTCAGCGAGTCGATCAGCTGCTTGGCCATCTGCACCTCGCGCTTGGGCACCTTCGGCGCCTCGGAAGGCAGCACGTCGTCGAGCTCCGAGGGCGGCACGACCTCGTCGGCGAAGCGCATCGTGGTCAGGGTCAGCACGCCGTCGCCGGGACGGATCGCCGCCAGGTGCTCCTTGTTACGGAAGACGAAGCGGGCGATCGCAATCTTGCCCGAGGCCTCCATCGCCTGCGCCAGCAGCGAGTAGGCACGCTCGGCGCCGGCGGCGGGCCCGAGGTAGTACGGGCTGTCGAAGTAGATCGGGTCGATCTCGTCGAGGTCGACGAAGTCCTGGACCTCGATCGCGCGCGTCTTCTGCGGGTCCAGCGAGGCGAGCTCGTCCTTGGTGATCGGCACGTAGCGGTCTTTGGAGATCTCGAAGGCCTTGATGATCTTCTCGTAGGGGACCTCTTCATCGGTTCCTTCGGCGACGCGACGGTGGCGGATGCGGGCGTTGTCTGACTCGCGGATCTCGCGCAGCGAGATGCCGCGGCGGGCCACCGCGCTGTAGAGCTTGACGGGCACGTTGAGGAGCCCGAAGCTGATCGAGCCGCTCCAGATCGCTCTAGCCATCGGCATTCACCTACCCGATTGTTCCAGTCCCGCCATGCGCCCGCCCGGGGCCTGGGCTCAGCGGGAGGCTTCTTGCGTCCGCCTGCTCGCAGCAAGGCCTGCCGCGATCGCCAACACGGCCGTGCCGAAGGAGAGTCCAGGATGGAGCGGCCCTCGCGCAGTTATGTCGCCTGGACGGGTGTCCGCTCAACGTGGTCCCACATAGTGCCGATAGGGGCGATGTGAATCGGGCCGAAATCGGGCAGAAAGATCGACGGGTCGAACGGGTGCAGTTCGAAACCGACCGGCAGCGGATCGTCGGCGATGTGACGCTGCCGCCGGAGGGCTACCAGAGCCGCTTCTCGGACTCGCTCAACCGCCCGGACGTCACCTTCATTCCCTTGGTCAACGCGGAAATCTCCTCGCTGATGGGAGGCGATGTCGAACAGAAGCCATTCGTCGTCCTCTGCAAGACCCATGTCCGGATTGCCTTTCCGCTCGCTCCGGGAAGCAGCAGCGAGACCGGCCCCGGCCTGCGCTAGGCGCGCGCGAGCCGCTCGCGGCGACCGCGGGCGTAGGAGCCGAGGTCGAAGACGAAGGCGAGGATGACGATGAACCACTCGAAGCCCCTGACTCCGTTCGAGCCGGTGCTCCACATCACCGCGTAGGCGAGCGTCGTCCAGGGCAGCAGGAAGAAGCCGAGGAACGGCACGAACCAGCTCTCGAAGGCGCGGCTGAGCAGGTCGCTGAAGAGGAACAGCACGAAGAGTGCCAGGCGAGGCGAGATCAGGGCGAAGAGGGCGACGAAGCAGCCGATCTGGGCAAGCTACCCTGTTTGAGTGCTCGGATTCAAGAAGCCCCAGATGCCTTCAGCCGGAGACGCGCTGCCCGGCCGCAGCGAGCCGGCCTTCGAGCTGCCCGAGCGCCACGCGGTCCTCGACGCGCCGCTGCGGCCGCCCTTCCCTGACGGGATCGAGGTCGCCTACTTCGCGCTCGGCTGCTTCTGGGGCGCGGAGCGGCTCTTCTGGGGGATCGACGGCGTCTACACGACGACGGTCGGCTACATGGGCGGGATGACGCCGAACCCGACCTACGAGGAGGTCTGTTCCGGTAAGACCGGCCACGCCGAGGCCGTCCTGGTCGCCTTCGACCCGGCCAAGGTCTCCTACGCCGACCTGCTCAAGGTCTTCTTCGAGGAGCACGACCCGACCCAGGGGATGCGTCAGGGCAACGATGTCGGCACCCAGTACCGCTCGGGCATCTACTTCACGAACGACGCGCAGAAGGCGATGGCGGAGATGGCTAAGCGCGCCTACGACGAGGACCTGCGCACCGCCGGTCACGAGCCGGTGACGACCGAGATCGAGCCCGCCGGACCCTTCTACTACGCCGAGGACTACCACCAGCAGTACCTGCACAAGGTGCCGAACGGCTACTGCGGCCTCGCCGGTACCGGGGTCAGCTGCCGGATTCCGGCCGCCGCCCCCTAGCCCCGGCGAGGGGTGCAACGCAAAAGCCTTCTATCTCCTGTACTTCGCGTTGCACCCGGAGGGGTCGCGCGCCCGGCGCGGCGAATAGCATCCCGCGCCGGTGACCCCCTCCTTCGGCTCCTACATCGGCGGCTGCCTTGCCGTGATCGGCATCGTCAGCGCGGTCGGCCTCGGCGGCTACTGGCTGCGGCGCTGGATCGTGCCCGAATTCTCCGGCGCGCTGGCGCGGCTTGCCGACGTCACGATCGCGACCGGTCTGCTGGTCCTGGCGCTGGAGCTGCTGGGCTCTCTGAGCATCCTCACGATCGGCTGGACGATCGTCGGCTGCATCGCGGTCGGCCTGCTTGCCGCCCTACTTGGCTGGCACAAGGCGCCGCGCGACGGTCTCGAAATCGCCGCTCCGCAGGTGCAGACGATCGCCCTCGTGATCGCGCTCGCGGTCGCCTCCTTCACCGTCGCCGAGTGGACCTTCCCTTCGCAGCTCAGCCTCGACCAGGGGATGTTCGGTGGCGACACGACCTGGTACCACATGCCCTTCGCAGCCCGGTTCGCCCAGGAACACTCGATTGTCCACCTGCACTTCACCGACCCGCTGCGGCTGGCCGCCTGGTTTTACCCGCAGAGCTCGGAGCTGATCCACGGCACCGCGATCGTCCTCTTCAAGAGCGACTGGCTCTCGCCGCTGATCAACCTGATCTGGCTGGCGATCGCGCTGCTCGCCGCCTGGTGCGTCGGCCGCCCCTACAAGGTCGGGCCGGCGACGCTGGTCGCGGCAGCTCTGGTGCTCGACTCGGGGGTGATGATCGAGACCCAGCCCGGCGAGGGCCGCAACGACATCATGGGGCTCGCCTTCCTGATCGCCTTCGTCGCCTTCCTGATCAACGCCCATCAGCGCCGGGCGCCGGATGCGGGCGCGGTCCAGGACACGCCGGAGCGCGACGCGCCGCTGCTCGACAAAGGGCCGCTGGTAATCGCCGGGATCGCTGCCGGCCTCGCCGCATCGGTCAAGCTCACCTTCCTGATCCCGGTCGTCGCGATCGGCCTCGGCGTGGTCGTCTTCAGCGGCCGCGGCAGGCGCCTGACCACGGCCTGGGTGCTCGGTCTCACAACCTTCCTGATCGGTGGCTACTGGTACGTGCGGGCGATGATCAAGACCGGCGGCAACCCGATCCCGACGATCGGCTTCGGGCCGCTGCATCTGCCCCGTCCCGACCAGATGCCACTCGACCCGCGACCGCGCTTCGCCGTCGCCCACTATCTGACCGAGCCGACGATCTACCGCCGCTGGTTCTTCCCGCAGCTCGACAACGCGCTCGGACCGCTCTGGCCGCTGATCCTGATCATCGCCGTTGCCGCTGCCGTCTACATCGCCTTCCGCTCGCGCAACACGATCCTGCGGGTGATCGCGGTGGCGGCGCTGCTGACCGCCGCCGTCTACGTCTTCACGCCGCTGACCGCGGCCGGCCAGGAGGGCTCGCCGACCGGTTTCTTCACCAACACCCGGTACTTGATCCCGGGCCTGGTGCTGGCGCTGGTGCTGCTGCCGATCGCGCGGCCGCTGCGCGCGCCCGATCGTCGCGCTTGGCAGACGTTGCTCTTCCTCGCTGTCGTCTACGCGGTCACGGTGCTGACCACGCCGCGCTGGTACCCGGGCTTCATCGTCGGCACGGTCTTCCTCACCCTGGCCTTGGTCTGGGCGCCGGCGGGCCTCGGCCTCGGGCGCTCGCGACGGGCCCTCAGCCGAGCTGCAGTGCTCGGCGGCGGGGCGGCGGTCCTGCTCCTGGCGGTGGTGCTCGGCCGCGCCCAGGAGGTGCAGTACGTCGAGCACCACTACACCGAAGTGGACCACTTCCTCCAGGACGGCGGGCCGAAGCAGGCCTACGCCTTCGCCCGCAAGCAGAGCGACAAGCGGATCGGCATAGCCGGCTCGGGCGAGATCTTCTTCGGCCAGTACGGTTTTTACGGCGCCAACCTCGACAACTACGTCCAGTACATCGGCGTGCCCGGCCCGGACGGCGCCTACCGGCTCGCGACCAGCTGCCAGCAATTCCGCCGCCGCATCAACGCCGGCGACTACGACTACCTGATCGTCAGCCAGTTCACGCAGGACTCCGAAGAGTCGCCCTACTGGTATCCGATCTACGCCTGGCTGAAAACCGACCCGAACCTGGAACAGATCATCGCCGAGCCCGACGTCACACCGGAGCCCGACTACGTCTTCAAGGTCAAAGGCCCGCTGGACCCGGCGGGCTGCGACAACGGCCGTTAGGCCTCGCCCTCGACGAAGCGCTTCAGCTTCTCGGGCATCGTGTTGACCAGCTGACCGCGGAGGATGCCGACCAGGGGGCCGCGGATCAGCAGGCCGAGCTTGCGGCCGAGGTCGACCTCCAGCCAGTAGGTGGCGCGGGTTCGCCCATCGCCCAGGTCCTCGAGCTCCCAGCTGCCCTCGACCGCCTTCAGGTCGCCGTCCTCCTGTGTCCAGGAGATCCGGCTCGGGCTCTCGTAGCCGAAGCGCATCTCCGAGCCCAGCCTGCGCACCTTGGCGTCGGTCTCCATGTGAACCAGGACCTGGTTGCCGTCGCCGTCGCGCTCGACGCACTCGGCGACCTTGATCTCAGGCTGCCAGCGGGGCGAGCCCTCGACGTCGGCGGCTACCTCGAAGACCTTCTCGACCGGGGCCTCGATCTCGATGCTGGCGGAGCCGTCGATCGTGCCCATGGCTCGGCTCAGACCGGCGCCAGGGCGTGCTCGCGGATCAGCTCGGCGACGCGCTCGGGCTGCTCCCACCAGAACATGTGGCCGATGCCCTCCAGCGTCTCGAGTCGTGCGTCCGGGATCAGCGCGGCGATCTCGCGGCCGTTGTCGTAGCCGAGCAGGCGATCGGCGTCGCCGTGGATGACCAGGGTCGGCAATGAGATCCCACCGAGGCGCTCGTGTGTGTCGTGGGACTTGCAGGCGAGCATCTGCTGCAGGACCACCGGCTGCGGCGCGGGCAGCGCCGATGCCATCTCGGCGAAAGCGGCGAAGCGCGAGTCGTCCTCGCGGAAGTCGGGCGAGAGGTTGATCTCCCACATCGCCCGGAAAACCTGGCGAGGCTCGCCGGAGCTGAAGGCCGCGCCGAGCATCTGCAGGTCCTCACGGGTCATCAGCTTCCCCTCCGGTCCGCCGCAGTAGCTGGCGCCGATCGTCAGCGTGCGGATCCGCTCGGGGTGGGCGAGAGCGAGCTCCTGGGCGATCATGCCGCCCATCGAAATCCCGACCACGTGGGCGGTCTCGATCTCCAACGCGTCGAGCAGGGCCGCGGCGTCGGCGGCGAGGTCGGCGATCGTGAAGGGAAGCTCGGCCTGGCCGGAGAGGCCCATGCCGCGGTTGTCGAAGACGATCAGGTCGAAGTTGCGCCGCAGATCCTCGAGAAAGGGCTCGCCCCAGGCGAGGTGCGTCGCGCTCATCCCCTGGATCAGCAGCATCGGCTCGCCCCCGCCGGCACGCTCGTAGTGCAGCTCCGTCCCCGATGCGTCGATGCTCGGCATACTCGGACGATGCTACGCGATTCGGCTTGACAGGTCCTAACCTAGGGCGCCCCGCCCCAGTAGCTCAGAGGACAGAGCACCGGCCTTCTAAGCCGATGGTCGCTGGTTCGAATCCAGCCTGGGGCGTGATTGTGATGTGTCGCGACATCGGAGACAGATGTCGCGGGACATCGTAGACACCTCAGCTCCCTCCAATCGGCTGGTAGTCCCGACTCGGATCGAGGGTCAGGCGGCGGATCAGCTCACCCGTCTCGGGATCGAGGATCCGGATGTCTCGGTCGGCGATGAGGAGCTTGACCGGCTTTCCTTTGTGGGCCCTGCCCAGGCCGATGTGGTGGAGCTTTGAGTCGTGGCGCAGGGTGACCGTTCCGGCCGTGTCGACCTTGTCGTGGCGAATGCGGAAGTGAGTCTCGGGCTCAGGCCCCTCGACCGGCCGGGCTTTGATCCGGGCGCTGTAGGCCTGCAGTGGCGTGCGCCCTCCTAAGGCCCGGTGGGGCCTGATCGTGTTGTAGTAGTGCACGAAGGCATCGAGCTGCCCTTGCAGATCGGCAAGCGTCTCGGCTGGGGCCTGCCTTGCCAGGTAGCGCTTCAGCGTCTGGTGCAGGCGCTCGACCTTGCCGCAGGTCTGGGGGTGGTAGGGCCGCGAGTTCTTGGCGGTGATCCCCAGGCGCTCCATCTCGACTTGCAAGAGCACCTTGCCCCCGCGCGGAGTGGCGGTGAAGACGGCGCCGTTGTCGCAAAGCAAGGACGCTGGTGCCCCGTGAAGGTCAATCGCAAAGCGAAAGACGTCGACCACGTCGGCGGCCTTGGTGGTGGGGAAGGCACGGGAGGCCAAAAACAAGCGCGAGTGGTCGTCGATCATGTTGAGGATCTCCATGTCGCGTCCATCTGCCAGCCGCCAGTGGGTGATGTCGGCCTGCCACATCTCATTGGGCAGCTCGGCTTCAAAGCGGATAAGCGAGCAGCGCGGGCGCTTTTGGGGCTGGAGGACCACCAGGCCCTCGCGGCGCAAGATCCGCCAGATCGTCGAGACCGAGGGAACGCGCTCGGTCTCCTTGCGGGCGAGGTGGTGGGCGATCGTCTGCGCGCCGCAGTCGTGTCCCTGCGAGAGCAGCTGCTCTCGCAGGGACACGACTTCCCGCACTAACTCCTCGGGCGTCGCGTTGGGACTCCTCCGCGGTGCCCTGGAGCGTGGCTCCAGGGCCTCATAGCCGCCTTCTCGATACCGAGCTAAGAGCTTGTAGATCCAACTGCGATGAACGCCGTGGGCCTTCGCCAGCTCCGAGACCGAGCGGCCCTCCAACAGATGCGCCTCGACCAGGTACCGCGCCTTTGCCACAGGAGATCTCCCTTCGTTGGGTGTCTCCTATGTCTCGACACAGGTGTCGCCTATCTACTGAAACCGGACACAGCCTGGGGCGTGATAAGCATTCCCCGCGCAGCACTAACCGAAGGAGGACGACGTGGCATTGCAGCTTGGAGATACGGCACCGGATTTCGAGGCGGACACAAGCGAGGGCAGGATCAGCTTCCACGAGTGGCTCGGCGACTCGTGGGGGGTGCTCTTCTCCCACCCGAAGGACTTCACCCCGGTCTGCACGACCGAGCTCGGCTACATGGCCAAGATCAAGCCCGAGTTCGACAAGCGCGGGGTCAAGATCATCGGCCTCTCGGTCGACCCGTCCGAGGACCACGAGGGGTGGGCCCGTGACATCGAGGAGACGCAGGGCCACGCGCCCAACTACCCGATCATCGGCGACGACGACTTCACCGTCTCCAAGCTCTACGGGATGCTGGCGAGCGACACTTCCGGCGACGCCGGCTCGCGCACGCCGGCCGACAACCAGACCGTGCGCAACGTCTTCGTCATCGGCCCCGACAAGAAGATCAAGCTGATCCTGGTCTACCCGATGACGACGGGGCGCAACTTCGACGAGGTGCTGCGGGTGATCGACTCGTTGCAGCTGACCGCGAAGCACAAAGTCTCGACGCCGGTCAACTGGAAGCAGGGCGAGGACGTGATCATCGCCGGCTCGGTCTCCAACGACGAGGCGAAGGAGACCTTCGGCGAGTGGGAGGAGCCCAAGCCCTACATCCGGATCGTCCCGCAGCCGACCGAGTCTTAGGCCCGACGGATGAGCAAGCGGGTCGTCGTGCTGGGCGCGGGCTTCGGTGGGCTCGAGCTCAGCACGATGCTGTCGGAGGCCTCCGGCGGCGAGATCGAGGTGACGCTGATCGACAAGGGCGACTCGTTCGTCTTCGGCTTCTCGAAGCTCGACCTGATGCTCGGGCGCGAGCAGCCGGAGGCGGTGCGGATGGCCTACGCCGACGTCGCCAAGCCCGGGGTGCGGGTCCTGCGCGAGACGGTCACCGCGATCGACCCCGAGGCGCGGCGGGTGAGGACCGACGCCGGAACGCACGACGCCGACTTCCTCGTGATCGCGCTCGGCGCCGACTACGACATCGGCGCCACGCCGGGCCTCGCCGAGGCCGGCAACGAGTTCTACTCGGTGGCCGGCGCCGAACGGCTGGCCGGGATCATCCCGACGTTCTCGCGCGGCCACGCCGTGATCGGCGTCGTCGACGCCCCGTTCAAGTGTCCGCCGGCGCCGAGCGAGTGTGCGCTGCTGCTCGACGAGGCGCTGAGCGCGCGCGGGGTTCGCGACGCCTGCCAGATCTCGTTCGTGATCCCGCTGCCGACGCCGGTGCCGCCCTCGCCGGAAGCCTCGGCTGCGCTGGAAGCGGAGTTCGCCGTGCGTGGGATCGAGTTGATCCCGGGGCGCCGCGTCAGCGCCCTCGACCCGAAGCGCAGCGTCGCCGTCCTCGACGACGGCTCCGAGCTGCCCTTCGACCTCTTTCTCGGCGTGCCGAAGCACCAGGCCCCGGAGGTCGTCATCGCCAGCGGCATGACCGAGGATGGCTACGTGCCGGTCGACCCGGTCACGCTGGAGACCCGCTTCCCCGGCGTCTACGCGGTCGGCGACGTCGCCACCGCGGGCGTCCCCAAGGCCGGTGTCTTTGCCGAGGGCGCCGCCAGGGTCGTCGCCCGGGCGCTGATCGCCAAGCTGCTGGGCGGCGAGGAGCCGGGCCCTCATCTAGGCCGCGGCACCTGTTACATCGAGTTCGGCCGCGGCCGGGTCGGCAGCGTCGACATCGACTTCCTCTCGGGGCCGCAGCGCACCGGCACCTTCAACGCGCCCTCGGCCGACCGGGTCGCCGAGAAGGAACGCTTCGGCTCGACTCGCCGCACCCGCTGGTTCGGCGCCTGAGCGACCCCACCGGGCACAGCACCTCGCGCCCCTCAGCCGTGTTTCAGCAGGTGATGAACGACAGGGAGCGTCGAACAGACATCGCGCTTGCCGTGCTGGCGAGCGTCTCCATCGCGGGGATCCTTCTGATTGGCAGGGCAAGCTAGCCGTTAGATTTGCCGCGTGGCGGAGGTTCTCTACTACGCGATACCGGCCTTCGTGCTGCTGCTCGTGATGGAGCTGCTCTCGTTCAAGTACCTGCGCGACGAGGAGCTGGTCGGCTACGAGGCGCGCGACACTCGCACGAGCCTGACGATGGGCGGCGGCAACGTCGTCATCAACGCGGTCTGGAAGCTGGTCGTGCTCTTCGCCTACGCCGGTCTCTACGAGCTGACGCCGCTGCGGATGCCGGCCGATGAGTGGTGGACCTACGTCCTGCTCTTCTTCGCCGACGACTTCGCCTATTACTGGTTCCACCGCATCCACCACGAGGTGCGGGTCTTCTGGGCCAGCCACGTCGTCCACCACTCCTCCCAGCACTACAACCTCTCGACCGCGCTGCGGCAGACCTGGACGCCGATGACGGCGCTGCCCTTCTGGGCGCCGCTGGCGCTGCTCGGCTTCGCTCCTTGGATGATCCTGCTGCAGCTGTCGATCAGCCTGATCTACCAGTTCTGGATCCACACCGAGCGGGTCAGGAAGCTGCCGGCGCCGGTCGAGTTCGTCTTCAACACGCCCTCGCACCACCGCGTCCACCACGGCGCCAACGAGGTCTACCTCGATCGCAACTACGGCGGCATCCTGATCGTCTGGGACCGCCTCTTCGGCACCTTCCAGGGTGAGACGGAGCGGGTCCGCTACGGGCTGACGAAGAACATCCGCAGCTTCCGGCCGACCCGGGTCGCCTTCCACGAGTTCGCCGACCTGGCGCGCGACGTGCGCGCCGCGACGAGCTGGCGCCACCGGCTCGGCTACGTCTTCCGCGGCCCGGGCTGGTCGCCCGACGGAAGCGGCGGCGGCACGCGCGGCTGATCGGTAGAGGTTTTCGCTCCATCGACCCTGGGTATCGGTGCGTGCATGGAGCTATCAATTGTTGCTCATAGTCATCGGGATCATCTTGGCGATCCTCGTCAACTACATCCTGGGAATCATCGTCATCCTGATTGGACTGGCGATGTTGCTGCTGCCGCGGCTCAGTTCGAGACGCGTCTAGGCCGAGCGGGCGTCGGGGCCTTGACTCCGGCGCCCGGCTCGGCGGCAGCCCAGCTGTCAGCCTTGTGCAATGGCTCCGTGGAAGCTGCCTCTGATCGTCGCCGGGATCGCCGTCCCGATCGTCGCCGGGTTCTGCGTCGGCGGCGGGGGAGTGGGCCTCGGCCTCGGTGCAGTGGCGGTATTGGCGCTGGTCGTCGTCGCCGTGCGTCAGCAACCTCGCGGTCCGATCGTCTCGGCGCCGGCACAGGACGACAGGCGGCATGTGCTGATCGTCGCCGCGACTGCGGTTGAGGAGCCGAGCGAGGTCGGCCGGGTGGCCGCGGTGGCCGAGCTCGACGGCGCGGCGGATAGGCCGGACGTGCTCGTCCTGGTCCCGGCCCGGATCGGCTTCCTCGATCGCTGGGCCTCGGACGTCGAGGTCGCTCGGCACCGGGCCCAGCAGCGCCTGGTTGCGACGGTGGCGGCGCTGGCAAAGGCCGGGATCGCGGCCGAGGCCCGGGTCGGCGACGAGGACATCGTCCAGGCGACCGAGGACCAGCTGCAGAGCTTCCCGGCGACCGAGGTCGTGCTCGTGGCGGGGGCAGAGGGCAATGTCGAGGCGGCCGCGGCCGAGCTGCGTTCCCGCCTGCGCGCCGAGTTCCACGAGGTGCGCTTGGGCGACTGCAGCGAACTGCATCAAATTCCCTACCTGGGAGGGTGGGAATTTGATGCAGTTCGCTCAGCAGGCATGTGGCCGGGCGGCGCTGCGCACGACCTGGAAGGCGCTGCCCGGGATCCGCTTCAGCTGGTCGAGGTTCTCGTCGTCCCAGCGGCGGTCGCTGCTGCCGCTGAAGTACCAGTTGGAGCCGTTGTCGGCGACGATCATCCCGTAGCGCTTGAACGCTTCGGCGATCACGCGGGCGCCGCCGCTGAAGCCGCCGAGCCCGTAGCCGGCCTTCAGCCGCAGCCGCGTTCCCATCGCCGGCGCGTTCGGGTCGGAGGTGTCGCCGGCGCAGTGCGAGGCGGGGTGGACCCAGGCGTTGCGGGTGCTGTCGAAGGTGACCCGGATCGCGTGTTCGAGGTGTCCGGCTGCGACCTCGTCGTAGCGGACCAGGCCGGGGAAGATCGGCAGTCCGGCGGCGTCGGCGGAGGTCCAGGAGTCGGGGCGCAGGGCGGTCGAGCGCAGGTCCCAGCGGGCGCCCGAGTCGGCGTTCCAGTGAGCCCCGCCGCCGCGCTTGGGGAAGGCGCGGTAGAGCTCGTAGAGGGTGCAGCTCGAGCGGTCGACGACGAGCACGTGGCGGTCGCCGTCGCTGCTCTTGCCGCCCTCGACCGGGGCCGCCGCGGGGACCGGGAAGGGCCCGGGGTCGCTCTCGTCGCCGTAGGCGGTGTAGTGGACCGGCAGCTTGCGCTGGCCGGCGCCGACGACCGCGTAGGGGAAGCCGTAGGCGCGGGGCGAGCCGAAGTCGGGGTGGAGGCAGGTTGCCGCCGTGGGCGTCGATGTAGGCGATCGTCGCGGCCGAGTTGGGGGCGACGGGCGCCTTGGAGATGTCCTGGTTCCAGGCGGCCTCGTTGGGGAGGGACGGGGCGTTGGCGGCGAGTGCCGGGAGGCGGGTCGGGGAAGACCGGGCAGCTGCCGAGGTCGGGGTAGGGGCCGACGGCGGCGGCCGAGGTGACCCATGCCAAGGCGGCGACGGTCAGTGCGAGCACCGGCGCCGCGCCTGCGAGCCGGCGCATCGGACTTTGACCCACCTCTGGGGTGGTCAAAGTCCGTTACGCGACATCGTCGGTCCCCGTGCGCTCGCGGATGTGCAGCCGGCCGATGTCCAGTTCCTCGATCGCGAGCTTGCCGATGGCCGCTCTGCCGACCGCGAGGCGACCGACGCTGAGCCGCCCGATCGCGAAGCCGCCGATCGCGGCAGCGCCGACCGCAAGCGCCCCGACCGCCAATGCGCCGCGAGCCTGTATACCGGTCGCGGCGATCGACCGAACCTCGGGCCGGAAGAAGGAGATCCCGAATCGTTGCGGCATCGCCCGAACCGTAGCGCGGCTAGCCTGGGGCGCCGATGACTGTGGACGAGCGACCGACTCTGCTGGCGATCCAGCACGTGCCCTGGGAGGGACCGCACCGGATTCTCGACGCCTGCGGCAGCCTCGACGTGCACACGGTCAAACCGCTGGCCGGACAGCGCCTGCCCGACCACGGCCAGGTCGCGGGCGCGGTAGTGATGGGCGGCCCGATGGGCGTTGACGAAACCGATCGCCACCCGGAGCTGGTGGCCGAGTGCGAGTGGCTCGCCGAGGCCGTACGCCGCGAGATGCCGCTGCTCGGCATCTGCCTCGGGGCGCAGCTGCTCGCTCGCGCGCTCGGGGCGCAGGTGAGGCGGGGGGAGGGAGCGGAGATCGGCTGGGCGCCGGTGGAGATCCTCGACCCCGCCGACCCGATCCTCGGTGCGCTGGCCCCGAGCACGACCGTCCTGCACTGGCACGGCGACATCTTCGAGCTTCCCGACGGGGCCCAGCCCCTGGCCCGCTCGGCGAAGACCGAGCACCAGGCCTTTCGTCATGGCAACGCCTGGGGAGTCCTCTTCCACCCTGAGGCCGACCTTGCCCTGCTAGAGGCGTGGCTGGCCGTTCCCGAGATGGTTCGCGAAGCCGGCAAGGCCCTCGGCGACGAGGGAGTCCAGGCCCTGCCCGAGGAGGCCGAAGCGGCGGAGCCGGAGCTGATCGAGCGCACGACCCCGGGCCTGCGGGCATTCGCCGCCTTGGCAGAAGCAAATCGCCCCACGGGCTGACCCCCAGTCGGGCGTCCCAGCACGCTAGATTGGGGCCACGCGGTGGACGTAGCTCAGTTGGTAGAGCTCCTGGTTGTGGTCCAGGCGGTCGCCGGTTCGAATCCGGTCGTCCACCCTCTCAAGGGCCCCCGCCCATGTCGGCCTCCGGCTTCCTCTTTTTTCAATCCACCGGGACCTTCACAGCGACGTGCTCGCCGAGATGAGGCGAGCTCGCGCCGTTTCGAAGAGAAGGCCGCCACGGCAGCGGCAAAGCGGCGCTCGACTTCTATGGATACGGTCCCGACTCCGTGACCCACGGCAGCGACGTCTACTCGATCCCGCAGGACCTGCTCGACTTTCGCGAGACGATCTCCCAGATCGCGCGGGAGCGGATTGCGCCGCGGGCCGCCGAAATCGACGAGAAGTCCGAATACCCGGCGGATGTGCGGGAGCTGTTGGCCGAGCACGACATCCTCGCGCTGCCCTTCGAGGAGGAGTACGGGGGGACCGGGACCGGGACCCTGATGTTGCAGATGGCGGTCGAGGAGATCGCCAAGGCCTGCGCCTCCAGCGCCCTGATCCTGATGGTGCAGGAGCTCGGCTCATTGCCGATACGGCTCTTCGGCAGCGACGAGCTGAAGCGGCGGGTGCTGCCGCGCTGCGCCAGCGGCGAGTGGACGCCGGCCTTCGCGCTGTCCGAGCCCGAGGCCGGCTCGGACCCCGCGGCGATGCGCACCCACGCCGAGCTCGACGGTGACGAATGGGTCATCAACGGCGCCAAGAACTGGATTAGCAACGCCGGCGTCGCCGACTTCTACGTCGTCTTTGCCGTCACCGACCGCGAAAAGCGGCGGATCACCGCCTTCGTGGTCGAGGCCGACCGACCCGGCTTCTCAATCGGCAAGCTCGAGCACAAGCTCGGCATCCGCGGCTCGCCGACCGGCTCGCCCGTCTTTGACGACGTGCGGGTGCCGGCCGAGAACCTGATCGGCGAGGTCGGGCGCGGGCTCGGCGTCGCCCTCGGCACGCTGGAAAGGACGCGGCTCGGCGCCGCGGCGCAGGCGGTCGGGATCGCCCAGGGGGCGACCGACTACGCGACCACCTACGCCTCGGAGCGCATCGCCTTCGGCAAGCCGATCCTCGACCTACAGGCGATCCAGTTCAAGCTGGCCGAGATGGAGACCGGCACCGCCGCCGCCCGCGAGCTCCTCTACAAGGCCTGCGCGATGGCCGATCAGAACGACCCCGGCCTGGCCAAGCACTCCTCGATGGCAAAGCTCTTCGCCTCCGACAACGCGATGCGGGTCACGGTCGAGGCGATCCAGGTGCTCGGCGGCTACGGCTACGTCAAGGAGTACCCGGTCGAGCGGATGATGCGCGACGCCAAGATCACCCAGATCTATGAGGGCACCAACGAGATCCAGCGCGTCGTGATCTCACGCGCGATGGATCCGCGGCGGCGCTGAGCGCCACCGGCCGGCACGGTCAACGGTCGTCGGTGCCGTGCGCAGCCGGACGGGCGCAGGCGGGAGTGCTTCCCGGCAGGCGGTAGCGGTTGTCCGCGACCACTCGGTAGGTCTTGGCGGCCAGCCACGACACCCCGGGGAGCAGGAGCGTGCGGCCGATGACGCTCCAGGGGCGCCCCGCGGTGGCCAACGTGGCGGCAATCGCCTCGTGTCCCGAGCGGATCGTGCCGTCTATCTCGACCCACTGCACGGCCTCGGTCGCCCGCTGCTCGGTCACTCCGAGCGCGGTCAGATCGGTCAGCTGCCAGGCGGCGATCTCCGCTTCTGGCCGGAGCCTCTCGAGCAGGCTCGCGCACGCGGTGCAGAACGCGCAGTCCCCGTCGTAGAGGAGCACCGGGCGGTCCATGTCAGCTGCCCGGCTCGTTGAGCAGGTGGTCCGTCGCGAGTCGCACCACCTGGGACCGGCTCTTGTCGCCGTGTTCCGCAGCGATGAAGTAGCTGCCAATGAAGAGGGAGAAGACCAGCATGCTGCGGGCCTCGACCTCGTTCTCGTCGGCGCAGAACTGTCCGAACAGGGCGCGCAGGTACGCGATGCGCCGGTTGTCGACCCGGCGCACTCGCTTGGCAAGGTCATTGTCGCGGCGCGCCCAGTCCCGAATCGCCAGCTCGACGGCAAAGTCGACCGAGGGGGCCATTTCGAAGAGCTGCTGCAGCTTTTCCCGCGGCCCGGCGGGCCGACTCTCGATCTGCGCGATGACGTCGTCGGCCACTGACCTCTCCCAGCTGTCAAGCATCTCGTTGAGTAGCGCCCCCCGGTCCTTGAAGTGCCAGTAGAAGCCCCCCTTTGACACGCCGAGGGACGCGGCGAGCGCCTCGATTTTCACGGCATCCGGCCCGCCGGCGCCCAGGGCTCGCAGGGCCGCCTCGACCCATGCTTCGCGCGGAGTTCGAACCTTGGCCATCGGCCTATCTATACGGCACCGTATTGACAGATGCAAGCGCTCCGCCTAGGATCCATACGAGATCGTATGGATCAGGCGATGGCCGGCAAGAGACTTCCGAACGCGGTGCACGAATCCGGTCCCTGGCGGGTCCGCGAGATCGTTCCCGACTTCATCCTCGAGGATGTCTGGGCGCTTCCCGTCTCCGGCCGCGCCGGGGAAATGCGGGCGCTGCTTGACCTGATGAGTGCCGCCAGCCCGGCCGACCTGGAATCGTGGTCGGCCCGCGCCCTCTGGCGCCTCCGCGACCTGCTCGGCAAGTGGTTCGATCTGGGCAGGATCTCGGCTACTGCCGGCGGCTCGGGGGACGCGGAGATGCTGTCGATCCCGGGGACGAACGAAGCCTCGCTGGCCGGGCGGCTGCCGGACGATCTGCGCGGCACGGCGGCCGATCTCAACTTCGACTCGCTGCCGTTCGTGCCCCTGTTTCTCACCGAGACCGAGTTTGCCGCCGAGCTGTCGAACCGGACCGTGCACGGCGTGATGCACCTGGCCTGGGTCGATCAGGGCGACGGCCGCTACCAGGGCCAGATGGCCGTCTACGTCAAGCCGAACGGCCGCCTCGGCACGGCCTACATGGCACTGATCAAGCCGTTCCGCTACCTGATCGTCTACCCGGCGCTGATGCGGCAGACCGAGCGGATGTGGAATCAGCGCCCTATCCGGTAGTCCGCCGCGGGGCTTCTGTAGCGTGCCGCCGCGTGGCGCCGCCGATCAAGGCCGTGACGTTCGACTTCTGGAACACGATCGCCCGGGCGCCGGCGGGGCTGATGAGCGAGGCGCGGCGGCAGGCGATCTTGGACGCCTGCGCGGAGTGCGGGGTCGAGCTGGAGGCCGAGCTCTTGGCCGAGAGCCTCGGCGAAGCCACCCGCGCCTACGAGCGCTCCTGGTCTGTGGGCGAGCATTTCCACCCTCGCGAGGGGGCAGAGATAATGGTGCGCTCGCTCGGGCTCGAGGGCGCGGCGGGGGAGAGGGCGGCCGAGGCGTTCCTGACCGTGGCGAGAGACGCGCCCGTGGAGCTGTCAGCCGAGATCCGCCCCAGCCTCGAGGCGCTCCGGGCGCGCGGCATCCGGTTGGGAATCGTCTGCGACGCCGGCTTCAGCGGCGGCGAGATCCTGCGCGAGCTGCTCGAGCGGGAGGGGCTGCTCGCCTTCTTCTCCGGCTGGGCCTTCTCCGACGAGGTCGGCCACTACAAGCCGGCGCCTCAGATCTTCGAAGCCGCGCTCGATTCGCTCGGCACCGGGCCCGGCGAGGCGGTCCACGTCGGCGATCTGCGGCGCACCGACATCGCCGGCGCCTCGGCGCTCGGCATGCGGACAGTTCGCTACCGGGCCCTGCACGACGATCCGCCCGCCGGCGGCGTCGAGGCGGACTTCGTCCTCGACAGCCACGCCGAGCTGCCGGGACTCCTCGATCGCATCGTACCCCGCTAGGAGCGTCCCTCCGCCACCCGCGGCCCGCTCTCGACCTCGATCTCGGGCAGCAGTCGCCGGAGCCAGTCCGGGCACCACCAGTTGCGGGCGCCGAGCAGCTGCATCACGGCGGGCACGAGGACCATGCGGACCACGGTCGCGTCGAGGAAGATCGCCGCCGCGAGGCCGATGCCGAAGAGCTTGAGGAAGACTTCGGGCGAGGCGACGAAGGCGAGGAAGACGACGACCATGATCGCCGCCGCCGCGGTGATCACCCGCGCGGTCTTGGCCAGGCCGTCGGCGACCGCGCGCCTGGTGTCGCCGTCCTTCAGATACTCCTCGCGGATGCGGGAGACGAGGAAGACCTCGTAGTCCATCGAGAGGCCGAAGAGGATCGCGAACATCATCACCGGCATGAACGGTGCGACCGGGACTTCGTGGTCGATGCCGATCAGTTCGCCGAGCGCGCCGCCCTTGGCGACCAGGCTCATCACGCCGTAGGCGGCGCTGACCGAGAGCAGGTTCATCACCGCTGCCTTGAGCGAGATCAGCGGCGAGTGGAAGGCGAACAGCAGCAGCAGGAAGGAGAGCCCGACCACGCCGATGATGAAGAGTGGCATGCGGCCGGTGATGTATTCGCTCTGGTCCTCCAGGGCCGGCGTCACGCCGCCGAGCCTGGTCACCACGCCCGAGCCTTCGAGCGCATCGGGGATCACGGTGTGGCGCAGGTGGTCGACCAGGTCGGTCGTCGCCCCGTCCTGCGGAGAGGTGGTCGGGATCACGGTGAGGATCGCCGCCGTGCCCCCCGAGTTGAAGCGCGGCGCCGCCACGTAGGCCACGCCGGGGTCTTTGCGTAGCTGCGCCGCGAGGCCGTCGACCGCCGAGCGCGCCCCTTGGTCGGGCAATTCGGCCGCGATCACGAGCGGGCCGTTGGCGCCGGGGCCGAAGCCTTCGCTGATCAGGTCGTAGGCCTGGCGGGTCATCGTGCCCGGTTTGTCGTTGCCGGCGTCGGGGAAGCCGAGGCGCATGCCCAGCGCCGGGGCGGCGAGGGCGAGCAGGATCGCGGTGGCGACGATCGCCGCCGTCCACGGCCGCCGCTGCACGGCGTGGCTCCAGCGGGCGGCCGGGGAGTCGCTGCTCCCTTCCTTCTCCAGCCGGCGGCCGAGGAAGGGAATGCGCAGCCGGTCGACCTTCGGACCGAGGTAGGAGAGCAGCGCCGGTAGCAGCGTGATCGAGGCGATCATCACGACGAGCACGGCGAGCGAGGCCGAGATCGCCACCCCGTACATGTAGGGGAGGCCGGTGAGGAAGAGCCCCAGCACCGCGATGACGACGGTGCTGCCGGCGATCAGTACGCTGCGGCCCGCCGTCGAGACGGCCTCGACGACCGCGTCGTGGCGGTCCTTGCCGGCGCGCATCGCCGCCCGAAAGCGGGTGAGGACGAGCAGCGAGTAGTCGATGCCGACGCCGATGCCGATCAGTCCGGAGACCGCGGTGGTCCAGTTGGGCACGTCGATCACGTTGGCCAGCAGCGCGATCAGGCCGCCCGAGGTGATCCCCAGCCCGACCAGGGCGATCAGCAGTGGCAGGCCGGCCGCGACCAGCGAGCCGAAGGCGATCAGCAGCACGATCGCCGCGCCGAGGAAGCCGAGGCCCTCGGGGCTGGTCTGTTCCTGCGCGATGTAGATCGGTTCGCCGCCGAGCTCGATCTGCAGGCCGGCGCCGTCGTTGTCTTCGGCCGCGGCAATCAACTCTTCGCCCTGTTCCTTCTTGATTTCCCAGCCCGGCACGTTGAGCGGCAGCGTCGTGGTCGCGATTGTGCCGTCTTCGGAGACGCGCGTCGCGCCCCGGCGCTCGACGTGGTCGACCTTTTCTGCCTGGGTGAAGAAGGCGTCCATCCGCCGTTCGGTCGCCCGGTTGTCGACCCCCTGCGGATCCTTCCAGACGACGTAGATTTCCTGCCCCGAGTAGCCGCTGAATTCGCGCTTGGTGAATTCGCTGGCCGCCTTGGACTCCGAGCCCGGGGTGTTGTAGTCGGCGTGGTACTCGCCGGCGAGCGAGGAGCCGAGCCCGATCAGCACGACGGTCGCTGCGATCCAGGCGAGGACCACGCGGCCGCGGCGGCGGTAGGCGATATCGGCGAGGCGGGCGAGTCGGCGTGTCATGGCGGCGGTCCTTCCTCTCGAGAAATCCGTTGCAAGCTAAAAAGGTTTTAAGAAGAAACGATTGTTATCAGAAAGCAAGTCTGTAGGCTTCCCGATCCCGTGGGAAGCAAACCAATAGCGGGCGACAAGGCGCCCTCGACGCTCGCGTTCCTCCTCTCGCAGGTGGGGATCCACGCGGCGCGCCAGTTCTCCGAACGGATCGCGGAGGCCGGACTGCACCCGCCGCTGTTCCGCGTGCTCAATCTCGTCGACGCCGCCGAAGGCCGCTCGCAGCAGGCGATCGGCGAGGCGATCGAGGTGCCGGCCAGCCGCATGGTCGCCTTGGTCGACGAGCTCGAGCAGCGCGGCCTGGTCGAGCGACGGCCCCATCCTACCGATCGCCGCATCCGCACCCTCTACCTGACCGCCAAGGGCCGCGAGACGCTCGCCCGCGGCCGCGAGATCGCGAAAGCGCACGAGCGCGACCTGACCAAAGGCATGGCTGCGGCCGACCGCAAGCGCCTCACCGGGTACCTGCAGCAGATCGTCGACGGGCAGACGATCGGGCGCGGGGTCCACCCGGGCATGAGCGACAAGCCGGAGGCGCCCGCCTCGGGCTGACCCGGTCGGCGACCTACTCGCCGCGCATCAGCACGAGCAGCTTGTCGCTGGCGGCATCGATGCTCTCGCGGCTGGAGAGCAGCTTCTTGGTTTTCTGGTCGATCAACGAGCCGAGGAAGAACCTTCCCTTGCGGGACCAGATCCTGGGGTCCTTGCGGACGCGGGCAATGGCCGTCCTCGGCGCTATGCCGTTCTCCTGGGCCTCGTGGATCGCGACGAAGAGAGCTCGCCAGGCGGCGTTGGAAGCCAGCAGCGTCTCGCTGCGGATCCGGCGGACCAAGTCGCCTGCTTCGTTCGCGGGCACCCTTCCCTTCTCCAGCGGCTTGAGAGCATCGAGTTTGCCGGCAACCTCGTTGAAGACCTGCTTGAGCTCCGAGCGCACCTGGCGCTTGCCGCGTTCGCCGACGATCTCGGCGACCCCATCGCGAATCCCCTCTTTGCTGCGAGTGGCCCGACCAAGGAGGTAGGAGGCAACGACGAAGCGGAGCTGCGCAAAGGCGAGCAGCTTGTCGCTCTTCGGCCCAACGCTCGCGTTGTTGAGGTCGATCCGGCCGGTGAAGAGCGGCACGTCGGCAATCAGCGTTTTGGTCAGTTCCGAGAGCAGGCTTTCGTCGGTGAGCGCCAGGACGCTCGAGGTCAGCGGCTTCTGCCGGTTGAGCTTGTTGAAGTCGCTCTTCTGCCGATCGAGGTTGGGCTCCTCCACGACCAGAACCGGAATCGCCGCCAGCTCGATCCGGCGTTTGGCTTTGGCGCTCACCTTGGGCCGCTTGACGCCGCGAATTGTTGCCGCATCGAGGGCGACTGCCCAGGCGAGGCATCGGTGCAGACCCTCGCCGACGCTGAAGGCGTTGGTGGCGCGCGCCTCTCCCGCGCTGTGATGGCCGACTGAAACCCCCTTGAAGTCGAGTTTCGAGGTCGAGTAGAGGACGATCGAGCTGAAGGTCCAGGGGTTCCCGGCCTCGGCCTCTTCGACGATGTAGTCGAGGATTCCCTGCACGTGGGCGGGGCTCGTCCGCCTCTGCACCGGCTCGCTCTGCCTGCTTTTCTTGAGGATCTCCGGAGTGAGCCCTTCGCTTGCCGCCGGGGTAATGAAGTTTCGGTCGATGAGGTCGAAGACCGGCATCACGCCGATATAGACGACCCTGCCGCTGTCCTCGGTCTGGATTGCCTTGAAGTCGAGGTAGCCGCGGGGAGAAGGCACTGCCGGGTTTTTCGACGAGGTGGTCACTCCGTTTCCTGGAATTGATTCATTCTACTGCGTACCGTATCAGAATGTATGAATAGATATACGTACTAGGCAAGTACGTGCACTTTAGCGTGCTAACCTTCCCCAAATGCATTTGGCCTATGTCGATGAGACCTACGCTGGCGCCATCTACAGCTTCGCCGCGCTGCTCGTCCACGACGAGCGCGATGCCGGCATGCAGCGGGAGGTCTTGGCGATCCCGAGGCGCTTCGCGGAGCACGGGGTCGATCCCGACGCCGAGCTGCACGGCGCCGACCTCTTTCACTCGCGCCGGGCCTGGAAGGTTCTTCGCGATAAGCCCGCACTGAGGGTGCACGCTTACCGGCTGGGCCTCAGGTCGATTGAGCCCTGCGAAGGCAAAGTCGTGCTGGTGTCGATCGAGCGGACGGGGGCCGCGGCACGCGATCTGAGCGTCGCCCGGGCGTTGGCGGTCGACAAGCTCTTGGACTGCTTGGAGCGGGAGAGCGAGCGGCTCGGCGATCGGTGCTTGCTGATCTTCGACGAGGCGGGAAGCATGGACCCGGCTCTTGCTCGGGCTGTCCATTCCCACCATCGGAAGGCACTCGTCGGTGGACCTGGGCCGCGCATCGTCGAGACCCCTGGCATCGTGCACAGCCACAACACGCCGGGGGTTCAGGTGGCTGACCTCGCAGCGTTCCTCTTCCAGCGTCGCCGCCGGGGCATTGACGATCTGAGCAGCGCGGCCGGACAGGCGGTTGAGTCGCTCTGGAGAGTGCTCGAGCCAAGCATCCACTGCCAGCTAGGCCCCTAGACGCACCGAAGCCGCCTTGCGGCGGCTTCAACGCTGTTGCGAGAGCCAGTGGCCACTCGCGAAAGACATTTTAGGGCGTTGTTCGCGGGAAAGCAATCGACTGAGCAGAGAAGGCCGCCGCGCAGTTTCAGCAGCGTCGCTCCTCGCGGAACATCCTGAGCGCGTGTTCGCCGGCCGGGTGCGCTCGCAGCTCGCGAACGGTCGACGCCATCGGTTCCGGCAGCTCGTCGGGCTGGGGGAGGGGTACGCCGTACTCGGGCGGCATCAGCATCGGCGCCGCCAGCGAGGCGAAGGTCAGGTCGGCGGCGCTGAAGCGCTCGCCGCAGAGGTAGGGCCGCCCGTCGCCCAGGCGCGCGGCGACGGCGTCGAAGGTTTCCCGCACCATGGTCTCGGAGTGCGCGGCCTTATCCGGCGTGACGTCGAGGTAGCGGTCGATGATCCGCGCAGCCAGGGGGTAGACCAGCGGCAGCGCGCGGCGCTCCCAGGCAGGCACGCCCGTGCAGCCGTAGGCGACCGCGATGTCGCGCCTGCCGCGCAGGCCGTAGTACATCCACCTGCGGCCCTCCGGTCCCAGGCGCTGGTCGTAGCCGCGCTGCAGCGCTCGGACCTCGTCGGCGGCGGCCTCGTCGGCGGGGAACAGTCCGCGGTCCGGCGGCGCCTTGGCGCTCACCTCCTCGACGATGTCCGCGGAATCGGAGAAAACCCGCTCACCCCAGACCAGCACCGGCGCGGTTTTGCCGCCACCGGCGCGGGTGACATGAATCCAGTGGACCACCTGGAGGTGGGCTCGCTCCTCGTACTCAATGCCCGCCCACTCGAGCGCCCAGCGGGCCTTCTCGCAGTAGTGACTGATCGGAATCGTGATCAGAACCGGGCTCTCACTCATCGAAACAGTGTGCCCGGAGGCGGCGCGCGGCGTCGGCCGATGCCCCAACCAGGAGCTAGGTCTTGGACGCCTGTGGAGTCCCAGTTGCCCGCTGGCGCAGCGCGTAGAGCGCGATCGCCACCAGCGGCGCGATGAAGTCGGCCCAGAGGACGAGACCGGTGTTGTCGGGCGCGTGGTTGTCGTGGATCGCGGCCTGGTGGAGGTGGCCGTAGGCGTCGCCGAGGTAGGAGATGGAGACGGCGATCACGGCGGCGAGGAGGAAGCCGTCGCGGAAGCGGGCGCAGAGGATGCCGAGGACGCCGATCGCCAGGTCGGCGAAGCCGACCTCGGTCTGGAAGCCGCCGTCGCCGTTGCTGAAGCCGATTTCGCGAGCGGTCGTCGGTCCGTCGAAGAAGTGGAACATCGCGCCGAAGACGGCGGCGATCCCGACCGCGACGACCATCCACCAGACGAGGAAGATTTCGAGAGTACGGGCGGCGCTGCGGGGCCGGCTGTCGCGGTGGCGATGGATCGCGGCGCCGAGCAGTGCGATCGCTGCGAAGAAGAGAAACGGCATGGCTTCCTCCGGCGGGTCGAGGGACGCCGGGAACCTATTGCTCTTTCTTCTCCCGCGGGTCGGCCGCCTGGGCGAGGCGTTCGGCCTGCTCGCGGACTTCGGCGCCCGCCTCGCGGGTTGCCGCGACGGCCTCGTCGCTCATGGCCGTCAGGCCCTCGCTCGGTTTGCCGCCGACGACGTCGCGGAAGGCTTCCTTGAAGCGCTCGGTGCGGCGCTCGGGGGCGAAGCGCTCCGCGGCCTTGCTCTGCTTCTTCGGTCGCCGCTCGCCGTAGCGGTAGCGGGCCCAGGCCGAGCTCGGCTTGCCGATGCGGCCGGCTCCGTAGAAGGCGACCGGCGCGACGAAGATGCCGACCGTGCCGTGCAGGACCCGTCCCTTGGCGAAACAGATCGCGACGCAGGCGAAGGCAAAGATCGTGAGGACGATGCTGGTGACCAGCGCCTCGGTCGAGCTCGAGTCGATCACCACCGGGCTGACGCCGAGCACGATCAGCAGCATCAGCGCCGCCGCGATCACCGTCGCGTCGACCGAGCTGCGGCCCTCCTCGGTCCAGTAGACGTCCTCGAGGTGAACCCAGAGTGCGTACTCGTCGATCGTCAGCCCGACGCCGACGCCGAAGAAGAGCGCGCAGATTTCGGTGTAGGGGGCGCGGCCGTCGGCGGCGAAGCCGAGCGTCCCGGCGATCATCATCGTGACGATGCCGAAAACGAGGTGGTGGAGGTGGACGCCGGAATCGCTTTCGATGTTGCCCGGCCACCACGAAACGCTTTCGCTGCGGATAATCCGCGTGCTCATGCGGATGAAGGCGAAGGAGCCGAGGAAGCCGACGAGGACGAGGAAGACCGCCTGCTCGTGATTGTCTTCGAGGTTGCCCCAGAAGCTGGTGAGGATCGACGCGGTGCTCATCGGAGAAAGCCGAGTCTAAGGTGACCCGCTCGATTCCACTAAGCCGCAAGCAACTGCTGATCCTGAGCGGGGTTGCGACGGTGGCGTTCGACGTCGCGCTGACCGTTCTCGACCGCAGAATGCAGGGCGCTGGCGGTCCGTCGATCGTCGGCTTCGAGTTCGCTGGCAGCGCGCACCGGGCAGCGAACGTCATGGCCGAATGGGGAGCGAGCGGCCGCCACTACGCCCACTGGTCGCTGTGGCTCGATTTCGGCTTCATCCTGAGTTTCGGGACCTTCTTCACGCTCGTCGGTCTGGCCACCCGCGACTTCGCCCGCGACAACGGTCTGCGGAGGCTGGCCGCCGCCGGCGTCGTCGCGCCGTATTGCGCCGCGGCCGCGGCCGTTTTCGACGTGGTCGAAGACGTCTTCCTGCTGCTCACCCTCGGTGGCCATGGCGGCCGCTTCGCCCCGCCGATCGCGGCGGTTTGCGCGAGCCTCAAGTTCGTCCTGATCACGATTGCGATCGTTTACGCACTGTGGGGCCTGGTCGCTTGGCTCCTCAGGCGCCGGCAGCCGGCCGAGGCAACCTAGGCGGTTGGTTCTCGACCCAGCTCGGAGACGACCAGCCGCAGGCCGACGTCCAGCTCCGACTGTCGAAGCAGGTGACCGTAGCGGCGGTCCCAGTCTCCGCTCTCCAGGTCGGCGGCGAGGCGTTTCCGCCCCGCTTGCCTTGCCTCCTCGGGGATGCCCTGCCAGACCCACATCGGCTTCACCATGTCATCGTCGAAAAGCAGCTCGGGCCTCGCCCAGAGGGCGGCGAAGAAGTGGTCCTCGCAGTCCCGCGGCACGGGCAGGGGCGAGGTCCGCGTCGCCGGCAGCAGCGCCGCCAACTCACGGCTTCCCGCTCCCGACGGTCGCTTAAGCTCGAGCATCGCCGGGAAGTAGTCGGCGGTGATCCAGAGTTCCTCCAGGGCCTCGGGGTCGAACGCGACCATCGCTATCCGCAGTCGTGCCACTCGCTGCATCTCATCGAGCCCGGCGCGCAGGTCGGCCCAGTGGTGGGCGGTCAGTACGCCCATTGCGGCGTCGAAGGAATCGTCGGCGAAGGGCAGCGATTCGGCGCTCGCCTGCACCACCCGCGCCGATCCGGGGGGCCGCTGCGAGATCATCTCGACCGAGGGCTCGACCGCCGTCACCTCGCGGTCGCCCGGCTCGTAGGAGCCCGTTCCCGCCCCCACGTTGACGACCGTGCGCGCGTCGCCCAGCGCCGCGGCGATGCGCGCCGCGATCCGCGCATCGCCACGACGATGCGTGCCGTAGCCGACCCCGATCCGGTCATATGTGGCATCGGACATGGGGTCAGAGTACGGGCGGAGTCGACTGACACGCTGCGGTCTCACGTTTCGACCGGGGTGGGCGTTTAGCTACCCGGATGAACACTGCCGCCAGCTGGACGACATGCGAGAGCCCGATCGGGCCACTGACCGTGGTCGCCGGGCCGGAAGGCATCGCCCACATCTATTTCGACGGGCACGTCCCGCGGCTGCCGCAGTCGGCGCGGAGGCCGCTGCCGCAGGCGGAAGACCAGCTCGGCGCCTACTTCGCCGGGGAGCGGAGAGTCTTCGAGTTGGACCTCGATCTTCGCGGCGCGCCCCTCAAGCGGGCGGTCTGGGAGCGGCTGCTCGAGATCCCTTACGGGGAGACGACGACCTACGGCGAGGTGGCGACCAAGATCGACGAGACGCTTTACGACGCTGACCTCGAGCCCTACAGGCGTCCCCGGGTCGTGGGCGCGGCGATCGGCAGCAACCCGGTCCCCGTCGTGGTCCCCTGCCACAGGGTGATCGGCGCCGACGGCTCACTCACCGGTTACTTTGGCGGCCTCGAGCGCAAGCGGGTGCTGCTCGAGCTCGAGGGCGTGCGCCTCGCCGTAGGCTCACCCGCCCCGGCCGCGGCGAAGGATCAGCTGGCGATGCTGTGACCCGGCACTCCCGTCGCGTCGCCGCGACGGGAGTGCAGAGCCGGCGGAGTGTCCTACGACTTGCCGACCGCGAGCTTGACTTTGGTTCCCGGTGCCAGCACCTTGCCGGGTTTCTTGCTCTGCGTCAGCACCTTGCCCGGCTTGCCCTTGCGGCGGGTGACCTTGCCGAGTTTGCAGCCTGCACGGCCGAGGGCCTTCTTGCTCGCTTTGAGCGTCTTGCCCTTCAGCTTGGGCACGACGCAGCCTTCGTAGTAGAAGCGGTCGTCCCTGGTTTCCACGTTGGTTCCAGCGAGCGTGGTCGCGGTCACGTCGACCGGGCCCACTTTTTTGCTGGCGGGCACGACGGCGGTGATCTGCGTTTCCGATTCGGCTTTGAAGCTGGTCGCCGGGAGGGTCCCGAACTTGACCGCGTTGGCGGCGCCGAGGTTGGTGCCGGTGATTTTCACGCTGGTGCCACCGACGACAGAGCCGAAGTCGGGTGTGACCGAGGTGATCGACGGGGCCGGCTGGACTTCGGCGCTGAGCTCGATCTCTTTACCCGATTCGGAGCCGCTGGGCGGGACCGTCGCCCCTTCGAAAGGCGGCGGGAAGATGAAGCCGTAGCTGGCGCCGGCAACCGTGGCGATGCCGATTTTGTCGGCGGCGTTGGTCGGGTCGACCCCGATCAGGTCACCGGACTTGACCGGCAGGTTCGCGGTGAAGGTCTGCAGTCCGCCTCCGGCCGCGGGGGTGACCGGGTTGCTCGTTCCCGCCGCCATGTAGCCGCCGGTGCCGTTGGGCCGCAGGACCCGCAGAGTGAAGGGGCCACCTTCGGCGTCGAGCATCCGCCAGCGCACGATCGCGCCGGTCGCGGGCGAGGTCAGGTTGGCGCCTTTCTCGGGCAGCGCCGTGTTGAAGAAGGTCCTCACCGAGCCGAACGGGGTTGCGACCGACCCGGCCGGCAGAACGCTGCCGACGGTGACCGTCGCCGCCTGTGCTGTCGCCGCCAGCAGTGCGCAGGCGCTGATGGCGGTGATGGCGAGAACGCCAAGTAGCCCCAATGTCCCCTGTCTGGTGCCTGAACTGGCGCTGGCACCGTCTCCGTGTCGTTGTCGACACTCCATCTACTTGCCTCCTTAGGTGGTTGCCCCCGCGAGCCTACGGCCGGTCGGGGTCGTTCGCGAGTCTCAAACCGGTCGGGGGCCGATTGTTGCGGCAGTCATCCCGCTCTCGCTCGTGCGGAAACGCCCCCTGTACTCGGCCGGTCCGACTCCCAGAACCCGGAGGAAGGCGCGGCGCATGGTCTCGGCGCTGCCGAAACCGCAGCGGCCGGCGACGGTCTCGACCGGGGCGGCGGTGTCGGCGAGTTGGTCACGGGCCGCCTCGACCCGGATCCGCTCGGTGAAGCGCGCCGGCGTGGTGCCGGTCTGCTCGGTGAACAGCCGGCGCAGGTGACGCTCGGAGAGGGCGGCTCGCTCGGCCAGCCGTGGCAGGCGATGGTCGGCGGCGGGGTCGGCGACGATCGCGTCGAGGATCTCGCGCACCGGGGGCGCGACGCCCGCGGGCAGCGCCAGACGCTCGGAGAACTGCGACTGGCCGCCCGGGCGCTGCAGGAACATCACGGTCCAGCGGGCGACCGTCCGCGCGACCTCGGCACCGTGGTCCTCCTCGACCAGGGCAAGCGCGAGGTCCATCCCGGCGGTCATGCCGGCCGAGGTCGAGACCGGCCCGTCGCGGACGAAGATCCGGTCCGGCTCGACCCGGACGCCGGGGTGGCGGCGGGCGAGCTCGGCGCAGAAGGCCCAGTGCGTGGTCGCCGCCCTGCCGTCGAGCAGACCCGCCTCGGCGAGCAGAAAGGCGCCGGCGCAGACCGAGCAGGTGCGGCGGGCGCCGGGGGCGATGCGCCGCAGCGCCGGAGCGAGGCGCGGGTCGCCGAGAACGTCATCGATCCGCAGGCCGCCGCCGACGATCACGGTGTCGACGCCGCGCCGGCGCACGCCGCCCAGCGCGATGTCGGCACCGAGGCGCAGCCCTCCCGAGCCGCGGACCGGCCCGCCGTCGGGAGTCGCGACGGCCATTTCGTAACCGCCCCGGCCGCCGAGAAGGCGGGTGGCGGCGTCGAGGATGTCCGAGGGGCCGACGACGTCGAGCAGCTGCACTCCCTCGAAGGCGACGAGCACGACCTGGCGCTTTGAGTCGGGCACACGGACATCTTGCAGGCGCTGGCTCCTGTCCGCAAGGACATATATCCCTCGGATTCGGACAAGCTTCTGCTCCGCTCCCGCCGCCGCCGGTAGCAATCCCGACATGAGTCAGGTCGGCAGCTGGGAGTGGGCACGGCGCACGGGCGGTCGCCTCGGCCGCGCCGATCGTGCCGAGCTACTGCGCCAGGGGGTGCTGGCGCAGCTCTCGCGCCTGCCCGCTGCGGTCCGCCGCCGCCTCGTCCGCGACACGGGCTCGGTCAGCCTGCCCGACCCTCCCGACACGGCCCTGGCCCGGGAGGCCGAGGAGCGGGTTCGCGAGCTCTCGAAGCCGCAGCTCTACGGCCACTGCCTGCGCACCTGGGCCTTCGCGGCGCTGTTCGCCCGGCGCGATCGGGTCGACCACGATGAGGAGCTGCTCTACCTCGCCTGCGTCCTGCACGACATCGGCCTGACCGGGGCCCACGACGGGCGCGATCCGACCGCTGCCTGCTTCGCGGTCGAGGGAGCGCGGGCCGCCCAGGCGCTGCTTTGCGAGCACCAGGCGCCCGCGGATCGCGCCCGCAGCGTCGCCGAGGCGATCTCGCTGCACCTCAACGTCAACGTGCCCGACCGCTACGGCCCCGAGGCCGTCCTGCTCAGCAAGGGGGTCACGCTCGACGTCGTCGGCCGCCGCATGGAGCGGCTGCCGCGGTCGGCGCTGCTGGCGGTGGCGGAGAGGTGGCCGCGCGACGGCTCGGCCGCGCTACTGCTGGCCGACACCAAGCGTCAGGCCGAAGTGCGACCGCACTCGCGCGCCGCCCTGCTCCACCAACTCGGCTTCGCCAGGCTGATCTCGGCCAACCCGCTCGACCGCCTGTGTTGAAGGTAGAGGCACTGAACGTCGGCTGGGTTTCCGGCGCGGCGGCGGTCTGGCGCCAGGGCGAAGACCCCGAGGCGCGCATCCGCTTCCCCGTCCCCGCCTACGTGATCGAGACCGAGACCGAGCGGATCCTGGTCGACACCGGCTTGCACCCGGGTGCCTGCGCCGACGGCGAGGCGTTCTACGCTGGCTCGCCGGCGATGAGCGTCTGCTCGCTCGAGCTCGAGCGGCCGGTCAACGAGCAGGTCGACCCCGCGACGATCACCAGGATCGTCCTCACCCACCTGCACTACGACCACGCCGGCGGCCTCTCGCTGCTGCCCGCGAGCACCCCGATCGTGGTCCAGCGGCGCGAGTGGGAGGCCGGGAGGGACCCCGCCGCGATCGAGCGGAACTTCTTCCAGCCGCGCGACTACGTCGACGACGAGCGCGAGGTGATCCTCGTCGACGGCGATCACGACCTGCTCGGCGACGGCTCGGTCGAGCTGCTGCTGACGCCGGGCCACACCCCGGGGCACCAGTCGGTCCGCGTCGGCGAGGACCTGGTCCTCGGCGCCGACGTCACCCACCTCGCCTCCGGGCTCGACGACCACCGCTTTCCGGCCTTCGGCGACGACCACGCCGAGCAGCGCCGTTCCGCCGAACGCCTCCGCGCCCTGCGCGACGCCGGCGCCCGCGTCATCCCCGGCCACGACCCGGGCCTGCTGCGGCCTGGACCGCTGGCTGTCTGACGGGACGCCGGTCACAAGCCTCACCTCTGCAGAAACCGCATCGGATTGCCGTGGCCGGGTATGAAGTGGAAGTGCACCGTTCCATGTCGATTCTCGCCGGCGTCCTGCTGGCAGCCCTCGCCCTCGTTTCGTTGCCGGCGACTGCTGCATCCAGCCCGCCGAGCTGCGCCGAAGGCCCGGAGCGGGTGGGCGACTCGATAGAGGGCACGCCCTGCGCCGACACGATCGTCGTCCCGGCCGGCGTAGCCGCGGTCGACGGTGGTGGCGGCGACGACACGATTCTGCCGGGCCCGATCGGGGCAGTCACCTCCTGCCCCCCTGGTTGCCGTCTCGGCGTCGGCAGCCAGACCTTCGAAGGCGGTCCCGGCGACGACGTCGTCTTCGGCGAGCGCGGCAACGACACGCTGCTCGGCGGCGGCGGCAACGACAAGCTCTTCGGCGGCCCGGGCGACGATCTCCTGCGCGGAGGCACGGGCGACGATCTGCTCATCGGTGGCTTCGGCGCCGACACGCTCGATGGCGAAGAAGGAAACGACTACGTCCGCGGCGACGCCACGATCGACCACCTGCGCGACTCCGGCCCCGCCACCGACCTCGACACGCTCAGCTATTCGACCGGGGTCAGCCCGGGCTTCACCAACAAGGACCCGAACAATCCCGGCTTTCCGGCGAAAAGCGAAGAAGGGCGCGGGGTCTACCTCGATCTCACCGAACTCAACGAAAAAGGCGAAGCCGAAGGCGACAACGGAGTCGCTCCGAACGGGGGAGGGGTGGACGAAGTCGCGCCAATCGACTTCGAGCGCATCGTCGGCAGCCCGTTCTCGGACTACATAAAGGGCTCGAAGTCAGGGCAGACGATCTACGGAGGCGGCGGCGCTGACGTGCTCGAAGCCGGCGGCGGCGGGACAACGCTCAACGGAGGTGCCGACGGCGACGACTGCGTCGGCGGCGCGAGCGCTCCGGAATGCGAGTCGACAGCGATCAACGGAGCGGTTTCGACTCGCAATGCGACCGAAGTCAGCGTCGGCACGATGACCGAAGGCGCGGCCGGCTACGCCGAGCTCTACCTGCTGGGCAGCAGCGGCGACGACGAACTCAAAGTCGATGCGACCAGCGGCGCGACGAACGCAGTCGTGACCATGCACCTGGGCGGCGGCAGCTCCTTCCAGGTCCCTCCGGCAGGGTCGGGCTGCGTGCGGCAGAACAACACCACCGCGGTCTGCACCCTGCCGGGGCCGCTCGACTCGCTGCTGGTCGCCGGACTGGGTGGGGCTGACACCCTGCGTGCCGAAGGAATGCCCGGGCCGAGCTCGCTGATGATGCTCGGCGGCGACGGCGGCGACGAAATCTTCGCCGGCAACGAAAGCGACGACATCCTCGTCGACGGGGCTGGAAACGACACGCTGCACGCCGGTGCGGGCGACGACGCGATCACCGGCAACGGCGGCCAGGACACGCTGCTCGGGGAGGGAGGCAACGACCTCTTCCTCTCCAACTCGATCTGCGAAGGCGACACGGTCGACGGCGGCAGCGGGCGCGACAACGCCTCCTGGGCGAAGTTCAAAGAAGGGGTGGGAGCAAACCTCGCCAGCGGGCAGGCGGGACGGCCGGGACCGGCGGCGGTGCCGGCCTGCGGCGGCGGCACACTCGACGCCCTGAAAGGCATCGAGGACCTCGAGGGCAGCGGCTCGCCCGACAGCTTCTACGGTGACGGCGGCCCCAACCAGCTACTGGGTCACGACGGCGCCGACACCTACCACTCGGGAGCCGGCGGAGACCTGATCCTCGCCAACGCCTCCGACGCCGACGCGGCGATCGACTGCGGCGCCGACATCGACATCGCGATAGTCGACTTCGCCAAATTCGGCGACCCGCCGCCGGTCGAATGCGAGACCGTGATCGAAGCTGCCAAGGACAACTTCAACCTGCCGCCGCCCGAGATTCCGCCGCCCCCGCTCGAACCGCCCCCGCCGAAACCGCGCCCCGACACCAAACCGCCACGCACGCGGCTCGGGGCACATCCACGCAAGCTGGTGATTGCGAAGTCCAGCCGCCGCCGAGTCGTCTTTCGCTTCGCCTCCAGCGAGGCCGGCTCGCGCTTCAGCTGTCGCCTCGACGGCCGGCCCTTCCGCATCTGCACCTCGCCGCGCGCCTACGTGGTGGGCCCAGGTCGCCACGCCTTCCGCGTCGTCGCCGCCGACCCGTCCGGCAACGTCGACCCGACGCCGGTCCTGTTCCACTTTCGAGTCAAGCGCCGTTAGCGCCGGCAACGCGCGAGTTCTCGATGCTTGCGTCGGTGCGCTCGCCTGAGCTCGGGAGCTCCATCGGCCCTCTGGCGAGCCGCAGCAAAGACTTTGCGGGCCTTGGCAACGCAACGCGCATAGCGTCGGTCCGGCGGCTTTGGTTCGAGAACCGGCGCACTCGTGCCAGGGGTGGTGAAGGTCTGATCCGGGCCGCTGTTGATTTCATTGGCCGAGTTCCAGGCGAAGACGGCGTAGTGGTATTCGCGGCCCGGTTCCAAGATGAGGCCAAAGTCGTTCAAGTCAACGCTCACCAGCGGTTCTTGGAGAAACTGCCATTCCCGACCGCGTTCGCCCACGGGCAGGATGACGCCGGGAAAGACCGAATAGAAGGGCCCCCCTGAAAAGCTCGGCACTGTGGAGCAGGTAGTCGGATTGACGAGGCACGGCGCTTCGACCACTTTGAACTGGTATTCGATCGCGTCAAGCTGGTCCGACAGAATCCGGGCTTCGAGCATCGCGTCGGTTTCGCTGACGTTCGAGGCCGACTCGGATTCGACCCTGGGCAGGTCCGCCGCAGCGCAGATCGCCGGGGTGGCGAGCAGCGAGAAGGCCACGAGCGTGGCGAGCAGCAGTCCTCCCCGGCAACCCCGGTGGGCTTGTGCGACATAGCCATCGCTTTGCGGTACGACGTAGCCCAAACCCTGCGAACCAGGTCGCCTTATGCCCACTTTGTTGCCCCTCCTTCTGCGGCCATGGACTTGCCGACTGAAGTTACGGCATTAACTCTAGTTATGCAACTTTTTGTCTGTGTAGGCTGGATGTCTGCGTGTCAGCGAATGGTCAGCGCCTCGCGCCGTCTTTCGCGCGGGGACGTGAGAGTCAACCTATACCGGCCGGGCAGGATCTGGCGGACCGGATTAAGGACCAGCCGCGTGGTCGCGGAGCCGATGGTTGCGGTGCCCGATCCATAGAGGAAGCCGCCTTTCGCCAGCCGCGCGTGCAGCTTTCCGGGCCTCACGGGGGTCGCAACCAGCCTGCTCGTGCAGACGTGCTTTGCCGCGCCGCTCGCCCCGCGTCGACCGTGCGAGGCCTTGGCCGCCACCGCTGCTGCGGTTCGGCAGCTGACCAACTGGACCGATCGGCTGGCCGAAGCCGGCCCCGAGCCGCCTGCTCCGCCGGTACCCGAGGCTTCGCTGACCGGGATGTAGGTGAAGGAATCTGTGGAGACTTCGGGGCTTATTCCGCCGCGGGTCTCCACCCGGATCGGGACAGTGCCTTCGCCGGGGGGAGCGGTCGCGATGATTTCGCTATCTGATTTCACTTCGAATTCGGCCGGGCCACATGGTGCTCGCCATGCGGGGCGTGGCGAGCCACATGTCAATTTCGTCGAGCCGAAATCGACCGAACTGTTGAACGGTCCGATGAGGCCGAGGAAAACTAAGGATTTAAACCCGCTGCCGTGGATTGCGACCTTGGTACCGCCGGCGGCCGAGCCGCTGCTCGGTTCCACGCTCGTGATTGTCGGCCCATAGGTGAAGGTATCTGGTGGCGTGCCGTCGGGGATAAGGGAGACGTGGCTCTCACCTTCCGGGGTCAGAACCCCGATGCCGACGACGTTTTCGCCCGGCGTGACCGGGGGGGATACGGCCGTAATCGAGCCGTCTGGGTTTTCGGAGAAACTCGCGGCGGGAGTTGCGCCAAAATTGACCCCAGTGGCTCCTTCGAGGTTGAAACCGCTGATGGTCACGGAAGTTCCCCCGACGGCGGGGCCCCGGTCCGGAGTGAGCTTGGCGACCATTGGCCCGAAGCCGAATTCGTCCTGGGGGCCGACGTCGCTTCTGCCGTCCGGCGTGACCACGGTCACGTCCAGCACTCCCCACCCGCCAATCGGGGGGACACGGTGCTGATCGAGGTATCCGAGTTGACCGTGAAGCTTTCGGCTTTCGCTGAACTGAAACTGACTTCGGTGGCACCGGTGAAGCCCGAGCCGTGGATGATCAGCGGCGTCCCGCCGGCTTCCGGACCGTGGTTCGGCTGAAGTTCGTCGACAACCGGGCCGGCGATGGCTGCCTGTGCGCCGATGGCCAAGACCACGGCCCAAGTCACGAGCAGCCCGGCCAAGATCGGCCCGTAGACCAATCGCTGCGAACGGATTCGCCGTTTGCCCACTTTTGTCTTTCTCCTCTGTTTGCGGCTGCAGACTTACTGGCCGAGGCTACATCCTGAACCTCAGTTATGCAACTTGTTGTCTGTGTACGACTGCTGTGGCTCAGCGAATCGCAACCACTTGGCGCAACGTCCCATGCCCTGAGGACAACACAAGCTTGTATGTGCCGGGGGCAACTTCCCTCAGCGGCTCCAGTGCCATCCGCGTGCGGGAGCGGCCGACTCGAGCGATGCCGTGCGCATAGACGAGATGCCCCCGCATCAAACGCGCCGCCCATCCGCCGCCGTCGCCGATCGAGCCGATTGAACCCGAGACCAGGCGGGCGGCACAGATCTGCCGCACAACCGGTCGCGACCTGCGACGGCTTTGGAAGATACGCGTGACTGCGCCGCAGTTGAGCAACTGCACCTTGCCGCCACTGTCTCCGAGGGGGTTCGGAGTACTCCCAGAGGCGGCGTAGGTGAACCGATCCGCTGAGCTCGAGGGACTTGCTCCACCATCCGTCACCACCCGCAGGTCGACGGTGCCCGTGCCCGGTGGGACCGTCGCTGCAATCTCGGAGTCCGAGATCACCGTGAACTGCACTGGGCTACATGGATTTTGAGCGGGCCCCAGTGGCGATCCGCAGTCGAGGCTCGTTGAGCCGAATTCGACGCGATGGACAAAGGGCCCGCAGAGACATCGGAAGAGGACCGGCGCCGATGTGAACCCGCTGCCGTGGATCGTCACCGAGCCCCCTTCCGCCGCGCCTTCGCTTGGCGTCACGCTCGTAATCGTCGGGCCGTAGGTAAAGAAACTGGCAGGCTCGGCGTCGGGGATTGTGTAGGTGGTGCTGGGACCTTCAGGCGTGGAGACGATCACATCGGCAATCGTCTGGCCGGCAACAAACGGAGGCGCAACCGCCGTGATCGAGCCGTCGGGGTTTTCGGAGAAGCTCGATGCGGGGTTCACGCCGAAGCTGACCGCGTTCGCTCCTGCGAGACCGAAACCGCCGATGGTTACGGGCGTGCCACCGGCCGCCGGTCCACTCGCCGGCGTCATTTCGGCGACGATCGGCCCGTAGCCGAACCGATCCTGAGGAACGACGGCGCTTGTGCCGTCTGGGGTGGTCACGGTCACGTTCGCCACCCCCCATTGTCCGCCCTGCGGCGGCGACACGGCCGTGATCGAGGTGTCCGAGTTGACAGTGAAGCTTTCGGCGTCGCGTAAGCCAAATTTGACGGCGGAGGCTCCAGTGAAGCCCGAGCCAAGGATGGCTACCGCGGTGCCGCCCGCTTCCGGACCGTCATTCGGCTGAAGTTCGTCGACAACCGGGCTGGCGATCGCTGCCTGCGCGCCGATGGCCAAGACCGCGGTCCAACTCATGAGCAGCGCGACCAAGATCGGCCCATTGACCAATCGCTGCGAACCAGGTCGCCTTATCACCACTTTGTCGCCCCTCCTTCTGCAGCCACGGACTTGCAGCCTGAGGTTACGGCATTTACTCGACCTAGGCAACTTGTTGTCTGTGCAGGCGAAGGGGTCACTTGGTGCAGCTTCCTGTCGCGTGACCGTTGTGAGCGCCCTCGATGCCGGGCGTCTCAGCGAATGGTCAGCGCCTCGCGGCGGCTTCCGTGCTGGGATGTGAGCGTCAATTTGTATTGACCCGGCAGGATCTGCCTGACTGGCCTAAGGGCCAACCGCGCGCTCGCGGGTCTGACGGTTGCCGTGCCGACTCCATAGAGCAGGCCGCCTTTTGCCAGGCGCGCCGAGAGCGTACCGGCCCTTACCGGCCCCGGGACCAGCCTGCTTGTACAGATGTGCTTTGCCGCGCCACCTGTTCCGCCTCGACGGTGCGAGGCCTTGGCCGCCACCGCCGCTGCGGTTCGGCAGCTGACCAACTGAACGGAACGGTTGGCCGAAGCCGGTCCCGAGCCGCCGGCACCCGAGGCTTCGCTGACCGGGATGTAGGTGAAGGAATCTGAGTCGTTCTCAGGGCTTATTCCGCCGCGGGTCTTCACCCTGATCGGGACCGTGCCTTCGCCCGGGGGAGCGGTAGCGATGATTTCGCTCTCTGACTTCACTATGAATTCAGCCGCACCACACGGCGCAAGCCATCCTGGCCACGGCGAGCTGCATGTCAATTCAGTCGCCCCGAACTCGACTGAATTGACGAATGGTTCAGCAATAAGCCCAAGGAACGGGCCTTCGAACCCGCTGCCGTGGATTGCGACCTTGGTGCCGCCGGCCGCCGAGCCGTTACCGGGATCCACGCCCGTGACCGTCGGCCCGTAGGTGAAGTCGCTGGGGGGCGTGATGTCGGGGATAAGGGAGACGTGGCTTTTGCCTTCCGGGGTCACCACGATAGTGCTGACGACGTTTTCGCCCGGCGTGACCGGGGGGGACACGGCCGTAATCGAGCCGTCTGGGTTTTCGGAGAAACTCGCGGCGGGAGTTGCGCCAAAATTGACCCCAGTGGCTCCTTCGAGATTGAAACCGCTGATCGTCACGGAAGCCCCCCCGACCGCGGGGCCCCGATCCGGCGTGAGCTTGGCGACCATTGGCCCGAAGCCGAATTCGTCCTGGGGGCCGACGGCGCTTCTGCCGTCCGGCGTGACCACGGTCACGTGCAGCACTCCCCACCCGTCAATCGGCGGGGACAGGGCACTGATCGAGGTATCTGAGTTGACCGTGAAGCTTTCGGCTTTCGCTGAACTGAAACTGACTTCGGTGGCTCCGGTGAAGCCCGAGCCGTGGATGGTCAGCGGTGTGCCGCCGGCTTCCGGACCGTGGTTCGGCTGAAGTTCGTCGACAACCGGCATGGCGACGGCTGCCTGCGCGCTGGCGACAAGCGCCACGGCGCAACTTGCTAGCAATACGGCCAAATAGCCCAACCGGCTGAGGCCCTGGTCTAAGCCTACGGTGAGCAATGTGCTGTCCGAATTTCGGCCATCAAGTTCTGATTCCCCGTTTCTACTACTAAGACTTTACTTAGTAGTCGTGCCTTTGTCAATGCGGCCCGATTCTTAGCGGAAAACGACCGCTTGGTGCGGCTACGTCGCTTTGTCGCTTGCTCCATGTGTGGCTACAACATATAGTTTGTTGAAATGTATTGTCTGCAAGAATAGCAGGGGCTCTGACCAAGCGGCTCCGTGCTTTTTTATACGAAGTAGATACTTAGTAATCGTATATTCCATAAAAAAAAGTTGCGTTTCGGTCAATTGTCTGGTCGGGTGGCGAGCGTCGGCATCCCACGGCAGAGGAGAGATGATGGAGAGTGGCGATCAAAGGCGAGGCTCATTAGCCCTGCCGAAGGTGTCGAATCGAGAGCGAAGTCGAACGCACTGGTGCCGCGCATCGATTGTCACCGGCCTCTGTCTTGTCGCAGCCTTGGCGGTGCCTACTTTTTCCCTCGCCGAAGTAACGACCCGGGGAGGGCCGGTCGAGACCCAACCGCATGTGTATGCGATTTTCTGGGGCTCGAGCTGGAACGGAGCGGCAGCAGCAGAACGTGGAGCGCTCGAAACCCTCTACAAACAGATTCCCGGCTCCGAATGGCAGGGCATCCTCACGCAGTACTGGGGCCCCGAAGGCTTCCCATCCCACAGCCTGTCCTTCACCTCCTACACCGACACCGCCCATGACGGTGCGCTCCCCAATGTGACGGACGCAGCGATTAGCACCGAGCTGAGCGCAGTCATCGCGGCAAACAAAGCCAACGGATGGCCGCAGAGCCCCAGCGTCAACGACCAGTTCGTACTTCTTACGCCGCCCGGCTCGCTCTACGCCACCCATCCAACCTTCTGCGGGTTTCATCAATACACGACTAACGAACCCCAGACTGTCTACGCCCTCGTAAGCTGGGGTGCTCTCAATGAAGCTGGAGTATACAAAGACTGCGGCCACGAATTCACCGCGGCGCACGAGTTCGCCGAGACGGTTGTCGATCCCAGGCTCAACGGCTGGATGGATTGGGGGCTGGCTGAAGCGCAACAAGAAGGGGAGATCGCGGACATCTGCGGGCACGAAAACGGGGGCGTGGTTGGAGGAGTAGCAGTGCCGGGGCTTTGGGACAACAGCTCCAAAGGACCTTTTGGCGAAAGCAAAGGCTATTGCTCGGGCGCGGACTACGCCCCGCCGCAGAACGCGCCGCAGATCCTGACCGAAGCGGCCAGTGCGGCGCCCTTAGAAGCGACGCTCCACGGCACGATCACGCCCAATAAGCTGAACATCAGCTACTACTTCTTCGAATGGGGCACCGCCCCCAAAGCGTTCACCCATCGAACGACGCCGCAAGTCTGGTGTTGCGGCCTGTCCAAAGGCCCACCGCTCAGCGCCACCATCACCGGCCTTCAACGCAACAGTGCCTACTACTTTCGCCTCGTCGCCGAAAGCAAAAAAGGCCTCGTAAGCGCCGAAAACCCCGCGATCGTCCCCGGACCGGAAATGAGCTTCACGACCCCCGACTGGCGCCCGACGGTCACGACCAACGCCCCAAGCGACGTCCGCCTGCACCAGTTGACGATGAACGGCATCGCCAACCCGCACACCCTCAGCACGACCTACCACTTCGACTTCCTCAGCGATGCGAGCTGTCAGGCGAACATCGAAAAATTCGGCAAAGAACATTGCTTCGACGGCGCCACCAGCGTCCCGGCGAGCCCCGAAGGAATCGGATCGGGGACCAAAGACGTCGCGCTCGGCAAAACCGTCGAAGGGCTCGAACCGTGGGCCGGCTACGACTACAGGATCGTCGCCACCAATTCCGAAGCGACCACGTTCGGAGCCCGGATCACGGTCGCGACCAACGGCAAATGGACCCTCGAAGACCCACCCGATCCGAAAGCCAGCAACTCCACCACCCTGGCCGACGTCTCCTGCACCTCCCAGACCTCCTGCCTGGGGGTGGGCTATGACAACTATGCGGGCCGCAGCCTGGGCGAGTTTTGGAACGGCACGAAATGGGCCCTGATCAGCGGCGGGGAAGCCCAGTACCCGACCGCGGTCTCCTGCGGGTCGAGCACCTCCTGCTGGGCGGTCGGCTCAAAGCTCTCCGACGCCAGCCCCCTGGTCCAGAGCTGGGCCCAAGAAGAAGGGGAATGGGGAAGCTCCGCGGCGACCAAACTCATCACCCCCAGCGGTGGAACCAACCTCCACGTCAACGGCATCGCCTGCACCGCGGCGAGCGAATGCACCGCGGTCGGCTACTACCTCAAAGAAGGCCACAACCGAGCCCTGGTCGAGCGGCTCAAATCCTCCACCTGGACGCTGCAGACCCCGCCTGAACTCGCCGACGCCGTGCTCGAAGACATCGCCTGCACCGCGGCCAACGCCTGCACCGCGGTCGGCTACCGCTCGGGCGCCACGCTCGAATCCCTCGCCGAGCACTGGAACGGCGAAAAATGGAGCACCGTCGCGGTTGGCGCTCCGATCGGCAAAGGATTCGAACTGCTGCGGTTGAGCGCGATCTCCTGCACGGCGGCAAACGCGTGCATGGCCACGGGCTACTTCATCGACGAAGAATTCGAAGAAGGCCTGCCCTTCGCCGCCACCTATGAAGGCAGCAAATTCACGCTCACCTCGATGCCCAAACTGAGCGCGGGAACGGCGCTCGGCGACGTCTCCTGCACCGCCGCAAACTCCTGCCTTTCAGTGGGGCAGACCGCAGGCGGCAAAAGCACCCAGGCCTTTGTCTGGAACGGCAGCGAATGGCTGGCGCAGGCCTCGCCGACCCCCGCCGGCAAGACCGCCTGGCTCACCGGAGTCGCCTGCAACTCGCCACTTGCCTGCACGATCGTCGGCTGGGACTACGGCGGCGGCGAATGGCTCTCGCTGGCGGAGCGCTACAGCTCCAAATGGACCCTCGAAGACCCACCCGATCCGAAAGCCAGCAACTCCACCACCCTGGCCGACGTCTCCTGCACCTCCCAGACCTCCTGCCTGGGGGTCGGCTATGACAACTATGCGGGCCGCAGCCTGGGCGAGTTCTGGAACGGCACGAAATGGGCCCTGATCAGCGGCGGGGAAGCCCAGTACCCGACCGCGGTCTCCTGCGGGTCGAGCACCTCCTGCTGGGCGGTCGGCTCAAAGCTCTCCGACGCCAGCCCCCTGGTCCAGAGCTGGGTCCAGGAAGAAGGGGAATGGGGAAGCTCCGCGGCGACCAAACTCATCACCCCCAGCGGTGGAACCAACCTCCACGTCAACGGCATCGCCTGCACCGCGGCGAGCGAATGCACCGCGGTCGGCTACTACCTCAAGGAAGGCCACAACCGAGCCCTGGTCGAGCGGCTCAAATCCTCCACCTGGACGCTGCAGACCCCGCCTGAACTCGCCGACGCCGTGCTCGAAGACATCGCCTGCACCGCGGCCAACGCCTGCACCGCGGTCGGCTACCGCTCGGGCGCCACGCTCGAATCCCTCGCCGAGCACTGGAACGGGGAAAAATGGAGCACCGTCGCGGTTGGCGCTCCGATCGGCAAAGGATTCGAACTGCTGCGGCTGAGCGCGATCTCCTGCACGGCGGCCACCTCGTGCATGGCCACGGGCTACCTCGCCGACGAAGAAGTCGAAGAAGGCCTGCCCTTCGCCGTCATCTACGACGGCAGCAAATTCTCTCTTGCACCGTTCCCGAATCTAAGCGAAGGAACAGTGCTCGCCGACATCTCCTGCACGGCGGCAAACTCCTGCTTGACGGTGGGGCAGACCTCTGGCGGGGTCAGCACCCAGGCCGTTGTCTGGAACGGCAGCGAATGGCTGGCGCAGGCCTCGCCGACCCCCGCCGGCAAGACCGCCTGGCTCACCGGAGTCGCCTGCAACTCGCCCCTCGCCTGCACGATCGTCGGCTGGGACTACGGCGGCGGCGAATGGCTGTCGCTGGCGGAGCGCTGGGAATGATCGATGGGCGGTACTGGGCTCGAACCAGTGAACCCAAAGCAGTGCAAGTGGCCCTCTGGAGTGCCCCCGTTTCTCCGGACAGGGCGATCTACCCCCCGATCTGATGGAGTCCTTGATCGGGGGTAGATCAAACGTGAGCTTGGAACGAGCCGGGACATCGCCGACAAAGCGAGCGGACAAGGATGCGGAGGCGGTGCGCGTCGTGGTGCGCGGTGGCGTTCAGGGCGTCGGCTTCCGCGATGCAACGGTGCGGAGGGCGGCCGAGCTTGGCGCGATGGGCTGGGTGCGCAACGGCGAGGACGGCGAGGTGCTCGTCCACGCTGAGGGATCCAAGGCGGCGATCGAGGGGCTGGTGGGGTTCCTGGGTGAAGGACCGCCGGCCGCTCGGATCTCCGCGGTGGACGTCGAGAGCGTCAAGGTCGAGGGGCACGAGCAGTTCGCGGTTCGCGGCGTCAGCGCCGGGGCCTTCGTCGTCCAGGAGCACGCCGCCACCGCTCACCATTTCGATCTGCGCCTTGAGGTCGACGGCACAATGCGCTCCTGGGCGGTGCCGAAGGGCCCCTCGATGGACCCCGCCGTCAAGCGTCTGGCGGTTCAGGTCGAGGACCATGAGATCGCCCACAACGACTTCGAGGGCCCGACCGAGGGCGGCGCCGTGATCGTCTGGGACCGCGGCTCCTACGAGCAGGGCGGCCGCGTCGCCTGGCCCGAGGCGCTCGAGCGCGGCCACGCCGTCTTCGTCCTCCACGGCGAGAAGCTCAGCGGCGGCTTTGCCCTGCAGCGCACCCGCCTCGGCGAGAAGCCCCAGTGGCTGCTGATCAAGCGCCGCGACGAGGAGGCGCGCCCGGGCTCGGACGTTGTCGCCGAGCAGCCGCGGTCGGTGCTCAGCGGCAGGGCGCTCGACGAGCTGCTGGAGTCGCCCTAGCGGCCTTTGCGCTTTGCCGCTTTACGCGACCCGGTCGCGGCGGTTTTCCGTGTTTTTCGTTTGCCCGAGGCGGGTTTTTTGGCCGGTGCCCGGCGTTGCGCGGCCGGCACATCCTCGGTTGCCACCGCACTCGCGAGTGACTTGATCTGGCCCTCGAGGAACTTCGCCATTCGCTCCTCCTCGCGGCGGATGTCGCGTGCGAGCTTTGCCGTCTCTTTGTCATTCACCTTCTTGGCGAAGGTCTCGATCGCAAGATAGGTGGAGATCTCCTCGTGCTCGCTGAAGTACTCGGTCTTGGCGTTCTTCAGCATCTTCTCCTGCTCGCCGCTGCCGCGGATCATGTGCAGCGGCCCCTTCGCCACCGCCGTCGCCGTGGCGACAACGCTTTGGATCGCGTGCCCGCCCCCGCCGAGCTCCTTGATCCGGCGCTCGAGCTGCTTGGCATGTCCTTTGGTTTCTTTGAGATGAGCTTTGAGGCGCTTTTTGTAGGGCGCCTTGGTGGTCATCGCGATGTGTACCTCGAGGGCCGTTTCCAGCTCCTTCTCCTTACCGTAGGCCTCGTTGAGGTACTGGACCAGCTTTGCGTCGCGCTCGTTCAAATCAGTCATCTAGCCTCTTTCCGGATCGCAGGGGACCGTCCCGGGTACCCGGTGATGGAGTTCCTAAGCTGAGGTCTATGGTCCGTGGGCAATGCTGACGGTCGACGAGCTGACGGTTGCCGACGCGCCGCAGGCGTGGTCGGCGCTCGGCTTCACCCTCGACGGCGATACCTGCGTCCTCGGTGAGTTGCGGATTCGCCTCGCGGGCTCGAAGGCGGGCAAGGGCCTGGTCGGCTGGTCGCTGCGAGGGATCGAGGCGGCGGAGCTCGACGGGCTGGCGACGAAGCGTTCGGACCGGGAGCCGCCTGCAGGGCGACCGCCTCACCCCAATGGCGTCGCCGCGCTCGACCACGTCGTCGCCATCTCTCCCACGCTCGATCGCACCGTGGCCGTGCTGGAGTCGGCCGGCCTCGACCTGCGCCGCATCCGTGAGGAGCCGACCCCGGCGGGCGCCCCGCGGCAGGCGTTCTTCCGTCTCGGCGCGACCATCCTCGAGGTCGTCCAGGAGCCCGCCGAGGCGACCGAGCGCGCCGGCGGTGACCGCCCCGCCTTCTTCTGGGGCCTCGCCTTCGTCTGTCCGGACCTCGACGCAACCGTGGCCGGACTCGGCGATCGCGTCAGCGAGATCCGCCCCGCCGTTCAGCCCGGCCGCCGCATCGCCACCCTGCGACGCTCGGCGGGCCTGACGGTCCCAGTTGCGCTGATGACGCCACCGCCAAAAGGCGGGGCACACGTGCGGAGCCTGATTATGGGCGCCCAGGCTGACCCTGCTTTGTCTGGCGAGCTGGATCAAGCGTTCCCCGACACGACCGACTAGGTTCAGGAGGCCGACCCGGCTTACCCGTCAGCCCACCTGCTCGGTCGGCCGGATCAGGACCTCGTTGAGCGAGACGTGCCAGGGGCGGGTGACTGCGTAGGCGATCGCGTCGGCGACATCGTCGGCATCGAGCGTCTTGATGTCGGTGAAGCGGCCGCGCACCTCATCGCGCACTCCATCGCGGATGTGGTCGGTCAGCTCGGTGTCGACGGCGCCGGGCTCGATGATCGTCGAGCGGACCCTGCGCTTGGCGAACTCCTGGCGGAAGGACTCGCTAAAGGCGCCGACGCCGTGCTTGGTCAGGTTGTAGACGCCGGAGCCGGCACGGGCGATGCGTCCGGCGACGGAGCTGATGTTGACCACGTCGGCGCAGCCGCGCTCCGAATCTTCGACTGCCGAGAGCAGGTGGGGGAGGGCGGCGTGGGTGGTGTTGATCAGGCCCTTGAGATTGAGGTCGATCATCCGCTCCCACTCCTCGGTCGGCGCGCCCTCGATCGGCCCGAGCAGCATCTGGCCGGCGTTGTTGACGACGATGTCGAGGCGGCCGAGCTCGTCGACGGTGCGGTCGACTGCGTCGACTGCCTGCGCCTGGTCGGTGATGTCGGACTGGATCGCCAGTGCGGTGTGGCCGCCGCCACCGATCTCAGAGGCCAGCCGCTCCAGCCGCTCGAGGCGGCGCGCCGCAACCGCGACCTTCGCCCCCTGCGCCGCCAGCGCCCGTGCCGCCGCCTCGCCGATTCCACTGCTGGCGCCGGTGATCAGGGCGACCGTTCCTTCAAGTGAGGTGGGCATTTGGGGTGGTCCTTTCGGGTTGGGTTGCGCTCAAGCTTTCGAGTACCCGGTCGATGAGCGCAAAATGCCGACTTCCCAAGTTGTACTCGTCGCCCTGCGAAATCGCCTGGTCCTGGCGCTGACCCTCGTCGCGATGGCGGCGCTCGCCGCGCCGGCGATGGCAGCCGCCAGTCCGGCGCCCGCGGTTCTCACCTTCAGGACCGTCAAAGTCGGCGCTCCAGGCAATCCCTCGGTCGGCATCGTTCCCTTCACCGACGCGGTCTACGCCTCCTGCGCCGAAGTCGTCCCTGCCGAAAAACAGCCGCCGTGCCAGCAGGTGGGTGGCGTCAACTACCGCTATGGCATCGGCCAGCTCAAGGTAACCGTCGCCCAGTACGTCGCCTTCCTCAACACCGTCGACCCCGCGGGCCGCAACCGGCACAAGCTCTACAGCGCCAACGAGAGCTCGACCGAATGGCCCAAGTACGGGCAGATCGACTTCGCCCCCGGCGCCGCCGCTGGCCACCACTACTCGGTCGCCTCGACGGAATGGGCCGACAAGCCCTACGGCTTCGCCAACTTCCTGCGCTCGGCCCGCTTCGCCAACTCTCTTTACAACGGCCGGCTGCTCTCCAAGCAGGCCAGCGCCGCCAACGGCTTCAGCTACGTCACCTACAGGGTGCGGCTCTCGCGCCAGACCGAGCAGGGGATGTACGACATGAAGGTGCGGGCGATGACCCGCTCGCACAAGCGCGGCTTCGTCATCCCCAGTCAGAACGAGTGGATCAAGGCCGCCTACTACGACCCCAACGGGGGTGGCAAGTACTCCTACTGGCAGTACCCGACCAACCCAGGCGCCTTCGGCGACGAAGGGGCCGCGGCGCCGCACTCGACCACGCTCGACCCGACCAGCGGCGATGTCACCAACGCCTCGACCCAGCCGCTGGCGAACTTCCACGCCGAAGGCCAGCCGGCCCCGAGCTGGTGCCCCTCCGCCTTCTCGGCCGAAGAATGCTCCTCGGTCAACCCCTTTGGCATGAACGCGACCACCTACGCGAAGGCCTACCAGGGCAGCCTCGAGACGGTCGGTCAGGCGAAGACCACCTCACCCTGGGGAACGCTCGACCAGGGCGGCAACGCGGTCGAGTGGACCGACACGATCACGCCGCCGCCGTTCGGGGCAAAGGGACACCGGGTCTGGCGACGGCTCCACGGCGGCATCGCCAACGCCCCCGTCTACCAGCTCTGGCTCTCGGCGGTCGGCCTGCAGCCGCAGGACAACACCTTCTACACGGCCACCTATCCCTGGCTGGGGATTCGGGTCGGCGTGATCGGCGACCTCAAGCTGGGTAAGCGCTGAGCGGTCGGCGTCCGCGGGCCTAAATAGGCTCGCCGCGGATGCGCATCTTAATTCGACCCCCTCATCTCTCTCGGCGGGCGCCCTTCGCATTGGCGGCGTTGGCGACACTGGCGCTGGCAAGCGGCGCCTTCGCCGCGCCGGTCCCTCAGCAGCAGGCGCCTCGCGCCGGCACGCTCACACAGCTGTCGGGAGCGCATGGCTGCCTGGTCGATCGCTCGGCTCACAAGGGCAACTGCGGAGTCGCCCGCGCGCTCCAGGGCCCCGGCCCGTTCATGGGCTCGCGGGCGATCGCGGTCAGCCCGGACGGCAAGAACGTCTACGTCGCCTCCTCGAAAAGCGACGCGATCGCGATCTTCAGGCGCGACCCGCGCAGCGGCGAGCTGACCCAGCCGCCGGGGACGGGCGGCTGCATCGCCGTCAAAGGCGGCGGCTGCGCGACCGCGGTGGGGCTCGACGGCCCGAACTCGGTCGCGGTCAGTCCCGACGGCAAGAACGTCTACGCGACCTCGCGGGCGAGTAACGCGATCAGCGTCTTCAGTCGCAATCAGTCGACGGGAGCGCTGACGCAGCTCCCCGGCGCCGCCGGCTGTACGTCCGGTCTGCCGGTGCCGGTCTGCGCAGCCGGCCGGGCCCTGGTCGGCCCCGACGTCGTCATCGTCAGCCCCGGCGGGTCCAACGTCTACGTCGGCTCCTTCTTCGGCAACGCGGTCGCCGTCTTCGACCGCGACCGCGCCAGCGGCGCCCTGACCCAGCCGGGCGACAGCACCGGCTGCGTCGCCGAAGCGATCGCCGGCTGCACCGCCGGCATCGCGCTGGGCGCCCCGGAGGGAATGGCGATCAGCGCCGACGGGGCCAGCGTCTACGTCGCCAGTGCCCTCTCCAATGCGGTGGCCGTGCTGGCGCGCGACCGCTCGACCGGCACGCTGACCCAGCCAAGCGGCGGCAGCGGTTGCATCGTCAATGCCGCGCTCGCGGGTTGCACGACCGGGGTTGAGCTGAGCGGCGCCAACGCGGTCGCCTTCAACCCCGGCGGCGACGTTTACGTCACCTCGCTCTTCAGTAGCAGCGTCACCTCCTTCGGCCGCTCCTCAGCGGGCGGCTTGACGCAGAAGAAAGGCACCCTCGGCTGCCTCGTCTACCTGCGTGCCACCGGTTGCTCCTTCGGCCGTGCGCTGGTCGCACCCGAGGGCCTGGAGATCTCGCCGGACGGGGCGAACGTCTACGTCGCCGCCTTCGACAGCGGCGCGATCGACGTGCTCGAACGCGGCAAGAAGTCCGGCACGGTGAACCAACTGCCCGGGCCCGCCGGCTGCCTCGCGCCCCGCTCGGTGCCCGGTTGCACGCGCGCCCGCGCCCTGCGCGGCGCCAGCTCGATCGCGCTCAGCCCCGACGGCCGCTATCTCTACTCGACCTCGTTCGGCAGCAACGCCGTCGACATCTTCCGGAGGAACAAATGAGCAACTCGGACGAGCAAAAGGACGGCCTCACCCGCAAGCAGCTGCTCGGCACGGGGGCGACCGCCGCCTCGGCGCTGCTGCTCTCGCAGGGAGCTGGCGTCGAGCGCGCCCTCGCCGCCGCCAAAAGCAAGCGCAAGGACGTCGCCGGGATGAACATCGTCCTCTTCCTCACCGACCAGGAGCGGGCGATCCAGCACTTCCCGCAGAACTGGCTACGCCAGAACCTGCCGGGGATGAGGCGGCTGCGCCAGCACGGGCTCAGCTTCGAACGCGCCTTCACCAACGCCTGCATGTGTTCGCCGGCGCGCTCGACCCTGATGAGCGGTTACTTCCCCGCCCAGCACGGGGTCAAGTACACGCTCGAGGAAGACATGGAACCGCCGACCAACCCGCAGGTGAATCTGCCGGTAGAACTTAAGAACCTCGCCACGGTGATGAAAGCGGCGGGCTACAACGTCGTCTACAAGGGCAAGTGGCACTGCTCGAAACCCGCCGTAAAAGAAGACGCGCAGCCTTCCGACCTCGAAAAGTACGGCTTCCTGCGCTGGAACCCGCCCGACGCCGGCGCCAACCAGTCCGTGCCCGAGGCGGGCGGCGGCTTCATCGACAACGACGGCCGCTTCATCAATCAGGTCGGCACGGTGCAGGACGGCACCGAGGGTGCCCTGCAGTACCTGAGCTCGACCGCGGCGCAGCAGCAGCCGTTCTTCATGGTGATCTCGGTCGTCAACCCCCACGACGTCCTCTTCTACCCGAGCAAATCCTTCAAGGAAGCGGGCTATGACCAGTCCTGGCTGGCGGGAGACATCCACGCGCCGGAGACGGCCGAAGAAGACCTCTCGACCAAGCCCACCGTACAGGAACAGTTCCTGAGGATCTTCAACCTGACCGGCAAGCCGAAAAACCGCGAACAGATGCGCAACTACCTCAACTTCTACGGCAACCTGATGCGTTCTTCCGACAGCTACCTGGTCAACGTCCTCGACAAGCTCGAAGAGAACGGCCTCTTCGACAACACGCTGATTGTGCGCACGGCCGATCACGGCGAGATGGGGCTGACCCACGGCGGACTGCGACAGAAGAACTTCAACTTCTACGAGGAGGCGACGCGGGTGCCGCTCGTCTACTCCAACCCGAAGCTCTTCCCGAAGCCGGCCCAGACCGAAGCGCTGGTCTCCCACGTCGACTTCCTGCCGACCCTGGCGAGCCTGGCGGCGGCGCCGATAAGCGCCCGCGCCAAATGGCAGGGAGTCGACTACTCGAAGCTCGTGCTGCAGCCGCAAGCGGGCAAATCGGTCCAGGACTACGTCGTCTTCACCTACGACGATTACCAGTCAGGACAGAAGAAAGGGCCATACCCGCAGCCGCCCAACCACATCGTCAGCATCCGCGAAGGGCGCTGGAAGCTGGCCAAGTACTACGACACCAGCGAAAACCCGGTGCCGCCGCAGTGGGAGATGTACGACCTGAAGACCGATCCGTTGGAGAAGAAGAACCTCGCTTACAGCGGCTACAAACGCACGAAAAAGCAAGAGGAAGAACTCAAACGCCTCAAAGCAAAGCTCGCCCGGGTCGAAAAGACCCGCCTCAAGTCGCCGTAGTTCACCCCGGCGTCACTGGCTGGGGACTTCGCCGAGGGTGTTGCGTCCGTCCGGTTCATCTTCGAAGAATTTCTTTGCGGCTTCGAAGCCGAAGTCGTAGAGCTTTTCCTTCTGGGCTTTGTCGAGTGAGAAGTCGAGCGTTTCGATGTTGCCGGTGGGAATCGAGATCGTCCGCGAGGCAAAGGCCTTCAGCTCGAATTTGTCGAGCGCGTTGGTCGAGGTGTTGACGATCGCCTTCAGCATCTCGATCGGCCACTCGAGGCCGTCGATCGCCGTGTAGCTCGGCGCTTCCGGTGGGTTTCCTTCGTAGAGCCGGAAGCCCCAGGTGGGGTGCTTCGGTTCTTTTTTGTCGAAGAGAAAGATCGGGAAGGCGCTGGTGACGCCGCCGTCGACCAGCACGCCCTGCTTCTTCGTCACCTTGTCACGCAGGCTCACCGGCGGGAAGAAATAGGGGAAGCCGGCGCTGATCCGCACGGCGTCGGCGATCGGGAACTCGTCGGGCACGAGTGGTTTGTCGTTGTCGTCGACGTAGAGCTCGACGTCCCGCGGGAATACCACCATGCGCGAGTGGGCGAGGTCGGTGCCGACCACCTGCAGCTTGCCCTTCTCGAGGTCGCCGAACGTCTTCGCCTTTAACGGTGCCTCGGCAAGTAGCTGCTCGATCCAAGTGTGCAGCGCCTTGCCTTTGGTCACACCCCTGCCCAGCAGGTTGGCCGGGATGTCGAGCTTTCCCAGCGGGCCGTAGTCGGCGATCTTGCCGAAGTCGACCCTCTCCAGCTGCTCGCGAAGCTGCTCGGCGCTGTAGCCGACGGCGAGTGCCATCGCCGTGATCGCGCCGGCCGAGGTACCGGCGAGGCGGACCCACTCCGTGTAGTGGGCGTCGGCCGCCGCCTGCAGTCCACCGGCAAATGCCAGCCCCTTGACACCGCCACCTGAGAAGACGCCGTCCGCCCGCACGCGGCGACGCTTTCAAATAGCTCAAAAGATGTCAAGCGATTCGCCCCGGGGATTTGACAGGTGACTAATAGGTCACCTATACTGGTCGGCATGGACGAGGTGTTCAAGGCGCTGGCCGATCCAACTCGGCGCGCGCTGCTCGATCGTCTCTTCGAGCGCGACGGGCAGTCGCTCGGTGAGCTCGAAGAGGGCTTGTCGATGACGCGCTTCGGTGTGATGAAGCACCTCAAGGTGCTGGAGGAGGCGGGGCTCTTGACCACGCGCAGGCGCGGTCGCGAGAAGCTCCACTTCCTCAATCCCGTCCCGATCCGGCTCGTCTACGAGCGCTGGGTCAGCAAGTACGCGGAGCCCTGGGCCTCGGCGCTCAGCGAGCTCAAGACCGAAATCGAGGAGGAAGGCAGATGAACCAGGAAGAGCTCTACACCGTGGTCGGCGGTCGCGGCACGATGACCGTCTTCGAGATCTACATCAAGACGACGCCGGAGCGCCTCTGGGGGGCGATCGTCGATGGCGAGATGCGCAAGAAGTACAGCTTCGGCGTCGGTACGGACTCCGACTGGACGCCGGGCTCGGAGTACAGGTCGGCGGTTCCCGGCGTGGTCGACATCGCCAGCGGCGTCAACCTCGAGGTCGACCCGCCACGCCGGCTCGTGCAGAGCTTCACCGCGCGCTGGAGCGAGGAGGTCGAGCGCGAAGGCGAGTCGCGGGTGACCTGGGAGATCGAGCCGGTCGGCGACTCCTGCCGCCTCGCGGTCACCCACGACCAGCTCGGCGAGGGTGCCAACTCCGAACTCTGGGGCGGCTGGCCGATGATCCTCTCCGGCCTCAAGACCCTGCTCGAGACGGGTGAGCTGCTCGACACCCCCGGCTCGCTGCGCTACGCGAGGGCGGAGGGTTAACGCCTCGGTCGGGATACGTTGTGCACGGTGACCGACGACCCCGCAACCGACCCACCCGCGCGCGCGGCCGCCGCCGGGTGGAGTCGGCTGGCCGCGACGGTCGGCCTGGCCCTGCTGCTCGCGATCTCGGGCTGTGGCGGCGCCCGCGGTACGGCGGACCGCGAAGCGCGGCGGCCGCGGGCGGTGAAGCGCTCGTCTTCCAGCGAGCCCCGCGACGGGCCGACAGCCGATCGGGTGGCGCGCTCGCATTGCCCACCCGGCCTGCCCAGCTGCCGCACCACGGAAGGGCGGATCGTCTACGTTGAGCGGGTCGACCCGGATGGCGACGGCGACGCCCACTTCGTCGTCGTCGATCCGCAGGGCATCACCCTCCCCGAGCTGACCGCGATCGACGTCCGCAGGGGCCTGCGCCCCCACCCGTTGCCGGGACCCGGCGATCTGATCAGTGCCGCCGGCCCGGTCCAGACGGGTTCCTATGGCCAGAGCCAGATCCACGCGCTCGAACTGCACATTGGCGGTAGGTAGCGGCCCGCCCGCGGCTAGATTGTGCAATGTGGCCTACCGCTTGCTGCCGGCTTCCGAGGCGTCGGGGCGGATGCGGGTCGACGGTGACCTGCTCACACTCGAGCCGCTGGACGCCGTGCTGGTCGAGCCCGACTCGGCGCGGCAGGTCTTCAACGACACCGCCGCCGACCAGCTCTGGTTTGTCGCCGGCGCGCCGCTCAAGCCCGCCAACACCCTGGAGATGACCCCGGAGCAGCTCGCCGCCCTCTATCCGGATGGCCCCAAAGCGCTGCCGCCAGAGCTCATCCAGCCCCTTGCACACCCGCGCCATTGCGGGCGCCAGTGGGGTCGCACCGAGGTGCGACCCCATGCGCCTTTGGCTCATTTATGGCAACTACACCGCCACTTCGTCTATCTGGCGGACCATTCGCTTCCGGACGCCAGTTTGTATTGCATCACGCCTGTAAAGGTCGCCGGTGCCCCGTTGATGGTGATTTCGGTGCCGGATTTTTCACCGAAATTCAATTCATGTTCGACTTTTTCCGTTTCGACTCCCGGGTAGGTGCAGATCATTCCTTTTGATGCTCCGCTTTTCAATTCCTTATTCCCTGCAGCCGAGCATCCCGTCCCTGTTATGGGGAATTCGGCGAGCAGGCTGCTGCTTTTCGGAAGGAAATTGAGAATGATTTTCCCTTCTTTTTTTTCGGGATTTTCGAGTTTGAACACAAGTGGTTTGCTTTTAAAGTTGGCTACCGTGCATGCGGGCATTGCTGGAATGTCACAAGCTTCAAACGAAAGCGATTCAATGCTGTTGTTTAGATTGCCGACCCTTATGAAGCCGTTATTCACGGTGATTTCTTTGCATCTGAGAGAAAACGCCGCCGTGGAAATAATGAACGGCGTGGTCACTGTGGCTTTGGCCGCCAATTTTTCGTCTTCTTCAATCACGGATCCATTTACCCACCATTCAGGCGATGTCGCGTGGGCGGATGTCGCCGTGGTGGCGCCGAACGCGCACAGCGCCAACAGGCTCAGCAGAATGATTTTTGCTTTTGACACAGAACCTCCTCTCGCCCTGAACAATGCCAGGACGCTAAGTACTAAAAAATATTTGAGCATCACGCAAGGTACCAGTCCCGCCGAGCGGGGCGGTCCTGCCTAACCCTGAGATGCTGCCGGCGAGAGGTGCTCGTGGACGAAGCGGACGATCGTCGCGCCCTCGCCGACCGCGGTCGCGCAGCGCTTGATCGAGCCGGCGCGGACGTCGCCGGCGGCGAAGACGCCCGGGGCGCTGGTCTCGAGCAGGCCGTCGGCTCCCGCTTCGGGACCGGTGAGGATGAAGCCCTTCTCGTCGCGGGCGACGACGTCGCCTAGCCAGTCGGTGCAGGGCGAGGCGCCGAGGAAGAGGAACAGCGCTGAGAGCGGCAGCTCGGTGCCGTCGGTCAGGGTGACGGCCTCGAGGTGCCCGTCGGTGCCGTGCAGGGCCTTGACTTCGCTGCGGTCGCGGACGGCGACGCCGTAGCGGTCGAGCTCCTCGAGCATGTAGTGGGACATCCTCTCGCCGAGGTCGGCGCGGCGGTGCAGGAGCGTGACCAGGGCGCCGCCGCGGGCGAGCCAGACCGCCGCCTGTCCGGCCGAGTTGCCGCCGCCGATGACGCCGACGCGCTGGCCGCCGCAGAGTTGCGCCTCAGGCGGCCCGGCGGCGTAGAAGACCGTGATCCCCTCGTAGCTTTCGAGGTCGTCGACCGGCAGCCGCCGGTATTCGGCGCCGGTCGAGAGCAGCACCGCCCTGGCGGCGATTTCGTTGCCGTCCTCGAGCCTGACGGTGTGCCGTCCGTTGCCGAGTTCGAGTTTGCGGGCGCGGTATGGCGTCGCCGTGCGGGCGCCGAACTTACGCGCCTGGGAGACCGCGCGGCTGGTCAGCTCGGTACCGCTGATCCCAGCCGGGAAGCCGAGGTAGTTCTCGATTCGCCGCGAGGTGCCAGCCTGGCCGCCGAGCACCGTGCTCTCGATCACCAGCGTGTCGAGTCCCTCCGAGGCGCCGTAGACCGCCGCGCCGAGGCCGGCCGGGCCGCCACCGACGACGAGCAGGTCGACCTCCTCGCGCTGTTCGAGCTCGAGCCCGATTCCCAGGGCGCGCGAGAGCTGACCGTTGCTCGGGCGCCGCAGTTCGGCCCCGCCGGGGAGCACGACGATCGGGATCTCGTCGGCTCCGGCCGCCTCATAAAGCGCGGTTGCCCTCTCGCTTTCGTCCGGTTCGACCCAGGTGTGCGGCAGGCGCAGGCGGCGGGCGAAGTCGAGCGTGTGCAGCGTCTCTGCCGACTCGCGTGGCCCGATGATTTCCAGCCCGATTCCCTGGCGCTGCTGCAGCAGCTCGCGTCGCTCGATGAAGGCGGAGAGGAGCAGGTCGGAGAGCGAGCCGTCCTCGAAGAGCAGTCGCCGCAGGACTTCGCGGTCGACGGCGATGTAGCGCATAGGCTCGAGCGCGACCGCGGTGAGGAAGACGGTCTGGCCCGAGAGCAGGTTCATCTCGCCAAGGAACCCGGCGGGGCCGTGGCGCACGACCTCGGCTCCGGCCGCGTCGACCACCGAGACCACGCCCTCGACGATCGCGATGAACGGGTAGGTGGCGTCGCCGATCTCGTAGAGCTTCTCGCCCGGCTCGGCGGTGCGCTCCTCGCCGTGTCGGCGCAGCGTCGCCAGCTGCGAGTCGGAGAGCACGCGGCTGACGGGAGTGGCCATCCGCCCAGCCTAGATGGTCGGTCCAGCCATCGAGGATGAAAAGCTAGCCGCGATGAACGACTCACGGGTTCGATCGGCGTTCAGCGGGCGAACTGCCTGGGCCCGCAGTCTGCAGGCGCCGCTGCGCGATTTCCTCGCGACCGAGACCGGCAGCGCCAGCGTCCTGCTCGCCGCCGCGGTCATCGCCCTTATATGGGCCAACACCGACCTCTCTTCCTACGAGAGTGTCTGGCGCACCCAACTCTCGATCCAGGTCGGCGGCTCGGGCATCTCCCAGAGCCTGCGCGACTGGGTCAACAGCGGCCTGATGACGTTCTTCTTCTTCGTCGTCGGGCTCGAGGTACGGCGCGAGTTCGACGTCGGCGAGCTGCGCGAGCGTCGCCGCCTGGCACTGCCGGTGCTCGCCGCGCTGGGCGGGATGGCGGTGCCGGTGGCGATCTACCTGGCGATCAACGGCGGCGGCGATGCGGCACACGGCTGGGGAGTGGCGATGTCGACCGACACCGCCTTTGCGCTCGGCATGCTGGCCCTGGTCGGCCCCCGTTTCCCCGACCGCCTGCGCGGCTTCATGCTGACGATCATCGTCGTCGACGACGTTGTCGCGCTGCTTGTGATCGCCGTCGCCTACAGCGGTCAGGTCGAGATCGAGCCGCTGCTGATCGCGGCCGGCGTCTTCGGCCTGATCCTGGTCGCGCTGGCGGCGCGGATCCGTCCCGGGCTGGTCTACCTGCTGCTCGCCTCGGTCGCCTGGGTGGCGCTGTTCGAGTCGGGCGTCGACCCGGTCGTTCTCGGCCTCGCGGTCGGCCTCGTCACCTGGGCCTATCCCGCCGGCCGCGGTGAGCTGGAGCGGGCGACCGAGCTCTTCCGCGGCTTCCGCGAGCAGCCGACTCCCGAGCTGGCCCGCTCGGCCAGCGCCGGCCTGCAGGCGGCTGTCTCGCCGAACGCCCGTCTGCAGCAGCTCTACCACCCGTGGACGAGCTACGTGATCGTGCCCCTCTTCGCCCTTGCCAACGTCGGCATCGCGATCGACGGCGACTTCCTCTCACGCGCTTATTCCTCTCCGGTCACCCTGGGAATCATCGTCGCCTACGTGCTCGGCAAGCCGATCGGGGTGGCCGGCACCGCCTGGCTGGTGACGAAACTGACCCGCGGCAAGCTGCGCCCGCCGGTCGGTTGGGCGGCGACGGCCGGGGGTGGCGCGATCGCCGGCATCGGCTTCACCGTCTCGCTGCTGATTGCCGCTCTTGCATTTCACGGGATCGATCTGCGCGAGGCGAAGCTTGGCGTGCTCAGCGCCGCGCTCGGCGCCTCGGCCCTGACCTGGCTCGTCTTCCGCGCCACCGCGCTGTTGCCCAAGCGGATGCGAATCCGCGCCTTGCTCGGTGGCTCGGAGACGCTGGTCGATCTGGTCGTGCCGGTCGACCCCGAGCGCGATCACCTGCGCGGGCCGGTCGAGGCCCCCGTGACCGTGGTCGAGTACGGCGACTTCGAGTGCCCCTACTGCGGCCGCGCCGAGCCGGTCGTGCGCGAGCTGCTCGCCGACTTCGGCGACGTCCGCTACGTCTGGCGCCACCTACCGCTCTCCGACGTCCATCCCAACGCGGACTTCGCCGCCGAGGCCTCGGAGGCGGCCGCCGCTCAGAACGCCTTTTGGGCGATGCACGACCTGCTGCTCGACCACCAGGGCGAGCTGCGACCCCGTGACCTCGAGGCCTACGCCGAGCAGCTCGGCCTCGACATCGAGCGCTACCGCGAGGACCTGCGCCGCCATGAGCACGCGCCGCGAGTCGAGGAAGACGTCGACTCGGCCGACATCAGCGGCGTCACCGGCACCCCGACCTTCTTCGTCAACGAGCAGCGTCACGACGGCGCCTACGACATCGACACGCTTTCCGCGGCGGTGAAGGCGGCTGGCGCACGGTCCGCCATCGCACCCTGAGCGCAACGACACGCGCGTCACCTTGGGGGCATATATCGCCCCCAAGGTGACGCAGATGGCCGAAGATCCAGGCGCGCTATCCTTTTCTGAGACTAACTACAGAAATTGGACTTAGCTATGGCCTACCTGCTGATCCCGCTTGACGAAACGATCGTTTTCCCCACCGTCACCGCGACCCTGCCGATTGACGTCGGCGAGGAGGAGCGCGTCTTCCTGCTGCCCCGCAGCGACGGCGAGTTCGGCCGCGTCGGCGTCGTCGCCGAAGTGATCGAGCGCGGCCACTCGCGCCGCGGTGGCCCCGTCGCGACCGTGGTCGGCCTGCACCGCGGCATCGCCGGCGCCGCCGAGGCGGGCGACGCCGAGGCGCTGCGGATCGACGTGCAGGAGATCCGCGACGGCCATCCCGACGACGAGCACACCGAGGAGCTGGCGCGCGAGTACCGCGCCGTGGTCGAAGAGATCCTTGAGCTGCGCGGCGACGACGGCCGCATCGCCGCCTTCCTGCGCTCGGTCGAGGAGCCCGGCGCGCTTGCCGACACGACGGGCTTCAGCCCCGACATCGGGGTCGATCAGAAGCTGCGGCTGCTGGAGTCGGTCGACGTCACCGAGCGGCTGCAGATCGCCGTCGACCTGCAGCGCGAGCGGCTCGCCGAGCTGCAGGTGCGCAGCAAGATTCGCGACGACGTCGAGTCCGGTGCCCAGAAGCAGCAGCGCGACTACTTCCTGCGCAAACAGATGGAGTCGATCCGCAAAGAGCTGGGCGAGGACGAGGGCAACCTGATCGAGGAGTACGAGCGCAAGATCGCCGAGGCCGAGATGCCGGAGGCGGTCGCCGAGCAGGCGGGCAAGGAGCTGCGCCGACTCGAGCGCCAGGGCGAGCAGTCGCCCGAGTCCTCGATGATCCGCAGCTACCTCGACTGGTTGATCGCGGTGCCGTGGGCGAAGCGCTCTGAGGAGCGGCTCGACCCGGCACACACACGCGAGGTGCTCGACGCCGACCATGCCGGACTGGAGGACGTGAAGAGGCGGATCACCGAGTTCATCGCCGTGCGCAAGCTGCGCGAGGAGCGCGGGGTCGAGGACGACAGCCGCGCCAACGGCGCGATCCTTACCCTGGTCGGGCCGCCCGGCACGGGCAAGACCTCGATCGGCGAGTCGATCGCCCGCGCCCTCGGCCGCGAGTTCGTCCGCATCTCGCTCGGCGGTCTGCACGACGAGGCCGAGATCCGCGGCCACCGCCGCACATATATAGGGGCGCTGCCGGGGCGGATCGTCCGCGCCCTGCGCGACGCCGGCACGATGAACCCGGTGATCCTGCTCGACGAGGTCGACAAGGTCGGCGCCGACTGGCGCGGCGATCCGTCGGCGGCGCTGCTGGAGGTGCTCGATCCGGCTCAGAACCACTCGTTCCGCGACCATTACCTCGACGTCGAGGTCGACCTCTCCGAGGTCGTCTTCCTGGCGACCGCGAACATGACCGACACGATCCCAGCCCCGCTGCTGGACCGCATGGAGACGATCGCCTTCGACGGCTACACGACCGCCGAGAAGGGGGCGATCGCCCGCGGCTACCTGCTGCCACGCCAACTGAAGCGCAACGGCCTGCAGGAGGACGAGGTCGAGGTGGGCGACGAGATCCTGCGCAGCGTGATCTCCGAGTACACCCGCGAGGCCGGCGTGCGCCAGCTCGAGCGCGAGCTGGGCAAGCTGCTGCGCGGGGCGGCGACGAAGATCGCCTCTGGCGAGGCGGCGGTGCCGATCGTGCTCGACGCCGAGGCCCTGCACGATGCCCTCGGGCGTCAGCGCTTCTTCCAGGAGTCGGTCGAGCGCACCGCGATCCCCGGTGTCTCGACCGGGCTGGCGGTGACCGGCACGGGCGGCGACGTCCTCTTCATCGAGGCGACGGCGATGGATGGCGACAAGGGCCTGGTCCTGACCGGGCAGCTGGGCGACGTGATGAAGGAGTCGGCGCGGATCGCGCTCTCCTACGTGCGTTCCCACAGCGAGGAGCTCGGCATCGATCCGGCTCGCTTCCAGCGCGAGTTCCACCTGCACGTGCCGGCGGGGGCTATCCCCAAGGACGGCCCCAGCGCCGGCACGGCGATGACGACGGCACTGGTCTCGCTGCTGAGTGGGCGGCCGGTCAAGCACACGGTCGGGATGACCGGCGAGGTCACCCTGCAGGGCAGGGTGCTGCCGATCGGCGGGTTGAAGCAGAAGGTCTTGGCAGCCCACGCGGCCGGCCTGACCGAGGTGATCCTGCCCGAGCGCAACCGTGGCGACCTCGACGAGGTGCCCGACGAGGTGCGCGAGCAGATGACCTTCCACCCGGTGATGAGCATCGGTGAGGTCTTCGAGCGGGCGCTCGAGCCGGCGGAGAACGGCGCGAATGTCGCCTCGATGTCGTAGTTGCACCCCGGTCCCGGCCGAGCTGCGGGCAACCGCGAGCCTGCTCGAGCGCCGCTGGACGCTGGCGACGATCTACGCCTGCGCCAGCGGCGCCGCTCGCTTCAACGAGTTCCGCCAGTCCCTCCCCGGGGTCTCGCCGACGACGCTTTCCGAACGCCTCGAGCAGCTCGAGGCGGCCCTGATCGTCGAACGCCACCTCGTCCCCGGCCGCCCCCCGCACACCGAGTACGTCCTCACCGGCCACGGCAAGCAGCTCGCTCGCGCCGTAGCCGGTCTGCTCGAGAGAGGCGTGGGCGGGAGAAGTTGACCTGCAGGGCGGATCATTCTTTTTTGGTATAGATCTATCCTCTTTTAGGTATCCTTGGGTCTACAGACGAGGTGCGGCAAGTTCAAGAAGGAGAGGGCCGATGGGCAACCGTACGGGTGCGGGTGCATAGATGGCAGGGCGAAGCAAGCGGCGAACCGCACGCGGGGGAGAGGCGGGCGAGAGGCGCTATCGCAAGCTGAAGCCGGGGCCCGGCCGGTCGACCGGGGAGGTTGCCGCGGATCAGCGCGGACGCATCCACGCCGCGATGATCGACCTGGTCGCCGAGCTCGGCTATGAGGCGGTCACGGTGCGCGAGCTCGCGCACAGGGCCGGGGTCTCCCAGCGCACCCTCTACAAGCACTTTCCGACCAAGCAGGAGTGCTTCCTCGACACTTACGAACTAATCGTGCGCCGGGCCGTGCAGCGCACCCTTGCCGTGCAGCGGCAGGGTTGCAGCTGGCGCGAGCGGCTGGAGCTCGGCATCGGCGCCTTCGTCGGCGAGCTGGCACGCCAGCCGCGAGCCGCGCACCTGGCCCTCGTCGACTGTTTCTCGGCTTGGCCCCACTCTCTGGAGAGGATGGGACGCACCGCGGGTCTCTTCGAGGCCCTGCTCGTCGACAGCGTCGCCCGAGCTCCGGACGGCGGCATCGCGCTGCCGCCGCACCTGGCGAAAGCGATCGTCGCCGGCATCGCCGGCGTGGTCCGCGGTCGGCTGATCGACGGGCGCGAGCGTGAGCTACCCGAGGCCGGCGAGGAGCTCGTGGAGTGGGCGTTCTCCCTGCTCCGCGAGGAGGGCGGGAAGCTCGAGCTCCATGAGCCAGTCGTCGCCATGTCGCCCTCGTGTATGTCCGATGCGAGCGAGGCGCTACACGACGAGCGCTCGCTGCTCCTCGCGGCAACGGCGCGGCTGGCCGCCGACGGGGGCTTCGAGCAGCTGAGCGTGCAGCGCATACGGGTCGCCGCCGGTGTCTCACGTCAGAGCTTTGATGCCCATTTCGAGGACTCCACCGACTGCTTCCTGGCGGCGATCGAGGCCCGCACCGGCCAAGCCCTCGCCCACGCTGCTCGCGTGGGCGCCTCGCAAGGGGATTGGCAGACGGGTGTCTGTCACGCCCTGGCGACGCTATGCGGGCTGCTGGCGCGGGATGAACGACTGGCCACACTGGCCTTCGTCGAGGTCTTTGCATCCGGCCCTGCCGGAATCCGCAGGCGGGCGCGCCTGCTGGCGGGAGTTGCCGCCGGACTCGGCGCCTCGGCGCCCGCCGACCAGCGTCCGACTGCCGTGGCCGCCGAGGCATCGCTCGGCGCAATTTGGGGACTCGCCTACCAGGAGATCTCCGCCGGACGCGCCGAACGGATGCCGGAGACGGCGAGCGCCCTCGCCTTCCTGGCCCTGGCACCCGCGATCGGCGCCGAGGCGGCAGTCGAGGCAATTCGCGCCGAGCAGCGGCCGCTGGCGCCGCGGGGCAGAAGGTGCCTTGCGATGAGCGCATCGATCATCGCCTAGCCATCTGGGCGTCAGCTACGTGCGCCCGAGGAACCGCCTAGCGGTGGCGCCTTCCCTTCCTCTTCCCCTGCTTGGCACAGCTGTTCTCGACCACGGGGTCGAAGTCGTTGACCTTGCCGCTGTGGGCGGTGAACTTGGCCGTCGCCCGGTTGGTCGAGCGGCAGAGGTTGGTGGAGTTGACCAAGAGCCCCTTCTTGCCGCCCTGCATGGAGAGGACGAACTTGGAGACCGGAGCGTCGGGGACGACCTCGAAGCGGTTCCTGATCCCGCCCTTGACGGAATCGATCGTGCCGTCCAAGACGACCTGGATCTGGCCGTTCAGGGCGGCGACCAGGTCTGGGAGCTGATGGGAGGAGGAGCGCAGGTAGACCGGGCCTTCCAGGGGCTTGTCGAGCAGGGGTGTGATCGCCCTGGCGTGGCCGTAGATCGAGTCGGGGGGGCAGCGTTCGCCGGGGCGGGCGCCTTCGGCGAACTGCACGCGGGTGCAGATCGTCTTGATGTGGGCGTTGTCGAGGAACTCGCTGTGGGGCAGAGCGACCTGGGCCTTGGCGATGTTGGCTTCGCCGGCCCTCATCTTCAGCACCGCGCGCAGGGCGGGGTGCTTGCCACGCTCGGTACCGCCCTTGAGGCTGAGGGTGAGCTTCGGCTTGAAGCCGAGATCGCCGCAGCCTCCCACCTGGAAGCGGCTGGAGAGCGGCGCCACCTGGCCGAGCACCGAGAGGGCGGTGGCGGTCACCGACATCGCTTTGCAGCTGGTCGGGTTGAGGGTGAAGCGAGGCCGGTCCATGCGCAGGGCGATCGAGCGCACGTCGATCGGAATGCCCTGCAGGATCGTCGGCAGGGGGTCCGATTTGGCGCTGATCTGCGCCGTCTCCGGATTGACGTAGAGGGCTGCCCTGACCACGACGTTGCCGAGGTCGAATGGGCCCGCCACCGCCGGAGTGACGATCGCCAGGCCGAGCGGCGCGCCTTTGTAGGGACCGGTGAGGTAGGCCTTGCCGGTGACGCGGTACGGCTGACTACCCGAGCCGGCGCCGACGTCGACCATGCCCACTTGGCTGGCCGCCGGACATGAGGGCGACGAGAGCTCGGTCGCTCCGCTTCTACTGCCGGCGACCGCGAGCGCCGCCTCCGGACAGTACGGGATGCCGGCCAGCTTGCCGATGAGGCCCGGCGGCAGCTGTGCGTCGATCGCCGAGAGGCGCTGCGAACCGTCTTCGCGTTTGAGGTTCAGGACGAAAGGCGTGTATTTACCGGCCAGGGGCGTGATCGTGCCGGCCGAGAACGACGGGGTATTCGGCTCATCACTCGGCTGCTGGGCGCACGGAGAGCTGCCGGGCCCGGAGCCGATCTGGAACCTGTCGAACGGGTGCGCGTCTTCCTCTTCGGGGGTAGTCCAGGGGGTGAGATCCGTCGTCGTTTCGTATTCGCCACACATCGGCGGCGTCGTCAATGCCGCCCGCGGCCCGGCGACGAAGTTGAGCTCGAAGTCTTCGAACGGCAGCTGCGGGTTTTCCTTGAAAGTCGTCGTCAGCTGACCCGTTTGCGGATCGGGGTGGACCTCGCCGGCCAGCTTCACGATCACGCCCGCGATCGGATCGTTGACCGCGATGTAGATCGCCAGCAGGGAGCCGAACGGGTTGTCGTGGGGCGATGCGATGTAGACGGCTCCCGGCAGCGGATGTTCGAGAAGCGGAGTGTCGACCTCGACCGTGCCGACCTTGGAGGCGTCTGGGCAGGTGGCCGCGCCCGGTCCCGAGAGGTCGATCTGGGCAGGCGAGCAGGCGGCGAGGCCGCCGGCGGAGGAGGGGTTGACGCTCACGCCCTCCGGCAGCGTCACCACGGCCTTCTTCAGATGGGCGGCGGCGAACCCGTCAGGGTTGTCGTTTTGGGGCACCTCGAGGTTGACGTGGAGGCCGGTGGGGGAGTCGGCGCTCGAGGAGGTCGGTTGCGCCCCGAACGAGGGTGTGAAGGGGGGGCGGTCGCACCCCGTGATCGCCGGCATCGTCGTCTGTGCTGTGACGAAGTCGCCGATCCCACTCCAGGAATCCGCGCGGGTGGTCGCGGTGCGTTGGCCCAAGCACGAGGTGGGATTGGTGAGGAAGGGGCGACGCGGCAGCCCGCTCGAGCAACCAAGCGGATTGCCATCGGCGCAGTGGCGCAAGGGGTCGTGGCTCTGGTCGGCGGGGACGCCCCACATCGTCAGTGTCAGGCCCTCGACCGCGGAGAGTTGAGGCACCCGCAAAGAGCCGGCTGAGACACCGTAGTCGCCACCGGTGCGCACACTCGCATCGAAGAAGACCGGGACGTTGGTGACACCCAGGAAGCCGAATCGAGCGGTGACGCCCTTTGGGGGCGTGATGTTGTAGACCGGGATTTCACCGGTTCCCCAGAGAGCACCGTGGAGCTGAATCACGCCGACCTGTGCGGCCCCGCTGCATTGGTTGAACAGGAATTCAGCGCTGTCGCACCGAGAGGTGGCGGTCGGGTCGCCGACCAACCCGGCCGGAAGGTCGGTGGTCAGATCGCGCACATTGGCGGACGGGCTGCTCTGCGGGTTGCCGTTTTCCGTCGTCGTCGTGGTGTTGAACTCGATGTCTGCGACGAGCGCATAGGGGTGTCCCCCGGCCTGGGCGTAGGGTTGGTCGTTCTGATCGACGGCATCGAGCGAGAACGATTTGATGCCGAAGGTCGCGAAGGTCTGATCTTCCCCGGTGGCCGGGCCGGCTTGGCTGGTGGCGACGAACCGGAAGTGATAGGTGGTGCCGACCGCCAGTCCGCCGAGGGTCATGTCGATGCTCTGGGGTTCGAACCCCGACAAGATCGCGGGATCGCATGGCGCGGTTGCTGCGTCGTCATAGCCGGATTGCTGGAAGACGAGGTCTTCGACATACTCGACTTCGCAGCTGGTGTCGGAGGCGAATGGGTTGATCCGGGCGTGCAGCCGGGCCGTGTGGGCACCCACGTCACTCGAGGACTCGCTTTCGATAACCGGCGGGCCCACAGTCTCGAAGGTCGCATCGGCGGTCTGGTTCGTGCCGTCGGAGTTGGTGACGACGAGGCGAAAGTGGTAGGTGGTCTGTGCGGTTAGGCCGCCGATGGAAGCGGAGACGTCGGTCGCCACCGTGTACTGCGTAGCCGGCGAGCACGGCACCGTTTGCCCGGCGCTGTAGGGATCGGGCGCGGCCGGTTCGTAAGCGGCGTCGTCGACGTATTCGAACTGGCAGGAGGTGACGGGACCGCCGCCGTGGGCGGCGTCGGGATCGACGTGACCGTTGAGCGTGGCGCTCGTCTCATTCACGTTTGAGGGAGGAGCGGTAGTGGCGCTCGGCACCGTGACGACGGGAAAGACGTCGACAAGGCCGGCCGGGCTGGCAGTGGGTGTGAAGGTGCTCACGTACACGGTATGTCCGGTGCCGACGACTACCGCAGGCACGATGCTGGAGTCATTCAGCTGGGCCGTGCCGAACGTGTCGACCCGGCTCCCGGCCGGATCGAACTCGGCTACCTGCTTTCGTGGCGAGGTCTCGATCACATAGGCCTCGTCGCTGGCGGGATCCACGGCGACGCTCATCGGCGCGTTGGAATCGAGCACTGACCTGAAGATGCCGTTGTGGAACTCGACGACGTTGATTCCATTGCTGAGGGCAACATTCGCATTTGCCAAGTAGAGATTCCCGTTTGAGTCGACCGCGATCGCTGCGGGATTGACGATGTGCGGGTCGACGATCTGGTGGAGGTATTCGCCGGAGGGCCCGAAGACATCGATCAGCTTGTGCGCGGAGTCGGCGATGTAGAGATTGCCGGAAGCGTCGACCGTCACTCCGGTTGGACTGAACGAACCGTCGGGCGTGGCGCTGCCGGTGGCATTGCACTCGCTCGTCGATGCCGTCGCACCGCCCGTGATCTGACAGAGGTAGTTGCCCGAGGAATCGAAGCGGTCGACGACACCGTTGCCCGCATCCGCCACGTAGAGGTCACCGCTGTTGGCGCCGGCGGAGCTGTCGACCGCGACGGATGAAACGTCGAAGGTGGAGAAATTGACCAGCGAGAAGGGACCCGTCGGCGTGCCCGTGAGCTGCTCCCCGGCGTAGGTACCGGCTGCCTGGAACCGGTACACCGCGCTGGTGAAGGAGCTGTCCAAGTTGCCCACGTAGACATCGCCGTCGTTGGCGCCGCCCGAGGTGTCCACGGCAGCCGTCGCGGGAAGGAAGAACGGGCCGCCCGGGGCGTCGGCGCCGTCGAAGCTCGAGGCGAACTGGTGGGTGACGAGCGCCGAAGCGGGGCCAGCCGGCACGAGGAGTGCCCCCAGCGCCAAGGCGAGGGAGACGATTGCGGTACGGGTCCTGCCGGTGGTCACGCTCGTAATCTCCTCGCGCGCGGTGGAACCGTCCCGTCCCCTGTGTCGGCGGCGTGTCATCACCTCGCTGCCCTCCCGTTGCCGTGTCCCCTTCGCTTGCCGTGAGTCCTTCGCTTCACGCACCTGCCGTGCCGGCGAACGAAGCGCTTCCTGCAGTGAAGGTGCGGTCGGTTGCCGGGCCCTTCGAATGCGGCACTGCCTGGCGGGGAGCCTTCTCCGGCACCGATTCCGGCGCCGCGGCAGGATTCGCCTTCGCACTGCGGAGCCTGAGCGGCGGGCTCAGCAAAGCCGCCATCCACCCGGGCGTCGTAGATGGAGTTGGCGGCATCGCCGTCCTCGAGGGCGAGCGCCTGATCGGTGGCGAAGAAGACATCGTCTCCGCTTGTGCTCGCATCATTGAAAAAGGAGTCGTGGCCGCTCGTCCCGGTGGAGAGGAGATGCAGCTGGCCGTTCTCGTACTCGTAGACATCCTGCTTGCCGTTTGCATCGGCGGGAAGGAGGGCGTCGGGCGAGTCGAAGAACACGCGCCCGTTCTCCGAGAGGCTGCGCTCCAGGTAGCCGGGGGTCAGCTGGCTGCGCTCCACCAGCAAACCGGGCCATGGGATCGAGCTCGCCGCGGTGGGGGGCGCGCCGCTCGGGTCGCACGAGGCGCAGTTGAGCTGGTCCGCCGTGGCGTCGTAGAGGTAGATCTCGGCGCAGGGCGATCCGCTCCCCCCTCCGAGGTCGCAGGCCGTTGGGTCCTGCGGGACGCTGTCATAGCCGGTCAGGCTCCTGGTCGAGTTGAAGGCGATGAAGCGCCCGCTGCGCGAAACCCTGGCGGTGAGACACGCGGCCGTCCAGTCGCAGGCCTCGTAGGGCTGACCTTCCGGGTCCGCGGCCGCGATGGGGGCGAGCGTGGCGATGAAGATCGTTGAGTCCCCGTGGCGCAGGTAGAGGTTCGGCTGGCCCGCCGCGGCGTCGGAGGCGAGCGCGCCGTCAGCGACGAAGTAGAGGTGGGAGCCGTCGTCGCTGGCGCCGCTGACTCCCTGGAGCTGCGCGTCGGCGGCTGGCGTGAGATCGGTTAGGCCGCCGCTGCCGACGTCGTAGCGGTAGAGGTTCTGGCCGCTGCCGGGCTCGGTGTCGCCGGTAAGGCCGGACGAGGCCGGCGCGGCGAAGAAGACCTGGGAGCCGTCGGGGGTCGCCCACATGAAGGCGCCGCCGCCACCCGGCCCGGGGCCCTGCGGAGCGTCCACCTGCACCGTGCAGGCAAGTGCCGGGTCGCTGCAGGCGCCGCTGCCGCCGAACGGGCTCTGTGGCCGGTCCGGGTGCTGGCGCAGGTAGAGGTTGCCGCCCGCGACGAAGAGCACGCCTGAGCCGTCGGCGGACAGAGCGTGGGTGTAGCCGGCGCCGTCTCCGCCGCCGGTGCCCGGACTCAGCTGATCGCGCGCGTTTACGATCCTTCCCACCGTCGGCGTTCCGTCTGGCAGGATCGGCACGAGGCGGACGACGCCGTCGCTCCAGACGTAGGTGTTCGTCTCGCCAGGGCTCAGCGCCGGCGAGTCGGCGGTCAGCGGCGCCGCGCTCTCGAATACCACGTGGCTGAGGTCGCTCGACGCCGCCTGCGGAAGCGCGTCGCTGGGGTCGACGCCTGCCGGCGTCAGGTTGACGAGCTGGTAGGTCGGGCCGGCGTTGTCGCGAACGAAGAGGTTCTGGAACCCCCGCGGCTCACCGGCAACCAGCGGCGGGTCGTCCTGGGGGCACGCAACCCCGTTGTAGGGGCCGTCCATCAGCAGGCCGCGTTCGAAATCGGTCGACCAGAAGGCGACATTGGGACCGCAGAGATTTGCGTCGGCCGTCGACTGGGGCGGAATGACGCCCTCGGACGACCAGCCGGCCTCGTTTCGCGTCGCAAGGAAGACGTTGCCGTTGTTGGGCACGGTGGGGGGGATGAGGAACGAGTAGAACGAGAGTCGGTCGCCGGCGGCGCTCGCGCGCGTCCCCTGGAGTGCATCGGCTTGTGCTTCGGGTGGAGAGACCAGCTCGTAGGCTCGGCAGTCGGCGAGGCTGGCGGAAGGGCCCGTGCGGAAGGTGGCGTTTGGGCAGGTGTCGGCGGAAGCCCGGGTGACAGCGGAGCCGCTCGCAAGATATGCAGCCGCAACGAGAAGGCTCGCGAACAGAGCTCTTGGCGAGGGCAGGAAGCTGACTTCTGTCACTCGATTTCCTCTCCTTTCGTGTGCAATCTCCTTCGCCCGGAGATCGTCATGCGCCACTCCCAAAAAGACGAGGCGCGGCGAAGCGCCGTTTGGCGCCTCGCCGCGCAAATTCTCATGTTCCGATTCTGCTTAGCACATGCTGGATTTTATTGTTACTTTTTTGCTGAGGGTCAGAGTTTGCGTTCCTTCGATGCCTGCCCCCTGGTTTGCCCAGGACGGACCGCCGTTGATGGCCGTGCCCGCACTTTTAAGGAAGTCCGCCACTTCCGCGCAGGTCGACGGACTCCAATACGACATGAATTCGTTCATGCCTTTTGTCTGTTTGCACACAATTTTCAGCGTCGATGTGGACGTGTTCACAGGTTCGACTGGGCACACGACACCTTCGGTCACGGTCACGCTGGTTCCGATGCCAAACAGCGTGCAGGAGAACGAGGCGAACGTGCTTCCACTCGCGGGCTTGAACCACACTGCCGCGATGTTTTTCGAGGCGCCCGTGTAGACCAATTCGCCTACCACTTTGGACGTGACTGTCCCGCTGGGTTCACCTGCTGTCGTGCAGGTTGCTCCCGAGCTGGAACATCCGGTGAATTTCAGAGTGGCTTTCGACTGAGTTTTGCTTGTGATTTCACCGGTACTGCTTTGGCCGGTACATTTTACCGTGTGAGCACCATCTAACGTTTCCAGTGTCCCGGCCCCGCCAGTTCCAGTGAAGGTCACCGGAAAGGTCCCCCCTTCGGGTTCCGCTTCGGGCTGGGTTGCAGAGGCGCCCGAAGCCGTTACCGCTCCCAAGAGGAAGACGGCCACGAGGGCGAGTCCCATTGTTCTGATGCTTCGCATTTGTAGTTCTCCTTGTATTGGGCATTTCGACGAGCGGCGCGCCAAATCCACTCAGTGCTACCGCTGCCGTCCTTGCGCGACGCTCCCGGCGCCGCACGTCCAAGGATCGCCCGTCTCTCACGATTTGCAAGTGGATAGGCCGTCTGCTTTTTATCTCGGCTTAACATCGGCAAAGAAATGCCTGGCCGACCGGCCGCGAAAAGTGGCGCGAGCAGGGCTTCTCGGCTACCCTGTAAAGACTCCTACCGGCCCTCGGGCCGGGTTGGGAAGCTGTACCGACGCCGGGGTGGCCAAATCCATGAGTGCATTCAGCGCCCCGGCGTCGGATTTTCGTCGGGCGGCATTGCCTCGCCGCCTGGAATGCGGCCTTACCCGCGCGCTGAAGAACCAAACAATAAAAGTTTGCTGAGCATGGGCTTGGGGCCGATTGCTTGCGCTCGAACGGGTCTTGGCGCGGCTACTTGCCCGCGGTGAGCGTCGCGCTGGTGTAGGCCGTGCCTTCCGCGGCGGCGACCGTCAGGGTCTCGGAGCTCGACGATTTCGAGGTGAAGGTGAAGGTCGTCGCCGATTCGGCGGCGCCGGTGCTGGGGATCGCGAGCGGGGTGCCGGTGATGGTGCCGGAGCCGCTGGTGGTGACTTTGGCCGCGTGGCCGCTGCCCAGCGCGCTGACGGTGTTGCCGACGCTGTCGGTGACGTTGACCTTTGCTTTCACCGTGCCCGTATTGCCCAGCCCGGTCAGCGAGCAGGCGAAGAGGCAGGTCGGGCCGAGGGTCCCGGCGCTGACGTTGATGTTGGTCAGCGCCCACCGTGCCGCTGCGCCCGGCGAGACGGTCATCGCGAGCGGCGTCGGGTTGGAGATGGTGCCGTCGCTGACCGTGATGCTCGCCGCGCCGGCAAGGTTGAGCTTCAGCACGCCGTTCTTCGAGGATGAGACTGAGGCGACGCCGCTGGTGAAGCTGATCGCCGTGGTGCTGCCGAAGTTGACGACCGTGCCGGCGCTGTTGACGACGGAGGGGAGCGTCCCGTTCGGGCTGGCCAAGGACCCCGAGAAGACGAGGTTCTTGGCGCCGGTGTAAGTGGTGACCGTATTGCTGTAGGGGTCCTGCGCGGTGATCGTCAGGTTGTCGGCCGCGGCGGCGACCGGCGTGGTCGTGGCGGCGGCAAGGAGGAATTTGGAGGCCGTCGTCGCCACCGTCAGCGAGACGCTGGCGGTAATGAAGGTGCCGTCGGTCGCCTGGAGATTGGTCGCGCCGCTCTTGTAGAGCTTCATCGCGCCGTTTTTGGCCCCGTTGACCGTGGCCATTCCGGCGCTGAAGTCGATCGTCGTTGCGGTGCCGATGGCTACGTCGTTCCCGGAGGAGTCCGAAACCGTCGGGGTGTTCCCGCCAGGGCTGGCCAGGGGGCCAGTAAAGGTGAGGCTTTTGGCGCCGGTGTAAGTGATGGCCGTGTTGCCGTAGGTGTCCTGGGCGGTCGTGGTGAGGTTGTCGGTGGCGCCCGCGGCGGGCGTGGTCGTGGCGGCGGTGAGCACGAGTTTCGCGACGGCGAGCGGCGAGACCGTCACTTCGACGGGGGCAGAGGTCGAGATCGAGCCGTCGCTCACTTCGATGTCGGCTTCGCCGCTGGCGTAGAGCTTCATCACGCCGTTCTTGGTCGTGGTGACCGTGGCCACCCCAGCGGTGAAGGAGATCGCGGTCGCGGTCCCGAAGGCCGTCGCCGTGCCGGAGCTGTTGGCGACGGTCGGTTTGTTGGTGCCGACGGTGGCAGCGCCGGAGAAGGTGAGGCTGTGCGAGCCGGTGTAGGGGGTGGCCGTGTTGCCGTAGGCGTCAAGAGCGGTGATCGTGAGGTTGGAAGAGCCCCCCGCGGCGAGGGTGGTTACCGAGGCGGAGAGGGTGAACCGCACTGCCGTCGCCCCGGCGACGGTGACGACCAGCGGGGTGGGAGTCAGAAGGGTGCCGTCGGTCGCCTGGAGATTGGTCGCGCCGCTCTTGTAGAGCTTCATCGCGCCGTTTTTCCCGCCGCCGGCGGTGGCCACGCCGGCGCTGAAGTCGATTGCGATGGCGGCGCCGAAAGCGGTGTCGGCGCCGGCGGAGTCCGCGATCGTGGGCACGGTCCCATTGGGGCCTGCCGAAGCGCTCGAAGAAGGTGAGGCCGTGCGAGCCGGAATAGGAGGTCGCGGTATTGCCGTAGGTGTCCTGGGCCGTGATCGTGAGGTTGTCCGTTTCGCCGGCCGCAGGCGTGGTCGTGGTCGCCGTCAGCACGAACTTCGCCGCCGCGAGCGGTGCCACGGTCACTTCCAGCGGTGCGGCGGTCGAGATCGTGCCGTCGCTGACGCCGATGCTCGGCGACTCCGCCTTGTAGAGCTTCATCGCGCCGTTTTTGCCGGAGGAGACCGTGGCGACGCCGGCGCTGAAAGTGAGTGCCGTTGCGGTTCCAAAGGCGGTGGCCGTGCCGGAGCTGTTGGCGACGGTCGGTTTGTTGGTGCCGATGGTTGCGGCGCCGGAGAAGGTGAGGCTGTGAGAGCCGGTGTACGTTGTCGCGACATTGCCGTAGGCGTCCTTGGCGGTGATCGTGAGGTTGTCGGTTTCGCCCGCCGCGGGGGCGGTGCTCGTTGCCGCGAGGGCGAGTTTGGCCGCGGTGGCCGATGCCACCGTGACTCCGAGCGGCGTTGTGGTGGAGATCGTGCCATCGCTTGCTTCGACGCTGGCTTCGCCTTTCGCGTAAAGCTTCATCACGCCATTGCTGGAGGAGGAGACCGTTGCGACGCCGGCGCTGAAGGTGAGCGCCGTCGGGCTACCGAACGCCGTGGCCGTGCCGGCGCTGTCGGCGATGGTCGGCGTGATCCCATTGGGGCTCGCTGGAGCGCCGCTGAAGATCAGGCTGTGGGCCCCGGCGTAGGTGGTGACCGTGCCCCCTTTAGCGTCCTTCGAGGTGATCGTCAGGTTGTCGGCAACACCGGCGGTCGGTGTCAGGGTGGTGGCGCCAAGCACGAAGTGGTCGGCCGGGCCGACGGTGACCGTCGCCGCTTTGCTCGAGCTAATTGTGGTCCAGGAGCGCCACTTGGCGGTGACGACATAGGTATAGGTGCCGGGTTCGAGGCCACTGTCGACGCAGCTGGCGACGGTGAGCGTGGAGGCGCAGGTCCCGTTGGCGCTTTTGCCGTCACGACTGACGGAATAGGCGACGGTTCCGGTCGCTGGAGCCGTGATGGCGCCCCAGGCCAGAGCGACGGTGCCACCGGCCGCCGGGATGGCGCTGGAGATCGTCGGTTTGGGAAGTTGAGAGATGCCGGTCGGGGCGCTTTCTCCGGCACCCGTCGTGGTGAAGTAGGCGACGGCGGTGCCGACCGCGGTTGTCGCCAGCATGGCGAAGGCCACGATCCCGGCGATGCCGTGGGGGAGCAGCCGTCTCATCCTCGGGCGATGCCAGAGAAGGACAGCGGGAACTGGACGCCCTGGCAGGCATCCTGGTTGAACGGCAGGTCACGGAGCTGGATCGCCGGTGGCGAGACGCCCGGTGCCGGCAGGGTCACTGAGCCATTCGCCGGGACCTTGAGCGGTGCCGCACTCGAGGCGCTCGATTCGATCAGCGCCAGGTTCTCAGCGCTGGTGCATCCCTGTGGATTGCCGGTGGGTGTGGCGCGCAGGCTGGTGACGAAGATCGGCACTGGGTGGGGGTTGGCGACCGTCACCGGCAGTGCGACAGGGGGAGCCCCGGGGTACAGGGCGCTCAGGCCCGATAGCTGCGGGACGATCGAGAAGTCCTTCGGTTCCAGCACCCGCCAGCGAAAGCGAGTCGCCGCACCCTTCCGGCCGGCGCCGTCGAGCGCCCGCACCGAGAAGACGTGGCTGCCGGTCGTCAGGCCCCTGAAGACAACTGGGGGCCGACAGGCCTTCCAGCCCCGTCCGTCGAGGCGGCATTGGAAGCGCAGATTGCGCCCCCGGGCGGCGAAGGCGAATTTGGCGCTGGTCGAGGTTGCCATCTTGTTCGGGTGCTGGGAGATCGACGGCGGAGGCGGTAGCGCTCCACCCGCTCGGGGCTCCGCGACGGGGCCAGCACCGGTGTGCTTGCCGGGCGACGCCGCGTAGGCGACCGCGCCGAGGCAGCCGACCGCGCCGAGGAGCAGGGCGAGCATCCTCGAGGCGGTCGCGCTGCGTGTGGCGATGCGACGATGCGCCATCTCGCGGCTTTAACCGATCGACTCCGTTCGTTCGCTGTCCGCCGGCCTAGTTGTTGGTCAGGTGGAGCGTCAGGGTTGCGCCCTGGCAGCCGTCCTGGTTGACGCCGGTTTCGTTCATCGCCAGCGTCCCGGTCGCGGCGACGCTTTGGCCGTTGCCTGGGGTGACGACCTGGTTGACGGGGACCGGTGCCATCGTGAAGTCCGGGTTGCCGCCGCTGATCGTGGTGCTGCAGGTCGAGTGGCCGGCGTCGACCGAGATGCTCGCGAGGCTGACCGTGCCGACGCGCTGCACCCCGGAGGAGGGGTTGTCGACCGTGAAGGTCACCGGCGAAGATGAGCCCGGGAAGAGGCTGGAAGAGATCGTCGCGTGGAGCGTCACCGGCGAGCTCGATCCGGCCGTTGCCGTGCCCGTACCCGAGCCGGTCGACGTGAAGTAAGCGAGAGCGACGCCTGCTACGGCCAGTGCGACGACGCAGCCGAACGCCGTCAGTACCTTCTTTGAAGTAGTCCAACCCATCGTTTTCTTCCCCTTTGTGAGCGACATTGAACGAAGTCCATTTCTCTGGACGCAAAGGCATCGACGGATCGTGAGAACTTTTTAAACCTGCAACGGCAGACAGGTTTTTTCTTTTTTGTACAGCTCGTATAAGAGGGCCCGGGCCGAAGCCGCGACGTGCCAAACCGGTTTCCGGGGGCTAGCTATGCGCCAATTCGCGATCGATGATCGCCGCCAGCGCGTCGTGCGCCCCCTCGGCCGGGGTGCCTGAGATCCGCGCCCCAGCGGCGACGCCGCGCACGTTTTCGGCCGCTCTCAGCGCGTGCCAGTGGGAATCGAAGGACTCGCCCGAGGTCGCGACAGTGCGGCCATCGTTGCCGAGCAAGCGCCAGCGCCACTGGCCGACAAGGTCTTCAAATGCGTCGAATTGGTGCATCGCCATCTCCTATCCGGTTTGTATACGAACACATGTTCGCAGGGCCGGCGGCGGAAAAAGAAACGGCCGGCGCATCCGCCCTGAAGCGATGCGCCGGCCGCGGCGAATACCTTGAGACTCGGCTTGGGTGGCCGGCTCAGCCGCCCTGGGCGCCGTACTTGATCGTCTTGCCCGGCTTGGTGCAGATCGTCGGGATGTAGCCGGGCGGAACTTTGAATTCGGCGCTCTCGCATTTGTAGTTCTGCGGGTAGCCGTATTTGCCGGTCTTTTCGCCGTTATAGGAGAGGCGGAAGAATTCGTAGGCCTTGGCGCACGTGGTTCCCTTGATCGAGATCGCCTTGACCGTGACCGTGTAAGGGGTCGTTTCGCCTTCGGATCCTTCGATTTGAATCTTCAAGGACTTGTTCGGGCAGGTCTTGAACCCGCCCGAGGCCTGCGCCCCCGGCGCCAGCGCCACCACCAGCGCGATCAGCGCCACCGCGCTTGCCAAAACACCGATTCCGTACCGTTTGCCTGGAGCTTCCATTCCCGCCTCTCTGGTCAAAGGGGCGCTTTGACGGCCCCGATCGCGGCGGAGCCTACTTGCGCGGCGGGGCCTCCGGTCCGGATCGGTGAAATCCTGGCTAAATTGGGTCCGCGACCGGCCGTTCGGCGTCGATTCCCGCCTCCGTGGTGATCAGGATCGCGCCCTCACCGGTCACGTAGGCCTCCTCGCCGTGCTGGACGACGTCCATGCCGAGGCCCTCCTCGCGTTCTGAGGCACGCAGCGGCATCGCCAGGCCGACCAGCTTCAGCAGCGCGAAGGTGGCGACGAAGGCGTAGACCGGGGCGGCGAGCGCAGCGAGCGCTTGGTCGCCAAGCTGGGCCGCGTTGCCGTAGAAGAGACCGTCGGAGACCCCGTTCCAGGCGGCCTCGGCGAAGAAGCCGATGAAGAGGATGCCGGTGAAGCCGGCGAGGCCGTGGGCGGCGAGCACGTCGAGCGTCTCGTCGACCCGGGTGCGCGTCCGCCAGACGATGATCGCGTAGCTCGGCAGGGCGGCAAGCGCGCCCAGCAGCATCGCCCAGCCCGGGCTGATGAAGCCCCCGGCGGGGGTGATCGCGACGCAGCCGACGACGATTGCCGTCGCTGCCCCGATCGCGGTCACTTTCCTGCCCCGGATCAGGTCGAGGGCGAACCAGACGACGAGCGTGCAGGCCGGGGTCAGCAGGGTGTTGACGAAGGCGAGCACGCTCGGGTTGCCGGTCGAGAAGCCGCTGCCGCCGTTGAAGCCGAACCAGCCGAACCAGAGCAGGCCGGCGCCGAGCAGCACGTACACCGCGTTGTGCGGAAGCAGCGCCTGGCGGCCGTAGTCCTTGCGGGCGCCGACCACGAGCGCCGCCGCCAGGGCGGAGAAGCCGGAGCCCATCTCGACCGGGACGCCGCCGGCGAAGTCGAGCGTGCCGCCCGCCTGCAGCCAGCCGCCGCCGAAGGCCCAGTGGGCGAGCACGGCGTAGACGCACACCGACCACAGCGCGGCGAAGACGAGGAAGGCGCCGAAGCGCATCCGCTCGACCACGGCGCCGGAGACGAGGGCGACGGTGATGATGCAGAAGGTCGCCTGGAAGGCCATGAAGAGCAGCTCCGGGATCGTCGTCCCTTCGCGCGGGGCGAAGTCGACCCCGTGCAGGAAGGCGTTGCCGAGGCCGCCGATCAGGCTGCCGTCGCCGTCGAAGGCGAGCGAGTAGCCGATCGCCGCCCAGGTGACGGCGGCGACGGCGATCGCGCCGACGCACATCATGAAGGTGTTGAGCGTGTTCTTCGAGCGCACCAGGCCGGCGTAGAAGAGGCCGAGCGCCGGAGTCATCATCAGCACCAGCGCCGTCGCGACCAGCATCCAGGCGGTATCGCCGGTGTCGATCCCGCTCACCGCGCCGAGCACCGCGGGCCCGCTCACTTGTCCACCGGCGTCACGGCGCCCATGTCGGTGTCGCCGGTGCGGATCCGCACCGCCTGCTCCAGCGGTACGACGAAGATCTTGCCGTCGCCGACATCGCCGGTGCGAGCCCCCTCGCAGAGGGCCTCGACCGTCGGCGCCACGAACTCGTCGGAGACGGCGATCTCAAAGCGAACCTTCTCGGAGAGGCCCATCTGCACGGTCGTCCCGCGGTAGGTCTCGACCCGCTCCAGCTCGCCGCCGTGGCCCTGCACGCGGCTCATCGAGACGCCGCGCACGTCGGCGCGATACAGCGCCTCCAGTACATCGTTCGCCTTCTCCGGGCGCACGATGCCGATCACCAGTTTCACGATCTCTCCCCTTTCCCACTTTGCCGGGTACCGCGGCGCGAGCCTAGCCGACGCGAGTGGGGCGGGACTACGGGGGCCGCCGTCGTCGCTGCCCGGCACCCGGGTGGTACGGTCGCCGGGATGAAGACGGTCCTCGTCACTGGCGGCTCGGGGTTTCTCGCCAGTTGGTGCTTGATCGAGCTGTTGCGGGGCGACTACACGGTGCGGACGACCGTGCGCGACCTCGGCCGCGAGGCGGAGGTCCGGGCCAGGGTCGGGTCGCAGGTCGACCCCGGCGATCGGCTTACCGTTCTCGCCGCCGATCTGACCAGCGACGACGGCTGGGAGCAAGCAGTGCAGGGCTGCGACTACGTCCTCCACGTCGCCTCCCCGTTCCCGCTGGCGCAGCCGAAGGATCCCGACGAGCTGATCGTGCCCGCGCGGGAGGGCACGCTGCGGGTGCTGAGGGCCGCCCTCGACGCCGGGGTGGGCCGCGTCGTCGTCACCTCCTCGGTGGCCGCGGTGCGCGGCAGCGTCGACGAGGCGCCGGCTCCGCTCACCGAGGAGACCTGGACCGACCCGAACGGCGCTGACGTGACGCCCTACACCCGCTCGAAGACGATCGCCGAGCGCGCCGCCTGGGACTTGGTCAAAGAACGGGGCGAGATCGAGAAGCTGGCCGTCGTCAACCCCGGCGCGATCCTCGGGCCCGTCCTCGACGACGACATGTCTCCCTCGCTCGAACTGGTCAACCGCTTGTTGAAAGGGATGCCGGGGACGCCGCGGATCGGCTTCAGCATCGTCGACGTCCGCGACGTCGTCGACCTCGAGCTGAAGGCGATGACGATGCCCGAGGCGGGCGGCGAGCGCTTCATCGCGGTCGCCCGTTTCCAGTGGATGGCGGAAGTGGCGGCGGTGCTGCGCGAGCGGCTCGGTCCCGCTGCGGCGAAAGTGCCCAAGCGGGCCGTGCCCAACCTCGTCGTCCGGCTGATGGGGATCTTCGATCCTGCGGTTCGCTCGATCGCCGGTCAGCTCGGCCAGAAGGTCGAGCTGTCGAGCGAGAAGGCCGAACGCGTCCTCGGCTGGTCACCCCGCGCAATCGACGAGACGATTGTCGATTGCGCCCAGAGCCTGGTCGACGCGAGGGAGGCCTGAGCGATGGCGAACGTGCTCTGCGTGCTCTACGACGATCCGGTTGAGGGCTACCCACCCTCCTACGCGCGCGACGAGGTGCCGACGATCGAGCGCTACCACGACGGCCAGAGCACGCCGACGCCGGAGGCGCTCGGCTTCAAGCCCGGTGAGCTTGTCGGCAGTGTCTCGGGCGAGCTGGGACTGCGCGAGTTCCTCGAGGGGCGCGGCCATCGGCTGGTCGTGACTTCGGACAAGGACGGCCCGGACTCGGTTTTCGAGCGCGAGCTGCCCGAGGCGGAGGTCGTCATCTCGCAGCCGTTCTGGCCCGCTTACCTGACCGCGGAGCGGATCGCCAAGGCGCCGAAGTTGAAACTGGCGCTGACCGCGGGCATCGGCTCAGACCACGTCGACCTGCAGGCGGCGATCGAGCGCGGCCTCACCGTCGCCGAGGTCACCTACTCCAACAGCATCAGCGTCGCCGAGCACGTGGTGATGATGATCCTCGGACTGGTGCGCAACTACATCCCCTCCTACCAGGTGGTGGTCGAGGGCGGCTGGAACATCGCCGACTGCGTCTCGCGCTCCTATGACCTCGAGGGAATGCAGGTGGGCACGGTCGCGGCGGGCCGGATCGGCTCGGCGGTGCTGCGCCGGCTGGTGCCGTTCGAGGTCGGCCTGCACTACACCGATCGCCACCGCCTGCCGCCCGAGGTCGAGGAGGAGCTCGGCGTCACCTTCCACGCCGACGTCGAGTCGATGGTCGAGGTTTGCGACGTGGTGACGATCAACGCGCCGCTGCATCCCGAGACGGAGAACCTCTTCGACGCAGATCTGCTGGCGAAGATGAAGCGCGGCTCCTACCTGATCAACACCGCTCGCGGCAAGATCTGCGACCGCGACGCCGTCGCAGCGGCGTGCGAGAGCGGCCAGCTGGCGGGCTACGCCGGCGACGTCTGGTTTCCCCAGCCCGCGCCCCGCGACCACCCGTGGCGCTCGATGCCACACCATGGCATGACCCCGCACACGTCCGGCACGAGCCTCTCGGCCCAGGCCCGCTACGCGGCCGGCACGCGCGAGATTCTCGAGTGCTGGTTCGACGGCCGGCCGATTCGCGAGGAGTATCTGATCGTCGACGGCGGCACCCTCGCCGGCGCCGGGGCCCACTCCTACAGCGAGGGCGACGCCACGGGCGGCTCCGAGGAGGCTGCTCGCTTCAAGAGCGACTGATCTCAGCAGTGGACGGTCGACGATGAAGATGCGCGCCGCGGTGCTGGAGGAGTTCGGCGAGCCGCTCGCGGTCCAGGAGGTCGAGCTTGCCGAGCCAAGGGCGGGCGAGGTGCTGGTTCGCCTCGTCGCCTGCGGTGTCTGTCACACCGATCTATACACGGCCTCGGGGGCCGACCCCTCGGGCTACGCGCCGACCGTGCTCGGTCACGAGGGCGCCGGCGTCGTCGAGCGGGTCGGGGCCGACGTCGCCTCGCTTGCGCCCGGTGATCACGTCGTCACCCTGTTCTCGCCCCAGTGTCGCGAGTGCGTCCACTGCGTCAATCCGCGGACCAACCTCTGCATGGCGATCCGTGAGCAGCAGAACAAGGGCTTCCTCCCGGATGGAACCACGCGGATCGCACGCGACGGCGATGGCATCCGTCACTTCATGGGCTGCTCGACCTTCGCCGAGTACACGGTGATGCCGGAGATCGCCCTGGCGAGGATCGACCCCGAGGCGCCGTTCGAGCACGCCTGCCTTTTCGCCTGCGGTCTCTCGACCGGCCTCGGCGCGGCGATCAACACCGCTGCCGTCACCCCCGGCAGCACCTGCGCCGTCTTCGGCGCCGGCATGGTCGGCCTCGGCGCGGTCGCCGGCTGTCGCCTGCAGGGCGCCGAGCGCATCGTCTGCGTCGACCTCTCGCCGGAGCGGCTCGAGCTGGCCCGCGGCCAGGGCGCGACGGACACGATCGAGGGCGGCGATGGCGCGGTCGAGCAGATCCTCGAGATGACCGACGGCTTCGGCGCCGACTTCACTTTTGAGGCGACCGGCAACGTCGCCGTGATGCGCCAGGCGGTCGAAGCGGCGCGCATGGCCTGGGGGCTCTGCACGGTCGCCGGCGTCGCCGGCAAGGGGGAGACCCTCGACATCGTCCCCCGCCTGCTGATCACCGGCCGCCGCGTCGCCGGCTCCTCCTTCGGCGGCGTCAAGGGCCGCGACCAGGTCCCGGTCCTGATCGAGCGTGCGATGGCCGGCGAGATCGACGTCGAGCCCTTCATCTCCCATCGCCTGACCCTCGACGAGGTCAACCGCGGCTTCGAGCTGATGGAAGCCCAGGACGGCATCCGCAGCGTGATCGAGTTCGCATAGGCGATTAGGCTTGTCGCGCCTCGATCCTGGGTAGGAAACCGACGACCACCACACCGAGTGAGAGGATGCAACGTGGGATTCGACCAGTACCACGAGCCGCCCGAGGAGCTGTCGGCGCCGACGCGGACCTTCGCCCGTCTCTGCGCGTCGCTGACCGAGGAGGCGGAGGCGATCGGTTGGTATGAGCAGCGAATGGCGGTCGAGACCGACGAGGAGGCACGGGCGATCATGCACGACGCCCAGGGCGAGGAGTTCAAGCACTTCTGCATGGACCTGGAGTTCCTCCTGCGCCGCACGCCGCTGTGGCGGGAGATCGCGGAGGGGATCCTCTTCCAGGAGGGCGACATCGTCGAGCATGGCGAGGAGGCCGAGGAGGAGGCGACCGAGGGCGCGGCGGAGCGCGGCGCGCCACTCTCCGGCGGCGAATCGCTCGGCATCGGCAGCCTGCGCGAGGTGGCCTCGTGAGCCACCTGCTGCGCGAGCACGCGCCGATCACCGCAAGCGGCTGGGAGCTGCTCGATTCCGAGGCGCGCGAGCGGCTGGCGCCGGCGCTTGCGGCGCGCAAGCTCGTCGACTTCTCCGGGCCGCATGGCTGGCGGCACTCGGCAACCAACCTCGGCCGGGTGAAGGGGATCGCCGGCCCGGTGGGCAAAGGTGTCAGCGGCGCCCAGCGCCAGGTCCTGGCTCTGGTCGAGCTGCGGGCCCCCTTCACGATCGATCGCAGCGAGCTCGCCGATGCCGAGCGCGGTGCCGCTGACGCCGATCTCGGCGTGCTCGACGAGGCGGCCCAGGCGATCGCCGTCGCCGAGAACGCCGCTGTCTTCCACGGTTGGAAAGCGGCCGGCATCGCCGGCATCCTCGAGGTCTCGCCTCACGGTGCGATCAAGCTCGGCAAGGACTGCGACCAGTACCCGCGTCACGTCGCCAGGGCGGTCGACGCGCTGCGCGCGGCCGGCGTCGACGGACCGTACGGCCTCGCCCTCGGCCCCGAGATCCACACCCGCGTGCTCGAGACCAGCGAGCACGGCGGTTACCCGCTGCTGGAGCACCTGCGCGAGATCGCCGGCGGTCCGCTCGTCTGGGCACCCGGCGTCAAAGGCGCGGCAGTGCTCAGCCTGCGCGGCGGCGACTTCCTGCTCGAGTGCGGCGAGGACCTCTCGATCGGCTACGACCACCACGACGCCGACGCCGTCCACCTCTACCTGGAGGAGAGCATCAGCTTCCGTGTCGCCACGCCAGAGGCAGCGGTCGCGCTTAGTTAGGCATTTTCGCCGCCCTCAGCTGTTCTACTGCGATTTGCCAGCGAAGGCGCCCGGTTATCACCAAATACCCCTGTTACTATACAAACAGGGGCTAGAACTTGACAGACTCAATGACGAAGATACGGCGTATTGCCCGCGTCGCTCAGGCTTTCACGCCGAGCGCGCCCGTGAGTAGCCTCGACATGCTCGCAGGCCGGACGGGGCAGATCCTCGAGGTCTCCTCGGCGGCGACCCAACGCGGCCGCCATGTCGCGCTGTACGGAGAGCGGGGCGTGGGCAAGACATCCCTAGCCAACGTGCTCCGCGAATTCTTCGGGGCCGATGATCTTCCGAGTTTCCAGGCCGCCATCGTCAATTGCGGTACCGACGACACGTATGCATCGCTCTGGCAGCGCATCTTGGCCGAGCTGGATCTCGTGATGGCGGACTACGAAATCCAGCCCGACGCCGTGCGGCGCAAGCTCGAACAGCTCCCCCTCCCGGCGCTTCTCGTGATCGACGAGCTGGATCGCCTTGAGGATGATTTGGCGCTGAGTCTGATTGCCGACACGATTAAGTCGCTCTCCGATCACTCGGTTGAGTCGACGGTTGTCTTGGTCGGGGTAGCGCGCTCCATCGGCGAGTTGATCGGTGAGCACCAATCCATCGTGCGCGCGCTGGCTCAAATCGAAATGCCACGCATGTCGCGTGTCGAGTTGCGGGAGGCACTGAAGTTTGGCTGCGAACAAGCTCAACTCACTATTCGTGAGGACGCTGCCGACGAGATAACCGCCCTCTCGGAGGGCTTGCCCCACTACACCCACCTTCTCGGCCTTCATGCCGGCCAGCGGGTTGTTCAGGACGATCGCACCGAGATCACTATTGGCGATGTCAAGGCGGCAATTCCCAAGGCTGTCGCGGGTCACACGATCGATGACGCCTATCAACTCGCCACACGCAGCGTCCATAAGGACGCTCTCTTTCAACACGTTCTGCTTGCGTGTGCACTTGCGCCCAAGAACCAGCTTGGGTTCTTCACCGCTGGCTCGGTTCGCGATCCGCTGAAGGCCATCGCGGGGCGCCGGCTTGACATTCCGGCCTTTTCGCGTCACCTGAGTCAGTTCCTTGAGCCCCAGCGCAGCGCTGTCCTGATTCGCGAAGGAGTTCCCAAGCGATATTTCTACCGATTCTCGGACCCGATCTTTCAGCCCTACGTGATCCTCAAAGGCGTTTCGGAGGGGCTGATCTCGGAAGAGAACCTGCACGCCCTGCAGGACCGTGAGCGGCCAGCAGAGACACCTGCCGATAGCGAAACCGACACGGCACAACAGCTTTTTTAGGCGTTCGCCAACTCGCGTCAGGGCTCGATGTTCCAGAACCTGCGTACCGCCCCCGAAGTCGACGGCAGGACGTGGGCCATCTGTGCCGGTATCGAAGCTGATCGCGAGGCTAGGGTTCGCCCGTGCGCGCGCGGCTTCTGATCGAACGAGTGGCCGCCGCCGTAACAGGGCCGCGTGGGCGCTGGGTGACACTTGGGGTCTGGGTCCTGCTTGGGATCGCCGGTCTGCTCGGGCGGATCCACATCGGCGAGGTGACCGCGGCGGGGCAGGGCAGCTACCTGCCGGCGAACGCCGAGTCGACCCGGACCCTCGACGTGCTCCAGCGCGACTTCAAGGGCGGCGACGACGTGCCGGTTCTGGTCGTCTTCGCCCGGCGCGGCGGCCTCACCGGCGCCGACCTCAACGCGATCGGCCGGATCGGCGAAGGGCTCGACCACCTCGGCCTGGCCGGCGCGACGCCGGTCTTCGCTCCCTTCTCAGGTCAGGCCAGGCAACCGCTCGGCGACGTGGCCCGAATTGCGCACGGCATCGGTCCCGTCTCGCGCGACGGCGAAGCGGCGATCGTCGCGCTGGCGATCGACTCCGCCGACCGCGGCGCCGTCGTCGACGGCGTCAGCAGGATTCGCGCCTACCTCGCCGCCCACCGCCGCCCCGGCCTGCGCTCCTACGTCACCGGTCCGGGCGGCATCGCCGCCGACCTCGAGCAGGTCGCCGAAGACGCCGGCAGGACGCTGCTGATCGCCACGCTGGGACTGGTCCTGCTGCTGCTCCTGGTCGTCTACCGCGCCCCGATCCTGGCCCTGTTGCCGCTGCTCACGGTCGGCATCGCCTACCTGATCTCGATCGGCCTCACCTACCTGCTGATCAAGAGTGGCCTGATCGTCGTCAACGTCGAGGGCACCTTTCTGCTGTTGGTGCTGATCTTCGGCGCCGGCACCGACTACTCGCTGCTGCTGATCCATCGTTACCGCGAGGAGCTCGACCGCGGCCTGGAGTCTGCGGCCGCGCTGCCGACGGCGCTGGTCGAGAGCGTGCGGCCGATCGCGGCCTCGGCGGGGACGGTGATCGCGGCGATGCTGGTGCTGCTGCTCGCCGACCTCGAGTCGACCCGCTGGCTCGGCCCGGTGCTGGCGATCGGGATCGCAGTGATGCTGGCCGCGGCGCTGACCCTGCTGCCGGCGGTCCTCTCGCTGCTCGGCCGGCGCTTCTTCTGGCCCGGCCACGGTGCCGAGCCGGGGGAGAGGCGCACCCGCTGGGCACGGATCGCGGTCTTCGTCCGACGCCACCCGCGCGCCATCGTCGTGGCCGTGTTCGCCGCGCTCTTCGTCCTCGCCCTGGGCAACCTGGTCGACCACGGCACGATCGGGTTCGGCGAGGGCGAAACGCACCCGACCGAATCGAGTCGCGGCACCGAAGTGCTCGACGAACATTTCCCGCCCGGGCTGGGCTCGCCGCTGACCGCGGTCGTCGACCTCTCCGAAGCCGAGGCGGCGCTGAAGGGGCTCGAGGATCTGCCCTCGGTCAAGCTCGCGGTGCCCGTGCCTCCGTCGTCAATCTCGACCGAGGCGGCGGTCGCGATCGTCCTCCGCGGCAATCCCTACTCGGGCGAGGCGGCGGGCCTGGTCAAGGGGGTCCGGGACAGACTCGAGGACGTCGCGCCCAGCGCCCTGGTCGGCGGCATCCCGGCCGAGAACTACGACGTCGAGCAGACCAACGCCCGCGACACGCGGTTGATCGTGCCGCTGGTCCTGCTCGTCGTCGGCCTGATCCTGGTCGCGGTCCTGCGCGCCCTGGCCGCGCCCGGCTACCTGATACTCACGGTCGTCGCTTCCTTCGCCGCGACCCTCGGCCTCGTTACCTTCGCCTTCGCCGATCTCTTCGGGTCCAGCGGCATCACCTTCAACCTCGTCCTGCTCTCCTTCATCTTCCTCGTCGCCCTGGGGGTCGACTACAACATCTTCCTGATGACCCGCGCCCGCGAGGAGGCGGCTGCGCTGGGCACCCGCGACGGCGTCCTCGCCGCGCTGGAGAACACCGGCGGCGTCGTCACCGGGGCCGGCCTGATCCTCGCCGGCACCTTCGCCACGCTGACCCTGCTGCCGCTCGAAGAGCTGGTTCAGATCGGCGCCACGGTCGCGATCGGTGTCCTCCTCGACACCTTCCTCGTTCGCGCCCTGCTGATCCCCGCGATCACCTATCTCTGCGGCGAGCGCGCCTGGTGGCCCGGCAGGGCCTCCGGTCCTTAGACCCGGATGGCTTGGTCCAGCTGCGCGATCGGGCCGAGCAGGGGGAGGGGGGACCAGTTCGAGCCCGGCGATTCGCTTGACCCCCAGGCCGCGGCGACGGTCGGCCGCGTCTCGGCCGCGCCCGCCTGCTGCCTGCAGCGGGGGCAGCGATCGATTGAGATCCCGCGGATCCCGCCGTACTCGGTGTGGCATTGGTCGCATCGGAACATGGCTCTCGCCTACCCGTTCGACGCCCTGGCCATTCCTCTTTAGCGCCCCGGGGGAGATCGGTACCTTTTTCATACTTTTGCCAGGCGGAGGCGGGTTGCCGGTGCCCGGCCGGGCACCGCGATACGGTGTCGGCCGTGAAGCCGGAGCGCGCCAGAGAACTGCTCACTCGCGAGCGCGAGCAGATCGAGCAGCAGATCGCCGCGCTCGAGGGCGAAGGGCCCGAAGAGGGGGACACCCGGGTCGAACCCGGCGACGTGGACTCCGAGGGCCTCTATCAGGATGAGTTCGACGCCGGCCGCCTGCAGGACCTGAAGCGGCAGCTCGCCGCCGTCGACCGGGCCGAGGTCCGGCTCGGGGCCGGCACCTACGGGATCTCGGTCCAGAGCGGGGAGTCGATCCCCGACGAGCGACTCGAGGCCTTCCCCACCGCCGAGCTCACGGTCGAGGAGCAGGAACACGGCGCGCGTCCCGCCTGAGCGGTCCTAGCGGTCGCGTTCGGTCACGGCAGCGCTTCGATCCGCCCGACGAGCAGGTCGAGGAACCGCTCGGCGTCGATCTCGGTGGCGACGTGACAATTCGGCTTCCAGTCCATCGCTCGCCACAGGTCGACGTCGGTGCGGCCGCGCGAGAGCTCGCCGCCGGTATCGATCCTCACTCCGCGGTGGGCGGTCTCGAGCAACGATCCGTCGACGACGTGGGCGAGGGCGACGGCGTCATGGACGGGCGAACCGTCCCAGCCGTACCGATCGGCGTGGATCGCCAGCGAGAAGCGACACAGCTCGGCGACCAACCGCCCGGCTTTGCCCGCCGCCGACAGCGACTCGATATGGGTCGGTCGAATCAGTGCCTCGTGGGTGACGTCGAGGCCAACCATCGTCAGGTCCACACCGCTCGAGAACACTCTGTGGGCGGCCTCGGGGTCGGACCATATGTTGAACTCGGCAGCGGGGGTGATGTTTCCGGCGCCGATCGCGCCGCCCATCAACACGATCCGCTCGAGCCGGGAGCACTGCTCCGGGTATCGCGCCAGAAGCAGGGCGACGTTGGTGAGCGGGCCGGTCGCAACCAGGGTCACCGGCGTCGGCGAGGAGGAGAGCGCCGAGGCGATCCAGTCGATCGCGTGAGCCTGCTCTGGCAAGCGTCTCGAGACCGAAAGTTCAGCGCCGTCGATGCCGCTCTCGCCGTGGACCTCGCTGGCGACGTGGAGATCGCGGACGAGCGGACGGTCCGCGCCGGCCGCGACCGGGATCTCTGGGTGACCGACGTGGTCGAGGACGCTGATCGCGTTGGCCGTGGTCTTCTCGAGCGTTTGGTTGCCGGCCACGGTGGTGACTCCGAGCAGTCGAACCTCCGCGCTGGCCAGCGCGAGGAGGATGGCGATGGCGTCGTCGTGGCCGGGGTCGCAGTCGAGGATGATCGAGGTCACCCGGCGATCCTACGCGCCGGAATGGCGGTATTTTCCCGGAGCACTTTCCCGACCACGTCCCAAGGCCTCGGCTGATGCGAACTCGAAAGATCGTCCAAAGCGTTTCGGCGGGCATCGTTCTCGGTGGCGAGGCGATCGGCGCGATCGTCCTGCACGAGAGCCACAGCCTTGCCGTGGCGGCGCCGGCTGTGATCGTTGCGATCATCCTCACCGCCTGGTTCCTCGACTCGGGCCTCGATTGGTGTGTGAAGAGGTGGGGCTGGGCGGCGAACATATTCGGCGTGAAGCCGGGTTCGAAGGTCAAGATCCACGGCTACTGGTACTCGGCCATCCGCAACCGCGAGGGAAGGCTGCTCGGCGGCTCCGTGTTCTTCATCCACGCGGGGATCAACGATGTCGAACTCACCGGCATCTACCGGGACTTCACCGTCGAGGGCGATTCCTGGGCATGGTGGTCGGGAGAGGGCACGCCGTTTCGCGAGGACTCCATCCTCTACGGATACGGCGGCGAAGAGGACGGCGGCGAGGACGAGGGGTTCGGCATGTACTCGTTTCCGCGCGGCTCGCCGCATGTGGTCCGAGGCAGCTTCTACGGAAGGAATCTGCCGAAAACGGAGAGATACAGGACGGCCCACGGCATTCGCGTGCCGAAAGCGGATCTGACTCGAAGCTTCAGGCGCGAAGAAACGGCGCGCAAACGCGGGCTCGAGCGTTACCTCGAGAACCAGCCGAAACAGATCGGATGAGCTCAGTGGGGGCTTGCGCCGATCCCGCCGACCAGCATTCCTGACCCGAGGTGGGCGCCCAGCACCGGTCCGACCTCCGTGCAGAAGAGCGGCGCCTTGCCGAGGATCTCGGTTCCCTGTGCCACCAGGGCCTCGGCGTCATCGAGCGACTGGGCGTGCTGGACGAACCAGTCCGTCGCGCCGCGGCTTTGAAGCTCGTCCTCGTAGGCGACCATCTGCTGCATCGCCCGCTTGCGGGTGCGGACGCGGCCGACCGGAGTGATCTCGGTGCCGAAGGTGAGGATCGGCTTGATTTTCAGCGCCGAGCCGACCAGGGCCTGGGCGGCGCCGATACGACCGCCCTTGCGCAGGTACTCGAGGGTGTCGAGGCAGAACCACATCGCGAGTCCCCGGTGGGTCTCGTGGACCGCTTCGACCACTGCGTCCAGCGCCTGGCCCTGCTCGGCCGCGGCAGCCGCGGCGAGGACCAGGCAGCCGAGCCCACCGGCCCCGGTCTGGCCGTCGACCACCTCGACCCGTCCGGGCAGCCCTTTGTCGGCAACGACGCGCGAGGCCTCGACGGCGCTCTCGTACGTCCCCGAGAGGCCGCTGGCGATGTGTATGGAGACGACGTCGCGTCCAGCTTCCGCGAGCGGTTCGAAGCGGGTGAGGAAATCGCCGACCGACGGCTGCGAGGTCGAGGGCAGGTCCGGCGAGTCGCGCAGCCGCGCGTAGAACTCGTCGAGCTCGTACTCGCTCTCGGGCAAGCGCTCGTCGCCCCAGCCGACGTAGAGGCTTACCAGCTCGATGCCCCAGCGCTCGATCAGCTCGGCGGGGAGGTAGGTGGTGCTGTCGGTGACTACGGCGACGCCGGCGCTCATCGGGGGGCCCTCAGTAGCCGGTGCCGGTCTTGACCCGCTTGCGCTCGGCGGGGTGGGCGCCGCCCTTCTTTTCCAGGGTCGAGCAGGCGGTTTCGATGTCGTTGGCAAGGCGGTCGACCTGCTCGCGGCTGAGCGTCTCCTTGACCAGTGCCCGCAGCACCTTCTCTTTTTCGGCGTTGGGCGGCAGGGTGTAGGCGGGCAGCATCCAACCGCGCTCGGCCGAGAGCTGCCAGGAGAGATCGAACTCGTCGTAGTTCTTGCCCTCGGCGAGCTTGAAGGCGACCAGCGGCAGCTGCTCTTTGTCGGCGCCGATCAGCTCGAAGTCGCCCTGCTTCTCCAGTCGATCGGCGAGGGCGCGGGCGTTCTTCTGCATCGCCTCCATGATGTAGGCGTAGCCCTCCCGCCCGAGCCGGACGAAGTTGTAGTACTGGGCGAGGACCATCGAGGCGCCGGTCGAGAAGTTGAGGGTGAAGGTGGCGTCCTCTTTGCCCAGGTAGTTCTCGTAGAAGACGAGGTCCTCGGCCAAGTCGCTTTTTTCGCGGAAGACGAGCCAGCCGACGCCCGGGTAGACGAGCCCGAACTTGTGCCCCGAGACGTTGATCGAGCGCACCTGCTCGAGTCGGAAGTCCCACTTCGACTCGGGGTAGAGGAAGGGCCAGACGAAGCCGCCGCTGGCGCCGTCGACGTGCAGCGGCACGTCGAGTTCGCGCTCCGCCTTGATTCCGAGCAGGAGGTCGTTGATGCCGACGATGTCGTCGGCGTGGCCGGTGAAGGTGGTGCCGAGCACGGCGGCGACGCCGATCGTGTTCTCGTCGACCAGCGGCTCGACGTCGTCGGGGCCGATCACGTACTTGCCCTCCTGCAGCGGCACGATCCGCGGCTCGACGTCGAAATAGCGGCAGAACTTCTCCCAGACCACGTGCACGTCGCCGCCAAAGACGAGGTTCGGCTTGTCGACCGACTTCGACTCCGCTTCGCGGCGCTGCTTCCACTTCCACTTCAGCGAGAGCGCGCCGAGCATGATCGCCTCCGAGGAGCCCTGAGTGCGGGCGCCCGTGGTCTCGCCCGGCGCGTGGAATAGATCGGCCAGCATGCGGATGCAGCGCTGCTCGATCTCGGCCGAGATCGGGTACTCGGCGTGGTCGATGAAGTTGCGGTAGAGGTTCTCGGAGATCAGCCGCTGTGCCTCCGGCTCCATCCAGGTGGTGACGAAGGTCGCCAGGTTGCGGTTGGGATCGCCCTCGACCGCCAGTTCCTCGTCAACCAGGCGCATCGCATCGAGGGCCGACATGCCACTTGCCGGAAAGGGGCCATCGGGCGCGTCCTCGGTGAGGAAGCGGTTTCCGTACAGCATTGCGGCCTCGTCGACGATTGGGTACTTGGTCATGGGATCCCTCGAATCTCGGTCGGTGGCGGCGGATCCGGCCCGCCGCTCCGCGCGAGCGTATCCCAAGCGACTTAAGCCGAGGGTGAGGGCCCGTAGGATTCGCGCATGTGCAGAAACATCAAAACTCTCTACAACTTCGATCCACCCGCGACCGAGGACGAGGTTCGCTCAGCCGCGCTGCAGTACGTGCGCAAGATCAGCGGCTTCACGAAACCCTCGCAGGCCAACGCCGAGGCGTTCGAACGGGCGGTTGACGCGGTCGCCGAGATCTCGACGCAGCTGCTCGACGAACTCGTCACTGCGGCGCCGGCAAAGGACCGCGAGCTCGAGGCCGCCAAGGCCCGCGCCAGGGCCGAACAGCGCTTCGCGGCGTAGGTGGATCAATAGCTTTCTCTGTGTAGACTGTCTGTCTACATGGCTGCGGCTGACACGACAACGATTCGGGTGCCGACCCAGACGAGGGATCGGCTGAGGATCTTGGCCGCTCGCCGGGGGGAGTCTGCCAGCGACGTCGTCGCCGAGCTCGTCAATGCCGCTGACGAGGAGGCAATGCTGGCCGAGGTCGCGGCCGGATTCGAGAGAATGGCGGCCGATCCGCAAACCCTCGCTCTCTATCGCGCGGAGAGCGCGGAGATCGAAACGGCGTTCGACGCCCCCACGCCCGAGTGGTAGCCGCCCGTCCGCAACAGGGCGAGGTTTACTGGACCGATCCCGACCCGACCCGCGGAACCGGGCAAGCAAAGTCCCGACCGTTCGTAATCGTCTCGGTCGATCAACTGAACCAAGCGAGCCTGGGTCTTTCCCTCGCCGTGCCACTCACGCGCACCGATTTCGGCAGTGCCCTCCATCTGTCAGTCCCGTCTTCGGAGGGCGGTTTGAAGGAGGACGGCTTCGCCATGCCCGAGCAACTGCGGGCGATCTCCCACGAGCGTTTGGTTCGGCGCCTGGGTTCGGTGCGACCGAAAACGCTCGAGGAGTTGCTGAAACGCTGTCGGGTGCTGCTTCGGTAAACGGGGTCAGTGACGAGCTGAGGTCTTGGCTTTGATCCGGAATGCCCGGGTCGCCGGCTTCGAGTGCCTGCCCTTGGCGTCGACGGCGCGGACCGCGAATTCGTGTTTGCCGGGCTTCAGGTGTTTGTAGGTCTTTGGCGATGCGCATGAGCGGAAGTGCTTTTTGTCGAGCTTGCATTCGAAGCCGACGGTTCCGCTTGTCCCCTCGAAGCGGAACGTCGCCTTGCGCTTGCGGATCTTCGCCTTGAGGACCGAGATCGCCGGCTTCGATTTCGATTTGCCTTTGCCGGGCTTGATTTTCTTGGTGGCTTCTTTTTTCGGCGGCGGCGGCCCGAAGCAGTCGACGACCAGTCCCGTGTAGAGCTCGTAGGCGCCGATGTCGGTCATCGCCGTGCAGGTGCCGCGCACGTTCGACGTCCGTGGGTTGCCGATCACGTCGAGCGGTCCGTTCGCCGCTTCGTTGACGCCGCCGTCGATCGTCGGTGAGCTTGCCTGCTCGGCGAAGTCGAATGCCGCTGCGTTGACGAAGGCCGGCGCGGCGGTCTGGTTGGTGGCGCTGCCGGGCGGGGTGACCGTGGTCGTGCCGAACGCGGTCGTCAATTTGGCGTAGTTGGAGTGGCTCAGGTTGACGTCTACCGTCCCGGGTGCGGACTGCCCCGTTTCGATGTCCGTGGTCAGGGGTCCGCGGACGATCGTGTTGATCGCGGTTATCTGGAAGGCCGGACCTTCGGAGACGGCGAGCATGCCTGGTTCGGTCGTGCCGTAGATCGTGTCGTTGCGCAGGGTCAGCGGCCAGGCGCCGGTGCCGAAGCCGGTGGGGAGGACGTCGAAGAGACCGAACTTGCCGGCGCAGACGGTGTCGACGATCGTCGTTCCAGGGCCGTTGACGCGGCAGCCCGCGCCGCTCGTGGCGAGCGCCAGTACGCGCGAGATCGTCCCCGCCCCGACCACCGCTTCGCCGGCCATTTCCTCGTGGATCGCGACGTTCGAGAGCACGGAGCCGTTTTCGTCGAGGCGGATGCCCGCCGAGGCACCGTGCGAGTAGAGCTGCGGCATCGGCTGCCCCGCCGCGCCTTCGACCGTGACTCCGTTGGGTACCAGGAGTTCGGGCACGATCGGGCTGCCTGGGGTGCCGTAGGTGCCTTGGTTTCCGATGAGCACGACGGTGTCGCCGGAGGTCGATGCTGCCAGTGCTCCTTGGGGGGTGCATGGCGAGCCCGCCGAGCATTCGAACCCGCCTCCGCCGGGCGAGGCGAAGTAGGTGCTTGCCGCCGAAGCGCTGGCGGGAAGCGCCGCGAGGCAGACGAGGACGGCGATTACGCCCACCGATGCCTTGATCAACCCGACTCGACCTCTTGCCCTCTTCCGCATCTCTCCCCCTCGACGGTTTCCGCGATTGTTCCAGGCATCGCCTAGTCTGGGCGCCATGGCTGGCCGGATAATCGTCTTCGGTGCCACCGGGTATACCGGTCGGCTCGTGTCTGAGCAGCTGGTTGCGCGCGGACAAAGGCCGCTGTTGGCTGCACGCGACCGCGTGCGGGTCGAGGCGATCGCCGCCGAGCTCGGTGGCCTCGAGTCGGCAGTTGCCGACGTTTCGCGCCCGTCCAGCGTTGCCGAGCTGGTCGAGGCCGGCGACGTGCTGGTGACGACGGTTGGTCCCTTCGCCCGTTGGGGTGGGGCGGCGCTGGACGCGGCGATCGGCGCCGGCGCCCACTACATCGACTCGACCGGCGAGCCCGCCTTCATCCGCCGCGTCTTCGAACGCGAGGGAGCGCGCGCCAAGACGGCCGGCAGCGGCCTGCTCACCGCCTTTGGCTACGACTGGGTGCCCGGCAACCTCGCCGGCGCGCTCGCCCTGCGCGACGCCGGCGAGGCCGCCACCGCGGTCCGGGTCGGGTACTTCCAACGCGGCGAGGTGGGGCCGTCCGGGATGAGCGGCGGCACCAAGGCCTCCGCGGCCGGCGCCTTTCTGGAGCCCGGGTTTCGCTGGCACGGCGGCAGGCTCGTGACCGAGCGAGGGGCGGCCCGGATCCAGAGCTTTGAGCTCTCGGGCCGCTCGTTGCCGGCGCTCTCGGCCGGGGGCAGCGAGGTTTTCGCCTTGCCCCGGGTTCATTCGGGTCTGCGGCAGGTGGACGTCTACCTCGGTGGGTTCGGGGGCGCCTCGCGGGCGATAGCGATCGCCTCGCTCGGAGTTGCCGGGGCAACCCGCATCCCCGGTGTCAAGCCGGCCCTGCAGAGGGCCTTTGCCCGCATGGTCAAGGGTTCGACCGGCGGCCCGAGCCCCGAACAACGCGCTAGTTCGGGCTCCGAGGTCGTCGCCGAGGCGCTCGACTCCGCGGGCCAGGTCCTTGTCGAGGCTCGCCTCAGGGGTGTCGAGGCCTATACGTTCACCGGCGCGATCATCGCCTGGGCGGCCGAACGAGCCGCCGCCGGCGGGCTTCAGGGCGCCGGCGCGCTGGGACCGGTGGACGGGTTCGGCCTCGACGTCCTCGAGCAGGGCGTTGCCGAGGCCGGCCTGCGGCGAGCCGGCGAGTAGCGGGATGGGCGACTTCCTCTACGAGGGCCACCGGATCGAGTACGACATCTACGGCGAGGGCGAGCGGGTGCTCGTGCTCGTCCACGGGCTGCTGATGAACCGCCGCATGTTCGAGCAGCTGGGCCCGGCATTGGCGCGCGAGGGCAACCGGGTGATCTGCGTCGACCTGCTCGGCCACGGCCGCTCCGACCGGCCCGAGGACCTGCGGCTCTACTCGATGCCGCTCTTCGCTCGCCAGGTTGCGGCGCTGCTGGATCACCTCGAGCTGCCGTCGGCGGTGGTCGGCGGCACCTCGCTCGGGGCCAACGTCGCGCTCGAGCTGGCGGTTCGCCGGCCGGAGCGCGTGCGCGGCCTCTTCATCGAGATGCCGGTCCTCGACAACGCCCTGCCCGCGGTCGCCGGCGCCTTCACTCCGGTTCTGCTCGGGCTACGACTCGGCCGACCGGTTTTCGAGCTCGCTTCGCGCCTCGCCTCGCTCGTCCCCCGCAGCCACTACCTGGTCGACATCGGTCTCGACTGGGTGCGCCAGCGCCCGGGACCCTCGGGTGCCGTGCTCGAGGGGCTGCTGCTGGGGGAGACGGCGCCGCACCGCGAGCTGCGCCAGCAGATCGAGCAGCCGGCTCTGATCGTTGGTCACGCGCGCGATCCGGTCCACCCGTTCAGCGACTCCGGAATGCTTGCCGAGGAGCTCGAGAACGCACGGCTCGTAGTGGCCAACTCGATTCTCGAGTGGCGATTGACGCCGCAGCGATTGACCGCGGAGCTCGCCGCCTTCCTCGAGCAGGTTCGCGACGAGAGTCTCTCCACTCTTTAGTCAGCACACGCGGTGCCTCTTCTGCTCGACACGGGACGGGACATCGACCGTGCACTTCGAACTAAAGTGGCACCGCATGGCATCGTTTGAGCGATACCGAAATGCGAAGCTCTCTACTCGTGAGGAGCTCAGGCGAGATATCTGGGCCTGGCTTCTCACGTCCCTGGTTGCGAGCATCGCGCCTTTCGCCATTGTCGCCCTCGCCTATCGCATCGAGTACGAAACCACGCACCATGCGCACCGGTTCCCAAGCTTCACGATGTTGTTCGGCGGTGGCGAGCTGCTGCTGGTGATCCTCAGTGTCACCGGAGCGACCCTGGCCGAGTTCTGGACCAATCCGGGACATTTCAAGAGCCTTGGCAAGTCGGCTGCCTTCGCCGCGAGCCTTCTCATCGCGCTGGCAGCCGGCGCTCTGTTCACGGTGATTACGTACGGTGACCTTACGGGCCATCAAAGCAGCGCCGACCACGCCTTCGTTGCCCAGCTCTCCGTGGCCCTTCTCAGCATGGTCGTGATCATCCAGAGCGTCACGCTCTTGACCCGTGACACCGATCTCAAGGCGCGGTCGGCCTGATGGACACCCTCTCCCTTGCGGTCGCGATCCTTGCCCTTCTGGCCGGACTATTCACCGTCCTCGCAGCTGTGTCTTTGCGGCTCGGCAGAAAGCGCAGTAAGCCAGCCGAGGAGTCGCACTTCGATCCCGGGGCTCTTGCCGACCCGCGCTCGGGGCTTCAGTCCGCGCTGGTCGTTCTCGACGAGGTGCTCGTGACCGACGACGAGGGGGCCGATGCAAGGCGGGTCGGCATGCAACTGGTGCAGCTGCTCAGAAACTGCCCATCGCTTGCCTTCGCGGAGGTGATCGACGATCGAGCGCTGTGGGGCATCGAGAACTCCACCTCGGCCAAATGTGTCTGGATCGTGTCCACGGACGAGACGATCGAGTTCGAGTATCCGTCCGGAGTCAGCTTCTCTGGCGTGGTGCTCGACAACTTGCGCCGGGGTATCTCGTACAGGTACTTCGTGATGGAAACGGATACGACCCGGATGCGGGCGGAAAAGCTCGTCGACCTCGTGCGCAAGGAAGGTCTGGACGACCGGCTGCAGATTCGGTTTCTTCCCGACCGGTACTGGGAAAAACTTCGCGACAGTGCCGACGAACTGATTGCCTTCGAGTCGAAGGGAGTCGGCGAGATGTTCTATCGCCTGCCCGTCCTCACCGTCTCCGACGGCATGAGGAAATGGATCACGATGACCGGCCCGGAGTCAGGCGCTCGCATCCGCGACCTCAGCGCAACCTGGGAGTTGGCACGACCGGCTATCGAGGAGACCGAGCTGGCCTGAGCCCCTCCGTGACGCTCACTCTTCGCCGAAGAGATGACGGTTGAGGTCGGCGGGTCGGGCCTCCTCGGGAAGGGCGGGTGTGTAGAAGTTCATCGCGACCACGACCCGCGGAGCTCCTGCCTGCTTCAGTGGACGCACGTAGTGACTGTGACCGCTTGCATTGAAGAAGACCAAGTGTCCCGAGACCGGGTAGATCGTCGAGCAGTCGGCATCGACCGCCTCACAGGAGGGCACATCGCCACGATTGGAAACCACCAGCTCACCCCCGCTGCCGGGGGGATGCGTTGTGACATAGAGAAGCCCCTCCAGGGGGTTGGAGTCGACGTGGCACTCGTAGCGCATCTCCGTGCCCCGCTTGACGTTGAGCACCACTCCGTAGCGGGGGTCGCGGGCGGTCGCGATTGGCAGGTCGGCGCATTGCTGGGCCAGGTCGCGGAACGGGCCCTCGTACAGGTCTGCGAGCCACGGCAGCCGAGCCCGGACGTCTTCCCCGCCGACGGTCAGCGTCGGCAGCTCCAGCGCCCGGTCGCTCTCCCGCGATGTCGAGGACGTCGGGGTGAGCACGCGAGCGCGCGCCGAGGTGGTCGCGGTGTCGAGGATGGCCGTCACCCAGTCGTGTGGAAGGAGGTGGCGGACGTCGAACGTCATCCACTCGAACCTTCCCTGCCCAGAGGTATTCGCGATCGGCCTGGTTGCTGTCAGAGGGTTCATCGGTGCGATCCTGTCGGCCTCCCGGCCCCATCCTGCGACCACGGGCGCGACGCGGTCGTAGTGTAGGCAAGTAACTACCCGGAAGAGCCTGATCCTCCGCATTGCGAGCGCGAAAGGCCGCGCCGGCCCGGAGACGAGCGAGCCCCGTGGTGCGCGGACCTCGGCTGTTCGTCCTTTGGTACGCACGGAGTTGCTAGGATGCGCTGGAAATCTGGAGCGATCAGGAGATTGCGGGCTCTCGGGAGGAGCCCAGGGTCCTTGACGACGGGCCCGCCCATAGCGCACCAGTGCCTTAATCGGTCAAAGGGCCGGCCTTAAAAGCCGGAGATCCGGGTTCGAGCCCCGGCTGGTGCATTGCCCATGGAATCGACACCGGCTATGGCGAGCAATCTCTTTGACCATCTCGACGAGGTGGCGACGGGCCCGGCGGAGCGGCCGCTGTGGGCAGCGCGGGCCCTCTACGAGCCGCACGACCGCTTCGACCTCATGCTCGTGCCCTGCGTCAAGGGCTGGGCCGAGGATGCCGCCGCTCTGGACGCCCTGGAGCGGATCGAGAGCGATCCCTGGGTCGACCGGATCGATCGCAGCGGCAGGCAGGTCCGGGCGCGGCTCTCCCAGCGGTGGGTCGAAGGCACGGGTGCCGCGCTCGTTGCCGGCGTGGCCGCCGACCACAGCGATATCGCCGCCGGCTGCACTTACGCACTCAACTTCTGGGACGCCAACTCGACCAAGGCCCTGCACATCGGCCACCTGCGAAACCTGGCGCTGGGCAATGCACTCGGGGCCGCGCTGACCGAGGCCGGGGGCAAGGTGGAGCGCCGCAGCATCATCTGCGATGTCGGTCGCAGCATGGGCGAGGCGATGGCCGGTGTGATCCGGAGCGGCCGTCACACGCAGGCCTCGCTTGACAGCGGCGAGAAGAGCGATCACTTCGTCGGCGCCTGCTACGCCGAGTACGTCAAGGCCGGGCCCTCGTTGGGAAGGCGGGAGGAGGGGGAGCCCGGCGATTCGCTCACTCGCGAGCTCGACGTCCATAACGACAGTGCCGACGAGCTGCTGCAGCGCGTACTCGCCGGCGACCAGGAGGCGATCGAGCTCTGGTCGAAGACGCGAGCATGGGTGATTTCGGGCCAGCGCAAGACGCTCGCCCGGCTGGGCATCTCCTTCGACCGCGTCTTCTTCGAGTCCGATTTCCTGCCCGAGGTCGCCGAGCTCTCCAACCTCGGCCTCGAGCACGGCATGCTCCAGCGCCGCGATGACGGCGCCGTGATCTACCTGACCAATCGTCACGAGCTGGCCGAAATGCCGTTGCTGCGCGCCGACGGACTGCCGACCCAGCACATGCGGGCGCTTGCCTACTGGATGGCGGCGCCGGGCCTCGAAGGCACGACCTCGATCCAGATCTGCGGCGCCGAGTGGGCCGCGCACGTGACCTGCCGCCGTCAGCTGATGGACCTGATGATGGAGAAGGGGGCCGGCGCCGAGATCAACCATCCCAAGCACGACGTCTTCCACGGCATGGTCTCCAAACAGAACCGGTCGGTTTCCTCGAGCAAGGAGAACGCGCTGCTGATCGACGAGCTGGCCGAGTGGATCGACGGCGCGCTCGACGCGGAGGAGGAGCGGGCCGGGGTGCGGCGGCGCCACCCGGCGGCGGAGGCGATCGTGCCCGAGGTCGCGCTCGGCTACTTCCTCGCGCACGACAACACCAAACCTCTCGACTTCCAGCAGGAGAAGCTGCTGCGCGCCGAGCAGAGCCTCGGCTGGGACCTGGCCCGTGCGCGCGCGCACAACGGCAGCGGATCCGGCAGGGCCGCCGGCGCGCCGGCGGAGGACCCTGATTATCGCTTCGCCGTGATCCAGTCGGAGATGTACCGGCGCCACCTGATGCAGGCGGTCGAGCGGCTCGACGTCAGTCCGCTGGCCAAATACGTCGCCCACCTCTCGCGCTGGTTCCTGCAGGAGGACCGCGAGCCGCACGTGCAGGGCGTCACCCAGGCGGCGCTTGCCCAGGGTGCCCGCGGCCTCGGCCTGGAGGTGGCCCGGTGAGGACGCTGCTGGTCGACAACCACGATTCCTACACCTACAACGTCTTCCATCTCCTCGCCGGGGTATCCGGCGAGGAGCCGATCGTCGTCGACAACGACGCCGTTTCCTGGCGCGCCCTGGAGCGCTGGGACTTCGACGCGATCGTGCTTTCTCCCGGCCCTGGGACGCCGCGCCGCTGGCATGACTTCTGCGTCTGCGACGACATCCTCCGCTACAGCGAGATCCCGGTGCTGGGGATCTGCCTCGGCCACCAGGGGCTCGGCAAAATGCTCGACGGCGACGTGCGCAGCGCGCCCGAGGCGATGCACGGGCGCCTCAGTCGCATCTTCCACGAAGGCGAGGGCCTCTTCGCCGGCATCGCCCAGGGCTTCCCGGTCGTCCGCTACCACTCGCTGGCGATCACCGGCATGGGGGCCGAAGGCAATGTCTGCGCCTGGGCCGACGACGGTGTCGTGATGGGGATCGAGCACCGCAGCCGTCCGCTCTGGGGCGTCCAGTTCCACCCCGAGTCGATCGCCACCGAGCACGGCGCCAAGCTGATCGAGAACTTCTACGCGCTCGCCCGGCAGCGCAAAGAGCCGCCCGTGCGCGCGACCAAGCGGCCGGCGAGCCCGCCACGGCGCAATCACGCGGTCGAGGCCGGCTCCGCCAAGGCCGACCTGCTGATGCGCACGATCCCCGGCGAGGCCCCGACCGAGGCACTCTTCGAACGCCTCTTCGGCGAGGAGGAGTACGCCTTCTGGCTCGACAGCGCCGACGCGCCGACGCGATTGGCGCAGAGCTCCTACCTCGGCACCAGCGCCGGGCCGGACCGCTGCGTGCTCGAGTACGACGTCGACGCCGGCACGGTTCAGGTTCAGGGCAGCGAGGGGATCGAGGCCGAGCGCGGCTCGATCTTCGAGTTGCTCGACCGCGAAGTGGCGAAACGCTCGATCGAGCGCCCCGCCGGTGCCGCACCGGACCTGCTCGGCGGCTTCGTCGGTTACCTCGGCTATGAGTGCAAGGCCGACTGCGGCGCCTCCAACGAGCACAGCTCCGACGTGCCCGATGCGGTCCTGATGCTTGCCAACCGCCTGATCGCGGTCGATCACGTGCGCCATCGCACCCACCTGCTCGCGATCCGCTCCGGCGAGGACGCCGGCGCGGAGCAGTGGCTTGACGAGGCCGAGGGGGTCGTTCGTGACGTCCTCGCTGAGCCGCCTGCGGCCGTCACCCTCGCCGAGCCGGCCTTCGGTGAGCCGAGCGAGGCGCACGTCCGCTTCCGCTGCGGCCGCGGACGCCGACAGTACCTCGCCGACATCGCCCGTAGCCAGTCCGAACTCGCGGCGGGGGAGTCCTACGAGGTCTGCCTCACAGATCAAATCTCGACCGACGCCCGTCCCGACCCCTTCGACCTCTACCGCAACCTGCGCCGCAGCAACCCGGCGCCCTTCGCTTCCTATCTGAAGCTGGGCGAGGTGGCCGTGGTCAGCTCCTCGCCGGAGCGCTTCCTCTCCGTCGACCGCGAGCGCCGGGTCGAGGCGCGACCGATCAAGGGCACGACCCCGCGCTCTGGGGACCCGGCCCGCGACGCGGCGCTGAAGGCCGAGTTGACCGACGATGAAAAGACCTATGCCGAGCACCTAATGATCGTCGACCTGCTGCGCAACGACCTCGGCATCGTCTGCGAGGTCGGCAGCGTCGATGTCCCCGAGCTGATGGTGGTCGAGGACTACGCCACCCTCCACCAACTGATCTCCACCGTCGAGGGCCGGCTGCCGGCCAACCGCAGCGCGGTCGAGTGCGCCCGCGCCTGCTTCCCGGGCGGCTCGATGACCGGGGCGCCGAAGCTGCGCACGATGGAGATCATCGACGACATCGAGGCCGAGGCGCGCGGCGTCTACTCCGGCGCAATCGGCTACTTCGGGCTCGACGGCACGATGGACCTCAGCATCGTCATCCGCACGATCGTGATGCGGCCGGGCCGGACGACGATCGGCGCCGGCGGCGCGATCGTGATGCAGTCCGACCCCGAGGACGAGTTCGACGAGATCCTGCTCAAGGCGCGGGCGCCGATGGCGGCGATCGCGCGCACGGTCACCGGTGGCGACGCGCCCGACGCCTGGAGCGTGGAGCTCGAGCCGGCGCGGGCTCCGGCGGAGGCAGCGTGAGCGAGCCGCTGGCAAGCGAGCGAGCCGCGGCGCACCGGCTGTCGTCTCCCGGCCTGAGTGTGCGGCGGGCGTCGGTTCTCGACGCCACCGCCGTGGCCACCGCGGTCTCGGACCTCCTGGTCGAGTTGAGTGGCGCGGGCCCTCCGGCGACGGAGCTGGTGGAGGCGACGCGGGAGCTGGCCAGGGATCGTGGGGCGGGTGCACTGCTGGTGGCGGAGGCAGGGGGCGAGGACGGCATCGTGGGGGTTCTCGCCGCCAGCTGGCAGCACGCGATCCACGTGCCGGGGCGCTACGGCACGATCCAGGACCTCTGGGTGCACCCGGACTGGCGCAGCCGGGCGGTCGGCCGCCAGCTGCTGGCGGCCTTCTTCAAGCTGGCCCGCGAGGAGGGAGCGAGGAGGGTCGAGGTCGGGTTGCCGCGCGAGAGCTTCGAGAACCTCAATGCGACCGAGGCGTTCTACCTGTCAAACGGCTTCGCGCCGCTGGGCCCTCGGATGCGGAGGAAGCTGTGACGGCGGAGCTGTTGCTGGTCGAGCAGCGCGCCGGTGATCGGGACGACGATTCGGCCCACTGGATCCTCGAAGGCGGCCGCATCCTGCCCGGCGCCGACGACAACCGGCGCATTGAGGAGCTGCGCCGCGGCATGCTGCGGCACGCGGGCGTCCACGCCGCCCTCGCCGACACCGACAGCGAAGAGGTCGAGCAGACGCTGAGCGTGCTGCACGAGCCCGACTACCTGGAAGCCCTGGCCGAGGTGTCGGATGAGCCGGTGGTGATTCCCGAGCTGACGCCGCCGGGGCTGGCACCCGACATACCCGTCTGCGCCGGCCTGGTCGAGGCCGCGCGGGAGGGGGTGCGGACGGCGATGACCGCTGCGGAACGGCTTGCCGCCGGCGCCCCCTTCACCTACGCGCTCTGCCGGCCGCCCGGACATCACGCCGGCCCCGCCTGGTTCGCCGGCTACTGCTACCTCAATACGGCCGCGGCGGCGGTGCAGGCGCTCCACCATGCGGGAGTTCGACCGGTCGGCATCCTCGACATCGACCTGCATTACCCAAACGGCACCGCGGCGATCGTCGAGGCGATGGCCGACACCAGCCTGCACTCGCTGCACGCATCGCCGGTGACCAATGTCGCCGCCGGTACGGTCGACCCGAGCAGCGACCGTGAAGTGGTGGTCGAGTTCACCGGCAGTCCCGAGGCGGAGACCTACCTCGATGCGGTGGCACTCTCGATCGAGGCCCTGGCATGTTCCTCCGCTGCCTTGGTCGTCTCGCTCGGCTACGACATCGTCGCCGGTGACCCGCACGGCTCCTGGGGCTTCGAGCCGCAGATCTTCGCCGAGATCGGCAGGCTGCTGGCCGCGGCGGACCGTCCAGTCTGCGTAATCCAGGAGGGCGGCTATGCCCTCGACTCGCTCGCGGCATGCAGCTTCGCCTTCGTCAGCGGCCTGCTCGGGGGGACGCGGGGGTGAGCGACAACGGTCTCGGTCAATTCCGCGATCGCCTCGACCCGATCGACGAGGAGATCGCGCGCCTGCTCGGCGAGCGCTTCGAGATCTGCCGCGAAGTCGCCCGCTACAAGAGCGAGCGGGGGATCCCGATGATGCAGCCCGAGCGCGTCGCCGAGGTGCGGGCGCGCTACCTCGCCCGCGGCGCCGAGGCCGACCTGCCGGCCGACTTCACGGGCGATCTCTTCGAGCTGCTGATCGGGGCGACCTGCAAGCTCGAGGACGAGTTGATGGAGGGGAGCGAGGCGTGAGCGCGCTGCCGCCCGGACCGCGCGCTTTCAGGCTGCAGCAGTCACGGCGCTGGTCGCGCGACCCGCTGCCCTTCCTCGAGCAGTGCCGGCGGCGCTACGGCGCTACCTTCACCCTGCGCCTGCGCCACCTCGGTACCTGGGTCCTGCTCTCCGATCCGGAGGACGTCAAACGGATCTTTTCGGCGGACAGCGGGGACCTCGGGGTGGGGGTGCCGAACCTGGCCCTGCGGCCGGTGCTGGGAGCGCACTCGGTGATGCTGAGCGAGGAGCCCGAGCACATGGCTCGCCGCAAGCTGATGCTGCCCCGTTTCCACGGCGAGCGCATGCGCGAGGACGCCGAGGTGATGAGCGAGCTCGCCCGCCGCGAAGTGCGGGCCTGGCCGGTGGAGCAGCCCTTCCGGCTCTGGCCGCGGATGCAGGGGCTGACTCAAGAGGTCGTGATGCGGGCCGTCTTCGGTGACGACGAAGGTCGGCTCGACCGTCTGCGGGCACTGCTGACAAACCTGACCGAGGCCGTCAACGACGCCGGTCGCCTGCGCAAGCTGGCCCTCTTCGGTCCGCGCTGGCTCGAACGCAGCCGCGGTTGGCGGCAGGCGATGACGCCGGTGGAAGAAGAGGTGATGGCGGAGGTGCGACGGCGGCGCAGCGCGGTCGAGGGTGGCCGCCGCGACGCGGTCTCGATCCTGATCGAGGCGAGCAACGAGGATGGCTCGCCGCTGAGCGAGAAGGAGTTGCGCGACGAACTGCTCACCCTGCTTACGGACGGTCCCACCTCGAGCTCGCTCGCCTGGGTCTTCGAGCGGCTGCTGCGCCATCCCGAGAAGCTGGCGCGCCTGCAGGAGGAAGTGCTCGCCGGCGAGGGCGAGGCCTACCTCGACGCCGTGATCAAGGAGACGCTGCGGCTGCGGCCGCCGGTCTCGGTCGTGGTGCGGCGCCTGCTGCGACCGGCGAAGCTAGGCGGCTACGACCTGCCCGCCGGCACCCTGGTCGCCCCCTGTGTCTACCTGATCCACAACAGCCCCGAGATCTACGAGGACCCGGGCAGCTTCCGCCCCGAGCGCTTCCTCGAGCGCCGCGCCGCGGTGCCGACCTGGATCCCATTCGGCGGCGGTGCCCGCCGTTGCCTCGCCGCCAGCTACGCCGAACAGGAGATGAAGCGGGTGGTGCGGACCGTGCTCGAGGAGGTCGAGCTGAGCCCGGTCGAGTCCGGCTCCGAACGGGTGAGCCGCAGTGCGATCGCTTTCAGCCCCGCCCAGCACGGCCTCGTCGTCGCCAGGCCCCGGAGCACTGTTCTCGCATGAGAGGTGCAACGTCTTACCTCCCTAGCAGGACCAAAAAGCATTGCACCGGAGGATGGCATGGCTGACTACGACCTGATCGTCGTCGGAGCGGGGGCCAAGGCCGCGGGGATCGCGACCAAGGTCCACGTCCTCAACAGCCTCGGCCTTGCCGAGCTCTCGATTCTGGTGATCGAGGGAACCGAGGTCGCCGCCTCCTGGAAGGGCCTCAACGGGATGACCTCGGGCGAGGAGCCGTTGGCGGTGACGCCGATCAAGGACGTCGGCTTCCCGTACCAGAGCCATATCGAGTTCGGCGAGGCCGGAGAGGCGATCGACGCCTCGCTTGCCCAGTTCACCTGGCAGCAATACATGATCAGCACGCGGCGCTACGCGCGCTGGGTCGACGCCGGTTCACCGCAGGTGCGTCATCGCGACTACGGCGAGTACCTGACCTGGGTGCTCTCACGGGCGAGTGAGGGAGTAACCCACCTCGGCGCACGCGTCATGCGGGCTTCGCTGGAGCAGGAGCGCTGGGTCGTTGAGGCCGATGCCGCCGAGGGCCGAACGCGGCATGTCTCCCGGGCGCTGGTCTTGACCGGTCCCGGCATCCACCGCTCCTTCCCGCACGAGCCCGCGATCGCCTCGCGCGTCTTCCACTGCGACAGTCGCCGCGATGAGTTTGCCCGCATCCCGGCTGATCGCGAGTGCGACATCGCGATCGTCGGCGGCGGCGAGAGCGCGCTCAGCGCGACGATGTTCCTGCGCGGCCTGCGGCCGCGCTGCCGCTTCACCATCTACACGCCGATGCTGCCGATGAGCCGCGGTGAGAGCTTCCTCGAGAATCGCGTCTTCTCCAATCCCGACACGGTCGAATGGGGCTCGCTCGACCTGCAGACGCGGCGCGACTTCGTCAAGCACTCCGACCGCGGCGTCTTCGATCCGCCGAGCCTGGCGGCAATTGCCTACGACGATCGCTGTGGCTTCGTCACCGGTCGCGTCAGCGACGTCGGCGTCGCGGCCGGCGGTGAGCGCGTCTGGCTCGAGTACGACTCACCCGAGGGCAGCATCGGCCGCGAGCACGACTACGTCGCCAACTGCACCGGCTTCGATCTGCTGGCGCAGCTGCGCACCCTCTTTCCGGAATCGGTGCGAGAGCAGATCGAGAGGCGGGTGGGGCCGCTCTGGGACCGGCCGGCAGGGACCGAGGCGCCGATTGGCCGCCACCTCGAGCTCGAGGGCATGCACCCTCGCCTCCAGGTACCCGGCCTGGCCGGCCTGAGCCAGGGACCTGGCTTCGCCAATCTCGGTGCCCTGGGCCTGCTTTCCAACCGGGTCCTGCAGCCGCTCGTATCTGACTACTTGACACTCCCAAATCAGTCACATAAGGTCGCGCAATGACCAGTGGGGGCAGGGGGGGTCGGTCCGCTCGGACTGCGGCGGCGGCGATGATCGCGGCGCTGCTGCTCGCCGGCGCGCTGGTGGTCGTGGGGTGCGGTTCCTCATCCTCGGACAGCGAAGAAGCCAGTCTTACCGGCTCGGGGTACCCCGGCGTCGACGCGGCGAACACGCGCAACCCGAAAAGCGAAATCGACAGCTCCAACGTCGCCAACCTCGCCGTGACGTGGACCGCGCCGATCCCCGGCAGCAGCAACTTCGGCAGCTACGCCGCGACCCCCGTGATCGACAAGGGGGTGATCTACTCCCAGGACCTGGCCTCCAACGTGCAGGCGCTCAACCTCGACTCCGGCGAAGTTCTCTGGACGGCGAGCTTCGAAGACCCCAGTTATGGCCCCAACGGAGTCGTCGTCGCCGATGGGCGGGTCTTTGGCGCGACCGCGACCAAGGCCTTCGCCCTCGATGAGAAAACCGGCAAGCGGATCTGGTCGATTCCCCTGACGCGCAATCGGCACGAGGGCATCAACATGGCCCCCGGCTACAGCGAAGGCATGGTGTTCGTCTCAACCGTCCCGGTCAATGCCAACGAGTCCTACGAAGGTGGTGGCGCTGGGATCCTCTGGGCGCTCGATGCGAAGACCGGCAAGAAACTCTGGCATTTCGACACCGTGCCGACCGATCTCTGGGGTAATCCCAAGGTGAACTCCGGCGGAGGCGTCTGGTACCCGCCCGCTTTCGACGGCAAGGGCTCGATGTATTTCGGCGTCGGCAACCCGGCGCCGTTCCCCGGCACCGAAAAATACCCCTGGGGCTCGAGCCGGTCCGGCCCGAACCTCTACACGGACTCGCTGGTAAAGCTCGACACCAAAACCGGCAAGTTGGACTGGTATCACCAGGTGACGCCGCATGACATCTACGATTGGGACTTCCAGGGACCGGCGATCCTGATGACCGCCGGTGGCAAGGAAATAGTCGCCGCGGCGGGCAAGTCCGGGGTCGTGCTGGCCGCGGATCCGAAGACGGGCAAGATCCTCTGGCAGCGCGCGGTCGGCAAACACAACGGCCACGATGAAGACGGCCTGCTGGCAATGCGGGGCGAAGAGTCAAAGATCGAGACCGGCACCGTCTACCCAGGAACACTCGGCGGCGTGATCGCGCCGATGTCCACCGATGGATCGAGCCTCTTCGTGCCGGTAGTCGAAGATCCGGCGACGATCAGCTCAGGCAGCGAACGGTCCGAAGAAGGAAAAGTGAGCGGCGAAGTCCTCGCGCTCGATGCGGCAACGGGCAAGGTCGAGTGGAAGCAGCCGCTGACCAGCCCGGCCTTCGGCGCCACCACGGCGGTCAACGATCTCGTCTTCGCCACCGACTACGAAGGTTCAGTCAGCGCCTTCAGCGCCAAATCCGGCCAGGTCCTCTGGCGGGAAAAGCTGCCGGCGGGTACCAACTCGGGCGTAATGGCGAACGGCAGCATGTTGATTGCCCCCGCGGGCCTCGCCACCAGCGAAGGCCAGAAAGCCGAAATAGTCGCCTACAAGCTCGACGAATAGTTCGAGCGGGTCAGTCGCCGGGCCCCTCGCCGGCATCGACCTCGCGCAGGCGGTGCGTGTCGACGTCGTAGACGAAGCCGCGAACGAGCTCGCGGTGGGGCAGGAAGGCGGAGCGGCGCACCCGCAGGATCGACTGGCGCACGTCGGCGTCGACGTCGGCAAAGGACTCGATCGCGAAGGCGGGAGCGACGCCGGTCGTCTCCATCAGCTCGGTGCGGAACCCGTCGTCGGTGAGCTTTTGCATCCCACAGTCTGTGTGGTGGATCAGCATCACCTCACGGGTGCCGAGCCGCCGCTGCGAGATCGCCAGCGAGCGGATCACGTCGTCGGTGATCACGCCCCCGGCATTGCGCAGGACGTGCGCCTCGCCGTCGTGCAGGCCGAGCGCCGCAAAGACGTCGAGGCGCGAGTCCATGCAGGTGACGATCGCCAGTTGGCGGCTGGGGTGCACGTCGAGGTGCGCGGCCGGCAGCGACGCCGCAAAGGCGTCGTTGTTGGCGATCAGCTCGTCGATAACGCTCATCGGCGCGACAGCCTAACCACAGCCGCTCGATGAGAGCTTTCTCAGCTACGCGAAGGCAGAAATAGAAAACGGCGACGCCGCGATCTTGACTTTCGCCGATCCTCGGCATATGCGTCCTCGCGAACCCTTCCCACGCATGTGGGTCCGTGCAAACCGAACTCAATTAGAGAGGAACCAATGATGCGATTAGGACGTGAGCTCAGGGTCGTGCTCGGTTTCTGCTTCCTTGCCTTTGCAGTGTTTGGTGCCAATGCGGCACAGGCCGCCCCCACCTGGATGGCCGAAGGCTTGGCCCTGACCAGTGGAACCGTGGCGCTTAAAGGAGAAACCGTTGCCGGTATGACGACAACGACAAAAATCGGCGGCAATGAAGTTAAATTCACGTGCAAAAAAGGCGAACTGAAAGAATTCGAAGCAGAAAAAGAAGGCAAGATCAAAGAAGGCGGGACCATTCGGTTCTCCGAATGCACCACAGCTATCAACGGGAGCACGCAGAAACCATGCGAACCAAAAAACGGTGGTAAAGAAGCTGGCGTCATCGTATTCAACAAAGTCAAAGGGCACCTCGCCGAACACTCGACGGGGGAAGGGGTACTGACTCTCGAAACAACGGTCAAAGAAAAAATCGAAGGCAAAGAAGTGCCGGTTCTCGGCCATGTCGACATGAGCGAAGAATGCTCGATCGGCGAAGACCTGCCATTGATTGGAGGAAAGCTCGGCCTCGTTGACTCGGGAGGCATGACGGGCCTGTTAACCGAAGCCAAATCGCACAAATTAAAAGAAGGCCCGTTAACCGAAGTCTGGGCGATCTCCGAAACCACTGAACACAAAGTTACTTGCACAGGTGAATGGTCGGTGTCGTTGGTAGTGGGCCTTAACTGGGGCGCCTTACTCTAGGTCAATATGAGGTAATCGGTATAGGCACAGTTTCGCGGCCTGCTCGGGATTGCCACCCGCCGGGCAGGCCGCGGTTGTCGCGAGGACCGCAGGCAGGGCGGCTGAGCGCGAGGTTCGGTCTGTGTCCGGACAAGTGGCTTGGGACTAGGAGTCGCGAAGCCGCGCGTCGAAAAACAGCATTGGTCCGGAGCGCTTCGCGGTGGCCATCGCGAAGCCCGCGGCGGCGAGCCAGGCCTCGATCTCGACTTGGCTGCCGATCGGGCCGAAGCCGCCCATGTTGGGCCGAACCAGCCAGCGCTGTCGCCGGCTTCCGGACCCGCGTACGAAGGATGAGCCGATTAGGCGGCCGTCTGGCCTGAGGACCCGGGCGGCCTCGGCCAGCGCCGCCGCGGGATCTTCGAAGCAGTGCAGGCCCCAGAAGGTGAGGAACAGGTCGGCGCTGTCGCTCGGCAGCGGAATCTCGGTCGCGTCCGCCTCGATCGGCTCGACCTGGTCGAGTCCACGGGTGCGGGCGCGCTGACGCGCCCGTCGCAACATCGACGGAGAGAGATCGGCGGCGACGTAGCGGACCGCCGCGCCGGGGTCGAGGGCTCGCAGCGCCGGTCCGGCTCCGCAGGGGCAGTCGACGATGGTCCCGCCATCGGCAACTTCGCCGATCGCGCCCATGCTCTCGTAGTAAGTCCCGTTGTCGCCGCCCAAAAACAGCCGGCTGATTGATTGGCTCAGGCGCGGCCGCTCCATATAGGCGCTGTAGGCGGCGCCCAGGGGTGAGTCGTAGAGAGCCTTGTCTGTCCAGGTCCGGTCGGCTTGGTCGTTGCCGGCTGGACCGTTGCGCGCCACGGCGCCAGTCTAGGCGCCTACCCCACGGGCCAGCTTGACGATCGCACAGCAGCGGTTCGCCCAGCGCCTGCCCCAGGAGGGGCAGGAAGCTGAGCGGAGCCCAGATCAGGAAGAAATGCCGAAGGGTTGCCTTCGAAGCATTGCCTGAAAGAGGTTTGCCCTTCCAGGCGTGGACTCGACGAGCGCGCGGCCGAGTGTTCAGCGATCGCAGCGCGACCGGCCAAACGCAGGCAAAGGGGAGGCGAAGCGGCGTGGCCCGATGTACGTGTTGACGCTGTTGGAGCGCGAGTACTAGCTTGTGTACAGGGAGGCTGTTTGAACCGCAGTGATCGTCAGTCGAGGTCGCAGCACGAGATCCGCGCCGATTTGGTCGAGCGGCTGCGAAGCCGATCGGCCGAGATCGAAGACGCGATTTTCAATCGGGTTCGCGCCCTGGCGTCGCCTACCGAAAGCGAAGACGCCGACTACCGGGCCGGGCTGCGCGCGACCGTCGCTGAGTCGGTTGACTACGCCCTGACGAGCATCGAGCGCGGCGAGGAGTCGACGGAGGCGATTCCACCTGCCGCCGCGGCGCAGGCGCGGCGTGCGGCGCGCAGTGGGGTCGGGCTGGACACGGTGCTGCGCCGCTACGCCGCCGGCGACCGGCTGGTCAGCGAGATCATCATGGACGAAGCGGGCAGGTTTCCCGCCGACGCCCTGCGTCAGATTCTCAGCACGCAGGGCCCGCACGTCGACCGTCTGATGGCATCGGTTGCCGCCGAGTACATGGCGGAGCTGGAGCTGATGCGGCGCTCGCCTGCCCAGCGCGTGGCCGAACGGGTCAAAAAGCTGCTGGCCGGCGATGCCCCGCTCGATGCCGAGGGGCTGGATTACGAATTCGAAGCCTGGCACCTGGGGCTGGTCGTGACCGGTACCGGCGGCGAGGCGGCGGTGAGGGTTCTCGCGACCGCGGTGGGGCGGGAACCGCTGGTCATCATGCGCAGCGACGACACCGCCTGGGCCTGGTTGGGCGGGCGGGAGCGGCTCGAGGTTTCGGAGCTGCAGTGCCATGCCGTGGCCGAGGTGCTCGGCGATCTGACCCTCGCCGTCGGCGAGCCGCGGTGGGGATTGGATGGCTGGCGGCTCACCCACCGTGAGGCACAGGCAGCCCAGCAGGTGATGCTGCACCGTTCCCAGCCCTTCACGAAGGCCAGCAGCGTGATCCTGCTCGCGGCCGTACTGCGCGATGAGCCACTTGCCGAGTCGCTGCGGGAGACCTACCTCGCACCGCTCGACGGACAGGGCGATTCGGGCGCGGTCCTGCGCGAAACGCTGCGCGCCTACTTCGCGGCCGGATTCAACGCCGCCACGGCCGCTGCGTCGCTGCAGGTCGACCGCCACACGGTCCAGCGCCGCCTGCGCAAGGTGGAGCAGGCCCTCGGCCGATTACTGACGAGCTGCCACGCCGAGCTCGAGGTGGCATTGAGCTTGGAGGAGCTCGACGACCCTTCCGGCGTGGGGTCGGGGTTGGCCAAGCAGCGTCAATAGACCGGACGACCTCGTCCAGATGCGACATTTTGGCGCTGTCGGCGACTTGCACCGCACCACAATGGTCTAAGCGCCGCGCCGCGCCGCTGATAAACATCAAGGGGTGGCACAGGGGGCGGCTGGAGGGTCATGGCAGGGGGTGTCAGATCCTTCTGGTGCTTCCCTGGGCCGGCCACGTAGCCCGGAGCGGGCGACCCGGTTCGGGCTCCCTTCGCCCTCGTCAAGACTGGGTCGCCCGCGGGGCCACCGGCGCCTGTTGGGTCAGCGCCCGGGCCCGGACTCGCATTCGTGTGACTTGCCGATGCCCGGGCCGCCGTCGCAGTAGTCGAAGCCGGTGCCGCCGTAGAGCTGGTCGCTGGCGCCACCTCCAAAGAGGCGATCGTCGCCGCCTTCCCCGTGGCAGCCGTCTTCGCCATCGCCCATCAGGCATTCGTCTCGTCCGGGGCCGCCCCAGCACCCGTCGCTGCCGCTGCCCAGCCGGCAGTAGTCGTTGCCGGGCCCGCCGACGCAGTCGGTGTTGACGGGCCCCGCGATGCAGACGTCGTCACCGCCGCCGCCGATACAGCGGTTGCGGGGGGTCCCCTGCGGATAGCAGGTGTCGGGCTCGGCGTTGCCGATCAGCTTGTCCGAGCCCGAGCCGAGGTAGGCGGTCAGCGCCACCGGCAGCGGGTCGAGCACCTCGACCTTGTCGTCGGAGGGACCCATTTCAACGATCACCGAGGCAGCTTCGCCGAGCCCGCAGGTGGCGGCGGCGAAACCGCGGGTCAGGCGGCAGCCGCTCGGCCGCGCCGCGGCCATGTGCCCGTTGACGAGGAGTTGGCCGCCGCTGACGGTGAGGCGCAGGTGCGAGCCGGAACCGGCACCACGGATGACGATGATTCCGCCTCGCGGCGAGGCTGATCCACTCAGCCCGAAGAAAGCCAAGGCCAGAACCGCAGCGGTTAGCAGCGCGCGGCGCATCGGCTTCGGCATGCTACTGAAGCCGGCGGGGGGCTCGGTCCGCTTCCTACTGACCGAGCAGCTCGTCGAAGCGCAGGGCGGCGCGGGTCGGCAGGACGAGGGGTCCACACTGGCGCAGCAGGCCGGCCCCGGACAGATCCCGAACCGCCCGCTCGACCGCATCGCGCTGGGAGAAAGAGTCCCGATCGGGGTCGAGCTCCCGCACCAGCTCCTCGATCGTCAGCGCCGCCGGGTGGAAGGCAAGTACGTGCTGCAGCACCGCGGACTCCTGCGCCCGGTCCTCGTCGACGGTCTTGCGGATGTCTTCCCTTTCCTCCACCGTGCCCAGATAAGAGAGTCGTCAGCTTTTCTCTTCCCCCCGTGCCCGACTTTTCTTCGGCGGGCGTTTCCTCGACCGCAGTGCCGTTCGCGCCCACTGTGCCCTGACCGCAGGGCGGTAGAAGTGCTGGGTCGAGCCGCGGATCTGCTTCGTCCGCACCAGCTTGATCGCGCCGCATTCGGCCAGCACCCTGACGTGGTAGCTGAGCGCGCTCAGCGGCTCGTCGAGCCCGGCGGCGAGATCGCGCGGGCTGGTCTGGCCGCCGCCGAGCATTTTTCGCAAGATCTCACGTCGCAGCGGGTGCGCAAGGGCCATGAACAGGTCCCCCGCCTTGTCGCCGTCCCCCGCCGCCATTGGCGATCAATATAGAGCAAACGAAATCTATTGTCTGTAGACGGTTTGTCTTCAAGCACAAGATTTTGCAGCGAGGCGGCGGCTCAAGCGTCCTCGCGCACGCCGCCCATCTCGGTGAAGACGGCGGTTGGGCCGCCGTCGTCGCGCTGCTCGTCGGCGATCACGTGGGAGACAGCGTTGATCAATGCCAGGTGGGTAAAGGCCTGGGGGAAGTTGCCGAGGTGGCGCCCGCTCGGGGCGTCGAGCTCCTCGGCGTAGAGGTCGAGCCAACCGGCCGCCTCCAGCAGGCGCTCGCAGAGCGCGCGAGCCGCAACGCTGTCGCCGATCTCGGAGAGTGCGGAGACGAGCCAGAAGGAGCAGATCAGGAAGGTGCCCTCCTCGCCGCTGAGCCCGTCGTCGGTCTCCTCGACCCTGTAGCGCAGTACCAGGCCATGTTCGGTCAGGTCGGCGGCGATCGCCTCGACCGTCGCTCGCACCCGGGCGTCGTCGGCTGGGAGGAAGCGGAGCAAGGGGATCAGCAGGGTCGAGGCGTCGAGCGCGTCGGTCTCGTAATGCTGGCGAAAGACGCCGTCGCGGACGCCGCGCTCGAGGATCTCCGCCTTCATCGCGTCGGCCGTCTTTCTCCAGTCTGCAGCGACGTCCTCGAAGCCCAGGCTCGTGGCGAGGCGGGCGCCGCGGTCGACCGCGACCCAGATCATCAGCTTCGAGGAGACGTAGTGCCGGGGCTCGCCGCGCGACTCCCAGATGCCCTGGTCGGGATGCTCCCAGGCGGCGATCGCCGCTTCCACCTGGTGGCGGATCAGCTGCCGGTCAGCCGGCGTGCCGCTCCCTCGCAGCGCCTTCTCGTGCAGGTAGATCGAGTCGAGCAGGGCGCCCCAGACGTCGTTCTGGCGCTGGCTGAAGGCGCCGTTGCCGATCCTCACCGGGCTGGCGCCGCCGTAGCCGCTGAGGTGGTCGAGCGTGCGCTCGGTCAGGTCGCGCTCGCCGCCGATCCCGTACATGATCTGCAGATCGGGGTTTTCCCTGCAGACGTCGATGATGAAGCGCATGAAGTCGCGCGCCTCCTCGTCGAAGCCGAGCGTGTGCAATGCCCAGAGGCTGAAGGTCGAGTCGCGGATCCAGCTGTAGCGGTAGTCCCAGTTGCGTTCGCCGCCGGGAGTCTCGGGCAGCGAGGTGGTGGGGGCGGCGAGCAGGGCTCCGCTCGGCGTGTAGGTCAGCCCCTTCAGCACCAGCGCCGAGCGCTGCAGGTGGATGCGCCAGGGGTGGTCGGGGAAATCGCCGGCGCGCAGCCATTCACGCCAGAACTCTTCGGTCGAGTCGAGCCGCTCCAGCGCCTCGGGGGCGCTGCGCGGCCCGCCGACGTCGCCCTCGCCCCAGGTGATCGCGCAGAAGCCGGTCTCGTCCTCGCGCAGCTTTACACGGCCGTGGGCGACGCCGCTCTCGATCGTCAGCTCCATATCGCTGGTGAGGCGCAGCTCGGTGCCGTCGCTGTCGCGAGCAGTCGCTTCGCCGAGCTCTCCGCCGCTCCAGCTTGCGGCCTCAGCGCCATAGTTAAAGCGCGGCATGCACTCGATCTCCATCTCGACCTCGCCGTCGATACAGGTCATCAGCCGCAGCAGTGAGTTGTCGGCTTCGTGCGCGGTCGCGGGGCGGCTGCGGTTGCCATCTTCGGTCGCCCACTCGGGGATCGAGAGCAGGTCGTGGACGACGACCCAGCCGGTCTCGGTGACCCAGGTCGTCTCGATCACCAGCGTGCCCGGCTCGTAGCGGCGGCTGATCGGCACGATCACCCCCTTCGGCGCCAGCTTGAAGTGGCCGGCGCCGCGATCGAGCAGGGCGGCGAAGGCGCTCGGCGAGTCGAAGCGGGGCAGGCAGAGCCACTCGACGCTGCCGTCGTAGGAGACGAGGGCGCTGGTGTGGCAGTCGGAGAGGAAGCCGTAGCCGCCGATCGGCGGGAAGCGGGGGTCGGTGGCTTTCACGGCCGTGCCAAGCTACCAGCGTGAGCTTGCTTTTCGCCCACGTCAGCGGCACCTTCGCGCCGATCGAGGTCTTCCCGATCACGATCGCCGGTGTGCTCTACTGGGCGCGGGTCAGGACCCTCTCCTGGGATGGGCGCCCGGTGCCGCTTTGGCGCCAGCTCTGCTTTGGCGCCGGGCTGCTGACGATCTCGGTCGCTCTCTTCAGCCCGATCGGCCACATCGCCGAGGAGCTGGTGATCGCCCACATGGTGGAGCACCTCTTGATCGGTGACCTCGCCTCGCTGCTGCTGGTCCTCGGCCTGACCAGATCGCTGCTGCAGCCCGTCCTCGCGATCCGTGCCTTCAACCGGCTTCAGGTCCTCACGCACCCACTCGTCGCCTTTCCGCTCTGGGCTCTGAACTTCTACCTCTGGCACGTGCCGGCGCTCTACGACGCCGCGTACGGCACAGCGCCGGTCCACGCGCTCGAGCACTCGACCTTCCTCTTCTTCGGTTGCCTGATGTGGATGCCGGTCTTCGGCCCGCTGCCGAAGCCCGCCTGGTTCAGCTCCGGCTGGAAGGTCGCCTACGTGATCGCCGTTCGCTTCGCCAGCGCGATCCTCGGCAACGTGCTGATGTGGTCGGGCACGGTCCTCTATCCGATCTACGGCCCGGGTGAGCGCTACTGGGGCATCTCGGCGATGGGCGATCAGAGCACGGCCGGCGCGATCATGATGGTCGAGGGGACGTTCCTCGCCCTCGGCGTGCTCGCCTGGATCTTCCTCGAGGTGGCCCGCGAAGGGACCGAGAAGCAGCGCCTGCTCGACCTCGCCCATGACAGCGGCTTTGTCCTCGACGAGGCCCGCGCTCGGCGCGCGGTGGCCGCCGGGCACGGGGCGAGGCTGGAAGAAAGGATCGTCGGCAATGACCGCGTTTAGGGCCTGGCTGGTGACGGGACCGCTCGGCCGGGGCACGGCCTTCGCGATCGACTTCGCGGTCGCCGTCCGTACCGCGCTAGGGTCCCGCGCTCGATGAAGACCGACGTCACAGAGTTGCCCGATTCGCGTGTGCGGGTCGAGGTCGAGGTTCCCGCCGAGCTGGTCGATCGCGGCGTGCAGCGTGCCGCCCGCAGCCTCGCCCGCGAGATGAGGATGCCCGGTTTCCGCAAGGGCAAGGCGCCGCCGTCGCTGGTGATCCAGCGGCTCGGCTTCGGCGCCGTGATCCAGGAGGCGGTCCGCGACTCGCTGCCCGAGTGGTACGAGCAGGGCCTGCTGCGCTCCGGGGTCAGCCCGATCGGCGACCCAGATATCGAGATCGTCTCCTCGCCCGAGGCCGAGGGCGAGCCGCTCGAGTTCAAATTCGAGATCGGCGTTCGCCCCAAGGCCAAGCTCGGCGAGTACAAAGGCCTCGAGGTCGGTAAGGCCGAGGCCGAGCCGACCGATGAGATCGTCGACCGCGAGATCGAGCGCATCCGCGAGGGCTTCACCAAGCTCGAGCCGGTCGAGCGCGCGGCGACGGAGGGCGACGTGCTGCTGATCGACTACGAGGGACTGATCGACGGCAAAGCCTTCGAGGGCGGCAAGGAAACCGACGGCATGCTGGAGCTCGGCAGCGGCCGCTTCATCGAGGGCTTCGAGGAGCAGCTGGCGGGCGTCGGCGGCGGTGAGCAGCGCGAGGTCAAGGTGACCTTCCCCGCGGACTACGGGGCCGAGCACCTTGCCGGCAAAGAGGCGGCCTTCAGCGTCGAGGTCAAGGAGGTGCGGGAGAAGGTCCTGCCCGAGCTCGACGACGACTTCGCCTCCGAGGCCTCTGAGTTCGACACGCTCGAGGAGCTGCGGGCCGATATCGGCAAGCGCGTCTCAGAAGCGGTCGACGAGCGCGCCGAGCAGGACTTCAGGGTCGCCGCGGTCGATGCCGCGGCCGCCGCGGCCACGGTCGAGATCCCCGGTGCGCTGGTCGAGGCGCGGGCGGCCGAGCGCTGGGAGCGGGTCGAACGCCAGCTCGCCGGGCGCGGCATGAGCCCCGACTCCTTCCTGCAGATGCAGGGCAAAACCCGCGAGGAGGTGCTGGAGGAGTCGAAGCCCGACGCCAAGCGCGAGCTCGAGCGCGAGGCGGTGCTGGCGGCGATCGCCGAGGCCGAGGCGATCGAGGTCTCCGATGAGGAAATGGTCGAGGCGCTCGCCCACACCGCCGAGCACGAGCGCACGACACCGGAGAAGCTGCTCGCTCGCCTGCGCGAGAACGGCCGCGACGCGATGGTCCGCGAAGACATCCAGGTGCGCAAGGCGATCGACCTCGTCGCCGATGCGGCGGTGCCGATCCCGCTCGAGCAGGCCGAGGCGCGGGAGAAGATCTGGACGCCGGAGAAAGAGAAGGAGGAGGAGAAAGGCGAGCTGTGGACGCCGGACTCCGACTCCTGATGGCACCGCCCTTGCAGGATCGAGAGCCTGGCCGCGGGTCGGGCACCGCCCTTCTATAGAGTTGCCGACCATGAGTCCTCTGGTTCCGATGGTCGTTGAGCAGACCTCGCGTGGCGAGCGCGCCTTCGACATCTACTCGCGCCTGCTCGGCGAGCGGATCGTCTTCCTCGGCACGCCGGTCACCGAGGACATCGCCAACCTGATCGTGGCCCAGCTCCTGCACCTGGAGTCCGAGGACCCCGACAAGGACATCAGCCTCTACGTCAACTCGCCTGGCGGCTCCGTCTACGCCGGCCTGGCGATCTACGACACGATGCAGTTCATCAAGCCCGACGTGCAGACGATCTGCGTCGGCATCGCGATGAGCATGGGCGCGCTGCTGCTTGCCGGCGGCGCCGCCGGCAAGCGGATGTCGCTGCCCAACTCGAAGATCCTCATCCACCAAGTCTCCTCCGGCTTCGAAGGCCAGGCCACCGACATCGAGATCCACGCCAAGGAGATCATCGACGTCCGCCGCCGCCTCGACGAGATCCTCGCCAAACACACCGGCCAGCCCTTCGAGAAGGTCACCAAAGACACCGAGCGCGACTACTTCATGAGTGCCGAGGAAGCGAAGGAGTACAACCTCGTGGACCGCGTCATCGAACACCACTGAAGCGCCCGGCCCTTCTAGTCCTCCTCCTCTTCGCGGCCTTTGCCGCGCCAGCTTCGGCCCGCCTCGCCACCGGCGACGGCGCCGTCACCTACTACGACCACGTCTTCCCGGTTCAGGGTCCGCACGGGACCCGTGGTGCGATCGGCGAATTCGGGGCTCCGCGCAGCGGTGGGCGCACGCACGAGGGCTTTGACATCGTTGCCGCCTGTGGCACGCCCCTCGTCGCCGTGCGAAACGGCCGGGTCCTGCGCGTCGGCTACGACCCGGTCCTGTACGGCAACTACCTGCTGATCCACGGCGAAGGCGAGGACCGCAGCTACTTCTACGCTCACCTGCCCCGCCCGCCGCTCGTCCGCAAGGGTGAGCGGATCTGGGCGGGAGAGCGAGTCGGCGCCGTGGGGGAGACCGGTAACGCAGTCACAGTCGGCTGCCACCTCCACTTCGAGATCCACGTCCACGGCCGGCCGATAGACCCGGAGCCCTTCCTGAAGCGTTGGGACGCCTACAGCTGAGCACCCTCGGCGCGCATCGAGTTTTCAATGAAAGATGGAGAGCTCGATGCGCGGCTTCAAGCCCCCAGCTCGTACTCGACCCACTCGCTGCGTTCGGCGCCGGTCGAGTCGTAGAGGCGCTGGGCGGTCTCGTTGGTGGTTGCCGTCATCCATTCGAGCCGCTCGGCGCCGCGCTCGCGGGTGACGGCAGCGCTTGCCTCGATCAGGGCGCGGCCGACGCCCTGTCTGCGACTCGCCGGATCGACGTAGAGGTCGTTCATCAAGACCGTCTCCCCGGGCGCGATCGAGGTGAAGCTCCAGTAGAGGCAGGCGTAGCCGAGCAGATCCTCCTCGCGCCAGGCGCCGAGCAGCATTCCGTCCTCGCTGGGGGCGATGAAGCGGGCGAAGAAAATGCGGTTGCGCTCCTCGTCGATCCGCTCGGCTTCATAGAAGCGCTGATAGGCGGCAATCAGCGGCAACAGCCGCTTGAACTGCCCCTCGGTGATCGGTCCGATTCGCATGCGTGCCTGGATGTTCGCAGTCACGGGGAGGGACGGCGCCCCCGGCGCAGTAAACGACCGCACTGACAGGCCCGGCTTGCATCTCCCTCTAAGCTTTGGGGCGCGAGCCGGTAGGCAACCATTGCCCCTATAAGGAGGGGATTCCGCTGGCACGGCCCACAGACTCGAACGAGCAGCTCCTCTGCAGCTTCTGCGGCAAGTCGCAGCGCCAGGTCAAGAAGTTGATCGCCGGCCCCGGCGTCTACATCTGCGACGAGTGCATCGACCTCTGCAACGAGATCATCGACGAGGAGCTGGCCCCCGCGGCAGCCGCGGTCGAGCTCGAGAACCTGCCCAAGCCGCGCGAGATCCACGACGTGCTGCAGGAGTACGTGGTTGGTCAGGACGCCGCCAAGCGCGCCCTCTCCGTCGCCGTCTACAACCACTACAAGCGAGTCCAGATCAGCCAGGGCGAGGAGGCCGAGGTCGAGTTGCAGAAGTCCAACATCATGATGCTGGGCCCGACCGGTTGCGGCAAGACGCTGCTCGCCCAGACCCTCGCCCGCATCCTCAACGTGCCCTTCGCGATCGCCGATGCGACGGCGCTGACCGAGGCCGGCTACGTCGGCGAGGACGTCGAGAACATCCTTCTGAAGCTGATCCAGGCCGCCGACTACGACGTCAAAAAGGCCGAAACGGGGATCATCTACATCGACGAGATCGACAAGATCGCGCGCAAGGCCGACAACCCGTCGATCACCCGCGACGTCTCCGGCGAAGGCGTGCAGCAGGCGCTGCTGAAGATCCTCGAGGGGACGACCGCATCGGTGCCGCCACAGGGCGGTCGCAAGCACCCGCACCAGGAGTTCCTCACGATCGATACCACCAACATCCTCTTCGTCTGCGGCGGCTCCTTCGCCGAACTCGACAAGGTGATCGAGAAACGGGTCGGCGACCGCGGGGTCGGCTTCGGCGCCGCGATCTCCTCGCGCGAGAAGAAGGACGCCGGCGAGTGGTTCGAGCAGGTCCTGCCCGAGGACCTGATGGAATACGGCCTGATCCCGGAGTTCATCGGCCGCCTGCCGGTCGTCGCCGCGATCCACCAGCTCAGCCGCGACGACCTGGTCACGATCCTGACCGAGCCGCGCCACGCCCTGACCAGGCAGTTCCAGCGCTTCTTCGAGTTCGACGACATCGAGCTCGTCTTCGCCGAGGACAGCCTCGAGGCGATCGCCGACAAGGCGCTCGAACGCGAGACCGGCGCCCGCGGCCTGCGCTCGATCCTCGAGGAGACCCTGCTCGACGTCCAGTTCGAGCTGCCCTCGCGCCGCGACGTGACCAAGTGCGTCGTGACCAAGGAGACGATCGAGCAGGGCCGGCGCCCGACCCTCGTCACCGAGGCGGCGCCGCAGGACATCAGCGGGGTCAGTGACGAACTTAGCGAGGAATCCGCGTAAGGGTGGGAAGGGGTCGGTTGCCCCTCTCCCAGAGACCGTTGCGCAGCAGATCGTCCTGACGCTTCGATGCGTGGTCCCTGAGCCTCTGGGAGAGGGGCAACCGACCCCTTCCGCCGACGCGTAGCTTCGGATCAGCCGAGGCCGCATCTATCTAGACTCGGCGCGTGGACGAGGCTCGGCGGAAAAAGCTTCAGGAGATGACCCGGTACGACCCTTCTGAGGTTGAGGGCCGGATCTTTGGGGAGTGGATGGAGGCGGGGTACTTTCATCCACCCGCCGAGGGCACGCCCGAGGAGAACTTCTCGGTTGCCATCCCGCCGCCCAACGTGACCGGGGCGCTGCACATGGGGCACGCGCTGAACGGGTCGATGCAGGATGCGCTGGTGCGGATGAACCGGATGCGGGGGCGCAATGCGCTCTGGATCCTCGGTACGGACCACGCTGGGATCGCGACCCAGTCGGTGGTGGAGAAAATGCTCCGGGCCGAAGGCGTTTCCCGCCACGACCTCGGTCGCGAGGAGTTCGTCAAGCGGGTCTGGGAGTGGAAGCAGGAGTACGGCTCGCGGATCGTCGAGCAGTACAAGCGTCTCGGCGCCTCCTGCGACTACGAGCGCGAGCGCTTCACCCTTGACGAGGGCTACGTCAAGGCCGTCTACCGCGTCTTCAAGCAGCTCTTCGACAAGGGCTACATCTACCGCGACAACTACATGGTCAACTGGGACCCGGGCTCGCACTCGGCGATCTCCGACCTCGAGGTCGAGAACCGCGAGGTGGAGGACACGCTCTACTCGATCGACTACCCGGTCGAGGGATCGGATCGGGTGCTCACGGTCGCCACCGTGCGGCCGGAGACGATGCTGGCCGACACTGCCGTAGCGGTCAATCCGAGCGACGAGCGCTACGGCGACCTGGTCGGCCAATTCTGCCTGCTGCCGCTGGTCGGCCGCCGCCTGCCGATCATCGCCGACGAGCACGTAGACCCCGAGTTCGGCACCGGGGCGTTGAAGATCACACCCGGTCACGACCCGAACGACTTCGAGATCGGCCGCAAGCACGGGCTCGAGGAGATCGTCGCGATCGGCCCCGATGGGCGCCTCACGGCCGAGGCGGGGGAACGCTTCGCCGGGATGACCGCGGCCGAAGCGCAGGAGGCCGTGGTCGCCGCCCTGCGCGAGGAGGGCTCCCTCAGCGCCGAAGAGCCCTATGTCCACTCGGTCCCCTTCTCGCACCGCTCGGGCGAGCGGATCGAGCCGCTGATCTCGCTGCAGTGGTTCTGCCGCATGGACGAGCTGGCGGCGCCGGCGATCGAGGCGGTCGAAAGCGACCGTGTCCGGATCGCCCCGGCCCAGTGGAAGCGCGTCTACCTCGACTGGATGCGTGAGATCCGCCCCTGGTGCATCTCGCGCCAGCTCTGGTGGGGGCACCGGATCCCGGTCTGGTACTGCGATCCCTGCGAGGAAACGATCGTTGCCGAGCAGACCCCCGAGCGCTGCGGCGCCTGCGGCGGCGAGCTGCGCCAGGAGGAGGACGTGCTCGATACATGGTTCAGCTCGGCGATCTGGCCCTTCGCCACGCTCGGCTGGCCGGACGACACGCCCGAGCTGCGCGCCTTCTACCCGACCAGCTTCCTCACCACGGCGCGCGAGATCCTCTTTCTCTGGGTGGCGCGGATGATCATGACCGGGCTCGAGTTCGCCGGCGACGTGCCCTTCAACGACGTCTACGTGCACTCGGTGATCCAGGCCCGCGACGGGCGGCGGATGTCGAAGAGCCTCGGCACCGGGATCGACCCGCTCGACGAGATCGACGTCCACGGCGCCGACGCCCTGCGCTTCGGCCTGCTGGCGATGTCATCGACCCAGGACGTGCGCTACTCAGACGCCAAGGTCCAGCAGGGCCGCGACCTCGCCAACAAGCTCTGGAACGCGAGCCGCCTGATCTTGCTCAACGTCGCCGAAATCCCCGCCGACGGGACTGAAACGTCCATATATGACACGAAATCGTCCCGTCGGCCCGAGCGGGTGGAGGACCGGTGGATTCTTTCGCGGCTGGAGCGGACTATTGACTCGGTTACGCGGAAGCTCGATGGCTACGACTTTGCCCATGCCGCTCAGGAGGCCTATGCCTTCTTCTGGTCCGAGCTCTGCGACTGGTACCTGGAGATCGCCAAGCCGCGGCTCTACGAGGGCGAGGCGGAGGTCTCGGCAAATCTGCTCTGGGTGTTGGAGCGCACGCTGGCCATACTGCACCCGCTGATGCCGTTCGTGACCGAGGAGATCTGGTCCTATCACCCGTCAAGCGCGGGACATCTGGCGGTCCATCCCTTCCCGCGGGCCGAGGAGTCGCTGTTCGATCCGGAGGCGGAGGCCGAGGTCGAGCGCGGGGTCGAGCTGACCCGTCGCCTGCGCACCTGGCGCGAGATGGTCGAGGCGCCCGCCGCAAGCAAGCTCTCGGGACGGGTAGAAGGCGAGCGGCCGCCCGAGTTCGTCGGCCGCCTTGCCCGCTTCGAGTTCGCCGAGGACGGGGGAGAGCCGATCGCCGCGGTCGGCCCGGTCAAGGTGCTCGCCTCTGCCGAGATCGACGCGGCGGCGGTCTCCGCCCGGCTCGAGAGGCGCCGTGAGGAGCTGCGCTCCGAGGTCTCCCGCGCCGAGGGCAAGCTGGCCAACGAGAAGTTCGTCGCCCGGGCACCGGCCGAGCTGGTCGAAGAGGAGCGGGCAAAGCTCGAGCGCCACCGGGCCGAGCTCGAGGAGCTCGCCGAATAGACCCGCAGGCTTACCTCGACTCGCTGGAGCCGATCGGCTGGAGGCTTGGCCTGGAGAGGATGCACAAGCTCAGCACGGCGTTGGGCATGCCCCAGCACCGCTTCGCCTCGATCCACGTCGTCGGCACCAATGGCAAGTCCTCGGTGACGCGGATGATCGCGGCACTGCTCGAAGCGCACGGCCTCAGCGCCGGCGCCTGTGTCTCGCCCCATCCTCTGCGCTGGTCCGAACGCATTCTGATTGGCGGGAAGGAGATCGGCGCCAGCGAGTTCGCGGCCGCGGTCGAGCGCACCGCGCAGGCCACCGAGACGGTCAACCGCAGCCTCGATGAGGGCGAGGCGGTGACCCAGTTCGAGGTCGCCACCGCGGCCGCCTTCCTCGCCTTTGCCGCTGTCCGGGTCCAGGCCGCGGTGGTTGAGGCCGGCCTTGGCGGCCGCCTCGACGCGACCAACACGATTCCCTCGAAGGTCACGGTCCTGACCTCGATCGGGCTCGACCACACCGAGTGGCTGGGCGAGACCGAGCTGAAGATCGCCGCCGAGAAGCTGGCGGTGCTGCGCGATCACACGGCTCTGGTCCTCGGCCAGGTCAGCGCCGAGGTCAGCGAGTTGGCACGACAAGTGGCGACGGCACGGGGAGCGAAGCTGATCCTCGCCCCCGAGGACCCGGGCGAGGCAATCGAGTTGCGCGCCGCGGGCCGCTTCCAGCGCCGCAACTTCGCCCTCGCCCGTGCCGCCGCCGAGGCCTTTCTCGGCGAGCTCGATCCCGTCCGGGTCGCCGAGGTCGGAGGAACTCTGGCTGTGCCGGGTCGGCTCGAGCGGGTCGCCGAGGATCCGCCGGTCTTCCTCGACGCCGCCCACAACCCCGACGGCGCCGCCGCGCTGGCCGAGGGCCTGGCCGAAGTCGCGCCCGGCCGCCCGGCGGTCGCCTGCCTGGCGATCCTCGCCGACAAGGACGCCAGGGCGATGATCGAAGCCCTGGCTCCAACCCTCAGTCATGCCGTCTGCACCGAGCCCCCCAGTCCGCCCGCCGACGGGCCTGAAGCGGGAACCCGAGGTGTGTTCCCGGCCCATCGTCCGTCGTTTTCGCCGCAGCGGCTGGCGGCGATGTGCGGGGAGGTGGGGGTTGGGGCGGAGGCCGAGGTCGATTTCGCGGCGGCGGTGAGGCGGGCCCGGGCGCTGGCTCGGGATTCGGGCGGGGTCGTCCTCGTCACCGGTTCCCACTACGTCCTAGCGCCTGCGCGGGCCGCGCTTCGCCGGTGAGTCCGGACGAACTCTGCGAGGATTCCGCCGATGGATACCGGCACCAAAAGCGCCAGCTCCGAACTGCTCTCGATGATGGCACTGGTCGCCGGCGTGGTCGCCGCGGTGATCCTCGTCTTCTTCGGCATCGGCTACCTCTTCGGCAGCCTCTTTCTCTGATGCTGTGCATGCGCATCCGACTTTGACCCACCTGGAGTGGGGTCAATCTCCGCTGCGAGGGTTCCCGCGCGCCGCGGCGAAGTAGACTGCCCGCCTCCCGTCTCCCGGCGGCCCAGCCATGGCACTAGCGATCTTCGGCATCAGCAACGACGGCCTCAACCTGGCGGCCACCCTCTTCATCTTGATGATCGTCGTCGTCTGGCTTGCCCTGATCGTCTACACCTACATGGACGCCAAGCGCCGCATCGCCGACCCCTTTCTGGTCGCCTGCGCGACGATCGGCTCCTTCTTCCCCTATATCGGCACCGCGGTCTACGCGATCGTGCGGCCGCCGGAGTTCCTCGAGGATGCGCACGAACGTGAGCTCGAGATCCGCGCCGCCGAGCTCAAGGTGCGGCAACTGACCGAGGCCTCCTGCCCCAACTGCGAATATCCGGCCGAGAAGAACTACTTGCGCTGCCCGAAGTGCCAGCACCGGCTCAAGGACCCCTGCCCGAGCTGCGGCAAGCCCGTCGATCCGCGCTGGGCAATGTGTCCCTACTGCGAAAACGCGCTGGCAGGGCGGCCGCGACAGGGCAAGGCGAAAGGCGAACGGCGCCGCGAGCCGCGCGCCGAGCGGCCGGCGCCGCGTGAGGAGCGCGCGCAGCGCGAGGCACGCCCGGCTCCTAAACGCCGGCCGGCAGCGCGTCCCAAGGATGCGCCGGCGCCCGCCAGGGACGAGCAAGAAACTTCACGCCCGGCCAGGAAGGAAGCGCCACCGCGCCCTGCGGCCGAGGAGGAGTCGAACCCCAAACGAACCCCAAAGGAGCCCCGTACGTGAGCCGGACCCTGATTCTCGTAAAGCCCGACGCCTTCGAGCGCGCCCTGACCGGCGAGCTGATCGTCCGCTTCGAGCGCAAGGGACTGCGCATCGCGGCGCTGAAGACGATGCGGGCCGACGAGCCGATCGCCAACAAGCACTACGAAGAGCACACCGAGAAGCCGTTCTTCGGCGAGCTGGTCTCGTTCATCACCGGCGGCACGCTGGTGGCGATGGTGCTGGAGGGGCACGAAGCGGTTGCGGCGGCACGCCAGCTGATCGGTGCGACCAACCCGGTCGAGGCCGCGCCCGGGTCGATTCGCGGGGACTTCGCGCTTGAGGTCACCTACAACATGGTTCACGGGTCCGACTCGGACGAGTCCGCGGAACGTGAGATCGGGATCTGGTTTCCAGAGCTGGACTGATGGGTGTAGGGCCGGCGGGTCCTGTCGCCGCAGGGGACCCACCGCCCCTTCCGGTCGCCAAAGCGTCCGCAGGGGCGGTCCCCCCTGCGGCGCCACCCCCCGGCAGTCGCGTATGAGGCTAACGCTGGCATCCGGGTCGCCCCAGAGGGCCGAGATCCTGACGAAGCTCGGGCTCGAGTTCGATGTGGTGGTCCCTGGAGTCGACGAGCTCTACGGCGGCGATCCTGAGGTCGAGGTGCTCGAGAACGCTCGGTTGAAGGCCCGGGCGGTGGCTCGCGCGCGCCTGGTCCTCGCGTGTGACACGGATGTCGTGCTCGACGGCAAGGCGCTCGGCAAGCCTGCCGATGCTGCGGAGGCGCGGAGCTATCTGGACCGGATGTCGGGGCGAGCGCATGAGGTCTTGAGCGGACTGGTGATCCTTGACGGCGAAGAGGAGCGCAGTGGGTTGGAGCGCACCACCGTGGTCTTCAGGGAGCTCAGTGAGGCTGAGAAGGAGCGTTATGTCGCCTTTGGCGAGTGGGAGGGGCGCTCGGGGGGTTATGCGATTCAGACGCTTGGGTCGACGCTGATCGAGCAGCTGGAGGGGAGCGTCTCGAACGTGGTTGGGCTGCCGGTCGGGCTGCTGTTCGACCTCGCGCCGGAACTTTTCATCCAGCGCTGAGACCGGATCGGTGCCCGGCTTGGGGTGTTTGGGATGATTTCCCCTGGAGTTCTCCTAAACCAAGCATGGGCGTATTCGGATATCTGAGAGGGCTAGGCGGTCGCGATATGGCCGTCGACCTCGGGACGGCCAACACGCTGGTTTACGTGCGTGGCCGCGGCATCGTTCTCTCCGAGCCCTCGGTCGTCGCGATCGACACCCACACCGGCCAGGTCCACGCGGTCGGCGTCGAGGCGAAGCGGATGCTGGGCCGCACCCCCGGCAACATCACGGCGATCCGGCCGCTCAAGGACGGCGTGATCGCCGACTTCGACGTCACCGAGCAGATGTTGCGCCACTTCATCAAACAGGTGCACTCCAACCGCTTCGCCCACCCGCGCGTCGTCGTCTGCGTCCCCTCCGGCGTGACCGGGGTCGAGAAGCGGGCGGTCGAGGAGGCCTGCCTCTCCGCCGGTGCCCGCCAGGCGTACCTGATCGAGGAGCCGATGGCAGCGGCAATCGGCGCCGGCTTGCCGGTCGCCGAGCCGACCGGCTCGATGGTCGTCGACGTCGGCGGCGGCACCACCGAGGTGGCGGTGATCTCGCTCGGCGGGATCGTCGTCTCGCAATCGATCCGGGTCGGCGGTGACGAGCTCGACGAGGCGATCGTCAACCACTGCAAACACGCCTACAAGCTGGCGATCGGCACCCAGACCGCCGAGGAGGTCAAGCTCGAGGCCGGCTCCGCCTCGCCGCTGGCGGAGGAGGTGCGGGCCGAGATCCGCGGCCGCGACCTCGTCTCCGGCCTGCCGAAGACGATCACGCTCGGCTCCGAGGAGGTCCGCAAAGCGCTGGAGGAACCGGTCGGCCACATCGTCGAGGCGGTCAAGGACACGCTCGACCGCACCCCGCCGGAGCTGGCGGGTGACATCATGGACCGCGGCATCACCCTCGCCGGCGGCGGCGCGCTGCTGCAAGGACTCGCACAGCGCCTGCGCGATGAGTGCCAGATGCCCTGTCAGCTGGCAGAGTCACCGCTGACGTGCGTGGCGGTGGGCTCGGGCATCTCCCTCGAGGAGTTCGAGGCCATTCACCGCGCCAGCAAGCGGAATTCGGGAACCAGGCACTTTGCTTAGCTCCCCTTCATCTCAAGCCCCAAACTTAGGTCTTCACTGTGTATCGAAAGCAAGTACGCCGCCGTAGGGCGGTGCTCGCCCTACTGATCGTCGGCTCCTTCGTGCTGCTGACGATCACCTACGGGCAGGGCTCCAACGGCCTCCAGCGCGGCGTCAGCACCATCTTCAGCCCGGTCCAGTCGGTCGCCGACCGAGCGCTGAAGCCCGCCCGCGACCTGGTCGACTGGTTCGACAAGACCTTCGACGCGCGCGGCGAAAACAGCCGGCTCAAGTCCGAGCTGGTCACCGCCCGGACCCAGGCCGTCGCCGGCCAGGAGGCGCTGAACGAAAACGAGCAGCTGCGCAAACTGGTCGAACTCGATCGCGGCCCGGCGCTCGCATCCTCTCCTTACAAGGAGGTGGTCGGCCGGGTCACCGTGCGCTCGCCGACCGTCTGGCACTCGAGCGTGGGGATCGACGTCGGCAGCAGCGATGGCGTTCACGTCGATGACCCGGTGATCAGCGGCGACGGCGTGGTCGGCCGCATCGCCTCGGTCGAGGCGGGTTCTTCACAGGTGATGCTGCTCACCGACCATGAAAGCGCGATCTCGGCCAAGGTGCTGCCCGCCGGGGTGCAGGGCGTGGTCAAGCCCGAAGTCGGCAACCCTGAAGACCTGATCCTCGACTTCATCGACTCGACCAAGCGGGTCCACAGCGGCCTCACTGTCGTCACCGCCGGCTGGCGCGCCCAAGGCCTCGCCTCGCTGTTTCCGCCGGGTCTACCGTTGGGGGAAGTGACCAAAGCCCCGATCGTCGAACAGGAGGCAAAGGAACAGGTGAAAGTCCGCCCGTATGCCGACCTGCGAAACCTCGACCTGGTGCAGGTGCTGACCGGGGGCTCGCGCGGGTGATCCTGACGCCGAAGATCGTCGCCCGGATCGCCGTGATCTGTATGGCCGGAGTGCTGTTGCAGCTCTCTTTTTCTCGCGGGTCGAACTCTTCCACGTCAGCCCCGACATCCTGCCGGCGCTGGTCGTCTGCCTCGGCCTGCTCGGCGGCAGCATGACCGGCGCCGTCAGCGGCTTCTCGATCGGCTTCTTCCTCGATTGCCTGCTGGTCGAGGCGCTCGGGATCAGCTCGCTGGTCCTGCTCGGGATCGGCTACCTCGCCGGCCTCTTCCGCGAGCGCTTTGAGATCCACAGCTCGCTCGTCCCGGCCCTTCTCTGCATGGGCCTGACCATGCTCGCCGAGCTCGGCTTCGGGCTGATCCAGCTGCTGCTCGGGCTTGACGCCCCGCTCAGCACCTTGATAATTCGCGACCTGCTCTTGAAGAGCGTCTACGCCTTCTTCCTCGGCTGGCCGATCTACCTCGGCATGCGTCGCGCCCTGCGTCCGGCCTTGGTCGACGACCCGAAAGTGCGGCGTCGCCGTCAGCCGACGGTGCTGGGGGCGTGATGGGCGCCTCCCAAGCTTCAAGCTCGCCCGGCGAGTCGATACCTTCGCTCAAAGCTTTCAAGCAATCGCACGCGGCGCCACCTTTGCTTGAAGCTTCTAGGCAATGGAAGCTTTCTCTCGGCTGTGAAGCCTCTGCGCAGCGGAGGCCTTCTCTCGGCTTCAAAGCTTTTGGTCATCGGGGTGTGTTGAGAGGGGCCTGGCCGTCCTCCAGGCGAATGTCGCGAAGCGGCCGCTGCACCGTGCTTCTAGGCGCGGCGCAGCCGCGCTCTCAGATCGTCGCTAAGCGCCGCCAGGCGCGTGCGACATCAATTCGCCTGGAGGGCGGCCAGGCCCCTTCCCTCGCGGCCGGGTGCCCCTGATGTACCTCCGTTCCGACGAGCGTGGCCCGGCGATGACCAATCGGCTGGCGCTGCGGATAGCGCTGTTCGGGGGAGTCGCCGTCGTTCTCTTCGCCGTCCTCTTCTTCCGCCTCTGGCTGCTGCAGGTGCTCGACGGCGAAAAGTATTTGGCCGAAGCGAAGAACAACCGCACCCGCTCCTACCGGGTCAGCGCCCCGCGCGGTGAGATCCTCGATCGCAACGGCAAAGTGCTGGTCGCCAACCGGACCAGCCTGGCGTTGCAGGTCAACCCGCGCAAACTGCCCGAAGGCCCGGCCAAACGCCGGGCCGAGCTCTCCCAACTGGCCGCCCTCACCCACAGCACCCTGCGCCACGTGCGCAAGACCATGCACGAAGAACTGAAGCTGGCTCCCGCGGCGCCGGTCACCCTGCGCCAGGACGTCGGCCACTACCTCGTCTACTACCTGCAGGAGAATCAGGACCGCTTTCCGGGGGTCGAGACGCAGCGCGTCTTCGTCCGCGCCTACCCCGACGGGGCACTGGCCGCTCACATCCTCGGCACCGTCAACGAGATCGAAGAAGACCAGCTGAAGGAACCGCGCAATCGTGGCCTGCAGCCGGGGGACAAGATCGGCCAGTCCGGGGTCGAGGACACCTACGATCGCTTCCTGCGGGGCAAGCCCGGCCTGACCAGGGTCCAGGTCGACGCCTTCGGCGAGCCCACCCCGAACGGGCACCTCGTCACCAAGCCTCCCTCGCCCGGCGACAGCCTCAAGCTCTCAATCGACGAAAAAGTGCAGGCTGCGGGCGAGGCGGCGCTCGCCGAACGCGGCCTCCCGGGCGGCTTCATCACGATGGACGTGCACACGGGTGAAATCCTCGGCCTCGGTTCGTTCCCGACCTATGAACCCGCGCTCTTCACGCGGCCGTTGACGCAGAAGCAGGTCGACGAGACCTACAACAATCCAGCCGCGCCGCTGCTCGACCGGGTGACCAACGGCCTCTATCCGACCGGCTCGACCTTCAAGCCCATAACCGCGATCGCGGCGCTGGAAAGCGGCAAACTGACACTCGGCGAAGTGATCGACGACCCCGGCCAGCTGGAAATCGGCGGCCAGATCTTCAAAAACGCCGGCGAAGCGGCCAACGGGGCCGTCAGCCTTGTCTCCGCGCTCGAAGTTTCCTCCGACGTTTTCTTCTACACGCTCGGAGACCGCATGTGGAACACCGGCGAACTCCAGCACTGGGCGCACGCGCTCGGCATCGGCCGGCCGACCGGCATCGACCTGCCGGTCGAAGACGAAACCCTGCTGCCTTCGCAGCACTGGCGCAACCAGCTCTACAAGGAAGGCGGCACCGAACGGCCCTGGTCGGCCGGCGACAACGTCCAGCTCGCCACCGGACAGGGCGATCTGCAGACCAACCCGCTGCAGATGGCGATCGCCTACGCGACGCTTGCCAACGGCGGAACCGTCGTCACCCCGCATGTGGGCAAGGAAATCGACGACCCGGCCGGCCGTGTGCTGAAGGAATTCGATCCCGGGCCGCGCCGTCACGTCCACATCGACCCCGAATACAGGGCGGCGATTCTGGAAGGGCTGCACGACGCCGCGCAGAACGGCGGCGGCACCTCGTTCGATGTCTTCGGCAACTTTCCAATCCCCGTCGCCGGCAAGACCGGCACCGCCCAGCGCCCCCCGCACCTGGACCAATCCTGGTACGGCGTCCTCGCCCCCTATCCGAATCCGCGTATCGTCACCTTTGTGACCATGGAGGAAGGTGGCTTCGGGGCTGAATCTGCAGCGCCCGCGGCAAAGAAGATTCTCGAAGCGTATTTCGCCAACCGACTCTCGAAGGAAGAAAGCTCGGCGGGGGGCGAAGGCTGATGTACGCGACCCGTGCCCGCCAGGGCCGCCCTGAGCCGTTCGCAGTTCATCCCGGCATCGCCGAGCGCCTCGGCCTGCCCTACATGGACGGCGCCCTGGCCCTCGCCGGCACCGCCCTCGCCGCCTTCAGCGTCTTTGTGCTGAGCCAGGCGACGCGGCAGGACGTGCCCGGCGATCCCTATTACTACGCCGATCGCCAGGGTCTCTACGCTGTCCTCGGCATCGTCGGCATGTACCTCCTCACCCGCATCGACTACTCGCGCTTCCGCGAGCTGCGGGTCGGCATCTACACTTTCCTCTGCGTCAGCGTCTCGCTCGTCTTCGTTTTCGGTTTCGCGGCGCGCGGCTCGAGACGCTCCTTTGAACTTCCCTTCTTCAGCTTCCAGCCATCTGAGCTCGGCAAGGTCCTGCTAGTGCTTGCCCTTGCCGGGTTCGTCATCGATGGCGCCAGGAGCGGGTCGGAGCGGCAGCGCACGGTGCGCTACCTCTGCCTCGGCCTGGCACCGGCCGCGCTCGTCTTCCTGCAGCCGGACCTCGGCACCGCATTGGTGTTCGGGGCGATTACCCTCGCCGTGATGTACGTGGGGGGCGTCCGTTGGACGCACTTCGCGGTGATCGGCGCGGCCCTCGCCGCATTGACAGCGGCGGTCCTCGTGGTGGCGCCCGCAGTGGGCACACCGGTTCTGAAGGGTTACCAGGCACAGAGACTCACCTCTTTCCTGCACCCCAGCGCGGACCCCAGCGACGCGGGCTACCAACAAAACCAGGCCAAGATCGCGATCGGTTCCGGTGAGAAGACCGGCCGCGGCGATCGGGCCACCCAGACGCGGCTCGACTTTGTCCCTGAGCGGCACACCGACTTCATCTTTGCGGTGATCGGTGAGCGCTATGGATTCGTCGGGGCCGCTTTCGTCCTATCCCTATACGCCCTGCTGATCTGGCGGGCGCTGCGGATTGTGACGCTCTCGAAGAACTCCTACGGAACCCTGGTGGCAGGTGGCATCGCCGCCATGCTGCTCTTCCAGGTCTTCGTAAACGTGGGGATGAACCTCGGGATCATGCCGATCACCGGGATACCCCTACCGCTGTTGAGCTACGGCGGGTCGTCAGTGCTGGCGACCTTCCTTGCGATCGGCGTGCTTCAGAGCATTCACATGCAAGCGCGGCTCAGCCAGAAAGGCAGGTTCGCCTGGTGACCCCTCGAAGGGTCCCGGACGTGCGTACCTACTCTGAACTGAGCTGAATCAATGAAAAAGACAATTCTGGTCTCCGCCGATCGCGGCGAGACCCGCGTGGCCGTCCTCGAGTCGAAGACGAAAGGCGGCAATCGCGACGTAGCGGAGCTCTACATCGAGCGCCGCGGCCGGCGCTCGATCGTCGGCAACATCTACAAGGGCAAGGTCGACAACGTCCTGCCCGGCATGGAGGCCGCCTTCGTCGACATCGGCCTCGAGCGCAACGGTTTCCTGCACGTCGACGAGATCGTCCTGCCCAACGGCGAACAGGCGCCGAAGCGCGGCCGCGGCACCGGCAAAGGCCGCCGCATCGACGAGCTGATCAAACCCGGCCAGGAGATCGTCGTCCAGGTGGTCAAGGACCCGCTCAAGACCAAGGGCGCGCGGCTCTCGATGAACACCTCGATCGCCGGCCGTTACCTGGTCTACGCAGCGCAGGGCAGCGGCGTCGGCGTCAGCCGGCGGCTCTCGGACTCCGAGCGCGACCGCCTGCGCAAGATGGTCGATCGCACTTACAAAGGCCGGGGAGGTCTGATCGTCCGCACCGCCGCCCACGGGGCGAAAAAGGCCGACTTCGTGCGCGAGATCGGCTATCTGCACAAACTCAACGAGGTGCTCGAACGGCGCACCGAGCAGACCGTGGCGCCCGACCTCGTCTTCCAGGAGGCCGACCTGCCGGTCCGGGTCCTGCGCGATGTCTTCCTCAGCGACTTCGAGAAAGCGATCATCGACTCGCCGAAGCAGTTCGAACGCGTCACCAGCTTCTTCCAGCGCACCGCGCCGGAGCTTGTCGGCGGGGTCGAGCTCTACGAGGACCGCAAGCCGTTGTTCGAGAAGTGGGGGATCGACAAGGAAATCGAGTCGACCCTGATCCGCCGCGTCGACCTGCCCTCGGGTGGCTACCTGATCATCGACTACACCGAGGCGCTGACCGTGATCGACGTCAACAGCGGCAGCTTCACCGGCCGCGGCAAAGGCGGACTCGAGGAGACGATCACGCGGGTCAACACCGAGGCGGCCGACGAGGCCGTGCGGCAGCTGCGCCTGCGCGACATCGGCGGCATCATCGTCATCGACTTCATCGACATGGCGCGGGCCCGCAATCGCGACAAAGTGCTGAAAACGCTGCGCAAAGCGCTCGACACCGACAAGTCGAAGAGCTACGTGGTCGAGGTCTCGCCGCTCGGCCTGGTCGAGATGACGCGCCAGAACGTCACCGATGGCGTGCGCGAGATCCTCACCGCGCCCTGCCCGACCTGCGAGGGCGAGGGTGTCGTGCTCTCGGCCGAGACGGTGGCGCTCGACGCGATGCGGCGCCTGCCCGACATCGCTACCGGCGCCAAAGACGCCGAGGCGCTGCTGATCCGGGTTCATCCGAAGGTGGCGGCGGAGCTGATCGACCCCGACAGCGGTCTGACCGAGCTCGAGGCCGAGACCGGCAAGCAGTTCCACTTCGAAGGCGGCGACGCGCTGCCGATCGAGACCTTCGACCTGATCGAGGCCGGCACCCGGGCGGAGATCGAGGAGCGGGCGCTGCCGTTCAAGGTCGGCGAGGAGGTGCTGGTCAAAATCGACGAGCCGCACATGTACAACGCCGACGATGCGGTCGCCCGCGTCGACTCCTACATCGTCAGCGTCACCGGCGGCGGTCGTTTCGTCGGCGAGCGCAAGCTGGTGCGGATCGAGCGGGTCGAGCGGGCCGCCGCGGTGGCCTCGCTGCCGGGGGTCGAGGCGACCAACGGGGCCGCAGGCGGCGAGGAGAACGGCTCCCAGCTAGAATCCTCGCCCTCGCGCAGTCGCCGTCGTGGCCGCAGGGGCGGTCGGGGTCGGTCGAGCTCAACCCAGAGCAAGGACGAATGAACACGTACGCAGTCATAGAGAGCGGTGGCAAGCAGTACAAGGTCGAGAAGGGCACGTCCCTGCTCGTCGATCGGCTGAGCGCGAAAGAGGGCGAAAAAGTCGCCCTGCGCCCGGTGATGTTCCGCGACAGCGAGGTCGTCGCCGGCGCCAAGGAGCTGGAGAAGGTCAAGGTCGAGGCGACCGTGACCGAGCACCTGCGCGGCGAGAAGATCAAGGTCTTCAAATACAAGCCGAAGAAGGGCTACCGCCGGCGCGCCGGCCACCGCTCCGAGCTGACCAAGCTCGAGGTGACCGAGATCAGCCTCGGTGGACGCAAGGCGGCGGCGCCGAAGAAAGAGGAACCGGCCGAGAAGAAAGAGGCCGCTCCGAAAGCGACGAAAGCGGCCGAGAAAAAACCGGCTGCGGCGAAAAAACCCGCTGCCAAAAAACCGGCTGCGAAAAAACCGACCGCCAAAAAAGCTCCCGCCAAAAAAGCCGCGGACAAAAAACCTGCCGCGAAAGCTAAAAAAGCTCCAGCCAAAAAACCGGCTGCTAAAAAGGATTCTGACGATGGCTCATAAGAAGGGACTCGGCTCAAGCCGCAACGGACGAGAATCAAACCCCAACATGCTCGGGGTCAAGGTCTTCGCGGGCCAGAAGGTCTCCGGCGGCGAGATCATCGTGCGCCAGCGGGGGACCCGGTTCTGGCCTGGGGACGGGACCGGGCTTGGGCGGGATCACACGATCTTTGCCAAGCGGGCTGGGGTCGTTGAGTTCAAATCGGCCCGTAAGGGTCGGACGATTTCCGTTCTTCAGGACTCTTAGCGCCCAGGCGGGGGAGGGCCGAGCGCCCCCTCCCAAAACGAGCGGCGGGAGCCGCTCTTGAGTGTTTTGGGAGGGGGCGCTCGGCCCTCTTCTCAGATTCCTAAGCCCTGAAGGACGCGGACTACTCTCCTTAGCTCATGTATGACCGCGCGAAGATCTGGGTTGAGGGCGGGGCCGGTGGGAACGGGTGTATCTCGTTTCGCCGGGAGGCTCATGTGCCCAGAGGTGGCCCTGACGGTGGAGACGGGGGCCATGGCGGCGACGTGGTGCTTGTCTGTGATGCCTCTAAGCGGGATCTGGGGGCGTTGAAGGGGAGCAAGCACTTCAGGGGTGGTCGCGGCAAGCATGGGGAAGGGTCGAATCGGCAGGGAGGGCGGGGAGACGAGCGGGAGATCCCCGTTCCTGCCGGAACTCAGGCCGAAGCTGTCGATGGGAGTCAGGTCGATCTGGTTGAAGTCGGGCAGCGGGCCGTGGTTGCTCATGGCGGGCGCGGGGGGCATGGGAACAAGCGGTTCGCGACCTCCACGCGGCAGGCGCCTCGGTTTGCCGAGAACGGGACCAGTGGCGATGAGGGGTGGATCGAGCTGCGCTTGAAGCTGCTTGCCGACGTTGGCTTGATCGGGCTGCCGAATGCGGGGAAGTCCTCCTTGCTGGGGCGGTTGACACGGGCAGCGCCGAAGGTGGCCGACTATCCCTTCACGACCCTTTCGCCGGTGCTGGGGACGATCGAAGGCGAGGACCGGCAGGCGATCGTCGCCGACATTCCCGGCTTGATCGAAGGGGCCGCCGACGGCGCTGGACTGGGGCACGAGTTCTTGGCTCATGTCGAGCGCTGCGCGATGCTCGTCCACCTGGTCGAGCTGGCGCCGCTGGAAGGTGAGCCGGTGGCGAACTACGAGGCGGTGCGCGAGGAGCTCTTGTCCTACGGCGCGGGGCTCGACCGGCTGCCGGAGCTGGTCCTGCTCTCGAAGCGCGACCTGCTTCCCGGCGAGGATGTCGAGGCAGCCCTCACCGAGTGGCGGGAACGACTTGCTGACGACGGTCTCGGCGTGCTCTCCGCCTCTTCGGCGACCGGCGAGGGCTTGGACGAGCTGCGCGAACGAATCCTCTCCGCCCTGCCGGAGCTGCCGAGCATGGCAAGACCTGAGACGGGGTCGCAGCCGTCGGCCGAATTCGAGGTCGAGCACCGCGTCTACCGGCCGGCCGGTGAGGGCGGTTACTCGGTCGAGCGCGAGGACGACGGAGTCTTCCGCGTAGCCGGCCGTGGCGTCGAGCTCCTCTTCGAGCGCCACGACATCAAGAACGAAGAAGCCCTCGCCTATCTCGAGCAGCGCCTGAACGAGATCGGCGTCGTAGCCGCCTTGCGTGCCGCTGGTTTTGAGCCCGGCAACGAGGTCCGGGTCGGAGAGCACGAGTTCGAGCTTTATCCGTGAGGGCCGAGTGCCCCCTCCCAAAACGAGCGGCGGGAGCCGCTCTTGAGTGTTTTGGGAGGGGGCACTCGGCCCTCTTCGCGTGAGCTTTCGCCCGCTGGTGGCTCATACACTGGAGCGGCTATGACCCTGGTCGTCAAGCTCGGATCCTCGATCGTCGCCGCCGACGATGGCGACCTGCGGGCCGAGGTGCTCGACTCGGTCTGCGAACAGGTCGCGGCATTGGAGCGCGGCGGCGAGCGGGTCGTGATGGTCACCTCCGGCGCAATCGCCCGCGGAATGCGCTTGATGGGACTGGCGGCGCGCCCGCGGGCGATGGACGAGCTGCAGGCAGCCTCCGCCGTCGGCCAGGGCGATCTCTTTCGGGCCTACGAGAGCCGTCTCGCCGAGCATGGCACCCGCGCCGCCCAGGTGCTGCTCACCGCGGCCGACATCGCCGCCCGCACCAACTACCTCAACGCGCGCCAGACGCTGCGGCGGCTGATCGAGTGGGGGGTGGTCCCGGTGATCAACGAGAACGACACCACCGCTACAGACGAGATCAGCTTTGGCGACAACGACTTCCTAGCCGCTCAGGTGGCGATCCTGCTCGATGCGAGGCTGCTGGTTTTGTTGACCGATATCGATGGGCTCCATACGGCGAACCCCCGGAGCAACCCTGATGCCAGACTGGTTCCCGAGGTTCGCCATGTCGCCGACCTGGAGGGGCTCGGTATCGATGATCGAACCTCGGCATTTGGCTCTGGCGGAATGCGCAGCAAGGTGGCGGCAGCCGAGATGGCAAGCGAGGCGGGGATTCCCGCGGCGATCTGCAACGGAACGAGTCCGGGGACTCTGATGGCTGCGGCAACTGGCCAGCCGGTTGGCACCCAGTTTCTGGCCCAGAGCTCGAAGGCGCCGAGCTTCAAGCTCTGGCTCAAGTACGCGAAGCCGGTGCAGGGCCGGCTGACCGTCGACGAGGGGGCGGCGCGTGTACTTCGCGAGAGTGGCTCGAGCCTGCTCCCAGTCGGTGTCGTCGAGGTCGCCGGGGACTTCGACGCGGGCGATGCGGTTGAGATCGCTGTCGACGGCGAGGTGATCGGCAAGGGGATCGCGGATTACTCGTCGCGGGAGCTGCCGGAAGTGATTGGGCTGAAGAGCGCTGAGGTGCGCGAGCGGTTGCCGCATGCTGCCGATGAGGTCATTCACCGCGATCGGTTTGTGTTGGTCTGAAGGTCGGGAGCCCCTTCCCAAAACGAGCGGCAGGAGCCGCTCTTGAGTGTTTTGGGAAGGGGCTCCCGACCTTCGTAGCTACCCTTTGCGGTCATGGCTGTCACGACTAGAAACGTTGGGGAGATCTGCGCTGCCTCTCGGCGGGTTGCTCGAGAGCTGGCTAGTGCCCCGACGGCCAGCAAGGATGCGGCGTTGGAGGCGACTGCTCGGCTCCTGGGCGAGCGTAGTGCGGAGATTCTCGAAGCCAATGCGGCTGATCTGGCGGATGACCGTGCCAAGGGGTTGACCCAGGCGCTGCGGGACCGGCTGACGCTGACCGAGGAGCGGATCGCTGGGATAGCGGACGGCGTCCGAGCCGTTGCCGCGCTTGAGGACCCGATCGGCGAGGAGCTCGAAAGCAAATCGCTGGAGAGCGGGCTGAGCTTGCGGAAGCTGAGGGTGCCTCTGGGCGTCGTCGCTGTCGTCTACGAGGCACGGCCGAATGTGACGATCGATTGTGCGGCGCTGACGATCAAGAGCGGCAACGCGATTGTGTTGCGGGGGTCGCACTATGCCGAGCGGTCGAATGCTGCCTTGGCGGGCGTTGCCCGTGAGGCGCTGGCTGAGGCTGGGCTGCCCGAAGACGCCGTGCTGCTGCTGCCGGTTGGCGAAGGGCATGGCGACCTGGCGGAGCTGGCGACGCAGGACGGGGTGGTGGATCTACTGATCCCGCGTGGTGGGGAGGGGCTGAAGAAGGCTTTGAAGGATGTGGCGACGGTGCCGGTGATCTATGCCGCTGCCGGCAACTGCCATGTCTACGTGCACTCGGACGCCGATCTGGAGATGGCGCGGCGGATCGTGGTCAACGCGAAGACGCAGCGGCCCGGTGTTTGCAATGCGGCGGAGACGCTGCTGGTCGACGCGGCGATTGCCGCTGAGTTTCTGCCGGCGGCGCTTGCCGATCTTCGCGAGGCCGGTGTCGAGATGATCGGGGACGAGCGGGTGCGCGAGCTGGTCGCGGGCGTCGAGGTTGGCGCCGCGTCCGACGATGACTGGGACACCGAGTACCTCGACCTGAAGCTGGCCGTCGGCGTCGTCGACTCGCTCGACGACGCGATCGATCATGTCAACGCGCATGGCACCGGCCACTCGGAGGCGATCGTCAGCTCGTCCTCGGAGGCCTCGCAGCGCTTCACCGCCGGGGTCGACGCGGCCGTCGTCTACACCAATGCCTCGACCCGCTTCACCGACGGCTTCGAGTTCGGCATGGGGGCTGAGATCGGCAACTCGACCCAGAAGCTGCACGCGCGCGGCCCGATCGGCCTGCGCGAGCTGACGACCTACAAGTACGTCGTCCACGGCGACGGCCAGGTACGTGAGTAGCGACCCCACCGGCGGCATCGGGGTTCTCGGCTCGGCCTTCAACCCGCCGCACCTCGGCCATCTGGCCCTGGCCCAGGAGGCGCTCTGGCAGCTCGGCCTCGACGAGGTGATCCTCGTCCCCACCGGCCAGGCCCCGCACAAGCGGATCGCCGACGACCCGGGCCGCGAGCTGCGACTGGCGATGACGCGCCTCGCCGCGGCCGACGACTCGCGCTTCTCGGTCTCGACCCTGGAGGTCGAGCGCGAGGGGCCGTCCTACACGTATGAGACCTTGGAGCTGCTTGCAAGAGACCGGGGCGACAGGGAGCTGGTGTTCGTGATGGGCGCGGACGCTGCCGTGGGTCTGGAGAGCTGGCGCGAGCCTCAGCGGGTGACCGAGTTGGCGCGCCTTGCCGTCGCCCGCCGGGCCGGCATCTCGGAGGCCGACGTCGCCGCCGTGCTGCGCAGCCTCGGCGCCGCGGGCCGGGCGACGATGCTGGAGATGCCCCAGTTCGGCGTCTCCTCCTCGGCCGTGCGCGAGCGGGCCGCCGCGGGCCGGCCGCTGCGTTACCTCGTGCCCGAGCCAGTGGCCCGCTTCATCGAAGAGAAGGGGATCTACGCATGAGCGCCGAGCGTCCCGCCGACTTCTCGCAGACGCTCGCCCAGCGCCTGGCCGAGATCGCCGACTCCAAAGCGGCGAGCGAGATCGTCGTCCTCGACATGCGTGGGCTCGTCTCCTACACCGACTTCCTGGCGATCTGCACGGCGCGCAACGAGCGCCAGGCGCGGGCGATCGCTGACGAGGTGAAGCTGCGGTTGAAGCAGGAGCAGCGGTTGCTGCCGGCCGGCTCAGAGGCAGCCGAGGCGGCGGGCTGGATCGTCCTCGACTACCTCGACTGCGTCCTTCACGTCTTCACGGCGGAGGCACGCCAGCGCTACCAGCTCGAGGACCTCTGGCGCGAGGCGCCAAAGCTGGAGTTTCAGACGTCACAAGATGGCGTCCGAGGGCACCTCTACGGTGCCGCGCATGGCTAGCTTCAAGCGGTCGTTCCTCGGCTACAGGCGCACCGAAGTGGATGCGGCGCTCGCATCCAAGGACGCACGGACCTGGGCCCTGGAGCGCGACGCGCAGGAGGCGCTTGCGCGCTGCCTCGAGTCCGAGGAGACAGTCGCGAAGGCCGAGCAGGAGCTCGGCTCGCTCTCGGCGATGGTAATCGATCGCGAGCGAGAGATCCGCGGTCTGCTCGAGCGCCTAGAGGAGGCCAATGAGCGACACGATCGCAACGTCGCCTCGCTGGAGGCGGTCTCGGCTCGGCTTGAGGAGATTCAGGCTCAGGCTCGCGGTCAGGCGACGCGGATCCGGATGAAGGCACTGCGCGAGGCGGTCGAGGTCGGCCGCCGGGCACAGGAGTTGAGCGAGGCGCAGGCCGGGACGAGCGCGCCGGCGCCTGCTGCCCCGAGCGCGAACGGTAACGGCCATGCCGAGCCCACCGCACGAGACGTCTTCGAGGGCCTGGTCAAAGTCGAGATCGGCCCGCTCGACGACTTCTCCCAGTTGGTCGGCTTCGAGGACGCGGCGGGCCAGATCGGCGCCACTTCCGAGATCTCGGTCGAGCGCTTCTCCGAGGGCCGGGCGACGCTCTCGATGCGCCTCAGCGAGCCGACCGATCTCCTCCACGAGCTGGAGCAACGCTCCCCGCTCGAGTTCCACGTCCGCCGCACGGCGGACGACAACGTCGTCCTCGACATCGACGATGACGCCGGCCCCGAGCAGCGCGCCGCCTAGCCGCCCGACGCCGCTACCCTTCATCGCCCCGGCGCCCTGGCGGAGTGGTTACGCAGCGGCCTGCAAAGCCGTTTACACCGGTTCGATTCCGGTGGGCGCCTTCGGCCTGGCATAGGGGCTCGGGTTGCCCGCATAGACTCGCCGCCGAGCGTGGGCCACAAGCGGGACATCAAGCAATTCCGGCAAGCCTGCAAGGAGGCGGGGTTGACCATCCAGGAGCGGTACGAAGCGAGCGAGGCGCTTCACGCGGAGAAGCAGGCTGGGAGCGTGCAGGCGAACCTGAGCTATGGAGAACTGCTGGCCTGGCTGCGACAATGGAAGGGCTAATGGCAACCGCAGTCGCACTTGACGCATCGCCTCTCAACGTCCTGCGCTCCATGCGTGGGCAGATCGTTGACGCTCGGATCGCCTACCCGGAGGCTCTCCATGTCGAGGTTAGGGACTCGGCGGGCGAACTCTGGCGTCTCGCGACGCAGGATGCGGAGTGGTCCCCGACCGATCCGGCGGCGCTGGTTGGGCGCTCGGTTGACGATGCCGACATCGACGGGGAGACCGGCGAGCTTCGCTGCAAGCTTTCCGATGGCTCACTGCTTGATGTGAAGCCGGCCGCCCGTGAGGCCGAAGACGATCCACCCAACTGGGAGCTGATCACCCCCGGCGGTGTGGTCTTGGAGTTCGGGCCAGGTGTTCGCTGGCAGATCGGCAGCGCGGACAGCCGGGCGTCCTCGCGCGCCTAAGCCCGACGGGTTCGTGTCGGCAATCTCCGATTTGGCGAGTTCCCTCGCCGCCGCCATCACAGAGATATCCGAGGTGGGCGCTGGGACAAGCGCTCCGAAGGCGGAGGTCGGTCGTGTTGCCAAAAAAGGACCGGATTCGCTACTGATCGAGTCGGAGTTTGTTCCGAACTGGACGGCGGTTCTCACCAGCATAACGCCCGCCTATCTGCAGCTTGAGTCGTCCCGGGGGGCTGTGAGGGAGCTGCGGAAGGCTCTGAAGGGGAGCGATCTGGAGCACCTGTCCCGGGCTCCCCAGGACCTTTTCTTTGTCTTCGCCCGCACGTACTTCGAGCGGGCGGATGAACTCGCTTGGAAGGCGTCGGAGTTCGAGCAAACCCTTGATGAGCTAGAGCGATTTCTTGCCTTAGAAAGCTATTCCGAAGTTCGCTGGATCCCCCTGCTGAACTGTCGCATGGCACGCGGTCTCAAAGTCGTTGACCTGACTGAGACCGCTCGTATCCGGGCCGCGACGTCGCAGGATCAGGAGGACCTTTGGAACGCTTGGAATCCACACTCGGTGAGCGTTGCCGATCTCCGCTTCGAGTGCCTGCTTGAAATCGAACAGCCGGTTATGGGGATCGAGGGGCAGAGTCTTGGCGCCGACGTGGAGCAAGCGCTGAGGTTGGTGGCGAATTCCAGCGTCAGCATTCTGCTGACTTGGTCCCGTCCCGATCCTGAGGCTGGTCCATTCGCCTCCGTGCTTGCCCAGAACTCGCTCCATAGGCGCCTTGGCAAGGTGACTCAGACGAAGAAGCTAGTTATCGGCAAGGCAATTGCGTGCAAGCTCCCCGAACTGCTCGTGAGATGTGAAGCAGCGAGAGCCGACGCGGTATTCAACTTCGCCTACCGCAGGTTCTCGTTTGCCTTCGAACGAGAAGAGATCGAGGACCGAATAATCGACTGTTGGGTTGCCTTCGAGGCGCTTTTCTTGCCGGAAGAGCCTGGCGAGCTTTCTTATCGCGCGGCGATGCGGATTGCCCGCTTTGTCGGCAGTACCCGTGCTGAACGGCTGCGACTGCGAAAAACTTTGAGAGATTCCTACAACCTGCGATCGCTGGTCGCTCACGGGAGGGATTTGACGGTTTCCAAAAGCGCAAAAAAACTCAAGCCGGGCGAGCTGACCGCCGAAACCCAAGAGATCCTCCGGCGCAGTTTGCTGCTCTGCACCGATCCACAGCGCTCGCGCGCGCCAGACGACTTGGACGCCGCCCTGCTGACCTGACCTGGCAGACGGTGGCACGGCTCGCTAAGGTCGCACTGAGCGGAATCCAACGCCCATAAACGAGCCTGCAAAGCCGTTTACACTGGTTCGATTCCGGTGGGCGCCTTGCCCGTAAAGGCGAAATTCCTAGGCCCTGTCCATTTGGAGCTTTCCCGTTCGTCTTAGGAGCAAAGACACTCTCCCGAGGAGGAACGATGAAGTACATGCTGCTGATTCACCAGGGCACGACCCCGACGCCGGGGACCGAGGCGTGGGACGGTCTTTCGGCCGAGGAGCAGGGTGCCGTCTACGGCGCCTACCAACAGATCAACGAAACGCCCGGTGTCGAGTCGGGGGTTCGTATGCAACCACCCGAGACCGCGACCACCGTGCGGGTGCAGGATGGCCAGACCTTGACCACTGACGGCCCCTTCGTCGAGACCAAGGAGGCGCTCGGGGGCTACCTCTTCTTCGAGGCCGACGATCTCGACGCCGCGATCGAGCTGGCGGCGAAGATCCCGGCCGCGAGCATGGGCGGGGCGATCGAGGTGCGCCCGCTGGGGGAAAGCTGAACGAGCGGGTCTTTCGCGAGCAGTGGGGCCGGGTCCTCGCCACCCTGATCGGCCTCCTCGGTGACTTCGACCTCGCCGAGGAGGCCACGCAGGAGGCATTCGCGATCGCGGCCGAGCGCTGGCCGCGCGAGGGCACGCCGGACAACCCGTCGGCCTGGCTGATCGCCACCGCCCGTAACCGCGCGATCGACCGCATCCGCCGCGAGCGGACGCTCGCCGAGAAGACGAAGCTGCTGGAGGTCCCAGGGGCCGTGGAGGATGAGCTCGAAGAGACGACTTTCCCCGACGAGCGGCTAGAGCTGATCTTCACCTGCTGCCATCCGGCGCTCTCGACCGAGGCCCAGGTCGCGCTCACCCTACGCACGCTCGGCGGCCTCGGAACGGATGAGATCGCGCGGGCCTTCGTTGTTCCCCGCGAGACGATGGCGAAGCGCCTCGTCCGCGCCAAGAAGAAGATCAGGGACGCGGGCATCCCATTCCGGGTTCCGCCCGGCCATCTCCTGCCCGAGCGCACCGCCGCGGTGCTCGCGGTTGTCTACCTGATCTTCAACGAGGGCTACGGCGGTCGTGGAGAGCTCGCGGCCGAGGCGCTGCGGCTTGGCCGGGCGCTGAGCGAGCTGATGCCCGACGAGCCGGAGGTCCACGGCCTGCTGGCAATGATGCTCCTCTTGGAGGCGCGGCGCGAGGCGCGCTTTCGCGATGGCAACCTGGTGCTGCTGGCCGATCAGGACCGCTCGCTCTGGGACGCGGAGCAGATCGCCGCGGGCCGGGTCGCCCTGGATCGGGCCCTCGCCCTGCGCGGCCGCGGTCCCTACGTCGTGCAGGCGGCAATCGCATCCCTGCACGCCGATGAGCCGCGCGACTGGCCGCAGATCGCCGCCCTTTACGACGAGCTGTCCCGCCTCACGGACTCGCCGGTCGTCGCCCTGAACAGGGCGGTGGCGGTGGCCGAAACCGAGGGCCCGGAGGCCGGCCTGAAGGCGACCGAGGGCTTGGACCTCGATTCCTACCCCTATCTCCACTCGACCCGGGCAGACCTCCTGCGCCGCCTCAACCGCACCGCCGAGGCGCGCGCCGCCTACGAGCGGGCATTGGGGCTGGCTCACTCCGAGCCCGACCGTCGCTTCCTCGCCTGTCGCCTGGCCGAGCTGGGCTGAGCCGGGGTACCGGTTCTGCAAGGCTGGTGCGATGGCGGTCAACGTCGCAGAGGCTCCGGGCGTGGCGGCGTCGCCGACGATTCCGCGCGATCAGGTGATCGTGCTCTTCGGCGCGACGGGAGACCTTGCCAAACGCAAGCTGTTGCCGGGGATCTTCCATCTCTTCGAGGCAGGGCTGATGCCGGAGAGCTTTGTCCTGATCGGTGCCTCGCGCAGCGGCCTCAGCGAGGAGGAGTTCGTCCCGCTTGCGCGCGAGTCCGTCTGCGGCTCCGGACGGCGCCCCGAGCCGGGGGAGTCGCTGGACCGCTTCGTCGAGAGCCTGCGCTTCGCCGCGTTGGGCGACGGCTTCGGCGAGCTGAGCGAGGCCGTGGCTCGGGCCAGGGAGGAGCTTGCCGACGATGCGCAGCTCCTGCACTACCTCTCCCTGCCACCGGCCGCTTACGCGGGGGTGGTCGAGGGGCTCGGTGGGCGGGGGCTTGGCAAGGGCGCCCGGGTGATTATGGAGAAGCCTTTCGGTCGCGACCTCGCGTCCGCCCGCGAGCTCGACGCGCTGGTCCACTCGGTCTTTGACGAGGAGCAGGTCTTCCGCATCGACCACTACATCGGCCGCGAGGCGGTGCAGAACCTGCTCGCACTGCGCTTCGCCAACGGCATGTTCGAGCCGGTCTGGAATCGAAATCACATCGACCACATCCAGATCGACGTTCCCGAGACGCTCTCGATCGGCATGCGCGGGAGCTTCTATGACGAAACCGGCGCCTTCCGCGACATGATCGTCACCCACCTCTTCCAGGTGCTCAGCTTCGTCGCGATGGAGCCGCCGACCTCGCTCAGTCCGAAGGCGCTGATGACCGAGCGGGGAAAGGTCTTCGACTCGATGCTGCCGCTGTCTGCTCAGGACGTGATTCGCGGCCAGTACGCCGGTTACCGCGCGGAGGAGGGCATCGCACCGGACTCCGACACCGAGACCTTCGTCGCCCTGCGCGCCTACGTCGACAACTGGCGTTGGGAGGGGATTCCCTTCTTCCTGCGTTCCGGCAAGCGCTTGGCCGAGGACCACCACCTGTTGACGATCGCCTTCTCCGAGCCGCCGCGGCGAATGTTCCCGGTCGATTGCAGCCAGGTCGCCGAGCAATTCGGTCACGACCATCTCACCTTTGAGTTGGGCGATCCGGGCAGCATCACGGCTTCTTTCCTGGCCAAGGTGCCCGGTCCGAGGATGCAACTGGGCGAGGCCCACATGCGCTTCGATTACGCCGACAGCTTCGGCGGGCCAGTCCACGCGCTCGACGCGTACGAGCGGCTGATCCACGACGTGATGATCGGAGACCGCACTCTCTTCACCACGTCCGAAGCAATCGAGCGCCTCTGGGAAGTCGCCGATCCGATCGTGCGTGAACCGCCGCCGGTCGAGATCTACGAGCCCGGTTCCTGGGGGCCAAAGGGGGCCGAGGCTCTGCTCGCACCGCATCGCTGGCACGCGCCCACCAACCACTCCTGAGCGCTCGAGCGAGTGAATCTCAGCTGACGACGCGCGGATCCTGCCAAGGATTGTTCATCGACAAGCGCCGTTTCTGTGAGCGCTTGAAGAGGTAGCAGCCGACCGCCCCGTTGCGCATCTCGGAGTGGAAGAACTTGCCGGTGACCAGCTTCCAACCCTCGACCGTCACCGAGTTGAGGATGTCGACGGGGTCGGTGGTGACCATGGCCGGACCGCCGGCGGGTCCGGGAATTACCGTTGGCGACAGCTGGTTGATCTCGAGTTCGTACTGGAAGAGGCGATGGCCGCGCTTGTAGGCGAGGCGTGCGCGTCCAGCGGGGGTGAGGAAGAACTCCTGCTCGGCGGCCTCTACCGCGGCCAGGCGCCGCTCGCGCTCCTTCTCCTCGGCCCGCTCTTCGCGGGCGGCCCGGTCGAATGCCGGCGCCAGCGCGGGCCTGCTCAAAAGCGAGGGAAGGTGAAACCCCCGCCGCTTCTCGCGTGTGGCGGTCTCATCGGCAACGCTCGGCTGCGGCTCTGCAGCCGGCGAGGGCCGGAACCCGACCAAAAGCGGTTTCTGCTCGCTCACCACGCTCACGGCAAAGAAACGGGCCGAGGGCGCCTGCTCTTCCGCGCCGATTTCCGATATTCGGCCAAGGAACGGAAAAGGGCCCCTTACGGGGCCCCTTGTTTCCGAAGGACGTGCCACCAGCGAGACTCTGTTTCCCTGGCTCGTCAGTCCTCAAGCCTTAATCGGTCGCTGCATCAAGAAACACCGGGTTAGTTGAAAAGTTGCACTCAATGCATCGGCCCTTGCAACACAGGACTTGAGGCCCTCCGTCCGGGTTCGCCGCGGGCCTCTCGCGGGTTCTCCGCTAGATTCAAGTTCCCGGGCGCTTAGCTCAGTTGGGAGAGCGCCAGCTCGACAAGCTGGAGGTCACTGGTTCGAGCCCAGTAGCGCCCATCGACCCGGCCCGCGGAGCTTGGGATCCCGCGGTCAGACCCCGGCCATTCGCACCTCGGCGAGGCGGATGTTGTTGCCGGAAGGGTCGCGGAAGCCGGAGTCGATCCCGTAGGGGCGCTCCTCAGGGGCTTCGGTGAACTCCACGCCCCGGCCCTTCAGCTCTTCGTAGGAGGCCTGGCAATCGTCGGTCGTGAGGAAGACGGTCCCGGCGAAGCCCTTGGCCATCAACTCGCGCACCTGGCTCCCGGTCTCCTCGTCCATCACCGGCGCGTCGGGGATCGCCATCAGCACGATCGAGACGTCCTCCTGGCCGGGCGGGCCCACGGTCAGCCAGCGGAAGTCGCCCATCTCGGGCAGGGTGACGTCGGCGCGAACCTCCATGCCGACCTTCTCGGTGTAGAAGGCGAGCGCCTCCTCCTGGTCGTGGACCCAGAGCTGGGCGTTGGCGATCCTGATCATGGTCGTGTCTCCTTGGTCGAACGGAAAGGTCGACGACGATGCTAGGCCGGGACCCGCGCGCTGTCTTCTCGAAACGTGCGGTGTTGTGGGCGGGCGTAGGCGCGGACGACGCAGCCGGGGACCAGGGCGCTACGGGCGGCTGGTGGGTGCTCGGCGCGGTAGGCCGTCGGCGAGCGCCCGAAGGTGCGGGTGAAGCTCGTCGTGAAGGAACCGATGCTCTGTAGTCCGACCGAGAGGCAGATGTCGGCAACCGAGCGGTCGGTCGTGCGCAGCAGCGTTGCTGCACGCTCGAGGCGGCGCGTCAGCAGATAAGCGTGCGGCGACTCGCCGAAGGCGCGGCGGAACTCGCGACTGAAGTGCGCGCGGGAGAGACCGGCGGCAGCGGCGAGGTCGTCGACGCTCAGCGGCTCGAAGTAGCGAGCGTCGGCGAGGTCCCTGGCGCGCAGCAGATGACGGGCTGGCGGTACATGCGCCATGTCCGCAGTCTAGGCTCGCGGCTTCGTGGTCGGGACCTATGCAGCCGCGCTGGTCGTTTGCCTCGCCTCGCTGGCGATCGGCCAGGCGTCGATCGCCCTCTGCGGCATGCGGCAATGGTCGTGGCTCGCGCCGGCCGTTGGCCTGGCGCTGCTCTGCGCGGTCTGCTGGGGGACGGTGCGGCTCCCGGGTCACGGCACGATCTCGGCGATCGTTGTCCTGCTGCTCTTTGCCGTCTCGGTTCTCTATCTCTGGAGGCGGCTGGAAGGAGGGGAAGGAGCCCTGCGCGCGGGGTGGCCCGTCGCCCTCCTGGCCCTCGCCGCGACCGCACTGCCCTTCGCCGCCGAAGGCCACTTCGGCATCCTCGGCACCAGCTTCAACCCGGACATGTCGCAGCACCTACTGGCGGCGGACCGCCTCGCCCACGGCCAAGGGTCCCAGCTCCTGCACCAGGGCTACCCGCTCGGCCCCCACGCGATAGCCGTAACCCTGACCAAGGGCCTCGGCATCTGCATAGTCCAGGGCTTCACCGGCCTGACGGTCGCCGTCGCCATCCTCGCGTCACTGACTGCCCTGACGGCCTTCCACGACCAGCCCGCATATCTGCGTATCCCCGCGTCCCTAGTAGTGGGCCTCACCTACATGGTCGTCTCCTACTTCGCCCAGGGCTCCTTCAAGGAGACGATGCAAGCCCTCTTCTTCCTCGCCTTCATCCTGGCATTGAGAGAGGCATCGCAAAATCCCGCCTGGCGCAAGCTCCCCCTCCGCTTCGTCCCAGCAGCTCTTCTAGCAGTGGGCTCCGTCTACACGTACAGCTTCCCAGGCCTGATCTGGCTGATCGGCGCAGCAGCAATCTGGGCTTTCATGGAGTACGCCGTGAGAATCCTCCGTCTGTCTGCGGGTGGCGCAGATGCGGGGGGGCCGAGAACGGAGGCGAAGCCCCCGCCCGCAGGCCCCCCCGCAGCTGGGACGGGCCCCGCCGCCGGGCGTTCCGTCCTTTGGGCGTCCCTCCTCTTCCTGGTCCTGATCGCCCCCGAGATCGGCCGGATGATCGACTTCCACGCTTTCGAGACCTTCGACCCCAACGGCCCCGGCCTCGGCAACCTCTTCGGCCAGATCTCACCCTTCGAGGCCCTCGGCATCTGGCCCTCAGGCGACTTCCGCCTCAGCCCGGGAGATGGCGCGGTTCCCGCCCTGGGCTACTTCCTCGGCGCCGCCTACGCCTCGATCCTGCTCCTCTACGGACTGGTGCTCTGCTGGCGCCGCCGCGAGACCGCTCTGATCGCCGGCCTCGCCGCCGCGACGCTCGCCTACGCGGCGGCCCGCATCGGCGGCACGCCCTATACCGCGGCCAAGGCGATCGAGATCGGGGCGCCACTTGCCGCCCTCGTCATCGTCCTTCCCCTCCTGCGCCGCCCGGTCGCCTGGCTGTACCTGCTCGCGGCGGCGGGCTGTTCGCTGCTGGCGCTTGCAAACGCACCGGTCGGCCCACGGTTCTACTCACCTGCCCTGACCAGCCTGCGCGCCGACGTCGGCGAAGGTCCGACGCTCGTGCTCGCCTCGCCCCAACTGCTCGAAGACGAACACGGCGTGCCGTACATCACTTGGGAGATGCGAGGCGGCCGCGTCTGCATCGATGCAAGCGACAAAGCCGGGAATCAACCGCCTCCGGGGGTCCGCTTCGTAGTCGCGGAATCCGCGACCGGCCGGCCTCCCTTTCCGGGTCTACGCGTAAAGCGCGTTGCCCAGCCCTATGTCCTCTGGGAACGAACCGCACCGGTCCAGGGCCAGAGCCCCTGCCCGCTCATAGCGGTCCGCCAGGCCCGCCAGGGCGCGCCTCGCTAATCAGCGATATCGCTGACTTCGCCTTTAGTAGTCCAATAGGCCGCAAAAAGACGAAGTCAGCCTCGGGTGGGGCGCGGGTAGCATGGCCGGATCGAGGCGGCGACTCAAAAGATCACCGTGACCCTGCCCGACGGGACGCCGTTGGAGCTCGCCGACGGCGCTTCAGGCGCCGACGCCGCCGCGGAGATCGGGCCCGGGCTGGCGAAGGCGGCGCTGGCGATCCGCGTCGACGGCGAGCTGCGCGACCTCTCCGCCGCGCTTCCCGACGGCGCCGAGATCGCGATCCTCACCGATCGCGATCCCGAGGCGCTCGACCTGATCCGCCACGACGCCGCCCACGTGATGGCCGAGGCGGTGCAGGAGCTCTATCCCGGGACCAAGGTGACGATCGGGCCGGCGATCGAGAACGGCTTCTACTACGACTTCGACTTCCCCGAAGAGGTCAAGGTCACCGACGCCGACCTGGAGAAGATCGAGACGGCGATGCGCGCCCACATCGAGGCCGACGAGGCCTTCGAGCGCCGCGACGTCCCGATCGCCGAGGCGCGCGAGATTTTCAAGGCCCAGGGCGAGGACTACAAGGTCGAGTTGATCGACGACCTGATTGCGAAGGAAGGGGTCGAGACCGTCTCGCTCTACCGCAATGGGCCCTTCGAGGACCTCTGCCGCGGCCCGCACGGCCCGTCCACCGGGCGGATCAAGGCGATCAAGCTGAGCTCGCTCGCCGGCGCCTACTGGCGCGGCGACGAGAAGCGCCAGATGCTGACCCGGATCTACGGCACCGCCTTCTTCTCCAAGAAGGACCTGGGCAAGCACCTCGAGCTGATCGAGCAGGCGAAGAAGCGCGACCACCGCCGCCTCGGCCCCCAGCTCGGCATCTTCATGCTGCGCGGGGAGGCGCCGGGGATGCCGTTCTGGCTGCCCAACGGGACGACGCTGCTGCACCTGATCGAGGACGAGGTGCAGGCGCAGCTGCGCAAGCGCGGCTACAGGGAGATCGCCACCCCGCAGGTGCTCGACGAGGAGCTCTGGCACCGCTCCGGCCACTGGGAGAACTACCGGGACGACATGTACTTCATGCAGTCCGACGAGAAGCGCCTGGCGCTGCGGCCGATGAACTGTCCCGGCGCCTGCCTCGTCTTCGACTCCGAGCGCCACTCCTACCGCGAGCTGCCGCTGCGGCTGGCCGAGTTCGGCCGGGTCTCGCGCAACGAGCGCGAGGGCGTCCTGCACGGCCTGCTGCGGGTGCGCGCCTTCACCCAGGACGACGCCCACGTCTACTGCACCGAGGAGCAGATTGCCGACGAGGTGGCCGACATCTGCGCCGCGATCGACGAGCTCTACGCGCGCTTCGGCTTCGAGGACGTGCGGGTCGAGCTCTCGACCCGGCCGCAGAAGTCGATGGGCTCCGAGGAGCAGTGGGCCAAGGCCGAGGCGGCGCTGACCGAGGCGCTCGAGCGTCAGGGCCGCGAGTACGAGCTCAACCCCGGCGACGGTGCTTTCTACGGGCCGAAGATCGACTTCCACGTCACCGACGCCCTCGGCCGCTCCTGGCAGTGCGGGACCTGCCAACTCGACTTCCAGATGCCGGAGCGCTTCGACTTGACCTACGTCGGCGCCGATGACGGGGCGCACCGTCCGGTGATGATCCACCGCGCCCTGCTCGGCTCGATGGAGCGCTTTGCCGGCATCCTGATCGAGCACTACGCTGGCCGCTTTCCGGTCTGGCTGGCGCCGGTGCAGGCGATCGTCCTGCCCGTCTCCGACCGCCACAACGAGTACGCGAGCCGGGTCGCGACCGATCTGCGCGAAGCCGGCGTAAGGGTCGAGACCGACGATCGCTCCGAGTCGGTCGGCAGGAAGATCCGCGACGCCGAGCTCGGCCGCTACCCCTACATGCTGGTCGTCGGCGACCGCGAGCAGGAGGCCGGGGCGGTCGCCGTCCGCTCCCACGAAGACGGTGAGCTCGGCGCGATGCCGGCTGCCGACTTCGCTGCCCGCGTCAACGGCGAGAGCGCGCCTTCCTGAGCCAGGGCTTGCCACTTCGCATCCTCTGTCTATACTCCGGAGACTTGATCGCAGGCACCTCAAACACCCCGCGCCGCTGAGCGTCCCGTGCCTGCCCGCCTACCTCTCGTCCGCTTGATGTTCCACACCTCGCTTAGATAGTGCCGGTCCCGCGTAGGTTCGACCGGCGCCCACCAGAGCGCGACACGACCCGGATCAACGAGCGGATCCGCGTCCCGAAAGTGCGGCTGATCGGCGCCGAGGGTGAGCAGCTCGGGATCGTCGACATCAACGAGGCACTCAAACGCGCCCAGGATGCCGACCTCGACCTGGTCGAGGTGGCGCCCGGCTCGAAACCGCCGGTCACCCGCCTGCTCGACTACTCGAAGTACAAGTACGAGCAGGAGCAGAAGCAAAAGCAGGCGCGCAAGCACCAGCAGCAGGTCAACATCCGCGAGATCAAGCTGCGGCCGAAGATCGCCCAGCACGACTACGAGACCAAGAAGGGCCATGTCGAGCGCTTCCTGCGCCACCAGGACAAGGTCAAGATCACGATCATGTTCCGCGGCCGCGAGCAGGCGCATCCGGAGCGGGGACGGGCGCTGCTGCAGAAGCTTTATGAGGATCTCGACGGGCTCGCCGTGATCGAGTCGCAGCCGCTGCAGGAAGGGCGCAACATGAGCATGTTGCTGGCGCCTGGGAAAGAGGCGGCGAAGGTCGACGCTGAGGATGAGGCTAAACCGCCGGAGGATGAGAAATCCGGCGATGACGTTGCGGCTGCCTGAGGCCTATCCGGCAGGGGTTCCACTTAACTTTTTCGATGGAGACGGATTTGCTGGCGCCTCAGGGTGGACGCCGAAAAAGTACAAGACGTTCCACCCCTACCGGATAGGCCTCAGCTCGTAACGATTTCGGCAATGCGCTCAGACGCGTGGCCGTCCCACAGGGGTGGTGGGTCGGGCCTCTTTGCGGGGCGCTGGGCTAGAGCTTGTGGGATCTGGGTGATGGCGGCGGGATCTAGGCCCAGCAACACGTTGGTGCCCGCAGTGATCGTTATTGGGCGCTCGGTGTTGGCTCGTAGGGTGAAGCAGGGGATGCCCAGGTAGGTCGTCTCCTCCTGGATGCCGCCGGAGTCGGTTAGGACTGCGCCGGCGTCGGCTAGGAGGGAGAGGAAGTCGATGTAGCCGAGGGGGTCGCACAGCTGTAGGCCCGGGTGCTCGGAGTTGATCGCCTCCATCATCGAGCGGGTGCGTGGGTGGACCGGGAAGACGACTGGCATCTCCTGCGCCAGCGCGGCGAGGCGCTCGATCGTCTCTGTCAGCAGCGGGCCGTCGACCAGGGCTGGGCGGTGCAGGGTGACGAGCACGTAGGAGCCGGGATCGACCTCGAAGCGCGCCGCTGTGCCGGTGCTGCGGAAGCGTGCTTCCAGCGCGACCAGCGTGTCGATCATCGTGTTGCCGACGAGGTGGATCCGCTCGGCTGGGATCCCCTCGGCGTGCAGGTTGTCGTTGGCCTCCGGGCTGTGGATGTAGAGCTGGTCGGAGAGCTGGTCGGTGACGATGCGGTTCAGCTCCTCCGGCATCGTGCGGTCGAAGCTGCGCAGGCCCGACTCGATGTGGGCGACCGGGATCCCCATCTTCGCCGCCGTCAGCGCCGCCGCCGCGGTCGAGTTGACGTCGCCGGGGACGATCACCAGGTCCGGTCGCTCGTCCTCCAGCACCGGCTCCAGCCGTTCCATCACACGCGCCGTCTGCTGCGCATGGCTGCCCGAGCCGACCTCGAGCATGTGGTCGGGTGCCGGCACTCCCAGCTCCTCGAGGAAGACCTCCGACATCAACCGGTCGTAGTGCTGGCCGGTGTGGACGATCGCGTGCCGGCCCTCGGGCAGCCGCGCCCGCAGGCCGCCGATCACCGGCGCCGTCTTGACGAAGTTGGGGCGGGTTCCGACGACGTAAACGATGCGCATCGGGCGCCACAGTACCCTGCGGCTCGCCTTCCACCTGCAAGAGAGCGAGCGCCGAGTCGCGCCCGTCTGCTTCAATAGCGGACCCGATGCCCAAGATGAAGACACACTCCGGCGCCAAGAAGCGGTTCCGCAAGACGGCGACTGGCAAGCTGCGCGGGCGTCGCGCCTACTCGAGCCACATCCTCGAGAAGAAGTCGCCTAAGCGCAAGCGGCGGATGGCGCGGCCGGTCGAGATCGCACCGTCTGACACGAAGACGGTGCGCAAGCTGCTTGGAGGCGGAAAGTGAGCCGGGTCAAGCGGTCGGTCCACGCGCGCAAGAAGCGGCGCAAAGTCCTCAAAGAAGCGAAAGGCTATTTCGGCCGCAAGCACTCCTCTTACCGTTTCGCCAAAGAGCAGGTGCAGCGCTCGGGGATGTACGCCTACCGCGACCGGCGCAATCGCAAGCGCGAGTTCCGCCGGCTCTGGATCACCCGCATCAACGCCGCCGCGCGGCTGGAGGGCATGAGCTACTCCGAACTGATCCACGGCCTCAACGGGGCCGGGGTCGAGGTCAACCGCAAGATGCTCGCCGAGATCGCGGTCTCCGACCGCGAGGCCTTCCGCCGATTTGTGGAGCTAGCCCGGGAGGGTGCGGCCGCCTAGCCGCAGCCAAGCACTCCACTTTCCCGGGCGGGCCGTCTTCACGGCCCGCTTTTTCGTTCCAGGAGAAGAAAAACCCAAACAGAACAGCACACCGATGATCGAAAGCCCGCAAAACGAGAAGCTGAAGCTGGTCCGCAAGCTGCGCGAGCGCAAGCAGCGCGAGCGCGAGGGCGCCTTTGTCAGCGAGGGCGAGGACCTGGTCGAGGCCGGGTTCGCGGCCGGCGCCGAGCCGCGCTTTCTTCTGACCGCAGCCGGCAGCGGCCTCGGTGGCGAGGAGGTCGATGCCGAGCTGCTGGCAGGAGTCTCGACCCTCGGCTCGGGCACGCGCGCGATCGCCGTCTGGCCCCAGCGCTGGGCCGAGCCAGGCGGCTCGCCCTGTGTCTACCTGCATGGGGTGGGCGATCCCGGCAACGTCGGCACGATCGTCCGCACCGTCCACGCTCTGCTCGAAGGCACGGTTGTGCTCGGCCCCGGCTGCGCCGACCCCTTCTCGCCGAAGGCGGTGCGGGCAAGCATGGGCTCGATCTTCGCTCAGCCGCTGGCGCGGGGGGAGGTCGGCGAGACCCCGGAGCCGCGCGTCGCTCTGGTCGCGCACGGCGGCGAGGGCACGGCGGTGCTCGCCGGGGCGGCGACCCTCTGCCTCGGGGCGGAGCGCGAGGGCCTGCCGGACGAGGTCCTCGCGCAGTGCGGGACCACGGTGACGATCCCCCTGCGCTCCGGCGGCGCCGAGTCGCTCAATGTCGCCGCCGTGGCTGCGATCTGCGCTGAGCGGATATCGTCGCTCGCCATGCCGAAGGAGCCTTATGGCAACTGACAGAGGGCTTGAGCGGATCGAGGAGATCAGGGTCGAGGCTGCCGCGGCGATCGAGGCAGCGGCAGGCACGACCGAGCTGGAGGAGCTGCGGGTCCGCTACCTCGGTCGCAAGGCCGAGCTGACGGCGATCCTGCGCGGGATCGCCGAGCTGCCGGCCGAGGAACGGGGCAAGGTCGGCGGCGGTGCCAACCGGGCGCGCAAGGAGCTCGAGGCGCTGCTCGAGTCGCGGGCGAAGACGCTCGACGCCGGCGAGCTCGAATCGCGGCTGGCTGAGGACCGGGTCGACGTCACCCTGCCCGGCGCTCCGACGCGGCCCGTCGGCCACATCCACCTGATCACCCGCACCACCCGCCAGATCGAGGACGTGATGGTCGGGCTCGGCTACCGGGTGATGGAGGGGCCCGAGATCGAGCACGACTACTACAACTTCACCGCCCTCAACCATCCGCCCGGGCACCCGGCGCGGATGCTGCAGGACACCTTCTACATCCAGTCCGACCCCGAGCTGCTGCTGCGCACCCACACATCGCCGGTGCAGACCCGCAGCATGGAGGCGCAGCCTCCGCCGATCTTCATGATCGCCCCCGGCAAGGTCTACCGGCGCGACTCCGACGCCACCCACAGCCCGATGTTCCACCAGGTCGAGGGGCTGGCGATCGGCGAGGGAATCACGCTGGCCGACCTGCAGGGCACGCTTGACGAAATGCTGCGGGCGATCTTCGGCGGCGCCCGCAAGGCGCGGATGCGGCCGCATTTCTTCCCCTTCACCGAGCCCAGCGTCGAGTTCGACGTCTCCTGCTTCCAGTGCGAGGGCACGGGCACGCTGACAGGGGGCGAGCGCTGCAACCTCTGCAAGGGCATCGGCTGGATCGAGATCGGCGGTGCCGGCATGGTCGACCCCAACGTGCTCGGCTTCGTCGAGTCGGCCGGCTACGACCCGGAGCGTGTGCAGGGCTTCGCCTTCGGCATGGGGGTCGAGCGGATCGCGATGCTGCGCCACGGCGTGCCCGACCTGCGGCGTTTCTTCGACAACGACGTGCGGGTCCTGGAGCAGTTCTCATGAGGGTTCCTTACTCCTGGCTGCGCGAGTACTGCGATCCCGGCATTGGCGCCGGGGAGCTGGCCGAGCGGCTGGCGATGACCGGGACCGAGGTCGAGCGGGTCGGCACGCTCGGCCCGCCCTCGGCCGAGGGCTTCGTCGTCGGCAAGGTGCTGAGTGCCGAGCCCCATCCCAACGCCGATCGCCTGCGCGTCTGCACGGTCGACACCGGCGACGGCGAGCGCACGATCGTCTGCGGCGCCCCCAACGTGGCGGCGGGGCAGACCGTTCCGGTGGCGCTGCCGGGAGCGGTGCTGCCGGACGGCCACGAGATCGGCCTGGCAAAGCTGCGCGGGGTCGAGTCGGCGGGGATGATCTGCGCCTCGTCCGAGCTCGAGTTGGGCGAGGGCCCACCTGGCATCCTCGTGCTCGAGGACGACGGCCTCGCGCCGGGCACGCCCCTGGCGGAGGTGCTGCCGATCGCCGAGCCGGTGCTGGAGCTCGAGGTGACGCCGAACCGGGTCGACTGCTTCGGCATCTACGGGGTCGCGCGCGAGGTGCACGCGATCAGCGCCGCGCCTTTGGCCGGGGAGCCCTGGGCCGAGGACGCGCCGGCCGAGGGTGAGGGCGAGGCAACCGACTACGCCTCGGTCGCGGTCGAGGTTCCCGACCTCTGCCCGCGCTTCACGGCCCGGGTCTTTACCGACGCGACTATCGGTCCCTCGCCCGCTTGGCTGCAGACGCGGCTCGCGGCGGCGGGTCAGCGGCCGATCAACAACGTCGTCGACATCACCAACTACGTGATGCTGCTGACCGCCCAGCCGTTGCACGCCTTCGACCTCGACAAGGTGCCAGACGGGGCGCTGACGGTTCGCGCCGCCGCCGACGGCGAGACGATGACGACGCTCGACGACGTCGAGCGCAGCTTCGACGCGGAGACGGTGCTGGTCTGCGACCGCAACGGCCCCTCCGGCATCGCCGGGATCATGGGCGGCCAGGTCTCCGAGGTCTCCGAGAAGACGACCAGCGTCCTACTCGAGGTCGCCAACTGGAATGGGACCAACATCCTGCGCACCTCGCGCCTGCTCTCGCTGCGCTCCGAGGCCTCCTCGCGCTTCGAGAAGCAGCTCCATCCCGACCTCTGCCTGCGGGCGCAGCGGATCGCCTCGCGGCTGATCGTCGAGCTCTGCGGCGCCAGGCTGGTGCCGGGCACGATCGACGTCGCCGCCGATATCCCGGAGTCGCGCAAGCTGACCCTGCGTGGCGAGCGGGTCGAGGGCCTGCTGGGCATGGCGATCGAGCAGGCCGACCAGGTCGCCTACCTGGAGCGGCTCGGCTTCGGCACCGAGTCGGTTGGCGAGGACCTCGAGGTCACCGTGCCGCCGGACCGCCACTACGACGTAACCCGCGAGGTCGACCTGATCGAGGAGGTCGGGCGGGTGCACGGCCTCGACCAGCATCTGCCGAGCACGCTGCCAGCCGTGGCGGGACGGGTCGGCGGCCTGACGCGCGAGCAGCGCCTGCGCCGTCGCGCCGAGGACGCGATGCGCGACCTCGGCTTTGACGAGGTGGTTGGCTGGAGCTTCACCGACCCGGGTGCGCCCGGGCGGTTGCGGATCGCCGCGGACGACCCGCGGGCAAACGGCGTCGTGCTCTCCAACCCCCTCTCCGAGGATCAGTCGGTAATGCGGACGACCCTGCTCGGCTCGCTTCTCGACATCGCCCAGCGCAACCTCTCGCGGGGCACCGACGCCGTAGCCCTCTTCGAGTCCGGCCGCGTTTACCTAAAAACCCCGCCGACGGGCCTAGGACGTCCAAATAGCGGACGTTTGAGTCCCGTCGGCCCGCTGTATGGGGACTTTCTCGGCGAGCGCTCGGCCCCGTGCCGGGAGCCGCACCGGATCGGCTCGCTTGCCGTCGGTCCCATGGTGGCCAAGTCCTGGCGCGGTGGCGGCGAGCCTGCCGACTTCTTTGCGCTCAAGGACGCGCTGGAAGGACTTGCCAGCCAGCTCGGGGCCGAGCTCTCGACCGAGCCGGCCGAGGAGCCGTTCCTGCATCCCGGCCGCTCGGCTCGGGTTGATGTCGCCGGCCACTCCGCGGGCTGGATCGGGGAGATTCACCCCCTCGTCTGTCGGGGTTGGGACCTCGAATCGGCGACTGCGTTCGAAGTCGACCTGGCAGTTCTCCTCTCCGCATCGCCCGCCGGCGAGGAGACCTTCGAGGACGTGACCAGCTTCCCGGCGGTCTACCAGGACCTTGCCGTGGTCGTCCCGACCGAGGTCACTGCCGCTCAGCTGCGCGAGGCCGTGCTCAACGGCGGCGGCGAGCTGCTGCGCGCCGCCGACGTCTTCGACCTCTACGAAGGGGAGCAGCTCGGCGAGGGCAGGAAGAGCCTCGCCCTGCGGCTCGAGTTCCGCGCCGCCGATCGCACCCTCACCGACGAGGAGGTCGTCGCCCGGCGGGCCGCGATCGAGGCCGAGCTCAAAGGGATCGGGGGGTCACTCCGTGGCTGACATCGGCGCACAGCCGTTGCACGGTGAGCCCGCTGCCCGGGTCCTGGTCGCCGGCGCCTCCGGCTTCACCGGGGCGCTGGCGGCGCAGATCGTCTGGCGTCACCCGAAGCTGGAGCTGGTCGCGGTCACCTCGCGCAGTGACGCCGGCAAGCGGCTTGACAGTCTCTATCCGCGCTACCGGGTGCCACTCGAGCTGAGCGAGCTCGACCTCGGCCATGTCGACGGCATCGACGCCGCGATCGTCGCCTACCCGCACGGCGCCTCGGCGCCCGCAGTGGCGGCGCTGCGCGGCCAGGGCCTGCTCGTCGTCGATCTCTCCGCCGACTTCCGCTTGCGTGACCTGGCCACCTACGAGCGCTGGTACGGCAAGCACGGCGCCGCCGATCTCTTCGGCGAGGGCGTCTATGGGCTGACGGAGATGTATCGCGAGGAGCTGCGCTCGGCGAAGCTGGTCGCGACGCCGGGCTGCTACCCGACCGCGAGTGTGCTGGCGCTGGCGCCGCTGGCGGAACAGGGCCTGCTCGCCGACGTCGTCATCGACGCCAAGCAGGGGGTTTCCGGCGCCGGTCGCGGCGGCGGCGACGCGATGCACTACGTCTCGATGGACGAGAACGCCTTCGCCTACAAGACCGAGGGGCACAGGCACAGGCCCGAGATCGAACAGGAGCTGGCGGCGCTGGGCAGCCCGGCGCCGGTCACCTTCGTTCCCCACCTGTTGCCGCTCGACCAGGGCGAGTTGACCAGTTGCTACGCCCAGACCAGAGAGCCGATCTCGAAGGAGGAGGTGCAGGCCCTCTACCGCGAGCGCTATGCGGAGGAGCCCTTCGTGCGGGTTGTCGACGGCCCACCGGGGCTGCGCGACGTGCGCGACACCAACGAGTGCCACGTCTACGTCACGGTCGAGGAGCGGGGAAGAGTGCTGGCCTTCTCGGCAATTGACAACCTCTGGAAGGGGGCGTCGGGCCAGGGCGTGCAGAACCTCAACCTGATGCTCGGCCTCGACGAGGGGATGGGTCTCAGATGAGTGGCTTCTTCAAGTCGCGCTGGGTCGAACCGCCGGCCGTGGTGGAGGAGCTCGATCCCGCCCAGCTGGCGCCGGGCTTTCGCGCCGGCGGTGCGCACTGCGGCCTCAAGGGCGGCGGCAAGACCGACATCGGCCTGATCGTCTGCGATGCCGAGCGGGTTTCCTCGGCGGTTCTGCTGACCCGCAACGCCTCCGCCGCGGCGCCGGTGCGGGTGATCCGCGAGCGCTGCGAACGGGGGTCGATCCGCGCCGCTGTGGTCAACGCCGGCAACGCCAACGCCGAGACGGGTGCGCAGGGCTATGCCGACGCGGTGGCGATGTGCGACGCCGCGGCGGAGAAGCTGGGCCTGCGGCCCGAGACGGTCGCCGTCGGCGAGACCGGCGTGATTGGGGTGCAGCTGCCGATCGAGGCCGTGCTGACCGGGATCGGCGAGGCGGCCGGGACTCTTTCGGAGACCGGCGGCGTTGCCTTCTCCGAGGCGATCCTCACCACCGACCGCTGGCCCAAGCGCTGCACCCTGCGCACCGGTGGCGTGACGATCTCCGCCCAGGCAAAGGGCGGTGGCATGATCCAGCCGAACATGGCGACGATGCTCTGCTTCGTCCAGACCGACGCGGTCGTCGAGGACCCCGACGCCGCCCTGCGCGCGGCCAGCGACGCATCCTTCGAGCGCATCACCGTCGATGGCCAGATGAGCACCAACGACACCGTCCTGCTGCAGGCGACCGGCGCGGCCGGCGCGCCGTTGCCCGCCGGCCTGCTCGAGGCCGTCCTGCTGCAGCTCGCGATCGAGGTCGTCGCCGACGGCGAGGGCTCCTCGCGGGTCGGCCGGGTGCAGGTCGACGGCGCCGCCTCGGCCGCCGAGGCCGAGCGGGTTGCCCGCGCGATCGCCAACTCGCCCCTGGTCAAGACTGCGCTCTTCGGCCGCGACCCCAACTGGGGCCGGATCGCCCAAGCTGCCGGGATGGCGCTGGCCGGCGAGAACTTGGAGGAGATCGGCGCCGAGAACATCGACAACGCCGAGCTCGCCGAGGATGTTCCCGAGGCCGAGATCGGCCTGCGGCTCGACCGCGGCGAGCATTCCGCCCACGTCTGGTTCTCCGACCTCGGCTATGAGTACGTGCGGATCAACGCCGAGTACACGACCTAGGAAGGAGCGATGACAGCAAACGTCGACACCCTGCTCGAGGCACTGCCCTACATCAAGGAGTTCCACGGTCGCACCGTGGTGATCAAGTACGGCGGCGCCGCGATGCGCGAGGAGGAGCTGCGCGAGGCCTTTGCCACCGACGTGGTCCTGCTCAAGTACGTCGGCCTCAATCCGGTCATCGTCCACGGTGGCGGTCCCGAGATCACCGAGTACATGGACCGGCTCGGCATGGAGGTGCGCTTCCACGAGGGCTTGCGAGTCTCCGATGCTCAGACCGTAGAGGTGGCCAAGATGGTCCTTCGCGGCAAGATCAACGCGGAGATCGTGCAGCGCATAAATCGACACGGGCAGGGAGCCGTGGGCCTCTCCGGCGAGGACGGCTCGCTGTTCAAGGTCGCACCGGTTTCAAACGCGGAGCAGGTCGGCTTCGTTGGCGTGATCGAGCATGTCGACGTTGACGTGCTCAACCACATCGCTGCCGACTACATCCCGGTGATCGCCTCCTCCGCCTCCGACCACGGCGGCCAGTCCTACAACGTCAACGCTGACGAGGCCGCGGGCAAGGTCGCCGCCGCCCTCGGCGCCCACAAGGCGATCTTTCTCACCGACGTCGAGGGCTGGCGCGCCGACGCCGAGGACGAGAGCTCGCTGATCTCCCGCGCCACGGTCGACGAGGTGGAGGGGCGGCTGGCAGGGATCGACGGTGGCATGCGGCCCAAGCTCGGCGCCTGCGTCGACGCGATCCGCGGCGGTGCCCAGTCCGCCCACATCATCGACGGCCGCAAGCCGCACTCGCTCCTGCTCGAGCTCTTCACCGATGCCGGCATCGGCACGATGGTGACGCCGTGAACCTGACCGACCTGCAGGCGCTCGAGCAGCGCTACCTGATGCGCACTTACAGGCGCGCCCCGGTCGAGTTCGTCCGCGGCGAGGGCGCGCTGCTCTGGGACGCCGAGGGCAGGGAGTACCTCGATTTCCTCGCCGGGATCTCGGTCTGCTCGGTCGGCCACTGCAACCCGGAGGTGGTCGAGGCCGTGCGCGAGCAGGCCGGACGGTTGATGCACACCTCCAATCTCTTCTACACGGAGCCGATGGTGCGGCTTGCCGAGCGCCTCTCCGGGTCGAGTCTCGGTGGCCGTGTCTTCTTCTCCAACTCCGGCACGGAGGCGAACGAGTGCGCGATCAAGATCGCCCGCAAGCACGCCCATCGGCGTGGCGTTGAGGCACCCCGGATCGTCAGCTTCGAGCGCGACTTCCACGGCCGCACCTACGGCGCCCTGTCGGCGACTCCGGCGCTTGCCGCCAACCCAGACCTGGGCCCAATGCTGCCCGGCTTCGTTTCGGTGCCGCTGAACGATGCGGCGGCGCTGCGCGCGGCGGTGGGGGAGAGTACGGCGGCGGTGCTGATCGAGCCGATCCAGGGCGAGGCCGGGATCTACCCGCTCAGCGACGAGGCCTTGCTCGCCGCCCGCGAGGTCTGCGACGAGGTCGGCGCGCTGCTGATCTTCGATGAGATCCAGACCGGGGTCGGCCGCACCGGCTCGCTCTGGGCCTACGAGCAGACGCCGGTGCGCCCCGACGTGCTGACCAGCGCCAAGGCGCTCGGTGGCGGCATGCCGATCGGCGCCTGCATCTCCACACCCGAGGCGGGCGAGGTGCTGGGGCCGGGAGACCATGGCTCGACCTTCGCTGCCGGCCCCGTCGCCAGCGCCGCAGCCCTGGCCGTGCTCGACATAGTCGATGACGCGACGCTGCTGCGCGGGGTGCGCGAGCGCGGCGCCCAGCTGCGCGAGGATCTGCTCGCCCTCGACGGCGTGCGCGAGGTCCGCGGACGCGGCCTGATGGCCGGCGTCGGGCTCGAAGGACGGGATCGACGCCGTGGCGCTCGGCGCCACCCTGCTCGAGCACGGCCTGATCGTCAACGTGCCCGAGCCCGGGACCCTGCGCCTGCTGCCGCCGCTGACGGTCGATTCGGCCCAGGTCGATCGCGCCGTCGGCGCGATCGCCGACGCACTCCTAAGCTACGCGGCCCAATGAGCTCGGATAAGCGACCACGGGAGCCGCGCGCGCTGACCAGCAGCACGGCCGAGCGCCTGGCGGCGATCGTCGAGGCGGCCGAGCAGGCCGCGTCGAAAGTGATCGACGATGCCGAGGAGCAGGCGCGTCGTCAGCTGCAGGAGGCCGGCGCCCGCGCCGACCGGATCGTCGCCGAACGCCTCCGTGCGCTCGCCGACGAGCTCGATCCCGAGACGCAGTCGGCGCCGCGCCGCGAGTCGCACCTGCGGCCGGTGGCCTCCGAGGGGGAGCCGGCGCCGGGGCCCCGCTCGACCTCCTCCGGTGCGCGCCTGCTCGCTACCCAGATGGCTGTATCGGGCAGCAGCCGGGCGGAGATCGAAGAGCGCCTGCGCAGCGGCTTCGAGATCGAGGACACAAGCGAGATACTCGACGCGATACTCGGACCGGAGGAATAGCCATGCACGAGGACCCGACCCGGATGATGCGCCAGCCCGACGAGCACAAGCCGCACGGCAACATGCGCCTCGTGATCGCCGGCCTGATCGCGGTGATCGTCGGCCTGTTGATCGCGGTAATCGTCATCGCAGGCAGCGGCGACAGCGGCACCTCGACCTCGACCGTGACCACGGTTCCCAGCGAAACGAGCGCGACCACCGAGACGACGACCGGCTCGAGCACCGAGACCACGACCTCGACTCCAACCGAGACGACCACCTCGGAAACCACCACTTCGCCGACCACGACCGAATCGACGACCACGACGCCACCGAGCGAAGAAGAAAACGGCAGCGGTGGCATCGGCGCCCCGTAAGTGACAGCCGACTCCCCCGCACAGGTCCGCACCGCCTCCTATGAGGCCGATCCGGCCGAGGTCCGGCGGGTGCTGCTGCTCTACTCGGGCGGCCTCGACACCAGCGTGATGCTGAAGTGGATCCAGGACTTCTACGAGGCCGAGGTCGTCTGCCTGACCGTCAACCTCGGTCAGCCCGGCGAGGACTACGCGGTGATCGAGGACAAGGCGAAGCGGCTTGGCGCGCTCGAGTGCCACGTCGTCGACGCCCGCGAGGAGTTCGCCGCCTCCTACGTCGCGCCGGCGATCAAGGCCAACGCCCTCTACGGCGGCGGCTACCCGCTCTTCACCGCGCTCGGCCGGCCGCTGATCGCCAAGCTCGCGGTCGACTACGCGCGCAAGTCTGGCTGCGACACGATCGCCCACGGCTGCACCGGCAAGGGCAACGACCAGGTCCGGATCGAGGCCACCGTGGCGACGCTGGCGCCGGAGCTGAAGACGATCGCCCCGGTGCGCTCCTGGCAGATGGGGCGCGAGGAGGAGATCGCCTACGCGCGCGAGCACGGCATACCGGTCAAGGGCGGCACCGAGGTGGCGCCCTACTCGATCGATGACAATCTCTGGGGCCGCTCCTCGGAGGGGCGCTGGATCGAGGACCTCGACCACGCGCCCGAGGACGACGTCTTCCAGCTCGTCACCCGGCCCGAGCTGGCCCCGGACGAGGCCGAGACGGTCGCGGTCGAGTTCGAGGCCGGCATCCCGGTCGCGCTCAATGGCGAGCGGCTGGGCCTGGTCGAGCTGATCGAACGGGCGGCGGAGATCGGCTGCCGCCACGGCGTCGGCATCGTCGATCACATCGAGGACCGCATCGTCGGCCTCAAGGTGCGCGACATCTACGAGGCTCCGGCGGCCGCGATCCTGCTCACCGCCCACCAGGAGCTGGAGAAGCTGGTCGGCACGATCCACCAGAACCAGCTCAAGCCGAGCCTCGATCAGAAGTGGGCCTACCTCGTCTACGCCGGGCTCTGGTGGGAGCCGCTGCGCACCGACCTTGACGCCTACATGGACGCGGTCAACGCTCAGGTCACCGGCACGATCGGCCTCAAGCTCTTCAAGGGCAGCGCCCGGGTCGTCACCCGCTCTTCTCCCAACGCCGTCTACGACGCCGACCTCGCCTCCTTCGCCGAGTCGGGCGGGCTCTTCTCACAGACCGCCTCGCCGGGCTTTATCGAGCTCTGGTCGCTGCAATCGCGGATGGCGCACCGGATCCGCGAGCGCGGGGAGGAGGAGCGATGAGCTACGACAGGCTCGGCAAGGCCGCGATCCGCTTTGCCTTCAAGTACGTGCGCCGCCGCTACCGTCGCCAGATTCGCATCGGGGCGGGGATCGCCGCCCTTGCATTGGCGATTGCGGCCTACGCCGCGACGCGCAACGTTCCCGAGGGCTAGCGTAGCCTCGGGGGCTTCGTGGCGCGATCGATCGCGACAAAGGCAGGCGGCCACGGCCGCCTCGCCATCCTCTCCCTTGCATTGCTGGTTTCGGCACTGCTGCTGGCCGCAACCGCCGACGGCGCCAACATCGACGGCCTGCAGGCCAAGGTCGCGACGGCGCGCAGCGAAGCCGGCTCGCTTGCCGGGAAGCTGCAGGCGGCCCAGGCCGAACTGGCGGCCGCTGAAGAAGAGGCGGCCGCGGCGAGCGCCCGCGAAGAAAAGCTCACCGACCTGCTCGCCCACGGTGAAGAACGGGCGGCGCGGCTCACCCTTGAAGTCCAGGCCACCCAGCGCCATCTCGCCGCTGCGAAAAGGCGGCTGCGCCGCGCCCGTGGCGTCCTCGCACAGCGGCTCGTCGCGATCTACGAGGGTGGCACGCCCGACACCGCCAGCGTGATCCTTGCCTCGAGCGACTTCGAAGACCTGGCGGCGAGGACCGAATACCTCGACCGGATCGAGCAGTCCGACTCCGACCTGGCGCTGCGGGTCGCGCAGGTGCGGCGCTCGGTGACCCGCGAGCTGAAGCTCGTCGCGACGCTGAAGGCGAAGGCCGACGCCTACGACGAACGGCTCGCCGCGGCCCGCTCGGAAATCGCCGCGGTGCGGCAGAACGCCGAGGTCGCAGCGGGACGGCTTGACTCGGTCACCGCCGCCCGCTCGGCCTCGCTTGCGGCGCTGAAATCGCAGATCGGCGGTTGGATCAAGGACATCGAGGCCGCCAGGGCCGCCGAAGCCGAACGGATCAGCGAGGCCGAAGCCGAAGGCGAAGTCGAACGCTGGCTCGGCGGCCCCTACTCGATCCCCGCCTACATCGTGATGTGCGAGTCGGGTGGCAACTACGGCGCGGTCAACGCCTCCAGCGGCGCCGGCGGTGCCTACCAGATCCTTCCCTCGACCTGGGAACTCTACGGCGGCGGTGGAGCTCCCCAAAACGCCCCGAAGTCCGAACAGGACCGCATAGCTGCGGAAATCTGGGCCGACTCCGGTTCCGGCGCCTGGGTCTGCGGCTAAAGCAGAAATACGCGCGGAAGGTGCGCGGAAGAAGGGCGAAAGCTGGTCGCTCCATCTGGCGGGATTGGCATGATCGATTGCCCAATCGTGAGCAATCCGTCCGCCGTCCATCTCCACGCCCACAGCGAGTACTCGCTGCTCGATGGCGCCTGCAAGATCGACGCGATGGCGGCCCGCGCGGCGGAAATGGGCCAGCCGGCGCTGGGGCTGACCGACCACGGCGTGATGAACGGCGCCATCGACCTCTTCAAGGCCTGTAAGAAGCACGGGATCAAGCCGATCGCCGGTTTCGAGGCCTATTTCGTCGACGACGTCAAGACGCTGAAGGAGAAGCCGAAGTACGAGCGCAACCACCTCACCCTGCTGGCCGAGACCGACGCCGGTCTCGCCAACCTGGTCAAGCTCACCTCTGCCGGCTTCCTCGAGGGCTTCTCGCGCGGCAAGGCCAACGTCGACATGGAGATGCTTGCCGCCCACGCCGAGGGTGTGATCGTGCTCACCGGCTGCCTGCAGTCGCGCTTCTGCCGGCGCCTGATCGAGGAGCGCCCCGACGACGCCCGCGCCCATCTCGACGACCTGATTCAGGCCTTCGGCCCCGAGCAGGTCTACTTCGAGGTGCAGAAGAACGGCATCGCCGAGCAGGACAAGGCCAACGAGGGAATCGTCCGCTTCGCCCGCGAGCTGGGCCGGCCGCTGGTCGGCACCGCCGACGTCCACTACCTGCGGCGCGAGGACTTCGACAATCACGCGGCGCTGCTCTGCGTGCAGACGAAGTCGACCCTGGAAGCGCCGAAGATGAGCTTCGACACCAACGAGTTCTACCTCAAGGACTCCGGGGAAATGACCGCCTCCTTCGCCGAGTGGCCGGAGGCGGTGCCGACCACACTCGAGATCGCCGAGCGCTGCAACGCCGAAGTCGAGCTGGGCAAGCTGCTGCTGCCGCGCTACCCGACCCCCGACGGTGAGGAGCCCGAGGGGATGTTGCGACGAATTGCCGAGGAAGGGCTGCGGGTGCGCTACGGCGACCCGCTGCCGGCCGAGGCGGTCGAGCGGATGGAGTTCGAGCTCGGCGTGATCGAAGAGATGGGCTTCCCCTCCTACTTCCTGATCGTCTGGGACTTCGTCCGCTACGCGAAGGACAACGGCATCGCGGTCGGCCCGGGCCGCGGCTCGGCGGCGGGCTCGATCGTCGCCTACGCGCTGACGATCACCGACATCGATCCGCTTGCCGAAGACCTGCTCTTCGAGCGTTTCCTCAACCCCGGCCGCAAGTCGATGCCCGACATCGACATCGACTTCTCGGTCCGCGGCCGCGAGCGGATGATCCGCTACGTCGCCGACAAGTACGGCCGCGAATCGGTCGCTCAAATCATCACCTTCGGCAAGATGGCGCCGCGCGCCGCGACCCGCGATGCCGCCCGCGTGCTCGGCTTCGACTACGGCACCGGCGACCGCCTGGCGAAGCAGATCCCGGAGCCGATCATGGGCCGCAGCCCCTCCTTCGAGGAATGCCTCAAATCGGGCCAGGAGCTGAAGAAGACCTACGACGCCGAGCCCGACGCGAAGAAAATCATCGACGTCGCCCAGGGCCTCGAGGGGATCATCCGCAACAACTCGATTCACGCCGCCGCGGTGGTGATCGCCGACCGCCCGCTGCAGGAAGTGGTGCCGCTGCAGCTGGCCGAGGACAAGACCGCCCCGGCGCCCGCCAGCGGCAGCGGCAAGGCCGAGCGCCAGTACAAGATCGTGACCCAGTACTCGATGGGCCCAATCGAGGAGATCGGGCTGCTGAAGATGGACTTCCTCGGCCTGCGCAACCTCGACGTGATCGAGGACGCGATCGACATCATTCGTCGCTCGCGCGGCGAGGAGGTCGACATGGACGCGATCCCGATCGACGACGCCAAGACCTACGAGATGCTCGCCCGCGGCGACTCGACCGGTGTCTTCCAGTTCGAGTCGGAGGGGATGCGCGACGCGCTGCGCAAGGTCGGGCCGACCGAGTTCTCCGACCTGGTCGCGCTCGGCGCCCTTTATCGCCCTGGCGCGATGGCCTACATCCCCGCCTACGCCAAAGGCAAGAAGGACCCCTCGACGGTGCGCTACCCGGACCCGCGCCTGCGCGCGATCACCGAGGAGACCCACGGCTGCGTCGTCTACCAGGAGCAGTTGATGGCGATCGCCCGCGAGATGGCGGGCTTCTCCGGCGCCGAGGCGGACGACCTGCGCAAGGCGATCGGCAAGAAGAAGCGCGAGCTGATGGCGACGATGAAGGACAAATTCATGCAGGGATTGGCGGAATCGAACACCGCTCCCAACGTCGCCAGGGATCTCTGGAAGCTGAACGAAGCCGCTGCCGACTACTCCTTCAACAAGTCCCACGCCGCCTGTTACGGGCTGATCTCCTACCGCACCGCCTACCTCAAGGCCAACTACCCGGCCGAGTACATGGCGGCGGTGATCTCCTCGGTGATGAACACCAAGGACAAGGTGCCCTTCTTCGTCAACCGCTGCGAGGAGATGGGGATCGAGGTGCTGCCGCCCGACGTCAACTCCTCCGACCACAGCTTCGTCGTCTCCGAGAACGCGATCCGCTTTGGCCTCGATGCGGTCAAGAACGTCGGCCACGCCGCGGTCGAGGCGATCCTGCGCGCCCGCGAGGACGCTCCGATCGCCTCGATCTGGGATTTCTGCGAGCGGGTCGACTCGCGCGCGGTCAACAAACGCGCGATCGAATGCCTGGTCAAGTGCGGCGCCCTCGACTCCACGCAGGCGACGCGCAGGGGGATGCTGGAGGCGCTGCCGGCGGCACAGGCGGCCGGCCAGAAGGCCCAGGAGGACGCCCAGCTCGGCCAGGGCTCGATCTTCGACTTCGGCGACGAGGCCGATGCCGGCGCCCACGCCACCCAGGCCCATCACCGCCCGCCGATCTCGGCCGAGGAGTTCGAGCGCGCCGAGCTGCTGGCGATGGAGAAGGAGACGCTCGGGACCTACCTCTCCTCGCACCCGCTGACCGAAGTGCGGGGGGCGCTGCGGGCCCGGGTCGATTGCAGCCTCGCCGACCTGGCCAACAAGCAGGACGGTTCCTGGGTGACCGTCGGCGGCATCGTCACCGATTGCAAGAAGATCCGCACCAAGAGCGGCAGCCAGATGATGTTCGCCACCCTCGACGACGTCGAGGGCCAGGTCGAGCTGCTGGTCTTCAAGGCCGACCAGGCCGAGAGCGCCGGGGTGATCGCGCCCGATGCGATCGTCGTCGTTCGTGGCCGTCTCGACCACAAGGACCGCGGCGAGACCAAGCTCGTCGTGCAGGAGGCGGAGCGCTTCGAACCCGACGCGGCGGAGATCGCCGCCGCTCCGGCGGTCGCGGTTGCTCACACCGGCCCCTTTGAGGTTCCGGTCGATGCCGGCACGCTCTCCGACTCGCTGCTCGAGGAACTGAAGTCGGTGCTCGAGCACCACAAGGGCGATACAGAGGTGCACCTGGCGGTTCGCAACGGCAGCGGCGAGACAACCGTGCTGCAATGCGGCGAGGGCTTCCGCGTGCGTCCCTCGGGCCGGCTTCAGAGCGAGCTGGATCACGTTCTCGGCGCCGCCGCACTGGCCGCCTGACCGCTGCAAACCGGCGTATTTCGGAGTCCTCGGTCGCTTGCGTGCGGAGCACGCCGCGCTCCCTGCGTCCGCCGAATTGCTTGGTTTTCGCGGTCAGGCATCCGTAGACTTCATGCATGCCAGCTACGCGCCAGAAGGTCGGCGAGTGTCGCCAGTGCCGCTCCTTCTGCGACAAGATGGTCGAGCCGCGCGGCTGCGTTGAAATGCGCTGCCGCTACCTCTACAGCTTCGTCGACATGCTCAGCGGCAGCCAGTACGTCGGTTGCATGCAGGATGTCTTTACGGCGAAGGTCGACCTCGAGGCCGTCCTGCAGCCCGGCGGTTTCGGTGGGGTGAAGATGACCGGCGAGGCGCTGCCGCACTGCCAGTTCGCGGTCGAGCGGGCTTACGAGGGCAGCGGCGAGTCCTACGACTGCGTAAACCGACGTTTCTTCGATTGCGCTGACGAAAGCCCCGAGGGAATCAGGGCTTTCGACTTGCGCGACGTCTGATTTCAACCTTCAGAGCACGCCATGTTTACGTGTAGAATCGCGCGCCATGACAGAGAATTCGGCGGTTGCAGAGACGGACGTGCCGGTGGCTGAGGCGACTGCCGGGGACGGGGACCAGGGTGCCCAGGGCCCCAAGTTCACGCTTGAGCTGAACCAGGACCAGAAGGACATCCGCGAGTGGGTCCACGGCTTCGCCGAGGGGGTCGTCCGGCCCGCCGCCGCGGAATGGGACGAGCGCGAGGAGACGCCCTGGCCGGTGATCCAGGAGGCCGCCAAGATCGGCCTCTACAGCTTCGAAGCGCTGGGCCAGTTCTGGGCCGACGAGACCGGCCTGACCCTGCCGATCGCCAATGAGGAGCTCTTCTGGGGCGACGCCGGCATCGGCATGGCGATCATGGGGACCTCTTTGGCGGTCGCTGCGATCTTCGGGCAGGGAACTCCGGAGCAGATGGGCGAGTGGATCCCGCAGTGCTTCGGCAGCGCGGACGATCCCAAGGTCGCCGCTTTCTGCGCGTCGGAGCCGGACGCGGGCTCCGACGTCTCGGCGATTCGCACCACCGCCAAGTACGACGAGGCGACCGACGAGTGGGTGATCAACGGCCAGAAGGCCTGGGCGACCAACGGCGGCATCGCCGACGTCCACGTCGTCATCGCCAGCGTCGATCGCGAGCTGCGCTCGCGCGGCCACGCCGCCTTCGTCATCCCACCCGGAACAAAGGGCTGCGAGCAGGGCGCCAAGGTCAAGAAGCACGGCCTGCGCGCCTCGCACACCGCCGACGTCCACCTCGATGACTGCCGCGTTCCCGGCTCCTGCCTGCTCGGCGGCAAAGAGAAGCTCGACGAGCGCCTCGCCCGCGTGCGCGAGGGCAAGCGCTCGAAGTCGCAGGCGGCGATGCAGACCTTCGAGGCGAGCCGCCCGACGGTCGGCGCGCAGGCGCTCGGCATCGCCCGCGCCGCCTATGAGTACGCGCTCGAGTACGCCAAAGAGCGCAAGCAGTTCGGCCGCGCGATCGTCGAGAACCAGGCGATCGCCTTCACCCTGGCTGACATGAAGCTCGAGATCGACGCCGCCCGGCTGCTCGTCTGGCGCGCCGCCTGGATGGGGCGCAACGGCCAGAAATTCGAAAACGCCGAGGGCTCGATGTCGAAGCTGAAGGCCGGCGAGGTCGCCGTCTGGGCAACCGAGCGGGCGATCCAGATCCTCGGCGGCAACGGTTACACCCGCGAGTTCCCGGTCGAGCGGATGCACCGCGACGCCAAGATCTACACGATCTTCGAGGGCACCTCAGAGATTCAGCGCCTGGTCATCTCGCGCGCGATCTCCGGTGTCCACGTTCAGTAGCTGACGACAGGTTGACGGCGGGAGAGCGGGGGCCGCGCAAGCGGTCCCCGTCGCCTGCCTCAGCGCTCGCGGCGCTTGAGGCCGGTTTGGCGGAGGCGCTTGGCTGCTGTTACTTCTTTGCGGTCCGCGCCTTTCTTTGCTGGGCCAGGGGTCTCGAGGGTTGCCGGCAGACCCTCGAAACGGGGCTCGGAGAGGAAGGCGGCGAGGCCCTGTTTGCCCATCTCGCCCTTGCCCAGGTTGGCGTGGCGGTCGCGGCAGGAACCGAGCGGAGCAGCGGCATCGTTTACGTGGAGGCACTGGAGGCGGGCCAGCCCCACCTTCTTGTCGGCTTCGTCGACGACGGCGGACAGGTGCTCCTCGTCGGTGATGTCGTAGCCCTGCACGAAGAGGTGGCAGGAATCGAGGCAGAGGCCGAGGCGCTCGCCGCTGCCGGCCAGCTCGATCAGCTCGGCGGTCTGGTCGAAGTCGCGGCCGAGCAGCCCCTTGTGGCCGGCGGTCTGCTCGAGCAGGAGCGGGCAGCGGTCGCTGTCTTTGAGCGCTGCGGCGATTGTCTTGCCGGCCCGTTTCATCGACGGTCCCAGTGGCTCTTTGACCTGGGCTCCGGGGTGGAGGACAACTCCTGCCGCCCCGATTTCGTCGCCGATCCGCAGCGCGTGGGTGAGCGAAGCCTGCGACTTATTGCGCAGCTCTTTGTCCTTGGAGGCGCAGTTGATCAGGTAGACGGCGTGGATCACCACCGCTTCGACCGGTGAATCCGCCATCGCTTCTTTGAAGGCGGCGAAGTCTTCCGGCCCGTATTTCGTCGGCCGCCACATCCGCGGGCTCTGGTTGAAGATCTGAATCGATTCGCAGCCGCGTTCGGCACCGCTCTCGATCGCCTTGTCAAGGCCGCCAGATGTGGAGACATGCGCGCCAATCAGCATGGTTTCCGCATCCTATGGATGGGCTTTGGCTTGAGCTACCCTCCGGGTCTTAATCAAGGGTGTGCTCGACGGGCCTGCTTCGGCGGGTCCGTTCCATGTTCATCTAGATTGCTCCCGTGTCCGACGACTCCCCACTCCGCCTCCGCTTCGCCCCGTCGCCCACCGGGGCACTGCACATTGGCGGTGCCAGGACGGCTCTCTACAACTGGCTTGCGGCGCGCCACGGGGGTGGTGAGCTCGTGCTGCGGATCGAGGACACCGATCGGGAGCGCTCTACGGCTGAGAACGTCGAGCAGATTCTCGATGCGCTGCGCTGGCTCGAGCTGGACTGGGATGAGGGGCCGATATCGCAGGCCTCGCGGGCTGAGCGGCACGCCGAGGCGTTGCGGCAGCTACTCGACTCCGGCGCTGCCTATCGCGATTCGGCGACCGCCAAGGAGGTCGAGGCCTGGAAGGCCGAGCACGGGGCGGATCGCGGCTACCGCGGCGAGCCGGTCGATGCGCCCGGAGCGGCCGTGCGGCTGCGGGTGCCGGAGGCGGGGGAGACGGTGGTCCACGACCTGATCCGCGGGCCGGTCAGCTTCCCCAACCGCAGTTACGACGACTTCGTCATCGCCCGCGGCGACGACTCGGTGCTCTACAACTTCGCCGTCGCCGTCGACGACGCCGAGATGGGGGTCACCGAGGTGGTCCGCGGCGACGACCACCTCTCCAACACGCCGAAGCAGCTACTGGTCCTCAAGGCGCTTGGTCACGAGCCCCCTCGCTACGCGCATTTGCCGCTGCTGCACGGTCCCGACGGCAAGAAGCTCTCCAAGCGTCACGGCGCGGCCTCTGTGCAGGAGCTCCGCGAAGCGGGATACCTGCCGGCGGCGGTCCGCAATTACCTGGCGCTGCTCGGCTGGGGGACCGACGACGACACCACGCTGATGTCGACCGAGGAGCTGGTCCGGCGCTTCCGGGTCGAGGACGTCGGCAAGTCGGCGGCGATCTTCGACGAGAAGAAGCTGCGCTGGGTCAACGGGCGCTTCATGCGCGAGCTCTCCCTCGACGAGTACACGGCGGCGGTCGCCCTTCATCTCGGCCGCGAGGCCGATGAGCGGCTGCGCGAAGCCTGTGCGATCGCGCAGGAGAAAGCCCAGACGCTCGACGAGGTCTGGGCGCTGATCGGCTTCCTCTTCGAGTCCCCCGCCGACGACGAGAAAGCGTGGCGCAAGGTGATGGTCGACGGGGCGCTGCCGGCGCTCGAGGCCGCACGGACCGCGCTTGCCGAGGCAAGCGACTTCGACTCGGAGGCGGTGGAGGCGGCGCTGACGCCCTTGCCCGATCGCCTCGGGGCCAAGCCGGGAAAGGTGTATCAGCCGATCCGGGTCGCGATCACCGGCACCTCTGTCTCCCCGGGGATCTTCGAGTCCCTGGCCGTGCTCGGGCGCGAGAAATCGCTCTACCGCATCGACGCGGCCCTCGCTCGTCTCCGTTCCTGACGGCCAATCGGCACCGGCTCGCCCATCCCAATTGGACAACTGATTTCCATCACGACCCTAATTTTGGGGATATCGGGGCTAAACCGTGCGTCCTTCGATGCCGATGAGGCAAGCGAAGGGCGATGGAGACGACAAAGCCACAGAGCAATGGGAGGGTCCGGGTTGACGAGGCACGGCGCAAGGAGGCCAATGCCAAGCCGGCCCCGGGGGCTCGTCTAGCCGCAGCCTTTGAGGCGGTCGAGAAATTCCCGGTCCTGCTGGAGTCGAGGGCGCGTGTGATGGGCGCCGCGACCGCCGAGACGGCCCGCATCGGTGAGCTGGTCGAGACGGTCGAGTCCGATGTCGGCCTCGCGATCGCGGTATTGCGCTTCGCCAACCGCAGCGTCGGCGGCAGCGTCGGCAGCGTCCCGGCCGCGATCGAGGTGCTCAAGCCCTCCGGCGTCCTGGCGATCGCCGGCACCGCCCCCGTCTATGACTTCTTCGAGCCCAACGGCGGCCGCGAGATGCGCCCCGAGCGCTTCCGCGTCCACGCCCTCGCCACCCAGCAGGCGGCCGACGAGATCGGTCGCGCCGTCGGTTGGGAGGATCGCGATGAGCTGGCCGTTGCCGCGCTCCTGCACGACGTCGGGCGCCTCGTCATCGCCAACCTGCATCCGGGCGACAGGGGCCACCTCGACGCCACGATCAAGGCCCCCGAGCAGCGCCTGCGCGAGGAACGCGACCGGCTTGGCATCGACCACGCGCTCGTCGGCGGCGTGCTCGCCCGGCGCTGGAACGTGCCGCAGCGGATCGCGGTCGCGATCGAGCGCCACCATGCCGACGACGCCGAAGGCCTGGCGGCGATGGTCGCGGCGGCGGACATGGTTGCCCACTACAGCCAGGGTGAGATGGTCTCCCCCGAGCGGCTGCACGCGGTTGCCAAGCGCTGTGGCCTCGGCCCCGACGGCCTGCGGTCGCTTCTCTACGAGCTTCCCTATGTCCGCAACGACGTCTCGCGTGTGTCGGAGCCCTGTCCGCTCTCGGCCCGCGAGCTCGATGTCCTCCGCCACCTCTCCGAGGGCATGGTCTACAAGCAGATCGCGGGCGAGATGCAGCTCTCGGTCTCGACCATCCGCACCCACCTGCACAACGTCTACGGCAAGATCGGCGCCGTCGACCGCGCCCAAGCTGTCCTTACGGCCCGCGACCGCGGCTGGATCTAGTCTCCGCCTTACTCGATCAGGGACTCGCGCAGGGCGATCGCGACGGCGTGCGTGCGGTTTCTCGCGCCGAGCCGGGCCAGGGCGTTCTTGGTGTGGGTCTTGATCGTTTCTTCGCTGAGGTCGAGCTCGTGGGCGGCGACCGTGGTCGATTCGCCGTTGGCAAGCAACTGGAGGATTTCGCGCTGGCGCTTGGTCAGCTTGCCGCGACTGCCGCGCGGCGGTACCGCCGGGTCGATGAAGCGTTCCTGGGCGAGCGCTGCCTGCACGGCCTGCTCGAGCAGCTCGGCCCCGGCGGTGCGGGAGACGTAGGCGCTCGCTCCCGCCTGCATCGCGGCGCTCGCCAGGTGGCGCTCGGCGCGGTCGCCGTGAGCGACGATTCCCATGCCCGGTTCGGTCCTGAGCAGGGCCCGGATCGCCTCGGTTGCTCCGATCGGATCGGCCTGAGGGCCTCCGGACCCGCGACGCATGTCGAGGACGGCGACGTCGAAGCTGCCGATGTCACGGACCAGCTCGACCGCTTCATGGCGGTTGCTCGCCTCCTGGATCTCGAAGCTGCCCTGGAGAACCCGGCGCACGCCAAGGCGGACGATCGGATGGCCGTCGATGACTAGGCACTGTGGACGCTCGGTCAGGACTGTTCCGATATTCGGGGGTTCGGCGATGGCTCCATCGTCAGCCCTGGAGCCCAAGGTCCGATCCTAACCCAGCCGGGTCCGGGCGGTGCGGTAGAAAGCTCTCGTGATCTCGATTACCTCAAAGTCGCGCTACGCCGTGGTGGCGATGGCGGAGCTGGCGCGCTCGGGAGAGCGACCGGTCCCGATCAAGGAGCTGGCCGAGCGCCGCGGCATCCCCGAGCAGTTCCTCGAGCAGCTCTTCTCGACCCTGCGCCGCGGTGGCCTGCTGACCAGCCACCGCGGGATGAAAGGCGGCTACACGCTCTCCCGCCCGGCCGAGGAGATCACCGTGCTCGAGGTCGTCCAGGCCCTCGACGGCAAGGTCGGCCAAGAGGCAGACGAGGCCGGCGGCATCTGGGCCGAGGGCGTAACCGCCCTGCGCAAGGTCTTCGGCCAGACCACGATCGCCGAAGTAGCCCGCCGCGAGGCCGAGGCCGCGGGCTCGGGCATGTACTTCATCTAGATCGGGCCGCATCGCTACTGCGATTCCGCTTTATCAAGCGGTTTTCGTCCGGCTGAATCCGGCCATATCCGGGCGTACTGGCGCACAACCGGCGCATCACGCCGCCGAAACGTTTCCGCCGCATCGAGGGCTACCGCCGCTCGACTAATGAAAGGCACGCTGAATCAGAAGAAGGCGATCAAGTTGCTGAAGGAAAACGGCTGGACGCAGGCTCGTGGCGGCAAGCACCAGGTCAAGATGACCAAGCCCGGCTGTCGCCCGATCACGCTCCCCCAGCACAAGGGGCGCGACTACCCAACCGGCCTGGCCCAGGCGATTCTCAAACAGGCAGAGCTAAGATGAAGGAACTTCACTTATGGAGCTAACCGCGCGTATCCATATCGAGGACGACAGCTACTGGGCGGACGTTCCAGAGTTGCCCGGCTGCTTCGCGTCCGGGGACACTCTTGACGAGCTTTTCGAATCGCTGCAAGAGGGAGTCGCGCTCTATCTCGCCGATGAAGGTGGGGAGAGCGGCCCGCTGCACGTTGCCACCGCGACGTTGACGGATCGCCCGCTGGCAGCTGCGTAGCAACGCCGATCGAGGGATCGGGCGAGGAGCTGCCTGCCATTTCGCCGACGCCAGTTCGCGTCACCTACCGTCGAGCGTCTGGCGCATTGGCGCGTCTGGCGCACTACGCTGCCCGAGTGCGGATCGGAGCAGAGGCTTCGGCGGTTGTCGGCGAGACGCCGATGGTCGCCCTGCGGGGGCTTGGCGAGGGACTTGCCGGCGAGGTCTGCGCCAAGCTCGAGTACTTCAACCCCGGCGGCTCGGTCAAGGACCGGATCGGGGTGGCGATGATCGACGCCGCCGAGGAAGAGGGGCTGGTCAAGCCGGGGCGATCGGTGATCGTCGAGCCGACCAGCGGCAACACCGGGATCGCGCTGGCGATGGTCTGCGCGGCGCGGGGCTATGAGCTGATCCTCACCCTGCCCGAGGGGATGAGCCGCGAGCGGGCTAAGCTCTTGCGGGCCTATGGCGCCGAAGTGCGGGAGACGCCCTCGCTCGGCGGGATGACCGAGGCGGTCGAGCTGGCCGAGGAGATCTGCGAGCAGCGCAAGGGCTTCATGCCACAGCAGTTCTCCAACCCGGCCAACCCCGCCGTGCACCGGCGGACGACGGCGGAGGAGATCTGGCGCGACACCGACGGTCAGGTCGGCGCCTTCGTCGCCGGAGTCGGCACCGGCGGGACGATCACCGGCGTCGGCCAGATGCTGAAGGAACGTGCTCCCGACGCGCTTGTCGTCGCGGTCGAGCCGGCCGCCTCGCCCGTCCTCTCGGGCGGCATCCCGGGCCCGCACAAGATCCAGGGGATCGGCGCCGGCTTCGTCCCCGCGGTGCTCGACCGCTCCGTGATCGACGAGATCGTCTCGGTCTCCGATGAGGATGCGCTCGAGACCGCCCGGCTCACGGCAAAGCGCGAGGGCGTGCTCGCCGGCATCTCCGCCGGGGCGAACATCAGGGCCGCCCTCGAGGTGGCCGCGCGGCCCGAGATGGCCGGCAAGAGGGTGGTGACGATCGTCTGCGACTCGGGCGAGCGTTACGTGTCCCTACCCTTCTTCTCACCATGAGTCGCTGGAAGAGGCTGGTTTCGGAGGTGCGCGCGGACGTCGCCGCGGCGCGCGACCGCGACCCTGCGGCACAGGGGGTGTCGACGCTGGAGATCCTCGGCAGCTGGGCCGGCGTGCAGGCGCTGCTCGCCCATCGCTTCGCCCACGCGCTCTGCCAGGCCGGCGTGCCGTTCGTTCCGCGTTCGATCGCCTACCTGACCAGGGCGATCACGGGGGTCGAGATTCACCCCGCGGCGAAGATCGGCCGCGAGTTCTTCATCGACCACGGTTCCGGCGTGGTGATCGGCGAGACGGCCGAGATCGGCGAGCGCGTGACCCTCTATCAAGGGGTGACGCTGGGCGGCACCGGCTTTCAGCGCGGAAAGCGCCACCCGACCCTCGGCGACAACGTCACCGTCGGCTCCGGCGCCAAGCTGCTCGGGCCGATCGCCGTCGGCGACGGCGCCAAGGTCGGCGCCAACACCGTCGTCGTCGAGGATGTGCCGCCGCACGCGACCGTGGTCGGCAACCCCGGCCACCCGGTCAAAGTCGACGGCAAACGGGTCGAAGGGCCCGACGCCGACTGGATCCACCTGCCCGATCCGATCGCCGAGGCGATCAAGTCGCTCTCACAGCGGATCGGCGAGCTCGAGCAGCGCCTGGCCGAGCTCGACGGCGCGGCGCCCCCCGGCGGCGCGGCGGCGGAGCTGCGTGAGCGCACCGGCCGTTCGTCGGCCGGCGGCTGATGTAGCCTGCCGCCGACCCTTCCTCGCCGGCCTCTCCTCGAAAGGATCTCCCGTGCTCGAGCGCTGTCTCGCCCTCGCTTGCCTGCTGGTCGTCTCCGCCCTCACACTCACCGCCTGCGGCGGCGGCAAGAGCGACGAATCCCAGATCGAGGAAGCGGTTGAAACATCAGCGACGAGCACCGATCCGGCCGATTGCAAGAAGTTCTCGACCCAGCACTTCATGGAACAGACCACCAAGTCCATCGGCTCCGAAGCCGTCGAATCCTGCGAAGAACAGGCGTCCAAAAGCGAAGGCGTCGAAACGGCCACCGTTTCGAGCGTCGAGATAGATGGATCTGAAGCCACCGCCGATGCGGCGTTGGGCGGTGGCACCTTCGATGGTCAGGAGGTTGAAGTCGCCCTGGTCAAGGACGGCGACCAATGGAAGCTGAACGAAATCGCTGGCTTCACGAAGTTCGATCCGAGCAAAGTGATCGAAGCATTCGAAAAAGAATTCTCCGAACCCTCCAGCGAAGTCAGCAAGAGCCAGGCCGCCTGCGTGACCGGCGCCTTTGAAAAAGCCGCGAAGGGCGAATTTGAAGCGGCCCTGCTCAGCCCCTCAACCGACGGCTTCGAAGAAATCGCCGGGAGCTGCTTCTAGCAACCGGCCGTCGCCCGCCGAGCCCCTGGCTATGCTCGGCGGGTGACCCTTCAGAGCGAGTTCGAGGCCACCCCGGAGGACGCCGAAGCGCCCGAGGGGGCGCCGATCGAAGTCGGCGCCGACCGCGCCGAGCGCCTCCTGGCGGGCCTCAACGATCCCCAGCGCGAAGCCGTTCGCCACGGCGAGGGACCGCTGCTGGTCCTCGCCGGGGCCGGCTCGGGCAAGACCCGGGTCCTCACCCACCGCATCGCCTACCTGCTGGCGACCGGCGCCGCCCGTCCCGGCGAGATCCTCGCGATCACCTTCACCAACAAGGCGGCCAGCGAGATGCGGGAGCGAGTCGGGGCGCTTGTCGGCCGCTCGGTACGGTCGATGTGGGTGACGACCTTCCACTCGGCTTGCGCGCGGATGCTGCGCGCCGATGCCGAGCGGCTCGGCTACTCGCGCAGCTTCACGATCTACGACGAGTCCGATTCGCTGCGGATGATCAAACGCTGCATGACCGAGCTTGGGATCGACCCGAAACGCTACCCGCCGCGTTCGATTCGCTCGCAGATCTCCGGCGCCAAGAACAAGCTCGTCGACGCCGGCGCCTACGCCCAGGCCCAGGGCAGCGTCTTCGAGGAAACCGCGGCCGAAGTCTACGAGCGCTACGAGAAGCGCATGCTCGCCGCCAACGCGATGGACTTCGACGACCTCCTGGTCCGCACGGTCAACGTCCTCGAGCTCTCCGAGGAGGCACGCGAACGCTGGCGGCGCACCTTCCGCCACGTCCTCGTCGACGAGTACCAGGACACCAACCACGCCCAGTACCGGCTGCTGCAGCTGCTCACCGCCGAGCACGGCAACCTGATGGTGGTCGGCGATGAGGACCAGTCGATCTACGGCTTCCGCCACGCCGACATCCGCAACATCCTCGACTTCGAGCGCGACTTCCCCGAGGCCGAGGTGGTCAAGCTGGAGCAGAACTACCGCTCGACCCAGACCATCCTCTCCGCCGCCAACGCGGTGGTCGAGCGCAACCGCGAGCGGCGGCCGAAGCAGCTCTGGACCGAGATCGCCGGCGGCGAGCCGGTCAAGCTCTCGGAGCTGACCGACGAGCACGAGGAGGCGCGCTGGGTCGCGGGGGAGATCGAGCGCCTCGCCGAGGAGGACGGGGTCAAGCACGAGGATGTCGCCGTCTTCTACCGGACCAATGCGATGAGCCGGGTGCTGGAGGACACCCTGGTCCGTTTCGAGCTGCCCTACCAGGTGATCGGCGGCACCAAGTTCTACGAGCGGGCCGAGGTCAAGGACGCCGTCGCCTACCTCAGCCTGCTGGTCAACCCGGCCGACCAGGTCTCCTTCGCCCGCATCGTCAACTCGCCGCGGCGGGGGATTGGCAATACAAGCCAAGGGCGGCTCGCCGCCCACGCCAACACGACCGGCTTGCCGATCTGGGAGGTGGCGGAGCGGGTCGACGAGGTGCCGGGTCTCGGCGCCGCGGCGGTGAAGGCGGTCGAACGCTTCCACGAGACGATAGAGGCCCTGCGCGCTCGGGCCGAGGACGCCCCCGTCGGCGAGTTGCTGGGGGCGGTTCTGCGCGAGACCGGCTACCTCGACGCGCTGGCGGCGGAGCGGACGATCGAGGCCGAGGGGCGAGCCGAGAACCTCGAGGAGCTGGTCGGGATGGCGGCGGAGTTCGACGCAAACCACGAGCTCGAGGGGGCGGGCGAGGTTTCACCGCTGGAAGAGTTCCTGCAGCAGATCTCGCTCTACACCCAGCAGGACGACCTGCGTGACGAGGAGTCGCAGGTGACCCTGATGACTCTGCACAACGCCAAGGGTCTGGAGTACGACACGGTCTTCCTGGTCGGCTGCGAGGACGGCGCCTTTCCCCATATGCGGGCCCTGGAAGAGGGTGGCGAAGAGGAGGAGCGGCGCCTCTGTTACGTCGGCATCACCCGCGCTCGCCGCCGCCTCTACATGACCTGGGCCCGCGAACGTCGCCTCTTCGGCCGGGCCGAGCGCAACCTGCCCTCGCGCTTCGTCGACGAGCTGCCGCCCGAGCTGACCGAGCGCCACTCAAGTGCCGCCGGCCACGCGAGCGGCATCGGCTGGGAGACCTCGCCCTCCGAGGGGGCGACGCCGGTCGATCCCGGTCCGACCCTGGAGCTGCAGACGGGCGACGATGTCGTCCACGCCAGCTTCGGCGAAGGTGTCGTCACCGCGGTCGAGCCGGGCGGGATCGTCGTCGTCCGCTTCGCCGGCGACGGCGTCGAGCGCAAGCTGATGGCCGATTACGCCCCGATCAGGAGGAGGTAGGGATGCCGGCGCGGATCATCGACGGCAAAGCCGTTGCGGCGGAGGTCAGGTCCCGGGTCGCCGGCGAAGTCGCCTCGTTCGAGGCCGAGCACGGCCGCGCACCGCTGCTCGTCACCGTGATCGTCGGCGACGACCCCGCCTCCGAGGTCTACGTAAGGAACAAGCACCGAGCCTGCGGCGAAGTCGGGATGCGCTCTCTTCACCATGGTCTGCCCGCCGAGACGACCGAGAACGAGCTGCTCGAGCTGGTCGGGGAACTGGGCCTCGATCACGATGTCGACGGCATCCTCGTCCAGCTTCCCGTCCCCGACCACATCGACCCCGACCGGGTTGTCGCCGCGCTCGACCCGGCCAAGGACGTCGACGGGCTGACGCCGGTCAACGCGGGTTTGCTTGCCCATGGCATGCCGGGTCTGGTCTCCTGCACGCCGGCCGGGGTGATGGAGCTCCTTGCTCACGAGGGGGTCGAGCTGGAGGGTGCCGAGGCGGTCGTGGTCGGGCGCTCGAAGCTGGTCGGGGTGCCGGTGGCGCGGTTGCTGCTGGGGGCGAACGCGACGGTGACCAGCTGCCACTCGCGGACCCGCGACCTGGCAGCCGCCTGTCGACGCGCCGACGTCCTCGTCGCTGCGGTCGGCGTGCCGCGTCTGCTTGGTGCTGACGCCGTCAAGCCCGGCGCGGTCGTGATCGACGTCGGCGTCAACCGCAGCGAGGACGGCCTGGTCGGCGACGTCGATTTCGAGGCCGCGGCCGAGGTCGCTTCGTCGATCACGCCGGTGCCGGGCGGGGTGGGGCCGATGACGATCGCGATGCTGCTCGTCAATACGTTGGCTGCCGCCCGGGCGCGGGTGTAATGTCGCGCCGACCCCTAGCTCGACCGGAGGATTGATCGATGGAGCATCTGGACAAGCTCAGCCCGGGAGAGAAGATCGCCGGCGCCTCGGCGATCGCGCTCTTCGTTTTCATGTTCTTCAACTGGTTCGGGGCCGAAGTCTCCGGTGTCAGCGGCTTCTCCGGCAGCATCGCCGGCGATGCCGGCAATGCCTGGGACACGCTCGACTTCATCCCGATCGTGCTCTTGGTCGCGGTCATCGCGGCGCTGGTGATGGCGAGCCTGCGCCTCGCCGATTCGGCCTATGAGCCGCCTGTTCCGATGAGCACCATCGTCACCGTCCTCGGCGTGATCTCGGTGTTGCTGATCCTCTTCCGAATCATCGATCCGCCGACGTTCGCCAGCTTCGGCGGGGTCTCCGTCGACGCGACGCTCAGTCTCGGCATCTTCCTCGGTCTGATCGCGGCGGGAGGGATCGCCTACGGCGGCTACAGCACGATGCGCGAAGAAGGAATCACCTTCGGCGATGCGGCCGATCGTCTCTCGCAGGGCGGTTCAACGCCGCCGCCTTCGCCGCCCTCCACTCAGATGCCGCCGCCTCCGCCGCAGCAACCCTCTTCCCAGGCGCCTCCGCCGCCTCCCAGTTCTCCGTCGCCCCCGCCGCCAAGCAACTGATTCAGGCGTAGGGGCGTCCGGCAACCCTGTCAAAACGCGCGGATTGGGGGAGCCACGGGTGACCCCTCCCAAAACACTCAAGAGCGGCTCCTGCCGCTCGTTTTGGGAGGGGTCACCCGTGGCTCTTTCGCGCCAGCTCATCTGCGATCTGTTTGGCGAAGGCGATCACCGTCATCATCGGGTTGACTCCGACCGAGGTGGGGAAGAGGGATGCGTCCGCGATGTAGAGGTCGTCAGTGCCGTGGACCGAACCGTCGGATGCGCAGACGCCCTGAGCTTCAGGAGCTATCCGGGCGGTGCCCATCGGGTGGAAGGCCTCAAGCCGCAGTTCACTTGGCCTGAAGCGGGTTACCTCGAAGTCGGCAAGCTTGTCCGGCGTGAGCTTGCTGACCCGGGCGATGTTGGGGTAGACCTCGGTTGCGCCGGCGGCGAAGTGGACTTCGGCGGCTCGGGCTATGCCATGGGTGAGGCGGCCCGCATCGGCCTTGGTGAGCTTGTAGGAGGTTCGTAGGGAGCCGTCGTTTGCAAGACGAACCCGGCCTTGGGACTCGTCTGAGAGGTGGACGCCGATCGAGCCGATGTGGCCGAAGTCGAGCATTGCTCGTTGGTGCTCGCGGCCCGTGCCCTGCAGCCAGCCGCCGCCGAAGGCGAGGGGAGTGAAGGTTGCCTCGAGCAGGAGGCGCTGGGGCTCCCACTGGTCGATGTAGTAGCTCTGCATCACGCCGTCCCAGCCACGGACCTCCTCGTCGTAGCGGGCGCCGACCCAGCAGGCGGGGTGGATGTGCAGGTTGCGGCCGGCCTGGCGCCCGCCGAGGCCGGAGCGCAGCAGTAGCTCGGGCGTGCCCAGGGCGCCGCCGGCGACGATCGTCGCGAGGCGGGCGCGGACCTCGTAGGGCCGACGGGCCTCAAACGTCCAAATAGTGGACGTTTGAGGCCCGTCGGCGGCGGTGAGACAGCTGACCCCAATGGCGCGGCCGTGTTCGATCAGGATCTGGCGCGCTTCGACTCCGGAGCGCAGGCGGGCACCGGCGGCCACCGCTCTCGGCAGGTAGCTGACGTGCATGCCGCGCTTGGCGTCGATCTCGCAGCCGAAGGGGCAGGAGCTGCACTGGACGCAGTTGCCGGCGTTGCGCGAGATCGGTCCGCCGGAGGCGCCGAGAGCCGCCGCGCCCTCCATCGCCAGCTGGCCGTTGCGACCCATCCGCTCGGGGTCGAGCGGGGTCACTCGGAGGAAATCCTCCGCCTCGGCGAAGTTGGGGTCGAGCTCGCCGCTCCACTCGATGCCGAAGCGGTCGCGCCAGTCATCCAGCACCGGCCGTGGCGCGCGGAAGCAGGTGCCCGAGTTGACCACCGTCGTGCCGCCCACGGTGCGCCCGACCGGGATCGGTATCTGCGGCCGGCCCGCGGCGATCGTCAGGCCCCCGTCACGGTAGAGCGACGCGATCGCCTCGAGCGGATCCTCGGGGTAGCTCTCGCGGTCGAAGCTCCGGCCGGCCTCGAGCATGATCACGTCGAGACCGGCCTCGGCCAGGGTCGCCGCGGCGACGGCCCCGCCTGCTCCGGAGCCGACGATGACGACGTCGCATTCCTCGCCGTCGCCCACGGCGGCGGTATCGCCGAGCGGGCCGCGGGGCTCAGGTCGCGAGCTGTCGACGAGGCGGCAGCTTGCCTCGAAGCCGATCCGCTCTTCCACCTGGGGTGAGACGGCGTAGCCAAGCGTCGCGAAGACCTTGCCCATCAGCAGCAGCTCGTGGTGGATGCCGAGGCGCGAGCCGTTCATGTGGCGCAGGAAGTCCTCCCGCGCGGCGAGGTCGAGCCGGCTGAAGCGCCAGGGGAAGGGCAGCAGCTCGAAGGCGCGCAGGCCGAGCCGGATCCGCGAGAGCGCCCGGGGTGAGAGCGAAGAGAGGAAGCCAGCCACCGGCCCTGAGACGTCGACCTCTCGCTCCGCTGCCGGCAGGCCGTCGAGCGCGGGCGCCATCGCCTCGCAGATCGCTCCCAGGGTGCGCTGCTCGGCGGCGGAGAGTCCCGGCGGGCGCTTTCAGCCGGGGGCCGTAGGCCGGTCGACCCGGCCGGCCAACGACCAGAGCCAGAGCGTCAGCAGCGCCAGGAAGCCGTCGACGAGGAAGTTGAGCAGGTAGATGAAGACGTCGGAGTCGAAGAGGTAGAAGCCGAGCGAGCCGAGCGAGGAGGCGGTCTTGCCGGCGGCGAGCAGGAGCAGCAGCGGCCGGTAACGGACCACGTCCGCCTGGGCGATGAGGCAGATCCCGGTGATCAGGACCATGTAGGCGAAGGCGAGCGCCAACCAGAGCTGCTCCTCGGTGTGCGGCGCGCGGGTGAAGGTTCCGAGCGAATCGCCCAGGTCGGAGATGACGTTGCCGACGCCGTTGGGGGCGGCGATGAAGAGGATGCCGACGACCGCGAAGCTGACCGCGAGCAGGCGCAGGCTGAGGACTACGAACTTCTCTGCTGTCTCTCCCCGCATTGCGGCGGGACTCTAACTGGCTGCGTGGCCAGGTGGTTGAGGCGTGGCGTGGGCAGGGGGTTCCGCTTAACTTTTCGATCGAGAGTGGCCTGCTGGCGCCGCAGGGTGGACGCCGAAAAAGTACGAGACGCTCCACCCCCTGCCCACGCCACGCCTTGATCCGGAGACGGCACCTAGAATCCCGCGCGTGATCGAGCGAGAGCAGGTATTGCACGTTGCGAAACTGGCTCGCCTGGGCCTCAGTGAGGCGGAGGTTGAGACTATGACCGGGGAGCTTTCGGGGATCCTCGAGCACGTCGATCGCATTGCCGCGCTTGACCTTGAGGGTGTTGCGCCGACTTCGCACGTTGTTGAGCTTGAGAACGTGCTGCGGGCCGACGTTCCTCATAAGAGCCTGGCGCAGGACGTCGCGCTGGCTTCGGCCCCTGACCCCGTTGACGGCGCCTTCCGCGTCCCCTCGCCGCAGGCCGAGTAGTGGCGGGCATGCTTGAGCTGACGGTCGTGCAGGCCCATGAGGCGATGAGCGCAGGCGAGCTTGACGCCGCCGAGTACGCCGAGGCTTGGAAGGAAGTCGCAGCCGGGGATGAGCTGAACGCCTACCTCTGGCGCGAGGAGAACGGCGACGGTGCGGCAATAGCGGTTGAGCGACCCAGCATCGCGCCGGTCGCCGTGAAGGACATCTTTTGCACCGAGGGCGTGCCGACCACGGCTGGGTCGCGAATTCTCGAGGGGTACCGGCCGCCCTACACCGCGGCGGCTGTGCGGAGGTTGATCGAGGCAGGGGCGCCGATCCTCGGCAAGACCAACATGGACGAGTTCGCGATGGGCTCGTCGAACGAGAACTCCGCCTACGGGCCGGTGCTCAACCCCTGGGACCGCAGCCGCGTGCCCGGCGGCTCCTCCGGCGGCTCGGCGGCGGTCGTCGCCGGCGGCCTGGCACCCTGGGCGATCGGCACCGACACCGGCGGCTCAATTCGCCAGCCCGCCGCGCTCTGCGGGATCGTCGGCCTCAAGCCGACCTACGGCGCGATCTCGCGCTACGGGATGATCGCCTTTGCCTCCTCACTGGATCAGTGCGGGCCGTTTACCCGCGATGTCAGTGATGCGGCTCTGCTGCTGGCAATTTTGCAAGGGCGGGATCCTTGTGACTCGACCTCGGTCGGGATTCCGGGGAGCGTGCGCCTTCCCGACCTGACATCCCTCGCCGGGCTGCGATTCGGTGTGCCAGACATGCTCGATCGCCACATTTTTGACGCTGGCGTGCGCGAGAGCTTCGAAGGCACCCTGGCGACGATCAAGGAGCTGGGCGGTGAGATAGCCCAGATATCACTGCCGACTGCCGACCACGGAATCTCCGCCTACTACGTGATCGCCCCCGCGGAGGCCTCGTCGAATCTGGCTCGTTACGACGGAGTCCGTTACGGGATGCGCGCCGACAGCGAAGGCGACCTGATCGAGATGTACGAGAAGACTCGCGCGGAGGGGTTCGGCCCGGAGGTGAAGCGCCGGATCATGCTCGGCACCTACGCGCTCTCCTCCGGCTATTACGACGCTTACTACGGCCAAGCCCAGAAGGTGCGGACGAAGATCGCCGAGGACTTCCAAACCGCCTTCTCCAGCGTTGACTTCGTTGTCACGCCGACGTCGCCCTCGGTTGCCTTCCGCTTGGAGGAGAAGACGGCCGACCCATTCTCGATGTACCTCAATGATTTCTTCACCGTGCCGATGAGCCTCGCCGGCATCCCGGCGATCTCAATCCCTGCCGGGTTGGCAGAGCCAAATGGAGGCGGCCCGCAACTCCCGGTCGGCTTCCAGATCGCGGCGCCCGCCTTCGCCGAGCAGAAGCTGCTCGATGCCGCCTACGCGCTCGAGCAGGCGATCGGCTTCGACGCCCGGCCAGAGGGGGTCCCCGGTGGCTGAGCTCGAGGCGGTCATCGGCTTGGAGATCCACGTCCAGCTGGCGACGAGGACGAAGATGTTCTGCGGCTGCGAGCTCTCCTTCGGCGACGAGCCGAACATCCACACCTGCCCGATCTGCCTCGCCCACCCGGGCGTGCTGCCGGTGCCCAACGAGCAGGCGATCCTCTACGCGCTGCAGATCGCCGCGGCGCTGGAGTGCGAGGTCGCGCCGCGCTCGATCTTCCACCGCAAGAACTACTTCTATCCGGACAGCCCGAAGGCCTACCAGATCAGCCAGTACGACATTCCGCTTGCCAGCAACGGTCGGCTCGGCGACGTCCGCATCCACCGCGCCCACCTCGAGGAGGACGCTGCGAAGACGATCCACGTCGGCGACTCGGGTCGCATCCACGGCTCCAGCGCCTCGCTGGTCGACTTCAACCGCGGCGGCACCCCGCTGGTCGAGATCGTCACCGAGCCCGACATCCGCAGCGCGGCCGAGGCCGCCTCCTGGGCGCGGCTGCTGCGCGAGACGGTGCGCCAGCTCGGCGTCTCCGACGTCAACATGGAGGAGGGCAGCCTGCGCGTCGACGGCAACATCTCAGTGCGGCCGGCCGGTAGCGAGGAGCTGGGGACGAAGACCGAGCTGAAGAACATGAACAGCTTCCGCTTCCTTGAGCGTGGAATCGAAGCCGAGCTGGCGCGCCAGCGCGAGCTGATCGAGGCGGGGGGGACGGTCGAACAGGAGACCCTCCACTTCCACCCCGAGGACGGCAGCCTGACCCCGCTGCGTTCGAAGGAGGAGGCGCACGACTACCGCTACTTCCCCGAGCCCGACCTGGTACCGCTGGCGCCGACCGAGGCGATGCTGCGCGAGGCGCGCGAGTCCCTGCCCGAGCTGCCGGCGGCGCGGGCCGAGCGCTACCGCGAGCGGATGGGCCTGGCCGGGGACACGGCTGCGTTGCTCGCGGCCGACCCGGAGACGGCGGGCTACTTCGAGCAGACAGCCAAAGAGGCGGGCGAGGTCGAGCCGCGCGTCGTCGCCAACTGGGTGACCGGCGAGCTGGCCGCCGCCCTGCGTCAGAGCGGCGACGAGACAAGCGCCGCGGCTTCGAAGGTCGAGCCGGCCGCCCTCGCCGCCTTGGTGGCAATGGTCCAGGAGAGGAAGATCTCCAACAGCAGCGGCAAGGCTGTCCTGGCGACCCTGGTCGCAGAGGGCGGCGACCCGGCCGCGATAGTCGAGCGCGAGGGCCTCGCCCAGATCTCCGACAGCGGCGAGCTGGAGGCCATAGTCGCTGCGGCGATCGAAGCCAACCCCGACGCCGCCGAGCAAATACAAGCTGGAAACCAAAAGGCGATCGGCGCCATCGTCGGCTTCGTGATGAAGGAGACCAAGGGCCGCGCCGACGGCGGCGAGGTAAACCGCCTGATCAAGGAGAAGCTGGGATCCGCCTGAGGCCGGTTCGGGGGAGGACTCGATGGAGCCTCCCCGCTGTTGCTCCAGCGAGTCCTCCCCCGAACCGGCCCGGCCGATTGCCACATTTCGCACTTTGTAACAAACTGTTACAAAGTGCTACATTCGGCTTATGGCCTGGAACGTCGTCATCGCCGGTGGAGGATTTGGTGGGGCAATGGCCGCGCGCGAGCTGGAGCGGATTCTGCCGCGGCAGTCGACTCGCCTGGTCTTGGTCAACGACGCCAATTTCATGCTCTACACGCCATTTCTGCCCGAGGCTGCGGCTGGCACTTTGGAGCCGCGACACGTGGTCACGCCGCTGCGGGAGATCCTCAGTCGCACCTACCTGCGGCTTGGCTCGATCGTCGCCCACGATCCCGGCGCGAAGACCGTTGAGCTGCGCACGCGCGAGGGCGAAGTCGAGCAACTGCCCTACGACCAGCTGCTGGTCGCGCTGGGCTCGGTCTCCCGGGTCCTTCCGGTTCCGGGCCTCTCCGAGCACGCGATCGGGTTCAAGAGCCTCGCCGACGCGATCTGGCTGCGCAACCACGTGATCGAGACGTTGGAGGCGGCCAACGCCACCGACGACGCGGCCCGTCGCGAGGAGCTGCTCACCTACGTCTTCGTCGGCGGCGGCTACGCCGGGCTCGAGGCCCTGGCCGAGCTGCAGGACTTCGCCGCCGACGCGATCGAGAGCTATCCGCGCGCCCGCCTGCACGGTATGCGCTGGGTCCTGGTCGAGGCCAGCGATCGGGTTCTGCCCGAGATCGACGCAGAGCTGGCCGACTACGCGCTGCGCGAGCTGCGCGGTCGCGGCATCGACATTCGTCTCGGCACGACGCTGGAGGAGGTGCGCGCCGACAGCGCCCGCATCGCCACCGGCGAGACGCTGCCGACGCGGACCGTCGTCTGGACCGCCGGTGTGGCGCCGCACCCGAGTCTTCGCCGGCTCTCGCTGCCGCTCGACGAGCGCGGCCGGGTGCCGGTCGACGACCATCTGCGCGTGCGGGGCATGGACTCGGTCTGGGCGATCGGCGACTGCGCCGCGGCGCCGGACCCTCGCGGCGGCCTCTGCCCGCCGACTGCCCAGCACGCGGTGCGCCAGGGGCCGGTCGCTGCCGCCAATATCGCCGCCGAGCTCGGGATCGGCACGGCGCGCCCCTTCGAGTACCGCGGCAACGCCGCCTTCGTCAACCTCGGCCGCTACAAGGCGGTCGGCAAGGTCGGCGGCCGCACCTTCCGCGGCTTCCCGGCCTGGTGGATGGCGCGGACCTACCACATGAGCCAGATCCCGGGCGCGGCCCGCAAGGCCCGCGCCGTGATCGACTGGACCGCCAGCCTGCCCTTCCGCCGCGACATCTCCGAGGTCGGCTCGATCGGGCATCCGAAGCGACTTGACGCGACAATGGACCCGTGGGATTCGAGTACCCCGTCATCGCCTTCTTCTTCGGCCTAGCCACCGGCATCATCGGCAAGGGCAAGGGCAGCTCCTTCTGGGTCTGGCTGCTGGTCGGCGCGGTCCTGCCCATCCTCGGCCTGATCGCGGTGATCCTCTACCGCGCCGAGAAGAACGAACCCGAACGGCAGTGCCCGAACTGCCACAAGGCGGTCAAGCTCTACGTCCAGGTCTGCCCGCGCTGCGGGACCGACCTCTACCTGCCCGATCCGGCCGAGGTTCGCCACCCCGGCGTCGGCTGACTACCTGAGCCAGGTGCGAAAGATCGCGTTGGCGAAGCCCATCCCGTAGCGGAAGACCGCCGGCTTCTTCGAGTGGCCGTGCAGCCGCTGCTCGACCGTGATCGGCACCTCCTTGGCCGGGATGCCGCGCTTGATCGCCTCGATCATGAACTCGGAGGTGTGGAACTGCTCCTGGCGCAGGACCAGCTGAGGCAGGACGGTGGTTCGAACCGCGCGGTAGCCGTTGGAGCAGTCGGTGACGTGGGTGCGGGTGATCGCCGAGACGAGGCGGTTGAAGAAGACGATGCCGAGCTCACGGGCGAAGTGGTTGCGGTCGGCCTGGCCGAGCACGCGCGAGCCGTGGGCGACGTCGACCTCGCCGTCGAGGACGGGTTTGACCAGGCGCTCCATCTCCGATGGCAGGTGCTGGCCGTCGGCGTCGAGGGTGACGACGACCTCGGCTCCCGATTCGACCATCAGCCGGTAGCCGGTGCGCAGGGCGGCACCGCCGCCGCGGTTGGTCACGTGGCGGGCGACGGCCGCGCCGTGCTCGGCAGCGACGTCGCCGGTGCCGTCGCGCGAGCCGTCGTCGACGACGAGCACGGCGGTCGGCACGCCGCAGACCTCGCTCGGCATCAGGTCGAGCACGTGGCCGATGTTCTCGGCCTCGTTGTAGGCGGGGACGAGGATCGCGACCCTGTCGCGGAAGCGCTCCGGCAGCCTCGCCTGGCGGAACTCCTCCCAGGCGAGGCCCTCGAGCGCCGCTGAGAGCTGGCGCGCGTTGCGGGAGCCCTGCGAGAGCGCCCGCAGGATCAGCAGGAAGAGGATGAAGATCGCGAAGACGGCGAGGCCGAGGATGCGGCCGCCGTTGCCCTTTTCGAAGGAGAAGGCGGAGAGCAGCTTGTCGGTGATTTCGGTGCCGGAGACGAGCAGCAGGCCAAGCCCGGCGGCGAGCAGGATCAGCACGTCGACGTTGCGCAGGGAGCGGCGACGGATCAGCGCGTAGGCGATCAGGGCGAGGCCGAAGAGCACCCCGACGCTGCGCAGAGCCGTCAGTTCGGCGGGGAAAATGCCTGCTTGGAGGACCATTGCCGCTTGGACAATAGGGCCGCCGTCCCCCGCGACAGCGCCGCGGCGGCGAGTGGGAAGACCAGTGTCATCAGCACCTCGTTGCGGCGGGGGGCGGCCAGGGAGATCGCGCCGACCGCGGTGACCAGGGCAAGCGGGGTCGCCATCGCGACCAGCTCCCACCACCAACGGCGCCAGGCGAGCACGCCGAGGCCGGCGAGGGCGAGGGCCACGATCAGCACCTGCACGGTTCGTCCGGCGGCGCTTTCCATCGCTTCGCCGATCCCCGCGCTCCACATCCGCCAGGTCTTGCGCGCTGTCATCGCCAGGTACCCGACTGGGTCTTCGCCGAAGTAGTGGGAGAAGTTCTGCTTGCCGATCTTGCCCAGGGCCGAGTCGCGCGGCAGGTCGGGATAGCGTTCGGCGACGCGGTTGAAGAGCGGCCGGGGGTCGATCTCTTCGAGCGCTTCGGAGTGGGCCGGCAGGGTGCGGTGCTGATACCGCTGCAGGAGCAGTGCCTTGACCCGCTGGTATTCGCCGTCGGCGGGGAAAAAGGTGCCCACGTAGAGCGCCTTGCCACCGCCGGTCGAGATCGGCACGGTGCGGTGGAGCACGACCTCGTTGTGGATCGTCCAGGGGACGATCGGCAGCAGCAGGGCGGCGGCGAACAGCGCGGCGCCGGCGAAGGCCGGCTTCCAACTCCGAGCGCGACCGATTCGGATCAGGGCTAGGACCGCGAAGGCGGCACCGACCAGGAGGTACTCGGGGCGGATCAGGGCCGTGAGGCCGAACAACAGGCCGGGGAGCAGCCATCTGGCAGGCGCCCAGGCGCGCGGGTCCTGTCGCGGGGTGAGGGGGGCACTGCGGGCGGGCCACGGTCCGTCCTCGACCCCCCTCACCCCATGCCACCCGCGCGAGGTGCCGGATCCCAACCCGTCTGAAGCCCAGAGGAAGGCGAGGACTGCAGCGGGGAGGGTGAACATCGCGGGCGGCTCGCTATAGAGGGCTCCGACGGAGTGGATGAACGGGGGGTAGACCGCTACGGCGAAGGCGGCGAGTAGCCCGGCGGGGCGACAGGAGATGCGGCGGCCCAGGAGGTAGACGGCGACGATCGTGGCCAGGCCGAGCAGTAGCTCGACGATCCGGGCTGTTCCTTCGCGGGCGCCGGCGGTTGCGTAGAAGCTTGCCGCGTAGAGCAGGGGGGCGCCGGGGGACCAGTCGCTTGGTTCCTTGAAAGTGGGCCCGCCGAAGCTGCCTTCCGTGTAGAGCGACTTGGCGAGGGCGTAGTAGGCGTGGGCGTCGTCACCCGGAGTCGGTAGCGGCTCCACGACCCGGTAGGCGCGGAGGCCGAAGCCGAGCAGGAGGATCGCCGCCAGCACGAGCAGCGTCCTGCGCCCGTGGCGTTCCGGTAGCCCGCGCAGCCATGCCTTCGGCGAAGCCATCGCGGCAGGCTATCCCGGCCCGCGCATTCGACATTCACCCACCTTGGGTGGGGTCAAACTCGGATGCGCTCTCGCAGCAGGTCCCTGGTGGCGACCACACCGACCCCGGCGAGGGCGGCGACGAGCGGCATCATCACCAGCACCCGCCGCGGCGAGGCGACGAGCAGGGCGCTGATCGCCGTGATCGCGAGGAGGATCGTCGCCAGCAGCAGGGCCTCCCAGCGCCGCTGCTTCGCCAACACGATCAGGCCGACCAGGCCGAAGACGATGATCAGCCAGTGCAGCAGCTCCCAAGCCGGCTCCCGCATCACGTCCCTGGGCCCGTGCGACCAGATCCGCCCGACCTTCGTCGCCACGAACCCGGCATATTCGAGCGGCTCTTCGCTGACGTCGTCCCAGAGCTGTTCCTTGCCCATCTTCGACAGCGCCTCGTCCGTCTCCATCCCCGGATACCGCTGCTCGGCCAGCCGCGCCAGGATCTGCTCCAGGCGAAGCCTCTGCACAGCGTGAGGACCGAAGAGCTCGGGGTGGCGCTCTACAACCCCGGCTCCAACCTTTTCGGGGTCGCCGTCCGAAGGCAGGTATGTCCCGGCAAACAGAACCTGGCCGCCGCCGGTCGAGATCGGCACGAACCGATCAAGCGCAATCGCATTGCGTACCGTCCAGGGCACGACGATCACCGCCACCCCGACGATCGCCAGTAGGGCTTGAACCCAAGTTCGAGACCAATCGGACTTCCCGTCTCTTACAAGCACAACCAAGCTGACGAGCAAGGCGACGCCGAGGTACTCCGGGCGGACCAGTGCCAGCAGTCCAAAGAGGACTCCGGGCAAGAGCCATCTCTCGCGTGCCCAGGCGCGCGGGTCCTGTCGCGGGGTGAGGGGGGCACTGCGGGCGGGCCATGGTCCGTCCTCGACCCCCCTCACCCCGCGCCACCCGCGCGAGGTGCCGGGTCGGTTGTTCCCCGACGCCCAGAACGTCGCGAGTACAGCGCCAGAGAGCAGCGCCGCCGCCAGCGGCTCGCCCATGAGCATGCCCTGGTACTCGAGCAACGCGGGATAGATCGCGATCACAGCGGCTCCGATCAGACCGGCCGCGGGGTCCCAGAGCCTGCGCCCGATCAAATAGGTGAAGAGGACGGCCAGCGTCCCGAGGAGGGCCAGCGCCAGGCGCGCGGTCCGTTCGTGGACGCCGTCGGTCACCTCGTAGATTCCTGCAGCCAGAAGCGGCAACCCGGGCGAGTAGTTGCTCGCGGGTTGGGTCGCGCCTGACCCCAGGGTGAAGCCGTCGCCACTATCTAGATTTGCCGCGATGGTCGCGTAGGCGGCAGCGTCGAAGACGGGCGCCCGCCCGTCCCAGGCTTCGCCCACCCGCAGTCCCAGGCCGAGGGTGAGGACGATGGCGAGGGTGGCGAGCCCCGCCCATCCGCCATTCCGCTCCGCCAGGCCGCTCATCGCCCTGATGCTATGGCGCTTTGCGGGCGTCTCCGTGGCGCTGCGTCACCCCCGTCCGCTACGCTGCCGCGACTTATGCGCGTTCTCATTCTTGGGGGCGACGGCTATCTCGGCTGGCCGACGGCTTTGAGGTTCTCGGCTCGCGGCCACGAGGTCTCGGTCGTCGACGACTTTTCCCGCCGTCGCTGGCACGAAGAGGCCGGCACCGGCTCGCTGACGCCGATCGGCGGCCTCGACGAGCGCATCGCCGCTTGGAGGGAGCTATCGGGCGAGGAAATTCGCAGCTTCGTCGGCTCGGTCCAGGACGGCGATTTCCTCGATGGTGTGGTCGCCGAGGTTCGTCCCGAGGCCGTCGTCCACTACGGCCAGCAGGCATCGGCGCCCTACTCGATGGCGTCGCGCGAGAAGGCGGTCGAGACGCAGTACGCCAACGTGATCGGCAACCTCAACCTGCTCTTCGCGATTCGCGACCACGTGCCCGATTGCCACCTGGTCAAGCTCGGCACGATGGGCGAGTACGGCCAGCCCGACATCGATATCGAGGAGGGCTACATCGAGATCGAGCACAACGGGCGCAAGGACACGCTGCCCTTCCCGAAGCTGCCGGCCTCGCTCTACCACTGCTCGAAGGTCCACGACTCGACCAACATCCACTTCGCCTGCCGCACCTGGGGTCTGCGCGCCACCGATCTCAACCAGGGCGTCGTCTACGGAATCGCCACCGACGAGACCGCCCGCGACGAGCGCCTGATCACGCGCTTCGACTACGACGAGATCTTCGGCACCGTGCTCAACCGCTTCTGCCTGCAGGCGGTGATCGGCCACCCGCTTACCGTTTACGGCGCCGGCACTCAGACCCGCGGCTTTCTCAACATCCGCGACACGCTCGCCTGCGTCGAACTGGCGGCGCTGAACCCGGCCGCGGCCGGCGAGTTCCGCGTCTACAACCAGTTCACCGAGCAGTTCTCGGTGATCGAGCTCGCCCAGCTGGTCAAGCACGCGGGCGAGCACCTCGGCTACTCGGTCGAGATCCAGCACTGCGAGAACCCCCGGGTCGAGAAGGAGCAGCACTACTACAACGCGATCCACACCAAGCTGCTCGACCTCGGGCTCGAGCCGACGCTGCTCGGCGAGGAGCTTGTCGAGTCGATGATCCACACGATCGAGCGGTACAAGGGGCGCGTGATCGAGGGGTCGATCGATCCCAAGACACGCTGGGACCCCGGCGCGCGGGTCCTGTCCCAGTGAGGGGACCCGCGGGCGGGCGGGCTCGTCCGTCCTCGGCCCCCTCACTGTGCCACCCGCGCGAGAATCCGCCTGCGTGGCAGGCATAGAGCCGCTGGTACCATCGCGATTCCTATGAGAGCAGCGGATGCCTTGATGCAGAGCTTGAAGGCCGAGGGCGTGGAGCACGTCTTTGGGATTCCGGGTGGGGCGAATCTGCCTACCTATGACGCGCTGGTCGATGCCGACTTTCGGCATATCCAGGTGCGGCATGAGCAGGGGGGAGGTCACGCCGCAGAGGGGTATGCCAAGGCGTCCGGCAAAGTCGGGGTCGCCTTCGCGACCTCGGGGCCGGGGGCGACCAACCTCGTCACGGCGATCGCCGACGCGATGCTGGACTCGGTGCCGACCGTCTTCATCACCGGCCAGGTGCGGACCGAGCTGATCGGCACCGACGGCTTCCAGGAGGCCGACATCCTCGGCGCGACGCTGCCCTTCGTCAAGCACTCCTTCCAGGCCACCGACCCGCGCCAGATCCCCGAGTACGTCCACGAGGCCTTCCACATCGCCTCGACCGGGCGCCCGGGCCCCGTGCTGCTCGACGTCCCGCAGGACCTCTCGCGCGCCGACATCGACTACGCGCCGCGCACCGAGCCGGTCGAGCTGGCCGGCTACAAACCGCCGCACGGCGGCAACATCAAGCAGATCCGCATCGCCGCCAAGGCGATGGCCAACGCGCGCCGGCCGATCCTCTACACCGGCGGCGGCGTGGTCAACGCCAACGCCTCCGAGGAGCTGCGCGAGCTCGCCGCCGCGGACCGCTTCCCGGTCACCTCGACCCTGATGGGCCTCGGCTCCTACCCCGCCTCGGGCGAGCAGTGGCTGGGGATGCTCGGCATGCACGGCACCCGTGCCGCCAACTACGCGATGGACGAGGCCGACCTGATCGTCGCGATCGGCGCCCGCTTCGACGACCGCATCACCGGCAAACTCTCCGAGTTCGCCCCGCACGCCAAGTTCATCCACATCGACGTCGACCCGGCGGAGATCTCGAAGAACGTCCCCGCCCACATCCCGATCGTCGGCGACGCGAAGCTGGTCCTGCCGGAGCTGACCCGCGAGTACCGGGCGCTGCAGACCGATCCCTCGCGGCTCGAGGCCTGGTGGAACCAGATCAAGGCCTGGCAGGACAAATACCCGCTCGGCTACGAGGAGGGCAAGGACGGCGAGGTCAAGCCCCAGTTCATGGTCGAGGCGATGCACCGGGCGACGGGCGGCGACGCGATCGTCACCTCCGACGTCGGCCAGCACCAGATGTGGGCGGCGCAGTACTACGGCTTCGACAGGCCGCGCCGCTGGATCAACTCGGGCGGCCTCGGCACGATGGGCTTCGGCCTTCCCGCTGCGGTCGGCGCCAAGGTCGCCTGCCCCGAGGACACGGTCGTCTGCCTCGCCGGCGACGGCAGCCTGATCATGAACTGCCAGGAGCTGGCGACCTGCGTCTCGCAGGACATCCCGGTCAAGGTCTTCCTGATGAACAACGGCTACATGGGCATGGTCCGCCAGTGGCAGGAGCTCTTCTGGGACCGCCGCTACAGCTCGGTCGAGATGGGCCCCAGCCCCGACTGGGTCAAACTGGCCGAGGCCTTCGGTGCGACCGGCCTGCGCTGCGAGGACTCCGGCGAGCTCGAGCAGACGATGGCGACGGCGCTTGAAACCGACGGCCCGGTGCTGCTCGACGTGCGCGTCTCGCCCGAGGAGAACTGCTTCCCGATGATCCCCGCCGGCGCGGCGGCAAGGGACATGGTGGGCTGATGGAGGCGGGAACTCCACAGGTGGTGAAATTGGAGGAACTGCGTGTGCCCGGGCAGCTCACCGGCCGCAAACACATCCTCTCGATCCTGGTCGAGAACAAGCCAGGCGTGCTGGCCCGCGTCGCCGGCCTCTTCTCTCGGCGCGGCTTCAACATCGACACGCTCGCGGTCGGGCCGACCGACGACGAGAGCATCTCGCGGATCACGCTCACGCTCGACGGTGCCGTGCACCCGATCGACCAGGTGACCAAGCAGCTGCACAAGCTGGTCAACGTGCTGAAGATCCGCGACATGGAGCCGGAGGAGACCGTCGCCCGCGAGATGGCGATGTTCAAAGTTTCCTCGGCGGTCGAGAACCGGGCCGAGATCATCCAGTTCGCCGAGATCTTCCGGGCCAAGATCGTCGACGTCTCGCGCCGCTCGATGACGATCGAGGTCACCGGCTCGGCCGACAAGATCGAGGCCTTCGAGCGGATGATCAGGCCCCACGGTCTAATAGAGATGGTTAGAACGGGAGAGATCGCGATCGCCCGTGGTGCCGACTGAGACACTCCTCGCCAACCTGAGCGAGGGTGTCGAGCGCGCTGTCGTGCGCCGGCGACGGGCGGTTGTCAGCGTCACTGCACCGGTGGAGGGAGTCGACCCCTGCGCCGCGATTTTCGCCTCGCGGCTTGCGTCCGATCGCTGGTTCTGCTGGGAGCAGCCCGACCGCGAGTTCGCGCTGGCGGCGCTTGGCGTCGCCGATGAGGCGACCTCCCGCGGGCCGGGGCGGTTCAGCGACATCGCACGCGAGTGCCTGGGCGGGGGCGAAGCGATCGTCGATGAGCCGCGCGGGCTGCCGGCGGGGACCGGCGCCGTCTGGGTGGGGGGTTTCGCATTCGACCCCGAGGGCGGCGGCACTTCGCCCTGGTCGTCGCTGGCGCCGGCGTCGATGGTCCTACCCGAGCTCTCGATCTGCCGCAGCGGCGAGGAGATCTTTCTCACTCTCAACGCCCTGGTCCGGCTTGGCGACGATCCCGAGAAGAAGGTTGCCGCCCTGGAGGCTCGCCTCTTGGGCCTGCGCCGCGAGTCGTTGCCGTTGCTCGATCCGCACCCCACGGGTCGCGTGGAGATCAGCAGCGTGCGGTCACCGGACGAGTTCGAGCGCACGATCGCGGCGGCAACGGAGCGGATCGGGGCGGGGGAGATGTCGAAGATCGTGCTCGCCCGCGAGGTGCTCGTCACGACAGCGGCGGCGCACGATCCTGCCGCGCTCTTCGGCGCGATGCGCGAGCAGTTCTCCTCCTGCTTTTGCTTTTGCTGCGGCACGCCCGAGGCCGCCTTCATCGGCGCCAGCCCCGAGCTGCTGTTGCGCCGCTCCGGGGCCAGCGTCTCAACTGTCGCCCTCGCGGGCTCGACCCGACGCAGCTCCGATCCCGCCGTCGACGATCACCTCGGGGAGCAGCTCCTGCGCAGCGACAAGGATCGCCGCGAGCACGAGATCGTCGCCCAGCGGATCGAGCGGCTGCTGGGCCCACACGCCGTCTGGGTCGAGGCCACGCCCGAGCCCGAGATCGTCAAGGTGGCCAACATCCAGCATCTCGCGACCCCGATAGTCGCCCAGCTGGCCGAGCCCCACTCGGCGATCGAGCTGGCGGGCCTGATGCACCCGACCCCCGCCGTCGGTGGCGAGCCGGCCAGTGCCGCCAGCGCGATCGCCGAGCTCGAGCAGATGGACCGCGGCTGGTACGCCGGCCCGGTCGGCTGGATGGACGCGACCGAAGACGGCGAATTCTGCGTAGCCCTGCGCAGCGCGTTGCTGCGCGACCGCGAGGCTCGTCTCTATGCGGGTGTGGGCGTGGTGGCCGGGTCCGATCCGGCGGCTGAGCTGGCGGAGACGGAGATCAAGCTGGGGGCTCTGCTTCCGCTGCTGGCGGAGTAGGGACCTGGGAGACCCTCTCCGGAGCAACAGCGGGGAGGCTCCGGAGAGGGTCTCCCAGGTCCCTTCAGCGGAGCGGGGCTATCGCCTTGAGGACGCGATCTGTGAGGTGTTGGTGGTGCTTGGCGTTGGTGGCTCGGTCTGCCGCTACCTCGATCAGGCCGGTGCCGGCGGCGAGTGTGTCTGGGAGATCGGCGACGGACTCCAGCTGACGGTGGGGCAGGTCGAATAGGGCGGCTGCCTTGGCGACGTCGACGCCGCGGGGGGTGCCGAGCAGGGCCTCGAACTCGTTGCCGTCGAGTGTCTTGGCTTGGGGGAGGAAGCCGAAGATGCCGCCGCCGTTGTTGTCGATGACGACGATGCGGACTGGGGTGGAGGCCTCGAGCAGGGCGGCCAGGCCGCCGATGTCGTGGAGGAGGCCGAGGTCTCCGGTGACGATCGTTGTCGGGCGGCCGCTTGCTCGCGCGGCGCCTATCCCGGAGGAGATGAGCCCGTCGATTCCGTTGGTGCCGCGGTTGCAGAGGAAGAGGGCATCGGTTTCGCTTGGCGGCAGGAAGGCCTCCTGGTCGCGGATCGGCATGCTCGAGGCCGTGTAGACGAGGTCGCCGTCGCTGTGGGCTTGGCCAAGCGCGAGGTGAAGGCTTGGCTCTGTCAGTTTGTCCAGATCCCCTATCGCGGCTGTCAGTGCTGCCCTGGCCGCCGTCTCCGCTTCCAGCCAAAGCGCCGGCGCCGGGCGCTGCTCGCCGCTGAGCCGCGCTGCCCAGCCCGCCGCCAGCTCGGTCGGGTCAGCGCGCAGCAAAGCGGCAGCGTGGCGGCTCGGCTCGTTCCAGCCACAGCGCGGGTCGACGACGATCTCCTCGGCGCCGCACCCGGCCAGCCAAGCGCGCAGCGGCTTGCTCGTCGGCATCTCGCCGAAGCGCAGCACCAGGTCCGGTTTTGCCGACTCGCCGAAGGATTCGTCGCGCAGCAGGTGGTCGTAGGTGGAGACGACGTGCGAGCGGTCGTGGGGGCCGCAGCGCAGCTGCGAGGTAGGCTCGGCGAGGATCGGGAAGCCCGATGTCCTGGCCAGCTCGGCAAGGGGCTCGCGCAGCTCGAGGTCGAGCTGGCGGCCAGCGACGATCACGCCGGAGCGGGCGCCGGCGATGTGGCCCGCGACCTCGTCGAGCAGGAAGGCCGATGGCTCCAGGTCGATAGGTGTCACCGCGGTCAGCGGGCGCCCGTCCCGTCCTTCCAGCGCCAGCGGCTCGGTTGCCGTAACCGCGCCGTCGATGGGGGTCGGCGCCAGCGGCTCGCGCCAGGGCAGGTTGAGGTGGACCGGACCGGGGCGCGGCTCGCCGCGCGCCACGGCGAGCGCCCGACAGGCGAGAGAGCGGTAGTGCAGGAGCCCCTCGTCATCGGCCTCGTGGGTGCCGACTTCGCAGAACCATCGCACCGAGGAGCCGTAGAGCTTGATCTGGTCGATCGTCTGCCCGGCGCCGATCCCGCGCAGCTCGGGCGGCCGGTCGGCGCTGAGCGCGATCAGCGGCAGCGCCGATTCGTCGGCCTCGCAGATCGCCGGGTGGTAGTTGGCCGCGGCGGTGCCCGAGGTGCAGAGCATGGCCACCGGCGTGCCCGTCGCCTGCGCCGCGCCGAGGGCGAAGAACGCGGCGGAGCGCTCGTCGACGATCACGCTCACCTCGATCTCCGGCTGGCGCCAGAGCGCGACGGCAAGCGGGGTCGAGCGCGAACCGGGCGAGACCACCGCCAGCCGAACGCCGCCGCGGGCCAGCTCTTCGACGAAGGCAGACGCGAGCGCGGTGTTGGCGTTGGTCGGGTCCATGTCCCGGAAGACTATGTCTGGCGACTTTTCCGTCCATTTCACGGGAAAGTCGCCGAAGCCCCTCAGATCCGATGTGCCGCGAGCGCGTCCTCGTCGATTTCGACCCCGAGGCCGGGGCCCGGAGGCAGGTGGAGCATCCCGTCGCGCAGCTCACACTCGACCGAGGCGATGGTCGAGGAGAAAAGGCGCTGCGTGGCGAGGCCGTGGGCGAGGCCCGGGCCGTCCTCCCCGGCGACCTCGCGCAGAGTCTGAGCGACCTGCGCCGCCGCGGCGATCCCGACCGGACCGTCGAGGGCGCTGGAGATGTAGGAGGGCAGCACCTCGGCGATCTCGATCGCCGCCTCCGGCCCGCCGACCTTGGAGAGCTTGATCCCGCTGAGAGCGCAGGCTCCCATCGCCAGCGCCCGCACGGCGTCGGCGCGCGTCTCGACGCTCTCGTCGCCGGCGATCGGGATCGAGGTCGACGCCGCCACCTCGGCCGCCTCCTCCAAAGTGGCAACCGGCTGCTCGGCCAGCTCGATGTCGAAGGGCTCCAATTCGCTGAGGGTGCGCTTCGCGGTCTCGACATCCCAGGTTGCATTGGCGTCGATTCTGATCCGTGCCTCGGGCCCGATCTCCTCGCGCACCGCTCTCACCTGGCCGGCGTCGTCACCGGCGCCCAGCTTCAGCTTGAACGTCCTGAAGCCGTCTTCGGCCCATGCGAGGGCGTCGGCGGCGACGGCTGCGGGCTCACCCGCGACAAGGGTCGCGTTGCAGGCGATGGGCGGTGTCTCGCCTCCCTCCGCCGGTTTGTCCGCGGCTCTCCTGCCGCGTATGTCCAGCAGCGCAGTCAGGGCGGCGCAGCGCGCTGGCGGGGAGAGGGCGATGGCATTTCCCCCCAGCGTTGCCTCGTCGAGGGAGTCGTGTCTGCCGAGACCCTCGAGCTCTTCGACCACCCGTCCCAGCGCTGCACCCCCGCGCATCGAGAGCGGCACGGCTTCTCCGAGTCCGACCAGGCCGTCTTCTGAGCGCAGTCGCAGCAGGACCATCTCGCGCCGGTCAAGTCGCCCACGCGCCGTCACATAGGGCTTGCGCAATGGCAGCGCGTAAGCGCTCACCTCCACCGTCGCGATTCTCACCCGTCGGCCCTTCCGCGGTTCGCAAAGACCCTCTTCTCGAGACTGACCTCGATTGGGTTGGAGCGACGATCTGCCAGCGACCGGATTGCCTTCTTGAGCAGGTCGTCCAGGCTGCGGGAGGCTTCGGCGGCGGGTTCCAAGTTGTTCAACGGCTGAATCTTTTCCCGGATGTAGCGCAGGGGGAACGCTGCATAGAAGATGACGGCCAGGTTGTTGGTCACCGCATCGTCGACCGGTGCCCGCACATCCTCACCAAGAAGTTCGGCGATCCCCTGCCCCTGTTCTCCGCGCAACCACTGGACGAAGAGAACGGCGGGATTCTGCAGGTCTTGGATCGCGTGTGCCTCGGGAAGCTTCTCGAGGCTGGTGATGACGAGGTCGAAGTCGTTGTCGCGGGTGAGCGTCAGGGCCGCGTCTCTGCACGTGGCCACCGCTACGGTTTCAATCTCCAGGGCGCGGAAGAGGCGCCGCTCTCCAACCACCCGTCCCGGCTTGTCGTCAACCCAGAGGACGCGGCTTCCCCGCGCTCGTTCAACGTCCGGCGCCAGGCGTGAAAGGACACTCTCGATCCTCTCCTTTTCCGGCCCGTGAACGTCGATTGAGTCAATCGCGCCCCTGATCTGGCCCCGCTCCAGCGAAAACTCGAAGGGCCCGGCCTTGAGACCGGACAGCCGCTGCCAGGGAAAGGTGAGGACGACCGCTGCCACGCCGAATAGAAGCAGCGCTGTGCCTGCGAGGCCATCGGCCAGAAGGCTGGCCGCGGCGAGCGCGGCTGCCGTCGTGCCCCCGATCACCCTGAACAGGAGGAAGTCGTCTCGCCCGGTCGAGTGCTTTCGAAAGCGATCCACGGCCCTGAGGCTATTGGCGAATGAGCTGTAAGCGAAGAATCGCTCAGCTGCCGAGCAGCAGGCCGGCCGAGACGAGCAGGCTGAAGACGCCGAGCAGGGCACCTGTGCCGGCCAGGGCGCCGTTGAGAGCCGGGCCGTCGGTGCGGTTGGTCATCGCCCGCATCGGTTTGATCGCCATCGGCAGCGCCAGCAGGCCGATCAGCGGCAGCAGGCTGCCGCCGCCGGAGACGAGGGCGATCGGCAGGACGACGAAGGCGCCCAGCACCAGTCCGCGATAGAGGACGACGGCCTGTTGGCGGCCCATCCGCACCGCCAGGGTCATCTTGCCGGCGCGGCGGTCGGTCTCGAGGTCGCGGACGTTGTTGACGACGAGGATCGCGGTGGCGAGGAAGCCGACCGCGATCGAGAGTCCCAGTGGCAGCGCGTCGAGTTCCTCCAACTGCACGTAGTAGGAGCCGTTGACCGCGACCAGGCCGAAGAAGAGGAAGACGAAAACCTCGCCGAGCCCGGCGTAACCGTACGGCCGTGGCCCGCCTGTGTAGAGGACGCCGGCGGCAATCGAGAGGGCGCCGATCAGGATGATCACGATCCCGGCCACGGTCGCCAGGTAGATCCCGCACGCGATCGCCACCGCAAAGGCGATCCAGGTCGCATTGAGCACCCGCTGGGGCGTAATCAGCCCGGCCGAGGTCACCCGTACCGGCCCCAGCCGATCCGCCGTATCCGCTCCCCGCTTCGCGTCGGAATAGTCATTCGCAAGGTTCGTCCCGATCTGGATGAACACCGACCCCACAAGTGCCGCCAGAAACGCCCCGACCCTCGGAAGCTTCCCAGCCCATTCAACGGCAGCCGCCGTCCCCACGAACACCGGAGCTATCGCCGCCGGAAGCGTTCGCGGCCTAGCCGCCATCAGCCAAATCCTCATCGGCCGGTCCTCGTCGACCGGGAGCGTGACCCGCGCGGGTGGCGCAGGGGGAGGGGGGTCGAGGACAGCCCGTGGACTGCCCGCAGTGCCCCCCTCCCCCTGCGACAGGACCCGCGCGCCGACACCTTCACGGCCGCCTCGGGAACTGCCCGAAATCCGGCTGCCGCTTCTCCTTGAACGCCTCGCGTCCCTCAGCCGCCTCCTCGCTGCCGTAAAACAGCAGGTTGGCGTCGTGGGCCAGCTGCTGGATCCCGGCGTAGCCGTCCTCGTGAGCGTGGAAGCTGGACTTGACCAGGCGCAGGGCGAAGGGTGAGAGCGCCAGCATCTCACGGCACCAGGCGACGGTCTCGGCCTCAAGGCGGTCGAGCGGGACGACCGCATTGACCAGCCCCATATCGAGCGCCTCCGCAGCGCTGTACTGGCGGCAGAGCAGCCAGAACTCCTTGGCCCTCTTGGTCCCGACCAGGTCGCGCAGGAGGGAGGCTCCGAAGCCGCCGTCCCAGGAGCCGACCCGCGGCCCGGTCTGTCCGAATTCGGCGTTGTCGGCGGCGATCGTGAGATCGCAGCAGACGTGCAGGACGTGGCCACCGCCGACCGCGTAGCCGGCGACCATCGCCACCACCGGCTTCGGCAACCGCCGCATCTGCACCTGCAGGTCGGTGACGTGGAAGCGGCCGAGGGAAGCGCCCTCCTCGATGTACCCCGTGTCGCCGCGAACCTGCTGGTCGCCGCCCGAGCAGAACGCCTTCTCGCCCTCACCGGTCAAGACGATGACGCCGACCTCGGTGTCCTCGCGAGCGAGCTCGAGCGCGGCCGAGATCTCAATCAGCGTTTGCGGCCGGAAGGCGTTGAGGACCTGCGGTCGGTCGATCGTGATCTTGGCGATCCCGTCCGCCTTCTCGTAGCGGATGTCGTCGTACTCGCCGGCACTCTGCCAGGCGACCGGCGCGTACAGGTCCTGCTCGGACGGGGCTCCCTTGTGGCGTTTGGGCATGATGGGCACGATATCCACGATGAAACTCGACGACTGGCTGGCCCAGAGATCGCAGAGCTGTCCCGACCGCACCGCCCTGGTCGCGGACGGCTCCGAGGTCACCTACGCCGAGCTCGAGGCGGAGGCGACCTGGGTAGCGCGCCGCCTGATCGCCCACGGCGTGCGCCGCGGCTCGACCGTGGCGATGACGATGCACCCGCGCCGCGAGCAGATCGTCATGGTCCACGCCCTGCTCAAGGTCGGGGCGGTGCTGCTGCCGCTCGGCACGCGGCTCTCCGCCGAGGAGCGGGCGGCCGTGATCGCCGCCGAGGAGCCAGCGGTGGACCTCGACGACGCCGGCGAGCTGACCCAGACCGAGGCCGATCTGCCACTGCTCGGCGAGCACGACATGGACGACATCGCCTGCCACGTGATGACGAGCGGCAGCACCGGCGCGCCCGACCCGGTCGGCCTCACCTACGGGAATTTCCTCTGGAGCGCCGTCGCCTCGGCCTTCAACATCGGCGTCGAGCCCGAGGACCGCTGGCTCTGCTGCCTGCCGCTGAGCCACATCTCGGGCTTGGGAATTGCGATGCGCTCGGTGATCTACGGCACCACGGCGGTTGTCCACGATGGTTTCGACGTCGACCGGGTCGCCGCGGCGCTGGAGCGCGACGAGATCACGGTGGTCTCGCTGGTGACGACGATGCTGACCCGGCTGCTCGAGGCCGGCGTCGACCTCGCCGGCCCGCGGGCGCTCCTGATCGGCGGCGGCCCGGTGCCCGAGGAGCCGCTCGAGGAGGCGCTCGGCCGCGGCGCCACGGTCGTGCAGACCTACGGCCTGACCGAGACCTGCTCGCAGGTGACGACCCTCGCTCCCGCCGATGCCCGCCGCAAGCTCGGCTCGGCCGGCCGGCCGCTGCTGACCACCCACCTGCGCATCCACGACGGCGAGATCCTCGTCCAGGGCCCGACCGTGGCGCCGGGCCGCGCCGATGCCGACGGCTGGCTGCACACGGGCGACCTCGGCCGCATCGACGAGGAGGGTTTCCTCTACGTCGAGGACCGGATCGACGACATGATCGTCACCGGCGGTGAGAACGTGGTCCCCGCAGAAGTGGAGAAAGTGCTGCTGCGCCACCCGGAGGTTGCCGACGCGGCGGTGGTCGGGCGCGAGGACCCCGAGTGGCAGCAGGCGGTGACGGCGATCGTCGTCCTGCACGAGGGCTCGGAGGCCGGTCCCGACGAGCTGCGCCGCCACTGCGCCGAGTTGCTGGCCGGCTTCAAGGTGCCGAAGCGGGTCGAGCTGGCGGCGGCATTGCCACGCACGCCCTCGGGCAAGCTGATGCGGCGCGCCCTCCGCTAGCCTGCCGCCCATGCCCAAAGACATCTTCTACGACTCAGACGCCGACCTCTCGCTGCTCCAGGGCAAGACCGTCGCCATCCTCGGCTACGGCTCCCAGGGGCACGCGCACGCCCTCAACCTGAAGGACTCCGGGGTCGACGTCGTCGTCGGCCTGCGCGCAGATTCCTCCAGCCGCGCCAAGGCCGAAGAGGCCGGCCTTGAGGTGCTCGACATCGCCGAAGCCGCAAGCCGCGGCGACGCGGTGATGATCCTGCTGCCGGACGAGAAGCAGGCCGAGGTCTGGGAGTCCGACATCGCCGACGGGATCGCCCCCGGCAACCTGCTGCTCTTCGCCCACGGCTTCGCGATCCACTTCGAGCAGATCCAGCCGCCGGCCGGCGTCGACGTCGGCATGGTCGCGCCCAAGGGGCCGGGCCACCTGGTTCGCCGCCAGTACGAGGAAGGCAACGGCGTGCCCTGCCTGATGGCCGTCCACCAGGACGCCACCGGTAACGCCCACGGCCTCGTCCTCGCCTACGCTTCCGGCATCGGCGGCGGCCGCGCCGCGGTGATCGAGACGACCTTCAAGGACGAGTGCGAGACCGACCTCTTCGGCGAGCAGGCCGTCCTCTGCGGCGGCGCCAGCGAGCTTGTCCGGGCGGGCTTCGAGACCCTGGTCGAGGCCGGCTACGACCCGCGTCTGGCCTACTTCGAGTGCCTGCACGAGCTCAAGCTGATCGCCGACCTGATGTACGAGAAGGGGATCCAGGGGATGCGTTACTCGATCTCCAACACGGCCGAGTACGGCGACATGACCCGCGGCAAACGCGTCATCGGCGAGGAGTCGCGGGCGGCGATGAAGGAGATCCTTGGCGAGATCCAGTCGGGTGAGTTCGCCCGCGAGTGGATCGCCGAGAACCGCGCCGGCGGCGAGAACCTCTCGCGCATGCGCGAGGAAGGCGCAAGCCACCAGGTCGAGAAGGTCGGCAAGGACCTCCGAGACATGATGCCCTGGGTGGATCAGGAGTTCTGAGGTTTGCGGGGGAGGGCGGTGGTGGTCCTCTCTGGGAATTGATGTCGCACGCCCGCTTTGCGGGCTTAGCGACAATCGAAGAGCGCGGCTTCGCCGCGCTTAGAACCACGAGTGCAGCGGCCGCCTTCGGCGACATTCCCAGAGAGGACCACCACCGCCCTCCTCACGAAGCTCTCAGATTTCCGATTCGAGCCGAGACGCATAAAGGCTCCAAGGAGAAAAGCTCCAAGTCGAAGCTGAGTCCGGTGGTATTCCCGAACCGTGGTGAGCTGCGAGTTCTCGCCTTGGCTTTGAGCTTGTTTGCTCGGGCCTTGGTGTCGAGCTCATCCCGCGAAAGGAGCCCGGTTGGTCTCCAGGCGAATGTCGCGAAGCGGCGGAAAAGCATTCCGATGTTCGCGCGGCGTTAGCCGCGCACTAAATTCACCCCTCCGCCGCAGGCGGTGGGGTGTCAATTCGACTGGAGACCAACCGGGCTCCTACTCGTCACAGATCAAGCGCCAGGCGGTCCGTCCGCACCGAACCTGGTCTCACCCTCAGGCAGTTTCCCGTCCCGCCCCACGTATCCGTCCTTGCCGCCGACGATCACGTAGATCGCGTCTTCGGAGTCGCTGAGGTTGTGCAGCTTGCGGACGGTCGAGGCGTCGACCCAGGCGAGGCCGCCCGGCTTCAGCTCGTGTTTCGTGCCGTCGCCGAACTCGATCGCGATGTGGCCGCTGTGGAGGAAGTAGAGCTCCTCCTGCTCGTCGTGGTAATGGCCGCCGGTCGAGTAGGAGGGCGGCAGCACGATCGCGTTGACGCCGAACGCGGTGACGCCCAGCTCCTTGCGGATCTTGCGAAAGCCGGGCCCGTCGCCGAGGTCGCTGAGATTCGCGACGGAGTAGCCGTCGCCTTTCGTCACCTGCGCAGTGGTCTCGTTCATGGTCGGCAGCCTACGCCGCCAGCCGTGGCGAGGTCCACCCGCACGGGTCAATAACCTAGGCCGCCGCGCCGCAAAGTGTCCGCTTTGCACTTAACAGCGATGACCCAGGCAACAGACACAGCCCAGATCCCCGCCGAGCTCAAGCCGGCCGATGGCCGCTTTGGCTGTGGGCCTTCGAAGGTGCGGCCGGAGGCGCTCGAGAAGCTAGCCGGACAGTCGAAGCTGATGGGAACCTCGCATCGCCAGGCGCCGGTCCGCGACCTGGTCGGCCGGGTTCGCGCCGGCCTGGCTGAGCTCTTCAGCGCTCCCGACGGCTACGAGGTGGTGCTCGGCAACGGCGGCACCACCGCGTTCTGGGACGCCGCTGCGGCTTGGCTGGTGCGCGAGCGCGCCCTGCACCTGACCTACGGTGAGTTCTCGCAGAAGTTCGCCAAGGTCACCGCGGGCGCACCTTTCCTCGCCGACCCGATCCTGGTCGAGGCCGATCCCGGCGATGCGCCCGTTCCGGTCGCGGATCCGATCGCAGACGTGATCGCCTGGGCCCACAACGAGACCTCGACCGGCGTGATCGTCCCGGTCTCCCGGCCCGATGGCGCCGGCGACGCCCTCGTCCTCGTCGACGCGACCTCCGGTGCTGCTGGCCTGCCGGTCGACCTCGCTCAGGCCGACGCCTATTACTTCGCCCCACAGAAGGGCTTCGCCGCCGACGGCGGCCTCTGGCTGGCGCTGCTCAGTCCGGCGGCGATCGAGCGGCTCGAGCAGCTCGACGGCGCCCCGAACCGCTGGCAGCCGGGCTTCCTCTCGTTGAAGACCGCGCTCGACAACTCGCGCAAGGAGCAGACCTACAACACGCCCGCTCTTGCGACCTTGATCCTGCTCGACGACCAGATTCAGTGGATGCTGGCGGGCGGGGGGCTCGACTGGTGCGTGCAGCGGACCTCTGCTTCCTCAGATCATCTTTACGGTTGGGCCGAGAACTCTGAGTTCGCGACGCCCTTCGTCGCCGACCCGGCCAAGCGCTCGCTGGTCGTTGGCACGATCGACTTCGAGGGCTCGGTCGACGCCGCCGTCATCGCCGCGACCCTGCGCGCCAACGGCATCGTCGACGTCGAGCCCTACCGCAAGCTCGGCCGCAACCAGCTGCGCATCGGCATGTTCCCGGCGGTCGACCCGGCCGACGTCGAAGCCCTGACCGCCTGCATTGACTGGGTCGTCGGGAACGTGGGAGAGGCGCGCCGATGAAGGTCCTTGTAAAGGAGAAGATCGCCGACTCGGGGGTCGAGCTGTTGCGGCAGAACTTCGACGTCGACCTCGGCATCGAGATGTCCGACGAGGAGCTGACCGAGGCGATCGGCGCCTACGACGCGATCCTGATCCGCTCGGCGACGACGATGACGCCGGAGCTGATCGAGCGGGCCGACAACCTGAAGGTGATCGGCCGCGCCGGCACCGGCGTCGACAACGTCGACATCCCCGCGGCGACGCGACGCGGCATCGTCGTCGCCAACGCGCCGGAATCAAACTCGGTCGCCGCCGCCGAGCACACCCTCGCCCTCGCCCTCGCCCTCTTCCGCAACGTGCCGCAGGCCCACGGCGCGCTCGTCGACGGGCGCTGGGACCGTGCCAAGTACAAGGGCGCCGAGCTCTACGGCAAGACGATCGGGATCGTCGGCTTCGGCCGCATCGGCCAGCTCGTCGCCAAGCGTGCCCAGGCCTTCGAGATGGAGGTGATCGCCTTCGACAAGTTCGTCACCGCGGAGCGCTTCCGCGAGCTTGGCGTCCATGGTGCCGAGAGCCTCGAGGAGCTGTTCGGCCGTGCCGACGTCGTCACCGTGCACGTGCCGAAGACGCCGGAGACGATCAACATGATCGACGCCGCGGCGATCGCCTCGATGGTCGACGGGGTGCGGATCGTCAACTGCGCCCGCGGCGAGCTGATCGACCTCGACGCGCTCGACGCCGGCCTCGAGTCGGGCAAGGTCGGCGGCGCCGCGCTCGACGTCTTTCCCTCCGAGCCCTTCACCCAGCACCCGATCTTCGCTCGCGGCAACGTCGTCGTCACGCCCCACCTCGGTGCCTCGACCGCCGAGGCCCAGGACCGCGCCGGCGTGGTCACGGCCGAACAGGTGACCGCGGCGCTGACCGGCGGCGTCGTCACCAACGCGGTCAACATCGCCGCCGTGCGCCCCGAGGAGATGGAGGCGCTGGCGCCCTTCGTGCCCCTCTGCGAAAAGCTCGGCCGCCTCGCCGAGGGGTTGGCCGAGGGCACGGTCGAGCGGGTCTCGGTCGAGTTCCGCGGCAAACTCGCCCAGCACGACACCCGCCTGCTCGGCATCGCCGTCCTGGTCGGCATCCTCTCCGGCCACACCGAGGTGCCGGTCAACCTCGTCAACGCGCCGCAGATGGCCGAGGAGCGCGGCATCGAGCTGGTCGAGACCAAGGACTCCAGCTCCGAGGACTTCACCGAGCTCGTCACCGTCCGCCTCCACTCCGGCGGCGAGGACGTCGAGGTCGCCGGTACCGGCGTCGGTCCGCGCAATGAGCCCTACCTCGTCTCCGCCTGGCGCGAGAGTTTCTATCTGCCCTTCGCCGAGCACCTCGCCGTCTTCCGTTACGCCGACCGGCCGGGGATGATCGGCCGGGTCGGGACGATGTTCGGCGAGGAGGGGGTCAACATCGTCTCCGCCGCGGTCGGGGCCAAGTCGGGGGGGAGCACGCGGTGATGGCGTTGACCACCGATGCCGCCGTCAACGAGGAGACGATCGCCAAGATTCTCCAGCTCGACGGATTCGCCGTCGGCCGCGCTGTGGACCTCTAAGGTCGCCGGACCGGCGCATAGCTGCGTCCCCGGTCGCTCGCGTGCAGAGCACGCCACGCTCCCTGCGTCCTTGCTCCGCATGGTCTGGCGACCTTAGATAGCACTAGATGAGTAGTTCCACGACTCAGGCCACGTAGTCGACCAATGCCCGGCTGGGGCGCCCGAGTTCGTAGTTGAGCGAAACCGCCGCGGCAAGCGCAAGGAAGCGGCTCGCGATGCGAGCCCGCAACCCACGCAAGGTGCGGGCGCCGTGGCGCTCGAGGGCGAGGATGTCCTTAGCGGTCCAGTAGATCGACTCGATCCGCTGGCGCAGCGGCGCCAGGTGCAGAGCGCCGTCGGGCTCGTCTTTGCGGGCGGGCCGGACGATGGTCGCGCCGAGGGCGGCAGCATCGGCTTCGAAGTCGGCGCCGGCGTATCCCTTGTCGCCGAGGATGGTGATCGGCCCTGAGCGGTTGACCCGCTCCAGCAGCCGCAGGCAGACCTCGCGCTCTCCTTCCTTGGGCGAGGTCAGCGCCATCGCCCGGGGCGTGCCGTCGGGCGCCATCAGCGTGTGCAGACGCAATCCCCAGAAGTAGCGGCTGTGGCTGGCGCAGAAGCCGTAGTCGGCGGCGTCTGAGAGCGCCCCGCCGAGGCTGTTGGCCCCGGCTCGCTTGACCGTCTCGCGCGAGCGGGCGCACTCCACCGGCGTGGAGTCGACGAGCAGCAGGTCGTCGTGCCAGCCGGGGCTCTGGGCGGCGAAGGTCGCGCTCATCGCCTCGATCGTCTCGGTCAGCCGCTCACGGCGCTTGTGGAAGCCAGAGCGCTTGGTGAGCGCCGGGAACAGGTGGCGCAGACGCTTGCAGGCTATCCGCACGAAGCGCTCGTCAGAGCCAACGCCCATGATCGACTGCGCGACGCAGAGCGTCACGACCTCCGCGTCGGTCAGTCTCCTACGGGCGTTCTTCTTGCCTTCGGGCAGGAAATCGTCGGCGGTGCAGAACACCGCAGTGAGCAGCAGGTCGAGGTCGGCGAGCATCGAGGCCCCCTTCGGGTCGGCGCTGATAATTGAGCACCGCCGACTTCGACCCTGTTGCTTATCTCCCCTGCGAGGCGCTCTTCGGCGTCGCGGTCGTGGAACTACTCATCTAGTCTTGTGCTTGTGAAGGCGCTCGTCCAGACAGGCAACGGCAGCTACGAGGTGCTTCAGGTGCAGGAGCGGCCCGATCCCCCCGTCGGACCCGGTGAGGTGCGGATCGCGGTAAAGGCGGCCGGGATCAACTTCGCCGACACGATGGCCCGCCTCGGCCTCTATCCGGACGCGCCGAAACCGCCCTGCGTGATGGGCTACGAGGTCGCCGGCACAGTCGAGTCGGTGGGGGAGGGTGTCAGCACCTACGCGGTCGGCGATCGGGTGATGGCCGGCACCCGCTTCGGCGGTCAGGCCGAGCTGGTCAGCGTGCCCGAGGCGCAGGTGCTGCCCTTGCCCGAGCAGCTCAGCTTCGAGCAAGGAGCCGCCTTTCCGGTCAACTACGGCACCGCCTACGCGGCCCTGATAGTGATGGGCAGCCTGCGCGGGGGCAACCGCGTCTTGATCCACGCCGCCGCGGGCGGGGTCGGGATCGCGGCCACGCAGATCGCCCGCAACGCGGGGGCGGAGATCTTCGGCACTGCCTCGCCGTCCAAGCACGAGGCGATCCGCGCCCAGGGCGTCGAGCACGCGATCGACTACCGCAACCAGGACTTCGAGGCGGAGACGATGCGCATCACCGGCGGCGAGGGCGTCGACCTGATCATCGACGCGCTCGGACCGACCTCATTCCGCAAGGACTATCGCCTGCTGCGTCCCGGGGGACGATTGGTGATGTACGGCCTCTCCGAGGCGACCAAGGAGAGCGGTCGCGACATTCCTGCGGCGCTCAAGAGCCTCGCCAAGATGCCGCTGGCGACGATCCCCTGGTGGAAGAGCCTGGCGCTGATGAACGAGAACAAGGGCGTCTTCGGGCTCAACATGCTCAAGTGGTGGGACCGCGAGGGCAGCCTCGACCGGGTCACCGAGCCCCTGATGGCGGATCTCAAGGCCGGCAGCCTGGAGCCGGTCGTCGCTGAGGCGTTTCCGTTCGAGCAAGCCGGCGACGCGCACAAATTCATCGCCGAGCGCCGCAACGTCGGCAAGGTCGTGTTGTTCCCTAATTAGGCATTAGGCGCCTGCACCCACCGGGCAGGGGCATTTTCAATGAAGAGGGCGATCCTGATCACGCTTGCGATCCTTGCGGCCCAGGCCGCGACCGTGGCGCGCGCCGAAACGAGCTCCTACACGGTGGTCCTGGCCGGCGGCGCCGAACAGAGCATGATCCACATCTGGCTTACCCCGGACGGCCGCAGCTACGTGATTGACTCGGTCGCGCCGCTGGAAGTCGGGGGCACGATCTGCGAACACACCGTCGGCAACGCCGACGAGCTGGTCTGTCAGGCGCCCTTGGTGGCCGGCTTCGAGGTCAATGCCGGCCCCGGCGAAGACTCGGTGGTCGTCTCCAACGCGGTGACGGTCCCGGTGACGATGAGAGGCGGGCCGGCGGCCGACACGCTGGTCGGCGGCGGCGGCCCTGACAAACTGATCGGCGGCGATGGCAACGACCGCCTTGTCGGCAAAGGTGGCGATGACCTGATCTTCGGCGGTTCGGGCAACGACACGATCTACGGCGGCTCCGGCGAAGACACCCTGCGGGGAGGCCCGGGTGTCGACGTCATCAACGGCGGGTCCGGCATCAACAACATCCGCCAGGACATGCGCCCGCAGATCTAGGCGGAGGCGCTTTCCCCCGTGCCGCCGCGGCTCAGCAGTCGGCCGCCGACGAAGAAGAGCGCGATCAGGAAGCCGGCCAGCGAGAGCGCCGCATCGAGCCGGAACGCCGCCTGGATGCCGTCGATGAAGGACGCCTGCGAAGAGAAGACCGTGGTCGTCAGGCCCAGCCCGATCGAGCCGCCGGCAATCTGGAACATGTAGACGATGCCGCCGGCGAGGCTGGTCTGCGATTCGTCAACCGAGGTGACGCCGGCGGTGGTCGCGGTTGGGTAGAAGCTGCCGATGCCGACTCCCAGCACGACCATGCCTGGGATGAGCGAGCCGAAGCCCGAGCCCGGTCCGACCAGGGAGAAGACGAACGGCGCGATGGCGATGCAGGCGGCGCCGACCGACGCCAGCAGCTTGGCGCCGAGACGCTCGTAGAGCGGTCCGGCTACGAATGAGACGCAGGCAAAGGTCGCCAGAAATGGAAGCATCCCCAGGCCGGCTTCCAACGGCGAGTAGCCAAGCTGGTGCTGCATGAACTGCGGCAGGTAGAGAAGCGCGGCGAAGAAGGTCGCCGACATCAGCAGGATTGCCAGGCAGGAGGCGCGGAAGCTCTCGTTGGCCATCACCGCCCGCGGTACCAGGGCCTTCAGCCCGGCACGGCGCTCGATCGGGACGAAGGCGGCGAGCAGAACCGCCGAGAGGGCGAAGAGCCCGACCACGCGCGGGTCGCCGAAGCCCCAGTCGTCGATCTGGTCGAGCGCGACGAGCAATGAGACGAGGCCGACCGAGAGTGTCGCGATCCCCGGGTAGTCGATCCGCTGCTCGCCCGGGTCGGGCTCGGCGACATTGACCAGCCGGTATGTGACGAGCACGGCGAAGGCCGAGATCGGCACGTTGAGGAAGAAGATCCAACGCCAGCTGAGCGCGTCGGTGAGCACGCCGCCGATCAGCGGCCCGATCGCGTTGCCGAGGCCGGCGGCACCGATGATGATCCCGCCGGCGAGCCCCGCCTTGTCTTCGGGCAGCAGGGCGTAGGTCATGCCGAGGATCGCCGGCCACATCAGCGCCCCGCCGATGCCCATCAGGGTCCGCGTCGCGATCAGCCACGTCTCCGTCTGTGCCACCCCGCCCAGCGCCGACATCGAGGCGAAGATCGCGGTGCCGAGGAAGAAGGCGTTGCGGCGGCCGAACATGTCGGCGAGGCGGCCGCCGGTGACGATCATTACGCCGAAGGTCAGCGCGTAGGCGTTGACCACCCATTGAATCGTGTTGATGTTGGTGTCGAAGTCCCTCTCCATCGTGGGGAGAGCGACATTGATCGCGGAGAAGTCGTTGGCGATGACGACGACGGCGATGCCCATCGCGAAGAGGGCAAACCAGGTCGAACGGGGGATCGCGGTTGAGGTTGTCTCGCTTGCGATGCGCGCAGCCTACGCTAAGCTCAAGCGACCGAATGACGCACCGGCTCGACAGCCTCTCGCTTCTCCTTCTCCTCCCCCTCCGGGGGGAATAGCGCTGGGCGGCGCGATAGCCGCGAGAGAAAAGGTCATTCGAAAGCAGCGGAGAAGGAGGAGGACCCAGTGGCACCAGCAGACGACGCAAACCGCGTCCACATCTTCGACACGACACTGCGCGACGGCGAGCAGTCGCCCGGAATCTCGCTGAATACGGCGGAGAAGGTGGAGATCGCCCAGCAGCTCTCCCGCCTGGGGGTGGATGTGATCGAGGCCGGCTTCCCGATCACCTCCCCCGGCGACTTCGAGGCGGTCGAGGCGATCGCCCGCGGCGTCGAGGGCCCGGTGATCTGCGGCCTGGCCCGCACCCACAAGGCCGACATCGACGCCGCCTGGGGGGCGATCAAGGACGCCGCCCGTCCCCGCATCCACACCTTCATCTCGACTTCCGACATCCACATCGAGCACCAGCTGCAGACCGATCGTGAGGACGTCAAGGGACAGGCGCGGGCGGCCGTCACCCTGGCCAAGTCCTACTGCGAGGACGTCGAGTTCTCGCCGATGGACGCGACCCGCGCCGAGATCGAGTTCACCGCCGAGGTTTGCGCGATCGCGGTCGAGGAGGGCGCGACCGTGGTCAACATCCCCGACACGGTCGGCTACACCACGCCCGAGGAGTACGCCGAGTACTTCCGCCGCCTGTACGAGCTGGTGCCGGGGCTACGCGAGGTCGAGCTGTCGGTTCACTGCCACGACGACCTGGGCCTGGCCGTCGCCAACTCCTATGCCGGCCTGCTGGCGGGCGCGCGCCAGGTCGAGTGCGCGGTCAACGGGATCGGCGAGCGAGCGGGCAACTGCTCGCTGGAGGAGATCGCGATGCTGATCCGCACCCGCGAGGACGTCCACGGCCTGACCACCGGCGTCAACACCCGCGAGCTGGCCCGCACCAGCCGCATGGTCTCGCGCCTGACCGGCTACGCGATCCAGCCCAACAAGGCGATCGTCGGCCGCAACGCCTTCGCCCACGAGTCCGGGATCCACCAGGACGGCGTGCTGAAGGAGCGCACCACCTACGAGATCATGGACGCGACCGAGGTCGGCCTGGAGTCGAACTCGATCGTCTTGGGCAAGCACTCCGGCCGCCACGCCCTGCGCGACGCGCTGGACCAGCTGGGCTTCAAGGTCGAGGGCAGCGCCCTCAACGCCGCCTTCAAGCGCTTCAAGGAGGTCGCCGACCGCAAGAAGCAGGTCACCGCACTGGACTTGGAGGCGATCGTCTCCGACGAGATGCGCGAGAAGGACGACTCCCACGAGCTGGCCTGGTTCGAGGTCGAGGCCGGCTCGCGACGCGAGCCATTGGCCCGCGTCGGCGTGAAGATGCCCTCCGGCGAGGAGGCGGTCGGCGAGTCCAGTGGCGACGGCCCCGTCGACGCGATCTTCCACGCGATCCAGAAGGCGACAGAGACCGAGTGCGAGTTGCGCCAGTACACGGTCGAGGCGGTGACCGGGGGGGAGGACGCCCTGGGCCAGGTCACGGTGATGCTGCGCGCGGCGGGCCGCCTGGCCACGGGGCAGGGTGTCGCCACGGACATCCTCGAGGCATCCGCCAGGGCCTACGTGCGAGCCCTGTCCAACGCCCTGGAGGGCGCGGCAATCCGCGAGGCCGAGGCAGCAACGGCCGAGGCCGCAGTAGAACGCACCCCAGGTCCCTAAGACGTCACACATCCGCGAGCCGCCGCGCACCACCCGTAGCACCAGGGGCGACACCATCGCTTCGTGCCCCGCGAAACCTCGATTGAGCGTCCCCAGCACGCCATATCGAGGTTTCGCGAGAGGGCGTTGGCGGAGTTGGCTGGGCGACAGTGTGGGGTGGTTGCGCGTTGGCAGATGGTGAGCCTCGGGTTCGGGAGCGACGCGATCACCCGTCGACTCGCGGTGGGCAGGCTCCACATCGTCTTTGCCGGCGTTTACGCGGTGGGGCATCCCGCGATCGGTCGAGAGGGACGATGGATGGCTGCCGTGCTTGCCTCGGGCGAGGGGGCGGTGCTTAGTCATCGGTCCGCAGCCTGCCTCTGGGGGCTGAGGATCGAGGCGCCAGTGGCAGATGAGGTAACGATTTCGCGCTCGACCGGGCACATCCGAGGCTTGTGTCGTCATCGCAGCATCTTGCGGCCCGACGAACTCGCGGTTCACGGCCGCATTCCGGTCACTTGTGTCGCTCGCACTCTGTTCGACATTGCGGCACGGTCGACACCGTGGGAATTCGAACGTGCCGTGCGGGAGGCCGAATTTCTCCGCTTGCAGCAGGCGCCGTCTTTGGAGGAGGTCTACGAGAGACGGCGGGGCCGACGTGGCGCGAAACTCGTCAGGGCGACCCTGGAGAATCTTGCGCGCCTTCCCGGCGGAACTTCGCGCAGCGGCCTGGAGGATCGCTTTCTCCGATTCGTCCACCGAGTCGGCCTGCCCGCGCCGGAGACCAACGTGCTGCTGCGCCTCGAAAGCGCTACTTACGAGGCCGACTGCGTATGGCGAGAGCAGCGCGTGATCGCCGAGCTCGATGGGCATCAGGCGCACGGAACGCGATCCGCATTCGAGCGAGATCGCGAGCGCGACCGAAGGCTGCAGGTCCAGGGCTGGCGCGTCATTCGAATCACATGGCGCCACCTCAACCAGCCAGAGTCACTCGCCCGCGACCTCCGAGGCTTGCTCGCCCTCGCGAAACCTCGATTTGCCGCGCAAGAGACGTAGGAACAAGGGTTCGAATACTGTCTGTATGTGATAACGTACGGACGTAATGAATGCTGTGGTCGAGAAAGTTGCGATTCCTGGTGTCGCTATCGGCGACCGCGTTCGCGCTCTGCGCGAGGCGATGGGGCTCTCGCTGCGGGATCTCGGCGAGCGGTCGGGCGTCAGCGCGCCGATGCTCTCGCAGGTCGAGCGGGGGGAGACCAGTCCCACCCTGGCCGTCGCGGCGAAGATCGCCGCTGGACTGGAGCTGACGCTCTCGCAACTGCTGCGCCTCGATGAAGGGGAGCACGTCGCGGTCAGCCGTGCCGGTGACCGCCGTGCCCTCGAGCGCGGCGGACACCGCTTCGAGGAGCTGACCCCGCCGTTGCCTGGACAGCGCGCGGACGTCTCGCTGCACACGCTCGAGGCCGGCGCGACCACCGGTGGCCGCAACGACCCGCCGATGCACGAGCCCGGCAGCCGCGAGACCGCCGTCGTGCTCTCCGGCACTCTGGCGTTGGTCGTGGACGGCACGCGCCACGAGCTGAACGAGGGCGACAGCGTGACCTTCGACGCCGACTTGCCGCACCATTTCGAGAACGAAGGCGAGGGGCCGACGCGCTTCCTCGCCGTGATCGCCGCAGGCCTGAGGAGGGGCTAGCTATGCCGCAAACCATGTTCGACAAGCTCTGGGAAGCCCACGAGGTCTCCGAGAACCTGATCTACATCGACCTGCACCTGGTCCATGAGGTCACCTCGCCGCAGGCCTTCGACGGCCTGCGTCTGGCCAATCGCTCCGTGCGCCGCGTCGACAAGACTCTGGCCACGGCCGATCACAACACGCCGACCGACGGCACGATGGCGGCGCGCCTGATTGCCGACGAGCTCTCGCGGGTCCAGGTCGAAACGCTGGAGCGCAACTGCGAGGAGTTCGGCATCCCCGTCTACTCGCTGGGTTCCGACCGCCAGGGCATCGTCCACGTGATCGGCCCGGAGCTCGGGGTCACCCAGCCGGGCATGACGATCGTCTGTGGCGACAGCCACACCTCGACCCACGGCGCCTTCGGCTCGCTGGCCTTCGGCATCGGCACCTCCGAGGTCGAGCACGTGCTGGCGACCCAGTGCCTGGTGCAGAAGCGGCCGAAGACGATGCGGATCTCCTACTCGGGCGAGCTCGGCTCTGGAGTTACGCCCAAGGACCTGATCCTGGCGACGATCGGGCGTCTGGGCACCGGCGGCATGACCGGCTACGCGGTCGAGTACGCGGGGCCGGCGATCGAGGCGCTGGAGATGCCGGGCCGGATGACGATCTGCAACATGACGATCGAGGGCGGCGGCCGGGCCGGCATGATTGCCCCCGACGAGAAGACGATCGAGTGGGTCCGCGGCCGCCCGGGCGCCCCTGCGGACTTCGACGCGGCGGCCGAGCGCTGGCGGCAGCTGCCAAGCGACGAGGGCGCGAGCTTCGACGCTGAGATCGAGGTCGACGCCGGCGCGATCTCGCCGATGGTCACCTGGGGGACCAACCCCGGCATGGTCTGCGAGGTCACCGACAGCGTCCCCGACCCGGCGGCGATGGGCACGACGGCTGATCGCGAGTCGGCCGAACGGGCCCTCGCCTACATGGGCCTGGAGGCCGGCACGCCGATGACCAAGGTGGCTCCCGAACGCGTCTTCATCGGCTCCTGCACCAATTCGCGGATTGAGGACCTGCGCGAGGCGGCCGAGATCGTCGATGGCCGCAAGGTCGCCGGCTCGGTGCGAGCGATGGTCGTGCCCGGCTCCCAGCAGGTCAAGGCAAACGCCGAAGCCGAGGGACTGCATGACGTCTTCCGCGCGGCCGGCTTCGAATGGCGCGAGGCAGGCTGCTCGATGTGCCTCGGCATGAACCCCGACACCCTGATCGAGGGCGAGCGCTGCGCCTCGACCTCGAACCGCAACTTCGAGGGCCGCCAGGGCAAGGGCGGGCGCACGCACCTGGTCAGCCCGAGGATGGCCGCGGCCGCGGCGATCGAGGGTCACTTCGTCGACATCAGGGATTGGAGCTGAGCATGCGACCGATAGACGTGATCGAGGGCAAGGTCTCGGTGCTGGACCGCGCCGACGTCGATACCGACCAGATCATCCCCAAGCAGTTCCTCAAGCGGGTCGAGCGGACCGGCTTCGGCGAGTTCCTCTTCTACGACTGGATCCGCGACGGCGAGATCGAGCTCGAGCCGAACCCGATCCTCCTCACCGGGGCGAACTTCGGCTGCGGCTCCTCGCGCGAGCACGCTCCCTGGGCGTTGGAGGACTTCGGCTTCGAGGCGATCGTCGCGCCGTCCTTCGCCGACATCTTCTATTCCAACTGCACCAAGATCGGCCTGCTGCCGGCGATCCTCGACGAGGAGCACTGCCGCGCGGTTGCCGAGGCGGGCGAGGCGCGGATCGACGTCGACGACGAGACGATCACCTGCGCCGCCGGCGTCTTCAAATTCGAGGTCGAGCCGGATGTCAAGCACCGGCTGCTCAACGGCCTCGACGACATCGGCATTACGCTGGAGAACGGGGCGGCGATCGATGCCTTCGAGGGCTCTGGCGCCGCTGGCCACGGCCCGGTGACCACGGCGCTCTGAATCGGCGATGGGCGGCCCGATGAACACCGGCCCACTCGAGTGGGACGCGAAAACCTACGACGCGATCTCCGACCCCCAGTTCAGCTGGGGGATGGAGGTGCTCGGCCGGCTCGAGCTGAGCGGCGATGAGACCGCGATCGACGCCGGATGCGGGTCGGGCCGGGTGACGGAAGAGCTGCTGAAGCGCCTGCCGTCTGGCGATCTGATCGCCGTCGACGGCTCGGAGGCGATGATCGAGCAGGCGCGGGAGCGGCTCGGAGACCGCGCTTCCTACATGGTCGCCGACCTCTCGGAGCTGGAGGTGGAGGAGCCGGTCGACCTGGTCTTCTCTACCGCGACCTTCCACTGGATCCTCGACCATGACCGTCTCTTCCAGCGTCTGCGCGCGGCCCTGCGCCCGGGCGGCCGCCTCGTCGCCCAGTGCGGCGGAGAGGGCAACGTCGCCGGGCACGCGCGGGCCATCGCCATCGTCGCCGCGCGTCCCGAGTTCGCGGAGCACTTCGGCGAGGTGAGCGGGATCTGGAACTTCGCCGCCCCGGACGAGACGGAGGAGAGGCTCCGCAGCGCCGGCTTCGACGAGGCCCGCTGCTGGCTCGAGCCGAAGCCGGTCCAGCCCGAGCACCCGCTCGAGTTCACCTCGACCGTCACCCTCGGCCCGCTGCTCGCCCAGCTGCCGGAGGAGCGGCGGCGCCCGTTCGCGGAGGCGATCCTCGAGGAGTCGGAGAAGCCGTTGGTGCTCGACTACGTCCGCCTCAACATCGAGGCGCGCGCCGTCGCCTAGCCGCATAGAGTGCCCGCCGTGTCCAGCCCGCCCCGCATAGTCCTGCTCTCCGGAGACGGGATCGGCCCGGAGATCGTCGGTGCCGCTCGCCGCCTGCTGGAGGCGCTGGGAGAGTTCGATTTCGAGGAGCGGCTGATGGGCGGCTGCTCGATCGACGCTCATGGCACCGCCCTCACCGACGATGTTCTTGCCGCCTGCCGGGCCGCCGACGCGGTCCTGCTCGGCGCCGTCGGCGGGCCGAAGTGGGACACGACCGATCCGAGCGCGCCGCGCCCCGAGCAGGGCCTGCTCGGCCTTCGCAAGGGCATGGGGCTCTACGCCAACCTGCGCCCGGTGCGCCCAAGCCCGGCTCTGATCGGCTCCAGTCCGCTGAAGGAGGACCGCATCGCCGGCACCGACCTGCTGGTCGTGCGCGAGCTGACCGGTGGCATCTATTTCGGCGACAGCGGCCGCGATGGCGATTCCGCCCATGACACCTGCGAGTACTCGGCCGCCGAGGTTGAGCGGATCGCCCGGGTCGGTTTCGAGGCCGCCCGGCGCCGCGCCGAGGGCTCCGACGCCAAGCCCCGTGTGACCTCGGTCGACAAGGCCAACGTGCTGGAGACCTCGCGCCTCTGGCGCGAGGTGGTCGGCCGCGTCGCCCCGGATTACCCCGACGTCACCCTCGACCACCTGCTGGTCGACAACGCGGCGATGCAGTTGGTCTCGCGCCCGGCGGACTTCGACGTGATCGTCACCGAGAACCTCTTCGGCGACATCCTCAGCGACGAGTCGGCGATGCTGACCGGATCGCTGGGAATGCTGCCCTCGGCCAGCCTCGGCGCGGACGGCGAGCCCGGCCTCTTCGAGCCGGTCCATGGCTCGGCCCCCGACATCGCCGGCCAGGGCATCGCCAACCCGCTGGCGACCTTTCTCTCGGCGGCGATGATGCTGCGCCACGGCCTTGATCGGCCCGAGGAGGCGGCGCGGATCGACGCCGCCGTGGACGCGGTGCTCGACCGCGGCCTCCGCACCCCTGACCTCGCGGGCGAGGGGGAGGCCGCGGCCGGCACCGACGAGGTGACCGAGGCCGTGCTGGCCGAGCTGGGCGCCTAGGGCGCAGTCACGGCCCACTGGCCGAGGGCCGAGAAGGCGCCAAGGGCTTCCGCTTTGGCGCGCAGGCCGAAGCCGAGGCGGATGCTGTTCTCGGTCGTCAGCGAGTTGAGGTTTTCCTTGCTTGTCATGTAGACGCAGAGGTTGCCGGAGGCCGCTTGGGGCGTCTGGTTGAGGCCGCCGCCGAGGCCTCCGCAGCCAGCGTTCGTTTCTCCAGGCTGGAGCACGCTGATGGTGGTTGGTTGGGCGAGCAGCGGGAACTGGTAGCTCACCGCCCCGCGGGTCGAGTCACCCGCTGTCGCGGCGGTGTCGCCGACGTCAAACACGCCGCGCAGCGTCTGGCCGGGTTTCAGCGTTCCGAGCAGCGGCGCGACTTCGGGGCCGAGCTTGCCGACGGTGACCGATTCTTTGCCCAGCTTGGCACTCGTCACCGCTTCTTTGCCCAGCTTGGCGCCGTTGACCGCTTCGTTGGCAAGCTTGTTGTTGGTGACCACGCCGTTCTTGATCGTCGAGGCGATCACCGAGCCGGCGGCGAGCTTCGCCGTGGTCACGGCGCCGTTGCCGATGTTGCCGGGGCCGACCGAGTTTGGCCCGAGCTTGCCGTTGATCACCGACTTCTTCGCCAACTTGGCGCTGGTGACGGCGCCGCGCTTGAGCTGGCGCGT
>CAVPDR010000007.1:0-699430 GCA_963702705.1 uncultured Solirubrobacterales bacterium
TGGACTTTGACCCACCTCCAGGTGGGTCAAAGTCCAATGCGATCGACGTTGCCGCGATCGAGGACGCGCTGCAGCGCAAGGCGCTCGATTACGACCGGGCTGGCGACCGCCACTACGACTTCGTCTCGGCCTGGATCAAGGCGACGCGTGGCTCCGACGTCGATGCCTCGCTCTATTACCTGGCGGTGATGCTGGAGGGCGGCGAGGACCCGCGCTTCATCGCGCGCCGCATGGTCATCCTCGCCTCTGAGGACGTCGGCAACGCCGATCCGCAGGCGCTGCTCGTCGCCGATGCCGCGGCTCGGGCTGTCGACCGTGTCGGACTGCCCGAGTGCGCGCTCAACCTCGCCCAGGCCGCTGTCTACCTGGCGCTTGCGCCGAAGTCCAATGCTTCCTACAAGGGACTCGAGGCGGCCCGGGCCGAGGTCCGAGCGAACGGAGCCAAGACGCCGCCCGACTACCTGCGCGACGCGCACTACCCGGGCGCCAAATCGCTGGGCCGGGGCGAGGGCTATCGCTACGCCCACGACGAGCCTGGCGGGATCAGCGATCAGCAGCTCCTTCCGGATGGGCTCGAGGACCGCCGCTTCTACGCCCCGACCGATCGCGGCTTCGAGGCAGATCTCGGGCGCCGGCTCGAGGTCTTGCGCGGCCGAATTCGTGGTTCTTAATTCAGCCTCGACTCAAAAGTGATTGCCGCAACTTCTTTGGGGGGTACGTGTTTCAGAGTGCGGCTTTCCAAGCTAGAGCCAGGGAGAGCCGACACACCCACCGGGGGCCTGGACTGGGGGCCTCCGGTGGGATTTCAAAGGGGACACAGGGGGGACGGTGATTGCGCCTGGGACTGGGCGCAATTACCGCGTTGGAGCGACCTAATCGGGGGTCGAGGGAGCCGGGAAGTCGTCTCGGCAGGGCCTATGTTCGCTTCGCTGGCGCTCCGCTCACGAACTTGGAGCCGCTTCGCGGCTGATGATCACCTTGCCGGGGGCCGCTTCGCGAGGCCCTGTCGAGACGACTTCCCGGCTCGTCTATCGTCCGGCTATGGCTTCCGAGAAGCTCAGGCTCGGCGGGATGGCGCTTCGCAACGGGTTGCTTATCCATGGGCCGACTCACTGGGCTGCGGCGGTGCGGCGGCCGGACGGCAGCCTTGAAGTTGCCTCTGAGGCGAAGCCCGAGCTTGCTCCTGGACTGGCTACGCGGCTGCCTGGCCTGCGGGGGCCGCTGAAGCTTGCCGAGGCGATGGCGGTGCTGCCGCTGGTGCGGCGGCGGATGTCTGCCGCGCGGCTGCCCTTTGAGGACTGGCGGGTTGTCGCGGCGATCGGCGGTTCGCTCGTTGCCACCGCGGCGCTGCGCAAGCGCTTCGGCAGCTCGGCGCTGCGCGAGGGGGCGGTGCAGGCGATCGGTGCGGTGCCGGCCGTTGCGGCCCTGCTCGACCGCGACCTCGCCGCCTACCACGGGGTCGAGCACAAGGCGATCGCCGCTTACGAGCAGGGAATCGACGATCCGGCCGGGGTTCCGAAGGAGCACGACCGCTGCGGCTCCAACCTGCTGGCGCCGATGATGCTGCTCTCGGCCGGCGGCACGGTGCTGCTGGAGCGCCTGGTCGAGAAGCCGAGCCCGGCCACCCGCGCCGTCGTCGGCCTCGCCGGCGCCTCGATCGCGGTCGAGATGTTCGCCTGGAGCGACCGCCACCATGGCGACCCGCTGGCCGAGGCGTTTCATACCCCGGGGCGTGAGATCCAGCGCCTGATCGCGACCAAGGAGCCGACCCCGCGCCAGCTCGAGGTCGGCATCGCGGCGCTGGCCGAGATCCTCCGCGCCGAGAACGGTGCGTAGACTGCCGCCTCGTGTTTGGACGGATCGACCACATCGGCATCGCCGTCGAGGACATCGATGCCGCGATCGAGCTCTACGAGAAGAGCTTCGAGATGGAGCTCGGCCTGCGCGAAACGGTTGCGGAGCAGGGGGTCGAGGCGGCTCTGCTCAACGTCGGCGACGGCCACGTCGAGCTGATGGCGGCGACCGGCCCCGACACGCCGGTCGGCAAGTTCATCGCCAAGCGCGGCGCCGGCCTGCACCACATCGCCTACGCGGTCGATGACATCGACGCGACGCTGGAGCGGCTGGCGGCGGCCGGGATCGAGCTGATCGACGCCAAGGCACGGGTCGGCATCGGCGGCAGCCGCGTCGCCTTTCTGCATCCGCGCTCGACCGAGCGCGTGTTGACCGAGATCGTCGAACCCCCAGGAGGAGGACACTGATGGCTGACGCGCAGAAGGTGGAGATCGGCTTCGAGGGCGGCCAGGTGATCTCCGTGCGCCTTAACGATGATGAGCTGAAGGACCTGCGCAAGCAGGTCGAGAAGGGCGGCTGGCACGACGTCAATACCGAGGACGGCGTGCTCGCGCTCTACCTCGGCAAGGTCTCCTTCATCCAGATTGACTCGGGCGCCCACAAGGTCGGTTTCTCAGGGGGCGCGTAACCCCTGAGCATGAAATTCAGAACGGCAATCGGTCTATTCGGCGCGGCTGCTGTGGGCGCGGCGCTGTGGTGGCGCAAGAACCCTTCCGCCTGCCCCTACGGCCAGCGGTTCTGGGTCGAAGCGCCGCACCCGATCATCACTCGCGATCGCCTGCGCTCGATCCTGCGGCCCGAGCCGGGCGAGCGGATTCTCGAGATCGGCCCCGGCGTCGGCTACTACACCCTCGACATGGCCGAGTGGGTCGGCCCCGAGGGCAGGGTCGAGATCTTCGACCTTCAACAGGAGTTCCTCGATCACACCACCGCCCGCGCCGGCGAGCGCGGCCTGACCAACGTGATCCCGACCCAGGGCGACGCCACGGCCCTTCCCTACGAGGACGACTCGATGGACGCCGTCGCCCTGACCGCGGTCCTCGGCGAGATCCCCGACCCGGTGGCCGCCCTGCGCGAGATCGCCCGCGTGCTCAAGCCGGAAGGCCGTTTGATCGTCGGCGAGCTCTTCGGCGATCCACACTTCACCACCATTGGGCGGCTCAGGAGCCAATCCGCCGAAGTCGGCCTCGGCGTTGAGGATCGCTCCGGTAACTGGTTCGCTTACTTCGCGCGTCTCAAGAGGGTCCATTCGCCAAGCTGACACCAGGTCGACCGCCTCGGATCAGGTGACTGACGTGGCATCCGGGAACGTCTCGATACTTAGGCGATGCTCCTGCGGGGAATCGGGCTTCAGCGTGCGGTTCGCTCGACCATAATTCTTGGCGCCGGTGCGTCCCGCGGCGCATCGTTTGCCCGATCGCCGCAGCAGGTACTACCCCCTCTCGACGCCGACTTCTTTCAGCAGGCACAACGACTCGACGAGAACACCTTTAACAATCACGTCGCGGAGGTCATCGATTTCGTTCGAGATGAATATGGTGCGAGCAATCTTCCGACACTCGAGACCCTCTTCACTCAGCTGGAGGGATATGACAAGTTCCTTCAGCGACTCTACGTCAAGCCAGGCCGAAAGCCCGAGCGCTACAAAAAACAGCTGAGCCGTCTGCTGGAGTTGATTCCCCTTGTCTTTCGGGCAGCCTGCGGGGGAAAAAGGTGTCACTGGCACGATCGCATCGCCTTTGCTCTGCGCAAGGAAGACGCTGTCATCAGCTTCAACTACGACGTGTTGATGGATGAGGCCCTGGCGCGTCTCGCAAAAGGGGTCTGGAAGGCAGATCGGGGGTATGGGTTTCCGATCAAGGACGGGGTCGATGCTTGGTCGGCAGAGACAACGCCGGGAGGATTTCCCACCAAGACCTACTTGCGGTTGCTCAAGCCACATGGCTCTCTCCACTGGGGACACATCGACGTGCCCAAAAAAAGCCTGCGATTGCACACCGATGCTTACGCTCATAGGTCTGCTCGGGCAAACATCATTCCGCCCACGTGGGATAAGGGGATCCTCGGCGAGTGGCCGTGGAAGCCCGTTTGGCAGGAGGCGAGCACCATGCTGCAGGCCACACGATGCCTGATCGTCATCGGTTACTCCGTTCCGCAGACAGACCTCACGTCGCAGGCACTCATTCGATCGTCCTTGAGCGAAGGCAATCTTCGCCTTCTGGTCGTTGCCAATCCGGATCCTGTGGCGCGTGGGCGAGTTGTCGATCTGGCGCGCGGTGCAATAAATTCGCGAACCCGCATATTGGAGCTCGATGACTTGGCTGAATTTGCACAGCTTTTGGACGAAACCCCGGTTGAGCAGCGAGAACGCCAGGCAACTCTACGTCAGCTTCAAGCCGTCGAAGAGCAGGTCGATGACCTGGAGGATCTGACTGACGATCTTGAAGTCATCGATCTCAATGATCTGGACTGGCGAATCGATGAGCTTGAGGATCAAGACTTCGATGGCTTGGAGCGCCAAATCGAAGAACTGGAAACCAAGGTCTCGGACTTGGAAGGCCTCGTCGAGTAAGGCTAGCCGCGGATCGCCTTGCCAGTGATGTTCTTCAGTCTGGTGTGGTCCCGCTGAGAGAGGTTGCCGGGGCGGCCCCTGGACTTTTTGACCAAGTTGAGCAGTTCGTGCTGCTCCTTTTTGGTCAGGTTGCGCTTGATCCGGTCGCGGCCTTTCTCGACCAGCCAGACGGAGACGGCCCAGACCAGCTTCCAAGGCACTCTCTTCCACACAGCCGGCGCGGCGCGGCGGGCGATCCAGAACGGCATGCGGAGGTTGTACCCGCTCAAGGCGGCGTACAACCGCTGCCCAGCCGTTTCGCCGACTGCTGACAGGCCGGGCACCAGTAGGTGGTGCGGTTTGGCAGGATCGTGTCGCCCTCGGCCACGAGTCAGGCGAGGGCGGTCCAGAGTCGGTTCTCGGCTTCGGCCACCTTCCGCGCGGCCGTGTCGATCTCGGCCCAGAGCGCTGGCTCGGGGTCGTCGCGCTCGCTGGCGGCGTGGAAGGCGGCCGCCAGGTCGGTCCAGCGCGCCGCCGCCTCTGCGGCGAGCGGGGCCTCGGGCCGGCCGGCCTCCTCGAGGAAGCGGGAGTACATGAGCCGGAAGGCGCCGCCGCCGGTGCCGCGGCGCTCGATCACCTGGTAGCCGAAGCGGGCGCACCACTGCCAGTCCTCGGCCGCCTCGGGCCAGCTGCCGGCCTCGCCGGCGAGGCGGTCGACCGCGCCGAGGCCGGAGAACTCGCCGAACTCGGAGGCGACCATCGCCTGGGAGGCGCGCTCGATCGCGGCCGGGATCGCCTCGCGCAGCTGCTCCTGGCTTACTCCGCCCGAGGCGGTGAACATGTGGCCGGAGAGGGGGTAGGCGGGGTGGCCGCTGTGGCGCGCCCGGTCGAGATCCGCCAGCCGCGTCGTCGTCTGCAGTTGCTCGAAGCCGGTGTCGGAGAGGTGGGCAAACTCGTCGTCGTAGCCGGCGAGGACCACGGCGTGGCCGGGGAAGTGGGCCGAGTTGCCGTAGTGATCGAGGTAATAGAGATCGGTGAGCAGGAGAACTGGCTGGCCGGCGTCGACCTCGGCCCGCGCCGCCTCCCAGGCCCCGTTGTCGCCCTCCTCAAACGTGCGCAGCTCCAGGGCCGCGCCAGTCAGCTCGCTGAAGTTCTCCTCGAGCCGGGCGGTGCGGCCGTTGAACCAGCGGCTCGGCGAGGCGTCCTCGAGCGAGACGTAATAGAAGCAGGCGCCGGCCCCGAGGCCGAACGCCATCTCCTCGCTGATCTCGGCGCCGTGGAAGGCCAGCAGGTTGCGCAGGGCGGTGCTGCCGCAATGGTGGCCGGGCGTGTGGGTGTAGCCGGGGACGGAGGGCATGTGGCCAATTCTGATTGACCTTGGAGGCGGGCGGTGTCGGGCGTCCTCTCGGCGGTGCCTATGCACCGCCTTTGGCGGTGTGAATTTGCTGCCGCTTCGCGGCTGATAATCACCTTGCCGGGGGCCGCTTCGCGAGGCACCGACGAGAGGACGCCCGACACCGCTTATCCTGCGCGACCGATGAACGACCTCGACGTCAGGCTGCTGCGCGCTATGCGGACCAAGGGGCACTCGCCCGGCTTGGAGAGAGCTGCGAAAGCTTTGGGGAAGGCCGGGAACAACGGGGCTATTTGGGTTGTGCTCTGTCTGGTTGTTCTGGCGTTGACCGATTCCAATGGCGAAGCTTGGTTCATCTGCGCTCTGTTGGCGCCGATCGCGATTGCGCTCAATTACCTGATCAAGCTGATCGTCAGGCGGCCGCGGCCGGTGCTCGAGGGGTTGCCGCCGCTCGGCGGTGCTCCGAGTTCGCTCAGCTTTCCCTCTGCGCACGCGACCTCTTCGTTTGCCGTGGCCACGGCGATGACCCGCGTCGACGCTTGGGGGGCGCTCGCCTTCGCCCTCGCCTTCGCCCTCTCGCTCGGTCGTCCCTACCTCGGGATGCACTACCCGTCCGACGTCCTCGCCGGCGCCGTGCTCGGCATCGGCCTGGGCCTGATCGTGCCGCTCTCGCTGTGAAGGTCGGGATCGTCGGCCTGCCCAACGCGGGCAAGTCGACCCTCTTCAACGCGCTGACCAAAGGCGGCGCCCAGACCGGCGACTACCCGTTCACGACGATCGAGCCCAACGTGGCGATCGCCCAGGTTGCCGACGAGCGGCTCGAGGCGATCGCGAAGACCGTGCGCAGCTCGAAGCTGGAACCGGCGACGATCGCCTTCCACGACATCGCCGGCCTGGTCAAGGGCGCCTCGGAAGGGGAGGGGCTGGGCAACCAGTTCCTCGCCTCGATCCGCGAGACCGATGCGATCTGCCACGTCGTCCGCTGCCACGCCGACTCCGGCGTGCCCCATCCCGACGGCCGCGTCGACCCGCTGGCCGACATCGAGACGATCGAGACCGAGCTGATGCTCTCCGACTACGAGCAGGCCGAGCGCCGCCTGCACCGGGTCGGCAAGGGGGCGAAGACGGGCGACGCCGAGGCGATCGCCGAGCGCGACTGGCTGGAGCAGGTGGTCGCGGCGCTGGCCGAAGGCAAGCCGGCCCGCTCGGTCCCGGTCCCCGACGCGGCCGCCGCCGGCCCGCGCAACCTGCAGGCTCTGACCTCGAAGCCGATCCTCTACGTCGCCAACGTCGACGAGGGCGACGCCGAGGCGCCCGAGGCCGTCGCCGCCCACGCCGAGGCGGTCGGCGCCGGCGTGGTCGCGGTCAGCGCCCGGATCGAGGGCGAGCTGGCCGAGCTCGACCCGGCCGAAGCCGAGGAGATGCGCGAGTCCTACGGCGTCGGCGGCTCGGGTCTGGCGCGCCTCGTGCGCGGCGCCTACGACCTGCTCGACCTGATCACCTTCTTCACCGCCGGCGAGGACAAGGAGGCGGTCGCCCGTCCGCTGGCCCGCGGCTCCAGCGCCTGGGAGGCGGCCGGGACGATCCACACCGAGATCCAGGACGCCTTCGTCAAGGCCGAGGCGATCGGCTGGCAGCAGCTGGTCGAGTGCGGCGGCTACGCAGCGGCACGCGACAAAGGCCTGCTGCGGATCGAGGGGCGCGACTACGTAGTTCAAGACGGCGACGTGATCACGATCAAGGTTTAGCTCCCGCTGAGCGCTTGGGCTCTAAGGTTCTCGGCATGGATCAGGGGGCGCGGTTTCCGAAGCTGGCGGCGAAGGCGGGCCACTACGAGAGCTTCTACATCAAGGCCTGCCGGCCCGGTGGCGGTCGGGGGATCTGGATCCGCCACACGGTGCACAAGCGCCCCGGGGCCGAGCCCAATGCCTCGGTCTGGTTCGTCCTCTTCGACCGCGAGGCGGAGGGGCCGAAGGCGACCAAGGTGACGGTTCCCGCCGCCGAGCTCGCGGCGCCGGTCGGCTTATGGATCAGGGTCGGCAAAGCCGAAATCGGCCCGGGGCGCGCCTCCGGCTCGATCGAGACCGAGGCGCTGAGTGCCAGCTGGGACCTCACCTTCGCCGGCGATGCCGAGCCCTGCAAGTACCTGCCGGCCGACTGGCTCTACGAGGCGCCGGTTCCCAAAACCAAGTTCGTCGCCCCCTATCCCGACGCGACCTTCAGCGGTCACCTGCAGGTCGACGGCGAGGAGATCGCGCTCGACTCCTGGCCGGGGATGATCGGCCACAACTGGGGCAGCGAGCACGCCGAGCGCTGGGTCTGGCTGGAGGGGACCGGCTTCCCGGATTCCCCTGACACCTACTTCGACGCCGGCGCCGCCCGGGTCAAGCTCGGCCGCCGCACGACCCCCTGGCTGCCCTCGGGGATGCTCGTCCTCGACGGCGAGCCGCACCGCCTCGGCGGCCTCGGCAAGATCGGCGCGGCCTCGATCGAGCCGGAGCCGACCGTCTGCGAGTTCACCCTGCCGGGCAAGGACATCGTCGTCCGCGGCCGCGTCTCGGCCCCGAAGAAGGACTTCGTCGGCTGGATCTACGCCGACCCAAAGGGCCCCGAGCACAACACGCTCAACTGCTCGGTCTCCGACCTCGAGCTGACGGTCGAACGACCGGCGCTCCCGCCCCGCAAGCTGACCCTGGCCGGCGGCGGCGCCTACGAGTTCGGCATGCGCGAGACCGACCACGGCATCCCGATCCAGCCCTACCCGGACGGCTGATTTGCTGAGTCGCTCCGGGGCGTGCCGCTACTGGTGGATCTGGGCGGCGGTCATACCGATCCTCGTCTGGACCGTGATCCGCCTCTTTGGCCTGGAGGGCGGCTACCCGCTGGTGGCAATGATGGCCTTCACCCCGTACGTGGCGATCGCGGCATTGCTGGTTGCCGGGGTGGGGCTGGCGCTGCGCAACTGGGCGGCCGCGACGCTGGCCGGATTGGCGATGCTCGCTCTCGCGATGGTCATCCTGCCGCGCACGATGGGCAGCGAAATCGCCGAAGCCACCGGGCACGAGACCCTGACGGTGCTCTCGACCAACATCCACCACGGCACCGCCGACCCGGATGCAGTCGTCGCCCTGGTCGACCGCTACCACCCTGACCTGCTCAGCGTCCAGGAGTTGACCCCGAGCTTCGCCACGAAGCTGAGGCGAGCGGGGGTGGAAAGGCGCCTGCCCGAATCGATGCTGCTGGTCCACCGCGGCGCCAGCGGGGCCGGCCTCTACTCGCGCCTGCCGCTGACCCCGCTGCCGCAGCAGACGCGCTTTTTCTTCCGCATGCCGCGGGCGGCGCTGACGATGCCCGACGGGCGGCGGCTGCGCGTGGTCGGCGTCCACCCCTACCCGCCGCTCAGCGCCCACAGCGGGACCTGGGAAGCGACCCTTGAGAGCCTGCCGAGCGCGGGTGAGGGCACGCCCTGGGTGCTGGCCGGCGACTTCAACGGGACCTTCGATCAGGCCGAGTTCCGCGATCTCGTCGATCGCGGCTACGACGACGCCGGCGCGGTCACCGGCAAGGGGCTCGAGCCGACATTCCCGACGATGGGCCATCGCCTGCTGCCGCCCTCGATCACGATCGACCATGTCCTCGCCGACCGCCGCCTCGGCATCGCCGACTACGGCGTCGACGATCTGCCCGGCAGCGACCACCGCGCGATCCACGCGCGGCTGGTCCTGCCTTAGCTTTCCCCCACCGAGTCAAGGGAAGAGACAGGCAGGACCGGCCAGGCCGACGCTGTCGGCCGCAAATTGCGAGAAGAGCGCCGGACTCGGCAAGGCCACCGAACCGGCAGGCTGATCAGTCGCCGTCGGGCGGCAGGCTTTCGTTTGCGCCGTGAGAAAGGCGGCCGGCGCGAGCGGGCGGCAAGCTAAGGTGCGCCGTCATGCGGCATAGCCGGAAACGCCGTCACCGCTCGCGCCATGCCTCATCCGAACATAGCGCTCTTCGTCGAAGGGCTTCTGTGTTTGCAGCAGGGCAAAGCAAAGCCGGCAGGCGTGCCGAGCCAGTGCGACCCGGGCCTGGATCGGCGCCATGCCACGATCGCGCAGCTGCCGGTCTCTTGATCTGAAGGCCGCGCAGCTTTGCGAGAGGCCCCAGGCAATACCCATCAGCGCATCGCGGAACTCGGCCAGCCCCGCGCGTGAGATACGCCCTCGACGTCGCAGGGTCGCCGACTCATAGGTCGCCGGCGCCAGTCCCGTTGCCGAGTAGAGATGCTCGGCCGAAGGGAAGCGCTCGATCGGCAAGGCGTGGGCAGAGAAGGCAGCAGCCCGAGTCCGGGCGACTCCCGGCAGCGAGGTCAGGACACCTCCCGCGGTGGCGGCCAACAACTCGGCGATCTGCTCGTCGGTCGCTTCGATGTCGCGCTGGAGCAAGCGCCAGCGCTCCAGGTCGCCGCGCAGGCGCGCGGCCCGCAGCTCGGCGTCGGGCGGCGGCGGCAAGAGGGCTCGCCACCGCGCCGACCAGTAGCTCGCATTCGCTTTGGTGAAGCGCCCCGGGGCGCGGGAGATCAGCGAGCGAGGCGCCGGGGCACGCCCAGCGAACTCGACCGCGCAGGCCAAGACCGCCTGGCCCGAGGTGTCCTCGAGCTTGAGCGCCCGGCCGTGACCGCTCGGCGCCGAGAGCCCCGGGCAAAGGGCATTCAGCTGGTCGTGGAGGCGCTGCTGGGCGCTCTTGCGGGTCTCGACCAAAGCCCGGCGATGACGCACCGCGCCAAGCATTGCTGCGACCGTCTCGCCCTCGGGTGGTCGGCCAAGCCCCTGGCGGGCAAGGGTGATCAGTGCGGCGCAGTCGCGATCGTCGGTCTTGGTGCGCCGCGATCCCAGGCCGGCACGGGCGGCTTGGGTCTCAGAAGGCGCAAAGAGCCGAAGCGATCCGGCAAAGCGGCGTTCGAGCTCTGCCACCCAAGCGTGATGGAGGGACCCGGTTGCCTCTACTGCGATTATCGGCCGCCCCTTGCTGCCGGCGGCGCCAACCAGGCGCTGCAGCTCGTCGACTCCAGCACGGAGAGTCGGCAGGCTCACCGGTTCTCCGATCACCCCTCGCTCTCCCGTGGCCAGCATCACGCGGTTGGCGACCTTCCCGCAATCGATTGCGACCACCAAGGTCTTTGCAGGAAGCTCTCTGCCGACCAGGTGCCTCATGAACAACCTCCCTTTCTAGGAAAAAGAGAAACCCTCTCCTAGGCAGAGTGGGATCCTCAGACAGGCGGTTGCTCAGGAGCTATCAGCCGGCGCCCGCTCCGCCGGCCGGCCCTTTGCTCGGACCGCCGCCTTTGGCGCCTTCTTCGGCTTCGCTGCCGGCGACTTTGCCGTTGACTTCCTTGACGAAGCTCATCCAGTCGCTGTAGGTGCCGAGCGCGGCCTCGAGCTGATCGCCGCGGGCTTTGGTCACGCCGCCGGTTCCGTAGAGCCGCGCCCAGACGATTCGGGGCGAGGCGCCGCGCTGGGTGACGACGACTTTCTTCAGCGAGCCGTCGAGGTAGGAGCCGAGCTTGGCGCTGATTTCCGGCCCGGAGAATTTGAGCGTCCAGTCGTGCAGCGGGCAGTAGTAGTCATAGGGGTCCGGGACGCCGACGAGGTAGGGGACCGCGGGGCCGAAGAAAACGTTCTGAACGCTCTCGGTGTGGCCCCCCGAGCAGGCCGAAAAGTAGGTCTCGGCGATCTTTCCCCCGTACATCAGGACCTGGCCCCTGGTCGCGTCGGCCGCCGCGTCGGTCGAGGCGGCCTCGCTGTCGAGGCCCTCGTAGACCTGGCTGCGGGTGTCGTTGTAGAGGCCGAAGCCGTTGCCGCCGACGTTGACGCTGAGGGCGAAGGATCGCGCCGCGACCGCCTGCGCCTCCAGCGCCGCCGCCGGCCAGGAGGACGGCGACTCGTTCGGGATCACGCCCTTGACGTACTGGTCGACGGGCAGGGCGTTGACCACGTTGAGGGCGCCGGCGTCGCTGTCGGTCGGCACCACCTCGAGCGCCCCGCGGTAGGTGCCGATGCCGGCGATCGCGACCCGCCCGTGGCCGGCGGCGCGCAGCTTGCGGCCGCAGTCGGCCAGCGGCGCGCCGGCGGAGCTGCGCAGCTTGACGCTGGAGCCGCTGCGGTGGGCCTCGTAGCTGCGGCTCGGGTCGAGTGCCAGGCCGCAGGCGCTGCTCGCGCCGCTGAAGCCGACGTCGCCGCCGGCGATGTCGAGCAGGACGCGGACGATCCGCACCCCGTCCACCTGGCCGATGCTCGTCCCCGAGTAATAGTGGCCGAGGATGAAGCGGTAGTCCTTGCCGTGCTTGGCGTAGCCGTAGGCGCCGTACTGGCTCATGCCGACGCCGTGGCCGAAGCCGTGCCCCCTGACCTGCCAGGTGACGCCGGCGCCGGCGGTGGGCGCGAGCACGAGGATCGCCGTGGCGATCGCGAAAAGGGCTCGAAGGGCTGGGCGGGTAGCAAGCATCTCTCGGACCAACAGATTCGCCTTGCGCGAGTCGCGGCCTGCTCTAGGCTGAATTTGACCAGCGCAGACCCACCAGGAGGAGATCAGCATGGCAACCGAGACGGCGCAGGCGGCCGATCACAAGCTCCTCGCCGCGGGCGAGTGGATCGAGACCGGCGAGTGGGGAGAGGTGCGCAGCCCCTACGACGGGACCGTCATCGGCCGGGTCGCCGAAGGCGACGCGGTGCTGGTCGACCGTGCAACCAGGGCAGCGCAGGAGGCCTTCGAGACCGCGGACTTCCCCCAGCACGAGCGCGCCGCCGTGCTCGACCGCGCCGCCCACCTCGTCGGCGAGCGGACGGAGGACCTGGCGCTGACGATCTGCGCCGAGGCCGGCAAGCCGCTGAAGACGGCGCGGGTCGAGGCCGAACGCTGCGTCGACACGCTGACCTTCTCGGCAACCGAGGCGCGCAAGCTGACGGGAGGGACGGTGCCGATGGAGGCCTCTCCGGCCGGCGCCGGCAAGCTCGGTGTGATGCTGCGCGTCCCCTACGGGGTCGTCGGCGCGATCAGCCCCTTCAACTTCCCGCTCAACCTCGTCGCCCACAAGCTCGGCCCGGCGATCGCCGCCGGCAACGCGGTCGTGCTCAAGCCCGCCGGCCAGACGCCGATCTCGGCGCTGAAGTTGGCCACGATCCTGCTCGAGGCGGGCCTGCCCGAGGCCTGGCTCAGCGTCATCCCCGGCCCGGGCTCGGCGGTCGGCAACGCGATCGTCGAGCACGAGCTGACCCGGGCGCTCTCCTTCACCGGCTCGGCCGAGGTCGGCTGGGGGATCCGTAGCCGCGTCCCCCACAAGAAGGTCAACCTCGAGCTCGGCTCCAACGCGCCGCTGATCGTCAACGCCGACGGCGACTGGGAGACCGCGGCCGACAAGGCCCGGATTCACGCCTTCTCCCACGCCGGCCAGAGCTGCATCTCGATCCAGCGGATCCTCGTCCACGAGGACGTCGCCGATGCGTTCACCGAGCGCCTCGTCGCAAACGTCGAGAAGCTGGCGGTCGGCGACCCGCTGGACCCGGAGACCGATGTCGGCCCGCTGATCACCCCCGGCGACCGCGACCGGGTCAAGGACTGGATCGACGAGGCGGTGACCGCCGGCGCCGAGCTGCTGACGGGCGGAGACCTGGTCGACGAGGGCCGCTGCCTGGCTCCGACCCTGCTCGGCTCCCCGCCCCGCGAGGCCAAGGTCTGGTGCGAGGAGATCTTCGGCCCGGTGGCGACGATCGACCGCTTCGCCGACTTCGGCGAGGCGCTGCAGTCGGCCAACGACTCCAAGTTCGGCCTGCAGGCGGGAGTCTTCACTCGCGACATCGGTCGCGGCCTCGAGGCCGCCCGCACCCTCGAGTTCGGCGGCGTATTGATCAACGAGGTCCCCACCTTCCGCGCCGACCAGATGCCCTACGGCGGCGTCAAGGACTCGGGCAACACCCGCGAGGGCCCTGCCTTCGCGGTGCAGGAGCTGACCGAGGAGCGCTTCGTCACCCTCCAGTAGTTCGAGATGTTCAGTAGTAAAAATTGGGTACGCTCTCCCCACGTCCAACGAGCAAAGGGGAGAGACGAGATGAAGCCGCGCGGTGTAATGACCAGGGCGGCCGCCGCTCTGGTGGTCCTGGCGATCTTCCTGGCGATGGCGGCCGCGGGCAGCGCTGCGGTCTCCGACACCGAAGGTCAGACCACGGTCGGGCAGCGGATCGTCCCCGCGGCGCCCGGCAGCTACCGCTTCCTCCAGCTCGGCGAAGGCGAGCCCTACACGGTGCGCGAAGAACTCGCCGCCGCCCACCCGGGCCGCACCGAAACGCGCACCTCGCTCGCCTACTTCGGCCAGCTCTCCGACTTCCAGCTTGCCGACGAGGAGTCTCCCGCCCGGCTCGAGATCATCGACCCGCTCTCGACTCCGCTCAACCTTCCCTTTGGCGCGGCCTGGCGCCCCTGGGAGGCACTCAAGCCGCAGATCGACGCCTCGATGATCCGCCAGATGGACCAGTTCGCCACGGCCAGCCCGGTCGCCAACGGCAACGGCTCGCACAGTCCGATGGACTTCACGATCGACACCGGCGACTCCGCCGACAACCAGCAGCTGAACGAGACCGAATGGGTGCGGACCCTGCTCGAGGGCGGCACGCTCAACCCCAACAGCGGCGTCGACAAGAAAAAATATTCGAACCTGCTCTGCCCCAATCTGCTGGTTCCCGGCGCCGCCGAGGCCGCCCGCTACACCGGCGTGCAGGACTACACGACTACTTTGAGGGCACCTTCCCCGAGTTCTACGATCCCAACAGCCCGCAGGGACCGCACGCCGCCTGGCCCAAATACCCGGGCCTGATGGACAAGGCGCAGCAGTCCTTCACCGCGACCGGCCTGAAAGTTCCCTCTTACGTCGCCTTCGGCAACCACGACGCGCTCGTGCAGGGCAACGCGGCGGCCAACGCCGCCTTCGAGGCGGTCGCGACCGGTTGCCTGAAGCCGATCGGCCCGGTGCCGAACCCCGAAAACGCGCCGGCGCTGCTGAGCGCGCTGCTCAACCCGACCAACCTCTTGACCACCCTGCTCACCGAACCCAAAAACCTGATCATCGTTCCGGGCGACCCGAAACGGCAGTCGGTCTCCAAGAAGCAGTTCAAGGACGTCTTCAAGGCGGGTAGCCAGGCCGACGGCCACGGCTTCGACTACATCGAACCGGCGCAGGAAACGGCCTCGAAAGGCGCCGCCGGCTACTACTCCTGGAGCCCGCAGCCGGGGATGCGCTTCATCGCCCTCGACACGGTCGCCGAGGCGGGCACGATCGTCACTCCGACCGGCCACTTCACCGCCGACGGCAACATCGACGATCCCCAGTTCAAATGGCTGGAAGGCCAGCTGAAAAGCGCGACCGAAGCGGACGAACTGGTGGTCATCTTCAGCCACCACGCGCCGGAGAGCCTCACCGCCGACGCCCCCGACGAGCTGGCACCCCCGTGCCTGCTCAACGACGCGCACGGGCACGACGTCAACCCCGGCTGCGACCTCGATCCGCGTAACTCACAGCCGATCCACCTCGAGGCCGACACGGTCGAAATGCTGCACCAGTACCCGAACGTGATCGCCTGGGTGGCGGGTCACTCGCACGTCAACACCGTCGATCCGTTCCCCGACCCGAGCGGGCCCGGTGGCTTCTGGAGCGTCCGCGTCGCCGCCGAGGCCGACTGGCCCCAGCAGAGCCGCCTGCTCCAGGTCTTCGACAACCACGACGGCACGCTCTCGGTCTTCGGCACGATCCTCGACCACGTCGGCCAGTCGGCGTCGCCGCCGCCCGGCACGGCGGCGAGCGGCATGGACCTCAACGACCTCGCCTCGGTCGGCCGCACGATGTCGTACAACGATCTCCAGTCCGGCGCCCCCGAAGGCGAAGGCGAAGCAAAAGACCGCAACGTCGAGCTGCTAATCGACGATCCGCGCTGAGCCAAGCCCGAACTGCATCAAATTCTCAATCCAGGAGGATGAAAATTTGATGCAGTTCGGGGAAGTTCCGCTTACTCGTGGGGGCGGGCCATTCGACGATGGTCGAGCGCTTGCTCAAGCACCGAGGGCTCAACACCTTGCTCGAGCGCGACCTCGCGAAGCGAGCGGCCCGACTCGGCGGCGGTTTTGACGATGTCTGCCGCGCGGTCGTAGCCGATGTGGGGGTTGAGCGCGGTTGCCGTGGCCAGGGTCGCCTCGGCGTGGCGCGTCGTCATCTCCTCGTTGGCCTCGACTCCGGACACGCACTTCTGGTCGAGCAGGCGTGAGGCGGAGGCGAGCAGCTTGATCGAGTCGAGCAGGTTGCGGGCGATCAGCGGCACCCGCACGTTGAGCTCGAACTGGCCCTGGCTGCCGGCGACGGTGATCGCGGTGTCGTTGCCGATCACCTGGGCGGCGACCTGGATCACCACCTCGGGGATCACCGGGTTGACCTTGCCGGGCATGATCGAGGAGCCCTTCTGCAGCTCCGGCAGGCGCAGCTCGGCGAGGCCGGCGCGCGGCCCCGAGCCCATCAGGGCCAGGTCGTTGGCGATCTTGTTGAGCGAGATCGCGTAGACCTTGAGCGCGCCCGAGAGCTCGACCAGGGCGTCGCGGTTGCCCTGGGCCTCGAAGGGATCGAGCGGCTCGGAGATCTCCAGCCCGGTCTCGCCGGCCAGCCTCGCCCGCACCTTAGCGGCGAACTCGGGGTGGGTGTTGAGGCCGGTGCCGGTGGCGGTGCCGCCGAGCGGGATCTGGCCGACCCGGCGCAGCGTCGCCTCGACCCGCTGCACGCCGAGACGCACCTGCGCCGCGTAGCCGCCGAACTCCTGGCCGAGGGTGACCGGGACGGCGTCCATCAGGTGGGTGCGGCCAGCCTTGACCACGTCGGCGAACTGCGTCGCCTTCGCCTCCAGCGCCGCCTCCAGGCCGCCCATCGCCGGCAGCAAGTCGTGCGTGACCTCGCCCAGCGCCGCCAGGTGCACGGCGGAGGGGAAGACGTCGTTGGAGGACTGGCCCATGTTGACGTGGTCGTTGGGGTGGACGCCCTCGCCGGCAAGCTTGGCGATCACCTCGTTGGCGTTCATGTTCGAGGAGGTGCCGGAGCCGGTCTGGAAGACGTCGACCGGGAACTGGTCGTCGTGTTCGCCGGCGGCGATCGCGTCGCCGGCGGTGGCGATCCGCTCGGCGATCCCCTTGTCGAGCTCGCCGAGCTCGCCGTTGACCGAGGCGGCTGCGCCCTTCAGCCGGCCCAGCCAGCGGACGACCGGAACGGGTACCCGCTCGCCCGAAACCGGAAAGTTGTCGACGGCCTTAGTGGTCTCGCCACCCCAAAGCTGCTCAGTCACGTACGTGCCTCCATCGAAGTCGTTGTCCCTTCAGCGTATTCAGCCGCGCGCTTCGCCGGCCTCGAAGCCCACCCGATAGGTGCCGACAAAGATCGGCGGCAGCGGCCTGTTGTCGGGGCTGTAGTGGGCGGCCGCCGAGAGGCGGCGGATCAGGTCGGCGTGGATGCCGCTGGTGTCCTGCGCGCCGCGTTCGGCCGCTCCGAGCAGGTAGCCAAGCTCGACGTTTGCGTCGCCGCCCGGTTCGGCCCGCGCTTCGGCGTTGAGCCGGGTCGCCGCCGCGACCATCGCCGTGCCCACCGTGGCCAGGTCGCCGGCCTGCTGGTTCTCGGCCAGGCAGTCGCCGATCGGCGTTTCGCCGCGCAGCTCGACGGCGTCGGGCGCATCGGCCAGGGCCTTGACGTAGGCGCTTGTCCCTTCCAGGCAGGCGACCGGCGTCGAGTCGCTTGGTTCGCCGCAGCCCGCCGCGGTCAGGACCAGGAGGGCGAGGGCAATGGCGATCCGGCCGCGCACGGCCCCATCCTATGGACCTCGGCTAGTCGCCCCGAGGGGAGACGCCGCCGGAGCGCGCCGATGAGATGCCCCCGGCGGGGCCGGTCGGAGTCCCGACTCCCGGCGGCGGGCCCGGGGGCGCTTTGGGAGCCGCCGCCGGGGCTTTGGGCGCTTCGGGGGGCGTTGGGCGAGGCTGCCGCGGCTTGCGTGGCAGGCCCGCGACCGGGAAGACTTCGACCCATTCGGCAAGTTCGTAGCGGGCAGCCGCGGCGTGGTTCCAGGAGAGGTGGAGGTGGTTGCCGCAGCCGTGGCCGGCGTCGCCGTCGTAGCCGATCCAGCGGAAGGGCAGGACCGGTTTGTTCTGCACCGGCTCGGCCCAGAGTGCCAGCCGCGTGATCCCGGCCCAGGTCGCGTCGCATTTGCCGCTGGTGCCGTTCAGCGGCACGACGTCGACGGCGAGGCCGTTGTAGTGGTCGGACCCTCTGACGTGGCAGTTGTTGCAGCCGGCGTGTTCGCCGTTCGGCAGCGGCCCGGAATAGCCGTCGGTGACGTAGATCGGGAAGTGCTGGGCGATCCAGCGCAGGTCGGGCACGATGCGGCTGTCGACCATGTCGCCTTCTTCGTGCGGGACGACGGCCGGGATCGGGACGATTTCGCCCGCCGTGTGGACGACGCGGGTCGAGGCCGGCCCGGCGCCGGCCGAGTTCGCCGCCAGCAGGCAGATCGCCAGGATCGCCGCCAGGGCGAGCAGGGCACGCCCGACTTTTTCCGCTGCCGTCGTCATCGCTCTCCCATCGGTCCCAATGGGCGTTCACTTGAGAACCGCAAAGCACCGGTAGGGTTGCGCTCGCTATGCCGACGGTACGAGAGGCCAGCTTCGACCTGTTCCGCGAGCGGGGGATGACGACGATGTTCGGCAACCCCGGCTCGACCGAGCTGCCGATGCTGGCCGATTTCCCCTCCGACTTCCGCTACGTGCTCGGCCTGCAGGAGGCCGTCGTGGTCGGCATGGCCGACGGCTACGCCCAGGCCTCGGGCCGGACCACCGTCGCCAACCTGCACACGGCGCCCGGCGTCGGCAACGCGATGGGGGCGATCTTCAACGCCCAGGCAAACCACTCGCCGCTGCTGATCACCGCCGGCCAGCAGGCGCGGGCGCAGATCACCCTGCAGGCGAACCTGACCAACCGCGACGCGATCCGCATGCCGCACCCGCTGGTCAAGTGGTCCTACGAGCCGGCCCGGGCAGAGGACGTGCCGCTCGCCCTCGCCCACGGCGCCCACCTCGCCGGCCTGCCGCCGAAGGGCCCGGTCTTCGTCTCGCTGCCGATGGACGACTGGTACGCCGAGGTCGACGAGGCCGACGCGCGCGAGGCGATCTGCCGCCGCGTCGACGGCCGCGCCGTCGCCGACCCTGCCGCGGTCCGCGTCCTCGCCGACCGCCTCGACGCCGCCACCAACCCGGTGATGGTCGCCGGCCCCGACATCGACGCCTCCGGCGCCTGGGAGGCGGCGATCGCGCTGTCGGAGCGCCAGCGTCTGCCGGTCTGGGCGACCCCCGCTCCCGGCGGCGGCCGCATCGGCTTCCCGGAGAACCACCCCAACTACCGCGGCGTGCTGCCGCCGGCGATCGGCCCGGTCGGCCAGACGCTCGAGGGCCACGACCTGATCCTCGTCGTCGGCAGCTCGGTCTTCCCCTACTACCCCTACATACCCGGCCCGCTGCTGCCCGAGGGGGCGAAGCTGGTCGCGATCACCAGCGACCCCGACGAGGCCGCCCGGGCGCCGATGGGCGACGCTCTTGTCGCCGACGTCAAGCTGACCCTGGCGGCGCTGCTGGCCGAGGTCCCCGAGTCATCGCGCCCGGCCCCCGAGCCGAACCAGGGCCCGCAGGAAATCCCGCCCAGCGACCCGCTCAATCCCTCGACCGTGCACACCGCCCTGGCCGAGGTCTTCCCCGAGGACGGCATCGTCGTGCTCGAGTCGCCGACCAGCACCCTGGCGCTGCGCAACCAGATGCGGCTCTCACGTCCCGGCAGCTACTACTTCGCCGCCGGCGGCGGCCTCGGCTTCGGCCTCGCCGCCTCGGTCGGCGTGCAGCTGGCCCAGCCCGACCGCCCGGTCGTCTGCGTGATCGGCGAGGGCTCGGTCCAGTACGCGGTCAGCGCCTTCTGGAGCGCCGTCGCCTACAAGACCCCGATCACCTTCCTGGTCGTGCGCAACGAGGAGTACGGGATCCTCAAGTGGTTCGCCGAAGTCGAGGACGTGCAGGGCGCGCCCGGCCTCGACCTGCCCAAGCTCGACGTCGCCGCGATCGCCGAGGGCTACGGGATCAAGGCGCACCGGGTCAAGGACCGCGACGAAGTGCGCGGCGCGCTCGCTGCTTCGCTTTCCTCTTCGCAGCCGGAACTGGTCGAAGTCCCGGTCACGCCGGGAATGGCTCTTTTTTAGGAAGCGACGATGGCGCTGCTGGAGCGAAAGCTGGCGCCACCCCCGTCGGAGCCGGCCCCCGACCGCGCGCCGGACCGGATCGCGGCTGGAGTCGCCGAGCCGCTGCGTGGCGAGTTGGAGCAGCTGCTCGGCGCCGACCGCGTGCTCGGCCGCGCCGGCGACATCGTCCGCTACGCCTCCGACGCCAGTCCCTACCGCCTCTTCCCGCAGGCCGTGGTGATGGCCCACGACGCCGATGACGTGGCCAAGGTCCTCGCCTACGGCCGGCGGGCGGGCATTCCGGTCACCTTCCGCGCCGGCGGCACCAGCCTCAACGGCCAGGGCCAGAGCGACGGCATCCTGGTCGACGTGCGACGCCACTTCGGCGGCGTCGCGGTCGAGGACGGCGGCGCGCGCGCCCGGGTCAAGCCCGGCACCGTGCTCGGTCACGCCAACCGCGTCCTCGCCCCGCACGGCCGCAAGCTCGGCCCCGACCCGGCCAGCACAGACATCGCCTGCGTCGGCGGCGTGATCGCCAACAACTCCGGCGGCATGCGCTGCGGCGTGAGCAAGGACTCCTACTCGACGGTCAGCTCGATGACGCTGGTGCTCGCCTCGGGGACGACGATCGACACCGCGGCGCCCGACGCGGCCGAGCGCTTCGCCGCCGCGGAGCCCGAGCTGGCCGCCGGCCTCGCCGCGATCCGCGACGAGATCCACGCCGACGCCGAGCTGAGCGAGCGCATCGGCCGCAAGTTCGCGATCAAGAACACGACCGGCTACCGCCTCTGCGCCTTTCTCGACGCCGACGAGCCGCTGGAGATCTTCCGCCGCCTCGTCGTCGGCTCCGAGGGCACGCTCGCCTTCGTCGCCGAGGCCGTCTTCGAGACCGTGCCGCTGCCGGCGCGGACGACCACGGCCTGGATCCACTTCCCCGGGATCGAGGAGGCGATCGCGACCGTCCGCGACTTCGTCGAGAGCGGCGCCACGGCGGTCGAGCTGATGGTCGCGCCGGCCCTGATCACCGCTGCCTGGAACATGGTCGGGGCGCCGCAGGAGTGGAAGGAGCTGCCGCCCGAGTCGGCGGTGCTGCTGGTCGAGTACGGCGGTGCCGACGAGGAGGAGCTCGGCGCGCAGGTGGCCAAGGCCGAAGGGATCCTCGCCGGCCATGAGACGATCCGGCCGATCGACTTCACCCGCGAGGCCGAGGAGATCGAGCTGGCCTGGCGCGTGCGCGAGGGCCTGCATGGGCTGATCGGCCGCCTGCGCCTGCCCGGCACGGCGCTGATCGTCGAGGACGTCTGCGTGCCGCCGGAGCGGATCGCCGAGGGGGCCCGCGACCTGCAGGCGCTGCTCGGCGAGCACGGCTTCCTGCCCGGCGTCGCCGGCCACGCCTCGGCCGGCAACCTCCATTTCATGCTGACGCCGGACTTCGCCAAGCAGGAGGACCGCGAGCGCTACGAGGCCTTCATGGCGAAGCTGGTCGAGCTGATCGTCGGCAAGTACGACGGCTCGCTCAAGGCCGAGCACGGCACCGGGATCAACATGGCGCCCTACGTCGAACGTGAGTGGGGCGAGAAGGCGACCGAGCTGATGTGGCGGGTGAAGCAGCTCGCCGACCCCGACGGCGTGCTCAACCCGGGCGTGGTGCTCAACCGCGACCCCGACGTCCACCTGCGCAACCTCAAAACGACGCCGCAGATCGAGGACTCGGTAAACACCTGCGTCGAGTGCGGCTTCTGCGAGCCGGTCTGCCCAAGTCGCAACCTGACCACGACGCCGCGCCAGCGGATCGTCCTGCGCCGCGAGATGGCGCGCCAGCCGGCGGGCTCGCCGCTGCAGCGGGCGCTGCTCGAGGAATACGAGTACGACTCGCTCGACACCTGCGCCGCCGACGGCTCCTGCCAGCTCGCCTGCCCGGTCGGGATCGACACCGGCAAGATGGTCAAGGAACTGCGCAAGCAGAGACATACAGAGCGCGCCGAAGGCGCAGCGCTGGCAACGGCGAAGCGCTGGAGCACGGTCGAGAAGGCCTCGCGAGCCGGCCTGCGTCTCGGCGGTTCGCTCGCGCGGCGGACCAAGCGCGGCAAGGGCCTGCCGCCACCGGCGCCCGCCACGCTCCCGACAACCAAGCGCCCGGGTGCCGCCGCCGTCTACGTTCCCTCATGCACCAACCGCATCTTCGGCCCCACCTCCGCCGATGGGCCTCAAACGTCCAAGGATTGGACGTTTGAGGCCCATCGGCCCTCGGTTGTCGAGGCGCTTGTCGCGGTATCCGCTCGGGCTGGGTTGCCGGTTTGGATTCCGGACGACTTGGTGGGGAGCTGCTGCGGTCTGCCTTGGAGCTCGAAGGGATTCAGCGACGCACATCGCCACAAGGCGAACGAGATGGTCTCGAGGCTCTGGGCCTGGAGCGATGAGGGAGCGCTGCCCGTTGTCATCGACGCCGCTTCCTGCACCCAGGGCGTGACCGACCCCGGCGAGGGTGTGCTCAGCGAGGAGAACGCGGCGCGGCTCGCCCAGTTGGAGATCCTCGACTCGGTCGCCTGGGCGCACGACCAGCTGTTGTCCAAGTTGGAGATCGGCACCAAGCTCGCTTCGGCCACCGTCCATCCGACCTGCGCCACCCGCCACATGGGCCTGGCGCCCCGCCTGCGCGCCCTCGCGACGGCCCTCGCCGACGATGTCTACGTCGCCCCCTCCTCCAGCTGCTGCGGCTTCGCCGGCGACCGCGGCATCTCCCACCCGGAGTTGACCGCGGCGGCGACGCGTCCCCAGGCCGAAGAGCTCGCCGGCCGCACCTTCGACGCCCACCTCTCCAGCAACCGCACCTGCGAGATCGGCCTCAGCCGCGCGACGGGGGAGAGCTACGAGTCGTTCTTGATCGAGCTCGAGGGGCTGACCCGGCCGGCCCCTTCGTGATCGAGGCCGCCAGGCGCCACGCGCCGACAGGATGCCTCGTCTGTGTCGCCGGCTTCGTCGTCGTCCTCGTCTTTGCCTACCGGGTCGGGCCCGCCGAGCGCCTGGACCGCAGTGTCCTCGACGCCCTCAGCACCGGCACTGACACCGTCGTCAACCACATCGCCTACGTTGGCTTCCAGGTCGTCAACTTCAGGCCGTTCTGGGTGCTCATGGGCGCCGTTGCGGCCCTGATCGCGCTGTCGCAGTGGCGGATCAGGGACGCGGTCATCGCGGTCGCCCTCGTCGCCGGGACGGGTGGGCTCGACCTTGCCCTCAAGGCTCTGCTCGCGAACCCTCGCTATCAGCCGGTCCCAGTCGGGTCCAACGCCTACCCATGGAAGGACGCCTTCCCGAGCGGGCACTCGGCCGGCTCTCTGGCGATGTCGCTCGCCTTTCTCACCGTCGTCCCGCCTGCCTGGCAGCGCCCGACCGCCGCCGTCGGCGTGGCCTTCACGCTTTTCATCAGCCTCGGCGTGCTGCTGCTCAACTATCACTACCCGAGCGACGTCCTCGCCGGCTGGCTGCTGGCCGCGGGTTGGTGGTTCGCGCTGCTAATTGCGCTGCTACCCAAACCCGACTCCTCGTCGCCGTAATCAGGAACCGGTGCCGACGGTGGACTTCGCCTTCTCCGCCTCGGCTTGGCGCAGGGCGCCGGCGATCCTGGCGTCGCGCTCCATCCGCCGGTCGAGTAGCGGGTTGAGGATGCCCCGCAGCGCCGAGACATAGCGCCACCAGCGCGGCGCGAAGACGCGCGGCGCCCGTTCCTCGATGCCGTGCACGAGCGCCGAGGCCGCCTCCTCGACCTGGATCCGCTTGAAGAAGAACTTCGGCAGCAGTTCCTGCATCCGCTTGCCGCCCTCCTCGCGGTCGAGGCCCTGGCGCACCATCTCGGTGTCGACCCAGCCGAAGTAGGCGACCGTGGCGCTGGCGCCGAAGGGCGCCAGCTCGACCCGCAGCGGCCGGCCCAGTGCCTCGACCGCGGCCTTGGACGCGGCGTAGGGGCTCAGCATCGTGCCGTTCATGAAGGCGGCGACCGAGGCGACGAGGACGATCTGGCCGTTGCGCTCGGAGACCTGCGGCAGGGCCGCCCGCACCGTGTTCCAGACGCCGAGCAGGTTGACGTCGATCACCTTTTCCCATTCCTCGGGCGGCATCGTCCGCGTCGTCGCCCCTTCCGGAGCGATCCCGGCGTTCGCCATCGCCAGGTCGAGAGCGCCGAAGAGCTCGACCGTCTGGGCGACCGCGGCCAGCATCGCGCCCGCGTCGGTGACATCGGCACCGATCCCGATCACTCTCTCGCCGATCCGCTCGGCCGCCTCGCGGGCCTGGTCGGCGTCGAGGTCGACCACCGCCACCGAGGCGCCGCGCCCGTGCAGCTGCCGCGCCGTCTCGAAGCCGATCCCGCGCGCCGCACCGGTGACCAGCGCCACCTTTCCGTTCAGGTCGTAGGCGGGCATAGCGCCAGGTTATCCCCGGCGGTTAGCGCTGCGCGGCCGATACGGCCGCGGCGCCCTGCTGGTCGGCGTCGGCCTCGACCTCGCGCACTGTCGCGACCAACCGCCGGTCGCTCTCCATACGGCGGTCGATCAGGGGGTTGAGGATGCCGCGCAGGGCGGAGACATAACGCCACCACTTCGGCGCGAAGATCCGCGGCGCGCGCTCCTCGATCCCGGCGACGATCGCCGCTCCTGCGGCACTGGGTGGGATCCTCCGGTTGAACCACTCGGGCAGCCCTTCCTGCAGGCGCTCGGAGTGGGGACGGGCGACCGCGTCCTGGACCATCCTGGTGTCGACCCAGCCGAAGTAGGCGACGCTGGCACTCGCCCCAAGCGGGGTCAGCTCGGCGCGCAGCGCGCGCCCCATCGACTCCACCCCGGCCTTGGCGACCGCGTAGGGGCTGTTGAGCACGCCGTTGACGAAGGCATAGACGGATGAGGTGACGACGACGTGGCCACGGCGGTCGACGATCTGCGGCAGCGCCGCCCGCACCGTGCGCCAGACGCCGAGCAGGTCGACCTCGAAGACGCGCTCCCATTCCTCGACCGAGATGCCGCGGGTGGTCGCGACCTGGCCCTGGGCGATGCCGGCGTTGGCGACGACAACGTCGAGCCCGCCGAAGCGCTCGACCGTCTCCGCCACCGCGCCCATGATCGCCGCGTGGTCGGTGACATCGGCACCGATCCCGATCACTCTCTCGCCGATCCGCTCGGCCGCCTCGCGGGCCTGGTCGGCGTCGAGGTCGACCACCGCCACCGAGGCGCCGCGCCCGTGCAGCTGCCGCGCCGTCTCGAAGCCGATCCCGCGCGCCGCACCGGTGACCAGCGCCACCTTTCCGTTCAGGTCGTAGAGCGCCATGCGGCGGAGAGCCTAGACGACCGGCAGCCGATTGCCCTGCCGCTCCTAGAATCACCCGTCCATGCCCGACTTCCGTCCCGTCGACGCCAAGCAGTCCTTTCCCGAGCTCGAGGAGCGGGCGCTGGCGCGCTGGCGGGAGCGCGACGTCTTCGCCCGCTCGCTCGCCCAGCGCCAGGGCGCCGAGCTCTGGAACTTCTACGAGGGCCCGCCGACCGCCAACGGCCGGCCCGGCTCACACCACGTCCTCGCCCGCGTCTTCAAGGACGTCTACCCGCGCTACCGCTCGATGTGCGGCTACCGGGTGCCGCGCAAGGCGGGCTGGGACTGCCACGGGCTGCCGGTCGAGATCGAGGTCGAAAAGCAGCTCGGCATCTCCTCCAAGCAGGAGATCGAGAAGTACGGCATCGACAAGTTCAATGCCCGTTGCCGGGCCTCGGTCTTCGAGTACGTCGAGGAGTGGAACCGCCTGACCGAGCGGATCGGCTTCTGGATCGATCTCGACGACCCCTACGTCACCCTCGACGACGACTACATCGAGTCGGTCTGGTGGTCGCTGAAGCAGCTCTGGGACAAAGGCCGCCTCTATGAGGGCCACAAGGTGGTGCCCTACTGCCCTCGCTGCGGCACCGCCCTTTCCTCGCACGAGGTTGCGCTTGGCTACAAAGACGTCGAGGACCCCTCCATATCCGTGCGCTTCCCGCTGCTCGACGAGGACGGCAGCGAGAGCGGCGAGTCGCTGCTGGTCTGGACGACGACGCCCTGGACGCTGCCCGGGAACGTCGCCGTGGCGCTGGCGCCCGAGGTCACCTATGTACGGGCACGCGTCGACGGCGAGACCGTGATCCTGGCCGAGCCATTGGTCGAGAGGGTCCTCGGCGAGGGAGCCGAGATCGTCGATCGCTTCGCCGGCTCTGATCTCGTCGGTCGCGCCTACCGTGGGCCCGTCTTCGCCCTCGAGGACGGCGGCCCGGCAAACGCGTTCCGCATCCTCGCCGGCGACTTCGTCACCACCGAGGACGGCACCGGCCTCGTCCACATCGCCCCGGCCTTCGGCGAAGACGACTACGCAGTCGCGGCCGAGAACAAGATCTTCGACCCGACCAGCCACGCCACCCTCTACAACCCGGTTGGCCTCGATGGCAAGTTCGATCGCCGCGTCAGCGGCTTCGAGGGCGGCTTCGTCAAGGACCCCGAGGTGACCAGGGCGCTGATCGCCGACCTCGACCAGCGTGGCCTGCTCTTCCGCGAGCAGGTCTACGAGCACTCCTACCCGCACTGTTGGCGCTGCGACACGCCGCTGCTCTACTACGCCAAGTCGAGCTGGTACGTCGCCACCTCGCAGGTGCGCGACCAGCTGCTCGCCAACAACGAGACGATCGGCTGGCACCCCGAGCACATCAAGGACGGCCGCTTCGGCAAGTGGCTCGAGAACAACGTCGACTGGGCGCTCTCGCGCGACCGCTACTGGGGCACGCCACTGCCGATCTGGCACTGCACCAGAGGCGATTGCACCGAGCTCTACTGCGCCGGCTCGGTCGCCGAGCTGCGCGAGCGGGCGAGGGGGGAGGTGCCCGAGGACCTGCACCGCCCCTACATCGACGAGGTGACCCTCGACTGCGAGAGCTGCGGCGGCGAGATGCACCGGGTCAAGTCGGTGATCGACACCTGGTACGACAGCGGCGCGATGCCCTTCGCCCAGCTCCACTACCCCTTCGAGAACGAGGAGTTGTTCGCCGAGCGTTTCCCCGCCGACTTCATCTGCGAGGCGATCGACCAGACCCGCGGCTGGTTCTACACCCTGCTCGCCGAGTCGACCCTGCTCTTCGACACCTCCAGCTACCGCAACTGCGTCTGCCTCGGCCTCATCCTCGACCCCGAGGGCCAGAAGATGTCGAAGAGCAAGGGCAACGTGGTCGAGCCCTGGGACGTGATCTCGACCCACGGCGCCGACGCCTTCCGTTGGTACTACCTGACCGCCCAGCAGCCCTGGTCGGGCTACCGCTTCTCGCTCGACACGGTCGGTGAGTCGGCGCGCCAGTTCATCAACACCCTCTGGAACACCTACTCCTTCTGGGTCCTCTACGCCAACGCGGAGGATCTGAGCCCGGACGACTTCGACGACGAGGTTGGCGCTGGGGAAGACCTGGATCGTTGGGCGCTCTCGCGGCTGCAGGCGACGATTGCGTTCGTGCGCGAGCGCATGGACGCCTTTGACTGCACCGCCGCCGGCAAGGCGATCGCGGAGTACGTCGAGGACCTCTCCAACTGGTACGTGCGGCTCTCGCGCCGTCGCTTCTGGGAGGGCGATCGCGCCGCTTTCGCGACGCTGCGCCACTGCCTGCTGGAGACGGCGGCGCTGCTCGCTCCCTTCACCCCGTTCCTCGCCGACGAGATCCACCTCAACCTCACCGGGGGCGAGGCCGAGGAGGAGGGAGAGGGCCGCGACTCCGTCCACCTGCGCGACTTCCCCGAGGCCGATCCGGCGCTCGCCGACCCCGACCTGGAGAAGGCGATGGAGGCGGTCCGCCTCACGGTCGAACTCGGCCGCGCCGCGCGCGCCCAGGCCAAGGCGAAGATGCGCCAGCCGCTGCGCCGCGCCGTGATCGTCGCCAACGACGCCGAGCGGGCTGCGATCTCGGCCCGCGCCGATCTGGTCACCGCCGAGCTCAACGTCAAGGAGCTCGACTTCGTCTCCGAGGAGGCCGACCTGGTCAGCTACGCGGTCAAGCCCAACTACCGCTCGCTCGGTCCGCGCTTCGGCAAGCGGATGCCGCAGGTCGCCGCCGCGATCGAGGCGCTCGATCCTGTGCACGTCGCCAAGGTGATGGCCGACGGCGGCGAGATCGGGATCAGCATCGACGGCGACGAGCACACGATCGGCCCCGACGAGGTCAGCCTCGCCCTGCAGCCGCTCGACGGCTACGAGGTCGAGGCCGAGGCCGGCCACGCCGTCGCCCTCCAACTCGAGCTCGACGACGAGCTACGCCGCGAGGGCCTGGCCCGAGAGATAGTCCACGCGGTCCAAAACGCCCGCAAAGCCGCCGGCCTAGACATCTCCGATCGCATAGAGCTCAACCTGGGAGGCGACGACGAGCTCCTCGCCGCCGCCCGCGAGCACGAGCCCTATGTAGCCGGCGAGGTCCTCGCCACCTCGGTTGCCTATGCCGCCGGCGATGCCCTAGCAGTCCGCGCCGCCGGCCGCGATCTGCGGATCGTCGTTACAAAGACTTGACCCTGTGCGCGCCATGGGCGCGCCCGCAATGTTTACGGTGCAATCATGCACGTGATGAGAGAGAGCTGGACAGACGCGCGGCTTGATGATTTCCGCGCCGATGTCGACCGTCGCTTTGACAACGTCGACAAGCGTTTCGACGCGGTTGACAAGCGTTTCGACAAAGTCGAAGGCGAAATTCGCGAGCTGCGCGGTGAAATGAAAAGCGGGTTCGAATCGATCAACAGGACAATGATGCAAGGCGTCGTCGCCCTTTCCGCATCGTTCATCGCCGGCTTCGCGGCGATCGTCACCCAGCTCTAGCGGCCTCAGGCGCGATCAGCTCGGCGGCGCCTCACCAATAATGAAGTCGGTTTTCTTCGAGTCGGAGAACTTGACCCAGCAGTGATCCGGCGCGACGCCGGCAACCTCGACCAGCGCCGCTTCGATCCGCTTCGCGATCTCCGCCTTCTGCTCGTCGCTGCGGCCCTCGAACCAGTTGACCTCGACGAAGGGCATGACGCTCGGCGGCCGCGCTTAGGCCAGGGCCGGCTCGAGCTCGGCCTCGAGGCGGCGCTTGGGCATCGCCCCGATCACCTTCTTGGCGATTGCCCCGTCCTTGAAGAGGATCAGGGTCGGGATCGAGAGGACCTCGTACTGAGCCGCCGTCTGCTGGTTCTCGTCGACGTTGATGCTGACGATGTGCAGGTCGTCGCGCTCGGTCTCCATCTCCTCGAGCACCGGGTGGACGACGCGGCAGGGGCCGCACCAGGGAGCCCAGAAGTCGACCAGCACGGGCCCGTCGGCCTCGAGGACCTCGGACTTGAAGGTGTCGTCTGTCACGTCTTGGAGCTTGCCTGTCACTGGAATCGGTCTCCTGGGGATCGAGGTTCGGCGCTCAATACTTCAGAAAGTATAGCGAGGTTCGGGAGAGCCGAAAACCGCCTCCCGGCACCCTCACCGCCCATAGCGTAGAAGAGGCACTCGCCAGATCGCCTCGAGCACGATCGAGCGGCTCATCTTCGAGCTGCCGGCCTGACGGTCGCGGAAGACGATCGGTACCTCGACCACTTCGAAACCGAGCTTGATCGCGCGGTAGGTCATCTCGACCTGGAAGGCGTAGCCGCGGGCGCCGACCGCGTCGAGGTCGATCGCCTCCAGCACCTCGCGCCGGAAGCACTTGAAGCCGCCGGTCAGGTCGCGCACGCTGAGGCCGAGCACGAACTGGGCGTAGGCGCTGCCGCCGCGGCTGATCGCCCGCCGCAGTGCCCCCCAATCGCTCACCCCGCCGCCGGGCACGTAACGCGAGCCGATCACGACGTCGGCCCGCTCGGCCGCCTCGAGCAGCCGCGGCAGGTAGGCCGGCTCGTGGGAGAAGTCGGAGTCCATCTCGACCACGAGCCCGGCGCCGCCGGCAAGCGCCTGCCGGAAGCCGGCGATGTAGGCGGGGCCGAGCCCTTCCTTGACCGGCCGGTGAAGGAAATGGACGGCCCCGTGTTCCTCGCTTAGCCGGGCGGCGATCCGGCCGGTGCCGTCGGTGGAGTTGTCGTCGACGATCAGGACCTGGGCGTCGGCCGGCAGCTTGGCGCGCGCCTGCTCGACCAGCCGCTCGATGTTGGTCGCCTCTTCGTATGTGGGCAGGATGAGCCAGGTCGGCCCTTGCTCGGGCTTGTTTGCGGGCATTTGCTGGGGCGATGCTAGTGACGAACCTGAGCGGCGGCTAAAGGGCCGCATCCGCTCGCTAGCTTGCAGGGGATGACCAACGCCGAGATCGCCGCTGCCCTCGAAGAACTCGGAGTGCTCTACGAGCTCGACGGGGCGGTCAAATACCGGGTGCTCGCCTACGGCACCGCGGCGAAGGCGATCCGCGAAAGCCCGGTCTCGGTCGCCGACCTTGCCGCCGCGGGCAGGGCGACCGAGGTCCCCGGCGTCGGCAAGACGCTGGCGGAAAAGATCGACGCGCTGATCGCGACCGGTGAGATCCCCGCGGCGGCAAAGCTGAAGGCGAAGTTCCCGCCGACGCTGGTCGAGGTGACGCGGGTGCCAGGGGTGGGGGCAAAGACCGCGCGGCGCCTGTTCGACGAGCTCGGCGTCGCCACGCTGGAGGACCTGAAGCAGGCGGCGGAGGGGCAGCGCATCCGCGCGCTCAAGGGACTCGGCCCGAAGGCTGAGCAGAACGTGCTGGCGGGGCTCGAGCGGCTCGGCGATCCCGGCGAGAGCTCGGGACGGGTGCTGCTCTCGATGGCGCGACCGATCGCCGCCGAGCTGGCGCGGGCGCTGCGCGAACACCCGGCCGCCGACCGGGTCGAGGTGGCGGGCTCGCTGCGGCGCTGGGCGGAGACCTGCAAGGACATCGACCTGATCGCGACCGCCGAGGGCCCCACCGCCCTGGCCGAGCACCTCGTCGCCAGCCCGCTGATCGCCGCCGCCGGGACGCCGGGCCCCAACGGCGTGCGGGCGCAGACCCAGAACGGGATCTCGGTCGACCTGCGGATCGTCGCCCCGGAGGCCTTCGGCAACCTGCTCCAGCACTTCACCGGCTCGGCTGCGCACAACGTGCAGCTGCGCGAGGAGGCGGTGTCGCGCGGCCTCTCGGTCTCCGAGCACGGGATCACCGAGGTCGAGAGCGGCGAGGTCGAGCTCTGCGCAAGCGAGGAGGGCGTCTACGAGCGCCTCGGCTACGCGTACATAGAGCCCGAGCTGCGCGAGGGCCGCGGCGAGCTGAAGGCGGCGCGGACGGGGGACCTCCCCGAGCTGATCGAGCTCGACCACATCCGCGGCGATCTGCATTCCCACACGACCCTCTCCGATGGCCGCAACACGCTCGAGGAGATGGCCGAAGCGGGGCGCGAGCGCGGCTATGCCTACATGGCGATCACCGACCACTCCGCCAGCCACGGCTTCGGCGACCACGTCACCGAGGAGCGGCTCTGGGAGCGGATCGAAGAGGTCGCCGACTGGAACAAGGGCAAGCGCGGCTTTCGCCTGCTCTCCGGCTCGGAGATCAACATCGGCCTCGACGGCTCGCTCGACTACCCCGATGACGTGGTGGCAGCGCTCGACTGGGTAGTTGCCAGCGTCCACACTTCCTTTGCGATCTCGGAGCGGGAGATGACTGAGCGGGTGCTGGGCGCGATCGAGAACCCTCTGGTCGACTGCATCGGCCATCTGACCGGCCGCTTGATCGGCCGCCGCGAGCCCTACGCGATCGGCATCGAGGCGGTCGCCGAGGCGGCGGCGCGGACCGGCACGATGCTGGAGATCAACGGCAACCCCAACCGGCGCGACCTCTCCGAGCGGCACGCGCGGCTGGCGGCCGAAGCGGGGGTGACGATCGTGCTCAACACCGACGCGCACGGGGTCGACACTCTTAACAACATGGATTACGCCGTCGCGACCGCGCGGCGGGCTTGGCTCACGGCGGATCAAGTTGCCAATACGAAGAGCTGGGCTGAGTTCAAGAAGTTGCGTAAGCGGTAGGAGGGACGGGAGGCGGTCTTGGCGGGCCCAAGCACCGCCTTTGGCGGTGCTAATTGAGTGCCGCTTCGCGGCTTAGAAGCACCTTGCCGGGGCCGCTTCGCGAGGCCCGCCGAGACCGCCTCCCGGCCCTCCCGCGTAGCGGCTATTGCAATGCGAATACGACGTGGACGGTGGCGGTGACTGTGGAGTTGCCCGGTTTTACTGGCGGGGAGGGGGAAGCTTCTACACCCTTGGCGTTGGCGCTTACTGGGGTCGTTTCGCTTACTTCGGTGCCTTCTTCGATGCTCAGAACCTGGCCTAGGGTTGCTCCGGCGGCGGTGGCTAGGGCTGTCGCCTTGGCTTTGGCTTGGGCGAAGGCGGCTAGGAGGGCGTTGTTGAAGGCTTGTTCTGGGTTGCCGGGGAAGAAGTTGGGGCCGCGGGTGCCGGTTGCTCCTGCCGCGATGGCGGCGGTGACGAGTTCTCCGGCTCGGTTTGGTTCGTGCAGGATCACGCCGATTCCCTCGGCGGCGCGGTAGAGGGTTCGCTTGCCCCTGGTCGTTTTCCGCACCGAGATTTCGCCGGTGGTGACGTCGCCGGGGCCGATGCCGGGCGTGGCCTGAACGGTTGCGATCACCTTTCGCAGATGCACCGCGACGGTTTGCAGGGCCGCTTTGCGGGTCTTGCGTTCCTTGCTCACGGAGAAGCCAAGCGAGGCGGTGTCGTTCGGGACCTTCTGGGTCACGGTGCCGTGAACGCTGACCGTTCGTTCGGCGGCCATGGCCGTTGCCGGCAGCGCCAGCACCGAGAGGACGGCCAGCGCGGTCAGGGTTCGGCGGTTCACTGGCTCCAAGCTACCCGCAGGTGGCGACGCTCACTCAGGGTGGGCGCGGCGGCCGGTGCGCAGGCCCGGGGTGCGGACGAGCTGGATCGGGCGCAGGGCGGAGTTGGGGACGACGTAGAACTTGACCCCGTCGCGCTGCTCGATCGCCAGCACGGCGGCCTCGCGGGAATGCCAGGCGAGTGAGACGAGCAGGGCGTAGCCGGCGCCGATTGCTGCCACGCCGGGGAAGAAGACGCCGAGGACCCCGGCCCCGATCGCGGTCATCGCGATCGGCCAGAGGCGGCCAAGCGAGATCCTCGCCGGGGTCTCCGGCGGCAGCGAGGTCGCGGTCTTCGCCCGCGCCAGGGTGTCGCGCAGGGCGTCGGCGGCGCGCGAGGGGCGACCGATGTAGAAACCGATCGCCAGCGACAGCAGCCACCAGACGGCGGCGACGATCAGCGTCCTCGTGTCGCTGTCGCGGTTGACGGCGATCGCGGCGATTGTCGCCAGCGCCGTCGCCTCGGCCCCGGTGAGCAGGACGGTCACGCGCAGCAGGTCGGTGTAGGGCACCGCGCTACCTCGCCAGTGCCTCGAGCATCGCCAGCCAGCCAGGCGGCCCGTCGACGAGCAGGTCCGCCTCTTCGGCGAGCTCGGGCGGCGCCTCGGGTGAGATCACGCCGACGCAGACGGCGCTCCGCAGCTCGCCGCCGTCGCGCAGCTCGCGCAGGCGGCGGAAGGCGTCGAGGTCGGTGCGGTCGTCGCCGGCGTAGACGGCTGCGCTGACTCCGTCGCCGGCGAGCAACGCCGCAACCGCCGCGTCCTTGCCACCGCCGCCGACCGGGCGCAGCTCCAGCACCTTGCGCCCCCAGCGCGGTTCGAGCTTCGCCCGCCCGGCCTCGGCGGCGATCTCTCTCGCGCGAGCCTCGGCGCTCCGTTCGTCCTCGGCGCCGCGCCAGTGCAACGTCTGGATCGGGCCCTTGTCCTCCAGTCGCAGGCCGAGGGATGCGAGGCCCGCGCCGTCCAGGGCGGCGACGAACTCCGCCGCGCCCCGCTCCTGCCCGGCCAGTGCCGGGTCGAGCCGCGGTTCCTCGTCGCCCGGCAGCAGCAGCTCCAGCCCGTGGTTGCCGGCGTAGGCGATGCCCTCGACTCCGACCAGCCGCCGCGCCTCCAGCGCCCGGCGTCCCGAGATGCAACCGACGAGGCCGAAGCTGCGATTCAGCGCTTCGAGCAGCTCGCTCGCCCGCGGCGGCACCGCGGCCTGCTCGGGCCGCTCGGCGATCGGCGCCAGGGTGCCGTCGACGTCGGTCAGGATCGCCGCCCGGCGGGGATCGGCACGCAGCGGGTCGAGCAGCGCCTCCTCCGCCCCCGCGCCTGTCTCAGATTCGAGCGACACTGCATCTAGTATCGCGGCACGATGCCCGCGGACACGGCGCTGCCGTCCCACCCCGTTCTCAAGCTCGCCGCGATCGGCACCCTGGCGGGAGCGTTCAGCGGCCTCTTCGGCGTCGGCGGCGGCACCGTCATCGTCCCCCTGCTGATCTTCTGGTTCGGCTACGGCGAGCGGCTGGCGACCGGGACCAGCCTCGCCGCGATCGTTCTGATCGGTCTGCTCGGCGCGATCGCCCAGGGCGGCCTCTACGGCAACGTCCACGTCCTCACCGGCCTACTCCTGGCGATCCCGGCGGTGGTCGGCGTCGTGATCGGCACCGCCGTGCAGCAGCGCATCTCCCAGCGCATGGTCTCGGTCCTCTTCGCCGCCCTGCTGATCGCGATCGCGATCGAGCTGGTGCTGAAATGAGACTTCCTGTGTCAACCCCCCGCGGGTTGAAGCCTCTGCAGGTTGCCGTGTTTGGTCTGGTCATACGGGACTCCGTCCTGCCAACAGCGCCAGAGAACACGCAGCCATGCGCGCCCGAGCACGCGGATCGCGTGGGAATGGTCAAGGCCCCGCTGGCGAGCCGAGAGGTAGACGGCTCGAGCCCAGGGATGGTGATGGCGGGTGGAGTCGGCCAGGCAGCTGACTGCGTTGCGCAACCGCTTGTCGCAGGCCCAGCGAAAGCTGGCGACCTTGCGCTTGCCCGACTCGCGCGCCACCGGCGCCATGCCGGCGTCGGCCGCCAGCGCCTCGGCGCTCGGATAGCGGGAGCGGTCATCGCCGATCTCGGCCACGAGCCGCGCCGCCGTGATCGCGGACTTGGGGTCTTTGAACAGCGGCAGGAAGACCTGGCCGTCGGGATGGGCGCGCACCGCCTGGGCGATCTGGGAGGTGAGCTCTCGGATTTGCTCGACGATCGGCCTCAGCGCCGCGACCAGGCCCAGCACCGTGCAACGGCGCGCTTGGGCCTCCACCCCTCCCGCGCGACCCTGGGGCGCGGCCCGCAGCCGCTCCAAGAGATCCCCGGCGCTGCGGTTTCCCGAGTAGCGGTTGCGCGTGAGGAAGGCGGCAAGGCGTTTCTCACCCAGGCCGCGCGCCTCGGCGGGGGACGGGTAGCGCTCAAGGAAGGCGAGGGAGATCGGCGAGTCGACGGCGGAGAAGACACACGCCGCACCGGGCCAAAACGCATCCAGCTGCGCCCGCAGCTCGTTGGCGAGGCGAACCCTGGCTCCCACCAGGTCCTCGCGGCTGCGGGTCAGCACCCGCAGCGCCTTGGTCTCGTCGGAATGCGGTCGCAAGGCGTGCAGGCGATGGGAGTCGGTGCGGGCCAGCTCGGCCAAGACGAAGGCATCGAAGCCGTCGGACTTGCCCCCAGAGGCCTCATAGCGCGGGCGCGTTGCCTTCAGCTTGTTGGGATGGACAGGCAAGACGGTGAAGCCGGACTCGAGAAGGCGCTCGACGAGCAGCCCGTCGGGGCGCTCGATCGCCACCCTCGCCACGCCAAGGGTCCGCATCCGGGCGATCAGTCCTCTGATCCCGGCCTCGTCGTGGGCGTGCATCTCTCCCGCGAGCGTTCGCCCTTTTGTGTCGACCACGCAAAGCGCGTGCTCCTCGCTGGCCCAGTCGATGCCGGCAGACGTTTCCTCCATCGCTTCCCTCCTCGGTTCGCTTTGACTTGCGCCGGCCGGGAGGTACCGTTGCGGGTGCTCATAGATTGGCGCTTGGGTGCGCCACTTCCTGTGGCCGCTTCAGGTGCCTCCGACCGCCGGGAGGCGCTGGTCTCATTTTGGCCCTCTACGGGGCTAGCGGCCAAGGCGCTCTCCCGACGGCGGTCGGCTCTATGTGTCCCTCCGGATTCTGCGGCGGCCTCCCTTCGGTCGGCCTCTCCGTCTAAATCTCTGAAGAACAAGGGGGAGGTTCTCCTATGAGCGGCGACGAGCTGCTGGCGGCGCTGATCTGCATGGCCGGCGGCTTCACCGGCGGCATCGTCGGCGTTGGCGGCGGCGTCCTCTTCGTCCCGGCACTGACGATCTTCATCGGCCTCAGCCAGGTCGAGAGCGAGTCGACGTCGCTGCTGATGATCGTCATCGTCGCCCTGATCGGGGCGATTCGCCAGAACTCCTACGGCAACGTCAACGTCCGCAATGCCGCGATCATCGGCGTCCTCTCTCCGCTCGGGGTGCTGATCGGCGTCGCAGTCGCCAACCACGTCTCCGAGCGGGCCCTGCAGCTCTCCTTTGCCGCCCTCGCCCTCTTCATCGCCTACCGCCTGCTGCGCCGGGCGATGGCGGCACCGGCCTAGCGCCACAGATCCAGCGCGGCGGCGACCCATCGGTAGTCTCAAAGTGTGGATTCACTCAGCTGGGAGGGCGACATCCCGCAGCTCCGCGACCCGATCCTGGTCTGCTCGTTTCGGGGCTGGAACGACGCCGCCGCGGCTGCTTCGACCGCGCTGAACGCAGTCGAAGACGCCTTCGACGCGGAGCTGGTCGCCAGGGTCGACGCCGAGGACTACTTCGACTTCCAGGCCACCCGGCCGACGATCGTCCTCACCGAGGGCCAGGCGCGGCGGATCGACTGGCCGCAGAACGACCTGATTGCCGTTCGCGTGCCCGGCGCCGAGCGCGACCTGGTACTGCTCGACGGCACCGAGCCCAACCTGCGCTGGCGCACCTTCTCGGAGACGATCGCCACAGCGGCCGATGCGCTCGGGGTCGAGATGGTGATCACGCTGGGAGCGCTGATCGCGGAGGTCTCCCACACTCTGCCAGTGCCGATCACCGGCCTCGCCTCGGACGAGAAACTTGTCGAGGAACTCGACCTGCAGCGCTCCAGCTACGAGGGCCCGACCGGGATCGTCGGCGTCGTCCACGACTGTTGCCGCCAGGTCGGCATGACCTCGGCCTCGCTTTGGGCAGCGGTCCCCCACTACGTCGCCGCGGTTCCCAACCCCAAAGCGGCCCTCGCCCTGCTGCGCCGCCTCGAGGGCCTCACCGGCGTAGCCGTCGACGCCACCGACCTCGAGGAAGAAGCCGACAACTACGAAGAGCAAATCAACCGCGCGATAGCCGCAAACCCGGAGATCGAGGAACTAGTAGACCGCATAGAGACCGAACAGTCCGAGCAAACCGAAGGCCCCGAGGACATCCCATCTGCGGACACGATCGCCCGCGACTTCCAGCAGTTCCTACGCCAGCAGGGAGATCAGTAACAAGCGTCACACCCGCGGGTGGCATCGGGGGAGGGGGGCCGAGAACGGAGGCGAAGCCCCCGCCCGCAGGCCCCCCTCCCCCGATGACAGGACCCGCGGGCCGGTAACGCTCGTCCCTAACTCTCAGCCGCCGGACAAATCAGCCGGTAATCACACCACCCGCAGGTGGTAGGCGAAGGCCGCGGCTCGAAGTCCTGCCCCAGCACCCCCTCGCCGACCTCGAGCACCGTCCGCTCGACCCGCTCGGCGTCGTCGGCCCTGACCGGTGCCGCGACCTTGTCGGCGTCGAGCACGTAGTAGTAGCTGCCGGTGCCGGCCTCGAGCCCCCAGGCCTCGCGAGCGGCGAGCCGGTAGAGCGCCAGCTGCAGGTCGTTCTCGAGCTGCGCCTCGCTCCTGCGTTCGCCGGTCTTGTAGTCGATCAGCTCGTAGCTACCGTCGGGCAGGCGGTCGACCCGGTCGACCCGGCCGCGCACCTGGTGGGGCCCGATCCGGATGTCGAACTTGCGCTCGAGCCAGGCCGGTTTTCCCTCCGAATCGCGCTCGCGCTCCCAGTAGAGCCGCATCGCCTCGCGGGCGCGGTCGCGGAACTGCAGCTCGTCGTCGCTGGAGCCGAAGCCGGAGCGGCGCCAGCCGGACTCGAAGAGGTCCATCAGCCCGGCCAGCCCGCCATCGCCCGCTTCGCCCTCGGTCGCGTCCTTGTGGAAGCGTTCGAGCACGCTGTGGATGAGGATGCCGAAGCGCTGGTTGATCGTCGGCTCCTGTGGGATGCCGAAGACGCGCCGGAACTTGTACTTCAGCGGGCAGGTCAGGTAGAGGTCGAGGTCGGAGGCGGAGAGGCTGAGAGCGCCGTCGCCGCGGCGCGGCAGGAAGGCTTCGAGCGAGGGCTCGTGGCGGGCGGCGATCAGCCTGCGCCGACCGTCGCGCTCGTGCTCGGAATCGAGCAGGTAAGCGTCTAGGGGGGAGGCGTCGAGCTCGGCCTGCTGCTCGGGGGTGGCGATCTGGCGCAGCAGGCCATTGACCGCCTCGATCGCCTCCGCCGTCGCCTCCTCGCCGGGCCGCTGCGCCAGCGCGGCCAGCTTCAACAGCTCGAGGTGGCGGGCGATCGCCCGGTTGACGTCGACGACGGTGTCAAGGCGCGGCTCAGAGAGCTCTCGGCCGGCCTTCCACGAAGCCTCGAGCACCTCCTCGCGCAGCTTGCGGAAGGTCGCGTGCAGCCCCTCGGCCGGCCCGAACAGCTCCTCCTCGTGCAGCTCCTCCGCCTCCTCGCCAGGCCCCTCGTGCTCAGCTTCGATCCGCGAGAGGACGAGCGTGGAACGGGCCTGGACATCCTCCTGTTCGACCCCAAGCACGAAGACGTGATCGAAGTCCATCCCCTTCGCCGCGGCCTGCGCCAGGCCTTGAACTGCCCCAGGCGAGGGCGGCTCTTCACCCCCCGCGGGCTGCACCCCGGCCTCGGCGACGGCGCTCAGGTAGCGGACGAAGTCACGGGTTGAGCCGTGCGGTTCGCGGCGCGCCCAGATCGCCGCCAACTCGGCCAGCCGGGAGAGACCCAGGAGGCGCTCCGCCACCTCGGGCTCGGCCGCGAAGAGTCGCTGCCTGCGCAGACCGACGCGCTCGATCAGCCGCCGCACGAACACATCCGCTCGGCGTTCCTCCATCACCGCCGAAGCTTCGCCGTGGAGCTTGAGGAAGGCCTGGATTCGCTCCCGTCCCTCGGGCGGGATCTGCGGGCTCTCCAGCGCTGCCTCACAGCCCGAGACCAGGTCGATCTTCCGTCGGCGGGCAATCGTGGTCAACCGTGCCAGGTCGGCCGATCGCAGCTCGACCGGCGGTCGCGTCAGCGCCCGCGCCGCGGCCGCCGAGTCTTCCGGATCGGCCAGGACTCGCAGCCAGGCGATCGCATCGCGGACCTCGGGGCGCTGAAACAGCGCCGCCGGCCCCGCCAGGTGGAACGGGATCCCCCGCTCCTCCATCGCCGCCGACACCGGCCCCCCGTTGGCTGTCGGGTCATCGACCAGGACGCAGATCGCCTCGGGAGAAGTTCCCCCGACAAGCAGATGCTCAACCTCACGCGCAACTGCCTGCGCCTGCGCTCGCTCGTTGGTGCAGCGCCACAGCCGAACCTTGGGATCCCGAAAAACCTCCTCAAGGGTGAGAACGCTCGGCTGCGGGTCCTGTCGTGGGTGAGGGGGGGCCTGCGGGCGGGTCAAAACCGTCCTCGACCCCCCCTCACCCACGCCACCCGCAGAAGGAGCGTTTTCCGCGTAGAGGTGGTTTGGATTGTCGGTCGCGAGCTTGTAAAGGATCGACCGCTGCGCTGAAGTCGTGTCCTCGTACTCGTCGGCCATTACGTATGTGAAGCGAGTGGCGATTTCGGCGCTGACGTTCGGCCGCTCGTGCAGGAGCTTGCTGAGCGTAAGGAAGACGTCCCCGCGGTCGAGGTTTCCGGACTCGGCGAGGATTCGGTCGTGGGCGGCGCAAAACTCCGCCAGCTCGGGCTCGGGCGGCTCGGATCCCGCCTTCAGCTCGTCGATTTGCGCCAGCAGCTTGGCGAGCAGCCCGGCCGGATTGCCGCGGATTTCCTGATTGCGGAGCGGGAGGTCATCGAGACGGTCGAGCAGCATCGCCAGGCGCTCGGCTGGGCCGAGGACGTCGAAGAACGGATCGAGCCCCGCCGCGGTCGAGTGCTCGCGCAGAAGCCGCTCTCCCAGCTCGTCCCAAGTTCCGATCCACAGTTCCTCGTGGGAGCCCGGGAGCAGCGTTTCGACGCGCTTCTGCAGGCGCCGCGCGGTCGGGCGGTGCGAAGCCAACACCAGGATTCCCTCCGGGGCCGCGCCGTCCTCGACCAAGCGAGCGAAGCGCCGCGCCAGCGCCTCGGTCTTGCCGGTTCCGGCGGCGCCCTGGAGCAGCAGCGGGCCCTCGCCGTGCTGGACGGCGCGCTGCTGGGCCTCGGCGAGAGCGAGCATGCCCCAACGCTAGCGAGTGCGCGGCCTCCATAGGATGGCCTCGGTGGACGTTTTCTCCGCAGACTGGCTGGGAATCTGCCGTCGCGCGGTCGCCGCGCAGCGGGCGATCTTCGACGAGGTGCGCGGTGTTACGGCTCGCACCGCCTACGAGGGCGTCGGCGAGGGCGGCGACCGCATGCTGGTAATCGACCGCCGCTGTGAGGACGCGGTCTTTGCCGAGCTCGAGGCGCTGGCTGCGCAGGGCGCTTCGTTCGTCGCGGTTTCGGAGGAGCGGGGCGAGGTCGCTTTCGGCGAAGGCGGCTCTGCCCGGGTCGTGATCGACCCGATTGACGGTTCGCTCAACGCTCGCCGCACCCTGCCCTCGCACAGCCTCAGCATCGCGGTTGCAAGCGAGGATTCGATGGCGGCGGTCGAGTTCGGCTACGTCTTCGACTTCGGCGCCGGCGAGGAGTTCGTCGCCCGTCGCGGCGAGGGCGCCAGGCTCGGCGAGGACGCAATCGCGGTCGGCACCGATGGCGACAGGATCGAGCTGCTTGGGCTCGAGGCGGCTGAGCCGGAGCGAGCGTTGCCGGCGCTCGAGGCTCTTGCCGGGCGGGTCTATCGCCTGCGCGTGGTCGGCTCGATCGCGATCAGCGCCGCCTACGTCAGCGCCGGCCGCTTCGACGCAATGGCGAGCCTGCGCCCCTGCCGCTCGGTCGACGCCGCCGCCGCCCAGCTGATCGTGCGCGAGGCCGGCGGGCGGGTGAGCTTCGGCGATCTCGCCCTCGGGCAGGCCTCGCTCGGCCTCGACGCCCGCTACCCGATCGCCGCCGCGGCCGGAGAGCAGGCCTTGGCGATCGCCCGCGCCGTCCAGTAACCGGGCGTCCTCCCTGGTTTAAGAACGTGTGTTCGCCAAGAACGTATGTTCGTTACACTCGCGAACTCCCAGGCAGGCAACCCGCATACCCGAAGGGACTCAACTTAATGGCAACTCAGACCAAAACCAGCAAGAGCAATGGCGCCAAACCGGCCGCCAAAGCTGCAGCGACGGAGAAGAAACAGGCCCGCACCGTGGTCGAGACCGCCGTCGACCTTCCCGTCGGCGCCGTCCTCACCGTCACCGACAAGGTCAGCGACCTGGTCGAGCCGTTCACCGCTCGCTCCGCCGCCGAAAAACAGCTCAAGTCGTACCGCACCGAGCTGCGCCGCCGGGTCAAGCGCACCGAGCGCCGCGGCACGACCGCCCGTCGCAAGGCGACCAGCGAGGCCCGTAAGACCCGCAAACGGGTCGAGCGCGAAGCCAGCAAGCGCCGCCGCACGGTCGAGACGACGGTGAAGCGCAACCGCAACGAGCTCGAGCAGCGCGTTCGCAAGGCCATCGATCTTCTCCCCGTCTAGGCCTTAGACACCTCGTACTTGCACCGGCAGTGAACCGGCTGGCTCATAGGGCCAGCCGGTTTGCGCCGGGGCGTAGGCCCTGAACTGGAAGCGCGCGCCGCGGCTGTCGTCGTCGGCGAAGCGGTAGGCGTAGCGGAAGTGGCCGTGCGGGTCGGTGTGGATCGTGCGGAACTCGCTCCAGGGCAGGCCGGGCAGGCGGAACTGCAGCTGCACCGTCTTGCCCTCTATTGGGATCGCCGCGCCGCGGGCGGCGACGCCGCCGCGGAAGACGACGGGCCGCCCGCCCACCGTCGCGACGGTTGAGGAAACGCGCAGACTCACGCCGCTTCGAACTGCGAGGCGCTGCGGCTCGCTGTCCGCGCGGCGCAGGGTGGGCGTCGGGGGCGCCACGGCAACAAGTTCGCGGCTGGGTCCCGGCTCGAGCGGGAGCGCGAAGTTGCCGGCGGCGCCGGTCCTCACCGTCGACACCCGTTCTCGCGGCACAGCCCCGGGGTCGAAGCGCTCGATCACCCGCACCGGCATCCCTGCCAGCGGGGCGTGGCGCCCGGCGATCAGGCGACCGCCGAAACGGGCGCCCCGCCCGTACGGGATGCTGCGCGGACGGAACTCGCTGAGCAGCCTGGTCGCGATCTTCAGCGGGTTGGAGAGGCGCATCGCCGCGCCGTCACTCCGGCTCAGGCTGGACGCTGAGTTGCCGGCGAGGTCGCGGACAGTGGCCCGGAACTCGTAGTCGCCGCGCGGGTAGGACTCGGAGTTCCAGCGGGCTCGCAGCACCGACCCGGATTGCTCGGTCGGCAGCGCCTCGAAGCGCTCACCCGAGCCCGCCGGCCGCACGCCGATCGAGCCCGGGGCCGGGTCCAGCCCGGAGAGTGCATCCGAGACACGGGCCTCGACCCGCTCGGGTTCGAGCGGGTCCTGAGCGCCGAGGAAGGCAACGCGTGGCGGCTCGCGATCGATCTTCACGATGGCGCTCGCGGGTGCGTGGTTCGGCCTGCCGTTGGCGACCCCTCCGTCGGCGACGTTGCCCGCGGCGTCGCGGGCGTAGTAGGCGATCGAGTGGGTCCCCGAGGAGATCACGGCTGCCGCGACCTCATCCCCGTCGGCGCTGACCGGCGCCCCGCCGTCGATGCGGATTGCCGTGAACGGCTCGGCAGTGCCCTCTCTCGCGAACATGCCCGAGCCGGCATCGGCTGCGCTGGCGGTCAGGATCAGCGGCCGATTTGACCAGCCGGCGGGGTTTCCGGTCAGCGCCACGATCGGGTCCGTCTTGTCGACCCGGAGGGCGGTGTCGGTCGAGGCGCCGGACCGGACCCCAGAGCCGGAGACCGCGACGGCGTGCAGGTAGTTGGTCCCCTCCGGGAGTTCGGTCACCGTCAGCGCATCCGCCTCCAGGCCCCCCCGCAGCTCAGTCTCGCTCGGTCCGCAGCCGCCGCTGGTCAGGCACGCGCCGACGCCGGCGAGCCCGTCGATCGACGCGGCGTAGCCGCGAATACCGGCAAGCGGTGGCGGCCCACCGGGGCGGCCGAGGTGGAGGGTGTAGGGGAAGTCGGTACGGCCGATCCAGGCGGGGAGCGGCGCCGGTTCGAGTGGGCCGGGCCTGCGGTCGTCGAAGCGCAGCTTCGCCGACGCCGGTGGGCCCTCGGTGCCTTCGGCGTCCTCCAACCAAACCTCCGCCGTGTAGGTGCCGGGAGTGGCCGGGACGCTGAGGTGCTGGATCGCGGTCGCCGCCCAGTTGAGCCGTGTCTCGGCGACTGCGACCTGGCCGGAGGGGTCGAGTGCGCGGTAGTGGACCGCGGCGACCGCTCCGGGCGGGTTGCTCCAGCGCAGGGCGAAGGAGCGCTCCGGCCGCCAGCTTTCCTCACCACCGTCGACGCTGAGGTCGATCGGCTGCAGCACGGCCTGCGCCTTGGGCACTCCAGCCAGCGCCACGGCGGCAAGAGCCAGGATCGCCACGGTGCAGCGTGTTGTCCACCCAATCGGAGAACAAAACGTTGCGCCGGATCTGGGCCGAGCCCTCACGGCCCGAACTCCCCGGCTGCCGAATCGCTGGAGGAGCCTTCGCCGCCGCTCGGGCTGGCTGGTTCGGGAGCCGGTTCTGGAGGCGGTGCTTCGTATTCGACCGCCCCTGTGGAGACCTCGGCGACTTCGCTGCTTGGGCTTTCCGCTGCTTCCTTTGGCGGCTTCGGCTTCGGCTCGGGCTGAGGCGCCGGCGCGGGAGCCGGTTCGTATTGCACGGCTTCGCCGGCCCCCGCCGTGGCCGCCCGAACCGAGGATCGCTCGATCGCGGGAGCGCGCGTGTGTCGCGGCGCCAGGTCGGGCGCGGGCAGCACGCCCGTCGCCACGCAGACCGCGGCGCCACCGGCCGCGCCGGCACAGAGCGCCAGCAGCTTGGCGAGGCCGACCATGCCGACCCCCTTGGAGCCGCCCCCGATCGCGATCTGGGTGGCTGCCGAGTTGCCACCGGCACCGATCCCCGGCAGTCGCGAACCCAGGCCGGCGATCAGGTCGTGCACCCGCCCCAGCAGGGAGCGTGAGGGAGGCAGCGCCGGCGCCAGGGCGATCGCGATCCGCGGCGCCGCGCGGTAGGCGCGCATGGTCGAGCGGCAGTGACCGCAGGCGCGCAGGTGCTCACGCACCGTCTCTTCCTCGTGCGGGCTCGCCTCGCCGTCGCAGAAGGCCGAGAGCAGCGGCCTCATCTGGCGGCAGCGGCTGCCGTCCTCGCTGCTGGCGACGAGGCTGCGGAATCGTTCGCGGCCCTCGGCCAGGACCCGGTTGATCTTTGTGCGGCTGAAGCCGGTGAGCTCACCGATCTCGGCGTAGGAGTAGCCCTCGGCGAGCAGACTCATCGCCCGCAGCTCGGCCGGCTTCAGCGCCCGCAGCGCCTCGCGACTGCGGGCGATCGCCTCGCGTCGTTCGACCTGGCCCTCGGGACCGTCGGCGGCTGCCGGAATCAGGTCGAGCGGATCGGTGTTTGCCCCATCGGGCGCCCTGCTGCCGCCGTAACCGAGCAGCCGCTCGCGGCTTTGGCGCAGCGCCAGCGCCTCGTGTTTGATCACCGTCTGGGACCAGCGGATCAGCTCGCGCGGGTCGGTCGTCGGCGCTTTGGTCAGGACGATCTCGAGGGCGCGCTGATAGGCGTCCTCCACGTCTTCGGCATCGATCGAGTAGCGCCGTGCCGTCCGCTTCAGCGTCGCCTCGTGCTCGGCGATCATTTCGATCGCCGCCCGCTTGCGCGCCCCCTCGCTCGACTTCAGTCCCTGGCTCACGCGGCCGCTCATCTCTCCCACACCGGTTCAGTCCCCCCGTCCAAACATGACCAGCCAAGCAGCCGCCCCTGGAATCTCTCCCCCCTTCTGGACGAGTGTCTGTCCGCAGCAGCGCAATTTGCGACCTTCCCGGCACAGACCGACTTCGACCCTCCCCCAAACATCAAGCGAGGCTCCTGCCGAGCGTTTGGGGGAGGGTCGAAGTCGGTCTGTGGAGTGGGCGAGGTAGCATGCTGCCGCGATGAGCACCTGCGTGGTCACCGGCGGCGCCGGCTTTCTCGGCTCCCATCTCTGCGAGCACCTGCTCGGCGAAGGGCACAGGGTGATCTGCCTCGACAACCTCGAGACGGGCTCGCTGCAGAACATCGAGCACATCCGCGACGGCGACTTCGACTTCCGCCACGTCGACATCATCGAGTACGTCGACATTCCCGAGGACGTCGACTTCGTCTACCACCTCGCCTCGCCTGCCAGCCCGATCGACTACCTGCGGCTGCCCCTGCACACGCTCAAGGTCGGCTCCCACGGCACCCACCACATGCTCGGCGTCGCCAAGTTCAAGCGCGCCCGCTTCCTGATCGCCTCGACCAGCGAGGTCTACGGCGATCCCAAAGTCCACCCGCAGACCGAGGACTACTGGGGCCACGTCAACCCGATCGGTCCCCGCGGGGTCTACGACGAGGCGAAGCGCTACGCCGAGGCGATGACGATGGCCTACCACCGCCAGCAGGGCGTCGACACCGCGATCGTCCGCATCTTCAACACCTACGGCCCGCGCATGCGCGCCCACGACGGCCGTGCGATCCCGACCTTCTTCCGCCAGGCGCTCGAGGACCGGCCGCTGACGGTCTTCGGCGAGGGCGATCAGACCCGCAGCTTCTGTTACGTCGACGACCTGATCCGCGGCATCGTCGCCCTCGCCGAGTCGGACGAGCACTCGCCGGTCAACATCGGCAACCCGAAAGAGTTCACCCTGCTCGAACTGGCCAAGACCGTGATCGACGTGACCGACTCCAAGTCGGAGATCGTCTTCGAGCCGCTGCCGGTTGACGATCCGCAGCAGCGCCGCCCCGACATCGCCCGCGCCCGCGAGCTGCTCGGCTGGGAGCCGAAGATCGAGCTGCGCGAGGGGTTGCAGATGACAATCGACAAGTCGGGCGTCGAGAGGTTGCTGGGCGCTTCTGCTTGAGGCGTGGGGGCCGTGGGTATCGCCTCGGCGGACGCGCTTTGCGCTGAGTGTCCGGCGAGTCGATACCCACGGCCCTTATCGATTCGGAAGCGCCCTGCAACCTTGGGTCGCCGTAGCTTTAGCTATGCAGGGACGGGGACGTTCTCTGCTGCTGTGACGTCGCTGGTGCGGTAGAAGGCGATCGAGGTTGGGACGTTGGTGAGTTCTCGGCGCATCGCGTCGAGGGTGCGCTTTGCCGCTGTCTCGGTCGGCCAGCCGTAGCGGGCCAGGAGGGCTTCTGAGCCGGACTCGTCGGGGGCGCCGACGGTTGACTCGGTGAGGGCAGCGGCCAGGGCGACCATGCCGCGGCAGAAGTCCTCCTCGTTCCAGCTGATCCGGCCGGCGCCGTCGATCTCGACGAAGCCGTTCTCGGCGAGGAAGCTGAGTTCGACGTAGGCGGCGCCGGGGTCGCCGAAGTACTGGGGCCCGCGGCGCAGGTAGTGCAGCATCTCGGCCATGTGCGTGGCGCACATCTCGAGCCGGGTGAAGCCGCCGATCTTCATCCAGGGCTCCGAGATGCACATCAGGAAGCCGTAGACGTCGGCGATCGCCTCCTGCAGCGCCATGAACGGCTCGATTCCGAGTGTCTCCATCCAGCTGTCATAGGTGGTCTCCGGGACGACGACGTTGTGGCCGTGGTCGTGGCCGCGGATCCAGGGCATCAGCGTCGTCTCGACCGGGACGTCGGCCGCCGCCATCGGCCCGTCGAGCAGCTTTTCCGCCAGCGGGATCGTGATCACCGAGTAGCGGGCGAGGTGAACGTTGCGCATGTAGAGCGTCCGCTGTTCTTCCAACGGCAGGCCGTCGATGCCTTCGTCCTCGGGCATGAAGTAGGCGAAGTGCTTGGGGTGCCCGGCCGCCTCGCCGGCAGACAGGAGCAGATTGGTGACGTTCATCGGCAGCTTGAAGGGGACGCCCATTCCCTTCGCGCCGATCTCGGCTTCGACTGCCCGCAGGGCGTCCTCGAGCGCGTCGTCGAGCTGGTCGAGCAGCCGCTGCTGCTCCTCGTCGCGGGCGGCAGCGATGAAAGAGTGCAGACCGATCCGCGTCTTCATCCGCCAGGTGCAGAGCGGTCCGCAGACGATCTCCAGCGCCGGTGGCCGACCCCCGCGGGCGACCTCCAGGGTCATCTCGCGGTGCCCGATGCCGCCGGCGAGGCCCTTGGCGCGAAGCCGGATGACCTCGGCGCTCTCGTCGTCGACGAGGTCGGCGAGCTCACGCAGGCCTTCGGCCATCTCGCCGCGCAGGGTCGAGGCGGCGCCCTCGGAGAGGTGCTCGCCCTCGGCGCTCTGCAGGCTGCGCATCGCTTCGCTCTGCGCCGCGAGCCTCAGCAGCAGTGGCATCGCCTGCGCGGCGTTGGCCGGCGGCTCGTCCTCGAGCCGCACGTGGCCGACCCCGTGCTGGTCGTCGAGCGGCCAGAACGGCGAAAGCAATTGCGGGGGCTTGCGACTGGCCGGCTCCGACATCTCCCTACTCCCTTTCCCCTCCAGCATGGCTCGGCGCCATGCGCACTTGAGTCCACGAATCCGGGACGCCCAGGCGCCAAACCGGTACGGCTGAAGGTACACAAGGGAATGCGCAAATGCAACTCAATCATTTGAGTAACTTCGAGTCCAGAATCCGGCGGGCGCACCCCGCCTGCACGCGGGGCGCGGCAAAGAGAGGGCGGCCATTTGGCCGCCCTCTGCTCGGCTCCGGTTTGCGCTTCGCCTATTCGGTCTGCGCGGTGAAGGAGAAGACGCCGAGCGGATCTCCGCCGGCGAACTTCGTCTGCGGTTCCATGGTTGCTTTTTCGATCGGCGTGATGAACACCGAGTTCAGCGTTTCCGCCGTCACCGCCTGCAGCGTCGCCGAGGCGCCCTGGACGCTGATCGTCCGCGTGGCCGGGTCGGAGACGATCGTCGCCCCGGTCAGGTTGATGTCGGCGATCGACGCCCGGCCCAGGTTGCCGAGGTTGGCTTCCGGGGTTTTCGGGTTCGTGATCGTCACTTCGACCGAGGCTGTTTTCGCGCCCAGGTCGACCCAGATGTTGCCCATCACCAGCGTCGTTTCGCCTTTGCCGTTTGGCCCGGCCGCTTCGAGGTTCTGGGTCAGCTGCAGGCCGCCCGCGGTCTGCAGGACGCCGGTGGTAGCGCTCGGACCAATAGTGCCACCGCTGATCGGGAAGAGGACGGTGACCGGCGACAGAGAAACGACTTTGGTCGGAGCGACCGGCGCCAGTTTCACCGCGAACGGTCCCGGTTCATTGGGCGGGTGCGGGCCAACGCCGTTGAGCTTTGCCAGGGCAGCGGGGCTGAGCACCAGGCCCGCGTTGCCCGTCGCGATCACGGCGACCGTCTTCGGCTGCGTTTCGCTGAACGTGCCGCCGAGCACCTGATTGCCCTTGAAGGGCGGCTGCACGGCCTTGCTCGCCGCGGCCCGCTTGTGGCCTTTCGCTTTGCCCTTGCTCTTTTTCTTCCCGGTGAAGCCGAGCTTCTTGTTCAACTGCTTGGCGGCCTTGCCGGTCAGCTTCAGCTTCGCCACGTTGACGTTGACGCCGAAGCCGTTGCGGGCGAAGGTGAGGCCGCTGACGCCGGCGAACTTCATGCTCTTGCCGGCGACCTTGCCGGTCAGGGAGCTCTGCGCCGTGTCGAGGACCAGCGTGTTGACGGTCGCGCTCTTCTTGCCGGCCTTGAACTTGATGCCGCCGCTCAGTTCGAGGCTGCCGAGGCCGTTGGTCGGATCCATCGAGCCGCCGCTCACCGGCAGCGTCACGTTGTTGCCTTTGAGCGTGCCCGGGCTTACCTTGAGCACCTTGACACCCGAGTTCTTCAGCTTCTTGACGAAGCCTTTGTTGAGACTGACGGTCGTCGAGCCGCTGGCGACCGGGTCGCTGGTTGCCGACGCGAAGGGGGCGAAGGCGAGCAACGCGACCAGCGCAGCGACCATCGCTACAGCTGACAGCATCAACCCTCGGCCCCGTGCTGGCTGGGTCACATCGTTCATTCCATCCTCCGTTACTGCCGCCCCCTGCTGCCCCTCATGGCGACTTACGGCAAGTCTTGATTTGCAGCCAAGATTATTCCCGGCCTGCACCTCCACAAACCGTAATTGGCCGCAATGTTCCGCTCCCCCATATTCTGTCGCCATGGCAACTGAAGAGACCCATCGCACGATCGCGCCCCTCGTCGGTCCCGACGACGAGCGCGTCTTCACCGATTCCGGGATCGAGATCGAGCGCGTCTACGATGAGAGCGACGTCGCCCCGGGCCTGCAGGAGCGCCTCGGCGAGCCGGGCGAGCCGCCGTTCACCCGCGGCATCCACGACGGCATGTACCGCGACCGCCTCTGGACGATGCGCCAGTACGCCGGCTTCGCCACCCCAGAGGACACCAATGAGCGCTACCGCTACCTGATCGAGCACGGCTCGACCGGGCTCTCGATGGCCTTCGACCTGCCGACCCAGCTCGGCCGCGACTCCGACGACCCGCTCTGCCGCGGCGAGGTCGGCCGCACCGGCGTCCCGATCGACACGATCGAGGACATGCGGATCTGCTTCGACCAGATCCCGCTCGACAGCGTCTCGACCTCAATGACGATCAACGCGCCCGCCGCGGTTCTGCTGCTCCTCTACGAGCTGGTCGGCTCCGAACAGGGCGTGCCTTCGGAGAAGCTGCGCGGCACGGTCCAAAACGACGTGCTCAAGGAGTACATGGCGCGCGGCAACTACATCTACCCACCGGTGCCTACGATGCGCCTGACCACCGACATCTTCGAGTATTGCCACGAGAACGTGCCGAAGTGGAACACGATCTCGATCTCCGGCTACCACATCCGCGAGAAGGGCTGCTCGGCCGTGCAGGAGGTGGCATTCACGCTCTCCAACGCGATCGCCTACGTCGAGGCGGCGCTCGAGCGGGGCCTCAAGATTGACGAGTTCGCCCCCCGCCTCGCCTTCTTCTTCAACGGCCACAACCAGGTCTTCCAGGAGATCGCCAAGTTCCGCGCCGTGCGGCGGATGTGGGCGAAGATCGTCGCCGAGCGCTTTGGGGCGCAGGACCCGAACTCGATGAAGATCCGCTTCCACACCCAGACCGGGGGAGTGACGCTGCAGGCCCAGCAGCCCGAGGTCAACATCATCCGCGTCGCCCTGCAGGGCTTCGCCGCCGTCTGCGGCGGCACCCAGAGCCTGCACACCAACGGCTTCGACGAGGCGCTGGCGCTGCCGACCGAGCGCTCCGCCCGGATCGCCCTGCGCACCCAGCAGGTGCTCGCCCACGAGTCCGGCGCCGCCGACACGGTCGACCCCTTTGCCGGCTCCTACTTCGTCGAGTCGCTGACCGACGAGGTCGAAGCGCGCTCCTGGGAGCTGATGGAGAAGGTCGAAGAGCTGGGCGGCTCGGTCGAGGCGCTGGAGTTCATGCAGCGCGAGATCGAGGAGTCCGCGCACAGCTACCACGAGCGCTACCGCAGCGGTCAGGACATCATCGTCGGCGTCAACAAGTACGTCACCGACCAGGTCGACGACGTCGACATCCTCCGCGTCGACCCGGCGGCTGAGCAGAGCCAGCTGGCCCGCCTCAAGGCCTTCAAGGAGTCCCGCGACCAGGCGGCGGTCGAGGCCAAGCTCGAGTCGCTGCGCGACGTGGCCCGCGGCGACGGCAACCTCCTCCACCCGATCCGCGCCGCCCTAGCCGCCGACGCCTCGATCGGCGAGGTATGCGGCGCGATGCGCGACGTCTTCGGCGAATACAAGGGCGGCGCCTTCTTCTAGGCGCCAAGGTCCCCCCAGAACCACTCAAATTCACTGCAGTGGAGTTTGACCCACCTGGGGTGGGGTCAAACTCCTTTGCGCTTTCGCAGCAGCGTGGCGGCACGGTCGAGCTCGGCCTGGACCCGAGAGGGTTCGTGCTTGATCTCGTAGTGAGTGAAGCGGATCGGGGTCATCCCGGCGAGGATGTGGGCGCGGTCTCGTCGTGCGTCGCGTGCCTGGGTTGACGGAGTGCGGTGGTAGCGCAGGCCGTCGGTCTCGACTACCAGGCCCAGGGTGGGGAAGAAGAAGTCGACTTCGAAACCATTGAGGAACTGCTTACTGAGGGGCGCCGGGAGTCCGGCGGCAGTCGCGATGGGACGAAAAAAGATCTCGAGGTCGGAGTCAGAGAGCCTGAAGGTGCGCTTGTCCAGAAGGTTGCGTAGGGGGCGGACCCCCGGTGCGCCGGTGTAGCGATCGAGCGCGTGGCGCAGTCCCTCCGGGTCGATTAGGTCGAGCTTGTCCGCCTCGTTGACGGCCCGCTCCAGGCGCAGCAGGCTGAGTTCGGATGCAACGTCGACCAGCGTTCTCGCGATCGCCGTCACTGGGATTCCGTCCCGGCTCACGATGTCCGCTGGCTCAAGCGTGGGGCGACTTCTCACTCGAAGGCCCTGTCGGCGCACCTTGCACAGGCGGTTAACGCTGATGTGGATCGCGCCCCCCTCCTCGGCTCCGATCCCCCAGAGGGCCGCAGCGCTCCGATGGCTCAGCGCCGCTCCGTCGCCGCAGGCAAGAGTGGCAGCCATCCAGCGGCCCGATGGCGTCAGCCTTGCCCATCCCACCGAATAGACGCCACGCATCACAAGATGCAGCCGTCCTCGCCGAAGGCGGTGCTCGATTTCACGCGAGTTGAACCCCAACGCCAGCAGCTGTCGCCGCGCCACGACTCCATGCTGCCGCCCCGCCAGTTCCCAGGCCCGTCTGCTCCGCTTGTAGTCATGCGCATCCGACACTGACCGCCCCTGAGATGGGTCAATGTCGGATGCCCGCCAACTCTCCCCCCTGAAGAGTCTCTTTCAGACCAATTTGGGGGGAGGAACCGCGTTACTTCGGTGGAAGCGGGGAGGATGATCGAGGCTGCACGGACGCTGATGAAGTCCGAACCAGAGCTGACCGAGCTGATCGCCGATGTCGAGGGCGTCGAGGTGACGATGGCCGAGAAGGGATTCGGCACGCGGGTGGCCCTTTGCGCTGACGAGGACTCCGGCCTCTCCGAAGCGGACCTCGAGCGGCTCCTCGATCGCCTGGCTGAACCGCAGAAGCAGCCTTTCGGCTGAGTTTGTTCAGCTCTCCTGCTCGCGGCGTCGCCGGATCGCCTCCCGCGTTGCGTATAGCGCCGGCAGTGCGGCAGCGTCCTTGGGTCTTCCCAACTTCTCCTTGGATGCGATCACCGCGTCGAGCGTGATCACCCTTACCGAGAGATCGCCGAGCGCGAGCTCGATAGTCGCGACTTCCTCGTAGCAACCGATTGCCGCTGCGTTCGGGACGACATCGAGTGGGCCGGCGTCGGTGTCAAACCGCTGTGTCTGCCAGCCGAGGAAGTCGGCGGCTTTTAACTCCACCGGAGCGCCGCTGCCCAGGGGGCGGACGCCGAGCGAGTTGAGGGCCGCGGCGAGCCTTTCGGCGTTGTCCAGATCGCGCCGTGGCATCACGTCAAGGTCGAGCGTCACCGCGGGGCTGCCCTGCAGCCAGGCGGCAACCGCGCCGATCACGCAGAACTCGACCTCGTGCTCGACCAGCGTGCGCAGCAGCCGCTCTGGGTCCAGCTCGGTCATCGCTGCTCGGGCGTGAGCTCGCGCAGGTGGATGTAGCGCCCGAGGGCGCGAAGGCGCTGAAGCGGCGTGAGCTCCAGCATTCGCGCGGCCAGCTCAACGTCGTGTGGGTCGGCGGCGATCTCGGCGCTGAGCCGAAGCCGTTGTCCGCACGCGGCCATAAGCCGTTGCAGGGTCTCCCAGGATGGAGTCGCTACGCCCCGCTCGTAGCGCGCGACCGCGGGCTGCGAGGTTCCGGCCCGTTTTGCCAGGGCACGCTGCGAGAGCCCAGCGCTGAGCCGCGCGCCGCGCACCAGTGTGTCAAGCGATTCCATGTTCCCGCGATACCGGATCAGGTATCGCATTTGAAGATTGCGGCCGGCGGCCTCTGAGAGCCCGGATAAATAGACTCCCGCGCCCGTGCGCGAGAAGAATCCGATCACCCACGAGGAGAAGCTCTCCTACCTGCGTGAGCTGCGCGACGCCGCGATCAACTCGGCCTCCGAGGAGGCGGTGGAGAAGCAGCACGCGAAGGGCAAGATGACCGCCCGCGAGCGGGTCGAGAAGCTGCTCGACCCGGGCTCCTTCGAGGAGCTCGACGTCTTCGTCCGCCACCGCACCTACGACTTCGAGATGCAGAAGAAACGGCCCTGGGGCGACGCCGTCGTCACCGGCCACGGCACGATCGAAGGCCGCACCGTTTTCGTCTTCTCGCAGGACTTCACCGTCTTCGGCGGCAGCCTCGGTGAGGTGATGGCGGAGAAGATGTGCAAGGTGATGGACCTCGCCGCCCAGGTCGGGGCGCCGGTGATCGGCATCAACGACTCCGGCGGCGCCCGGATCCAGGAGGGCGTCGTCAGCCTTGGCGCCTACGGCGACGTCTTCGTCCGCAACGTCCAGTGCTCGGGCGTGATCCCGCAGATCAGCCTGATCATGGGTCCCTGCGCCGGCGGCGCCGTCTACTCACCGGCGATGACCGACTTCATCTTCATGGTCAAGGAGACCTCGCACATGTTCATCACCGGCCCGGAAGTGATCAAGACGGTGACCGGCGAGGAGGTCGAGTTCGAGGAGCTCGGCGGGGCGATGAGCCACAACTCGAAGTCGGGCGTCGCCCACTTCGCCTCCGAGGACGAGGAGAGCTGCCTCGAGGACGCCCGCTACCTGCTCAGCTTCCTGCCCTCGAACAACCTGGAGGCGCCGCCGCGCTTCGAGCCCTCCGATGACCCCGAGCGCGAAGACGAGGAGCTCGACACGCTCGTCCCCGACGACCCCTCCAAGCCCTACGACATGCGCGAGGTGATCGCCCGCATCGTCGATGACGGCGAGTTCTTCGAGGTCCACGAGCACTTCGCCAAGAACATCGTCTGCGGCTTCTCGCGCCTCGACGGCTTCCCGATCGGCATCGTCGGCAACCAGCCGGCCTTCCTCGCCGGCGTGCTCGACATCGAGGCCTCCGAGAAGGCGGCCCGCTTCGTCCGCACCTGCGACGCCTACAACGTCCCGATCGTCACCTTCACCGACGTGCCCGGCTTCCTGCCCGGCACCGACCAGGAGTGGAACGGGATCATCCGCCACGGCGCCAAGCTGCTCTACGCCTTCACCGAGGCGACGGTGCCGAAGCTCACCGTCGTCACCCGCAAGGCCTACGGCGGCGCCTACGACGTGATGAACTCGAAGCACATGCTGGCCGACTTCAACGTCGCCTGGCCGACCGCCGAGGTCGCCGTGATGGGCCCCGAGGGCGCGGTCAACATCATTTACCGCAAGGACATCGCCTCCTCGCCGACGCCCGAGGAGCGCCGCCAGAAGCTGATCGACGACTACAAGGCCCACTTCGCGAACCCGTACTCAGCAGCCGAGCGCGGCTACATCGACGACGTGATCGAGCCGCGGCAAACCCGGCCGAAGCTCATAAAGGCCCTGCGCATGCTGCAGTCCAAGCGGGTCGCGCAGCCGAAGCGCAAGCACGGCAACATTCCCCTTTAGCGCCAGGCGCGGCGGGTCCTGTCACCGAATGGGGCCCACCACCCTTCCGGTCGCTAAAGCGTCCTCAGGGTGGTCCCCCCATTCGGTGCCACCCCCCGCGAGGAACGCTCCCGTGGAGCAGCCATGCTCTCAGCGGATGGGGTGGACCGGGCGGCTGGAACCCCAGAAGCTCAAAGCAAGGACGGGATGACCGCTCCCCATACGGCGTGGTGGGCTCGCGCATGGCCTGCTTCGTTTGAGCTTGGTTGCTCAACCGGGGTGATAGTCGCGGGGGGTGGCGCGGTTTTGGGGGACCGTCCCGAGGACGCGGCGAAGCCGCGCCCGCAGGGATGGTGGCACCAAAACCGCGACAGGACCCGCCGCGCCTATACCTTGGTCGCTCAGGGAAGTTGGGACGCGGCATCGCGCCGCGAGCGCCAGGTCGCCACCGGCGCCGCGGTCATCTCCTCCCAGGCTGCCTTCTCGCCGAAGTACTGCATGACGATGAAGTAGAGGAGGCCCGGGAGCATCTCGGGGGCCCTGGCGGCGTCGCCGTCCATCAACTTGGCGCACACAAGGGTGTCGATAGCCCCTACCATGAAGGTGGACGTAACAGGAGGTGGAGCTTGGCGAGAGGGAATCTCGCGGCGCGCGCTGTCGAGTGCGCGGGAGAGGCGCTCCATCAAATCGGCCCGCTGGGCGAGCGACCGCTCGCCCGCCGCGTGGACCTCGACGAAGATCGCTTTCGCGATCGCCGGCTGGTTGGCGCAGAACTCGAGCAGCTCGGCCAGCGCCGCGCGCAGCCCCTCGCGCCAGGTCGGCTGCCGCTTGCCGGCGCCGATCATGCGCTGGTAGAGCCACTCGCCGGCGCCCTCGTAGGCCTGCGCGAAGCAGTCCTCGCGGTCCTCGAAGTACTTGTAGAAGGTCGCCCTGCTCGCCTTCGCCCGCTCGATCACGTGTTTGACCGCGACGTTCTCGTAGCCGCCCTCGCCGCTGACCAGCAGCATCGCCTCCAGCAGCCGCTCCCGGGGCGGCCGCGAGCGCAGGCCCGGGAAGGGAACTACCGGGGCGATCTCATCCTCTTTGCCGGGGGTCTTGGAGGGTTCTCTTACCATCGCTCACCTGTTCTACAAACGAGATCCTTTTGTCTAGGTATACCAGCTTTCAGAAACTCCAGATGACCAGAACGCAATGTTTTCTGTAAAAGAAGGAAGTAGACATCAGATGAATCTTTTGGTACCTTGCCGGAATGGCGGATTCAAGATCGCTTTCCGAAAGGCTCTCCAAGCTGCCGCCGGGACGCCACCTGGTACCGCAGGACTTCGTTACGCAGAACCAGCGCGAGCGCATGTTGCTGGCGACGGCGGAGCTGGTCGCCGAGCGCGGCTATCAGAAGACGACGATCGAGCTGATCGCAAAGACGGCTCGCGTCGCTCTCTCGACCTTCTACGAGCAGTTCTCCAGCAAGGAGGACTGCTTCCTCGCAGCCTTCGACGAGACCGTCGCCGCCGCGGCCGAGGTCTTCGACGAGCTGATCGACGAGGAGGACGCCTGGGCGGAGCAGGTCTCCACCGGGATCGAGATCTTCCTCGAGATGGTCGTCAACGAGCCGTCGCGGGCGCGCCTTTGCATCGTCGAGGCGCAGGCGGCCGGCGGTGCCTCGCTGCTCCGCTACCAGGGGATGCTCGAGCAGCTGGCGCCGAAGTTGCGCGAGGGGCGGACCCACAACCCGCGGGCGAGCAGGCTCCCCGACGGGCTCGAGACGGCGATCGTCGGCGGCCTGCTCTGGCTGGTCCACCAGCGCCTGGTCGCGGAGCGCGACGAGGAGATCAAGGGACTTTTGCCGGAGATGCTGCAGGTGACTCTGACCCCGTACGTGGGCGAGGTGGAGGCGGGCCGGGCGGCCGATGCGGCGCAGGCGCGCGTCGCCGCTTGATCGAAACGAGAGCAGGGGGAGGGGCCGGGCGGATGTGAGCAGCGCCAACGGACGCTCGCCCCGGCGGCTCCCGGACGACCCCGCCCGCGACCGGATCGCGGCGGCGATGATCGATCTCGCCGGGACCAGCGGCTACGCCGAGATCAGCGTCGAGATGATCTGCGAGCGCGCGCACACCCGTCGCTCGCACTTCGACCGCTGCTTCGCCGGCATGGAGGACTGCTTCCTCAGCGTCCACGACGAGGTCGCCGCCGAGTTCTGCGAGCGGATCGTCGCCGCCTGCGCGGGCGCCTCCTCGTGGCACGACCGCGTCTGGGCGGCCGGCTGGGCGGCAATGCGCTTCTTCGAAGAGGACGCCGCCCGCGCCCGCTTCCTCGTGGTCGAGGTGAACGGGACCGGCAGCGGCGCCCAGGCGCGCCGCGACCGCACCCTGCAGGGGCTGGCCGACATCCTCGACGGCGGTCGCGAGGAGCTGAAGAAACCCGACTCGGTCTCCCGCTGCACGGCCGAAATCGTCGCCGGCGCGATCTACGGCACCGTGTGCGGGCGGATCGAAAGCGGCTGCATCGAGCGCGGCGAGGACTTCCTGCCCGAGCTCGTCTACATGGCGGTGATGCCCTACCTCGGCTCGCGCGCCGCCGAGGACGAGCTGCTGGTTCAGCCGCTGCGGTGACGAGTTGTCTCAGCGCGCGTCGGGATCCGTTAGGGCAGCCACGTCGGCCAGATCGACGGGTCGTCCGCGAGCCAACTTCATCCGAATCAGGTCGTCGAGGTCGACGACGGGCACGTCGATGTCACCAAGGCGTATATGCAGTGCCCGCTCCCGAAGCTCGTCGAACGGCCGACCCCCTGGTACCTCATGCATGACGTCGATCCCACCGTCGCGGGTGGCGAACTGCCAGATCGTCGCCCGGGGAAGCATCTTGGCGTCCACCGCGGTCTCCTCCTCGCCGGGGTTGAGCACCCTCGCTTCCAACTCGCGGAGCGTGGCGGCGAGTCGCTCGAGGTTGGCGGGCTCGGGCGCCGGGATCAGGTCCGCGTCGTTTGTCGTCCGGACGTGCCCATGGGTTTGGACCGCCAGCCCCCCGATCAGGACGTAGTCAACCTCGTGCTCGGCGAGGGCGCGCAGGATGCGTTCAGCATCGAGGGGAGCGTCAGGGTCGGGCACGGGCCTCGCGACCGGCCGCCCGCAGGCGTCCGGCCATTCGGTTCCAGGAGATTCCAAGGGCGAGCCGCTCCGCCGGGGAACGGGCCGCAGCGGCCCGGCGATGCACCGGGTCGTAGTCACGCTCGAGAGCGGCCGCGCCGATGTCGAGGCGCTCGCCCATCGCGCGCATCAACAGGCCCAGGGTCTCGATCGTGGGCGAGACCTCATCCGCCTCGATCCGGCTTATCGCGGACTGCTGTGTCCCGGCGCGGCGCGCCAGACGAGCTTGACTGAGGCCACTTCTAGCGCGCGAGGATCTGATCAGCTGGCCCGGTGTCACTCTTTCTAAACTATCACAATTATGTGATAGTCAGAAGAGGCACTCGTCGAACCTGGTTCGGCCGTCACGGTCGACCTGGGTTCGGGGTATCGTCGGCATATGGCAAAGGGGGCGGCGCAAGAAGGAAAGAAGGCCAAGGAGCCCGCACCGGTGGGCCCCTCGCCCCGCCTGCCCGCTGGCCGCCACGGCCTGCCGCGTGAGTTCGTCGTCCAGAACCAGCGCGAGCGGATCATCACGGCGATGGTCGACACGGTCGCCGAGCGCGGCTACAACGCGACCACGGTCGCCGACATCACCAAGGCCGCCTCGGTCTCGCGCCGCACCTTCTACGAGCACTTCGCTGACAAGGAAGCCGGCTTCCTCGCCGCCTACGACATGGTCGCCGACCACATCCGCGACTCGATGCGCGCCGCGGGCGAGTCCTTCTCCGAGTGGCCGCAGCAGGTCCGGGCGGCGCTAGCGACGATGCTGCGCTTCCTCGCCGCCGAGCCCGAGTTGGCCCGCCTCTGCATGGTCGAGCCGGTCGCGGCCGGGGGGGAGATCGCCGCCCGCCACCGTGCCTCGATGCAGGGCTTCGTCGCGATCCTCAAGGCCGGCCGCCCGCAGCACAGCGGCGAGCGCCCGCTGCCCGAGGCGACCGAGGAAACGCTCGTCGGCGGCATCGTCTCGCTGATCGTCCGCGAGATCTCCGCCGGTCGCACCGCCGAGCTCGAGCAACTCCTGCCCGACCTGGTCGAGCTGATCCTCGCGCCCTACCTGGGCGTCGAGGAAGCCGAGCGCCTGGCGCGCTCGGACGCTGCAGCCGCCTCCGACTGAGCGCCGGCTGCCACCGCGCGCTTGTTCGCGCGCCTCTTTTCGAAAACGCGCCCGGTACGCGGCGTTTTGGAAACACAATCTTTTCCTTGACAAGCCGAAACGGCAGTGTTTCACTCCAACACAGCTTCATGTACGCCAGTGTTCAAACCGGCGTCTGAGCCACAGGGACAAAACCGAGCCTCGAGGAAGCCGCTAAGGGAAGCGGCGGGCAGAGGGGCTCACGGGACAAGGAGAAGAGATCTACATGTTCTCGACGCTACGCACGCGATTCGGGATCCCGGGAGTCATCTCGGTGATAGCCCTAGTCTTCGCAATGCTCGGCGGCGCCTACGCCGCCAACAACTCGGGCTCAAGCGGCAAGGCCACCGCCTCGGCCAAGGCCAAGAAGGGCCCGCGCGGTCCGAAGGGTCCGAAGGGCGATACGGGTCCGGCAGGGCCGGCGGGACCCGCAGGTCCTAAGGGCGATGCCGGCGCAGCCGGCGCCAACGGCAAAGACGGCGCCCCGGGAGCCCAGGGCAACCCCGGAACGCCAGGCGCGGCCGGAACCAGCGCTAAAGCCACTGCCTTCACCGGCAGCAAAACTGTTGGCTCGGTGACATGCACCGAAGGTGGTCTCGAAGTCACGTCCGGCAATCCCGCCACGGCGGTGTGCAATGGCGCTAAAGGGGCCAATGGCCAGAGTGGATTCACCGAAACCCTACCCTCCGGCAAAACCGAGACGGGAACATGGGCTGTGGGCTCCGCGAGCGGTGAATCTGTCTCGATGGAGAGCTTCTCGTTCAACATACCGCTGGCAACTGCCCCAAAAATCATCTACAACGAAGAAGAAACCACCAACTGCCCTGGTAACGCTAACGAACCGAAAGCGGCATCGGGCACCTTGTGCGTTTATGTGATCGAAGCGGAAGGAGTCTCTTTGTTTCCGCTGTTCGATCCCGTTCCGACCACTACGGGAGCTGTTATTCCCTTCCTGCTTGCCCCAGAAGGACTCGGCTTCGGCACCTGGGCGGTCACGGCACCATAACTACCTACGTACACAATTCCTTGACCTGAGTCAGCAACACGAGGGCCTGGAGTGGGCGAGCCCGCTCCAGGCCCTCGTGGGGACTGGTCACAGGCCTCGTAACCATGCCCACAGGAAGTAACCACCCCTACAGGAGTGAGGGTCAGATGACGAAGAGGGCGATCACCACATTCACCATGGTGCTTTGCATCGCCGGCCTCGTGGCAGCTCCTGCGCGGGCGGCCGAAGAAACGCAAACGCACCTCTTCAACGCGGCACTAACGTTGACCGGGGACTGCAGCACGACCCTGTTCGATCCCGTGCCTGATCCTGGCCTCTGCCCGATGCCGCCGGGTGTCGCCGGCGTCGATCACCCCAGCACGCCCTTCAAAGAAGCGGGCGCGATCGCCGTTGACGCCTACGGCAACCGTTACGTGGGGAGCAGGGGCAACAGCCGAGTCGACATCTTCGACTCCTCGGGTGAGTTCATCTCCTCGCTCTCCATTACGGGACTGGGTCAATTCGGGCGTCTGAGTCAACTGGCAATCGACTCGAAAGGCAACCTGTACGCGACCGTGACGACGGACACATTCCCTTTTGGCGGAGTAAAGCGCTACCCCCCGACGGTCTACGAACCGCAGACCGGCAACATCCTCTACGAAGAGGAACCGGTGACATTGGAAGGGGAAGACTCCAATGGAAACATTGGCCCAATCGATGGAGGGGAATCCGCCCCGGCCGTCAACCCGCTCAACGACCATCTCTTCATTCCCGGAGGGCCAGTCGTCCCTACCTCCGGCGGCGGCTTCGTCAAGGAATACAGCTCCGCGGCGGAAGGCAACACGCTCCTCGATACCTTCGGGACGGGGGACCTGACGACCTCACGCGGGGTCGCGATCGACGCCAAACACGGCCGTATCTACGCCACCACCTATATCTCCAAGGGCGGCAAAAACATACCAGCCGTAAAGGTCTTCGAACTCGATCCGCCGCACGCGCTGCTGGGCACGATCGACGGTGCGGAAACCCCGCCGGGTCGTTTCACCGCCGATTCCGTCGAAGGGATAGGCGTTGCCGCCGAAGAAGCGACCGGGCACCTCTTCGTGTCCGACCTCGGCGTGGCGACGCCGCGGGTCTTTGAGTTCGGCGCAGACTTTGGCTACCTCGGCCAGGTGAAAGGCCCGGCGGCGTTCAAATTTATCGACGCAGCCCAGATCGCGGTCGACAACGGCCCCGACAGCCCGACCAAGGGCTACCTCTTCGTCCCCTCCTCGGAAAACCCACCGGCGCGCTCGATGGCCTTCGAACCGATCCCGATCCCGACGCCGCCGGCGGTGGATTCGCTCTCGCTCACCGGCATCGCCGAAGAAGAGGCGGTGCTCCACGCCGACGTGAACCCCAGCGGGGAAGCGAGCAGCTATCGGATCGAGCTCACCACCCAACAGGCCTTCGAGGAAGCGGGGGAAAGCTTCGGCGGCGCCACGGTCCTCGCCGAAGGCGACCTCACTGCCGGAAACGAAGCGGTCGCGGTGAGCGCCGCCGCCCTCGGCCTCGAACCCGGCACGGCCTATCGCTTCCGCGTAGTCGCCAAAAACGAATCGGGCGAGGATGAGGCAGAAGCGCCCTTCTCCACCTACGCGCCAGGCGACCCCTCGAGCGATTGCGCCAACGAAGCGCTGCGGACCGGGGCATCGGCCGCGCTGCCCGACTGCCGGGCCTATGAGCTCGTCACTCCCGCCGATACCGGTGGCCGCTCCCCGCACGGCCACGGCATCTGGAGCGGCCTTTACTTTCCGACCCTGGAGGCATCGCCGCAGGGCGACAGGGTCTCCTTTGTCATCGAAGGCGGCATCGTCCCCGGCCTCGGCGGGACCGGCGGCAAGAACGGCGATCCCTACCTCGCCACCCGAGGGGCCACAGGCTGGAGCGGCGCCAGCGCTGGTCCAGACGGAGTCGAAAGCCCAGAACCCATCCTGGGCAGCGTCTCTGCGGACCAGGGCTTTTCGTTCTGGGGCACCGACCGCGGCATCGGCTCGGCGGCAATCGACGACAAGCGGACGTTCTACGTGCGCTATCCCGATGGCCACTCGGAGCTGATCGGGCGCGGCGCCCTCGGCAACGACCCCGGAGCCGAAGGGAGGCTGATCACCGAGGGCGGCGGTCACATCGTCTTCGACACCAAGGATGCCTTCCGCGCATCGCCCCCCCAGCAGCTGGAGCCAAACGCCCCGCCCAACGGCACGGTCGCGATCTACGATCGCACCGCCGACGAAGTCACGCACGTGGTCTCGCTGCTGCCCGGTGAGGTCACCCCGGCGGTGGGCCAGAACGCCGGATACACGGGCGCCTCGCCCGACGGCGAGGGCATCGCCTTCTCGGTCGGCGGCACCCTCTACCTGCGGGTCGGCAACGAAGAGACTTACGAAATCGCCACGGGCGCCGAATTCGCCGGCGTCGCCGAAGGCGGCAAGCGCATCTTCTATGTCGAGGGGGGCAACCTGCTCGCCTTCGATGCCACGACCGAAGAAACGATCGAATTCAGCACCACGGGCGACGTCATCCCGGTGAACGTTGCGAAGGAAGGAACCCGCGCCTACTTCGTCTCGCCGAGCGTCCTCGGCGGCGCCAACCCCGAGGGCGCTACGGCGCAGGCCGGCAAAGAGAACCTCTACCTCTCCGAGGAAGGGGCGGTCGAGTTCGTCGCCACGGTGACTGACGCCGATGTGGGAAGCCCGGAAGGCGAAGGAATAAGCCACGGCCTGGGGGGCTGGACGACCGCCCTCGAAAATATCTTTCCCGCAAACGACACCTCGCGCAGCACCCGCGACGGGAAGGTGCTGGTGTTCGAGTCGAGCGCGTCGTTGACCGGCGAGGGGACCGGCGGGCACCACCAGATCTACCGCTACGACGCCACCGCAGGCGAGCTTCAGTGCCTCTCCTGCAGCCCGACCCAGACAACGCCGGGCGCGGATGCTGTTTTGCAGTCCACCTCCCTGGGGGTCGGCGACTCGGAGTCACGACTGGGCAACGTTGGGTTCTTGGAGAACGTCAGAGACGACGGTCGTCGGGTGTTCTTCCAGTCCCCCGAGCCGCTGGTGCTCGCGGACACCGATGGGCTGCTCGACGTCTATGAGTGGGAGGAAGACGGTGTCGGCAGCTGCCACACGCCAGGGGGGTGTGTCTACCTGATCTCCTCCCCCAACAGCGCCCGTGATGAGTACCTCTACGGGGTCAGCCGCGGCGGAGACGACGTTTTCTTCGGCACATCGGACTTGCTTCTGCCGGCCTCCGATCCCGATGAAACACCCTCGATCTACGACGCCCGGGTAAACGGCGGCTTCCCGCCGCCCAACGCCAACGCCGGCGAGTGCCTGGGCGAAGCCTGCCAGCCCGGCGCGGTGGCTCCTGAGGACCCGACCCCGGCCAGCTCCACGTTCCAGGGCGCCGGCAACGTCAGGGCGGAAGGCAAAGAAGCCAAACCGCGCTGCGCCAGGGGCAAGAAGGCGGTTCGCCGGAGCGCCAAGGTGCGCTGCGTCGCCAAGAAGCACAAGCACAACAAGAGCAATCACAAGCGAGCCAACGCCAACGGGAGGGCAGGCCGATGAGACGAGCGATTCTCACATTCGTGCTCCTGGCCCTCGCCCTGGTCATCCCGGCGAGCGCCCTGGCGGCCGAATACGACAAATACGAAATCGAGTCCGCCTCGGTCGACCTGTCGACCTCCCAGGCCGGCGCCCACCCAGACCTCACCGCCAAATTGGTGCTGAGCGAAAAAGAAGGCGTTGCCTACGCCAAGACCCGTGACGTCGTCGTCCAGATGCCGCCGGGCATCTTCGGCAACGTCGAGGCCTTCCCCAAGTGCACGACGCTGCAGCTCGGAACTGGACCCGACAGCAGCGAATGCCCGCTCGACTCCCAGGTCGGCACGGTCGACCTGTCCCTCAGCGGCAGCCTGATCAACGGCACCTTTGAAAACGAGCCGATCTACAACATGCCGGTGCCGGGCGGCGACACGGCGGCGCGCTTCGGCTTCATCGCGGCCCTTTACCCGGTCTTCATCAACGTGCGCCTGGACCCCGAGACCCACGCCATCGTCGCCAGCGTCGAAGGTTCGCCGGCAGGAGTCGAACTGATCTCGGCCGTGAACACCTTCTGGGGAGTGCCGGCGGCCAAAGGGCACGACCTGGAACGGCTGACGCCGGCCGAGGTGGTCAGTCAGAAAGGCCCGCCCCCCGGCGGGCGCCACTCGACCCTGCCCGAAGTGCCCTTCATGACCAACCCGACCAGCTGCAAGGAAGGCCGCGAGGTCAAGTTCAGCGCGACCAGCTACCAGCTGCCCGGGGTGGTGCGCTCAACCACCGCGCCCTTCCCCCAGATCACCGGCTGCGGGCTGCTCGAATTCATCCCCAGCGTCGAGATGTCGCCGACGACCTCGCAGGGAACCACCGGCTCGGGCCTCAACTACGAACTCGACCTTCCCACCAAGGGACTCGAATTCGGCCACCTGAACTACGGCTCGGAGACAAAGCGCGCCGAAGTGAAGCTACCGGTGGGGATGACGGTCAACCCCTCCCAGGCCGAGGGCCTGGGGATCTGCACCGAAGCCGACCTCGCCAGAGAGACCTACGACTCCGCCCCCGACGTGGGCTGTCCGGAGAGCTCGAAGATCGGCTCGGTGATCGCCAGGAGCCCGGTGATCGATCGCGAAGCCAGGGGATCGCTCTACCTGGCAAAGCCCTACGAGAACCCCTTCGGCTCCCTACTAGCCCTCTACATGGTGGTCAAGATTCCCGACCGCGGCGTGCTGGTGAAGATGCCCGGCAGGGTCAGCCTCGACCCCTCGACCGGCCAGATCACCACCGTCTTCGACGACATCCCCGAGCTGCCGGTCGCCTCCTTCGAACTGCACTTCCGCGAAGGGGCGAGGGCGCCGCTGGTGACCCCCACCGCCTGCGGCACCCACACCGGGGTCTCCAACTTCAACCCCTGGGCAGCTCCCGATCAAGTCGTGTCCAAGGCGAACTCCTTCCAGATCGACTCCGGCCCTGATCACGGCCCCTGCCCGACCGGCGGCCTGCCGCCCTTCAAGCCGGGGCTCGTCGCCGGAAGCATCAACAACGCCGCGGGGAGCTTCTCGCCCTTCAACGTGAGGCTGACCCGCAACGACAACGAACAGGAGATCACCCACTTCTCGATCAAGCTACCCCCCGGCGAGGTCGGCAAGCTGGCGGGCGTCCCCTTCTGCCCTGAGGCGGCGATCGCAGCTGCCAAGGCCAGGACCGGCGTTCACGGCGGCGAAGAAGAGCTCGCCAACCCGAGCTGCCCGGCGGCCTCGGAAATCGGCCACTCCCTCGGTGGAGCCGGAGTGGGCCAGGTACTGGTCTACGTCCCCGGCAAGATCTACCTCGCCGGCCCCTACCACGGCTCGGCTCTCTCGATCGTCGCGATCACCGCCGCCAAGGCCGGCCCCTTCGACCTCGGCACCGTGGTCATCCGCGAGGCGCTTCAGATCAACCCCGAAACCGCCGAAGTCTTCGTCGATGCGACGGGATCGGACCCGATCCCGCACATCATCCAGGGCGTCCCGGTCCGCCTCAAGGACATCCGCGCCTACGTCGACCGCCCGAACTTCGCCCTCAACCCGACCGACTGCACGCGGACCTCGACCGCCTCGACGCTCTTGGGAGCGGGGCTTGACTTCGTCTCCGAAGCAGACGATCGCCCGATCACCGTCTCGACCCCCTTCCAGGTCGCGGACTGCGCAGCGCTGCCCTTCAAGCCGAAGCTGGCGCTGAAGCTGAAAGGCGGAACCAGGCGCGGCGCCCACCCGGCCTTCACGGCGATCCTCAAAGGACAGGGATTGGGTGCGGCCGGCATCGCCCGCACCCAGGTCACCCTGCCCCGAAGCGAGTTCATCGAGAACGCCCACTTCAACACGATCTGCACCAGGGTGCAGTTCAAAGCGGGCAAGGTGCCGGGAGAAACTTGCCCCGCCGGATCGGTCTACGGCAAGGCATCGGCGGTCACGCCGTTGCTGGACGAACCGCTTTCGGGACCCGTCTTCCTCAGGTCCTCAGAACACCAGCTACCCGACCTCGTGATCGCCCTTCACTCGGGCAAGATCGACGTCACCTTGGTCGGGCGAGTCGACTCGGTCAAAGGTCAGCTGCGCACCACCTTCGAGTCGGTCCCAGACGCCCCGGTCACCTCCTTCCGCCTCGACATGCAGGGCGGCAAGAAGGGCCTCTTCGTCAACTCGACCGACCTCTGCGCCCGCAAGAACAAGGCGCTTGCCGAGTTCGACGGGCAAAACGGCAAGCAGCTCGACTTCAGGCCGGTGGTGCAGGCCACGTGCGGCAAGGCACACAAGGGGCAGGGGAGGTAGGGGAGTGAAGAGGCTCGTTCTTGTATTCGGTTGTGCAGTGGCGCTGTTGGGGAGTGCGGCTCCGGCTTGGGGAGTGAGGGTCAGATGACGAAGAGGGCGATCACCACATTCACCATGGTGCTTTGCATCGTCGGCCTTGCGGCGGCTCCTGCGCGGGCGGCCGAAGAAACCCAAACGCACCTCTTCAACGCGGCGCTGACGCTGACCGGGGACTGCAGCACGACCCTGTGGGACTCCGTGCCGGACCCTGGCCTCTGCCCGATGCCGCCGGGTGTTAAAGGCGTCGATCACCCTAACGCGCCGTTTCAGAGCCCGGCCGCCATCGCCGTCGATGCATACGGCAACCGATACGTGGGGAGCAAGGGAAGTCCGTCGCGAGTAGACGTTTTTAGCCCCACGGGGGAGTTCATCACCGAGGTCTCCGTCCCGGGGGTGAACAAGATCGCCGTCGACTCGGAAGGCAACCTGTACGCGACCATAGTCCGTAACTTCCCTTCCCCCGGCGAGTACGCCGTGAAGCGCTACCCGCCGACGGTCTACGAACCGCAGGCCGGGAACATCCTCTACGAAGAGGCACCGGTGACGTTGACAGGCGAAGGCCCAAACAAAAGCGTTATAAACATCGACGGAGCCGAATCCGCCCCTGCCGTCAACCCGCTCAACGACCATCTCTTCATTCCCGGAGGGCCAGTCGTTCCTACCTCCGGCGGCGGCTTCGTCAAGGAGTACAGCTCCGCGGCGGAAGGCAACACGCTCCTCGATACCTTCGGGACGGCGGACCTGACGACCTCGCGCGGGGTCGCGATAGACGCGGCCGCAGGCCGTGTCTACGCCACCACCTATATCCCCGTGGGCGGCAAAAACATACCCGCGGTAAAGGTCTTCGAACTCAACGCGCCGCACGCGCTGCTGGGGACGATCGACGGTGCGGAAACCCCGCCGGGTCGTTTCACCGCCGATTCCGTCGAAGGGATAGGCGTTGCCGCCGAAGAAGCGACCGGGCACCTCTTCGTGTCCGACCTCGGCGTGGCGACGCCGCGGGTCTTTGAGTTCGGCGCAGACTTTGGCTACCTCGGCCAGGTGAAAGGCCCGGCGGCGTTCAAATTTATCGACGCAGCCCAGATCGCGGTCGACAACGGCCCCGACAGCCCGACCAAGGGCTACCTCTTCGTCCCCTCCTCGGAAAACCCACCGGCGCGCTCGATGGCCTTCGAACCGATCCCGATCCCAACGCCGCCGGCGGTGGATTCGCTCTCGCTCACCGGCATCGCCGAAGAAGAGGCGGTGCTCCACGCCGACGTGAACCCCAGCGGGGAAGCGAGCAGCTATCGCTTCGAGCTGACGAGCCAGCAGGCCTTTGACGAAGAAGGCGGCTTTGCCGGCGCCACGGTCCTCGCCGAAGGCGACCTCGCCGCCGGAAGCGAAGCGGTCGCGGTGAGCACCGCCGCCCTCGGCCTCGAGCCCGGCACGGCCTATCGCTTCCGCGTAGTCGCCAAAAACGAATCGGGCGAGGATGAGGCAGAAGCGCCCTTCTCCACCTACGCGCCAGGCGACCCCTCGAGCGACTGCGCCAACGAAGCGCTGCGCACCGGGGCATCGGCCGCGCTGCCCGACTGCCGGGCCTATGAGCTCGTCACTCCCGCCGACACCGGCGGCCGCCCCCCGTTCGGCCACGGCCTCTGGAACGGCCTTTACTTTCCGACCCTGGAGGCATCGCCGCAGGGCGACAGGGTCTCCTTTGTCATCGAAGGCGGCATCGTCCCCGGCCTCGGCGGGACCGGCGGCAAGAACGGCGATCCCTACCTCGCCACCCGAGGGGCCACAGGCTGGAGCGGCGCCAGCGCTGGTCCAGACGGAGTCGAAAGCCCAGAACCCATCCTGGGCAGCGTCTCTGCGGACCAGGGCTTTTCGTTCTGGGGCACGGACGGAGGCGTGGGTACGGCGGCGATCGACGGGGACATCACCTTCTACGTTCGCTACCCTGACGGGCACTCCGAGCTGATCGGGCGCGGCAGCCTCGGCAGCGATCCCGGGGCCGAAGGGAAGCTGATCACCGAAGGCGGCGGTCACATCGTCTTCGACACCAAGGATGCCTTCCGCGCATCGCCCCCCCAGCAGCTGGAGCCAAACGCGCCACCCAACGGCACGTTCGCGGTCTACGACCGCACCGCCGACGAAGTCACGCACGTGGTCTCGCTGCTGCCCGGCGAGGTGACGCCCGGGCCAGGCCAGAACGCCGAATACACGGGCGCCTCGGCCGACGGCAAGGGAATCGCCTTCTCGATCGGCACCACCCTCTACCTGCGGGTCGGCAACGAAGAGACCTACGAAATCGGCCCGGGCGTCGAATTCGCCGGCGTCGCCGAAGGCGGCCAGCGAATCTTCTACGTCGAGGGGGGCGACCTGCTCGCCTTCGATGCCACGACCGAAGAAACGATCGAATTCAGCACCACGGGCGACGTCATCCCGGTCAACGTCGCGAAGGAAGGAACCCGCGCCTACTTCGTCTCGCCGAGCGTCCTCGGCGGCGTCAACCCCGAGGGCGCTACGGCGCAGGCCGGCAAAGAGAACCTCTACCTCTCCGAGGAAGGGGCGGTCGAGTTCGTCGCCACGGTGACTGAAGCCGATGTGGGAAGCGCGGGACCGGGGGGACGCATTGGCCTGGGCGGCTGGACGAACGCCCTCGAAAAGGCCTCCCCCGGAGACGACTCGTCGCGCAGCACCCCCGACGGGAAGGCGCTGGTGTTCGAGTCGAGCGCGCCGCTGACCGGCGAGGAGGCTGGCGGGCACCACCAAGTCTACCGCTACGACGCCACCGCAGGCGAGCTTCAGTGCCTCTCCTGCAGCCCGACCCAGGCAGCGCCGAGCGCGGACGCTGCTTTGCAGTCGGCCTCGACGCAGGTCGGCAACTCGGAGTCACGGCTGGCCACGGCCGGGCTCTTGGAGAACGTCAGAGACGACGGTCGCCGAGCGTTCTTCCAGTCCCCCGAGCCGCTGGTGCTCGCAGACACCGATGGGCTGCTCGACGTCTATGAGTGGGAGGAAGACGGTGTCGGCAGCTGCCACACGCCAGGGGGGTGTGTCTACCTGATCTCCTCCCCCAACAGCGCCCGCAACGAGTACCTCTACGCGCTCAGCCGCGGCAGCGACGACGTCTTCTTCACCAGCCGCGACCTGCTGGCCCCGGCCCTTGACCCCGACGAAAGCCCCTCGATCTACGACGCCCGGGTAAACGGCGGCTTCCCGCCGCCCAACGCCAACGCCGGCGAGTGCCTGGGCGAAGCCTGCCAGCCCGGCGCGGTGGCTCCCGATGACCCGACCCCGGCCAGCTCCACGTTCCAGGGCGCCGGCAACGTCAGGGCGGAAGGCAAAGAAGCCAAGCCGCGCTGCGCCAGGGGCAAGAAGGCGGTGCGCCGGAGCGCCAAGGTGCGCTGCGTCGCCAAGAAGCACAAGCACAACAAGAGCAATCACAAGCGAGCCAACGCCAACGGGAGGGCAGGCCGATGAGACGAGCGATTCTCACATTCGTGCTCCTGGCCCTCGCCCTGGTCATCCCGGCGAGCGCCCTGGCGGCCGAATACGACAAATACGAAATCGAGTCCGCCTCGGTCGACCTGTCGACCTCCCAGGCCGGCGCCCACCCAGACCTCACCGCCAAATTGGTGCTGAGCGAAAAAGAAGGCGTTGCCTACGCCAAGACCCGTGACGTCGTCGTCCAGATGCCGCCGGGCATCTTCGGCAACGTCGAGGCCTTCCCCAAGTGCACGACGCTGCAGCTCGGAACTGGACCCGACAGCAGCGAATGCCCGCTCGACTCCCAGGTCGGCACGGTCGACCTGTCCCTCAGCGGCAGCCTGATCAACGGCACCTTTGAAAACGAGCCGATCTACAACATGCCGGTGCCGGGCGGCGACACGGCGGCGCGCTTCGGCTTCATCGCGGCCCTTTACCCGGTCTTCATCAACGTGCGCCTGGACCCCGAGACCCACGCCATCGTCGCCAGCGTCGAAGGTTCGCCGGCAGGAGTCGAACTGATCTCGGCCGTGAACACCTTCTGGGGAGTGCCGGCGGCCAAAGGGCACGACCTGGAACGGCTGACGCCGGCCGAGGTGGTCAGTCAGAAAGGCCCGCCCCCCGGCGGGCGCCACTCGACCCTGCCCGAAGTGCCCTTCATGACCAACCCGACCAGCTGCAAGGAAGGCCGCGAGGTCAAGTTCAGCGCGACCAGCTACCAGCTGCCCGGGGTGGTGCGCTCAACCACCGCGCCCTTCCCCCAGATCACCGGCTGCGGGCTGCTCGAATTCATCCCCAGCGTCGAGATGTCGCCGACGACCTCGCAGGGAACCACCGGCTCGGGCCTCAACTACGAACTCGACCTTCCCACCAAGGGACTCGAATTCGGCCACCTGAACTACGGCTCGGAGACAAAGCGCGCCGAAGTGAAGCTACCGGTGGGGATGACGGTCAACCCCTCCCAGGCCGAGGGCCTGGGGATCTGCACCGAAGCCGACCTCGCCAGAGAGACCTACGACTCCGCCCCCGACGTGGGCTGTCCGGAGAGCTCGAAGATCGGCTCGGTGATCGCCAGGAGCCCGGTGATCGATCGCGAAGCCAGGGGATCGCTCTACCTGGCAAAGCCCTACGAGAACCCCTTCGGCTCCCTACTAGCCCTCTACATGGTGGTCAAGATTCCCGACCGCGGCGTGCTGGTGAAGATGCCCGGCAGGGTCAGCCTCGACCCCTCGACCGGCCAGATCACCACCGTCTTCGACGACATCCCCGAGCTGCCGGTCGCCTCCTTCGAACTGCACTTCCGCGAAGGGGCGAGGGCGCCGCTGGTGACCCCCACCGCCTGCGGCACCCACACCGGGGTCTCCAACTTCAACCCCTGGGCAGCTCCCGATCAAGTCGTGTCCAAGGCGAACTCCTTCCAGATCGACTCCGGCCCTGATCACGGCCCCTGCCCGACCGGCGGCCTGCCGCCCTTCAAGCCGGGGCTCGTCGCCGGAAGCATCAACAACGCCGCGGGGAGCTTCTCGCCCTTCAACGTGAGGCTGACCCGCAACGACAACGAACAGGAGATCACCCACTTCTCGATCAAGCTACCCCCCGGCGAGGTCGGCAAGCTGGCGGGCGTCCCCTTCTGCCCTGAGGCGGCGATCGCAGCTGCCAAGGCCAGGACCGGCGTTCACGGCGGCGAAGAAGAGCTCGCCAACCCGAGCTGCCCGGCGGCCTCGGAAATCGGCCACTCCCTCGGTGGAGCCGGAGTGGGCCAGGTACTGGTCTACGTCCCCGGCAAGATCTACCTCGCCGGCCCCTACCACGGCTCGGCTCTCTCGATCGTCGCGATCACCGCCGCCAAGGCCGGCCCCTTCGACCTCGGCACCGTGGTCATCCGCGAGGCGCTTCAGATCAACCCCGAAACCGCCGAAGTCTTCGTCGATGCGACGGGATCGGACCCGATCCCGCACATCATCCAGGGCGTCCCGGTCCGCCTCAAGGACATCCGCGCCTACGTCGACCGCCCGAACTTCGCCCTCAACCCGACCGACTGCACGCGGACCTCGACCGCCTCGACGCTCTTGGGAGCGGGGCTTGACTTCGTCTCCGAAGCAGACGATCGCCCGATCACCGTCTCGACCCCCTTCCAGGTCGCGGACTGCGCAGCGCTGCCCTTCAAGCCGAAGCTGGCGCTGAAGCTGAAAGGCGGAACCAGGCGCGGCGCCCACCCGGCCTTCACGGCGATCCTCAAAGGACAGGGATTGGGTGCGGCCGGCATCGCCCGCACCCAGGTCACCCTGCCCCGAAGCGAGTTCATCGAGAACGCCCACTTCAACACGATCTGCACCAGGGTGCAGTTCAAAGCGGGCAAGGTGCCGGGAGAAACATGCCCGGCCGGATCGGTCTACGGCAAGGCATCGGCGGTCACGCCGTTGCTGGACGAACCGCTTTCGGGACCCGTCTTCCTCAGGTCCTCAGAACACCAGCTACCCGACCTCGTGATCGCCCTTCACTCGGGCAAGATCGACGTCACCTTGGTCGGGCGAGTCGACTCGGTCAAAGGTCAGCTGCGCACCACCTTCGAGTCGGTCCCAGACGCCCCGGTCACCTCCTTCCGCCTCGACATGCAGGGCGGCAAGAAGGGCCTCTTCGTCAACTCGACCGACCTCTGCGCCCGCAAGAACAAGGCGCTTGCCGAGTTCGACGGGCAAAACGGCAAGCAGCTCGACTTCAGGCCGGTGGTGCAGGCCACGTGCGGCAAGGCACACAAGGGGCAGGGGAGGTAGGGGAGTGAAGAGGCTCGTTCTTGTATTCGGTTGTGCAGTGGCGCTGTTGGGGAGTGCGGCTCCGGCTTGGGCGGTGGAAGAAGGACATCTCTTCGACCCCGCCCTGTCGCTGACCGGTGGTTGCGGGACCTCCGGCCTGGACAAAGTCCCCGACCCGGGATGCCCGGAGGAAAACCACAAACCCGGCAACATCGTCCATCCGAAGGCCGTGGTCACCGACTTCTACGGGAACATCTATGTCTCGAGCGGGCTGGAATCTGAAACAGCGACCAAGAACACCGGGCGGATAGACATCTTTGGCCCGAGTGGGAAATTCATCACCGAGGTAGTCACCCCGAGGGAAGTCGGTGGGCTCGCGGTCGACAGCAAAGGCAACCTCTATGCGGTTGTCAACCCTGTGGGCAGCGGCTTCGCGGAACTGAGGCGCTACCCACCTTCGGCGCCGTACGAACCCGAAGCGGGCGACATCGCCTACGGGTCAGGTTCGGTGTTGGTGGGCAACGTCTATAGCGATTCGGCTGTCGCCCTCAACGTCTCAAACGACCGGTTGTTCGTCCACAAGGGCAACCACATCGGCGAATACGCCTCAGCCGAAGAAGGCAACGCTTTGCTCGACGACTCGATCGGCAAAGGGATACTTCTCGAAAACTTCCGCGACATCGGCCTCGCGGTCGACGCGAAAAACGAACGGATTTATGCCTTGGAAGCAGGCTCGATTAGGCCGCCGGCGGTAAGGGTGCTCAGCCTGGCCGCCCCCCACGAACTGCTGATGACCATAGGGGCCGGGGCTTTCCCGGGAGGAAAACTCAACGGGGAATTCGCGCTTGCCGTCGACGAAGGCAGCGGTAACTTCTTCGTCTACGAAGGGGAATTCAAACGGGCGGTGCACGAGCTGACCAAAGACGGCGCATACGTGCGTTCGATCGAACACGGCTTCGTCCGCAGCAACGACCAGCTGGTCGGCGTCGACAACGGTCCGTTCAGCCCCAACGGGGCGCTCAACCCGGCCGGGGGACGCTACCTCTTCGTTGCCTCGCACCAGTCCGGCACCGGGCACGTCTTCGCCTTCGAACCCGAACCGCTGACCTGTCCCCCGGAAGTCACCTCGCCGAGCGCGGTCGAAGTAACCCAGGACGAGGCCGAACTGCGGGGTGTGGTCAACCCTTGCGGCGCAGCCACCTCCTACCAAATCCAGTACACCACCGAGCAGAGCTTCGAAAACGAAGGCTTCGACGCAGCCCAGACGGTCGGCGAAGGCAGCCTGCCGGTCGGCGACGGTGGGGTGCCGGTCTCGGCGCTGGCGACGGGTCTCTCACCGGGCAGCGCCTACCGCTTCCGGGTGGTTGCAAACAACAGCGAGGGAGAAGATGAAGCCGCGGGCGCCTTCAGCACCTTCGCGCTCCCCGAGCCGTTCCCCGGCTGCGCCAACGACGCGCTGCGCAGCGGCCCCTCGACCGCCCTGCCCGACTGCCGCGCCTATGAGCTTGTCACCCCGCCCGACACCAGCGGCCACCCACCGCGCGGGATGCGCCACCTCGGCGTCTACTTTCCCGCCAGCCTCACCTCGCCTGCGGGGGACGCGCTCTCCTTCACGATCGAGGGCGGGCTGATCCCAGGCTCCGAGGGCACCGGTTCCTATGCCGGAGATCCCTACCTGGCAAGGCGCGGCGAGGGCGGATGGAGGACCGCCAACGCGGGGCCAAACGGGACCGAAGCGAAAACGATCCTCCCGGGCAGCGTCTCGCCCGACCAGGGCTATTCCTTCTGGACCGCCGAAGCGGGGGGCAGCGCGGTCCTCGGCGGAGACACCAGCTACGTCCACTACCCCGACGGGCACTCGGAGCTGATCGGCCGCGGCAGCCTCGGCAGCGATCCCTTGGTCCAGGGGAAACTGATCAGCGCGAACGGTGGCCACGTCATCTTCGTCAGCCCCAAAGGCGACGGCAGCGAGGTCAGGCTCGAGCCCGACGCCCCACCCGAGGGAACCAGGGCGATCTATGACCGCAGCGGCGACGAAGTAACCCACGTCGTCTCGTTGCTGCCGGGCGATGTCACTCCTGGCGCCGGCAAAGACGCCTCCTATGTCGGGGCCTCGCTCAACGGCAGGAGCGTCGCCTTCAGGATCGGCTCGACCCTCTACCTGCGCTACCAAGACGAAGCGACCTACGAAGTCGGCGACGGAGTCACCGCCGCGGGGTTTGCCAAGGGCGGCGATCGCCTCTTCTACCTGCAGGGCGGCGATCTCTTCGCCTTCGACGCCCAAGCCCAGGAAGCCATCCCCTTCACGAGCAGCGGCGACGTCATTCCAGTAAACGTCTCCGCCGACGGCGATGCCGTCTACTTCACCTCGCCGAGCCTGCTCGGCGCGGGGGCAAACCCCGAAGGCGACCTGCCCCAGGTTGGGGCGCGGAACCTCTACCTCTCGCGCGGTGGGTCGGTCGAGTTCATCGCCACGCTCAGCGATCGCGACGTCAAAGGGGAGTTCCTCGGGCAGGAGACCCAGGAGGGGCTGGGGCTGTGGACGAGCGCTACCGACGGGGGCAGCTCCGAAAACCCTGGGCGCTTTGGCATCGATCCATCGCGCAGCACCGCCGACGGCAGGGTCTTGCTCTTCGAGTCGCGCCTCGACCTCACCGATCGCCAGTCCCAGGGTCGCGCCCAGGTCTACCGCTATGACTCCGTCGCCGGGACGCTCAGCTGCATCTCCTGCCTGCCGACCGGGGCACCGGCGAGCGCGAACGCGAGCCTGCAGCTGCCCTCGACCAACGGCGATGACGTCAGGCCGTCTGACTCCTTCACCCTGCTTGCCAACCTCTCCCCCGACGGCAACCGTGCCTTCTTCCAGTCGCCCGACCCGCTCGTGCTGGGCGACACCGACGGCCTGCTCGACGTCTATGAGTGGGAGGAAGAGGACATGGGCAGCTGCCATACCCCCGGCGGCTGCGTCTATCTGATCTCCTCGGGCAGAAGCAGCCACCCCGACTACCTCTACGCGATCGGAGAAGGTGGCGAAGACGTCTTCTTCAGCACCTCAGACCTGCTGGTGCCCTCGCTCGACGGCGACGAAACCCCCTCGATCTATGACGCCAGGGTCGGCGGCGGCTTCCCCCCGCCCGCAGGCCGCGCCGGCGAGTGCCTGGGCGAAACCTGCCAGCCGGCCGCGGCGGCCTCCGATTACCCGACCCCGGCCAGCCTGAGCTTCGAGGGCGCCGGCAACGTCGTCGCCGAGGCCGCGACCCGTTGCCCCAAGCCCAAGCGCAAGGTGCGCCGCGGCAGGCACACCCGCTGCGTCTCCTCTCCGGGCAGGCGGGCCAAACACGGCAAGCAAACCAACACGAAGAGGAGGGCGGCACGGTGAGGCGCTTGATTGGGACCCTGGCGATCGGCCTCTTGGCCTTCATCCCTGCCGCCGGCGCGCATGCGGCCGACGAATTCGACCAGTACCGGCTCGAATCGGCCGCGGTCTCGCTCTCGAGCAACCAGGCCGGCGCCCACGCCGACTTCACCACCACCATCGCGCTCAGCCAGAGCGCCGGCGACCCCTACGCCCTGACCCGCGACATCGTCGTCGATCTGCCGGCGGGCCTGATCGGCAACCCCGAGGCCTTCCCCAAGTGCACGACGCTTCAGTTCGGCACCGAACCGCAAAACAGCGAATGCCCCCAGGACGCCCAGGTCGGCTCGCTCGACGTCGCGATCGGGGCACCGCTCTACGCCAACTTCGACAACGAGCCGATCTACAACATGCCGGCACCGGGCACCGACGTGGTCGCCCGCTTCGGCTTCTTCGCCGGCCCCTACCCGACGATCCTCCTGGTTCGCCTCGACCCCGAGACGCACCGGTTGGTGGCAAGCGTCGAGGGAGCCTCCGCCGCCGCCGGCCTGCTCGCCGCCGAGACGACCTTCTGGGGCGTGCCGGCAAACAAAGCCCACGACGTCGAGCGGATCACTCCCTTTGAGGCGCTGAAAGGCATCGGGCCCCCCGAAGGGCGCTCTTCGAGCCTGCCCGAAACCCCCTTCCTCAGCAACCCCACCAGTTGCGGCGCAGCGCGGGTGGTGACGATCACCGCGACGAGCTACCAGCTGCCCTCCTCGCCCTCGACCAAAACGGTCCCCTTCCCCCAGCTCGGCGGCTGCGGCACGATCGAATTCGAACCCGACGTCTCGCTCTCTGCGACCACCTCGCAGGGCACCAGCGCCAGCGGGCTTCAGTACTCCCTCCAGCTGCCGACCAAAGGCCTGCAGTTCCCCAACCTAAAAGCCGGCTCGCACCTGGCCCGCGCCGAAGTCACCCTGCCCGAGGGGATGACGGTCAATCCCTCCGCGGCCGGCGGCCTCGGTGTGTGTTCTGAGGCCGATCTCGCCCACGAGACCTACAACAGCGGCCCCGACGTCGGCTGCCCGGAGACCTCCAAGCTCGGCTCGGCGATCGCCACGACCCCGGTGCTGGACCGCCAGGTGCTCGGCTCGCTTTACCTAGCAAAGCCCTACGAGAACCCCTTCGGATCCCTCGTTGCCGTCTACCTGGTGCTGAAGGTGCCCGACCGGGGAGTGCTGGTGAAGCTCGCGGGCAGGGTCACGCTCGACCCCCAAAGCGGCCAGATCACCACCGTCTTTGACGATCTCCCCGAGCTGCCGGTTTCCTCCTTTGAGTTGCACTTCCGCGAAGGAGCAAGAGCGCCGCTGGTGACGCCGTCCTCGTGTGGCACCCACACCGCTGTGTCGAACCTCGTTCCCTGGTCGGCGCCGAACACGACCCTGGCCAAAACCAGCTCTTTTGAGATCACCTCCGGCCCCGAGCACGGGCCTTGCCCGACGGGAGGCCTGCCTCCCTTCAGGCCGGGGCTGATCGCGGGCTCGACCAACAACGCCGCCGGGTCGTTCAGCCCGTTCAATGTGAGGTTGACCCGAAACGACAACGAGCAGGAGATCACCCACTTCTCGATCAAGCTGCCCCCGGGCCTGGTCGGCAAGCTGGCGGGAATCCCCTTCTGCCCGGAGGCGGCGATCGCACAGGCCACGGCCCGCAAGGGCCCGCACGGGGGAGAGGAAGAGCTAAACGCACCCAGTTGCCCGGCTGCATCGCAGGTCGGCACCTCCCTCGGCGGAGCGGGTGTGGGCCAGGTCTTGGTCTACGTCCCCGGCAAGATCTACCTAGCCGGCCCCTACCACGGCTCGCCGCTGTCGATCGTCGCGATCACGGCGGCAAAGGCCGGTCCGTTCGACCTCGGCACGGTGGTGATCCGCGAGGCGCTCCAAGTAAACCCCGAAACCGCCGAAGTCTTCGTCGATGCGACCGGATCGGACCCGATCCCCCACATCGTGCAGGGGGTACCGGTTCGCCTGCGCGAGATCCGCGCCTTCGTCGATCGGCCCCAGTTTGCCCTCAACCCGACCGATTGCACGAGGACCTCGACCGCCTCGACGCTGCTCGGTGCCGGGCTCGACTTCGTCTCCGAAGCAGACGACCGCCCGCTCACCGTCACCTCGCCCTTCCAGGTTGCAGACTGCGCCGCGCTTCCCTTCAAGCCGAGGCTCTCGCTGAGGCTGAAGGGCGGGACCAAGCGAGGCCAGTACCCCAAGCTGAAGGCCTTCCTGCGGATGAACGGGATCGGCGAAGCGGGCATCGCCAAAGCCAGGGTCACCCTGCCCCGCTCGGAGTTCATCGCCAACGCCCACTTCAACACGATCTGTACCAGGGTGCAGTTCAAAGAACAGGGCGGCAACGGCGAAGCCTGCCCGGCGGGATCGATCTACGGCTGGGCCAGAGCCAAGACCCCGATCCTCTCCGATCCGCTCGAAGGACCGGTCTTCCTACGCTCCTCAGAGCACGAACTGCCCGATCTCGTCGCCTCACTGCGGGGAGCCGAGATCAACGTCCACCTGGTCGGCCACGTCGACTCGGTCAACGGTCAACTCCGAAACACCTTCGAAACCGTTCCCGACGCTCCGGTGGAATGGGCCTCGTTCTCCTTCCTGGGAGGTAAGAAGGGACTGTTTGAAAACTCGACCGACCTCTGCAAGGGCACCCACAAGGCAAAGGTTGAGTTCACCGGGCAAAACGGCAAGGAGTCGAACTTCAAGACCGTGATGCGAGTGCGATGCAAGAACGTGCGCAAAGGACAAGGAACGTAGGGAGTGAAGAAGCTGCTGCTTCTATTCTGCTGCGTCGCGGCATTGCTGGGGAGTGCGGCTCCGGCCTGGGCGGCCGAAGAAACAACACACTTCTTCGACGCGACTCTCTCCTTGACCGGTGACTGTTCAACCGCAGGTACCGATCCAATTCCGGATCCCGGGCTCTGCCCTGGATCGCCCGGGGCCGACCATCCGAGCAAGGCCTTTGAGATGCCGAAAGGGGTCGCCATAGACGAATACGGCAACCGCTACGTATCGAGCTATGGGCCCGAATCAGGCAACGAAGGCCGCATCGACATCTTCGACTCGACCGGAAACTTCATCACCGAGATAGACGACCCGAATGGTCCCAAGGCCGTAGCGGTCGATTCGGAAGGGAATCTGTACGTCAGCGAGGCCGTGCCGGGACAAGGGAGCGGAACCCTTTCTCGCTACGAACCAACCGTTCCCTATGAACCCCAAGCGGGCACCATCGCCTATGAAGAGCCTCCTATCCTGATTACTAATGAATCAACATTCAACGGTAGGCTCGCGGTTAACAGGACGAACGACCATCTGTTTGTCAACATGGGTGGTGAAGTTTGGGAGTACGCCGCCGCCGCAGAAGAAAATGAACTGCTTGACACAACGATAGGCAAAGGACAGTTCGACAACTTTCCGCGCTATGGAGTAAGCGGGGCGCTGGCGATCGACGCCGCGCAGAGGAGGATCTACGCAGAGGATCACGACCCTTCGAATGGCAACGTCGTCTTGGTATTCGATCTGTCTCCTCCGCACACCCTGGTCGGGACGATCGACGGAACCAGCACTCCCACGGGGAAATTCACGGCTGAAACTACAGCGGGGATGGCCCTCGCCGTCGAAGAATCGACCGGACACCTCTTCGTCGGCGACATGTTGCCGGCCAAAAAAGTCTACGAGCTCGAAATCAACGGGGGTTCCGAACTCACCGAAAGCTACGTCTCGACGATCACCCACGGCTTTCAACCCCTCGGCTGGCCGCAGATCGCAATCGACAACAGCCCCAAAAGCCCCAACCTGGGCTACCTCTTCGTGCCCAGCAGCGAAAGCGCCCCAGGCCGCTCCCTCGCCTTCAAACCGAAAGAGGCGGAACTGCCGCCAGTGGTCGAATCCACTTCGTTTGCAGGGGTGACCGAAGACGAGGCGATCTTGGGGGCGAAGATCAACCCCAAAGGCAAGGAGGCCTCTTACCGCTTCGAGTACACCACCCAACAGAGCTTCGACAGCGAAGCCTTCGCGGGGGCGATCCTGGCGGGCGAAGGCACGCTCGCCGCGGGGGTCGAAGGTGTTTCGGTGAGCGCCCCCGTCGCCGGGCTCCAACCGGGGACCCCCTACCGCTTCCGCGTCCTCGCCGAAAGCGACGCCGGCAGCGACGAAGAGCAGCGCGGCTTCACCACCTATCGCGCTCCCGATGCCTCTGAGGACTGCCCCAACGACGCCCTGCGGACCGGGGCCTCGACCGGCCTGCCCGACTGCCGCGCCTATGAGCTCGTCACCCCGCCCGACACCAACGGGCACTCCCCGAGCGGCGGCACCGAACCGAACCTCAACCCCTTCGGCAGCTTCATCGCCTCCCCCACCGGAGACAATCTCTCCTACACGATCGAAGGCGGCCCGCTGAGCGGCTTCGAAGGCGCGGGCTACGTCGCCGGCGACCCTTACCTGGCGACCCGCACCGGCGCGGGCTGGGTCACCTCCGCGGCCGGCCCCGGCGGCACCGAATCCGAAGCGCCGATCTTCGGCGGCATCTCCCCCGACCAGGGATATTCTTTTTGGACCGCGCAGGGGAGCGGCAGCGCCCTGCTGGAAGGCCAAACCACCAGCCTGCTGCGCTACCCCGACGGGCACTCCGAGCCGATCGGACGGGGGAGTCTTGGGGTCGAAGCGCAGGCAACCGGGCGCCTGATAACAGACGGCGGAACCCACACGATCTTCTCCAGCGGCGATGCCTCGCTCCAGCTCGAGCCCAACGCCCCGCCCGCCGGCACCCCGGCGATCTATGACCGCAGCGCCGATGAGGTCACCCACGTCGTCTCGCTGCTTCCCGGTGGTGCGACGCCGGTGGAAAACGAAGACGCCTTCTGGGCGGGGGCCTCCGCCGACGGCAGTGCCGTCGCCTTCAAGCTCGCCGACCCGGCCAGCGGGGGAGTCAATCAATCCACCGCCAAAAGCCCCCTATACCTGCGCCTCGACAACGCCGAGACTCTGATCGCGGCGCCCGCGGGCGCCACCTTCGCCGGCCTCTCCGCCGACGGGCGCCACCTCTTCTACCTGCTCGAAGAAGATCTCTACCGCTTTGACGTCCAAGGCGAAGCGACGAGCGCGATCACCGAAGGCGGCGGCGCAACCGTCGTCAACATCTCCGCCGACGGCTCCGCCGTCTACTTCGTCTCCAGCTCGTCCGTGGCCTTCGCTGAAGAGGAAAATCCACTGGGCGAGGTGCCCCAGCCCGGCGAAGCGAACCTCTACCTCTCCCGGGAAGGGTCGGTCGTCTTCATCGCCACGCTCACCCCGGCTGACGTGGCGGCGCCGGGCCTGCTCGGCTCCTGGATCGACGGGGTCGCAAGGGGCGAGCTCAGCCAGGACCCCTCGCGCAGCACCCCCGACGGAGGCGTCTTGCTCTTCGAGTCCCGCGCCGATCTGACCAAAGCCGCCAGCGGGGGCCACGTCGAGGTCTACCGCTACGACGCCCAGGCTCCCTCGCTCAGCTGCCTCTCGTGCAACCCGACCCTGGCGGCGGCGAGCGGCGACGCGCGACTGGCGCCGGTCCGGACCCTGCAGTCGGGCGTCGAGCCGCTCGCGGGCTTGGTTCTCCTCCGCAACCTGCGCGACGACGGCGCCCGCGCCTTCTTTCAGACGACCGAGCCCCTCCTCCTCGCCGACAGCGACGAAACCCTGGACGTCTATGAGTGGGAGCAGGAGGGAGTCGGTAGTTGCCTCGCCCAAGGCGGCTGCGTCTACCTGATCTCATCTGGGCGAAGCGCCGAACCCAGCTATCTGTTCGCGGTCAGCCAGAGCGGCGATGACGTCTTCATCTCGACCACCGACCTGCTGAGCGAGGATGATCCCGACCAGACCCGCTCGATCTACGACGTGCGGGTAAACGGCGGCTTCGCGCCCAAGGCCGGCTCCGCAGCCGAGTGCCTAGGCGAAGCCTGCCAGCCCACGGTCGTGGCGCCCAACTACCGGACCCCGGCCAGCTCGAGCTCGATCGGCGCGGGGAACCTCGACGAAAGCAACTCGAGCCGCTGCCCGAAGGGCAAGAGGGCGCGGCGTGGCGGCGGCCAGACCCGCTGCGTGGTGAAACACCCCAAGAAGAAGCACCCCAAGGCCAAGAAGCGAGCCAGTGGGACCGGGAGGGCGGGACGATGAGGAAGGCATTGCTGGTCTCGGCGATCTGCGCTCTGGCGATCCTTCTCCCCGCCCACAGCGCGCTGGGCGCCGGGGAATTCGACAAATACAAGGTCGAATCGGTGTCCGCCTCGCTCTCCAGCACCCAGGCCGGCGCCCACGCCGATCTCACGGTGAGCTTCGAACTGAGCCAAAAAGAAGCCAAACCCTACGGGCTGACCCGCGACATCGTCGCCGTGCTGCCGCCGGGGGTCTTCGGCAACCCCGCGGCTTTCCCGACTTGCACCAGCGTGCAGCTCGGTCGCGAAGTGAGCGAGAGCCAGTGTCCGCTCGACTCCCAGGTCGGCTCGATGGACATCACCCTGGGCGGCGACAAAGCCGGCACGATCGCCGATGAGCCGATCTACAACATGCCGGTCGCCGGGGGCGATGAGGTCGCTCGCTTTGGCTTCTTCGCCGGCGTCTACCAGTTGCAGCTCAGCGTCCGCTTGGACCCTGAGACCCACCAGCTGATCGCGATCGCCGAGGGCGCTCCCTCGCTGGCCGAACTGATCGGCTCCGACGCGACCTTCTGGGGCGTCCCCTCCGACAAAAGCCACGACCCAGAACGGATCACCCCCGAAGAGTCCGTGAACCAAAGCGGACCCCTCGGCGGGCGCAAGTCGAGCCTCTCCGGCGAAGTCCCCTTCATGACCAACCCGACCAGCTGCCTCGGCCCCCAGGAAGTCATCATCACCGCGCGCAGCTACCAGCTGCCCGACCAGCCATCGACGATGTCGGGCACCTTCCCGGCGATCACCGGCTGCGGCGCGCTCGAATTCAACCCGAGCGCCGCCTTCTTGCCGACCACCGAACAGGCGACGAGCCCCAGCGGCCTCGATGCCCAGCTCTCGCTGCCGACCAAAGGGCTTCAGTTCGGCAAACTCACCTACGGCTCGGAGGCAAAGCGAGCCGAGGTGATCCTCCCCAAGGGGATGACCGTCAACCCCTCTCAGGCCGAGGGCCTCGGCATCTGCTCCGAAGCCGACCTTGCCCGCGAGACCTATAACAGCGCTCCCAACGCCGGCTGCCCGGAGACTTCGAAGATCGGCTCGGTCGTGGCCACCACCCCGGTCCTCGACCGCGAAGCCAAAGGGTCCCTCTACTTGGCCAAGCCCTACGAGAACCCCTTCGGCTCCCTCCTCGCCCTCTACATGGTCCTCAAGGTCCCCGACCGCGGCGTGCTGGTGAAGATGGCCGGCAGGGTCACGCTCGACCCCGACACCGGCCAGATCGCCACCGTCTTCGATGACGTGCCCCAGCTGCCGGTGGCCACCTTCGCGCTGCACTTCCGCGAAGGGGCCAGGGCTCCGCTGGTGACCCCACCGGCCTGCGGCATCTACCAGGCGGCCTCCAACTTCAACCCTTGGGCAACGCCGGCCAAGCTAACGAGCCGCGAGAGTCCCTTCCAGATCACCTCCGGCCCCGACCACGGCTCCTGCCCCTCGGGTGGTCTGCCGCCCTTTCACCCGAGCCTGCTCGCCGGCACCGACAACAACCGCGCCGGCGCCTTCTCCCCCTTCAGCGTGCGCATCTCCCGCACCGACGCAGAGCAGGAGATCGGACGCTTCTCGATCAAGTTGCCGCCGGGGATAGTCGGCAAGCTTGCCGGCATCCCCTTCTGCCCCGATGCCGCGATCGAGGCCGCCAAAGTCAGGAAGGGCGCCCACGGGGGAGAAGAAGAGCTGCTCGCCTCGAGCTGCCCGGCCGCCTCCCAGGTGGGAACCACCCTGGCCGGAGCCGGAGTGGGCCAGGTCTTGGTCTACGTCCCCGGCAAGATCTACCTTGCCGGCCCCTACCACGGCTCGGCTCTCTCCATCGTCGCGATCACGGCGGCCAAGGCGGGCCCCTTCGACCTCGGCACCGTCGTGATTCGCGAGGCGCTTCAGGTCGACCCCGAAACCGCCGAAGTCTTCATCGACGCGACAGGCTCGGACCCGATCCCCCACATCATCCAGGGGGTACCGGTGCGCCTCAGGGAGATCCGCGCCTACGTCGACCGCCCAGACTTCGTCCTCAACCCCACCGATTGCACCAGGACCTCGACCGCGAGCACCGTCCTTGGGACCGGCCTCGACTTCACCTCCGAAGCAGACGACCGACCCTTCACTGTGACTTCGCCCTTTCAGGCCGTCGACTGCGCCGCGCTTCCCTTCAAGCCGAAGCTGGCGCTGAAGCTGAAAGGCGGAACCAAGCGCGGCGCCCACCCCGCCTTCACCGCGATCCTCAAAGGACAGGGATTGGGGGCAGCGGGAATCGCCCGCACCCAGGTCACCCTGCCCCGAAGCGAGTTCATCGAGAACGCCCACTTCAACACCGATCTGCACCAGGGTGCAGTTCAAAGCGCGGGCAAGGTGCCGGGAGAAACTTGCCCTGCCGGCGCGATCTACGGCAAGGCATCGGCTGTTACGCCGTTGCTGGACGAACCGCTATCGGGCCCGGTCTTCCTCAGGTCATCCGAGCACCAGCTGCCCGACCTTGTGATCGCCCTTCACTCGGGCAAGATCGACGTCACCCTGGTGGGAGGGGTCGACTCGGTCAAAGGTCAGCTGAGGACCACCTTCGAATCGGTCCCAGATGCCCCGGTTACCTCCTTCCGCCTCGACATGCAGGGCGGCAAGAAGGGCCTCTTCGTCAACTCGACCGACCTCTGCGCGAAGAAGAACAAGGCGCTTGCCGAGTTCGACGGGCAAAACGGCCAGCAGCTGGCTTTCAGGCCTGTGGTGGAGGCGAAGTGCGGGGGGAAGGGCAGAAAGAGGGCAAAGCACAAGAGAGCGCTCCGTTGACGCCGGCCGTCCTCTAGGTGATGGGTAGGCGGGGAAAGGTCGCGACGGCAGTCGCGACCCTGGCGCTGTTTGCCTGCGCATCGGCGCCGGCGGTAACGGTCCAATCGGAAGGCCTGCGCATAAGCGCCCTAGCCCAGCTGAAGCCCTACAAGCTCCCCCGCAAGACCCCGGCCCCGATCGCCGTCTTCGTCGCCGGGCACCTGGAAAGCTCTGCGGGAGGGGTGCCGCCACAGCTGCGACGGCTGAGCGTGCGGGTCAACCGCCACGGCCTGCTGCAATCGAGGGGGCTGCCGATCTGTGAAGTGCCACGCATCCAACCGGCGACTACCGAACGCGCCCTCTCCCAGTGCGGAGCGGCCCTGATCGGCTCCGGCCAGTTCTGGGCAAACATCGTCCTCCCAGACCAAGGTGCCTACAGAACCCAGGGACGCTTGCTGATCTTCAACGGCAAAAAGAACGGACGCCCGGTGATCCTCACCCACATCTTCACCTCCCACCCGTTCAACTCATCCTTCGTCATCCCGTTTGCGATCAAGAAGGTCTCAAGCGGCCCCTACGGCACCGAACTCTCCGCCTCCCTCCCTCAAGCACTGGGCGACTGGGGCTACCTGGACCGGATCAAGCTCACCCTGAAGCGCAAATACAGCTACCGGGGCAGAGCGCTCTCCTACTTCAATGCGGCCTGCCCGGCTCCCGGCAAAGCAAAGCGGGCTTCCTTCGCTTTGGCCTACGCCGAATTCCACTTCGCCGGGAGAAAGCCGATGGGTGTGACCGTCAACAAGACCTGCGGTGTCAAGGAATGAGGAGGAGAAGAAGATGAAAAGGATCGCCACTGCCGGCCTGCTCGGCATCTTGACCTGCCTCCTTGTGACCCCAACATCCCAGGCCGCCTATGACCCCCTGCAAGGCGGAACCACCAAGCTGACCCTAGATCCCTCCTTCGCCTCCTTCCTCGCCAAGGACCAGATCAAGCTCAGCCCCTCATTGGGCGCCAAGCGCAAGGGCACCACCTTCACCCTGCCGGTCTTCCAAGGCAACCTCGACCCAACCACCGGCAAGGGCGAGATCGACTCCGAAGGAACGCTCGCCTTCGAAGGTAAAGGAGGCAAGGTCCCGCTCAGAGAGATCACGGTAAAGACCAAGCACTCCCCCCTGGTGGCCAAGGTGGGAGGCAGCCAGCTCAAGGTCGCCACCTCTCAGAAGATCTCCTCTAAGCGAGAAGGCTTCGGCTCGGCCTTCTCCGCCAAGCAGCTGAAGCTAAGCGCCAAGGCCGCCACCCGGCTCAACAAGAAGCTGCGTCCCCAGATCCCCTTCGCGGCAGGTCAGCTGCTCGGCACGCTTTCCTCCAAACCGCTGCCCAAGCTGATCACGATCCTCGAACAAAACAAGGCGACCTTGGTCTTTGCCCCAGCCTTCGTCGCAAAGCTCGAATCGCGCTTCGTCTCGCTCAACCCGATCTTCCCCGCCGAACACGTCGGCTCCACCTTCACCTTCCCGATCGCAATCGGCGGAGCGATCGCTCCCAATGCCTCCGAAGGGACGCTCAGAACCGCCGGCACGGTCGAACTGCTGCAGCTGGGTGGCGGTCAGGTCTTCTGGCAGGAACTGTGGGCAGATCTGGGCGCTAAGTCAGACAGCGCCGAGGTAGACCTGGAGCCGACCCCTGCTTTTCCCGGCAAGCTGGGGCGGGTCGGAGTCTTTGACATCGCCCCGGGCCTTGTTTCTTCCGATCCCAAGGCCAGGACTGTCTCTGAGTCAAGCATCGCCCTGACCTTGACGGCCGATACGGCAAAGGCGCTCAACAGCGCCTTTGCCGAAGGCAAAGCGGTGTTCGGGGCGGGGGAGGCCGTGGGCGGCTTCTCGTTTGTCGCGCAGGGGCAGTAGGGGCGCTGCGGCTGGGGACTAAGGCACCGCGCATCGGTGCACGGGGCCAGTCGCGCCGGCCATGTCCCACCCCGAGCCTTCTGGTCCTGACCTCGACGGCGTCGTCCCGGATGCGAACGCCGTCGGCCTGCCGTATGTCGTAATCGGTGGATTCAGCGTGATCGCCAACAGTTTCGTGCGCGCCACGAAGGACTCCGACCTGCTGGTACCGGATGGCGCTGAGGCCGATGACGCGGTTCTCAGCTTCCTCTCTCGCGTTGAAGCAACTCGCCTCCACGACGACAAGGTGCTCGACGGGACCGACGTCGCCGCTGCCGATCACCTGCGGGTGCGCACCCGTCATGGAATCGTCGACGTCATGCGTGGCGGTCTTCCGCCGCTCGACTACGAGACCGTTGCCGGCCTCGACGACTGAACCTCTGCCGACGGCAGTGCCGGCGGTCACCTTCTCAAAATGCGCTCCCTGCAGTATTTGTAAACACGCGCGGTATACGGCGTCGGTCCTAGAAACCTCGCGTTTCCTTGACTCTCGAAAACATGTTTGTTCTAATACCCGTGCGTTTTATGTACGTTGTAGTTCAAATGCACTGATATCGAGACAGGGACATAACGGGCCTCAAGGGAAGCCGCACGGGAAGCGGCTGGTAGGGGCTCCCGGGGCAAGGAGAGAGTCACGTGAGACGCCACAAAAAGGCATCGTTTTCGGCATCGTTCAGGGAAGCCGGTCCTCACCGGTCGCGCGCCAGCTTGGCTTGCCTGCTGAGTCTCGTGGTGTTTCTTTGGATCGGTGCCCCCCCTGCCGGCGCCGTTGACGCCTGTCCCAACGTCGTCTTCCGCACCGGTCCGTCGGCGAAACTGCCCGACTGCCGTGCGTACGAGTTGGTCAGCCCGGTCGACAGCGGTGGCCACCCGCCCATTGGGCGTAACTTCATCAACATCTTCCATGGCTTCGAGACACCGTTGATCAACGGTGCGGGCGACGACGTCATGTTCAACACCGTGGGCGGCACGATCGGCGATTTGCCCGGAAATGGCAACGTCGACCGCTATAGGGCTATGCGAACCGCCAATGGCTGGGAGACCAAACTCGTCGGCGCTACGGGTGAAGAGACTGAAGTTCCCGTCTACGGGGGGGCCACAGAAGACCATCGCTTCTATTTCATGAACTCCGGTGGCAATGACGCCTACCTCGAGGTGGGGGGGACGCTGCAGGATCCATTCGGGGGGCTTATGGCCGACTATTTGCGGACGCCGACCGGCTGGGAATTGATCGCGATCGGCTCGCTGGGAAGCTCGCGTCTCGCCACCGGGCGGCTGATCACGCCGGATGCCGCCCACGTAATTTTCTCCGCCAGCACCAAGCTCGAGCCGAACGCTCCGCCGACCGGCGCCAGCGCCGTGTACGACCGCACGCCGGGTGGGCCTACGCACGTGGTCTCGCTGCTGCCCGGTGACGTCACGCCGACTCAGCCGACGACTTACCTCGGTGCCTCGGCGGACGGTACCGAGGTCGCCTTCGGGGCAGGCGGCGAATCGAATCAATCCTTCTACGTGCGCGACAACAACTCCGTCACGTACGAAGTGGCGAGGCCAAACGGCGTGCCGGTCGGCAAGAAACTCACCTGCACCGGCGGCCCGGGCAGCGCCACGCTCGCCTACCAGTGGCTGCGAGACGGAACCGAAATCGGCGGCGCCAACACCAACGCCTACACCACGACCGCAGCCGACGAAGGCAGCGTCGTGCAGTGCCGGGTGACGGCAAGCAACGCCGAAGGTACGAGCGTCCGGGCCAGCTCGACCCGCGTAGTCGATCCCTACCAGGAAAAGACTTTCCCGACCCAGTCGCAGGCCTCGATCGCACCGTCGGGCAGCAGCGCCGCGGTCGGCACCTTGTTCACATGCAGCACAACGGAAACCGTCGGCTTCACCCTCGCCTACCAGTGGCTGCGCGACGGCGGCACGATCGGCGGTGCCACCTCCTCCACCTACAACGCGGTTGAAGCGGATGCGGGCCACACGCTCGAGTGCCGGGTGACGTTGAGCAATGCCGAGGGCACCAGCGTCGCCTACAGCGAAAGCACCTCGATCTACAGCGCCGTGCCCAAGGCCAGCGCCAACCCGACGATCTCGAACGTCACCGATCCCGGCAATGCGCCCCAGGCCGGCGACGAACTCTCCTGCGCAAACGGTACCTGGACCGGCAGCCCCGCCTTTACGCGCCAGTGGCTGCGAAACGGCAATGAAATCGGCGGCGCCACCGCCACGACCTACCCCGTCGTGGGCGAAGACGAAGGCGCAACGCTGCAGTGCCGAGTCGGCGCAACGAGCGGCAGCCACGTCACCGAGGCGGTGAGCGGGGGAGTCGTCGTCGACCCCCAGCCCGGCACCGCGCCGCCGCAGCCGACCGCGGTCGGAACGGTCACCGGCACTGCGCAGATCGGCCAGAGCCTCTCCTGCGCAAACGGTACCTGGACCGGCAGCCCCGCCTTTACGCGCCAGTGGCTGCGAAACGGCAATGAAATCGGCGGCGCCACCGCGACCAGCTACGTGCTGACCGTGGCTGACCTCGACGCCGTCGTGCAGTGCCGCGTCAAAGCGACCAACGCAGGCGGGGTCGCGCTGGCGACCAACGCCAACGAAGGCGCCAGGATCGTCACACGAGCGGTTCCCGCGGCCAGCGCCTCGCTGCCGTTCCCTGGGCTCAGCTTCGGCGGGGTCTTCGGCGGCAAAGTCTTCTATTCAGATGCCCCGTCCGGCGAAAAAAATATTGCCGCTGCCGCCGATCTCTACTACTTCGACATCGCCACCGGAGTCAGGCATCCGATCACGGCGACCGGCGACGCGCGATTCGTCAATATCTCCGAAGACGGCTCGCGCGTGTACTTCGCTTCTCAGTCCCAGATCGGCGGCGAAGGGGTCGCCGGTCAATATAACCTCTACGTCTGGTCGGAGGCCGACGAAAGCACAAAGTTCATCGTCACGGTTCCGGCCCAGGACGTGGTCGAAGAATCGGACTCGCAGACCAATGCGAGCCTTGGGTACTGGCTTAAAGCTGTAGGCCCGTTTAAAGAGACCAATTTCGGAAGGGCGCTGAGCGACACACGGTCCACGCGGGACGGGTCGGTGTTGGCTTTCCTCAGCTCTGGACAGCTCACCTCCTTCAGCAACACGGAGGCATCCGCAGCCGATTGCCGTCATCCAAAAGTGGCCGGAGAGGGTTGCTTGGAGGTCTACCTCTATGACGCGGAAGCCGAAAGCCTTACCTGCGTCTCCTGCCCAGCCGGGTCCGGGCCTGCCACGGGCGATGCCGAATTCCAGTCGGCCAACACCCTCCTCGGGTCCGCCGCGCCGCTTGCTGGCCCGTACCCGGTCGCAAACGTGACGAATGACGGAAGCACCGTCTTCTTCGAGTCGACCGAAGGCCTCGTGCCGGCAGATGGAAACGATCAGCGCGACGTCTACCGGTGGAAGGAAGGCGACCTGTCGCTGGTCTCAACAGGCCAGAGCACGGCGGGCAGTTTCCTGTATTCCGTGACGCCGACGGGGTCGGATGCGGTCATCCTCACCGGCGAGAAGCTGCTGCCGCAGGATCTGAACGGCTCAGTTCAAAGGCTCTATGACGCGCGCGTCAACGGAGGTTTCCCGCCGCCGGAGAGCACCGTGACCGAGCCATGCGCGGGCGATGTCTGCCAGGGGGCGTCGAGTGCTGCACCGGACGCGCCCTCCACCGCCACGGCATCTCTGGTCGGCCAGGGCAACGTGGCGTCAACGCTGCGCTGCCGCAGGGGCACGCACAAGGTCGTGCGCCGAGGCGCGGAACGCTGTGTGAAGCCGAAGCGCCACCGCAAGCACCGGCGCAAAGCGGGCTCCAGGCGGAGGGCGGTCCGATGACGAGGGTCTGGGAGGACACCCACCGCCAAGTGACGACGAACGCAAGCAAGGAGAGCGCCCAGATGAATTCCCGTTCAGCGATCGGTTGGCTACGCCGCGGAGCGCCTGCAGCGCTTGCCGCAGCCCTCGCGCTGCTCATCACGGCGCTGGCGGCGACACCGGCTCTGGCGCTGCCCGACGACTTCGCCACCGAAGGCGAGGACGCATCGCTGTCGAGCAACGAAGCCGGCAAGCACGCGGATTTCGAAACCAAATTCCTTATCTCCGGCAGTCAGACCCGGTGGGAAGCAGGAGACCTCCCCTGGGCCAAGGCACGTACCATCGACACCGAGCTACCTCCGGGCCTGGTCGGCAACCCTTCGGCGTTTCCCACTTGCCCTGCGGATGTGTTCATCGAGCAGGTCGTCGACTTGGAACAGGCCTTTGGCGAATTTCTCAACGGCGGGCTGGCCCACGTCTGCCCTGCCGATTCGCAGGTCGGTTTGATCAGTCCTGGCCTGTTCAGCTTGGTTGGAGCCGGCAGCGGATATAAGACGCCCCTCTACAACTTGGAGGCGCCCGGCGGCGATAGCGACGTCGTAGCCCGACTCGGCTTCGTCGGGGTCTTCTATCCGATGTTCATCGACGTCAAGCTCGACCCCAAACGCGATTATGCGCTGACGGCCTCGATCGTGAACGTACCTTCACAAGCGAGCCTCCTGGGGTCCCTCAACACCCTCTGGGGCGTTCCGACCGACCCCAGCCACGACAACGATCGCTTCAACTGGTTCGAAGCGATCCTTTGCGAAGGGGCCGGGGCCTGCCTGGCGGGGCCGACGCCAAGCGGCTTGGACCCGACGCCATTCATGGATAGTCCGACCAGCTGCGGACCGGCGTCTGTGTGGCAGTCTGCGTCCAGCTACCAGCGACCTGAAGGCTCCTTCTTCAGTGACTCCTCGCTCGGTGACATCGCCGAATGCGAACCGGTGCCCTTCGAACCGACGCTGTCGCTGGAGCCGACGACGAGAAGCGCCTCGGCGGCAAGCGGCCTTGAGGCAAGCCTGCACATACCCCAGGAAGGCCTCACCGACCCCGAAACCTTGGCGACGTCGCACCTGAAGGAAGCGAAGGTGACCCTGCCGGCTGGTTTTTCGCTGAACGCCTCGGCCGCCGATGGCCTCGGCAGCTGCACCCCCGGACAGATCGGCCTCGATCGCGCGGAGCGGCAGGTCATCGATCTGAACGGGTACGGCGCCCCGGTCTCCCTCTCCTTCGGCGGGCAGAGCACTGCGGTCCTGCCTCAACTTGCCACTGCTGTGCAAGTGCAGGCGGCGCTCGAGGCGCTGCCGAATCTCTCGCCGGGCGACGTGGCGGTCAGCGGCCGCGTTGGCGGCCCGTGGACCGTTGATTTCCAAGGTTCCCTCGCGGGCCAGGACGTGCCCCCGATCATTGGCACCCACAGCGAGCTGCAGCGGCTTCTGATCAAAGCCAAAGGCGGCACCTACACCCTTGCCTTCGACGGCGCCGAAACCGGGCCGATTCCGTATAACGCCGATCCGGGTGAGGTGTCAGAAGCGCTCGAAGCCCTCTCCTCCGTGGAACCCGGAGAGGTAGACGTTCGAGGAGGCCGTGTCGAGAGCGGTTTTGCGATACGCGTCGCATTTATGGCAGGGCTGGGCCAGACCGACCTCGCTGCGCTGCAAACGACCAATGCCCTGGTCGGCGTAGAAGGCCCCGGCCCCTACCCGCAAAGCTTCGCGAAAGTCACCGAGCTGACCGACGGCGGCTCGGCGGTCGAGACGAGGACCGTCAAGCAGGGTGGCAGCCTGGGCTTCAACGGTGCCGACCCCGCCTGCCCCGACTCCTCCAAGGTCGCCACCGGCGAAATCCACACCCCGGTGCTGGGCGAACCGCTGAAGGCGTCCTTCTATCTCGCCAAGCAGAGCGACAACCCCTTCAACTCCCTCTTCGCCGGCTACCTTGTGGCAAAGGGAGCGGGCGCATTGATCAAGGTCCCGGCGAGGATCGACGTCGATCCGCAGACCGGCCAGGTCACGACCACGTTCACCAACAATCCCCAGCAGCCTTTCGAAGACCTCGAACTTCACTTCAAGGGCGGCAACAGGGGTCTGATCACGACCCCCGGGCAATGTGGCACCTACGCCTCGACCTATGAACTGACCCCATGGTCGGGCAACCCGCCGGTCAAAGGCCAAAGCGAATTCACTTTGGACCAGAACTGTGGTGAAAAGCCGTTCTCACCGGGCTTCCACGCGGGATCTGAGACAGCGCTAGCCGGATCGTTCACCACCTTCGCAACGCAGGTCACCAACGAGACGGGGGCTCCGGACCTAACCCGGATCTCCGTCGACCTGCCCGAAGGCCTCTCAGCCCAGCTCGCCGGAGTCGCCACCTGCCCCGATGCGGCGCTCGCCGCCCTGCCCACCGGGGCGGGGAGCGGAGCGGGGCAGATCAACAGCCCCTCCTGCCCTGTCTCGTCTCTGATCGGCAGGGTGGAGGCCGGAGCGGGATCGGGCTCTCCTTTCTACGTCAAGACCGGCAGGGTCTACCTGGCCGGTCCTTATAAGGGAGCGCCGCTCAGCCTCGCGGTGATCACCCCGGCGGTGGCCGGGCCCTTCGACCTCGGCAACGTCCTGGTCAGGGTCCCTGTCTCACTCGACCAGAAAACCGCAAGGGCCCACGCGGTCTCAGATCCGATTCCGACCATGCTCCAGGGAATTCCACTCGATCTCAGGGACGTGCGCGTCCTGCTTGACCGCCAGGGCTTCGCCCTCAACCCGACCAGCTGCGAGCCGAAGTCCGCAGACGGCGTGATCGAGGGAGCGGGCGGAGCATCTGCCAACGTCTCCGATCGCTTCCAGGTCGGGGAGTGCGCGGCGCTCGGCTTCAAGCCGAAACTCTCCTTCCGCCTCGAAGGAGGAATCAAGCGAACCGACCACCCAGCCCTGACCGCGGTCTTCCGTCCGCGCCCCGGAGACGCCAATACCGCCCGCATTCAGGTCGCCCTGCCCAAATCGGAGTTCCTCGACCAGAGCCACATCGGCACCGTCTGCACGAGGGTGCAGTTCGCTGCCGACCAGTGTCCGAAAGCGTCGATTTACGGCAAGGTCACCGCGACCACGCCGCTGCTCGACTCCCCGTTGACGGGCAATGTGTACCTGCGTTCCTCCGACCATGAACTGCCCGACCTCGTTACCGACCTGAGAGGGCCGGCTTCTCAGCCGATCCACCTCGAAGCGGCGGGACGCATCGACTCGATCAACGGCGGTATCCGTACCGCCTTCGAGTTCGTCCCCGACGCCCCGATCACTCGGGTCGTCCTGAAGATGAAGGGCGGAAGGAAGGGGCTGCTGCAAAACAGCCGCGACATCTGCGCCCACACCTTCAAGGCGCAGGCTTCCTTCGCCGCTCACAACGGCCGCACCCTGGTCACCCAGCCGCGGATGCAGGCAAGCTGCAAGGGCAAGCGCGCCGGCAAGGGCCGTTAGGTAGCTGAAGCGCGCCGAGAACGGTGAGGATCAGATCAAGACGCAAGCGCCTCCTTGCAGGCGGCGCTTGCGTCCTCTTCTTGCTGGCGCTCGTGAGCCCCTCGATCGCCGCCCTGCCCGACAAACGCGGCTGGGAGATGGTCTCTCCGACGGAGAAGAACGGCGGCAGGGTCGACCCGCCCGAATCGATCGCCCAAGGCGGCGTCCTGCAAGCCGCAAGCCAAGGCGGCCTGATTACCTACTCTTCGGCCTCCTCCTTCGCCGGCGGCACGGGCGCTCCGATCGGCAGCCAGTACCTGGGTAGCCGGAGCGGTTCGGGCTGGATGACGCAGAACATCACCGTGCCGGCCTTCTCGGGCAGCTTTCACTTCACCGACCGAGGCGTCCCCTACCGGCTCTTCTCGACTGACCTGTCCCGCGCCCTCTTGCTGAACGGAGATCGCTGCCGCGGCGAAGCCACCGAATGCCCGGTGGCAAACCCGCCGCTTTCAGGCACTGACGCCCCCGTCGGCTTTCAGGACTACTACCTACGTGAAGGTTCTTTCTTCGAGGCGCTGATCGGAGCGGCCGACGTCGCCGGCAAGGGCCTCGATCCCTCCAGCTTCGAAGTCAGCCTCCAGGGCGCCTCGCCCGATCTGGGGACCGTCGTCCTCTCCACTTGTGCCCCCCTCACCGCTGGCGCAACCGATGGCTGTCCCACCTCCAAACCCAATCTCTACAAGTGGTCCGAGGCGACGGGAGCGCTGAGCCTGATCAATGCCGCGCCCGGCGCCGAGCTCGCCGCCCAGGCCGACGCGATCTCAAGCGACGGCTCCCGCGTCTACTGGCGCGACCTCGCCAGCGGCAATCTCTTCCTGCGCGAAGGGGCGACAAACACTCAGGTCGACGCGGCTGCCGGGGGGGCGGGAGGCTTCCAAGCCGCATCGACCGACGGATCGGTTGCCTACTTCACCAAGGCAGGCCATCTCTGGCGCTACGCCTCCGGCTCTGGCACCGACATCACCCCGGCGGGCGAAGTCGCCGGTGTGCTCGGCGCCTCTGCCGACGGTTCCACCGCCTACTTCCAGGACACCTCGGCCTTGAAGCGCTGGGAGGAAGGCACGGCCGGCACCGTCGCCGCCGGTGCCACGGCAGCGGACCCCTCCACCTGGCCCGCTGCCACCGGCGCGGCCAGGGTAAGCGCTGATGGAACCAAGCTCCTCTTCCTCTCCAAGTCAAAACTGACCGGATATGACAACACCGACAAAGTCACGAGCCTGCCCGACACCGAGGTCTTCCTCTACGACTCACTGACGAGCACGCTGAAATGCCTCTCCTGCAACCCGAAAGGCAAACGGCCGATCGGGCCCTCGACGATCCCAGGCGCGAGCGCGAACGGGATCGGCCTCCAGGCCTACAAGCCTCGCGTCCTTTCGACCAACGGCAGACGGGTCTTCTTCGACTCAGGAGACGCCCTGGTGACTGGTGACTCCAACTCCCAGCCGGTGAGCGGGACCGGCGTCCCCGACGTCTACCAGTGGGAGGCAAACGGAGAAGGCAGCTGCACCCAGGCCGCAGGCTGCATCTCGATCCTCTCCAACGGCGCATTGCCCCAGGGCGCAACCTTCGCCGACGCATCTAGCGACGGAGCCGACGCCTACCTTCTCACCGAGTCTTCCCTGGTAGGAGCAGACCCCGGCTCCGTGGACCTCTACGACGCCAGGGCAGGGGGAGGTTTCCCAGAGCCCCAGTCGCCGATCCCCTGTGAAGGAGACGCCTGTCAGATCCTGCCGGCGGTACCGAACGAGCCCTCGCTCGCGACCCTGGCCGGAGGAGCTGGCAACCCCGCTCTCACCTACCGCAAGTACTGCCGCAAGGGCTATGTCAAGCGCAAGGGGATCTGCGTGAAAAAGGGAGCCCATCGCAAGCGCCACAAGCCCAGAGCAAAGGGCAAAGGGGGTAAACGATGAGGGCTCGGCTTTCGATCTCACTCTTCTCAGCAGCCCTGCTCCTGACCCTGCTCCCGGGACCCGCCCAGGCGGCAGTCCCGACCCTCGGCCCCGCCTCGGCCACCAACGTCCAGGGCGTCTCCGCCCTGCTCAAGGGGACCGTCAACCCCCAGGCCCTCGCCACCACCTACCGCTTCGAATACGCCACCGCCGCCGACCTCGCCGGGGCGATCAAAACCCCGAGCCAACCAGCCGGAGGCGGCTCAGGCGAAGAAGAAGCAAGGGCGGCGATCGGGAGCCTCAGCCCCGACACCACCTACTACTTTCGCCTGGTTGCAACCAACAGCTCGGGTACTGCGACCGGAACTGCCCAGAGCTTCAAAACGACGAAGGGCTTCGGCTTCCTCCCCGGAGAAGCGGGCTTCGCCGCCCACGTCTACGCCGACGGCGGCGAAGCGGCCACCGTCGCCGGCTCGCACCCCTACCAGCTCTCCTTCCAGATCGGCGTGAACGAAGCGGGCGAATTCGAGGACCAGCCGGGAGCGGTCTTTCCCGACGGCGACCTGCGCCATCTGCGCATCGAAGTTCCCTCGGGGCTGATCCTCAACCCGCAGGTCACACCGGTATGCACCCAGGAGCGCTTCCACACCCCTCGCAGCTCCCCTTTCGAAGCAAGCCGCTCAGGGGAGGACTGCCCTACTTCCAGCCAGGTCGGAACCGTCACGGCGAGCTCGAGCGCGAGGGAGATGACCTTCGGCCTGTTCAACCTGCAGGCGCCGCCGGGTGCGGCGGCAGAGCTCGGCTTCGCCCCCTTCGGCTCGCCGCTCACGCTAGACGTCGAGCTGCAGGCAAACCCCGACGGTACCTACACCCTCGTCCTCAACGCCGATGAGATTTCGCAGACCCTCGATCTGCATGGCCTCACCCTGAACCTCTGGGGTACCCCCTGGGGCGCGTCCCACGACGGTCAGCGCGGCGATTGCCTGAACGAGGCTGAGCCGACGTTCCCGTGGGCCAAATGCAGTGTCGGCAGCCCGCTGGAATTCCCCCCCGCCGCCTACCTCAGCCTGCCGCCGAAGTGTGAGGGCACGCTCTCCTTCAACGCCACGGCCAGCTCCTGGCAGCAGCCTGGGCAGGCCTCGGCCTCAGCATTGAACCGCACCAAAGCCGGTCAGCCCGCCCAGACGCACTGCGACTACCTGCAGTTCAACCCCGAAGGCGTCGGTCATCTCGACAACACCAAGGCCTCTGCCCCATCGGGATTCGTCTTTCGTCTCAACGTCAACCACGACCGGCTCACCGACCCCAGCCTCGCCAACGCGACACCGCCCCGCTCGGTCACCGTGCGCCTGCCCGAGAGCACCACACTGAACCCCTCGGTGGGAGCGGGACTCGGCGTCTGCACCCCCGAGGAGTTCGCCAGGGAGAGCGCCTTCAACGGGCAAGGAGCGGGTTGCCCCAACAACGCCAAGATCGGCACCCTCACCGTCCACACGCCGATCTTCAACTCACAGTTCGAAGGCGACCTGCTTAAAGGGGCGGTCTATCTGGCAAAGCCCGACGACCCGGCGACAGCGCCGCCTGGGACGGAGAACCCCTTCGACGCGCTGATCTCGATCTACCTTCTTGCCAAGTCCCCGCAGCGGGGCGTGATGGTGAAGCTGGCCGGCGAGCTGGTGCCAGGTCCCAACGACGGCACCCTCACTGCGGTCTTCGACACCCTGCCCCAACTGCCATACACCGAACTGGAAGTCGCCTTCCGCTCGGGGCAACGCTCCTTCCTGATCACCCCGCCCCACTGCGGTTACACTCCGACCGAGATCGTCGCGCAGCCTTACGGCTCGGCCCCGACCTATGACGAACTCAGCTACACCCTGATCAAAACCGGTGTCGACGGCGGCCCCTGCCCGACGGGAACGCCACCCTTCGCACCGGAAGTCCGCGCCGGCGCGGTCAACTCCAACGTCAACGCCTTCACCCCGTACTTCGTCCACATCTCCAGGCAGGACACAGAACAGGAGCTGACCTCCTACTCGCTGACCCTGCCCAAGGGCGTCACCGGCAAGCTGGCCGGTGTCGCCAAATGTTCAGACGCCGTGATCGAGGTGGCGAAGGCGAAGCGAGGTTTCGTGGAGGCATCGAACCCTTCTTGCCCCGCTTCAAGCCTGGTCGGCCATACCCTGACCGGCTACGGGGTCGGCTCCGCCCTCACCTACGCGGAAGGCAGGATCTATCTCGCCGGCCCTTACCACGGTGCGCCATTGTCTTTGGTCACGATCAACCCGGCCACGGTCGGTCCCTTCGACCTTGGCACGATCGTGATCAGATCGGCCTTCCAGGTCGACCAGCACACCGCCCAGCTCAGATTGGACGCCGCGGCCTCCGATCCGATCCCCCACATCCGCGACGGCGTTGTCCTTCACCTGAAGGAGATCCGTATCTACGCCGACCGCCCCCAGTTCACCCACAACCCCTCCAGCTGCGAGGCCTCGCAGCTCTCCTCGCGCCTGACCGGCTCCGGCGCCTCCTTCGAAAACCCCGCCGATGACTCGGTCGCCTCACCCTCGAGCTTCTTCCAGCTGCTCAACTGTCGCATCCTCGGCTTCCAGCCACGCTTGGGCGTCAGGTTGAGAGGAGGGACCGAGCGCGGCGCCTATCCCCAGCTGCGGGTGAACTTCGCCGCCAGGGGGCCGAACGACTCCAACTTGAAGGAGATCGCGGTGGTGATTCCCCGCCAGCAGTTCCTCGCCCAGGAGCACATCCGCGGCATCTGCACCAAACCGGCGTTCGCCCGCGAACAGTGCCCGAAGGACTCCGTCTACGGCTCGGCTGTGGCCCGCACGCCGCTTCTGGATGAGCCATTGCGCGGCAACGTGTATTTGCGCTCCTCAAACGCGGCGATCCCAGATCTGGTCGCTGATCTTCACTCCGGCGACATCCGCATCGTCTTGGAAGGCCACATCGGGCCCGGCAAGAAGGGCGGGATCAGGGCCTTTTTCTCAGACCTCCCCGACGAGCCGGTCGAACGATTCACGATGACGCTAAGCGGCGGCAAGCGCGGGCTGCTCGTCAACTCTGCCGACATCTGCAAGGTGCCGCCGGTCTCCAATGTCAAGGCGGTGGCCCAGAACAACATTGGGGCGGTATTCACCTCGAAATTGCGGGGGCAGTGCAGCAAGAGCAAGAAGACAGCGGGCGGTAAGCAGAAAGCAGGTGCCAAATGAGAAGCAGCCTGGTGACGCTCGGGTGTGTGGCGGCGACGCTCTTTTCGACAGCCTCGGCCCAAGCCGCGCCGGAGGACCCGCTCTTCGTCTTCACCCCGTTGTCGACGCCACCGCTTTCGATCATGCCGCCTCCAACCGGCTACCTAGAAGGCCCCTGCGGTCTCGGCGTCCATCCCAACGGCAACTTCTACGTCTCCGACTACTACCACGACGCGATCGACGCCTACGACGCCACCGCCAACTACGCCTCCAAAGTCCCACCGGTCACCGGCGCCACCGGCTATCTCGGCCAGATCGCCGGTATCGACCCCCTCGATGGCCCTTGCCAGATCGCCTTTGACAACTCCGGTCGCCTCTATGTCAACGACTACCACCGCGCCGTATTGCGCTATCCGGGTCTCTTCGGCTCGGCGACCACGATCACCGGCTCCGGCGTTGATCAGGAGAACCCCACCGGCCTGGCGGTGGAACCGAGCGGCGAATACATCTTCGTTGACGAGCGCGATCGCATCGCCTACTTCCACGAAGCCGGCATCCACGTGATGGACATCGGCGAGGGTTCCCTCGGGGATGGCTACGGCCTCGCTCTCTCCCAATACCCCGCCACCGCGGGCTATCTCTACGTCCCCGACGCCGCCACCAACACGATCAAGGTCTATGACCCTGAAGCCGACCTCGAAGACCCGATCGAAGAGATCGACGGCTCAGACACGCCCAACGGGGAATTCGTCTCGTTTCGGGACGCCGCGATCGCCGTCGACAGGGCCACGGGTGAGATCTACGTTTCCGACAACCTGCAGCCCGCCTACACCGAGAAATCGCAGGCGGTGATCTACGTCTTCGCTCCCGACGGCGCATACGAGGGCCACCTGAAGTTCCTCGTCACCTCGGGCATGCCGGTGGGCCTTGCGGTCGACAACAGCGCCACCGCAACCCAGGGTCGCGTCTACGTCACCTCGGGCAATACTGTCTTCGGCGCGATCTACGCATACGGGCCCGGCGCCGCGACCACCGACCCGATCAAACTCGCCGTCGCGAGCCTCTCGCTGGCAAGCGCCGGCAGCGGCGATGGCGCGATCCAGAGCAGCTTCGGCGAGAGCGCCTGCCAGAGCGCCTGCGAGGAAGAGCTGCCGGCCGGTGCCACCGTCTACGTCAGCGCCGAGGCTGACCCCGGCTCGACCTTCGAGGGCTGGTCGGGTGCCTGCTCTGGCGGCGAGCCGACATGCGAGGTGCGGCTCGAAGAAGCCGCCGCGGTGCGGGCGAGTTTCTCGCGGGATCCCGCCCCCCAGCCACAAGGCGCCGGGGCATCGCTGCCAGGCATCGCCACTCAACACAAGCGGATTCGCCATGCCAAGAACCGGCGTAAGGCACCCCCAGAGCATTCCAGAGCGCATCGATCCCACCGCAGAGGAGCTAAAAGCAAAAGATGAGAACGAAACGGTTCGCAATCGCGGCCCTGGCACTCTTCACGTTGGCATTCGCATCTCTCGCTAATGCCGAAACCCAGATCCTCGGCAACCTGCAGCTGAGCGTCAATGCAAGGCTCTCGCCCACGAAGCTGCCCAGAGAGGGAGAGGCTTCGGTCGCGGTCTCGGTCGGCTGGAAGATCCAAAGCACCGACCCAGCCCTGAAGCCGCCGGCGCTTGAAAGCATTCGGATCGAGATCAACAGGGAGGGCATCCTCGACGCGTCGGGCCTCCCAGACTGCCCCTACGCCCAGATCCAACCCGCCTCCACGCAAAGGGCGCTTGCCAACTGCCGTCCTTCCTTGGTCGGCAAGGGCACCTTCAGCGCCTTGGTTGGCCTCGAAGGCCAGGAAAGCTACGTCTCCAAAGGCAAGATGCTCGTTTTCAAGGGCGCCAAAGGAAAGAAGCCCGTCCTCTTCGGCCAGATCTACACCGGCTATCCCTTCGCAGCATCTTTCGTGATCGTTTTCGCGGTGAGCGAGCAGGAGAAGGGCACCTTCGCCACCACCCTGAGAGCAAAGCTGCCCGCGAACCTGCGCGCTTGGGGCAACCTCACCGAGGTCAGCATTCGCCTGGGGCGCACCTATGCTGCAAAGGGCGAACGCCGCAGCTTCCTCTCGGCCGGCTGCCCCGCCCCCAAGGGCTTCTCCAAGGTCCCCTTCCGCCTCGCCCGCACGAGCTTCGCCTTCGCCGGCGCGCGGAGCCTCTCCCAGACTCTGACCGACACGTGCACGGCAAGGGGGTAGGGGCGCTCCTCCTCTGCGCCGCCCTGCTGGCGGGCTGTGGCGGGGGAGAGCGGAGTAACTCGAACTCAGTTTTTACCTCTACTGCCGCGCCTGAGTCGCCGTCCGCCTCCACTGAGGGCTCGCTGCCCGAAGAGGTCGAAGACAGGCTGGAGCAGGCCAAGGCCAAGGCGCGCCAAGAACGAGAGGCCCAACAGAGGGAGAAGAGCTCAAGCTCTCAGCCTCCCCAGACCGAGCATCATGACTCGGGCGGCGGCTCCTCCCAGTTCAGGGCCAAGGGAGGCGACAACTCGATCGTCGAATACGGCAAAGAGGCAAGCCAAGGCGAGCGGGACGAAGCTGCCGAGTCCCTTCACGCCTTCCTGGACTCCCTGGCCGCAAGGCGCTGGCAGGCAGCCTGCTCATACGTGTCGCTGGGGCTGATCGCCGGCCTCGAACAGCTGCCCCAGCTCTCAAAGAGGGAGACAGGCATAGAAGGCTGCCCCGAGATCCTCGAGGCACTGAACGGCCAGGCCTCAGACAGCGCCCTCGAAGCGGGGGCGCAAGCCGACGTCGTCTCCCTGCGCACAGAAGGCGACCGCGCCTTTCTCATCTACCGCGGTGCCGGCGATCGGGGCTACGTGATGCCGATGGTGCGCGAGGAAGGGGTCTGGCGGGTGTCCTCGATCGCGGGAACGCCGGCCTTGTGATCGGCTAGGGCACCGCCGTCGCCTCGGTCTTCACTCCGCCGCCCTCGATCCGGTTGCCGCGACCGCCGCGAGCCGCCGCAACCCCGCCTTCCTCGCGGGTCAGCCGGTGCGCCAGGTACACCGGCACGATCGAGATCAGCACGACCAGCACCGCGACCGCGTTGACTATCGGCAGTTCGTTGGGGCGGAAGAGGCGGGAGAAGATCCAGATCGGCAGGGTTTCTTCACCGGCGCCGATCGTGAACGTGGTGACGATGATCTCGTCGAAGGAGAGGGCGAAGGCGAGCAGGCCGCCCGCCGCCAGGGCCGTCCGCAGGCTGGGCAGGGTGACGAAGCGGAAGGTCTGCCAGGTGTGGGCGCCGAGGTCGGCCGAGGCTTCCTCGTAGGAGGTCGAGACGCGGCGCAGGCGGGCGACGACGTTGTTGTAGACGACGACGACGCAGAAGGTGGCGTGACCGACGATCACGGTCAGCAGGCTGAGCGGCACGCCGAGCACCTGGGCGAAGGTGTTGCTGATCGCGACGCCGGTGACGATCCCCGGCAGGGCGATCGGCAGGACGACGAGGAAGGAGATCGTCTCGCGGCCGAAGAAGCGGTAGCGGGCGACCGCCAGCGAGGCGAGGGTGCCGAGCACGATCGCGATCGCCGTCGCCGCAAGGCCCGCCTTCAGCGAGGTGAGCAGCGCCTCATGGACCGAGGGGCTTTCGATCGCCTTCGGGAACCATTCCAGGGTCAACCCCGGCGGCGGCCATTCGAGGATGTTGCTGGCGTTGAAGGCGTAGATGAAGATCACGATCAGCGGCACGTAGATGAAGGCGAGGCCGACCGCGATCGCGAGGCGCAGCAGCAGGGTCGATCGGCGCGAGAGTCGCATCGCTAGATGTGCTCGAAGGCACCCAGTCGCCGGGCGACCAGGAGGTAGGCGATCATCACCACGATCGGCACCAGCGCGAGGGCCGAGGCGAAGGGCAGGTTGTTGGAGATGTTGTCGAAGATCACGTTGCCGATGAACTGGTCGTTGGAGACCAGGCGCGGCGTGATGTAGTCGCCGAGGGTGAGGGCGAAGGTGAAGATCGAGCCCGCCACCACGGCCGGGAACGCCAGCGGCAGGATCACCCGGCGGAAGGTGGTGAAGGGCGAGGCGCCGAGGTCCTCGGAGGCGCTGATCAGCGAGTCGGGGATGCGCTCCAGCCCGGCGTAGATCGGCAGGATCATGTACGGCAGCCAGAGGTAGCTCATCACCAGCCAGACCGCGGTGCCGCCGAAGCCGGGGCCGCTCAGCCCCAGCGGCGCCAGCGCCCAGTTGATCACGCCGCCCGCCGAGAGCATCGTGCGCCAGGCGTAGACCTTGACCAGGTAGCTCGACCAGAGCGGCAAGAGCACCGCGACGACGAGGATCGCCTTGCCGCGGCGGCTCGCCAGCTTGGCCATGTAGAAGGCGATCGGGAAGGCGAGCACGGCGTCGGTCACCGTCACCAGCGCCGCGATCAGGACCGTGCGCTTGACGATGTCGCGGTAGACGGGTTCGTTGACCAGCGTTTCGAAGTTTTCGAGGCTGAAGCCGCGGACGACCTCGCCGCTGAGCGGGTCGACGCTCCAGAAGGCGGCGATCAGCAGGACCGCGAGCGATCCCAGGTAGCCGATGACCAGCCAACCGACTGGCCCGGCGAGCAGCGCCCCGATCTGCAGGCGTCTACGGCCGTGGAAGAGGGCGGAGACCTCACGGCCCACCGTCCTCTTCCTCACGACCGCCTCAGCCATCGGTCGGGCCCCGGCGACTCAGCCCTTGATCGAGGTCCAGGCCTGGACCCAGTCGTTGTAGTCCTTGCAGTCGCTCGACCCGTTGCCGCAGTCGGCGAGCGGCGTTTCCCAGTAGTAGACGCGCTTCCAGAAGCCGGGATTGTCCGCGTGGTATTCGCTGCAGAAATTCGGGTTTTCCGTCTCTTCGCAGGCCTTTTCCTGGGCCGGCGCCTCGCCGAAGAATTCGGCCACTTCGGCATTGACTTTCGGCGAGACGATCCAGTCCATCCACATGTACATGCAGTTGGGATGCTTGGCTTCGGAGCTGATCATCCAGGTGTCCGACCAGCCCGTCGCCCCCTCGGAGGGCAGGAAGCCCTGGCTCGCCGGGCTCGCCGCGACCGGGTGGCCTTCCCCCTTCAGGGCGAAGTACTGATACTGCCAGGTGGTGCCGAGCGAGTCGTCGCCGCCGGCGAAGGCGGAGATCTGCTTCGCCGCATCGGACCAGTATTCGCCGACGTTGGCGCGCTGTTCCTTCAGCAGTTCGACCGCCGCTTCGAACTGTTCTTCGTTCAGCTCGTAGGGGTTTTCGATCCCAAGTTCGGGCTGGTGCGCCTTCAGGTAGACGGCCGCGTCGGCGATGTAGATCGGGTCGTCGTAGGCGCTGATCTTGCCCTTGTATTTGACCGCCACTTTCGGGTCGAACATCACGTTCCAGGAGGTCGGCGCGGGTTTGACTTCTTCGCTGTTCCACATCAGCAGGTTCGCCCCGCGGCCGTGCGGGATCCCGTAGTGGACGCCGTCGAAGGTGTTGTACGGCTGGTTCTTCAGGTCGCTGAAGATCGTCTTGTAGTTGGGGACGAGGTTGACGTTGACCGGGTCGACGTTGCCGGCGTCGACCAGCCGCGCCGTCGCGTTGCCCGAGGCCGAGACCCCGTCGTACTGGCCGCTGCGCATCAGCTGAACCATTTCGTCGGAGGTGCCGGCGACCTTGTCGCTGACCTTGCAGCCGGTCTTTTCTTCGAACCCCTTCTTCCAAGGTTCTTCCACGTAGCCGGCCCAGGAGATCAGGCTGAGCGATCCCTCGCCCTTGCCGACCTTCTGCAGTTCTTCGCCGGTCGAGCTGCTGCTCGACGAGCCGCAGCCGGCCAGCACGAGCATGGTGGCGATAAGGCCCCCGATGATCAGCCAAGCCGTCCGCGCGGGGTTTGCGTGCGTCTTCACGATGAATCCTCCTCTGTAGTCGAACTCCCACGGACGGCGACCGCCTGCTCCGGGCGCCAGCCCACAATGACCTCCCTACCCTGCTCTGAGGCCGCGTCAACCGACGTGCCCTCCACGTTTTGGCGAATGACCTGAAGCTCCCCGCCGGCGTCGAGCGCCACCGTGTAGCGGGTCACCATCCCGGCGTAGGCGACCTCGGCGATGCGGCCGCGCTCGCTGCGCAGGCCGTCGAGCGGCGCGGCCGGGTCGGCCAGCTGGATCTTCTCCGGGCGGATCGTGAAGCGGGTGCCGTCGCGCTCGAGCAGGTTGGAGACGCCGACGAAGCCGGCGACGAACTCGGTCGCGGGGCGCTCGTAGAGCTCGACCGGCGGGCTGACCTGCTCGATCCGGCCCTCGTTGAAGACGGCGATGCGGTTGCTCATCGTCAGCGCCTCGTCCTGGTCGTGGGTGACGTAGACGAAGGTGATCCCGACCTCGCCCTGGATCGCCTTCAGCTCGACCTGCATCTGCTCGCGCAGCTTCAGGTCGAGGGCGCCGAGCGGCTCGTCGAGCAGCAGCACCCTGGGCCGGTTGACGATCGCCCGTGCCAGGGCGACGCGCTGACGCTGGCCGCCCGAGAGCTCGGCCGGCTTTCGCTCGCCGTAGCCGGGCAGGCGGACCATCTCCAGCGCCTCGTCGCGGCGGCGCGCCCGCTCGGCCTTATCGACCCGGGCGATCTTCAGCCCGTAGGCGACGTTCTCGCCGACGGTCATGTGGGGGAACAGCGCGTAGTCCTGGAAGACGGTGTTGACGGCGCGGTCGTAGGGCGGCACGCCGCTGACGTCGCGGCCGGCGAGCTCGATCGTGCCGCCGCTGGGGTCCTCGAAGCCGGCGATCATTCGCAGCGTCGTCGTCTTGCCCGAGCCCGAGGGCCCGAGCATCGTGAAGAACTCCCCGGCCTCGACCTCGAGGTCGATTCCGGCAACCGCAACCACCTCTCCGTAATGCTTGGAGAGGCCAGCCAAGCGGATGTCGGGTGTAGCAGCTACTCCTTGACGTTATCCGAGTGGTTGAGGATGTAAAGGCCAAACTCGCCCCGGCCGGTTGGCCGGGGCGGAGTACGGCGCAGGCACGAATGCGGCTTTAGAAGCCTTCGGGGTGGCGGGCGATGTAGCCGATGTTGTCGCGCAGGTCTTCGTGCCAGCGCGGGCCGGTGCCGCTGGCGTCGCCCGAGGTGTCCCAGCGGAAGCCGGCAATCACCGCGTAGGCGTGGCCGGCGTTGGCGTAGACGGTGATCCAGCGCCCTTCGCCAGCCAGGCCCCATTTCTCCATCGGGCCGGACGGCAGCGGGCTTTCGAGGAAATTGCCGCCGTGCAGGGCGTAGCTGACCGAGCCGGAGCAGTCGTAGCCGCGGTCCCACCAGCGGGCGTGGCCGCCGCCCCAGATGTAGGGCTTGGTGCGGATTTTGTTCGCCGCCGCGATGACCTGCTGAACCTGAAGCGGGGCGGATTTGGGCGGGATCAGCATCCCGTTTGGCAGCAGCCTTGCTTTGGCCGTAGGGGTGCAGACATCCGTTTCGGCGGGCGAAACGCCACCGCCACCGCAGTTTGCCGAGGCTGCCCCCGGGGTAATAATCAGAGCGACGAACACCCCTGCTGTCGCTATGCCTAGCTTGAACTTATTGCTGTTCTTGCGCAAACCGATCTCCTTCGTCGGCCTACGGGGTTAGCTGTCGGGCTGGCGCTGTAGGAGCCTGCGCCCCCGCCTGTACCAGGCGAGTTAGCCCCGAAAACGTGGTTCCCCCGCTCCCGTGGCGCCTCTGGCGCTCGGGATTCGGCGTTTCGGTTATTCGGAACGGCGGCACTGTACACGATCCGCCGGTCGCTTGCTCATGAAAAACAAATATTTTGCGATTCGCCTGCACTTTGGGTTGATTCGACGCCGCGGCTGGTAGCTTGCGCTCTGCGATGGATCTTGCGGGAAGGACAGCGCTGCTCACCGGGGCCACAGGAGGCCTCGGCCGCGCGATCGCCAAAGCGCTAGCCGTTCGCGGCGCGAAGCTGGTCCTCAGCGGCCGCAAGGCGGAGGCGCTGGAAGCCCTCGCGGCGGAACTGCCGGGCGAGGGCCACAAGGTGCTCCCGGCCGACCTTGGCGAGGAGGGCTCGGCCGAGAAGCTGGCGTCCGAAGCGGGCAGCGTCGACATCCTCGTCGCCAACGCGGGGCTTCCCGGCAGCGGCAGGCTGCAGGAGCTGACCGCGGAGCAACTGGCCCGCACGCTGCGCGTCAACCTCGAGGCGCCGATGTTGCTGGCTCAGGCGCTCGAGTCCTCGATGGTCGAGAAGGGCGCCGGACACATGGTTTTCATCTCCTCGCTCTCGGGGAAGTCGGCGACGCCGCTCTCCTCGATCTACAACGCCACGAAGTTCGGGCTGCGCGGCTTCGCCCTCGGGCTGCGCGCCGACCTCGACCCCCTCGGTATCGGCGTCTCGATCGTCTCTCCGGGGACAATCCGCGAAGCGGGCATGTACGCGGACTCGGGGGCAAAACCGATCCCCGGCCTCGGCACTGGTACTCCGCAACAGGTCGCCGATGCCGTCGTGAAGGTGATCGAGCGCAACAAGGTCGAGATAGCTGTGGCCCCAATGCGCCAGCGAGCGCTCGCCCACTTCGCCCTCGCAACTCCCGGAATCTCGGTCAAGGTGGCCAGCGGCGATGCGGGCCAGAAAGCTGCCGCAGCCGTAGCCGAAGGCCAGCACGACAAGCGCTGAACACAGACGTTGAACGAGGGGCGGGTGGGTGCCTCTCGACCGGGCGGATACTCAAATCGCAGGTCTAATTAGACCTGCGATTGGACGGGCGAGAGGCACCCACCCGCCCCTCGTCCCCTCGCCTAGGATGAAGAGGTGAGCACCACCAACTCCTTCGGCGCCCGCTCGACCCTCAAGGTCGGCGGCCGCTCCTACGAGGTCTTCCGGCTCGACGCCCTCCAAGAGCGCTTCGACGTCGCCCGCTTGCCCTACTCGGTCAAGGTGCTGCTGGAGAACGTGCTGCGGCTCGAGGACGGGGTCTCGGTGACGGCGGACGCGATCGAGGCGATCGCCAGCTGGGACGCCGCCGCGGAGCCCAGCGTCGAGATCCCCTTCCAGCCCGCCCGCGTGCTGATGCAGGACTTCACCGGCGTGCCCGCCGTGGTCGACCTGGCGGCGATGCGCGACGCGATGGCCGAGATCGGCGGCGACCCGGAGGCGATCAACCCGCTGGTCGACGTCGACCTCGTGATCGATCACTCGGTCCAGGTCGACGCTTTCGGCAACGCCCGCGCCTTCGCCGTCAACGCCGAGCGCGAGTTCGAACGCAACCGCGAGCGCTACTCCTTCCTCAAGTGGGGCAAGGAGGCCTTCGACAACTTCAACGTGGTGCCGCCGGCGACGGGGATCTGTCACCAGGTCAACCTCGAGCACATCGCCCAGGTCGTCTACAGCCGCGAGCGCGACGGCGTTCTGCAGGCCTACCCCGACACCCTCGTCGGCACCGACTCGCACACGACGATGGTCAACGGCCTCGGCGTGCTCGGCTGGGGCGTCGGCGGGATCGAGGCCGAGGCGGCGATGCTGGGCCAGCCGATCTCGATGCTGCTGCCGCAGGTGGTCGGCTTCAAGCTCGGCGGCGAGCTGCCCGAGGGCGCCACCGCCACCGACCTCGTCCTGACCGTGACCGAGATGCTGCGCGAGCGCGGCGTCGTCTCCAAGTTCGTCGAGTTCTTCGGCCCCGGCCTGCCGACGCTGGGTCTGGCCGACCGGGCGACGATCGGCAACATGTCGCCGGAGTTCGGTTCTACCTGCGCGATCTTCCCGGTCGATGCCGAGACGCTGCGCTACCTCGAGCTGACCGGCCGCCCGACCGCGACGATCGAGCTGGTCGACGCCTACGCGCGCGAGCAGGGCATGTTCCACACCGAGGACACGCCTGACCCCGTCTTCTCCGACCTGCTCGAGCTTGACCTCGGCGACGTCGTGCCCAGCATCGCCGGGCCGAAGCGTCCGCAGGACCGGGTGCCGCTGGCCGAGGCCAAGGAGGCCTTCCTCGAGGCGATGGCGGAGTTCGACCCCGAGGCCGGCGAGCAGCTCGGCAACGGCATCGACGAGGCCGGCGACGAGTCCTTCCCCGCCTCGGACCCGCCCGCCGAGGACCACGACGACGAGCGCGGCAAGCCGCGGCCGGCGGTGAGCGGCGCGCCGGTGGCGACCGCCGAGGCGCCCCGCAGCGAGGACGCGATCGAGGTCACGCTCGAGGACGGCACGACGGTCGAGCTCGACCACGGCCGGGTCGTGATCGCGGCGATCACCAGCTGCACCAACACCTCCAACCCGAGCGTGATGGTCGGCGCCGGCCTGCTGGCCCGCAACGCGGTGCAGCGCGGGCTCACCCGCAAGCCCTGGGTGAAGACCTCGCTCGCGCCCGGCTCGACCGTGGTCACCGACTACCTCGACAAGGCGGGCCTGACCAAGTGGCTCAACGAGCTGCAGTTCAACCTGGTCGGCTACGGCTGCACCACCTGCATCGGCAACTCGGGGCCGCTGCCGGCGGAGATCTCGGCCGCGGTCGAGGAGAAGGACCTGGCGGTCTGCGCCGTGCTCTCCGGCAACCGCAACTTCGAGGGCCGGATCAACCAGGACGTCAAGGCGAACTACCTGGCCAGCCCGCCGTTGGTCGTTGCCTATGCGCTGGCCGGGCGGATGGACCTCGACCTGATCAACGAGCCGCTGGGGGAGGGGAGCGACGGCGAACCGGTCTACCTGCGCGACATCTGGCCCGACCCGGCCGAGATCAAGGACCTGGTCGGCCGCTCGATCGCCTCGGAGATGTTCACCCGCAACTACGGCGAGGTCTTCGCCGGCGACGAGACCTGGAACGCGGTCGAGATTCCCGAGGGCGACCGTTACACCTGGCCCGACTCGACCTACGTGCGCCGGCCCTCCTTCTTCGAGGGGATGCCGGCCGAGGCGCCGGGGGTCGAGCCGATCGAGGGGGCGCGGGTGCTGGCCCTGCTCGGCGACTCGATCACCACCGACCACATCTCACCGGCCGGGGCGATCAAGAAGGACAGCCCGGCCGGGAAGTGGCTGATCGAGCAGGGCGTCGAGCCGCGCGACTTCAACTCCTACGGTTCGCGCCGCGGCAACCACGAGGTGATGATCCGCGGCACCTTCGCCAACATCCGCCTGCGCAACCTGCTGGTCGAGCGGGCCGGCGGCTTCACCCGCCGCTTCCCCGACGGCGAGGCCCAAACATCGATCTTCGAGGCGGCGATGGCCTACGCCTCCGAAGGCGTGCCGCTGGTGGTGCTGGCGGGGAAGGAGTACGGCTCCGGCTCCTCGCGCGACTGGGCGGCGAAGGGGACGAAGCTGCTCGGCGTGCGCGCCGTGATCGCCGAGAGCTTCGAGCGGATCCACCGCTCCAACCTGATCGGGATGGGCGTACTGCCGCTCCAGTTCCCGACCGGAGAGAGCATCGAGTCACTTGGCTTGACCGGCGAGGAGGTCTTCGACGTCGGCGACCTCGAAGGCGGCGATGCCAAGAAAGTCACGGTGACCGCCGGCGATGTCGAGTTCGAGGCAACTGTCCGCCTCGACACCCCGAACGAGGTCACCTATTTCCAAAACGGCGGCATCCTGCAGACGGTCCTTCGGAATTTGAAAGATCCGAAAAGGTAGAAGGCCGACTCGGAAGGATGGGGTGCGTGGCTGGCAGCGCCGGACCAAGCGAGGCAAGGACGCAGGGAGCCCGAATAGCAGCGCTATTCGGGCGACTGAGGACGCCGCATCGCGCAGTGTCCGCCGCCGCCAGCCACGTGCACCAGACTTGCGGGGCGACCTTCTAACCGCAGGGCGGTGCAGAGAGGGCCGCGGGAGGCAGGGGGGTCCGCGCGACCCTCACTGCACCTGCGCGTCGGTAGCCAGGGAGGGATGCCGACGCGGCCGTTCCCCTAAACGGGACTGCTCAGAGGAACAGTCAGTCTCTACCTATACCGCGTTGACTGCTTTGGGTCAAGCCTGCCTGAGCGTATCTACGGCGATTCCGCAACTCTTTGCGGAGAATCCGCAATGCCCCAGCCCCTGCGTTCGATCAGCTCAATGCCGATAACGCTGCCGACTGGTCCAACTGGTGTGAGCGTTGCCGCAAGCAGCGTGTAGGGCGCCTGGCGCTTGCCGCAGGCAACCCAGATGGCGATGCAGAGGGCGACGAAACCAAGCCCGTGCGCCCAGCCGAACACCATCGTCTCTGTATCGAACCCGGGTATCAGCCAAAAGACGATCAACAGGCTGAAGATCCCCAGCTCAACCCACGAAAGCCACTTGACCCACTTGAACATCGGCCCGGGGACCGGCTTTCGCAAAGCGCTCATAGCTGGACGATAGCCAGGACTGGGCGGCTGGCGAGGCGCCTACGCGCCAGGAGTGAGAGCAGTGAGCACGATCCGCTCCTGCTCCCTGGCGTGTGCCACCGAGTAACCCTCGCCGGGGCTGGCGCGGATCGGGCGGCCGATGTAGCCGAGCTCCACACCCTCGGGAAGGAGGTCGGGCAGGCGGCGCGACATCACCTTCCAGCAGCCCATGTTGCGCGGCTCCTCCTGCACCCAGGTGATCTCCTTCAGGTTCGGGTAGGAGGCGATCAGCTCGGTCAGCTGCTGCTTGGCGAAGGGGTAGAGCAGCTCGACCCGGGCGATCGCGACGTTCTCCGCCTTCTCGCGCCGCTCGCTGGCGTCCATGTCGAAGTAGACCTTGCCGGTGCAGAGGACGAGCCGCTCGACCTTCTCGCGCCGCTCGGCCGCGCTCGGGTCGTCGAGGATGAAGTGGAAGTGTTCCTCGGTCAGCTGTTGCGGGGTGGCCGCGGCGCGATCGAGTCGCAGCAGGCCCTTGGGGGTGAAGACGACCAGCGGCCGCGGCTTGCGGATCAATGCCTGGCGGCGCAGCAGGTGGAAGTACTGGGCCGCGGTGGTCGGGTTGGCGATGCGGATGTTGCCCTCGGCGGCGAGGGCGAGGAAGCGCTCGATCCGGGCGCTCGAGTGCTCCGGCCCCGAGCCCTCGTAGCCGTGCGGCAGCAGCAGGGTGAGGCGGCTGGTCTGCCCCCACTTGGCCTCGCCGGAGACGATGAAGCTGTCGATGATCACCTGGCCGGCATTGGCGAAGTCGCCGTACTGGGCCTCCCAGAGCACCAGCGCGTTCGGCATCGCCGCCGAGTAGCCGTACTCGTAGCCGAGGCAGGCGGCCTCTGAGAGCGGGCTGTTGTAGAGCTCGAAGGGGGCGCTGGCGTCGTCGAGGTTCTGCATCGGGGTGTACTCGAGGCCGGTGTTCTCGTCGTGGAGGACGAGGTGGCGGTGGGAGAAGGTGCCGCGCTCGGAGTCCTGGCCGGTGAGGCGGATGTGGACGCCCTCGGTCAGCAGCGAGGCGAAGGCGAGCGCCTCGGCGTGGCCGAATTCGATCCCGCCGTTCTCCAGCGTGTCGAGCCGCTTGCTCAACGGTTTGCGCAGCTTGCGGTGGATCGTGAAGCTCTCCGGGACCTCGATCAGCGCCTGGTTCAGCTCGCGCAGCTTCTCGATCGGCACCGCGGTATCCACCGGCGGGCTGGCGCTGCGGTCGAGCTCGCCGGTGCTGGTCGTGGTCACCGTCGGGTCCTCGTAGTCGCCCAGCTCCATCTTGTGGCGCAACTCCTTGAGCGAGGCCGACATCTCGTCGTGGCGTTCTTTGGCGGCGGCCTCGACTTCCTCGCGGGCGATCGTCCCCGCCTCGACCAGCTTCTCGGCGTAGATCTCGGAAACCGGCGGGTGGGCCTTGATCTTGGCCGCGATCTGGGGCTGGGTGTAGGCGGGCTCGTCGGTCTCGTTGTGGCCGTAGCGTCGGTAGCCGATCACGTCGATGACGATGTCGCGGCCCCAGCGCTCGCGGTAGGCCATCGCCAGCCGCACCGCGGCCGAGCAGGCCTCGACGTCGTCGGCGTTGACGTGGACGATCGGCACGTTGAAGCCCTTCGCCATGTCGGCGGCGTAGGGAGTGGAGCGGGCGTCCTCGGGGTCGGTGGTGAAGCCGACCTGGTTGTTCTGGATCACGTGGATCGTGCCGCCGGTCGTGTAGCCCTTCAAGGACTGCAGGTTGAGCGTCTCGGCCACCACGCCCTGGCCGGGGAAGGCGGCGTCGCCGTGCAGCAGCACCGGCACCGCGCGCTTCGACTGATGCTCGATCTCGGCGCCCTCGAAGTCGGACTGGATCAAGCGCGTCGCCCCCTCGACCACCGGGTTGACGAACTCGAGGTGGCTCGGGTTGGGGTAGAGGCGGACGGCGATCTTCTCGCCCTCGCTGGTCTCGTAGATGCCCTGGTGGCCGTAGTGGTACTTGACGTCGCCGGTGCCGCCGTGCGGGATCGCCGCGACGGCCTTGACCGCGTCGATCTGCTTGGAGCCCTCGAACTCGGCCAGGATCGACTCGACCGAGCGGCCGAGGTTGTGGGCGAGGACGGCGAGGCGGCCGCGGTGGGCCATGCCGAAGACGACCTCCTCGGCGCCGCTGCGGTGGGCCAGGGTGACGAGCTCGTCGAGCATCGGTACGACCGCGTCGAGGCCCTCGATCGTGAAGATCTTCTGGCCCAGGTAGGCCTTCTCGATGAAGCGCTCGAACTGGAAGACATCGATCAGCCGCATCAGCAGGCGCCGTTTCTCGTCGTCGGCGAGCGGCTGGCGGTGGGCGCCGGTCTCGACCATCTCGCGCAGCCAGGTGCGCTGCTGGTGCGAGGAGAGGTGCTCGAACTGGTAGGCGATCGTGCCGCAGTAGGCCTCGCGCATCCGCGGCAGCGCCTCGAGCAGGGTCTCGCCGGGGACGCCGATGCGCAGGATCGAGGCCGGCACCCGCGCCATCAGCTCCGGCGTCAGGTTGAGCCGCTCGGGCTGGATCGCCGGGTCGCCCTTGGGTTCGCGGCCGAGCGGGTCGAGCCGGGCCGCCAGGTGGCCGTGGGTGCGATAGCCCTTGAGCAGCGAGGTGGCGGCCTGCACCGCCTGCAGCAGCTCCTCGTCGGGTTGGGTGGTGGTGACGGTGTGCTCGGTCGTCGCCGGGGTAGGGGCGCCGAGTGGCGGTGCCGAGGCGGAGGCCGGGTGGGCGGAGGAGATCGGTGGCCGGGTCGAGGCCGAGGTCGGTGGCGACGCTCTCGTAGAAGTCGCCTTCGCCCTGCAGCAGCAGCTCGATGCTGCGCAGGAAGGCGCCCGACTCGGCGCCCTGGATCACCCGGTGGTCGTAGGTCGAGGTCAGCGTCATCGTCTTCGAGACGCCGAGCTGGCGCAGGCGCTCGGGCGAGGCGTGGGCCCACTCCGGCGGGTAGGCGATCGCGCCGGTGGCGATGATCGCGCTCTGCCCACTCATCAGGCGGGGCACCGAGGCGACGGTGCCGATCCCACCCGGGTTGGTCAGCGAGATGTTGGTGCCCTGGAAATCGTCGGCGGTGAGCTTGCTCTCCCGCGTCTTGGTGATCAGCTCCTCGTAGTAGCTGTGGAAGGCGGCGAAGTCGAGCCCCTCGGAGCCCTTGATCGCCGGCACCATCAGGCTGTGCGACCCGTCCTTGCGCTCGACATCAACGGCGATCCCAAGGTTGACCGGCCCGTTCTCGAGCGCAAACGGCTTCCCGTCCCGCCGCTCGAAGACCCGAGTCATAACCGGATGCTCCTTCGCAGCCTGAACGATCGCCCAAGCGACCAAGTGAGTGAAGGAGACCTTCATCCCCCGCTCTTTGAGCAGCGCATTGAGCGCCTTCCGCTTGGCATCGAGCGTGTCCACGGCAACGGTCCGGAACGAGGTGGCAGTAGGAACCTCCCGGCTCTCATCCATCAACTGAGCCAAAGTCGCCGCCGGCCCTCGCAGCGCCTTCTCCTCACCAACAGCGGCCGGTCCCGCCCCATTACCAGCGGCCAGCACATCCTCCTTGGTCACCTTAGCCCCCGGTCCCGAACCGCTAACCGAGCCAAGGTCGACGCCATTGGCTTCAGCTATCCGCCTGGCAACAGGTGTCGCCCGAACTCCGTCGCCCCCGTTGGAGCCCCGGGACGCGGACGCCTCACCTGCGGGTGGCGCGGACTCGGAGGGGCCGAGAACGGAGGCCCCGCCCCCGCCCGCAGGCCCCTCCGAGGTCGCGGCGGGCCCCGCAGCCGACCCGTTCGAACCCTCACCAGGTTCCATCTCGGCCAAAGGAGAGCCGACCGGCACCTCGTCGTCGACGGCAACCAGCAGTTTCGTAATGACGCCATCCGCAGGCGCCGGCACCTCGGCATCGACCTTGTCGGTAGACACCTCGACCACAGTGTCCCCCTCGCTGACGAAGTCGCCCTCGGCAACGTGCCACTCGAGCACGATCCCCTCGGTGACCGACTCGCCCATTTCGGGCATCGCAATCTGCACGGTCGCCGTCTCCGCCATTTCTTCTCCCCAGTCTATGAAACCCAGGCCGTCCGCCCTCCCCTGTTCGGTGGCACGAAATATGGGCGTCAAGAAAGGGCGGAGCCAGAGGGGGGCGCTAGGCTGAGGCGATGAACTACTTCGTCACCGGGGCCACTGGATTCATCGGCCGAAACCTGGTTCAGCGGCTGCTCAAGCGCGAGGGCACGATCTACGCCCTGGTTCGCGCCGGTTCGCGCGGCCGCCTGGAGGAGTTGCGCACCTCCTTCGGGCCGGACGGGGCGCGGGTCGTGCCGATCGACGGCAACCTCGCCCAGCCCGGGCTGGGCGTCTCCGAGGAGGACCTGCTCACCCTGCGCGGCGACGTCGATCACTTCTTCCACCTGGCCGCGATCTACGACATGACCGCGGGCGCCGAAGCGCAGGAGGTCGCCAACGTCGAGGGCACTCGGCACGCGGTCGAACTTGCCGGCGCGATCGAGGCGGGCTGTTTTCACCAGGTCAGCTCGATCGCCGCGGCCGGTCTCTACAAAGGCGAATGGCGCGAGGACATGTTCGAGGAGGCGGAGAAACTCGACGTCCATCCTTACTTCCGCACCAAGCACGAGTCCGAGCGGGTCGTGCGCGAGGAGTGCCGCCGGCCCTGGCGGGTCTACCGGCCGGGGATCGTGGTCGGCGACTCGCGCACGGGCGAGATCGACAAGGTCGACGGGCCGTACTACTTCTTCAAGCTGCTGCAGCAGGCGCGGCGGGTGCTGCCGAGCTGGCTGCCGACGGTCGGCATCGAAGGCGGCGAGATCAACATCGTCCCGGTCGACTTCGTCGCCGACGCGATCGATCACATCGCCCACCAGCCCGACCTCGACGGCAAGGCGTTCTCGCTCACCGACCCGGCGCCGAAGAGCGCCGGCGAGGTGGTCAACCTCTTCGCCCGCGCCGCCGATGCGCCGCAGGCGGCGCTGCGGCTCGACTCCGACGTGACCGACCCGGCGACCTCGCTGGTGCGGACGGGGCTGCGCTTCTTCCCGCCGGCGAAGCGTGTGGTCAAAGGAGGCCTGGGCCGGCTCGGCATCCCCGCGGGCGTCCTCAACTACGTCAACTACCCGACCCGCTTCGACTCGACCAACACGCAGGCGGCGCTGAAGGGCTCCGGGATCTCGGTGCCGCCGCTGGAGTCCTATGCCGACCGGGTCTGGGACTACTGGGAGCGCACCCTCGACCCCGACCTCTTCAAGGACCGCACGCTGAGCGCTGCGGTGCGCGGCAAGGTGGTGCTGATCACCGGTGCCTCGTCGGGGATCGGCAAGGCGGCGGCGGTCAAGGCGGCGGACGCCGGCGCCACCGTGCTGCTGGTCGCGCGCTCGGTCGAGAAGCTGGAGGAGACGAAGCGGGAGATCGAGTCCTCCGGCGGCGTCGCCCACATCCACCGCTGCGACATGGCCGACATCGAGGACATCGAGCGGATGGCCGAGGAGGTGCTCGCCTACCACGGGCAGGTCGACATCCTCGTCAACAACGCCGGCCGCTCGATCCGCCGCTCGATCGGCCTCGCCTACGACCGCTTCCACGACTACGAGCGGACGATCCAGCTCAACTACCTCGGCGCGGTGCGGCTGATCCTGGCCCTGCTGCCCTCGATGCGGGCGCGCAAGTCGGGCCACATCATCAACATCAGCTCGATCGGCACCCAGACCAACCCGCCGCGCTTCTCGGCCTACGTCGGCTCGAAGGCCGCGCTCGACGCCTTCAGCCGGGTGATCGCCTCCGAGGTCGTCGACGACGGCGTCCACCTGACGACGATCCACATGCCGCTGGTGCGCACGCCGATGATCGCGCCGACGCGGATGTACGACGTCTTCCCGGCGATCTCACCGGAGGAGGCGGCGGAGATGATCGCCGGCGCGATGATCCACCAGCCGAAGAAGGTGGCGACGCGACTGGGGACCTTCGGCGAGCTGCTCTACGCGGTGGCGCCTACGGTCAGCGACCGGATCTTGAACCAGGCCTACAGGCTGTTCCCTGAGTCGCAGGCGGCCAAGGGGAAGGGGGAGGAGGCTCCTGACAAGGCTCCTTCCACCGAGGCGGTTGCGTTTGCACACCTTATGAAAGGTGTGCACTGGTAGGCGTACCTTGCCTCAGTCGGTAAAGGCGTCTGGGCCTGGCCAATGTCCGACGATTAGCTTGGCCAGGGCAGCTCCTCGCTGCTCTATTCGCCCCTCTCCCCAGTAGTCAAGACCGTCTCGCACCAGATCGCGGTTCAAGTGGAGGATCGAGTGGTCGTCCAGTGCAGTTCGCTTCTTGTCCCAGGAGGAGTTCCCGACTGAGGGATTGAGCCGCTTCGTCACCAGGCTCAGATTGCCGAGCTTGTGGATGTAGGTTTCCCGCTCGGCAGCCATATTGTCGTGTTCTTCCAGCGACAACCCTTTCGGCAGAGCCCAGTTCTCCATCCATGACCTAGGCATCAAGTGCTCGACCGTTAGCGACATTTCCAGCTGGGGTGCTTCCTGTTCGTCGATCTCCGCGTACCCACCGCTCTCCATCCGTCGCTCCAGCTCACATGCTTCGAGCAGTAGTTTCACCCGTCGCACAGGCTTGATTCGGTTGTAGAGAGGTTGCTCGACTAGCGCGTGCATGACTTGGGCATCATTTGGCCAGAGCTCGGTATCGACGCTTGCGGCCCGCAGAAACTCGATCACCGGCACATCCGGGGCCTGGTCGGTAGCCTCGATTCGCTTGAGCATGTCGACCACGACCCGGTTGTAGTTCTTGGGGGTGTAGTCGCAAATCATGCGTTGGACGACCCAACTTTCGAGTGCCCGAAGCGCTCGATCGCGTCCCGCTTGATCGAGCTCCCCCTCGCGCTCGGCGATGAACAGCCGCAGGGCGATCGGGTAGAGCGTGGTGGTGTCGAGGAGCTCGAGCCGATCGAAGAAGCGGCGTGGGATCGTGCCTTTGGGCAGATCGTCGAAGCTGCGGTAGAGCTGGGCATCGGAGATGAACCGTTCGACGAACTCGCGAATTCCGCTGTTCGGCACCGCGTCGGGGTTGACCAAGCGCTGGAACTCGACGAATAGACCTTGGGCCGGGACTTCGCTGCGGTTACGCATGGTCAGCCAGTGCAAGAGGAAGAGCTCGGCACGGGGTCGTTTGAACCTGCCCTGGCGCTGCTCCTCGCGCCACCACTTGGCGTCGAGCTCGCGCCAGACCTGCTCGTCGAGCTGGCCGAGGTCGATTTTCGCATCGGCGGCGCGCCGGAAGACGTGGTTCTTGACGAGGTCGATCGCCAGGAGCGGCGTGCCCTGTGCGTTCAGCGACTCGAAGATCTCCTGTGCGTTGTCTCCCTCCTCGAGCTCGATCACGACGAACTTGAGATGCCCTCGAAGGACACGGTTGAGGGCCCTAATTTGGCGCTCGCGATCATCTGGACCGGTTTCCTCGATCCACTCGGAAAGGGCCTCATTGAAATAGGCATAGGCCTCTTGAATGCGGTTGTTCGGGTCGTCTGGAATCTCGCACGGGCCGTCGGCTCGCATCGTCGCCTCGTAGGCAGCGCGGTTGGCGTTCGTCGGCCAGAGCTTTGGCTGCTCGTGCGGCTTTGGCTCGTGCTTATCCGGATTTAGATAGAGATCACGGAGCGCCTCGGCCGTGGTGGTGAATCCCAGCGCCTCGGCAAGCCTGTGCGCGGCGGCGATCAACAGCTGTGCCGTGGTGAAGCGCTGCTGACCATCGATCACTTCCTGATGGGGTATTCCCCCGAAGGACCTATCAAGTTTGCCGAGGACAACAGCGCCGAAGAAGTGGTCGGTGAACGCGGTGAGCTCTCGCTCGGGCACGCCCTTTTCGAGCAGTTCTTCGCGGGCGATATAGCGAGCGACTGTTTCGCGAACGTCCTCCCAGAAGGGGGTCAGCCGATCCTCACTCGGATCCTCGACATCGCGCTCCCACACGTATGGACGCTGGTAGAGGGGGACGCGATACTGGATCGGCGTATCGAAGATCTTCTGGATCGCAAAAGCGTCGGCCTGCACGGATGCGGGAGGCTACTTGTTAGATGAGTGACGAGAAGAGGCTCAAGCACTGGGGTTGGGGCTACGAGGACCAGGTTCCTTCCGAGGAGGAGCTTCGGCAGGCTGCTGCCGGGATTCGGGAGCGGTTTGGGTTCGGGGGGGAGCCCGAGGCGCCGGTTCCGCTCGATGAGGTGGTGTTGCGCGGGCCGCGGCTGAAGGTTCCCGGTGCGTTTGGGGATCTGTTCAGCGACGATCACTATGAGCGGGTTGCTCATGCATTGGGCAAGGCGTATAGAGATGTGGTCCGGGGGTTTCGGGGGGAATTCGAGAATCCACCGGATCTCGTTGCTTTTCCCCGCGACGAGTCGGAGATCGAGACGGTGCTCTCCTGGGCCGAGGCCGAGGGGGCGGCCGTGGTGCCGTTCGGGGGCGGGACGAGTGTGGTCGGCGGGGTGGAGGCCCGGCTTGGGGAGCGGCCGGTGGTTTCGCTCGATCTGCGCCGGCTGGATCGGGTGCTGGAGGTCGATGCGGAGTCGCTGGCGGCGCGGATCCAGGCTGGGGCGACCGGGCCTGGGCTGGAGGACCAGCTGCGCGAGCACGGGTTGACGCTGCGGCACTTTCCGCAGTCGTTCGAGTACGCGACGCTGGGCGGCTGGGTCGCCACCCGGGCCGGGGGGCACTTCGCGACGCTCTACACGCACATCGACGACCTGGTCGAGTCGGTGCGGGCGATCACGCCGCGCGGGACCTGGGAGAGCCGGCGGCTGCCCGGCTCCGGCGCCGGACCCTCGCCCGACCGGGCCCTGATCGGCTCCGAGGGGATTCTCGGTGTGATCGCCGATGCCTGGGTTCGGGTCCGCCCGCGTCCCCAGTTCAAGTCCTCCTGCGGCGTCGAGTTCGCCGACTTCCTCGCCGCGGTGGGGGCGGTGCGCGAGATCTCGCAGTCGGGCCTGAACCCGGCGAACTGCCGCCTGCTCGACGCGATGGAGGCGGGGACGACCGGCGCCGGCTCGGGCGAGAAGAACCTACTGGTGCTCGGCTTCGAGTCCCCGCACCTGCCGGTCGACGAACCGATGCGCCTGGCCCTCGACATAGCCCAATCCCACGGCGGCACCCCCAACTCCCCGCCGACGGGCCTCAAACGTCCAAATAGTGGACGTTTGAGGCCCGTCGGCTCCGGTTCCGGGGACGCGGTTGGGGCCTGGCGGGGGGCTTTTCTGCTGGCGCCTTATTTGCGCGACACGTTCGTCGCCTGCGGCGTCCTCAGCGAGACCTTCGAGACGGCGATCACCTGGGATCGCTTCGAGGACTTCCACGCCACCACGATGGCGGCGGTGCGGGCAAAGGTCGCCGAGGTCTGCGGCGCCCCCGCCGAGGGAGCGGGCGCGCCGCGGGTCAGCTGCCGCTTCACCCACGTCTACCCAGACGGCCCGGCGCCCTACTTCACCGTGATCGCGCCGGCGATCCGTGGCGGCGAGGTCGAGCAATGGGACGAGATCAAGGCCGCCGCCGCGGAGGCCGTGATCGAAGGGGGCGGCACGATCACCCACCACCACGCGGTCGGTCGCGATCACCGCCCCTGGTACGACCGCCAGCGCCCACCCGCGTTTGCAGCCGCCCTGCGAGCGGCAAAGGCCGAGCTGGATCCGGCCGGGGTGCTCAATCCAGGCGTTCTCATCGACCCGTAGTCTCGGCGCAGTGGACTTTGACCCCACTGGGGGTGGGTCAAAGTCCACTGCGGGGTGCCGACAGCGCTCAGCGGTACCCTGTCGCGACTGAATCTCCCTTGCCGGGCGGGTTTCGCCCGCCGCCCGGCCTTGCCCGCATGGAAACCATCACTTCTGAACAGCCGACGGTCCCGGCCGCTGCCGCACAGACGGAGCCCTCGATGGACGAACCCGTCGTGCCGAGGCGATCGCCGCTGCGGGCGGCGATCAAGACGGGACGCCCGCAGGAGTGGATCAAGAACTTCTTCGTCTTCGCCGGGCTGCTCTTCTCGGGCAAGTTCAACCAGTCCCACGAGGTGCTCGAGGCGACGCTGACGTTCGCCGCCTTCTGCCTCGTCTCCAGCGCCGGCTACTACGTCAACGACCTGGTCGACGTCGAGCTCGACCGTAAGCACCCGAAGAAGCGCTTCCGGCCGCTGGCCGCGGGCGAGCTCTCCGAGGGCGCGGCAAAGGCGATCGCGCCGCTGCTGGCGATCGTCGCTGTCGCCCTCGCCTTCGCCACGGTCAACTGGGAAGTCGGCCTGATGGTGATCGGCTACGGGATCATCCAACTCTCCTACAGCCTCTGGCTGAAGCAGGTCGTGATCATCGACGTGATGACCCTGGCGACGGTCTTCATCCTCCGCGTCGCCGCCGGCGCGGTCGCCGTCGACGCTCACGCCTCCGAATGGCTACTGCTCTGCACCGGCATGCTGGCGCTCTTCCTCGGCTTCACCAAGCGCCGCCAGGAGGCCGTCTCCGAGTTGCACGAAGGCACCAGCAGCCGCCCGGTCCTGGAGCACTACTCGCTGCCGTTCCTCGATCAGATGGTCGCGATGGTCACCACCGGCACCGTGATCAGCTACTCGATCTACGCCGTCAACTCGCCGATCATCGGCAGCAAGATGATGTGGACGATCCCGCCCGTGGTCTACGTCATCTTCCGCTATCTGTACCTGATCTACGACCGCGCCGACGATCGCTCGATCGCCGCGATGGTCTCAAAAGACCGCGGCATGGTCGCCGGCGGTGCCGCCTGGGTGATCGTCGCCTTCGCCCTGCTCTACATCTTCAAGTAGCGGCGGACACGGCGCTACATGCTCGCCGCGGGAGGCTCCTGCGGCGCTTCGGTCAGGTAGAAGCGGGCGCGGCCGAGCTCCTCGCCGTTGACCTGGACGACGGCGGCGTGGGGACCGGATGTGGTGAAGGTTGCCGTGGTGCCGATCGACATCACCAGGCGCTGGTCCTGACCGGCGGGCATACCCGGCGGGCGGCCGGTCTCGAAATCGGCCGAGAGACCCTCGCTGAGCTCGACGCCGTCGGGGTCGTGGATGTCGACCCGGAGGTTGTGGGGCTGGTTGGTCTCGTCCCAGGCGACATCGAGGCCGAGGGCGATGTGGAAGCCCCACTCGTGGGGCAGCTCGGGCAGGCGCAGGACGTTCCAGCCGCCGCCGACCATGTAGAGCTTGCCGTTGACGGCCTCGCTGTGGTCGGCGAGCATGAGGAAGCCGATCTCCATCGGGGCAGGATACGCCGGGTCAGTCGGGCACGACCGGCAGGTCGGAGGTCAACTCGACCTTGCCGCCGCGCCGGAACTGGAGGTCGATCGTCTCGTTCTTGCGGTAGGTGCCGAAGAGCCCCAGGTACATCGCCAGCCAGCGCCCGGTTCCGACCTTCTCCTTGACGATCTGGCGGGAGAAGACGATCTCGCCCGAGGCGACGCGGTAGTCAGCACCCTCGCGCTGCTCGACTCCGTTGATGAAGACCGTGTAGGGCGCCTCCCCGCCAGCGGGCAGCTTCACCCGCCGTCCAGCCGCGTAGCTGCCCTTCGGGATCTCGGTCTCAGTCTCGTTCATAGCCGGGGCTTTGGCGAGTTATCCGTGTATGACGGAAAAGTCGCCAGATCTCTATTCCAGAGTCTCGCGCACCAGGTCGAACGGCGTCTCGTGATGAGTCGGGTCGAGCTCTTCGCGCCGGACGCTCCCCCGGAACGGCATGAAGGTCCCGTCCCCCCGCACGTCGATCCCGGCGACCGGCTTGCGCAGCCAGCCCTTGCCGCTCAGCTGCAACCGCGCATGAACCTGCTCCTCCGGCCCGAAGTCCCGCAACGAGGAAACACCCTTCACCGGCCCCTCCGCCCGAATCTCCAACGCCCGAGCCCGCATAGCGGCCACGGCCTCTCCAAGGTCATCGAACCCGAGGTGATCCACATCGGACCCGTGCCGCACGGTCAGCTTCCAACGAGACAAGGTCCGCAGCGTATGAAATCGGAGAGGGGCGGTCGGGGTGCGTCCCCGGGCGCGGCGTCATGTTTTTCGCACAGCCCACTCAACGAGAGAGGCAGCGCGCACGGCGAAAAACCCAGCGACCGGGGACGCACCCCGACCGCCCACCCGGCCAAGTCTCAGCCGCTACGCCCCGCGCCTCGGCCGCTTTGGCCGCCGTGCCGGCGGCCCGACGATCTTTTCCGGCCCCTCGCGGTCCTCGATCGCGAGGTAGTCGCGCTCCCGCTCGCCGGTATAGATCTGCCGCGGCCGCGAGATCTTCTGCTCGGGGTCGTCGTTCATCTCCATCCACTGCGCGACCCAGCCGGCCGTGCGGGGGAGGGCGAAGATCACCGTGAACATCTCGTTGGGGACGCCGAGCGCCTCGTAGATGATCCCCGAGTAGAAGTCGACGTTGGGGTAGAGCTTGCGCGAAGTGAAGTACTCGTCGTCGAGGGCGCGCTTCTCCAGCTCCTGGGCGATCTCGATCAGCGGGTTGTACTCGGTCGCCTCGAAGATCTCGTCCATGTGCTGCTGGATGATCCGGGCGCGCGGGTCGTAGTTCTTGTAGACGCGGTGGCCGAAGCCCATCAGCTTCGCCTCGCGCGCCTTCACCTTCTCGAGGAAGCCGGGGATGTTGTCGACCGAGTCGATCTCGCGCAGCATTCGCAACACCGCCTCGTTGGCGCCGCCGTGCAGCGGGCCATAGAGCGCCGCGACACCGGCCGCGACCGCCGAGTAGGGGTCGACGTCGGAGGAGCCGACGCCGCGCACGGCGCTGGTCGAGCAGTTCTGTTCGTGGTCGGCGTGGAGGATGAAGAGCACGTCGAGCGCCTTCGAGAGGCTCTTCTTCGGCACGTGCTTGGCTTCGGTCTTCTTGAACATCATCGAGAGGAAGTTCTCGGCGAAGTTGAGGTCGTTGTCGGGGTAGACGTAGGGCAGCCCCATGTTGTGGCGGTAGGAGAAGGCGGCCAGGGTCGGCACCTTGGCGATCAGCCGCACCGCCGCCATGTAGCGCTCTTCGGGGTCGTCGATCTGCTTCGCGTCGGGGTAGAAGGTCGAGAGCGCGCCGACGCCGGCGAGCAGCATCCCCATCGGGTGGGCGTCGTAGCGGAAGCCCTCGAAGAACTGCTTCAGGTCCTCGTGGACGAAGGTGTGGTGGGTGATGTCGAAGACCCAGCGGTCGAGCTGCGGCCCGGTCGGCAGCTCACCGAAGATCAACAGGTAGGCGACCTCGAGGAAGGTCGATTTCTCGCAGAGCTGCTCGATCGAGTAGCCGCGGTGTTCGAGGACGCCGGCGTCGCCGTCGATGTAGGTGATCGCCGAGCGGCAGGCAGCCGTGTTGGTGAAGGCCGGGTCGTAAGCCATCGTCCCGAATTCGTCGGGGTCGACCTTGATCTGCCTCAGGTCCATCGCCCGCACGGTGCCGTCGGTGATCGGCAGCTCGTACGTCTTGCCGGTGCGGTTGTCAGTAACCGTGAGTGACTCGGAGCCGGTGGCGGCTCCCCCGTCGGCGGCTGCGTTTCTGATCTGCTGCTCGGTGGCCATCACCCCTCCTCAAGCTGTTTGGCTGGAGTGCCAAGTATCGCAGTTCGGTTTCCGCGGTCTGTTGCGCGGTGGAGAACGGGAGGGCTACTCGGCGGGGGCCGGCAGCGGCTCGAAGCTGGTCATCGCGTGCAGTGCCGCGAAGCGCTCGTCGATCTCCTCGCGGCTCAGCGCGGAGACCCGCTCGGTGCCGAACTGCTCGACGTTGAAGGAGGCGAGGACGGTGCCGTAGCCCATCGCCCGGCGCAGGCAGGCCTGGTCGATCTCGCCGTCGTGGCCGTCGAGGTAGCCGATGAAGCCGCCGGCGAAGCTGTCGCCGGCGCCGGTCGGGTCGCGCACGTCCTCGAGCGGGTAGCCCGGCAGGGCGAAGAAGCTGTCCTCGGTGAAGAGGGCGGCGCCGTACTCGCCCTGCTTGGCGACCACGGCGTGCGGTCCGTGGGCCATCACCGCGCGGGCGGCGCGGGCGAGGTTGCTCTCGCCGGTCAGCTGGCGGATCTCGGCATCGTTGAGGATCACGCAGTCGACCTCACCGATCGCCGCCAGCAGCGAGTCCCTGGCGGTTTCGATCCAGAGGTTCATCGAGTCCAGGGCGGAGAAGTGGGCCGAGCCGCACTGGGCGCGGACCTGGCGCTGCAGGTCCGGCTGGATGTTGGCGAGGAAGAGCATGTCGGCGTCCTGAGAGGCGGGGGAGAGCTTCGGCTCGAACTCGCCGAAGACGCCGAGCTGGGTGTCCTCGGTGTGGGCGACGTTGAGGTCGTACTCGTAGCGGCCGCGCCAGAAGAAGGACTCGCCGCCGGCGACCCGCTCGATGTCGTCGGTGAGCACGCCGCGGCGCTCCAGCACCTCGAACTCGGCGGCACCGAAGTCATCGCCTACGGGGCCGACCGGGCGTACCTCGGTGAAGAAGCTGGCGGCCAGGGAGAAGTGGACGGCGGCGCCGCCTAGCATGCGGTCGCGCTCCCCGAAGGGGGTCTTGACGCTGTCGAATGCGATTGAGCCGACTACGGTGAGGGACATGGGCGAGCAGGGTATCGGGGGCCGGGGGCGGTCTGGTGGGTGCCTATGTTCGCTCCGCCTGCACCCGGGGGCGCTCTCCTGGGTGCCTATGTTCGCTTCGCCTGCGGCTCCGCTCACGAAGATGGAGCCGCTTCGCGGCTGATAATCACCTTGCCGGGGGCCGCTTCGCGAGGCACCCAGGAGAGCACCCCCGGGTGCAGGTTCGAGGCGCCCCTGGCCCGTGATCCCCGGCCGACTATGGTTCTCCGCCGTGAAGGCGATTCAGATTGAGGAGTTTGGCGGGCCTGAGAAGCTTCAGATGGTTGAGGTTGACGATCCGGTGGCCGGTGACGGGATGGTCGTGGTCGACGTTGCGCGCAGTGGGATCAACTTTGCTGACACGCATGCGACTCGGAATGACTATCTGGCTGAACAGTCGCTGCCGCTGATTCCTGGGGCTGAGGTCAGTGGGCGCACGCCCGACGGGCGTCGGGTTGCGGCGCTGCTGGGCAGCGGCGGTTACGCCGAGAAGGTCGCCGTGCCCGAGGCGCTGCTGGTCCCGTTGCCCGACGAGGTCGACGACGATCAGGCGGCGGCGATGCTGCTGCAGGGCCTGACCGCGATGGCGCTGGTCCAGCGCTGCGCGCAGATCCAGCCGGGGGAGACCCTGGTGGTCGAGGCCGCCGCCGGCGGCACCGGCAGCATGGCGGTGCAGCTCGGCAAGAGCGCCGGCGCCAAGGTGATCGGCCTCGCCTCCAGCGAGGAGAAGCGGGCTCTGGTCGAGCGGCTCGGCGCCGATGCCACGGTCGACTCGCGCGCCGAGAACCTCGGCGAAGCGATCCGCGAGGCCAACGGCGGCGAGCGCGTCGACGCGGTCCTCCACATGAGCGGCGGCGAGGCCTTCGACCAGGAGCTCGGCATCCTCGCCCCGCTCGGCCGCATGGTCGTCTTCGGCATCGCCTCGCGTGAGCAGCGCGATGTCTCCACGGCGGCGCTGCTGCGCGGCTCGAAGTCGGTGATCGGCTTCTGGCTCGTGCACCTGCTGGCGCGCCAGGACCTCGCCGTGCCGATGATCGGCGAGCTGGTCCGCAGCGTCGCTGCCGGCGAGCTCGAGGTAACGGTCGGCGGCGTCTACCCGCTCTCCGAAGCCGCCCGCGCCCATGAAGACCTGATCGCCCGCCGCAGCAGCGGCAAGCTCCTGCTGGACCCGTCCGGATGAGTCGCGCATTCGATATTCACCACCCCCTGGTGTGGTCAAAGTCGGAAGGGCACAGCCGGTGATCTCCTTCAAGGACCTCGGTCTCTCGCCGCAGATCCAGCAGGCGCTCGACGAGCTCGGCTTCGAGGACCCGACGCCGATCCAGGATCAGGCGATCCCCGAGCTGCTCGGCGGTCACGACGTGATCGGCCAGGCCCAGACCGGCACCGGCAAGACGGCGGCCTTCGGCCTGCCGCTGCTGCAGTACCTCGATCCCGACAACGACGAGGTGCAGGCGGTCGTGCTGACGCCGACCCGCGAGCTCTGCATCCAGGTGACCCAGGCGCTGCGCTCCTACGCCGAGCACCTCGACGTCGAGATCGTCGCCGTCTTCGGCGGCGCCCCGATCAAATCCCAGCAGGCGCAGCTGCGCTCCGGCGCCCACGTCGTCGTCGCCACCGTCGGCCGCATGATGGACTTGATGAGCCGCCGCTCGTTGGTCCTCACCGCGGCCCGCTACGTCGTCCTCGACGAGGCCGACGAGATGCTCGACCTCGGCTTCATCGAGGACGTCGAGAAGATCCTCCGCATGTGCCCGAGCGGGCGCCAGACGGCGCTCTTCTCGGCGACGATGCCGCCGCCGGTCAAACGGCTCGCCGAGAGCTATATGTATGACCCGACGACGATCAGCATCACGCCGAAAACGCTGACGGTCGACGCGATCGCCCAGGCCTACGTCGAGGTCGGCGCCAAAGAGAAGGCGGCGAAGCTGGTCGACCTCTTGAAGATCGAGGAACCCGAGCAGGCGATCATCTTCTGCCGCACCAAGATCGGCGCCGACCGGCTCGAGAAGACGCTGAAGAACAAAGGCCTCGACGTCAAGGCCCTGCACGGCGACATGAGCCAGGGCTCGCGCGACGGCGTGATGATCGCCTTCAAGGACCACCGCGTGCGCCTGCTGGTCGCGACCGACATCGCCGCCCGCGGGCTTGACATAGAGCACGTCACCCACGTGATCAACTTCGACGTGCCGGCCTCCTCGGAGGTCTACGTCCACCGCATCGGCCGCACCGGCCGGGTCGGCCGCACCGGCCGCGCGATCACCTTCGTCACCCCCGCCCAGCGCGACGAGATCGGCCGCATCGAGCGCGACGTGAAGACGACGATCGGCGAGTGGGAAACCCCCGAGGAGCGGCTGGAGCACGCGCCCCGCCCGCGGCGGCGCGAGCGCAGCAGGCCGGTCGCGGAGCCAGCCGTGCCGGCCGAAACCGAGCAGCAGAGCGAGCCCGAGCCCGAGGTCGAAGAGCCCAAGACCGAGGCGCCGAAGGCCAAGCAGTCCAACGGCGGCCCGGTGAAGCTCTTCGTCAACCGTGGCGAGCGCAGCGGCATCACCGAGGAGGACCTGCGCTGGGCACTGCGCGAGGGCGCCGTCCTACCCGAGGAGGCGATCCACGAGATCAATGTCCTGCACCGCTTCTCCTTCGTCCAGGTGGACCCCGACAAGGCCGAGCAGGCAGTCGAGTACCTCGACGGCACGAAGGTCAAGGGCAAAGAGATCCGCCTCGAGGTGGCAAAGAGCTGATCGCACCAGCGCGTGCTCTTTGGTACCGCATTCGTACCAATTGGATATCTAACTAATATCTGATTGGTAAGTTCTCCCTCCCCGGTTGGGCCGCATCGTCCCAACCGTGAACGAAGGGGCAGGGGGAGAGGCGAAGTGGGCAAAGAGAAACAGCGGCATGACCCTGGGCGTTTGTCCAGGTTCGTCGAAGCCGAATTCTTCCACTCGCTTGGTTCCTACGAAAAGGCCCAGGAGGTCCTGAAGACGCTTGGTTCGCGTCAGAAACCGGGGGACAAGAAGCAGACCAGGACCCTGCCCGAGATCCTCTGGCTCGCCACCGAGCTCAACCACAGGCTGGCCGCCAAGCGCGACAACCGGAGCCATGAGGCGCGTCACCCGCGACCCCCGGACGGGCTCGAGCTGGCCTGGGGCTGGGCCTCGCGGATCGACCGCTTCTACCGCGCCAGCGAAATGGCCCTCCAGTACCTGATCGACCCGAAATGCACCGGGGAAGGCCCGGACTCGTTCTTCCTGCAGCTCGGCAAGTGCCTCTACTGGGAGCGCGACCCGGCCGGGGCATCGGTGAAGACGAACGAGCAGTTCAAGGAGCACCTGGATAAGACGGAAGGGTGCATCGAGGGGGACCCGATCGCCTGCGAGCACGTCCACGTCGAGCGCCGGGTGCGGGCCAAGAAGGCCCGCCTGATGCACCGCCGCGAGGCGATACGGCAGGTGTTCCCCCTTGACGACCTCGACGAAGCAGAAGACGCCACCCGGCGCTACTCGGGCAAGCTGTTGAAAGCGCAGCTCGGGGGCTCGGAGGCGAAGCACATCCGCTCGGCTTACTTCGTCCTCGACTGCCTGACCGCCGCCCACTGTCGCCTGCACCGGGTCGAGCACGACCTCTCCCAGCCGTTCAAAGAGGCGATGACGATGCACAAGGGGGGCCGCGGCCAGGCGATGACCCTGCTGCACGAGGCGGAGGTCCTTCACACCTTCGTCTTCGTGACCTGCCGCAGCTTCCCCTGGATATTCGCCGCGGACCACGACGAACGGCAGCGGCTGGTCGACGCCCGGGCCGCAGCGCCCGGCGAGGAGGACCCGACCCGCAACCTGCCCGCCACCGCGTTGGCCAGGCGACTCTCCTTCCTGGCCTTGAACCGGCGGGCGTTCGGCTATGGCCTGATGGACAGGCTCGAGCCGGGGTCCTCCAACGACCGCTCCTTCAAGGACTTCCACAAGCTGCAGAGGCTGTTGCGGGTCGAGCGGCGCTCGCTGCAGTCCGCGGGCCAGGCGGACACAGGCGACGAGGGCACGATCTCCGAACAGGTCTTCATCGACGGCCTGGACGCGCTTGCCGAGACCCACATCGGCGAGCTGTACCGCTCGGACCACGCGCACCCGCTGGCCCTGCGTCACTTCTGCGACGGCTATGACCGCCTCGACCTTCTCGACCGCCACCTCTTCTCGACCCGGCCGCGATCGGGCTCGGGTACAAAGGAGGATCGCGGGCTGTTGGTGGACGAGGAACGGGACATGGAGCCGTGGCTGCGCGAATCGCGCTGGCGCATCCGGCTCCTGATGAGCAAGGGCAAGGGCTTCTACGAGGTCGGCAACATGAAGCGCAGCGTCAAGTGGCTGGTCCGAAGCTGGCGCGCGCTCCTCTACCTGCACCCCGGGGGAGAGCAGGCGAGGAAACTCGCGAAAGCTCGCGACCGCTGCAGCGAGCTGATCGAAAGGCTGAAAGAGATCCGCAACGACCCGGACTTCAGCAAGGAAGAAATCGAAGCCCTGCTGACCAGCGTCGTCAGCTCGGCCGAGGAGATCGTCGTCAAGCCGGAGCTGTCGGCGCTGGCGGCCGAGATCCTTCTGCGGCTCGGGCACACGATCTTCGTCATGCAGCTGGACGGGATCGATCCCGAGCTCGACGTGTCCCACGCCGAATCGAGCGCGCTCGCCCATCGCTGCCTCTCGATCGCGGCCGGCCTCGACCCGACCAATGTGTTGATCGACGCCGACCTGCTCAAGATCGAACTGGCAAGGGGATTAGCCGACGGCCAGCGCAGCCAGCCCCTGCGTGAGCTCGAGGCGTCGGGACGCGTCGCCGGCGACACCGAGATCGCCGGCGAATGGCCCTACGGGCGCGGCGAAGCCGAGCAGACGATTCGCATGATCGAGTACCTGCAGCTCCGCTGGCTGGGCACCGGCCCCGTCGCCAAGGGGACCGCCTCGGACTACGTCGACGGCAAGAGCCCTGAGTCCCTGGTGGACCAGGCGATCGCGCGGGCGCTGATCCGGGCCTTCCTCACCCACACCGACAGCATCAACGTGAAGCAGTCGCAGGTCTACCGCTACCTGATGCGCGCCAGGCGCGACGAGGACTCGCACCTTCGCGAGGCCGACTACTCGATGGACCGGCCGGAAAAGCCTCCGTCGATCGAGTTGATCTGCCTGCGCCGCTACAGCTCGTTCTTCCCTTTCGTGCCGCGGCCCTCTGCCTTCCGCGCCCTGGGCGGGGGCTATTTCGTCCGGCTCCACAACACGAAGGAGCGGCCGGGTCGCGCGTACGGAATCGCGATTGACCCCGGGCCCGACTTCATCGGCAACCTCTATCGCTGCGGCTTCTCACTGAGCGACATCGACATGATCGTCGTCACCCACGACCACGCCGACCACGCCGCCAACCTCGATCCGCTGCTCTCGCTGCTCGGCTACCGGATCAGGTTCGGGGACAAGACCTACGCGCGACCGCCGCGGCGGCCGAAAGGCGAGGTCGGGGAGCTGCGGGGCCCCAAGGCCTACGGCGAGGGGCGGCGGCTGTTGATCGTCGGCAACGAGAGCGTCGCCCGGCGGCTCGACTTCTTCAACCCCCCGCACATGAGCTCGCCGCAGGGGCCGCGGGTCGATGCCGTCAGGGTGCTGAGCTTTGACGAGCTCTCCACCTACCAGGCGCTGGGGGAGGACGCGGATGTGCGCAAGCAGGCCGAGTTCGAGCTGCCGTCAGAACTTTGCTTGAAGCCGGTGATGAGCATCCGCCACGACGACGGCTACGGCTACCTCGCCTACGGAATGCGGATCTCGCTGGGGGAGGACGGACCGTCGATCGGCTTCACCGGCGACACCGGGGGCTTCCGCCTGGAAAAGGACGAGGCGGCCGCCGACGGCGAGCGGAAATGGAAGGTCAACTTCGACGCCAACGAGAAAGCCGGGCTCGAGCGATTCGGTGAGACCGGGTGGCGCGATCACTGGCGCTCGGTCCTCTCGGCAGACGTGATCGTCGCCCACATGAGCGCCGCCCCCTTCACGCAGCTGCAGGCAATGGCCGAAGGCGAGGTGAGCAAGGGCGCGGTGGGATGGAAAGCGTTCGACAAAGCCCGGGAGAAGTTCGCCGACATCTGGGAGGGGATCTCCGAGGACGTCAAGAGCCCGGTCAACTTCGCCTTCTGGCTCTCCGACTCGAAAATGAAAATCGTCAAACCCCTCAGCGACATTCCCCCCGATTTCAAGTGGCCCGCCGACCACCTCTACTTTGCCGGCCTGCTCCAGTTCGCACGGGCCTATCGGGACGAACACGAAGACGTCGAGGGCAATCGCCGCGGGCTCTTCCTCGTCGGCGAGCTGCGCGAGGAGCTCGGGACCTTTCGCTCGAAGATCGCGCGCAGCCTCAACAAGCACATCTTCAAAGCGAGCGAGGGCGCCGATGGAATGCCGAACTGCCGCGCCCTCACCGCCGATGTCGGTTTGCGGCTGCTGATCGAGCCGACGCCGAAAGCCCGCGGCGGGCCGTCGGTGCGAGTGCTGTGTTCGACCTGCGATCTCGACAACGATCGCCCCGAACGGGAGCGGTTCCACGATCCCTCACACATCTACGAGGTCTGCATCAAGGGTGAGAACGAAGGCATCTTCTACAACTGCGCCAGTCACGACCCGTCCAAGCACAGCAAAAAGGTCTTCCTCGAGCGGATCGAGCGCTACGATATCTTCGCCGCGGATCTCTTCCGCTGAGAGACCCCGGCGAGCTTGACCAACTTGGCCAAGCTCTTGATATCATCCACCGATGACCCGCACCTTCACCATTGGCGAGGCTAAGACCAACCTCTCCAAGCTCGTTGCCCTCGCAGAGGAAGGGGAGCGGGTCGAGCTGTGGCGCGGCAAGCAGCCGGCTGTCCAGCTGGTCCCCCTTCCCACCTCCTCGGCCACTCGCCGCAAGCCCGGCGCCTTGGCTGGTCGGATCGTGATTGCTGAGGACTTCGACATCTGGCCGGAGGATGTTGCCGGGGCTCTTGGGGTCGAGGACTGAAGCTCCTCGCCGATACCCACGCGGTCCTCTGGTGGTTGAGCGACGATCCACGGCTCTCCGGCCCGGCCCGCGATGCGATCGCCTCCTCCGAGGAGCCACTCTTCAGCGCCGGCACACTCTTTGAGATCTCGATCAAGGCCTCGCTCGGCAAGCTCGAGGTTGCTGAGGAGTGGGCCGAGGAGCTGCTGGCCGAGGGGTTCTCGCTGCTCCCCATAACTGCCGCCCACGCTGCCGCCTATCGCCGGCTTCCCTACGTCGAGTTGTCCGGCAAGCCCCAACGCGACCCCTTCGACCGGCTGCTCGTCGCGCAGGCGATGGTCGAGGGGGTGCCGCTGGTCAGCTCCGACCAGGGCATCGTCGCCCACGGAGTTGCCACGCTGTGGTGAAGAGTCTGCGGCGTACGCTCCGCAGCTAATCAGCTCACTTCGAGCGCACCAATAAATCAATAGGGTGCCACCGGAAATTGTCCGTGTCTCACTCTCAAGGAGATCAAATGACTCGAGTCAAGAAGGTGCTCACCTTCTCCAACGTCGTTGCCTTTATCGCGCTCTTCGTCGCCCTCGGCGGTTCCGTCTACGCCGCCGGCAAGATCAGCGGCACGCAGATCAAGTCGGGCTCGGTTCCCGGCAACCGGATCAAGTCGAAGAGCCTGACGGCGAAGCAGATCAAGCCCGGCTCACTGACCGGTGCCCAGATCAAAGCCGGCTCACTTGGAGCCACCCAGATCAACCAGAGCACCCTGACCGGAGTCAGCGCCAGCAGTTTGGCGAGCGTGTTGTACGTATCGGCGACCGCGCCAATCTCATCCGTCTCTCCCACGGGAACCGCCGCCACGGCAACCTGCCCGGTGGGCACCAATGTAATCGGCGGCGGCACGAGTCTCAGCAGCGAGGCGCTGGCTGAAGTAAACGACAGTGGTCCAACCGCCAGCCGCACGGGATGGTCGGCCACGGCTTACGGCGAAGCAGGCACGTCCCTGACCGTGACCGCCATCTGCACTGCGGTTAAAGCAATCGGCTAGTTCGCGTCCCGGGCTCCGGCCCCGCTATGACGGCGGGGCCGGAGCGGGTGTCGCGAGACTAATGGAGCGCTGGGGGCCCTTATCGCGCCCCGGCTATTTGGAGCGGCCCGGGGCCTCTGCCAAGAAGCGACACCCCACGCAGCTAATGATTTGGGGCCGATCCCCCCTCAATACTTCCTGGGCTGAGACCGGCCCCGCTGGCGTGCCTACTTCAGCTTCAGGACCTGCATCAGAGGCACGACCGAATCCACGGGCGTCATCTTCATCTCTCCTCACCCCCTCCCGCTCGTCAGCGCCCGGCTAGTTGCCGGGGCGGGACAGAGAGGGTAAGAAATCCCTGAGCGCTGCGAATCGAGTGAGCGCTCAGAATCTCATGGGGCAGAAACGCCTATGCTCCAGCGCCACTGAATGACGGCAACAGAATTGATCGGGAGGGAATGACGTTGAAACAGGAGGCGCGTAAGGCCGGCCGCAGGCCAATTACGGAGAGGACGCGACTCCCGGAGGATGCGCCGCCCTTTGCCGTTGGTCACTACCTCCGGCTCGAAGCCCTAACAATCCTGCACGAGGGAGAGTTCACCGCCGGAGAGGTCGCCCACATGCTCGGCGAGGACGTCAAGAACGTCCACCATCATCTGAGCGCGCTCTACGAGGCCGGCTGCGTTGAGCATGCGGGCCACCGGGTGGAAGGCAACTTCAGGAAGCCCGTCTACCGGGCGATTGCCCGACCTTTCGTCAGCGACGAGGAGTACGACGCGATGTCAGTCGCCGAACGTCACGACGCCAATGGCGCAATCGTCCAGTGGATCCTCGCCGAGTGCCTCTCCTCTTACCGAAACGAAAAGATGGATCGCGACAAGGACGTGTGCTTGATCGCAGACGAACCTGACCTCGATACAAAGGGAAAAGAAGAAGTTCGGGAGTTCTTGGCTACGGCTTGGAGCGGTGAACCCAACGATGTCCTTGCCGCGTTGAAGAGCATCCAGGAGATCACGTGTAAGGCGGCCAATCGAATGGCCGAGTCCGGGGAGACCGGCACCACGATGTTCGTCGCTTTGCTGGCCTTTGAGCGCGGGCGCTCCGGAAGACCGACGGGTGGCGCCTTCAACTCAGGGAAAACTGAGCGGTAATGAAGTTCGGGTTGCGCTAGGCGTACCAAGCTGAAACCCTGCACCACTCTAAATCGGAAGACCGCTCGGGTCGTCAGCACGAGTGGTTCTGGTTTAGCACCCGGGGCCTGCGGCCCCGGGTGCCTTACTTCAATGAGAAATGAACTCACATCCAGGCAGCAACACCGCGCCGCCGCCAAATCCCCCAGACGGCGGCGCGTGCCTGTCAAAGCACTTCCTAGGGGCACAAGGGAGGGGACGGTGAAAAAGGGCGGCGGCGCACTGGACTGGGGTGGGCTCGTCGCCCTCATCGTCCATCCGACCAAGGTCCTGATCGTCGAAGCGATGGATTGGATCGACAGGCCGTTGTCATCTTCGGAACTCGTATTCGTCTTCGGAGAAAAGATGAGCGTGTCGGCGATCTCCTACCACGTCAATTCACTCGCCCGCTACGGGTGCTCAGAAGAGGGAAACACAAAGTCCGCGGCGCATGGAAGACGCTCTATGTCTTCTCAGACGCCATCAGGCCGCCGGCAAGAAATGGATAACCAATTGCAATGACTTTAGGTGAGAGAAAACCCGCGAAAAAACGCCGCACCTAAATTTTCGAACTTTTCAGGAAGACGTAGTGCAAGCGACAGCGTTATGCGGTAGAACACTTGCCGCATACCGAAATAGATTTCTACCGTTTTACTAACAGGTGGTCACACTGGCCATGCGGATCGGCCGAGACCGATCCAGCGATAGGGAGGATTGATGAAGGGGATCAGGCTCATTGGGGCGGTTGTAGCCATGCTGTTTGCCCTGGGCTCGGGCATCGCGCTCGCCGAGCGGGGTGAAGCGACAGAAGTGCACGGCAGCGACTCCTCGCTCAGCGCTTCCTCCGAAAAGGGCGTTGAGCTTCCTGGCAGGCGCACCGCCACCTCCGACACCTCCCGCCTGCCCGACGGCTCGCTCGAAACGAAAGTCTTCGAGAACCCGATCAACTACCGTGCCGACCAAGGCAATTGGAAGGCGATCGACGAATACCTCGAAGAAGGAGTCGGCTCGGCGCTCACTAACAGTCAAGACAGCTTCGACCTCAGCCTCCCCGAACAACTCGGCAATGGTGCGGTTCGGGTCTCGACCAAAGAAGGCTGGGTCTCAAGCGAACTGCTCGGCACCGAGACCGAAGCCGCCGAAGTCGAAGCCAACTCGGCGACCTACGCTGCGGACAACGGCGGCCTTGACTTCGAACTGGCGAGCCTCGCCAACGGCCTCAAGGAGGACATCGTCCTCGGCGACGCCTCCCAGCCGCGCAAATACAATTACCTACTAAGGGCCTCGAACGGCCTTACTCCCAAACGAGCCGAAGACGGCTCCATCGCATTCCTCGACAGCGAAGAACAGGTTGTCCTCGTTCTACCGGCACCGACGATGCTCGACTCCCGCCCCGGACACCCGGCCGTCTCGGGCGCCGTGAACTACGAACTTAGTCAACGCGGCCAGGGCGAATGGCTACTCAGCCTGGAAGCAGACCTCGAATGGCTCTCAAGTCCCGATCGAATTTGGCCTGTTCGCCTGGACCCGTCGGTCACCGTGCCGAGCCCGAGCCTCGACTGCTCCTACCTTCGCTATGGCGCCGAAGGCCTGTGGACCGGCTGCGGGTCAACGGGCTTTCCGCGCCTTCGCACCCAGTACAGGCCCGCCACCACCGAACACACCGAAGAACGCGAACGCGCTGTACTCAAGTTCAGCACCGCCTCGATTCCCTCGAACTCCTACATCACCAAAGCTACCGTCGGCCTCTACGCTCCCTGGGAAGGCGAAAACGCGAAAGGCGCCGAACTGCGCCGCGCCACTAAGAGCTGGACCAGTGGAGTCACCTGGATTCGCTACGACGGGGCACATCCCTGGAGCGTAGCGGGCGGTGACTTCACCTCAGAAGGATCCGAAGTCCTCGGGCACAAAGAAGGCTGGTGGGAATTCGGCGGCGATGGCACTGCCGCGCTAGTCGAAAGCTGGACCTCGGGCAAAATCCTCAATCAGGGCCTGCTGTTGAAGCAAAAGGAAGAGGAAAGTTGCCAGCCGCCCGCCTGCATCAACAGCTGGCTCAACTTCAACAGCAGTGCCGCCACCGAAACGAGCACTCGCCCCTACCTTGCTGTTACCTACTACCCCAAGGCACCCACTTCCAGCAAAGTCGTCTCGCCGATTGAAGGCACGGTCTCCGCCAACCGTCTGAAGCTGAAATCTAAATGGTCAGAACCGGGTGTCACCGGAATCAGCTTCGAATACAAGACCGCCGGCAAGCGCTACCAGCAGATCCCTGGCAACCTGGTCCACAACGCCAAAGGCGAAGAAGTGAGCTGGCCGCTTGCCGTCTCGGGTTTTGAAAGCGAACCGCTCTATTTTGAAGCGGGCCACTTGTCGAGCGAAATGGCCGAAAAAGGCGGCGAAATCGAGATCAGGGCCAACTTCACCGGCCCGATCGGGATCGAAGGCTACAGCGAAGCCGCGAAAGCGAAAATCGATCCTGAAATAGGTGGACCCAAAGACGCCACGGTCTCCGTCGGTCCGGGCACTGTTGACCTGCTCACCGGCAATTTCACCGTCAGCCGCACCGACGTATCGATTCCCGGCATCACCGCCGGACTCGAATTTGCCCGCTCTCACAGTTCGCGGGCACCCGGGGTGGTAGAAGACAAAACCGTGCTCGGGCGGGGTTGGAAGCCGGCGGCGGCGGTCGAAGTTGCCGGTGGCTCCGGCTGGCGCAGCGTCCGCGAAGTCTCCCCTTCGGCCGAAGAAGCCGAAGAAGGCATCGAAGGCTACGCGCTGCTTACCGACCTAGAAGGCTACGAAATGGCGTTCGAAAAGCTAGGCGGATCCTACGTCGCGCCGCCTGAAGCAACCGGCTGGGTGTTGTCGCACATCGGTGGCAGCGCGACTTTCACGCTGAGCGATCCTGAAGGCAACGTGACAACCTTCGAAGGCAGCGGCGGCGGAACCGAATACCTCCCGGTTTCGGTCTCGATGGCCGGTAGCGCGACCACCTCGACAATAGTGTATGAAATTGTCGAAGGCAACCGGCGACTCAGCGAGATCATTGCGCCACCCGCTCCCAAAGTTGTTTGCACCGTTGAAAACATCACTACGAAGGCCGGCTGCCGTAGCCTCGTTTTCTCCTATCAGTCCGCAACGACCTGGGGCGCTCCGGCCTCCTATAAGGATCGCCTGGCAAAGATCACTTACTACGGCCCAACGGGGCCGAGCACGATGTCGAGCTGGGAAGTCGCCAAGTACGAATACGACTCGGCCGGAAGGCTGGTTGCCGAGTGGGACCCGCGGATCTCTCCGGCCTTGAAAGAGACTTACACCTATGTCGGTGGGGGTGAATCAACCCCGCAGGGCGGCCAGATTAAAACCATCACGCCAGCAGGGCAGGAACCTTGGACGTTCGAATACAGCGCACTCAAAGGCGAGGCGGCGAACGCCGGTCGCCTAAAGAGCGTCAAACGGGCGAGTCTCGTCGAAAGCCCGAGTGTGGCCCAGACGACGATCGCTTACGGCGTGCCTGTCAGTGGCAGTGGCGCTCCATATGAAATGGGCAGCAAAGACGTAGGCCAGTGGGGCCAGCAAGACATCCCGACCGACGCAACGGCGATCTTCCCGCCCGACGAAATCCCCGGCAATCCGCCGAGCAGCTACTCCCGCGCCACCGTCTACTACATGGACGCGGAAGGGATGCAGGTCAACACGGCGACGCCTTCGGGCGCCGGTACCTCGGCGCCCTCGATAACGACGACTGAAACCAATGAATACGGCAACGTCGTGCGCGAACTGGGTGCCCAGAACCGCTTGCGTGCTCTCAGTGCGGCCACGGAAGCTGAAAGGATCGCGCGATCCCACGAACTCGAGATCAAGCGCGACTTCAACTCCGACGGGACACAGATGCAGCAGGAATGGAGGCCGATGCACCAGGTGCGCCTCGAATCCGGGGCTACGGTGCAGGCACAGCTGCACAAGACCGTCCAATACAACGAAGGATGGCCGGGAACCGGCGTCAACCCCCATCTGCCGACTCGTGTCACCACCGGCGCCAAAATCCCCAAAGAAGGCAAAGACGCAGACCAGCGCGTCACCGAAACAAAATACGATTGGTCCCTTCGCAAGCCGACGGAAATAATCGTGGATCCGACCGGCCTCAACCTTCACACTCGGATGGCCTACAACAGCGAAACGGGGCTGATCATCGAACGCAGTCTGCCAGCCAAACCCGAAGGGGGCGATGCCCGGACCACAAAGTTTCAGTACTACGAAGTGAGTAAATTCAGCGCTGAATGTGCGCTCCAGTTCACAGGAGCGCAAGGTCTTGCAGGGTTGCCCTGCAAGACCTACCCTGCATCGCAACCGGGTGGAAGCCTTCCAGAACTGCCCGTGACTAAATACAAGTCGTACTCGCCGCTGGCACAGCCAACCGAAGTAGTCGAAAGCCCCGGTGGCAAAGAAGAAACGACGCGGAAAACGATCAAGACCTACGACGCGGCCGGTCGTGAGATCAGTCGTCAACAGATCGGCGGTGGGACGGCCCTTTCACCAACCGCTGCGGTATACAGTTCGACCACGGGGATGCCGGTGGAACAGAAACTCACCTGCGAAACCAAATGCGAAGGCTTCGATAGTCAGGCCGTCGTGATGGCATACGACAAACTCGGTCGCCCGGCAAAATACACCGACGCCGACGGCAACACCTCGGAAACGACCTACGATCTCCTCGGCCGGCCGGTCAAAATAAGCGACGGAAAGGGAATTCAGACCTTCGGCTACGACGCGACCTCGGGCTTGCTGACGAAACTCGAAGACTCCGCAGCTGGCACCTTCACCGCGGCCTATGACGCCGATGGCAATCTCGTGGAACGGGGTCTCCCCGATGGCCTGCTCGCCAAAACGACCTACGACGAAACAGGGTCTCCGACCAAACTCACCTACACGAAGACCACGAGCTGCTCCGAAAAATGCACCTGGCTTGAAGAAAGCGAGGAACGCTCGATCTATGGCCAGATCCTCTCGCAGACCAGCTTGACGTCGAGCCAGCAGTACTCCTATGACAAGGCCGGCAGGTTGACCCTGACCCACGACACGCCGGCCGGTGGCGGCTGCACGACGCGCGCCTATGCCTTCGAAGGCGAAGCCGGCAAGGACTCCAACCGGACCAGCTTGACCACGCGGGCTCCCGGGGTCGGTGGAGCCTGCACCGAAGCGGGCGGGACCAAACAGAGCTATACCTACGACGCCGCCGATCGCCTGACCGACGAAGGCATCTCCTACGACGGCTTCGGGCGAATCACGAGCCTGCCTGGCAAAGACGCGGGAGGGAGTACCCTCACGACCAGCTATTACAGCAACGAAATGGTCCAGGCTCAGTCGCAGGGCGGTTTGACCAACAGCTACCAGCTCGACTCCACGGGAAGGGTGCGCCAAGTAATCCAAAGCGGAACCAAAGAAGGCACTGAAGTCTTTCACTACGCGATGGCTTCGGACTCGACCGCATGGACCGAACGAGGTTCGGCCTGGACCCGCAACATCGCCGGCATCGGAGGCGAACTGGCAGCGATCCAGCCGGGTACCGGAGAAACGAGCCTACAGTTGACCGGCCTGCATGGCGACGTTGTCGCTACCGCGAGCCTCAGCTCGACAGCCAAAGAACCAACGGCTAAATTCGAATTCGATGAGTTCGGTAATCCGAAGTCAGGGAGCGCAGGCCGATTCGGCTGGCTTGGCGGCAAGCAGCGGCGCACCGAACTTCCTTCAGGGGTGATCCAGATGGGGGTGAGAAGCTACGTCCCCTCCTTGGGCCGATTCCTCTCGCGCGACCCGGTGGAAGGAGGTTCGGCAAATGCCTACGATTATGCCGACCAGGACCCAGTCAATGCTTTCGACCTAAATGGTGAATCAAAGACGTATGACGAGCCGCCAACTGCAGCGAAAATTAGAGAACGCAATCGGAGAGTGGCAAGGGAACGCGGCTTTCGACCGTTCGACACAAACGGCTGTAGTAACCGAGGATGCGTTACGCGTGACTTTGCACATGTGGGTAGTGTCAACTTCGGGCACGTGTTTGGAAACGTGGTAAAAAAGATGATGCAGGTCGCAAGTGATATCCCAACCGTGGCTGTCTATAAGGCAACTATAGAAGGCTATATTCATACGGTCGCGGGGAAGCACGGAGGCATTGGAGAAAAGCTGTGGGGCTGCTACGAAAATGGCGTGGATGCCTACCGAGATGTGTCGAGCCTCATTGCGAAGTCTGGACCCGAGGAAGACGGTCCAGAGGCAATTGGAGGGTATGGTTGGATATCTACGAAGTGCGCTGTTGGGTACATCAACGGTTGAGTCCGAGCATTCGGCCGAATTTACTCCGAATTCAAGAGAAAAGGTCGGCTACGCTTTGAGCTCCCCAGCTGAACGACCTCGTATTTATTAACCGTGCGCGTGTAGCTGTCAATAAGCGGATGCGGCTGGCATTAGCTATCCTGCATCGGATAATCGTCACTTAGAATTAGGATTAATGATTGCCAGAAATAATGTATTGCTGCGTGTCGCCGCTGCAGTGATGCTTGGTGGGCAGCTTGCTTGGTTTATTACCCATCCAAGTATCTCTGGGTCGGCCGTATTGCTAGCTGTTGGGATCCTAGCTTGGCTTCTCCTGCGGGGCAGCAGGATCGTGTGGGTGCTCGCCGTATTTTCTGGTGCTATACAAACTGTGGGACCGTTCGCATTCGGTCAACCGATCTGGTTTGCGGCTAGCGGAACGATCCTGCTTGTATGTCTGCTGCACCCCTCGTCACGGGCGATTGTCTGGGCTGAGTGAACCGTGCTGGGTTGCGGCGGAGAGTTTGATATTGCACCGAATCGGGCGGCACCAAACAGAGCTACACCTACGACGCCGCGGACCGCCTCACCGGCGAAGGCATCACCTACGACAGCTTCGGCCGGATCACAAGCCTGCCGAGCACCTACGCTGGCGGCAGCACGCTCAAAACCAGCTTCTACAGCAACGAAATGCTCGCCAGCCAGTCCCAAGGCGGGATCACAAACAGCTACCAGCTCGATGCCACGGGCCGGGTGCGCCAGGTGGTCCAGACCGGCAGCAAAGAAGGCACCGAAGTCTTTCACTACGCGGGAAGCTCCGACTCGCCCGTGTGGACCGAACGAGGCTCGGCCTGGACGCGCAACATAGGCGGCATTGGCGGCGGGCTCGCTGCGATCCAGACGAGCACGGGAGAAACCAGCCTTCAGCTGGCCGGCCTGCATGGGGACATCGTGGCCACGGCAAGCCTCAGCACGACGGCCAAAGAACCGACCGCCAAATTCGAATTCGACGAGTTCGGCAATCCGAAATCAGGCAGCGCGGGGCGCTTCGGCTGGCTTGGCGGCAAGCAGCGGCGAACGGAACTGCCGTCAGGGGTAATTCAGATGGGCGTACGGAGCTATGTCCCCGCACTAGGCCGCTTTATCACACCCGACCCGATCGCCGGCGGCTCGGCCAATGCCTATGACTACGCCAATCAGGATCCGGTCAACCATTTCGATCTAACCGGGGAAAACGACTGCGCGAAACATCCGCATCCGCCATGTGCACCAAAATATTTTAAAAAAGCCGCCCATAAAGCGAACAAAAGACACGCAATCGTGGTTAAATTCAACACTAGACGCGGTGCCGAACGTTTCTTGCACTCTCTGGAAAGTGCCAGTCAGTTTCTTCACCGCATCCAAGGTGAAGCAAATAAATGGCATGCTCAACAAATTAAAGAAATGCAGGAAAGAGCGGAGAAAGCAGCTGGAGCAGCACACCCCGTTGTGGATGAGAATGCGCACGCCTGCGGTTGGATAGCGTACGGTGCAGGCGCCGTAGCGACTGGACTTGCGCTGGCTCCCGTTTCCGGCGGCACGAGTTTCATTGTTGGTCTCTTCAGCGTGGCGACTGGCACGGGCGCTATGACGGGCGAGTGTTAGGTCAGACGTCATGAAGCGTCGAGTGAATAAGTCTGTCTATCTATATCTATGGAATCGGCGGTGGACGCGCCTCGAAGTGGCAGTATGGCTCCTTGCGCTGGCTTTCATGATCACCAGTGGGATCTTGCTCGCCACCCAGGTAGTGGGACACTGGGTGCTACCCGTCGGAGGTGTGATCGCTGCGGCCTTGGGCTTGATGCGATATCGAGCGGAAATCGAGCAAAAAAAGGGAAGCGCTGACGATCATGGCGAGTGAGCAGGGTAGCGATCATCACTATGGCCAACTACCGGATGGTCGACGGGCAGCGATCGACTGTTCGGGGTGCCAGCACGGTTGCCAGCGTTATAACGGGACAACGAGTTGTCATCTCAATGGCGAGCTTTGATCCGCCAGTGGAAGCGCGCTGATGCCGAAGCCGAACCGCCGGAGGGATCTGCGGCCCGCACCTTGAACTCGTGCCGACCAATTGAGAGGTGCGTATAGCGGCGCGGTGCCGAGCAGGGTTCGAAGCCCAGGTGATCGAGTTCGCATTCGGTGACCGCATTGACGGGCGCCGCCACGAACCAGAACGTCGCCGCCCTCTTCCTGCTGGCGTCAGTCGGTCGATGCGTGATTCGGACCGCTGGAGAGCCGCTTCGTAGGACGACCTCGGTGGTCGTGGCTTTTCCAGTCCCTTGGACTTCAATTGTCTGCGGAGAGCCCGAAGCGTCATCGGTTATCTCCAATTTGGATTGGAAGGAGCCAGGTTCCGAGGGTGCCAGCACGACTTCGATGGTGCAGCTACTTTCAGGCGCTACCACTTGGCCTTCGTGGCAGCTACCACCGACGATCCGGAAGGGACTTGGTGACTGAGGCACCCCGAGAAGGTCCGTGAAGGAAATGCCTTGGATCGTGAGGTTGAGGTTGCCTCGATTTTCAACGGTGATCCTCTGCGCAGGCGAAGCCCCTTTTCCGATTTCAACCGGCTCGAAGTTCAGGTGTCCGGGTTCGATCGAAACCCAAGGTCCGACCCCCTCGCCCTCGAGTTCCACAAAGGCCGGGGGCAGTTCCCCATTGCGAGTTGGGATTCTGAGCGTCCCTTTCTTAGGGCCCGGATAGGTCGGACTAAAGGAGACTGACACCGAACAGCTTTCCTGTGGTTCGAGGTTATGGCAGCCGTCCGAGGTGACCTGCAAGAGTTCGGGATCAACCGGAGGATAGCCTCTCCAAGAGATCCGCCAGCCAGCAGCCATGAGCGGGGTTTCGCCGGTGTTCGTTAGGACGAATGGGTGAGGTTCGGTTGGGCCAGAACCCAAGATCGCCGGACCGAAGTTATAGCTGGCCGTGTCGAATTCCCAGCTAGCAGTAGCGCCAAACGCGCCAGGCGCGCCTAGTGTAGCCAAGGCCATGAAAAGCGCGCCCGCGACGACCCATGCTCGTTGTCCTCGCCGCATCGTTCGACATTCTAGACCGTAGGCGCTGGCCACTCCCGAAGGGCAGGAGCGCGATTCTGTCTGAAATGGAGTCCTTCGTCTGGAAACCTACGGCCCCAGGTTGGCTATCGAGAGCGGCCGCTAGCCGTAAAGAATCGGGCACCTTGCCGGCAATCCAGTTGATCGAAAAGAGAGTGGGTTGGCGACGTGCAGTGGAGTGCCCCGCTTTGACGGACACCTGAACGCTGGGTCGTCTGACCCGGCAGGAAGGATGTCCAGAGATGGAAAAGAGAGGGAGGGTCGGGCGTACCCGCCTGAGTTCCGCCGCGAGGCCGTCGAGCTTTACCGCTCTTCGGGAAGTCGCTGAGGGTGATTGCCGAAGAGCTGGGGATCTCGATCGAGTCGCTGCGATCCTGGAATAAACAGTTCGAGGTAGACGTCGGCGAGCGGGAGGGCCTCACCTCGGATGAGCGCGAGGAGCTGCGAGAGCTGCGTCGCAAGATCAAGCGGCTCGAGCAGGAGCGGGAGATCCTCAAGCGAGCCGCGGTCTTCTTCGCAAGGGAGACCGAGACCCGGTGAGCATCTACCGGATGATCTCGGCGGAGAAGGCCCGCTTCCCGGTCTCCTTGCAGTGCGAGCTGCTCGGTGTCAGCAGCTCGGGCTACTACGAGTGGTTGCGCCGGGGGCCGAGCGATCGCGAGATCGCCGACGAGCTGCTCACCGCGAAGATTCGCGAGATCCACAAGCGGGCAAGGGGCATCTACGGCGCCAGGCGCGTTTATGCCGAGTTGCGCTGGGCCACAGCATAAGGGTGTCCAGAAAGCGGGTAGAGCGCCTGATGCGTCAGGCTGGGATCTCCGGCCTGGTGACCCGAAAGCGCGGGCGCAGACGGTTCGCGTGCTCGGGGTGCGAGTTGCCGATGACCTGGTCCGTCGTGGCTTTCGGTCGGTCCCAACGTGCTTTGGGTCGCCGACATCACCTACCTCTGGACCTGGGAGGGCTGGCTTTACCTGGCCGCAGTCCAAGGCGCCTTCTCGCGATCGATCGTCGGCTGGTCTATGGCCAACCACATGCGGGCTGAGCTCGTCACCGACGCCCTGGGGATGGGGCTCTCGCGCCGGCGCCCCGGTGCCGGGCTAATTCACCACTCCGACCAGGGCGCCCAGTATGTCTCACTCGCATTCGGCCAACAGGCTCGCGACGCAGGCATCGCCGTCTCGATGGGCTCCAAAGGCGATTGCTTCGATAACGCCGTCGCCGAGAGCTTCTTCGCCACCTCAAAAGATGAAAAAAGAAGAGTCGACCTAATCAAGCGTGTCCGGAGAAGCGGGGCACTCCAGCTTGCCCGGGCAGAAGCTCGCTGGGAGGAAGACGAATTAGGCTGACCGAGGTGCCCGCGGAAGTTGTGCCAGCGGTTTTGAGCCGGGCCAGGTCTGACGGAGCCCATTTTGGTGTCATTGTGTACCGCAAGAGGCGGCGGGCTGGCCACGAAAAATCGGCGCACCCTAAATTTTCGAACTTTTCAGGAAGATGGCGGCCCCAAGCCCTCTTCAATACGATAGAACACTCGGCGCATACCGAATTAGATTTTCGGTGTTTCACGACAATCGATCATTGACGGCGCGGATCGCCTACGGCGATTCCACCAAGGGGGAGGGGTTCTGTGAAGGGGATCAGGTTCGGAGGGGCGATCACGATCAGGAGTGTTTGCGCAGTGGTCACCGTTGCGGCGTTGATCGGTCCCGTGAGCGCGTGTGCCTCGCCTGTGCCACCGGAAGGCCCGTGGCTGGCCTTCCCAGCAGGCGATGCGCTAGGGCTGTCAGGCGTCGGTATTAAAGGGATGGCGGCCGACGGCTCAGGTCGCGTCGTTATTTCGGGCGGGTACGAAGCGGACATTGTGCCGGACCCATTTTCGACGATCAGTTGGTCAGCGGACGGCGCATGGCTTGCGTTCGGCGGATCCAAAGGCCCCAGGAAAGGCATATATGAGCTTCATCCGGATGGCAGCGGTACGCGCTTTCTTCACGGCACGGACGGGGGCAAAAACCCCGTCTTTTCCCCCGATGGAAGCAAGCTGGCCTTTGTCCGAAGCAACCTCAAGGTCGGGGCCGCGACGACTTGGCTAGCGGACGCCGACGGTAGGAAGGCGGTTCGATTGACCCCTCGGAGCAGGGCCGTTGAATACCTTCCGTCGTCGTTTTCGCCCGATGGCTCGGTTCTGGCGGTAACCCGCAAAGCTCTGAGAACGAATAGCTCGAAGAGTGTTGCTATTCGCGCTCAGCGGGCGTCCGGAGGTTCGGGTCTTGGCTCGGGGGGCATCCGAAGCGACCTTCTCGCCGGACGGTTCGAAGATCGCACTCGTCCGTCAGGCGGTCGCTCACCATCGAAAGTACCCAGCGCTGGTCAACAAGGACCTCTACGTCATGAGTGCCGACGGCAGCTCAATTGAGGCGGTTGCACCCACCCGCCACTTGGCCGAGACGCACCCTAGCTGGGACCCTTCAGGGGAGAGGCTTGCGTTCAACTCGTACCACATCAGCAAGCGCCCAATCGAAGAGATCTTCAACGAACTCTTTCCCTTTGGCAACTCGATCATGGAGGTCAACACCGATGGGAGTTGTAAGCACAAGATGCTTTCGTTGCGAAACGGCGCCGTTGGCGGACCGGTGTGGAGGCCGGGGCCAGGCCGCGAGGCGGGCCGGATCGAATGCTGACGGTTGCGGCTCATGGCGGGTACACCGTGATGGAACGCATGCTTGTGTTGATCATCCTCGTCGTGGTGGTGGGAGTTCCCGCTGGAATCACATGGAGCAAGGGCCAGCGGGCGGCGTTCTTTCTCGGCTTCCTCCTTATGGGCATGATCTGGGTGGTTGCTGCCTGTCGGCTCGCTCGCCCCTCGTCATGGTGGGCCCGCCGCTTCTATGGTCCGGAGAAGATGCAGCGAGCGAGAGCTCGGTTCGGTCTCGGAACGCCATGAGCGATTTGCGGAAGGTTCCATGGCCGCTATGGGTGTTTGCCGCTCTGGCGCTCATCCCCGCGATCCTGATCGAGGTTGAGGTTCACGGACCGATCGCGGCAAAGGTGCTCTACCCCGCCCTCGTGCTCGCTTGGCTCTTCTTTCTCCTCAAGGGTGTGCGCTGGGTCTGGATTTCCACCGTGGCGGTCACCGCTTTGGGCCTTGTGCCCGATCTGATTGTTGGCTCTGTCACATGGCGAGGATTCGCGGAGTGGGCGATTACCATCGGGCTGCTCCTGCTCCCTGTTACTCGTCGCTATTTTGCGAGCGAACCCGCTGTGGGGGGCGCTACCGAAGCTTCCTCTTTCCGATCTCGTTAACCTGGATTGCCGTGGGTATGGAGACTGGACAGACTCGAGGCGACGGCGCCCCTGCCGAGGGGAAGATGGAACGGGGTTGGCGCCTGACCAAGACGGCATGGGCGCTGATCCGGAGAGACCCGACGATGGTCTCCATCGCGCTGATGGGTGCCGGCTGCGGGCTGGCGGCAACTGCCGCGCTTCTCTACTTCTCCGGCTACCTCAGCTCGCCGACTCATTCGCGGGGCAACCTGGCGCTGGCGGCGGTCATTGGGATCTACCCAATGACCTTCCTCAGTGTCTTCTTCAACGTTGCTTTGGCCGGAGCCGCCGCAGCCAGCTTTGATGGCCGGTCGATTGGTGTCCAGGAGGCGCTTGCTATCTCCTGGAAGAGGCTGGGCCGGATTGCGCAGTGGTCGCTGCTAGCGGCCGGAGTGGGGCTCGTCTTGGAGCAGATCGCTTCGCGGATTCCCGGCGCCGGCCGGCTCGCGTCCTGGCTGCTTGGCGCCGCTTGGAGCCTGGCGACGATCTTTGCCGTGCCGCTGCTGGCGCTTGAGGGCGCTGGACCCCTCGATACAGCCAAAGAGTCAGTCCACCTGATCAAGAGCAAGTGGGGAGAGGGGGTTACGGGGTTGGCCGGTATCGGCCTCTGGACCGTCTTCGCACTGATCCCGGTCGGGGTCATCTTCGGGATTGGACTCAGCGTGAGAGGTGGCGACGCGACCCTCGGTGCCGCGCTGATCGCGATCGCGGTCGGGGCGATCCTGCTGGTCTCCGCTGCCTCACTCGCCACCCAACAGGTCTTCTCGGTGGCTCTCTACCGCTACGCCAAGGGCGCCGAGGTCGGCGGTTTCGCCATCGCTGACCTCGAGGATCCGTTCCGCCGCCGCGGCCGGGCCTGAACGGGCCTCCCGGCTCGCATCAGCGAGCTTTTACCCGCCGGTACCGCAACTGCAGGCCTGATGCAATTCGCGCTGGCCGACATCCACCTTGGGTGTCAGTAGGAGACGCGAAAATCTCCCGCACCTAAATTTTCGAAGTTTTTACTTCGCCCAGGAAGCGAAGGCGCCGTCACCTAATTCAACGTGGCGGGAAGTTGCGGGGGTCTCGCTCGGGCTCGTGCCAAAGAACGCCGGCGTGCCAAACGTAGAACTCTCCGGGGACGAGCAAGAGGCCAACTACCGCCAAGACGATTTCAACCATAGTCAGGAGCCCAGGTTTCTCTTGCCACGTTGACCCTGTCTGCATCCGCGGCAAGTGAATCGGTTGGTTGAACCTGCCAGGCCTCGAGGTCGGGGGACTCGACGATTGCCTCGATGAGGCCGGTGGTGCCTCCAACGAGAGTGGAGTCGAAGTCGACCTCGCTGGCAACGAGCCATGAGTGATCGGCGGGCCAGATCAGGTTAGGCGCGAGCCAGTTGTATGAGATCTGACCAACCGCGGATAGAGGGCCAGCGAGAACGATGTGGTCCCGTTCGGCGGGGAGCTGGAGAAGCGGCTGCAGCTTGTCGGCCGAGAAGGAATCCTCCCATCCCTGGATCGTGCAGAGGCCGAAGAAGCAGTAGGTGGGGTCCGCCGTGTGGGCGGCAAGGATCCCGCAGAGTGCGTCAAGCGTCCCGATCTCCATTGCGCCAATCGACGGGTCCGATCCCGACCAATTCGCCCGGTCCAGGTTGCGTGAGCTCTGGAGTTCATCGGCGTCGGCGAGCCCAAGGATCGCGTGCCACTGCATCTCGCGATGCGGAACGGTCCGCACGCTTTCGCCACATCCGCCCAATTGACCGGATTCCCCTCAGGGTCCGATGCGGGGTGGAAGGCACGGGCGTATGCCTCAAAATCTTTCGGCACCTGGAGCAGGGGTCGAAGGCGATCGGCTGTCTCGGGACGAGTGGGGATGAGGTCCGCCTGCGCAATGGATTGCAGCTCGCGGCCCCTCACTCGGCTACCGTGTTCGCATGGCTTCACGTGAGTTGATCGAGCGGGCCGGAAAGGCCTTGGCTGAGGCTGCCGGCGCAGACTCCAAGGTGATCCTGTTTGGCTCCTACGCACGCGGCGAGCAGCGGCAGGACAGCGACCTCGATTTCCTGGTGATCGAGCCTGAGGTTGACGATCACTTCGGCGAGTCGGCTCGGCTTGCCCGGCTCGTTGGGGAGCTTGGCGTGCCGGCGGACGTGCTGGTCGCCAGCGAAGCCCATATACACGAATGGGGGGGACTGTCGGGCACGATGATCCACGACGCCCTGGCCGAGGGAAGGATCGTCGGTGGCCGAACCGCGTAGTGGCGATGAACTCGCCCAGCTGCTGATGGAGAAGGCCACGGGGGATGGAAGCTAAGCGGTCAATTCCGCAATACACGCAAACAGCCGGTCGAAGTCGATCGGCTTGGTGATGTAACCGCTCACCTCGACGTCGGTGGCTGCGCCGGCGTCCATTTCGTCCTGGTGGGCGCTGACTATTAGGACCGGGGTTTGCACTCCGGCGGCGCGGAGCTCGCGCAGGGCGTCGATGCCGGACTTGCGCGGCATCATCGCGTCGAGCAGGAGGATGTCCGGCGGCGGCTCGCCGTCGCGTCCCATCAGCTCGATCACCTCGACTCCGTCGGTCGCGGTCACCACTTCGTAGCCCTCCATCTCCAGCCGCGTCCGCATCAGCAGCAGGATCGTCTCGGAGTCGTCGGCGATCAGCACGCGGTGCGTCATACCTATGCCTCTACCCGCTCGGGCTCGCCTGGAGCGGCCGCTTGGCCCGCCGGCAGCAGGATGCGGAAGGTCGAGCCGCGTCCCGGCGCCGAGTCGGCCCCGATCGTGCCGCCGTGCAGCTCGACCAGGGACTTCGAGATCGCCAGGCCGAGGCCGGTGCCGCCGACGTGCTGCGTCAGCCCTGCGTCGCCGCGGGTGAAGCGCTCGAATATGTGCTCCAACTGGTCCTCTGCCATGCCAGGGCCGTCATCGCTCACGGCTATCTCCACTGCGCCGTCGCGGCGTGCCGCCGTCACCTCGATCGTCGCGCCTTCGGGACTGTACTCATGGGCGTTGGTAAGGAGGTTCACGAGCACTTGGCGGATGCGGTCGCGATCGACGCTGATCTGGGGCAGGCCCCCCTCGACCTCGCTGTGCAGCGCCTGCTGTGCCGCTTCGGTCTGGCTTCGCATCGTCCGCACCGCGTCCTCAACCAGCGGCGCGACGCCGGTCGGCGACGGTTTGATCGACAGGCGGCCGGCGTCGCTGCGGGCGAGGTCGAGCAGGTCATTGAGCAGCCGCACCAGGTGGCGCGTGTTGTCGAGGATGATCTCGACCGTGTCGGCCTGCTTGGGGTCGAGCTTGTCGCGCTCCAGCATCAGCAGCTCGGCGAAGCCCTGCACCGAGGTCAGCGGGCTGCGCAGCTCGTGCGAGGCGGTGAGGACGAACTCGTCCTTCATCGTTTCCAGCTGGTCGCGCTCGCCGGCCCGGCGCTGCAGCTCGCCGGCCATCTCGTTGAAGGCGGCGCCCAGGGTCGCGGTCTCGGAGAGGCCGCCGATTTTGACCCGCGTCTCCAGGTCGCCCGCTGCGAGGCGGCCGGAGGCCTCGACCAGCTCCTCGAGCGGGCGCCGCATCGAGGAGATCAGGCCGCTGAAGAGCAGCGCGGCCCCGGTCAGGCCGGCGATCAGCCCGGCGCCGACCAGCAGCGCCGTATCGCGGGTCTCGCCGTCGATGTCGTTGCGCAGCGACTGGCGCTTGTGCTGCTCGGCGACGATCGTCGTCCGCGCCGCGCCCGGGTGGTTGCCCGCCGCGAGCCGGTTGCGCGCGGCGATCTCCACCTGGTAGGAGCGGGCGGTTGCGTTCTCGAAGTCCTGGCGCTGCTGCAGGAAGCGCGCCACGCCGACCACGGCGAGGCCGGTGAGCACAGCGAAGGCAATGGCAAAGCCAATCGTCAGCCTGTTGGCAAGCGACGGGCTGAGCCGAAGACGGCGTCGTGAATATGCTTGCGCGGCTATGAGCGACGAGGCTACAGGCACGAGCGACGGTACCGCTGAGGCTCCCGAGGGGATCGACCGGAGTGGGGTCGAAGCTTGGTTCGGCGAGAACGTATCCGGGGCGCAGTTGCCGCTCTCCTTCGACCGTATCTCTGGCGGCCACTCGAACCTGACCTACGGCGTGCGCGACGCCGCCGCGGGCCGTTGGGCGCTGCGCCGGCCGCCGCTCGGCAAGCGCCTCGGCTCGGCCCACGACATGGGGCGCGAGCACCGCGTCGTCTCGGCGCTGGCGCCGACTCCCGTGCCGGTGGCGCCGATCGCCGGCTTCTGCGGGGACGAGAGCGTCAACGGCGCCCCCTTCTACGTGATGGAGTTCGTCGAGGGTCCGATCCTGCGCGGCCTGGCCGAGGCGAGCGCCTTCCCGGACGAGGCGGACCGCAAGGCGATCGGCGAGCGCGTGGTCGACACCCTGGTCGAGATCCACGCGATCGATCCCGACGCCGTCGGCCTCGGCGAGCTGGGCCGCAAGGAGGACTACGTCGCTCGCCAGCTGCACCGCTGGCAGGGCCAATGGGAGAAGTCGAAGACGCGCGAGCTGCCGGCGATCGACGCCGTCCACGAGCGCCTCGCGGCGCGCATCCCGGAGCAGGGCCCGGCGACGATCGTCCACGGCGACTACCGGCTCGACAACATGATCTTGACCTCGGGGGGAGAGGTGGCCGCGGTCGTCGACTGGGAGCTCTGCACCCTCGGCGACCCGCTCGCCGACGTTGGCCTGCTGATGGTCTACTGGCCCGAGCCGGGGGAGGAGCTGGTCGCCCTCGGCCAGCCGGCGACCCTTGCCCCCGGCTTCCCCAAGCGCGAGGAGCTGAAGGCCCGCTACGCCGAGCGCTCCGGCCGCGATCTAGCCCAGCTCGACTTCTTCGTCGCCCTCGGCTACTGGAAGCTGGCGATCATCCTCGAGGGCGTCTACGCCCGCTACGCAGCGGGCGGATACGGCAAGGTCGACCCGGGGATCGAAGAGTTCGCCCGCCTGGTCGAGCGCTTGGCCGAGGCGGCCGACGAAGCCGAGCAGAGTTAGCGCTTTAGGCGTTTCGTCTAATCGTTGGGAGAAAGCAAAAAATCTCCTTCGCGGCCGCGGATTCAAGTAGGTTGGCCCCATCGCGGCGTGAAGCCATGGCCGGAATGGACGTAGCCAGGTTTGCGGCGGTCGGCGGACGGAGGGCGCCGAACTCCCCTCCCGGTTTAAATCGGAGGATTTATGATCAAGCGTTCAGTTCCATCGCCGGCGTTCGTCATCGCGTGCATCGCCCTTTTCGTCGCGATGGGTGGCACCGGCTACGCTGCCACCCAGCTGGTCAGCGGTAAGGAAGAAGGGGCTACGGCCAGCAAAGTCAAACGCGGACCCCGCGGCAAACGCGGCAAAACGGGACCCGCTGGGCCGGCAGGACTCGCTGGGCCGGCAGGACCCGCTGGGCCGGCCGGTTCCGCAAGGGCGTGGGGCGTCATCTCCCACACCGGCGCGCTGGTCAAGGGCTTCAACATCACCAGCGTGAGCAAGATCGGGACCGGCCTGTACTGCATCGCGGTTGGTAACGGGATCAACACGACCAACGCAGGTGCTCTGGCGACGCTCGATTGGTCCGACATCTTTGTCGCGTCCGGCGACGACATTCAGGTCGTGTCGGAGACGGCATTCAACGGCTGCAACCCCAACACCCAGTTCGAGGTTCGCACGGGTTCGCAGAAAGTCAACGGAACCGCCCTTGAATTCACCTTCAAGGATGACGGCTTCGACTTCATGGTCCCGTAGGGACCCAACGACTCAGTCGTTGGACTGATTTCGCGGAAAGGGCCGGCGCATGCCGGCCCTTTTCCGTAGTGCGGCTATTGCCGATACGCTGGAGTCCTGCCTCTCGAGGCAACTAATTTAGGGGTCCGGCAGCACTTTCTCCTCGACCTCTAAACATCCAAATGAAGGAGGGTTTCCTGTGACGCACATTCGCAAGCGACTTACCTACGCAAACGTAATGTCGTCGATTGCCGTCTTCCTGATCCTCGGCGGCGCCACTGCCTTCGCAGCTAAGAAGATCGGCAGCAATGAACTGAAGGGCAATGCCGTCACCACGGCCAAGATTAAGAAGAGCGCGGTAACGGCCTCGAAGATCAAGAACAACTCGATCACCACCGCCAAGATCGCCAACTCGGCCGTAACCGGCGGGAAGATCGCCAATGGATCCGTGGACGGGACCAAGCTTGCCGCTGGATTCGTGGCGCCTACTGCCGAAAAGCTGGCCCACTCGGCCGATATCTCCATCGGTGGCACCGTGCTGGCCGGGAGCGTCGGTATCGCGCAGGCAAACGTCACGCACACGTCGACCGGCTTCTATTGCTTCAGCGGTCTCAGCCCGGCTCCGGTGGGAGGCCAGGCAACGGTCGACTACTCCGAGGCTGGGGGGGACGTGACGATTCAGCTTGACACCGGTCCAGGCCCAGTCTGCCCAGCGGGAACGCAGGCATTCGTCGATCCGCGGGATGGAACTGGCGCCGCGACGAACGCCGGATTCTTCGTCGTGCTCTACTGAGCACGAGTCTCAACGCTGTTTTTAGGAGGCCGGGCGGAAGCCCGGCCTCTTTGCCATCCTTTCCCGACCGTCGTTCGTGCCACTCCAAGGAGGCCCCGTGAAGCAGATCCGTCAGCGCTTGACCTACGCCAACGTCGTCTCGACCCTTGCGCTCATCCTTGTCGTCGGCGGGGCCACGGCCATTGCTGCGCGGGTGCCCAAGCACAGTGTCGGTCCGCATCAGCTCAAGTCCAACGCGGTGACGACGACGAAGATCAAGGCGAACGCGATTACGACGCGGAAGATCAAGAAGAACGCGGTCACCGGAGTCAAGATCAAAGACGGGGCGATCAAAAGCGAAAAGCTGGCCGACGACGCCGTCACGACGGCGAAGATCGCCAACAACGCGGTGACCGGTCCCAAGATCGACGCGGCGACGACGCCCTTCGGCCGCATCGTGCAGGAAGCGCGCGGCAGCTCGACCAAAGCGCTTCCCAACGGGGTTGTGACCGTGTATCCGCTGCAGTCGAATACTTACACGCAGCCCGTCGGGCGCGATGACACCTACCTCGGGCAGATCGAAGTAGTGATTCCCGAATCCTGCACTGGCACGAGGAAAGTAACCGCCGGCCTGCTCGTTGACCCGGCCGATCCGACCGCGCCCACGGCCGAAGAGTTCGTCGCGACCCGGAACTTCCAGGACAGTGGAGCGAGCCCGGTGACGGCGCGGATCAGCATCGGCCCGGCCGCCGGCTTCCAGCCGGCGAAAGCGACCACTCACTCGCTCTACCTGGCGGCGGCGACCAGCTGCGGAGGCGGCGGTGGCGTCACAGCGACCTCCGGCGGCATCGACGTGATCGGCACCGAATAGGTCAGGTGCTCACCAAACCAGCTTGATCCCGTATTCGCTCAGCTCGCTGTCCGCGGTGACGAGGGCGAGGCCATCGACATCGGCCTGGGCTACGAGCAGACGATCGAAGGGGTCGCGGTGGTGCATCGGCAGGGTGCCGACGCGGTCGGCGTGGCGAGCTGTGATCGGCAAAAGGTCGACGCCTGCCCGTTCCAACTGCTCGAGCAGGTCGCTCGGGGCGTCGAGCTTGCCGAGCCGGCGCTTGATCGTGACCTCCCAAATCACGACAGCGCTGATCAGGATGCGAGCGTCCGACGCGCCGATTGCGGTGGCCGCCTTCTTGCTGAGGCGCTCCGGTTCACCGGCTATCCACCACAGCACCACGTGCGTGTCCAGAAGGAGCGTCAGGAGCGCATGCCGAGCGAGTCGGCGAGATCGTCGGGCAGCTCGTCGAAGTCGTCGGCGATTCGCACACGGCCGCGCCAGGCACCGGCGAGAGAGGCGAAGCCACTGCCCTGCCGCTCGGGAACAAGCCGCGCCGCAGGTGCCCCGCGACGCGTGATCACGATCTCCTCGCCGCCTTCAACCCTCGCAACAAGTTTGGAGAGGTTGCTCTTGGCTTCATGCATGCCGACGCTGGTCACGGCACGATCCTAGCACTTCTAGCTAGATATCTAGCTAGAAGGGAGGGGAGCCACGGAGCGATCCTCCTCAGCCGATCAGCGTGGCGATTGCCTGTTCGTCAGCCGGGTCTATGCGCTCCAGGCCTCTGATTTCGTCGAAAGCACGATCGGTGGCGAGGATGATGTCGATGCCGCGGTTGAGTGCGACCGCCGCGAACACCGCATCGCGCGCGTCCAGGCGAGGATTTGCTTCGAAGAGATCGATGCCCAGTAGCGCGTCATCGGGCTCAACTGGATGAAGCCGAACAAGCTTGGCGACATCCCTAGCTGCTTCCGCTGCACTGTCCCGATTCCCGGTGCGCCTCAAGCGCTGGTTCGTGAACTCTTGGATCAGGTCGGCGCTGGCCTCCCCGCGTAGCTCGCCGGCCGTCGCCTTCCGCACGATCTGGCGGCATGGTTCTTTGTATGGATGCTCTCCCCCGAGGGCATAGGTGAAGATCGCGGTGTCGTAGAGGAAGCGCCTCACGAGCCTTCGAGCTTGCGCATCCGTTCATCGAGCATTTCCTGCTTCTGGTCCTCCCAATCGGGCTCAGGTCCCTCGGGGACCGGCAGCGCGAGGAGCGCCCGGCCGGCGCGTTCGCGCTCGGCGTCTGCGTTCAGCAGGGAGTACTCGTGGTCGATCGCTCGCCTGACCAGCGCACCGACCGGGGTCCCCGTTCGCTCAGATTCGCGCGCCAGCAATTCGAAGCGCTCATCGTCCACCAGTACCTGTAGTCGCCGGTTTAGCATGCACATACCTTAGCAGGAGGTTATGTGCATACCTGCTCAGCTATCCAGTCACTCGCGATGTAAAGATTGCAACGGCTATTTTGTCAGAAATGCAACGGCCAAAATGGCATAATTGCAACGCATGACCGCGATCATCGAGCGCCGTGCACGGAGAAGCATCCTCGATGCGCTTGCCGATACGCGGGTGGTTGTGGTCGTGGGTGCCCGACAAGTGGGCAAGAGCACGCTGGCGCTCGAGATCGTCAAGGACGATTTTCCCGCGACCGTTCTCAATCTCGATGATGGGGCGACCCGGGAGGCGGTGCTCGCCGACCCGGCCGGGGCGCTGGCGGATCTGGAGGGCCCGGTCTTCATCGACGAGATCCAGCGCGGCGGCAATGATCTACTGCTGGAGATCAAGGCGGCGGTCGATAGCGACACTCGGCCTGGGCGCTTCCTGCTCACAGGCTCGGCCAATCTCCTTGCGACCCGGCGGACGTTCGAGGCGCTCACTGGGCGGATGGAGATCATTCGCCTTTCCCCGCTTGCCCAGACTGAGATCGAGGCTTCGACCGCGAGCTTCGTCGATGTCCTCTTTGCCAATGAACCACCGCGGATCGCCGACGCCCCGAAGGGCCGGCGTGCGTTCGCCGACCGCGTGGTTCGCGGCGGCTATCCTGCCGCGCTGAACCGGTCTGGGCGTCGGCGAGAGGCATGGTTCAGGAGCTATCTGGAGGCGGCTCTAGAGCGTGACATTCGCGAGCTCAGCGATGCGCACAAGCTGCGGGAGTTGCCCAGCCTCCTTCGGCTGCTCGCAAGCCAGGCGGCGAACCTCTTCGTCGTCCAGGGCACGGCCAAGCGCCTCGGGCTCGATCATCGCACCGTCGATGCCTACTGCGATCTTCTCGAAGCAGCGTTCCTGGTTCGTCGGGTTCCGGGCTGGCGGCCCGGCATCGGCGCGCGGGAGATTCAGACGCCAAAGATTTATGTGACAGACAGTGGGCTTCTCTGTCACTTGCTCGGCGCCGATGCGAGCCGACTCGCCAGCGACGATCAGGTGACCGGAAAGGTCCTTGAGAGCTTTGTGACGATGGAGGTGGCGCGCCATGCGGATTGGGCGAAGACCGACGCCCGTCTATTCCATTACCGCAGCGGCAGGCGCGAGATAGACCTCGTTCTCGAGAGTCGCGCTGGGGAGATCGCCTGCGTTGAGGTCAAGGCCGGCGCTTCGTTCGGGGCGGGCGATTGGCGGGCCATGGAACTGCTGCGCAACGAGCGCGGCGAGTCCTTTCGCTGCGGCATTCTGCTCTATGCGGGGGAACGCACGCTGCCGTTGGGCGATCGCCTCTGGGCGGTGCCGATCAGTGCCCTTTGGCAACGCTGATCGGGCTGCCGTTCCGGCTCAGATCGCCCGGCGCGGGTGCTTGGGGTCCAGTTCGCCGCTCGCCTCGGCCTCGGCGCGCTTGGCCCAGCGGTTCAGCTCGCGGCGGGCGAGGACCATCTTGTGGACCTCGTCGGGGCCGTCGGCCAGGCGCAGCATGCGGCTGAAGCGCCAGAGGGCGGCGAGGGGGGTGTCGTCGGTCATGCCCAGCGAGCCGTGGACCTGGATCGAGCGGTCGAGGACGTTCATCATGATGTTGGCGGTGACGACCTTTGTCGCCGAGATCGCCTGACGCGCGGCGCGCTTGCCCTCGGTGTCCATCTTCCAGGCGGCGTAGAGGATGAGCAGGCGAGCCTGGTCGATCTCCATCCGCGAGGAGGCGATCGCCTCCTGGACGAACTGCTTGTCGGCTAGCGGACCGCCGAAGGCCTGGCGCTCGTTGGCGCGGCGGCACATCATCTCCAGCGCCCGCTCGGCGGTGCCGATCGCGCGCATGCAGTGGTGGATGCGGCCGGGGCCGAGGCGGTCCTGGGCGACGACGAAGCCGCCGCCCTGGGCCCCGAGCAGGTTGGCGGCCGGCACGCGGCATTCTTCGTAGCGGATCTCGCAGTGGCCGGGGCCCTTGTCGTGGCCCATCACCGGGATCGGCCGCACCAGGTTGAAGCCGGGGTTGTCGGTCGGCACGCAGATCATCGAGGCGCGGGCGTAAGGGTTGGCCTCGGGGTCGGTGACGACCATCGCGATCGCCAGGTCGGCGCCGACCGCGCCAGAGGTGAACCACTTGTGGCCGTCGATCACCCACTCGTCGCCGTCGAGCACGGCCCGCGCCTGCAGCAGGGTCGGGTCCGAGCCGGAGACGTCGGGCTCGGTCATCGAGAAGCAGGAGCGGATCCGTCCCTCGAGCAGCGGCTCCAGCCACCTTTCCTTCTGCTCCTCACTGCCGTGCTCGGCGAGGATCTCCATGTTGCCGGTGTCCGGCGCGGCGCAGTTGAAGGCCATCGGCGCGGCCACCGGGCTGCGCCCCATCTCCTCGCAGAGCAGGCCGTACTCCCAGTGGGCCAGTCCCGGCCCGAAGCGCTCCTCCGGCATGAAGAGGTTCCACAGTCCCTCGCCCTTGGCCTTCTCGCGGATCTCGACCAGAATCTTCGGGTAGGGGACGCCCGGCGCGACCTCGGCGTCGAGCGCCTCCATGATCTCCCGCTCCTGTGGGTAGATCTCGGCGTCCATGAAGTCGAGGATGCGCTCGCGCAGGGTCTCGACCTGGGGGCTGGGGGTGAAGTCCATCGGGCTGCGTCCTCTCGTCGGGGCTGGTCGGGGGAACGCTAGCGGGCGGCGGCTAGCGCTGCCGGTAGCGAGAGAAGAGCTCGCCGTCGTGCTCGAGCAGCCAGGCGAGCTCGAGCTCGGCGATCTGCGGCAGGGGCGCCTCGACTATGCGCGGCGCCTCGGCGCCGGTCATCCGCGGCGCGGTCGTGAGGAAGAGCTCGTCGACGAGGCCACCCGCCCAGAGCTGGCCGTGCAGGTGGGGGCCGCCCTCGCAGAGCAGGGCGCGGACGCCGCGCTCCTCGCGCAGGTGGCGCAGCGCGGCGGGCAGGTCCACCGCGCCCTCGTGGCGGACGACCCGCAGGCTCGTCGCCGTCTCCGGCGGCTCGACCTCCGACGCGGTGAAGATCAGTACCCGGCCGCCGCCGGCGGTGAAGAGCGGCGCGTCCCAGGGCAGGTCGAGGCGGCCGCTGACGATCACCATCAGCGGGTCGTGGGGGAGACCGAGCTGCTCGCGCCGTTCGCGCTGCTCCTGCCGGGCGACGACGCGGCCGTAGCGCTCGGCGCGCATCGTTCCGGCGCCGATCATCACCGCGTCGAAGCGGGTGCGCAGGCGGGCCAGCATTTCCGTGTCGGCGTCGGAGCCGATCGGGCCGGAGACGCCGCCGATCGTCGCCCGCCCGTCGACCGTGACGGCGAAGTTCGTCGCGACGAAGGGGCGCTCCGCCGGCGGATCCTCCCAGGGCCGGTAGGCGTCGAGTTGCTGCTCGACCGTGGTCGGTGCGGGGTCTGGCAGGAGTCGCCGCATGGCGACGGAGCCTACGTCAGGAGTAGTCGTGCCAGCCGGCGAACTCGCGGCCGGCGAACTTCTGCAGTGCCGCGACATCGCTGCCGAAGTGGCCGCGCACGGTCTCAAAGAGGTCGTCGGGGAGCTTCGGCTTCGGCGCCGGCGGCTTCTCCGGATCGTGGACGACCTTCTCGACGATCCAGCGCATCGACTCGGGCAGGCGGTCGAAGTTGCGATCGAAGGAGCGGAAGCCCGGCAGTTTGATCAGCTTCTCCATCAGCTGGTATTTGTCGCCCTGCTTGGCGCTCGACTTCTCCCACTCGCGGTCGAACTGCTCCGAGGTGAAGCTCGCGTCGACGCCGGCGAAGGCGAACGCCTTGCGCATCGTCTCCTCGCGTTCGCTCTGCAGCTCCTCCTGGGCGATCACCTCGATCTGCTCGCGCTCGAACAGCTCCAGGTAGGGCTGCAGCTGCATCCAGTACTTGGAGCGGTTCATGTAGGAGGTGTTGGGCTCGGAGAGAACCTCGACCAGGTCGTCGGTCTCGTAGCCGGCGCCGGTCGCGTGCACCCAGTGGGAGAGGATGCGCTTGATCGGGTCGCGCACCATGTAGAGCAGGCGCGCGTCGGGGCAGTGCTCGTGGATGCGCGCCGGGACGCCGCCGAAGCGCGGCAGGTTGGTGTAGTGCGGGGAGGACTCGCCGCGCACCTTGAAGCGGTTGTCGAAGCGGCTCGCGTACCAGTCGAGCCCGAGGTCCCAGTTGAGCTCCTCGGCGAAGAAGTTGAGCTCCTTCGGCTTCGACATCTGGATTTCGGGATGCAGGCCGAGGTAGTGGTGGATGCTGGTCGTGCCGCACTTGAGGCCGCCGACGATGATCAGGTTGGGCAGCTCGGCGTGGCGCTTGCGCCGGCGGCGGAAGCGGCTTTTGCGGTCGGCGCTGTAGCGCTCGCGGGCACGCGCGCACATCGCCTCGTCGGCGGGGTCGCGGGGGGCCTGCGCAGTGGCGATCTGGGTCTCGGCCTCTGACACGAGCGGGCTAGTGTAACTGCGATGCCCGCCGCTGATCTCAGCTCCAGCTTCAACTCCTTCTTCAACGCCACCACGGCGTTCTTCGCGCACCTCTCGGATATCCACTGGACGCCGTTCGCCCTCGCCCTCGGATTCCTCCTGGCGATGCAGCTCTGCCGTGCCTGGGCCTGGCGCAACGTGCTCCACGCCGCCTATCCCGGCGAGCGCATCTCCTTCACCCACCTCAGCGCCGCCTACCTCGCCGGCGCCGGGATCAACGCCGTGATCCCGGCCCACGCGGGGGACGTCACCAAGGTCTTCCTGGTCAAGCGCCAGATCCCGCACTCGTCCTACCCGGCGGTCACCTCGTCCTTCCTCGTGCAGACGATCTTCGACAGCACCGTGGGAGCGCTGGTCCTCGCCTACGCGATCACCCAGGGGCTGCTGCCGCCGCTGCCCCAGATCCCCGATCTGCCCGCCTTCGAGATCTCCTTCTGGGCCGACCACCCGCGGACGCTGCTGATCGTCATCGGCGCCCTGCTGCTGGGGATCGCGATCGGGACCTACTACCTCGCTCATCACGTGCGGCGCTTCTGGGCACGGGTCAGGCAGGGGCTGGTCATCCTGCGTCAGCCGCGCCGCTACCTGCGCGAGGTGGCCGCCTGGCAGGGCGCCGGCTGGCTCTGTCGTTTCGGCGCCTTTTGGTTCTTCCTCGAGGCCTTCGGCATCGGCGGCTCGATCGGCAACGTGATGCTGGTGATGAGCGTGCAGGCGATCGCCAACGTCATCCCCTTCACCCCGGGCGGCGCCGGCGCCCAGCAGGCGCTGCTGGTGGCGACCCTGCAGGGCCCCTCGCGCTCGGCCGTCCTCTCCTTCTCGGTCGGGACGCAGATCGCGATGGCGGCCTGGTCCGTGGTGCTCGGCTTCGCCGCGATGCTGCTGGTCTTCCGCACGACCGACTGGCGCGGGCTGATTCGTCAGGCCGAAGACGACGCGGCGCAGGAGAAGGCCGGGGCAGCCGCGAGCACGTCCGCGGCCGGCACGCGCTGAACCTCCAAGACCCCTCGAATCAGGCGAACTGCATCAAATTCTCTATCCAGCAGATGGAGAATTTGATGCAGTTCGGAGGTTGAGCGGGTTGCGGCCGTCCCACTCGCCCTCGGAGCTGTAGGGGCGGAAGCGGATGAAGGCCGATTCGTGATGGAAGGGCCGCTCGCGATCGGTCCGCACCGCGGCCATGTGCGCGCCGCCGTCGCGGTAGGAGTAGTCGCGCATCGCCGCGGCGCTGCTCCACACCGAGAAGGTGGAGACGAGGCGGGGCGGGCGGGCGAGTCCGGCGGAAGCGAGCAGGCCCGGTGCCTTGACGACCTCGGCTTCGGCGCGGCCGGCACTGCGCAGGAACGGTCGCAGGCGCAGCAGCCGCGGCCGGCCGAGGGTCAGCACCACCACGGGCTCGTCGTCCTCGATCGGGAGCCGGCGGTCGGGCAGGCCGGGGATCGCCGGCCACGCCCCGGAGACGCGCAGCGGCTCGAGCCGGACGTGCCAGCCGGCGACGAGCGGGCCCGTCAGGGGATGGTCGCTGCGGAGGAAATCGTCGAGGGCGTCATCCTCCGCCCAGGCGGCGATCATCCCGAAGCGCCCCGGGTAGAGCGGCAGGCCGCCCGAGCTCTGCGGTGCGGTGACGGTCGTCTCGGCGTAGAGGAGGCCGGGGACGGCCTCGGGGCGTGGCTTGCGCCGCAGCGCCCCGGGCACCCGGGCGATGCCGACGTCGGCGATGTGCACGGAGACGATCATGCCGGGCTCCTTCCGCGGCTAGGGGTAACCTAGTGTCTACTAGGAATCGGGGAGAACCGTACTTAGGGTCCACTAGGTTGTCAAGCGCCGCCAAGCAGACACCGAGAAAGCGCCTCAGCGCCGCCCAGCGACGGGAGACGATCGAAGATGCCGCCGCCGGTCTCTTCGCGGAGCGCGGCTTCCAGGGCGCCTCGATCGACGAGATCGCCCGCCGCTCGGGTGTGACGCCGCCGGTCCTCTACGACCACTTCGCCTCCAAGCAGGAGCTCTACCGCTGCCTGCTGGAGCGCCACTTCGCCGAGCTGCGCCAGGTCTGGCGCGAGAACTTCGTCGGCGACGACCCGCCGAGCCGGCGGGTCGCCCGCTCCTTCGACGCCTGGTTCGCTTACATCGAGGGCCACCCCTTTGCGGGCCGCATGCTCTTCCGCGACACCACCGGCGATCCGAAGGTCGGGGCGATGCATCTGGAGGTCGCGGCGGGCAGTCGCGCGGCGATCATGAGCCTCTTCTCCAGCCAGCCCGGGGCCGAGGACGTGATCGGGCCGGAGGGGGAGGAGGGTCTCGAGATGGCCTGGATCGTGATGCGCGGCGTGCTCCAGGGGCTGGCGATGTGGTGGTACGAGCACCCCCGGGTCCCGCGCGAGCGCGTCGTGGCCACCGCGATGAACGCCCTCTGGGTCGGCTGGGAGCGAACCCAGGCCGGCGAAGGCTGGTCGCCGCCCTCGGTTGATGAGCCCGGCTAGCGACCTCGAAGCCAGCGTTCGAGGTCCCGGCGGTTGACGATCGCATGAACCAGCAGGACCCGCTCCTGGTCGAGGAGGTCGAACATGATTCGCAGTTCGCCGACTCTGAGGCGAAAGAAACGGTCGTGCCGGCCTCGGATCGATTTCAGCGACTTACCACCTCGGGCACCGGTGGGGTTGGCACTCCGAGTCGCCTGTTCACGCAGAGCGCCCCGAACCCGCTGCGCGTCCGCCGGGCTCAGTGCGCGCAGTTGCTTGGCCGCGCCTCTGGTCAGCCGGATCTCCCATGTGCTCGATGAGCTCATCGCGAACGACTATCTGACGCAGCCGGCACAGGGTCAAACGTCGTCGAGGCTGATCGTTTCGCCCGCGGCATGTTCGCGCCGTCCTTGGAGTCGCATCTCGGCGAACTCCTCCGCGTGGGCGAGGACGAAGTCCTCGGCGTCCTCAATCGACATGATCACGGCGGTGGGACGGCCGCGCTTGGTGACGATCACCCGCTCGCCTTCCTCGACTTCCTCGAGCACTTGGGAAGTCGTGTTCTTCAATTCCTTGACGCCGATCTCACGCATTGAGTAGCTCCTTAGGTAGCTACTTCTATCTTGCGGTCGCGACCCTTGCTTGTCAAGGACGGCGCTCAACTAGACCAGCCCGGGTAGAGCGGGTGGACCCGCCACTGCCACGGCGGCCTTTCGCCCGCCCGGAAGTCGTAGTGGTTGCGGCCCGGGAGGGTCTCCAGGGGGACCAGGGCGGGGTCGTCTTCGGCTAGGACTGGGACGCTGGCGGCGGCCTCGATCTGGGCCTTGCCGGCGCGGTGGACGACTCGTTCCCAGCCGAGGCTGGGGCGGTAGAGCCAGTAGGCGATCTCGACCCAACCGGCGCTGCGGCGCCGGTCGAGCAGCTCGGTGAAGGCGGTCGTACGGCGCCGGGAGGCGGTCAGGTGCGGGCCGGCGGCGACGGCGCAGCTCTCGCGCCGGCAGTGGCGGAAGTCGACCGGCACAAGGGGGAGGCCGGCGGGACCGAGCCGCGGCTCGGGCGCCGGCGCCAGGGCACGGGCAAGCCGCGCCAGCGGCCAGCCGTAGGCGGGGACGAGCGGGTGGTGACGGCAGGCGTCGGGGATGCGCGGTGCGCACGCGAGTCGCTTTGCGATTGCCCCCGCCAGACCGCGGCCCGCGTCGACTTCGCCGCCCGCTGCCACGGCCGCGATCCCGGCAAGCAACAGCAACGCGACCAGCGCGGCCAGTCCAGCCTGCTCGACGCTCGCCGATCCGCACTCGCTCTCCCGCGCCTTCTCCATGCGCCGAACCTAGGGAGGTAAAACGCGCGCGTGGTGCGCCGAGTGTCACGGCTTTGCCCCATGGCCGTGTTCTGCTTTGATGTGGTCGATGGAGGACAGTCCCTTCAACCTCTTCGGCGACCCCGACGAGTTCCGCGCCCGGATGGAGGAGCTCTCCGAACAGATGCAGTCCTCGCAGCGGGTTGCCTGGGCCGACAACGCGATCAAGCTCGCGGTCGAGATGACCGTCGCCTCGATCGGCCGCCTCGACCTCTCCGGCAGTCCCGACGAGCAGGCGATGCAGGTGCGCGACGCGATCCGCGTCCTTTTCCCCGAGTCGGTAACGCTGGTACGAGAGGCTCGCGAGGGGCTTTCGTAGACGGGCCCATCTCAGCAGGGGTTCCACTTAACTTTTTGGATGGAGCGTTGCCTGCTGACGCCTCAAGGTCGGCGCCCAAAAAGTACAAGACGTTCCACCCCTACTGAGATGGGCCCTAGCTCAATCGCTTAGAGAAGCTCGAAGGACAGCACGGTTGCGCTGCCGCGCCTCGTGGCTGCTGCCGTTAGCTCCAAGGGAACGGCCGCCAGGAAGGCCGGGATCGCTACTACTAGGCAGATCAGGTTGTCCAGCCTGCGTTGCCAGGGCTTTGCCGCTGGGACCGCCGTGGCGTGGCCGAGGGCGCTGAGGGCGATGTTGCGGCCGAAGGTGAAGCCGTTGAGGATCGTCTGCCACATCGTCGCGATGCCGGCGCCCGGCGACCAGCGGGCCTTGGTCACGACCTGGTCGCGGTTGGCGACGAGGCGGCGCACCGCCTCGGCCGTGAAGAGGTAGCGGCTGCCGGGCTGAAGTCCCGCCCAGCCGGCGCCGCCGATCCAGGCCGCGAAGCCGGCCCGGTTGGCGATCCGCGTCACCTCGCCGTCGCCGAGGCGATCGAGCGCCGCCAGCGCTTCCTCGATTCCGCCGGACTCGCCGACCACGCCGAGGCCGCAGCTCTCGCAGCGGCTGACCGGGCCGGCCAGGCCGGCCCTCAGGTCGATCCAGCCGAAGAGCGGCTCGCCGCAGGCGGGGCAGGGTGGATTTTCCGGCCCCGCGCCGGCCTCGAGCGGAACGACCGGGGTGGGTCGCAGGCCGCTTCGGGTCTGTTCGCCGCTCATTGCAGGTAGCGTACGGCGCCGTGAATTTGAGTGAGATCGCGATCCTCGGCGTCCACCTCCGCCAGAGTGGCTGAGCGGTGAGCCCGCGCGCGGCCCAGCTTGCCTGGGAGGAGCGCTGGTCGCGGCCGACGGCGCTGGCGACGTTCGCCTCGGTCTTGCTCGTAATCGCCGCGATCGTCGTCGCCACCCAGGCCGTCGGCAGCGGCAGCGGCGATTCCGGCCTGCTGCGCGACGTCGACCAGCACCGCACCGCCCAGATGATCTCCAGCATCCTGCAGGCGATCGGGGTCGGCCTGCTGGCGGCGCCGCTCTACTACCTCTTCCGCGCCGCCAACTCCCGTAGCGAGCGCATGCGGGGCCAGCTCGTCGGCGTTGTCATCGCCGCGCCGCTCTTCCTCGCCGCCCTGGCTCTCCTCAGCGGCGTCTCGACCCTGCACGCGGCCTCGGACTTCGTCTCCAACGAAGTCCCCCGCCTGATCGCCAAAGGGGTGCCGCTGGACAGCGACCGCGCCAACGAAATCGCCAACGAAACGATCACCGAAGCGCCACTGCGCCCGCTCGCGGCCGGCTTCGGCCTCGGCGGCCAGCTCGGCTTCGTCGTCGCGATGGTCTACACCTGCCTCTACGCGATGCGCGTCGGCCTCCTGCCCCGCTTCTGGGGCTCGCTTGGCATGGCGCTCGGCGCCGTCTCCTTCATCTTCTTCCAGTTCGCCCTGCTCTGGTTCGTCTACGTCGCCTTTCTGCTGATCGGCCGGGTCCCGGGCGGCAAACCGCCGGCCTGGCAGTCGGGCGAAGCGATCCCCTGGCCGACGCCCGGCGAGAAAGCCGCGGCCGACCTCGGAGTTGGACACGAGGAGCCGACTGAGCTGCCCCCGGGCGAGCCCGATGGCTCCGGCTCAGCCTAGAACGGCGAGCGCCAGCGGGTTGGCCTCGTTCGGGATCAGCTTGCGGTAGGGCTGCCAGCCCCGGAAGTTGCCGCACCACTCGCTCTTCTTCAGATCCTCGGCATCCAGCGGCCGGGCCGGGTGCTCCATCGGCGACATATGTCCGCTCTTCGAGCAGGCGGTCGTGGAGGGCGATGTCGGCTTCGTGATCGCGCGTGCCGGAATGGGTCAGGTAGCTGACCCGGGCGCAGCGCCCGGCCGAGATCTTGATCAGGTCCTCCTCCGAGTGGACCTCCTCGCGGTCCGAGCCCCGCACCAGCGGCAGGTGCCACTCGCCCCAGTTGAGATCGCCGGGGACCGATGCCTCGACCGCGTCTCGCATCATCGTCGCGATGTGCCTGATCTCCGGCTGGGCGTCGGGGTGGCAGCGCAGGTTCCAGAAGTTGTCCCACTCCGACGCGGTCACGATCACCGTGTGCCACATGAATGGCTCGAGCAGGCGGTTGGCGACCTGCTTGTGCACGTTGAGCCACTCCGGCCGCTGCTCGCGCGCCTGCAGAACGCCCTCGACCTGCCCGAGGTAGTCGAGCAGGTCGCCCCCCGCGGGCACCTCGGCCGGGTTGCTCACCAGACCGAGCACGTGGCGCACCGCCGAGTCGCGCGCGCTCAGCCACTCGCTTTCGGCGGCCAACTTGGCCTCGCCGACGAGTGGCGGCCCGGCCTGCATGCCCGGTTGGTTGGAGCCGAACTCGATCGGCACGTAGGGCTGCTCGAGCACGCGCCGCAGCTGCTTCGCGATCGGGATCGCGCGCGAGCTTGCCGAGTTGCGCGAAAAGAGCCGGTGGGTGTTGAACTCGGCGAGGATGAAGCGGGGGAAGGTCGTCTCGAGCGTGGTCAGGCGATAGCCCGCCGGAGAGCGCGAATCGGCGAGGACTTTGACCGCAAATGCCATCGGCTCAGGTTACCCATCGTGACGGCTGCCGAGCGCAGGCTGAGGCGAGACGGAAGTCGCGCGGAAATGCGCCGAATCGGCGGACCGTGTCACGAGTGACCGCGGCCGCGTTTCGGCTAGGCCGAGCGCGGTGGCGCGGCCATCAGCTCGACCCGATGGCCGCCCGGGGCGAGGACGAGAGCGCGGGGGGCGCCCCAGTGTTCGCGTCGGCGCTCGACCTCGAAGCCGCTCTCGTTCAACGCGGCGAAAGTGGCCTCGAAGTCGGCGACGACGATTGCGGTGTGGCCGCGCGCCGGCACCGTGGGCGACTCGGTCGGCATCAGGTGGATCTGCGTGCCGCCCCGCTCCAGCCAGGTGAACTCGGCCAGGCTCTCGGGTGGCTGGACCAGCTCGAAGCCGAGCAGCTGCCAGAGCTCGATCGTGCGCTCGATCTCGGCGGGCGTGACCTCGATCCCGACGTGGTGCAGCATCAGAACAAGAGTGACAGCAGGGCGGCGCCGACGACGATCGCGGTCGACCAGGTGACGGCCTCGGCGGTGATCTCCATGTCGAGGCCGTAGGCGTGGGCTATGACCAGGGAGTTGAGGCCGGAGGGCATCGCCGAGAGCAGGCGGTAGGCGGCGGGAAGGTCGATCAGCGGCGCCGCCAGCAGCATCAGCAGCGCGGGGACGACGGCAAGGCGCGTGCCGATCGCCAGCGCCACCGGCTTGGACATCGGCGGCGGCATCGGCAGCTCCCCGTGCTCGGCGTTCTCGGCCAGGGTCGCGCCGACGGCGAAAAAGCCGATTGGCAGGATCGCCACGATCAGCGCCTGGGAAATGTCGACGAGTGCCGTCGGCGCCAGCGCCTTCGGCGCGAGCAGGCCGGCGATCGCCGCGTAGAGCGGCGGGTTGCGGGTGAAGAAGGCGCGCACCCGCTGCCGCGGAGTTTCGCCGGCCTTGGTGCCGAAGGCCGCGCCGACGGCGAAGGCGCCGAGCAGCAGGCAGGGCCCGGTGACGAGGACGTCATAGAGGACCGCGGTCGAGAGCTGGTCCCGCCCGAGCAGGGCGACCGCCATCGGGTAGCCGAGGTAGCCGGTGTTGACGCTGAGCACCGTGCAGACGACGGCACCGACCTGGAAGCGGGGCAGTTTCAGCACGCGGCTGGCGACGAACCAGGCCAGCGTGGCGCCGAGCGAGGAGGCGACGATTCCCAGCACGAGCCCCACCCCGTGGCTGAGGTCGATGCTGGCCGCGGCGATGTTGAAGAAGATCACCGGCGGCAGGAAGACGTAGAGCAGCAGCGTCAGCGAGCGCCGCGCGGCATTGGCCGCGCCGGCTGGCCAGCGATGCTCAGAGGCGACGCCGATTGCAACCGAAATAACGATCGCAGCGGTTGTAAGCAGAACGCCCATCCCGGCACCCTATGAGCACCCCCCGCGCCAAGGCGCTACGCATATAGGGCGTCGATCTCCGCCTCGTACTTGCGCTCGATCGGGCGGCGCTTGAGCTTCATTGTCGGGGTCAGCTCCTCGCTGCCGGGCACCCACTCGCCCGAGAGGATCTTGTAGCGCTTGATCTGCTCTACCCGGGCAAGGCGGGCGTTGGCCTCCTCGACCGCCTTGGCGATCTCCTCCTCGACGGCGGGATCGTCCGGCGCCCCGCCCCGCGCGGCGAGGCTTTCGGCGTCGAGCACGATCAGCGCCACGTTGTAGGGGCGGTTGTCGCCGATCGCGACCGCCTGGGCGATCAGGGTCGAGGCCGCCTTCAGCTTCGCCTCGATGTTGGCCGGCGACATGTTCTTGCCCGCCGCGTTGATGATCAGCTCCTTCTTGCGGTCGACGATCCGCAGGTAGCCCTGCTCGTCGAATTCGCCGATGTCGCCGGTCAGCAGCCAGCCGTCCTCGCTCAACGCTTCGGCGGTCTTCTCCGGCAGGTTGCGGTAGCCGGCCATCACCTGCGGGCCCCGCACCATCACCTCGCCGTCCTCGGCCAGTTTCACCTCGGTGTTGGGGATCGGCGGACCGACGGTGCCGACCCGCGCGCCTCCGGGCGGGTTCAGGGTCGTGATCGCGGTCGTCTCCGACATGCCCCAGGTCTCGCGGATCTCGATCCCCAGCGCGAGGAAGAACTCGAGCACCTCCGGCGGCGTCGGCGCCGCCCCGACCACGAACGATTCGACTTGGTCGAGGCCGAGCATCGCGCGGATCCGCGAGAGGACCTGTTCGTCGGCGCGCTTCCAGTCGGCCTCGAGCTCGGCGGGCGCGCCGCCGTCCACCAGCGCGCGGGCGCGACGGCGGCCGAGCTCGATCGCCGCTACCGTCGCCTCGCGTTTTGCTTCGTCGGGCTCGGCGGTGATGCCGATCTCGATCGCCGTCTTCAGCTTTTCCCAGATCCGCGGCACGCCGCCCCAGACCGTCGGCTTGACCTCGATCGAGTAGGCGACCATCTGGCGCGGGTCGGGGCAGCAGTGGACGCAGTTGCCGTAGAACATCTGGGCGTAGAGGCCAGCCCAGCGGTCGGCGATGTGGGCGCTGGGCAGGAAGGAGATCATCCGCCCACCGGGTTTGGTCGCCTGGACCTGATCGCAGGCGCGCCAGACCGCGACCATATTGGCGTGCGTCAGCTGCACCCCCTTCGGCGGCCCGGTCGTGCCGGAGGTGTAGATCAGGCAGAGCACGTCGGAGGGCTCGACGGCCCGCCAGGCGGCCTCGAAGTCGAAGCCGGGATCGCCCATCTGCTCCAGCTCGGAGATCGAGATCGTCCCCGCCGGCGCCTCGCCGTCGATCACAACCACGTGCTCGAGACTCTCCACCGCGTCCCGCGCCGCCAGCACGGTCTCGAGAAACGCCTGCTCCGTGACGATCACCCGATTCCCCGCGTCCCGAACCACGTACTCCACCTGCTCCGGCGACGAGGTGTTGTAGACGGAGAAGCAAGTGGCACCGAGATGCATCGCGGCAGCGTCGGTCAGATGCAGCGCCGGCCGATTGACCAGCATGAACCCGACCGTGTCGCCCCGCTTTACCCCCAGCGCGGCGAGCCCAGCTGCTCGCTTTTTCACCGCGTTCGCGTAGTCAGCCCAGCTCGCCTCGTAGTCCGAGTCCTTCAGCCGCAGCGCCGGATTATCAGTCCACTCCTCAGCAGTGACCTGAAACGCCCCGCACATCGTCTCCGCTTCAAAAGCTTTCGGCCGCGAACTCATCAGCTGAACATACAACGCTCCTCGCGGGGGGTGGCACCGAATGGGGGGACCACCCTGAGGACGCTTCAGCGACCGGAAGGGTGGTGGGCCCCATTCGGTGACAGGACCCGCCGCGCCAACGCCGTTCGTCAGCCGAAGAGAGAAGCGCCAGCGTGTTCAGCAAACTTGACCAACGGCTCCGGGATAACCCCGAAGAAGACGACGCCAGCGGCAGCCAGCAGTGCCGGCCCTACGAGGTAGATGCGCCGCCCGGCGTCGGGATCGATCGGGTCCGCTTCGGGGGAGGCCCCAGCGATTGCCGGTGTGGTGGCGGGCTCACCGTTGGTGTTCATCCACATCGCCGCCACCACGCGCAGATAGTACGCCAGCGAGATCATCGTGCCAACGGCGATGAAGACTGCCAGCCAGGTGTAGTCGCCTTCGACGAGCGCCTCTATGAGATAGAGCTTGCCGATGAACCCAACCGTGGCAGGAAGTCCCGCCAGGCCGAGCATCGAGATCGTCAGCGGCCAGGCGAGCAGCGGCCGCTCGGCGCCCAGCCCGCGCACGCCGTCGATGTGATCGCCGAAGATTGTCTCGCGCTCGCGGGCGATGACGACGGCGAAGGCGGCGAGGTTCATCAGGGCGTAGCCGGCGAGGTAGAAGACGAGCGCGTTGATGCCGGCCTCGCTGGCGACGACGAGGCCGCCGAGGATGTAGCCGGCCTGGGCGATCCCGGAGTAGCCGAGCAGTCGCTTCAGCGAGTCCTGGCCGAGCGCGCCGACGTTGCCGATCACGATCGAGAGCGCAGCGAGGACGGCGAGGGCGGGCTGCCACTCGTCCACCTGCGGCGCCAGGGCGACGTCGAAGAAGCGGACGAAGACGGCGAAGGCCGCCGCCTTGGTCGCCACCGCCATGAAGCTGGTGATCGGGGTGGGAGCGCCCTCGTAGACGTCCGGCGTCCACTGGTGGAAGGGGGCGATCGAGGTCTTGAAGGCGAGGCCGACGGCGGTCATCCCGATCCCGACCAGGATCAGGGGGTCGCCGAGGACACCCTTCTGAGCGATGCCGTGGGCGATGCCGGCAAAGTCGGTCGAGCCCGAGCCGCCGTAGAGGAAGGACATCCCGTAGAGCAGCGTCGCCGAGCCGAGCGAGCCGACGATCAGGTACTTCAGCCCCGACTCGAGCGACTTCTCGCGACGCATGTTGGTCGCGCAGAGGATGTAGAGCGGGATCGAGAGGGTCTCGATCGCGACGAAGAAGCTGACCAGGTTCTGCGCCTGCGCCAGCAGCACCATCCCCAGCACCGAGCCGATCAGCAGCGCGTGGTACTCGCCCGCGCCGACCTGCTCCGCGGCGGGCTCGCGGATCGAGAAGAGGACCGCGAAGGCAGCGGTGAGGATCGCGATCAGCGAGATCGAGATCGCCAGGTCGTCGAGCCGCAGCGAGCCGGAGATGAGGTCGGTCGCGTCGTTCCACTGCCAGATCAAGAGGCCGGCCGTGGTGGCGAGCGTGATCAGGGTCAGGCCCGGTGCAACCCGCTTGAACGGCTTGAAGACGCCGCTGAGCAGGACGACGCAGAGGCCGACGGTCAGCGCCAGGACTGGCGAGAGCGCCGCGTAATCGATGTGGGGGGCGTTGAAGGTCACTGCGTCGCTTCCTGGCGTGGGTGGGCCGTCGAGGGGGCCTGCCAAAACGCACGCTCGCGACGGGCGGGAGTGGTTGTGGACCGGCGGTTCGGGCGCGACCTGCTGAGTGTTTTGGCAGGTCCCCTCGACGGCCCTTCTACGGCGACAATCGCCTGGGCGACCGAGGAGTCGGTCCGCTTGAGGATCAGCTGTGGGTAGAGCGCCAGCCCCAGGATGCAGAGCACCAGCGGCGCCAGGACGATTCCGTCCCGCCAGCCGATCTCACGCGATTCGAGACCGTCGGGCCGGCGGTTGTGCATCGTCCGCTGGTAGAGCCTCAGCGCGTAGTAGGCGCTCATCGCCACCCCGCTGATCGCGACGAAGGCGAAGACGATCTTCGAATCGAAGAGGCCGTTGAGGATGTAGAACTCGCCGACGAAGTTGGCCGAGCCGGGCATCGCCAGGGTCGCCAGGGTGACGATCAGGAAGAGCGCCGCCAGCACCGGCGCCTTCATCGCCATCCCGCCCATCTCCCGGAGATCTTCAGTCCCGCTGCGCTCCGCGAGGAGCGCGATAATGATGAACAGCGGCGCCACTACCAAACCGTGGTTGACCATTTGCAGGACCGCGCCGTCGGAGCCATCGGCGGAGAGGGCGAAGATCCCGGCGGTGATGAAGCCGAGCTGCGCCACCGAGGAGTAGCCGGCGATCAGCCGCACGTTGGTCTGGGTGAAGGCCATCACAGAGCCGTAGAGGATCGAGGCCAGGGCAATGACCAGGATCACCTCCTGGAATTCGATTGTCGCCGCCGGGAAGAGCGGCAGCACGACGCGCAGGAAGCCGTAGGCGCCGACCTTGGCCAGCACGCCGGAGAAGACCGCCAGGGCCGGCAGCGGCGCCGCCCGGTAGGCGTCGGGCATCCAGCCGTGCAGGAGGAAGGCCGGCATCTTGACCAGGAAGGCGGCGGCGAAGAACCAGAAGATCCAGCGCTGGCTGCCTTCGCCGATCGGGTGCTTGGCGAGTTCGGCGATCGAGAAGGTGATGTGGCCGCCGTCGGCGGCGATGATCGCCGTGGCGATCGCCGCGACCAGCATCAGCAGCGAGCCGATCAGCGTGTAGACGATCATCTTCAGCGTCGCCGCAGCCGCGGTCGGCCCGCCCTCGCGGTCGCTGCCCCAGGCGCCGAAGAGGAAGTAGAACGGGACCAGCATCAGGTCGAAGAAGAGGACGAAGAGGAGCAGGTCCTGGGCCAGGAACGAGCCCAGGGTCGCGGTCTCGCCGAGCAGCATCATCAGGAAGAAGAGGTGAGGACGATCCTGCTCGCGGAAGGCGGCGAAGGCCGTCCCCGCCGTCCACAGCACCGCGGTCAGCAGCAGCAGGAAGACGTTGAGTCCGTCGATGCCGAGGCTGTAGTCGACGCCGAGCCCGGGGATCCAGTTGACGTCGACCGTGTCCTGCAGGCCGGCGGCGCCGGAGTCGAAGCCGGCGAGGAGCGAGATCGCGATGCCCAGCGTCGTCACCGTGCCCAGCGTCGCCCACCAGCCGACCAGTCGCTTGGGCAGGAAGAGGCCGACGAGGCCGAAGGCGAGCGGTGTCCAGAGCAGCGAGTTGGTCATGAGCTCGAGAGCAGGAAGTAGAGGGCGAGGCCGGCGAAGCCGACGACCAGCAGCAGCGCATAGCTGCGGATGAAGCCGCTCTGGACGGCGCGGACGAGGCGGCCGCCGCCGCCGACGACGTCCTCGGTGCCGCCGACGAGGCCGTCGACGACGAGGCGCTCGAAGGTCTGGTTGGCGAAGCGGCCGATGGCGAGCGCCGGTCGCACGATCAGGAGGTCGATCGCCTCGTCGAAGTACCACTTGTTGACGAGGAAGGTGTGCAGCGGGCGCAGGCGCCGGATCAGCATCGCCGGCGTCTCGGGGCGGGCGATGTAGAGCCAGTAGGCGATGCCGATGCCGACGATCGAGATCGTCGCGCCGATGCCCAGGCCGGCCCAGGAGGCGCCGACCGAGGGCACGATCCGCGCCAGCGGCGAGTCGGCGAAGACCGGGTCGAGGAACTTGGTCACGACATCGTCGAGTCCCGGCACCTGGACCAGGCCGGCGAACAGTGCCAGGAAGGCGAGTACGCCCATTGCCACCCGCATCGGCCAGGACTGCTCGGCGATGTGGTGATCGGCGCCGGGGAAGCCGACCTCGGTGTCCTCCTCCTCGCCCGTCGCCGGGTTGAAGGGGTGGGCGTGGTGGACGTGCCCCGTGTCGATCAGCTCCTGCGCCTCGGGGCAGGGCCTGCCCGGCAGCACGCGGAAGATCAGGCGGAAGGTGTAGATCGCGGTCAGCAGGGCGCCGAAGTAGCCGAGCACGGTGAAGATCTCGTACATCCCGCCGCGCGCGGTGGCGTAGGCGAGGATCTCGTCCTTGGAGAAGAAGCCCGAGGTGCCGGGGAAGGCGGCGAGGGCAAGGCCGCCGCAGAGCATCGTGATCGAGGTGAAGCGCATCGCCTTGCCGAAGCCCTTCATCTCGTCGATGTTCTGGTTGTTCGCCATCGCGGCGATGATCGAGCCGGCCGCCATGAAGAGCAGCGCCTTGAAGAAGGCGTGGGTCATCAGGTGGAACATGCCGGCGCTGTAGGCGCCGATCGAGACGCCCATGATCATGTAGCCGATCTGGCTCATCGTCGAGTAGGCGATCGCCCGCTTCAGGTCGGTCATCACCAGCGCGATCGTGCCGGCGACCAAGAGCGTCGCCAGGCCGACGAAGGCGGCGATGTCGGCGGCGGTCGGGGCGAGGACGAAGAGGGCGTGGGTGCGGGCGATCAGGTAGACGCCGGCGGTGACCATCGTCGCCGCGTGGATCAGCGAGGAGACCGGGGTCGGGCCCTCCATCGCGTCGGGCAGCCAGGTGTGGAAGGGCAGCTGCGCCGACTTGGCGAAGGCGCCGACGAGCAGCAGCAGGCAGATCGCGGTCACCGTCCACTCGTTGGTGTGGAAGACGTGCGGCGCCTTGGCGAAGACCTCGCTGTATTCGAAGGTCCCGAGTTCGCGGAAGATCAGGAAGGCGGCGAGGACGAGGCCGATGTCGCCGACGACGTTGATCACGAAGGCCTTCATCCCGGCCTTGGTTGCCGTAGTGCGCCGGTACCAGAAGCTGATCAGCGCGTAGGAGGCGAAGCCGACGAAGGCCCAGCCGACGATCAGCAGGACGAAGTTGCCGGAGAGGACCAGCAGCAGCATCGAGAAGACGAAGAAGTTGAGGTAGCTGAAGAAGCGGTGGTAGCCCTCGTCGGACTGCATGTAGCCGAACGAGTAGAGGTGGATCAGGGTCGAGACCCCGGTCACGATCAGGACCATAAACACCGAGAGCGGGTCGACGAAGATCCCGAGCTTGATGTCGAGGCTGGCGACGCTGGCGTAGTCCCAGAGCGACGATGCGTGGTGCCGCGCGTCCGGGTGCTCCCCGAGCAGGCTGATCAACGCTGCGATCCCGCAGACGAATGCGATCCCGATCGCGGCAGTGCCGATTGCTCCGGCCGCCTTGGACGGCAGCACCTTGAAGCCAAGCGCGATCACGATCGAGCCCAGGAGCGGGAAGAGCAGGACCAGCCAGGCCCAGGCCGTAGCGCTCACCCTCGAAGCTCCCGCAACTCATCGACATCAAGCGGAAGCTTGCGCCGGAAGATAGCCACGATCAGCCCCAGCCCAACCACGACCTCACAAGCCGCAACGACCATCACGACGATCGCGAAGATCTGACCCTGCTGGTTACCGACCATCCTGCTGAAGGCGACGAGAGACAGGTTGCCCGCGTTCAACATGATCTCGAGGCACAGGAGGATCACTACCGGACTACGGCGGATCAGAATCCCCATCGCCCCCACTGCGAACAGAAGCGACGAGAGCACGATGTACCACTCGACATTCACGCGGTACCCCCGGCGTGGAAGGCGACTGCGGAGGGGTCCTCAGAACGCTCGGCAGGAGCCTCGCTTGAGTGTTCTGAGGACCCCTCCGCAGTCGCCTTGCTCACTTCGCCATCCCCGCGGCGACCGGCGAGCACTACAGCGCCGACGGCTGCCAGCAGCAGCAGGATCGAGGAGGCCTCGAAGGCAAGCAGGAAGCGTTCTAGGAGGAGCTTGCCGATTCCGGCTGGGTCGCCGAATCCGGGGTTGACGTCCGGACCATGCGTGCCTAGAGCAATTAGGGACGAGCCTAGGACAGCTATCGAGAGCTCTACGAATAGCGCCGCTCCCAGCAGAGGCGCCAGGAAGCGCTGCCCCGGGATCGGCTCCCAGGCCGACTCGGTGCTGCCGCCCACATATGCGGTGACGAAGACGTAGAGGACCATGACGGCGCCGGCGTAGACGACGACCTGGGCGGCGGCGACGAAGGCCGCGGTGAGAAGGAGGAAGAGGACCGCCAGCGAGAAGAGGTGGACGATCAGGGCGAGGACGCCGTAGAAGGGGTTGCGCAGGGTGACGACGCCGATCGCGCCGCCGAGGGCGCCGAGCGCCGCGGCAAAGAAGAGGACCGCTTCCACCTACTCGCCCTCCGCCCGCAGCGGCGTGCGCTCGATCGGCTCGGCCAGCAGCATCTCCTTGGTGAAGATCAGGTCCGAGCGGTCGTAGTCGGACATCTCGTAGTCGTGGCCCATCGTGATCGCGTCGAAGGGGCAGGCGATCTCGCAGTAGCCGCAGAAGATGCAGCGCGAGAGGTTGATCTCGTAGACCGCGGCGTAGCGCTCGCCGGCCGAGACCCGGTCGCCCGGGATGTTCTCGGCGGCGACGACGCGGATGCAGTCGGCGGGGCAGGCGGCGGCGCAGAGCGAGCAGCCGACGCACTTCTCCAGCCCCGTGTCCTCGAACTTGTGCAGCTTGTGGCGGCCGCGGAAGCGCGGGTAGACGGGTGTCTTCTCCTCGGGGTACTGGATCGTCAGCGGCCCCTCGATCAGCCGCGCCATCGTCGTCTTCAGCCCGCGCAGCGTCTCGCCGAAGGCGCGGTAGGCGCCGCCGACGCCGCCCGGCTCGGGCCCGCGCTGGACCTCGACCACGCTGTCGTCCTTGAGGTAGGGGAACTCGCCGCTCATGTGACCACCACCAGGACCGCGGTGACGAGGACGTTCAGCGTCGCCAGCGGCAGCAGCATCTTCCAGCCGAGGCTCATCAGCTGGTCGTAGCGCAGGCGCGGCAGCGTCGCCCGCACCCAGATGAAGAGCAGGACCAGGCCGAGCATCTTGGCCAGCATCCAGATCGGGTCGAGCCAGCCCGGGCCCGGGCCCATCCAGCCGCCGAGGAACATCGCCGCGGCAACCCCGCAGACGACCAGGATCTCCATGTATTCGACCAGCAGGAAGCTGCCGAAGCGCATGCCGCCGTACTCGGTCATGAAGCCCTGGACCAGTTCGGCGTCGGCCTCGGGCATGTCGAACGGGGTGCGGTTGGTCTCGGCGAAGCCGGCCAGCATGAAGATCAGGAAGCCGACGAACTGGGGGACGACGAACCAGATCGTGCCCTGGGCTTCGACGATGTCGACCAGCGAGAGCGAGCCGCCCATCATGATCACGCCGAGCAGCGAGAGCCCCATCGCCACCTCGTAGGAGATCAGCTGGGCGGCGCCCCGCATCGCGCCGAGCAGGCTGTACTTCGAGCCCGAGGACCAGCCGCCGAGCAGCAGGCCGTAGAAGGCGATCGAGCCGACGGCGAAGAAGTAGAGGATGCCGATCGGCACGTCGATCCCGTAGAGGCCGACGCCGTCCTGGACGTTGCCCCAGGGAATGATCGCCAGGGCGAGGACGCCGGAGAGGACCGGCAGCAGCGGGCCGAGGATGAAGAGCGAGCCGATCGCGTTGGCCGGCCGGAACGCCTCCTTGGAGAGCAGCTTGCCGACGTCGGCAAGCGGCTGCAGGATGCCGAAGGGGCCGACCCGGTTGGGCCCGTAGCGGTGCTGGAAGCGGCCGATCAGCTTGCGCTCGAGCACCGTCATCAGCGGCAAAATGCCGAAGATGACGCCGAAGATGACCAGGCTCTTTACCACCATGATCCAGGTGGCTTCGACGAACTGGGTGTCGGCGATCGGCAACATCAGGGAGCGGCAGTCTTCTCGATCTGGACGCTGACGGGGCTGCCGTTGAGCAGGGCGTTGGCGTTGGCCTCGGCGGTGCCCTCCAAGAGGAAGCAGACGCCCTCCTGGACCCGCTCCCTGATCTGCTACGCGCGCCAGCAAGCTCGTGCCGTTCTGGGAGACCCGCACCTCGTCTCCGCTGTTCAATCCGAGGCGCTCTGCGTCAGCAACGGAAAGCTCGACGCGCTGCTGCGGGGCCAGGAAGCGGAGTGGGGGGTTCAGCTCCGTGATCGGGCCGGCCCAGAGGTCGCGGTAGGTGCCAAGCGCGAGGGCGTCCGGGGCCGGGTCCCCAAAACGCTCGGCAGGAGCCTCGCTTGAGTGTTTTGGGGACTCGGCCCCGGACGCCTCATCGGGCTCGGGCGCGTTTGCGCGAGCGGAGGTGTCTTGCCAGCGGATGCCGCGGCCGCCTATGTCCGCGTCGGTGATTCCCGCGTAGAAGGGGACCGAAGCTGCGAGGGCTGCGAAGGCTGAAGGCTGGGACGAGACGCCGGTGTCGTGGCCCAGGGCCAGGGAGAGCTCGGCGAGGACGCCCCAGTTGGGGCGGATGTCGCCGGGACGGGAAGCGCTTGGGCGGACGCGCTGCAGGCGGCCATCGGGGTGCGAGACGGTTCCGTCTTTCTCGGCGTGGGTCTCCAGCGGGAAGACGACGTCGGCCATCGCCGTCGTCGCCGTCTCGAAGGTCGAGAAGGCGACGATATGGTCAGCGGCTGCCAGCGCTTTTGTCCAAGCCTCGGTGTCCGGGAAGTCGCGCAGCGGGTCGACGCCGAAGAGGAGAAGCGTCTTCAGCTCACCTGACTCCAGCGCCGCCCGGATCTCCTCGGTGCTCCTTCCCGACGCTTGCTCGGTTGGGCGTGTATCCGCCCCCAAGTGAGCTCGCGTGAGGCCTGGACCGGCGTCGGGGAGGCAGCCGGCCTCGCGCAGGCCGCGGGCGTTGGTCGAAGCTCGGGGACTTCAAGCAGGCCGGAGCCCTCAGACGCGCCGAGGCCGAGAGCTGCGCTGAGGTCGAGGAGGGCTGTCGATGGCCTCGTCGCCCTCGCGGCCGATCCGGTCGCCCCAGACGACTACGACCCGTCCCGCGTCCCGCAACACGTCGGCCGTCGCCGATACCGCCTCCGAACGTTTTGCGCGGAGGAGCCGGACGCTTCGGGCGACAGCTCCTCGACGTCATTTCGACGAGTTGCGAGTGAGGAGGCGGTATCGGCGACGGCCGACACCAGCTCGGCGAGGAACTGCCCGGTCTGGCCGGGGGCGTAGCGGGCTACAGCCGCGGCGCCGCCGTCGAGCGTGGTCGGGCCCCTCGGTCGCCACCGCGAGCCTGGCGCCGTTGCGGCGGATCGCCTTGCGGATGCGCAGGTCGAGGATCGGGCTGCTGTGCAGGGGGTCGGTGCCGACGACAAGGATCGCCTCGGCGTTGTCGATGTCGCGGACCCTGGCCGAGAGATCGGGGTCGTCGAGGCGGACCTGGGTCTCGCGCGAGGGGCCGCGGGATGGCCGCGAGTCGATGTTGGGGGAGCCGAGCGCCTCGCGCATGATCCGCTGGACCAGGTAGCCCTCCTCGTTGGAGGCGTCGCCGACGATCGCGGCGCTCTCGCGCGCCGCGTGCGCTTCAGCGCCGCCGCGGCCTTGGCAATCGCGTCCTCCCAAGCTCGCCTCGACGCCGCCGCGCAGGCGCGGCCCGCGCACCCGCTCCTCGGCGCCGAACATCTCGAAGCCGTAGCGGCCGCGGTCGCAGAGCCAGCCGTCGTCGACCTCGGCGTTGTCGCGCGAGACGACCCGCTTCACCTGCTCGTCGCGGACGGTGAAGCTGACGTTGCACTGGCTCGGGCAGAGCGTGCAGACCGAGCCGGCCTGCTCGATGTCCCAGGGCCGGGCGCGGAAGCGGTAGGTGTAGCTGGTCAGCGCCCCGACCGGGCAGAGGTCGGTGATGTTGCCGTGGAAGGGCGCCACGTAGGGGCGGTCGTCGAAGGTGCCGACGAAGGTGCGGTCGCCGCGCTCGAGCAGCTGCAGCTGCTCGTCCTCGGCCACCTCCTGGCTGAAGCGGACGCAGCGGTAGCAGAGGATGCAGCGCTCGCGGTCGATCGCGACCAGCGGCGAGAGCTCGATCGGCTTCTCGAAGTGGCGCTTGTTGTCGGTCATCCGGCTCTTGCCGGGGCCCCAGCCCATCGAGATGTCCTGCAGCGGGCACTCGCCGCCCTTGTCGCAGACCGGGCAGTCGAGCGGGTGGTTGACGAGCAGGAACTCGACCACGGCGCTCTGCGCGTGCTTGACCTGGTCGGTGCGGGTGTGGACGACCATGCCGTCGCGCACCGGGGTCGAGCAGGAGGTCTGCAGCTTCGGGATCCCCTCGATCTCGACCAGGCACATGCGGCAGGCGCCGACCGGCTCGCCCAGCTTCGGCTCGTAACAGAAGACCGGGATCTCGACGTCGCCCCGCTTGGCGGCGTCGTGCAGCATCTCGCCCTCGGTCGCGCTCACCTCGCGCCCGTCGATGATCAGGTTGATCTCCTTGCCGCTCACGTCGCCGCCCCCAGGGTCTCGAGGGGCGCCCTGGACGACCGGGAGCCGCATCGGCGCACCGCCGGCGCGCCTTCGCTCGCGGCGGCGATCACGTGCTTCGAACTCGTCGCGGAACTTGCGCACCATCGCCCCGACCGGCATCGCCATCGAGTCGCCGAGCACGCAGAGGCAGTGGCCGATGATGTTCTCCTGCACCGAGGCGACGATGTCGAGGTCCATCGGCGTCGCCTCGCCGCGCACGACCCGTTCCAGCATCTTCACCGTCCAGTTGGTCCCCTCGCGGCAGGGGGTGCACTTGCCGCAGGACTCGTGGTGGTAGAAGCGCGCCGTGCGCAGCGCCATGTGCGGGATCGAGACGCGGTCGTCGGCGACGATGATCGAGCCCGAGCCGAGCATCGAGCCGGCCTCGGCCATCGCCTCGAAGCTGTAGGGGAGGTCGAGGCCCTCCTCGGCGGTGAGCACCGGGGAGGAGGAGCCGCCGGGGTAGAAGGCCTTGACCTCGTGGCCCTCGGCCGGGCCGCCGGCGAGGCCGTAGATCAGCTCGCGGGTCGGGATGCCGAGCTCGACCTCGTAGTTGCCGGGCCGCCGCACGCCGCCGGAGATCGAGACGACCTTGGTCCCGGGCGACTGCTCGGTGCCGAAGCCGCGGAACCACTCGGCGCCGTTGTTGACGATGTGGGGAACGTTGGAGAGCGTCTCGACGTTGTTGATCAAGGTCGGCCCGCCGTAGAGGCCCTGCACCGCCGGGAAGGGCGGCTTCAGCCGCGGGTTGCCGCGCTTGCCCTCGAGCGCGTCGAGCAGCGCCGTCTCCTCGCCGCAGATGTAGGCGCCGGCGCCGCGGTGGACGACCAGCTCGAGGTCGCGGTGCGTGCCGAGGATGTCCTTGCCGAGGTAGCCCGCCTCGTAGGCTTCGGCGACCGCGGCGTCGAGGATGTCGGCCTGCGAGTCGTACTCGCCGCGGATGAAGATGAAGGCGTGGCCGATGCCGGCGGCGAGGGCGGCGATCGCGATTCCCTCGATCAGCTGGTGCGGGTTGCGCTGCATCAGCTCGCGGTCCTTGAAGGCGCCCGGCTCGGACTCGTCGGCGTTGCAGCAGAGGTACTTGTCGACGCCGCCGCCGCGCGGCAGGAAGGAGGCCTTCTTGCCCATCGAGAAGCCGGCGCCGCCGCGGCCGCGCAGCCCCGACTCTTCGAGCTCCTTCAGCACCTCGTCGGGCTCGAGCTCGCGGTAGGCCTTCTCCAGCGTCGCGTAACCGCCGTAGCCCTTGTAGCCGGCGAGCGTGCGCAGCGCCGGGTCTTCGGCGTTCTTGAGCAGCATCCGGGTCTCCCCACCCACAATTTCCGCCCGCGTGCTCTGCTCCCGCTCCTTCGGGTTCATCATCATCGGAAATCTCCCTCACTCGCTTCCGCGTCCGCCGCGGGCGGGTTTCCGCCGGGAAGCGGGCGCTTCTCCAGCGCCTTCTCGGGCAGCACCTCGGCGCCAGCGCGCAGCTGCTCGATCGCCGTCTTCGCCTCGGCCGCCTCGAGCGGGCCGAAGTAGCGCTCGTCGATCGAGGCCATCGGCGCGATGTCGCAGGCCCCCAGGCACTCGAAGCCGGTGACGAAGAACTCGTCGTCCTCGCCGGCGGCGGCGCGGAAGGCGTCGAGCAGCTCGTCGCCGCCGCGCATCCAGCAGCTGATGTTGGTGCACACAGCCACCTTGTGAGTCCCAACCGGATCGGTATGAAGCAGGTCATAGAAGCTCGCCACCGACTCCAGATAAGCCGGAGTGACCCGCATAACCGCAGCAGCCTGCCGAATCCCCTCCGGCGTGCACCACCCATACAGCCGCTGCACAGCCCAAAGCGCCGGAATCGAGGCAGATTTCCGATCCGGATACCGCGACATCAACGTCTCGATCTGCTCCTGAGCTCCGGCGGGCAGTCCACCTCATGAAGCTCAGGAACCTCTTGCTGCGAGCGGTCCGGGTACTCGACCCTCCGTGAGCGCCTGATCGACAGGCAGCTCAGCCATGCGGCACCTCCAGTGGGTGGCGTCGCAGGGGGGACCGCCCCTGAGGACGCTTTAGCGACCGGAAGGGGCGGTGGGTCCCCTGCGGCGACAGGACTCGCTGGCCGATACGCATCGTCCCGCCCCTCATCGATCGACCCCACCCAAGATCGGGTCGAGCATGCCGAGCGAGCAGATCATGTCGGCGATGTAGCTGCCAACCGACATGTCTTTAAACGCCTGCAGATTCACAAACGACGGGTCTCTGAAGTGCACCCGCGCCGGCTTCGCCGACCCGTCGGCAAGCACGAAGCAGCCCAGCTCGCCGCGCGGCGACTCGATCGCGTAATAGAGCTCGCCGGGGCCCACTCGGTAGCCCTCGGTGACGAGCTTGAAGTGGTGGATCAGCGACTCCATCGAGGTCGAGAGCTCCGAGCGCGGCGGCAGCACGTACTTGCGGTCGTCGGCGATGAAGGGGCCCTCGGGCAGGGCGTCGAGCGCCTGCTCGACGATCCGCGTCGACTCGACCATCTCCGCCACCCGCACCCGGTAGCGGTCGTAGTTGTCGCCGACCGTGCCGACAGGGATCTTGAAGTCCATCTCCGGATAGGCGAGGTAGTCGAAGGCCTTGCGCAGGTCCCAGGGCTCGCCGGCGGCGCGCAGCAGCGGCCCGGTCACGCCCAGTTCCAGCAGCCGCTCGCGCGAGACGATCCCGGTCCCCTTGGTGCGCGAGAGGAAGACCTCGTTGCGGTCGAGCAGCGCCTGGTACTGGCCGACCCGCACCGGCATCTCGGCGATGAACTCGCGCAGCTTCGCCTCGAAGCCGAGCGGGATGTCCTCGATCACGCCGCCGACCTGGAAGTAGCGGGTGTGCATCCGCTGCCCGGTCGCCATCTCGAAGAGGTCGAGGATGCGCTCGCGCTCGCGGAAGCAGTACCAGAGCATCGAGATCGCGCCGAGGTCGAGTGCCGTCGTCCCCAGCCAGACCAGGTGCGAGTGGATCCGGTTGAGCTCGAGGAAGATCGTCCGCAGGTACTTGGCGCGCGGCGGGATCTCCAGCCCGACCAGCCGCTCGACCGCGCCGCAGTAAGGCCTCCATCTGGAAGAAGAAGGAAACGTAGTCCATCCGCTCGACGAAGGGGATGACCTTCCAGTAGCTCTTGTCCTCGCAGGACTTTTCGATCCCGGTGTGGACGTAGCCGATCACCGGCTTCAGGTCCTTGACGACCTCGCCTTCGAGGTCGACGACCAGGCGCAGCACCCCGTGCGTAGCTGGGTGGTGAGGGCCGATATTGACCGTCATTACCTCTGTGGTTTCGGCCGCGGGGCCCGTCGCGGTCTCGGGGGGGCCTGCGGGCGGGGGCTTCGCCCCCGTTCTCGGCCCCCCCGAGCCCACGCCACCCGCGGAAGACGCGCCAGCTGTTGAAGCTCTTACCTCAGCCTCAGCCATAGTTCCGCTCGTTGTAGGTGAAGGTCACGGGCTCCCCACCGATGGGGAAGTCCCGGCGCTGGGGCCAGCCAACGTAGTCGTCGGGAAGCAGGATGCGCCGGAGGTCTGGGTGGCCTCGGAAGACGATCCCGAAGAAGTCGAACACTTCGCGCTCCTGGAACTCTGCCGTCGGGAAAAGCTCACAACAAGAGTCGATTTCGGGGAGGGGTTGTCCTTCATCTCCGTCGCTCTGCGGGTGGCGTGGGGTAGGGGGGGTCGAGGACGGTTTTGACCCGCCCGCAGGCCCCCCCTGCCCCACGACAGGACCCGCAGCCGGATCGGCAAGAAGTGCCTTAACCCGCAACCGCTCAACCCGATCTCTATTCAGCAACTCGTAGTGGACTGCGAAGCGGGGGGAAGCCGGCAGGTAGTCGGCTGCATGCAAGCTGGAGAGAAAGCGGTAGCCCTGGCCCGGGGCATCGCGTAGCCAGTTGAGCACGGCGAGAACCTGCGCCGGGTCGATCGACATGCTGGCGCAGCCGTACTCGAAGCCGCTGTCGAGGATCGCGCCGGGGTGGTCCTGCTCGATCTCCCCCCGGATCAGCTCCAGTCCGGGGGCGTCAGGCACGAATTAGCTCCCGTGCCGCGAGGTAGGCCTCGGCGGCCTCGGCGCTCGGTTCGCTGCGGGGACCGCCGCGCGCCCACTCCTCGGTGCCGGCGGCGCCGTAGCGCGCCCGCCAGCCCTGGTCCGGGTTGCCCTGGATCTTGCGCTGCAGCTTGGTGAAGCCGTAGAGGACCGCCTCCGGCCGCGGCGGGCAGCCAGGCACGTGGATGTCGATCGGCATGAACTTGTCGGCGCCCTGGACCACCGCGTAGTTGGAGAACATGCCGCCGCTGGAGGAGCAGGCGCCCATCGACATCGCCCACTTCGGCTCCAGCATCTGGTCGTAGAGCCGCCGTACGACCGGCGCCATCTTGATCGAGACCCGGCCTGAAAGGACGATGAAGTCGGCCTGGCGCGGCGAGGCGCGCCCAGCCTCGGCGCCGAAGCGGGCGATGTCGTAGCGGGCCGTGACCGCCGACATCGGGATCCCCTCGATCGCGCAGCAGGCGAGGCCGAAGGAGAGCGGGAACATCGAATTCGAGCGCGCCCAACCAAGCATTTTCTCGAAGGTGGTGAGGACGACCTTTTCCTCGACGAAGCGCTCCAGCTCCTCGCCCTCGAGGTCGCCGCGCAGCATGTCGCGGGCGCGCAGCTGGCGCGAGCGCATCGTCTCGCGGGTCTCGCGCTCTACTTCCAATCCAGCGCACCCTTTCGCCAGACGTAGGTGAAGGCAACGAGCAGCAGGACGACGAAGGTGACCAGCTCGCCGAGGACGAAGACGCTGTCGGCCCCCTTCAGGATCACCCCGATCGGGTAGAGGAAGACGACCTCGATGTCGAAGAGGATGAAGAGCATCGCGATCAGGTAGAAGCTGACGCCGAAGCGCATCCCGTGCGAGGGCTCGACCGGGATGCCCGACTCGTAGGGCTCGGACTGGCGTAGGCTCGCCGCGGTCGGGCGCTTCGGGCGCTTCGGCCCGATCACGTGATTGAGCATCGCGAAAGCCCCCCCAACGGTGACGCCGAGGAAGGCGAAGACGAGAATCGGCAGGTAGCTCTTCAGCACTGGGAAGTCGGATTTGGGCGGGCGGTCCGCGGGGCGCCATCGCCGCCGCCTCACCGCCTGTATGGCGAGTTATATACCGACCTTGTAACACATTGCTACATAGTGCTTTTCCGCATCAGCAAGCCGAATCCCGACCCTTTTGGGAGGAAATAGACCTGTGGCCCCGGTACACCTCGTAGTCGGCTGCGCCGTAATAGCGCTCAACCTCGTCGCCTTCGCGATCGGCGGCATCGCCTGGTACCGCGATCGAGCCTCGGTGCGCTTCTGGTACCTGCTGCGCGCTGCCCAGGCCGCGGTCTTCCTGCAGGTGATGCTCGGCGGCCTGCTCGTCTTCACCGGCCACAAACCCGACGACAGCCTCCACTACCTCTACGGGATCCTCCCGATCGTCGTCTCGCTGATCGCCGAGGGCGCCCGCACCGGCGCCGCCGAACGCGAGCTGCGCGACGTCGACTTCGAAGCCCTCTCGACCGATCGGCAGCAGTCAGTCGCCCTCGCGATAGTCCGCCGCGAGATGGGGATCATGGCCGTCAGCTGCGGCGTGATCCTCTTCCTCGCCCTGAGGGCTGCCGGCACCAGCGGCGCGTTCTAGTCAATCCAATGTGGTGAGAGGGCCGGTCGCGCCTTCCAAAACGCTCGGCAGGAGCCTCGCTGGAGTGTTTTGGAAGGCGCGACCGGCCCTCTCTTACAGGGACGAGCTAGCGTCGATCGAGGCCGAGCTGGATCGCTGCGACAGCAGCGAAGAGGGCTCCAGTGGTGAGGTGGAGGATCGCGTCGGCGGTGTTGTCTGGGAAGGCGAAGATTCCCGCGGGGCTGGTGCTGAAGGCCGCCCAGATTCCGGTGACTATCAGCGCGGCGGCGACGACGATCGCGTAGAGGAGTGCCCAGCGGGGCTTGAGGGCGAAGAAGAAGGCGGGGCCGAAGAGGAGGAAGCCGGAGAGTGCGTGGACGCCGTTGAAGTCGACGCCAAGCACGACCTTGGTCGGCGCTCCCTCGCCGAAGTGAAAGCTCGGTTCGGCGATCAAGCCGGCGATGGCCCAGGCAATCTGCAGTGTCGCGAGGACCACGATCCCCCACTGGGCAAGGTCCACTGCGTTCGCGGCGCCGTTGTCGCCTCCATCGGGAGAAGCGTACTGGGGTGCGCCAGGCCTCCGCCTCTCATGCGATTTAGCCCAGCGGCCGGTACTCGCCGCCGTGGAAGACCAGTGGCTCGCCCTCGCCCGTCGCCAGGTCGCGGACCTCGCCGGTGACGATCACGTGGTCGCCGCCGGCGATCACGTCGCGCAGCTCACAGGCGATCCAGGCGAGGGCGCCATCGATCGCGGGGATTCCCTCGCGCTCGCTCCAGTCGACGCCGTCCCACTTCTCGGCGACCGGGGCCTTGGTGGCGAAGGAGCGGGCGATCTGCTCCTGGCCCGCGTGCAGGACGCTGATGCCGAAGTGGTTGGCCGCCTGGACGGCGAGCAGGGTGCGCGAGCCGCGGTCGAGGCAGGCCAGCATCAGCATCGGCTCGATCGAGAGCGAGCAGACCGCGTTGGCGGTCGCACCGGCCGGACCGTCGGGTCCGGCGGCGCTGACGACGGTGACGCCGGTGGGCAGCATCGCCATCGCGTTACGGAAGCGAGCGGGGTCGAGCGGACTCATGGCTGGACAGGACAATATGATGCCGCCGCGTGCGCCTGGCACTGATCACAGCAACGGCCCTCCTCGCCGCCTTCGGGCTCGCCGCCTGCGGCATGGGCGAGGAAGGGGTCTCAATTTCGAAGGGCGATCCCAACTACAACGGGGCCGTCCTCTTCGCCACGCACTGCTCCGGCTGCCACACGCTCAGCGCCGCCGGTACGCAGGGCAGCGGCAACCGCGGGCAGCGCACGCAGGGGCCGAACCTCAACGGGCGAACCGAGTCCTATGAAGACGCGCTCTTCGCGATTCAGAACGGCGGTTTCTCCGGCGCGATCATGCCGCAGAACATCGTCGTCGGCGAAGAAGCCGAAGCCGTCGCCCGCTTCGTCGCCAAGTACGCCGGCGAAGAAGCCGAAACTTCGCCGCGTCCCGGCGAGACTTCGCCCTAACCTCCCGGGGACATGCTCGACCTGAAGCTGATCCGCTCCGACCCTGAGCGGGTCAAGGCGGCGCTTTCCCGCCGTGGCGCCGCCGAGCAGGTCGACGAACTGCTCGGCCTCGATATCCGCCGCCGCGAGCTGCTGCCCCAGATCGAGGGCGCGCAGGCCGAGCGCAAGACCCTCTCCAAGCAGATCGGCGAAGCGAAGCAGCGGGGTGAGAGCGGCGAGGAGCAGATGAGCGCCGTCGCCGCGCTGAAGCAGACGATCGAGTCCGGCAAAGCAGAGCTGGAGAGGGTCGAAGCCGAGCTGCGGGAGATCGCCACGGCGCTGCCCAACCTGCCCGACCCGGATGCTCCCGATGGGATGACCGAGGAGGACGCCGTCGTCCTGCGCGAGGAGGGCGAGCGGCCGAGCTTCGAATTCGAGCCCCGTGACCACCTCGATATCGGCACCGAGCTGGGCCTGATCGACATGGAGGCGGGCGCCCGGGTCTCGGGGTCGCGCTTCGCCTACGTCAAGGGCGACCTCGTCCTGCTCGAGCTGGCCCTGGTCCGCTTCGCCCTCGACCTGGTCCGCGGCGAGGGCCACGAACCGGTCGTCCCGCCGGTGCTGGTTCGCGAAGATGCACTCGTCGGTACCGGCTTTCTGCCCGGTGACCGCGACCAGATCTACGAGGTGCCCAAGGACGAGCTCTTCCTCGTCGGCACCTCCGAGGTGCCGCTCGCAGCCCTCCACGCCGACGAGATCCTCGCCGCGGAGCGGCTGCCGCTGCGCTACGCCGGCTTCTCGACCTGCTTTCGCCGCGAGGCGGGCGCGGCCGGTAAGGATACGCGCGGGATCTTCCGGGTACACCAGTTCGACAAGGTCGAGATGTTCTCATTCGTCGAACCATCCGAGTCCGCCGCCGAGCACGAGCGCCTGCTCGCGATCGAGGAGCGCATCCTGGCCGAGCTGGAGATTCCGTATCGCGTCGTCAACATCGCCGCCGGCGACCTCGGCGCGCCGGCGGCGAAGAAGTACGACTGCGAAGCGTGGATCCCGAGCCAGGGCCGCTACCGCGAGCTGACCTCATGCTCGAACACGACCGACTATCAGGCCCGGCGCCTCGGTTGCCGATACCGGCCCGGTGAAGACGAGGCGCCAGAGGCTGTCCACACGCTCAACGGAACCGCGGTTGCGGTGGGCCGGACGATGATCGCCCTGATCGAGAATCGGCAGGAGCGGGATGGCGGATTCACGCTACCCACTATTTTGCATTCATATGGTTCGCCTGAAAAGATCGGTCCGGCATGAGTAGCGGTGTTCGGGACTCAAAGCGGGTCGTCCTCTGCGACGACCATGAGATCGTCCGCGAGGCGATCAAGGCGCGCATGGCGAATTCGAGCATTGTCGAGATCGTCGGCGAGGCCGGCAACGGGCGCGACGTCGTCGACGTCGTCAAGGAGCTCGAGCCCGACGTGCTGATCATCGACGTCGAGCTGCCCAAGCGCGACGGCATCGAGGCGACCAAGGAGGTGCTGAAGGTCCGACCGCGGACCAAGGTGATCATCTTCACCGCCCATGCCCAGCCGGACCTGCTGGCGCTCGCGCTGCGGGCCGGCGCCTCCGGCTACGTGCTCAAGTCGGCGCCGGCCGAGGACATCGCCCGCGCGGTCAAAGCGGTGACGGGCGGCGGCACTTTCCTCGGCGGCGACTTCGCCGGTGGCAAGCCCTCGGAGGTGGAGAAGCTGCTCGAGCTGTCGCCACGCGAGCGACAGATCCTCGAGCTCCTGGCCGAGGGCCTGCGGGTCAAAGAGATCGCCGAACGGCTGCAGCTCAGCCCGGCCACCGTGCACACTCACGTGCGCAACGCGATCGCCAAGCTCGAGGTGGACACGAGGACCGAGGCCGTGGCCCTCGCGGTCAAGTTCAGCTACCTCGGTGCCGGCGGCAAGGCCTAGCTCGTCGCCTCCGCGGCGGGCTTCAACTCCAGCGCGCAGCCGTTGATGCAGTAGCGCTGCCCGCCGCGGTCGGCCGGGCCGTCGTCGAAGACGTGGCCCAGGTGCGCGTCGCAGTGCTTGCAGACGACCTCGGTGCGGCGCATGAAGAGGCTGTTGTCGGGGCGCAGCTCGACGTGCTCGAGGTTGGCCGGCTCGGTGAAGCTGGGCCAGCCGGTGCCGGAGTCGAACTTCGTATCCGAGGAGAAGAGCTCGGTGCCGCAGCAGACGCAGGTGTACATGCCCTCGGTCTTCTCGTCCACGTACGGGCCGGTGAAGGGGCGCTCGGTGCCGGCTTCGCGGGTCACCTCGTATTGCTCGGGGGTGAGTTGGTCGCGCCATTCGGCGTCGGTCTTCTTTGTTTTGTTCATAGGGGGAGGGTAGAGGGTGGCGGGAGGCGGCTCGTCGGTTCCCAAAACCCGCCAAAGGCGGGTTTAACCAGGTGCCCCTTCGGGGCCCAGAATCACTCTGCGGAGCCGCTTTGCGAGGAACCGACGAGCCGCCTCCCGCCACCCATACGATCCGCCTGATGAACGGGAGCTTCTATACCCCGAGCGGAGTCGGCAGCTTCGTGGCCACGGAGCTGACTCGGGGGCCTTGGGACCCCGGGGCGCAGCATGCGGGACCGCCTTCGGCTCTCCTTGGGCGGGAGATTGAGCGGTTCGACGGCGATGGGAGCTTTCAGGTTGGGCGGGTCGTGTTCGAGATTCTCAGGCCGGTGCCTATTGGGGAGGTTCGGGTTGAGTCGCGGGTGCTGCGGCCTGGGAAGAAGGTGCAGCTGGTCGAGGCTTCACTGAGCAACGAGGCTGGGGAGTTGATGCGGGCTACCGCTTGGCTCTTGCGGAGGTCGGAGCTCGAGTTGCCCGCGGGGGCCGTGGCTGACGATGAGCCTCCGGCCGGGCCGGAGGAAGGGTGGACTCCTGAGTTCTTTCCTACTGGACAGGACGTTGGGTACCACACGGCTATGGAGTGGAAAGCGGTTGCGGGGGCGTTTTTGGAGGCTGGGCCGGCGACGGTCTGGATGCGGATGCGGCAGCCTCTCGTGGAGGGGGAGGAGCCGACGCCTCTGCAGCGGGCGCTGGTTGCCGCGGATGTCGGCAACGGGATCAGCGCCGTGCTCGACTGGCGCGAGTACGTCTTCATCAACGTCGACCTCACCGTCCACTTCGAGCGGATGCCGACGGGCGAGTGGGTCTGCGTCGACGCCGTCACCCGCCCCCAGCCAAGCGGCATCGGCACCGCCGAGTCGGTCCTCTCCGACGAGCGAGGCCGCATCGGCCGCGCCGCCCAGTCCCTGCTCATCGCCCAGCGCTGACAACCTGCCCGAACTGCATCAAATTCTCAATCCAGCAGGCTGAGAATTTGATGCAGTTCGCGAGCTGTGGCGGGTTCAACGCGTGGCTAGGAGGGGGCGGCTGCGGGGGGCGATCACCAGGGCGATGGTTGCAGCCGAGACCAGGGCGATCGCGGCGCTGAGCACGAAGGCGCCCTCGTAGCTGCTCAGCGCCGCGGCGGCGCCGGCAAGCGGGGCGCCGAAGCCGACGCCTGCGTCGAAGAACGCCGTGAAGGTGCCGAGGGCTGCGCCGCGGCGGGTGTCGGAGACGCGGCTGACGACGATCAGGGAGAGGGAGGGGTAGAGCAGCGAGAAGGCGGCGCCCATCGCCAGGGCGCCGGCGATCGCCACCGAGAGGCTGCCGGCGATCGCGATCGCGGTCAGGCCGATTGCCTCGACGACGGCGGCGGCGATTGCGACCCGGACCGGGCCGACACGGTCGGGCAGGTCGCCACCGATCAGGCGGGTGAGCACGACCATCGTCGCGAAGGCGCCGAAGACGGCGGCCCCGTGGCCGACACCGCGCGATTCGAGGTGCAGGACGACGAAGGCGGCCATCGTCCCGTAGCCGATCGAGCCGAGGGCGAGCGCGGCCCCCGGCCGGACCGCCTCGCGCTCGATTAGGGCGTGGTGCTCCTCTTCTGGATGGGGCACGGCGTGGAAGGGGTCGGGCAGGCGGCTGGCGATCAGCGCGCCGAGCAAGGGCACCACTCCGGCGAAGACCCAGACGAGGGTGTATCCGGAGCTCTGCAGCAGTAGCTCGCCGATCAGGGGCCCGATGCTGAGCCCCGCCCAGACGGCGAGGCCGTAGAGGCCGATCACCCTGCCGCGGCGCGCGACAGGCGCCAGGTCGACGATCCAGGCCGAGCCCGCCGTGAAGACCGTCCCCTCGCCGGCGCCGAGCACCAGTCGCGCCGCGACCAGGCCCGGCACCCCCAGCGGCAGCAGGTACATGAACCCCCCGAGCGCGACCAGGATCGAGCCGATCAGGACCGTCGGCTTGCGGCCGCGTTGGTCGGCGAGGCGGCCGGCGAAGGGCCGCAGCAGCAGGCCGGTGATCGCGTAGGAGCCGACCACGATGCCGACCGCGACGTTGCCGGCGTCGAGTGGGCCTCGGATGAAACGCGGCAAGACGGGAAGGACTGCTCCGACGGCGACCAGGCCGCAGAAGGTGACGGCGAAGACACCGGCAAAGGCGATGCCAGGTCGGGGGACGAGCGGCCGGGCGTCCTCGTCCGAGGCCTTCACGACAGCAGCCCGGCGAGGTCCTCGACGATGTGGCCTGGGGGCGGCACCGCCGCCCCGGCTTCGGCGGCAGTGCTTGCACCGCTCAGCACCAGGATCGTCTCCAGCCCGGCCCGTCGCCCGCCCTCGATGTCGGAGGCGAGCCGGTCGCCGACCATCGCCACGCGCGCCGCCCCCGCGATCAGCGCCCGCGCCTGCTCGAAGAGGTGGCGCTCCGGCTTGCCGCCGATCTCGGCCGTTGCTCCCGAGGCGGTTTCGACCGCGGCCAGGATCGAACCCGTACCGGGCCAGGCGCCGCCGGGCATCGGCAGGGTCGGATCGTGGCTGGTCGCAAAGAGAGCGGCACCGCCCTGCAGCGCCAGCGTCGCCGTCAGCAGCTCCTCGTAGTCGAAGCCACGATGCCCGCTGACCAGCACCGCGTCGGCCTCGCGAGCCGCCTCGCCCTCGACCAATGCCAACCCGGCCGCAACGACGGTCTCATGGAACGCGGGCGCTCCGATCACGAACGCGGTCGCCCCGGCACCGGCCCGCTCGACCGCAAGCCGAGCGGTGACGACCCCGGCCGTGAGGACCCGATCGTCCGCCACCGGGACCCCGGCCTCGCGCAGACGCTCCACATACGTTGCCGCCGGCCGACCCGGGTTATTCGTGACGAAGACAATCTCCTTACCAGCGTCGATCAGCGCCCGCAGCGCTTCCATCGCCCCCGGCACCGGCTCGCGCCCAATCCAGACGACCCCGTCGAGGTCAACCAGAAACCCATCGAATCTGTCCGCGAGCGCCATCCACGCAGGCTATTAGGGCCTATTCCGGCAGGGGTGAAACGTCTTGTACTTTTTGGGCGTCCACCCTGAGGCGCCAGCAACCGCGTCTCCATCCAAAAAGTTAAGTGGAACCCCTGCCGGAATAGGCCCTAACCAACTGGGTAGATACGGTGCGCCCATGAATATCTCCAACGGGCAGGTGGTCGAAGCAGTGGATGTCTCGCGTCGCTACGGCGAAGGAGACGCCGCGGTCGATGCGCTCGTCGACGTCAGCACCAGCTTCGAGCGCAGCCGCTTCACCGCGATCATGGGTCCGTCGGGCTCCGGAAAGTCGACCCTGATGCACATCCTCGCCGGCCTCGACAAGCCGACATCGGGCACGGTCGTCCTCGACGGCGACGAGATCACCGGCCTCGACGACCGCGAGCTGACCAGGCTGCGCCGCGACAAGCTCGGCTTCGTCTTCCAGTTCTTCAACCTGCTGCCGGTCCTCACCGCCGAGGAGAACCTGGTGCTGCCGCTCTCGATCGCGGGCCGCAAGCCCGACGGCGCCTGGCTCGACCAACTCGTCCGCACCGTCGGCCTCGAGGACCGCCGCAGCCACCGGCCCTCCGAGCTCTCCGGCGGACAGCAGCAGCGGGTCGCCGTCGCCCGCGCCCTGGTCTCCAAACCGGCCGTCGTCTTCGCCGACGAGCCGACCGGGAACCTCGATTCGAAGGCGAGCGCCGACGTCCTGCGCCTGCTGCGCCAGGCAGTCGACGAGTTCGGCCAGACGGTGATCATGGTCACCCACGACCCCGCCGCCGCCGCCCACGCCGATCGCCTGATCACCCTGCGCGACGGCCGCATCGTCCACGACGACACCCCCGGCTCGGCCGACGACGTGATCGAGCTGATGAAGCAGATCGACTAAGCAGGTTGGCCGCCCTCGCCCTCAAGAGCCTCTGGGCGCGCAAGGCGCGAGCCATGGCGACGACCTTCGCGGTCGTGATCGGGGTCGCCTTCGTCGCCGGCTCCTACGTCCTCACCGACACGATCTTCGCTGCCTTCGACGAAATCTTCGGCGAGTCGCTGAAGGGCACCAGCGTCGTGATCAGCGCCGAGAACCCAGTCAAACAGGAAAACGGCGAAATCCCGACGATCAGCGCCTCGCTGCTGCCGCGGGTGCAGAGGACACCGGGCGTGAAGCTGGCGGCCGGGGCGATCTTCACGCCGGGAGGCTTCTTCGACTCCGAAGGCAACAAGATCGGCAACAAATTCGCGCCGAAGTTCATCTCCTCGGAGCTGCCGGGCAGCCTCGAGTCACTCACCTACATCGAAGGCAAGCGGCCTCGCGGTCCAACCGAAGCCTCGCTCGACAAGGCGGCGGCTGAAGCATCCGACCTGAAGCTCGGCGAAACGATCAAGCTGATCGGACAGGGCAGCGCCCGCTCCTTCGAACTGGTCGGCTTCACCCGGCTCGGCGGCGCCTCCTTCGGCGGTGCCAGCATCGCCCAGGTGACGCTGCCGGTGGCGCAGCGGCTCACCCACAAGGCCGGCCGCTTCGACCAGATCTCGGTGGCCGCCAGGGGCGGGGTCACGGCGACGACGCTGAAGAGACGGATCGCCCGCGAGATGCCCCCCGGCGTGCGGGTCGAGACCGCACAGGAAAACGCCGATCGCGGCTCGGAAGAAATCCGCGAAAACCTCAGCTTCCTGCAGATCTTCCTGCTTGTCTTCGCCTTCATCGCGATCCTCGTCGGCTGCTTCCTGATCTTCAACACCTTCTCGATCACGGTTGCCCAGCGGGTCTCGGAGTTCGGCATGCTGCGCACGCTCGGCGCCTCGCGGCGCCAGATCCTCACCGACGTCGTCGCCGAAGCCCTGGCGATCGGCGTAGTCGGGGCGGTGATCGGGATCGGTGGCGGCTTCCTCATCGCCCTCCTGCTCAACGCCCTGCTCGAAGCCTTCGAAATCGACTTGCCGACGACCGGCCTGGTGATGGAGACCCGCACGATCGTCGTCTCGCTGCTGATCGGCATCGTCGTCACCGTTCTCTCCTCGCTGGTGCCGGCGCTGCGCTCGACCCGGGTGCCGCCGATCGCGGCGTTGCACGCGGCGGTGCCGACTCCGACGCGCCGTCGGCGCCTGATCGGCATCGTCGTCAGCGTGCTGCTCGGCGCGGCCGGCCTGGCCGCCGTCCTGATCGGAATCTTCGGCAGTGCCGCCGCCGGGACCGCCGCCGCGCTGATTGGCGGCGGCGCGGTCGTCATCGTCTTTGCCGTCTCGCTCTTCAGCCCGCGCCTGGTGCCGCCGCTGGCGGCGATCGCCGGCTGGCCGCTGGAGCGCGCGCGCAAGCTGATCGGCCGACTCTCGCGCGAGAACGCCCAGCGCAACCCAAGCCGCACCGCGGTCACCGCGGCGGCGCTGATGATCGGGCTCACCGTCGTCGCCTTCGTCACCGTCTTCGCCGCCGGCCTGAAGAGCTCGGTTGCCCAGGTGGTCGACGAAAACTTCGCCGGCGGCCTGGTGATCCAGAACAGCGACGGCTTCTCGCCGATCCCCGCCGGTGCGGCGCGGGCGGCGCGGCGGGTGCCGGGCGTGGCCGCGGTCGCCACGGTCCGCGCCGAGCAGGCAAAGCTGCTCCCCGGCGGCAGCGGGGTGCGTGTCTCGGCCGCCAGCCGCGACCTCGAACGCGCGGTCCAGATCGAATGGAAGAAGGGCGGCCCGGCGGCGCTGCGCCGCCTGCGCGACGGCCAAGCGATCCTCTCCAGCGGCTTCGCCTCCGACCACGGGCTCGAACCTGGCGACCGCTTCCGCCTGCTCAGCCAGACCCGGCGACGGCCGGTCTTCGAAGCGGCCGGCGAGTTCGATTCGAAGCTCGGCGTGCTAGGCAGCGTCGTGATCACGCAGGCGGCGATGGCGCGCGATTTCGGCCAGACCCAGGACACGATCGACTTCGTGCAGACGAAACCGGGCGCCAACCCCGCCGAAGTCCAGGCGGTCCTGACCAGGGGCGTCGAAGCCGCCTTCCCGGTCGCCGAAGTGCTGAACCAGCAGGAATTGAAGGAAAGCCGCGAAGAACAGGTCGACCAGCTGGTCAACCTCGTCTACGCGCTGCTCCTGCTCGCGATCCTGATCTCGCTCTTCGGCATCGCCAACACGCTGGCGCTCTCGATCCACGAACGCACCCGCGAGCTCGGCATGCTGCGCGCGATCGGCATGTCGCGGCGCCAGGTGCGGACGATGATCCGCTATGAGGCGGTGATCACGGCGCTGATCGGGGCGATCCTCGGCATGGTGCTGGGCCTGATCTTCGCCGCGCTGATCGCCCAGCCGCTGAAGGACGAAGGCTTCACCCTCTCCTACCCGGTCGGCTCGCTGATCGGCATGCTCGTCTTCGCCGCCGTGCTCGGCGTGATCGCCGCGATCCCGCCCGCCCGCCGCGCTTCGAGGCTGGACGTGCTCGAGTCGCTCCAATACGAGTAACCCCCTGAGGCCGTGTGGCCTGCGCATTCCGGCGTCCTCAGTCGCTCGCGTGCAAAGCACGCCACGCTCCCTGCGTCCTTGATCTGCTTGTCCGTATCGCCTGATCAGCGACGCAAGAGTCTTTTAACGGCCGCCATCAGCTCTTCGGTGCGCTCTCCTTGCTCTTCCGCCTTGGCCCCCACTACACAATGAGCGGCGTGGTCGGAGAGCAGCTCCAGGGCGACCTTGTCCAGCGCGGCCTGGATCGCGGTCACCTGGGTGACGACGTCGATGCAGTAGCGGTTCTCCTCGACCATCCGCTCGACGCCGCGCACCTGGCCCTCGATCCGGCGCAGGCGCTTGAGCACCGCCTCGCGGTTCTCGGTGTAGCCGTGGGTCGTCTCCGTCTCGTTCGCCGCCATAGGGATCCGGTGCAACGTTTTTCGGCTCCAGAGGGACCGCTACGCGTTGCACCTGAAGTATGCCATACCCCCTAGGGGTATTAGGCGGGAACGGCGGCCGGCGCGGCCGCGGCCAGGCCGAGGCCCATCCGCAGCGCCCCGGCGACCTCGAGCATCGCGGTGCGGGCGCTGGGGCAGATCGCGGTCAGGTTGGCGAAGCCGTGGATCTGGCTGGGATGGCGTTGCAGCACCACCTGCACGCCCGCCTCGCGCATCCGCGTCGCGTAGATCTCGCCCTCGTCGCGCAGCGGGTCGAAGCCGGAGGTCGCGACGTAGGCGGGGGGCAGGCCGGAGACGTCCTCAGCCCGCATCATCGAGGCGCGCGGCTCATCATCGTCGATGCCGTCGGGGATGTAGTGGTTCTCGAACCACTCCATGTCCTCGCGGGTGAGCAGGAAGCCTTCGGCGAAGGTGTCGCGCGACTGCTGGCCGCCGACCGCGTCGGTGACGGGGTAGAGCAGCAGCTGCATCGCCGGCTGGGGGTTGTCGGCATCGCGGTTCTGGATGCAGAGGGCGGTCGAGAGGTTGCCGCCGGCGCTGTCGCCGCCGACCGCCATCCGCGCGGGATCGGCACCCAGCTCGGCGGCGTGCTCGTGGGCCCAGGCAAAGGCGGCGACCGCGTCTTCGACCGGGATCGGGAACGGGTGCTCCGGGGCCAGGCGGTAATCGACCGAGAGCACGCGGCAGCCGCTGTGCTCGGCGAGGAAACGGCAGGCGCTGTCGTGGGTGTCGAGGTCGCCGATCACCCAACCGCCGCCGTGGTAGTAGACGAGCAGCGGCTGCGGAGGCTGCGGCGCACCCAGTGCGACGTAGAGGCGGGCCGGCATCGCGCCGGCGGGGCCCGGGATCGCCAGCTCGTCGACCCGCGCCATCGGCCGCGGCGGCCCGCACACGATCGGGACCTCCGCGCGGTTCTCCGCCCGCGCCTGCTCGACCGTGCGGCCCTCGACCAGCGATGTCTCGCCGTTCAGCTTCGCCAGCGCCAGCAGCATCTGGATATCCGGGGCGAGCTCCTGGCCGTCGAGGCGAGGCGGCGGGCCGAGTAGGCGGCGGATCACTCGCGGCGAGAGCCCGCACGCCCGTTTGACAAGGCGGTGCTCGATTTTGGGCGGGAGCCGCGGCGGAGCCACGCGATCAGGCTACAGCCTCCGTGACGAAGCTAACGGGAACTTCATCCCGGGACCGCTAGCCTCGCCGGTAGGACGATGGAGGCAGCGACGACAAGCGCTCCGCGACCGGCCGGCCGGGTGCCCGAGCGACGCCTGCCACCCAGCCCGCCGCTGCCGCGCGCGGCCCAGACCGCGATCTGGTCGCGCCAGGCGCGCCGCCTTCTCTATTCCTGCCAGGACCGCTACGGCGACATGTTCGCGCTGCGCATCGCCTACGAGGGGACCTGGGTGATGCTGGCCGACCCGGCGGCCGTCAAGCAGGTTTTCACCGGCGATCCCAAGGTCTTCCACGCCGGCGAGGGCAACCAGATCCTCGCCCCGGTGCTCGGCCGCAACTCGCTGCTCGTGCTCGACGAGAAGCCGCACATGAGCCAGCGCAAGCTGTTGCTGCCGCCCTTCCACGGCACGCGGATGCAGGGCTACGAGCGGACGATGCGCGAGATCGCCGAGCGCGAGATCGAGACCTGGCCCGTCGGCACCCCGTACAAGTTGCGGCCGCGGATGCAGGCGATGACGCTGGAGATCATCCTGCAGACCGTCTTCGGCGTCCGCGAGGGCGAGCGGATGGGCGAGCTGCGGGCGGCATTGCGCGAGTTCCTCGACCTCACCACCAATCCCCAGATCCTGCTTCCGCTGATCCTGCTCGGGCCCAACCGGATCCGCAAATTCAGCCCCTTCCGCCGCCGCGTCGATCGTGTCGACGAGCTGATCTACCGCGAGATCGCGGAGCGGCGGCGGGCCGGCGATGTCGAGGGGCGCGACGACGTGCTCTCGATGCTGATCGCCGCCCGCCACGAGGACGGCAGCCCGATGCGCGACGAGGAGATGCGCGACGAGCTGCTCACCCTGCTCGTCGCCGGCCACGAGACGACGGCGACCTCGCTCTCCTGGGCGGTCGAGCGCCTAGTCCGCCATCCCGACAAGCTCGAGCGCCTGCGCGCCGAGGTCGGCGAGGGCCGCGACGAGTACCTGACCGCGACGATCCAGGAGACGCTGCGCCTGCGCCCGGTGATCTCGATCGTCCTGCGCAGGCTCACCGAGCCGGTCGAAATCAACGGCTACGAGCTGCCGGCGGGTGTCTCGGTCGCGCCCTGCGTCTACCTCGTCCACCGAAACCCCGAGATCTACCCCGAGCCCGACCGTTTCCTCCCCGAGCGCTTTATCGACAACCCTCCGGGCACCTACACCTGGATCCCCTTCGGCGGCGGCGTCCGCCGCTGCCTCGGCGCCTCCTTCGCCCAGTTCGAGATGGCGGTGGTCCTAAAGGAGCTGGTCAAGCGCCACGAAATCCGCCCCGCGAAGCCCCGGCCCGAACGCGTCTTCCGCCGCGCCATAACCGAGACCCCCCGCCACAACGCCGAGGTCGTGCTCGGCTAGCAGTCTAAGTTCGTGGGAGTAGCGCTGTTAATGCAGTCATGAAATTAAGCGCCAAAACTTTTGGTTAGATATTCAGAAGTTCCAGCGCTAGGAAAGTCAGAAGGATTGCAATAGCGCTTGTAGAACAGCGTGATGATTGCGAAGTTGGCTATTTACGTCCGAATGCCGATGTAGTTTTACGTTTGTCAAGTAGGACAGAAGCTTGTTTAAGCTTTGAAATGGCGAGAGGTCCGACCTGGAAGAAACAAGTCGGACCTCTCAGATCACCCACCGGCTGCAACCCGATTGGTGATTTAGGCGATTACGCACTTCCTCCTAGACAGGGAGGGCCTCGTTTCTTCAATCGCCAAGTTCTTCAAGTCTGATGTATAGGGCGGACGCAATCCCTTCTGGATATACGGATCTGCGTCTCCCTCAGCCGCAGCCGGTGTTGTTGCCGCAGCTGCTGCACGTGTAGCAGGAGCCCGTGCGCTGCATCATGCCGCCGCACTGCTCGCAGGCGGGACCGAGGTCGAGGCCGGACATCTTGGCCGGGACAACCGGTGGGGTTTCGGTGAGGGCCGCCGCAGCCGGTACCGGCTTGGAGTGGCCGTTGCCGCCATTGGCCGGTCCCGCGGTGCCGCCGCTGGTGTCGATGCCGAGGCCGAGCTGCGCGGTCTCGGCATCGCGCTTGGCGCGTACCTCCTGAGTGAGGATGCCGAGGTCCTCCAGCGTTTCGGTGTCGTCGATGAAGCGGCTCGCCAGCCAGCGCATGATGTAGTCGGGCATCGACTTGGCGAAGGGGATCTCGGGGTTGCCGGTGATGCCCTCCGGCTCGAAGCGCATGTAGCTGAACTTGCGCACGAAGACCTCCAGCGGCACCCCGTACTGGAGGCCGATCGAGATCGCCGTGGCGAAGGCGTTGAGCAGCCCGCGCATCGTCGAGCCCTCCTTGCCGATGTCGGTGAGGAAGATCTCGCCGACGTTGCCGTCCTCGTACTTGCCGGCGGTGATGTATCCCTCGTGGCCGGCGATCGAGAACTTGTGGGTGATCGACTCGCGCTCGCGCGGCATCTTCTTGCGCACCGGCGCGGCCGCAACCTCCTCGGCCTCGGCCCCCTTCTCGTCCTGGGCGTCGGTGCGCAGCGCCTGCGCGGTCTTCGAGCCGTCGCGGTAGATCGCCAGGGCCTTGAGGCCGCCCTTCCAGCCACGCGTGTAGGCGTCGGCGATGTCCTCGATCGTCGCGCTCTGCGGCAGGTTGACCGTCTTCGAGATCGCGCCGGAGATGAAGGGCTGCGTCGCCGCCATCATGTCGATGTGGCCGGTGTGGCTGATTGCCCGCTCGCCCACCGCGACGTCGAAGACCGGCAGGTGCTCGTCCTTGAGGTCCGGGGCGCCGACGATCGTGCTGCTCTCGGCGATGTAGGCGTTGATCTGCTCGACCTGGGGCTCGGCGTAGCCGAGCGTGCGCAGCGCCAGCGGCACCGACTTGTTGACGATCGTCATCTGGCCGCCACCGACCAGCTCCTTGAACTTGACCAGGGAGAAGTCCGGCTCGATCCCGGTCGTGTCGCAGTCCATCAGGAAGCTGATCGTGCCGGTCGGCGCCAGCACCGTCGCCTGCGCGTTGCGGTAGCCGTGCTCCTCGCCGAGCTCGACCGCCTCCTCCCAGGCGCGCTGGGCGGCCTCGAGCAGCTCGCCCTTGATCCCGGTCGGGTCGACGTCGTAGGAGGCGTCGCGGTGCATCCGCATCACGCCGTTGTGGGCATCGCGGTTGCGCGTGTACTCCTCGTAGGGCCCGGTCGCCCCGGCGGCGATCAGCGCCGACTGGCGGTAGGCGCGGCCGGTCATCAGCGCCGTGATCGCGGCGGCTACGTTGCGGCCCGCGGTGGAGTCGTAGGGCAGGCCGTCGGACATCAGCAGGGCGCCGAGGTTGGCGTAGCCGAGGCCGAGCTGGCGGAACTTGTTGGCGTTCTCGGTGATCCCCTCGGTCGGGTAACTGGAGAAGCCGACGACGATCTCCTGGGCGAGGAAGACGATGTCGACCGCGTGCTCGAAATCCTCGACGTCGAAGCTGCCGTCCTCGTGGCGGAACTTCATCAGGTTGAGCGAGGCCAGGTTGCAGGCCGAGTCGTCGACGTGCATGTACTCGCTGCAGGGGTTGGAGGCGTTGATCCGGCCCGACTCGGGGCAGGTGTGCCAGCGGTTGATGATCGTGTCGTACTGGATGCCGGGATCGGCGCAGCGCCAGGCGGCGTCGGCGATCTGGTTCATCAGCTCGCGCGCGTCGAGGGTCTTGACCGGCTCACCGGTGGTGCGCGCGGTCAGGTGCCACTCGTCGCCGGCCTCGACCGCCTCCATGAAGTCGTCGGTGACCCGCACCGAGTTGTTGGCGTTCTGGTACTGGATCGAGGTGAAGCCCTCGCCGTCGATCGACATGTCGAAGCCGGCCTCGCGCAGCGCTTCGGCCTTCTCCTCCTCCTTGGCCTTGCACCAGACGAAGTGCTCGATGTCCGGGTGGTCGACGTCGAGCACGACCATCTTGGCCGCCCGCCGCGTCTTGCCGCCGGACTTGATCGTCCCCGCCCAGGAGTCGGCGCCGCGCATGAAGCTGACCGGGCCGCTCGCCGTGCCACCCTTCTTCAGCGGCTCCATCGAGCCACGGATGTTGGAGAGGTTGATCCCCGAGCCCGAGCCGCCCCTGAAGATCCGCCCCTCCTTGGTGTTCCAGTCGAGGATCGACTCCATCGTGTCCTCGACGCTGAGGATGAAGCAGGCCGAGCACTGCGGCGTCTCCTCGAAGCCGACGTTGAACCAGACCGGCGAGTTGAAGGCCGCCTTCTGGTTGAGCAGGATCGAGGTCAGCTCCGCTTCGAAGGCCTCGGCGTCCTCGGCCGAGGCGAAGTAGCCGCCCTCGCGCCCCCAGTTGGAGATCGTGCCGGCGACGCGGCCGATCATCTCTTTGACCGATGACTCGCGCTCGCCGCTGCCGAGCTGGCCGCGGAAGTACTTCTGGGCGACGATGTTGGTCGCGTTCTGCGACCAGCTCACGGGGAACTCGACCCCGCGCTGCTCGAAGGCCGGGCTCTCGGGGTTGCCGATCACCGCGTCGCGCCTCTCCCACTCGATCTCATCGAAGGGATGGGTCCCCGGAGAGGAAAAACGGCGTTCGATCGCGAGGCCCTTGAGACCGTTCTTCGGGGCACTGGTGGCGGTCTGGGACATCAAACTTCTCCTCTCGCAGCGACTTTCAGGGGTAACTACGCAGGATCGTCACTGAGTCGGACGTAACCCGTGACACCCAACCCCGCAAATGCCGCAGATTTAGCTTCTCACCTATGTATGGTGACAAGGGTGGCGGGTGGGCGAAAAGTTGCGCGGGATGCGGTTGGCGAGCGGGCGACCGCCGCCAGGGAGGCGATGGGCGAGCGCGCCTCCGCAGCTCGCGACGCGGTCGAGGTGCGGGCCACCGCGGCCAAGGACGCGATCGCCGCGGTCAAGCCGAAGCTGCGCGGTGTCTCGCACGAGTGGGCCTTCTTCGTCTCGCTCGTTCTCGGCGCCGGCCTGATCGTCGCCGCCAAGACGCCGAAGGCGACGCTGGCGGTCGCGATCTACGCGGTCAGTCTCTCGGCCCTGCTCGGCACCAGCGCCCTCTACCACCGGGTCAACTGGACCCGGCCCAACGTGCGCCGCTGGATGCGCCGGCTCGATCACTCGATGATCTTCTTCCTCATAGCCGGCACCTACACGCCCTTCGCCCTGCTTGTCCTCCACGGCGCCCTCGCCGACGCGATCCTGGTCGTGGTCTGGATCGGCGCGATCGCTGGCGCCGTGGTCGAGATGGTCTGGATCGAACACCCGAAGTGGGTCGCGGCGCTGATCTACCTCTCGCTGGGCTGGGTCGCCGTCATCTCTTTCCCCGAGCTATGGAGCTCGATGGGCGTCACCGGCACCCTCCTCGTAGCTGCAGGCGGCCTCCTCTACACCGCAGGCGCCGTCGTCTACGCAACCCAGAGACCCAATCCCAACCCCCGCGTATTCGGCTACCACGAGGTCTTCCACGCCCTGGTAATAGCCGCCGCCGCCGCCCACTTCGCGGCTGTTGCCTTTTTCGCCTTGCCTGCGTCGTAGCGCGCGCTATCCTTACTTTCAGACACAAGTAAGGAATCAGATGGACGTAGCAGCGAAATTGACTTCTAAGGGCCAGATCACGGTTCCCAAGGTCGTGCGCGACAGCCTTGAGCTGGAGCCCGGTGATCAGGTGCTGTTCCGTTTGGAAGATGGGCGGGCGGTTCTCGCCCGCACCCAGAACTTTCTTGACCTAGCCGGGTCGGTTCCGGTCCCACCAGGGAAGCGTGGCGCCTCATGGGAGGAGATTCGCGATGAGGCGTGGCGGACCCGCGGCAAGAGACTGAACGAGCAGGCTTGACCGTCCTGCTCGATACGAACGTCGTAATCCGCCACTTGACCGGTGACCCGCCGGAGATGGCACGACGGGCAACCCGGTTCTTGGCTACAAAAGCCGAGCTGGTTCTTGCCGATGTTGTCCTGGCAGAGTGCGTCTATGTGCTTCAGTCGGTCTACGAGGTTGACCGGGCCGGCACCGCCGAGTTGATGAGAGCGGCGTTGGCGATGCCGACCATTTCGGCCGACACGGACCTCCTCCTGCGAGCTCTGGAGATTTATGAGCTCGATCGGCTCGACTTCGCCGAGGCGTACCTGGTGGCCGCCGCCGAGTTCACCGATGTCGAGTCGATTGCCTCGTTCGACAAGGCGATCGACCGAGTGTCGTCGGTTGAGCGACTAATTCCTTAGGCAGCGACCGCCAGTTCTGCCTCGGTCTCGGCCGCGGCGACCAGCTCGGCGAGCAGCTCCTCCAACTGCTCGGCCTGCTGGGGGGCGAGCTCGAGCCGCCCGTTGACCAGTAGCTCCTTGGCGTGCCCCACTGGTAGCTCGACCTCGACCACCCGGCCGCCCATCGCGCCGAGGACCTTGCGCAGCTCGGCCTGGGCCCAGACCGCGCCGAACATGCCCGTCGAGGCGCCGATCACCGCGGCGGGCTTGCCGTTGAGGGCGCTCTTGCCGGCCGGCCGGGAGACCCAGTCCAGTGCGTTCTTCAGCTGGCCCGGGATCGAGCGGTTGTACTCGGGCGTCGCGATCAGGACCGCGTCGGCGCCCCGCACCGCCTCGCGTAGCTCCTCGACCAGCGCCGGGACGCCCTCCAGCTCGACGTCCTCGTCGTAGGGCGGCACCTCGCGCAGCCGCTCAAACTCGACCAGCTCCGCCGCGGCGGGCAGCCGCTCGGCGGCCGTCCGCAGCAGGGCGCTGTTGAGCGAGTCCCGGCGCAGGCTGCCGGATATGCCCAGGACCCGCATCGTTACTCGGCCTCCTCGACCAGCTCCAGCTCGACCGCGATGCTGACCTCGTAGTCGAGGACCTCGCCGCCGCTGGGCAGCTCGGCGTTCCAGTCGAGGCCGAAGTTGCGCCGGTCGACCGCCGCCTCGAGCGAGATGCCGACGCGGGCGTTGCCGCCGAGGTCGGCGCCGAGCCGGCCGAACCTGCCGTTGGCCTCGACCTCGCGCACCTCGCCGTGGATCTCGAGCTCGCCGCGGAGTCGCAGCGAGCCGTCGTCCTCGACGCTCAGCTCGCTCGACTCGAAGCGCAGCTGCGGGTGGTGCTGGGTGTCGAAGAAGTCGGGGGAGAGCAGGTGGCCCTTCAACTGCTCGTCCTCGATCTCGATGCTGGCGACATCGACGGTTCCCGTCAGCCGCGGAGTCTCGCCGCCGCTGAGCCCGGCCTCATAGGAGGCGAAGCCGCTGCGGAAGGTGGCGACGCCGTTGTGGGCGATCGCAAAGGTGATCGACGAGTGGACCGGGTCCACCGCGTAGGTACCTGCCGGAATCTGTTGGTTAACGGTCTGCGTGCTCATCGCTGCTCCTTCTGAAGTAGTTGCCGAACAAATGATTGACGCAGAAACAATCATAGCAGAAAAGCTTGTATCTACAACTATTGTCTGGACAACATTCATCTGCGATGATCTAGCTATGAGCGAGCAGGCGACCGCGACCGCGACGAGAGAGCGCAAGGTAAAAGTGCCGCCGCGCAGCCCCCACGGCGATGCCTGGGAATCGCTGACCCGAACCCACGCGGCGATCGTCCAGCGCCTGCAGGAAATGCTTTCCGCCGCTGACTTTCCGCCGCTGCCTTGGTACGAGGTGCTTGCCACCGTTGCCGAGTCGCCGGAGGAACAGATGCGGATGGGCGACCTTGCCGAGGCGCTGGTGATCACCCGCGGCGGCCTGACCAAGCTCGTCGACCGCCTTGTCAAGGCGGGCCTGCTCGAACGGGTCTTCTGCGCGACCGATCGCCGCGTCAGTTACGCGGCGCTGACGCCGGCCGGCCGCGACCTGCTCGCCGAGATGCGCCCGGCCGTGATCGCCGAGCTCGAGATCGCCTTCTCCGCCAACCTCAGTGTCGCCCAGGCCAACGAGTTGCGCGAGACGCTGGACAGCGTGCGCGGCTCAGCCTGCGCCGGTTGAGTGGCGCCTTAGTCGCGTATATCGCGACCAACGCGCCAGTTAGGCGAGCGCCGCCGCGGCGCGCTCTTTGGCGGCCTCGATCAGGGCGATCAGCTCGATCTCGCGGTCGTCGCGGATCAGCTCGACCGGGTCGGGGTCGCCGTTGACGATCCCCTCGAAGAACTCCTTGCGGTCCTGGTAGGTCGGCAGCGTCCCCTTGGCCCAGCCGCGGGCGTCGTTGAGGATCACCGCGAGACGGGCGTACTCCTCGCCGAAGAGGTCCGAGATCTCCCGCTTCATCCGCTTCGCCAGGGCGGGGGAGGCGCCGGCGGTGGAGATCGCGATCGCCAGCGGGCCGCTGCGGACGATCGCCGGCAGGATGAAGTTGCAGAGCGGCGGCACGTCGACGATGTTGACCAGCATCGCCCGCCGCTCGGCGTCGTCGTAGACCTTGATGTTGACCTCGGTGTCGTCGGTCGAGGCGATCACCATGAAGACGCCGTCGAGGTCGGCGGCGCCCGCGTAGGCGCGCTTCTCCCACACGATTGAGCTCTCGGCGGCAAGGGTCTCCAGCTCGGGATGGGCGACGGGCGCGATCAGGGTCACGTCGGCGTCGCATGCGAGCAGACCCTCGACCTTCTCCAACCCGATGTCGCCGCCGCCGACCACCACGCAGCGCCGCCCCTTCAGCTTCAGGCAAGCGATGTAGAACGGCGTCTCCAGCATGTCGCGCACGCAGGACTGGTCGCAGATCCCCTTGCGCAGTTGGCAGACGCACTCCTTGCCGGCATAAGCCTGGGCGGGCATGTCCCAAGCCTAGTGATCCCCCGCAACAGCGCCCGCCGATGGGCCTAAAACCGACGTATATCGACGGGAATCGGCCCGTCGGCGGCTAGATCGAGTCGAGGGTTAGGCGCAGGCCCTCGCTTAGGTCCATCTGCGGGGTCCAGCCCAGCTCGCGCTTGGCCTTCGCCGGGTCGATCGAGATCCGCTGCACCTCGCCGGTGCGCGCGGATGCAATCTCGGGCTCGAAGCTCTCGACCCCGCCCAGCTCGCCGAGCAGCCGCGCCAGCTCGAGCACGTCGGTCTCGATCCCGGTGCCGACGTTGACCGGCCCGGTCGCCTCCGAGCCGGCGGCGGCCAGCATCGCCGAGACCACGTCGCCCACATATATGTAGTCGCGGGTCTGCCTGCCGTCGCCGAAGACTGTCGGCCGCTCGCCGGCGCGCAGCTTGCCGCAGAAGATCGCGATCACGCCGGCCTCGCCGAGCGGGTCCTGGCGCGGGCCGTAGACGTTGCCGAGCCGCAGGGCGACGCCGGAGAGCCCGTAGAGCCGCTCGAACAGCGCCAGGTAGCCCTCGGCGGCGAACTTGCTCTGGCCGTAGGCCGACAGCGGTTCGACCGGGGCCTCCTCACCCAGCGGCAGGGCCTGGCCGTCGCCCTCGCCGTAGATCGCGCCGCCGGTGGAGACGAAGACGAAGCGCCGGGTGCCCCCGGCGCGCGCGGCCTCGAGCACGTTGGCGGTGCCGCCGACGTTGATTGAGGCGTCGAAGGCGGGGTCGGCGACCGACTTGCGCACGTCGATCTGGGCGGCCAGGTGGAAGACGACCTCGGGCCGCTGCTCGCCGGCCAGCGCCGCCAGCCCTCCGGCCTCGCGGATGTCGGCCTCGACCAGCGCCGCACCCGCCGCCAGCGCCGCGTCGAGGTTCTCGCGGCGCCCGGTCGAGAGGTCGTCGACGACCGTCACCTCGTCGCCGCGCGCGAGCAGCGCGTCGACCAGATTCGAGCCGATGAAGCCGGCGCCGCCTGTGACCAGAGTCCTCATCCGGCCGCCGATCCTAGAAGGATCGGCGCGCGACGGCTGCCGGGTGTCGCCGAGCGCCCCTGCTACCCTCGCCGCCCCATGCGGCTAATCGTCACCGAGAAGAACAACAGCGCCGAGAAGATCGCGACCTTCCTCAGCAAGGGCAGCGCGACCAGCGACAAAACCTTCAAAGTGCCGTTCTACACGTGGAGTGACGCCGACGGCGACCACAGGACGATCGGGCTCAAGGGTCACGTGCTCGGCCCGGCCTTCCCCGAGGGCTACTCGAACTGGCAGAAAACGGATCTGCACGACCTGATCGACGCCGAGCTGATCAAGGAGCCGACCGACAAGAACGTCGTCAAGGCGATCCGCAAAGTCGCCAAGGAAGCCGACGAGCTGGTGATCGCGACCGACTTCGACCGCGAGGGCGAGCTGATCGGCCTCGAGGCGCTGGAGGAGATGCTCGACGCCAACCCCGAGCTCGGCAACCGCGAGGAAACCAAGGCCGGCACCCTGCGGGTCAAGCGCGCCCGTTACTCGGCCCTGACCAAGGAAGAGATCGAGCGCGCCTTCGGCGACCTCGACGAGCTTTCCTACCCGCTGGCCAACGCCGGCGCCGCGCGCCAGGACATCGACCTGCTCTGGGGCGCGACCCTGACCCGGGCCGTCTCGCTCAGTACCCGGCGCTTCGGCTCCAACTTCCTCTCGGTCGGCCGCGTGCAGAGCCCGACCCTGGGCCTGGTCGTCGAGCGCGAGATGGAGCGCCGCGCCCACGTCGCCAAACCCTTCTGGGAACTCTTCGCCAAGTTCGAGCACCCCGACGGCAGCTTCGAGGCCCATCACGAGACCGACAAGTTCTGGGAGAAGGCCGAGGCCGACGCGGCGCTCGCCGGCACCGCCGCCCCCGGCACGGTCAAGTCGGTGACCGCGCGCAAGAACACGCGCAAGCCGCCGACGCCCTACAACACGACCGCCTTCACCACCGACGCCTCCAGTCGCCTCGGCATCACCCCCGCCAGCGCGATGCGGCTAGCCGAGGACCTCTACATGGACGGTTTCATCTCCTACCCGCGTACCGACAACACGGTCTACCCGGTCTCGCTGCCGCTGCGCGAGCTGGTCACCTCGTTGGTCAAGGTCAAGGAGTTCTCCGCCGCCGGCGGCCTGCTCGACGGCGAGCTGAAACCGACCCGCGGCAAAAAAGAGACCACGGACCACCCGCCGATCTACCCGACCCAGGCGATCCAGCCGGGCGCCCTCGGCGACGGCCCCAAGAAGCGCGTCTACGAACTGGTCGTGCGCCGCTTCCTCGCCACTTTCAGCCCGCCGATGATCACCGAGTCCACCCGGGCCGACATCGAGGCCGGCTCGCAGACCTACTTCGTCCGCGGCTCGGTCGTCGTCGACCCCGGCTTCGCCGGCATCTACACCTACGCCCGCTCCTCCGACGAGGAGATCCCGGCCCTGCAGGAGGGCCAGACCCTGGCACTCGACGGCGAGCCCTGGATCGTCGACAAGGAGACCCAGCCGCCCTCGCGGATCTCGCAGGCGAAGCTGGTCGAGATGATGGAGGAGCGCGGCCTCGGCACCAAGGCCACCCGCGCCGACATCATCAAGAAGCTCTTCGACCGCGGCTACGTCTACAGCAACCCGCCGATCCCGACCGAGACCGGGATCGCGATGTACGAGGCCTTCAAGAAATACGTGCCGGCGATGGCGACGCCGGAGATGACCGCCCAGCTCGAGTCGGAGATGGACCAGATCGCCGCCGGGGCGATGAGCAAGGACGGCGTCGTCGGCGACAGCCGCGAACTGCTGCACAAGACCTGGACCGAAATCGACGAGAGCCGCGAAGACCTGGCCAAAGTCGTCTGGAAGGGGATGGACGAGGACCGCATCCTCGGCCCCTGCAAGGTCTGCGAAGAGGCCGGCCGCAAGAAGGAGGACGGCTCGCCCCACATGCTGCGGGTGATCCGGGCGAAGAAGTCGGGCAAGCGCTTCGTCGGCTGCTCCGGCTGGACCCTCGACGATCCCGAGTCCTGCGATCAGACCTTCCCCCTGCCCCAGCGTGGCGACGTCTTCAAACTCGAGGAACGCTGCTCGATCTGCGGCGAGACGCCGCGGCTGAAAGTGCAGCCCTTCCGCGGCCGCCCCTGGAACCTCTGCCTCAACGACGACTGCGAGTCGATGCAGGAGATGAAGAAGCGCCGCGCCGAGCGCGAAGCGGCGAAAGCGGCGAAAGAAGCGATGGCCAAGCAGCCGTTGCCCGAGGGCGACGAGGACAAGGTCCCGGCCAAGGCCAAGGCGAAAGCCAAGGTCAGCAAGGCCGACACCGCCACGCGCGGACGCAAACGGGCCAAGGCCGCGGCCAAATAAGAGGCTTCTGATGCGCTTTATCCCCCTATACGGTGGATAAGGGCCACCGGAGCGGGAGCTGACGTGTTCGTTTCGCTCGAGGGGATAGATGGGTCGGGGAAGTCGACGCAGGCGAAGCTGCTGGCCGAGGCGCTTGGCCCCGAGACGCTGCTGATCCGCGAGCCGGGGGGAACCGAGGCGGCGGAGAAGATCCGCGGCCTGCTGGCCGATCCCGAGCTGGAGCTTGATGCATTGGCCGAGCTGCTGCTCTTCCTCGCGGCGCGCGCCGACCTGACCGCGCGGATGATCCGGCCGGCGATGGATGCCGGGCGCGACATCGTCTGCGACCGCTTCGCCGATTCCAGCGTCGCCTACCAGGGGGCCGGCCGCGGGCTCGGCGGCCCCGAGGTGATCTCGCTCACCGACGCCGCCACCGAGGGCCTATGGCCCGACGTCACCGTGCTGCTGCGAGTCGACCCCGAGACCGGCCTCGGCCGCGCCGAGGGCAGCGACCGCTTCGAGTCCGAGGGCATCGAGCTGCAGCGCGCCGTCGCCGAGGCCTACGAGGAAATCGCCAAGATCGCCGCCGACCGAATCGTCGTCGTCGACGGCAACGGCAGCGTCGAGGAGGTCCACCAGCGCGTGATGGAGGCGGTCAGTGCCAGAGCCGCTGGCTGAGGTCACCGAGCACCAGCCACGCGCCCGCGTGGCCCTCACCGCCGCGTTGGCCACGGGCCCGTCCCACGCCTACCTCTTCCGCGGTCCGCGCGGCGCCGGTAAGGCCACGATCGCCCGCACCTTCGCCGCCGAGATCCTCGCCGCAGGAGCCGCCGATCCCGACGATGCCCGCCGCCGCGCCCTGATCGACCCCTCGCCGCACCCCGACCTCGTCTGGCTGCGCCCTCGTGGCGCCCAGCACATGGTCGAGGAGGTGCGCGAGAAGGTGATCCGCGCCGCCTCCTACCGACCCTTCGAAGCCGACAAGCGCGTCTTCGTGCTCGAGGCCGCCGAGCAGATGCGCGACGAGAGCCAGAACGCCCTGCTCAAGACCCTGGAGGAGCCCCCCGCCTACGTCCACCTGATCCTTCTCACCGCCGAACCGGCGATGCTGCTCGAGACGATCGCCTCCCGCTGCCAGCCGATTGACTTCGCCCCGCTGCCGATAGGAGCTGTCGAAGCTGCCCTCGGCGACGCCGGCTCTCCGGAGGACCTTGCCGCCGCGGCCCGCCTCTCCGCTGGCGACCCCGTCCGCGCCCGCTACCTCCTCACGGACTCCGGCCGAGCCCTCCGGCAGGCCGCTCTCGAATGGGTGAGGGCCGCGGGGGCCGACTCGGCGGACGCGCTTACGCGCAGAGTGTCCGGCGAGTCGGCCCCCGCGGCCCCATCCGGGACGACCTCACCCTGGATGCAGCTGCTGAAATCAGCCGAGTCCGCGGGAGGGGAGTCAGAAGACGCGACGCGACGCATACTCGAAGAGGAGGCCGAGGCAGGTGTCAAGCGCAGCGCCAAGGACCTCGCGGACGAAGCGAAACGGGCGGGACGGAGACGACGTACCGAAGTGCTCGACCTGGGTCTGGAGCTGATCGGCAGCTTGTACCGAGATTGTGCATCTCTTGCCTCTGGAGCGCCAGAGGTCGTCTACAACCGCGACCGTCTGCCTGAGCTCGAATCGAGTGCGGCGACCCTCGATCCGTCCCGTCCCCGCCGCGCCGCCGAGCTGGTCCAGGACACCCGCCGCCGCCTCGATCTCAACGTCGCCGAGGAGCTAGCCCTTGAGGCGCTGGCCTTCCGCCTTGCTGCCGTTTTCTCCTGAGGCGGCCTGAGCACGCGCCTTCTCCAGTGCCCGCTCCTGGGCGAGGCGGGTGATCTGCGCCGCCTGGCGCGACATCGTCACGCTGAAGTTGAGCGCCAGCCCGAGCAGGAAGAGGAGCACGATCGAGAACAGGGCTACGTTGGTGTCGCGCACGCCCATCGCGTCGGCGACCAGGGTCAGCAGGCCCGGGAAGGCGGCGCCGACCAGCATCCCCAGCCCGGCGACGAACCAGACGACGCTGAAGCGCTCCTGCAGCTTGTCGCGGCGGATCAGCTCCAGCACCAGCCCCATGAAGGCGAGGGCGAGGACCGCGGCGATGATCCGCGTCTGCGAGGTGAGGTGGACCTTGGGGTCCGCCGCCGCCAGGACAAGGCTCGTCATCGCTCGGCCTCGACGTGGCGCGGGCGGAACTGACCCACCATCAGCACGATCAACCCCTTGAAGATGAAGAAGGCCGAGCGCAGCGGCGTCAGGAAAGAGGTGCCGCCGGCCCGCTCGAGCATCCGCACCGGCAGCTCCTCGACCCGCAGCCCCTCGCGCACGGCCAGCTGCAGCGACTCGATCTCGGCGAAGTCCGGCGAGTAGTGCTCGCTGAAGAGCGCCATCACCTTGCGGTTGGCGGCTCGCATGCCGCTGGTCGTATCGGTGAAGCGCTGCCGCGTCGCCAGGGTGAGGAAGAAGCGGAAGACGCCGGTGCCGATCCGCCGCGAGAGCGTCGGCTTGTAGTCGTCGCTCTCGGCTTTGCCGGGATCGCGGTAGCGCGAGCCGATCACCAGGTCGGCGCGGTCGGCGTAGATCTCATTCAGCAGCCGCGCCACCTCGGCCGGTGGATGTTGGCCGTCGGCGTCGAGGTGGGCGCAGGCGTCGTACTCCTCCCGCAGCGCGTGCAGGTATCCGGTCTGCAGCGCCGCACCCAGGCCCTGGTTGAAGGGCAGCGAGGCGACCAGGACGCCGGCCTCGCGCGACCGCCGCGCCGTCGCGTCGGTCGAGCCGTCGTCGATCACCAGCAGGTCGGCCGCGGGCAGCGACTCGCGCACGCCGGCGATCACCTCGCCGATCGAGCCCTCCTCGTTCCAGGCCGGGATGAAGACCAGAGTCCGCACCGAACGATTCTCCCACGTGCCCCGGCCCCACCGCGCCAGGGCGTGTCTGAGTTTGCCCACTGCATATCGTGGCTAAGCTCAGACACGCCCCCTGCTGGTGGGGAGTTTGTGTTAGTAAGTCTTCATGAGGCGGATCGGGATGCGACTCTGGCTGGCGACCGCCTTTGCGGCGGTTTCGCTGATCACCGCCTTTGCCGTCTACCTCTTCGGCGACAACCGGCGCGCGCTCGTGGTCGCCGTGCTGATCGGGATCCTCGCCGGCTTCCTGATCGCGGCCGCGATCGCCCACCGGGTCTCGCGCCTCGCGCAGGCTGCCGGCGAGATGGCCGCGGGCTCCTTCGACGCGCCGCTCGAGGTCTCGGGGCCGGACGAGATCGGCGACCTCGCCCGCGCCCTGGACTCGATGCGGGCCTCGCTGAAGGAGAGCTTCGGCGTGCTCACCGCCGACCGCAACAAGCTCGAGGCGATCTTCGACGGCCTCAACGACGCGGTGATGGTGGTCGACGACGAGGGCCCGGTGCGTTTCTCCAACAGCGCCGCGATCGAGCTGCTCGACGGCGGCCGCCCGCCGGAGGCGATGCTGCCGCAGCTCCATCGCGCCGCCGAGGTCGGCTTCGCCGCCCACCCGGCGCTGCGGATCGGCGACCGCGCCTACGCGATGCAGGCTCGCGCCCTGCCCGACGAGCGGGCGGTGCTGGCCGTCGTCCGCGACCGCACCGAGGAGATGCGGCGCGAGTTCGCCGAAGCCGACTTCGTCTCCAATGCCGCGCACGAGCTGCGCAACCCGCTGGCGGGGATCTCGGGAGCGATCGAGGTCCTCCGCGACGGCGCCAAGGACGACCCCAAAGCGCGCGACCACTTCCTTGCCCGCCTCGCCGACGACGCCGAGCGGATGAATCGCCTGACCCAGGCGCTGCTGACTCTGGCCCGGGTCGAGTCGCTCGGAGCGGGGGAGACCGAGGTCGTCGACGTGCCGATCGCGATCCGCGACGTCGTCGCCGCGGTCGAGCCGCCCAAACACGTCGAGCTGATCGTCGAGTCCGAGCCCGATCTGACCGCAAAGGGAGACCCGACACTGCTGCGCCAGGTGATGATCGGCTTGCTGACCAACGCCTTCAAGAACACGCCACCCCCCGGCGCCGTTACCGTACGCGGCCGCCACGACGGCGAGACGGACGTGATCTTGGAAGTCATCGATACAGGCACAGGCATACCCGCGGCGGAGATCGAGCGCGTTTTCGAGCGCTTCTACCGGCGCAGCGAGTCGCGCAAGCAGGAGGGCTTCGGCCTCGGCTTGGCGATCGCCCGCCGCATGGTCGACGTGATGGGCGGCGAGATCGGCGCCACCTCGGTCCATGGCCAGGGCAGCACCTTCTGGGTCCGCCTCCCCCTCGCCCACCCGAGCCCGACCCCGGTGGCCTGACGATGAGCAGCGGACGCATCCTGGTCGCCGACGACGAGCCCTCGGTCCGCGAGTCGGTCGGCTACGCGCTGGCCCAGGACGGCTTCGACGTCGACGTCGCCACCGACGGCGACGAAGCGACGATCAAAATCGGCGACACCATCCCCTACGACCTGCTGATCCTCGACATCATGATGCCGGGACCGAGCGGCCTCGACATCTGCCGCGATGTGCGCTCGCGCAGCGCCGTGCCGATCATCCTGCTCACCGCCAAGGACGCCGAGGTCGACAAGGTCGTCGGCCTCGAGGTCGGCGCCGACGACTACGTCACCAAGCCCTTCTCGGTGCGCGAGCTGCTCGGCCGCGTGCGCGCCCAGCTGCGCCGCCGCGAGCTCGACCGCGGCCCGCTCAACCAGGCGGTCAAGATCGAAGCCGGCCCGGTCGCGATCGACCTCGTCCGCCACGTCGCCACCGTCGACGGCGTGCCGGTCAGCCTGACCCGCTCTGAGTTCCAGCTGCTCCGCCTGCTCGTCGGCCGGCCCGGCGAGGTCTTCCCCCGCCGTCAGATCATGGAGGAGCTCTGGCAGACCGAGTTCGACGGCGACGAGCGCGCCTGCGACGTCCACATCTCCAACCTCCGCCAGAAGGTCGAGCGCGACCCCCAGCGCCCCGAACTCGTTGTCACCGTGCGCGGCGTCGGCTACAAGTTCGACGGCCAGCGCCCCTGAGCGAGACGACGTGCCTTCGCTAGTTCGCCCCCGCGAGGTCGCCCGCGCGGTGACGCCGCTGGAGCTCTTCTTCGACCTGGTCTACGTGTTCGCGGTCAGCCAGCTCTCGCTCAACCTGGCCGAGCAGGTCAGCCTACGCGGCATCGCGCAGGCCCTGGTCCTTGCCTTGGCCGTGATGTACGCCTGGTTCATGACGGTGTGGACCTCGAACTGGTTTGACGTCGAGAAGCGGCCGGTTCAGCTGATGCTGCTGGGCCTGATGTTCGCCAGCCTGCTGATGTCGACCTCCGTGGCCGGCGCCTTCGGCGACTCGCCGGCCGTGGCTCTCTTCGGTGACCGCGGCGGGCTATTCGTGATCGGCTACCTGGCGATCCAGCTCGGACGCACGGTCTTCGCCGTCGCAGCGTTCCGCGGCCACCGGCTGCACGATCACTTCGTCAACGCGTTGATCTGGGAGATCGGTACGGGTGTGCTCTGGGTCGCCGGGATCTTCGCCGAGGGAGACAGCCGCCTGACGATCTGGGCGATCGCCGTGCTCGTCACCTACGGCGGCGTGATCGCCGGTCACCCGCTGCCGGGCAGGCGCAGCCCGTTCAGCTCCGACAGCCAGATCTACGCCGAGCACCTGCTTGAGCGCTTTCGCCTCTTCTTCCTGATCGCGCTGGGGGAGACGGTGCTGACGATCGGCAACGCCTTCACCGGCGGGCCCGTCGACGCGGAACGCCTGATCGCGCTCAGCGCCGCCTTTGTCGGCACCGCCTCGCTCTGGTGGTGCTACTTCCACCGCGCCGAGCGGATCGGCATCGACGCGATTGACGGTGCCGGCGATGCCTCGCGGATCGTCGCGATCGGCAACTACACGTTGATCGCGATGGTGATCGGCATCGTCGCGATCGCCGTCGGCGACGAGCTCGCGATCGCTGGGCCCGACCTCGACCTGACGGCGGCGGCGACCGCGCTGATCTTCGGCGGCCCGGCGGTCTTCCTGTTCGCGCAGCTCGCCTTCATGCGCGGCGCTGCGGGTCAGGCGCCGAGGGTCCGCATCCGCGGTTGCGTCTCCCTCGCTGTGCTTGCGCTGTTGACCGCTCACTCCAGCGTGCTCGGTGCCGTAATCGCCGCGAGCGCCGTCCTGCTCGCGGTGGCTATAGCGGACACACAGGCCGAGTCGAACGCCTGATCGAGGCGGTTGCACAGGCCCGGATCAAAACGAGGTGCTGAGCCGCCTCCACTGCTTGCGGCCCCGGCCGGGCGATTCGATGAATCCTGCGTCACGCAGCTTCCGGAGCTCGGTGCGGATGTGATCCGAGCTGATGTCTGGAAGCGCTTGGTGGACCTCATCGAAGGTGAAGACATCGGAGGCGCCAGACCGTACGAAAAGCTTGATGCGCATGGCCTTGGATCCACGGCCTCCCATCAGCTCGCCTGCCCGCGCTTCGAATTCCTCATAGGCGGCGTTGAGGATTCCGAGGAAGTAGTTGAGCCACGGCCAGATGTTGTGCGCGTTTTCGTTCCAGCCCGATGTCGACTTCTCGAGGCTCTCGTAGTAGGTCTCCTTGCTCTCCTCGACCAGCTTCTCGAGACTGATGAAGCGGCCCACCTCATGGCCGCAGTGGTAAAGGAGAAGCAATGTCAGCAAGCGCGACAGCCGGCCGTTTCCGTCATTGAACGGATGGATCATGAGGAAGTCGAAGACGTAGCTTCCCGATAGCAACAGGGGGGAGTGCTCGCCGCTCATCAGAGCTTCGCCAAATCGCTCGTGCAACTCGTCCATTGCGCTTGGCGTCTCGAACGGGTCAATGCCTTTGAAGATGACCTTGGTCTTGTTCCCCTGCGCGTCGAAACGCGCAACCTCGTTTTGAGAGTTCTTGAAGCGGCCCCCTGGAATCGGTGTGAACGAGTAGATGTCTCGGTGGAATTGCAGCACGACCGACGTAGTAAACGGAATGTGCGCGGCGCTCGAATGGATCGTGTCGAGGGCTTTCCGGTAGCCCGCGACCTCGCCCTCGGAGCGGGTCTGAGGCACTGTCTTGTCTTGGACGAGTTCGGTGGCGCGTCCGGGGGCGACGGTGATGTGCTCGATCGCGTTGGATGACGCACTGCTCTGTATTAGTGCGACCTCCATCAGTCCTTTGAGGACTTGGGGGTTTTGCCGGCGGAAAGCCTCCTCGCGGCCGCGGCCGGCGCTTGCCTCCGCCAGGGCTGCGGCAGATCGGCTTGGGACCATCCCCAAGTGCTTTTCCAGGTTGCGAAAGGTCTGCATCTTAAATAGGTATCTTCATACCAAGAATACCTATTTAGATAGGAAGTAGCCCCTACCCGTCCTCGGGCTCGTCGTCCCAGTGCCGCCGCTCGCGCAGGAAGTGGATGACGAGCACGATGCAGACGACCAGGGCCGGCGCGAAGACCGGCAGCGCCGCCACCGTGTTGTGATGAGCGAGCGGTAGGACCTGAGCGAGCGCCGGGATCATCCCCCGCCGCCCTGGTGCTGGAGGCCGCGGCCCGCCGGAGTGCGGCCGAGCCGCCGCCGTGGTCGCACCCCCGCCGAGAGGCGGTGAAGCGCCCAGGCCAGCAGGGCGAGCAGGCCCAGCGTGACCCCGGCGACGACCGAGTAGGCGATCGCGACCAGGACCGGGCCGCCACCTTTCTGCTCGCGCTGAAGCAGCTTGTGCTCGTTGCGGAAGGCGCGGCTGAAGCTGTGCGGCGCGGGGACTTCCCCGACCGGGATCGCCGCGTCGCGCGGCAGGTAGACGGGCAGGGCGGTGAGCGAGTCGCCCTTGTGCAGTCGGATCATCGTCTTCCAGCTGCCGGAGACGGGAATCGGCTCCGTTGTTCGATAGCGGCCCGGCCCCGTCTGTTCGAGGCGATCGACCACCAGGCCACCGCCCTGCCAGGCGGTCATGTCGAACCACTCCGCCCCCGCCGCGGCGTCGGGCGGCCGCAGCGCGATCGTGGCCTGGACCTGCCGGCCGGGCCCGTCGCCGACGTCGCGCAGGACTACCCGTGCGCTGACCCCCCCTTCAGCGGAGGTGTGGAGGCCGAAGGCGACGAGGGCGGCGAGGGCGAGGGCGCTGCAGATCGCCGCAGCGCGCAGCGCGGGCGGGCGCTTCGGTTGCTCGACCGCGAGGTGGGCGCCGATCCAGGCGCCGAGCGTCGCTCCGGCAAGCGCTGCGGCCAGGCCGAGCAGCGCCGCTTCGGGGAACATCGCGGCCGGCCAGGGCAGCGGCATCCAGGTATGCGACCAGGCCCACTCGGCGGCGAGGCCGACGGTGCCGATCCCCAGTCCCGCCCAGAGCCCGAAGCGCAGCGGCCGCGCCGTTGACACCCACAGGGCAACCACCTCGACCACCAGCGCCTCGGCGATGTAGAGCGGGAAGTGCGGCATCGTCTGGCCCAGCAGCGGCCCGACCAGCAGCGAAAGGGCACCGCGGACGACGATGAAGAAGGCGACCGCGCCCAGCGCTGCGCCGCGTCCCGCATAGACGCGGGCCAGCACGAGGCCGAGCCCGGCGGCCGCCATCAGCAGCATCGGCTGGAAGATCAGCTGGAATTGCGGCACGCCGAAGTCGAACTCGGCCTGAAAGGTGGAGAGGCCGACCATCAGCCCGCCGGTGAGGGCGACGGCGCGCATCATCGTCGTCGAGACGTGCTCGCGGCGCGGTCGCGCCAGCGCGGAGTTGGCGCGCAGGCCCTCGACCGTAAGCACGGCGATTCCGACCAGGGTCATCGCGGCGCCGCCGATCAGCATCAGGTGGGTCGGCCCCCAGAGGGTCACGTCCTGGCCGAAGAGCCGGTGCCAGATGTCGTCGAGCGGGAAGCCGATCAGCGAGAAGGCGCCGCAGGCGCTGATCAGCATGCCTCCGAGCGGCGCCCACCAGTCACGGCCGAGGCGGATCGCCACCGCGCTCGGGCGCTCGCGCGGCAGCACCATCGCGATGAAGCCCGCGGTGAAGATTCCGAAGAGGCCGGCGAGGATGAAGTAGTGGGCGGGGTTTGCCAGCGGCCCGGGGTCACGGCCGTTGTCGATGTGCAGGGAGATGTCCCAGTACATGCCGAAGAGCGCGGTGATCAGCGAACCGGTTGCGATCGCCGACGGCAGCGCCGCCCAGCCGGGGATGCCGGAGACCCGTTCGGCGAACGCCGCCAAGCGCTCCAGCAGCTTGACTCGTCCCGAGCGGTGGCCGAAGCCGAGGTAGAGCAGCGCCGTGGTGATCACCATCGCCGCGGCCGAGGCGATCAGCACCTGGCCGAGTTCGGCGCCACCGGCGGGCGGAGCGGATGTCTGAGCGATTACCTCGTACATAGTTACCTCAAATGAGGTTACATACCTCAGGATAGGATGATGTGATGACAGACACACGAGCCGAGCCGAAGGCGCCTGCGGGCGGGGAGGAGGCGACGCTGACCGTCGAGCAGCTCGCCTACGAGACGGGCATGTCGGTGCGCAACATCCGCAACCATCAGTCGCGCGGGCTGCTGCCGCCGCCGGAGGTGCGGGCACGGATCGGCTACTACGGGCCCGAGCACGTCGCCCGCCTGCGCCTGATCCAGGAGATGCAGGGGGAGGGCTTCAAGCTCAGCGCGATCTCGCGCCTGATCGGCGAGCACGGCGCCGATGCCGACCGCTTCGTCGGCCTGCGCCAGGCGGTGACGGCGCCCTTCGCCACCGAGGCGCCCGAGGTCCTCAGCCGCGAGGAGCTGATCGCCCGCTTCGAGGTCGACGACGAACGGCTGCTCGCCAAGGCCCAGAAGCTCGGCCTCCTGGTCGACCTCGGCGACGAGCGCTACGAAGCGCCGAGCCCCGCCCTGCTGCGCGCCGCCGAAGACGTGCTGAAGATGGGCATCGCCCTGCCGGCTGCTCTCGCCGCGATCGAGAAGCTGAGCCGCAACTCCCAGTCTTCGGCCCGCACCTTCGTCAACCTCTTCGTCGAGGAACTCTGGAAGCCCTTCGACGAAGCGGGCCGCCCCGACGAGGGCTGGGCCGAGATCATCGAGTCGATCGAACGCCTGAGGCCGCTGGCGGTGGAGGCCCTCAACGCAACCTTCCGCCTGACCCTCACCGCCGAAGTGGAGAAAGCCTTCGGCGAAGTCCTCGAACGCCGCAAGAAGAAGTAGCCCGCGAGGCCAGAGCCGACGCCCGGATTCGAACCGGGGACCCCTTCATTACGAGTGAAGTGCTCTACCAACTGAGCTACGTCGGCGGGTTGGCACCATTGTAGGAGTGGGGCGCCGGCCGGGTTCCGTCGAGGGCGGGGATGAAGATGGGGGCATGGCCCGAGCTCGGCAGGCAAAGCACCGGGAGGAGAACGAGGTCGAGTTCTCGCGCAGCGTCTTCCTTGACCTTTCGGGCTGTTCTGTTGCAGAAATCTAATGTCTGCGAAATGTATGCGCTTCGCAGGCCGCTAAGGTGGAATCATGGAGGCGATGAGAGAAGCGTGGACCGACCGGCGGCTTGACAGCCTCGATCACAAGGTCGATGAGTTCGAGCACCGAGTGGGGGACCGCTTCGACCGAGTGGACGAACGCTTCGATGAGGTCGATCGTCGCCTGGGGCGGTTTGAAAGGACCGTTGAAAACCGCTTCGAGAGCATCGACAGGCGGCTCGGCGGTATTGACGAACGCTTCGCCGCGTATCAGCGAGCGGTGCTTAAGCTGACCGGTGTCCTCGTCGCAGGGATGCTCGGCATCATCGCGACCCAGATCTGACCCCGGCTTATCCCGGCGCCGCCCCCTGCAGTTTTTTGCCGGAGTGCGGCGGCCGCATCTCGCCGCAGACGGGACAGCCTGGCTCGGGTACGACCGGCTCGCGCTCGACCTCCATCGTGCGCAGGTCGAAGATGTGGCCGACGCCGAGGGTCGAGGGCTGGGCCAGGCCGGTGAGCTGATGCATGACGTCGAGGGCGACATGGCCGCCGATCATTCCGCAGGCCGGGCCCAGGGTCGCGGCCGGCGACGTTTTGCCGCGCTGCTGCTCCATCGCCACGTCGAAGAGCGGGAAGGTGCGGCGGTAGCCGATCTCCTGACAGGAGAAGCAGCCGGTCACTTCCGGCACGTAGAGCGGCCCGACCCGTGCCACCGGCGGGAAATGACTCATCGCGATGAAGGGGATGCGGGCGGCGAAGCAGGCTGAGTTGATCCAGTGCTCGATGTCGTGCGCCGGCCAGTCGCAGGCGTCGATGACCATGTCGTAGCCGGCGATCGTCTCGGCGACGGCAGCCTCGCTGTCGAGCCGCCGCAGGCTCGTCTCGATCCGGATCGACGAGTTGAAGGCCTTGAGCCGCTCGCCCGCCGCCACCGCCTTGTAGCGGCCGATGTCGGACTCGGAGAAGAGGACCTGGCGGTTGAGGTTGCTCAGCTCGACCCGGTCGAAGTCGAGCAGCAGCATCTCGCCGACGCCGATGCAGGCCAGGTTGAGCGCCGACCAGCCACCGAGGCCGCCGACCCCGAGCACGGCGATCCGCGAGGCGGCGAGCATTTCCTGGCATTCCGACGCGGTCGGCCCGGCGGTGATGTCGCTGAAATAACGCAGCTGGCGATCGAAGCGCTTGACCACCCTCTCGGGGATCCGGTCGTCGTCGGCGGCGTCCTCGATCACGCCGAGCTCCTCGAACTGGGCAAGCAGATCGTTGACCTCGTCGGCGCCGAACTCGTCGATCAGCTGCTCGCGCGTGTTCGTCCCGTCCAGTGCTGCGAGCAGCTGCCGTCCCGCCTGGTCGGGGTCCTCGATGTGGATGTCTGCGCCGGCGCTGGGCCGGAGCAGGTAAAGGTCGCCGTTCGGCGCTTCCATCTGCTGCGTGGTCCGCTTCAGCCGCGGTCGCTTCATGCGCTGTCCCTTCCTTCTCGGGTGCGCTTTAGACCAATCGATTGCTCAAATTAGTTTCGCTCAATACCGCATCCCGGGGGAAGCGCTCCGGTTGAGCGTAGGGCGAGCGATCTATCGTGGTACCCAATATTCGATACGAGCGGGGGGGACTCCGATGGCGGCGAGATCGATCAAGGACGCGATTGCGAGCGGCGGGCTGAAGACGCGACGATCGCGCTGATGGCGTTCGAGACCGCCGCGAATCCGGCGAGCCGGTCCGAGCCGGGCTAGGAGCTTGCGAGCTCCGCTGCACGACCGAGGACCGCGTCGAGCATCGGCTCGGTCAGCCGACCGGTGAAGGTGTTCTGCTGGCTCGGGTGGTAGCAGCCGAGCAGCGTCCAGCGCCCGGCCCGCGCCTCGGCACCGTGGCCGAAACGGGGCTTCGGCCGGGGGATCTCGCCGCCGAGGCCCCGGATCGCCCGCAGGGCACCGTCCCAGGCGAAGCCGCCGAGGGCGACGAGCGTCTCGCAGCGCTCGAGCAGCGCCAGCTCCCGCTCCAGAAAGGGCAGGCAGTTATCGCGCTCCTCGGGAGTCGGGCGATTGTCGGGCGGGGCGCAGCGGACGACCGCCGTCACGTAGGCGTCGTCGAGCCGCAGGCCGTCGCCGCGGTGCTCGGAGGTCGGTCGGCTTGCGTAGCCGGCACGGTGCAGCGCTGCGTAGAGCCAGTCGCCCGAGCGATCCCCGGTGAACATGCGACCGGTCCGGTTGGCGCCGTGGGCGGCGGGCGCGAGGCCGACGAGCGCCAGCCGGGCGGCCGGATCGCCGAAGCCGTCCAGCGGTCGCGCCCAGTACTCCTCGCCCTGGAAGCGGCGCGGCGGATCGGCTGCGCGAGCCTCGCGCCAGGCGACCAGGCGCGGGCACTGTCGGCAGGCGTGGATCTCGGTCGCGAGCGCGGTGATGGCGCCGAACCGACGTGACCCCGACGGATCGTTCATCCGCGAACTGAATCAGGTCACAGCCTTCGCCTTCGGCGCGAGGCAGATCAACCCCTGGACCTCCGGGGCCGATCCGCCCACGCCACGCCACCATTAGCGCGTCTTCGTCGTCGAAAGCAATGGCACGACACTGTCGGTTTTCGTGATCTTCACCCTGCCTCACCCCCTTCCCGCGAGTCGTCAGCTCTTTTGCGGCTAGGGGTCGCGACCCATCCGGTACGACGCTTTAGACCTATCAATTACTGGAAAAAGTTCCAGTAATCATCAAAACGCACTCAAAGGCTGCGTTTAGGTTTGCCAATTTGGCTTTGTGTCTAATAGGATGGAGTGGTTAGAGGCAGCCCAATGAATACAGAGGAGTCGCTTTGGCCGCGAAAAGCAAGACCAAAAACAAGAAGAGCAAGACCAGCGGAGTGGATCAGCAACTCGTCAAGGCTCTGGCCCATCCGTTGCGCGTAGAGATCTTGACCATTCTCAACGAGCGGATGGCAAGCCCCAACGAACTTTCAAAGGAGCTCGAAGAGGGTCTGAGCCAGGTCAGCTACCACGTCAAAGTCCTCAAGGACTTCGAATGCATCGAAATGGTCAAGACCGAGCCTCGGCGTGGGGCGGTCGAGCACTACTACAGAGCTACGACGCGGGCCTATCTCACCGATCGCGATTGGAGATCGCTTCCCGATTCGGTGAAGCCCAGCGTCAGCTCATCGGCCGTTCAGATCATCGTGGACGATGTATTCGAGGCACTGAGTGGCGGGACCTTTGATTCGCGAGACGATCGTCATGTGAGCTGCACTCCTGGGGTCGTGGACGAGCAAGGGTGGAGCGAGTCGGTTGACCTCGTCAACGAAACGCTCGAGCAGCTGATCAAGATCCACGCGGGCAGCGCCAAGCGGCTGGCGAAGTCAGGCGAGGAGGGCATTCCGGCAACGGCGGTGTTGATGAACTTCGAGGGGCTCTCGCCTCAGGCGAAGTCCAACAAGGGCGCCAAGAAGACCAAGGCCAGGAAAGCTGCAAAGAAGGCCTAGCCTTTCGCGGCGAAGGGCGCTGCAACCTCCACATATGCTTCACGCCCGCCTATGGGCTTGAAGGGAAGCAAATGCCTCAGCAGACAGCGGCGCGGCCTCGGTCGCGCCGCTGTCTTTCTCGTTGCCGTTCTGGCGGTCTTCGCCAGCGGGTGCGGTCAGCCCGGGCACGGGGCGGCGACCGACAGCGAGAAGGCGGCCGACGTCGCAGCCCTCAACTCGATCCTCGCCGAGGAGCTGACCGCGGTCGCCGCCTACGACGAGGCCCTGCCGCACCTGCGCGGCCCGATGCTCGCGGTGGCGCGGGAGTTTCGCGGCCAGGATCAGACCCACCTCGACGCCCTGACCAAGGGGATCCGCGGCCTTGGTGGGGAAACCGACGCCGAAGCCGACGAACTGGAGCCGCCGGGTCCCAGCGACCGGGCCGAGGCGCTCGCCCTGGCCTACGAAGGCGAAAACGCCGCGCTGTCGGAGGCGCAGCGCGGGGTGGCTCACCTGCAGTTCACGGCGCCACGGGCGCTGGCCTCCGCGCTTGCCGCCAGCCACGCCCAGCACCTGGCGATCCTGCGCCAGGGCCTTGGCACCGGCCTTACCGGTGCGGTCCCTGAAGCGTTCGAGTCCGGCGATGAGCCGCCGCCCGGTGCTCCGGCCGAATAAAGGGGGATGATGCCCGCGTGACCGCACCCCTCTACGCCATCGGACGCTTCTGCTCCCGCCATCACTGGCTGACGATCGGTGTCTGGATCGTGCTCGCCGTCGGCCTCATCCTCGCCGGGCAGGCGGGCGAAAGCAAGACCAACGACAACCTCACCCTGCCCGGGACCGGCTCGACCCAGGCCACCGAACTGCTCGAAGACAACCTGCCCGAACAGGCCTACGGCAGCAACCCGCTGGTCTTCCAGGCGCCTGGTGGCGCCTCGCTCACCGCGCCCAGGTACGCCGCCGCGATCGGCGAATCGGTCAAGCGGCTGGAAGCGATGCACGACGTCAACTCGGCGGTCAACCCGCTCACCCCGGCCGGCGCCGCCTTTCTCAGCAAGGACCGCTCGGTCGCCTACGTGCCCGTCGTGCTCGGCATCGGACCCGGCGAACTGAACGAAGCGCAGGCCAATGCGGTCCTCGACGCCGGCAATCCGGCCAAAGACGCCGGCCTCAGGGTCGCCGTCGGCAGCTACGTCGGCCAGGCGCTCTCCAAGCCCGACACCGGCGCCAGCGATGCGATCGGCATCGCCGCGGCGATCGTGATCCTGCTCTTCGCCTTCGGCACGGCGACCGCGATGGTGTTGCCGATCTTTTCGGCGATCCTCGGCCTCGCCTGCTCACTCTCGATCATCCGCCTGCTCGAGCACGTCGTCCAGGTGCCGAGCGTCGCCTCGACCCTGGCGACGATGATCGGCCTCGGCGTCGGCATCGACTACGCGCTCTTCATCGTCACCCGCCACAAGCTGCAGCTGAAGGACGGGATGGATCTGCAGGAGTCGGTGGCGCGGGCGACCGCGACGGCGGGCGGCGCCGTCGTCTTTGCCGGCTTCACCGTCGTGATCGCGCTCTGCTCGCTCGCCTTCGCCGGTATCCCGCTGGTCAGCACGCTCGGCTTCACCGCGGCGATTGCGGTTGTGATCGCAGTTGGGGCGGCGACCACGTTGCTGCCGGCGATGCTGGGGGCGCTCGATTACCGGATCAACTCGCTGCGCGTGCAGTTCGGCAAGACCCACCCCGACGAGGTCGAGCCGCACGGCTGGACCCGCTGGGCGCGCGGCGTCGCCGATCGACCCTGGCGCAGCGCGATCGCCGCCCTGGCGATCCTCGTCGTGCTCGCGATCCCGATCTTCCAGCTCGAGCTGGGCCAGAACGACCTCAGCGCCCTGCCCAAATCGACCACCGCGCGTCAGGCCTACGACAGCCTCACCTTCGGCTTCGGGCCGGGTGTCAACGGGCCGCTGCTGATCGCTTCCGAATTCGAGAGCGCCGACGAAGCGAAGAAAGTGCTGCCGGTGCTGGAGAAAGCGGTCGGCGCCGCCGCCGACGTCGCCGCGGTCTCCGAACCGACCCTCGACAAGGCCGGCACGGTCGCGGTCTTCACCGTGATCTCCAAATCGTCGCCGTGGGCGGATGAGACCGTCAGCCTGGTCGAAGGCCTGCGCGACACGACGATCCCCGCCGCCCTGAAGGGGACCGGGGCCCACTCCTACGTCGGCGGCCAGACCGCCGGCTACATCGACCTCGCCACCCAGATCAGCGACAAGCTGCCGCTGATGATCGCGATCGTCGTCGGCCTCAGCTTCATCGTCCTGCTGCTCGCCTTCCGCTCGCTGCTGGTGCCGCTGAAGGCGGCGGCGATGAACCTGATCTCGGTCGCGGCCGCCTACGGCGTCGTCACCGCGGTCTTCCAGCTCGGCTGGGGCTCCTCGCTGATCGGCCTCGACCACTCGATCCCGATCGTCAGCTTCGTGCCGCTGCTGATGTTCGCGATCCTCTTCGGCCTCTCGATGGACTACGAGGTATTCCTGCTGACCCAGATGCGCGAGCACTTCCGCGAGAACGAAGACGAGCGTGAGGCGGTGATCCAGGGTCTCGCCAACACCGGCCGCGTGATCACCTCGGCCGCCGCGATCATGGTCTGCGTCTTCACCAGCTTCGTCCTCAACGGCAACCCGATCGTCAAGGAGTTCGGGGTCGGCCTCGCGGTGGCGATCGCGATCGACTCGACCCTGGTCCGCTGCCTGCTGGTGCCGGCGATCATGGTCCTGCTCGGCAAGCGAGCCTGGTGGCTCCCGAAGTGGATGGAGCGCTGGGTCCCCCACATCAGCATCGAGGGCGAGGAGTTCTTCGCCGCGCGCGACGCCGCCCGATCGCCCGCCGCCGACGGGCCGAAAACCGGAGTCCCAGTAGGGGAATCGGCCCGTCGGCCCCCGGGGGACGGGGGTTGAGCGGTGTTTCCGCTCAACCTGCCCAACGCCCTTACGCTTCTGCGCATCCTCGCGGTGCCGGTCGTCGTCGTCGCCCTGCTCGGCGAGACGCCGAACGGCGATGCGCTCGCCGCCGCCGTCTTCGCCCTAGCCGCCGCCACCGACGGCCTCGACGGCTACTTCGCTCGCTCGCGCAACTCGATCACCACCTTCGGCAAGCTGATGGACCCGATCGCCGACAAGCTGCTGATCGTCGCCGCCCTGGTCTCGCTGGTCTCGCTCGACCGCCTCGAAGCATGGGTCGCGATGGTGATCATCGCTCGCGAGTTCGCCGTCACGGTGATGCGAGCGATCGCCGCCGAGCGTGGCGTCGTGATCTCGGCCAGCTGGCTCGGAAAGGTGAAGACGGTCCTGCAGATCGCCGCCGTCTTCGCCCTGATCGCCGCCAACCCGGCCCCGGCCTGGGTCAACGCCCTCGTCTACCTGGCCGTCGCCGCAACCCTGATCAGCGGCGCCGACTACTTCTTCGGCCTGCGCCGCCGCATCGACGAAGAGCGTGAAGCGCGAGCGACGCCGAAGACCAAGCCGAGCTAAGCGCTCGGGGCCTCGAGCCACTCGCGCATCGTCATGTGGCGCTCGGTGTGCTCGCCGGAGGCCAGCTCCTGGCGCAGCTCGCCCAGGGTGCCGTAGCGCTCGGCGACGACGTTGTGGCGGTGGATCGTCTCCAGGTTCTCCTGGCGGGCCATGACGAATGCCTCGGCCGGCAGGTCGGGGTAGCCCTCGACCACGGCGCGGATCATCTCGCGCACGCAGTCCTCGACGAAGCGGGGCTGCGAGTGGGCTTTGGCGACGACGGCGAGCTCGTCTGGGCGCTTCATCAGCTCGTAGATCTCCGAGCTCATCGAGCTCTCGACGAGACGCAGCAGCTCCGGTGCGTCGATCCAGGCGTCGCCGCCCTCGGGGCAGCCGATGTAGAGGGTGCCGATGCCGCGTTGGTTGTGGGTGGCGACCGGGACGGCCTCGATCGCCAGCTCGACCTGGTCGGGATCGAAGCCGGCCTCGGCGAGCCGTTCGCGGCCCAGCTCGGCGACCATCTCCTGCGCGCAGGGACAGGCGGTCATGCCCTGGGCCTGGACCCCGGTCAGCGTTCGGTTGCCGCGCTCGGAGGCGACGGCGGTGCCGAACAGGCCGTAGATCTCCTGGGTCGAGTGCCCGGTCGCCGGGGTCTTCACCGTCTCCGGGTAGCGGGCCGCCACGGAGACCTCGGCGCGGCGCCCGTGCTGGCTCTCACGCACCCGCTCGGCGATGTGCGCGGCCAGCGTCTCGGCGCGGAAGGCCTCGCCGAGCACGACCTCGTCGATCGCTTCGCCGACGTTCTCCTCGAAGCGGGACATGTGGACACCGGCCTGGCGCGGCTCGAGGTCGACGAAGCACTCGAAGGTGGCGTGGTAGAGATTCTCGGCGCCGTCTGCTTTGACCCGGATCACCTTCTCGACCCCGGTGACGCCGACCCGCGAGAGGCTCACCTGGGTCGCCGGCACCGACGCCTGCACGTCGGGCGCGGAGAGCGAAGGTGTCATCGTCGTGCGGGTCGCCACGGCTTATAGAGAGTAAGCAACTCGGCCCCTCCGCCGGTGCCCGCCCGGCCTCGCCGATAGGTTTCTTCTGCCTATACTTCGCATAGCCGGAGCGTTGGGGCCGGCGCCCCGGGAATGGGAGAGGGTTGGACCGGAGGCAGTGATATCGAACCGTTGGAGACGGTCCCGCCGGGGCTGGATCAGGATTCGGAGGTACAGCCGTTTGCGGAGCAGGAGGAGCTTCGTGGCCTGATCGCGCTGGGGCGCGAGCGCGGCTACCTCACCTTCGAGCAGATCGCGACCACGCTGGAGGAGGTCGAGGTCACCAAGGAGCAGATTTCCGCTCTGCATGCCCATCTTGTCGAGCAGGGCGTCGAAGTGATTGCCGAGGAGGGCGTCGACGCCTACAAGGAAGCGCGCGCCGAAGAGGCCAACGGCGCCAGCTCGAAAAAAGACGATCTGGACCTTACGGTTGAGCCGAGCCTCGACTCGCTGCGGCTCTACCTACGCTCGATCGGCCAAGTCGAGCTACTGACAGCGTCCCAGGAGGTCGACCTGGCGAAGCGGATCGAGCGCGGCGACATGTTGGCCAAGCGGCAGATGGTCGAGGCCAACCTGCGCCTCGTCGTCTCGATCGCCAAGGGCTACCTCGGGCGCGGCCTCAGCTTCCTCGATCTGATCCAGGAGGGCTCGCTGGGGCTGATCCGGGCAGTGGAGAAGTTCGACTACCGCCGCGGCTACAAGTTCTCCACCTACGCGACCTGGTGGATCCGCCAGGCGGTGACGCGGGCGATCGCCGACAAGGCACGGACGATCCGCATCCCGGTCCACATGGTCGAGAAGCTGAACCGGGTCGCTCACGTCGAGCGCCAGATGGTGCAGTCGCTCGGCCGCGAGCCCGAGCCGCACGAGATCGCCGCCGAGCTGCGCTGGCCGCTGGAGGAAGTGCGCGACATCCTGCGCGTCTCGCAGCTGCCGGTCTCGCTGGAGAAGCCGGTCGGCGACGAGGACGAATCGGAGCTCGGCGATTTCGTCGCCGACGAGGAAGTCGCCGAGCCCTTCGAGGAAGCGAGCGAGCACCTGCAGCGCGAGGGGGTGCGGCGGGCGCTCGACGCGCTGCCCGAGCGCGAGCGCCAGGTGATCGAGTTGCGCTACGGGCTCTCCGGCCTCGAGCCCCTGACCCTGGAGGAGGTGGGGAGGACCTTCGGCGTCACCCGCGAGCGGATCCGCCAGATCGAGACCAACACGCTGAAGAAGCTGCGCGCACTGCCAGAGGCGCAGATGTTGCGCGAAGCGTCCTAGCGGGGTTCCAGCACGATGACCGAGGCCTGGCGGTCGAGCTTGCGCTGGTAGTCGTCGAAGCCGGCGTACTGCTCGTTGTGGCGGCGCCAGAGTTCGGTGCGCTCCTCGCCCTCGGCAATCCGGGCGCGGACCGGGTAGCGCCTGCGGCCGACCTCGACCTCGCCCTCCGGGTTCGCCTTCAGGTTGAGCGACCAGGCCGGGATCTTGGCGTTGCCGGCGTTGGTGTTGATCACGACCACGTTGTCGCCGTCGGCGAGGTAGACGACGGGCGCCGTGCGCTGCTGGCCGGACTTGCGGCCGGTGGTGGTGAGCAGCAGGACCGGGGCGCGGCCGACCTTGCCGCCGATCCGCCCGCCGCTGAGGCGGTAGAGCGGAACGTTCATCTTGCCCGCCCAGCGCAACCCCCGCGTGCCGAGCGAGTTCGAGAAGCGGGCGAGGGCGTGGTCGCTTGGCACGGGGCGAGTATCCCAGACGCTGACTTCGTCTTTAGCGGTCCCTATGTACGCATAAAGGCGAAGTCACCGCGTAGAGTGGGCGGCGATGGCCGAGCCGCACCCGTTCCGCCTTGCCGCCGAAGCGAAGGACCTCGATCTGCTCACCGAGACCCTGCGCGAGGACGTCGAGTTGCACAGCCCAATCCTCTTCCGCGGCTTCGAGGGACGCGAGATGGTCAGCGCCGTCCTCACCCATGTCGCCGCCACGCTCGAGGACCTCACCTACGTCGACGAGCTGCACGAAGGCAGCTCCGTCGCCCTCCGCTTCAAGGCCAACGTCGGCGACCGCGAGCTCGAGGGCATCGACTTCCTCGAGCTCGACGAGGAGGGCCGCGTCGCCGTCCTCACCGTCTTCATGCGCCCAATGTCTGCCCTCACCGCCTTCAACGAGCAGATGAAGCAGCGGCTTGGGGTTGCCTAAGCCGCTTCCGGTCGACCTCTCTAGAATCGCGATCAACGACCCGGGGGAGTGTCCGAGTGGTTAAAGGAGATGCGCTGTAAACGCATTGGCTCTGCCTACACAGGTTCGAATCCTGTCTCCCCCATATGAGCGATCTCGACGGCCGGGTGGTTGCGATTGCCGGGGTCGCCGGCGGCCTTGGCCCGGTCGTTGCGGAGCGGCTCGCCGCCGGCGGGGCGACCGTCGCCGGTGCCGATGTCTCCCAGGAGCACGCCGACCAAGTCGGCGCTGCGCTTGCGCTCCCGGCCGAGCGCTGGGACGGGCGCGCTGTCGACTTGCTCGACGAGGAGGCCACCCGCGCCTGGTGCGCGGCGCTGCTCGAGCGCTTCGGCCGGGTCGATGCGCTGCTGCACCTGGTCGGCGGCTGGCGTGGAGGTCAGCCCCTGCACGAGGAGCCGCTCGCCGACTGGGCCTTGCTGCACGATCTGCTGATCCGCACCGTCCAGCACACGACCCGCGCCTTCCACGACGCGCTGCTGGCCGGCGAGCACGGTCGCTTCGTGCTCGTCTCGGCCAAGCAAGCCCAGGCCCCGTCCAACTCCAACGCCGCCTACGCCGCCGCCAAGGCCGCGGCCGAGGCTTGGACCCTCGCCCTCGCCGACGGCTTCGAAGGCAGCGCCGCGACCGCCAACATCATCGTCGTCGACGCGATCCTCACGCCGCGCATGCGCGAGGAGAGTCCGGGTGAGGACTTCCCCACCTTCACCCCAGCCGAGCAGCTCGCCGAGGCGATCGCATTCCTCTGCTCAGATGCCGCCGAAAAGATGAATGGCCAGCGTTTGCCGCTTACGATGAGGGGATGAGCAAGCCGGCCGACGGCGAGATGACGATCAGCGAGTTGGCGGAGCGGACGGGGATGACCGTGCGCAACATCCGCGCCCACCAGACCCGCGGCCTGCTGCCCCCGCCGGTCGTGCGCGGCCGCACCGGCTACTACAACGAGGAGCACGTGGCGCGGATCGAGCTGACCCGCGAACTGCAGGCCGAGGGGCTCAACCTGGAGGCGATCCGCCGCATGGCGGAAAGCGTCAACGGCGCCGCCGAGGAGATCGTTGGCTTCACCCGCACCCTGCGCGCCCCCTTCGAAGAGGAGGCACCCGAGATCGTCGAGTTGACGGAGTTGGCGGAGCTCTGGAAAAAGGAGGTCGAAGAAGGGCGCGGCTTCGAGATGTTGGAACGGGGCGAAAAGCTCGGCATCCTCCGCCCGCTGCCCGACGGCAAGGTCGAGGTGATCAGCCCGCGGATGATGGCCGCCGCGGCGGCCCTCGCAGAAGTCGGCATGGGCCCCGACGCCGTTCTCGCCACAGCCGAAAAGCTGCGCCGCAAAGTCAACGACATCGCCCAGATCTTCACCAAGCTTTTCCTCGAGCAGGTCTGGAAACCCTTCGACGAAGCCGGCCGCCCCGAGGGCGACTGGCCGAAGGTCCGCGAAGCCCTCGACCGCACCCGCCCGCTCGGCGCCGACGTCCTGATGAGCGGCTTCCATATCGCGATGGCCGAGGCGACCGACAAGGCGATGGGCCAGACCATCCGCAGCGTTGCCCGCAGCGAGACCGAGCGGGCCGACGACGGCAGCTCCAAAGCGTCGCGCAGGAAGAGCCCGCGGTAGAAAGCTTCAGCGAACCGGAACCGCCAGCTCCTCGCTTGCCACCTCGTGTCCCTCGTAGGGAAGCACGGCGAAGTACATCAGCGAGGGCAGGAGGGACTCGATGCCCTCGGTCTCACCCCGGTTGATGCGCGAGTAGAGCAGGGCCTCGATGCCGCCGACTATGCCGGCGGCGGCGATCGCCGAGGGCGGTTCCTCGGTCAGCGATTCGGACCGGACCCGGGTGTCGAGGCAGGAGGAGAAGTGGTCGAGCAGCTCGTCGCGGCGCAGCAGGGCGGGCGGGCAGGCGGCGCGGGCGTCGACGATCAGGGTCATCGCCGTGTCGGGCTCCTCGTTGACGAAGCGCAGCAGCTCCGCCAGTGAGAGGCGCAGGCGCTCGCGCCATGTCCCGCCCTCCTCCCCGGCGGTCTCCAGACGCTCCCGCAGGCGGGCCGCGGCGACGTCGAGGGCGGCGAGGAAGCAGTCCTCCTTGTTCTCGAAGTGCTCGTAGAACGTGGGGCGGGAGACGCCGGCGCGATCGAGCACATCCTGGACGCTGAGCTCGCGGTAGCCGAGCTCAGCAGTGGCCCTCAACATTGCCGCCAGTAGGCGCTCGCGCTGGACCGCGCTGACCAGGTCGGAGGGCAGCGAGCGGATGCCCGATGGAAACTGCCCGTTGCCGCCGGAGAGCAGTTCGGCGGCAGCGCTGACCTCGGCCGCGGGCCAGCTGTCCCCGAGGGCCGTAAGCAACATGTCTCGAGTCAGTTCCACCCTGTCCGGCGCCATAAAGAAACCTCATCGTTTCTGTGATAAACCCTGCAAGTCGTCCCACGGTACCATCTGAGTCGCCATCGCGCAAGGCGATCTGGCCTTTCGCGGGTATTCTTGGCCGATGCCGCGGCGTGAACAGGGCAGGACCGAGACCAACCCCCAGGCGGTCCCGGTTCGGCCGGAGCTGTCGCGCGAGTTCGTCGCCGGCCACAAGCGGCGGCGAATCATGGACGCAATCGCCGGGCTGACCGCCGAACAGGGCTACGACGCGACCAAAATCGGCGACATCGTGCGCCGCGCCGGCGTCGCCCGCAAGACTCTCTACGACAACTTCGAAGGCAAGGAGGAAGTCTTTCTCGCCGCGTTCGACGCCGCCGTTGACGAGGCGATACGACGGGTCGAAGAGGACTGCGCCAAGGCCGAGGGGGGTTGGGAAGAGCGGGTCCAGGTGGGCCTCGCGTCGTTCCTGCGCTACGTCGCCGAGCAGCCGGCCCTGGCCCGCATGTGCATGATCGAGGCTCTCTCGGCGACGCCCGCGGCAACCGAACGCTACGAGCAGGCGGTGCAGCGCTTCGTCGAGCTGACCAAGCGCACCGTGCCGACGAACGACCAGCTCCCGGACACGATCGAAGAGACGCTGGTCGGCGGCGTCGCCTGGATCGTCTATCAGCAGATCCGCCGCGGCGAGACGGAGAAGGCCGAGGATCTGCTTCCGGAGCTCTCGGAGTTCATGCTCGCGCCGTTCCTCGGTACCGGCCGGCGCGGGACGACCTGACACTTCGCGCAGGCGGCGCCGCGAGCGCCGCATCGTCGTCGTGGCGGTGAAAGACTCCAGCGCTCAGTGGAACGACTGCCCCGTGGCCGCCATGGCCTTCCCCGCGAGTTCGTCGCGCAGAACCAGCGTGAGAGGTTGCTTGCCGCGCTTGCCGAGAGCCTGGAGGAACGCGGCTATGACGGCACTACGGTCTCGACGATCGGCAAACGCGCCGGCGTCTCCAAGAGCGACTTCTACAAGCAGTTCGAGAGCAAGGACGCCTGCTTCGTCGCCGCCTACGACGACGCGGTCGAGCGGATCCGCGAGCGGGTGCTGGCGGCCTGCGGCGGAGCTGGGGACTGGGCGACCGGAGTGGTGGCTGCGCTCGCCGCCCTGCTCGATCTGCTCGCCGCCGAGCCGGCCCAGGCCGGGCTGGTCCTGGTCGAGGGGCTGCGCGCCGGCCGCGGCGTCTACGATCGCTACCAGGTAGCCCTGCAGGGCTTTGTCCCGCTCCTGCGCGAGGGCGCCCCGGCGCCCGCCGGCGGCTCGCGGCCCCCAGAGGCGACCGACGAGGCGATCGTCGGCGGCGTCGCCTCGCTCTTGGGCCGCCGCGCCCTCGCCGGAGAAACCGAGACGCTCGCCGAGTTACTGCCGGAGATTGCGGAGTTTGCGCTCACCCCCTACCTGGGCGCAACCGAGGCGCGCCGCATAATCTCGGAGCGATGAGCGAGGCGACGGCAGCGGCGGGTGGCGCGGTGGGCGACGGAGCCGCCGCAGCCGCGCCCGGGGTTCTACCCTCCCAGGCGCTGAGTGAGGCGATCGCGGCGGAGTGGGTCTCCTCCGGCGAGTACCGGATCCGACCGGAGGCGATCCAGCCGGCGAGCATCGACCTGCGGCTCGGCGACCATGCCTGGGCGCTGCGCTGTTCCTTCCTGCCCGACGTCGACTCGACTGTCGAGGAGAAGGTCGAGGGGCTTGCCTTCCAGAAGATCGATCTTCGCGACGGCGCCGTGCTCGAGCGCGACCGCCCCTACCTGGTGCCGCTGATCGAGGAGCTGGCACTGCCCGAGGACGTGCGCGCGAAGGCCAACCCGAAGAGCTCGACCGGTCGCCTCGACGTCTTCACCCGTGTGCTGACCGATCGCCACCACCGCTTCGACGAGATCCGCGCCGGCTACCGGGGCAAGCTCTACCTGGAGGTCGTGCCGCGCTCCTTCGCGATCCAGGTCAAGACCGGGCTCTCGCTCAATCAGCTGCGCCTGGCGCGCGGCGATGTGCGGCTCAGCGACACCGAGATCCGCGACCTGCAGGATGAGTTCCCGCTGCTCTACCTCGACTCGCACGCGCTGCGCGAGTCCGAGCTGGCGCTTGCCGACGGGCTCTTCCTCAGCGTCGACCTTTCCGGGCCCGCCGACCGTATCGTCGGTTACCGGGCAAAGAAGAACAGCCTGCCGATCGACCTCTCGCGTATCCGCGCCTACCGCTGGACCGACTTCTGGGACCCGGTCTTCCCCGAGGCGGGGGAAAGATCGTGCTCGAGCCGGAGATCTTCTACCTGCTGCTCTCGGCCGAGGGCGTCTGCATCCCGCCCCAGATCGCCGCCGAGATGATGGCCTACGACCCGACCGCGGGCGAGCTACGCACCCACTACGCCGGCTTCTTCGACCCGGGCTTCGGCTACGACCCGGCCGGCGACCGCCACGGCAGTCGCGCGGCGCTCGAGGTGCGCGCCCGCGACGTCTCCTTCATGGTCGAGCACCGCCAACCGGTCTGCAAGCTGGCGCTGGAGCGGACCAGCGCGCCGGCGGAGCGGCTGTATGGCCAGGACCTCGGGTCCAACTACCAGGGGCAGGTGACGATGCTGTCCAAGCACTTTGAGGAGCAGGGGGCGGGGGAGGGCCGGTGACCCCTCCCAAAACGAGCGGCAGGAGCCGCTCTTGAGTGTTTTGGGAGGGGTCACCGGCCCTCCCAGCGCGAGAGCTTGCGCTATGGCTGGGTTAGGACCGTGCGGATTGCTGGCTTCCGGAGGAAGGTTGCGAAGGCGTTGGCGTAGGCGCGCTGGCCGGCTCGGGTCGGGTGGTAGCTGCCCTTGATCAGGGTTGGCCCCTCGTCGAAGTCGGCGTGCAGGCCGTAGAGCCACTGGTCCTCGCTGCACAGCTCGTGCCCAGCGAAGCCGCCGGAGACGTTGACGTAGGCAACGTTGCCGCTCCGCAGCCGCGCCGCTCTGACTGCGGCGGCGATTTTGGTGTTGCCGCTGTCGACGAGGGAATCGATCCAGGTGGCCTCGCGGCTCGATATGAACGGCTTGCAGTCGGAGTCGGGGCCGGAGACGAAGAGGTGCGGGTAGCCGGCAACGACGAGGTAGCCGGCGGGGTCCATCTGCGCCCGCACCCGTTCGTAGGTGTTGACCAGCCTCGGTCCGATCGTGGTGAGGCCGGCCCGGACTTCGTCGGCCAAATCGGATTCCGTGCAGTCGGTGGGGAGCAGGCATTCGGCGACGATCGAGGAGAAGTGGAGGTCGTTGCCGCCGATCGTCAGCGTCGCCAGCTCGGTCCTCGGCCCGAGGTAGCGGGTCTGGACCTTCTGCCCGTCCCTGTTCGGCTGCGCCCGCCTCCAGACGTCGGCGGTGACGGCCCCGGTGCAGGCGTGGAAGCTGGGCGGAGCGAGGTAGCCGACCAGGCCGGGGAGGATGCGGGGGTAGGCCGAGTCGCCGCGCTGGGCTCGGTGGCAGCTGCCGTCGAACGGGCCGTTGCCCTCGCCGGCCGAGTAGGAATCGCCGAGCGCGACGTAGCTGATCCGCGGTGCGCCTGCCGCCGCCGACGCGGTGCACAGGGCCGCACACGCGATCAGCGCCACGAGTCCGCAGAGAGCTTTCCCAAGCACTCGGGCAGTTATCTCACATGCGGCGCCCACGTACCATTGGCGGGTGACCGAGCGGACCTGGAACGTCTATCTCTCCGGTGAGATTCACTCCGACTGGCGCGAGCGGATCGAGTCCGGGGCGCGGCAGGCGGGGCTGCCGGTCTCCTTCTCGGCTCCGGTCACCGACCACGCCGCGTCCGACGACGCCGGCACCGGAACGCTGGGCGAGGAGGGCGTGCCGTTCTGGCGCGACCACATGGGCGCCGGCGTCAACGCGATCCGCACCCAGACGCTGATCCGCGCCGCCGATGTCGTGGTCGTGCGCTTCGGCGACAAATATCGCCAGTGGAACGCCGCCTTCGATGCCGGTTTCGCCGCGGCGCTGAGCAAGCCGATCGTCACCCTGCACGATGGCGAGCTGGATCACGCGCTGAAGGAGGTCGACCGAGCCGCCCAGGCGACGGCCCGCACGGCCGAGCAGGTGGTCGACGTTCTGCGCTACGTCGTCGCGGGCGAGCTGGCTTAGCCGCATCTCCTTTGCCGGCGCGCCCAGGGCGGATAAGGTCCGCCCGTGGGAGCGGATGAGAACAAAGGGTTGATCGAGCGCTTCTATGAGGCGTTCGGCCGCTGCGACGGCGCAGCGATGAGCGCCTGCTACGCCCCCGGAGCCAACTTCCACGACCCGGCCTTCGGCGACCTCAAGGGCGATGAGATCGGCGCGATGTGGCGGATGCTGACCGGGCGCGCCACAGACCTGAAGATCGAGCTGCACGAGCACGAGGCTGGCGATGACTCCGGTTCGGCCCACTGGATCGCCCGCTACACCTTCTCCACCGGGCGGCCGGTGGTCAACGACATCCAGGCAAGGTTCCGTTTCGCCGACGGCCTGATCGCCGATCACGTCGACGACTTCGACTTCCGCAACTGGGCCAGGCAGGCGCTGGGCCCGATGGGCAACCTGGTCGCTGTGCTGCCGCCCCTGCGCAAGAAGGCGCGCGGCCAAGCCCGCGGCCAGCTCGACGAGTTCACTGTCTCCGAGACGGTTTAGAATCCCGGTGCACATTGCATGTACAATGTCCCGGACGGTATGTCTGTGACAAAGACCGGGGAGACTCGAGACCTTCGCTGGAACGTTCGCGTTGAGGACTCTGAGGACGCCCTTGTCCGCGCCGCAAGCGATTTGACCGAGACAAAGTTCAGCAGCTTCGTTCGCGGTGCCGCGGTCTCAGAGGCGCGGCGCATCCTTGCCGACAGGACCCAGTTTCCGCTCGACAAATCCGAGTGGGAGCGGTTCACGGAGCTGCTGGATAGACCGCCCCGTGTTCCCAGTGGACTCCGCGACCTCTTCGCGAAGCCAAGCGTCTTCAAGTAGCCGTGGCCTATACGCAGCCTGAGCCGCTGAGGGGGAAGCACGCCCTCGACGGCTTTTGCTGCGAAGAAGACGCGCTGGACAATTGGCTCCATCGCCATTCCCGCCACGCCGAGGCCGGCGGGTCGGCGCGCACCTTTGTGACCACCGACGGGGAGCGCGTGATCGACTACTACGCGCTCGCAATCGGCCAGGTTGAGCCGGATGACGCTACGGAGAGGCTCTTGAAGGGACAGCCGGCGAAGCGGCCCGTTTCCGTTCTGGTCCTCGCCAGGCTTGCGGTCGATCGCGAGCACAAGGGTCGTGGTGTCGGCAGATCCCTGCTCCAGGATGCCTTGCTGCGCTGCGCTGCCGTCGCAGAGTTGGTTGGAGTGCGAGCCGTGATCGTCCACGCCAACGAGGGCGCGAGCGCTTTCTACGACCGGTTCGGCTTCGAATCGTCGCCCACCGATCCGCTCCACCGAATCCTGCCGATGAAGGATCTTCAGCTGCTTCTGGACGAGTTCGACGGTTGACAACGACTCTCTCGCATACGAACATGTGTTCGTATGCGATGGGATGAGCAGCGAGTTGAGAACGACCTGCGGCTGCCGGGAGTGGGCGACGGCACCGTCGTTCGCACCTTCGATGCCCCTGAGGCGATGGGGATCAACTTCCACGAGGTCCACGCCCGCTCGGCGCTGAACCGGGTGCCGGGAGGGCGTTACGGATTCGACTGGACGATCAACCCGTACCGGGGATGCACGCATGCCTGCGTGTTCTGCTTCGCCCGCAGCACGCACACCTATCTCGACATGAACGCGGGCAGGGACTTCGAGCGGGAGATCGTAGTCAAGGTGAACGTGCCGGAGCTCGTCCGCGGCGAGTTGGGGCGCAGGAGCTGGAAGCGGGAGCTGGTGGCACTGGGGACCAATACCGATCCCTACCAGTGGGTCGAGGGTCGCTACCGGATGATGCCCGAGATCCTCGCGGCCCTGGAGGAGGCCGAGACCCCGGTCTCGGTCCTGACCAAGTCACCCCTCGTGATGCGCGACGTCGAGATCTTCGAGCGGATGGCAAAGCACCTGCCGGTCTCGGTCAACCTCTCCGTTCCCACCCTCGACGAGGATGCCTGGCGGGCCACCGAGCCCCACACCCCAAGCCCCTCGGCCCGCCTCGACGCAGTCGCCGAGCTCCGCCGCCGAGGCATCGACTCCGGAGTCCTCATAGCTCCGCTGATGCCCGGCATCAACGACTCTCCCGACCAGGTCCAACCGATCATCGATCGAGCCCGCAAAGCCAACGCAAGCTTCCTGGGTGGCGTGGCCCTCCACCTACGCGACGAGGTCAAGGACGTCTTCTTCGCCTGGCTGGAAGCCAAACGCCCGGACCTGATCCCCCGCTACGAGAACCTCTACCGCGGCCGCTCTTACCTGCGCCCCGAGCAACGCAAGCAAACGACCCAAGCGGTCAGGGGCTGGGGCCGAAGTACACGACGCGCGAAAGAGGAACGGGTGGCCTCTCCCCGGACACTCAAGAGCCCGAAGGGCTCGTCCGGGGAGGGGCCACCTGTTCCTCCTCCCCAGGATCGCCTCTTCTAGGCCCTACCCCTGATCGAGCAAATCAAAGGTGCACTCGCGCGGATCCTTGTCGTCGCGGAACCGCCGAAAGCGGGCCCCGTGCCGGATCCGGCCCGCCGCCGCGTGGTCGTAGCCCACTTCGATCACCAGCTCAGGCCGCAGCGCCACCCAATCGAGGTCGCGCCCACCGGTCCAGCGGCTCGGCTCCGCCGTGCCGCTCTCGCCGGTCTCCAGCGGCTCGAGCAGGGTGCGCATGCTGCGTTTGGTCTCGGCGCTGAAGCCGGAGATGTGGCCGACCGAGCGCAGCTCCTCGCCGTCGTAGAGGCCGAGGATCAGCGAGCCGACCGTCCCCTCCTCTTTGCCCGGGCGCCAGCCCATGACTACGCAGTCGATCTCGCGCTCGCGCTTCACCTTCGCCATCCCCTTGCGTTTGCCCGGGACGTAGGGGGCGTCGAGCTGCTTCGCCATCGTCCCCTCGGTGCGGCTCAGCCACTGCTCGGCTTGGGCCGGGTCCTGCGTGAGCGCGCTGATCGCGGTCGAGGTGCTTCCAAGCAGCCCGGCCAGGCGCCGGCGCCGATCGCCGAACGGCGCGTCGAGCAGCGCCTCGTCCCCCTCGGCCAGCAGGTCGAAGGCGACGTACTCGGCCGGGATCTCCTTCGAGAGCAGCGCGATCCGCGACTCGGCCGGGTGGATGCGGCTCTGCAGGGCGTCGAATTCGAGGTTGCCCTCGGCGTCGCGGATGACCAGCTCGCCGTCGAGCACGTAGCGGCCGAGCGGGAAGCTCAGCTCCGGGAAGTAGCGGGCCAGGGCTTTGCCGCCGCGCGACTGGATGTAGGCATCGGCGCCGTCGACGAAGACGATCGCGCGGAAGCCGTCGAGCTTCTGCTCGTAGGCCCACTCCTCGCCCAGGGGGAGCTCTTTGCGGGTCAGCGCAAGCTGCGGCTTGATCGGCGGTTCGAGCGGAAGGGTCAACCTGACCCGATAGTTTGCCGACGCGCCCGCGCCTCGCGCGGATCGGGTATCGGCACAGCCGCCAGCAGGGCCTTGGTGTAGGCGTCCTGGGGCCGCTCGCAGACCGCATCGGCCGGCCCCTGCTCGACGATCTTGCCGTCGTGCATCACCGCGATCCGGTCGGAGACGTGGCGGACGACGCCGATGTCGTGGGCGACGAAGACGTAGGTGAGGCCGAAGTCGGCCTGCAACTCGGAGAGCAGGTCGAGGATCTGGGCCCGGATCGAGACGTCGAGGGCGGAGACCGGCTCGTCGGCGACGATCAGCTTCGGCCGCAACGCCAGCGCCCGGGCGATGCCGATCCGCTGCCGCTGGCCGCCGGAGAACTCGTGCGGGAAGCGGTCGTAGTGCTCGGCGGAGAGCCCGACCCGGTCGAGCAGCTCCTGGACTTCGCGCCGCAGCTCCGCGCCGCTTGCCTCGCCCTGCACGCGCAGCGGCTCGCCGACGATCTGGCCGACCCGCTTGCGCGGGTTGAGCGAGGCGTAGGGGTCCTGGAAGACCATCTGCATCTGCCGTCGCAGCGGCCGCATCTGACGCCGCGAGAGCCCGGCGATCTCGCGGCCCTCGAAGCGGACCGAGCCCGCGCTCGGCGCCAGCAGCTGCAAAATCGTGCGCGAGAGCGTCGACTTGCCGCTGCCCGACTCGCCGACGAGGCCGAGCGTTTCCCCCTGGCGCACGCTGAGGCTGACGCCGTCCACCGCCCGCACCCGGTCGACCTCGCGGTCGAAGAAGAGCCCGCGCTTGACCGGGAAGTGCTTGACCAGGTCGGTGACCTCGAGCAGCGGCTCGCCCTCGCGACCGGGCCGAAGCGGCGGCGCCGCGTCGAGCCGGACGACTGCGTCGAGCAGCTTGCGCGTGTAGGGGTCGACCGGCGAGTAGAAGATCTGGTCGAGCTCGCCGCGCTCGACGATGACGCCCTCGTGCATGACCAGCACCCGGTCCGCCACCTCGGCGACGACGCCGAGGTCGTGGGTGATCAGGATCGTCGCCAGGCCGCGTTCGCGGTTGAGCCGCTCGAGCAGGGCGAGGATCTGCGCCTGCACGGTGACGTCGAGCGCCGTCGTCGGCTCGTCGGCGATCAGCACTTCCGGCTCCAGCGCGAGCGCCATCGCGATCATCGCCCGCTGGCGCATGCCGCCGGAGAATTCGTGCGGGTAGGCGTCGACCCGCTGGGCGGCGCTGGCGATGCCGACCGAGTCGAGCAGCTCGATCGCGCGCTCGCGGGCCTCGGCCTTGCTCGTCTCGCCGTCGTGGGCGCGGATCGCCTCGGCGATCTGCCAGCCGATCCTGTAGACAGGGTTGAAGGAGGTCATCGGGTCCTGGAAGACCATGCCGATCCGCGCCCCGCGCACCGCCCGCAGCTCGCGGTCGCCGGCGCTGATCAGCTCCTGCTCGCCGAGCCGGGCGGAGCCGGAGATCTCGGCGTTGGGCGAGCGGGTCAGCCCGAGGATCGTCTGCGCGGTGACGCTCTTGCCCGAGCCGGACTCGCCGACGATCGCCAGCACCTCGCCGGGCACGAGCTCGAAGGAGACGCCGTCGACGGCCTGCACGCGGCCGCCCTGCGTGTTGAAGGAGACCCGCAGGTCCTCGACCGTGAGCAGCGCCGCCGCGCTCATTGAGCCTCCGTCCCGAGGCGGATCCGTGGGTCGAGCCAGGCGTAGGCGATGTCGACCAGGGCGTTGAAGAGGACGACGAAGAAGGCACCGAAGAGGACGATCGCCATCACCGGCGGAAGATCGAGGTTTTTCAGCGATTCGAAGGCGTAGAGGCCGATGCCGTCGATGCTGAAGATGCCTTCGACCAGGATCGCGCCGCCGAGCAGGGCGCCGAAGTCGAGGCCGAAGAGGGTGACGATCGGGATCAGCGAGTTGCGCATCACGTGGCGGCTCATCACCCGGCGCTCGCTCAGCCCCTTGGCGCGGGCGGTTCGCACGTAGTCCTCGTTCATCACGTCGAGCATGTTCGAGCGCAGCACGCGGCTGTAGAAGCCGACGTAGACGATCGCCAGCGTGATCCAGGGCAGGATCAGGTGTTCGGCCCATTCGAGCGGACTGGTGGTGAATTCGACGTACCCTCCGGAGGGGAAGATTTCGGTCTTGTAGGTGAGGTAAATGAGGAAGACGGCGGCGAGGCCGAAGACGGGTATCGAGATTCCCGCCACCGCGATCACGGTCAGCGCCCGGTCGAGCAGGCTGCCGGCGCGAACCGCCGAGAGGTAGCCGAAGAGGATGCCGAAGAACATCCAGATCACGGCGGCGCCGATGCAGAGCGAGAAGGTCGCTGGGATTCCTTCGACGATCCGTTCGTCGACGTTTTCCTGCCCGAAGTAGGAGATCAGGTCGCCGCTGAAGATCTTCTTCATCATCGTCAGGTACTGCTGGGGCAGGGAGTCGTTGAAGCCCCATTCCTCGTTGATGCTGGCTATCAGGTTCGGCGTCGCCGCCTTGCCTGCGATCCGATGCGCGGGATCGGAGCTGGGGATCACGTTGAAGATGAGGAAGGTCAGCACAGAGACCGCAAAGAGGACCGCGACCATCCCAACCAAGCGACGGAGGGTGAAGCGAGCCACCTAGACCGCCGTTCCCTCCGGCTCCGACATGCCCGCGTGTGCGGCGAGTCGCAGCTTCGAGTTCGGGTCGAGCGCGTCGCGCAGTCCGTCGCCGAAAACATTGACCGAGAGCACTGTGAGCAGGATCATCGTGCTCGGGACGACGGTCAGCAGCGGGGCGCTGGTGAGCAGGTCGAAGCCACCCGCGATCATCGTCCCCCAGGAGGTGTTGGGAGCCTGCACGCCAACGCCGAGGAACGAGAGTGCCGCCTCGAGCAGCATGTTGTTGGCGATCGTAAGGGTGAAGAGAACGATGATCGTGGAGGAGAGGTTGGGCAGCAACTCGCCGAACATCACTCGCAGTGGCCCCGAGCCCTGGGCCACAGACGCCTCGACGAACTCTTTTTCGCGCAGGGAGAGCACCTGCCCCCGCAGCGGTCGGGCGACATAGGGAACCGAGACCCCCATGATGATCAGGATCGGGATCCAGATCGAGCCGCCGGACAGGTGAAGCGGGCCGATGTTGAGGCCACCGGTCGCAAGCGAGACCCCCAGCGCAATCGCCAGCAGCATCACCGGGAAAGCCCAGATCACATCCATCGCTCGCGAGATCACCGTGTCGGTCCAGCCGCGGTAGTAGCCCGCCAGCAGGGCTAGAACCGTGGCCAGCAGGGTGGTCAGCAGGGCCGAGACGATGCCGATGAAGAGGGAGACGCGTCCGCCGTACATCAGGCGCACCATCTCGTCGCGACCAAGGCGGCCGTCGGCCCCGAGGAAGAATTCTCCACCGGCTTCGAACCACTGCGGGCCGATCGGCTTGCCTTCCCGGTTGACGACTTCGCGCTTTTCGCCGTCGACTTCGATCTTCTTCAGTGTGTGCGTTTTGTTCGGGCCGGTGTGGGCGACGTTGTCCGCCCAGAGGGGGGCGGCGAGGACGAAGGCGACGATCAGCAGGAAGAGGCCGAGGAAGGCCAGCGCCGCCCGGTTGCGGCGCAGGCGACGCCAGGCGAGGCGCCAGGGATTGCCGGACATCCCCGGCGCAACCTCGACGTTGGCCTCAACGGTCACCCGGCTAGTGTGAAGCAGCGCTTGGCGGCTACTTGAACTGGAAGCTGGTCAGATCCTGGCCGAAGGTCGGATTGAAGATGACCTTGCCCAGATCGATTTCTTCGCTGACGAAGGTCGAGACGGTGTTCGTGCCATAGGGGGCCAGGGGCGCCTGTTCCATGAATTCTTTGTCCAGCTCCGCGTATTCGGCTTCCTGCTGGGGCCCGAGCGGTTCTTCCGCGAGCTTGGCGATTTTCGCGTTCAGCTTCGGGTCGTCCATGCGGGAGAGGTTGGTGTTGTAGGTCGGGGCGATGCTTTCGCCGGAGAGCATCGGCTGGAAGAAGTCATTCGGATTCGGATAGTCCTCGTAGAAGGCGAGCCAGCCCGTGTCCAGGTCCGGGGTCGTTTCGTTGCCGATGATCGCGTAGTAGTTGTCGGCGTTGATCGTCTTGAGCTTCGCGTTGAAGCCGAGTTCGTTGAGCACCCCTTCGTAGTATTCGCCCGCTTCGTTGTTGGGGCTTTCATTGTCGGTCCAGACGGTGATGTCGCGGTCCGCCGGATTTGCATCGGCGATCAGCTTCTTCGCCTTGGCCATGTTGTGCGGGTAGAGCGTGAACGGCTTGTGGCCCGGCATGCCTTCGGGCAGGATCTGCTGCGTCGCGGCGAGCGAGCCCGCGTAAATCCGTTCCAGTGCTTCCGGGTTGATCGCGTAGTTGACCGCCTGGCGGACCTTGACATCGTCGAAGGGCGCCTTTTCCGTGTTCATCCAGAAGAGGTAGAGGTTGATCGGGTTCTCTATCCGGAACTGGGTTCCCTCGTATTTGTCCTTGACTTTGTTGTAGAGATCGGCGGAGATCGGTGTCTGCATCCAGTTGGTCTTGGCCCGTTCGATTTCGTTGACCTGGGTCGAGTCGTTGCGGACGACCTTGATGTCGATCCGGTCTACGTGGCCGGCGGGCACCTCGGGGATCTTCGGCCCGTTGGCCTTGGCCCAGTAGGGATTGCGCGCATAGGACCAGCCACGGCCCGGTTCGGACTTGGTGATCACGTATGGGCCGGTCGCCGGCGGCGGATCGGCGGTGAGGTTCTTGGCGGGGGTTCCGGATGGGAGAACCGCCGCGAAGAGCATGCCCAACTCATTGGAAAAGGTGCCCCGCGGCGAGGCCAGGTCGATCACGATCTTGCCGGTCTTGTCGTTGGTCTTGATGCCAGGGATGCCGCCGGTCTTGGTCTTGGCGAACTTTTCGGCACCGACGATGCCTTCGTAGAAGCCCGAGCCAGGCGAGGAGATCTTGAAGAGGCGTTCGATCGTGCTCTTGAAGTCCGATGCCTTGACCGGCGTCCCGTCGGAATACTTGAGACCCTTGCGCAGCGTCAGTTCGTAGGTCTTGCCGCCATTCGTGATCTTGGGCAGGCTCTCGGCGAGGGCAGGAACAACCTTGCTTCCGGCCGCCCCGTTGGAATGGGCGTAGGTGAGCAGCGGCAGGTAGGTGTCGTACATCGCTGTCCAGCCTTCTACTTCGTAAGAAAGCGCGGGATCGAGGTAGCTGGGGAAGGACGCGTAGGTGCCGGTCAGCGTGCCGCCTTCTTTGCCGCCCGAGCTACCGCAGGCGGATAGTCCGAAGGCCGTCCCCGCGGAGAGTCCCAGCATCAGCAGAACCAGACCAAGCTTTCTCAACTCAACGACCTCCGAGTTAGAACGGGCGTGCGGCGGACGGCGCTCCCACTGGAATCAACTCCACCATAATCTCGTCTTCGGCGTCAAGCGCCCCTGGACCTGTTTTTTCGTCCTTCGCGGGCCATTTCTTGCCCATGATCGGGGCGGCGATGACGACGATCGCGATCACTCCGATTCCGGCGAAGAGAAAGGTGGCGCGCGGGCTGGCGGCGGCGGTGGCTATCAGCCCGCCGAGGAGATAGCCGACACCGGGCATTGCGGCGCCGATCGACTCGAGCACGCTCATCACCCGCGCCTGCATCGCCTGCACGGTGAGCTCCTGCACGGCGCTGATCGCGCTGACCCATTGAACGCCGTTGCCGGCACCGCCGACGATTGAGGCAGCGCAGGCGAGCGCAAGCGTGGGGGCGGCGGCGAGGCCGAGGTAGCCGGCGCCGACTGCCAGGGTGCTGAAGAGCAGCAGGACGGGCAACGGTGCCCGGCGCACGGCGGCGAAGACGATGCTGCCGAGCACCATCCCCACTCCCCAGCTGGCCAGCAGCAGGCCGTAACCGGAGTCGCCGGCGGCCAGGGTCTGCTTCGAGTAGATCACCTCGATCGGGATCACCGCGGCGAAGAAGACGAAGGCGGCCCCCTGGGCGGTCAGCAGCCGCCGCAGGGTCGGCTTCTCACGGATGTAGGCGAGGCCGGCGCGGACCCGGTCGCGCACCCGGCCCGTATCGGGCTCTGCCTGGGGCAGGGGCCCTGCCGTAAGCAGGATCCAGCCGATCGCGTAGAAGGAGGCGGCGTCGAGCAGCAGGGCGGTCTGCACGCCGAAGCCGGCGACGATCAGCCCGGCGATCCCGGGGCCGAGCGCGGCGCTGCCGGTGAAGGCGACGTTGAGCACAGCGTTGCCGGCGCGCAGTTCCCCGGCCGGCTCCAGCAGTACCGCCACCACGGCCCGGGTCAGCGCCCGCCCGCTGAGGGCGAGCGCGCCGTCGATCGTCGCCAGCACGACGACGCCGGCGAGGAAGAAGCCGTTGCCGGCGAGCAGCGCCAGGGCGCCGAAGGCCGCCGCCTCGCCGCAGTAGATCACCGGCAGGGCGAAGCGCGGCGGCGGCTGCTCGACCTTGGCGACGAGCAGCGGCGCGATCAGGGCGGGGAGAAAGCGGGTGCCAAGAAAGAGCCCAGCGGTCGCCATGGCGCTGCCGGTGCGGTCGAAGACGAGCACCGAGAGGGCGACGATCCCCATCCAGTCGCCGAGCTCGTTGACCCCGTAGGTCAGCGCCAGCCGCCTGAACAGCGGCCGTCTGAGGGGGTCGGTCAGGCGCGGTCTAGGCATGGCTGGACGCACGAACTACTGCATTTATGCACAAGTTTTCCTGCAGATGCACAAGTTTCCGCCAGGTTGTGGTACAAACTTGCCAGGCATTAGACGAGTTTCAGATCGCAGTGCGCAATCTGAGGGTTTCAATGACGACGAAGGGATTGAGCATGGGCTTCCATCACTAGAACTTTCTAACCGGGCGAGAAGGCTTCGCTCGCAGCCAGTCTTTTAAGGGCGTCCCTCTGGGGCGCCCTTTGCTGTTTTCGGGGCCAGGGCGGCCCAGCCCTGCCCGGAGGGGCGGAGAGAAGCTTTGGGCGATGCCTGGCAATGCGGCCAGGATCCTTGCGAGTGCAGGCCTTCCTCAGTACCTTGGACGGCCAAGTTGCGTTCGGCGCAAGCCAGTCGACAAGAACGCAGGGAAAGGGCTGCGGCTCATGAATTAGGAGCCACGGCCAGTCTCCCCTCGGGCCCCCGCCAAAACCTCCATGGCTGACCACAAGCGTCCAACTCGTTTCGCAATCGGCGTGATGGTCGCCGGTCTGGCCGCGACTACCGCCGTCGGGGTCTGGGACGCCTCGGAGTCCAACTGGGACCCCGCCCTCTTCGGCGTGCTCCTCGCCTTCTCGGTCTTCAGCTACTTCACCGCGGTCTCGACCGAGTCCAAGGTCAAGGTCTCCGGCACCTTCCTCGCCCTGGTCCTGGCGATGGTCTTTCTCGGCGGCACGCCGGCGGCGCTGATCGGCGTCACCGCGATGTTCGCCGGCTGGCTCGGACGCTGGCGCGACGAGCCGCACTACCTGCTCAGCAACGAGCTCACCTACGCCGTCTTCCCGCTGCTGGGTGGAATCGCCTTCCACGAAGGGATCAAGGCGCTCGGCATCACCGCGGACGATCCCTCGTTCTACCTGCTGGTCTTCGCCCTCTTCCAATTCGCCCTGGCGATCAACTTCGTGATGATCGCCGGCTACGGCTGCTACGTCGAGCGGGTCTCCTTCCGCAGCAAGCTGCACGTGCTGCCGCCGGTGCTGCCGTCCGAGTTCGCCAGCGCGATGCTCGCCGTTGCGGTCGCCTTCATCTACCACGTGATCGGGATCGCCGCGATCGCCCTCTTCGGCGTCGTCCTGATCACCTTCCAGTACCTGCTCGGCCAGCTGCTGCTCTCCCAGCAGCGGGGGGACGAGCTGGAGAAGCGCAGCAAGCAGCTGGCCAGCTTCCAGGTCGGGATGTTGAGCGCGATGCTGCGCACGCTCGACCTGCGCGACCAGATGACCGCGCGGCACAGTGCCGCGGTCGCGCGCTACTCGCGGGCGATCGCCCAGCGGGCCGGCTTCTCGCGCCAGGAAGAGGAGCTGGTTCATATCGCGGCTCTGCTGCACGACATCGGCAAGTTCATCCTTCCCGACCGCATCCTCAAGGCAAACGTGCCGCTCACCGACGAGGACTGGATGCTGATCAAGCGCCACCCGCAGCAGGGCGCCCGCGTGGTCTCTTCGCTCGACGGCTACGGGCCGGTGGCGGAGATCATCCTCGCCCACCACGAGCGGATCGACGGCAATGGCTACCCGCGCGGCCTCGCCGGCGACGACATTCCCGAACTGGCGCGGATCATCTCGGTCGCCGACACCTACGACGTGATGACGGCACGCGACTCCTACCGCACGCCGATGTCGAGCTACGACGCGATCGTCGAGCTGCGCCGCGTAGCGGGCAAACAGCTCGATTCGCGCTTCGTCGAGGTCTTCATCGAGCTGCTCGAGGGCAAGGACGTCTCCTTCGCCCACGGCGAGGCGGCCGACTTCGAGAAGGAGCTGGCGCTCGAGTCGCGGATCGAAGAGACCGCCGACCCGGCCGGCAACGCCAACCGCTTCGGCGTCCCGGGCGTAACCGTCGGCTAGAACCGCCCGCCGACGGGCCTCAAACGTCCGCCATCTGGACGTTTCAAGCCCGTCGGCGGACCTATACGGTTCGGCTATGCGCGCCGTCACCTTTCAGGCCCCCGGCGAGGTTCGGGTTGAGGAGAAGGCCGATCCTGAGGTTGGGGCGGCCGATGAGGCGCTGGTTCGGGTCGAGGCCAGTGGGATCTGCGGCTCCGACCTCCACATCTTCCACGGGCGGGTGCCGGTTGAGCCCGGCTTCACGATCGGGCACGAGTTCGTCGGCACGGTTCTCGCTGCCGGCCCCGACGTCGAGCGGGTCGCCGTCGGCGACCGCGTGCTCGGCTGCTTCCACACCGCCTGTGCGACCTGTGTCCCCTGCCTGCGTGGCGACTACCACCGCTGCGACAACGGCCAGACCTTCGGCCACGGCGCCCACCTCGGCGACCTGCAGGGTGCCCAGGCCGAGCAGCTGCTGGTGCCGCGGGCGAACCTGACCCTGCGGCGGGTGCCGGAGGGGATGTCGGACGAGGTGGCGCTCTTCGCCGGCGACGTGATGGGGACCGGCTACCACGCCGTCGCCCACGCCGGCATGCGCTCAGGCGACACGGTCGCGGTGCTCGGGCTCGGGCCGGTCGGCCTCTGCGCCGTGCAGGCGGCGCTTGCCGGCGGCGCGACTCAGGTCTTCGCGATCGACTCGGTCGAGCAGCGGCTGGCGATGGCGGCCGAGTTCGGCGCCACGCCCGTCCACCTCAGCGAGGAGGAGCCGAAGCGCGTCGTCCGCGCGGCGACCGGGAAGCGCGGGGTGGACGTGGTGGTCGACGCCGTCGGCGATCCGGGTCCGCTGGCGATGGCGGTCAGCCTCGCCCGCGACGCCGGCACCGTCTCCGGCATCGGCGCCTACGCCGGCAAGGGCGAGGTGCCGCTCGGCCTTGCCTGGCTCAAGGGGCTGACCCTGCGGCTCGGCCTCGCCAACGTGATCGCCCACGTCGACCGCGTGCTGGCACTGATCGAGGCGGGCAAGCTCGATCCTTCGCCGTTGGTCACCCACCACATGACGCTGGACGAAGCGGAGGCTGCGTACGAGCTATACGACCAGCGCCAGGCTCTCAAGATCGTTCTTACTCCGTGAGGGCCGGCCCCGGCAGGGGTTCCACTTAACTTTTTGGATCGAGACGTTCTTGCTGGCGCCTCAAGGTGGACGCCCAAAAAGTACAAGACGTTCCACCCCTACCGGGGCCGGCCCTGAGGTAAGTTGAATACGTGCGGGGGATGGGGATGATCGTGGCGGTCGTGGCGATGCTGGTGCTTGCCGACGGCGCTACGGCTTGTTCGTGTGCGCCGCAGGCTCCTGCGGAAGCTTTGGAGGAGTCCGATGCGGCTGTTGTTGCTCGGTTGGTCAAGGTGATGCCTCACGGCAAGCTGCATGCGGATTATCGCTATGAAGTGCGGCAGGTTTACCGTGGTGCAACCTCGATTGAGAAGGGGCAGATGTTGACCGTGCGCAGTGGGCGGCGCGCTGCTGCCTGTGCACTGCCGCGGCGGCTGAATCACGTCTACGGCCTCTTTTTGGCACACCGGCACGGCCGCTGGTTTGGCGGCATCTGTGGCGTGATCGAACCGCGGCGGTTGCGCCATGCGGCGCGGAACCGGGCCGGCGGCTCAGCGCGATCGTCGGTACAGCCGGTCCTTTGCGGCTAGCAGCCGTTCGTCCGCCATCGCGTGCAGGAGGACGGGGTCGTCGGGCCCCTGGGCGACACCGAAGGAGGCCCCGAGCGAGCCGTCCGACATTCCTATCTCGCCGACCGCCCCGCAGAGCCGCGCCGCCGCGAGTTCGGCGTCCTCCTGCTCGGTCTGCGGCATCAGGATCGCGAACTCATCGCCGCCGATGCGGAAGCCGTCATCGGCGAGCCGCGACTCGTCGATCAGGGCCGCAACCTGCTGCAGCGCCCGATCGCCGGCCGGGTGGCCGAGCGTGTCGTTGAGCCGCTTGAAGCCGTCGAGGTCGAGCAGGCAGAGCGAGAGCGGCCAGCCGAAGCGGTTGGCGCGGGCGATCTCGACCGGCAGGCGTTCCTCGTAGGCACGCCGGTTGAGCATTCCGGTCAGCGCGTCGTGGCGGCCGCCGTGGACCTCGGCCGCGAAGAGGCTGGCGTGGGACATGTGGGCGGCGACAAGGCCGCTGAGCAGCTCGAGCGTCTCGACGTCGTCGTCGCCGAAGTTGCCGGCCCGCGGCGAGTAGACCTTGAGCACGCCAACCGTCTCGCTTTGGTGGACCAGCGGTACGCAGAGCATCGAGCGCGCGTCGACCCGCCGGCAGGCCTCGGCGTCGACGCGCGGGTCGGCGGCGGTGTCGTCGCTGCGCAGCACGCGGCCCTCGGCGACGCAGAGCCCGGAGAGGCTCGACGCCATCTTCAGCCGCACCCCTAAGAACGGGGTCGCCTCGCCGGTCGTCACCCGGTAGACCATCTCCTCGCCGTCGGCGATCTCGATTACGCCGGCGCTCGCCCTGGTCAGCTCCTGCCCGCGCGCGGCGATCAGTTGCATCACCGCGTCGAGGTCGAGATCGCTGGCCGCGATCTCCGTCTGCGTTTGGATGATTGCCAGCAAGTGCTGATTGCTCGGCTCGACCATTTACCCGATATCGGGTAAATGGTGCGAAAGGTTTAGCCCTGGGGGGAGGTCGCCGCCGCGAGCGCTTTCGCCGGCCTGCGGTGGCGGCGGAACATCTCTTCGACCCACCGGTAGCCCGCCCGCTCTTCGAGCGGCGCCCGGAAGCTTGCCATCCCGGCGGGCGGCGGTTCCTCTTCAGGCAGCGGACCCTCGTCGGGGAGGACCAGCGGGTAGAAGAGCGAGGCGGCGGTGAGGTCGGCGACGCTGAAGGAGTCCCCGACCAAGTACTCGTTCGATCCGAGCTCGGCTTCGAGGCGGTCGAGGGCAGCGAGAATCTTGCCGCGGGCCACCTCGGCGGCCTGCTCGCTTTTGACGCCGAAGCGCAGGCCGGTGTAGGTGCGGGCGTAGGTGACGGCGCCACTGCCGAGGCCGGAGACCGCGCCCGGGGTGCTGCGCGCGATCACCGTTGCGAAGCGCTCCGGGTCCTTGCCCAGCTCGTGGAAGGCGAGCAGGCGCAGGTGCGGTCCCAGTTCCTCGTCGAAGAAGTCCTCGAGCTCGAGCGCGCGGCGGCGCTGCTGCGGGTCGGCCGGGTAGAGCGGCGGCTCGGGGAAGCGGCCCTCGAGCACGGCGATGATCTCGGTCGAGTCGCCGATCCCCTGGCCGTCGATCTCCAGCACGGGGAAGGTCCTGCTGGCGCCGCGGGTCAGCCACATCGAGGCCGGAATGTGCAAACCGGGCACCGAGACGGCGCGGCGCTTGTGCGGGACTTCCTTGTAGTCGAGCGCCCAGCGCGCCTTCTCGTTGAAGTGCGAGACGGCGATGTGCCAGAGGGTGGGGCGGGGGTCGTTCGTTGCGTCCACGATGGCTCCGTGTCAGCATAGCCCCGGATGGCGCTTCTAGACGATTCCGAGATCGAGGCGAGGCTCTCCGGCCTCTCGGGCTGGCAGCGCAACGGCGAGGCAATCGCCAAGGGCTTCGGCTGCGGCGACTTCGTCGGCTCGGTCAAGTTCGTCGAGAGCCTGGTCGAGCCGGCCGAGGCGATCGGCCACCACCCGGACCTGGAGATCTCCTGGGACACGGTGACGGTGACGATCTCCACCCACTCCGAGGGCGGCCTCACGGCGGCCGACTTCGAGTTGGCGGAGAAGGTCGATGCCCTATCGCCGACGAGCTGAAGATCGACGAGCGGCTCTCGATCCCGCTGGCCGAGATCGAGTTGCGGGCGAGCCGCTCCTCCGGCCCGGGCGGCCAGCACGCGAACGTGACCGCCTCGCGGGTGGAAGCGGTCTTCGACGTCGAGGCCTCGCGGGCGCTTGACGAGCGCCAGCGCGAACGGCTGACATGGCGCGCCGGCCCGGTGATCACCGCCGTCGCCCAGGACGCCCGCGGCCAGGCCCGCAACCGCGAACTGGCGCTGCGGCGGCTGGGGGAGAAGATCGCCGCCGGCCTGGCGACGCCGGCGCGGCGGCGGCCGACCAGGCCGACCCGGGCCTCGCGCGAGCGGCGCCTCGAAGAAAAGCGCCGCGCGGGAGAACGCAAGCGGGGCCGCGGCCGACCGACCGGCGATTGGTAAACGAGTCCTCGAAAACTTGCGTTCAACACGGATTTTCGCGGTCTCGCGAATCCTGGGAGACTCGCGTCGTGGCCAAGCGCAAGAAGAAGCGGGCGCCGAAGCAGAAGGCGAGGACGGTCGATTACGTCGACGGCGAGGGCAACGTGCTCAGCTTGCGCGAGTCGCTCAGCGCCGGCACGATCGCCAAGCTCGGCGAGGGCCCGGCGACGGCGGCGACCTCGCAGGAGGACGCCTGGCGCCGCCGCTCGGAGCTGCTCTTCGAGCGGCTCGCGGTGGGTTGGGAGATCGCCGGCCTGCCGCTGAGCGACCAGAAGATGCTGCTCGGCCGCTACCGGATGGCGGACGCGGCGACCCAGCAGTGGGTGCGAGAGACGATCGCCGAGCACGTCGAGCGGTATATCCCCGAGCTCGCCGGGTAGCTCAGAGGAACACAACGAAAGGTGGGCATGTTCGCGAACACGAAAGCGACCAACGGATTCGCCGTCGACGACATCGAGGCGGCGAAGGGGTTCTACGGCGAGACCCTGGGGCTTGGGGTCACGGTGCTGAGCGAGGAGTTCGGCGTCACCTCGATCCAGCTGGCCGGCGGCCGCGACACCCTGATGTACGCCAAGCCCGACTTCGAGCCCGCCACCTACACGATCCTCAACTTCGAAGTCGACGACATCGACGCGGCGGTTGACGAGCTCGCCTCGAAGGGGGTCTCCTTCGAGCGCTACGAGGGCTTCGAGCAGGACGAGAAGGGCATCGCCCGCGGCCAGGGGCCGGACATCGCCTGGTTCAAGGACCCGGCGGGAAACATCCTCGCGGTGCTACAGCAGACTGCCTAGAAGATCAGTCGATTAGACGATTAGACGTTTAATCGTCTAATCGATAGAATCACGGCATGCTTTCAAGCACGCCCGCAATTCCACCGCAGCTGCAGGGGCAACTCGCCGAACTCGACGAGCTCCGTTCGAAGCTGGGCCGGGAGGTGAGTCGGGCCGTGCCCTGGATTGGGGCCTTGAGGCGCCAGGTTCGCGCCTCCTCGATCGAGGGCTCGACCTCGATCGAGGGTTTCCGCGTCGGCCCGGGAGACGCGGTCGCTCTCGTCAACGACGAGGAGCCGGTCGACTCCGAGGACGTCAACCGCATGGCGGTGAGCTCCTACGCCAGGGCGATGGAGCACGTCGGCGTGATGGCGCAGGACCCCTCCTTCCGCTGGCTCGACCGCGTCATCCTCGACCTTCACTTCGACGCCTGTTCGTTTCAGCGCACGGAGGACCCGGGGCGCTGGCGCGCCGGGCCGGTTGGGGTCACGGGGAGCGACGGGCGGCTTGTCTACCAGGCGCCCGAGGCCGGCGAGGTCCCCGGCCTGATGGCAGAGGTGGTCGAGTGGCTGCAGAAAGGCGACCTCGACGCCCACGTCGCGGTCCGCGCGGCGATGGCGCACCTGCACGTCGTCTCCGTCCACCCCTTCCGCGATGGAAACGGTCGCGTGTCCCGCATCGTCCAATCCTTGGTGCTGGCGCGAGAGGGGCTGATGTCGGCCGAGTTCGGCTCGATCGAGGAGTACTTGGGGCAGCACACGAACGAGTACTACGCCGCTCTCAACGAAGCCCACGGTCCGACGTATGAGCCGCAGCGGGACGCCTCGGGCTGGGTCGCCTTCTGTATCGAGGCCCACCTGGCCCAGGCTCGCCAGCGGCTCGGGCAGATCGAGGATGCCGCAGCCCGCTGGGAGCAGCTCGAAGCGTTGGTCGCATCCCGCAACTGGCCCGACCGCCTGACGATCGCGCTGGAGCAGGCCCTGATGGGGGGAACGGATCGAGCAGGCTACGCCGCCGAGGCCGACATCTCAGCCGCGACGGCGAGCGCCGACCTCCGCCGCCTGCTCGATGCCGGCCTGGTTCAGCAGCGGGGCCGCGGACGCAGCGTGCGCTACTGGGCGAGCGAGTCGTTGCGAGGCGAAGCGCTCAGGCGTTCAGTAGCTTTGCCTTCTGGGCCGCGAACTCCTCCTCGGTGAGGATGCCCTGTGCCTTCAGTTCGCCGAGCTCCTTGAGCTGGTCGATCGTCGAGGCCCCGCCTGCGGGCGCGGCAGCGGGCGGTGGCGCCTGCTGAGCTTCTTCCTGCTGGGCCCAGCGCTGTCCCTGACGGCGCGATACACGGTTGCTCACCGAGGTGGCGGTTCCGGCGATGACCGCCGTTCGTGCGACTCCCCTGAGTAGTCCCGGCATGGTGGTCTCCTTTTCTCGCTAAGACTCCGACTCGGCCGCGTCGAGGGCGGCGAGCACGGCTTGGATTGGGATGCGGCCGCTGGCGACGAGCTGGCCGCCCGAGCGGCGGACGGCAGCGGCGAAGGGCGCCGCCCAGCGGTTCTCGAAGACGAGCAGGGCGGCCGAGGTTCCGGGCTCGAGCGCGCCGCCGGCCTCGCCGATGTCCTCCTCGTCGAGCAGCCCCGAGGAGGCACCCTCGAAGGCGGCGAAGGCCTCGATCTCACCGCCGAGGTCAGCGACCTCGAGCGCGGCGACCGAGCCGTCCTCGGCCTTGGCGATGAAGGCGAGATCGAGGATGCGGATCAGGCCGCGGTCGACGAGGTCGATCAGGTGCGGTAGTGCCTCGCCGGTCGGCTGCCGCCCTGGCCACTCGACCAGCAGGTAATCGATCGGTCCCATCTCGTTGAGCTCATCGCCGGTCAAGCCTGACTCCCTTTCGTCGTCGATATTGCGCCGGATAGCTCCGGCACCGCAACCATAGCCGTCGCAGGCTCCTCGCCGTGGCGGTAGTTGCCGCCGCGCATCATCGAGGTGGCGGCGGCGATCAGGCAGACGACGATCGAGAAGGCGAAGGCGGCGTCGAGGCCGTCGCGGAACGGGGCCGAGATCAGCTGGGGGAAGAAGGTCGGGCCGCTCAGCACGGCGTGAGCGTGGGTCGACAGCCCCGCCAGGGCGTCGGGACCGACCAGGTGCTGGACCGGGTTGTAGCCGAGGAAGGCGGCGAAGAGGACCGAGATCGGCGGCGCCCCGGCGGCGTGGTGGGCGACGCCGGGGGCGACCCCGTGCGCTTCGAGGCCACCGCTCAGCGCCGCCGGCAGGCTCGAGGCGAGGCCGACGATCAGCAGGGTGAAGAAGATCCCGACCGAGAGCACCTGGGCCGAGTTCTGGAAGGTCTGGTTCATGCCGCCGCCGGCGCCGCGGTCGGCGGCGGGCAGGCTGTTCATCACCCCGGCCCGGTTGGGCGAGGCGAAGAGCCCCATCGAGGCGCCGTTGAGGAAGAGGATCGGGGCGAAGGCCCAGTAGTCGAAATCGGTCGGCAGCAGCATCAGCAGGGCGAAGCTGAGCGCCGCGGCGAGCATGCCGCCGGTGGCGAAGGGACGGGCGCCGAAGCGGTCGGAGAGAACGCCGGAGACGGGCCCGACGATCAGTAGCCCCAGGGTCAGCGGCAGCATGTAGATGCCGGCCCAGAGTGGCGTCTCGGTGAAGCTGTAGCCGTGCAGCGGCAGCCAGATGCCCTGCAGCCAGATGATCAGCATGAACATCAGACCGCCGCGGGCGATCGCGGCGAGGAAGGTCGAGATCGAGCCGAAGCTGAAGGCGCGGATGCGGAAGAGGGCGAGGCGGAACATCGGCTCGGCGACGCGGCTCTCGATCACGGCGAAGGCGATCAGCGAGGCGATCGAGCCGGCGAGCAGGGCGATCACCCGCGGGCTGCCCCAGCCGGTCGGGCTGCCGCCGTAGGGGCGGATGCCGTAGGTGACCGCGACCATCGCCAGGACCAGGCCGAGGGCGAAGGTGACGTTGCCCCACCAGTCGATCGCGGCGGGCCGCGGCTCACTGCGCTCCTCCAGCTTGAGGTAGGCCCAGACGGTGCCGAAGAGGCCGACCGGGACCGAGATCAGGAAGACCAGCCGCCAGTCGATCGGGGCCAGCAGGCCGCCGAGGATGAGGCCGACGAAAAGGCCGCTGACGCCGACGATGTTGTTGATCCCCAGCGCCATGCCGCGCTCGTTGGCGGGGAAGGCGTCGGTGACGATCGCGGCCGCGTTGGCGAGCAGGCAGGCGCCGCCGACACCCTGGACGATGCGGAAGACGACGAGGTAGAGGGCGCCGGCCTGTCCCGTCATCCAGTCGACCGCGAGCAGCAGCGAGGCGACGGTGTAGATGACGAAGCCGAGGTTGTAGATGCGGACGCGGCCGTAGATGTCGCCGAGGCGGCCGAGGCTGACGATCAGCACGCTGGAGACGACCAGGTAGCCGAGGATCATCCAGAGCAGGTAGGAGCTGTTGGCCGGGACCAGCGGGTCGAGCTGGATCCCGCGGAAGATGTCGGGCATCGCGATCAGCGTGATCGAGGCGTCGAGCGTCGCCAGCAGCACGGCGAGGGTCGTGTTGGAGAGGGCGATCCACTTGTAGCGGTCGGGGTGGGATCGCGTGGCTCGCTCTCGGCTGCTCAGAAACACACGGCAAAAGTCTACAGGCAAACTGCACAGTTTGCCTGCGCTTTTTCGCTATGATCCGCGCATGCCGACCCGCGTCGACAGCGGACCGCTTGCCGCCGAGTTGAGCGTCGTGCTCGGCCAGCTGGTCCGCCGCTTGCGCACCCAGCACGGCTTCTCGCTCTCGCAGGGCTCGGTCCTGGGACGGCTGGATCGCGAAGGGCCGCAGTGCACGAGCCACCTGGCGACGGCCGAGCGGGTGCGGCCGCAGTCGATGGGCCAGACGGTCGCCGAGCTCGAGGAGCAGGGCCTGGTCGAGCGCCGCGCCGACCCCGGCGACGGCCGTCGCACGCTGATCGAGCTGACCGAGGCGGGCCGGGCCGAGCTGGGGGAGCTTCGCGGCCGGCGCGAGGGCTGGTTGGCCGAGGCGATCGATGGGAATTTCAGCGAAGGGGAGCGCCGGGCGCTCGAGCGGGCGCTGCCCCTGCTCGGGCGCCTGGCGGAGCTTTGACGCCGGCGGAGGCGAGCAACCGCCGCCGCTGGATCGCCCTGGTCGTGCTCTGCCTGGGGCAGCTGATGATCGTGCTCGACGCGACGATCGTCAACGTCGCCCTGCCCTCGATCCAGCACGACCTCGGTTTCACCCAAGCGAGCCTGGCCTGGGTCGTCGACGCCTACCTGATCGCTTTCGGCAGCTTCCTCCTGCTCGCCGGCCGGGTCGGCGACCTGGTTGGGCGCAAGCGGGTCTTCATCGCCGGGTTGGCGCTCTTCACCGTGGCCTCGGCGCTCTGCGGCCTGGCGCAGGGCCAGGAGCTCCTGATCGGCGCCCGCTTTGTGCAGGGAGTGGGGGGCGCTGTCGCCTCCTCGGTGATCATCGCGATCATCGTCACCGAGTTCCGCGCCCCGCGCGAGCAGGCGAGGGCGATGGGCGTCTTCACCTTCGTCGCCTCCGCCGGCGGCTCGATCGGCCTGCTCGCCGGCGGCGTCCTCACGCATCTGCTCAGCTGGCACTGGATCTTCTTCATCAACCTGCCGATCGGTCTGGCGGCGATCGCCCTCGGAGTGATCCTGATCGAGGAGAGCGAGGGGTCCGGCTGGCGCCAGGGGGTCGACATCCTCGGCGCGGCGCTGATCACGGTCGCCGGGATGGTCCTCGTCTACGCGATCGTGAAGAGCGGCGAGTACGGCTGGGGCTCGGCGCGGACGCTGGGCCTGGGCGCCCTGGCGGTGGCGATGATCGCCGCCTTCTTCGGCTACGAGTCGCGGATCGAGAACCCGATCATGCCGCTGCGCATCTTCCGCCTGCGCAGCCTGATGGGCGCGAACGCCGTCCGCGGCCTGCTGGTGGTCGGGATGTTCGCCTCCTTCTTCCTCGGCGCCCTCTATCTCGAGCACGTGCTCGGCTACAGCGCGATCCGCACCGGCCTCGCCTTCATGCCGATGACGCTCAGCATCGGCGCCCTCTCGGTCGGGGTGACGCCGCGACTGCTGACCCGCTTCGGACCGAAGCGGACCCTGCTGCCCGGCCTGGCGATGGCGCTCGCCGGCCTGGTCCTCTTCGCCCGGATGCCCGTCGACGCCGATTACTGGACGGACCTGTTCCCGGCCTTCCTCCTGCTCGGCCTCGGCGCCGGCACCTCGTTCATGCCGCTGATCACGCTGGCGATGTCGGAGGTGCCGAAAGAGGACGCCGGCCTCGGCTCCGGCATGATCAACACCGCCCAGCAGATGGCGGCCGCGATCGGCGTCGCCGCCCTCGGCACGATCGCCGCCAGCCGCACCGCCCACCTTCTCGCCGCAGGTCACTCCCAGCCCGCGGCCCTCACCTCCGGCTTCCACCTCGCCTTCGCGATCGGCGCCGCCTGCGTGGCACTGGGCATAGTCCTGGCCGCGACGGTCCTCCGCCCGGTCAAGGCTCCCGAGGAGCCGAGCCGGCCGACGAGCGAGGAACTCCAGATTCGCGAAGGCCTGCTGGCCGACGAGCTGGTCTGAGCAGCGACCCGAAGCACCTCGCCCCCACCTTATAGGTACGTCTTCCTTCTTTTCAGAACCTCCCGCTTGCAAAAGCGTCGTCTCCGTGCTTAGATAGCCAGGCCGGTACGCCAAAGCCCTATTGGGAACGAGGCACACCAGCACAGCAGCAAAGCCCAACACGGGCGTGGAAAACAAGGAGGCCCCCTGGGAAGGGCCGCCAGGGACACAGGGAGAGGTATCGCAGTGAAACGGGACAGCATCAGCGCTCTGCATGGCTGCGTCGGCGACCGAGCCCACGCCACGTCACGCGTCGCGCCCCCCGGCCACTCCCACAAGACCCCCATCTCCCCTCTCCTGCGAGAGGGACAAGTCAGCAACCAACCACAGGAGAGGTAACCGACACCATGCACTACCTACGCAACCGATTCGGCATCCCGGGAGTCATCTCGGTGATCGCCCTCGTCTTCGCAATGCTCGGTGGCGCCTATGCCGCCAACAACTCCGGCGGCGGCAAGGCCACCGCCTCGGCCAAGGCCAAGAAGGGTCCGCGGGGTCCTAAAGGCGCGACCGGCCCGGCTGGCCCGGCTGGCCCACAGGGTCCGGCAGGGGCCAAGGGTGACACCGGCGCTGCCGGTCCGGCTGGTCCCCAGGGAGCTACCGGTCCGGCTGGTCCCCAGGGGGCGACCGGAGCAACCGGAGCAACCGGAGCAACCGGAGCGACTGGCGCAACCGGAGCACCTGGCCAGACCGGCTTCACCGAAACCCTGCCTGCAGGTAAAACCGAGACCGGTGTCTGGGGCGGGATCCTCAACCTCGCTGCGACTGAAGTAACAAGGGTGGAGAACGCCTCCTTCAACATTCCGCTCGAATCGGCGCCTGTCGTCAACCTGATCCAGAAGAACGGGACCGCCAATCCTGGGAGCACCGAAAACTGTCCCGGTAGTGCCGCCGAACCGGAAGCCAAACCGGGCAATTTCTGCGCCTACGCCATAACCGCCGCGGAAGACGAAGAAGGGTACGGTTTGGGCGCTGGGACCACCTCGACGCTCAGGGCAACTCCCTTCGGAATCATCTTTCAGTCGAACATCCCGGGCTCTTCGGCTCTCGGCGGAACCTGGGCAGTCACCGCGCCCGAAGAACCGTAGTCAGCTAACTGACACTTCCGTCTCCGGCGTGGGCACCATGCCCGCGCTGGAGACGGACTTCACGACGGCTCGAATCGGAGCAACACACGGAGCTAACGAGAGGCGAGGATGGCATTTCGGATTACACACATGAGAGCGCACCGGAGCGTCGCGCTCCTGCCGCTCGCGCTCGCACTGCTCGTCATCCTGAGCTCGACCACCCCCGCCCACGCCGCCGAACTCCCCGCCTACGAACTCGACCCGACCCTCTCGCTGCGGGGTGAGTGCAAAGTCGAAGCCTTCGACCCCATACCCGACCCGAGCTGTGTGGGCGAACCCCCGGCCTACCCGGCGCCCCCCGCCGGCCCGGCCGAACGCTTCAACTACCCGAGGGCGATCGCGGTCGACTCCTTTGGCGACGAGTACGTCGCCAGCTATGCGGAATCCGACGACGCCAAAGGCCGGGTCGACGTCTTCGACGACGAAGGCTTCTTCATCACCGAGGTTTCCGCCCCCAACGCTAAGTCGATCGCGGTCGACAGCAACGGCAACCTCTACGTCTTCGAAGACAGCGGCAAAGTCGTCCGCTACGAACCCTCGGAATACGATCCAGAAGCGGGGAAGGTCGCCTACGCGAGCCCATCGATTCCGGTTGCGACGGTGTTTTTCGTCGGCTCGCTGGCGATCGACGCCGCCAACGACCATCTGGTGGTTGCCCAGGGGAAAGCCATCAACATCTACAAATCCGCCGCGGAAGGCAGCGGCAAAATTGAAAGCTTCGAACCGGCGGGCATCGGGGACGGTTGGCCCGAAGCAATCGCGGTGGACGGGCAGCGACGGCGGATCTACGTCAGCTTCTGCAAGAACGCGACGCTGGACTGCGGAGTGATGGTCATTCGCCTCGACGCGCCCCACGAAGTGTTGGAGGAAATCGACGGCTCGAGCACGCCGGCGGGCAAATTCGCGGCTAGCTCCGGCCTGCTCGGCCTCGCGGTCGACGAAGCGAGCGGCGACTTCTTCGTCGCCGACATCGAACCGGCGAAGACCGTCTACCGGTTCAACCAAGGCTATGAATACCTCTCGCGGCTGAAATCGAGCAAATTCGCCGCCAACATCGCGATCCAGATCGCCGTCTCCAACGGCAAACGCTCGCCGGCTGCCGGGTCCTGCGCCTACCCCAACCCCAAAGCGGTGAGCGTCCCCGCCGGGCAGGCTTGCAACCGCCACTACCTCTTCGTCCCGGTGCTCGAAGCCGCGGGGCGGGCGATCGCCTTCCGTCCGCCCGCGCAAACCCCGCCGGTGATCGAAGCGGTCTCCACCGCAGCGATCGGCGAAGTCGAAGCCGAGCTGCGAGCCCGGATCCTCCCCGGCGGCCAGGACACCGAATACGTCCTGCAGATCACCACCCAGGCAGGCTTTGAAGCCGAAGGTTTCGCAGGCGCCATCACCGTGGGAGAAGGAACGCTTGCGGCCGGAAACCTGACGCGCGAAGTCAGCGCCCATGCCGGCGGTCTCACGGCCGGGCAGGGCTACCGCTACCGTGCGTTGGCCGAAAACGAACTGGGCGAAGCCGCGCAGGGGAGTGGTACCGAAGGCGCCTTCACCACCTATGACGACGCCCCCTCGCCGGGCTCCTGCCCCAACCAGGCGCTGCGCGGCGGCGCCTCGGCCCGGCTGCCTGACTGCCGCGCCTATGAGCTGGTGACGCCGCCTGAAACCAATGGGCGGGTGCCGAGGAGCGTTGGTGAGCTCTCCAATACGTTCCCCACATTGGAGGCCTCGCCGGGGGGTGACTCCGTCTGGTTCAAGGTCGAAGGCGGCTCGCTGCCCGGCAGCTCGGGGGTGGGGAGCTTCGACGGTGACCCCTACGTTGCGCGCCGCGGCGCGGCTGGCTGGAACAGCACGCTCGAAGGCGTAAGCGGAGACGAAGCGACCGTTTCGATTCCCGGAAGTAGCTCCCCTGACCAGGGCTACTCCTTCTGGACGGCGCGGATCGAAGGACCGCTGGTAATCGACGGCATCCCCACCGAGTACGTGCGCTATCCCGACGGCCATTCGGCGCTGATCGGGCGCGGCAGTCTGGATGAAGACCCCCGCGCGGCGGGCAAGCTGATCACCGCAGACGGGACCCACATCGTCTTCGGAACTATTCAGAGCGGTCCTTCATTCCCGATCCAGCTCGAGCCAGACGCCCCGCCGGCCGGCACCCGGGCGGTCTATGACCGCACTCCCGACGAAGTCACCCATGTGGTCTCGCTACTGCCGGGAGACGTCACCCCGGCGGCGGGTCAGAACGCCGCCTACCTCGGCGCCTCGCCCGACGGCGAGGGCATCGCCTTCTCGATCGGCACCACCCTCTACCTGCGCCTCGGCAACCAGACCACCTATGAAATCGGCAGCGGCGTCGAATTCGCCGGCGTCTCCGCGGGCGGGCAGCGGATCTTCTACCTCGAAGGCGGAGACCTCAAGGCCTTCGACACCGGCTCAGAAGAAGTCATCGACTTCAGCAACAGCGGCGACGTCACCCCGGTCAACGTCGCCGAAGGAGGCGCCCGCGCCTACTTCGTCTCCCCGAGTGTGCTCGGGGGAGCCAACCCCGAAGGCGACACGGCCCAACTCGGCAAGCAGAACCTCTACCTCTCAGAGGAGGGGACGATCAGCTTCATCGGGACGGTCACCGAGCGCGACGTGGAAGGGGAACTGGAAGGAACCACTGACGGCCTAGGCCTCTGGACCGACGTGCTGTCGAGGCAACCAGCCAAGGACCCCTCGCGCCTGAACCCCGACGGCTCGGTGCTGCTGTTCCAGTCGCGCGCCGGCCTGACCGGCTATGACCCGGGCAAATCTCCGCAGGTCTTTCGCTATGACAGCGGCACAGACCGCCTGCAGTGCATCTCCTGCGTTCCGACCGGGGTGGCGACGAGCGGTGGAGGCCGGCTCGCGACTTTGAATGCCGGCGCTTCTTTTTCATCAATGGAACCCCTCAGCCCCAGCGCCTTCGTCCACAACCTCAGCCCCGACGGCAAGCGGGCCTTCTTCGAGTCCAGCGAAGCGCTTGTCTCCGCCGACACCGACGGCGTGCGGGACGTCTATGAGTGGGAGGCCCAAGGAGTGGGCAGCTGCAACCGCTCCGACGGCTGCGTCTACCTGATCTCCTCGGGCCAAAGCGCCCGCGACAACTACCTCTACGCCCAGAGCACAGACGGCGCCGACGTCTTCTTCTCCAGCGAGGACCGCCTCAACGGCGAAGACCCCAGCAGCACCCGCTCGATCTATGACGCGCGGGCCGGCGGCGGCTTTGCCTCCTCCTCTCAGGCGGGGGAGTGCCTGGGGGAAGCCTGCCAGCCGGTTGCGGTGGCGCCTCCCGATAGCTCGCCCGCCAGCGCCAACTTCCGCGGCCCAGGCAACGTCAACCCCCCTGGCAAGAGCCGCGCCTCCTGCCCCAAGGGCAAGCGCAAGGTCAAGGCCAGGGGCGGCCGGACCCGCTGCGTGAGCAGGCACCACCGCCGAGCCGCCGGCCACGGAAAGGGGGCAGGCCGATGAGGCAGCCCACACACATCGCCCTCGCCTGCGCTGTGCTCTGCGCCGCTTTGTTTGGCGCCACCACGGCGAGCGCCGACAAAGACTTCAGCCTCTACGCGATCGAATCGGCCTCGAGCTCGCTGAGCAGCACCCAGGCCGGCGCCCACGCCGACTTCACCACCGCCTTTGAGCTGAGCGCGACCAAAGAAGTCCCCGCCAAGCCCTACGCCTTCACCCGCGATGTGGTGGTCAAGCTGCCGGCGGGCATCGCCGGCAACCCGCAGGCCTTCCCCCAGTGCACGCTTGAGCAGTTCGCAACTAGCTGCCCCCAGGACACCCAGGTCGGCGTCGGGCGCATCACCCTCGCCGGCACCGTCAACACCACCCTGATCGAGCCGATCTTCAACATGCAGGCCCCCGGCGGGGACGTCGCCGCGCGCTTCGGCTTCCTCGCCGGTATTTACCCCACCCTGATCAACGTGCGCCTGGACCCCGCCGACGACACCCTGGTGGCGGCGGTGGAAGGGGCCTCCGCGGCGGCCGAACTGATCGCCGCCGAAACCACCTTCTGGGGGGTGCCCGCCGCGGCGGTCCACGACGAACTGCGCCTCACCTCCGGGGAAGCCTTCGAACGCAAACTGCCCCCCGGCGGGCGCAAATCAAACCAGCCGCAGGTCCCCTTCTTCACCAACCCGACCGAGTGCAGCGCCGGAAAGCAGATCACGGTGAGCGCGACCAGCTACCAGCGCCCCGACGAGGTGAAGAGCATCAGCGCCCCCTTCCCGCAGCTGGGCGGCTGTGAGCTGCTCGAATTCAACCCCGACGCCTCGGCGCGGCCGACCACGACCCAGGGCACCAGTCCCTCCGGGCTTGCCTTCGACCTCTCGCTGCCGACCAAGGGGCTTGAATTTCCCAACCTGAACTCCGGCTCGCAGATCAAGCGCGCCGAAGTGATCTTGCCCGAGGGGATGAGCGTCAACCCCTCCGCCGCGGAGGGCTTCGGCGTCTGCTCCCAAGCAGACCTCGCCCGCGAGACCTATAACGGCCCACCCAACCAGGGCTGCCCGGAGAGCTCCAAGGTCGGCTCGCTCACCGCGACCACGCCGGTGCTCGACCGCGACGCGGTCGGCTCCCTGTATTTGGCAAAGCCCTATGAGAACCCCTTCGGCTCGCTTTTGGCCCTCTACCTCGTGGCCAAGATCCCCGACCGCGGCGTCCTGGTCAAGGCGGCGGGCAGGGTCGATCTCGACCCCCGCACCGGGCAGCTCACCACCACCTTCGACGACATCCCCCAGCTGCCGGTGGCCACCTTCAGCCTGCGCTTCCGCGAAGGCGCCAGGGCGCCGCTGGTGACACCCTCGGCCTGCGGCAGCTACGCGGTGGTGGCCAACTTCACCCCCTGGTCGGCGCCGGGCAAAGTGGTCTCGCGCACCAGCACCTTCAAGGTCGAAAGCGGCCCCGACCACGGCCCCTGCCCGAGCGGGGGGCTGCCGCCGTTTCGGCCGGGGCTGCTCGCCGGCACCCGCAACAACGCCGCCGGCACCTTCAGTCCCTTCGATCTAAAGCTCTCCCGCACCGACTCCGAACAGGAGATCACCCACTTCTCGATCAAGCTGCCACCGGGCCTGGTGGCAAAGCTCGCCGGGGTGCCCTTCTGCCCGGAGTCGGGCATCGCCCAGGCAACCGCCCGCAAGGGCATCCACGGCGGCGAAGAAGAGATCAACTCGCCCTCCTGCCCGGCGGCCTCCGAGATCGGCACCTCCCTGGCCGGGGCCGGAGTGGGCCAGGTCCTCACCTACGTCCCCGGCAAGATCTACCTCGCCGGCCCCTACCGCGGCTCACCGCTCTCCATAGTCGCGATCACGGCGGCCAAGGCCGGCCCCTTCGACCTCGGCACCGTGGTGATCCGCGAGGCGCTGCAGGTCAACCCCGAAACCGGGGAAGTCTTCATCGACTCCACCGGCTCGGACCCGATCCCCCACATCATCCAAGGCATACCGGTGCGCCTGCGCGACATCCGCGCCTACGTCGACAAGCCCGAATTCACCCTCAACCCGACCGACTGCACCCCGACCTCGACCGCCTCCACGGTCCTGGGCGCGGGCCTTGACTTCGCCTCTGAAGCAGACGACAACCCGCTCACCGTCACCTCGCCCTTCCAGGCGGCCGACTGCGCGGCGCTGCCCTTCGCGCCGAAGCTCAGCCTGCGCCTCAGCGGAGGCACCAGGCGCGGGGGCTACCCGGCGCTGAAGGCCTTCCTGCGGATGAACGGGATCGGCGAAGCGGGAATCGCCAAAGCCCAGGTCACCCTGCCCAGGAGCGAGTTCATCGCCAACGCCCACTTCAACACGATCTGCACCCGCGTGCAGTTCAAAGAACAGGGCGGCAACGGCGAAGCCTGCCCGGCGGGATCGATCTACGGCTGGGCGCGGGCCAAGTCACCGATCCTCTCCGACCCACTGGAAGGCCCGGTCTTCCTGCGCTCCTCAGAACACGAACTGCCCGACGTCGTCGCCTCGCTCAGGGGCCAGGAGATCAACGTCCACCTGGTCGGCCACGTCGACTCGGTCAAAGGCCAGCTGCGAAACACCTTCGAAACCGTCCCCGACGCACCAGTCGAATGGGCATCGTTCAACTTCAAGGGCGGCAAGAAGGGGCTGTTTGAAAACAGCACCAACCTCTGCGCCAAGGCAAACCGCGCCGACGTGCGCTTCACCGGGCAAAACGGCAAGAGGCACAACTACAAGCCCGCGGTGAAGGTGAAGTGCGGGGGGCAGAAGGGGAGGCCCGGCAAACAGAGGAGAAGCAGATGAGCATTTTCCGCCCCGCAACGACCCTCGCCTGCGCGCTCGCGCTCCTGGCCTTCGCCGCCCCCGCCTCGGCGGCCGAACTCCCCGCCTACGAACTCGACCCGACCCTCTCGCTGCGGGGTGAGTGCAAAGTCGAAGCCTTCGACCCCATACCCGACCCGAGCTGTGTGGGCGAACCCCCGGCCTACCCGGCGCCCCCCGCCGGCCCGGCCGAACGCTTCAACTACCCGAGGGCGATCGCGGTCGACTCCTTTGGCGACGAGTACGTCGCCAGCTGGGCCGAAACCAATGACGCCAAAGGGCACGTCGACGTCTTCGACGACGAAGGCTTCTTCATCACCGAGGTTGCCGCCCCCAACGCCCAGAGCATCGCGGTCGACAGCAAAGGCAACCTCTACGTCTTCGAAGACAGCGGCAAAATCGTCCGCTACGAACCCTCCAAATACGACGGCGAAGCGGGCGACATCGCTTACGGAGGTCCGCCGGTAACGGTCGTGACGGGTTCCTTCGTCGGTGCTCTGGACATCGACCGCTCCAACGATCGCCTCTACGTCGCTCAAGGTAACGGCGTGACCATCTATGGCTCCGCCGAAGAATCGAATGCCGTGTTCGACGTCGTCGGGCTCGTCGGTGAATGGGTCGAAGCGATCGCGGTCGACAGCCAGCGTCGGCGCATGTACGTGACCTCTTGCGAGGAAGGGAATATCACCGGATGCGGGGTCAAGGTCTTCGAAGCCGACGACCCCTACAACCTGCTGGAAGAAATTTACGAAGTCCCGACCGAACCGGCGCCCACCAAATTCGCCGCCCCCTTCGCCCGGATGGGCCTTGCGGTCGACGAAAAAACGGGCGACTTCTTCGTCGCCGACATCTCGGCGGCGAAAACGGTCTTTCAGTTCAACGAAGACTACGAATTCCTCTCGCGGTTCAAATCGAGCAAATTCCAGACCAACAGCTCGATCCAGATCGCCGTCTCAAACGGCAAACGCTCTCCGCTCGCCGGGCCCTGCGGTTACCCCGACCCCAAAGCGGTGAGCGTCCCCGCCGGGCAGGCCTGCAACCGCCACGACCTCTTCGTCCCGGTGCTCGAAGCCGCCGGCCGGGCGATCGCCTTCCACCCGCCCGCGCAGACCCAACCGGTGATCGAAGCGGTCTCCAGCGGCGCGATCGGGGAAGTGGAAGCCGAGCTGCGAGCGCGGATCCTCCCCGGCGGCCAGGACACCGAATACGCCCTGCAGATCATCACCCAGGCGGGCTTTGAAGCCGAAGGGTTCGCGGGCGCCACCACCGTCGGCCAAGGCACGATCCCCGCGGGGAGCCTGGCCAGTGAAGTCAGCGCCCACGCCGGCGGGCTCCTCCCCGGCCAGAGCTACCGCTTCCGCGCCGTCGCCGAAAACGCCCTCGGCGAAGCCGCGCAGGGCGCCAACAGCGAAGGCGCCTTCACCACCTATGAGGACGCCACCTCGCCGGGCTCCTGCCCCAACCAGGCGCTGCGCAGCGGCGCCTCGGCCCGGCTGCCCGACTGCCGCACCTACGAGCTGGTGACGCCGCCCGAAACCAACGGGCGGGCGCCGAAGTCTGTCGGCTTCGTCGGCAACCTGTTCCCGACTGTGGAGTCCTCGCCCGTGGGCGATGCGCTCTGGTTCAAGATCGAAGGCGGCTCGTTGCCGGGCGGCTCGGGAGTGGGCAGCTTCAGCGGCGACCCCTACGTCGCGAGCCGGGGGGCCTCGGGCTGGAACAGCGCGCTGGCCGGCCCTACAGGAGACGAAGCGACGGTGGCGGTCCCCGGCAGCACCTCACCCGACCAGGGCTACTCATTCTGGACCGCTCGGATCGAAGGGCCGCTGGTGATCGACAAAATCGACACAGAATACGTCCGCTACCCCGACGGGCACTCGGAGCTGATCGGCCGCGGCAGCCTCGGCACCGACCCGCGGGCGACGGGAAAGCTGATCACCGAGGACGGCAGCCACATTGTCTTTCAGACGATCCAGCTCGGCTCCGGCTTCCCGATCCAGCTCGAGCCAGACGCCCCGCCGGCCGGCACCCGGGCGGTCTATGACCGCACCCCCGACGAAGTCACCCATGTGGTCTCGCTACTGCCGGGAGACGTCACCCCGGCGGCGGGTCAGAACGCCGCCTACCTCGGCGCCTCGCCCGACGGCGAGGGCATCGCCTTCTCGATCGGCACCACCCTCTACCTGCGCCTCGGCAACCAGACCACCTATGAAATCGGCAGCGGCGTCGAATTCGCCGGCGTCTCCGCGGGCGGGCAGCGCATCTTCTACCTCGAAGGCGGAGACCTCAAGGCCTTCGACACCGGCTCAGAAGAAGTCATCGACTTCAGCAACAGCGACGACGTCACCCCGGTCAACGTCGCCGAAGGAGGCGCCCGCGCCTACTTCGTCTCCCCGAGTGTGCTCGGCGGCGCCAATCCACAGGGAGATGTCGCTCAAGCGGGCGCGCAGAACCTCTACCTCTCAGAGGAGGGGACGATCAGCTTCATCGGGACGGTCACCGATCGCGATGTGGAAGGGGAAATCCCGCCTTTCGAAGCCAAGTTCAGCGACGGCCTCGGCCTTTGGACCGAAGTGCTGGGCACCGTACCCGCCAAGGACCCCTCGCGCCTGAACCCCGACGGCTCGGTGCTCTTGTTCCAGTCGCGCGCCGGCCTTACCGGCGATGAAGGGCCCGGCAAATCGCCCCAGGTCTACCGCTACGACAGCGGCGCCGGGCGCCTTGACTGCGTCTCCTGCATCCCGACCGGGGCGCCTGCCGCGGGCGGCGCGAGCCTCGAGGGATACGTGTTCGGAACCACTCCACCGGCGCCCCTTACCCCCAGCGCCTTCGTCCACAACCTCAGCCCCGACGGAAGGCGCGTCTTCTTCGAGTCCAGCGAAGCGCTGGTCTCGACCGACACCGACGGCGTGCGGGACGTCTATGAGTGGGAGGAAGCGGGGGCGGGAAGCTGCGAGCGGACGGGCGGCTGCGTCTACCTGATCTCCTCGGGCCAAAGCGCCCGCGACAACTACCTCTACGCCCAGAGCGCCGACGGTAGAGACGTCTTCTTCTCAAGCGAGGACCGGCTCAACGGCGAAGACCCCAGCAGCACCCGCTCGATCTATGACGCGCGGGTGGGTGGCGGCTTTGCCTCCTCCCAGGCCGCGGGGGAGTGCCTGGGGGAAGCCTGCCAGCCGGTTGCGGTGGCGCCGGACGAGCCCATACCCGTCCTCCGCGGTCCCGGCAACGCCACCTCGCCGGCCAAGGCCCGTGCCTCCTGCCCCAAGGGCAAGCGCAAGGTCAAGGCCAGGGGCGGCCGGACCCGCTGCGTGAGCAGGCACCACCGCCGAGCCGCCAGCCACGGAAAGGGGGCAGGCCGATGAGGCAGCCCATACGCATCGCCCTCGCCTGCCTGGCCATGCTCTTCGCCGCCCTGCTCGGCGGGGCGACGGCGAGCGCCGACAAAGACTTCAGCCTCTACGCGATCGAATCTGCCTCGAGCTCGCTGAGCAGCACCCAGGCCGGCGCCCACGCCGACTTCACCACCGCCTTTGAGCTGAGCGCGACCAAAGAAGTCCCCGCCAAGCCCTACGCCTTCACCCGCGATGTGGTGGTCAAGCTGCCGGCGGGCATCGCCGGCAACCCGCAGGCCTTCCCCCAGTGCACGCTCGAGCAGTTCGGCGCGACGCCCGAAGAAAGCAAATGCCCCCAGGACGCCCAGGTCGGCATCACCCGCATCACCCTCGCCGGCACCGTCAACGGCACCCTGATCGAGCCGATCTACAACATGCAGGCCCCCGGCGGGGACGTCGCCGCGCGCTTCGGCTTCTTCGCCGGCCTCTACCCGACCCTGATCAACGTGCGCCTGGACCCCGCCGACGACACCCTGGTGGCGGCGGTGGAAGGGGCCTCCTCGGCGGCCGAACCGGTCGCCGCCGAAACCACCTTCTGGGGGGTCCCGGCGGCCCCGGCCCACGACGAACTGCGCCTCACCCCCCAGGAAGCCTTCGCGGGCACCCTGCCTCCCGGCGGGCGCAAGTCAAACCAGCCGCAGGTCCCCTTCTTCACCAACCCGACCGAGTGCAGCGCCGGAAAGCAGATCACGGTGAGCGCGACCAGCTACCAACGCCCCGACGAGGTGAAGAGCATCAGCGCCCCCTTCCCGCAGCTGGGCGGCTGTGAGCTGCTCGAATTCAACCCCGACGCCTCTGCCCGGCCGACCACGACCCAGGCAACCAGCCCCACCGGGCTTGACTTCGACCTCTCGCTGCCGACCAAGGGGCTTGAATTCCCCAACCTGAACTCGGGCTCGCAGGTCAAGCGCGCCGAAGTGATCCTGCCCGAGGGGATGAGCGTCAACCCCTCCGCCGCGGAGGGCTTCGGCGTCTGCTCCCAAGCAGACCTCGCCCGCGAGACCTATAACGGCCCACCCAACCAGGGCTGCCCGGAGAGCTCCAAGGTCGGCTCGCTCACCGCGACCACGCCGGTGCTCGACCGCGACGCGGTCGGCTCCCTGTATTTGGCAAAGCCCTATGAGAACCCCTTCGGCTCGCTTTTGGCCCTCTACCTCGTGGCCAAGATCCCCGACCGCGGCGTCCTGGTCAAGGCGGCGGGCAGGGTCGATCTCGACCCCCGCACCGGGCAGCTCACCACCACCTTCGACGACATCCCCCAGCTGCCTGTCGCCACCTTCAGCCTGCGCTTCCGCGAAGGCGCCAGGGCGCCGCTGGTGACGCCCCCGGCCTGCGGCAGCTACGCGGTGGTGGCCAACTTCACCCCCTGGTCGGCGCCGGGCAAAGTGGTCTCGCGCACCAGCACCTTCAAGGTCGAAAGCGGCCCCGACCACGGCCCCTGCCCGAGCGGGGGGCTGCCGCCGTTTCGGCCGGGGCTGAAGGCGACGAGCCTCGTGCTCAACGCCGGGCAGTACTCCCCCTTCTACCTGCACCTCACCCGCACCGACTCCGAACAGGAGATCACCCACTTCTCGATCAAGCTGCCACCGGGCCTGGTGGCAAAGCTCGCCGGGGTGCCCTTCTGCCCGGAGTCGGGCATCGCCCAGGCAACCGCCCGCAAGGGCATCCACGGCGGCGAAGAAGAGATCAACTCGCCCTCCTGCCCGGCGGCCTCCGAGATCGGCACCTCCCTGGCCGGGGCCGGAGTGGGCCAGGTCCTCACCTACGTCCCCGGCAAGATCTACCTCGCCGGCCCCTACCGCGGCTCACCGCTCTCCATAGTCGCGATCACGGCGGCCAAGGCCGGCCCCTTCGACCTCGGCACCGTGGTGATCCGCGAGGCGCTGCAGGTCAACCCCGAAACCGGGGAAGTCTTCATCGACTCCACCGGCTCGGACCCGATCCCCCACATCATCCAAGGCATACCGGTGCGCCTGCGCGACATCCGCGCCTACGTCGACAAGCCCGAATTCACCCTCAACCCGACCGACTGCACCCCGACCTCGACCGCCTCCACGGTCCTGGGCGCGGGCCTTGACTTCGCCTCTGAAGCAGACGACAACCCGCTCACCGTCACCTCGCCCTTCCAGGCGGCCGACTGCGCGGCGCTGCCCTTCGCGCCGAAGCTCAGCCTGCGCCTCAGCGGAGGCACCAGGCGCGGGGGCTACCCGGCGCTGAAGGCCTTCCTGCGGATGAACGGGATCGGCGAAGCGGGAATCGCCAAAGCCCAGGTCACCCTGCCCAGGAGCGAGTTCATCGCCAACGCCCACTTCAACACGATCTGCACCCGCGTGCAGTTCAAAGAACAGGGCGGCAACGGCGAAGCCTGCCCGGCGGGATCGATCTACGGCTGGGCGCGGGCCAAGTCACCGATCCTCTCCGACCCACTGGAAGGCCCGGTCTTCCTGCGCTCCTCAGAACACGAACTGCCCGACGTCGTCGCCTCGCTCAGGGGCCAGGAGATCAACGTCCACCTGGTCGGCCACGTCGACTCGGTCAAAGGCCAGCTGCGAAACACCTTCGAAACCGTCCCCGACGCACCAGTCGAATGGGCATCGTTCAACTTCAAGGGCGGCAAGAAGGGGCTGTTTGAAAACAGCACCAACCTCTGCGCCAAGGCAAACCGCGCCGACGTGCGCTTCACCGGGCAAAACGGCAAGAGGCACAACTACAAGCCCGCGGTGAAGGTGAAGTGCGGGGGGCAGAAGGGGAGGCCCGGCAAACAGAGGAGAAGCAGATGAGCATTTTCCGCCCCGCAACGACCCTCGCCTGCGCGCTCGCGCTCCTGGCCTTCGCCGCCCCCGCCTCGGCGGCCGAACTCCCCGCCTACGAACTCGACCCGACCCTCTCGCTGCGGGGTGAGTGCAAAGTCGAAGCCTTCGACCCCATACCCGACCCGAGCTGTGTGGGCGAACCCCCGGCCTACCCGGCGCCCCCCGCCGGCCCGGCCGAACGCTTCAACTACCCGAGGGCGATCGCGGTCGACTCCTTTGGCGACGAGTACGTCGCCAGCTGGGCCGAAACCAATGACGCCAAAGGGCACGTCGACGTCTTCGACGACGAAGGCTTCTTCATCACCGAGGTTGCCGCCCCCAACGCCCAGAGCATCGCGGTCGACAGCAAAGGCAACCTCTACGTCTTCGAAGACAGCGGCAAAATCGTCCGCTACGAACCCTCCAAATACGACGGCGAAGCGGGCGACATCGCTTACGGAGGTCCGCCGGTAACGGTCGTGACGGGTTCCTTCGTCGGTGCTCTGGACATCGACCGCTCCAACGATCGCCTCTACGTCGCTCAAGGTAACGGCGTGACCATCTATGGCTCCGCCGAAGAATCGAATGCCGTGTTCGACGTCGTCGGGCTCGTCGGTGAATGGGTCGAAGCGATCGCGGTCGACAGCCAGCGTCGGCGCATGTACGTGACCTCTTGCGAGGAAGGGAATATCACCGGATGCGGGGTCAAGGTCTTCGAAGCCGACGACCCCTACAACCTGCTGGAAGAAATTTACGAAGTCCCGACCGAACCGGCGCCCACCAAATTCGCCGCCCTCTTCGCCCAGATGGGTCTTGCGGTCGACGAAGTGAGCGGTGACTTCTTCGTCGCCGACATCCCACCGGCGAAGACCGTCTACCGGTTCGGCGAAGGCTACGAATATCTCTCGCAGCTGAAATCGAGCAAATTCACCACCAACATCGCGATCCAGATCGCCGTCTCAAACGGCAAACGCTCTCCGCTCGCCGGGCCCTGCGGTTACCCCGACCCCAAAGCGGTGAGCGTCCCCGCCGGGCAGGCCTGCAACCGCCACGACCTCTTCGTCCCGGTGCTCGAAGCCGCCGGCCGGGCGATCGCCTTCCACCCGCCCGCGCAGACCCAACCGGTGATCGAAGCGGTCTCCAGCGGCGCGATCGGGGAAGTGGAAGCCGAGCTGCGAGCGCGGATCCTCCCCGGCGGCCAGGACACCGAATACGCCTTCGAGCTCACCACGCAGGCGAGCTTTGAAGCCGAAGGGTTCCAAGGCGCCACCACGGTGGGCCAAGGCACGATCCCCGCGGGGAGCCTGGCCAGTGAAGTCAGCGCCCACGCCGGCGGGCTCCTCCCCGGCCAGAGCTACCGCTTCCGCGCCGTCGCCGAGAACGGCCTCGGCGAAGCCGCCCAGGGCGCCGACAGCGAAGGCGCCTTCGCCACCTATGAGGACGCCACCTCGCCGGGCTCCTGCCCCAACCAGGTGCTGCGCAGCGGCGCCTCGGCCCGGCTGCCCGACTGCCGCGCCTATGAGCTGGTGACGCCGCCCGAAACCAACGGACGGGCGCCGAAGGGAGGACCATTCGTCGGCAACGTGTTTCCGACGGTCGAGTCTTCTTCCAGCGGCGACGCCGTCGGGTTCAAAGTCGTAGGCGGCTCCCTGCCTGGAGGCTCAGGAATCGGGGGTTTCGACGGAGATCCCTATTTGGCTACGCGGAATCCGTCGGGCTGGAGCAGTGCGTTGGTAGGCCCCTCAGGAGACGAAGCGACGGCTGCACTTCCGGGCAGCAGCTCCCCCGACCAAGGCTACTCGTTCTGGACCGCGCGCCTTGAAGGGCCGCGGGTGATCGACAAAATCGACACCGAGTACCTTCGCTACCCCGACGGGCACTCGGAGCTGATCGGCCGCGGCAGTCTCGGCACCGACCCGCGGGCAAAGGGCAGGCTGATCACCGAGGACGGCAGCCACATCGTCTGGGAAACGATCCAGATCGGCTCAGGTGTCCCGATCCAGCTCGAGCCGAACGCGCCGCCAACCGGCACCCGGGCGGTCTATGACCGTACCTCCGACGAAGTCACCCACGTCGTCTCGCTGCTGCCGGGGGAGGTCACCCCCGCCGCGGGCCAGAACGCCGCCTACGTGGGTGCTTCCCCCGACGGCGAGGGCATCGCCTTCGAACTTGCCAACAAGCTCTACCTGCGCCTCGGCAACGAAGCGACCTACGAAATCGGCACCGGCGTCACCTTCGCCGGCGTCTCCGAAGGCGGCGACCGCGTCTTCTATGTCGAAGGCGGCGACCTCAAAGCCTTTGACACCGGTTCCGAAGAAGTCATCGACTTCAGCACCACCGGCGACGTCACCCCGGTCAACGTCGCCGAAGAAGGCGCCCGCGCCTACTTCGTCTCGCCGAGCGTGATCGGGGGAGCCAATCCCCAGGGCGACGCTCCCGTTCCCCCGGCGAGCGGCCAGGGCATCCTCGGCGCCGAAGGCAGCGGCACTCTCGCGGCGGCCAAGGGAACCGGCACCCTGACCTCTGAATGGACCCATGTCACCGGCGTCCTGACCGAAGAAGGGACCTTCCAGCGCGGCATGCAGGTCACCGGTGCCGGCATCCCCTCCGGAACGACGATCAAAGCCATCGAACCGAACACCCTGATCCTCTCCCAGCCCGCCACCCAGTCGGGTCCGAGCGCCTTGACCGCCAACTCCACGAAGGTCACCGGCCTCTCGACCTCGGCAGGTGTCTTCGACAAAGGCATGCGGATCACCGGCAACGGCATCCCCGCTGCGACGACGATCCAGTCGGTCGGCCCGAACACCCTGACCCTCTCGAACGCCGCCACCCAGTCGGGCTCGACCGCGCTGGTCGCCGGCTCCAGGACAGTGACCGACGTCTCCACCGGCGCTGGCACCTTCCGGGTGGGGATGAGCATCACCGGCACCGGCATCCCGGCCGGGACCGTTATCACCGCGATCGACGCAGGCACGCAGGCCCTGACCCTCTCCAAGGAAGCCGCCGCCACCGGCTCGCAGCCGCTCTCGGCCTTCGCACAGAACCTCTACCTCTCCGAGGAAGGGGCGATCGGCTTCATCGGGACGCTCACGGGCCGCGACGTGGAAGGGGAACAAGAAGGGACTGCCGACGGCCTTGGCTTGTGGACCGATGTGCTCGCTACCCAACCGGCCAAGGACCCCTCGCGCCTGAACCCCGACGGCTCGGTGCTGCTGTTCCAGTCGCGCGCCGGCCTGACCGGTTACGACCCGGGGGAATTCACTCAGGTCTTTCGCTATGACAGCGGCACAGACCGCCTGCAGTGCATCTCCTGCGTGCCGACCGGGGCGGCGGCGGGCGGCGGCAGCAGTCTGGAGCATTTGGCCATCGATTACCTCTCGTCGGCGCCCCTTACCCCCAGCGCCTTCGTCCACAACCTCAGCCCCGACGGCAAGCGCGCCTTCTTCGAGTCCAGCGAAGCGCTTGTCTCCGCCGACACCGACGGCGTGCGGGACGTCTATGAGTGGGAGGCCCAAGGAGTGGGCAGCTGCAACCGCTCCGACGGCTGCGTCTACCTGATCTCCTCGGGCCAAAGCGCCCGCGACAACTACCTCTACGCCCAGAGCACAGACGGCGCCGACGTCTTCTTCTCAAGCGAGGACCGGCTCAACGGCGAAGACCCCAGCAGCACCCGCTCGATCTATGACGCGCGGGTGGGTGGCGGCTTTGCCTCCTCCCAGGCCGCGGGGGAGTGCCTGGGGGAAGCCTGCCAGCCGGTTGCGGTGGCGCCGGACGAGCCCATACCCGTCCTCCGCGGTCCCGGCAACGCCACCTCGCCGGCCAAGGCCCGTGCCTCCTGCCCCAAGGGCAAGCGCAAGGTCAAGGCCAGGGGCGGCCGGACCCGCTGCGTGAGCAGGCACCACCGCCGAGCCGCCGGCCACGGAAAGGGGGCAGGCCGATGAGGCAGCCCACACACATCGCCCTCGCCTGCGCTGTGCTCTTCGCCGCCCTGCTCGGCGGGGCGACGGCGAGCGCCGACAAAGACTTCAGCCTCTACGCGATCGAATCTGCCTCGAGCTCGCTGAGCAGCACCCAGGCCGGCGCCCACGCCGACTTCACCACCGCCTTTGAGCTGAGCGCGACCAAAGAAGTCCCCGCCAAGCCCTACGCCTTCACCCGCGATGTGGTGGTCAAGCTGCCGGCGGGCATCGCCGGCAACCCGCAGGCCTTCCCCCAGTGCACGCTCGAGCAGTTCGGCGCGACGCCCGAAGAAAGCAAATGCCCCCAGGACGCCCAGGTCGGCATCACCCGCATCACCCTCGCCGGCACCGTCAACGGCACCCTGATCGAGCCGATCTACAACATGCAGGCCCCCGGCGGGGACGTCGCCGCGCGCTTCGGCTTCTTCGCCGGCCTCTACCCGACCCTGATCAACGTGCGCCTGGACCCCGCCGACGACACCCTGGTGGCGGCGGTGGAAGGGGCCTCCTCGGCGGCCGAACCGGTCGCCGCCGAAACCACCTTCTGGGGGGTCCCGGCGGCCCCGGCCCACGACGAACTGCGCCTCACCCCCCAGGAAGCCTTCGCGGGCACCCTGCCTCCCGGCGGGCGCAAGTCAAACCAGCCGCAGGTCCCCTTCTTCACCAACCCGACCGAGTGCAGCGCCGGAAAGCAGATCACGGTGAGCGCGACCAGCTACCAACGCCCCGACGAGGTGAAGAGCATCAGCGCCCCCTTCCCGCAGCTGGGCGGCTGTGAGCTGCTCGAATTCAACCCCGACGCCTCTGCCCGGCCGACCACGACCCAGGCAACCAGCCCCACCGGGCTTGACTTCGACCTCTCGCTGCCGACCAAGGGGCTTGAATTCCCCAACCTGAACTCGGGCTCGCAGGTCAAGCGCGCCGAAGTGATCCTGCCCGAGGGGATGAGCGTCAACCCCTCCGCCGCGGAGGGCTTCGGCGTCTGCTCCCAAGCAGACCTCGCCCGCGAGACCTATAACGGCCCACCCAACCAGGGCTGCCCGGAGAGCTCCAAGGTCGGCTCGCTCACCGCGACCACGCCGGTGCTCGACCGCGACGCGGTCGGCTCCCTGTATTTGGCAAAGCCCTATGAGAACCCCTTCGGCTCGCTTTTGGCCCTCTACCTCGTGGCCAAGATCCCCGACCGCGGCGTCCTGGTCAAGGCGGCGGGCAGGGTCGATCTCGACCCCCGCACCGGGCAGCTCACCACCACCTTCGACGACATCCCCCAGCTGCCTGTCGCCACCTTCAGCCTGCGCTTCCGCGAAGGCGCCAGGGCGCCGCTGGTGACGCCCCCGGCCTGCGGCAGCTACGCGGTGGTGGCCAACTTCACCCCCTGGTCGGCGCCGGGCAAAGTGGTCTCGCGCACCAGCACCTTCAAGGTCGAAAGCGGGCCCGACCACGGCCCCTGCCCGAGCGGGGGGCTGCCGCCGTTTCGGCCGGGGCTGAAGGCGACGAGCCTCGTGCTCAACGCCGGGCAGTACTCCCCCTTCTACCTGCACCTCACCCGCACCGACTCCGAACAGGAGATCACCCACTTCTCGATCAAGCTGCCACCGGGCCTGGTGGCAAAGCTCGCCGGGGTGCCCTTCTGCCCGGAGTCGGGCATCGCCCAGGCAACCGCCCGCAAGGGCATCCACGGCGGCGAAGAAGAGATCAACTCGCCCTCCTGCCCGGCGGCCTCCGAGATCGGCACCTCCCTGGCCGGGGCCGGAGTGGGCCAGGTCCTCACCTACGTCCCCGGCAAGATCTACCTCGCCGGCCCCTACCGCGGCTCACCGCTCTCCATAGTCGCGATCACGGCGGCCAAGGCCGGCCCCTTCGACCTCGGCACCGTGGTGATCCGCGAGGCGCTGCAGGTCAACCCCGAAACCGGGGAAGTCTTCATCGACTCCACCGGCTCGGACCCGATCCCCCACATCATCCAAGGCATACCGGTGCGCCTGCGCGACATCCGCGCCTACGTCGACAAGCCCGAATTCACCCTCAACCCGACCGACTGCACCCCGACCTCGACCGCCTCCACGGTCCTGGGCGCGGGCCTTGACTTCGCCTCTGAAGCAGACGACAACCCGCTCACCGTCACCTCGCCCTTCCAGGCGGCCGACTGCGCGGCGCTGCCCTTCGCGCCGAAGCTCAGCCTGCGCCTCAGCGGAGGCACCAGGCGCGGGGGCTACCCGGCGCTGAAGGCCTTCCTGCGGATGAACGGGATCGGCGAAGCGGGAATCGCCAAAGCCCAGGTCACCCTGCCCAGGAGCGAGTTCATCGCCAACGCCCACTTCAACACGATCTGCACCCGCGTGCAGTTCAAAGAACAGGGCGGCAACGGCGAAGCCTGCCCGGCGGGATCGATCTACGGCTGGGCGCGGGCCAAGTCGCCGATCCTCTCCGACCCCCTGGAAGGCCCGGTCTTCCTGCGCTCCTCAGAACACGAACTGCCCGACGTCGTCGCCTCGCTCAGGGGCCAGGAGATCAACGTCCACCTGGTCGGCCACGTCGACTCGGTCAAAGGCCAGCTCAGAAACACCTTCGAAACCGTCCCCGACGCACCAGTCGAATGGGCATCGTTCAACTTCAAGGGCGGCAAGAAGGGGCTGTTTGAAAACAGCACCAACCTCTGCGCGCAAAAGAACCGCGCCGACGTGCGCTTCACCGGGCAAAACGGCAAGAGGCACAACTACAAGCCCGCGGTGAAGGTGAAGTGCGGCAAGCACAAGAAGGCAAAGCAAAAGAGGGCCGCGCGCTGATGCGCCGTTCTTTGAACACGACCCGCGCCACTTCAGGGTGGCACGAGGGAAAGGGAGAGTGAGGGAGAGTGGAAACGGTGGGGGATCGTAGGAGCCGTCATTTTCGTGGAGGCTTCGCAAGCCTCAAATTCAGCCGGCGGGCGAGTGTCTGCGCGGTTGCGTTCGCGCTACTTTTCGCCGTCCTCGCGGGAGCGGCCCAGGCCGCCGCTCCCGAAACGATCGCCGCCTACGGCCAGGGGGCGGGTCAGGTGGATGGGCCTGGCAGCGTCGCGGTCGACCGCGCGAGTGGCGACCTCTACGTTGCCAATGACGCCAACAGCCGCATCGCCAAGTTCGACGCCCACGGTGACTTTCTCCTTGCCTGGGGCTACGGGGTCGCCGACGGCACCACCCCGGTCCTGCAGACCTGCGGGCCGCAGGCCTCGCCGCCCACCGTTCAATGTTTTGCTGGCCTCTTCCATGGTGGAAGCGGCGGACCAGGAGATTCAGTCTTTCCGACGGCCGTCGCCGTCGATCAGTCAAGTGGAGCCGTTTACGCCACCGAATGGGAGCGGGTGAGTAAGTACACTTCTTCCGGCGCCTTCCTCTTCACCGTCGGCCGCGACGTCAACCAGACCAAGGTGGCCCTCGGCGGCGCCGCCACCCAGGCTGAAAAGAGCATCTGCACCGCCGCCAGCGGCGACACTTGTGTGAGGGGCGTCGCAGGAACTGGTCCCGGTGAGTTCCGCTACGCCGCTGCCCTGGCGATCGAGGACTCCGGCCCGAACGCCGGCCGGGTCTGGGTGAGCGAAGCGGGCGGCACCGAACGCCTTGTCGCGATCGAGCCCGGCGGAGCTTTCGGCCCCGATGTACCGCTTAGCGGCGCCGGCGAAACCCAGTCGCTCGCCGTTGACTCCGCCGGTGACTTCTATGTCGTCAGGCCGGGGACAAGAGAGACACAACGTATCGGCCTTAAAGGCCTCGCCGGAGCCGACCCCGAAGCCGGCACCGAAGCCGACACCTTCGTCCTCGGCAACCTGCCGCCCAGTTGCTCTGCCTCGAAAACAGGTCCAATTACTTACCTAAGCGAACATTTGCAGTTTGATGCTTTGGCCTCACAGGCGCTGAAGGAAAAGTGCGGTGACGCGATCGGCATCACACAATTCTACGACGGAGAAACCTATGCAGGGGTCGGGTTCAAAAACCGGCTTCTTTACCAGGACGTTGGCCAGCTCACCTGCACCTCCCCCAGCGGCGGCAGCTGCTCGGTTTCCACCGTGACAAACGGTGCCCCGGGCACCGTCGAGAAGCGCAATCCTTCTGGCGCCCTGCTCGAAACCATCTACAGCGGCGGCCCCGAAACGCTGACGCTCGATCCGGCGGACAACCTCTATATCGGCGACGCACAAGGGAGATATCACTTTGCGGTGCTCGATCCGACCGGCGAGCAAGTATCGCAGTTCGGGTCCGGTCAGGTGATCGGCGCACCCGCGCGAGACCGCTACTTCGGAAGCAACGCTCTCGCGGTCGACCCGGCTGCCGGCAGGCTCTACGTCGCCAGCTCGGCAGGGGGCGAATCCGAAAGCGCCGTCCAGGCCTTTCCCTTGCCCGACCCTGGCCCGCTCGTCTCCGAACAGGGCGTCGAGAACATCCTCCCGACCGTCGCCACCCTCACCGCCACCATCAACCCTGAGGGCGAGGGAACCACTTACCGCTTCGAATACGGGACCGACGAAAGCTACGGCCAGAGCACCCCGACCGCGACCCTTCCCGGCAGCGAGTTCGGAGAAGAAGAAGTCGAGGCACCGATCGCGGGTCTGGCGCCCGAGACGACCTACCACTTCCGTGTCGTGGCCACGAACCACTGCAACCCGTCCGAACCGGCCCAGGAATGCACCGCACAGGGCGAAGACCGGACCTTCACTACGCCACCGGTGCTGGTGTTCGCCGCCCAGTGGGCGAGCGACGTCAGCGCCCACAGCGCCCTCCTGCATGGCGAAATCAACCCACTCGGCCTCGAAAGCGAAGCCTGGCTCGAATACGGCACCGACGAAAGCTACGGTCACGTAGTCCCCCTCGCCAATCTCGGCGATGGAGTCGGCCCCGTCCTGCGCCAGGCCACTCTGACCGGGCTGCAGGCCTCCACCACCTACCACTACCGTTTCGCCGGCCGCAACGAACGCAACGGCGTCACCTTCAACGCCCACGGCGCCGATCGCACCTTCACCACCCAGTTCGGCGGCCTCGGCTTCCAGCTCCCCGACCACCGTGTGTGGGAGATGGTCTCGCCGCCCGACAAGCACGGGGCGAGGCTCTTCGGTGGAGGGGAATGGCTGCTCCAGGCCGACGCCGGCGGCGACGGCCTCGCCTATCCGAGCAAGCTCTCGCCCGAGGCCGACCCGGAAGGAAACCGCATCCCCGACGTGTCGATGAGCCTGGCGCGCCGCGAAGCGAACGGCTCCTGGCACTCCCGGGACATCACCCCTCCCAGTGACCGCCCGGGAGGTTCGCCGCCCGGCAACGGCACCGAATACAAGCTCTTCAGCGCCGACCTCTCCGAAGCGCTGGTCTCGCCACCGAGTCGCACGCTTCTCTCGGCCGAAGCCTCCGAACGGACGCCCTATCTGCGCCGGAACACCGACCCCGCCGCCTACACCCCGCTGGTCACCGGCAAAGAACCCTTCGCCAACGTGCCGCCCGGAACCGTGTTTGGCGGCAGCGCCTACGTCGGCGACGTGGAAACGATCGGCGCCAGCCCCGACCTCCGATATCTTGCCCTCAAGTCCAAAGTGCCGCTGGTCGAAGGCGCGGCGGTCTCCGGTTCGACCATCTACGAGTGGTCAAACGGACATATCAAGCCGCTCAGCGTGCTGCCGGCCGCAGAAGGCGGTGCCCTCGTCAGGGCGGAGCAGGTTGGTTCGGGGCGCAGCTCGGTGCGCGGGGCGATCTCCGCAGACGGCTCGCGGGTCTTCTGGAGCGCCGGAAGCGCCGGTATTCAAACGGCTCTGTATGTCCGCGACACCGAGGCCGGGGAAACGGCGCGGCTCGACGTGGTCCAGAGCGGTGGGGGTGCCGGCGCGGCGGGGCCGCTCTTCCAGGGAGCGAGCGCGGATGGCAGCGTGGTCTTCTTCACCGGTTCCGAGCAGCTGACCGAAGACGCCGGCGCCAAAGGTTCCGATCTCTATCGCTGCGAGCTGCCGCCGGGCAGCATCGCCGCCGGTTGCGCGACGCTGACCGACATCAGCGTGCCCGTCACCGGCGGTGAAAACGCGGAAGTGCAGGGAATGGCGTCGGCGGTGAGCGAAGACGGCAAGTCCGTGTACTTCGTCGCGAGAGGCGTCCTCGACGAAGCACCCAACCAGCTCGGAGACGCCGCCGATTCCGGCGAGCCGAACCTCTACCTCTGGCGAGAGGGCGAGGGGGTTCGCTTCATCGCCACGCTCTTCGAGCCAGGACGAAGCCGACTGGGGCGGGTCGGCCGAACCTTCGGTGGCCGACCTCGGCGCCGCCGCCTCGCCTGGCGGTCGCTACCTCGCCTTCATGTCCGCGCGCAGCCTCACCGGATTCGAAAACCGCGACGCGGCCACCGGCCAGCCGGCGCAGGAGCTCTTCCGCTATGACGCCGTCGCTGACCGCCTCGACTGCGTCTCCTGCAACCCGACCGGGGCGAGGCCGCACAGCGTCATCGCGCCAGAAACCGCGTCGCTGGTCAATCCGAGCGGTCTCCTGAATGGCCGGCGGCTCGCGGCAGCGCTGCCACTGGCCACCTCGATGACTATCAAGGGCATCTCCCTCTACCGCCCCCGGGCGGTGCTCGCCAACGGGCGCGTCTTCTTCAACACGGTCGACGCGCTCGTGCCGGCCGACTCCAACGGGCAGTGGGACGTCTACCAGTACGAGCCCGTGGGGGTGGGGGACTGCCTCCCCACCTCCGGCAGCGCCTCGCTCTCCCGCTCGGCGGGCGGCTGCGTCTCGCTGCTCTCCTCGGGAACCGCCGAAGACGAAGCCGCGTTCTTCGATGCCGGCGAGACGGGCGATGACGCCTTCTTCTTCAGCTCCGGCAGGCTCTCGGTGCTCGACGAAGACAGCGAGGTCGACATCTACGACGCCCGCGTGGGGGGCGTGGCGGCGACGCGGCCGGCGAATCCGGAATGCCTCGGCGAAGACTGCCAGCCTCCCGCGCGGGCCCCCGACGATTCCACCCCGGCGAGCGCCGCCTACCGCGGCCCGGGCAACCCGCCCCCGCCCGCAGCAAGAACGCGCTGCCCGAAGGGCAAGCGATCCCTGCGGCGCCACGGCCACACGCGGTGCCAGCCGAAGAAGCACAAGCGCCCAGCCCGCGCCGGGAGGGTGAGCCGATGAGCCCCGCGACCCGACCCCCGCAACTCTCAGCACACCTTCTCGAGGAGACCAAGATGATGCCGAAGCGCCTTCCCGCCCTCGCCACGCTGGTGGTCGCCGTCGGGCTGCTCCTGCTCGCCGTACTGCCCATCGCTTCTGCCTCGGCGGCGGAGCCGTGGTGGCAGGTGCTGACCGGCTCCCGCCCGACCAAGATGTGGGAACCGGCCGATGCCACGGAGACCCAGGAAGTGACCGGGAAACGCTACAAAGGCCTGATCTTCGCCGCCAAGGTCGAAGTAGGCGGCAAAGTCATCGCCTGCCTGGGCAGCGGAACCCTGGCCTCTCTCAGCGGCCCGCCCGCGACGAAAGTCTGCGAAAAAGAAACCGGACTATCGGCGATCAACACCGCGGCCCAACTCAAGAAAGTCCTCGAAGGCGTCTACGGCGCCGGTGAAGTTCAGGTTACAGGCGGCCCAGCGGGCACGGCGCCGTTTCAGATCGAATCCCCCTGGGGGCCTCCGGTTGAGGTCTCCGCGATCGATTACGAAGGTTTCGGCGCGCTCGGAGAAGACGTCGGCTCGACGGTGCTGAGCGAGGCCAGCGGACGCCTTGTCCTCATCCTGACCAACCTCGGCGACGCTCCGGTCGACGGCACCGGGACGCCGGTGACGATCACAGACCAGCTGCCCGAGGGCGCGATCGCCGTCGGAGTCGAAGCGCTCGCCGGGGGGTTTGACAATTACGGGCCGGTCGGCTGCGTGATCAAAGCCACCGATCAAGTCGCCTGCACCTACGAAGGGGAAATGCCTCCTTACGAAGCGATCGAAGTCGAAGTCCTCACCGTCCTCGAGGGCAGCCCCCCCGTCGCCGGAGCTCCCGGGAAAGTGACGGTCTCGGGCGGAAACGCGGCCGCGGATGCCGCCGAGCAGAGCATCGAAGTCAGCGACGAGCCGGTGCCCTTCGGAATCGAAAAGTTCTCCTCGCTGGCCGAAGAAGAGGGGGGCGGCGAGGTCACACGGGCGGGTAGCCATCCCTTTCAGTTCACCAACACCCTCCAGCTCAACGCCGGAGCGGTTCACCCGGTACCTCACTCCATCAATGTCCGCGCGCGGAACATGGCCACCGATCCGCCGGGCATGCCGCGCAACCTGCGCTTCCCCCTGCCCGCCGGCCTGGTCGGCAACGCCGCCGCCGTGCCCCAGTGCGAGATGACCTCCTTCCTTCCCCGCGGCTTGGCCACCAACACCTGCCCCGACGCCACCGTCATCGGTGTCACCTCGGTCACCGTCGTCGAAAGTGCGAATTTGGGCTTTATTCGCCTTGCGGTGCCGGTCTTCAATCTCTCTCCCGTCTTCGGCGAACCCGCGCGCTTCGGCTTCGTCGCCGCCGGGGTGCCTGTGCTGATCAACACCGAAGTCGACCCCGCCGACGACTACCGCATCGCCGCGCGCGTCAGCAACATCAGCCAGGTCGCCCAGTTCCTCTCTGCCACTACAACCTTCTGGGGCACGCCCGGCGATCCCCGCCACGACAATTCGCGCGGTTGGGGCTGCGTCTACTTCCTCCCTTCCGGGCCATGCGAACGGCCCCCGAGCCTCGGCGAATCGGCGTTCCTGCGGATGCCGGTGCAGTGCGCCGCCCCCCTCGAGTTCGGCCTCTCGCTGGAACGCTGGAACGTGCCGCTCGGCTCCGAGGTCGCCTCCGCCTCCGACAGCGGCGATCCCCTCCTTGGCTGCAACAGCGTTCCCTTCGACCCAACGGTCGAATCGGCGCCCACCACCAAGCTCGCCCAGAATCCCAGCGGACTCGACTTCAAGTTGACCATGCCGAACTTCGGCCTCTCCAACAAGGACGGCATCGCCGAAGGGCAGGCGAAGAAGGTCGAAGTGACCCTGCCCGAGGGGATGACGATCAATCCCTCCCAGGCCGAAGGCCTCGCCACCTGCTCGCCCGCTCAGTTCGCGGCCGAGAAGGTCAACTCGAGCTCCGGCGCCGGTTGCCCGGAGGCCTCCAAGCTGGCCGAGGTGAAGGTGTCGACGCCGCTGCTGAAAGAGGAAGCCCGCGGCGCCGTCTACGTCGCGACCCCCTACGACAACCCCTTCGACTCGCTCGTCTCCCTCTACATGGTCGCTCGGATTCCCGAGCGCGGCATCCTGGTCAAGCAGGCCGGCAAGGTCGATCTCGACCCGAGCACGGGCCGGATCACAACCACCTTCGACCAGCTGCCCCAGCTCCCCTACAGCTCCTTCAGCTTCCGCTTCCGGCCCGGCGCCCGCGCGCCGCTCGTCACCCCGCCCGCCTGCGGGAACTACGACATTCTGGCCCGCTTCACGCCCTGGTCGGCGCAGGACCCCGAGAGCCCGAGTCCGGAGGAGATCGTCAGCCGCAGCTCGACCTTCACGGTCGAGCGCGGGGTCGACGGCGGCGCCTGCCCCGCCGGCGGCGCGTCGCCCTTCCACCCCGATCTCTTGGCCGGCACGACCAACAACGCCGCCGGCTCCTTCAGCCCCTTCAACGTGAGGATCACCAGGAAGGACGGCGAACAGGAGCTGACCAACTTCTCGATCAAGCTGCCGCCCGGAGTGGCGGGCAAGCTGGCGGGGGTCGCCACCTGTTCGGACGCGGCAATCGCGCGGGCGATCTCCAGGACGGGCCCGCACGGAGGACAGGAAGAGCTCGACGATCCCTCCTGCCCCGCCACCAGCCAGGTGGGCCGCACCCTGGCCGGCGCGGGAGTGGGCCAGGTCCTCGCCTATGCCCCCGGCAAGATCTACCTGGCCGGCCCCTACCACGGCCGTCCGGTATCGCTGGTGTCGATCACCGCCGGCGTGGTCGGGCCCTTTGACATCGGCACCGTGGTGGTGCGCCTGGCGATCGACGTCAACCCCGAAACCGGCGAAGTCTTCCTCGACTCCACCGGCTCCGATCCGATTCCGCACATCGTCAAGGGCGCCGTCCTGCACCTGCGGGACGTCCGCGCCTACACCGACCGCCCCAACTTCACCTACAACCCGACCTCCTGCAAGCCGACCTCGACTGCGGCCACCGTGCTCGGCTCGGGTCTCGACGTCGTCTCGCCCGCCGACGACAACCCGCTCACGGTCACCTCGCCCTTCCAGGCGGCGGATTGCGCCGCGCTGCCCTTCGCGCCGAAGCTCAGCCTGCAGCTGATCGGCGGCACCAAGCGAGGCGCCCACCCGGCGCTGAAGGCCTTCCTGCGCATGAACGGCTTCGGCGAAGCGGGGATCGCCAAAGCCAGGGTCACCCTGCCCCGTTCGGAGTTCATCGCAAACGCCCACTTCAACACGATCTGCACCAGGGTGCAGTTCAAAGCGGCTGGCGGCAACGGCGAGGCCTGTCCCGCCGGATCGATCTACGGTTGGGCGCGGGCCAAGAGCCCGATCCTCGCCGATCCGCTCGAAGGCCCGGTCTTCCTGCGCTCCTCCGAACACGAACTGCCCGATGTCGTCGCTTCGTTGCGAGGCCAGCAGATCGACGTCCACCTCGTTGGCCACGTCGACTCGGTCAAAGGACAGCTGAGGACCACCTTCGAAACCGTTCCCGACGCCCCGGTCGAATGGGCCTCGTTCTCCTTCAAGGGAGCCAAGAAGGGGCTGTTTGAAAACAGCACCAACCTCTGCAAGGACACCCATAAGGCCAAGGTCGAGCTCACCGGCCAAAACGGCAAGGAAGCCAACTACGGCTCGGCGCTGAAAGTGAAGTGCAGCGCCAAGGGCAAGAAGAAGGCGAAGCAAAAGAGGACGGCACGCTGATGCGGGCCGTCCTTTAGGCATGGGCAGGCGGGGGAGGGTCGCGACAGCAGTCGCGGCCCTGGCGCTGTGCGCCTGCGCATCGGCGCCGGCGGTGACGGTGCAATCAGAAGGCCTGCGCATAAGCGCCCTGGCCCAACTGAAGCCCTACAAGCTCCCCAGAAAGACCCCGGCCCCGATCGCCGTCTTCGTCGCCGGGCACCTGGAAAGCTCCGCGGGCGGCGTGCCACCCCAGCTGCGGCGCCTCTCCGTGCGGGTGAACCGCCACGGCCTGCTGCAGTCCCAGGGCCTGCCGCTCTGCGAAGTGCCTCGCATCCAGCCCGCCACCACCCAGCGCGCCCTCTCCCAGTGCGGCGATGCATTGATCGGCTCCGGCCAGTTCTGGGCAAACATCGTCCTCCCAGACCAGGGCGCCTACAGAACCCAGGGAAGGCTTTTGATCTTCAACGGCAGAAAGAACGGCCGCCCGGTGATCCTCACCCACATCTACACCTCCCATCCCTTCAACTCGTCCTTCGTCATCCCCTTTGCGATCAAGAAGGTCTCAAGCGGCCCCTACGGCACCGAACTGAGCGCCTCCCTTCCCCAGGCCCTGGGCGACTGGGGCTACCTGGACCGGATCAAGCTGACGCTGAAGCGCAAATACAGCTACAAGGGCCACCATCTCTCCTACTTCAACGCCGCCTGTCCGGCCCCGGGGCGGGCAAAGCGAGCCTCCTTCCCGCTCGCCTACGCCGAATTCCATTTCGCCGGGCGAAAACCGCTCGGCGTCACCGTCAACAAGACCTGCGGTGTCCAGGAATGAGGGGGCAGGGGATGAGAAGAGGACTGAGCTCGGGCTTTCTTGCCTTGCTGATCGTGGGGGCTCTGCTCGCCCCTGCGGCAAACGCCGCCTACGACCCCTTGCAGGGCGGAACCACCAAGCTGACCCTAGATCCCTCCTTCGCCTCCTTCCTGACCAGGGACCAGATCAAGCTCAGCCCCTCATTGGGCGCCAAGCGCAAGGGCACCACCTTCACCCTGCCGGTCTTCCAAGGCAACCTCGACCCAACCACCGGCAAGGGCGAGATCGACTCCGAAGGCACCTTGGCCTTCGAAGGCAAAGGAGGCAAGGTCCCGCTCAGAGAGATCACGGTAAAGACCAAGCACTCCCCGTTGGTGGCCAAGGTGGGAGGAAGCCAGCTCAAGGTCGCCACTTCTTCGAAGATCTCCTCCAAGCGAGAAGGCTTCGGCTCTGCCTTCAGCGCCAAGCAGCTGAAGCTAAGCGCCAAGGCCGCCACCCGGCTCAACAAGAAGCTCCGTCCCCAGATCCCCTTCGCCCCAGGACAGCTGCTCGGCACCCTCGTCTCCAAGCCGCTGCCCAAGCTCGTCACGATCCTCGAACAAAACAAGGCGACCCTTATCTTCGCCCCGGCCTTCGTCGCCAAGCTCGAATCGCGCTTCGTCTCGCTCAACCCGATCTTCCCCGCCGAACACGTCGGTCCCACCTTCACCTTCCCGATCGCGATCGGGGGAGCGATCGCTCCCAACGCCTCCGAAGGGACTCTGCGAACCGCCGGCACGGTCGAACTGCTGCAACTCGGCGGCGGTCAGGTCTTCTGGCAGGAACTTTGGGCAGATCTCGGCGCCAGGTCAGACAGCGCCGAGGTGGACCTTGAGCCGACCCCCGCCTTCCCCGGCAAACTGGGGCGAGTCGGAGTCTTTGGCATCGCCCCGGGCCTTGTCTCCTCCGATCCCAAGACTAGGACTGTCTCTGAGTCAAACATCGCTTTGACCTTGACGGCCGATACGGCAAAGGCACTCAACAGCGCCTTTGCCGAAGGCAAAGCGGTGTTCGGGGCGGGGGAGACCGTGGGCAGCTTCTCGTTTGCTGCGCAGGGGCAGTAGGGGTCGGCACCTCAGGGGGGCCGGCCGAATAGATGGGCGCGGCTGGGTTTTGAAACCCGCGATCCCTACTCGCGCTCCAAGAGCCGGTCCAGTGCTTGGCCGACCTGGCGATAGATCTGCTCCTCATCGCCATAAGGCACCTTGAGCCCTATGCGGATGACTTCGGCTCTCGTCGGTTCGTTCTCGTTTGGGAGCAGGCGGTAGATGATGCGATAGCGGGGGTTCACGTCGCGTTGCTCGTCGAAGTAGAGCTTGCGACAGTCAGAGAGATTGCCGGTGCTGAATGCGAAACCGCACGGCTTGCCAAGGCTCGGGTTCTCCTTCGAGACTTGGGCGAGCAGCTCAAGCGCCCGGCGCTTCAACTCTTTGGAGGGAAGGTCGAGGAGTTGCTTTTTGGCCGTCGGGTCGAAAAATTCGACCGGGAGTCGCGCCACCTACAGACCGAACTCCGCTGGATCGAATCCAGCCTCGTGAGTGACCTCCGCCAACTCGACGCGCTTACCGGTGTCCTGGGCCAAGGCCTCACGGACCTCCTCAGAAGCGACCAGCTCGTCAAGAACCTCGGTCAGCCACTCATACCGCTCATAAGAGAGGATGACGCCCTCCGGCTTGCGATGGGAACCGAAGACGACCGGATCGGCCTGCCCTCTCTGCTCGCGAAAAAGCTTCAAGTAGCTAGAGAGATGGTCTCTAGCTACAGCACTTGGAACCACGGTCTGCGGAGAAGCCATGGTCGAAGCCTAGCAAATTATGTACATATTCTTGTACGTCGGGGGATGGGCGCGGCTGGGTTCGAACCAGCGACCTCTCGCGTGTGAGGCGAGCGCTCTCCCACTGAGCTACGCGCCCGGGAGAGGCTCAATCATAGGCGGGCTGCGGGCCTGGGATCAGGCCGGGGCAGGGGCCTCGACCGCGTCGGCCGGCGGCGGCTCGTCGCCCTGCTCCGCCATCGCCCGCTTCTGCAGGGCCATGCCGACGAAGGGGTAGATCAGGGTGGAGAGGATGGCGGCGCCGACGAGGCCGGCCGAGGTCGTGACGCGCATCTTGCCGGCGTCGACCGCGATTGTCGTGATCGCGACCACGAGGGGGAGCTCGGTCGCCGAGAAGAAGGCGAGGGCGCGGCGCTCGGTGGCACTCAGCACCCTGCGGTAGAGGAGCAGGGCCGGGGCGCCGCGGACGACGAGGAAGAGGACGAAGAAGAGGGCCATCTTGGCCAGGGCTTCGGCCGAGCCGAGGGCGTTGAGGTCGAACTCGAGGCCGCTGGTGATGAAGAAGAAGGGGACGAAGAAGCCGAAGCCGACCGCGGTCAGCTTCGACTCGAAGACCTGAAGCTCGTGGCCCCTGAGCGCGGCTCGGGTGATCATCCCGGCGACGAAGCCGCCGAGCAGGACGTCGAGGCCGAGCTGGCTCGCCAGCAGGACCAGGCCGAAGACGAGGACAACGGTGATCCGCACCGCCAGTTGGCTGCTCGCCTCAAAGGTTTTTTCGAAGGCTGGCCAGCCGCGCCAGGCCAGCCGCACCGAGGCGAGGGCGACGCCGAGGGCGAGGAAGACGAAGGCGAGCAGGATCGCCGCCTCGTGCAGCGGGCTGGCGGTGGTCAGGACGAGGGTGACGAGCAGGATCGGGCCGAACTCGCCGGCCCCGCCCGCCGCCAGCAGGTAGGTGCCGAAGCGGGTCTTCAGGCTGCCGCTGTCCTTGAGGATCGGGATCAGCGTGCCGATCGCCGTCGTCGCCAGGGCCGAGCCGGTGTAGAGGAAGGAGACGACGACGCCGGCAAGCGCGAGCAGGCCGCCGATCCCGTAGGCCAGGCCGACCGACATCGCCCAGCCGAGCGCGCCGAGCTTCATCGGCGTGCCCTTGATCCGCTCGAAGTCGATCTCGTAGCCGGCGAAGTAGAAGAGCATCCCCAGGCCGAGGTTGGAGAAGAAGTCGATGAAGTCGGAGGAGTGGGCGAAGTCGAGGACCTGAGGGCCGATCACGATCCCCATCACCAACTCCAGCACGACGACGGGCGGGGCGAACCGCTTCGGCACGATCGCCACCGTGATCGCGGCGATCGCCGCGACGAGGACGATCGCGAAGAAGGAGCCTGTGTCGACGTCGATCACGTGGGTGTCGATCCTATGGCCGGCCGGGTAGGATGGGCAACGGACCGTGCTAGGCGGGGAATCAGCGGTGCCCTGTAACCCGCAATCCGCTCTAGCGGGGCCGAATCCCGTTCCGAGGGGCTGGCCGTCGGGGTCAGTGCGCCGCGGGCGGCGTTGACGGTCGGGTCCTGCGCGACGTGGGCACGCGAATCAGGTCAGGTCCGGAAGGAAGCAGCCTTAAGCGGATGCCGCGGGTGCCGCAGGAGAGCCCGGCTCGAGCCAATCGCGACGGACACGCCCGGTGACTTCGTCTCGGAGGACGGGGCGCACGGTCCGTTTTCTTCAAGCGAGAGTTGACCACACTCCAGGTGGGTCAACTCTCGCATCGTTCAATCGATCAAGCGACTGTGCATGCGGCGCACCGCTATGCGCCACGTCAGTAGGGCGAAGCCGATCAGGAAGGCGAAGCGGAGAATGTCCACCGCCTCGAAGCCGAAGGCGCCGCCGCGGACCAGTTCGACCAGCTGGTGCAGGGGGTTGAGCTGGGCCACCACCTGGACGCCCTGGGGCAGGCCTTCGATCGGGAAGAAGGTGCCGGCGACGAGGAAGAGCGGGGTGATGCAGAGCGCGGTGACGTAGTTGAACTGGTCGATCTTGGCCACCGTCGCCGCCATCGCGACACCGAAGCCGGCGAAGCCGAGCGCGGTGACGAAGCAGAAGAACGGCACCAGCAGCATGCCGGGGGCCGGGTCGAGGCCGAAGCCGATCGTGACCAGCAGGGGCACGCAGCCGTAGGTGCCCGAGCGCAGGCCGATCCAGAGCATCTCGGCGCTGACCAGCTCTTCGACGTCGACCGGCGCCGCCAGGATCGCGTCGTAGGTGTTCTGGAAGCGGTGCTTGACGAAGGTGCCGAACATCGCCGGCAGGGCGCTGGAGAAGATCACCGCGGTCGCCACCATGCCGGTGCCGACGAACTGGATGTAGGGGACGCCGTTGACTTCGTCGACCAGGGTGGCGCTGAGGCCGAGGCCGAAGGCGAGCAGGTAGACGATCGGTTCGAGGATGCTGGAGAAGGTCGTGCCCTTCCAGTAGGTGCGGAAGTTGGCGACCTCGCGGCTCATCACCCCCGCGATCGCCGCCGGTTCGAGTCGCCTCACTCGGCCTCCTCGCCGGTGAGCAGGACGAAGACGTCCTCGAGCGAGGCGGCGCGGACGACGGCGTCGTCGGGGATGGCCCCGTTGGCGGCGTTCTCGGAGCCGACGATCGCGATCGCCGGGCCGGCCGGGCGGACCGAGAGCCCGTGTGCCTCGGCCGTCTTGCGCGCCTCGACCAGCCGTTCCGGCGGCCCGTAGACCTCGGCGGTCTGGGCGCCGGCGTGCTCGCTGATCAGCTCGACCGGGTGGCCGCGGCTGATCACTTTGCCCTTCGTCATCACCGCCACCTCGTCGGCGAGGCGCTCGGCCTCCTCGATGTAGTGGGTCGACATCAGGATCGTCGTGCCGCCGGAGCGCAGCTCGCCGATCAGCGTCCAGAGCTCGGTGCGGATCTGCGGGTCGAGGCCGACCGTGGGCTCGTCGAGCAGGATCAGCTTCGGTTCGTGGACGAGGCCGCGGGCCAGCAGCAGGCGCCGGCGCATCCCGCCGGAGAGCTCGTCGACGGCATCGCGTCGCCGCTCCCGCAGGCGGGCCAGGTCGAGCGCTTTGTCGACCGCGGCGCCGACGTCGGGCACGCGGTAGAGGCGGGCGAAGATCGCCAGGTTGTCCTCGACCGTGACGTCGACGTCGAGGTTGTCGAGCTGGGGGACGACGCCCATTTCGGCGCGGGCCGCCTTCGAGTCGGCGGGCAACTCGTGGCCGAGGACCTGTAGCTCGCCGGAGTCGGGCAGCGCCTGCCCGGTGAGCAGCCGCATCGTCGTCGACTTGCCGGCGCCGTTGGGCCCGAGCAGGCCGAGGCAGATGCCCTCGGGCACCTCGAGGTCGAGCCCGTCGACCGCCGTGATCGGGCCGAAGCGCTTGACCACGCCGCGAAGTCGGATAGCCGCCATGCGTCGATTCTCAACGATCGGAGGCGCCGACGACGAGCGGACCCTTCCGACCGCGGGGGGGCGTGTCTGAGCTTAGCCACGATATATCGTGGCTAAGCTCAGACACGCCTGGGAGACTGCGGCTGTGCTGGACGAGCGCTGGATCAGGTCGCTGCACGTGGAAACGCTGCGCGAGGAGGAACTCCATGCCGAGCGGGAGTCGCACGTTCTCTTCCAGGCCTCGACGATCGGGGCACTGCTGGAGGGTGCCTACGACGGCGATCTCCGCTTCGACGAGCTGGCGGAGCACGGCGACCTCGGCCTGGGGACGCTGAACGGGCTCGACGGCGAGATGGTCGCCCTCGACGGGCGCTTTTACCGGGCCGACGTGGATGGCGCGGTGGCCGAGGTCGACGGGACGGAGCGGACGCCGTTCGCCGTTGTGACGCGCTTCCAGCCGGCTATCGACGACGAGATCGAGGGGCCGCTTGAGCACGAGGCGCTGCTGGTGCGCCTCGACGAGCTGATCTCGACCGGCGCCGCCTCCTGCGCGATCCGCATCGACGGCCGCTTCGAGTCGGTCCGCGCCCGCTCGGTGCCGCGCCAGAGCCCGCCCTACCGGCCGCTGACCGAGGTCGTCGCCAAGCAGCACGTCTTCGAGTTGGCCGACATCGCGGGGACGATGCTCGGCTTCCGCTTCCCCGCCTACGTCGAGGGAATCGAGGTCAGCGGCTACCACCTCCACTTCATCAGTGAGGACCGCGCCCGCGGCGGTCACGTGCTCGGCTCGCGCTGCGGCGGGGCGCTGCGCGTCCGCCTCGATCCCTCCAGCGACCTCCACGTCGAGCTGCCACCGGGGGTCGAGCTGGCCGACCCGGCACTCGCCGCCGAGACCCACGCCGCGGTCCAACGCGTTGAGCGCAGCGGCTAAGGCAATCCGGTCAAGCAGGCCAAGGACGTAGGGAGCGAGGCGTGCTTCGAACGTGAGCGACCGAGGACGCCGGCATGCGCTGGCCGGATCGCCTTAACCGGCGACGTCGGCGAGGCGCTCGGCGAGCCAGAGGTCGCAGAGCCAGTCGGCCTGGGCGCCGCCCTTGCGGGCGACGACGATGCCCTCCGGGCCGCCCTCGACGGTCAGTTTCTTCCACCGCGTCGAGTTGGGCATCGTCCGCAGCGCGCTCGCCAAGGCGGCCGGTACTTCGTCGCCGGGCCGCACCTTGCCGTCGCGCGATTTCGCCTTGAACTCGGGCGACGCCGCAGCAACCGCGACCTCGCTGTGTGGGCTCACCTCGCCGCTGCCGAGCCTCACCGTGACCGCGCGCCCGTGGCGCTCGCCGCTCAGCACCAGGGCGCCGTGGACCCTCGGGCCGACCCGGCCCGTCGTCGCTTCGCGCACCTCGATGTTGACCTTCGGCCGCTCGGTCACCTCGAAGCCGAGCGGCGCCATCGCCAGCGCGACGTTGTCGTAGGCGCTGTCCATCTCGCCGCCGGGGGCGAGGGCGCGGATGGCACCGTAGAGCGCCGCGATCACGATCAGCGGGCCGCCGATCAAAAGCGGCAGAAAGCTTTCGAAGAGGTAGATCGACGGCACGGTGAGGAAGATCAGCAGCGTCACGATCATGCCCAGGCGCAGGCTGCGGCGACCGGCGTCCCACATCTGACCGCGGGCCTTGATCGCCTCGTTGCCGATCGGCTTGACCGCGAGCGAGGCCCAAAGCTCCTGTTCGCTCATCGTCGTCGGGTTCTCGATCTTGCCGCCGGCTTCGGCGACGGCCCGCTGCACCGCCTTGGCATCACCGCCCGCGACCTTCTCCAGGTCGGAGCGCTGAAGGATGAAGAGGATGACGACGAAGACCGCGATCACGCCGAAGATCAGCGCCATCGTCCCCTTCGGGTTGGCTTCGCCGCTGCCGCTCGACTGGGCGATTACGGCCACGACGATCGCCACCACAACCACGCCGATCAGCCCGAACAGCCCCGAACGCTTGAACCCGCCGGCCATCCAAACCACCCTATACGCCGCCGACGGGCCTCAAACGTGACGTATAGACACGTTTGAGGCCCGTCGGCCTGCGGTCAGCAGTGGCGGTAGAGGATCCAGGAGTCGTTGCGGGCCACCTGGCGGAAGCCGCGGGGCACCGTCGTCTCGAGGCGGGTCGGGTCGTTGGGGTCGAGGATGAAGTTGTGGATGACGAAGGCATTGGCCGGGTCGAGGAAGTAGCCGCGGCGCGGGATGCCTTCCTCGCTGGCGCTGACGATCGCGGTCGGCTTCACTTCGAGGCCGAAGGCGAGGCGGGGGACGGCGCGGTGGTTGGGAACGGCGATCGGGCCGCAGAGGGGCACGGCGAAGGCACCGGCGTCGACCAGATCGCTGAGGTCGCGCTCGATCGTCCCCTGGTCGGTCAGATCGCTGTTCACGGTCGAGTCGAGGTCCCACTGGTTTGGCAGCCAGAGCACGAACATCGCCGCGACCAGGCCGGCGAAGAGCTGCCAGCGCCGGCGCCATCGGTGGCCCGGCTCGAGCAGGCGCCAGCCGAGCAGGGCGAGGGCGACGAAGATCGCCAGGATCGCGCCGCCGAGCATCGTGTAGCGGGCGATGATCGCCAGGCCGGCGCTGCCGAGCAGGGCGAAGGCGCCGAGGGCGAGGGCGAGGGCGACCAGGCCGAGGGTCGAGCGGCGGCGGAGGAAGGCGAAGCCGAGGGCGATGCCGCCCAGGGCGCCGATCATTCCCGGCCACTGGAGGACTTCGCCGAGGGCCCGGGGTCCCCAGAGGATCAGGTCGATCGGGCCGGTGTGGCGGTCGAGTGCTTCCACGGTTTCCTGGGTGCCGGTGAACGAATACGTTGGGCTGCCGGTTGTGGTCCAGTCGAATAGGGCCCAGAGGATCGGGGCCGCTAGGGCTAGGCCGACGAGCATGGCGCCGTGGGGGGAGACGAGGAAGCCCCTCGCCCGTCCAAGCGCCGGCCTAATTAGGCCGGCGCTTTGAGTATCCGCCCGGTCGAGGGGCTTCCTCGTCTCCGCTTCGGGGCCGAGCTGGCGGGATGAGTTGGGACCGGCCGCGGCTGGGGCGGCGGAAGCTTCCGAGGGACCGAGCACGAGGTAGACGAGGTAGGCGATGGAGAAGAGCCAAGCCTCGGGCCGGAGCAGGCCCGCCAGGGCGAGCAGAGCCAGGACGGGCCAGCCGGCTCGGGGGCGCTTGCTCTCTATAACCAGAGCTCCCAGGCAGAGGGCTATGTAGGGGAGGTCTACGTAGGCGCGCAGGCCGTTGGACAGGTACGGGGCGCGGGTTAGGACGATCAGTGCTGCGACGGCCCCTATCGGGCGGTCGAACCAGAGGGTGCCGAGGCGGTAGACGAGGTAGCCGACGAGGGCCAGGGAGATGTAGGCGATGACCATCGTCACGTCAATTGCCCCATTGCCCAGCGGGGTTGTCACGAGGCCGAGCAGGTCGGCCAGCGGGTGCGGAGTGGGGGGGAGGGCGGCGCCGTAGTCGGGGCTGACGCCGTGGGCCAGTTCGCGCCCCCAGACCAGGGCGTAGATCGTGTCGTAGTTGGGGAAGCCGAGTGGGAAGACGACCAGCAGGACTGCGCTGACGCCGGCCACCCAGGCGACGGGGGTGAGCCAGTTGCGGGCCCGGATCGGCACCGGCGCAACCTACCGTTGGCCGCCGACCGGGGGTCTGGCGACTTATCCGTCTACTTGACCGGAAAGTCGCCAGACCCCCCTGGATACACTGGCCCAGGTGCCGTCCTCCAGCGACTCGATCTCCCTCTACCGCCGCCACCGTCCCGGCTCCTTCGACGAGGTGGTGGGCCAGCAGCACGTCGTCCGCACCCTGCGCAACGCGGTCGAGCAGGGCAAGGTCCACCACGCCTACCTCTTCGTCGGCTCACGCGGCACCGGCAAGACCTCGATGGCGAAGATCCTCGCCCGCTCGCTCAACTGCGAGAACGGTGGGCCAACGGTCGAACCGTGTGGGAAATGCGAATCGTGCCTGACGATCGCCGCCGGCAGCTCGATCGACGTGATCGAGATGGACGCCGCCTCCAACCGCTCGGTCGACGACGTCCGCGACCTGCGCGAGCGCGTCGCCTACGCGCCAACCGGCGGCCGCTGGAAGGTCTACATCCTCGACGAGGCGCACATGCTGACCAAGGAGGCCTGGAACGCCTTCCTGAAGACGCTGGAGGAGCCGCCGCCCAACACGGTCTTCGTCCTTGCCACGACCGAGTCGCACAAGGTGATGGCGACGATCGCCGACCGCTGCCAGCGCTTCGACTTCCAGCGCCCCTCGCTGGAGCAGATCTCGGAGGTCGTGCAGCGGGTCGCCGCCGCCGAGGGGATCGAGGCCGAGGACGCGGCGGTGGCGATGATCGCCCGCTCCGCCTCGGGAAGCTTCCGCGACGCACTCGGCACGCTTGACCAGCTGGTCGCCTTCGGCGGCAACCGGGTCAGCCTCGAAGCGGTGCTCGAACTGCTCGGCGCCGCCGACGCCGAGCTGCTCTTCGAAGCGGTCGACGCGGTCATCGCCGAAGACCCGAAGGCGGTCCTGCTCGGGGTCGAGAAGATGGCCCGCTCGGGCCGCGACCCCTCCCAGTTCGCCCGCGACCTGCTGGCGCACCTGCGGCACCTGCTGGTAACCCAGACGGTGGGCGAGGTGCCCAACACCTTCGTGGTGACAGCTACCGACTCGGAGCGCCTGATGGCCCAGGCAAGCTCGATCGAAGCAGCGACCCTCGTCCGCACCATCGACGAGCTGGCGAACGCCCTCACCGCCGTGCGCGAGGGCGACGACGCTCGCATGGCAGTCGAGATCGCCCTGCTCAAGGCAGCACGACCCGACCTCGACCCTTCGACTGAGGGCTTGCGCAGGCGGATCGAGAAGCTTGAGCAGGGGACGGGGGCGCCCCGGGCCGCGGGTCCTGTCGGCGCAGGGGACCCACCGCCCCCTCCGGTCGCTAAAGCGTCCTCAGGGGCCGGAGCGCCTGCGCCGCGGGTCCTGTCGCAGGAGGAGGAGGGCACTGCGGGCAGTCCACGGGCTGTCCTCGACCCCCCTCCTCCTACGCCACCCACGGCAGAGTCCTCACCGGCTGACGAGTCGGCGGCTGAGCAGCCAGCCGCAATCGAGCAGCCGGAGCCATCGGCTGAAAAGCCGGAATCCCAACCGCCGGCCGAGCCCGACGCGTCCGCCGAGAGCGACCCTCCCGCGGGTGGCGCGGACTCGGGGGGGCCGAGAACGGAGGCGCAGCCCCCGCCCGCAGGCCCCCCCGAGGTCGCGCCACCCGCGGGCCCGACCGCCCTCGACCTGGAGTACGTCAAGGGATTCTGGCCTGCAGTCATCGACAAGCTCCGGGAGACGAGTCCGGCCTTGGCCGCGACCTTCGAGGGAGCTCGGCCGGTTGGTGTCGATGAGGCTGAGCGGGTCGTCACCATCGGCTTTCCTGCCGCGAACACCTTCAACAAACGCAAGGCTGAGGCTCCCGAGAAGCGAGAGCAGATGGAAGCGGCACTGGAGTCGGTGGTGAGCGAGCGGCTGCGGCCCGTTTATGTGGTGCTCGACGGCGAGGCCCCCGCGTCGGAGGAAGTTCCAAGCTCCGACGAGATCGATCACGATGCGCTGGTGGAGAAGCTGAAGAGCGAGTTCGATGCCGAGGAGGTGGGGTAGGTGGCCAAAGGTGGGATGCCGGGCGGCTTTGACGTGAACGCCCTGATGAAGCAGGCGCAGAAAATGCAGAGTGAGATGCTGGCGGCGCAGGAGACGCTCAAGGACGAGGTGGTCGAGGCCAGCGCCGGCGGCGGCATGGTCAAGGTCAAGGTGGGTGGCGACCTCACCCTGCGTGAGATCGTCATCGATCCCGAGGCGATCGATCCCGAGGAGGCGGAGCTGCTCGCCGAGATGGTGCAGGCCGCCGTCAACGAGGGCCTGCGCGCGGCTCAGCAGCTGGCCGAGTCGAAGATGGGCGGGATCACGGGAGGCCTTGGCGGTCTCCCCGGACTCTGAGCCGGTGCGGAGGGAGCGTGCATATCTGACTCTTCGCGACCGGAGCGCCGGCGAAGGCTGGATGTCTTGAGCGCGGAGGGTCCGGCGCCGCTGGCGCGGCTGGTCGCGGAGCTCTCGCGGCTGCCGGGGATCGGCCAGCGCACCGCGCAGCGGCTCGCCTTCCACATCCTCCGCGCCCCCGACGAAGAGGCGGCGGCGCTCTCCGCCGCGATCGTCGAGGTGAAGGAGAAGGTCGGCCTCTGCGAGGAGTGCTTCAACCTCTCCGAGGGGCCGCGCTGCCGCATCTGCGCAGACCCCAACCGCGATCGGGCGACGATCTGCGTGGTCGAGGAGCCCGCCGACGTGATCCCGATCGAGCGCACCCATGAGTACCGCGGCCTCTACCACGTACTCGGTGGCGCCCTCTCGCCGATCGACGGCGTCGACGCTGAGGACCTGAAGATCGCCGAGCTGCTGCGCCGGGTCGCCGACGGCGACGTCAGCGAGGTCGTCCTCGCCACCAACCCGACCACGACCGGCGAGGCGACGGCGCTGCACATCGCCGAACGGCTGCGCGGTCAGGTCGCCGTGACCCGCCTGGCAAGCGGTCTCCCCGTCGGCGCCGACCTCGAGCACGCCGACGAGGTCACCCTGGGCAAGGCCTTCGCCGGCCGCCGCAGCCTCGACTGAACGAGGTGCAACTCGCTGTCCCCCTCTGGAGGGACAAAACGTTCCCCCGCCGCGGTACAAGTACGGACAAAGTGCCTAGACGTTTATCGGTCCGCAAATAGCGAGATTTCGCGGTTCTGGCGTCCGTTGCTTTCGAGATGGTCCTTCACGTGGTGACAAAAAGTCCGACGAGCGACGGTATTGGAGGCGGATCTTCAGCGGGCCAGGTCGCCCGCGAGGTCTCCTCGCTGCAGGCGACGCTGCTGGCCACTCTGCGCGAGCAGATGCGCGGCGGCGACCCCGAGCCCTTTGCCGACGCGGCACAGAGGCTGGCCGAGGAGTTCGGCTCGGTGACGGCGACCGCCGTCGCCGCCGTCTGCGACCGGCCGGCGCCGGCTCCGCCATCCTCCGAGTCCCACGCCCACGTCAGCCTCTTCCAGCCCGGTCACATGCGTCGCCGCCTCGACCAGTTGATCGAGACCAACAAGCGCTACGGCCACCCCTTCGGCCTCGTCGTCTTCGACATCGACGGACCCGGGACCCGCGAGAGCGAGGGGGGCGACGGCCAGGAGATGATGCTGGCGGTGGTCGGAGCGGGGCTGCGCGAGAGCATCCGCATCGTCGATGAAATCTTTCGCCTCGAGGAGGACGCGCTCTGTGTCCTCGCCCCGAATCTGACCACGGTCGAGGGAGTGCAGATGGCCGAGCGGCTGCTGCGGATGCTGGACGAGCTCGAGGCCGCCGGGGGCCTGCGGATCGCGATCTCGGCAGGTGTCGTCGCCTGTCCCGAGCATGGCGCCGACGCCCAGGGCCTGCTGAAGAAAGCCGACGAGGCGATGTGGCGAGCCCGTGCGGTGGGCCAGCCGGTGGGCGTCGGCGCTTTGCAAGATCGCTGACAGATTCCGGAAATCTGTCCATAACTTGCGTAAACCTGGATTTCCCCTGGGAAGATGCCGATGTCCAGCGAATAGTGCTGGGCAACCAAAGGACCTTCTGAGATGCCAGGGATAAGAACCAACGCCGCCGCCGAAGTGCTCGGGGTCAGCCCCAACACGCTGCGCAGCTGGGAGCGCCGCTACGGCTACCCGACGCCGAAGCGCACCGAGGGCAACCACCGCAACTACGAGCTGGTCGAGCTGCAGACCCTGCGCGACGCGCTCGCCCAGACCGGCAACATCTCCTCGGCGATCGAACTCGCCCGCCAGCGCCAGTCGGCGCCCGCAAGCGGCGGCAACCTGGTGGTGGCCCTGGAAAGCTTCGACGAGGAGGCCGCCAACCGCTCGGTCGAGGAGAGCCTGGCGCTGCGCCCGCTCGAGCGCACGGTCGAGGAGATGCTGCTGCCGGCGGTCGATCAGCTCGCCGCCGACCCCGACCGCGCTGCCGAGCTCGAGTTCGCCTCGCGCTGGGCGACCGGTTGGCTGCACGGTGCGCGCCGCCTCGCCTCCGCCGCCTCCCGTCCCGCCGGGATCCTCTTGCTCGACTCCAGTCATGGCTCCGACGCCGAGGCGGTTCACGCGCAGGCGCTCGACCTGACCCTGCGCCGCGCCGGCTTCCGCGTGCTGATGCTCTCCAACGAGCTCGGTGACGAGCGGCTCGAGCGCGCCCTGCGCGCGCTGGACCCGACCGCGATCGTGCTCTGTGGCCCCGGCGCCGACACGCCGAGCGCGGTCAACCTCGTCCGCAAGATCCGTGAGGTCGGCTTCGATGCCCCGCTCTTCGGCTTCCGCGCCAGCGGCCTGATCGGCGACGCGGTCCCCTCTGCGGGGACCACCCCGAGCGAAGTAACGGGGATGCTCAACGCGGATCTGCGTCGCCGCGCCAGCCAGGCATTCGCCTAGCCAACTGAAGGAAATTCCGCCAACTACTGACGGAATTTGCATCAGCTACTGACGGATTTGTCATACTTTGGCTTGTGTTCAAGCGTCACGCCCGCAACCTGATCCTCGAAGCAGCCGGCGATTCTCGCGTCGTAATGGTCGCCGGGCCCCGCCAGTCGGGGAAGACAACCCTGGTCAGGGAGCTGATCGCGGACGTCCTGCCGATGTCCTATGTCACGCTCGACGATGCGCCGGCGCGCCGCTTGGCCGCCGACGATCCGGTCGGTTTCGTCTCAGGGCTGGACCTGCCGGTCGCGATCGACGAGGTGCAGCGAGCCCCCGAGCTGCTGCTCGAGATCAAGCGGAGGGTCGATCGGGACACCCGGCCCGGCCAGTTTCTACTCACCGGCTCGGCCCGGGTCCTCTCGCTGCCCGACGTCGGCGACGCGCTCGTCGGTCGGGTGGAGCCGGTCACCCTCTGGCCGCTGTCCCTAGCGGAGATCGAAGGGTCGAAGGGAAACCTCGTCGACGCCCTGTTCGCGGGCGAGGTGCCGGCGATCGTCGATGCCCCGGTGGGCCGCGACGCCTGGCTCGACCGGGCATTGGCGGGGGGTTTGCCGGAGGCCCGCGAGCGCGCGCCGGGCCGCCGCCGCGACGCCTGGTTCTCCTCTTACCTGACGACGCTGATGGAGCGCGACGTGCGCGACCTCGCCGACATTCGCGCTCTCGACGAGGTGCCTGCGCTGATCACGCTGGTTGCCGCGCGCAGCACCGGCCCCCTCAACCTAGCCGGGCTCGCCGGCGAGCTGCGCATCTCCGAAGCGTCGGTGCGCCGTTACCTCGCACTGCTCGACGCCGCGTTCGTCGTCCTCAGGGTCCCGTCCTGGCGGCGCAGCATGGGGCGAAGGGCGACGGCCGCCCCCAAGTACCAGCTTGTCGACTCCGGCCTCGCGGCCCATGTGCTCAGCCTTACGCCCGAAAGGCTCGACGCCGACGGCGCCCTGGCGGGCGGACTGCTGGAGAGCTTCGTCCGGATGGAGCTGGTCAAGCAGGCGGCGACGAGCGATTCGCGTCCCACCATGCACCACTTCCGAACCCGCGGCGGGGGGACCGAGGTCGACGCCGTGCTGGAGCGCCGCGGCGGAGAGATCGTCGGCGTTGAGGTCAAGGCATCCGCAACTCCCACCGAGCGGGACTTCCGCGGCCTGAGCGAGCTCCGGGACACTCGCGGCGAGAAGTTTCTCGCCGGCATTGTCATTCACTGCGGCGAGCAAACCCTGAATTTCGGGGAGCGGATGTGGGCAGTGCCGGTGTCGGCGCTCTGGCAGTAGCCCGGTCTTGCCGGAGTGCCAGCCAGGCCTTCGCCTAGAAAAAAGACCGGCGCAGAGCCCGAAGGCCCTGCGCCGGTTGGTTGCCGCGGCGCCTCCGCCGCTGCCAGCTGTGCTTAGAGTCCCGCGACCGCGGTTTTCGCTGCGGAAAGTACGACTTTCGGCAGTTGCGCGAAATCAAGCGCCGCACCGTATTTCTGCCCGGTCGTCATCGCGTAGAGGACGAATTCGGAGATCAGCCCCTTCTGCGCTGCATTGTGAGGGACGATCGCGTAGGTGAATGTGGACAGCGGGTACGCGATGCTGAATTTTTTCGGCGGATTGACGATATGGAGTTCGTTGTTGCTCGGTACCGTCTTGATCATTTCCGCTGCGTTCTGGATGTTTTTCAGATTCGGGTACTCGTAATTGCCGGCTTCGTTCTTGAGCGCGGCAACGGGCAGGCCCGCGGCGATCAGGTAAGAGGCCGAGATGTAGCCGATCGCACCGGAGGTGCTTGCGACGACGTTGGTGACGCCCGAGTTGCCTTTGGCGCCGACGCCGTGGGTGAAGCCGACCGAGGTCGCGTAGCCCACTTCGCTCTTCCAGGATTTGCTCACCTTGGAGAGGTAGTTGGTGAAAGCGTAGGTGTCACCGGAGCCGTCGCTGCGGAACACCGGGGTGATCGCCAGGTTAGGTAGGTGCGCTTTCGGGTTGATCTTCTTGATCTTGGGATCGCTCCAATTGGTGATCTTGCCGAAGTAGATGCCGGCGAGGATCGGTCCCGTCAGGTTCAGTTTCTTAACGCCCGGGATGCTGAAGCCGATGCCGGTGGCGGTCAGCGCCCAGGGAATCTGTACGCAGCCGTTGCAGGCAGCAGCCTGTTCGGGGGTGAGGGGAGCGTCGGAGGCGCCGAAGTCGACGGTTCGGTTGGTGATCTGGGCGATACCCGCGCCGGAGCCGACCGAGCCGTAGGTGACTTTCACGTTGCCGTGGCCGGCAGCTTCGAAGCCATTGATCCAGTTGCCCATCAGCGGGGCGATCAGTGAGGAGCCGGCGCCGGTGAGGTTGGCGGAGGCAATCGCCGTCGAGACACCGGCCATGCAGCCCATTGTCCCGACCGTGGCGATGATGAGACCAAGCAGCCTGTTGCGAATCAAAAGAAATCCCTTTCGGCTTGTTATCGATTGGTTCGCCACGGGCTTTCTTCTAAAGAGGGTCACCCCTGGCGCACCGTAGGATCGCGATAAGGCTTTGAACACTTGTTTCAATCTCGTGAAAGGCGAATGTCACAGTAATGTAAACATTTTGTGACTTGTTGCGATCCTGTAAACGCGAGTTGTGTCAATCCTGTGAAAATTTCGGAAGCTGGCTGAAACGGGGTTTTTCTCCTTTACGCTGCGCGCCATGAGCGCCACGATCAGTTCTGCGGAGCCTCGCGCGACCGCCACAGGCGGCAGTCGTCCCAGGGACTGGCGCCGCTCCGCCGATCGCTTCGGCGACGGCCTTCTTTACGGCGTCTGCGCCTTCGCGGCGCTGCTCGGCGTCGTCCTGATCCTCGCCATCGGCTACCAAGTCGTGCACGGCGCCTCGCCGGCGATCTCCAAGTTCGGCCTCGGCTTCCTCGTCCACACGACCTGGCAGCCGAACTTCGGCGTCTTCGGCGCCGGCTCGCTGCTCTTCGGCACCATCGTCAGTTCCTTCATGGCGCTGCTGATGGGGGCGCCGATCGCGATCGCGATCGGCCTCTACCTCAGCCTGCTCGCCCCCGCGGGCGTGCGCGGGATCGTCTCGCCGCTGGTCGAGATGCTGGCGGCGATCCCAAGCGTCATCCTCGGCTTCTGGGGGATCCTGATCCTCGCTCCCTTCGTACACGAAAACCTCGAGCCCTGGCTGCACGACACGCTCGGTTTCATCCCGATCTTCGGCACCCCGGAAACGACCGGCGCCAGCATCTTCACCGCGAGCCTCGTGCTGACGATCATGATCGTGCCGATCATCGCCTCGGTTTCGCGCGATCTCTTCCTCTCCGTCCCGCGCGACGTCCAGGACGGCGCCAGCGCGCTCGGAGCGACCCGCTGGGAGGTCGTGCGGGGGGTGGTCCTGCCGTCGACCGCCTCCGGCGTCACTGCCGCCTCGCTGCTTGGCCTCGGCCGGGCGCTGGGGGAGGCGATCGCGGTGACGCAGGTGATCGGGGCCGGCGCGGCGATCAATGCCTCACTGTTCAAGACCGGCGATACGCTCGCCTCGCGAATCGCCAGCCAGTTCCCCGGGGCAATAACCGGGATGCACATCGCCTCGCTCTACTACCTCGGGGTGATCCTGCTCGTGATCGGGCTGCTCTCGAACCTGACCGCACAGTGGATCGGCAGGCGCTTCGACTACGCGCGGATGGCGGCGAAATGAGCGGGGCCGTCGTCGACCCGGCAGCGCCGCTGACGCCGACCGGCAACCTGCGCCGGCGCCGGGTGTTCAGCCGCGTCGCCGAGTTCGGCGCTACCGGCGCCGCCCTCTTCGCCGTCGCCGTGCTGGGGATCGTCCTCTACACCGTCGTGGTCCGCGGCGCCAGCGCGCTCAGCTTCGAATTCCTCGTCACCGGCGCGCCGACGGGAATCGCCCCGGCGCTCGTCGGCACCGCTCTGATCGTCGCGGTCGCGACCGCGATTGCGATGCCACTGGGAGTCCTAGCGGCGATCTTCGTCACCGAGTTCGCGGGGAATCGCGTCGCGCGTGTGAGCAAGCTGACGCTGGATCTGATCAACGGCCTGCCCTCGATCATCATCGGGGTCTTCATCTTCGGCCTGCTTGTCGCAAATCACAAGCAATCGGGCTTTGCCGGCTCGATCGCGCTGGCGATCATCGAGCTGCCGCTGATCGCGCGCGGCGCTCAGGAGGTTCTGTTGCTCGTCCCCGACAACCTGCGCGAAGCGGCCGACGCGCTCGGGGTGGCCCGTTGGCGCACCGTGCTCGGGGTGATCCTGCCCAGCGCGCTCGGCGGCATCCTCACCTCGACCGTGCTCGCGGTCGCCCGTGCCGCCGGTGAGACCGCTCCACTGCTGCTTGTCTCCTCGGTGTTCGACGGCAAAGAAGTGCTCCTCAACATGGGCGAAGCGATGCCGAACGTGCCGGTGAGGATCTTCCAGCTCTCCGAGGAAGCCAATCCGGAAGGCTTTGCCCAGGCCTGGGGCATGTCGCTGGTGCTGGTCTCCGTCATTCTCTTCGCCAGCCTCGGAGCAAGGGCGATGCACGCGCGCAGTCGCAGAAAGATGAGCTCATGAGCTACCCCGAAACCCCGTCCCGCGTTCGTATCCAGAACGGCTCGCTGCCGACCGTGGTGTCCGCCGGCTCAAACGGCACCGCGCGTCGCGAGCTGGGCCTGGAGGCGGTCTTTGAGGTCAGCGACGCCTCGGTCTTCTACGGCGCCAAGAAGGCGCTCAGCGGCGTCTCCCTGCGTATCCCGCGCAGCCGGATCACGGCCCTGATCGGCCCCTCCGGTTGCGGCAAGTCGACCTTCATCCGCAGCCTCAACCGGATGAACGACTCGGTGCCCGGGTTCAGGCTCGAGGGACAGGTGCTCTACCACGGCCACGACCTCTACGCGAGCAACGTCGACGAGGTCGAGGTGCGGCGCCGGATCGGCATGGTCTTCCAGAAGCCCAACCCGTTTCCGAAGTCGATCTACGACAACGTCGCCTGGGCGCCGCGCAACCTCGGCCTCAAGCACGAGCTCGACGAGCGGGTCGAGCGGGCGCTGCGCGGTGCGGCGCTCTGGGACGAGGTCAAGGACCGGCTCAAGGACAGCGCCCTCGGCCTCTCGGGCGGGCAGCAGCAGCGGCTCTGCATCGCCCGCGCGATCGCGATCGAGCCCGACGTGCTGCTGCTCGACGAGCCGGCCTCGGCCCTCGACCCGATCGCGACCGCCTCGATCGAGGAGCTGATGCACAGCCTCAAAGGCCGCTTCACGATCGTGATCGTCACCCACAACATGCAGCAGGCCGCCCGGGTCGCCGACAGGACCGCTTTCTTCGGCCTCGACTCCAGCACCGGCGAGCCGGCCGGCACGCTGATCGAGTACGCCGACACCGAGACGATCTTCAACCACCCCGCCGACCCGCGCACGCACGACTACGTCACCGGACGCTTCGGCTGAGTCGTTAGAGGGGGATGGCGGGTGTACCTCTGGGGGAATTGACACCCCAGCGCTGCGCGCTGGGGTGAATCTGGTGCGCGGCTTCGCCGCGCGGATATCGGAATGCTTTTCCGCCGCTTCGCGACATTCCCCCAGAGGTACACCCGCCATCCCCCTCGAAGCGTCGCAAGCTTCAAGAGAAGATCGTCCGAGCACTCTCGCTGATTGAGCTTCCAGGGCTGGCTTCGCAGCTATGCATTGGAAGCTTCTATTTCCCGCCGCCGTTCGAAGCTCCCGTCTATTCGAGCCGTTGGGAGAGGAGGCCGGTTGCCCTCCAGACGAATGTCGCGAAGCGGCGGAAAAGCATTCCGGTTATTGCGCGGCCGCAGGCCGCGCTCCTCATTCACCCCAAGAGCTCCGCTCTTGGGGTGTCAATTCGTCTGGAGGGCAACCGGCCTCCTCTCCCGCACGCCCGGAGCTGTCTAGCGGCGCAGGATCGCGTCGCTGGGGACCTGCTTTAGCAGGGAGCCGCCGCACTGCCAGCAGAAGGTGGCGCCGGTGCTGTGGGGCGCTCCGCAGGTGGCGCATGAGCCGGCCGTCCCGGTCTGCTCCATGCGCACGATCCGTTCGACCTCGCTGAGCTCTGCGTCGGCGTCCTGGAGGGCCACGGCGCGTTTTACCAGCACCTCGACCTCGATCTGGTTGCGCACCGCCATCTCGTAGACGAGCCCGCCCAGGTCCCACTGCAGCTCGGCCACGCGGGCGACCAGCTGGTCGCGGCGGCGTTCGAGATCTACCGTCAGCTCGGGCTCGAGGCCGCCGCTTGGCGGGGGAGCCTTCTTGGCCGCCGCGGAGGCGCCGTTGGCGCTCGCGCGCCCGGGTATCTTCTTGAGCAGTTTCATTCGCCGCCGAAGTATTCGCCGGTGAATTCGCCGCCTTTGCAGCCGGCGGTGCCGCTGGAGCACGAGCTTCCCGGCTTGACCGTCGCCGGCGGCAATTTGACCCCCGCGCTCGGCTTGAGCACTTCTTCCGCGCCTTTCTGCGATTCGGCTTCCTTCTTCAGCGCGGCTTTGTCCGGTTTTTTCGACTTGGCGTTCGCGCCCCCGCCGCCGATGTTGCCTTCGCCTTTGCCGGTCGAGGCCGTCGCCGTTTCCGCGCCGCCCCCGGCGGGCACCTTGATGATCTGCGCGGCGGCTGGGGTGGAGGCGCTCGAGTCATTGCCCGAGCGCCCGATCAGGACGCCGACGCCCATCGCCAGGATCAGTGTGCCGACGCCGGCGATCAGGGCGGCGTTGGCGGAGACGCCCCGCCGCTTGGTCTTGGTCGGCGGCGCGGCAGCAGCGGTTTTCGGCTGCTTCATCGCGTCCATGAAGGTGACGGCGTTCATGAAGGGCAGGCGCGGTTCGCCGCAGCGCTGACCGCAGTGCAGGCAGTAGCGCTGATCGGGCGCGACAGCGGTGCCGCAGGAAGGGCACTGCTCCCCGGCCGTCGCCACCAGCGGGTGATGCACCTCCGTCGCCGGACTGGTCCCGGTCGGGGCCTCGGATGCGTTGAGGGCGTTGGTCTGGTCCATCCGTGTGCAGGCATCGTCATCGCCACCGTCCATCCAGATGTTTACGTGTTGTAAAGAACCTGAACTGTGTAAGGCCCGGCCTTCACATCTGTGTCACATCTGGCCGCCCGTGCGGCGCCAGACTTCAGCGCGGTGACGATTTCCAATGACGGTGACGGTCTCGGCGGAGGCCGGGATTCGAGTTGCTCGGGCTGCGGGACCCGCCTGGCTCCCAGCCAGCGCTACTGCCTGGAGTGCGGTGAGCGCCGCGGACCGCTGCCCGCGGGAGTGGCCAGATGGCTCTCGATCGTGCCGGTGGAGGTCGCGACCGAGACCGGCGGAGACCTCGCGCCGACCGCGGCGGCGGCAAACGACGAGGCGCCGGCGAATCGCTACATGCCCGAGCCGCGCACCGCGGCCGTGGCGGTGATGTGCCTGCTCGCCTTCGGCGTCCTGCTCGGCGGGCTCACGGGGCCGGCCGCCCAAAGCGCCGGGATCGCGCCGATCGTCCTTTACACCAGCGCAGAAGCGCCGGCAGCGCCAAGCCCGGCGCCGGTCGAAACGGCCGCGGCGCCAGTCGAAGCGCCGGCCGCGATCGCCTCGACCGCTCCGGAAGCCGCGCTGCCGGCCGCCCCGGCGGCGGCCGAACCCGCCCCGGCGCCGGCGCCGAAAAAACCCCCGCTGGAACTCCCCGAAGAACCGACCCTGCCACCGGTCCAACACGTCTTCGTGATCGTGCTCGCCGACCACGGCTTCGAAGAAACGTTCGGGCCGAGCTCGACCGTGCCCTACATGGCCAAAACGCTGCCTGAAAAGGGCGAGCTGCTCACCAACTACTACGCCGTAACCAGCGGTGACCTGGCCAACGAGATCGCTTTGCTCAGCGGCCAGGGCCCCAACCCGGCCACCGCGGCGAACTGCCCCGAATACAAGGACTTTGCCAGCCCGACCCTGAGCGCCGTCGGGCAGGCCGAAGGCGAAGGCTGCCTCTACCCGGCTGAGACGCCGACCCTGCCGGGCCAGCTCGTGACGGCGAAAAAAAGCTGGAAGGCCTACGTCGAGGGGATCGACAACGGGGGGGCGGGGCAGCCGACCAGCTGCCGGCATCCGGGACCGGGCGAAGCCGACGGCGCCCAGGTGCCGCTCCCCGGCGATCCGTACGAGACCTGGCGCAATCCGTTCGTCTACTTCCACGCGATCGTCGACGGCCCCGAATGCGCCGAACGCGACGTCGGCCTCGAACAGCTCAGCCTCGACCTGAAGAAAGAAGCCAGCACCCCGTCCCTCTCCTACATCGTGCCCAGCGCCTGCCACGACGGCGGCGAAGCGCCGTGCGAACCGGGCGCGCCGGCCGGGCTGGCGGCGGCCCAGCCCTTCCTCGAAGCCACGATCGCCGCAATCGAAGCCTCGCCCGCCTACAAAAAATCCGGCCTGATCGCGATCACCTCGGCCCAGGCTCGTCAGGACACGCCGGAACCAGACACCAGCGCCTGCTGCGGCACGCCGGAATACCCGAACCTGCCCGCCCCCGAAGCGGTGCCACCGGTCAACGGACCGGTCAAAGAAAGCGGCGGCGGCGGCAGGGTGGGGATGCTCCTGCTCTCACCCTTCGTCGAAGCGGGCACGGTCGACGAAACCGGCTACTACAACCACTTCTCGTTCCTGCTCAGCGTCGGCGAACTGCTCGGAGTCACGCCGCCGCCAGGCTACGCCGCCGAACCGTCGCTGACGGCCTTCGACAGCACGGTCTTCAACGCCGGCGAAGAAACCCTTCCGGCTACGCTTTCTCGGGCTCCGGCCCGGGCAGCCCCGACTCGCTGATCCCGAAGCGCTGGTGCAGGCGCCGCAGCGGCCGCGGTGCCCACCAGTTCCATTTGCCGAGCAGCTCCATCAGCGAGGGGACGAGCAGCGCCCGGACGATGCTGGCGTCGATCAGGACGGCGAGGGCGGTGCCGACGCCGTTCTCCTTGATGAAGATGACCTGGGAGGTGGCGAAGGCGAACATCGCGACGGCGAAGAGCAGGGCGGCGGCGGTGACGATGCGGCCGGTCCGCTCGAGACCGATCGCCACGCACTCGGAGTCCGAGGCGCCGTTGTCGCGCGCCTCCTTGATCCGCGAGAGCAGGAAAACGGCGTAGTCGGTGGAGAGGCCGAAGGCGACGGCGAAGAGCAGGATCGGCATCGTCTGCTCGATCGCTCCCGGGCTGGTGTAGTCGAGGAAGCCCTCGAAGCGGCCGTCCTGGAAGATCAGCACCAGCAGGCCGAAGACGGCGCTGAGGTTGAGGAAGTTCATCAGCAGCGACTTGATCGGCAGGATCACCGAGCCGGTCATCAGGAAGAGGATCGTCAGCGTCGCGACGACGATGATCCCGAGCACGATCGGCAGGTGGCTGGCAAGGCTCGACTGCAGGTCGACGAAGTCGGCGGTTGCGCCGCCGACCAGCGCCGTGGTCCCGGGCGGCGGTTGCAGGTCGCGAATCTGCTTCACGGTCGTCTGGCTGGCGCCGGAGACGAAGGGGTGGCTCGAGACCACCTGCAGCGCCGTCACGCCCCCCTTGAGGCGCAGCGGCGGGTTGACTTCGGCAACGCCCGGCACCCGGCGCACCTGCGCCGCGAAGCGCGTCGCCGCCGCCGGCCCGCCGCCTTCGACGTCGACCCAGATCGGCGTTTCGCGGTAGGGCGGGAATTCACTGCTGACCGCGTCGTAGGCCCGGCGGGCGCTGGCCGAGGTCGGCAGCACGGTCGGGTCGACGGTGTTGAACTTGATCCCGAAGAAGGGGATGCCCATCGCGATCAGCAGGGCGGCGCTGAGCGTCGCCACCGGCACCGGCCGGCGCATGACGAAGCGCGAAAGCCGGTACCAGAAGCCGCTCTCGTCGGGCCGCGCGTCGGCCTCGGCGCGGCGCTGCAGGAAGCGCGGCGCCAGCGAGTTGACCCGGCTGCCGAGCAGGGTCAGCACCGCCGGCAGCACGGTGAGCGAGATCAGCGCTGCGAACAGGGCCACCAGGGCGCCGCCGAGGCCCATCGAGTAGAGGAAGCGCTGGGGGAAGACGAGCAGCGAGGCGAGCGCCGCGCTGACCGTCAGCGAGGAGAAGAAGACGGTGCGCCCGGCGGTCGCGAGCACGCGTCGCATCGCCGCCAGCCCCGGCCCGTCCTTGGCTATCTCCTCGCGATAGCGGGAGACGACGAAGAGGCTGTAGTCGATCGCCAGCCCCAGTCCCAGCGCCGTGGTCAGGTTGAGGGCGAAGATCGAGATCGAGCCGACCTCGCTGGCGAGGCGCAGGATGAGGAAGGTGCCGACGATCGCCAGGCCGCCGATCATCAGCGGCAGCGCCGAGGCGACGAGGCTGCGGAAGAAGAGGAAGGAGAGCAGGAAGAGCAGCGGGAAGGCGAGCATCTCGGCCATCCGCAGGTCCTTCTCGACCTGCTTGTTGACCTGCTCCTGGGCGACCGCGGCGCCGCCGACGACGACGCCCGGATGGCTCGACAGCTGCTCGGCGATGTCAGCGCCGGTTTCCTGCCACGCTTTGTCGTCGAAGGTCTTCAACGTGACCGCGAAGTAGGTCGAGTGCCGGTCTTTGGAGACGAAGACGGGGGAGTGGGTGTCGTAGTAGCCGGTGACCGAGTTGACGTCGGCGCGGCGCCGCACACTGCGCTCGAGCGCCTCGACCCGGGCGCGCGTCGCCGGAGCGGAGATCGGTGCGTCCTTGACGATCGCCAGCACCGCCGGGATCTTCAGCCCGGCGTCGTGCAGTCGTTCCCTCGATTCGACCGTCTCCGTTGCCGGATCGTCGGCGCCGTAGGGGTCGAGCCGGCTGGCGACCGAGCCGCCGAGGGCGGCGGCAACGAGGAAGAAGAGGATCGCGAAGAGACCGACGCGGCGGGCGTTGCCGTCGGCGAGGCGGGCGAGGGCGTCGAACATCAATTGCTCCTTTCGCGGCGGGCGGGGTCGAGGAGGCTGGCCTCCATCCGCTCGCACCAGTCGGCGAACCACTCGTTGAACTCGATCCCGCCCTGCAGCACCATCAGCGGGTAGGGGTCTTCGTTTTCATCCAGCTTCCGCTGTGCTTGCGGTTCCATCTCGTGCAGTCGCTGCGCGACCCCGAGCCGATGCTCGCGCATCCAGCGCAGGGTCTCGGCCGCCTGCTCGGGAGGAAGCACGCCGGAGAAGAACACCTTCAGCAACCCTTCCTCGCGCATCTCGAACGTCTGCGGGGGCCGCTGCAGCCAGTCGACCAGGGCTTTCTCCCCGTCGCCGGTGATCGCATAGAGCGTGCGCTTGCGATCCCCCCGCGGCGAGTCGACACCCTCCACCAAGCCCGCCTCGGAGAGCCGTTTCAGCTCCGGGTAGATCTGCCCGTAGCTTGCGGCCCAGAAGAACCGGGTCGTCTCGTCGACCAGGGCCTTGATCTCATAGCCGGAGCGCGGCTCGCGGCTGACCATGCCGAGAATCACGTAGGCGGTCGGGCTCAGCTCCATCGGGCAAATAATATATCGCCCAGATATATCTATTTGCGTGATCTGGAGCACATTCAGGCAGTTGCTATCCTCTATATAAATCAACTATTGAATTAAGGGTTAAAAACTAGGTAGATCTGATGCCCATAGTTGACACGAAAGAGCTCATGTCGATCTCCGATGCCGGCAAGGCGGGCATCTCGGCGCTCGTCAAAGCGGCTGAGCAGGGCGAGAAGCGAGTGTTGATGCGCAACAGCAAGCCGGTTGCGGCGATTGTCAGCATCGACGCGCTCGAACGCACCGAGGAAGCTCGAGGAGCGCCTCCTGGACGTCTCGCTTGCCCTCACCCGCCTTCTCACCGCCAGCGAGCGGCGGCATTCCCTCGACGACGTGCTCGATCGCTTCGGCTTTACCCGTGATGAGCTGGAAGAGGGCTAAGCGGTGTCGGTCCGGGTTGAGTTGATAGACGATGCGATCGCCGACCTCGCCAAGCACATTGAGAGCGGCAGGCTCAAGGCGTTCTTCAAAAAGCTTCTGGAGATAGAAGCCAAAGGCTCGCAGGCGGGCGAGCCGCTCGGTCGGGATCTTGTCGGTTGGCGCAAGATCACGGTTGGGCATCGAGATTGGCGCATCGTCTTCCGGGTCGACAAGGCCGAGAGCGTGGCGACGGTTTGCGTGATCGGGGATAGAGACGACGGAGCTTGCTATGAAGAGGCGAAGAAGAGAGCCGACCACGTGGACAACGCCGATGCGGCGAGCCTTGCCGAATCGATGATGGAGCTGTTCGGCAGCCGCAAGGAACGCAAGGCCGCCCAGAGGCGCAGGGCGGCGGAATCAGCAAAGAACTGAGGACAGAGATGCCGATCGACCAGAGCAAGATGGGACAGGTGGTGACGGCGCAGATGGAGGCGCTGGAAGCCGATTACGGCGAGGATTGCCAGATCGGCGACGTCTGCACGATCGTCGAGGTCGTCGGCCCCCACGGTTCCCACGTCCGCGTGCGGACAAGCGACATGCGCCCCCACATGGCCCTCGGCCTGATCCGCATGGCCGAGCACGCGATGCTCGGCAACCTCGGCGGCTCCGAGTAACGGTCCTAGCCCAGCTCGGCAACCAGGGCGCTGACCACTTCCGGGTCGAACTGCGTGCCGGCGCTGGCATGAAGCTCGCGGATCGCGGCGTCCTTGGGCATCGCCCGGCGGTAGGAGCGATCTGAGGTCATCGCGTGGTAGGCGTCGCAGGCGGCGATGATCATCGCGCCGCGGGGAATTTCGTCTCCGCGCAGGCCGTCCGGGTAGCCGCCACCGTCGACCCGCTCGTGGGCCGAGCGGACCAGGGGCGCTACCGGAGCGAGGAAGGGGATGCGCTCCAACATGCGGGCGCCGATCGCTGTGTGGGTGTCCATCTTCTGTCGCTCCTTGGAGGTCAGCGGTCCCTTCTTGCGCAGCAGCTCACCCGGCACGCCGATCTTGCCGACGTCGTGCAGCAGGGCGCCGTAGCGCAGGCGGTCCAGCTCGGGCCCGCCGATTCCCATCCGCTCGCCGACCGCGACCGTCAGGTCGGCGACCTCGTTGGCGTGGTCGGCGGTGTAGGCGTCCTGCAGCTCGACCGCGTCGGCGAGAACGCCGAGCGTGGTGAGGAAGGCGCCCTCGAGCTCGTCGACGAGCTGGCAGCGGTAGATCGCCGAGCCGACCTGGCCGGCGACGATGTGGGCGAGCAGCAGGTCCTCGTCGGCGAAGGCGTCCTGCTCCACCTGCTCGAGGTTCATCACGCCCCAGATCGAGCCGGCGACGCGGATCGGCAGCGACAGCTCCGAGCCGGGATCGGTGCGGGGATTGCGATCCAGGTAGTCGGAGTCGAGCCGGGTGTCGTTGACCATCACCGCCTCGCCGGTCCGCGCGACGCGCCCGTTGACGCCGACCTCGACCGGCTGCACCATGGCGAGGAAGTCATCGGACCCCTCCGCCAGCGGGCCGGCCCCGGCGACGACCCGCAGCGAGCCGTCGGGATCGAGCCGCTGCACCACCGCCAGGTAGTAGTCGAAGGAGTCGTGCAGCTCGCGCACCGCCGCCGCCGCGACGTCCTCGATGCTGTGGGCGTGGGCGAGGCTGGTCGCGAGGCGACTGCCGACGAGGAGCCGCTCGTCCTGGCCGCCGCCCCCCGCCGCCGCAATCGCCATCGGTATGTCAGCCGTGCCCGGCTCCATGTTGAGCGCACATCGGCACGGCTGCGGCGTGCCTTTAGGGCCGACTATCCTCAACCTTCTATGACCGAAGGCTCCGCGAAGACCGTGGTGATGAAGTTCGGCGGCACGTCGGTTGCCGGCGCCGAGCAGATCAAGCGCGCCGCGCGGCGGATCGTCGCCGCCCGCGAGGCGGGCAACCGCGCCGTCGCGGTGCTCTCGGCGCGGGGCAAGACGACCGACGAGCTGGTCGCCCAGGCGCTGGAGATCTCCGCCCGCCCGGACTCGCGGGAGATGGACATGCTGCTCTCGACAGGCGAGCGGATCTCCTGCGCGCTCTGCGCGATGGCGATCCACGACATGGGCCACAAGGCGATCTCGCTGACCGGCTCCCAGGCGGGGATCGTCACCGACTCCTCGCACACCAAGGCGCGGATCATCGACGTCCGCGCCGACCGCATCCGCGAAGCCTTGGAGGAGGACCACATCGTCCTCGTCGCCGGCTTCCAGGGCGTCTCGACTACCAGCCACGACGTCACCACTCTGGGGCGGGGAGGCTCCGACACGACCGCGGTTGCTCTGGCGGCGGCGCTCGATGCCGACGTTTGCGAGATCTACACCGACGTCGCCGGCGTCTTCAGCGCCGACCCGCGGATCGTTCCCGACGCCCGCAAGATCCCGCTTGCGACCTTCGAGGAGACGCTGGAGATGGCAGCCTCGGGCGCCCGCGTGCTGCAGCTGCGCTCGGTCGAGTACGCGCGCAACCACGGCGTCCGCATCCACTGCCGCAGCAGCTTCGAGGACGGTCCCGGTACCCTCGTCGTCAGCGAGGACGAGACCGAGCAGGAGACCATGGAGCAGCCTTTTGTCACAGCCATCACCCACTCCGTCGACGAGGCGCGGGTCACCCTGGTCGGGATCCGCGACGAGCCCGGCGTAGCAGGTGAGATCTTCAACGCCCTGGCCGGGGCCGGCATCAACGTCGACGTGATCATCCAGAACGAGCCGGTCGGCGATGACGAGCTCGCCGACCTCTCCTTCACGATCGATCGCGCCGAGCTGAGGACCGCCACCGACACGTTGGAGGCGCTCGGCGACGTCAGCGAGGGGATCCGCACCGACGATCAGATCGGCAAGGTCTCGATCATCGGTGCCGGCATGCGATCGCACCCCGGCGTCGCCGCCAAGGTCTTCGAGGTGCTCGGCCGCGAGGAGATCAACATCGAGATGATCTCCACCTCGCCGATCAAGATCTCATGCGTCATCGCCGCGGGGCAGGTTCCGGAGGCGGTGCGCGCCCTGCACCAGGCCTTCGAGCTCGGTGCCGACGCGGTGCGAGCGGAAGACCCGGAAGGCGCCGAGCACCGGCCCACGGTCGGCACCTGAGCCGGCTCGAGCTCGCGTGAGATGAGCGGCGACGGTTACAGAGTCGGAGTCCTGGGTGCCACCGGCGCCGTCGGTTCGACCATCCTCGAGATCCTCGCCGAACGCAACTTTCCCGCGGCTGAGGTGGTTCCCTTCGCCTCCCAGCGCTCCGCCGGGCGCGAGCTCGAGTGGAACGGCTCGACCCTGGAGTGCCGGCCCCTCAGTCCCGAGACGATCCAGGGCATCGACATCGTGCTCTCCTCGGCGGGCGGTTCGGTCAGCGCCGAGTGGGCGCCGCGGCTGGTCGAGGCCGGCGCCGTCGTCGTCGACAACACCAGCTACTGGCGCATGTACGAGGAGGTGCCGCTGGTGGTTGCCGGTGTCAATCCCGACGCGGCGGACGGCCACAGGGGGATCGTCGCCAATCCCAACTGCACGACGATGGTGATGATGATGGCGCTGGCGCCGATCCACCGCGCGGTCGGCTTGGAGCGCCTCGTCGTCTCCAGCTACCAGGCCGTCTCCGGTACCGGCCAGCGGGCGATCGAGGAGCTGCTCGCCCAGTCGCGGGCATCGCTGGCCGGCGAAGCGGTGCCGCCGGCGCAGATCTACCCGCACCAGATCGCCTTCAACGTGCTGCCCCAGGTCGAGGTCTTCAAGGACGGCGACGACTACACCACCGAGGAGCGCAAGGTGATGGCCGAGACCCGCAAGATCCTCGGCTTCGGCGATGAGGTGGCGATCTCCGCCACCTGCGCCCGGGTGCCGGTGATCAGCGGCCATTCGGAGTCGATCAACGTCCGCACCCGCGAGGACCTCTCGCCCGACGATTGCCGCGCCCTGCTGGCCGAGGCGCCGGGCGTGATCGTCGTCGACGACCCCGCCGAGGGCAGGTACCCGATGGCGCTCGACGCCGCCGGACAAGACGACGTTCTCGTCGGCCGCATCCGTCGCGACCCCGACCAGGAGCGCACCCTCAACCTCTGGCTCGCCGGCGACAACCTGCGCAAGGGCGCCGCCACCAACGCGGTCCAGGTCGCCGAGTTGCTCATAGAGCGGAACCTGCTGAACAGCGGCGAATAGTCCCCAATGGGCATCGGCTTCGGCGACGGAGTGCTGATCTTCGGTGGGCTGCTGACGCTGGTTGCCGCGCTTTCGGGGGTCATGAAGGGCACCGTGCTCTCCGCTTCGGTGCTTTCCGTCGTTCTGGGCATCCTGCTTGCCGCGATCGGTGTCGTCGACATCGATCCGAAATCGGAGTCGATCGTCGAGCTGGTTGAGCTGGCGCTGATCCTCACCCTCTTCTCCGACGGGATGTTCGTCGAGCGCGAGCTGCTGCGCCGTCACTGGAGCCCGGTCGCGCGGGCACTGGCGATCGCGATGCCGATCACGATGGCATTGCTCGGGCTCGCCGCCAAGGCGCTCTTTCCCGACCTCAGCTGGGCCGAGGCGCTGCTGCTGGCGGCCGTGCTCTCGCCGACCGACCCGGTCGTCACCTCGGCGGTCGTCACCTCGCGGATCGTGCCGGCCTCCGTTCGCCACACGCTCAACCTCGAGTCCGGCCTCAACGACGGCCTCGCCCTGCCCTTCGTCCTCTTCTTCCTCGTCCTCGCCGGCCCGGGTGGCGACCCCGGCGGGGAAGCGGCGAAGCTGGTCGGGGAGGCCCTCTTCGGAGCGGCGGTCGGGCTCGGGCTCGGGGCCCTCGGCGGGCGCCTGCACCACCACCTGCCGGGCGGCGGCCTCACGGCGCGCTACGAGGGGATCTACGCTGTCGGCCTCGCTCTGTTCGCCTTCGGCCTCGCCGAAGTGACGGTCGGCAATGGGCTGATTGCGGCCTTCGTCTGCGGCATCGCGATGGCGGCGACCGAGCGCGACGTGCCGGCCGGCTTCGTCGAGTTCGCCGAGAACGCCAGCGCGATCCTGCAGGTGCTGACCTTCTTCGTCTTCGGTGCCCTGATCGTCGCCACCGGCTTCCACCACGACATCCCGCCGCTGATCGCCTTCGTCGTCTTCGCGCTGCTCGTCGCCCGTCCGCTGGCGGTAATGCTTTCCTTCGTCAAAACGGGCATCCCGCGCCCGCAGAAGCTCTTCATGGCCTGGTTCGGACCCAAGGGCGTCGCTTCGATGCTCTTCGCCCTCTTCGTGCTCAAGTCAGATGTCGGCAACGCCTCACTGATCTTCGACGTCGCCTCCGTCGCGATCGTCGTCTCAATAGCCGCTCACGGCCTGACCGACACCGTAGGCGCTCAGTGGCTTGCTCGCCGCGTCGGGCTCCAGCGATCGACCTGAGCGGCCGAGATTCGGCGGTAGGGCCGCATCGTTTTGTCTGCTAAGCTACTGCCCATGAAGTCCTGGGAGGAAGCCAGAATCAGCCGTCTCGAGGACCGGGTCGAGCGCCTCGAGCGCAAAGACTGGGAACGCCGGGATTTCATCCTGCGTTGGATCGTGAACGGCCTTACCGTCGTCATGATCGTCCTGTCTATCGCGGCAGTCGTCCTCGGCGCCACGCATCCAGGTCACTGAGCTCAGCCCACCCCGTTGGATGGTGAATCAGGCGGGAACGGCGGCCAGGCGCTCCTCGACCCACTTGGTCGAGGCGATGTGCTTGCTCATGCCGAGCTGCTTGGGCTCGGCGCCGAGCGCCAGGCCGACCAGCTGGGGGAGATGCAGGACGGCGAGGCCGAGGTCGCGGTTGACGACCCTCGCCGCCTCCGGCTGCTGCATGTCGAGGTTGAGGTGGCAGAGCGGGCAGGGGGTGACCAGGCAGTCGGCGCCGGCGTCGATCGCGTCGCCGACGTGGGTGCCGGCCTGGCGCAGCGAGGTGTCGCGGTTCATCGTGATCACCGGGAAGCCGCAGCACTTGCGGGCGCCGTCGTACTCGACGACCTGGCCGCCGAGCGCCTCGATCACCTTCTCCAGGTAGATGTCGCGGTCGGGGAACTCGTCATACCCGAGCCGCTCCTTCGGCCGCACCACGTAGCAACCGTAGAAGGGGCCGACGCGGAGACCGGAGAGTGGCCGCACGACCTGCTCGGCAAGGCGGTCGAGGCCGTAGTCCTCGACCAGCAGCCAGAGGAAGTTCTTGTTGGTGAAGCCGTCCTTGCCCTTCTCGTAGGCGAGGCCCTGGCCGCTCAGCACCTCGTTGATGTGGGCGCGGTAGGAGGAGTCCGCATCGAGGCGCTGCTGACACTCCGACTGGGCGCCCTGGCAGGTCGAGCAGATGTTCATCATCGAGAGGCCGGTCTGCTGGGCGAGGGCGAAGGTGCGGGCGTTGAGCGTGTCGGCCAGCTCCTGGTTGTGCTCGGCGATCACGCCGGCGCCGCAGCAGTTGGCGCGGTCGAGTTCGAGCAGCTCGATGCCGAGCTTCTCGGCGACGATCGCCATCGAGCCGTGCAGCTCGGGGGTGAAGCCGCGCGAGACGCAGCCGGGCCAGTAGGCGACCTTGATCTGCCCGTCGCTCATGACTCCTCGCTTTCTGCCGCGGCCGCAGCCTCGGCCGTCAAGGCCTCGTCGATCATCTCGTCGGGCTCCGGTTCAACGAAATCCTCATCCTCGCCATTGATGTAGAGATTGAATTCCTCGCGGTGTTGCTCGGCGTGCTTGTAGATGGCTTTGACGTCGTCCTGGGCGCCACCGGGCAGCTTGTGGTGCGGCGCCACCCACTTGCTGCGCACCTTGCCGGTCTTGATCGTGCGGAAGATCGTCGGCAACGCGCCGATGACTTCCTTGATCGCCCGTTTGCTGGGCTTCAGCTTGCCCTTGATGCCGAAGGCGAACGACTCTTTCGGCAGCGCCACCTCGTCGAGCGTCCCCTTCTTCTCGATGATGTTTACGAAGGCGAGCTCGTGGTGGTGGCCGCTGTTGGGATCCTCGATCCCCTCCTCGCCGGCTTTGCGGCGCAGGCGCATGATCTGGTCCATCGGTGCCACGCCCTTGGGGCAGGCGTCGATGCAGCTGAAGCAGTGGGTGCAGTCGTAGATCCCGTGCGGGTCGTGCGCGAGGTCGTGCAGGCGCTCCTTGGTCTCGGCGTCGCGCGGGTCGCCGACGAAGCGGTAGGCCTTGGCCAGCGCCGCCGGGCCGATGAAGTCGGGGTCGGCTTCCATCGAGAGGCAGGAGGAGACGCAGGCGCCGCACTGGATGCAGGCCATCGACTGGGTGATGTCGATCATCGACTCGGGCTCGACCACGTACTCGCGCTCGGGCGCCTCGCCGTGGGGCAGTAGCCAGGGAGTGACGCGGCGGATCTTGGTCCAGTGCGTCGACTCCATGTCGGTGACGAGGTCCTTGATCACCGGCATGTTGCCCATCGGCTCGACCACGATCGGGGCGTCGCCGCTGCCGTTCCCGGCGATGCTCGCTTTCTTGTTCGCGAGCTCCTGGGCCTCGCCGATCTGGGTCTTGCAACCGAGGCCGGACTGGCCGTTGATCTTCATCCCGCAGGAGCCGCAGATCGCCGCCTTGCAGGAGCAGCGCACGGTCAGCGAGCCGTCGTCGCGGTCTTTCGCCTGAAGGATGCCGTCGAGGACCGCGAGCGAGGGATCGAGCTCGACCTTGAACTCCTCCCAGTAGGCACCCTCGCCCGACTCGGGCTGAAAACGGCGGACCTTCAAGGTGTACTCGGCCATCAGTAAGTCCTCTCTTGCGGTTCCCACTTGGTGATGGTCACCTCTGAGTATGAGATCTCCGGCCCGTCGTCTCCCAGCTGGAGGTCGATGTGCTTGAGCCACTCCTCGTCGTTGCGCTCGGGGAAGTCGGTCCTGTACTGGGCGCCGCGGCTCTCCTTGCGCTCGAGCGCGGCGAGGCAGGTGCACTCGGCGTTGTCGAGCATGTAGCCGAGCTCGATCGCGGCGAGGATGTCCTGATTGAAGACGCTGCTGCGGTCGTCGATGTAGGCGGTCTCGGCCTCCTCCTTGAGTCGGCGCACGGTCTCCAGCGCCTCGGTGATCCCGGCCTCGTCGCGGAAGACGGCGACCTTGGCGTCCATCGTCGTGCCGAGGTCGAGCTTGATCTCGGAGATGCGACGGCCCGAGCCCTTCTCGCGGGCCGAGATCGCGGCGATCGTCGCCTCCTCGGCCTCGAGCACCGCCCGCGAGGGCCGCGAGCCCTCGATCCGCTTCGCCCGGGCGGCGGCGTCGGCGCCGGAGCGGCGGCCGAAGATCAAGGTGTCGAGCAGCGAGTTGGCGCCGAGCCGATTGCCGCCGTGGACGGAGACGCAGGCGGTCTCGCCGGCCGAGTAGAGGCCGGGGATGTCGGTGCGGCCGTCGACGTCGGTCTTGACCCCGCCCATCGTGTAGTGGTTGCCGGGCTTGATGTGGATCGGTTCGCGGGTGATGTCGACGCCGGCGAAGTCCTGGCCGACGAGGACGATCTCGCGCAGCGCCTCGTGCACGCGCTTCTTCGGCACGACCGTGATGTCGAGGGCGACGGTGCCGTCGGGGAAGCCGCGGCCCTCGTTGATCTCGGTCTGCTCGGCGCGGGAGACGACGTCGCGCGAGGCCAGCTCCATCTTGTTCGGCGCGTAGCGCTCCATGAAGCGTTCGCCCTTGGCGTTGAGCAGGTGGGCGCCCTCGCCGCGGGCGCCCTCGGTGATCAGGAAGCCCTTGCCCGCCAGCGTCGTCGGGTGGTACTGGATCATCTCCATGTCCATCAGCTTGGCGCCGACGCGGTAGGCCATCGCGATCCCGTCGCCGGTGCAGATCAGGGCGTTGGTGGTCGGCTTCCAGACCTGGCCGTTGCCGCCGCAGGCGAGGATCACCGACTTGGCGCGGAAGAGCTGCATCGACCCGTCGGCGATGTTGCGGGTGACGACACCGCAGCACTCGCCCTGCTCGTCCATCGCCAGGGCGGTGCAGAACCACTCCTCGTAGCGGGCGACCGAGTCGGCGTGCTTCATCAGCTGCTCGTAGAGCACGTGCATGATCGCCTGGCCGGTGATGTCGGCGACGTAGTAGGTGCGGGCGGCGGAGGCGCCGCCGAAGGCGCGGGTGCCGAGCTTGCCCTCCTCGTTGCGGTGGAAGGTGACGCCGAGGTGCTCGAGGTGGAGGATCTCCTCCGGCGCCTCACGGCACATGATCTCGACCGCGTCCTGGTCTGAGAGGTAGTCCGAGCCCTTGATCGTGTCGAAGGCGTGCGACTCCCAGGAGTCGCCCGGATTGAGGGCGGCGTTGATCCCGCCCTGGGCGGCGTTGGAGTGCGAGCGCACGGGGTGGACCTTGCTGACGATCCCGACCGATACGCCCTCCTCGGCGGCCGCCAATGCCGCCCGCTGCCCGGCGAGGCCGGCGCCGATCACCAATACGTCGTGGGTAGGCACGAGCGCGGACTCTATAGAGCCGAAATCCGACCCCGCAGTCGGATTTCGAAAGTCGGGTGCAACGCGTTTGCGTCCCATTTGGCATCAGCGCGTTGCACTCGACCCCGGGGCTCGCCGCTCTACCATGGGGACATGCTCGGTGGCCGACCGATCACGCTCTTTCACGTCCGTGGGATCCGGATCGCCGTCGACTGGTCCTGGTTCGTCGTCCTCTTCCTGATGATCTTCTGGCTTTCGGACTTCTACGGCCGGGTGCTGGGTGAAAGCAGCTCGTCCTCGACGCCCTTCGCGCTTGCCGTCGTCAGCGCCCTGGCCTTCTTCGGCTCAGTTCTGTTGCACGAGCTCGGCCACGCCTTCGCCGCGCTGCGCAACGGGATCGGCATCGCCAGCATCCAGCTCTGGATCTTCGGCGGGATGGCTCGAATGGACCGTGAATCCGACACTCCCTCGACCGAGTTCAAGGTGGCGATAGCCGGGCCGCTGGTGACCTTGGCGATCGTCGTTGCACTCACCGCCGCCGGCCTGGCGGCGGTGGGCTGGGAGGAGTTCCGCCGTTCCGCCATCGTCGAAAGCGACACCGGCGTCTCCGGCTTCTGGGCGATGATCGCCTGGCTCGCCTCGATCAACCTCCTCGTCCTCGTCTTCAACCTGCTTCCTGCCTTTCCGATGGACGGCGGCAGGATCGTCCGTGCGATCGCCTGGTGGCGAACCGGCGACCGCAACTCCGCGACCCGTTTCGCGGCGCGCCTGGGCCGGGTCTTCGGTTACCTCTTCATCGCCGGCGGCCTGGTGATGATCGCCGGCGGCAACGTGTTCGGCGGGATCTGGCTGGCGGTGATCGGGATGGTGATCAACGGCTCCGCCCGCGCCGCCTCGATGCAGACCGCGGTCAGCGGCAGGATCAGCAACCTCTCGGTCGCCGACGTGATGGACCGTGAACCGGTGGCGATCCCGGGCGAGATCAGCGTTGAGCAGGCACTCGACGAGTACTTCCTGCGCTACCGCTGGCCCTGGTTCCCGGTGGTCGACGCCGCCTACAAGTTCCTCGGCCTGGTCGTCCGCGACAAAGCCGATGAGGTCCCCGAGACGTCGCGTGCGACCTCCCATGTCAGCGATCTACTTGAGCACGACGACGGCACCTTCCAGGTCCGCGACGACGCCCCGCTCGACTCGCTGCTCGCCAACAACGCCCTGCGCCGCTTCGGCGCCGTGATGGCGGTTGACATCGACGGCCGGCTCTCGGGCGTGATCACAATCGAGCAGGTTGGGCGCGCGTTGCGCGACGCGTCGCGGTAGGGGAAATCCGGGCAGGGCCTTCCACTTAACTTGTTTCGGTGGAGACGCTGCTGCTGTCGCCGCTAGCTGCTGCCGAAAAAGTACAAGACGTTCCAGGCCCTGCCCGGATTTCCCTTACGGGCGGTGTCGGGCGATGATGCGATTGAAATTGGAGCTTGCGGGCAGCGTGCCGAAGGCATAGCCCCAGTCGCCAGAGAGGCGCGAGGCGCAGAAGGCGTCTGCCACGGCAGGGTCGCCGTAGCGGACTAGGAGGGAGGCTTGGAGCGAGAGGGCCATCTTCTCGACTATGCGGCGGGCTCGGTGCTGGATTGTGTCCATGTCGCCGGGGATCTCGTTGCGTAGGGAGGTGACGTAGGCGTCGAGCTTGGGTTCTGCGCCGGCGCCCTCCATCACCTCGGCGAAGAAGGCGTCGACGGAGGCTGGGTTCTTGACCATTGCCCGCAGCACATCTAGGCACTGGACATTGCCTGAGCCCTCCCAGATCGAGGCCAGTGGGGCCTCGCGGTAGAGGCGGGGCATTCCCGACTCCTCGACGTAGCCGTTGCCGCCGAGGCACTCGAGGCACTCGACCGCGTGTGAGGGGGCGCGCTTGCAGAGCCAGTACTTGAGCACCGGGTTGGCAAGGCGGCGGAACTCGATGGCCTCGTCATCGCCGGCAGCCACTTCGTCGTAGGAGCGGGCGAGGCGCATTGAGGCGACTGTCGCCGCCTCCGATTCGACGCAGAGGTCGGCGAGCACGTTTTGCATCAGCGGCTGCTCGATCAGCTCGGCGCCGAAGGCGGAGCGGTGGGCGGCGTGGTTGAGCGCCTGAACGACTCCGGCGCGGTAGCCGGTCGCGGCGCCGATCACGCAGTCGAGGCGGGTGTGGTTGACCATCTCGATGATCGTCGGCACGCCGCGGCCCTCCTCGCCGACCATGCGCGCCCAGGCACCGCGGAACTCGATCTCGCTGGAGGCGTTGGAGCGGTTGCCGAGCTTGTCCTTGAGCCGCTGGATGTGGAAGGGGTTGCGCTCGCCATCCGGGGTCCAGCGCGGCATCAGGAAGCAGGAGATCCCCGAATCGGTCTGGGCGAGGACGAGGAAGGCATCGCACATCGGCGCCGAGCAGAACCACTTGTGGCCGACCAGCTCGTACTCGGCTCCCGGGCCCCCCCCGTTCAGCGGTGTCGCCGTGGTCGTGTTGGCTCGTACGTCGGAGCCGCCCTGCTTCTCGGTCATCGCCATCCCGCAGAGGGCGCCGCTCTTGCGCTCGGCCGGCAGCGAGCGCTCGTCGTAATCGAGGGAGAGAAAGCGCTCCTCCCACTCGGCAGCGAGCTCGGGCTGCTTGCGCAGCGCCGGGATCGCCGAGTAGGTCATCGAGATCGGGCAACCGACGCCGCTCTCGGCCTGCATCAGCAGCATGAAGCTGACGGCGCGGGCGACGTGAGCTCCGGGCCTCGGTTCACGCCAGGGCATCGCGTGCAACCCGTTGCCGACTCCGATCCGCATCAGCTCGTGCCAGGAGCTGTCGAACTCGACCTCGTCGATCCGGTTGCCGTAGCGGTCGTGGGTGCGCAGCTCGGGCTTGCGCTCGTTGGCCTCGAAGCCCCAGCGGATCGTCTGCTGCGAACCGCAGATCGCTCCCAGCTCGCGGGCGCGGTCCTCTGCCCACTCGGCGCCCTCACGTCGCAGCGCTTCCCCCAGCGGCCGGTCGGCGTCGAAGGAGTTGTAGTCCTCCAGCGGCGGCGCTTGGTTGAAGACCTCGTGGGTAGAAGAGGAACGACGCTCGACGGTGGCCATCGCCACTGATTGTGCCAGTCCATCGATAGCATCGCCGACCCGCATGAAGAAGATCCCAGTCAAGAACCCGATCGTCGAGCTTGACGGCGACGAGATGACCCGGATCATCTGGGCCTTCATCAAGGACCAGCTGATCCTGCCCTACCTCGATATCGACCTCGTCTATTTCGACCTCGGGATCGAGAGCCGCGACGCCAGCCGCGACCAGATCACGGTCGATGCGGCCAACGCGATCAAGCGCCACGGCGTCGGCGTCAAGTGCGCGACGATCACTCCGGACGAGGCGAGGGTCGAGGAGTTCGGCCTTACCGAGATGTACCGCTCGCCGAACGGGACGATCCGCAACATCCTCGGCGGCGTCATCTTCCGCGAGCCGATCGTGATCTCCAACGTGCCGCGGCTTGTGCCGGGCTGGACCAAGCCGATCGTGATCGGCCGTCACGCTTTTGGCGATCAGTACCGCGCCACCGACATGGTCGTGCCGGGAGAGGGCACGCTCACACTCACCTATACGCCCAAGGACGGGTCAGCGCCGGTAGAGCTTGACGTATACGACTTCCCCGGGCCGGGTATCGCGATGGCGATGTACAACCTCGACGACTCGATCCGCGATTTCGCTCGGGCGTCGATGCGCTACGGCCTGAACCGCGGCTACCCGGTCTACCTCTCGACCAAGAACACGATCCTGAAGCGCTACGACGGCCGTTTCAAGGATCTCTTCGCCGAGGTTTACGAGAACGAGTTCAAGGCCGATTTCGAGGCCGCGGGGATCGCCTATGAACACCGGCTGATCGACGACATGGTGGCGGCGGCGATGAAGTGGGAGGGTGGCTACGTCTGGGCCTGCAAGAACTACGACGGCGACGTGCAGTCCGACACCGTTGCCCAGGGCTTCGGCTCGCTCGGTCTGATGACGAGTGTGTTGATGAGCCCCGACGGCAAGACGGTCGAGGCCGAGGCCGCGCACGGGACGGTTACCCGTCACTACCGCCAGCACCAGCAGGGCAAGCCGACCTCGACCAACCCGATCGCCTCGATCTTCGCCTGGACGCGCGGCCTGGCCGCGCGCGGTCGCCTCGACGAGACCCCTGAGGTCTCTCGCTTTGCCGAGGCGCTGGAGCGCGTCTGTGTGGAAACCGTGGAAGCGGGCCGCATGACCAAGGACCTCGCCCTGTTGATCGGCCCCGACCAGGAGTTCCAGACCACGCAGGAGTTCCTCGCCTCGATCGACGAGGGCCTGCAGCGGGCGATGGCATAGCTCTTCGAAAACTACGAATCCAGGAGATGGATATTCCGTGAGCACCCCTGTGAAAGTCACCGTTACCGGCGCCGCCGGGCAGATCGGCTACGCGCTGCTGTTCCGTATCGCCAGCGGCCAGATGCTCGGTCCCGACACCCCGCTTGAGCTGAGCCTGCTCGAGATCCCCGATGCGGTCAAGGCGGCCGAGGGCACCGCGATGGAGCTCGACGACTGCGCCTTCCCGCTGCTTCGCCGGATCGACATCTTCGACGATCCCAAGCAGGCGTTCGACGGCTGCAATGTGGGCCTGTTGGTTGGTGCTCGTCCGCGCGGCCCCGGCATGGAGCGCTCGGACCTGCTCGAGGCCAACGGTGGGATCTTCAAGCCGCAGGGCGAAGCGATCGCAGCCGGCGCGGCCGGTGACGTGAGGGTGCTGGTGGTCGGCAATCCGGCCAACACCAATTGCCTGATCGCGCTGTCCAACGCCGACGGCGTTCCCCGTGAGCGCTTTACGGCGATGATGCGACTAGACCACAACCGGGCAAAGGCACAGCTTGCCAATAAGCTCGGCAAGGAGGTCCCAGACGTGACCAAGATGACCGTCTGGGGCAATCACTCGACCACCCAGTACCCCGATCTGGTCAATGCCCGAGTCGGCGGGGTGAGTGCCTGGGATGCGGTTGACGATCAGACCTGGATCGCCGATGAGTTCATCCCCCGAGTTGCCAAACGCGGCGCCGCGATCATCGAGGCGCGCGGGGCCTCCAGCGCGGCCTCGGCGGCGAACGCGGCGATCGATCACGTTCACGATTGGGTGCTTGGTACGCCTGATGGCGACTGGGTTTCGATGGGCGTTCCCGCCGACGGCTCCTATGGGGTCGAGGAGGGAATCGTCGCCGGGTTCCCCTGCGTTTGCAGCGGCGGCGAGTGGTCGATCGTCGAGGGCGCCGAGGTGCCGGAGTTCTCTCGCGCACGCATCGACGCCAGCGCCGCCGAGCTGCGCGAGGAGCGTGACGCCGTCGCCAAGCTCGGTCTCGTCTGAGTACGAATTGAGCAAAGAAAAGCCGGCCCATTTCGGGCCGGCTTTTTCTCGCAAAGAGTGGCGTTAGGCGGGGTGGTATTCGCGCCCCTTCTTCGTCACCCGACCCTCTTTCTCCATTTCACCGAGGACTCGGTAGAGATAGTTGGGTTTGATTTTCATCTGTTTGGCGATCTCCGACGCGGAGATGCCCGGGTTCTGCTCGACCAGGGCAACCGCCTGGTCGGCACGCGTGCCGCCGCGGCGACGACGACGGCGACGCGGGGTTGCGGTTGACGTTGAGGCAGATGCAGGCGTGGCTGCATTTTTACGAGGGCGACCGGGACCACGTTTGCCGGAGCCCGGGGGTCGACCTGGGCGGCGGGTGATGGTGCCGGTAACGGTGCCACCAAGCTCTGCGAGGGCACGCTCGAGACGCTGGCGCTCCTCGTCAAGCTCAGCGAGGCGCTTCTTGACCAGGCCCAGAGCCTCGTCGAGTACGTTGCTGGTGCTAGGCATTTCCTTCCTTTCATCCCGTGAGACTTGTGCCTCCCGGGTCGTCAGCTCCCCCGGAGTGTGGCACAGTCACAGTGACAGTGACTATTCATATAGTCAAATTGGTGCCTGTCACTCTGGCCATTTGGATGAAGGGCTTTAGAGCAAAGCGCAAGGTCAGGCAGTGCGTTGAGCCTGGCGCTCAGGTGAGATTCGCACCACGTTCCACGCTAGGCCAACCCTCTCCATTGCACCAATTATCAAAGCGGAGGGGTCTATCTCCCATTTTCGCAGTCCGTGTACCGCCGAGCGTGGGAAGGCGTGGTGGTTGTGGTGCCAGGACTCGCCCAGCGATGGCAGCGCCAGCCAGAAAACATTGGTTGAACGATCATCAGTATTAAACCGGCGCGTACCAAAATAATGGCATACCGAGTTCACGCTCCAGGTCACGTGATGAACGAAGAAGATTCGCACCAAGCCACCCCAGAGTAGCCCGGTCGCGGCCCCGGCGAGAGTGCCGCTGACGAGGTAGCCCGCAAGCGCCGGAATCAGCAGGCTGGCGAGCACGAGCGGGACGAACTGACGTGAGATCGTGCGCATGCCCCGGTCCTCGTAGAGATCGGCGGCGTAGCGCTTCCAGTCGGCCCTGCCCTGGGTTGACATCAGCCAGCCCGAGTGGGCATGCCAGAGGCCGGCGAGGACGCCGCGCACGCCCCCGTCATGACCGACGTGCGGGCTGTGTGGGTCGCCCTCTTCGTCGGTGTGGGCGTGGTGCTTGCGGTGATCGGCGACCCAGGAGATGGCAGGTCCCTGCACCGCCATCGAACCGAGCACCGCGAATGTGTACTCGGCCGGCTTCGAGGTCTGGAAGGAGCGATGGGTGAGCAGGCGGTGGAAGCCGACGGTGATGCCGATCGCGGTCAGCAGGTACATGACCGCGGCGATCTCCAGGTCGCGGGCGCTGACGAGCCGGTTCCAGAGCAACACGATCGCGGCCAGCGTGGCGAGGAAGGGGACGATCACGGCACCCAGGTTGGCGATCTTCTCGGTTTTGGTCATCTCACCCATCGCCTGGCACGTTAGGCGCATTCGCTCGATAGGAGTTAGGCATCTAGTCAATTCTTGGTGATAGTTTTTGTCATTCAAATGACAAAAACTGTGGATTCTGAGCCTTGGCGTCAATTGCCATCCTCGGTCGCCGATCTGATCGAGCCCGAGCTGGGTGAGGTGACCAAGGAGATCCTCGCGACGATCGCCCGCGAGGTGGGGGAGTACGAACGGCCGTTGGAGGGCAAATTCGGCAGCGGCATCCGCCGCGGCGTCGGCGAGGCGCTCAGCCAGTTCGTCGCGTTGATCCGCGATCCCGATGCGGGGCGAGAGTTGGGACGCGAGGTCTACGTTGCCCTCGGCCGGGGCGAGATGCGGCAGGGGCGAACGCTGGATTCGCTGCAGGCGGCCTACCGGATCGGTGCGCGAGTTGCCTGGCGCAGGCTCTCGCTTGCCGGGCGCAAGGCCAACCTCGATCCGGAGGCCCTGAGCCTTCTCGCCGAGGCCATCTTCGCTTACATCGATGAGCTTTCGGCCGATTCCGTCGAGGGCTTTGCCCAGGCCCAGGCCGAGCGCGAGGACGTCGAGCGCCGGCACCGGCAAGTGCTCGCCTCGATGCTGATGCGCGAGCCGATGCCTGGAGCGGCTGACCTCCGCGCTGCCGCGCAGACGGCGAGATGGAGGATCCCGCGCCGCGTTGCCCCGCTCGCCTGCGCCGAGCCCGAGCTGGGGCGCCTGGCGCATCGACTCCCGGTCGACTGCCTGGTGACGCAGATCGACGAGGTCGGCTGCGTGCTGGTCTCGGATCCAGAGGGCCCGGGGCGCCTGACCGAGGTCGAGCGCGCCGCAAGCGGCAGGACGGTGGCGCTCGGTCCGGCCTGTGAGCCCACCCAGCTGCGCGACTCCTGGCAGCTGGCGAAGAGTGCGCTGAGAGCACTGGAAGCCGGCGCGATCTCGTCCGGGGGCTCGATCCGCGCCGAGGATCATCTCGCCGATCTACTGCTCTTCGAAGGCAGCGCCGTCGTCGCGAGGCTCGCCGCCCACCGTCTGGCGCCGCTCGAACCGCTCACTCCGAAGGCGCGCGAGCGGATGCGCGAGACCGCGCTCGCCTACGTACGGCACGGTGGCAACGCGGTGGAGATGGCGGCTGCGCTCCACCTTCACCCGCAGACGGTGCGCTACCGCGTCGCCCGGCTGCGCGAACTGCTGGGCGACGCGCTCGACGACCCCGACGCTCGCTTCGAGCTGCAGATCGCCCTGCGGGTGGGTTAGCGCCGATTCTGCCTCCGAGGTGGGGTGGAGGAGCCTGGTCGCCCTCCAGACGAATTTATGTCGCACGCGCGCTTCGCGCGCTTAGCTCCGAGGAAGGAGCGCGGCTAACGCCGCGCAATAACCGGAATGCTTTTCCGCCGCTTCGCGACATTCGTCTGGAGGGCGACCAGGCTCCTCTCTCCACGCTCCTGTAGAAACGAAGCTTCGAAGCGGCAGTGTGGACTCAGAAGCTTCAAGCCCACCGTGGCGAACCAAAGCTTGGAAGCCTTGAGAGGGTCAAGCGCTTCGAGTCGACTCCCATGAAGCTTGCGGTGCTTCGAGGGGGGTGGCGGGTGCGCCTCTGGGGGAATGTCGCGAAGCGGCGGAAATGCAATCCGATAAATGCGCGGGCACGGCCCGCGCTCCTTATTCGGAGCTAAGCGCGCGAAGCGCGCGTGCGACATAAATTCCCCCAGAGGCGCACCCGCCACCCCCTACCGGGCCCGTCTAGCTGCGGCGGCGCGGCAGGGTGTGGAAGACGACGTCCCAGATTGGCGAGGAGACGCCGTAGCCGAAGCGGTGGTCCTGGAAGTGGTGGCGCATGTGCTGCTCGCGCAGTCGCTTGCCGAACTCGGACTTGGGCACGAAGTGGTGCACGTAGTAGTGCGTGTAGTCGTAGAAGAGGTAGCCGGCGATGAAGCCGGCGAAGAGCGGGTAGGCCGCCGGGGTGCCGAAGAGCAGCGTGAAGCCGAAGTAGAAGAGGGCGGCGAGGGGGATCGCCACCGCCGGCGGCATCACCAGGCGCAGCTTGTCGTTGGGATGGTCGTGGTGGATGCCGTGGATGATGAAGTGCATGCGCCGGCCGACAGCGTTGTCGGGCTCCCAGTGGAAGACGAGGCGGTGCAGCCAGTACTCGGTCAGCGTCCAGATGCCGATTCCGCCGAGGCTGAGCAGGAGCAGCTGCCAGGCCGCGTAGCCGTGGCTTGCGCCGAGCCACTCGCCGGCGACGACGACCGGCACGAAGACGATCGCCGGCACGGCGGGGTGCACGCGCGAGAAGAAGTTGAGGAAGTCGCTCTCGAACAGCTGGGGCGATGCTGCGAGCTTGTCGGTCCGGCTGGAGGAATCCATCCGCGGCAATGGTAGCGGCGGCCACTCCCGGCTTCCGCAAGACGCGGGGAAGATGTGACGAGCCTGTGTCAAAGACGTTGCGCTTTGCGGGAATGCCAGTCACGAAACACGCACGGCGGTGGCAATATGCGCGCCGTGCCCCGCAAGCCCAAGCCGCCGACCTGCGACGACTGCTACTTCCGCAAGAACCTGCTCTGCGCACTCGAGTTGGAGGAGCCGTGCACGACGTTCCGGCCCAACCGGCCCGAGGGGCTGGTGCCGCCGAGGCAGCCCGTGCTTTTGATGCGGCCGCCCCGCTGGGCTTCTCAGACAGCCTGAGGGTGTAGGCGCGGCGGGTCCTGTCGCCGCAGGGGACCCACCGCCCCTTCCGGTCGCTGAAGCGTCCTCAGGGGCGGTCCCCCCTGCGACGCCACCCCCCGCGAGTAGCCGGGTCTGGCTATGTTTTGGCCTATGCCGGAGCGGGACCTCTATGCGTGGGCGCGGACCACTTATGTCAGCAAGCGGAGCAGGGGCTTCACTCCGAACGTGGATGTCTATTACTGCGGGGAACCGCAGCAGGCGGTAGTGAAGGTCGATCTGGCCGGGGTGGAGCTTTCGGACGTCGGGATCGAGGTCTCCGGGCGGCAGCTGGCGATCATGGGAGAACGGCCGGTGCAGGAGACCGAGGGGCGGGTCTACCAGCAGGTCGAGATTCCATCGGGGCCGTTTCGGCGCGTGGTCGAGCTGCAGGTTGACGTCGATGCGGAGCGGGCCAAGGCCACTTACGAGGACGGGGTCTTGCGAATCGAGCTGCCTTTGCGCGACCCGGCTGAGAGCACGCGCCGGGTCCCGATCGGGAGGGATTAGTGCCGACCCCCGAGAGGCGGCACTGATGGAGGGCAGCCCGGTGCTCGAGGTTGTCGACTCGCTCGACGCCGAGAACGCCATCCGCGCCAACGAGCCCCTGCCCGATGCGCTGCCCGTCCTGCCGCTGCGCGAGACGGTCACCTTCCCCGAGACGCTGACGCCGCTCGCGGTCGGCCAGGAGCGCTCGATCAAACTGGTCGACGATGTGCTCGGCGCCAACCGGATGCTGGCGATGGTCGCCGCCCGCGACCCCGAGAACGAGGAGCCCGGGCCCGACGACCTCTACGACATCGGCGTGGTCGGCGTCGTGGCCCGCATGCTCAAGGTGCCCGACGGCACCCTGCGCGTCCTCGTCCAGGGCGCCCAGCGGGTGCGCCTCGGCCCCTACGTCGCCGAGCAGCCGTACCTGGTGGCGCGGATCGCCGAGCTTCACGACGTGGTCGCGGACGGCCCGGAGCTGGAGGCGCTGACCCGCAACGTGCAGCGCACCTTCTCGCAGATCATCGAGCAGATCCCCTACCTGCCCGAGGAGCTGCAGATGGCGGTCGCCAACCTCGACGACCCGGCGGCCCTGGCCCACCTGATCGCCGGCGCGCTGCGCATCTCAACCGAGGAGAAGCAGAAGCTGCTCGAAGAGCTCGACGTCGTCGCCCGCCTCCGCCACCTCTCCCAGATCCTCACCCGCGAGCTCGAGGTGGTCCAGCTCGGCAGCCAGATCCAGTCGCAAGTCGAGTCCGAGATCGACAAGGGGCAGCGCGAGTTCTTCCTGCGCCAGCAGATGAAAGCGATCCAGGACGAGCTCGGGGAGGGCGACGAGCAGCAGGCGGAAGTCAACGAACTGCGCGAGAAGATCGAGGCGGCGAAGCTCCCCGAGCACGCCCGGAAGGCGGCCGACCGCGAGCTCTCGCGGCTGGAGAAGCTGCCGCCGGCGGCAGCCGAGCACGGGGTTATCCGCACCTACCTCGAGTGGCTGACCGAGCTGCCCTGGGCGGCCGAGAGCGAGGACAACCTCGACATCGTTCACGCCCGCGAGGTGCTCGATGCCGACCACTACGACCTCGAACAGGTCAAGGATCGGATCCTCGAGTACCTGGCGGTGCGCAAGCTGAAACCCGACTCGCCCGGGCCGATCCTCTGCTTCGTCGGCCCCCCCGGCGTCGGCAAGACCAGCCTCGGGCGCTCGATCGCCAAAGCCCTCGGCCGCGAGTTCGAGCGAATCTCGGTCGGCGGTGTCCGTGACGAGGCCGAGATTCGGGGCCACCGCCGCACCTACATCGGCGCTCTGCCCGGCGCGATCGTCCGCGCCCTGCGCGACGCCGGTTCCCGCAACCCCGTCTTCATGATCGACGAGATCGACAAGATGGGCGCCGATTTCCGCGGCGATCCGGCCTCGGCGATGCTCGAGGTGCTCGACCCGGCCCAGAACGACTCCTTCCGCGACCACTACCTCGACCTCGAGTTCGACCTCTCCGAGGTGCTCTTCATCGCCACCGCCAACGTGCTCGACACGATCCCCGGCCCGCTGCAGGACCGGATGGAGACGATCGAGTTGGCCGGCTACACGCAGGAAGAGAAGAAGCACATCGCCCGCCGTTACCTGGTCCCGCGCCAGATCAAGGCCAACGGACTGAAGGCCGCGCAGATCGAGTTCGCCGACCCGGCCCTGGCAGCGATCATCGACGAGTACACGCGCGAGGCCGGGGTGCGCGGCCTCGAGCGCCAGATCGGCACGATCTGCCGCAAAGTCGCGCGCAAGGTCGCCGAGGGAAAGGCGAAGGGCAAGGAGAGGATCTCGGCCAAACGCGCACGGGAGCTGCTCGGCCGCCGTCGTGTCTTCGCCGAGCAGCGCCGTCGCACCAAGGTTCCGGGCGTCGCCACCGGCCTCGCCTGGACGCCGACCGGCGGCGACGTGCTCTTCATCGAGGCGACCTCGATGCCGGGCTCCGGCTCACTGACGATCACCGGTCAGCTCGGCGAGGTGATGAAGGAGTCGGCGCAGGCAGCGCTCTCCTACGTCCGCGGCCACTGGCGCGAGATCGCCCCCGACCTCGGCGAGGAATGGTTCGCCGAGCACGACATCCACATCCACGTGCCGGCCGGCGCCGTGCCCAAGGACGGCCCCTCGGCGGGCGTGGCGATGACGGTGGCGCTGAGCTCGCTGGTCGGCGGCCGACCGGTGCGCAACGATGTGGCGATGACCGGCGAGGTGACGCTGACCGGCCAGGTGTTGCCGATCGGTGGCTTGAAGGAGAAGTCGTTGGCGGCGCAGCGGGCCGGAATCAAGCGGGTTCTGGTGCCGGAGCGAAACGAGGGCGACGTGGCCGAGATTCCCGAGCACGAGCGCAGCGAGCTGGAGTTCGTCTACGTGAGCGAGGTCGCGAAGGCGATCGCAGAGGCCCTGGCCTAGTCAAATGGAGGCCGCTGGGGCGCTGGGCAGGGGCAGCCTGTCGACGTATCTGGAGGCGGCCGGCGAGGCGGTGCGCTCGCGCTCGCGAACCTTCTGGATCGTCGCCGGCCTGACCGTCGCCGCCACGGCGCTGCGCTTCGCGACGATCGGCGTCCAGAGCTACCACCACGACGAGATCGTCACCGCCAGCCGCATCCTCCGCGACGGCTTCTGGCACGCGATGGAAGCGGTCGGCTTCAGCGAGTCGGCGCCGCCGCTCTACTACGTGCTGGCCTGGCTCTGGACCCAGGTGACCGGCACCGGCGAGGCCGGCCTGCGTTCGGTCTCCGCCCTCGCCGGGGTCGCCAGCGTCCCCGTTGCCTACGCGCTCGGTGCCCAGCTCAGCGGCCGCCGCGCCGGCATCGTCGCCGCGGCCCTGGTCGCGGTCAACCCGATGCTGGTCTGGTACTCCCAGGAGGCCCGCGCCTACGCGCTCTTCGCCCTGCTAACCGCGCTTTCGCTGCTCTACTTCGTGCGGGCACTGGACCAGGGCCGCCGCCGCGACATCGTCGCCTGGGGGATCGCCTCGGCCCTGGCTCTCGGCACCCACTACTTCGCCGCCTTCCCGATCGCCGCCGAGGCGCTCTGGTTGCTGCGCCGGCGCGGCAGGGCGACCGTGCCCGGCATCGGCATCGTCGCCGCGGCCGGCCTGCTGCTGGCGCCGCTGGCGATCCACCAGATGTCGATCGGCCACGCCGAGTGGATCGGCAACTTCAGTCTCGGCCACCGGATCTGGGAGACCGGGCTCACCTTCATGCTGGGGGAGACCGGCGACATCATCGCCCGGCCCGAGCACCCGCTGCTCGCCGTCGTCCCGGTCCTGCTCGCTGCCACGGCACTGGTGCTGGTCCTGATGCGTGGCGACCGCCGCGAGCAGCGTGCCGCCGGCGTCCCTCTGGTGCTGGCCGCGGTGACGGTCGTGATCCCGGTCGCGCTCGGACTGCTCTCCCCGGGCAAGGACTACGTCCTCGCCCGCAACCTGCTGCCGGCCCTGGTGCCGCTGCTGGTCGCCGTCGCCGTCGGCTTCAGCCTGAGCCGCGCCCGCCGTGGCGGCACGGTCCTCGCCGCGGCCCTGGTCCTCTACTCGCTCGGCTTCTCGATCTGGGCCGGCATCTCTCCGGCGCTGCAGCGGCCCGACTGGAGCGCGGTCGCCTCGGCCATCGGCGAACCGGCCGCGCCGCGGGCGATGGTCACCTGGACCCTGGGCGAGGCTTCGCTGCGCTACTACCTCTCGACCGGCTCGATCCAGGTCCAGCCAGCCGACGGCTTCAAGTGGTGGGTCGGCGAAATCGACTTCATCTCCGACGGCCCGGCGCCGCCCCCCCCGGCCAGACTGCTGGGACCGGGTTTCCGCCAGGCGGGCTACGAACAGGTCGGCCGTCTCTACGTGCGGCGCTACGCGCACGTCGGCCCGGGCCTGGAGCCATTGCGGCTGGGAACGATCCGCAGCGCGGAGCTTGGCTTCCGCACGAACGGGGTACTACTTGACGGCATCAGCCCGCGGTGACGCAAAATGATTTCGAGTTATCCTGACCGTCCCCGGAGATATCAGCGAGGAGAAGGCATGAGCAAGACACGGGCGACCCAGGCCGCCGATCTTTATTCGACCGCACGCGAGAACCCCTACGTGCAGCGTCTCGTCGAGGACGAAGAGCTGCGCGACAGCCTCAAGAACGCTTTCGAAGCGGCCAAGGGCGCCTACGGCCGGGCGACCAGCAACGGCAGCGCGGTCAAGGCGGTCACCAGCGACAAGAAGGTGCAGCGCGACCTGCACACCGCCGCCGAGAACCTGCGCGACGTCTCGGAGCGGCTGCGGGCGCCGAAGAAGCGCAAGAAGAGCCGCCTCGGCCGCCTCGTCCTGCTCGCCATCGTCGGCGCCATCGTCGCCCTGATCGTCAGCGAGGACGCTCGCAAGACCGTGCTCGACGCCCTCTTCGGCGCCGAGGAGGAGTTCGAGTACACGAGCACGACATCGATAAACGGGTCCTGAATCGCGCTCGCATCCTCGCTTGCCGCCCGTTCTCTCCTTAGACTGGATGAATGGAGGCGGCGACCAAGCAACGTGAGCTGAGCGGTGAGAAGGCGCAGCGCATCATCGATGCGATGCGCCTCAGCGTTGCCAAGAGGGGCGCGGCGGGCTCGACCTTCGAGCACGTCGCCCGCGAGGCCGGGGTCAGCCGCGGCCTGCTCCACTACTACTTCGGGACCAAGGAGCAGCTGCTGGTCGAGGTGGTGAGGCGCGACGCCGAGATCCGCGTCGCCCGCCTCGACGAGCCGCTGGCCAAGGCGCAGACGGTCGACAACGTGATCGATGTCCTGCTCGCCAGCCTCACCGACCTGATCGAGAACGAGCCGGCCTTCTTCCTGCTTCTCTACGAGCTCTTCAGCGCCGGCCGCCGCAATCCCGAAATCCAGCACGAGGTCGGCCAGCTCTTCGAGCGCACCCGCTCCCACGTGGCCGAGGTGCTGCGGGTCAAGGAGCGCGAGGGAGTGCTGAAGCTCCGCCACGACGCCGAGGAGATTGTCTCCTACCTCTTCGCGATAGCCGACGGCTTCGCCCTGCAGGCGCTCTCAGACACCGAGCGCGACATCAGCGGCGGCCTCGCTGTTGCCGCCGCCTCGGGCCGCTACCTCCTGATCGACGAGTAGCGCGCCGCTCCAGCGGTCCAGAGTGACCGCTCGCACAGACGGCTGGCCGTTCGTTCGAAAGGCTGGCCAACCAGCCAATGCGTGAGTTCATGGTCAAGCTTGCAGGGTTCCTCGGCCGCCGCCGCCGCTGGGTCGTGCTCGCCTGGGTCGCCGTGCTCGCCCTCGCATTGCCGATCGCCAAACACCAGACCGACCACCTCACCGGCGGCGGCTTCGACGTTCCCGGCAGCGAATCGAAGGAGGTCAGCGACTCGCTCGAAGGGGACTTCGGTGCCAAGGTGGGCAACATCACCGTGCTGTTGCAGGCTGAGCCCGGCGCGGGTCGGGCCGCCCGCGCCGCGGCCGTTGGCCGCGTGCGCCGCTCGGTGGCGAAGCTCGACGAAGTCACCCTGCCGCCGGCCACCGCGCACCGGGCCGAGCTTTCCCTTCGGCGCAAGGGGACGGCGATGCTGCCGCTGCACAGCGAACAGTCTTCCGATCGCCAGATCGACTCCGCCGCGACCCTGCGCGAAGAACTCGACCCCGGTACTGCGACCGCGGGGGTCACCACTTACCTCGCTGGACAGCCGACGATCTGGGCGGGGATGCAGGAGCTCTCGAAGAAGGACCTCGCCAAAGCCGAGGGCGGCGGCTTCCCGATCGTCGCGATCATTCTGCTCGTCGTCTTCGGCTCGCTGGCCGCCGCCGCTCTGCCGCTCGTGCTGGGCTTCGTCAGCGTGATCGTCACCGGCGCGCTGATCTACTTCATCTCGCTGCACATGGAGACCTCGGTCTTCGTCACCAACATGGCCTCGATGATCGGGATCGGCGTGGCGATCGACTACTCCCTCTTCATCCTCGCCCGCTATCGCGAGGAGCGGGCCGCCGGTCGCGATCCGCAGGCGGCGCAGGCGCAGGCGCTCTCGACCTCCGGGCTTGCGGTGGCCTTCTCCGGCCTCGCCGTGATCGTCTCCCTCGCCGGCCTCTGGATGGTCGACAACCAGGCGCTGCGCTCGATGGCGCTGGGGGCGATGACCGTGGTCGCCGTCTCGATCCTGACCGCGGTGACGCTGCTGCCGGCGCTGATCGCCATGCTCGGCGACCGCGTCCTGCCCGGAGGCATCGTCGCCAAGGCGCTCGGCTTCTTCCGCCGCCGCGGCGAGCGTCCCGACCGCGAGGCCTTCTGGGTGCGCTGGACGACCCGGGTGATGGCGCATCCGTGGCGCGCCGTGATCGGCGTCTCCGCCGTGCTGCTCACCCTGGCGATCCCGTTGCTCTCGATCCAGACCGGCACCGAGGCGATCAAGCAGTTCCCCAGCGACAGCGACGTGCGGGTCGGCAACGAACTCGCCTCTGAGCAACTCGGGGGCGGCACCGACCCGGTCCAGATCGTCGCCAGCTTCGACGGCTCGAGCCTGAGCCGCGCCGACCGCGCCGCGGTGACGAGCTTCGCTCGCACGGTCGCGGCGACGCCGGGAGTCAGCTCGGTTGCGCCGCTCACCTACGCGGGCAGCGACGCCCTGATCCAGGCGACGCCGAGTGCGCCAAGCGAGTCCGACGCGGCCGTGGCGCTTGTCTCGCGACTGGGCGACACGGTCGTGCCGAGCACCGGCCTGAGCCGGATTGCCACCGTCGACGTCGGCGGCGAAACCGCGCGCAGCCAGGATGCGCGCAGCCAGATCAGCGGCTCGATGTGGAAGATCGTCCTCTTCGTGCTGGCGCTCAGCTACCTGGTGCTGATGGTGATGCTGCGCTCGCTACTGCTGCCACTGAAGGCCGTGCTGATGAACCTGCTCTCGATCGGGGCTGCGTTCGGCGTCCTCGTCGCGGTCTTCCAGTGGGGCTGGTTCTCCAACCTGCTCGGCTTCGAAAGCCAGGGCGCGCTCGACACGATCAACGTGCCGCTGATCTTCGCCATCGTCTTCGGCCTCTCGATGGATTACGAGGTCTTCCTGATGTCGCGCATCCGCGAGCGCTACCTCGAGCACGGCGACAACGAGCGCGCCGTCGCCGAGGGCCTCTCGAGCAGCGCCCGCACGATCTCCTCGGCGGCGCTGATCATGACCGCGGTCTTCTCCGTCTTCGTACTCACCGGCGTGCCCTCGATCAAGGAGCTCGGGCTGGGCTGCGCGGTGGCGATCGCGCTCGATGCGACCCTCGTCCGCCTGATCCTCGTTCCCGCGGCGATGAAGTTGCTCGGAAGCTGGAACTGGTGGATGCCCTCCTGGCTCGACCGGGCCTTGCCCGACCTCAGCTTCGAGAGCGGCGCACCCGAGCCCGAGCTCGAGCTGACCTGAGCGAATAGGCTCCCGGCCATGAGCGACGACCTCGCGTTTGCGGGCGCGGCGAAGCAGGCGGAGATGGTGCGGGCGGGGGACGTCTCCCCGACCGAGCTGGTGCAGCTCTGCCTCGACCGGGTCGCTCGCATCGACCCGCAGCTGAACTCCTTTCGCAAGGTGTTCGCCGAGAAGGCTCTGCTCGAAGCGAAGCAGGCGGAAGCCCGACTGAAGGCGGGTGAGGAGCGGCCGCTGCTCGGCGTGCCGATTGCGATCAAGGACGAAGTCGACGTCGCCGGCGAGGTCAACACGCATGGCACCGACGGTTTCACCGAGCCGGCCCGGGAGGACTCCGAGATGGTCCGCCGCCTGCGCGAGGCGGGCGCGATCGTCGTCGGCCTCACCCTGCTGCCGGAGATGGCGATCTGCGGCTTCACCGAGTCGGCCACCTACGGCGTCACCCGCAACCCCTGGAACCCGCAGCGCACCCCGGCAGGTTCGAGCGGCGGCTCAGGCGCCGCCGTTGCCGCCGGGCTCGTTCCGATCGCCTCCGCCGGCGACGGGGCCGGCTCGATCCGCCTTCCCGCCGCGTCCTGCGGGCTCTTCGGCCTCAAGCCGTCGCGTGGCCGCGCCTCGCTTGCGCCGGAGTTGGAAGGCTGGCGCGGCCTCGCGGTCCTCGGCTGCCTCAGCCGCAACGTGCTGGACACGGCCCTCTGGCTCGACGTGATCTCCGGCGGTTCGCGTGAGCCGGAGGCGCCGGCTCCGCCCGAGCGCCCCTTCGTCGAGGCGGCCAAGAGCTCACCCGGAAAGCTTCGCGTCGCCTACTCGACGCTGGCACCGCGCGCGGCGGCGCCGCCGACGGTCGATCAGGTGGTCAAGGACGCCGTGGCCGACGCCGCCGAGCTGCTTGGCTCGCTCGGCCACGAGGTCTCCCAGCGCGATCCCGAGTGGGGCGGGATCGGCAACAACATCACGGCCCGCTTCCTCGGCGGGGTCGCCGAGACGGTGCGTGAAGTCCCGCATCCCGAGCGGCTCGAACGGCGGACCCGCGGTTTCGGCAAGCTCGGCAGCACCCTGCCGTCGGCTCTCTACGAGCGGGCCTGCACCAGCGGCCGCGCAGCCGACGCCGCCCGCGTCAACGCGATCTTCGATTCCTTCGACGTGCTGGTCACACCAGTGATGGGCGGCACGGCGCTGCCGGTGCGCCGCTGGGAGGGACAGGGCGCCCTGCGCACGGTGCTCGGGATGAGCCGCTTCTATCCCTACTGCGTGCCCTGGAACCACCTGGGCAACCCGGCGATGTCAATTCCCACCGGCTTCGCCGGCGACGGCATGCCCCTGGCGGTCCAGATCATCGGCCGCCCGGGCGACGAGTCAACCCTGCTCTCCCTGGCTGCCCAGCTAGAGGCCGAGCGCCCCTGGGCCGACCAGCGCCCCCCAATCTCCTGAAGCTATTCAACGGCGGCTGGGCTGCAAGGTCCGCGGGAGGGGGTCCCGCGGACACTCCCCGCTTTTGTCCGCGGGACCCCCTCCCGCGGACCTCGGACCCGCTTCCCCTAGTTGAACACCTTTCGCATCCGCGCGATCTCGCGGATTGAGCCGCGGGGGCGGAAGCGGCGGGTCAGCACCATCTTCAGCGGATTGGCTTCGGGCCTGCTCATCGAGACGAAGTCGGCCCAGCTCGTCTCGAGCGTCAGCGTCGGGTTGGGGGCCTCGCCCGGCTCGGCCCGGGTCGAGCCGTTGTCGATCACCATGTGCCACGGGTCGGCGTCGGTGAAGCGGTACTGGTAGACGAGCGGCGAGCCGTTGGCGGCTTTGGGGTCGGCGACCCGCTCGACCACGTTGAAGTAGAGGCGCTGCATCTCCGGGCTGGCTTTGGGGGTCGCCTCGGGCGGGCCGAGGATCCCCGCCTCCATCAGCGCCACCTGGTTCTGGGCGACCTCCTCGGCCGAGGCCTCGGGGTCGAAGGGGAAGACGCCGGGCGGCATCTCCTCGGTCGGGTAACCGATCGTGCGCCAGCGCTGGCGGATCAGTTTGAGGCCGAAGGCGAAGATGTCCTCGAGCGAGAAGCCGTAGCACTCGGTGTACTCGCGGTCCATGTTGGGCGGGTAGAAGACCGCCGGCCCGTAGGGGAGCGTTTCGCGCAGCAGCTCGACCACTGCCGCTTTGCATTCCTCTTGGGCGGGGTGCTCGTCGGCGAGCAGCTCGGAGAGCACCTTGACGCCGAAGCCGATGTGGCGCTGCTCGTCGCGGGAGACGTTGGCCATGCCGGCGCTGAAGCCGGGCATTGTGTCTTCGGAGGCGAAGAAGTCCTCGATGAAGTGCTGGCCGGGCTGGGCCAACGAGCCCTCGACGATCAGGTGGTAGAGGGTGATTGCCTGTGCGTACTTGGGCAGCGAGCGGTCCTTGCGCAGTTCCTCGGCCATCAGGTCGAGGCGGTCGAAGATGCCGCGGTAGCCCCAGTTGAGCTGGGGCAGGGTGGAGGAGAGGGTCTGCTGGATCGACTCGCCGCCGACGCCGATCACCTCCTTGAAGAAGCGGTGGAAGAAGACCGAGTGGCGGACCTCGTCGACCTGCTGGGTGGCGAGGAAGTAGGACTGCTCCTCGGTCGGCGCGGCGGTGATGTAGGGGGCAAGGGTGTCGGCGACGCGGTCCTCGCCGTAGAAGAACATCGAGTAGATCCACATCGCCGAGCGCCGCTGGATGTCGCTGAGGCCGTCCCAGCCGGCTCTGTCGGCGGAGAGATCGATGTCGTAGGCGCTCCAGTTGCCCCCCTCCCAGCGCTTGTAGAGGTCCTCATAGGTGACGTTGTCCATCAGGCTCTGCGATGCGACGCTCATCTCTCTCCTTTGGTTCCGGCGGGGGCTGCCGCGGAGGTTACCGCCAAACTGGCTGGTCAGCCAGTTTGGCTACGGTGAAGTCGATCACACAGGGGCCGGCGGCTCGATCTCTCGCTTGAGGATCTTGCCGGTCGGGCCCTTGGGCAGCTCCTCGACGAACCAGACGACCCGCGGGTACTTGTAGGCGGCGATGCGCTCCTTGACGTAGGAGCTGACCTCCTCGGGGGAGAGCTCTTCGCCCTCGTGGCAGACGACCGCGGCGCCGATCTCCTCGCCCCACTCGTCGTGGGGGACGCCGACGACCGCCGCTTCGCGGATCTTCGGGTGCTCGAAGAGCACCTCCTCGACCTCACGCGGGTAGACGTTGTAGCCGCCGCGGATGATCAGGTCCTTCTTGCGGTCGACGATGTAGAAGTAGCCGTCCTCGTCGGTGCGGGCCATGTCGCCGCTGTGGAACCAGCCACCGCGCATCGCCTCCGCCGTGGCGTCGGGGCGCTGCCAGTAGCCCTTCATGATGTTGTGGCCGCGGATCACGACCTCGCCGACCTCGCCCTGGGCGACCGGGTTGTCGTCCTCGTCGACCAGCCGCATCTCGACCCCTTCGATCGGAGTGCCGATCGAGCCCGCCTTGCGCTCCATCTCGGGGTGGTTGGAGCAGGCGACCGGTGAGGTCTCCGAGAGCCCGTAGCCCTCGAGTACCTTGGCACCGAACGCCTGCTCGAAGCCGTGCAGCACCTCGACCGGCATCGAGGCGCCCCCCGTGATGCAGTTGCGCAGCGAGGAGGTGTCGAAGCTCTCGCGCTCGGGGTGGTGCAGCAGCGCCCCGTACATCGTCGGCACCCCGTAGAAGTGGGTGACGCCGTCGCGCTGCATCGTCTCCAGCGCCTCGCCGGGGTCGAAGCGGGCGACCAGGGTGAGGCAGGCACCGACCTTGAGCGAGGCGTTCATGCCGACCGTCTGGCCGAAGGAGTGGAAGAGCGGCAGCGCCCCGAGGACGATGTCGCCCTCGCCGATCTCGCAGGTGGTGCGGCTGGAGACGTCGGCGTTGCGGAAGAGGTTGTGGTGGGTGAGCTCGGCGCCCTTCGGCTTGCCGGTCGTGCCCGAGGTGTAGAGGATCACCGCGGTGTCGTCCTCGGCGGTGTCGACCAAGCCAGGTGTCGACTCGTGTTCGCCGAGTAGTGAGGCGAAAATGGCCGGCTCGACCTCGATCAGCTCCGCCCCCGCGTCGGCGGCGCCGTCCCGCGCCTCCTCGGCGAAGCCGTGCCAGGCGAGCAGCAGCTTGGCGCCGGAGTCCTCGAGGTAGAAGGCGATCTCGCGCCGCTTCAGCAGCACGTTCATCGGCACGACGATGGCGCCCGCCCTCAGCACGCCGTAGTAGGCGACCGGGAACTCGGGCACGTTGGGCAGCATCACGCCGACCCGGTCGCCCGGCCCGACCCCCTTCTCACGCAGCAGCGTGGCAAGGCGGGCGCTGCGCTGGTCGAGCTCGCCGTAGCTGAGCTCGACCCCGCCGAGGCGGATCGCCGGGTTCTCCGGCGATCGCCCGGCACTCTCGGTCAGCAGCGATGCGAGGTTGAGGCCCATCGCCGCCTACGGCTTGAGGAAGTGATGGACCGGGAACTCCTTGATGTCGGGCGGGCCCTGCGGCGCGCGGTCGCCGAGCTCCTGGATTGCCGGCACAAGGCGCGAGCCCTGGAAGCGGTCGAAGTGCTCGCGCGACTGCCAGAAGTCGATCACGCCCCAGCCGCCGTCGATCGGCCCGGCGGAGTGGAAGATCAGGCCCTCCGGTGGGTTGTTGTCGATGTCCATGTGGCTGTGCACCGCGTCGTACTGGTCCAGGGAACCGCCCTCGAACTTCAAGCGCAGACCGATTGCCATCGCTTCCTCCTCTGTAGACCCATGAGTACCGCGGCGAGCATAGCCCCCCGGCACGTACTGGGGCGGCATTGGGCCTGGGTATGCTCCGCTCGATGGAGAACCTGGGAGAGCCGAGCTCCTACCTCGCGGTCGCCAAGGGGGCGCCGGTCTACTCGAGCGACGGCCAGAAGCTGGGGCGAGTCGTGCGCGTGCTCTCAGCCCCGAACCTCGACATGTTCGACGGGGTCATCTTCGACACGACCGCCGGGCCGGGCGGCCACCGCTTCGTCGACGCACCCGAGGTCGGCGAGATCTACGAGCGCGGAATCGTGCTGAAGATCGACGCGGCGGAGGCCGCGGGCCTGCCGGCTCCGGGCGCCAATCCCGGCGCGCTCTCGGTCAACCCGGCCGATCTCGTCGGCGGCCGGCCCGGTTTCCTGCGCCGCGCCTGGGACTCGATCTCCGGCAGGCGCTGAGGCGCCGGCCCTTTCTCGCCGAGCTTGCGTAGGATCTCCGCGCGATGAAGTTGCCTGCATTGATGCTCGCGCTGTGCCTCGCCCTGGCGGTTGCCGTCGCCGGATGCGGTGGCGGGAGCGACTTCCTCGAGCGGATCGACCGAATCCGGCGAATCGGCCGAACCGGCCAACACCGACCTGAGCAAGAAGCCGGTCGTGGTGGTGCCAAAAGGCGTTTCGCCGAAGACGTTCGCCTACAAGGACATCGTCGAAGGCTCGGGTCCGGTCGCCAAATCGGGCGACAAAGTCAGCGTTCAGTACGTCGGCGTCGGCTTCGACACGGAAAAAGAATTCGACTCCTCGTGGAGCCGGAACGAACCGTTCCCGTTCACCCTCGGCGCCGGCGCAGTGATCAAAGGCTGGGACAAGGGCGTCGAAGGGATGAAGGTCGGCGGTCGCCGCGAGCTGCTCCTGCCGGCCAACCTCGCCTACGGCCCGGCCGGCTCGCCACCGAGCATCGGCCCGAACGAAACGCTGATCTTCATCATCGATCTGCTCGAAATCGAATAGTGCAAGGCGGGCTCGACCCGCGATCATCCCGGGCGTGACATCCGCGATCTTCGCCGAGAGGTTCGTCGCCCAGGGCCTCTCCGGCCAACCCTTGTCCGACGCCACCGGTGTCGCCGAGCGCCTGCTCGCGGTGCAGGGGCAGGATCCGCGCGGGGCGCGGCTGGCGGTGCGGGCTCGTACCGAGGGTCTGACCGCTGCCGACGTGGACCGGGAGCTGAGCGAGGAGCGTTCGCTGCTGATCACATGGCTCAACCGGGGCACGCTGCACCTGGTGCGCAGCGACGACTACCCATGGCTGCAGGCATTGACGACACCGCCCCTGCGCACGTCCTGCAATCGCCGCCTCCGTCAGGAGGGGGTGCCGGCGGAGCTCGGCGAGCGTGGGGTGGCGACCATCGAGCGTGCTCTGTCCAAGGAGGGGCCGTTGACTCGGCACCAGCTGCGCGAGCGGCTCGACGCGGCCGGGGTCCCGACCGCCGGCCAGGCGCTGATCCACCTCCTTTTCCTCGCCGCGGTGCAGGGCGTGGTCGTGCGCGGCCCGATGGTCGGCAAGGACCATGCTTACGTCCTGGTCCGCGACTGGCTCGGGCCGGCCAAACCGGTCGACCGCGACAAGGCCCTTGCCGAGCTCGCCCGCCGCTACCTGGTCGGCCACGCGCCGGCGAGCGACCGCGACCTGGCGCGGTGGGCGGGGCTGCCCCTGCGCGACGTACGCGCAGGTCTGGAGGCGATCGCTTCTGAGCTGGTCGAGCGAGAGGACGGCCTGGTCCACCTGAAGGCCAGTCCGCCCGTCGCGGAGGTTCCGGCCCCGCGCCTGCTCGGCGCCTTCGATCCGGTCCTGCTCGGCTGGACCTCACGCGAGCCGATCCTCGGCCCCCACACCCACTTCGTCACCACCAACGGCATCTTTCGCCCCTTCGCCATAGTCAAGGGCCGCGCCGTAGCCGGCTGGAAACTGAGCCGGGGCAAGGTCAAGGTCGAGCCCCTGGACCGGATCGCGAAGAAGGCGACGGCCGCCCTCGAGGCGGACGCCGTCGATGTCGAGCGCTTCATGCGCGGCTGAGCGTGGATTTCACAACCCGCCGGCGGGTATGCGAGAGGATGGACGTCCGCAAACCAGCCTGAAGGAGACGCGATGGGTCAGCCAGTGGTGCATTTCGAGGTGGTCGGCAAGGACGGCGAGAAGCTGCAGGGCTACTACGCCGAGCTCTTCGACTGGAACGTCAACGCCGAGAACGAGATGAAGTATGGCCTCGTCGACCGCGAGGCCAACAGCAACGCCGAAGGGATCGGCCTCGGCGGCGGCATCGGCCAGGGGCCCGAGGGCTACGAGGGCCACGTCACCTTCTACGTCGAAGTCCCCAGCGTCGAGGAGGCCCTGAGCAAGGCCGAGTCCCTGGGCGGCACCCGCGTGATGGGCCCCGAGACGATCATGGGCCGCATGGTCCTCGGCCAGTTCAAAGACCCCGAGGGCAACGTGATCGGCCTGATCGAGGGCGGCTCTTAGGGCGGGGTCTTCGTCAGCGTTCTGTTTCGATATTCGCACGTCAGTCATCCGGATAGGGTGAGGTCGTGGTGGTAAAGGACACAATCGCTGAGGTCTTGGCGAGAGCTGCAGAGCTGAGGGCGGCCGAGCGCGGTGGGAATGAGGCGAACACCAAGGCGCTCTTGATCGAGCCGATGCTCGAGTTCCTGGGTTGGGATCCGGCCGATCTCAGCCAGGTCGAAAGGGAGTATCGGGTCTTCGACAGCACGTCGCTGGATTACGCGCTCAAGGTCGACGGTGAGCCCAGGCTTTTCGTTGAGGCCAAGGCGGTGGGCAAGGACCTGAGCGACCGCTCGTTCATCGCGCAGGCGGTGAACTATGCGAACAACGAGGGTGTTCTCTGGTGCGTGCTCACCAACGGGCTCTCCTATCGGGTCTATAAGACCAACGAGCCGGTCGGGATGGAGAAAAAGCTGCTCTTCGAGATAGACCTGGAGGAGGCTTCCGGGGAGGGCTCAGCCGATGTGGCTCGATCGCTCGAACTACTCGGGCGGCAGGCACTGATCGACGGAGATCTGGATCTGTGGGGCGAGCGAGTCTTCACCGACGTGCGGATACGCCATGCCCTGGCTGATCTCGTGGCCAATCCGCCCGAGGGCTTCCTGGACGTGGTTCGCGATGCGGTGGGCGCTCCCGAGGTCTCGCCCGAGGCTCTTCAGGAAAGTCTCGCCAGGGTCCTCGATGTGGCTTCGGCCACGCCCCCTGTCCGGGCGGGTGGTGGCGGATCCGGGGGAAAAGCCCCGAAGGTGAGCGCCAAGGGCAAGTTTGCGTCGAAGGGGAAGGAGTTCGATCTCTCCCATCACTTGGGCAACCTTCCGGCCGGGATCACTGATCGATTCGAGCAGGTCGATGAGTTCATCCGAGGTCTTGGGCCAGATGTCAACAGAAGGATCAGGAAGCAGTACATCGGTTACTTTGGGGGTAGGGGGAAGCCCCGCTCCTTTTGTACGGTCGAGACCCAGCGTCGGCGAGTTCTGATCTATCTCGGCCTCGATCCGACCACGACCAAGCCATGGAACGAGTCGACGATGCGCGACGTGAAACTAGTCGGCCATTTCGGCATGGGTGACGTCGAGTACTCGATCCGGCCAGACACGGATCTGACCGAGATCAAGGGACTGATTCGCCAGGCGTACGACGGCCTGTAGCGGTCGTCGCCTAGCTCAGCTTCGGGCTGCGCCAAGGCTGGGTCAGGCGGGCGGCCAGATCGTCCGCCAGCCCGGCGATCGGGACCCTTGTCTGCTCCAGTGAGTCGCGGTCGCGCAGGGTGACGGTGTCGTCTTCCATCGTCTGGTGGTCGACGGTGATGCCCCAGGGGGTGCCGATCTCGTCCTGGCGGCGGTAGCGCTTGCCGATCGAACCACCCTCGTCGAACTCTGCCGGCATGCGGGCGCGCAGCTCTTGGAAGATCTCGCGGGCCTTCTCCGGCATGCCCTCCTTGGAGACGAGGGGGAGGACGGCGACCTTGTTGGGGGCTAGGCGGGGGTGGAGACGCAGGACGGTGCGCTGGCGACCCTCGACCTCCTCGACCTCGTAGGCGTCGACGAGGAAGGCGAGGGTGGCTCGATCGGCGCCGGCGGCCGGCTCGATCACGTGGGGGACGTAGCGCTCTTTGGTCTGCTGGTCGAAGTACTCGAGCTTCTCGCCGCTGAACTTGGCGTGCTGGGTGAGGTCGAAGTCGCCGCGGTTGGCGATCCCCTCCAGCTCCGACCAGCCGATCGGAAAGAGGTACTCGACGTCGCTGGTGCCTGAGGAGTAGTGGGAGAGCTCGTCGGCGTCGTGAGGACGGACGCGGAGGAACTCGGGACGGATGCCGAGGTCGGTGTACCAGCGCTCGCGCAGCTCGATCCACTCGCGGTACCAGCGCTCGGCTTCGGCCGGCGGCACGAAGAACTCCATCTCCATCTGCTCGAACTCGCGGGTGCGGAAGATGAAGTTGCCGGGGGTGATCTCGTTGCGGAAGGACTTGCCGATCTGGGCGATGCCGAAGGGCGGCTTCTTGCGGGCGAAGGCCATCACGTTCTTGAAGTTGATGAAGATGCCCTGGGCGGTCTCGGGCCGCAGGTAGACCTCGGAGCCCTCGCCCGCGACCGGGCCGACGTGGGTCTCGAACATCAGGTTGAACTGGCGTGGCTCGGAGAGCTCGCCGCCACACTCCGGACAGCGCAGCTCGGCCGCGGGGTCGCCCCCTTCGGCTTCGACCGCCTCGCGCAGGTGATCCTCGCGCCAGCGCTTCTTGCACTTGCCGAGGCACTGGACGAGTGGGTCGGTGAAGCCCTCGAGGTGGCCCGAGGCCTCCCAGACCCGCGGGTGCTGGAGGATCGCCGAGTCGAGCGCGACGATGTCATCGCGTTCCTGCAGCATCGCCCGCCACCACTCGGCCTTGACGTTGTTCTTCAGCAGCACCCCGTAGTGGCCGTAGTCGTAGGTCGAGCCGAGGCCGCCGTAGATCTCCGAGGAGGGGAAAACGAAGCCGCGGCGCTTGCAGAGGGCGACGATCTCCTCCATCGAGACCTCGGTCGGGCGCTTCTCCTCGGCTGTTGCCATCTGCAGAACCGTATAGAGGCGCCGCGCTCAGGGCGTGTCTGGCCGCCGCATCGCCGCTCCCGGCTGCGATAATCGCCGCCCCGATGCCGATCTATGAGTACAAATGCGAGAACGGGCACGTCTTCGACGTGATCCAGAAGATGAGCGACGAGGCGCTGACCGAGTGCCAGGAGTGCGGCGCTCCCGCAGTGCGCGTGCTGCACCCCGTCGCCGTCCACTTCAAGGGCTCCGGCTTCTACAACACCGACTACGGCAAGAAGAAGAAGGGCGCCACCGCAAATGGCGGCTCCTCCGAGGGCTCCGACGGGTCCAAAGAGTCGTCCGAGAGCTCCAGCGAGTCCAAATCGAGCGACTCGAAGTCCTCCGGAGAGAAAAAGCCCAAGGCCTCGACGACCAGCGACTGAACCATTTACCCCCGCTTTGGGGGGCGAATGGTTCAGTCGTTGCTAGCCGTTGAGGAGGCGCTTGACCGCGCGGCGCCGGGCTGCCTCGGGGACTTCGACGCTGCCTTCCGGCCCTTCGCCGCAACCCGAGTTGGTGCCGGCGCAGAGCACGTCGGTGGGGGCGCTGCCGCCTATCGCCGCCGAAAGGACCAGCTGCGGCATCGTCAGGAACCCCATGTCGCTGACGAAGGCTTTTGGCGCCTCCCAGCCAATGATCGGGCCGTGGATGAAGTTGTAGGGGAGGCGCAGCGGGTCGGTAAGGCGGTCCTTGATCCCGTTGATCACCCGCTGCTGGGCCTGGGCACGCTGGAAGTCGGCGTATGGAAACGAGTAGGCGCTCTTGCCGGGGCCCGGACATTCGCTCGGCTCGCGCACCCGCGAGTAGGCGAGCGCCTTTTCGCCGTCGAGCGTGTTCTCGCCCTTGGCCAGCCGCAGCGACACTCCCCCCTGGCCGCCGCCGGCGCCGCCGGAGATGTCGGCGCAGAGCTTGTGCGGGAGGTCGACCTTGACCCCGCCGACCGCGTCGATCAGGTCTTCGAAGCCGGTGAAGTCGACGATCGCGACGTGGTCGACCTGGATCCCGAGGAAGCTTTCGACCGCTTCGATCTGCGCTGCGGCGCCGCCGTAGGCGAAGGCGGCGTTGATTTTCTGCGGGCTGTGGCCGGGGATTTCGGCGTAGCTGTCGCGCGGGATCGAGAGTTTGCGGAAGGCGCCGCCGCCGGCGCGGATCAGCATCAGTGTGTCGGCGCGGAACTGCCCCTGTTCGCAGCCGTCGTGCGGCGCGTCGCCGTGGGCCTGCTGCTCGAAGCACTTCTGCGAGGGCGCGCCGGCTCCCTTGGTGTCGGGCGGCCGGGCGTCGGTGCCGAGGACGAGGATCGTCTGCGCGCTCGGCAGCAGCAAGGGGTTGCCGTGTAGGGCGTCCTTGGCTTCGCCGGAGAGCTTGAAGGACTGCAGCTGGGCAGAGACGGCGAAGGCGAGGAAGCTGAGCAGGATCCAGCCCAGCGCGGCGATTCCGACCCATTTGAGCACTCGTTTCCAGGTCCAGCGCCGCGGCGGCCCGGTGCGCTCGGGCTTGGGGCTCTTGTCGCGCCGCCACCACTTCGGCGCGCGCGGCGTCCGCTCTCTGAGTCCTGAGAGATCTGGGGACCGCAACCCTGACAAGCGGCCCTTCCGGGACCGGTAGACCTTGTACTCGGGCGGCCCGGAGGGCTGCTGCTCGCCATTGTCGGCCATGAAAAGGTGAGAGTCTCTCTGAAAATCCTCGCCCGCGTCTGGCGGCGGCGGACCGGCGCGGTGCTGCGTCCTCAGTCGGCCAAACAGCGCTGCTATTCGGCCTCCCTGCGTCCTTGCTCCGCTTGGTCCGGCGCTCGCCAGCCGCAGACGCCGATTTTCAGAGAGACTCTCAAAGATGTCGGTCGATGCCAGGGAAGTCATCGGGGTTGATCTCGGTGGCACGAAGATGCTGCTGGGGGTCCTCGATGCAGAATCCAACGTCTTGTGGGAGAGCCGCGAGGCCTCGACCGGGCAGACGGAGGACGAGTTGGTGGACCTTCTCCTGCGTGAGATCGAGGAGGCGCGGGGAAAATGCCCCGGTGCTGCGGCGGTCGGTCTGGGCATCCCGGCGACGATCAACCACGACAAGGGGATCGCGGTCTCGGCGGTCAACCTGCCGCTTGAGGACGTGCCGATCCGCCAGATCGTCGGTGAGCGCACCGGCCTGCCGGCCTTCGTCGACAACGACGCTACCGTCGCCGCCCTGGCCGAGCACCTCTACGGCGCCGCCCGCGGTGCTGAAAACGCGGTGATGCTGACGATCGGCACCGGGATCGGCGGCGGTCTGATCCTCGGCGGTGAGGTCTACCGCGGCTCGACCGGGGCCGGGGCCGAGCTGGGACACACGGTGATCGAGGCCGACGGACCGCCTTGTCAGGGCAACTGCCCCGGCCGCGGCTGTGTCGAGACGCTGGCCTCCGGGACGGCGCTGGGACGCGAGGGCCGGGCGGCTGCCGAGCGCGAGCCGGACTCGGTGCTCGGCGCGATGCTCGCTGAGGGAGAGACGGTCGACGGCAAGGCGGTCACCGAGGCGGCGCTTGGCGGCGACGCCACGGCGCGCGGCGTCTTCGAGCTGATCGGCTCGCGACTCGGAGTCGCGCTGACCAGCTTCGCCAACATCTTCGAGCCCGAGGTCTTCGTCATCGGCGGCGGCGTGATCGCGGCCGGTGACCTGCTGCTCGACCCGGCTCGTCGCGTGCTCGGCGAACGGGCGCTGCCGCCGATGAAGCGCATCCCGGTCGTCGCCGCCGAGCTTGGCGCCGATGCCGGCATGATCGGCGCCGCCGCGGTGGCGCGGATCGAGCTTGAGATGGCGCAGGGGAAGGGCTGATGCCGGGCGAGCTGATCGTCTGCCCGACCCCGATCGGCAACCTCGATGACGTCACACCGCGCGTCCGCGACGCGCTGGTCAGCGCCGACTGGATCGCCTGTGAGGACACACGCCGCACCGGCGGCCTGCTCGACAAGCTCGGCATCCGCCCGGCGCCGCCGCTGGTCTCCAACCACGAGGGCAACGAAGCGGCGCGGGCGACTGAGCTGGCGCAGCGGATCGAGCGCGGCGACACCGTCGCCCTCGTCTCCGACGCTGGCATGCCGGCGATCTCCGACCCCGGCTACAAGCTGATCCGCCGTTGCATCGACCGCGCCCTCGACGTGACCGTGTTGCCCGGGCCCTCGGTGGTGCCGGTGGCCCTGGTCGCCTCCGGCCTGCCGACCGACCGCTGGCGCTATGAGGGCTTCCTGCCCAAGCGCTCCGGTGAGATGGAGCGTGTGCTGCGCTCGGCCGAGACCGTCGTCGCCTTCGAGTCGCCGCGCCGGGTGGGGGAGTCGCTGGCGGCGCTGGCGGCGATCGCGCCCGAACGCCCTGCGGCGGTCTGCCGCGAGCTGACAAAGATGCACGAGGAGGTCGCCCGCGGCTCGCTCTCCGAACTGGCGCGGCGCTTCCGCAGCGAGGTTAAGGGCGAGATCGTGCTGGTGATCGGCCCGGCCGCCTCCGAGGACCACGACCACGACATCGGCTTTGCCGTCGACGCCCTGCGCCACCTGGTCCAGTCCGGCGCCCGCCCGCGCGCCGCCGCCAGCGTCGTCGCCGCCCTCACCGGGACCAGGGCGAACGACCTCTACCGCGCCCTGACCGGCCGCGAGCCGCGCAGATAGCCTCAGTCGGAGCGCGATGAGCTACTACGTCACAACCCCGATCTACTACGTCAACGCCGAGCCGCACCTCGGTCATGCCTACTCGACCATGGCCGCCGACGTGCTCGCCCGGCACATGCGCCAGCGCGGCGAGGACGTCTTCTTTCTCACCGGCACCGACGAGCACGGCGAGCCGATTGAGACCGCTGCTGAGCGCGAGGGGATCTCGCCGCAGGAGCTTGCCGACCGCAACGCGGCCAAGTTCGAGGCGCTCGGCCCGATCATCGATGCGACCAACGACTTCTTCATTCGCACCTCGGACGAGCGGCACAAGGCGAGGGTCGCCGAGGTCATGCAGCGGGTCTACGACAACGGCTGGGTCAGCAAGGGCACCTACGAAGGCTGGTACTGCCCGCGCTGCGCCGATTTCAAGACCGAGCGCGAGCTCGGCCCAGGCAACACCTGCGCGATCCACGAGATCCCGCTGGAGAAGGTGCGCGAGGAAAACTGGTTCTTCCGCCTCTCCGCCTTCCAGGGTCAGCTTGAAGGCCTCTACGAGGAACGCCCCGACTTCGTCGTGCCCGAGTTCCGCCGCAACGAGGCGGTCTCCTTCATCGAAGGCGGGCTCGAGGACGTCTCGCTCTCGCGCCCGGCGCTGAAATGGGGGTTGCCGCTGCCCTGGGACCCCGAGCAGCGGATGTACGTCTGGTTCGACGCCCTGCTCAACTACGTCACCGCGCTCGGCTTCGCTCGCGAGGGCGAGGACCTGACCGCGCGCTACTGGCCGGCCAACCTGCACGTGCTGGCCAAGGACATCCTCAAGTTCCACGCTGTGATCTGGCCGGCGCTCTGCCTGGCCGCCGACCTCGAGCCGCCGCGGCGGATGACGATCCACGGCTACCTGCTGATGGGCGAGAAGAAGATGTCGAAGTCGCTCGGCAACGTGCTCGACCCGTTTGAGGTGATCGACCGCTTCGGCGCCGACGCGCTGCGCTTCTACCTCTTCCGCGAGGTCAGCTTCGGGCAGGACGGCTCGATCTCGACCGCCGGCTTCGAGGCGCGCTACGAGACCGAGCTGGCCAACGACTTCGGCAACCTCGCCAGCCGCGTGCTGGCGATGGTCGAGCGCTACCGCGGCGGCGTCGTGCCGGCGGCGGCGGTCGATGCTGTGTTGGCCGAGGACTTCGAAGGCGCGGTTGAGCGCTTCAGCGAGCTGCTCGACCGGGCCGAGCTGACCCAGGCGCTGGAGCTTGCCTGGGCCCAGGTGCGGCGGCTCAACCGCTACGTCGAGGAGACCCAGCCGTGGGTGCTGGCCCGCGACGAGGCCGACCCCGAGCGGCTCGACGAGGTGCTCTACAACCTGGTCGAGGGCCTGCGGGTGACGACGCTGCTGCTCGTCCCCTATCTGCCGCGCAGCTGCGAGACGCTGCTGGCGGCGCTCGCCGAGGAGGGCCGTGAGCTGGCCGAGCTCGGCTCGCGACCGGGCGGTCAGGGCGTCAAGCGGATCCCGGCGCTCTTTCCGAAGATCGAGCCGCCGACCTGATGGACGCCCCGGTGCTGGCGATCGCCGGCCTGCGCAAGAGCTACCGGGGACAGGAGGCGCTGGCGGGGATCGACCTCGAGGTCGGGGCGGGGGAGCTGGTCGGGCTGCTCGGCCCCAACGGCGCCGGCAAGTCGACGCTGGCCAAGATCGCCTGCGGGCTGGTGCGGCCGAGCCGGGGCCGGGCCGAGGTACTGGGCAAGCCGGCCGGCTCGCCGCCCGCCCGCGCCGCCCTCGGCTACCTGGCCGAGCTCTTCCGCTTCCCGGGCTGGTGCTCGGCCGAGGAGCTGCTGCGCTTGCACCAGCGGCTCGCCGGCTCTGCCGGCGGTGCCGCCGAGCGGTCCGAGCTGCTCGATCTGGTCGGCCTCGGCGACGCCGCCGGCAAGCGGGTCGAGGCGATGTCGAAGGGGATGCAGCAGCGGCTGGGGATCGCCCAGGCCCTCGTCGGCTCGCCGCGGCTGCTCCTGCTGGATGAGCCGACCAGCGCCCTCGACCCGGTCGGGCGCCGCATCGTCCGCGGTCTGCTCGAGCAGGTGCGCGGTCGCGGTGTCGCCGTGCTGCTCAACTCGCACCTGCTGAGCGAGGTCGAGCTGGTCTGCGACCGGGTCGCGATCATCGCTCGCGGCAGGTTGATCAAGGCCGGCAGCCCGGAGCAGCTCGCCGGGCCCGGCGGGGTCGAGGTCGAGACCGGGTCCGGGGTCCGCGTCTTCGAGGGTGCGGGCCGCGAGGAGGCGCCGCGGATCGTCAGCGAGCTGGTCGCTGCCGGCGAGCGCGTCTACCGGGTTGAGGTCCGCCACAGCTCGCTCGAGGAGGTCTACCTCGAGGCGGTCGGGGGACAGACCGGATGACGCCCTCGCCGCTGCGCTCGGCCGCGACGGTGATCGGGCTGACGATCCAGGAGGGAGTGCGCCGGCGGGTCTTCCTCGCCGTCCTCGTGCTGACGATCGGCTTTCTCGCGCTCTACGCGCTCGGTGCGCACTTCGCCTTTCGCGACGCGAGCGGATTCGCCGAAGGGGAAGCGAAGATTCTCGACCCGAAGGCCTTCACCGGGGCAACGATCTTCGGCATGGCGATGTTCGCAACCCTCTTCCTCGGCGCCGTGCTGGCTGTCTTCCTCACCCTCGGCGCGGTCCGCGGCGACGCCGAGACCGGGCTGCTGCAGCCGCTTGTTGTTCGCCCGATCGGCCGCACGACGATGCTGCTGGCGCGCTTCGGCGGCGCCGCAACGCTCTCCGCGGCCTACGTCGTGGTGGTCTACCTGGCCGCCTGGGGGATCACCCGGGCGACCGGTCACTGGTCTCCCGACCACCTGCTCGGGCCGGCCCTTGCGCTTGCCCTCGGCGTCGCGATCATCGCCGCTCTCTCGCTGCTCGCCTCGACCCTGCTCAGCGTCACCGCCCAGGGGATCGTCGTCTTCATGGTCTTCGGCGCCGGACTTACGGCCGGGCTGCTGGCCCAGATCGGCCACGCGATCGACTCCGACTCGCTGCACACGATCGGCCGCGTCGCCAGCTGGGCGCTGCCCTTCGAGGGTCTCTACGCGGCCGGCCTGCACGCGCTGATCTCCAACACCTCGGGCCTGACCGGCGTCGTCCTGCAGCTGGGCCCGTTCGGCGGCTCCGAGGCTGCAAGTCCCGGCCTGATCCTCTGGGCTTTTGCCTACATGGCGGCCGTGCTCACCCTGGCCGCGGCGATCTTTGCCCGGCGCGACCTCTGAGCGGTGCTTAGGCCTGAGTGTCGGCGAGCGCGTCCGGGCTGAGCTGGTCGGGGCTGGTGTAGCCGCAGAGCGCCATCGTCAGGTCGAGGTCGGCGAGGACCGTCTTCAGCACTGTTTCGACCCCGGCCTGGCCCTCGAGCGCCAGGCCCCAGATGTAGGGGCGGCCGAGGCAGACCGCCTCGGCGCCGAGCGCCAGGGCCTTGATCGCGTCGCTGCCGCCGCGGATGCCGCTGTCGAAGAGGATCGCCAGCTCGTCGCCGACCGCCTCGGCGATCGGCGCCAGCGCGTCGAGCGAGCCGATCGCGCCATCGACCTGGCGGCCGCCGTGGTTGGAGACGACGATGCCGTCAACGCCGCGCTGGACCGCCTCGCGCGCGTCGTCGGGGTGCTGGATTCCCTTGAGCACGATCGGCAGCAGGGTCTGCTCGCGCAGCCACTCGAGATCGTCCCAGTTGAGCGAGGGATTGCCGCGGATGCCGAGGAAGTGCCCGGTCGCGGCGCCGACGTCCTCCTCCGGCGGGCGCTCCAGCCCGGCGCGGAAGACGGGGTCGGCGAAGAAGTTGGCGACCCCCATCCCGTGCAGGTAGGGAACCCAGGCCTGCTGCAGATCGCGCGGCTTCCAGCCGGGGACGAAGGTGTCGACGGTGAGGACGATCGCGCCGTAGCCGGCCGCCTCGGCGCGGCTGAGGAAGCTGGCGCCGAGCTCTTTGTCGTGGGGTAGGTAGAGCTGGAACCAGCGCGGCGCGTCGCCGCCGGCTTCCGCGATTTCCTCGAGGCTGAAGTGGGAGACGGTGCTGGCGATCATCGGTACCCCGAGGTTGGCCGCGGCCCGCGCCGTGGCCAGCTCGCCGTCGGGGTGGACGACCTTCTGCACGCCGATCGGCGCCAGCATCAGCGGCGCCGGCATCGGCGTGCCCAGCACCGTCGTCGAGAGATCGCGGCTGACGATGTCGCGCAGCGTCCGCGGCACGATCCGCCGCCGGCGAAAGGCCTCGCGATTGGCGTCCATCGTGTTCTCGCCGCCGGCCCCGGCGAAGACGTAGGCGGCGGCCCGCTCGTCCATCGCCTCCGCGGCGGCCCGCTCCAGCGCGGCGATCGAGACCGGCAAGGACGGCGTCTCGCCGCCGAGGCCGCGGGCGTAGATCTCATTGTTGTAGTCGGCGAAGTCCCCCATTGAGCCGCAAGGCTATCCGGCGGGGTGAGCTGCCCCCGCGCGGGTAGGCTCTGGCGGCCGGTGATCGATTCCCACACTCACATCTTTCTCTGCGAGCGGCCCGAGGCCGAGGTCGTCGCCGCGGCCACTGAGGCGGGGGTCGGACGGATGCTCAACGTTGGTCTCGACGCCGAGTCGAACCAGCTGGCGCTCGCTGCGGCCGGGCGACACGAGAGCGTCTTCGCGACCGTCGGCTGCCACCCGACCGAGGCGTCCGGCTTCGACGACGCGCAGGCGGCGGAGATCGCCCGGCTCGCGGCGGAGAACGAGAAGGTGCGGGCGATCGGCGAGAGCGGGCTCGACTACTACCGCGAGACCGCCGGCCGCGCCGACCAGCAGCGCGCCTTCGAGGCGCAGATCGAGATCGCCCGCGAGCGCGACCTGCCGATCGTGATCCACGCCCGCGACCCCGAGGGGGAGACCGGCGCCGTCGACGACATCTTCGAGACCCTCGATGCGCGCGGCGATGGGGTGCGGGTGATCCTGCACTGCTTCCTCGCCCCCTGGCGGGTCGACGACGCGATCGAGCGCGGCTGGTTCTGCTCCTTCTCTGGCATCGTCACCTACCCCAGCGCCGAGGACCTGCGCGAGGCCGCCGCCAAGCTGCCCGACGAGCTCGTCCTGGTCGAGACCGACGCGCCCTACCTCGCGCCGCAGCCGATGCGCGGCAAGGCCAACGAGCCGGCCTACGTCGTCTCCACGGCGGAGGTCGTCGCCGCGGTGCGCGGTGTCTCCTACGCCGAGCTCGAGCGCACGGTCGAGGCCAACGCCCGGGCTCTTTTCGGCTGGTAAGCGTGGTCAGGCTCGGGCAGAACTTCCTGTCCGACCCGAACCTGCTCGACGCGATCGTCCGCGACGCCGAGCTGGCCGAGGCCGACGTCGTGCTCGAGGTGGGGGCGGGGGAAGGGGTGCTGAGCGAGCGCCTCGCTGCCGCCGCCGCACACCTGCACTCGATCGAGCTCGACCGCGGGCTCGAGTCGGTGCTGGTGCCGCTGGCCGCCCGGGAGAACGTCAGCCTGCACTGGGGCGACGCGATGAAGCTGGACTTCGCCACCCTCGATCCCGCCCCGACCGCGGTCGTCTCCAACCTGCCCTACTCGGTGGCGACGCCGCTGATCCTGCGCACGATCGAGCAGCTGCCCACGGTCGGGCGCTGGACGGTGATGGTGCAGCGTGAGATCGCCGATCGCCTGCGCGCCGCGCCGGGCAGCCGCACCTACGGCTCGCCGAGCGTGATCGCGCAGCTCGCCTGCGAGGTGAGGTTGATCCGCAAGGTCGACCCCGCCGTCTTCCGGCCCCGGCCGCGGGTCGACTCGGCGATCCTCGGCCTGCGCCGCACGGGGCCGGGCGCCGACCCGGCGACGCGCGAGCTGGTCCGCGCCGCCTTCGCCCACCGCCGCAAGTCCCTGGCCCGCTCGCTCGAGCACGTCCGGCCGGGCTCGCTCGCCGCCGCGCGGGCGGCCCTGGAGGAGCTCGGCCTGGCGGCCGACGCGAGGGCCGAGTCGCTCTCGCCCGACGATTTCGCCGCGCTATCGGCGAAGCTGGGGTCCAGCGCCTGAGGCGCAACCCCGCGATGCAGATCCACGCCCCCGCCAAGCTCAACCTCTGCCTCTACCTCGGCCCGCGCCGCGCCGACGGCCTGCACGAGCTCTGCTCGCTGTTCGAGCCGCTCGCGCTGGCCGATCGGATCGCGGTCGGCGAGGGCGAGCGCGACGAGGTCGTCTGCCCGGGGGTCGATGGCGAGAACCTCGCCGCGCGGGCGCTGGCGGCTCTGCGCGAGCGCGGCTGGCAGGCGCCGCCGCTGCGGGTCGAGATCGAGAAGCGGATCCCGGTTGCGGCCGGCTTGGGTGGCGGCAGCGCCGACGCCGCCGCGGTGCTGCGGCTGGCGCGTGACCCGGCGACGGGCATGGCGGGGTGGATTCCGGACCTGGAGGAGATCGCGGCCGATCTCGGTGCCGACGTCCCGTCCCAGCTGACGCCAGCGATGGCGCTTGTGCAGGGCGTCGGCGAGCGGGTCGAGCGTCTCCCCGAGCCGACGCCGCACGCGGTCGTCCTCCTGCCCGATGGCGGCGGCCTCGGAACCGCCGAGGTCTTCGCCGAGGCCGACCGGCTCGGGCTCGGCCGCTCGGCCGAGGATCTGGACGAGCTGGCGGGCCGGCTGCGAGGCGCCGCCGGCGCCGGCGCCTCGCCCCTCGCCTACCCCGAGCTTCTGCTCAACGACCTCGAGCCCGCCGCGCGCTCGCTGCGGCCGCGGATCGGAGACGCCCTCGACGCCCTGCGCGCCGCTGGCGCCCCCCACGCGATGCTGACCGGCTCCGGCCCGACCGCGTTCGGTCTGTTCGAGACCGTGGCCGCGGCCCAGGACGCCGCCGACGCGCTCGGTCGCGACGACGCGATCGTCTGCGAGGCAGGCTGCGAGCGTGTAGCGAATGAGCGAGATAGCCGGTCATGATGAGCGCGATTGAGCGAAGCGCGAAGGCTGTGTTCCTGCCGTGAAGCTGCCGGGGGAGGGCGGCGGCGGCAACCGCAAACGCCTGCTGATCGCGATCGTCGCCGCGGCGGTTGCGTTTGGCTACTACCTGCTCAGCCGCCAGCTCGGACACCTCGACCTGCAGAGCCTGCTCGAAGACGTCTCCAACACGCTGGGCGCCTGGACCTACCTCCTCGTCGGCGTCTTCGCCTTCGCCGAGACCGGCGCCTTCGTCGGCCTCGTCGTCCCCGGCGAGACCGTGATGCTGCTCGGCGGCGCCGTCGCCGGACAGGGCGCGATCGACATCTACCTGCTGATCGCGATCGCCTGGTTCTCGGCCTGGGCCGGCGACACGACCAGCTTCTTCATCGGCCGCCGGCTCGGGCGCGAGTTCGTGCTCACCCACGGGCCGCGGGTGGGGATCGGTCACGAGCGCTTCGAAAAGGTCGAGGACTACTTCTCCCGCCACGGCGGCAAGACGATCTTCATCGGCCGCTTCATCAGCCTCGTCCGCGCCTTCGCCCCCTTCATCGCCGGCAGCTCCGGCATGCGCTACCGCGCCTTCGTCCCCTACAGCATTCTCGGCACCGGGCTATGGGCCAGCGCCCACATCCTCGTCGGCTACTTCTTCTCGCGCAGCATCGAGAGTGCCGCCAGGTACGCCGGCCGCGGCGCCTTCGTGCTGGCGACGACGATCGTCGTCATCGTCGCGGTCGTCACCGCGGTCCGCCACTTCCGGGTCGAGGCGAACCGGAGCGCCGCGGTTGCCTGGATGGAGCGCCACGCCGCCAGCCGCTGGATCGTCGTCCTCACCCGGCGTTTTCAGCCCCAGCTCGGGTTCCTCTGGGAGCGGGTCACCCCGGGCGGCACCTTCGGCCTCGAGTTCACCTCGCTGATGGCGATTCTCGCGGTCTCCGGCTTCGTTCTCGTCGCCTATGCGGTGATCGTCAGCGGCGAACCCGGACCGACCCCCGGCGACACGACGGCGATCGAATTCGCCGAACGGCTGCAGGCGAGCTGGCTGACCGACGTCTCCAAGGTCTTCACCCACCTCGGCTCCTCCGCCGTCACCGGCCTGATGGCACTGCTCGCCGCCGCACTGCTCGCCGCCCGTCGCCGCTGGGCCGAGTTCAGCGTCCTGGTCATCGGCGCGGCGCTGATCTTCGTCGGCGTGCACGTGCTCAAGGACCTGGTCGACCGGCCTCGGCCCGGCGGCGGCCTGATCGGCGTCTCCGGCTCCTCCTTCCCCAGCGCCCACGCCGCCTACTCGACCTTCTACGTCTGGCTGGCGGTGACGATCGTGATGCGGCTGCGTCCGGGCATGGCGCGCGGCGCCGCCGTGATCGCGGCCGGGATCGTGCTCACCGCCCTGGTCGGTCTCTCGCGCGTCTACCTCAGCGTCCACTACCTCAGCGACGTCAGCGCCGGCTGGGCCCTGGGCGCCGCCTGCTTCTCCCTCTGCGCCGCCGTCGCACTCGTCATCACCACGCTGGGGTCCGTCAGAAGACCGCCGCGCACGCCTGGCGGCGGCGGACACGGCGCGGCGCGGCGTCCTCAGTCGGCCAAATAGCCCTGCTATTCGGCCTCCCTGCGTCCTTGCCCCGCTTGGTCCGGCGCTCGCCAGCCGCACACGCCAGTCTTCAGACGGACCCTTGCGCCAGAATGGGCACCGTGCTGCCGCTGGCCTTGCAGAAGATCGACCATGAGTACATCCTCTTCGGCGTCGCCGGACTGGTCAGCCTCAGCGCCTTCGTCGGCCTGATCCTCGTCCCGGCGGTCAGCTCCTACGGCCGCATCTGGGAGAAGGCCGCCGCCGGGGTCGTCTCCCTCTTCGTCCTCGCTGCCCTGGTTCTGACCGGTGTCGTCATCGGTCTCGCGATCGTCTACTACTACAACGACATCGTCAACCTGCTCAATTGAGCCAAGTTCGGCGATTTCGACGGCGGCCCGCCGCCGGAATGCCGGCGCCAGTGCGCACCGTGCAAGCGGCCAGGTAGCGCTGCTACCTGGCCGCTCACCCGTCGCACCCTGGCTTGGCCTCCGACGCCGGGCCACTCGCCGAAATCACCTCACTTGGCTCAATTGAGCCTCGGTCTTGATAATTGACCTATGACAGCCACGTCAAAGGCCGGGACCCTCGATGCGCTCTCGGATGCGGTCGAGTCCGGCGCCGGGCTGCCCGCCGTGGCCCGCGCGGCGGCCAAGGTGCTCGACGCCAGCGTCGTCCTGATCGACCGTTCCAGTGCCGTGCTGGCGGTGGCCGGTGCCTCGCCGGATCAAGAGCGCAAGCTGCTCGCCGGTGGGGAGGAGGTGACCCGGGTCGAGCTGCGGGTTGCCGACAGCGCGGTCGGCGAGCTGCGCTACCGCAGTGTCGCGCCGCCCGAGCCGATGATCGCGCGCATGGTGACGACGCTGCTGGCGCTGGAGCTGGAGCGCTCGCGCTCGCCGGAGTGGGAGAGCGAGGAGGTGGCGGGGACCTTCGTCGCCGCCGTCCTCGCCCGCGAGGTGACCGACCGTGGCGACATTCTCGCCCGCGGCGCCGAGCTCGGCGCCGCGCTGGAGCAGGGCGCCGGGGTGCTGATCCTGCACGCGGCGCCGCGTGCGGCGCAGAGCGGCGAGTGGCGGGCGCGGGTGATGACGCTGACCCAGCGGGCGCTGCGCTCGCTGGCGCCGGGCTCGTTGGCCAGCGCCGGCGGGGAGGAGGCAACCGAGATCGCGGTGATCGTCCCCGCCGAGGACGACGCGCGGCTCGAGCGGGCCGCCACCGGTCTGGCGCGCGAGCTCGAAGACGACCTCGCCGGCTTCCATTTGACGATCGGCCGCAGCCGCCACGCCGCCGACCCGGTCGACCTCCACCGCGCCGGCAACGAGGCGCGGCTGGCGGTTAACGTTGGCGAGGCCGAGGGCCGCCCCCTGCTCGCCTTCGAGGACACCGGCTCCTACCGCCTGCTGCTGCCGGCGATGAGCGAGGATCCGCGTGAGCTCGAACGCTTCTACGCCGAGACGATCGCGCCGCTCTCCGCCTATGACGAGCAGTACGAGACCGAGCTGGTGATGACGGTCGAGGCCTACCTCGACAATGACGGCAACGTCGCCGCCACCGCCAAACAGCTCTTCACCCACCGCCACACGATTCGCTACCGCCTCGAGCGGGTCAGAGAGCTGTGCGGGCACGACGTCTCCGCTACCGAGGGCCGCGAGAAGCTCGGCCTCGGGCTCAAAACCATGCGCGTCCTCGGCATCGCCTCGCCCAAGGGCCCGGCTATGGAGCCCGGCTCCGAAGCGGGCCAGGTGCCGAGGTCGTCGGAGGAGTAATCCCGGGCTAAGCTTTGGAGGTCCTTGGGGAGTCGGCTAATGGCAAGCCCCTGGCCTTTGGAGCCAGCTATCCCGGTTCGAGTCCGGGCTCCCCAGTCAAGGAGTCGGAGTCCCTTACGCAGCAACTTTCTGTCTGAGGTATTCGAGATCATTTATCAATGGCAGGGAGAAGGGTGGGGTTCACTGAGGAGCAGGCCCGCGCGGCTATCGCGGAGTCCAAGTCGTGGACCGAGGCGTTGCGCCGCCTGGGCTACTGCCCAAGCGGCGGGAACCCCACGACCTTGAAGAAGTATGTGGCGACCTGGGGGATCTCCGTCGATCATTTCGATCCCTATCGCGGTGTTATGGAGAGGATTCGAAAGCCGAAGCTTTCGTTGGAGGAGATCCTCGTCGAGAACTCGACGTACAGCCGCAGCAACCTTAAGCAGCGATTGCTTGAGGAGGGCTTGAAGCAGCCTCACTGTGAGATATGTGGCCAGGCAGAGATATGGCGGGGTCGTCACATGTCGATGATTCTCGATCACGTGAATGGAGTGAGGGACGACAATCGGCTCGAAAACCTACGGATGGTCTGTCCGAACTGTGCGGCGACCCTTGACACCCATTGCGGCAGGGCTATCGGAACCCCACCACCGCTTCGGAATTGCGCGCGGTGCGGGGAGATGTTCCGCGCCAAGCATCGAAAGCAGCGGTTTTGCTCGAGGTATTGCGGAATGAGGAGGGAGCGCGGACCAGCTCGCAGCGACCGGGGAGTTCCGTGTCTCGAGAAGAGGAAAGTGGATCGCCCTCCATACGAGAAGCTGCTGGAGGAGATCGAGAAGACCAGCTACGTCGCCGTTGGGCGCAAGTACGGTGTCTCGGACAATGCCGTGCGTAAGTGGGTCCGCTTCTACGAGCGGCAGATCGAGCGTGAAGCCGCCGAGAAAGAGGCGCTGGCCGACCGGGTTGATCGTGTCCGTGGGGGTGCTTAGGGTTTGCCCATGGAGATGAATGCGGTGCAGATGGATCCGGAGGTTCGCGAGGGGCTGCGGCGCAGCTGGAAGGCGCTGATGACCGTGGGGATTCTGGCGATCCTGATCGGCTGCGTGGCGATCGTGGTGCCCGCCGCGGCTTCGGTCGGGACGGCGATCTTCATCGGCTGGATCCTCGTCATTGCCGGTGCGTTCATGGTTGCCGGCGCGTTCATGGCGCACTCGATCGGGTCGGTGGTCCTGCGCCTGGTCTGGGCACTGCTGACCGTGATCGTCGGCCTCTGGCTGATCGTCGAACCGCACAACGGCACGCTCACCCTGACCCTGATCCTCGGCATCTACTTCCTCTTCATGGGCCTGACGCGGATCGTCGTCGCCTTTGCCGGCCGCGGCCAGCAGGGCGCCGGCCTGGTCGGCCTCAGTGGCGTCTGCGGCCTGCTGATCGGCATCCTCGTCCTCGCCAAGTTCCCCAGCAGCGCCGACTGGGCAATCGGCCTCCTCGTGGGCATCGACCTCATATTCGCCGGCTGGACCCTGACGTCAGTAGCTCTTGTCGGCCGAGACCTCGCCCGAAGCTAACCCAAAGCTCCTGACGCGGCGGGTCCTGTCGCCGCAGGGGACCCACCGCCCCTTCCGGTAGCTAAAGCTTCCTCAGGGGCGGTCCACCCTGCGCCGCCACCCCCCGCGAGTTGCCGCTGTTGTGCACGGCTTTGACGGGTGGGTGGCGCGGCGGCGGGGGTCCCCCGCAGCGGAAGGCGGCGCGCAGCGCCGTCTGAGCATGTGGGGGAGGGCCGCCGTGACAGGACCCGCCCGCCACCAGCCTTTGTGCAGCTTGTTTGGGCCTGGCCCGTTTACGATCCGGGGGTGAGTTCGCCTCTCGTCTTGGTCATGGCGGCCGGTTCGGGAACGCGCATGCGTTCCGCCACGCCGAAGATGCTGCATCCCGTCTGCGGGCGGGCGATGGTCGCCTGGCCGATCATCGCCGCGCGCGAGGCCGGGGCCGGGCGCGTCGTGGCGATCGTCTCGCCCAACCAGAACATCGTCCCCGGCCTTCCCGACAAGGTCCAGATCGTCGCCCAGCCGCAGCCCGACGGCACCGGCGGGGCGATCCGCGCGGCGCTGCCGCTGATCGAAGAGGCCGAGACCGTGCTGGTCCTCTCCGGCGACGTGCCGCTGATCTCCGCCGCGACGATCTCCGGCCTGCTCGAGTCCCATGCCGGCTCCGGCGCCGCGGCGACGATGCTGACGATCAAGCTCGACGACCCCGGCTCCTACGGCCGCGTCGTCCGCACCGATTCCGGCGAGGTCGAGCGCGTGGTCGAGGCCAAGACCGCCGGCGACGCCACGCCGGAGCAGCTGGCGATCCGCGAGGTCAACGCCGGCACCTACGCCTTCCAGGCCGGGCCTCTCGCCGCGGCGCTCGCCGGCCTCTCCAACGACAACGCCCAGCGCGAGTACTACCTGCCCGACGTGCTGCCGGCGCTGCGCTTGGCCGGCCACTCGGTCGGTGCCCACCTCGCCGACGACCTCGCGGTGACGATGGGCATCAACAACCGCGCCGACCTCGCCGCGGTCGAGGCCGAGGCGCGCCGCCGCATCCTCGCGGCCCACATGCTCGCCGGCGTCACCGTCGTCGACCCCGACTCGACCTGGGTCGACGCCGAGGTCGATCTCGCCGCCGACGTGCGGCTCGAGCCCGGCACCAGCCTGCGCGGCGTCACCGAGGTCGGCGCCGGCTCGACGATCGGCCCGATGAGCACGCTGATCGACAGCAGGCTCGGCGAGGGCGTCACCGCGCCGCACTCCTACCTGGTCGAATGCGACGTTCGCGATGGCGCCCTGGTCGGCCCCTTTGCCTACCTGCGCCCCGGCGCGGTGCTCGAGCCGGGCGCCAAGGCGGGCACCTTCGTCGAGATCAAGAACTCGCGGATCGGCGAGGGGGCCAAGGTCCCTCACCTCGCCTACGTCGGCGACGCCGAGGTCGGCGCCGGCAGCAATCTCGGCGCCGGCACGATCACCGCCAACTACGACGGTTTCCGCAAGAACCGGACTACGATCGGCGAGAACGCCCGCCTCGGCGTTGACACGATGCTGATCGCCCCTGTAGAAGTCGGCGACGGTGCTTACACTGGCGCCGGGGCAGTGATCAAGAGCGACGTGCCCGAGGGCGCGCTCGCCGTCAGCGACAACGAGCAACGGAACATCGAGGGCTACGCCGCCCGCAAGGCCGCCAAGATGCAGGAGGAGCAGACCCCGTGAGCACGATCGAGGAGCGCCCAGAGACGGTGGCGGCGACCGCCATCACCCACGACTACTCGAAGCGGCTGATGGTCTTCGGCGGCCGCAGCTCGATGGAGCTGGCAGCCAAGGTCGCCGGCAAGCTCGACGTCGACCTCGGCCAGGTGACGCTGAAGACCTTCGCCAACGGCGAGGTCTACTGCCGCTACGAGGAGTCGATCCGCGGCGCGGATGTCTTCATCGTCCAGTCGACCTGCGCCAACGAACACTCCGACATGACGCCGAACGACTCGCTGATCGAGCTGCTGACAATGATCGATGCGGCCCAGGGCGCCTCGGCCCACCGCATCATCGCGGTGATGCCCTGGTACGGCTACGCGCGCCAGGACAAGAAGTCGGCCCCGCGCGAGCCGATCTCGGCCCGCATCGTCGCCAAGTGCCTGGAGGGCGTCGGCGTCGACCGCGTCCTCACGATGGACCTCCACGCCGGCCAGGTGCAGGGCTTCTTCCACGTCCCGGTCGACCACATGACGGCGATGCCGATGCTGACCCAGTGGTTCGCCGACCAGCACCGCGCCGAGGACCTCGTGATCGTTTCCCCCGACGCCGGCCGGGTCAAGACCGCGCGCAACTTCGCTCGCCGCATCGGCACCCACTGGGCGGTGATGGAGAAGGAGCGCCCGGCCCAGCAGGTGGCCGAGATCGGCTACGTCGTCGGCGACGTCAAGGGCAAGACCGCGGTCCTGGTCGACGACATGATCGACACCGCCGGCACCCTCTGCGCCGCCGCCCAGACCGTGCTCGACGAGGGCGCCGCCCGGGTGATCTCCTGCGCCACCCACGGCGTCTTCTCCGGCCCCGCCTACGAACGGCTCGCCTACGAGAACTCCGGGATCGAGCAGATCGTCGTCAGCGACACGATTCCGCTGCGGCCCGGCGCGCCCGACAACATCACCGTGCTCTCGACCGCCGGCACCTTCGCCGACTCGATCCGCCGCATCTTCACCGACGACTCGGTCTCCGAGATCTTCGCCGGCGAGAACCAGCTCTTTTGACGCGGGCGGCTGCGGCGAGTCATGGCGTCTGGGCGGCCATGACCGGCGTGCTGCAGTCCCTCCCCGACGCCCCGCGTAGCGTTGCTACGCGGGGGTCGTGTCGTGACCGCATCACTTGGTCCTGACCACCCAGCCATCCATGTCTCGCCTTGTCGACCGCTCAGAATGAGGATCCAATGATTCGGGTCGGGCATAAGGGGGCGGATCTACTTGTCCCCGGTAACACGGTCGAGAGCTTCAAGGCAGCGGTGGAGGTTGGGGTGGACGTCATCGAGCTCGATGTGCTCTGGCTGCGTGACGCCCATTTGCCGCTCGAGCAGCGGGCGCCCCTGGTCGTCGCCCATGACTGGCATGACGCTGAGAGCCGCACGCCGCTGAAACTGACCGAGGCGCTGGACGCCTTCCTCGAGCCGCCCCTCGATCGGGTTGAGATCGACATCGACATCAAGCTGCAGGGACGAGAGGAGGAGATCGTCGCCGCTCTTCGCGAGCGCGACCTGGTCAGCCGGGCGATGGTCTCGACCATGGAGCTCTACTCGCTCGGCCGCATCCTCGAGCTGGAACCGAACCTGCGCCGCGGCTGGACCTACCCCAAGGTGACCAAGGACTGGGCCTCGAAGCGCTGGGCCAAGGGCCCGATGCTGGCGGCGCTGATGGCGATGCGCCAGCGTCTGCCGGGCCTCGCCGCCGAGAAGCTGCCCAAGTTCGGGGTCGAGTCGATGTGGGTCTACCACCCGCTGGTCAGCCGCCAGCTGGCCCGCATCACCAAGCTCGCCGGAGTCGAGCTGATCGCCTGGACCGTCGACGACCTCACCCGCATGCGGCGCCTCGTCGACGCCGGCGTCAACGGCCTCGTCTCCAACGATCCCCGTCTCTTCGCCGAGCTTGATCAGCGCATCGGAGATTGACCACACTGGAGTGGGGTCAAAGTCCGATGCGGGTTCAGACGGTGCCCGGCGTCGCGGTTGGCGGGGCGTTGCGGCCGCCTTTGGTGCGGACGGCCGAGTTGAGCTCGTCGGCGGTGAAGCCGCCGAGGGCCTCGCCGTCGAGGGCATAGCGGTAGAGGGCGACGCCGAAGATGTTGCTGAGGGCGCTGGAGACGAGCATCGAGATTGCCAGCCCGATCACGCCGATCACCAGCAGCAGCGCGCCGGCGAAGCTGGCCGAGGCCCAGATCAGGAAGCCGGCGAAGATCAGCAGCGCCGAGGGCAGCACGCCGAAGAGGAAGACCGCGCCGCCGATCGCAATGTTGCCGGTCACCTGGGAACCCCAACGCGACTTGAAGAGGCTCGACGAGCGCTTCAGCGTCTCGAACGGCCCGGTCCCCTCAAGCGCGATCACCGGCACGGCGAGGAAGGTGATCAGCGACCAGCCGATGGCGAGCAGGCGGCCGACGATCTGGCCGATCGCACCCTGGTTCTCGAGCGCGCTGAGCGCGATGCCGAGCGTGGCCGAGAGCGCGGCCCAGCCGGCGATCTGGGAGAAGCGCGAGCGGGCGACGGCGAGGCCGTCGCCGACCCCCGCCTCCTGGCCGTGGAAGATCATGTCGGCGGCCGCGGCGAGGCCGACGCTGAAGTAGGTGCCGATCACGGCAAGCAGGTAGAAGCCGATTACCGCGACGGCGCCGCCGAACACCGTCTGGTCCTGCTCGATCAGGTAGACGCCGGGGCCGACGACGATGACCGCGCAGACGATCGTTGCGACGCCGCCGTAGAGCGGGAAGCGCAGCAGCTCGGGGTTCTGGCGCAGCAGCGCCCAGCTCTTCTTCGTCAACTGCCACCCGCGTTTGATCCTGCTCATAGCTGCTCTCCTTCCAGTGACTTCTCGACGATCGGGGTCTGCGTCATGCCCCTTCCCTCGAAGTAGTCCCACTCCTCCTGGCCGAGCTCGGTCGAGGGCGGATCGGCGTAGATCCACTCGCGCATGATCCGGTGCCAGTTGCGCCTCGCCCGCAGCTGGCCGAGCACGGCGACGACGCCGATTTCCATCCGCCGTCCCATCAGCTCGTCGGCCGGCATCGACTCGCGTCGCATCAGGTCGTAGTACTCCGAGCGGGGATCGTTGGTCGACTCGATGATCTTCATCACCCGTTGGGCGCTGATCTCGATCTCGCGATCTTCGACGAACCAGCCGCTGACCGCGAGCATGTGCTCGATCAGCCGTTCGGCGTCGAGCTTCGACGGGTTCTTGATGAAGCCGATCTCGTGCAGGGCGTCGCGAAAGGCCTCGGGGTCGTTGTGGAAGGCGGCGTCGATCGTGCGCTGCTCGAGCACGATCTGCTCGTGGCTGAGCTTCTTGGTCATGCCGAAGTCGAGGAAGGCGACCCGGCCGTCCGCCATCAGGATGTAGTTGCCGGGGTGGGGGTCGGCGTTGAAGTGGCGCAGGTGGTAGATCGAGCCGAAGCTGCCGCGGAAGACGATCTCGCCGAAGCGGCTGCGCTGCTCGTGCGGCAGCTCCTTCACCTGCTCGAATTTGAGTCCCTCGACCATCTCGGTGACCAGCACCCGGCGCCGCGAGAGGCGGGTGATCACGTCGGGCACGTAGATGAAGGGGTGGTCGCGGTAGGCGCGCGAGAAGCTGCGCTGGTTCTGCGCCTCGTACTCGTAGTCGAGCTCCTCCATCACCCGCTCGCGCAGCTCGGCGGCGATCGCCTTGGCGTCGAGGCCTGGGGCGAGGGCGCGGGCGAGGCGGACCAGCGTGCCGGCGTTGCGCAGGTCGGCGTCGAGTGCCTCGGCAATCCCGGGGTACTGGATCTTGACCGCAACCCTGCGCCCGTCGGGCAGCTCGGCCCGGTGGACCTGGCCGATCGAGGCGGCGGCAAATGCCTCCTGGTCGAACTCGGCGAAGAGCTCGGACAGCGGTTCGCCCTCGTACTCCTCTTCGAGTACGTGCTTGACCTTCTCCCACGGCATCGCCGGCGCGTCGGTGCGCAGCTTGGCCAGCTGCTCCTGGTAGACCTCGCGATACTCGTCGGGGATGAATTCGGTGTCGATGAAGGAGGCGAACTGGCCCAACTTCATCGCCGCGCCCTTCATCTGGCCCAGTGCTCCGACCATCTTCATCGCGGTCTCGAGGTGGCGTTGCTCGAGCCGCTCTTTGCTCGCCTCTTCGGAGCGGCCGACGTTCGTCGCCTTGGTCCCGGCGTAGCGGGCGCTCTGCACGCCGACGATCGAGCCCAGCTTCGCCGAGCGCCGCAGTCGGCCCTTGGGGATCTTCTCGTCGCTCACGCTCGAAGGGTGTCACAGCCCTCGCCGCCCGTGCCCTCGGCCATGCTGCGGTGTGGTTAATCCCACAGTTCGGCGGGCGGTTCCCGATTCGCGCGGTTTCTCTATGCTCTTCCGTCCCGCATGGCTCAGACCCGCGAAAAGCTCAAGGCCGCACCGCGCTCGGATTTCGGCTCCCGTACCTCCCGCCGCCTGCGGCGCGAGGGTTTGGTGCCCGGCGTCGTTTACACCGGTGGCTCCGAGGCGCGCCCGTTTCAGGCGCCGGAACGCGACATCCGCGGCATCCTCGGCGAAGGGGCGGCGCTCTTCGATCTGGAGATCGAGGGCGGCAAAGCGGTGCCGGTGGTGGTCAAGGAGCAGCAGCTGCACCCAGTGCGCGGCAGCCTCCAGCACATCGATCTGCAGGAGGTGCGGCTCGACGAGGCGATCCAGGCCGAGGTCGCGGTCGAGCTCGAAGGCACCGAGGTATCGCCGGGCGTCAAGGGCGGCGGCGTGCTCGAGCACGTCACCCGCGAAGTCACGGTCGAAGCGCTGCCCACCGAGATTCCCGATCGCCTCGTCGCCGACGTCTCGGCGATGGAGATCAACGACACCCTGCAGCTCTCGGCGCTCCCAGTGCCCGAGGGCGTGACGCTCGTCGCCGACGATCTCGACGAGGTCACGATCGCCACCCTCTCGCCGCCCCGGGTCGAGGAAGTCGTCGAGCCCGAGGTCGAGGAGGAGACAGAGTTGGTCGGCGAGGAGGGCGAGGCCGCCGCTGACGAGGGTGGCGACGGCGACTCGGGCGACTCCGGCGGGGAGTAGTCCCTGTCCCTCTTTCGCCGCCGAGCCGACCGCGGCGAGGGCGAGCAGCCCGGGGGGCGGATCCTCATCGTCGGCCTTGGTAATCCCGGCGAGCGCTACGCCGCGACCCGTCACAACGTCGGCTTCGAGGTCGCCGCGGAGCTCACGCGGCGCTGGCAGTTGCCGCGGGCGAAGCAGAAGTTCGGCGGCCTGATCACCGAAGGGCGAGCCGGCCCGGGTGGCCGGCGCATCGCGATCCTGCTGCCGCAGACCCAGATGAATGCCTCCGGCGACTCGGCCGGGCCGGCGCGCGGCTCGCTCAAGGTGCCGCTGGACCGGGTCGTCGTCCTCCACGACGAGATCGACCTGCCCTTCGGTGAGATCCAGGTCCGGCTCGGCGGCGGCCTGGCCGGCCACAACGGCCTCAAGAGCCTCAAGCGCGGCTTCGGGGAGAGCGATTTCTGGCGTGTGCGGATCGGCGTCGGGCGGCCGGACTCGACCGACCCCGAGGTCGTCGCCTCCTACGTGCTCGGCCGCTTTCGCGAGTCGCGCGAGGAGGTCGCGGCCCTGGTCGAGCGCGCCGCCGGGGAGACCGAGGCGCTGGTCGCGCGGTTGGGTGAATAGATTGCCGCCGGTGAGCGACGCAAGCGCGGTGACCAGCTACGAGGTCGACGAGCAGGGGGTCGCGGTTCTGCGCCTGCAGCGGCCGAAGTCCCGCAACGCGATCGACACCCAGATGCTGGTCGAGATCCTCGAGCACCTGGCGGTGGCCCGGGCTGACGAGGCGGTGCGCGTGCTCGTCTTCAGCTCCGCCGACCACATGGGCTTCTCGGCCGGCGCCGACGTCAAGGAGGAGCTCGACGAGGAGGGCAAGGTCCGCCGCATGCAGCTCTTCGCCGACGTCTACGACCAGATCGTCGCCTTTCCCAAGCCGACGATCGCCTCCTGCCACGGCGATGTGGTCGGCGGCGGCGCCGAGATCGCGGTCGCCTGCGACATGCGGGTCGGCGGCTCCAACCTGCGCCTGCGCTTCCCCGGCGCGGCGCTCGGCGTCCCGGTCGGCCCCGCCCGCCTGGTCACCCTCTGCGGGCTCGCCGCAGCCAAGTACCTGCTGCTCAGCTCCCGCACCGTCGGCGCTGACGAGGCCCTGCGGCTCGGGCTGGTCAACCGCGTCGCACCGGCGGCAGCGACGGAGGAGTCCGCACTGGCTCTTGCCGGCGAGGTTGCCGGTCATCCGCCGGAGGCGGTCGCCCGCTTGAAGCGGATGCTGCACGAGTGGGACGACATCGAGGGCCGCTCGGCCAGCGAGGGTCGCGGCCAGGTGGAGTGGCAGCGCTCAGGTCCCGGCCTGCCTGATCAGAGCTGATGCAACGTGCATCTACCACCCATAACGGGGTAGATGCACGTTTCGTTTCCTAGCTGCTCGCCGCGCTCTCGCCAACCCCGGCCGCGATCGCCATGATCGAGACCTGGGGATTGACCCCCGGGCAGCTGGGGAGGATCGAGCCGTCGGCGACCCAGATGCCGTTGACCCCGCGCAGGCGGCCCTCGGGATCGACCGGATGGCGGGCGGGGTCGGAGCCCGCCGCGGCGGTTCCGCTGGGGTGAAAGCCGGCTAGGCGGAGGCGGCGAACGTCGAGTCGCTGCATCGCGGCCTCGAGCTCAGCCTCGCTGCGCACCCGGGGGGCGCCGCCGCCGAGTTCGACGTCGCCGGCGCCGGCCGCCAGCATCACCCTGGCCATCGCCTCGATCGCCATCGCGAGGCGCCCTTCGTCGGCCTTGGCGAGGCGGTAGGAGACGATCGGGGCGCGGGCGCCGAAGACGCGGCCGGAGGGCTCGTCGGCGATCATCGCGCCGATCATCGCCCTCTTGGACGCGCGCGCGAGGCGGCTCAGCAGGTGCGAGCCGTAGCCGGGGGAGGAGATCGCTCCCATGCCCGGCGGGCTGCCCGTGGCCTCGATCAGCACGCCCTGGTCGTGCAACTCTTCGATTCCGACGCTCTGCATCACGCCGCTCCAGGGCACCACCTCATCCTCGAAGCCGGCGGTGATCCCGGTGGCGGGGTGGATCGAGAGGTTGCGGCCGAGCCGGGGGTGGCGTCCGAGGCCGCTGCGGCGCAGCAGCGGCGGGGTTGGGATCGCGCCGGCGGCGACGATCACGAGGGGCGCCGCGATGCGGATCTCGGTGCCATCGGCCCGTCGGGCGGTCACGCCCACCGCGCGGCCGTTCTCGCTCAGCACGCGCTTCACCCGCAGGCCGCTGACGATCCGCGCCCCGGCCTCGCAGGCCTGGGGTAGGGCGTTGAGGTGGACGCCGCCCTTGGCGTTGTTGGGGCAGCCGATCGCGCACTGGCAGGCGCCGCGGCAGCCGGTCGCGTTGCGGCGCAGTGGGGCGCTGCGCCAGTCCAACGCCGCTGCCCCCTCGAGCGCCAGTTCGCCGTTTCGTCCCAGCACCTCCATCGAGGCCGGCGCGACGCCGATCGTCTCCTCGACCTCGCTGAGGCGGATCGCCAGCTGTTCGGGTTCGGCCAGAGCGAGGCCGTGCTCCAGGTGCCACGAGGTCGCGACCGGCCGCGGCGGACGAAAGCAGGTGCCCGAGTTGATCACCGTCGTGCCACCGATCGCGCGGCCCAGCGGCAGCGCGATCGGTGGGTTGCCGAGTGCCATTGTCGTGCCGCCGTCGCGGTAGATCCCGGCGAAGCGGTCGAGCGGGTGGGCGGCGCGGATCCGCTCGACGCTCCAGCGCTCGCCTTCCTCGACGATCACCGTGTCGAGGCCGGCCCGGGCCAGCGCCCGCGCCGCGAAGGCGCCGCCGGCGCCCGAGCCGACCACGATCGCGTCGCAGCTGGAACTCTGTGGCCACTCCGCCGCCGGCACGATCGTCAGCTCCGGGTCGGGGCGCGACGGTTCGTGGCGAGAGCCGACGGCTGCGATCTCGCCGGCGAACGTGTCAGCGCCATGGGCGAGCAGGACGACCGACTTGACCGCGTCGATTGCGGGCGAGCCGCCGAGCCGGGAGACCTGGGCGAGCAGCGCCTCGCGCTGCTGCGGTGACGCGGCGCCGAGCCGGCGGCCGGTGCGGGCGAGCGAGAACGCCTCCAGTCCGACAAGCGCCGCCCCGAGTCCGGCCTGGGAGGCAGCAGGCATGCGAGAGATCATCCGCCTGGCGACGCTCGCGATCCGCTCGGGATCCGGCCCTCCTGCCTCCGGCGGCAGGATCGCTGCCGCCGCGTCTCCCAGCGCGGACATGGCCTGATCTTAGGTCCAGCTGGTCGAATCGAGCGCGGCGCCGTCCTCGAAGGACTCGGGATGGGCGCCCACCCACTCGGCGACCTCGGCGCAGCGCGCGACCCAGATCTCGTCCTCGCGCGCGGCCGCGGCAACTCGATCGAGCAGGGTCGCGAGCGGCCCCTCACCAAGCCAACCGAGCATGAAGGGATGAAGGACGATTGCCATGTATCCACCGGCGTTGGCCAGCCCGTCGATCTCCGCGACGAGCCAGGCGACGAAGGCGGCCGGCTCGATCGGGTCGGTCGAGCCGGCGATCTGCTCGCGCGCTGGGGCAAGGGGCGGCAGCACGCAGCTGGCGTCGAGGTGGCGCCACTCGAACGGCAGCAGGGCGATGCCGTCTTCGATTCCGGCGCCCGCGCCGGCCGGGGAGCAGTGTCTCAGGCCAGCCTCGCGCAGGACCCGAGTGCCGCCCGCGCCAAGCTGCCCGCCCGGCGGTCGCAGCCCGGCAAGCTTGAGGCCGAGGCGCTCGAACGCCACGATTCCCCGCGCCAGGTTCGCGGCCTGTTCAGCGGCCGTCAGGTCCGCCCACTGCTCGTGGCGCCAGGCGTGGTAGGCGACCTCGTGACCGCGGGCATCGATCTCGCGCAGCAGGTCCGGGTAAAGCTCCACGTTCAATCCCTCGACGAAGAAGGTCGCGGCGATCCCCCGCTCATCGAGTAGTCCTAGCAGCCGCGGCACCACCTCGAGCGAGGTCGGGTGTCGACCCAGCGACACATCGTCCGCAAGCGCCCCCATCTCCAACTCGGCCGCCTCCCCCAAGTTGTCGAAAGTGAGCGACAAATAGCCGCCGATGGGCCTCAAGCGTCCACTATCTAGACGTTTCAGGCCCATCGGCGGCTATTCGCGCAGCGCCGGGCTCCAGCGCTCCGGTTCGCGCTCCGCCTGCTCGCGGGCCCAGCGGAAGTGGTGCTGGGCCGAGGCGAGCAGGATCGGGAAGTTGAGCAGGCCGGCGATCGCGAAGCGCCGCGCCCCCGGCCGGTTGGCGGTGGGCAGGCTGAGCGCGCTGCAGACGAGCCAGAACCAGAGCACGGCGTTGTAGGCGGGCAGCTGATCCTCGCTCAGCCCCTCGGCTTCGTCGAGCATCGGCAGGCCCTTGTGCAGGGACCAGGGCCAGGCCTTGAAGTGGACGGCGACGCCGGCGACGCCGATCCCGGCACTGAAGGCGGAGAGGCGGCGCGCGTTCTCGCCCTTGCGGAAGGCGGCGCCGAGCATCAGCGGGAAGTAGGCGCTCCAAAGCGCGTAAGCGCCGCGGCGACCGATGAACGGCTCGAAGACAAGCCCGACCCCGGCGCGCGTCTCGAAGGCGTTGTGGGCGAGCAGGCCGAGGGCCGATCCGGCGGCAAGCAGGCGTCTCAGTCGCATTCCGTGCAGCCTAGCCGGGGCGCGATCCGGAGCTTGACAGGCAAGGACGCAGGGAGCGTGGCGTGCTCTGCACGCGAGCGACTGAGGACGCCGCATGTCAAGCTCCGGAGCCGCCCGATGTCGCTTCGTCCACTAATAGAGATTGCCGCTGAGAACGAGCGCGTTCACGCCCTCGTTGGCCGCGTGCGCGATGCGGCCGCCGGCGGCGAGCGGGTCGAGGTCCCGGCCGCGTCGATGCTGCGGCCGCTGCTGCTGGCGGCGATGCTGGAGGACGACCGAGGCCTCGCCGGGCGGCCGGCGCTGCTGGTCAGCGCCGACGACCGCTCCGCCCGCGACCTCGCCAACGACCTGCGCGCCTACCTGGCGCCGCGCCGGGTGCGCCTCTACCCCTCGCGCGGCACCGGCTTCGCCTCCCACGTGACCCCCCCGCCGCACCTGATCGGGCTGCGGATCGACGCCCTCGACGCGCTCCATGGCGAGGATGACGCGATCGTCGTCGCCTCCTCGACGGCGCTCGCCGAGGCGGTCCCCGACGCGGCCCTGCGCCCGGCCGGCTTCGCGATCGCCACCGGAGAGGAGATCGACCTGGACGGGGTCCTGCGCAGCCTCGACGCGGCCGGCTACCACCGCGTCGAGCAGGTCGAGGAGCGCGGTCAGTTCGCCGTCCGCGGCGGCATCCTCGACGTCTTCGGCGCCACCGAGGAGCGCGCCGTGCGGATCGAGCTCTTCGGTGACGAGGTCGAGTCGATGCGCTGGTTCTCGACCTTCACCCAGCGCTCGCTGGGCGAGGCCGAGCGGGTCGAGCTGGCACCGGCGGCCGAGCTCGACGCCGAGCATCGTGAACTTGCCGAGCTGGCGGCGATGGAGGCGGCCGAGGAGGGGGTGGAGCCGCCGAGCCTGGCCGAGGTGCTGCCGCTGGATCGCTTCGGCGCCCCGCTCGACCTCGTCCCCGCGTCCGCGGCCGTGATCCTCGCCGCCGCCGAGGAGATCGGACCCGCCCTGCGCGACCACTGGGAGGACGCGACGACGGCGATGCACGATGACGACGCGCGGCGACTCTACGTCGACGTCGCCGAGCCGCTGGGTGCCCGCGCCGCGCTCACGTTCAGGGCGGCGGGAGACGACGACGAGGACGCCTTCCGCGCCGCCCGCGCCGAGTCTCCCGCCCGCAGGGTCAAAGAGGCCGAGGCGGAGCTGGAGAAGCAGGTCCGCTCGGGCTACCGCACGGTGGTCGCCTTCGACGATCGCGGCGAGGCCGAGCGCGCCCGCTACGGGCTCGACCGGATCGACGCGGCGCTGCTCGACGGCGGCCGGCTCTCGCCCAAGCCCGCCCTCACCTTTGCCGAGGCGCGCCTGCGCGAGGGCTTCGTCAGCCCCGAGCTGCGCCTTGCCGTCTACCCCTTCCGCCGCCTCGTCCACCGGCGCCGCCGCGCCGAAGCCCGCGCCCCCGGCGCCGCCCGCGGCCGCCTCGCCTTCAGCGAACTGAAAGTCGGCGACTACGTCGTCCACGAGGACCACGGCGTGGCCCGCTTCGCCGGCTTCGAGACGCGCGAGGTCGGCACCGTCACCCGCGACTACCTCTACCTCGAATACAAGGGCGAGGACCGCGTCTTCGTCCCGGTCGACCAGCTCGCCAAGCTGAGCCGCTACGTCGGCGCCGGCGGCGAACCGACGCTCTCCGCGCTGGGCGGCAAGCGCTGGCAGAACATGAAGGCGCGAGCGCGCAAGGCGGCCGGTGCGATCGCCGGCGAGCTGCTCAACCTCTACGCCGAGCGACGGACCCGCAAGGGCCACGCCTTCGACGCCGACGGCGAGTGGCAGATGACGATGGAGGCTGCCTTCCCTTACCGCGAGACGGCGGACCAGATCGAAGCGATCGAGTCGGTCAAGGGGGACATGGAGGCAGATCAGCCGATGGACCGCCTGGTCTGCGGCGACGTCGGCTTCGGCAAGACCGAGGTTGCGCTGCGGGCCGCGGTCAAGGCGGCCGCCGACGGCAAGCAGGTGCTGATGCTGGTGCCGACGACGATCCTCGCCCAGCAGCACTTCGGCACCTTTCGCGAGCGCCTCGCCGACCTGCCCTTCGTCGTCGAGGGCGTCTCGCGCCTGCGCAAGCCGGCCGAGGTCAAGGCCGTGCTCGGCGACTACGAGGCGGGCAGGGTCGACATCCTGATCGGCACCCACAGGCTGCTCTCGCGCGACGTGCGCGCCAAGGACCTCGGCCTCGTCATCGTCGACGAGGAGCAGCGCTTCGGGGTCAAGCAGAAGGAGCTGCTGCGCCAGCTCAAGCTGAAGGTCGACGTGCTGGCGCTCTCGGCGACGCCGATCCCGCGCACGCTGCAGATGAGCCTGGCCGGCCTGCGCGACATCTCGACGATCGAGACACCCCCGGAGGGCCGTCGCCCGGTCCGCACCTACGTCGGTCCCTACGACGAGGACCTCGTCGCCAAGGCGATCCAGCGCGAGCTCGAGCGCGGCGGCCAGGCCTTCTTCCTGCACAACAGGATCGACTCCCTACCCGAGACGGTCGAGCGCCTGCGCGGCCTGGTGCCGAAAGCGCGCTTCGCCGAAGCTCACGGGCAGATGGACGAGACCCAGCTCGAGGAGACGATGCTGGGCTTCCTGCGCGGCGACGCCGACGTCCTGGTGACGACGACGATCATCGAGTCCGGGCTCGACATCCCCAGCGCCAACACGCTGATCGTCGAGCGCGCCGACCAGCTCGGCCTTGCCCAGGCCTACCAGATCCGCGGTCGGGTCGGGCGCTCTCGCGAGCGCGCCTTCGCCTACCTGCTCTACCCCTCGGCCGAGGCGCTGACCGAGGACGCTGCGGCACGGCTCTCGACCCTTGCCGACCACACCGAGCTCGGCTCCGGCTTCAAGATCGCGATGCGCGACCTCGACATCCGCGGCGCCGGAGACCTGCTCGGCGAGGAGCAGTCCGGTCACGTCGCCGCGGTCGGCTTCGAGCTCTACTGCCAGATGATCGACGAGGCGGTCGGTGAGGCGCGCGAGGCCGGCGAGAGCGGGGAGGAGGCGCCGGAGCCGGTTCGGCTCGACGTGCCGGTGGACGCCTATCTGTCGGCGGCATTCATTCCCTTCGAGGCGGCCAAGATCGATGTCCACCGTCGCATTGCCGCTGCTCGCGAGCCCGGTGAACTTCGGGCTATTCGCGACGAGATAAGCGATCGCTTCGGTCCGCCGCCGCCGGAGGCGGAGAACCTGTTGGCCATGCAGCGGGCGCGGATCGAGCTCGGCCTCGCCGGTGCGCGGAGCGTCGAGTTTCGCGGCGGCAAGCTCAGCGTCACCGGGATCGAGCTCGATTCCGAGGCGGCCGGGGTCCTCGGCGAGAAGCTCGAGGGGGCGCTCTACGAATGGCGCGAGAAGACAGTTGCAATCCGGGTGGCCGACGAGCCCGAGGCGAGGCTCGACACCGTGCTGGCGCTGGCGGTCGCGATCCGGGACGCCCAGCAGGCCGCGGCGACAGCGCCCTCGCCGAGCATTTGATTTATGCTGCCCGATCGGTGGCATCGACTAAGGGGCAAGGGAAGAGGTCAGCCGGACTGCAGCGCTTGGCGCTGCTCGCCTTCGGCGCGCTTTTCATCCTCCTCTTCGTGATCTTCGCCATCGCCCAGGGGATCGGCAATCCGAGCGTGCCTTCCGACAGCGTGGCGGTGGTCGAAGAGGCCCCCAGCGGTCTCAGCCCGCTCACCGAAGCCAAGTTCCAGCGGGCTCTGCTTCAGACCGCGTCCCAGGAAGGGCTCAAAGGCGCCCCCAAAGCGGGCACCAAAAAATACGAAGAAGTGAAGAAAAAAACCCTTGAAGAAACCCTCAACTCGATCTGGGTCCAGGGCCAGGCGGCGGAAATGGGCATTTCCGTGAGCAAAAAAGAAATCGCCGACGAACTGGCGAAACTGAAAAAACAGGCCTTCAAAACCGAGAAGGAATACACAGAATTCCTCAAAAAAGCGCACTTCACGCCGGCCGACGTGAATGAACGCGTGACGATCCAGATCCTGATCAAAGAGATCCAGGAACAGGTCACCGAAGAAGCTCCGCAGCCGAGCAAGGCGGAAATCGAAAACTATTACGAGGCGGCGAAGTCGAGCCAGTACACGACCGGCGAAACACGCGAAATCCGCGTGATCAAGAACGAAGACAAGGCCAAGGTCGAAGCGGCGAAAGCAGCGCTCGAAAAAGACGACTCGCCCAAGAGCTGGGCCGAGGTCGCGAAAAAATACTCGACCGATACGACCAAAAACAGCGGCGGTCTGCAGGCGGGTGTGACCGAAGAACAGCTGGCCGAACCGCTCGGCGGGGCCGTCTTCGCCGCGCCGCAGGGTGAGGTCGAAGGTCCGTTGACGGAAGGCAGGAGCTACACCGTCTACGAGGTGATGAAGATCACCCCGGAAAAAGTCCAGTCGCTCGACGAAGCCAAATCTCAGATCAGCGCTCAGCTGGCCGAACAGATCAAACAGGAAACGTTCGGCCGCTTCGTCCGCAACTTCAACAGCCTTTGGAAATCGCGCACCTTCTGCGCCTCGGACTACCGGGAAAACGAACGTTGCGACAACTTCGAAAGCACAGGTCGCCCGCCGGAAGCGAACGAAGCCTGCTTCGAAGCGAACCCGAAAACCCCAGCCGAAGCTTGCCCGGCGCCGATCGTCCAGGTCAAACCGGCGCAGCCCGGAACGGTCAGCCCGATCAACCGCGAAGGGCAGAAACTGGCCCAGCGGCCGATTCCGGCGGGCCTCAAAGCGGCAGCCCCCGAAGGCGCCACCGAACTTCCCCCGGGAGTTATCCCCGAAGGCGAATAACTCCGGCTGGGTGAATAGGATGCGCCGTCTGTGAGCGCGTCACTCGCCCCGGTGACTTCCGGGTGTTCGAATCCGGGGCGATTGACGCGCGAACGCCAGCTATGAGCGCGATCCAATCCATCCACGCCCGCCAGATCCTCGACTCGCGCGGTAACCCGACGGTCGAGGTCGAAGTCGCGCTGGAATCCGGCGCGCGCGGACTCGCCGCCGTTCCCTCGGGCGCCTCTACCGGCGAGTTCGAGGCGGTCGAGTTGCGCGACGGTGGCGATGCCTGGGCGGGCAAGGGTGTCTCGCGGGCCGTGGACAACGTCAACGGCGAGATCGCGGCCGCTCTCAAGGGCGCCGATGCAGGGGACCAGGCCGCGCTTGACGCGCAGATGATCGAGCTCGACGGCACGCCCAACAAGGGGCGATTGGGCGCCAACGCGATCCTCGGCGTCTCGCTGGCGGCGGCGAAGGCGTCCTCGATGCTGGCCGGCGAACCCCTCTTCCGCTACCTGGCGAGACTTTATGGGGGCGAGGAGCCGAGCACGCTGCCGGTGCCGATGATGAACGTGCTCAACGGCGGTGCCCACGCCGACAACTCAGTCGACTTCCAGGAGTTCATGGTTGTGCCCGCCGGGGCGCGCAGCTTCTCCGAGTGCCTGCGGGTCGGAACCGAGGTCTTCCACGCGCTGAAGAAGAGCCTTGCCGCCGCCGGCCACTCGACCGCGGTCGGCGACGAGGGCGGCTTCGCGCCCAACCTGGAGTCCAATGAGGCAGCGCTCCAGGCCGTGCTGGCGGGTGTCGAGGCAGCCGGCTATACGCCCGGCACGGATGTCTTCATCGCCCTCGACCCGGCGACCAGCGAGGTCTTCGAGAACGGCGCCTACGTGCTCGAGCACGAGGGCCGCTCGCTTTCAGCGGAGGAAATGGCTTCCTACTGGGAGGATGCCTGCTCGCGCTACCCGATCCTCTCGATCGAGGACGGCATGGACGAGGAGGACTGGGACGGCTGGAAGCTGCTGACCGAGAAGCTTGGCGAGCGGGTCCAGCTGGTCGGCGACGACCTCTTCGTCACCAACCCCGAGCGCCTGCGCCGCGGCATCGAGCTCGGCGTCGGCAACTCGATCCTGGTCAAGGTCAACCAGATCGGCACCCTGAGCGAGACCCTGGAGGCGATCCGGATCGCCTCCGAGGCTGGCTACACGGCAGTGATCTCGCACCGCTCGGGGGAGACCGAGGACACGACGATCGCCGATCTCGCCGTCGCCACCGGAGCCGGCCAGATCAAGACCGGTGCGCCGTCGCGCTCGGACCGCGTCGCCAAGTACAACCGCCTCCTGCGGATAGAGGAGGAACTTGGCTCCGCGGCGGCATTTCCCGGCTTGCAGGCGTTCCACCAACGGTCGACTTAGTGAAGGAATGCGGGGCTCGGCCTCGTAGGTCCGGGCATGGCAGCACGCGCTCATGCGGGCAAACGCACCGCCGGCGGCGCAAGGCGCCGTCCGGCGACCCCGCGCAAATCGACGGCCAGGCGCAAACCCGCGGCGCGGCGCAAACCGGCCGCCCGCAGCGGCGCCAGCCGCGTTCACTGGGATCGCGTCGGCCGCGTAGCCCTCACCCTGGTGCTTTTCTTCGTCGCCTACTCCTACTTCAACCCGTTGATCGACTTCGTCAAGACCTACACGGCGACGACTGCGGCCAGGATCAAGTTGCACGAGGCCCAGCACGAGAACACCCGCCTGCACTGGCGCATCCAGCACGCCGACGACCCGATCGTCATCGACGCCAAGGCCAGGGCCCAGGGGATGGTCGTACCCGGCGAGACGCCGATGGTCGTGCGCGGCCTCTAACTCCCTCTCTCGGAGCCCCCGGTGGTTAGCGCCGGCTCGTACATCCTCAGCGCCCTGGCCCTAACGGCCGTGGGGCTCGCTCTGGGCTTCACGGCCTACTCGTTGCGTCAGAGGTTGCTTCCGGCCTGGCAGGGCGCCCCTGCGCGCCTCGTGGAGGCTGTGGTGGGTATAGCGCTGCTGATCTGGCTTGGAGAGCTGCTCGGGACCGTGGGGCTCTTCTATGCGGGCACTCTCGTTGCCGCATCGGTACTACTCGCGGCAGCCGTAGCCGCCTGGCCGCGGGTCCTGTCGCGGGGGGAGGGGGGCACTGCGGGCAGTCCACGGGCTGTCCTCGACCCCCCTCCCCCCGCGCCACCCGCGGGAGGGGGCTGGGTGCCGTGGGTCATCACAGTTGGGGTCATCGCGTTGGTATTCGCGCACTGGGGCCTCACGACCAAGGACGCACTCGACCGAGGGATCTTCAACTTCGACTCGCTCTGGTACCACATGCCCTTTGCGGCGGACATGGTGCAGAGCCACTCCGTGACGGGGCTGCACTACACCGAGACGGTCTTCACGAACTGGTTCTACCCGCAGAACTCCGAGCTTCTGCACGCCACTGGCATTCTGTTGACGCACCGAGACACGCTGTCGTTGTTCCTGAACTTCGGCTTTCTCGCCCTGAGCTTCCTAGCTGCGTGGTGCATCGGCCGGCCCTACGGCCGGGGTCATCTGACCGTTGTCGCTGCAGCGATCGTCCTTGAGTGCCACACGCTCGTGGTTCGGGAGCCAGGAGCAGCTAAGAACGACCTCGTAGCCGCTGCGCTTCTCCTCGCAGCCGCGGCGATCCTCGTTAACGCCTGGAGCCGCCGTGATAGTCGGCAAGGAGCGCTCCTGCCGGGGGGTGGCGTCGCAGGGGGGACCGCCCCTGAGGACGCTTCAGCGACCGGAAGGGGCGGTGGGTCCCCTGCGGCGACAGGACCCGCCGGCCCGACCACCCTTGCCTGGCCGATAGCCGCAGCCGGCCTGGCCACAGGTCTCGCGGTCGGCACAAAGTCGACCGCGGTCGCCATGGCCGCCGGTCTGACCCTGGCGGTGCTGGCGCTAGCCCCAACGGGGAGGAGGTGGACCGCAGCCGGCTGGTGGTTCATCCCGGCGTTCCTCGGCGGCGGCTACTGGTACCTGCGCAACCTGATCGTCGCCGGCAACCCGCTGCCGCAGGCGACAAGCATCGGCCCGATCTCGCTGCCACACCCGGAGCGGCTGCAGGAAGGGCGACCTGACTTCAGCATCGTCCACTACGCGACCGACACCAACGTCTGGCGCCACTACTTCGAGCCCGGCCTGCATCAGGCCTTCGGCGCGCTCTGGCCCCTGGTGATCGCCACGGCAGCCTTGGGTGGCCTGTTGGCCCTCTTCCGCGCCAGGGACACCGTTCTGCGCTGGATGGGAGCCGTGGCCCTCCTGGGCCTCATCGCCTACCTCTTCACCCCCCTCAGTGCTGCCGGCGCCGAGGGCGCCCCGGTCGGCTTCGGCATCAACATCCGCTACGCGATCCCACCGCTCCTGCTCGGCCTAACGCTCCTTCCGCTGGCCCCCCGACGCCTGGCGGGACGGTGGGAGTGGACGCTCCTCGCGCTCCTGCTCGCCGTCCTTGTAGTCACCGACCGCTCCGATGCCGCCCTGCGCGACCCAGCCCGGGCCTTCGGCTTGACGCTGGCCTTCGTCCTGGTCGTCGTCCCAGCTGTGCTCGTCTGGTGCTCCCGCCGATCTGCGTCTGGGCTGAGCCTCCTGCCGGGGGGTGGCGGCGCAGGGGGGACCGCCCCTGAGGACGCTTCAGCGACCGGAAGGGGCGGTGGGTCCCCTGCGGCGACAGGACCCGCCGGCCCAGGCGCCTGGGCCCTCGGACTCGCCGCCCTGGCGCTTGCGGTAATAGCGATCGGCTATCCGCTCCAGCGCCACTACCTAGACGACCGCTTCACCTCGGCCTCCGAAATCCCCGGCCTGGCCCTCGACTCCGCCTACGTCTGGGCCCGCGACCAGAGCGACAAGAGAATCGGCCTCGCCGGCACCACAGCCGGCTTCCTCCAATACGGCTTCTACGGCACCGACCTCTCCAACCGAGTCATCTACCTTGGCCAAAAGGGCCCCCACGGCGCCTACAACGCGATCCCAACCTGCCCAGCCTTCCGCACCGCGGTCAACGAAGCGAACCTCGACTACGTCGTGACCACGCCCTTCCTCAACTTCATCCACACCGGCAACCCGATCCCCTCACCGGAGGCCGCCTGGCTACGAAGCGACAAAGCCGCCACCCCGATCAAGCGCGACGGTCCCACCACCATCTGGCGAATCAACGCCAAGCTGGATCCCTCCAAGTGTGGCCAGGCGAACGCGCCCCTAACCCGAATCCCCAACACGCCCTAGCGCGGATCTCAGTAGGTCGGAACGTCTTGTACTTTTTGGGCGTCCACCTCGCGGCGCCAGCAGGTGCGTCAGCACCCAAAGAAGTTAAGTGGAGACCTACTGAGATCCGCGCTCAGTCGCCTGGATCGTCGGACTCGGCATCCGGCTCAGGAGCGCCCGGCCGCCGAATAACGATCTGATCTGCGTCGATCCGCACGACGACCTCGCGCTTGCCCGCCCAGTGCTCGGCGTACACAGGATTGTCCTTGACCGCCGGATCGAGCCAAAGCCCGTAACCGTCGGTCTCGCCATGATCGAAGGTCGCCTCGAGGTCTTTGCGACGGCCGCGTCCCCCGCGCCGTCCCCGGCGCCGGCGCCGTTTCGGCCGCTCGCCCGCCTCGCCGGAGCGCGGCTTGCGCTCGTCGTCGCCATCCTCATCGGCCTCGGACTCCTCGTCCTCCTCCTCTTCGGGTTCCTCGGCGGCGGCAGCCTCGATCTCGGCCTCGATCTCGTCGCGAAGATCGACTTCGCCTGAGGCGGAGCTTTCCTCGTCGGGAGTGAAGCCGTGCTGTTTGCGGAACTCGCGCAGCTCCGAGGCGCTGACTTCGAGCTGGTGGGCGATCCAGGCGTCCGTGCGGCCCTGGCGGACCCAGGCGCGGATCTGGTTGAGCTGCGGCTTCAGCGAACGTCGTGCCATCGGCGCGCGAGTCTATTCAACCGAGGCTGTGGCGCGCGGGGCCACTACGACATCAGGAAGGCGAGCGCCTCGAACATGGAGACGACGACGACGGCCACGGTGACGGTCAGGCAGACCGCAAGGACGCTGAAGCGCACCTTGCTCTCCTGCTCGACCCGGGTGATCCGGCGCGCCCGCGAGCGGTTCGCGGCGCGGCGACGCAGCTGCTCGCGGCGGCGGCGCTCCAGACTGGTCTCCTGCTCGAAGGCCATCTCGAACTGGGAGATGCTCTGTCTCATTCGCATAGATCGGGTGGCCCGGGGGCCGCGGGGACCGTAGCAAAGGCGAAGGAGCGCTTGCAGGCGACGAAATGTGCGATTCGTCACGACGCTCGGGCCGGCTCCCTACGGCGGGCAGGCGCCCCAGAGCCCGCGCCCGGCCCGTGCAGCGCGTAGCTCGAGGCCGCGAAACAGCGGCGCGAAGCGGTCATTGGGCGGGATCGTCAACGAGCGGGCGAGGCCGCGACGGACCAGCATCGCGTTGACGAAGCGGTGGCCGAGGTAGACGTAGGCGAGCAGCCTGTCGTAGACGTCGCGCCGCTCGACCCCGAAGACGAGGCGCACGCGTCGCCGTTCGACCAGGCCGTGGTTGAAGCTCGAAGCCCGCGGCCCGAAGCACTGCACCGGCGTGTCCGGCTTGACCGTCTCCGGCGTGTCGACGCCGATGTAGCGCACGTCCTCGAGCCGGCCGCCGATCCGCGCTTCGATCGTGTCGCCGTCGACGGCGCGGACGACGAAGGCCGCGGCGCTCGCCGGCCCCTTGACCGGACCGCCGCTGTCCTCCCAGGGCCGCAGGATCAGCAGCGTCGCGATCAGCAGCAGCGCCAGGCTGCCGAGCTGACCGCGACTCCACAGATTCCGTCCCACCCCCGCTTAAGGCGCGGCGCGGGCATTCTCTCCCCTGGCGCTGACGTGGTCAGGAACTACATCTAGGAGGCCTCAGGCGGGATGCCCTCCTCGGGCACCTGGCACAAGCCGAGCCCCCAGCCGCCCTGCCCCCAGTCGTCGACCAGCTCCTTGGTGACCGGCATCCTCTCCTTCAGCTCCTGCCAGAACCGCGGCACCCCGCCGACCATCTCCTCGTCGCCGGGGACGATGTCGTGGAAAGCGATCCAACCGCCAGGACGGACCAAGCCGCCATACAGCTCGAAGTCGCGACGGACCCCCTCGTAGCGATGGTCGCCGTCGATCAGGGCGAAGTCCACCGGCCGATCGCCGAACCAATCGGCCACCTGGTCACGCGTCCCCGCGTCGTGGGAATCTCCGCGCACGGCCTTGAATCGCTGGCTCGGAAGCGGCATCGCCTTCAGCAGGGGAAGCCAGTCGGATTGATAGCCGGAGCCGAAAGGCCCTCCTGGCAGGTCAACCGTAAGCAGCTCGGCATCGGCGGCCGCCACCCGGCTGAGCAAAAAGAGCGTCCCGCCCTGCGCGGTGCCGATCTCGAGTACCGAGCGGGGAGGGTCGGCCTGGAGAAGCTCGAGCAGGCCTTCGATCTCCGACGTGACCTGAATCGGTCGCAGACCGACCCGGCCGACCTCGAAGCCGAAGATGAAGTCGAGGCTCTCCGGGATGCTCCGCATTCGTCTCCCGTCCCGTTTCATCCTCCGCGCGGCCCTGAGCGTGTCCCGGGTCAGCGCTGCTCGGGCCGCGGCCCTCTCGACCGTGCCCCGCAACCCCTTGTCCCGCAGGGAATCGGCCACACGCCGCAACACCGGATCCGCCTGACCCGCCGCTCCCCGGGGGGCCTGTGCTCCGTCGCTCACAAGGCTGAAAATATCGAACTAGCCGGCTGACCCCCACGCTACGGGATGCGGCGCACCGAGGAGAGCAGCGTCTCCTTGATCTGGGCGATGATCTCGAGCGCGTCGTTCCACTCGCGCTGCCAGACGTTGCGGCCGAAGATCACGCCCGAGCCGCCCGCCTGCATGATCTCGCGGGTGTGGCCCAGCACCGTCTCGTCGTCGACCTTGGAGCCGCCCGAGAGCACGACCAGCGAGCGGCCGGCGGACTCGACGCACTGGCGGATCGCCTCGGCCTCGTCGACCTGCATCTCGTTGTAGGGAGCCGGCGCGTCCTTGTCCTTGTCCGGGTTGATCTTCGGCATGTTGAGCTTGACCACGTCGGCGCCCATCTCCATCGCCATCCGCGCCGCGTAGTCGATTGCGTAGAAGGAGTTGGCGCTGCCCTTGGCGTCGACCGCTTCGCCGCGCGGGTATGACCAGACGATCAGCGGCATGCCGAAGCGGTCGCAGTCCTGGCGCACCTGGCGCAGCTGGGCGAGGTCCTGGTCCTGCCGCGGCGAGCCGACGTAGAGCGTGTAGCCAACCGCGTCGGCACCGAGCCGCACCGCGTCCTCGACGCTGGCGTTGCAGGTCGAGAAGGCCTGGGCCGAGGAGGGGATGTCGGTCTTGCCGTTGACCTTGAGGATCAGCGGCACCTGGCCGGCGTAGTCGGGGTAGTACTTGGTCGCCATGCCGATCTGGCAGGCGAGGGCCGAGTAGCCCGCCTCGGCGGCGAGGCGGAACTGGTAATCGGGGTCCTTGGACGCCGGGTTGGGGAAGAAGTCGCGCGGACCGTGCTCGATGCCCTGGTCGATCGGCAGCAGCATCAGGGTGCCGTTGCCCGGGCCGAACTCGAAGAGCAGGCGCCGCAGGCGGGCTCGTTTGCCGGGGGCAAGGGTCGCCAGCAGCGATTTCTGCTCGGTCAGGCTCTTCAACTCCACGCTGTTTCCTCCTCGAAGATAGGTGTCTTTTCAGTATGGCATCGCAGGCGGGATTCGAGCGCCCAGCGGCGGCCGGTTATCCTCGGTTGACCATGAGCGAGACTGAGCTCAGCGTCATCTGCAAGAACTGCGGTTCCGAGGTCAGTCCCTACGTAACCGAGTGCCCCTACTGCGGCGCCCGCCTGCGCAAGCGCGCGCCGAAGCTGGAACGCCGTGGCGACGGCCTCGAGGCGAAGCCACGCCGCCGCAACCGGCCGAAATTCCTCCGCCCCCGGCGGGCGACCGAGTCCGTGCGCCCCTTCCGGCCCTACGCGACGATGGCGGCGATCGTCGGCTCGGCGGTGTTGCTGCTGGTGCAGAAGGCGACCGGCGACGTTCTCAGCACCTTCGGCGGTCTCGTCGTGCCGCTCGAAGACCAGTGGTGGCGCTTCCTCACCGCGCCGTTCGCATACGTCGACGTCGGCTACCTCTTCGTCGTCGCGGTCGGGCTGGCGATCTTCGGCGTCGCGCTCGAGCGGCGGCTCGGCAACATCGCCACCGGCGTGCTGCTGATCGCCTGCGGCTCGCTGGGGATGCTCGTCGCCAGCGGCATCGCCAACGCCCAGGGGGACATCGTCGTGATCGCCGGTGGCAACGGGATGGCACTCGGCGCCGTCGCCGCCTGGTTTGCGATGCGGCGGGCCGAGGCTCATGACGCGATCGACGACGACTACGACGCGATCGGGGCCATCGTCGCCGCGGCCGTGCTGCTCGCGCTGCCGCTCTTCACCTCCACCGCCGATCCCTTCGCCGGCCTGATCGGCGGTGCGGTCGGCGGTCTGGCCGGCCTCGCGGCCTCGGCTCTGCGCGACTCCCACTAGTCTCAGCTTTCGTGGCGGCCGAGTACAGCGACGAGCAGCTCGAGGCCGCGATCGAGCGGTTGATCGACGCGGAGCGCTTCGCCGAGGCGGAGCGGGTCGTCGCCCGCGCGGCGCCGCAGCTGCAGAAGGTGCTCGCCGCGGCACTGCTCGAGGGCGGCTGGTTCGGCGAGTCCCACGATGCCGAGGCGCTGAAGGCGGCGACCGCGCCCGACCCCGACGAGCGCGTCGGCGCGGTGCGCTCGCTGCTCGCAGAGGAGGCGAGGATGGGAATGATGGTTGGAGTTGCCGTCGGCTGGGCACTCCACGAGGAGCTGAGCGAAACCAAAGAATCGGAAGGAGACGGCTGAGCGATGGAGATCCAATTTCACGGGCACTCGTGCTTTGAACTGAGCGAGGGCGAGACCAGGGTCCTGGTCGACCCGTTCCTCAAGCCCAACAACCCAGTGGCGGTGACGAGCGGCGAGGACGTCGAGCCGACCCAGATCGCGATCAGCCACGGCCACGTCGATCACATGGCCGACGCGGTCGGGGTCGCGACCCGGACCGGTGCCGAATGCGTGGCAATCGTCGAGATCGCCAACTGGCTGGAAGAGCAGGGCGTGGAGAAGGTCCACGACCCGAACCTCGGCGGCACCGTGCGCTTCGACTGGGGCTGGATCAAGCTGGTGCCGGCCTGGCACACGAGCACGATCGCCGGCTCCGCCGAGGCCCCCTACAGCCCGACCCCCGGAATCGTCACCGGCACCCCCGCCGGGCTGCTGATCAATCTCGGCGGCGTGACCGTCTACCACGCCGGCGACACCTGCCTCTTCGGCGACATGAAGCTGATCGGCGAACGCAACCCGGTCAACGTCGCCCTGCTGCCGATCGGCGGCCACTACACGATGGATCGCCACGACGGCGCCGTCGCGGCCGAGTTCGTCGGTGCCGGCACCGTGATCCCGATGCACTTCGACACCTTTCCGCCGATCGCGACCGACTCGGCCGCGTTCAAGAGCGAGGTTGAGGCGAAGACGTCTTCGACCGTGGTCGTGCTCGAGCCGGGCCAGTCGTATACGACTGGCTGACCAGCCAGTCCGCTGCTAGTCTCGCTCGGACCGCGCAGCCGAGCCGAGGAGAGCAGCGATGGGAACCACTGAGGCATCCGGGACCGAGACGCGGACCGAGCGGGCCGACTTCCAGGCGACCGCCGATCCGGCGCTGATGGAGGCAGCCGACCGCACCGCCGACGTCAAGCTGCTCACCTACGAGGAGCTCTACCTGCTCTGGGAGCGCCAGCAGTGGCAGACCCAGGAGCTCGACTTCAGCCGCGACCGCGAGGACTGGAACGAGCGCTTCAGCGAGGAGGAGCGCTTCCAGCGCATGTACGGGCTCTCCTCCTTCTTCATCGGCGAGCAGAAGGTGGCTGAGGAGCTGGGGCCGATCATGCGCGCCGCGCCGACCGAGGATCAGCGGATCTTCCTCTGCACCCAGATCGCCGACGAGGCGCGTCACGTGCGCTTCTTCGAGCGCTTCTACCGCGAGGTCGGCGTGCTGGAGTCAGACGACCTCTCGCAAATGCTGGTGCAGACCTCAGAGCACCTGAACGAGAACTTTGGCCGGCTCTTTGACGAGATGCTGAAGCAGCGCACTGACCGGCTCTCGGCGGAGCCTGAGGACACGGAGGCGCTGGTCGAGGCCGTCACGCTCTATCACATGGTGATCGAGGGGATGCTGGCCCTCACCGGACAGCACTTCATCATGGACTACAACGAACGCGAAGGGACGCTGCCGACCTTCGTCGCGGGCTTCCAGAACGTCGCTCGCGACGAGCATCGCCACGTCGCCTTCGGCTCGGTCTTCCTGCGTGAGAAGGCGCGTGAGGACGATCGCTACAAGCAGGCGATCCAGCGCACGCTCGAGGAGTCGCTGCCGGTCGCCGATGGCGTGCTCTCACCGCCCTGGGCGCCGCCGGACGAGGACTATGAAGTCTTCGGCTACTCGCTCGCCGAGACGCGCAGGTTCGCCGGCACCTGCCTGATGCGCCGGCTCAAGGTGATCGGCCTCCAGTAGGGGCCCGATCGGCGTTGAGGTCGGGCCCGGGCTTAGCCTTCGCCGGCGGGAGCCGCGGCTTCCGGGCTGCCCGATACGGGCGGGGCTTCTTCGGCCGGCGGAGCGCTTTCCGCGGGCGGTGGGGGAGGCGGAGCGCTTTCGACCGGTGGGGCCGGCGGTGCGGTGGCCGAGCCGTCGCCGCCAACCGTGACGACGACGGTGCCGCCCGCCGAGGGCGCCCCCGCGCCGCTGGTCGATGGCGCTGCGGCTTCGAGGCCGGTCGTGGACTGCGGCGTGGCTTCGGCGCCGCCGGTGGACTGCTCCGTCGTTTCGCCGGCGAGCGGTTCGGTGGGTGCCTCGGTTTCAGCTTCGACCGGGACGGGTTCGGCGGCCGCTTCGATCGGTTCGGCCGGCGTGTGGGCGCGAGCCGGGGCCACCTTCACGTCTTGAGCTGAGGCCACGGCGGCGGTCGGTCCCTGCACGCGAGAGATCGTGGCGGCTCCATGGCCTACCGGGGCGGGTTCGACCTGCTGCTTGACCTCGACCGCGCCCGCAGTCAGCACGGCGGCGGTGACGACGCCGGCCACGGCCTTGGTGCCGATCGCGCCGCCGACCGCGCCCAGGCCGCCGGCGGCACCGCCGGAGCTGAGCGCCGCGCCGACCCCACTGACTGCGCCGGCTCCAGTGGCGCCGGCGCCCGTCGCGGTCGCCGCACCACTGGATCCTGCACCTCCCAGGCCAAGCTTGGAGAAGATGAAGCCCTTGAACGCCAGCAGCGCCCCGCCGGGAACCAGCGCTGCCAGGACCTTGTCGTTGGAGCGCAGCTGGGAGCGGAAGTCGGCGCACTCCTCGCAGTCGCGGACGTGCCGTCGCACCGGGCCGGAGAGCTTGCGCAGTCCCTCGGCGGCCTCGGCGAGGTCAATTCGCACCTCACCGCAGGTCAGCTGGCGCGCCTGGCTGGCCTCGGCGAGTGAGATCCGCGCCCGCACCAACAGCGACTTGACCGAGGGCACGCTGGTCTCCATCGCCTGGGCGATCTCCTCGTAGGACATCGCATCCATCTCGCGCAGCAGGAGAGCGGAGCGCTGGGTCTCGGGCAGCTTGCCGACGTCGGTGAGCAGCTGGCGGAACTCCTCGCGGTTGTGGACCTTCTCTGCGGTCGAGGCGGCCTCGACCGTCGGCACCATGTCCATCGACTCCTGGGCGTCGGCGGTCGGTTTGCGCAGGTGGTTGAGGCAGCGGTTGCGGGCGATCCGGTAGAGCCAGGGGCGCAGGTTGATCTCGCGCTCGTCGGCGAGCATCGCCCGGTAGGCGTTGACGAAGACCTCCTGCAGGACATCCTCGGCGTCCTCGGTGGAGCCGAGCATCTGGCGGCAGAAGCCGAGCAGGCGGCCCTGGTAGCGGTCGACGATCGCCTCGAAGGCACCGGGGTTGCCGGCACGGGCCATCGCGATCAGGTGGTCGTCGCCCTGGAGCTTGAGCAGCGGAGAACGCCGGGCTAGAAGTCCGCGGCGACTGGCGTGAGTGAGAGCTGAAGCCTCCAAGCGAAACCTCCAAGGACCAGGGAAGGCGTTTGTCTTCTAGCTCAAGGACACCGTAGCACCGGGGTAGTTGCGGTACATCGCCATTTTTTAGGGCGATTTTATAAATGCAAGGAGTGCCCGGGGCGGGATTCGAACCCGCAAGCCCCCCAGTGGGGCAACGCCTTTTAAGGGCGTCGCATTTACCAATTTCGCCACCCGGGCAGGGCGATGGTAGCCAGGGAGCTGGTGGCGCGCAGGTCCTGTCGCGGGCGCAGGGGGGCCTGCGGGCAGTCCACGGGCTGTCCTCGACCCCCCTGCCCCCACGCCACCCGCGCGAGGAACGTCCCTTAGGCTCTAGCTTCTATGGAGCACGGGGGGAGGATCGTTGCTGCGGCGCTGAAGTCGCGCGGGGTCAGTCATCTCTTCACGCTCTCGGGGGGACACCTGTTTTCTATATACGACGGCTGCAGGGCCGAGGGGATCGAGATCGTCGACGTGCGCCACGAGCAGTCGGCGGTGTTCGCCGCCGAGGGTTTCGCCAAGGCGACGCGTGGGATCGGGGTCGCGGCGCTGACGGCCGGGCCGGGCGTGACCAACGGGATCAGCGCGATCGCCGGGGCACAGGCCAACTGCTCGCCGGTCTGCGTGCTCGGCGGGCGGGCGCCGGAGATGCGCTGGGGCTCGGGCTCGCTGCAGGAGATCGATCACCTTCCCTTTGTCTCGCCGCTGGTCAAGTCGGCGGAGACGGTGAAGGCGCCGGAGCAGATCGCGGCCCGCACGGCGGCGGCGCTCGACACTGCGTTCGCCTCGCCCCACGGGCCGACTTTCATCGACTACCCGCTCGACGTGGTCTTTACCGAGGCAGAGTTGGAGGTGCCGGCGGCGTCTGTGCCCGAGGTGCGCCCGGCCGAGGGGATCGAGCAGGCGGCGGCGCTGCTTGCCGGGGCCGAGCGGCCGGCGATCATGGCCGGGACGGGGCTCTACTGGGGACGGGGGGAGGATCAGCTGCGTGCGCTGGCAGAGGCACTGGGGATCCCCGTCTTCCTCAACGGGCTCGGTCGCGGCTGCCTGCCCGCCGACCACGAGCTTGCCTTCAGTCGGGCCCGCGGTGCCGGGCTGGGCGGCGCCGACGTGGCGCTGGTGATCGGGGTGCCCCTGGACTTCCGCCTCGGCTTCGGTGCCAGCATCGCCGAGGGGGCGAAGCTGATCCGCCTCGACGCGGCGCCGAACCAGCTGAGCGCCAACCGCACGCCGGATGTCGACCTGGTCGGCGACGTCGCCGCCAGCCTGGCCGCGATTGGCGAGGCGGTGGGGGAGGGGAGCCGGCGCAGCGAGCCCTGGCTGGCCGAGCTGCGCAAGGTCGAGGCGGAGAAGCGGGCCGCCGAGCAGGAGGAGTTGAACGACGGGCGTTCGCCGCTGCATCCCGTTCGCATCTACAAAGAGCTGGGCGAGGTGCTGGAGCGCGACGCGATCGTCGTCGGCGACGGCGGCGACTTCGTCTCCTACGCGGGGCGCTTCGTCGAGACCTTCCAGCCGGGCTGTTGGATGGACCCCGGGCCATTTGGCTGCCTCGGCGCCGGGCCGGGACAGGCGATCGGGGCGAAGCTGGCCCATCCCGAGCGCCAGGTCTGCCTCTTGCTCGGCGATGGCGCCTTTGGCTTCGCCGGGATCGAGTTCGACACGATGGCGCGCCACGGGCTGCCGGTGGTTGGCGTGATGGGCAACAACGGCATCTGGGCGCTCGAGCACAACCCGATGAAGTTCCTCTACGGCTACTCGGTGGCGGCGGAGTTGCGACCGGAGACGCCGTATGAGCAGATGGTCGAGGCGCTCGGCTGCGACGGCGTGCTCGTGCGCGAGCCCGGCGAGCTGCGGCCGGCCCTGGAGCGGGCGTTCGAATCCGGCCGGCCGACCCTGGTCAACGTCCTTACCGACCCCGAGGTCGTCTACCCGCGCAAGTCGAACCTGGCCTGAACAGAGAATCGGCCACCATTGCTGGTGGCCGATTCAAGTTGGTCCCTCAGGACGGGCAGGGGTACGTCTTCAGGGACCAGTTCTTATTTGGTGGACTCAGACGGCGGGAGGCGCCATGATGCGGCAATCGTCCGAGCCCTGTACCGGGCAGTTGGTAGGTATTGCCCCACCTCTTTCCCGATGTGCGGATTATCTGCCTAGCTATCCGTTACGTCCAGTTGCCTGGTGGGCGGCTACCAGTAATTCGCTGTATGAGCCTACCAAATTTTATGGGTTCGAACCGCTTCTTGACCCATTTGTAGCGCCTCGGGGAATCCGACTGTCCACCCGGGCCACGTATTTGGCCCGGATTGAGAATACGGGGTTATCCGCAATCTAGAGCCGATGCCGCGGCAATCGCGGTGCCATAGAGGATGTCGTGCTCGGAGACTTCGATCTGCTCCAGGCCGAAAGCGCGCATCGTTTCCACCAAAATGACCACCCCGGCGACGATGTTAGGCGCACGGTCGGGGTGGAGGCCGATGATTTCAGCCCGGTTGGCCAGAGGGGCAGACGCCAGTTGCGAGAGCAAACGCTGGATCGTGGGCAGGCTTAGCGTATGCCCGTGTACTTGCTTGGGGTCGTAGGGCTCGAGCCCGATCTCGATCGAGGCGAGTGAGGTCGGGGTGCCGGCGACGGCGATCCCGGCGCCCGCGGCCGGTGCGTCGGCGGTGGCGCTCTCTATAAGGGAGCGGAAGTCGGCGGCAAGGGCCTCGAGCTCGAGAGTGGTGGGGGGGTCGGAGGAGATGTGGCGCTCGCTATGGCGGACGACGCCGGCTTGCAGCGACGCGTGGAAAGCGACCTCCTCGCCGGTGCCGACGATCAGCTCGGTCGAGCCGCCGCCGATGTCGACGACCAGCGTCGGCTCGCTGGGTGAGTGCTCGCAGGTGGCGCCGAGGTAGGTGAGGCGCGCCTCCTCCTCACCGTCGAGGACGCGAGCCGAGAGCGCGAAGCGCTCGCGCAGCTCGGCGACGAAGGCGCTGCCGTTGGAGGCGTCGCGGACGGCGCTGGTGGCGATCGCGTCGATCTTCTCGACTTCGTTCGCGCCGCAGATCTCGACGTAGTCGGCAATCGCATCGCAGGCGGCCTCGATCGCCTCGGCCGAGAGCTGTCCGGAGAGGTCGACGCCACGGCCGAGCCTGGTCACCCGGCTCTGCCGCTCGACCTCGGACACCCGGGCGCGATCGACGTCGGCGATCAGCAGCCGAGTCGAGTTGGAGCCGATGTCGACCACCGCCACTCTGTAAGAGGCCCTTGCCATTGCCGGCGGCACTCTAGAGCGGCGAGAAGCAACCGCGCCTGCACGACCCAGAGAGCCCCGCCGCACACCGCCGCCACGTTGCTAGCATGGCCCTACCGCCGCGGGGTGGAGCAGCCAGGTAGCTCGTCGGGCTCATAACCCGAAGGTCGCGGGTTCGAATCCCGCCCCCGCTATACAGAAAGGCCCTGGTAACGGGGCCTTTTTTGTGGGACGAAACGGCGGCGACGACCATCCGGCCCTTGTACGGCCCTTGCTGGGAAGGCAGCCCCAGCGCCCAGGGGCAGCGCGACCATGCCGCCCGTAGCCACCCCTAAGCGCCCGATTTGCCGGGGCGTGCCCCTGGGCCAGGGCCAGCGCCAGCGCCACGCTGCCCGCATACGTGGTGCAGGCATGGCCGTACGTGTGACCGCGTGGACAGCGCTGGCTGGGACGCCGCCGTATGCGATAGTTCTTGTCGGCCCTGCGATAGAGCAGGACAAGCCTGGCGACCAAGGCCGACGAGGAGCCCGGTACAGTCGTTTAGCCTTTTGCTCAGTCGTGACTGAGCCGCAATAGGACTAGTCCAAAGGTTCCTCCCAAGATCTCTAGAGAAGTCCGGCCGGGTCCAAACCGTGTCCGGGCTTTCTTGGTTCTGGGGCCTCATCGGGCAGCGCTGGCCGCCCCGCCTGCCAAACTCGGTGGCGGTGACGACCGAGCAGGTCAACAGAACCTTCCGCATCGCCAGCGAGGCGCAGCGGCATCAAGCAATGGTCAATTCGATCATGACGCCCGAGCTTCGGAAGATGATGCAGGAGCAGGGGAAGCGCATCAGCGAAGGTCTCAACCTTCAAGTCAAGGTCCGCGACGTGATCTCACCGTCGCTGGAAGCGCTGATGCGGGAGCAGAACCAACGCATCGCCGAGATGCTGGATACCTCGGCGATGCGGAAGGCGCTCGCCGGCATCAACTTCAATCTGCCCGACGGCTGGGCCGAGCAGGTAGCTGCTTACCGCGAGCAGGTCGCTGCCGGGACCGCTGCTGAAGGTGGCGCGGGGGACGCAGGCGGCGGATTCGCACGGCTCGCAGAAGAACGCGAAGCGATCATCACCTGTCTTCAGCGGATCGGCTTTGCCTTGGAGGGGTTTGCCTACCTCTCGCGCTCCCCGATCCCGCCTTTCGTCGGCTACCTCATCCTCATGCTGGCGGTGATCGGGCAAGTGGCCGACGAAAAGCTCAACGAGCGCGAAGACAGCGCCTAGTCCTCGTCGTCCTCTTCCGGCCAGTCGGTCATCAGGGTTCCGGGAATCTCCCACTCCCAATGCCTGACGATCTGGTCAAACGTCCTCGTCCTGCCCCTGATCGAGCGGGGCGACGACGTGCCTCCATGGGGGGCTGGCGTGTTGCAGCAATGCTCGCATCTGCGTCGCTCGCGCGACTCGCCGGCGCTCGTGTTGCTTTCGGCGCGCGTCAGACGCAGAGAACTGGCACTTCATCGAAGGAAGAGAAATCAGCGTCCTGGGTGACGACGGCTGCACCGTGTCGAAGCGCCGTCGCGGCGATCCAGGTGTCGTGGCGGCGGAGGCGTCGGCCGCGAGACCGCTCGGCTGATGCGATGCGCGCAAAGCAGCTCGCAGTCTCGGCGTCAATTGGAAGCAGGGGGTACGTAGCCTGGACGCGCGAGAGGGTAGAGAGCCGAATGGCTCGGGCATTTGGGTCGGTTGCGCGCAACACGCCCAGCTCCAGCTCGGCGGCGGTGATCACCGAGACGGCGATCTGCTCGGGAAGTTCGCCCAGCTCGCGACCGGTCTCTTGGGCGATGAAGATCGAGGTGTCGGCGATTGCCCGATTCAATCGTCGAGCTCGGCACCGCGGACGTCGGCGAGATCGTCCAGCAGGCCAGTGTCGGCGGGCGCCTCGGTCACGATGCGGCGCAACTCGCTGGCCGGGACCCAGGGATCGCGATCCCCGACGTGGGGAAGGATGTCGGCGACCGGACGACGGTTGACAGTCAACGTCAGTCGTTCGCCCGCTTCCAGCTCGGAGACAACGGCTGAGGTGGAATTCCTTAGCTCTCGGATCGAAACGGCGCGCGCCATGTGCACGACTGTAGCACTCTCTGCTACGAAACGGCAAATGGGGCACCATGCCCTACAGATTTCGGCCGATCTCCGGGCTCAGACCAATAACCCGAAGGTCGCGGCGTCGAATCCCGCCCCGCTTAGGAAAAGGCCCCTGAACTGCGGCGGGGTCGCCGGGAAGGCCGTCAGCTCGGGGCGGTTTACTGCTTCCTCGTGATCTCCTATTCCATGAGCCTGTCGGCCGACGGCTACATCGCCGGACCCGATGGGAGCTTCGACTGGGCGGTACCCAGCGAGGAGCTGCACCGGTTCCACAACGAACGGGCTGCCGCGACCGACGCCCAACTGCTCGGCCGGCGCCTCTACGAGACGATGCTCGTGTGGGACACCGAGGAGTTCTCCGAGCCCGTGATGGCGGAGTTCGCCGAGATCTGGCGCCCGCTCGAGAAGATCGTGTTCTCGACCACGGTGACGAGTGTCGAGGGCAGCAATCGCCTGGCCACCGGAACGCTCGAGGAGGAGATCGCCGCCCTTGGGGACCGGAGGATCGCGGTCGGCGGCGCCGGTCTCGCGGCGGAATGCATGCGGCGCGGGCTGATCGACGAGTTCGAGTTGTTCGTCATCCCGATTGTGGTCGGTGGCGGCACGCCGTACTTCCCGCCGGACGTGCAGATCGACCTTGAGTTGGTCGAGACCCGCACGTTCGGTGCGACCGTGTACCTGCACTACCGCCGGCGCGGCTAGGGGGTTAACTAGTGGTGCAGCGCGCGCCGGCCGCGTAGCGGTTCGGCGGTCCGGCCGCACCACGGAGTTTCAGCTGAGCTGCTCGGCCAGTCCGATGATGATGCCCTCCGGACCGCGCAGGAAGCAGAGCCGGTAGATGTCCTCGTATTGCGCTACCTCGTCGACGAGTTCGGCACCGTGGTTGCGCAGGCGGGCAACTACATCGTCGATGTCGTCGACGGCGAACATAATGCGGCGTATGCCCAGCGCGTTCGCCGGCGCATTTTCCGGCTCGGCTCTAACCGCAGGCGGCGTGTGGAACTTCGTCAGCTCCACCCGGCCATGGCCATCTGGAGTCCGCATCATGGCGATGTCGGCACGGACGTCGTTGAGGCCCACGACCCGGTCCACCCATGGCCCCTCGACCTGCGTCTCGCTCGCCAGTTCCATACCGAGCTCGACAAAGAACGCCTTGGCGGCGTCGAGGTCGTCGACAACGATGAGAACGTTGTCCATCCGCTGAAGCGCCATATGCCCGCAGCATAGGGTTTGCAGGCAGACCCGCCAGCGGCGTGGGGAAGTCGATGCCGGCAAGCTTGCGGACCAGGCTTCGTCCCCCGTCGCAACCGACCAAGTACTGGGCTCGCATCGAACCGCCGTCGGAGAGCTCAACATCGACCCCGGTGTCGTCCTGCGTGAAGCCAATGACCTCAAGCCCGCGATAAATCCGGACCGGGAGCTCCTCGACCCAGCCGGACATGATCCGTTCGATATGGCTCTGCCAGAGCCCTAGCCCGTATGGATGTCGGGTGGGGAAGTCGCTGATGTCGAGCTCGCCCGCCAACATCAGCCCGGTCGGACCGCCTCCGGCGATCAGCACCGAATGTTCGGTCATCGCCACGGCGGTCAGGACGCCGGGAGGTAGGTGAGCAGGACCACTCCGGAGTCGAACCGTTTCATGTCCTCGAGCTCCATCCGCACGGTTCCCCTGTCGCCGAGCACGTGGACGTTCCCCCTGCCCCAGACGAGTGGGTTGAGGTAGATCTCGTACTCGTCGACCAGGCCCTTCTCGGCGAGGGCGTAGGCGAACTCGCCGCTGCCGTGCATGAACAGGTCACCGTCGACCTCGCCCTTCAGCTTCGGGATCGAGTCCTCGAGATCGCCCTCGAGCAGGGTCGCGTTCCACTCCAGATCGCCGGTCAGGGTCTTGGAGCCGACGTACTTCGGCATCGCGTTGACCATGTCCGCCCATTTGCCCGATTTGCTCGGCCAGTATCCGGCCAGGCCCTCGTAGGTCTTACGGCCCAGCACCAGGCCGCTGGATCTGGCCTGGCGCTCGAACGAGTAGTCGCCGTGGTCGCCGTCCGGCTGCACCCACTCTGCGACCGGGTCGATGACACCGTCGATCGTGGCCTGCGTTGTCGCGATCAGCTTTCCCATCTCATCCCCCTCGTCGTCGGAGCTCCTCTCTGCCCTTATACCCGTGAGACCAATCAAGACGCGCGGTTTCGGCGTTTCACCGGTTGAGCCAATCCTCGAAAGTGGGGCCGGCGAGCTTCGCCAGCCGGCCGGGGAGGACGGCGCCGGCCGTGTAGAGGCCTTCCGGGTCCTCGAAGATCTCCCCGACCTCGATCCGCAGGCCGTTGCCGCGCTGGGGCCGTGAGCAGTTTCGCCGCCTCGAGCAGACTCTCCTCGCGCGGACCGGCCACTTCGGCGATCGGGTTGCCGAGTGGTGCGGAACCTGCCTAGGCAGACTCAAGCTGCTGTTCGGTGGCATCAATCGGGTCTGTGGACTCCAGCTTTGCGTCTGCTCGGGGTGAGGCCCGGAGCACCCTGGCCTCGCCCCGGACCATACTCAGCACTTAGCCGCTGGTCTTCACGCTTGTCATCCGCCTAGGGAAGTAAGCCGCTCCAGGTTTCGCCTGAAACGAGTTCAACTATCATTTCTCCTAATAGTTTGGCTTTGTGTTCCGCGGTTTTGCTCAATGCCCAAATTTCGGTTAACGCACCTTCATTGATTTCGTGCCCTCCTTCTTCATGTAATAGACCATTGAAGAAGGTGGTGGCACCCATACCGTCCTGATCCTGTATGCCCACCTTCGGGCCGATGATCGGCACGTCTTCTCCGATTGGGCACATTTCCGACATTTTGATGCGACTAAAGACCGGCTGTTTTACGCCACCAATCACTTCTTCGACGGTCGATTCATAAACCAGAATCCCTTCACCCGAAGAGTGTTCGGTTAGTTTGCCTTTTGCGGCATTCCCTACAATGACTCCTGGTTCGCTGCCGTTATTGTTGGGCTGGCACGAGTTATTCTGCGTACCATTGATCAGCGTTATGCATCCGCCCCATCTGCCTTTTCCCCCCGTCGTAATCCGACCTTCTTTTTCAATGCTCGTTCCAATGAGTTCGCCTGTCGAGCACCTAAACTCAACTTCGTTACCACCAATTTTTGTGTCCAGTGACACGGTCGTACTAAAGACACCGGAGGTTTTTGCTTTGAGGGCTCTCGTCCCAGAGGTCAGGTTTGCGCCTGTGACCATCCAGACAGCGGCCTGAGCTGAACCGGTGCTAGTGGTGCCAAGCGCCAGCAGACAGAAGCCAAGCGCATTTCTCAAATAACGGGCTAATCGGGCCATGACAATTCCTCCCTTACTTATTGTGTTTTGCGGTCGCCGAACGGTTCGCCCCGCGATTAACTGAGGCAAATTTTCGCAATAAGGTATTTAGAAGTCAAATATGCCCAGTTGTGTTCCTGCCACGCGGCATGGCGAGCACTGCATCTCCGTTCACACTATGTGCCAGCGGATCCTTAATGACCGGGCTGAACACCGGCTCAGACAGCCGTTAGGCGGCGGCTCCTTTCTGCCTGGCGGTCGCACGACGGTCGCGGCTCGGCTCGGGCAGGATCGTGCAATGCGGTTCACGCGTGTGGAGCTGGAGGCGTTCAGTGGCTGCGAGGTCGACAATCTCGTCGGGCCGGGACTCAAGCTGCTGTTCGTCGGCATCAATCCGGGTCTGTGGACGGCCGCGGTCAAAACCCACTTCGCGCATCCCACCAACCGCTTCTATCCGGCCCTGAACACAGCCGGAATCACCGACTACGAGGTCGATCGGGTGGCTGGGATGACCGATGCCGATCGTGCGCATTTGGTTGCGCGAGGCATCGGGATCACCAACCTCGTGCGGCGGGCTACGGCGCGCGCTTCCGAGCTGTCGCGCGAGGAGCTGTGCGAGGGCGGCGCGCGGCTGCGGCGGTTCGTCGCCGAGCACCGACCGGCGGTCGTCGCGATCGCCGGCATCACCGCCTATCGCGACGCGTTCGGGGAGCGTGGCGCGGTCCTGGGCCGGCAGCCGGACACGCTCGATAGCGCGGCCGCTTGGTCGGGAGCGGCGCTCTGGGTGGTTCCCAACCCGAGCGGACTCAACGCACACGAGACGGTGGCGTCGCTCGCCGCCGCCTATGCGGCGCCGGCCGCCGAGGCCGGCGTAATCGCCAAGATGCAGCCTCGGTGCTGAGCGGTGGCGATTATGGGGAGCCGGGGCGCGGCTACGATCGCGGCGTGGCGATCCCCCGTCTGCACGCGCGGTATCCGGCCCTGGCGGAGACCCTTCCCCACCTCGGGCTGTCCGAGCGCCCGACGCCCGTACGCGAGCTGGCCGGCCTCGGCACCTGGGTGAAGGAAGACGGCGCCTTTGGCTCGGGCGGTTGGGGAGGCAACAAGGTGCGCAAGCTCGAGTGGCTGATCCCGGATGCCCGGCGCCGCGGTCGCCGCTCGATCCTCACCTTCGGCGGCCTCGGAACCAACTGGGGGCTCGCGACCGCGCTCTACGGTCGCGAACACGGCCTCGCGACTGCGCTCGCGCTCGTCGACCAGCCGGTCGACGATCACGTCAGGGCCCAGCTCGCCCGGCTCGAGGCCTCGGGTGCGCGCATCCACCGCACCCACACGAAGGCGCGCACCGTGGCGATGTTGCCGTGGCTGCTCGCCCGTAACGTGCGCGGCGGCCGCTTGCCATATCTACTGCCAGCTGGTGGCTCCTCGGCGGTCGGAGTGCTCGGCTACGTTGAGGCGGCGCTGGAGATCGCCGCCCAGGTCGAGGATGGCTCGTTGCCCGAACCCGCACACGTTGTCGTCCCGGTCGGCACCGGCGGCACCGCGGCCGGCCTGACGCTTGGTTTCCAGCTAGCCGGCCTGCGCAGCCGGGTCGTCGGGATCGTGGTCAACGACCAACTCCGGCTCGACCCACCGGTTTTCGTCCGGCTCGCGCGGCGCACCGCCGCCCTGCTGGAGGGCCGTGGGGCGCACCTCGGCCGGCTTGCACTCGGACCCGACATGCTCGACCTGACCCGCGACCAGCTCGGCGCGGGTTACGGCCACCCCACCGAGGCGGCCGGGCGAGCCGCCGCCCTCGCCGCCGATGAGGGCCTCTCGCTCGATCCCGTCTACACGGCGAAGGCGATGGCCGGCCTGCTGGCGCTGCGCGAAGAGGGCCGCCTCGGTGGCCCGGTGCTGTTCGTGTACACCGATGGGCCGCGTTAACCTCAAGCCGTGAGGGGGCGACGACAGTCATGAAGAGGAAGAGCGACTCGAAGAAGGAGCAGGGAGGGGATTCGCCTGCTCAACTGATTGACGCGAGGATCGAGGAGCTGGGCGATTGGCGGGGCGAGATGCTTGCCCGGGTCCGGACCCTGATCAAGCAGGCAGACCCCGAAGTGGTCGAGGAGTGGAAATGGAGGGGCGTCCCGGTCTGGTACCACGGCGGGATGATCTGTACCGGCGAGACGTACAAGACTCACGTCAAGATGACCTTCGCCAAGGGCGCCTCGCTGGACGACCCCTCAGGCCTCTTCAACTCCAGCCTCGAGGGCAACGTCAGGCGCGCGATCGATTTCCACGAGGGCGATGAGATCGACGAGAAGGCGTTGGTGGCGCTGATCCGCGCCGCCGTGGCACTGAACGAGTCTTGAGCGTCTCCCGGCGAGGCCTGGGTCGCCCGACGCGGGCGCAGGTTAGGCGGCGGCGCAGGGTTGCCGCGGGGGCGATCGGTCTTGTGCTGGTGGCAGCCGTGCTGCTCGTCTTCCACGCGACGATCTTCGGGCCGAGCAATGCTGAAATCGCTCACGACAACGGCGATCAGCTCGTCCACATCGAGATCCACAGCAGGGCGGTCGGCAGGGATCTTGGGGTCAACGTGATCGTGCCGCCGAAGGCCGGGCCGCGGGGCAAGCGCGGGCTGTTGGTCTACCTGCACGGGCGCGGCGGCTACGAGGGGACCTTCAACGACGCGGTTCTGCGCGGGCTGCCGCTCCTGCACGGCCACGGGCCGGTGATCGCCTTTCCCGCTGGCGGCGTGCACGGCTACTGGCACAACCGGGCCGATGGGGACTGGGACACCTGGGTCAGCGAAGAAGTGATCCCGCGGGTCGTCAAGCGCTTCGGGGTGGACCCGCACCGGATCGCGATCGGCGGGATCTCAATGGGCGGCTTCGGTGCCTTCGACATCGCGCTCCACCACCCCGGCATGTTCTGCGCCGTCGGCGGCCACTCGCCGGCGCTCTGGTTCGAAGGGGGTGAAACCGCTCCGGGCGCCTTCGATGACGCCGCCGACTTCGAAGCCAACGACGTGGTCGGCGCGGTTCAGGAAGACCCCGAAGCATTCGGCGATGCGCGGGTCTGGATCGACTATGGGACCGAAGATCCGTTCCGCGTGTACGACGAAGGCTTCGTTGAAGCGATGGGGGCGGGGGGCACTGATTTCACCCATCACTCATGGCCGGGCGCCCACGAGGGCGGCTACTGGAGCGACCACTGGCCCGACTACCAGCGCTTCTACGTCAAGGCGCTGGCGCACTGCTCCTAGGGGTATGGTCGGAACCCGGCGCCCGTGCCTTCGACCGACATTGGAGGAACCGTGATCACCAAGACCGACTTCATTGGAATCCCTTCTCAGGACAGCGAGCGCTCGCGGCGTTTCTACGTCGAGACACTCGGGTTGCGCCCGGACGAGCGCGGCAGGTTCGAGTTCTGGGCGGGGGAGACCTGCTTCGGCATCTGGGAGCCGGCGCAGATGGGGATGGAGTTCGCGCCACAGAAAAACGCCCATCCCGCGCTGCACGTGGAGGACGTCGCCGCGGCGCGGGCGGAGCTGGAAGCCAAGGGGGTCGAGTTCAACGGCGAGACCCTCGATACCGGCGTCTGTCACATGGCCCTCTTCACCGACCCCGACGGCAATGACCTGATGCTGCACCACCGCTACGCGCCCTACGAGGGGTCGGCCGGCTGATGACCGACTTTCTGGTCAAGCGCGGTGACCTGCGCGAGTGCCGCATCACCGCGAGCGATCTGCCGGACCTCGAGCGCGGCCAGGCGCTGCTGCGGGTCGAGAGCTTCGGCCTGACCGCGAATAACGTCACCTACGCGGTGATGGGCGAGGCGATGTCCTACTGGGACTTCTTCCCGGCCGAGGACGGCTGGGGCCGGGTGCCGATGTGGGGATTCGCCGAGGTCGAGCGCAGCGAGGCCGACGGGGTCGAGCCGGGCACCCGCGTGTACGGCTACCTGCCGCCTTCCTCCCACCTCCTCGTCGCCCCGGTTGACGCCGACCCGAGCGGGTTCGTCGATGGCTCGCCCCATCGGGCGGCGCTGCCCTCTGCCTACCACCGCTATTTGGCGACCGGGTCAGACGCGTTCTACCGGCCGGAGACCGAGGCGATCCAGATGCTGCTGCGGCCGCTCTTCTTCACCTCGTTCCTGATCGACGATCGGCTCGACGACGAGGGGTTGGCGACAAAAGGACCGGTGGTGATCTCCAGCGCCTCGAGCAAGACCGCGATTGCCGCCGCCTTCCTGCTCGGACAGCGCCAGGGGGTCGAGCTGGTCGGCCTGACCTCGCCGCGCAGCGCCGAGTTCGTCGAAGGCCTTGGGATCTACGGCAGCACCGTCACTTACGACGCGATCGACTCGCTCGAGCGGCGGCCGTCCACCTATGTCGACATCGCCGGCGATGGCGCGGTGCGTCACGCCGTTCACTCCCACTTCGGCGAGGATCTTCTCCACAGCATGACCGTGGGCGTCACCCACTGGGAGGAGCTCGGCTCCGGTGGTGGCGACCTGCCCGGACCGGCGCCGACCTTCTTCTTCGCCCCTGACCGTGTCGTCAAGCGCTCGCAGGACTGGGGGCGCGCCGGCCTTGAGCAGCGCGTCGCCGATGCCTGGCACCCGTTCTGCGAGTGGACGGGTGGCTGGCTGCAGACGATCGAGGGCCGCGGGTTCGAGGCGGTCGGGGATGCTTACCTCGACGTCCTCGAGGGCCGGGTCGGGCCGACCAGCGCCCACGTTCTCCGCCTGTCCTAGCCAGAGGTTCTCGCAAGCTCGATTTCGGCCCGTCGATGGGCGCTCGGCGCCGACCGAAGATGCTGTAATTTTTCTTAGAGCTACTGCTGCGTATCGAAAAATTACTTACGCGATTCGTCGCCTTCCTGCCCGGGGCAGCTGGTTGAAGTCTGGGAATCGTGCCTGAGCATCTGCCGGCCAAGCAGTGGCCGGGACAGGGGATCCATGATTCACCGAGACGAGATTCACGGCGACATTCGGTACGACCGACTCGCGGTCAAGCTGCTCGACACACCCCAGCTGCAGCGGTTGGGCCGCGTCTACCAGCTGGGCTTCGGTCATCTCGTCTACCGCGGGGGAACCCACACCAGGCTGAGCCACTCGATGGGCGCTTACCTCACCGCGTCCCAGCTCGCCGAAGCGCTGCAGCGCAACTACGAGAGCAGCACCCCGCGCCCCGACGGCGCCATCGACCCAAACGAATTCCTGCCCGCCGCTCCGCCGAACGACTTCGGCGAAAGGGAGGAACTTGGGTTTCGCTGGACCGTGTTCCGCCACCTCGTCGCCTGGGCGGCGCTGCTGCACGACGTCGGCCACGTTCCGATCGGCCACACGCTGGAGGACGAGTTCGCCGATATCTACCAGCGCCACGACGCCTTCGGTTCGCCCCGCTTTCGCTACCTTTGGCTCGATCAGGCTTCCGAGATTCGCCAGGTCCTGCAGGACACCGCGCTCTACCCGAGGGCCTTTGCCGAACTCGGGCTCGCCAACGGCGACCGGGTGCTGAAAGCGGTGATTCTGATCTGCTCGTGGAAGGAGCGCAACACCCCGCGCGGGCGGACAAGCTTCGAGCGGATCCTCGACGCAACCATCGAGGACTCCAATAAGAAAAAGGGGGAGGTTGAGGCAGCGAAACAGTTGCGGGGCGCCATGGACGAGGTGGGGCCGACGCGCGACGAGGTGCGGCCGACACTGGACGAGGTGCGGCCGACACTCTTCCGGCCCTGCATGGCCGACCTCGTCGCCAACACGATCTCCGCCGATTACCTCGACTACCTGCGCCGCGACCCGCACAACCTGGGGCTGGACGTCCTGCGCGACGGACGGATCATCTCGCGCTTCTGGATCGGCAAGGACCACCTCGAGCAGGCCCGCATGGCCCTCTCGCTGGTCGACCGCCGCGGCAAGCCGCGCCTCGACACCTGTACGAGCGTCGTCGAGCTGGTCAGGCAGCGGTACAGGTTCGCCGAGATCGTCTACTACCACAAGACCAAGGTCGCGGCCTCGGCGATGCTGGCGAAGGTCTTTCATCTGCTCGAAGCTCCGGCCGAGGTGCCGACCAAACCTCGCACCTTGCCCTCGATCGCCAACGCCGGGGACCGGGTGGAGGAGATCTTCAAAGCGACCGACAACACGCGCTCGGGCCTGCTCGCGGAACTGAGGGCCGACTGCACGCCGAGCTCGCTACTCGACCCCGAGGTCGGCGACGAGGGCCTGGGCCTGTTTCTGCGCAGCCGCGCGATCGAGCTGCTTGGGCAGGCCGTCAGGGACAGGGACAAAAAGAAGGATGCGAGGAAGAAAGCGAAGGACGCGGTGCGGAGCATCGCCCTCCTCGATGGGCTGTCCCGGCGCCAGCTCTACAAGACCAAGTTCACCATGGACCCCAGGCTCTTCCCGGCGATAGCCGGTTCGCGGGAGATGCCCGAAGCCGACCAGGAGCGAAGGCTGCAGGAGTTCATCGGTGAGCTGCGGAAAGACTCGGCCACCCGCGACAAGATCGAGCGAGAGATGGTCGAGGCCGCCGGCTGGCAGCCATGCTCGATCCTCATCTACGTGCCCGATCGTAAGAGTCAGGCCAAGGGGATCGAGACCGGTGCCCTCGCGGACGGCGAGGTCGTCACCCTCGGTTCGCACCCCGTGGTTGCAGACGAGGTCGAGCAACTGAGCGCGCGCTACCGGGCACTCTGGCGCCTGATCGTCCTGGTCCATCCCGATCACGCAAACGACGAGGTCGGGCTCTCGAATGCGATCGACGCCTTTGTCGAGAACCGGTTTCCGGACGTCGACCTCACCTCGCACGGAGCGATTGACGCAATCGAACGGGGCTGCTGGTTCTCCTACAAGGACTGGCGTTGCAGGGAGGCCGCCGAAGAATTTGCTCGGTTGGTCGGCGGCGGTTCCGGCGAGCCGATCGACTGGAACGCATTCGACGAGTACGGCAGGACGCACCAGGAGTGCACTTCGCGTCAGCACGGCCGGGGAGCGATCGTGCTTCACCGACTGGAACTTCGCGGCAATGGCAACGGCCGGTCGCTGGTCCCCCACCTCGGCGATCCCGGCGATCTGGATGAGCGCATCGAGAGGCTCTTCTCGGCGGAGGTGGGCAATGCATCGCTGACGGGGGACGAAAATGGCGACCTTCGCGCCAGGGCCCTGGACAGCGCGATCAACACGGTGGTGGACGAACTCGCAAAGCGGCGGTTGAATTCCTGAGATGACCGAGGGCGACAAACCCCTCTCCTTTGGACGGTGGTCGCCGGAGGCCCTGGCACGGCGGGAGGTACGGCGAATCGTGCGCCATTTCCCGCAGCGACTGGACCCGTCGGGGGCCGACCTCACCGGCTTGGCCGAAGACCTCAGCATCGCTGTCTCGAGGCGCCGCGAGCTCAGCGCGGGAGCGCGCTGGCGGCGCTTTCGCGAGCAACCGCCAGTGGAACCACGGCTGTGGGGAGAGGAACAGGCGATCCAGGAGGTCGTCGAGCTGCGACCCGACATGCAAGGACAGGCCCGCCGCTATGCGCTTGCCCACGAGCTCGGGCACGCGGTTCTCGATCGCCGCTTCGACGGTCGCAGCACCGAGCTGCCGACCGATCAGCAGGAGCGTTTTGCGAAAGCTTTCGCGGGTGAGCTATTGCTCTCGGGCACCGGTGGCGAGCTGCGGGAAGGCTTTCGGGCTGCCCAGGACGCGCCGGCGTTGCTCCGCCTCGCCCGATCGGTAGGCGCGCCCCCGGGGGTCGTCCTGATCCGCGCCGACCGGGAGAACTGGCTGGCGGACAGCGACGTTCTCTGGCTCGATATCCGGACCATCGCGAACCTGAAGAGCGGCCGCGACCGGCGACCGCGCATCTACCACTGCGTGCGGGATCGCAAGCGCTGGTTCCTGCCGCGGAACCGCAGCATCCGGGGCATCCTCGGCGACGACAGTTGGCTGGCAAGCACGCAAGCCACCCTGGCGGTGACCGGAGAGCTCGACATCTCCCGATCGAGGGGCCGGCCCTCCAAGCTGGTCCACGAGTCTGTCCCGGCGGAGCTGACGGCGCTGCGGCTGCGCAGCGCAACCAAGGGATTCGGGCCCGAGGTCCTCGCCCATGTGCGACTGCGGACAGAGGAGGGGTAGCGATGCCGATCGAGCTGGAGCGGAAGTTCCTCCTCTCCCAGCCGCCGGAGGCATGGGACGGGGTCGATCTGCTCGCGGTCTCGGCCGGGGAGATCAACCAGGGATACCTCACTCCGCTGGGGGCCAGGGTGGAGGTGCGCCTGCGCAAGATGCGCGAGGTGGCAATCGAGTCGGCCGACCGCGACGCACCGGGATCGAGGACCGGGCCCGGGGGCGTGCACGTGCTCTACAAGCTCTCGATCAAGGGAGACAGGGACGATCCGGAGGTCGTGGGGCTTTCGCGCAACGAGATCGAGGTCAATTTGGCGGAAGCCGACTTCGCCGACGCATGGCCGCTGACCGACGGGCGGCGCCTGACAAAGGTCCGCAAGAGCTACACCTATCGGACGGCGGAGGACGACAAGCCGATGGGCGTCAGCGTCGACCGCTTCCGCGGACCCCTCGAGGGCGTGCTGTTGGCCGAGATCGAGTTCGAAGACCCGGGCGATGCGGCCGCCTTTGTCCCGCCCCCGTTCCTCGGTATCGAGGTCAGCAGCGACCCGCGTTACCGCAACTCGGAGCTCGCGTCTGCCTCCAAGCCTCCGGAGCGGCCTGGAGCGAAGTGAACGCACCGGCTCGCAAGTGGGACCCGTCCCAGCCCCTTGAGCCCCTGGGGGGCGGCTCGGGCGATGACGAGTCCGGGACCCCCTGGGCGATGATCGAGTCGCTTCGCCGCAGCGGCGCGCTCCTCGTTCTCGACGAGGTATCCGAGCAGTCCGTCCTGGTCGAGTTCCCCTTTGGCGAGAGCTGGCAGGTGCGGACCGGCTGCATCCGCTTCGTCCGCCTGCGGGAGACGGTCGACGGTGCAACGCACGCCTTGGTCCGTGGGCTTGCCGGGCCGGCAGGGGCTCGGCCGGACGGGTCGAACAGACGGACATGAACCAGAAACTTGACGTCGGTGGGACCCTCAGCCAGATCTTCACGACCTACGGCGCGCAGGCCGGTGTGCTGTTGCCGGTGGCCTTCGCCCTCTATCTCGTCGTCGCGATCGTCAACGCGATCATTGCCGGCAGCTTCTTTCTCTTCCCGCTTGGCCTTGCGGTCACCGTCGTCGCCGCGACCCTCTACCAGGGCGTGGTCGTCAACTTGGTCAAAGACGTTCAGGACGGTCGTCGCGACTCGACGGTGGGAGGCCTGGTCGAGGCCACCTGGCCCGTCGTCCTGCCGCTGATCGGCGTCGGCATCCTGGCCGGCATCGCGATCGGTGTCGGCTTCCTGCTCCTCTTTGTTCCGGGGCTGATCCTGCTGACGATCTGGGCCGTGATCGCGCCGGTGATCGTGGTCGAGCGCAGCGGCGTAATGGATTCCTTCGGGCGCTCCCGCGAGCTCGTGCGCGGCAACGGCTGGCAGGTCTTCGGTGTGATCTTCGTCGTCTTCCTGATCTCCGCCGTGGTCGGCGCCATCCTCGGGGCGATCGGGGCCGGGATCTCCGACAGTGTCGGGATGCGGATCCTCTTCAATCTGATCGCCTCGACCGCGACCGCGCCGATAGCGGCGCTGGCCGCGGCGACGATCTACTTCCGCCTGCTGGCGATAAAGGGCGAGGCAGGGACAGGGGCGGGGACGCCAGAGGCGCCATCGCCGCCGAGCCCACCCGTGCCACCCGTCGCTCCCGCCTGAGTCGTGTGACATCGGCACGTAAGGACTGGCTGACCAGCCAGCCTGTCAGAATGCCTGGGCCTTGACCGCTAACGGGGAGCCCATCGAGCACTTCGACGTGCTCATCGTCGGTGCCGGCCTTTCCGGGGTCGGCGCCGCCTACCACCTTGGCGAGCGCTGCCCGGGCAAGAGCTACGCGATCCTCGAGGCGCGCGACGACCTCGGCGGCACCTGGGACCTCTTTCGCTACCCGGGGATCCGTTCGGACTCCGACATGCACACGCTCGGTTACCGGTTCAAGCCGTGGACCGACGAGAAAGCGATCGCCGACGGCGACCTGATCCTCGACTACGTGCGCGAGACGGCGCGGGAGAACGGGATCGAGCGGAAGATCCGCTATGGCCACCGGGTGGTGCGGGCCGAGTGGTCCACGGAGGAGTCGCGCTGGACGGTCGAAGTCGAGCGCGCCGGCGGCGAGACCGTGCGGATGAGCTGCGGCTATTTCTGGAGTTGCACCGGCTACTACCGCTACGACGAGGGCTACACGCCCGAGTTCCCGGGCGCGGAGCGCTTCGGCGGGACCGTTGTCCACCCCCAGCACTGGCCCGAGGACCTCGACTACGCCGGCAAGCGGGTCGTCGTCATCGGCAGCGGTGCGACCGCGGTGACGCTGGTGCCGGCGATGGCCAAAGAGGCCGAGCACGTGACCATGTTGCAGCGCTCGCCCACCTACATCGTCGCGATGCCGGGCAAGGACCCGATCGCCAGGGCCGTGCGCCGGGTGCTGCCGCTGAAGATGGCCTACGCGGCGATCCGCTGGAAGAACGTCCTGCTGCAGACGGTCACCTACAACCTCAGCAAGAACCGCCCGACCTTCGTCAAAAAGCTGATTCGCCGCGGCAACGAACGCCTGCTGCCGGCCGGCTACGACATCGACAGGCACTTCAAGCCCAGCTACAACCCGTGGGACCAGCGCATGTGCCTGGTGCCGAACGGCGACCTCTTCGCATCGATCCGCTCGGGTGAGGCGGAGATCGTCACCGACCGGATCGAGACCTTCACCGAGAATGGGATCGAGCTCGAGTCCGGCACCGAGCTCGAGGCCGACGTGATCATCACTGCGACCGGCCTCAACGTGCTCTTCCTCGGCGGTTTGGAGATCGCCGTCGACGGCGAGGAGGTCGATTTCTCCACGCGGATGGCCTACAAGGGAATGACGCTCAACGGCATCCCCAATTTCGTCTTCACCCTCGGCTACACCAACGCCTCCTGGACGCTCAAGGCCGACCTCACCTCCGAGTACGTCTGCCGCCTGCTCAACCACATGGACGCCCACGGTTACAGCCAGGCCGTGCCGGAGATCACCGATCCCTCGGTGACCGAGGAGCCGATCCTCTCCTTCAACTCCGGCTACGTCCTGCGCGCGCTCGACAAATTGCCCAAACAGGGCTCGAAGGAGCCGTGGAAACTGCGGCAGAACTACCTGGTCGACACGCGCGCGATCAGGCACAGCCCGATCGATGACGGCACGATGCAGTTCTCCCGCACAGCCCCGCGTGAGCAGCGCGACGCTAGTCTCGCCTCAGCCTGACGCTGACGCGACGACCGGAGGAGACCAAGTGACCGAGCTGACCCCGATGCAGGCCGAGCTGTGCGAGCGCAGCGAGACCGACTACTCGGACTTGCGGGCGTTCTTCATCAACTGCACGCTGAAGCGCAGCCCGGAGGTCTCCAACACGCAGGGGCTGATGGACATCTCGATCGAGATCATGCGCCGCAACGGGGTGGCGGTCGAGTGCATCCGCGCGGTCGACCACGAGATCGCAACCGGGGTCTGGCCCGACATGACTGAGCACGGCTGGGACAAAGACGAGTGGCCGGCGATTTTCGAGCGGGTGATGGCCGCCGACATCCTCGTCCTCGGTATGTCGATTTGGCTGGGGGAGAAGTCCTCGGTCGCGACCCAGATCGTCGAGCGGCTCTACGGCAACTCGCACCTGCTCAATGACGAGGGCCAGTACGCCTACTACGGCCGCGTCGGCGGCTGCCTGGTCACCGGCAACGAGGACGGGGTCAAGCACTGCGCGATGAACACGCTCTACTCGCTGCAGCACCTCGGCTACACGATCCCGCCGCAGGCCGACGCGGGCTGGATCGGCGAGGCCGGCCCGGGGCCCTCATATCTCGACGAGGGCTCAGGCGGCCCGGAGAACGACTTCACCAACCGCAACACCACCTTCGCCGCCTGGAACATGTTGCACCTGGCGCGCATCCTCAAGGACGCCAGCGGCATTCCCGCCCACGGCAACCAGCGCACCAAGTGGGATGCCGGCTGCCGCTTCGACTTCCCCAATCCGGAGTACCGCGTCTGATCGCGTAATGGACTTTGACCCCCCTGGGGTGGGGTCAAAGTACGCAGCGCTCAGTCGGCGGGCAGGACGGCGATCGCGCGGCCGGGGGCGCCGCTCGCGACGGCGATCTTGACCGGGAGGAAGACGAAGGAGGCGCCGCGGGCGGGCAGGCGGTCGAGGTTGGTCAGTCCCTCGATGAAGGCCATCTTGCGACCGAGGCCGGCGCGGTGGACTTCGTTGCCCTCCTCGGCGGAGCCCATGCTCGGCGCGTCGATGCCGATCGTGCTGACGCCGCGCTCGTGCAGGAAGACGGCGACGGCAGCCTCCGGGGCGGGCCAGGCGGGACGCGACTGCAGGACCACCGGCTCGTGCAGGAAGGCCCGGCCGGCCTCGCCCTTGACGTAGTGCCTCGACCAGCCAGTCAGCAGCAGCACGATCTCGCCTGCTTCGAAGCGCCCGTGCTCTTCCTCCCAGGCTTCGAGGTGGGCGACCGTGATTGCCGGGCTGGCGCCGGGCTCAGCTTGGCCGTCGAGGTGGCGTAGGTCGACCACCGCGGCGGGGCCGATCAGCTTCGAGAGGTCGAGCTGCTCGGCGCTGGCTTCGCCCAACGGCCCCTCATCGGGCAGGCCGGAGCCGGGCGGCGGGATGTAGTGGGAGGGGGCGTCGACGTGGGTGCCGGCGTGCTCGTCGAGGATGATGAAGTGGGTGACGTAGGGGCCGAGCGAGCAACTGCTGGCGCCGCTTGGCAGTTCGGTCTCCTCGTGCCAGCTCCAGTTCTTGTGGGCGAAGGGCATGTGCTCCGGCCAGCTGGCGGGCAGATGCTCGGAGAGCGTGACCGAGAGGTCGACGATCTTGTCCGGGTTGGCTTCGATCAGGATGATCGAAGTAGTACCACGAGGAGGCGCTCAGGCCTCGGCGAGCAGGCGTTCGGCGAGCCGGTTCATGCCGCGCTCGTGGGCCGCCTTGGCGGCGCCGGCCCAGTCGGTCTCGCGATCGGGAGGGAGCTCGACACCGGCGTCGCGCAGCGTCGCGATGTCCTTGAACGCCCGCAGGTCGTCGGCCGCCTCGATCAGGGCCCCGCGCAGGGCGGGGCGGCGCTCGCGGATCGCGTTGTCGAGGATCGCCTCCAGCGAGCCGTGGCGGCGCAGCAGCTCCGCCGCGGTCTTCGGCCCGACGCCCTTGGCGCCGGGCAGTCCGTCGGAGGGGTCGCCGCGCAAAGCGATGAAGTCGGGGACGAGCGCGGGCGGGATCCCGTAGCGCTCCTCGACTCCCTCCGGGGTGACTTCTTCGGCCCCTTTGCCTTTCGCTCCCGTCTTCACGTAGAGGACGGTGACCCGCTCGGCGGCGCACTGGTACATGTCGCGGTCGCCGGTCATCAGCAGGGCGTTACCACCGGCCTCGGCCTCCTTGCGGGCATAGGTGCCGAGCAGATCGTCGGCCTCGAGGTCAGCGCTCGTCGCCACGGTCCAGCCGAAGGCGGCGAAGAAGTCGGGGCAGGCGGCGAACTGGGGTGAAAGGTCATCCGGCATCGCCGCCTCGCGCTCGGCGTGGTAGGCGGGGTAGAGCTCGGTGCGGTAGGAGGCGGCGTCAGGGCCGAAGCAGAGCACAACTGCCCGCGGCCGGTGGATTTCGATCTCACGCAGGATCAGGTTGGCGGTGCCGAGCAGCGCGTTGACCGGCTTGCCGTCCGTCCCGACGATCGAGTCGGGCAGCGCGTAGAAGGCGCGGAAGAGCATCGAGGGCGTGTCGACTGCGAGCAGCGGCTGGGCCATTCACGCACCTTATGCGGCCAACCACCGGTTCCGCTGTTCCTTTTCATTTGACAGCAAAAAGGAACAGCGGAGTGCTGTGGGCTACGGTCTTCGGCGATGAATGGGACGAAGCCGCGCATTTCTCCGGGCGACCGGCGCCAGCTTGGCTGGGTCAACTTCGGCATCGCAAAACTTGCGGGTCTCGCCACCCGCGGCAAGCCGCCCAACATCTTCACCACCCTCGGCCGCCACCGCGGGCTCTTCCGGCGCTGGCTTTGGTTCGCCGGGGCGCTGATGCCGGGTGGCAAGCTACCGCGCGAGGAGACCGAGCTGGTGATCCTGCGCGTCGCGCACAACACAGGAAGCGAATACGAGTGGAGCCAGCACGAGCGGATCGGCAGGCGGGCCGGGCTGAGCGAGGAAGAGATCAGTCGCGTTCGCCAGGGCCCCGATGCGGTCGGCTGGTCGGAGCGCCGCGCCCTGCTGCTACGCGCGGCCGATGAGATGCACGAGCGGAGGCTGGTCGGCAGCGAGCTTTGGTCCGAGCTGAGCCGCCACCTCAACGAGGTGCTGCTGATCGAGCTCTGCATGCTGATCGGCCACTACGAGATGCTGGCGATGACCCTCAACACGCTCGGGGTCGAGCCCGAGCGGCCGGCGCGCCTGTGAAGGTCGGGATCGAGAACCTGGCCGGCAAGCGCTGCCTGGTCACCGGGGCCGCCAGCGGGATCGGCCGGGCGACCGCGATCGCCGTCGCCGGCCGGGGCGCCGAGCTCTTCCTCACCGATCGCGATGGCGAGGGGCTGGAGCGGGTTGCCGCTGAGATCCGTGATGCCGGGGGGACCGTGTCCCACCTCTCCGCCGTCGACCTGGTCGATCACGAGGCGGTGGTCGCCTTCGCCGCGGAAGTGCATGCGATCGCTCCCAGCATGGATGTCGTCATGAACATCGCCGGGATCTCGACCTGGGGCAAAATCGAGCAGCTCGAACACGAGCACTGGCGGCGCACGATCGAGATCAACCTGATGGGGCCGATCAGCGTGCTCGAGTGCTTCGTGCCGCCGATGATCGCAGCCGGGCGTGGCGGCCACATCGTCAACGTCTCGTCGGTCGCCGGCCTCTTCGGCCTGCCCTGGCACGCGCCCTACAGCGCCAGCAAGTTCGGCCTGCGCGGGGTCTCCGAGGTGCTGCGCTTCGACCTGCGCAAACACGGGATCGGCGTCAGCCTGGTCTGCCCGGGGGCGGTCAAGACGCCACTGGTCGGCACGGTGGAGATCGTCGGCGTCGATCGCAGCAGTCCAAAAATGCGCAGGCTGATCGCCCTCTTCGAGCGCCGCGCCGTGTCTCCCGAGAAGGTCGCCGAGCGGATCATCGAGGCGATCGAGCGCAACCGCTACATGGTCTTCACCTCACCCGACGGTCGCTTCCTGCACTGGCTCCAGCGTAAGTTCTCACCGCCGTACACGCTGCTGATGAGGGTGATGAATCGCGAGCTCGATCGCGCCGCCCGCTAGTCGAGCCCGCCGGTCCTCTAGGTTTGACGCCGTGCCTGAGGAAGCCCTCCACATCGAAGATCTGGTCAAGCGCTACCCGACCGGGGTGGAGGCGCTGCGCGGCGTCTCGCTGCAGATCAAGGAGGGCGAACTGTTCGCGCTGCTCGGTCCCAACGGTGCCGGCAAGTCGACCCTGATCCACTGCACGACCGGGCTGGCGCAGCCGACCGCGGGCTCGATCCGGGTCTTCGGCCACGACGCGATCGGCGACTACGGCAAGGCGCGCCAGGCGGTCGGCCTCGCCCCGCAGGAGCTCAACCTCGACTGGTTCCTGACGGTCGAGGAGACGCTCGACTACCACGCCGGCTACTTCGGCATGCCCAAGCGCGAGCGCCGCGAGCGAACTGCGGAGCTGCTCGAGACCTTCTCGCTGACCGAGAAGGCCGACGAACGCACCCGCACCCTCTCCGGCGGGATGAAGCGGCGGCTGATCCTCGCCCGCGCGGTGATGCACCGGCCGCGGCTGTTGATCCTCGACGAGCCGACCGCCGGCGTCGACGTCGAGCTGCGCTTGGAGCTCTGGCACTACGTGCAGCGGATCAACCAGGAGGGGACGACGATCCTGCTCACCACGCACTACCTGGAGGAGGCCGAGCAGCTCTGCGACCGGATCGCCTTCATCAACGACGGCCAGATCGTCGGCGAGGGGACCAGCGCGCAGCTGGCCGAGCGCTACGGCGTCGCCAACCTCGAGGACGCCTACCTGGCCCTGGTCGGCCGCAACGAGCTCTCGCGCTCGAAGCTCGAGGTCGCATCGTGAGCGCGGCGCAGATCCGCTTCGCCACCCTCTGGCGGCGCGAGGTCAACCGCTTCATGAAGATCAAGAAGCAGACCCTAGGCGCGCCGCTGCTGGAAACGTTCCTCTACATCACCGTCTTCGGCGCGGCGCTCGGCTCGCGGATCAAGGAGCTGCACGGGATCGAATACATCATCTTCGTCATCCCCGGCCTGATCATGATGTCGTTTGCGATCAACTCCTTCACCAACAACTCCTCCTCGATTCTGCAGCAGAAGTTCCAGGGGGCGATCCAGGACCAGCTCTTCCTCGCCCGCCTCTCCGCTGGAGCTGCTGCTCGCCTTCTCCCTCGGCGGCTTCATGCGCGGCCTGATCGTCGCCGGGCTGACCTTCATCGCCGCCTTGATCCTCGCCGGGCTGCCGGTCGACCACGTCCTCGTCTTGATCCCCTCGCTCTTCCTGGTCGGCTTCTTCTTCTCCCAGCTGGGTGTGTTGACCGGCGTGCGGGCCGAACAGTTCGACGACGTCGCCTTCGTCCAGACCTTCGTGCTGACGCCGCTGATCTTCCTCGGCGGCGTCTTCTACTCGGCGACGCTGCTGCCGCAGCCCTTCGAGACCCTGACCCACTTCAACCCGATCTACTACATGATCAACCTGGTCCGCTACGGCTTCGTCGGTTTCACCGAAGTCAGCATCCCACTCTCCCTGCTCGCCCTCACCGCGGCGACCGCCGGGCTCTTCGCGATCAACCTGCGCCTCTTCTCGCGCGGCTACAAGCTGCGCGCGTAGAGCTCAGGCCTCGGCCAGCGGCAGGCGCTCGGAAAGGCCGGTCAGGTCGAGCACCCGGCTCACGGCCGGGGCGGAGCTGGGGATGAAGCGGACCCTCTCCTCGCTCTCGTTGTTGGCGAGAGCGGCGACGAGCAGGGCGATCCCGGTCGAGTCGATGAACTCCAGCTCGCGCATGTCGACCACGACCTGGGCGCCGTCGGCGAGCGCGCCCTCCAGCGCGGCTTCGGCCGTGCAGGCGTTGGCGAGATCGAGCTCGCCGCGGAGCGCGACCACTTGGGTCTCGCCCTCTTTCTCCGTGCGCACGACGAGCGTGCCGTCGGCGATGTCACGTTGCTCACTTGACATTGCAGGCCCTCTCTGGCGGAGATCTGACCCCAGGAGCCTACGACAGTCGACTACCAGGTGTCGATGAAGCGGCCGCTGCCTTGCGCGGGTGCTGCTGCGGCGAGGGTCGAGGCGATCAGGCCGCGCGTCTCGGCCGGATCGATCACGTCGTCGAGCTCGAAGAGGGCGGCGGCGTTGAGCGCCTTCGCGTTTTCCTCGGCGGCGGCGGTGAGGTCGCGGACGCGCTGTTCGCGCTCGGCCTCGTCGGCGATCGCCTCGAGCTCCTTGCGCAGGGCGAGCCGCACCGCGCCTTCCAGGCCCATCGGCCCCAGGTGTGCCGAGGGCCAGGCGACGGTGAGCAGCGGCTCGTGCAGACTGCCCCCGGCCATTGCCTGGGCGCCGAGGCCGTAGCCGCGGCGCAGGATTACGGCGACGAGCGGCACGCTCAGCGCGGCGCCGGCGATCAGCAGGCGCGAGGCGTGGCGGACCAGGCCGGTTGCCTCAGCCTCTGGCCCGACCATCATCCCCGGCGTGTCGATCAGAGACACCACCGGCAGGCCAAAGCTGTCGCAGAGCTGCAGGAAGCGGGCCGCCTTGTCGGCCGCGTCGCTTGTGATCGCGCCGGCCACGTGGCGGGTGTCGTTGGCGATCAGGCCGAGCGGGCGGCCCTCGATGCGGGCGAGGGCGGTGACCATCTCGGGGGCGAAGCGCTCGCGCAGGAAGGTGGCTGATCCTTCGTCGGCGAGGGTCTCGATGATCGGCTGCACCGTGTATGCGCGGCGCTGGCGTTCGGGAACGGCGTCGCGGAGGGTGGTTTGATCCGGCGCGGCGCCGGCTGGGATGGAGCCCTGGAAGTAGGCGAGCAGCCGCTTGGTTGCCTCAACCGCGGCTGCCTCGTCGGCGACGACGAGGTCGACGACGCCGTTGCCGGCCTGCGTCGCGATCGGCCCGACCTCGTCGGGATCGACCTTGCCGAGGCCGCCTCCCTCGATCATCGCCGGCCCGCCCATGCCCAGCGAGATGTTCTCGGTGGCGACGATCAGGTCCGAGCAGCCGGCGATCACCGCGTTGCCGGCGAAGCAGCGACCGGCAACAACGGCGATCCGCGGCACCAGGCCGGAGAGGCGCGCCCAGAGCGCGAAGGCGCGGGTGTCGAGGGCGGAGACCGCCGGGTAGTCGGTGTCGCCCGGGCGCCCGCCGCCGCCCTCGGCGAAGAAGACGGTCGGCAGGCGCATGCGCTCGATCAGCTCGAAGAGGCGGTCCTTCTTGCGGTGGCCGAGGGCGCCCTGGGTGCCGGCGAGGACGGTGTAGTCGTAGGAGAGCACGGCGCAGGCGCCGTGCTCGCCGAAGAGATCGCCGTTGATCCGGGCCGTTCCCGCGATCAGCCCGTCGGCGGGTGTGTTCGCGATCAGGTCCTCGACCTCGCGCCGGCCGCGCTGCGCCGCGATCGCGAAGCGGCCGTACTCGACCAGCGAGCCGGGGTCGACGAGGTCGGCGATGTTCTCGCGCGCGGTGCGGGCGCCGCCGGCGTGGCGCCGCCCGACGGCCTCGCCGCGCGCCTGGTCGAGAACCTCTGCCTGGCGTGCCAGCAGCTCGGCGAGGTCAGGGCGCTCCCGGTCCTCGCGCTTCGGCATCTCCTCAGGCACGATCGGCATGTTCCCAGAAGGCGGCGCAGCTCTTCCCGCGTGGCGTGAGGCCTTGAACGATCGCCGCTTCCTATGTAGCTTCCTGGTCTATTCGTCTAGGTGCGCGCCGCGGAGGGCGGGCGCCACAAAGGAGGCACGTTGAAGCAAAGACTTTCTCGTTTCGGTTCGATCAAGGGCGCGCTCGCAATCACCGTCGGCCTGACCGTCTGTATGGCCGTCGTGCCTGCCCTGGCCAGTGCGGCCACCGATCTTGGCCCCGCCAACACCGTCTACATCAAGGCCGGCAAAGGCGGTCTGCGCTTCGAAGCGCCGAAGACGATTGCCGCCGGCGAAGAGCTCGAGGTGCTGAACCAGACCAACCCGAAAAAGATCGGCCCGCACACCTTCTCGCTGGTCACCAAAGGCTCGATCCCGAAAACCAAGAAAGCCGAGAACAACTGCTTCACGCCGAAACACATCTGCATGTCGATCGCCCACTGGCACGGCACCAACGGCAACGGCCCGGTCACCAAGAATCCCGCCAAAGCGGGCCTTGAAGGCTGGGACGTGCTCGGCAGCGTGACCAAAAAGGGCGACTCCTGGTTCACCGGTGAAAAAGAAGCCGGCACCTCGGTCGAGCAGCCGGTGAGCGCGGCTGCGGGGACGACGATCTACTTCATGTGCGCGATCCACCCGTTCATGCACGGGTCGATCGAAGTGGTAGCTCCGGCCCCAGTGGTTCCGGGGACCTAGAGCACGCCTGGTCCTTTCCCAGATTCGCCTCGCCTGGGGCGCCGAGCATTTCTCGGCGCCCTGGGCAGCGGCGCTCTCGCCACGGCGCTGCCGCTGGGTTTGCGTCCTGGCGCCCTCCTGGCGGGGAGCGGTCGGTCGGTGCGCCGCCTGGCCGCCGAGCCATTTCGGGCGCTCCTGCCGATTCCCGAGGAACTGACCGGCTCCCGCCTCTCGATCCCGATCCGCGAGGCCGAGGTGCCGATCATGCCCGGTGTGCCGACGCGGATGTGGACCTACGGCGGCAGCTTCCCGGGGCCGACGATTCGCCGCCCCGCTGGCCACCGCACCGAGGTCACCTTTCATCACGAGCTGCCGCGCTCGGCCGGTGAGCTGACCGCCCACCTGCATGGTGGCCACAACCGCACCCAGTTCGACGGCCAGCCCGGCGGGCTGACGCCTTCGCATGCGCGCTCCTTCTACTGCGACATTCCGAGCGGCCTCTCGGCGCGGGCGTCGGGCAACGACCTGCTGCTCGAGCCGGGCGGGAAGCGCACCTACGTCTACGATCTGAGGGAGGACGGCAGGCCCGAACGCGCGGCCTTCCAGTGGTACCACGACCACCGCCTCGACCACACGGCGCGCAACATCTGGCGCGGGCTGGCCGGAATGTGGATCGTCGAGGACGAGTTCGAAGCGAGCCTGCCGCTGCCGCGCGGCGAGCGCGACATCGCGCTGATGATTGCCGACCGCTCCTTCGACCGGCACAACCAGCTGACCGATCCGTTCACCGGCCGGCACCCGCCCGACGACGGGATCAACGCCCGCGACGTTCTTGTCAACGGCGCCTACATGCCCTTCCACCGGGTGACCGCGCAGCGTTACCGCCTGCGCATCCTCAACGTCTCGCAGTTCCGCCCCTACAACCTCCATCTCTCCAACGGCGCCCCATTGATCCAGATCGGCACCGACAGTGGCCTGATGCCGAGGCCGGTGCGGCGGAGCGAGGTGATGCTGGGGCCAGGAGAGCGAGCCGAGGTGATCGTCGACTTCGCGACCGCGGCGGGGGAGAGGCTGGAGCTGCGCAGCGGCCCGCGCCACGGCACCCGCAGCCCGCTCGGCACCCGACCCTATATCGGCGCCCTGATGCAGTTCCGGGTCGACTCCCGACGCCTGGCCGATCGCACCCGCGTGCCGCGCGAGCTACGCCCGCTGCCAACCTGGACCAAGCACGTCTCCCATACCCCGAAACACACCTGGGAGATCTCGATCGGCGGCCTCTTCAAGACGACCTGGCTGATCAACGGCAGGACCTTCAACCCAGCTCGCGTCGACGCTCGCCCCCAGCTCGGCACGACCGAGACCTGGGAGATCGTCAACCGCACCGAAGTCGCCCACATGATGCACATCCACGCCACCGACTGGTACCTGCTCTCTCGCAACGGCAAGCCGCCCCCGCCCTGGGAAGACTGCCTCAAGGAGACCTTCTTCGTCTACCCCCGCGAACGCATCCTCCTCGCCGGCCGCTTCTCCGACTACACCGGCAAGTTCATCATCCACTGCCACATGCTCGACCACGAGGATCACGGCCTGATGACCCAGTTCGAGGTGGTGAGGTAGACCGGGTGCAACGTCTTGTGGACCCGACAGGATAAAACGGGGCTGCACGATACATCTCGTGCAGCCCCAACGAAACTAGCTATCCAGCCTCACAGCGTCTCTTGTTCTGTTTCAAATTCAAATTCCTCCGTGCTCTCGAACCCTGATTTTGATTCGTTCATTTGGAGGAAGAATTCGCTTGACGCCACGCATTCATCCGATTCTTTTTTGTTCAGTTCGCAAATCTTCTTGAATTCCTGGTTGCCTTCGGCTTGGTGGAAGACCACTTTGCTTTTTTTGGACGTTTGTTCAAACGATTCACCCGGAATCTGTCCGACGACGGTGCCCGTGACCGTTACGTTTACTTTTTCGGCGCCGCACGTCATTTCTATTTTGGCGAATTCGGTACCGGAAACCGGCTTCATCAGCTCGCCGACGCCAGTTTCCGAGTTTTCGTCCAGCTCCACGAGTTCACCGGTGAGTTCTTTCGTCGAGAATTCACCACCCGTGACTTTGCATTCCGTTGCGCCTTTTTTCCCGGAGCACCCTTTATAGGTGATTTTTGAGATTTTTATACCGTCTGCATATTTTTTCCCCAGAACTTCCTTTTCCGTTGTTTCGCCTGAGCCTTCGCCTTTTTCACATTTGATCACGGTTTTGGTTGTCAGGTTTTCCAAGACCATTGCGCCGCTTTTTACTGTGAATTTGTCGTTGGCAACTGTGAACGCCACCGGGTCTGGTTCTTTTTTGACGATGATCGGCCTCTGCCCTAACGGGACCACCGCCGCGAATGCACCGTTTACTGCTTTTTCAGTGCATTTGCTGTCTTTGTACTGACCTTTCTGCACGCCGATTGCTGTGACTTTCGCGCAATATAATTGCGAGCTCGCGGTCGGTACGAGCGGGCTTTCAACTAAGATGAATTCACCTTCGCTTATCTGCGAGCCACTACAGAACATCGCATAAAAGCCTGTTTTTGCTTCATCGGTTTCCATGCATAAGGTCCAGGCGGATGCGGACGACGCCGTGCCACCGGCGACCACCAACATCGCCATGAGCGCTAGTCCTATGATCGTGATGCGTTTCATTGATTGTCTCCCTCTGTGGTGTTGTCGGCTTCTCGACGGACACTCAGTCGGAGAGAGACCGCCGCGAGCCGCATGTGTATTAAGAAATGACCGAGCTCAGCCTCCTGCTGTCAAGGTCGGCAGCGACCTGCCAAGGCACGCCGGCGCCGCAGGAACAAGCTGGAGGTTGAGGCGACGAGGGGCCGGCAGGGCCGTAAGGTCTCGTCGCCGTTCTCACGAGGGATCGGCGCTTCCTGATAACCCAGACACGCCTCCCGCGCTACTGGCCATCTGGCCAGTATGGCGCTATAGACAAGAAAATTCAAGTAATCAGGAGGCCCAGCCAGTGTGCGGGACTACGCGCCGATCAGCTCGGACATGCTCGAGCGGCCGCCGAGTGCATGTTTGACGCTGGCCATCGTTCTTCAAGTCTAGGGTCTCGGAAGGGCGCTCACAGAGTGTGACGACGCGCTGCGTTGACGGCCCCGACTATTTGGCTTGGTACGTTGCCAGCCGATGGACCCACTGCTGCGGGAGTTGCGGGCAAATGTCGAAGCGAGCGATTTTGCTGCCGTGACGCTTTATGCGATGGTCGACGGCCATCTGGTTGTCGGCGAATTCTGTTCGGCACGCCGATTCACTGAGGACTTCAAGGAGATCACGCAAACGCGGATCGTCGAAGCAGAGATGGATGTGGGACCGCCTGGCGAGACTGCCGATCGGCTTCGCTCGCTTCTCTTCGCCGGTCCGGATACGGAGCCAGACGACCGCTACATCACCTTGCGCTTCGCCTCGGTCGTCTCCCTGGGCGATCAGGTGGTCGAACTGCCAAGTGTCCGCCTGGACACCGAGTCGATCAGCGCCTGGTGGCTGGGCCCCTGGTCGCTTCCTTCGGACGATCCGAAGTAGTGCACGGATCCCGCCCGAACTACGCGCCGATTAGCTCGATCCGATAGCCGTCGGGGTCCCGCAGGAAGCAAATGAAGTGGCCCTCGGTGCGGCCGCCGGGGCGGTAGGGCGGCTTTTCCGGCTCGATGCCGTCGGCGGCCAGGCGCTCGAGGGTGGCGTCGAGGTCGTCGACCATGAGCGCGATGTGGTTGTAGCCGGTGCCGTGCTCGTACTCGGTGACGCCGTGGTTGTAGGTCAGCTCGAGGATTGGGTTCTCGCCCGGGAGATTCATGAAGACGTTGATCGCCTCGTCGCCGATCGGCATCCGGCCCGACTCTTCGAAGCCGATCTTTTCGTAGAAGGCGACCGAGCGGTCGATGTCGCCGATCCGGTAGCAGGTGTGCAAGAAGGTCGTCATCGCTGAGCAAGGCTACCGGCCTCCCTACAATTTGCAGCCGAATGGCACGCCGGACGCGCCAGCGGAGACGCCGGGCGCATACCTCGAAGTGGAAGAAGGTCACGGTCCCCCTTGGGATCCTGCTCGGCATGGGCCTGATCGCCGCCACCGTGGCCGGCAGCTGGGCCGTCCACGTCTACGAGTCGGCGCCGCCGCTCTCCAGCCTCAAGCCGGTTGAGAAGGGCCGCTCCTCGGCGATCTACGCCGCCGACGGCAGCCTGATCGGCTTCATCCACGCCGAAAATATCCGCCAGCCGGTCTCTTCGCAGGCGCTGCCGCAGACGCTGCGCGACGCCACGGTCGCGATCGAGGACAAGAACTTCTTCAACCATGGCGCGCTCGACCCGACCGGGATCCTCCGCGCCGCCTGGAAGGACGCGCTCGCCGGCGGCAAGCCGGTCCAGGGAGCATCGACGATCACCCAGCAGCTGGTCCGCAACCTCTACATCCAGGACCCCGAAGAGACGCTGGAACGAAAGCTGATCGAAGCGCACCTCGCCTACGAGGAGGAGGAAGCCCACTCGAAGGAATGGATCCTGACCGAATACCTGAATACGGCCCCCTACGGGACCGTCGAAGGTGAGACCGCGGTCGGCGCCGAGGCGGCGGCGCAGACCTACTTCGGCAAGCCCGCCAAAGAACTCGATCTGACCGAGTCGGCGCTGATCGCCGGCCTGCCCCAGGCGCCCTCGGAATACAACCCCTTCCTCGACCCCCACGCGGCACTGCAGCGCCGCGACGAGGTGCTGGCGGCGATGCACGAGCAGGGCTACATCACGGGCGACGAATACCGCGAAGCGATCCACAGCGGCCTCGGGCTCAGCCCCGGCCACAAGTACCGGATCATCCGCGACCCCTTCCTCTTCGACCTGGTCCAGCAGGAGCTGATCGACAAGTACGGGATCAACACCGTGCGCACCGGTGGCCTCAAGGCCTATACGACGATCGACCCGGAACTGCAGGAGCGGGCGCAGGAAGCGGTCGACTCGTGCAGCGTCTGCTACCCCGAAGGCGGTCCCGCCGCCGGCCTCGCCTCGGTCGATCCCTCCAACGGGGAGATCGTCGCCCTCGCCTCGACCGAAGGCTACGAAAGCGAAAGCGAATTCAACTATGCCTGGCAGGCCCACCGCCAGCCCGGCTCCTCGTTCAAGACCTACGTGTTGACGACGGCGATCAAGCAGGGCATCGACCCCGCCTCGACCTACTACAGCGGCACCTCGCCGATGACGCTCGACCTTCCCGGCGGCGGCACCTGGACCGTCAACAACGCCGAGCCCGGCGGCGGCACGATGTCGCTCGAATCGGCCACCTGGGACTCGGTCAACGTCATCTTCGCCCAGCTCGACCTCGACGTCGGCCCCGAAAACGTGACCCAGACAGCGCACGAAATGGGCATCGAAGCGGACCTCGAATCGGTCCCGGCCGAGGCGATCGGCGGTCTGCGCGAAGGGGTCACGCCGCTCGAACAGGCCGACGGCTACGCGACCCTCGCCAGCGGCGGCGTCCACCATGACCCGACCGCGATCAGCCGGGTCGAATTCCCCGGCGGCAAGGTCGACGAAACCGATACCGACGAAGGCGAACGGGTGCTGACCGAGGGCCAGGCCTACGATGTAACTCGGATCCTGGAGGGCGTGATCACGCAGGGCACCGGCGCCGGCTACACCTACATGGGCTGCGGCGCCGAGGCCGGCAAGACCGGTACCTCCGAGGACCTCTCCGACGCCTGGTTCGTCGGCTACACGCCGCTCTACTCGACCGCGGTCTGGGTCGGTCACCCGCAGTCGCGCGAAGCGACCGGCTTCGGCGGGCCCACCGCCGGTCCGATCTGGCGCTCCTTCATGGAATCGGCGGTGGCCGGCAACTGCCCCGAATTCGCCGAACCGTCGAGCCTGCCGGAACTTTCGGGGCTTGACAGCGGGCACGCCTCGGGCTCTTCTTCGTCGAGCGAATACGAAGGCGAATACGAATACGAAGAAGAAGAACCGGCGGAAAAGGAAGGGCGGTCGAAACAGGGGCAGGGCGAAGGTAAAGAAGCGGCGCCCGAAGCCGAACCCGCTCCCGAAGCGACGCCTGAACCCGCGCCGGCGCCGGCACCTTCGACGCCGCCCGCCGTCGGCGGCGGCATCTCCAGCCCCCACTGAGCCGAAGGCATGCCGCGGCGCCGATTCCCGCTTGAACTGAGCGGCGAGCCGCCGCCGAACTGGCTCGGCCTGCTCGCGACGGTGGGGATCGTCGCCGTGGGAACGGCGATCGTCTACCCGCTGAAGTCGGTCGCGCCGGTGGTCTCGCTCGGGGTCGTCTACCTGCCGGGCATCCTGCTGATCTCGATCGTCTGGGGCCTGCGGTTGGGCCTGCTCGCCTCGCTGGCCAGCGCGCTCGCCTTCAACTTCTTCCAGATCCCGCCGCTGCACCGCTTCGCGATCGCCGACGAAGAGAACTGGGTCGCGCTGGCGACCTTCGTCATCGTCGCCGCGGTCAGCAGCAGCGTCGCCGGGCTGGCGCGAGCGCAGGCACTCGAGGCGGAGCGCCGGCGCGAGCAGGCCGACCGGGCGCTGGAGGAGCTGGCGAGGCTGTCGGAGGAGCGCGACCGGATGCAGGCGGAGATGGTCGAGGCGGAGGCGCTGCGGCGCAGCGACGAGCTGAAGACCGCGCTGCTGCGCTCGATCTCGCATGACCTGCGCACACCGCTGACCTCGATGATCGCCAGCGGCGCGGCGCTGGGCTCGGCCTCGCCGACGGCCGAGGAGCGAGCGGAGCTGAGCGAGGCCGTGGTCGCCGAGGGCGAGCGGCTCTCGCGCCTGGTCGAGAACCTGATCGACATGTCGCGCCTGGAAGCGGGCAAGGCCGAGCCGCACCGCGAGGCGATCGATCTCGCCGAGGTGCTCGACGCCGCCCGCGAGGCGACGAGCGAGCCGGACCTGGTGCGGCTGGCGGTCGAGCGCGAGCTGCCGATCGTCGAGGCCGACGCCGCCCAGCTCGAGCGCGCCCTCGCCAACCTGATCGAGAACGCGATCCGCCACGGCGGCGGCCGGCCGGTGCTGGTCAAGTCGAGGCTGATCGGTGACAAAATCACGCTGCGCGTGGTCGACCAGGGTCCGGGCATCCCCGAAAGCGAGTGGCAGCGGATCTTCGAGCCGTTCCACCGCGGCGCGGCCGACGGTGCCCAGGGCGGGACCGGGCTGGGACTGGCGATCGCCAAGGGCTTCGTCGAGGCCAACGGCGGCGAGATCGCGGTCGAGTCGCTGCCTGGTCAGGGCAGCAGCTTCGTCGTCTCGATGCCCTGCCGGGACCGGGCTTGAGCGCGGCGGCGCGGGTGCTCGTCTGCGACGACGAGGCCCAGATCCTGCGGGCGCTGAAGGTGATCCTCCGCGACGCCGGCTACGAGGCGGTGCCTGCCACCAGCGGCGAAGAGGCACTCGACCTCGCCGCGGTGAAGCCGCCGGCGGCGGCAATCGTCGACCTGATGCTGCCCGACATCGATGGGGTCGAGGTGACCGAACGGCTACGCGAGTGGAGCGAGATGCCGATCATCGTGCTCTCCGCCGTGGGGGAGGAGGAGGCGAAGGTGCGGGCGCTGGCCGCCGGCGCCGACGACTACGTGACCAAGCCCTTCGGCCCGCCGGAGCTGGTGGCGCGGCTGGAGGCGGTGCTGCGGCGGGCGCGGCCGGAGGCCTCGGAGCCGACGATCGTTGCCGACGGCCTCGAGATCGACCTCGCGGCGCGGGCGGTGCGCCGCGACGGCGAGCCGGTCCACCTGACCCCGACCGAGTTCGAGCTGCTGCGGGCGCTGGCCCAGAACCGCGGTCGGTTGATGACCCACCGCACCCTGCTGGTCGAGGTCTGGGGGATCGAGTACGCCGACGACATGCAGGTCCTGCGCGCCCACGTCGCCAATCTGCGCCGCAAGATCGAGCCCGCCGACGGCCCCCGCTACATCCGCACCGACCCCGGCGTCGGCTACAGATTCGCCGCCTGAGCTGGCGATGGCGACGATGTCTTCATGACTCCACACCAACGGCATCCGCCGAGGGGTTGGAACTGGCGACGACGACGCGCTCCGAGTCTCGCTTGTCACTCGGCAGTCGACAAGACCTCGGCGCGAAGGCAGTCGTCCGTCGGTATCGCAGCGTTGTCATTGAAGTAGCGATACAGGTGGGCACGCTCAACAAACAGTACGTCCAAGTCCATCATTAGCCGCATTAGGTTTAGGTCGAGCTGAGCCTTCTCTACTTCGCGCCCCCGTTTGTATTGGAGGCCCGAATAGACGAGTGCGCCGCCAATGCCAACAACTCCAAGCGCAGCCGAGATTGCCTGAACAGCGTCTGTCCACCCTGCCATTCGCCGAGCATTACATATTGGATTGCTTTTCCTTGGCGCCCCGGGTGCTTAGAGCGCTCCGTTTGTGTCCGGCTATCTTCACAAAACCTGTATGCGGGCGGCCGGAAGTTCATGCGGCCTTGATGGGGTTGGGCGCACTATCGGTGGGTCTTGTTCGGCCTCGCCGACATCTTTCCCGGGGGTGGTAGCCCGCTCGCCGACGTCTTCGCGATAGCGATCGCGGTCGGTCTCTTCGCCCTCCTCTACTGGGCGATCGACCTGATCGATCGGATATGAGCGTGCTGCCGCTCGCCTCGTTCTCCGGCGCCGACCTCTTCGGCCTGATCGTCTCGGCACTGGTCTGCGTCTACCTCATCTACGCGCTGCTGCGCGGGGAGAACCTCTGATTGATGGCGCAGGGCTGGCTGCAGATCGCGATCTTCGTCGCCGTCCTCGTCGCGCTGGTGAAGCCGGTCGGCATCTACATGGCGCGGGTCTTCACCAACCAGCGCGTCTTCCTGTCGCCCCTCGTCGGGCCGATCGAGCGCCTCACCTACAGGGCGATGCGCGTGCGGCCCGACGAGGGGCAGGACTGGAAGGCCTACGCGCGCAGCCTGATCGTCTTCTCGCTGCTCTTCTGGATCGCGCTCTACCTGATCCTGCGCACCCAGGGCGTCCAGCCGTTCAACCCGCAGGGCTTCCACTCGGCCCCCTGGGACCTCAACTTCAACACCGCCTCCTCCTTCGTCACCAACACCAACTGGCAGTACTACGGCGGCGAGACGACGCTCACCTACTTCGCCCAGATGGCCGGGCTGGCGGTGCAGAACTTCGTCTCGGCCGCGGTCGGGATCGCCGTCGTCGTCGCCTTGATCCGCGGGATCGTCGCCCGCAGCGGCCGGGAGATCGGCAACTTCTGGCAGGACCTGATCCGGGTCCTGCTCTACGTCCTGCTGCCGGTCTCGATCGTCGGCGCGCTCTTCCTCGTCTCCCAGGGCGTGATCCAGAACCTCAGCCACTACGAGCTGATCCACACCCTGGCCGGTGGTGCCCAGAACCTGCCCAGTGGTCCGGTCGCTTCGCAGGAGGCGATCAAGGAGCTGGGCACCAACGGCGGCGGCTTCTTCAACGTCAACTCGGCGATGCCGTTCGAGAACCCGAGCGGTCTGACCAACTTCTTCGAGCTGCTGCTGATCCTCGTCATCCCGGCCGCCCTCACCTACACCTACGGCCGCATGGTCGGCAGCCAGCGCCAGGGCTGGGCGATCTTCGCGGCGATGTTCGTCCTCTTCGTCGCCGGCGTTGCCGTCGTCTACCTGGCCGAGCAGCACGGCACGCCCGCCCAGCACGCGGCGGGACTGCACACCCACGCCTTCGACGGTTCGAGCGGCGGCAACATGGAGGGCAAGGAGCAGCGCTTCGGCATCGCCAACTCGGCGCCTCTGGACGGCCGTTACGACGGTCACCTCCTGCGGTGCGGTCAACGCCGCCTTCGAGTCGCTGAGCGGGCTCGGCGGCGCCGTGCCGTTCGTCAACCTCGGCTTCAGCGAGGTGGTCTTCGGCGGGGTCGGCGCCGGCCTCTACTCGATGCTGCTCTACGTCCTGCTCGCGGTCTTCATCGGCGGCCTGATGGTCGGCCGCACGCCCGAGTACCTGGGCAAGAAGATCGGGGCGCGAGAGATCAAGCTGGTCTCGCTCGGCGTGCTCTTCACGCCGCTGGTCGTCCTGCTCTCGGCCAGTGTCGCCTCGGCGACGACGCTGGGCAAGCGCTCGCTCTTCGCCGGGGTCAACCCGCAGGGCTTCTCCGAGACCCTCTACGCCTACCTCTCGCAGGCCAACAACAACGGCTCGGCCTTCGCCGGCTACACCGGCTTCGTCCAGCCCCACGCTCCCGGCAACGCCGGCTCCTACGGGATCAGCTTCGCCGACCTGCTCGGCGGCGTCGTGATGGTCGGCGCCCGCTTCGCGCCGATCCTCTTCGTCCTCGCCGTCGCCGGCGCGCTGGCCGGCAAGAAGGTCTCACCGGCCGGGCTGGGGACGATGCGCACCGACAACCCGACCTTCGTCTTCCTCCTGGTCGGCGTCGTGATCCTGGTCGGCGCCCTCACCTTCTTCCCCGCCATCCTGCTCGGACCCGTCGTCCAGAGCCTGACCACGAGGTTGTTCTGGATGCGAGCGCGACCTGCTCACCTCGCTGATCGGCGTCATCGTCCTGACCGTCGTCCTCGGCCTGCGTCTACCCGCTGGCGATCACCGGCATCTCCCAGGTCGTCTTCCCGGGCAAGGCCAACGGCTCCAAGGTGAGCGTCGACGGCAGGGTCGTCGGCTCGAGCCTGATCGGCCAGTCCTTCTCCAAGCCGGTGATCGGCAAGAGCGGCAAGCCCGAGCTCGACGAAGAAGGCGAAGAAGTGCTTGCGCCCGACCCCGCCTACTTCCAGCCGCGGCCCTCGGCAACCGGCTACGCGCCCGACGTCACCTACTTCTCCAACCTCGGCCCCAACAGCGTCGAAGCGCGCGAAGCGGTGCGCGAATACCTCGCCGCCTACGTTGCGCTGGAGAAGCCCTACGACCGCGGCCTGACCAAGGACGGGGTGCCGGTCGACGCGGTGACCGAATCGGCCTCCGGCGTCGACCCCCACATCTCCCAGGCCAACGCCTGGATCCAGGCGCACCGCATCGCCGCGGTTCGCAGGCTGCCGCTGGCCAAGGTCGACGACCTGATCTCCGCCCACACCGACGGCCGCTTCCTCGGCCTGCTCGGCGAGCCCGGCGTCAACGTGCTCGAGCTCAACATCGCCCTCGACAAGGAAGCACCGCTCAAATGACCACCGAAACCCAGGCCCGCTCGCTCTTCGACCCCGAGATCCTGCGCCCGGCGCTGTTCGAGTCCCTGCGCAAGCTCGACCCGCGGGTGCAGGTCCGCAACCCGGTCATGTTCGTGGTCGAGATCGGCGCCCTGATCACCACCGTCGCCTGGCTGATCCAGGTCTTCGGCGGCGGCCCGCTCGGCGGCGGCCACGAGCCCGCCTGGTTCACCTTCAGCATCACCGTCTGGCTCTGGCTCACCGTCGTCTTCGCCAACCTCGCCGAGGCGCTGGCCGAGGGGCGGGGCCGCGCCCAGGCGGCGAGCCTGCGGGCGATGCGAACGGAGACCACCGCTCGCCTGCGCGACGGCGGCGAGAAGCCGGCCTCCGAGCTCGTCCGCGGGCGACGTCGTCGTGGTCGAGGCGGGGGAGGCGATTCCCGGCGACGGCACCGTGATCGAGGGCATCGCCTCGGTCGACGAGTCGGCGATCACCGGCGAGTCGGCGCCGGTGATCCGCGAGGCCGGCGGCGACCGCAGCGCCGTCACCGGCGGCACCAGGGTGCTCTCGGACCGGATCGTGGTCGAGATCACCCAGGAACCGGGCAAATCCTTCCTCGACCGGATGATCGCCCTGGTCGAGGGGGCCGAGCGGCGCAAGACGCCGAACGAGATCGCGCTCGGGATCCTGCTCGCCGCCCTCACCCTGATCTTCGTCATCGTCGTCGTCTCGCTGCGCCCCTTCGCCCTCTTCGCCGGCACCGAACTCTCCGAGACGACGCTGATCGCCCTCCTCGTCGCGCTGATCCCGACCACGATCGGGGCCCTGCTCTCGGCGATCGGCATCGCCGGCATGGACCGGCTCGTGCGCCGCAACGTGCTTGCCCTCTCCGGCCGCGCGGTCGAGGCCTCCGGCGACTGCGACGTGCTGCTGCTCGACAAGACCGGCACGATCACGCTCGGCAACCGCGAGGCGGTCGAGTTCATGCCGATGCCGGGGGTCGAGGCCGAGGAGCTGGCCGAGGCGGCGCAGATGTCCTCGCTCGCCGACGAGACGCCGGAGGGCCGCTCGATCGTCGTCCTCGCCAAGGGCTTCGGCATCCGCGAGCACGACTTCGCCGGCCACGAGCCCAACTTCGTCCCCTTCACCGCCCAGACCCGGATGAGCGGCGTCGACTACAACGGCACCCGCCTGCGCAAGGGGGCCGGCGACGCGATCGAGGCCTGGGTCGCCGAGGAGGGCGGCCGGGCGCCCGCCGAGCTGCGTGCGCAGCTCGACCGCATCGCCGCGAGGGCGGCACCCCGCTCGCGGTCGCCCGCAACGAGCGGGTGCTCGGCGTGATCTACCTCAAGGACGTGGTCAAGGAAGGGATGAAAGCTCGCTTCGACCAGCTGCGGGCGATGGGCATCCGCACGATCATGGTCACCGGCGACAACCGGCTGACCGCGGCGAAGATCGCCGAGGAGGCCGGCGTCGACGACTTCCTCGCCGAAGCGACGCCGGAGCGCAAGCTGGAGCTGATCAAGGAGCAGCAGGCCGACGGCCGCCTGATCGCGATGACCGGCGACGGCACCAACGACGCCCCGGCCCTGGCCCAGGCCGACGTCGGCGTGGCGATGAACACCGGCACCCAGGCGGCGCGCGAGGCGGGCAACATGGTCGACCTCGACTCCAACCCGACGAAGCTGATCGAGATCGTCGAGGTCGGCAAGCAGCTGCTGATCACCCGCGGCGCCCTGACCACGTTCTCGATCGCCAACGACGTCGCCAAGTACTTCGCGATCCTGCCGGCGATGTTCGCGACCACCTATGCGCTCGCCGGGCAGAAGGGTCCGCTCGACGCGCTCAACGTGATGTCGCTGGGGACGCCGCAATCGGCGATCCTCTCAGCGGTGATCTTCAACGCGCTGATCATCCCGCTGCTGATCCCGCTCTCCCTGCGCGGCGTCCGCTACCGGCCGATCGGCGCCACCGGCGCTGCTGCGCCGCAACATGCTGATCTACGGCCTCGGCGGCGATCGTCGCCCCCTTCGTCGGGATCAAGCTGATCGACCTGGTCGTCCACAACCTGCTGGGAGCCTGAGCGGCGGCGCGGCAATGAACCGCGGCCACTACAAGATCTTCCTCGGCATGGCGGCCGGAGTGGGGAAGACCTACCGGATGCTGCAGGAGGGCCACGCCGAAGCCGCCGCCGGGCGCGACGTGGCGATCGGCTACCTGGAGCCGCACAAGCGCCAGGAGACGAGCGACCAGGCGCGGGGGCTGGAGGTGGTGCCGCGCCGCAGCGTCCCCTATCGCGAGGTGACGGTCGAGGAGATGGACCTGCCGGCGCTGCTCGCGCGCCGCCCGCAGCTGGCGCTGATCGACGAGCTCGCCCACTCCAACCCGCCGGGGCTCGAGCACGGGAAGCGCTACGAGGACATCGCCGACGTGCTGGCGGCGGGGATCGACGTCTTCTCCACCGTCAACGTCCAGCACCTGGAGTCGCTCAACGACCGGGTCGCCGAGCTGACCGGGGTCACGCGTGCGCGAGACGGTGCCCGACTCGGTGCTCGGCGACCGCCGACGAGGTGGTTCTGATCGACCTCACGCCGGAGGCGCTGATCGCCCGCCTGCGCGCCGGCAAGATCTACCCCGGCGAGAACATCGAGGCCGCGCTCGACAACTTCTTCCGGATCGAGAACCTGGCGGCGCTGCGCGAGGTCAGCCTGCGCCAGGTCGCCGAGGACGTCGAGTCCAAGCGGCTGACCCTGCACCAGGTGGAGCAGGTCGGGACCCGCGAGGAGCGGGTCGCCGAGGAGGTGCCGAAGGCGGTCGGCGAGCGGCTGCTCGCCCTGATCCGCCCCCAGCCCAGCTCCCAGCGCCTCGTGCGGCGCGCCTGGCGCTCGGCGCAGCGGCTCGGCACCGACCTCGACCTGCTCTGGGTCAAGCCGCCCGGCAGGCCGATCGAGGGCGAGGTCGAGCGCCAGGTGACGGCGCTGCGCCAGCTCGCCTCGGTGCTCGGCGCGACCTTGCTGATCGAGGAGCACGACGACGTCGTCGCCGCGGCGGCGCGGGTCGTGCGCGAGCGCGGCTCGCACCTACATCATGGTCGGCGAGTCGCTGCCGGCGAAGGGCTTCGCCCGGCTGCGGACGCCGCTGCCGCAGAGGCTGATGCGGGCGACCCCGCCCGGGGTCGACGTGCGGATCGTCGCCCACCGCGGCAGCAAGGAGGGGGAGTCGTGATCGAGCACTTCCTCGTCGGCCTCGCCCTCCTGCTCGGCCTCTTCGGCGGCTACCTGATCGCCAGCTCGCGCTGGCGCGGCAAGCGCTCGGAGCGACCCGAAGACGGTGCGCCGGATCCTCCTGCCCTTCACCGGCACCGAGATCTCGCGCCGCGCGGTCGACGCCGCCCTGCGCCTCGCCCGGGCGGAGGAGGCGACGCTGATGCCGGCCTACCTCGCGGCCGTCCCCAAGCAGCTGCCGCTCGACTGCGCGATTCCCGCCGAGGCGGCGAAGGCGATGCCGATGCTGGAGGCGATCGAGCAGCGCGCCGACGGCGCAGGGGGTGCCGGTCGACTCGCGGATCGAGCGCGGGCGCAGCTACCGCCACGCCCTGGCCCGGCTGCTCGAGCGCGAGGAGCTTCGACCGCGTCGTCGTCTCGGCGACCGCGACCGGCGCCGCCGGTTTCTCGGGCGACGACCTCGTCTGGCTGCTGGAGAAGGCCCCGGCCGAGGTCCTGATCCTGCGCCCGGGCCCGGAGGACCGGCGGGTGGTCGCCGTTTAGCCCCGGCGAAGCGGTTTGGCGCTACGTTGCCGCCGTGCCGTCGCCCCACTCGCCAACCCGGGACTCGGCGAGATCGCGAGGGAGTGGGGGAGGATCGGCTGCGTCGGCTTCGGCGGTCCCCCGGCCCACATCACGCTGCTGCGCGAGCTCTGCGTCAAGCAGCGCGGCTGGCTCTCGGCGCATGAGTTCGAGGACGCGATCGCCGCCTGCAACCTGCTCCCCGGCCCGGCCTCGACCCAGCTGGCGATCTTCTGCGCCTGGCGGGTCGGGGGGAGGAGGGGGGCGTTGCTCGGCGGGCTCGGTTTCATCGCACCAGGGCTGTTGGCGATTCTCGGCCTCTCGGCTCTCTTCCTCGCCGGCTCGCCGCCCGCCTGGGTGCGCGGCGCCGGCGCCGGGGCGGGCGCCGCCGTCGCCGCGGTGGCGGTGCGGGCGGGGTCGGGGCTGATTCCGTCGAGTTGGCTGCGCTCGCCGGCGCACGGCCGCTGGCTCGCCTACGCGCTGCTCGGCGGCCTTGCCGGGGCGTTGGCGGGCGCGCTGCTGGTCCTCGTCCTGATCGCCTGCGGGCTGGTTGAGGTTGCACTGCGGCGGCGGCCCGCGGTTGACGGCGGACTCTCGCTCAGTCCCTGGCCGCTGCTCGCTACCGCGGGTGCTGTCAGCGGCAGTCTGATCGCCCTCGCCTGGACCGCGCTCAAGGTCGGCGCCCTCTCCTACGGTGGCGGCTTCGTGATCGTCCCGCTGATGCAGGGCGATGCCGTGGACCGCTACCACTGGATGAGCGCGCCCAGTTCCTCAACGCGGTCGCGCTCGGCCAGGTCACCCCGGGGCCGGTGACCCACACGGTCGCAGTGGTCGGCTACGCGGCGGCCGGCGTCGGCGGCGCGCTGCTGGCGGCCACGATCGCCTTCCTGCCCTCGTTCGCCTTCGTCCTGCTCGGCGCCCGCCACTTCGACCGGCTGCGCGGCAACGCCGGCGTCCTTGCCTTCCTCGACGGCGCCGGCCCGGCCGCGATCGGGGCGATCGTCGGCTCCGCCGTTCCCCTCGCCCTCGCCCTGAGCGAGCCCTGGCAGGCGGCGGTGCTGGCAGCAGCCGCCCTCGCTCTACTCGTCGCCCGCCGCAGCGTCGTCACCGTCCTCCTCTCCGCCGGTGCGGTCGGGGCAGTCGCGGGCCTGGCCGGCGCCGGCATCCCCGGCAGCTGAGTTCGGGTGTCTTCAGGTTCAGTCTGAGTGGGCCGATGTTCATCAGGCCGAGCTGCGGGAGAACTGGGAGCGGGCCCGCAATCACCAGCCTCTCTTCCCAATTGAGCCCCTGCCGTAGACGCTCTACCATCTTGTGCATGCGCAGCACTCCGCTTCTGGTCCAGGCAACTCCTGGCGAGGATCACGTCGTCCACGTTCGGTTCGAGGACGGCCTGGCTGCCAATGTCGATCTCTCCTACCTCCTGGACTACGGCGGCGTATTCGAGCCCCTACGGGAGATCGACTACTTCCGGGCTTGTCGCGCTGACCCCGAGGCTGGCACGATCGTCTGGCCTAACGAAGCCGACATTGCCCCTGAGACCCTGTACGCGCACGCGTTGCGCTGCGCCGGGTCCCCGGCGTAGCTACTTCGGTCAGGGCCGTGCATTCAGTCGCAGCCGTGGGCGCCGTCGGTGAATCCCAGTGCCATCGCGTTTGCGTTTGCCCTCTCCATGCCCAGGTAGGTGGCGCCGGAGGAGTCGGACGGGCCGAGGGTGTCGCCGTAGAGGCTGTAGTCGGCTGAGGCGCCTGTCTGGTCGGCGATCGTCTCGGCCACCTTGGGGCTGAGTGAGCTCTCCGGGAATACCGCCTTGACGCCTTCGCGTTCGATCAGCGCGATCAGCTCGCTCAGGTCCTTCGCCGAGGGCTGGGCCTGCGTTGTCTGCGAGGGGATCACCGCACCGAGGACCTCGATCCCGTAGCGCTTGGCGAAGTAGCCGAAGGCGTCGTGGTCGGTGACCAGCTTGCGTCTATCAGGAGGGATCGCGCCGATGCAGGCGCCGATACCGGCGTCGAGCTCGCGCAGCTTGGCCAGGTAGGCGCTCGCGTTGCGTTCGAACTGCCTCCTGTGCGCCGGGTCGGCGGCGGCCAGCCGCCGCTCGATCTCGGCCACCGCGGCCTCGGCGTTGCGCGGGTCGTGCCACCAGTGCGGGTCGTAGCGCGAGGCCTCGGCGCCGCTGTCCTCACCGGGAAGGCGGTCGGGGACGACCGCGCCGAGGTCGACGACCGTTGCGTCGCTGCCGCTCTCGGAGACGACTTGGTCCATCCACCCGTCGAGGTCATCGCCGTTGACGAAGACCAGCTTCGCTTCCGCCGTCGCCTCGACGTCGCTGGGCCGCGGCTCGTACTCGTGCGGGTCGGTGTTGGGCTGCAGGATCTGGTGGACGGAGACCGCGTCGCCGCCGACCTCGCCGACCCAGTCGCCGATCTGGGTGGTGGTAGCGACCACGTCGAGGCCATTGCCGCCGCTCGAGCCGGAACAACCGGTGAGGAGTGCCACCAGGGCGACGGTAGAGAGGAGCGCGGCGAGGGCAAGCCCGGCACGCCTGACGTCGCGGTGGGGCACCCACGGGAGCATAGTGAGAATGAGTCTAGTTTGCGTGTTTGCTCGCCGTCCTCCCGAACTGCATCAAATTCTCGATCTGTCAGATAGAGAATTTGATGCAGTTCGGCCTTTACGACTTTTCTGATCGACAATGTGCTACCTTGCCGAATTCGCTTTTAGAAGTAAGTCAGTCAGAAAAGCAAGTTAGTCGACATAGGAAGGAATCCGTTTATGCGGAACGCTCGCAAGGTAACCCGGCGGCGAGGCGTTAACGCGGCCCCCGTGGCCGCTCTTTTCGCGCTGCTGATCGCAGTTCTCGTCGCTGGTTGTGGCAGTAGCTCCGACTCGAGCTCGTCGAGTGGGGGCAAGCTCGACGTGGTCGGCTACTCCACGCCCGAATCCGTCTACCAGGAATCCCTGGAGCCGGCCTTCGAAAAGACCTCAGCGGGCGAAGGGGTCAGCTTCAGTAACTCCTTCGGCGCCTCCGGCGACCAGAGCCGCGCCGTCGTCGCCGGCCAGCCGGCCTCGGTCGTCCACTTCTCCCAGGCGGGCGACATGGAACGTCTGGTCGAAGAAGGCGAACTCGTCTCCAAAGACTGGGAAAAGCAGCCCTACGGCGGCATCGCGACCGACTCGGTCGTAGTGCTCGTCGTCCGCAAAGGCAACCCGAATGGGATCCACTCCTTCGACGACCTGCAGACGAAGGACGTCGGCATCGTCACCCCCAACCCGTTCAGCTCCGGCTCGGCCCGCTGGAACCTGATGGCGGTCTACGGCACCGCGATCAACGAGGGCAAGTCGCCCGAACAGGCTCTGGAAGAGGTCAAGACCGTGCTCGAAAAGACCAAGGCTCAGCCGGGTAGCGGCCGTGACGCGCTGGCCGCCTTCACCCAGGGCGAGGGCGATGTTCTGCTCAGTTACGAGAACGAGGCGATCAAGGCTGAAAAGGAAGGCGAAGACGTCGAATACCTCGTGCCGCCCTCGACGATCCTGATCGAAACGCCGATCGCGGTCACCGAAAGCGCCCCGGAGCCGGCGGCGGAAGAATTCGTCAAGTTCCTCTGGTCCGACGAAGGCCAGGAAATATGGGCCGAAAACGGCTATCGCCCGGTTAACCCGAAACTGGTCGACGCGAAGCAGTTCCCGACCCCCAAGGACCTGTTCAAGATCAGCCAGTTCGGCGGCTGGGGCAAGGTCAACGATGAATTCTTCGACGACGAAACCGGTTCCGTCGCGAAGATCGAGTCCGAACTCGGAGTGTCCACCTCGGGCTGACGATGGAGGCGCACTCGGCGACAGCCTCAGCACCCCGGGCGGGACTCCGCCTGCCCGGGGTCGGTGTCGGTCTAGGCCGGGGGACGGTCGTGCTCTACCTGAGCCTGATCGTCCTGCTGCCGCTGGCCGCGCTGACGAGCCAGGCCTTCGAAGGTGGGCTCAGCACCTTCTGGACCCAGGTGACCTCGCCGCAGGCGGTCAGGTCGCTCGAGCTGACCGTCGGCTGTTCGCTGATCGTCGTCGCGATCAACGCCGTCTTCGGCACGATCATCGCCTGGCTGCTGGTCCGCGACGAATTCCCCGGCAAGTCGGTCGTCAACGCGGTGATCGATCTGCCCTTCGCGCTGCCGACGATCGTCGCCAGCCTGATCTTGCTCGAGCTCTACGGGACCCATAGCCCGTTCGGCATCGACATCGCACTCACCCGGGCCGCCGTCGTCGTCGCCCTGCTCTTTGTCACCCTGCCCTTCGTCGTCCGCGCGGTGCAGCCACTGCTGATCGAGATGGACCGGGAGATGGAGGAGGCGGCGGCCTCGCTTGGCGCCAGCGGCTTCACCGTCTTCCGGCGGATCATCTTCCCCAACCTCCTGCCCGGTCTCGCGGCCGGCGTCGCCCTGGCGTTTGCCCGGGCGCTCGGCGAGTACGGCTCGGTCCTGCTCTTCGCCGGTGGCCTTCCGGACACGCAGGTCTCCTCGGTCTTCATCCGCAGCCAGATCGAGTCCGGCAACGACACCGGCGCCGCCGCCGTCTCGGTCGTTCTGCTCGTGGCGGCGCTGGCGATGCTGGCGGTGATCACCTTCGTGCAGCGTTGGGGCAGCCGCCATGAACGAAGCAGCGGTGACGGTTTGACCGTGATGCCGATGAGCGGTGAGAACTTCTCCGGGAGCGGGGACGACGATGAGGACCGCTAGCTCGGCACCCAGCCGCTGGGGCCTGCGCACGCTCGGGCTCGGCTATCTCGCCCTGCTCCTGCTGGCGCCCCTGGTGACGATCTTCTACAAGACCTTCGAACACGGCCTGGCGCCGCCGCTCGACGCGATCACCTCCCCCGACGGCCTGCACGCGCTGAAGCTGAGCCTGCTGATGGTCGCGATCGCGGTGCCGCTCAATACGATCTTCGGCGTCGGCTGCGCGCTCCTCCTGGTCCGTCACAAGTGGAAGGGCAACGCTGCGATCGACGCGATCATCAACCTGCCCTTCGCGATCTCGCCGGTGGTGATCGGGCTCTCGCTCTTCCTGCTCTACGGCACCAAAGGTTGGCTCGGCCCGACCCTCGCCGAAGCCGGGATCGAAATCCTCTTCTCGGTCCCGGGGATGGTCCTCGCCAGCATCTTCGTCTCGCTGCCCTTCGTCGTCCGCGAGACGGTGCCGGTGCTGCAGGAGATCGGCACCGAGCAGGAGCAGGCAGCCTCGACCCTCGGCGCCAATGCCTGGCAGACCTTCTGGCGCGTCACCTTGCCGGCGATTCGCTGGGGCGTCGCCTACGGGGTCGTCCTCACTACGGCGCGCGTGCTCGGCGAGTTCGGCGCCGTCTCGATCGTCTCCGGCTCGCGCTCGGGCGAAACCGAAACCCTGCCGCTCTTCGTCCAGAAGCAGTTCGACAACTTCAGCTTTCCCGGTGCGTACGGGGCCTCTGTGCTCCTTGCGCTCCTCGCCCTTTCCACCCTGCTCGCAATGAACGTCCTAAAGAGAAAGGAGGACGCCTGATGGGAATCACAGTCGAGGGAGCCAGCAAGAGCTTCGGTGACTTTCAGGCCCTCAACGATGTATCGATAGACGTCCCAAACGGCTCGCTCACAGCTCTGCTGGGCCCGAGCGGCAGCGGCAAGTCGACCCTGCTGCGGGCGATCGCCGGGCTGGAGGCGCTCGACGGCGGTCGCGTCCTGATCGACGGCGAAGACGTCTCGAAGAAGCCGACGCAGAAGCGCGAAGTCGGCTTCGTCTTCCAGCACTACGCCGCCTTCAAGCACATGACCGTGTTCGAGAACGTCGGCTTCGGGCTGAAGATCCGCAAGTGGGACAAGGCGAAGATCTCCGATCGCGTGCACGAGCTGCTGCGCCTGGTCCAGCTCGACGGGCTGGCGGATCGCTACCCGTCCCAGCTTTCCGGCGGTCAGCGCCAGCGCATGGCGCTGGCCCGGGCGCTCGCGGTCGAGCCGCAGGTGTTGCTGCTCGACGAGCCCTTCGGCGCGCTCGACGCCAAGGTGCGCAAGGACCTGCGCACCTGGCTGCGGCGCCTGCACGAGGAGATGCACGTGACGACGATCTTCGTCACTCACGACCAGGAGGAGGCGATGGACGTCGCCGGCCAGCTCGTGGTGATGAACGAGGGCCGGGTCGAACAGTCGGGCACCGCCGACGAGCTCTACGAGCAGCCGGCGACCGAGTTCGTGATGAGCTTCGTCGGCGAGGTCAACCGGCTTGGCGAGCACTACGTGCGGCCGCACGACATGAGCGTCGCCCTCGACCGCGACGACGGGGCGGAGGAGGCGTTGGTGCAGCGGATCGTCGCCCTCGGCTTCGAGATCCGGGTCGAGTTCGTGCTCGGCGACGGCACCGAGGTCTGGGCCCAGCTGACCCGCGCTGAACTGCAGAAGCTGGAGCTGCGCGAGGGGCAGATCGTCTACCTCCGGCCCGGCCAGATCAAGAGCTTCAACGGTGATGTCCCACCGTCCGATGGCCACGGGGCCTCGACTCCCCGTGGCCTTGAGGACGGCGGTGACGCAGAGGTATCTGCAGCCGTCTGAAGAGGCGAGGGGCGGGGTGCGCTTTGCCGGGTGGCGCCCCGCCCCAACCGCCGCTAAGCCAGACGACGCTCGAAGGTCTTCTCGAGCTTGCCCCCATCTTCCCCGCCGGCGACCGTCTTGTCGAGTCGGGCGAGCGCGGTGCGGCCGTCGAGGCGCAGCGTCCCGACCTGGTTGTCGAAGTACGGTCCCTCGAGCGCTCGCCAGCGGATGCCCGGGTCGGGCGCGCCAGCGAGATGGGCGAGCGCGCGGGCGGTCTTGGTAAGGGCGGGGGAGAAGCCGGCCTCCACGACCTTGCGCTCGCGCGCCTCGAGCGGGTTGCGGTAGGGCGAGCAGACCGCCTGGTAGACGGGGCTCCGCATACCCGCTCCGGGCTTGAAGGCGACGTCGCAGAGGTAGGCGTGATGGACGTCGCCGGAGAGCAGGACGACCGACGCCGGCGGCTTGCCGCGCCGGCCCGAGCCGACCTCTTCGAGCAGCTCGCGCAGGCGCTGGAAGGATGACTGGAAGGCGGCCCAGTGGTCGAAGTCGACGGCGCGGCGCAGCTTCTCGCTGCCACGCGAGATCGGGGAGCCCCAGGCGCCGTCGCAGAGCCGCTCGTTCCAGGCCTCGAGGTAGTGGAAGCCGGGGGAGAGGAGGTAGGGGACGGTGGTGCAGAGCAGGAGGTGGTCGAAGTCGCCGCTGGCGTGCTCGACCACCCAGTCCCAGGTCCGCTGATCGAACATCGAGCGCTCCTCTGCGCTCAAGACGCGGGCGGCTCGGGAGTCGATAAAGATCGCCCGCACGCCGTCGATGTCGCGGCAGAAGCTCCAGCGCGTGCCCGCGGCGGTGCTGTCGATCTCCTTGGCCCAACCGCGCAAAACTCCCGTCGCGTCCTGGTTGCCCCGCACCCTGGCGTAGAGCTCGTCGTCGTCGAGCTCACGCGGGGAGAGGTTGCCGAGGTGTTGGTAGATCCAGTAGCTGGCGATGCCGTCGATCGCACGCTCGTGCCACCAGTCCTTGCGGTCCATCTCCTCGTGCCAGGAGCGCGAAATGTTCCAGTCGTCGCTCATGTCGTGGTCGTCCCAGGCCATCGAGATCGAGACGGTCGAGAAGAGCCAGCGGATCATCGGATCGCTCCAGCTCTCTTCATAAAGCCAGCTGTACTCCTCGAAGTCGACCACCTCCTCGCCGGGCGGCTCGTCGACGCTGCGGCGGGCGCGGATCCGCTCACGGGTCCGCGGCGAGCCCTCGTCGACGTAGATCTGGTCGCCGATCAGGAAGAGCAGCTCTGGCCACTCGCTGCGCTCCTGTCGCGCCATCTGAGTGGCGAGCACGTGCAGGGCGTCGTGCTCGAAGCCCTTTTGGTCTTCGTCCTTGGTCTGGGTGTAGGGCGGCTCGTGCGGGACCGCCACCCGGCAGGAGCCGAAGCAGATATCTAGCGCCTTGCCGGGGGAGAGGGTGCGGATCGCGCTCGGCGGCAGATCGTGGCCAGCGGTCGGCCAGCGGCGCTCGCCGTCGAGCGCTACCTCGTATTCGTAGAAGCCGCCTGGCTCGAGGTCCTCGATTCGCACCAGCGCGTAGTGGTGGCCCGCCACCGAGAAGGTCGGCTCGAGCCGACCGAGGATGCTGACCTCACAGGGCTCGCTGGTCTCGACCCAGATCGTCGCCTCGGTCTCGGAGACGTAGCGGAGCAGGGGGCCAAGGACGAGATTCGTCATCTATTGGTCCTACCCAGATCGCCGCGCTGCACACAGGATGCTAATCTTGACTTAGATGGTCAATAAAACCAAGAAAGGAGATTCAGTGAGCGGCCCACCCCCCCACACGACGTTCGTTTCGCGCGGCAGGCTGAATGGCGTTCTTCGCCAAGGGCCCTCGGGAGGGGGGCCGGTTGAAGCCGGCGCCACTCAGCCCGGGCGCGAGCACCCTGTCGACGAGCTCGACACGCAGACGTTCGAAGCCCTTCACTACCGGGCCCGCCTGATCCTCGGCGAGCCCCTGCAGCGTCCCGGCCGGTTTCAGGTCCGCGGGCGCTGATCCTCGAGGCCCGACCGCGCCGCGGCGCGGTCGGGCCGGTCGACGGGCTATTTGCCCGCTTTGGCGGTGTCGGTAGTTTCGGTCGGGACCGTTTCCGGGCGCTGCGGGTAAGCCTCGACTGCCAGGCTCCAGCTTTTCAGCGTGAAGGCGACGTTTTTCGCCCCCACATACTGGATCGCGACGGTGTGACCACCCTTTGCCAGGACGGTCGCCTGCGTCACCGAGTTGACGATCGCGGCGGGGGTCGGCGAGCTGGCGGTCGCCGGGGCGAAGTTGACTTTTCCGGTCGTCTGGCCGTCGACCATGATCTGGATCGGGCAGGCCAGTTCCACCGTCGGTTTGGCCGAGGTGCAGGTCGCCGATCCCGAGAACGTGATCACGGCCGAGCCGGTGCCCGGAAGGCCGAACGAGGTGTAGGCCGTCGGCAGGTACACCGGCGTCGTCCCTTCGTTGGACCAGCTGGCGGTCCCCGCCGCGATCGCCGCCACCGGGCTGAGCGGCGCCTCGGCCTTCTTTACGAAGGTGTTGCCGGCCGCTTTTTTCTTCAGGTACAGGGTCGACGCCTTCTTGTTGGAGACGTAGAGCTGCGACGCCGCTTTTTTGGTGATGAAGGACCCGACGATCGACGAGCCGGCGAACGATGGCGTTACCGCCACCGCCGCGGCCAGCACCGCTGCCAGCACGACCGCCGTGGTGGCGCGAGGCTTGGAGAGTCTTCTTCTGAGCAATGGAACCTCCGTATTCAGGGCCGCCGGAGTGGCCTCCAGGGCCGCCGGGTGAGCCTTTCTTAGTAAAGAGGTCAATAAAGTACAGAACCTGTTAGGGTCTTGTCGAGTTAGATCATCAAGAAACTTCGTAACCCGGCAGGAAAGGAAGCAAAATCGAGATGAGAATCAAGTCCCTTGCCATATCGGTAGTCGCCCTGGTGGCGCTTGCCGTTCCGGCTTCTGCCGGCGCCGTGCAGCTGATCGGGTCCGGCTCGGTCGCCGCGCAGCCAGTTCTGGAAGCCCTCTTCAAGACGTACACGAAGACGGTCAATCACAAGGTCCACTTCGTCTACACCGCCAACGGAGGCAACGCCGGCGTCAAGGACGTCCAGAACGGCACCAGCCAGTTCGCCGGTCAGGCCCGCACCCCGCTGCCCAGCGACGCCGGGACGACCTACATCAAGATGTTTCTCGACGGGCTCTGCATCGATGTCAATCCGAAGAACAAGCTGACCGACATCAGCGTCCAGCAGACCCACGACATCTACCGGGGGCTGCTGACCAACTGGAGCCAGGTGCCGGGATCGGGCCTCGCCACGACGATCGACCCGGTCGGCCGCGACACCAACGGAGGGACCTACAACTTCTTCCTGCAGGCGGTGCTGGGCAACGAACTGCCGTCGTCAAACGTCAACGCCCTGACGGCGGACGGCCTCGTCGTCAACGCGGTCAAGCAGGACCCGAACGCGATCGGCTACGACGGCCTCGCGTGGCAGGGCAAGGGCCAGAAGGCGCTCAAGGTCAACGGCGTCCCGTGCCAGGCCAACAAGATCAGCGTCGAGCCGCTCAAGTACCCGCTCTCGCGCTACCTGTTCCTGGTCCTGCCGACGGGAGTCAACAACCCGGCGCTGACCAGGTTCATCGACTGGGCGCGCCGCGACCCGGTTGCCGGTGAAGTGATCGCGAAGGCCGGCGGCGTCCCCGCCTTCAACAAGAAAGCCAAGAAGTAGTAGATGGAGGAGGAGTACCTCCCCGAGTACGGCCCAAAATGGTCGGACCAGCGCGCCGAGCGATTGCTCGGCGCGCTGGTCTGTGCCGTCGTCGGCCTGCTGCTGGCGATGATCGTCACCGTCTTCGTGCGCGCCTGGCCTTCCTTCGCCCACAACGGGCTGTCCTGGTTCGGGGCGGGGGGAGCGTCGAAGAAGAGCTCAACCAGATCTACCTCTCCGGCATCAGCGGCGCCGAATTCATCTACACCTTCCACGCCTGGCAGCTGATCTGGAGCACGCTGCTGATCACCGGCGGCGCGGTGACGATCGCGCTCTTCTGCTCGCTCTTCGTCTCCGTCTTCATCGTTGAGTTCGCACCGGAGTGGATGCGCAACATCCTGCAGCCCGTGGTGCGCTTCCTCGCCAGCGTGCCCTCGGTGATCTACGGCCTGCTCGGCGTGCTGGTCATCGTCCCGTTCATCGGCAACCACCTGGTGACCGAGTCGCAGAAGGCCTCGGTTGCCGGCGTGATCTCGCTCAGCGGCTACAGCCTGCTGGCCGCGGTGATGATCCTGACGGTGATGATCGCGCCGCTGATGGTCTCGATCTTCTCCGACGGGCTGCGCTCGGTGCGCCCGGGCTGGCTCGAGGGCTCGCTGGCGCTCGGCGTCAACCGCTGGCGCACGACCTGGAAGATCGCCGTGCGAACCGCCCGTCCCGCGATCGTCGCCGGCACCGTGCTGGCGGTGGCGCGGGCGATCGGCGAGGCGGTGATGCTGGCGATGGTCTCCGGCTCGGTCGCCTTCGCCCCCAACCCGGCCGACGGCCTGATCTTCATCTACGAGCCCTCGCGCCCGCTGGCGCCGACGATCGTCAAGAACATCGACTCGCTCGGCTCGCCGCCGGCCAACGCGACGCTGTTCGCGATCGCCGCGGTGCTGCTCTTCTCGGCGGCCTTCTTCTCGCTGGCCGGCTGGGTGGCGCGGCGCTCGATGCGCAAATACGGGGCGACCGCCTGATGGAGGCCTCGGTCGCAACGCCGCCGCCCGCGGGCGGGCGCCCGCCGCGCATGGGCCCGCCGAAATCGGGCAAAGACGCGGTTGAGGGCAGCGCCGCCTGGCGCCTCTCTGACCGGATCGGCCTGGCGATCTGCTGGGCGCTGGGGCTGCTCTTCTGCGCGATCGCGGTGGCGATCGTGATCTACCTGATGGTGCAGGGGCTGCAGTACCTGAAGCTCTCGATGCTGGTCACGCCGGCCACGGCGGGTTTCAGCCAGAGCCAGAGCGGCGGCTTCTCCGACGCCCTGCTCGGCACCCTGATCGTCGCCGTGATGGGGATCTCGATCGCCCTGCCGGCGGGAGTCGGGATCGCGGTCTGGTTGGTCGAGTACGGCCGCCCGACCGCGCTCGCCCGGATCACCGAGTCGACGATCGAGGCGATCGCCGGCATCCCGTCGATCGTGCTCGCCCTCTTCGGCACGGTGATCTTCTCCAGCACCGCGCTCGGCTTCCTCAGCCGCACTTCCGAAGGCGTTGTCTTCGGCCGCTCCTTTTTCGCCGCCTCGGCGATGCTCTCCCTGGTCGCGCTGCCGCTGGTCGTCGCCAGCACCCGCGAGGGGCTGAACGCAATCCCGCGCCACGTGCGCGAGGCCTCCTACGCCGTCGGCAAGACGAAGATCGCGACGACGAGGCGGATCCTGCTGCCGGCGGCGCGCCCGCAGGTCGCCACCGGGGCGATGCTCGGCCTCGGCCGGATCATCGGCGACACGGCGATCATCGTCGTCCTGCTCGGCGCCACGCAGAACTTCGCCCCTGTCGAAGGCGCCGCTTTCCCCTTCAACTACCTGCGCGGGGCGGGCACGACGCTGACCAACTTCGTCTACGAGGCCTCCCCGACCGGCAACCTCAACCAGCCCCAGAAGGCCTACGCGGCGGCCTTCGTCCTGCTGATCCTCGTGCTGGGGTTGAACGCCGCCGTCGACGTCGTCCACCGCCGCGCGAGAAAGGTAGGAACGTGGAGTTCATAGCCCCCGTGTCTGACTTTGACCACGATATATCGGGGGTTAAGTCAGACACCCCCTATCCGCCGCCGATTCGACGGCTTCCGATCGAGGGTTCCGCGGCGGCGACGCAGGTGGCCCCACCGATCGCTGCGCCCGGTGGCAATGCCGCCGCGGCGCCCAGCGGATTCACCGCGGCGCGGCGCTCGATCGGCGCACCGCAGTTCTCGATCCGGCGGATGGAGATCGACGACGTCTCGGTCTCCTACTCCGACCGCGAAGCGGTCAAGGGTGTCTCGCTGCCCGTGCGCCAGGGCGAGGTGCTGGCGATGATCGGCCCCTCCGGCTGCGGCAAGACGACGCTGCTGCGCTCGCTCAACCGGCTCACCGAGCTGACCCGCACGGCGACGCTGAAGGGGCGCATCCTGCTCGATGACGTCGACATCACCCTGATCGAGCCGACCTCGCTGCGGCGCCGGGTGACGATGGTCTTCCAGCAGCCCAACCCCTTCCCGATGAGTGTCTTCGACAACATCGCCTACGTGTTGCGCGAGCAGGGTTCGCGGCGCCAGCGCAAAAAGGTGCTGGAGCCGAAGGTCCACAGCGCGCTCGAGCGCGCCGGCCTCTTCGAGGAGGTCAAGGACAACCTCGACCACCCGGCGCTGAAGCTCTCCGGCGGCCAGCAGCAGCGGCTCTGCATCGCCCGGGCGCTGGCGGCCGAGCCGGAGGTGCTGCTGCTCGACGAGCCCTGCTCGGCCCTGGACCCGCAGTCGACCCAGGTGATCGAGGACCTGATCGTGAAGCTGCGCGACGACGTCGCCGTCGTGATCGTCACCCACAACCTGCAGCAGGCCTACCGGGTCGCCGACCACGTCGCCTTCATGTACCTGGGCGAGCTGGTCGAGTACAGCAGCGCCACCGCCCTCTTCAACTCGCCCCGCGAGCAGCGGACGAAGGAGTACGTCAGCGGTGCCTTCGGCTAGCCGTCAGATATTCCGCCCCGCGCTGCTCGCAGTCTGCGGCCTGTTGCTGCTGGCCGGTGTCTCCGGCTGCGCGACGACGCAGGAAACGGCGGCGCGAAAGCAGGCGGAATCCAGACGTATCCTCGATCGCCGCGCCCACAGGCAGGCGAAGAAGCAGCGATCCAAGTCGCACGACCACGGGAGCAGCAAGCAATGAAGGTCTCAACCGAACATCAGCCGTCGCTTAACGGCCGCGGTCAGTACGAGCCCTGCGAGGAGTGCGGTGCGCCGCTCGACCCACAGCAGCGCTACTGCGTCAACTGCGCGGCGCGGCGCGGCAACGGCGCCAACCCCTCGTCGCGCTATTTCGCGGCGATGAGCCAGCGCGCCCGCCGGCCCTCGGTGCGGCCCTCGGCGGTCAAGCCGAGCTCGGGCAGCCGGGCGGCCGCGGTTGCCTTCTTCGCATTGCTGCCGATCGCGGTCGCGATCGGCGTCGTCGTCGGTCGCAGCGGCAACGACAGCGGCGAAAACGAGGCGCTGCTGGAAGCGCTGCATCGCCAGGAAGTGGCGCAGGCAAACGCGCCCGCGGCCGGCGTCGCGAGCACGGCGTCCAGCGCGGGCAAGAAAGCCAAGGCCAAGAAAGCAAAGGCGTCGAGCAAGGGGGACGGCAAGGTCGTGGCAAAGACCAGCAACGGGACCGTCCACCAGGTGACGGGCTTCAAACCGACCAAGCAGAAGACCGAAGAAGACACGGCGATCGTCGCCGAAAACCCCGAACAATCGGGCGAAAACTACATCAAGGCGCAGCAGAACCTGCCCGATGTGACGGTGGTCGGCGGCGACCCCGGCGAAGCGCCGCCGGTGCCGACCGGAAAGGGGCAGCCGTGAGCTCCCTCAGCGAGAAGCTGCGGCGACCGCTCGACGCGGTCAAGGCCGGCAGCGTCAAGCCGGCGGCCGCCAAAGGCAAGGCCAAAGCGGCCAGCGCAGAGGCGGTGAAACCGGCGGAGGAGAAGGTCGAGAACGCCGAGCTGGTCGCGCAGCGCGACCGGCTGCTGGAGAAGTTCACGATCATGCAGGCCGACCTTGGCGGCGCCTTCTATGAGATGGCGATCCGCGACCACGTGCGGATGGACGTGCTGACCCGCAAGGCGGCTGAGCTGCAGCGGGTCGACGCCGAACTGCTCTCGGTCGAGCGGGTGCTCGAGCTCGAACGCTCCGACGCGGCCGGGATGTGCCCCAGCTGCGGTTCCCCGTACGGCCACGGGGTCCGCTTCTGCGCCCAGTGCGGTCACTCCCTCATCTCGGCGGAGGTGGTTGCGTGAAGGCGGCGATCCTGGGGCCAATGCGACGCGCGATGGCCGCCGCCGCGACGCTCACCGGCAAGCGCTTCGGGTTGCTCGTCGCCTCCTCGGTGGTCGCGACGTCGGCGATCGTCGCCAGCGCGATGACCGGCACCGGCGGCAGCGGCGCCCTGGCGGCGCTGATCGGTCGCAGCCTCGCCTCCGACAACACTCCGGCCCTCGCCACGCCGGCTCCGGGTGGATCCCCCGCCGGTGCCGGATCGTCCGCTCCCGTCCCGAGCGGCTCGGCGTCTTCGGCCGGCGGGCCGCTCGCTTCGCCGGAACACGCTCCCGCTCCGGCGGCGAGCGGCCCGGCAAGCGAACCGGCGCCCAAGGAACCCGCCACCCCGGCGGTCCCCGAAGCCGAAGCCGGCCCCGTGAAGCACGTCTTCGTCATCTCGCTCGCCAGCCCGGGCTACGAACAGTCGCTCGGGGCGCAGTCGCAGATGCCCTATCTCTCGGCGACCCTGCGCCCGCAGGGCGAGCTGCTGGGCAACTACACCCTGCTCGGCGAAGCCGATCTTCCCAACCAGATCGCCGCCCTCGCCGGCCAGCCCCCGAACGCGTCGACCACGGCAGGCTGCTCGACCTACGCCGAGTTCCCGCCGAGTGCGAAAGCGAAGCTCGAGCGGCGTCATCGGCGGTTCCGGCTGCGTCTACCCGGTCGAAACGCTGACCCTCGCCGACCAGCTCGGCAGCAGCCGCCTGACCTGGCGCGCCTACGTCGACGGGATGGTCGACCCGACGACGGGCAGCCCGGCCAACTGCGTCCATCCCGGCCCCGACGAAGTCGAAACGATCGTGCCCGGTGGCTACGCGGCGCGGCAGAACCCCTTCGTCTACTTCCACTCGCTGCTCGACCTCGGCGACTGCTCGGCCAACGACCTGCCGCTCGACCAGCTGACGGCGGACCTGCGCAAAACCGGGAAGACGCCGAACTACTCCTTCATCGCGCCGACGCTCTGCAACGCCGGCGCGAGCGGCCAGTGCCCGCCGGGGGGGACCGAAGGCGCCGCCGGCGCCGATGCCTTCCTCGCGGCCTGGGTGCCGAAGATCCTCGCCTCGCCGGCCTACAAGGCCGACGGCCTGCTGATCGTCGACTTCGCCGCGGCGAACCCGGCGGCGACTGCGTCGGGAACAACGCCGGCGCCGGCCGCCGACCCGCTGCGCGTGGGCGCCCTGCTCCTCTCGCCGTTCCTCACCCCGGGCTCCACCGATGCCGCCCAGTACAACCCGTACTCGATCCTCCGCTCAAACGAGGACCTGTTCGGCCTCGACCCACTCGCCCTGGCGGGCGCAGGCAAGACGAAGTCCTTCGCCCCGAGCCTGCTCGAAGAAAACGGCGGCGACTAGACATGGGCTCGACGAGGCATCAACCCGCCCTGCTCGGCACAGGCACGGCGATTACCTGGCCTAAGCGCAGCCGCGCGTTTGCCGGCGTGCTATCGGGGGAAAGCCGAAGGCAGGAGTGGGAATACCCCGATGAATCCGGCATCCGAAGGGCAGAAAATCGACGAATGAGAGTTCGCGAGGCGGGTGAGAGTGGCGACGTCTTTGCCGATCGTCGCGAGGCCGGCCGGCTTCTGGCCGAGCCGCTGATGTCGCTTGCGGCCGAGCATCCCGTCGTCGTCGGGTTGCCGCGTGGCGGAGTGCCGGTGGCCGAGGAGGTGGCGACCGCCCTCGGCGCGCCGTTGGAGATCTTCGCCGTGCGCAAGCTCGGCGCCCCCCACAACCCCGAGTACGGGATCGGGGCGATCGCCGAGGACGGGACCCGTGTCTTCGACTCAGAGGCGCTTGCCGTGCTCGGCGTCGAAAACCTGGTGCTCGACGCGATCGTCGCCCGCGAGAGCGAGGAGCTGCGGCGGCGGGTGGTCGCCTACCGCGGCGACCGCATGCCCCCCAGGTTGAGGGGCCGCACCGTCATCGTCGTCGACGATGGGGTGGCCACCGGCGTCACCGATACGGCCGCCCTGCGCGGGATCGCCCACCAGGGGCCCCGGCGGCTGATTCTGGCGGTGCCCGTCTGCGCTCCCGAAGTGCTGGCGCGGTTGCGGGAAGAGGCCGACGACGTCATCTGCCTCGCCGCCCCGCCCCGCCTTTACGGGGTCGGTCAGTGGTACCGCGACTTTTCGCAGGTCTCCGATCGCGAAGTGATCGGAGCGCTCGACGCGTCGAGGAACGCGGCCGCCTGAAGCGTCGGGCCGCGGCCGGTCAGCGGAAAAACCGCAGCCGATCGGCGGCTTCCTGCGGATGGAGTGGTACGGACCCAGCCCTAGTGTCGATGGCATGGCAGGCGACGGCCATCGCAGCGGCAAGCAAAGAGTGCTGATCGCGGGCGGTGGCATTGCCGGCGTAGAGGCGGCTCTCGCCCTGCGCGACCTCGCAATGGGCTGGGCCGAGGTCAGCCTCCGCGACCCGCGCCGTGAGTTCGTCTTCAGGCCCTTTGCCGTCGGCGAGCCCTACGGTGCGGCGCGGATCTTCCGTTACGACCTGGCGACGCTGGCGCGGCGCTGCGGCGCCTCGTTCGAGGCCGACGCGATCGTTTCGGTCGACGCCGAGCACCGCTTCGCGGTCACCCGCGACGGCGATCGGGTGCCCTACGACCAGCTTCTGGTGGCGAGCGGCGTGCGGATGGTCTGGGGCGTTCCCGGCGCGGTGACCTTCTGGGGCGCGGCGGACGAAGGTCAGATCGGGGAGGTGATTCGCGAGCTGCGCGCCGGCGAGCTGCGCCGACTGGTCCTGACCATGCCCGATGGCCGCGGCTGGGCGCTGCCGCTCTACGAGCTGGCGCTGCTCGCCGCGACCGCGCTGGACAAGGCCGGCGTCGACGGCACCGAGATCACGGTGGTCACGCCGGAGGACTCCCCGCTGGGGCTGTTCGGCCGTCGTGCCGGGAAGCAGATGGAACAGCTGCTCGAGGAGCGGGGGATAGGGCTCGTCGCCGGTGTCCATCCTGTTCGCTTCGAGGCCGAACGGCTGCGAGTGGCCCCGGGCGAGGAAATCGAAGCCGATGCGGTGATCAGCCTGCCACGTCTCGAGGGCCGTCGGATCGGCGGCGTCCCCCACGATGCCGATGGCTTCGTCCGGGTCGATGAGCACGGCAAGGTGATTGGCCTGGAGCGCATCTACGCCGCCGGCGACGTCACCACCTTTCCGGTCAAGCAGGGTGGTGTCGCGACCCAGCAGGCCGACGCCGTGGCCGAAGCGATCGTCGCCGATTTCGGTCTTGGCTCGGTCCCACGGTCGTTCGATCCGATCTTCCGCGGCGTGCTCTGGACCGGCGGCGAGCCGCGCTACCTGTACGGGCGCCCGACCGGCGGTCACGGCGAGACGTCGAGCCTCAGCACGCTGCCGCAGTGGCCGTTGCAGCAGGGCAAGGTGGCCGGCCGCTACATCACCCCCTTTCTTCGTACGCTCGTCGACGAGACCGACGCGACCGCGAACGTCGGCTCACCTTCCGCCTGCTGATTCGGGTTTGATTGGGCGGTGACCGACGCCCTCGTCCAGCGCTATCGATCCGCCCGTCGCGACCGTACCCTGGCGGTCCTGGAGGGCTTCCACGCGCTCAAGCACGCATTGCGCTTCGGCGCCGAGCTGGTCGAGGCGGTGGCGAGCGACAGCGAGGAACTGGAGCGCTTGGCGGCCGAGCTCGCACCAGATCTGGCCGGCTCGCTGGCGCAGAGGGCAACGCCGGTCGAGGCCGAGGTTCTGGGCCGGATGGCGCCGCACGCTCCCCGCACCGGGGTGATCGCGATCGCCCGCCGCCCGGCGGTCGACCTCGGCGCTGTGCTGGCCGACGGCCGAGCAGCGCCGGTGGTCCTGCTCGAGGACCCGCGGTCGATGGGGAACATGGGAGCCTGCGTGCGGGTCGCCGCCGCCGCCGACGCGGCCGCCGTCCTCACCACCGGCGGCAACGACCCCTGGCACCCCGAGGCCCTGCGTGGCGCCGCCGGGCTGCATTTCGCCCTGCCCGTGGCGCCCCTCGCGGAGCTGCCGGCAAGCGACCGTCTCCTCGTCGCAATCGACCCGGAGGGGGATGCCGCCGGACCGCACGAGCTCCCGTCCCGCGCGATCCTCGCCTTCGGCACCGAGCGCTACGGACTCAGCGAGGCGCTGCTTGCACGCGCCGACGAGCGCCTGGCGATCCCGATGCGGGCGGGCGTCTCCAGCCTCAACCTCGCTACCGCGGTCGCAGCGGTGCTCTTTTCGCGGCGCCTTTGAACCTCGCCGGGCATCGCGCCGTAGACCGGGCCGATGAAGCGGATTGTCGCCCTTCTGGTCGTTGCTCTCGTCGCGGCGCTGCTTGCGATCCAGGTTGCCTCGGCCGCCCAGTCAGGCCCGGCTCGAGCCAGCCGGGCCAAGACGGTCGATATCAGCCACTTTGAATTCCACCCGCCGACGCTGTCCGTTGCCAAGGGCGCAAAGGTCGTCTTCTCGAACTCATCCGGCACCGCCCACACGGCGACCGACAAGGGCGTCTTCAACAGCGGTCACATCGAGCCCGGCGACTCCTTCGCGGTGCGCTTCGAACAGAAGGGGACCTTCCGCTACCACTGCGAAATCCACCCCTTCATGCACGGCAAGATCGTCGTCGGCTGAGCCCGCGAGCGGATTCGCGGAAATTACGGATGCAGCAGGCAGGGACAGGGCATAGCCTGGTGAACATCCGAGTGCGGCGTTTGGGCCGCGATCTCGTTCACCAACCGAAAGGACGCCGCCTTGCCGTTTGCCGACATCAACATCGGGGAAGCCCTCCTCATCGCATTCGAGGTCTTCTTCTTCGTGATCTGGATCTGGATCCTGATCACGATCCTCACCGACCTGTTCCGCGACCACGAAACCTCCGGTTGGGTGAAGGCGGCCTGGGTCCTCTTCCTGGTCTTCATCCCCTTCCTGACCGCGCTTATCTACCTGATCGCCCGCGGCAGCGGCATGCGCGACCGCACGATCAAGGCGCAGGCCGAGGCCAAGCAGCACTTCGATTCGTACGTCCGCGAACAGGCCCACGCTTCCTCACCGGCCGACGAACTGCACAAGCTCAACGACCTCAAGGACAAGGGAGCTTTGTCCCAGGAGGAGTTCGACAAGGCAAAGGCCAAGTTGCTGGCTTAGTTGGCTGGGATGCCGGTGCCCTCTCCAAAACACTCAAGCGAGGCTCCCGCCGAGCGTTTTGGGGAGGGGCACCGGCATCCATCTCCTGCAGATGTGCGTCGGGACCCCTTGCAGAAACCCTCCAAATTGCGGATTTCTGCACGCGATCTTGCAAGTTATTAGCGATTCCTAACATTTAGGCGGCGTCTTCGCTACCGTGCGGCGCCGATGCGCGTTCCCCTTCGCGGTAACTCTTGGCGGCTGCTGCTGCCCGCGGCGCTGCTTCTCGCCCTCCTCTGCGTGGCCGCTTCGGCCCCGGCGAAGGACCTGGAAGAAAAGCTCAGCGCGACGCAAGGCAAGCTCAGCCACGTGCGCGAAAGCTCGAGCGCCCTGGCGGCAACGATCGCCGAACAGAACAAGGCGATCGACTCGATGATCGGCGAAGTCTCGGCATTGCGCCGCCAGCAGGCCGCGGTCCAGTCCGAACTGAACGCGAAGCAAGCCGAACTCGACAGTGCGACCAGGAAGCTGGCGGCCGACAAGCACCGGCTGGCTTTGGTCCGCGCCCGGTTGCAGCGGGCTCTCGGCGTGTTGCGCCAGCGCCTCGTCGCGATCTACGAGGCCGGCAGCCCCGACATGATCAACGTCGTCCTCGACTCGTCCAGCTGGTCGGAAGTGACGACGCGCGCCGAGTACCTGAGCCAGGTGCAGGAATACGACGACTCCGTCGCCGGCCGAGTGAAGGGCCTGCGCGACGAAGCGCGTGCCACGGTCAAGCGGATGACCGCGGTGCGCAAGCAGATCAAAGAGTCGCGCGACGCGATTGCGGTCAAGGAGCGCGAAGTCGCCGCCGCCAGCGAAGAAGCCGAGAGCCGCTTCGCCGAACTGAAGTCAGCCCAGGCCGCGCGCCGCGCCACGATGGAATCGCTCGAGTCGCGTGAAGAAGCGCTCAGCGACAACCTCGCCTCGATCTCAGAACAGATCGCGAGCGCGACCGGCGAACCCGGGCCGGTCACCGGCACCCCGGCTCCGTTGACCCCGGGTCAGAGCGCAAACTTCATCTCCGAAAGCCAGGCCAGCGTGCCGAGTGAGGCCCCGGCTGCGGTTGCCGCCGCGATCGAAGCCGCCAACTCGATCGCCACCACGCCCTACATCTGGGGTGGCGGCCACGGTTCCTTCGAAGATTCCGGCTACGACTGCTCGGGCTCGGTCAGCTTCGCCCTGCACGGCGGCGGCTTCCTCGAAAGCCCGCTCGACTCGACCGGCCTCGAGACCTGGGGCGAACCCGGCCCGGGCCAGTGGATCACCGTCTACGCCAACGCCGAACACGCTTGGATGATCATCGCCGGCCTCGCCTTCGACACCGTAGGCGGCCCCGGCCCGCGCTGGCACTCGTCCCCAGTTGACTCTCCAGAAGGCTTCGTCGCGCGCCATCCCTCCGGTTACTAAGCCTGTTGCCAGGTCGCGGCGTTGCCGCGGCTGACGTGGACCACGTCCTCGAAGCCTTCGCGCTGCAGGATCGAGGCCGCCAGGCCGCTGCGCTTGCCGGCCTTGCAGATCGTCGCGATCGGCCGCTCGCGGGGGAGCTCGTCGAGGCGGTTGCGGAGCTGGGCGAAGGGGATGTGGACCGAGTCGGGGACGTGGCCTTCGGCGTACTCCGCGGCGTTGCGGACGTCGAGGACGAGCGGACCGTCGTCGCGCTCGAGCCGCCGCGCCAGCTCGGCCAGGTCGATCGCCTCAATCCGCTCCACCGGCCGGTCCTCCGCTCGCCAGGCGGTCATGCCGCCGCCGAGGAAGCCGCGCACGCGCAGGCCGGCCGCCGCCAGCAGCTCCGCTGCCTCGAGCTCGTTGCCGTCGGAGGCGGCGACGACTAGTAGCTCGGCCTCGACCGGAACCATCTCGGCCACCTTGGTCGCGAAGCCGGTGTCGTAGCCCGAGGCGCTGATCGCGCCGGGGATGTGCGCCTCGTCGAACTGCTCGTTGGTGCGCGAGTCGATCGCCAAGGCGCCTTCGGCGATCGCCGCCTCGAAGCCGTGCGGGGTGAGCCGCGTGGGGGCGCTGATCGAGGTGACGAGCGGCCCGCGGTTGAGCGAGACGATGTGGGCGACGTTGGGCGGCTTGGCGCCGATCGAGGCGACCGCGTCGGCGACGAACTCGGCCTCGTTCTCGAACTCGAGCGCGCGGTTGTGGCGGCGCTCGAAGCCGATCGTCGAGCAGGTCTTGAGGTCGATCCCGGAGCTGCCGCAGAGCGAGCCGCCGAGGTGGCCCGGCCAGACCTCGGTCTCCTCGGGCAGCTTCAGGAGGCGCCCGTGCAGGGAGCGGAAGATGTCGGCCGCGCCCTCGCGCGGCTCGACCGCGAGGTCGGGGCGGGCGACGTCGCCGATGAAGAGGCAGTCTCCCGTCAGCACCGCCCAGGGGTCGTCGCCGCGGGCCGCGTCGCGCAGCAGGAAGGAGGTGTGCTCGGGGCGGTGGCCGGGGGTGTGGATCGCCTCGATCGTCGCCCCCTCGCCCAGTGCCAGGGCCCAGCCGTCGGCGAAGGCCTCGTGCGGGTACTCGGCCCCGGCCAGCTCGTGGATGTGGATCGTCGCCCCGGTTGCCCGCGCCAGGCGGCCGTGGCCGGAGACGTGGTCGGCGTGGTTGTGAGTCTCCAGCAAGTGCTCGATCCGCACCCCGTGCAGGCGCGCCAGGTGCAGGTAGGGGTCGATGTCCCACTGCGGGTCGACCACGGCGGCAACGCCGGAGGCGGTGTCGCCGACGAGGTAGGAGGCGCAGCCGAGGTCCTCGTGGATTATCTGGCGGAAGAGCACTTGAGCGGTCCCAATCGAATCGGTGGGCAAACGGTTACGGTTGGGATCAGGGTAGCGGCGAGGAAGGGAGCGGAATGGCAAGCGATGTGAACACGGATCTGGAGCAGGAGCTCGGCGCCCTCTTGAAGGTGGAGCGGTTCGAGCCTCCGGCGGAGTTTCGCGAAGCGGCGCTCTGGAGCGATCCTGCTATCTACGAGGAGGCCGCGGTAGATCCCGAGGCCTGGTGGAAGCGCCAGGCGACCGAGCTGCTCGACTGGGACGAGGCGCCGAGCGAAGGCCTCGACGCCTCCGACCCGCCTTTCTACAAATGGTTTGCCGATGGCAGGATCAACGCTTCCTACAACTGCCTCGACCGCCACGTCGAGGCCGGCCGCGGCGAGCGCGTCGCTTACCACTGGCGCGGCGAGGAGGGTGAGGAGCGCGACGTCACCTACGCCGAGCTGCTCGCCGACACGCAGCGTTTCGCCAACGCGCTGAAGGGGCTTGGCGTCGACAAAGGCGACGTGGTCGGGATCTACCTGCCGATGATCCCCGAGGTCGTCGTCGCGATGCTCGCCTGCGCGCGGATCGGGGCGATGCACAACGTCGTCTTCGGCGGCTTCTCGGCCGAGGCGGTACGCGAGCGGATGGAGTTCTCCGAGGCGAAGGCGCTGGTCACCGTCGACGGCGCCCGCCGCAAGGGCAAGGTGGCGCCGATCAAGCCCCAGGTCGACGAGCACCTCGGCGACCTGGAGACATTGGGGGCGATCGTCGTCGTCCGCCACACGGGGATCGATTGCCCGATGCGCGACGGCCGCGACCGCTTCTACGACGAGCTGCTCGAGGCCGCCGACCCCGAGTGCCCGGCCGAGCCGATGGATGCCGAGCAGCCGCTCTTCATCCTCTACACCTCCGGCTCGACCGCCAAGCCGAAGGGGATCCTGCACACCACCGGCGGCTACCTGACCGGCGTCGCCGCCACCCACCGCTACGTCTTCGACTTGAAGCCAGAGGAGGATGTCTACTGGTGCGCGGCGGACGTCGGTTGGGTCACCGGCCACTCCTACATCGTCTACGGGCCGCTGCTCAACGGCGCGACCAGCGTGATGTGGGAGGGCGCGCCGGACTACCCGAGCAAGGGGATCTGGTGGGAGCTGGTCGAGCGCTACGGGGTGACCATCCTCTACATGGCGCCGACCGCGATCCGCACCTTCATCAAGTGGGGCGCTGACATCCCCGCCGAGTCGGACCTCTCCTCGCTGCGCCTGCTCGGCTCGGTCGGCGAGCCGATCAACCCCAAGGCCTGGCTCTGGTACCACAAGGTGATCGGCGCGGAAAAGTGCCCGATCGTCGATACCTGGTGGCAGACCGAGACCGGCGCGATCATGATCACGCCGCTGCCGGGGATTACCGCGACCAAGCCGGGCTCGGCGACGCGGCCGTTCCCCGGCGTCGCCGCCGAGGTGGTGGGGGAGGGCGACGGCGAGCCGGTTGGGCAGGGCCAGGGGCTGCTGATCCTGACGAGACCATGGCCCTCGATGCTGCGCACCCTCTACAAGGAGGAGGACCGCTTCATCGAGACCTACTTCTCGCGCTTCGGCAAGGAGACCTACCTGGTCGGCGACGCCGCTCGAAAGGACGAGGACGGCTACTTCTGGGTGATCGGGCGGATCGACGACGTCGTCAACGTCTCCGGCCACCGTCTTTCGACCGCCGAGGTCGAGTCGGCGATCGTCGCCCACCCCAAGGTCGCCGAGGCGGCCGTGATCGGTCAGTCCGACGAGCAGACGGGCCAGGCGATCTGCGCCTTCGTCACCCTGCGCGGGGACATCGAGCCGAGCGACGATCTGGTCGAGGGGATCCGCGAGGTCGTCGCCGAGCGGATCGGCAAGTTCGCCCGCCCGAAGCGGATCGTCTGGGCCGACGAACTGCCGAAGACCCGCTCCGGCAAGATCATGCGGCGGCTGCTGCGCGACATCGCCGAGGGCCGCGCCCTGGGCGATGTGACCACGCTGCGCGATCCCGAGGTGATGAGCGAGCTCGAGGCAAAGATCGCCGACTACGACGACGAGGACTGAGCCACGCCGCTCAGCTCGGTGTCCGTTCGTCCACGAGCCGCTGCATCGCCAGCTCGAGCGCCTCGAGCTGTTCGCGCACGCCGAGCAGCTCGCGCATCGCGACCTGCTCGGCGCTCACCTGCTCGGCCTCGAGCTCCTGCTCGACCTCGGCGATCTCCGGGCTGAGGAAACGCTGGGCGAAGGCGCCGGTGAGCAGGGCGACGAAGCCGATGCCGACGATCAGGATCGCCACCGAGACGATTTCACCGCCGGTCGTGGTCGGGTAGATGTCGGAGCCGAGCGTGGTCATCGTCGTCACCGCCCAGTAGATCCCCTGCCAGTCGTTGAGGTGCTGGGAGTGTTTCTCGAAGGCGACGAAGAGGGCGCCGCCGCCGACCACCGTGAGGACGGAGAGGAACATCGCGTAATGCAGCCCCTGCAGCGAGAAGACCTCACGCGAGAGCTGCGCCAGCCGCAGCAGTCGGGTCAGCCGCAGCAGCCGCAGCACGCGTAGGCCCTGCAGGCCGGCCGGCAGGATCGGCGGGGTGAAGATGACGAGGAAGGGGTCGAGCGGGTGGTGGCGCAGCCAGGCGCGGCGATTCGGAACGACGGCGAGCATCACCACCAGCTCGATCGCGAAGGCGGTCCAGGTGACCCAGTTGAGGACGCGGGCGACGTCCTCCAACACGCCTCCAGGGTGCGACTCACTGATCGCCACCATCGGCAGCGTCAGCGCCGCCGCGATCAGCATCGGCGTGTTCAGCCGTTCGGCAACCCGCGTGCTGCGAGCGTCCATCCCGGGCGGGTATGCAGTGAGCTCCGGCTGTGCCTTAGAGGCCATCCGGGTCTGATTCGACACCTATCCCCCGGTGCCTACCCGCGTTGCACCTGCGGGCCGCGGGGGCGGCCGGCTCAAGTCGGAATCGAGTCCGTCCGATCTCTTCACGATGGACGCCTCAGCACTGCCGTCGGAAGCGGGGCCGGTTCCGGATCGAATCGCTATCTGGCCGATGGACGACGGTCGGTATGGGCTCGACGCGACTTTCCAGGGCGCGAGCGGCTACGACAGGGCCGATCGACATGCGGATGCCCTGCAGCGAGATCGCGTGCGTCACTCGCTGCGCCAGGAGCTGGATGGTGGTTGGACCCTTCGCTTCGGCCCGCTGAGCGCGGCTGAGGTGGGCGGCGCCCTGGGCGCGTTTGTCGTCTAGATGAGTAGTTCCACGACCGCGACGCCGAAGAGCGCCTCGCAGGGGAGATAAGCAACAGGGTCGAAGTCGGCGGTGCTCAATTATCAGCGCCGACCCGAAGGGGGCCTCGATGCTCGCCGACCTCGACCTGCTGCTCACTGCGGTGTTCTGCACCGCCGACGATTTCCTGCCCGAAGGCAAGAAGAACGCCCGTAGGAGACTGACCGACGCGGAGGTCGTGACGCTCTGCGTCGCGCAGTCGATCATGGGCGTTGGCTCTGACGAGCGCTTCGTGCGGATCGCCTGCAAGCGTCTGCGCCACCTGTTCCCGGCGCTCACCAAGCGCTCTGGCTTCCACAAGCGCCGCGAGCGGCTGACCGAGACGATCGAGGCGATGAGCGCGACCTTCGCCGCCCAGAGCCCCGGCTGGCACGACGACCTGCTGCTCGTCGACTCCACGCCGGTGGAGTGCGCCCGCTCGCGCGAGACGGTCAAGCGAGCCGGGGCCAACAGCCTCGGCGGGGCGCTCTCAGACGCCGCCGACTACGGCTTCTGCGCCAGCCACAGCCGCTACTTCTGGGGATTGCGTCTGCACACGCTGATGGCGCCCGACGGCACGCCCCGGGCGATGGCGCTGACCTCGCCCAAGGAAGGAGAGCGCGAGGTCTGCCTGCGGCTGCTGGAGCGGGTCAACCGCTCAGGGCCGATCACCATCCTCGGCGACAAGGGATACGCCGGCGCCGACTTCGAAGCCGATGCTGCCGCCCTCGGCGCGACCATCGTCCGGCCCGCCCGCAAAGACGAGCCCGACGGCGCTCTGCACCTGGCGCCGCTGCGCCAGCGGATCGAGTCGATCTACTGGACCGCTAAGGACATCCTCGCCCTCGAGCGCCACGGCGCCCGCACCTTGCGTGGGTTGCGGGCTCGCATCGCGAGCCGCTTCCTTGCGCTTGCCGCGGCGGTTTCGCTCAACTACGAACTCGGGCGCCCCAGCCGGGCATTGGTCGACTACGTGGCCTGAGTCGTGGAACTACTCATCTAGGCGCGCACCGCGCTTCGGGCCCTGCGCCGGGCTTCGCGTCAGACCTCGACTTCCGGGTCTCCGGACGCGCTCGCTTGCGGCTTCGTACCATGGTCGGGCAAGCAATCGACCAGGAGACGCGCACTCGATGACTACCAGCACCGCCACTCAGGACTACAAGGTCGCCGACATCGGCCTCGCCGATTTCGGGCGCAAGGAGATCGCGCTCGCCGAGGTCGAGATGCCCGGCCTGATGCAGACGCGCGAGGAGTTCGGCGCTTCCCAGCCGCTCAAGGGCGCTCGGATCACCGGCTCGCTGCACATGACGGTGCAGACGGCGGTGCTGATTGAGACACTGGTCGCGCTCGGGGCTGAGGTGCGCTGGGCCAGCTGCAACATCTTCTCGACCCAGGACCACGCCGCCGCCGCGATCGCCGCGGCCGGTATCCCAGTCTACGCCTGGAAGGGCGAGACGCTGGAGGAGTACTGGTGGTGCACCGAGCAGGCGCTGCTCTGGCCGGAGGGCGAGGGGCCGAACATGATCCTCGACGACGGCGGCGACGCGACGCTGCTCGTCCACAAGGGCGTCGAGTTCGAGAAGGCCGGCGCCGTTCCCGATCCCGAGACGGCGGAGTCGGGCGAGTTCAAGATCATCCTCGAAACCTTGCAACGCTCCCTGGGCGAGGACGCGCAGCGCTGGACCAACGTCGCAGCGGCGATCCAGGGGGTCACCGAGGAGACGACGACGGGCGTCCACCGGCTCTACCAGCTGGCCGAGACCGACGATCTGCTCTTCCCGGCGATCAACGTCAACGACTCGGTGACCAAGTCGAAGTTCGACAACCTCTACGGCTGCCGCCACTCGCTGGTCGACGGGATCAACCGCGGCACCGACGTGATGATCGGCGGCAAGGTCGCGGTGATCTGCGGCTATGGCGACGTCGGCAAGGGTTGCGCCTCCTCGCTGCGCGGCCAGGGCGCCCGCGTGATCGTCACCGAGATCGACCCGATCTGCGCCCTGCAGGCGGCGATGGAGGGCTACGAGGTGCGCAAGCTCGCCGACGTGGTCGAGACGGCCGACATCTTCGTCACCGCCACCGGCAACAAGGACATCATCACGGCCGAGGACATGGCGCGGATGAAGCACAACGCGATCGTCGGCAACATCGGTCACTTCGACAACGAGATCGACGTCGCCGGCCTCGAAGCCCACCCCGGCGTCGAGCGGATCAACATCAAGCCGCAGGTCGACGAGTGGCGCTTCGCCGACGGCCACTCGATCGTCCTCCTCTCCGAGGGACGCCTGCTCAACCTCGGCAACGCAACCGGCCACCCCAGCTTCGTCATGTCGAACTCCTTCACCAACCAGGTGATCGCCCAGATCGAGCTCTTCAGCAAGGCCGAGGAGTACGAGGCCAAGCAGGTCTACGTCCTGCCCAAGCACCTCGACGAGAAGGTGGCGCGCCTGCACCTCGCGGCGCTCGGCGTCGACCTCACCAAGCTGACCGCCGACCAGTCCGCCTACCTGGGAATCCCGGTAGAGGGCCCCTACAAGCCCGACCACTACCGCTACTAGAGGTCTACAGCAGCTCGACCGGGCTGCCGTGATAGCCGACCCGGGCGAGACGACGGTCTTCGCCCCCCGGCCAGAGGGTCAGGTGCAGGTCGGCGCGATCGTCGTTGGGCTCCATCCTCAGCCAGGCGAGCGGGGCGTCAGCGTCGGCGCGCTCGCCGGCATCTCGGATGCTGTCGAACAGAGTCGTTCGTTCTTCGTCGCTCAGGTACTGGCTGACGATCGAGTGGTAGATCACGGTGGCTTGTTCGGGCACCCGCTCGGCGAGCATGCGTCGGGCCCAAGGGGCCGCGGCCTCGCGGTCGAGCGAGACGGGTAGGTCATCGGCCACTTCGAGCGCGGCCCGCATGCGGGCGATCCGATCGTGCTGGTCGGGCCAGACGTAGGTCAAGAGGGTGAGGCGGCCCTCAGCGGTGGTCGGGTCGATCGGAGCCGCGTCGCAGCCGGCTCGGCTGGCGATCTCGAGGTTGGGAGGAACGGCAGTCGGTTGTTTGCCGTCCAACTCGAATGCGAGCTCAACTGGTGACTCGTCCGGCCCCCACTCGAAGCCGTTTGCCCGATACCGGTAGCGGTCCCAGCGCAGGTTGAGGCCGGCGCTGGCGCCCACCTCCAGGAGTCGAAGGGGCAGCCCTGTCTCGGCGGCCACAACGAGGAAGCCGAACAGGAGCGCGGCGCAGCGGCCGACCTCGTTTGTCTGCACAGGTTGGCCGAGCGAGCCGCGCAACTCGGTGGCGTTGCGCCGCAGCACGTCTCGCAGCTGCTCCCATGCCTCGGCAACGTGCCCGTCGCGGTAGGCGCTCGCCAGGCCAGGCTCCCGCCCGGTCAAGGCGAGCCGGTTAGCGGCCCCCAGCAGGCGAAGGCCGAGAACCGAGAATCGCGGATCGCCCTCATGTCCGCGCAGGACCTCCCAGGTCGGTCCCAGTGCCTCCACGTCGGCCCTCGCCCGTTCGAGCAGGCCAGCGTAGAGCTCCGAGCCGATCATCCTGCAGGCGTCTGCCTGCCACTGCAGCTGCGAAGCGATTGTCTGCTGTGCCGTCTCGGCCATAGAGAGCGGATTCTAAGAGCGAGTGGCCACAGAAACGACAAGACCCGCCGGAGCGGGTCGAGTCTGGTGACGCGGGGAACCACCCCGCTGGTGCCTGCAGCTGGTTGACACCCACCGCTGAGGCTACCACCTGACCCGACCCGCTCTGTTGGATCTTCTGCGGAGGGCGCCGGACTCGAACCGGATCCGTGGTTATCGGACAGCTTGGGTGTCATCCAGCTGCAGGCCACCCACCTGCATCACCCTCCTGCGGCGATGCTAATGGCGAGAATCGCGTTTCAGGTGGGTGTTACTCAGTTGGCACAGTGAGGTGACACTTTCGTGTCACTCAGCTATTTCCCGCTTGCGGCTCCCACTGGAAGCGGCGGCTGGCGATCCTCGCTCCGGCCAGGGCCCAGATCGCGAGGATGAGGATGTTTTCGCCGTCGAGGCCGCTGCCGGTGGCGTTGGGGGAGAGGGTGGTCTGCAGGCCGAGTGCTATGTGGTACAGGGGGAAGAGTTTGCCCAGCGTTTCGAGCCACTGGGGCAGCTGGTCGACCGGGATCCAGATGCCGGAGAAGAAGGCGAGGATGACCACGGTGAAGGGGGCGATCGTCGAGGCGGCGTCCGGGGTCGGGGTGAAGACGGTCAGGGCGATGCCGAGTGAGCAGCAGGTTGCGGTGCCGAGGATCACGCAGAGGATGAAGGCGGGGAAGGTCGAGCCGGGGACGGGGACGCCGTAGGCGAGCGCGCCAACTGCCAGCAGCAGCGCGGCCATGAACAGCGCCTGGGCGCTGGCACGGACGATCTGCGCGGCGATGAAGGTCCAGGGCGGCATCGGCGTGCCGCGGTAGCGCTTCAGCTGGCCGTTCTCGCGCTGGGTCGTGAGCGAGACGGCGAGGGTGGTGAAGGTCGAGAGGGCGACCGCGTAGGCGACGATGCCGGCGGTGAAATAGGCCTGGGCGCTGACCTTGATGTCGTTGGGGAGCGTTGTTGTGTCGGTGCCGCCGTGGTTGAAGAGCGAGTTGAAGAGGACGAGCAGGATCAGCGGGAAGGCGGCGGTGAAGATGATCGTGCGCGGCGTGCGCAGCGCGACCAGGATCGCCATCCGCGCCTGGGCGAGGACGATGCTGCGGTCGTTCACGTCCCCTCCCTGCGGGTCAGCTCGAGGAAGACGTCCTCGAGGCTCGGTCGCCGCACCTCGAGCTCGTCCAGGCTGGCGCCGCGTTCCTCGGCGAGGCTGAGCAGCAGGTAGAGGTCGGCCTGGGCGCGCTCGGTCTCGACCTCGACCTGGTTGCCGGAGACCTGGACCGGGGCGGATATCCGCGCCCGTACGTCCTCGACCCCGAGGCCGTTGCTCATCGTGAAGCCGATCACCGTGCGGCGGCCGATGTTCTGGCCGAGCTCCCCGGTCCGGCCCTGGGCAACGATGCGGCCGTCGCGCAGGATCGCCACCCGGTCGGCGAGGTGCTGGGCCTCGTCCATGTAGTGGGTGGTGAGGAAGACCGTCTTGCCGAGCTCTTTCAGCCCCTCGATCATGTTCCACGCCTCGCGCCGCGCGGTCGGATCGAAGCCCGTGGTCGGCTCGTCGAGGAAGATCAGGTCGGGGTCGCCGACGATCCCGATCGCGACGTCGGCGCGCCGTTTCTGGCCGCCGGAGAGGGTGGCGATGCGAGCATCGCGCTTCTCGGCGAGCCCGACCAGCTCGATCGTCTCCTCGACCGGCCGCGGCGCCTCGTAGAAGCGGGCGAAGAGGGAGACGGCCTCGCGCACCGTCCAGAGCGGGTCGAGCTCGCACTCCTGCAGGACGAGGCCGACCCGGTTGCGCCACTCGCGGGTCGGCCGGTCCGGGTCGACTCCGAGTACGGCGACCTCGCCGGAGCTGCGCTCGCGGTAGCCCTCGAGGATCTCGATCGTCGTCGTCTTGCCGGCGCCGTTGGGGCCGAGGAAGCCGAAGACTTCGCCGGCGGCGACCTCGAAATCGATCCCAGCCACGGCCTCGTGCTCGCCGTAGGACTTGCGCAGCCCCCTGACACTGATCGCTGCCTCACTCACGGCCCCAACGCTACCTAATAATTACCCGATCGCTTCAGTGTGCCTAAGTGATCAATGCCCCGTCGGCGTGCTGAAAGATAGTTTGCTAAACTAATTACCACAGCTAATCAATGACACCGAAGTCAGCCGACATACTCCTCACCGATTCGGCCGCCAGGCTGCGGATGGCGATCGTGCGCACGGCGCGTCGTCTGCGCCAGGAGGCGGCCGCCGAGGCGACGGGCCTGACGCCGACCTCGACCGCGGCGCTGGCGACGATCGAGCGCCATGGCCCGCTGACGCCGAGCGAGCTGGCTGCGATCGAGCGGGTCAAGCGGCCGACCGTGACCCGCACGCTTGGTTGCCTCGAAAGGGAGGGCTTGGTCGCGCGCACGCCCGATCCGGCCGATGGCCGCAGCTTCCTTGTCAGCGTCAACGGCGCCGGCCGCGAGCGGCTGCGGCGCCTGCGCGGGCGCAAGAACGCCTACCTGGCGAAGCGCATGCGCGACCTTCCCGCCGCCGACGTCGAAGCGCTGGAGCGTGCGGCCGAGATCCTCGAGCGGATGCGGGAGGATGAGCAGGGTTGAGCGCGGCCCTGCGACGCTCCTTCAACTCGCTCGAAGTCCCCAACTACCGACGCTACTTCGCCGGCCAGCTGATCTCCCTCTCGGGCACCTGGATGCAGACGGTGGCGGCGATCTGGCTGGTCCTCAGCCTCACCGACAGCGGCATCGCCGTCGGCCTGACCACGGCGCTGCAGTTCCTGCCGATGTTGCTGATCGGCGCCTGGGGCGGCCTGCTCGCCGACCGGTTCTCGAAGCGGCGGCTGCTGATCGTTACCCAGGGGCTGATGGCGATCCCCGCAGTCGGCCTCTTCGCGGTCACGGCGACGGGCGCCGCCGCTCCCTGGATGGTCTACCTGGCCGTCTTTGCGATGGGCTCGGTCAACGCCGTCGACAACCCGACCCGGCAGAGCTTCGTGATCGAGATGGTCGGCCCCGACCGCGTCGTCAACGCGGTCAGCCTCAACAGCGTCATCGTCCAGTCGGCGCGGATCGTCGGCCCGGCGCTGGCCGGCCTGCTGATCGCCGGCTTCGGTGTCGTCCCCTGCTTCGCCCTCAACGCGCTGACCTTCATCGCGATGATCGCCGCCCTCTGGGGGATGGACCCGCGCGGGCTGCACAGTGCGCCGGTCGCCAGTCGCGAACCCGGAGCGATCCGCGCTGGCCTGCGCTACGTCGCCCGTACCCCCGAGCTGATGGTGCCGCTGGCGCTGATGGCGCTGGTCGGGACGCTTGGCTTCAACTTCCAGGTGGTGCTGCCGATGCTGGCCAGGTTCAGCTTCGACGGCGGCGCTGGCGCCTACGCGGTGCTGGTCTCGGCGATGGGTGTCGGCTCGATCGCCGGCGCGCTGGTCAACGGCGCCCACGGCCGCACCGGCCCGCGCCTGATCGCCGGTGGCGCGCTCGCCTTCGGCGTCAGCGCCCTGCTCTCGGCGGCGATGCCCTCGCTGGCGCTGGAGATCCCGATGCTGGCCCTGCTGGGCGCCGCCGCGGTGACCTTCGCAGCAACGATCAACTCAACCCTCCAGCTCGCCGTCGCCCCCGAGATGCGCGGCCGAGTAATGGCCCTCTACTCCGTCGTCTTCCTCGGCTCAACCCCAATCGGCGGCCCCCTAACCGGCTGGCTCTCAGAGGCCTACGACCCCCGCATCGCCCTCCTCCTAGCAGGAATAACCGGCCTCTCAGCCGCCTACGCCGCCCACATAAGCTTCGCCCGAATCCGAGCCCGAGCTGAGCAAGCCAAAACGCAGCGAGAACCGGCGGCGGCCTGACCCTTCGTAGCTCCAAGCCGCCACAGCGTGGTCGGCTTGCCGGACGACGGGTCCCTGGGCGAGCGCGAGGAGCGCCGGCGAGAGGGGTTCGCCGGACACTCCCCGCTTTTGTCCGGCGAACCCCTCTCGCCGGCGCTGCACGACCTAGTCGACGTACCCAGCCGACTTCAAATAAGCCGCCGCCGCTTCCTTAGGCGTCTGCTTTTCGAGTTCGACCCGCGCGTCCAGCTCCTGCATCACCGGCAGCGTCAGACCCTTCTGCACCGCGATGATGGTCTTTTCGTAGTCAGGGCCCGCCTTTTTCACCACGGCGGGAGAGGTCACGAAGATGACGTTGCCCGCCGGGAAGACGTGCTTGTCGTCTTCGAGGATGACGAACTTGTCCTTTTCCGCCGAGAGCTGCGGGTCGGTGGTGAAGAGGATCGAGAGATCGGCCTGTCCCTTTTCGAGCACCGTGTAGCGCAGGCTGATATCCACGGGATGGAATGACTTGAATTTGAGCCCGTACAGTTCTTCAAGCCCGGCGAGGCAGTCGATCCGCTGGCGACACTCGGGCGAGCCGTAGAGGGACAGTTTTTCCGACACCCCTTCGAGATCGGAGACGTCTTCGAGGTCGTACTTTTCGGCGGTCTTCTTCAGCGTGCCGACCGCGTTGGCGCTGGCAAACGGGGTCGGTTCGAAGGCGACGAGCCCTTCCTTCGCGAATTCTTCCTCTGCCTTTTTCCACGCCTGGCTCGCGCTGGAGGGGACTTCTTCGGGTTCAAGGCCGAAGAACGAGGTCAGCGCGGTGCTCGCGTACTCCGGGTACCCCGAGACGGCACCGGACTTGACCGCCTTGTGGGCGACCGTTTCGGAGCCGAGGCTGAGGTCGCTCTTCGCCTTGTACCCAGCCGCGGCCAGAGCCTGCGTATAGATTTCCCCGAGGATTTCCTGTTCGGGGAAGTTCTTCGAGCCGATCGTCAGGCTGACCTTTCCGTTTTCTGGATTGGAGACGATCGCACCGGCGCCGTTGCCTTCTTCTGCTGCGGACGAGCTGCTGTCATCGCTGCTGCTGCCGCAGGCTGCGACGGTGAGGCTGAGGGCGAGCGCTAGCAGCAGTGCCCCGGCTGCCCGCAGACGAGTGGACTTGGTCCTCATTTGATTCCTCTCTCTTTCATTGCTTGGCCAAAAATCAAGCGGGTTTCAGTTTCAGTCCCTTTGAGGTGAGCAGGCGCTGCAGGGCGGCGAGGGAGAACTCGAGCGCAAGGGCGAGCAGCGCGACCATGATCGCCCCAGCCAAGACTCCGTTGGTGCCGTAGACGTTTTCGCCGAGGATAAATTCGCCGAGCGTGGCCACGCCCGCCAGCGGCGCGATAGTTGCCGTCGCGACGATGTTGATCGTCGCCGTGCGGATGCCGGTGAAGATGCTCGGGATGGCCATCGGGGTCTCGACCTTGCGGATGATCTCGAACTCGGTCATGCCCATCCCGCGAGCGGCGTCGATGCTCGAGCGGTCGACCTCGCGCACGCCGACGAAGGTGTTGGTGAGGATCGGAGGTATGCCGAGGACTGCCAAGGCGACGGTGAGGTTGAGCAGTCCCACGCCGACGACCGCCGCCATCAGGGCGATCAGCGCCAGCTCGGGCACCGCGCGCCCGGCGTTGCCGATGCCGAGGGCGACGAATTCGCCCGCCCCCCGGTGGCCGAAGTAGAGACCGGCCGGCAGTGCGATCACGAGCGCCAACGCCAACGCCAACAGCGTAATTTCGAGCTGGTTGAGCGTCAGTTCAATGACTTGGTCGAGGCCGCCGACGCTCTTGCCGCCGGTGACGTTCGAGGTCTGCGGGCTGAAGATGAATTCGAACGCCCCGCCAAAGGAGGCGAGCAGCGGCACGGCGGTCACGATGCCACCGCCCTGCGCCAGGGTGTCGCGAAGTACTGAATCGTCAGCAGGATGGCGTCGAAGAAGAGCGCCATCGCGACCACGATCCCGCCGGCGATGAGAATCGTGGTGGGGAAGCGGAGGTTGCCTTCACCGAGGATCTGGGTGCCGAGGCCGCCGGCGCCGGCGAACACCGCCAGCGTCGCGATCGCGATCGTGCTGACGGTCGCGATTCTGAGGCCGCCGATGATCTCAGGGATGGCCAGGGGCAGCTCGACCCGCCAGAGGACCTGCCGCTCGGTCATGCCCATGCCGCGGGCGGAGTCCTTGGCGGATTCGGGGACGTTGTCGAGGCCGACCGTGACGTTGCGGTAGATGATCTGCAGGGTGTAGGCGCTGAGGGCGATGACCGCCGTCTCGCGACTGCGTCCGGTAATCGGCAGGAGCAGCAGGAAGAAGGCGATGCTCGGGATCGCGTAGAGGACCCCCGTCCCGGCCAGCAGCGGTGGCCGCAGCCAGCGGCGGCGGTGCGCGAGCAGAGCCAGGGCGAAGGCGACGGCGAAGCCGAGCAGGACCGAGATCACGACGAGTTCGAGCTGCTGCAGCGCCGGCGTCCCGTAGCGGTCGATGTGCTGACTCGCCCAGTCCCAGCAGAAGAGGTGGCTTGGCTTCGCCTGGCAGGGCAACGTCTCGGCAGTGCGTTCGTGGATGAAGCCCTTGCCGACTTCGCCGACCGCCGCGACGGTGAGCGGGCTAGCCATGCGGCCGCTCCACCGCGCCGTGCTCCTCGGTCTTCGCCTCCGGCGATTTGAGGAACTCGGAGATGATCTCGACCGAGAGCACGCCGTCGATTCGGCCCTGGGGGTCGGTTACGGCGGCGTACTGGGCCTCGCCCTGGAGCAGGTCGGCGAGCGCATCGCGCATCACGTCGTCGCGGTCGAGTAGCGGCCCGAGCGGCGAGTCCGGTTGGCTCGGAACCAGATCGACGCCGAGGTCGCGCTCGGAGAGCCAGCCGAGCGGGCGACGCTCGCTGTCGACCAGCAGGGGGTAGGGGACCTCGACGTCGGCCGAGGCGAGCTTCGCCCTCACCTCGGCCGTCGACTGGCCGACGTAGGCGAGCGGCGCCTCCCAGAGGTCGATGTCGGAGACCCGCATCAGCGCCAGCCGCTTCAGCGCCCGGTCGGCGCCGACGAAGTCCTCGACGAACTCGTCGGCGGGGTCCATCAGGACCTCGGCCGGGGTCGCGTACTGGGCGACCCTGCCGCCCTCGCGCATGACCGCGATCCGGTCGCCCATCTTGATCGCCTCGTCGATGTCGTGGGTGACGAAGAGCACGGTCTTGCCGATCTCCGCCTGCAGGCGCAGGAACTCGTTCTGCAGGCGCTCGCGGTTGATCGGGTCGATCGCGCCGAACGGCTCGTCCATCAGCATCACCAGGGGGTCGGCGGCAAGGGCGCGGGCGACGCCGACGCGCTGCTGCTGGCCGCCCGAAAGCTGCACCGGGTAGCGTTCCCCGAGCTCGGGATCGAGGCCGATCAGCTCGATCAGCTCGGTCGTCCGCGCCTCGGTCCGTTCCTTCTTCCAGCCGAGCAGCTGCGGCACGGCGGCGATGTTCTCGGCGATCGTGCGGTGAGGGAAGAGGCCGACCTGCTGGATCACGTAGCCGACCTCGCGCCGCAGCCTCGCCGCGTCTCGGCTTCGCACCGACTCGCCACCGATCAGGACATCGCCCTCGCTGATCTCGACCATGCGATTGACCATCCGCATCGCGGTCGTCTTGCCGCAGCCCGATGGGCCGACCAGGACGCAGATCTCGCCGGCGGGAACCTCCAGCGTCAGCCCATCGACCGCGGCCATGGAGGAGTCGCCGTAGCGCTTGGTGGCGCCCTCGTAGCGGACGGCGGAGGCGCCGCTATTCGACCCTTCGTCGGTGACCGCTTCGCTGGGCACTTGCGGCGAGCCTATACCCCCTGGCCAGCGGCTTTACTCGTGCGCAGGGCAACTCGCGGCACCGGCCCGGCTCGGCCGGCTGAGCCAGAAGAGCGCCGCGAAGACGGCCAGGCCGACCAGGTTGAGCACCAGCTTGTAGTCGAGCTGGACCGCGCCGAAGACATCGTCTCGGCTGGGCCGCGTCTGCGGGATCAGGCCGGCGGCACTGAAGAGGCCGTCGACGGCGAGCGCGGCCAGGATCATCGTCGCCAGCATCAGCGCGACGATCCGCAGGGTGAAGGTCCAGCCGTAGTACTTGCGGTAGGCGAGCACGATCGGCAGCACGATCAGGTCGGCGAAGATGAAGGCCATCACCCCGGCGAAGCTGATTCCGCCCGACCAAAGCACCGCCGCGAGGGGGATGTTGCCGACCGAGCAGACGAAGCTGAGCACCGCGATCAGCGGCCCGACGATGACGTTCTCGAGTGCGTTCAGCCAGCCCGGAGCGCCGCTGATGAAGAGACCGTTGAAGAAGTCGTTGCCAAGCAGGCCGATGAAGCCGGCGAGCAGGAAGCCGATCGAGATCTCCTTCCAGAGCATCTGCCAGTCGCCGCGGAAGTTGGCGGCGACCTCGGTCCAGCCCGAGGCCGAGAACAGGCGCTCGCGCCAGCCCGGCTGCTCCGCGCCAGCCTGGCCGTGGTCGTGCTGGTGGCTGGCGTCCGCCTCCCGAGCGTGGGCCCGCGCCCGCTCCTCCAGCCGCGGTGAGACGAAGGCGCGCAGCAGCACCGACATCAGCACGATCATGATCAGGCCGCCGACGTACTCGGCAAGCGTGAACTGCCAGCCGATCAGCACCCAGAGCACCAGGCCCAGCTCCCAGACGAGGTTGGTCGAGGCGAACTGGAAGGCGAGGGCGGAGGCGGCCGAGGCGCCCTTCTGGAAGAGGCTCTTGGCGATCGCGATCGCCGCGTAGGAGCAGGAGGAGGAGGCTGCGCCGAGCCCGGTTGCCCAGGCGATAGGCCGTGGACCGCCGCCGGCGAGCGTCGCCTGGATCCGCTCTCGCGGTACCCAGGCCTGGACAATTCCGGAGATCGCGAAGCCGAGCACGAGCGCCCACCAGACCTCGTAGGCCATCAGCAAGGACTGCTTGACTCCTTCGGCGATCGTGCTCAGGACCTCGGCCATGGGGGCACCGTAGCAAATACCCCCCGGGGGTATCCAGGTCAGCCGATCCCGAGGCCCTTCGAGCGCTCCACGGCGCGCGCGACGATCTCGTCAACCCCGGGCACCTCGCCGTCCCGCATCAGCACCTTGCCGGCGACCACGGTCGTATCGACGATCGAACCGCTGGCCGCGTAGACCAGGTCGGAATACAGGTCGCCGAGGCTCAGCTCGGGCGAGCCAGCGCGCAGCAGCAGGAAGTCAGCTGCACCCCCGACCCGAATCCCCGACCCTCCAGTGCGAACTGCATCAAATTCTCTATCTGCTGGATTGAAAATTTGATGCAGTTCGGAGTTGTCGGCGGCGAGGAGGGGGCGCGGGCGCCGGTTGCGATCTGCCAGGCCTCTTCGGCGGACAGGACCGTCGGGTCGCCGCTGGCGTGGCGCTGGGACAGCGCGAACGTCTTCAGGTCGGAGAAGAGGTCGAGCGAGTCGTTCGATCCCGGCCCGTCGGTGCCGAGCCCCACGGCGACGCCGGCCTCGCGCGCCGCCGGGTAGGGGAGGACGCCGCCGACCGCGAGCTTCATGTTGGCGACCGGGTTGGCGACGACGGTGCAGCCGCGCTCGGCGATCAACTCGAGCTCGGCGCGGTCGAGCCAGACGCCGTGGGCGAGGACGGTTCGCTCGTTCAGCATCCCGACCCGGTCGAGGTAGGCGGCCGGGCGCAGTCCGTGCCGCTCGAGGCACTCGCTCACCTCCTGCTCGGTCTCGGAGAGGTGGATCTGGACCGGGACCTCGCGCTCGGCGCCAAGCTCCGCCGTCCAGCGCAGCAGCTCCTCGCTGACCGTGTAGATCGCATGCGGGGCGAGGGCGCTGCCGATCTCGGGGCCGAACCCGGACAGCTCGTCGAGGCTGGCGAGCGCCATCTCCTGCATCGCCGCGGTCCTGCCATCGGCGTCGAAGAGCGGCCCGCCGATCGTCGCCCGCAGTCCGGCGTCGCGCACGGCGCGCGCGGTCGCGCCGGGCTGCCAGTACATGTCCCAGAAGCGGGTCGTGCCGGTGCGGATCATCTCGGCGCAGGCGAGGCGCGCCCCCCAGTAGACGTCCTCCGGCTGCAGCTTTGCCTCGATCGGCCAGACCACCTCATGCAGCCAGCGCATCAGCGGCAGGTCGCCGCCGAAGCCGCGGAAGAGCGTCATCGCCGCATGGGTGTGGCCGTTGACGAGGGGTGCGACCAGTGGCGCCCCGCCTGCCTCGATCGTCTCGTCGCCGGGCTCGGCGACGACCTCCGGACCGAGGGCCGCGATCGCTCCATCGACGCAGCGCAGCCCCACCGTCTCGCCCTCGAGGACGGCGCCGGTGACCGTCAGCGGCGCCGTCCCGCTCACGGCCCGACCGCGCCCAGTTGCGGCAGCACCGCCGCCAGCCCGTCGTGCAGCTGCAGGGCGTTGGCGGCGCGGGCCGCCTCGAGCTCGAGGATCTGCAGCGGCCGCGGCCCGATCCCGTTGGCGAGATTGTCGACCACGCAGATCGCAGCGTAGGCGAGCCCGAGCTCTGCGGCGACGATGCACTCCGAGGCGATCGTCATCCCGACCACGTCGGCGTGGGCGGCCATCAGCCGGATCTCGGCCGGGGTCTCGAAGCGGGGTCCGATCGCCTGCCAGTAGACGCCGCCGTCGCGAAGCTCCGCCGGGCCGGCCTCCCACGCGGCGAGGACTTCGGCACGCCAGGTCGGGTCGAAGCCGGGCGCGCGGTGGGCGCGCTCGTCGTCGAAGATCGAGAGGCCGAGGTGGAGGGCGATGAAGTCGTCAGGGCAGATCAGGCTGCCGACCGGCAGCTCGGCGCTGAGCGAGCCGACCGAGCCGACCGCAAGCACGCGGTCGCAGCCTCCATCGACCAGCGCACGCAGGTTTTCGGCGTGATCGATCTCGTGTGGGAGCCGGTAGGCGCCGCTGCCGTGGCGTTGCACGATCGCGGCCCCGTGCTCGGCCGCTGCAGAGGCGATCGCGGCGCCCCCCGGGCCGAGAACGTTGCTGCCGAGCACCACCGCCAGTCGTCCCATCGCGCCTCGATCCTACGTGCTCACTTCGCCTATGGTGAAGATGTGACGGACCGGCCGTCAGGACGGGATGAGAGCGAGGATGCGCGCCTCGATCGCAATCTCAGCGAGCTGCTGCAGGAGCTGCGCGTCGCCCTGCCCGGCGTGCAGGTCCTTTTCGCCTTCCTCCTCGCGGTCCCGTTCCAGCGGAACTTCACCACGATCACGCCCTTTGAGAAGGACGTGTACTTCGCCACCCTGCTCTGCACGGCGATGTCGGCGGCGCTGCTGATCGCACCCTCGGCCTACCACCGGCTGACCTTCCACCTGCAGCAGAAGCACGAGCTCGTCTTTCTCGCCAACCGTTTCACGATCGCCGGCCTTTCCTTCCTCGCCCTGGCGATGACCGGCGCAATCGTCCTGATCACCGACGTACTCTTCGGCACCGCCGCCACGACGATCGTCACCGGCGTCGCCGCCGCCACGATGTTCGTGGTGCTCTGGTACGTGCTGCCGCTGCGCCGGCGCTTCAGTCTGGAGAGGAGTCGACGGCCTTGAAGCGGTCGCCCCAGAGGCCGACCATCTGATCGGCGAATTCGTCGGTCAGCGCCATCTCGGCCGCCTGCTCGAAGAGCATTTCCAGGTCCGCCTCCCAGATGTAGATCTTGAGGTCGAGCGAGACCGCGAGTTCGTCGCTGACCCGCTCGTCGATCAGCGCATAGGCCTCGCGCAGCATCGCCACGTTGGTCAGTTTGTCGGCGGCGAAGATCGCCAGCGCCGCCGGGTCTGCGGCCGCGACCCGGCGCCGGTGCTCCTCCTTGCGCTCCTCGTAATCGGCGATCGCCTCGTCTTCGGTCAGAGCCTCGACCAGGTCGGCGACGACGTCGCCGAAGCGCTCGCGCAGCTCGGCGACCTCGATCTCGCTCTTCTCGACCACGTCGTGCAGCAGGCCGGCGGCGACGACCTCGTCCGGGTGGCGATGCTTGATCAGAATCTCAGCGACCGCCACCGGGTGGTCGATGTAGGGGTGGCCGTCGCTGCCCCGACGCAGTTGGCCCGCATGCACGCGTCGCGCCGTTTCCAGCGCGTCCCTGACCAGGTCAGATCGCTCGACAGCAGCGTCGATGCCAGAGGTCGACGACATCCCGCGTGCCAGGGTAGCGGGAGTACCGCACCTGGTGAACCATGGTGTTTAACTCAGGTGACTAACTTGCAGGCGCGGCGCTTGCCGCCCGTGCCGGCAGCTCGTACTCGCTGCACTCCATCGCCAGCTCGATCTCGCCCTCTTGGCCGCCCAGCGCCAGCCAGCGCTCGCGCGCTTCGCCGCCGAGCTGGTCGAGCCGCTCGTCGGAGTGCATCGGGTCGTGGTGGAAGAGCACGGTGTGCGCGGCTTTGGCGCGGCGGGCGAAGGAGACCGCGTGCGAGAGCGAGGAGTGGCCCCAGCCGATGTGGTCGGGGTACTCGGCGTCGGCGTACTGGCCGTCGTGGATCAGCAGCGAGGCGTCGCGAGCCAGCCCGAGGCCGGAGATCCAGCCCTCGTCGAGCGCGTCGAGGTCGGCCCCGAGGGCCGGCTCGTGGTCGGGGATGTAGGCGAGGGAGGAGTCGCCGTCGTCGATCCGGTAGCCGAGCGTCGGCCCGCGGTGGGCGACCGAGGCGGCGCTGATTCGCGCCGAGCCGATCTCCCACTCGCTCTGCGGGCAGTGGCGGAAGGAGACGTCGCAGGGCAGCTCGCGGACCTCGACCGGCGAGAGCGGCGCCGAGATGTAGCGGGCGATGCGGTCGCGCAACGAGGCCTCGGGCGAGGCCGGTCCCCAGATCACGATCTCGGTCTGGGCGTGGAAGGCGGGGGCGAAGAAGACCAGCCCCTGGATGTGATCGAGGTGGAGGTGGGTGAGCAGGATGTGCAGCCGGGCCGGCTCGGTGGCGAGCGCGAGCCCGAGGCTGCGGATGCCGGTTCCGGCATCGAGCGCCAGCAGCGAGCCGTCGGAGAGGGTCACCCCCACGCAGGAGGTGTTGCCGCCGTAGCGGACCGTCTCCGGCCCCGGGGAGGGGATCGAGCCGCGCGTGCCCCAGAGCTTGACCTTCATCTCAGTGACCCGCCCCGTTGCGCGAGCCGGCCGGCCAGAAGACCGCGATCGCGCCCTGCGAGCCGTGCGCGGTGAGGATCGGGAAGGCCGAGACCTCGACCCTGTGGCGGGTGCCGTCGATCGAGCTGATCTCGAAGTCGGCGTGAGCCGGGCGCCCGTCCCGCACCGCGATCACCAGCGGCAGCTCGTCGTAGGGGATCGGCTCGCCGCCCTCCCCGAAGGGTCCGAACAGCGCTCCCCACTCCTCGGCGCTGACCGTGCCCAGTTCCTCGAAGCGCTTGCCCAGCAGGGTGCCCGCCGCCTCGTTGTAGAACACGAGGATCCCGCCCTCGTCGACCAGGAAGGCCGGGGTCGAGAGCGCAGACATCAGGTTACGAGCCAGGATAAGCTCGAGCGGCCTCTGCGTCACAGATGACACTTTAGATAGTTGGGATCGACACAGCCGGGAGGGACGAGGCGGGTGGTGGCGCGGAAGCGAGACGAGTACCTTCGGTCCCCAGCCCGTCCAACTGCGTGACATTGATCACTTTGAGTTCTTGCCGTGGGCCGCGCATCGAATAGCGTCCCGCTCCCCGATGGAGGCTTCGACGAAACCACAGGCCGACGCAACTGCTCCATCCGAGCCCGCCAAGGAGCCAAGCCCGATGTACAGGACGGCGATGGCTGTCTGCAAGCCGGTGGCACTCTGGGGACGCCTGCGGGCCGAGGGCCTGGAGGTGCTCCCCGAGAGCGGTCCCGTCCTCGTCGTCGGCAATCACGACAGCCACTGGGATCCGGTGATGGTCGGGATCTCGGCGATCCGCCGGCGCCAGATCAAAGCGCTGGCCAAGGCCGAACTCTGGGACGTGCGCGGTCTCTCCCCGATTCTCAACGGCATGGGTCAGATCCCGATCCAGCGCGAAGCCGGCGACGCCGGGGCGCTGGCGCGGGCGATCGAGGAACTGCGCCGTGGCGCCTGCATCGGCGTCTTCCCGGAAGGCACCCGCTCGCGCGGCAAAGTCCTGCGGGCGCGCAGCGGCGTCGGCCGCCTCGCGCTTGAGGTCCCCGAGGCAAAGCTCGTCTGTGTTGCGATCGAGGGCACCTCCGACCTCACCGGCTTTCCCAAGCGTCCGAAGCTGCGGATTCGTTTCTTTGAGCCCGCCGGCGGCCAGGCCCAACCCGGAGAGGAGGCGGGAGAGCTCGCGGTCCGGCTGCTCGCCGAGATCCGCGCGCTCGTCCCGCCGTCGATCTCCGCCCGCAAGCGCTCATAGCGGCTTGGGTGGGGGCTGGCGGGTGCGCCTCTGGGGGAATTTATGTCGCACGCGCGCTCCGCGCGCTTAGCTCCGAATGAAGAGCGCGGCTGCGCCGCGCCTAGAAGCACGAGTGCAGCGGCCGCTTCGCGACATTCCCCCAGAGGCGCACCCGCCATCCCCACTCGAAAGCACCCGAAGCTTTAAAGGGACCCCGCTCGAAGCGTCTACCCCGCTCGAAGCTTTCCAAGCTTCGGTTTCGCAACGCTGGATTCGAAGCGTCTGGTTTTGCGCCCAGCTTTCGAAGCTTCATCTCTATGGAGCGTGTGGAGGAGAGGAGGCTGGTCGGTCTCCAGTCGAATGTCGCGAAGCGGCGGAAAAGCATTCCGGTGATTGCGCGGCGCAGCCGCGCTCATCATTCACCCCAGGAGCTCTGCTCCTGGGGTGTCAATTCGACTGGAGACCGACCAGCCTCCTCCCATCAGGACGTCTTTAGTGGCCGGCCTTTTCGCCGTTGGGATGCAGCGGGTACCAGGACGCCCCGAAGGCCTTGCTGTCGGTGCCGTTGTCTTCGCCCGGCTTCTTGTCCTCGACGAAGGTGTAGAGCGGCCAGCCCGCGTAGGTGACCTGCATCGTCCCGTCTTTGCGTTCGGTCGTGCCCAGTTTCGAGGCCATCGCCCCTTCGCCGGCCTGCGGTGCGCCTTCGGTGGTCAGCGGCGGCCAGCCCTGTTCGCAGGCTCCGTAGCAGGCGGATTCGCCGTTCTGGTCCTTCTGGAAGTAGTAGAGGGTCAGGCCTTTCGAGTCGACCAGCACCTTGCCCACACCCTTGGCCGTGCCGACGGTGATCGGTGCGCCTTCGCTCTTCGCGGCGGCGGGCTTGGTGGTCGATTCTTCGCCGGAGCCGTAGGTGCCGCCGGAGCTCGAGCTGCTGCTGTCGCTGCTGCTTCCGCAGCCGGCAATCGCCAGGGCGGCGATCAGCGCCAGGGCGGCGAAGGCGGGAAGGGTCTTTCTCACGTTGGTTCCTCCTGTTGGGATTGCGTGCGAAGTGCTGTCCCGCCACTGTCCAGCGGCGCGACGAAAGTTCGGTCGCCAGCGTGGACGACGAGGGCTTTGGCGCGGGAGAGGTCGAGCGCGGCGCTGAGCACCGCCGAGGCGTCGCCCCCCCAGCGGTAGCGGAAGGTGCCGGCTGAGACGTCGCGGCCCCCCGGCCCGCGCATGTAGACGCGGCAGAGTGTGCCGGAGCGGATGCCGCTCACGTACATGCGGATTTCAGTGCCGAAGGCCTGCGGCTCGAGCGCCGCCGCGATCTTCACCCCGGAGGGCAGTGAGCGGAAGGCGACGTGCTGCTCGGGCCCGCCGCTCTCGCCACTGGAGAGGACGAAGATCGCGAGCACGGCCGCCGCCGCTGTTGCCGCGGCGCCGCCGAAGCCGAGGCCGAAGCGCAGCCGCCGATGGCGCCGCCGCGAACGCCGCTCGGCACCGACCGTCGCCGTAATCCGCTTGCCCAGCTCCGCCGGCGGCTGCGGCGCCGGGCCGAAGCGCTCTGGATCGGCGTGGGGGAGCAGGCGCGAGACGGCGAGCAGCGAGTCCGCCTCGGCCCGGCAGGCGGGACAGCCCTCGAGGTGGGCCTCGAGGGCGGTTCGCTCTTCGTCGGAGAGGTGCCCGAGCGCGTAGACGCCCAGTTCCTCTTTCCAGTGACGGCAGCCGTCAGTCTTCATAGCCCATCTCCTCGAGCACGACCCGCAGCGCGCGCAGGCCGTAGTAGACGCGGCTCTTCACCGTTCCCTCCGGTACGCCGAGTTCCGTGGCGACCTCGGCGTAGGGACGACCGCGGTAGTAGGTCTCGACCAGGACGCGACGGTGGTCGTCGCCGATCCTGCGCATTGCCTCCTCGATCTGCCAGGAAAGAAGGGCCTCGTCGAAGGGCTCGACCGAGGGCTCGATGCCGCCCTCGGCGACGCCTGGCCGGACCGAGCGGGCACGACCGAGGTCGATCACGACGTTGCGCAGGATCGCGAAGAGCCAGGTGCGCAGCGAGCCGATCTGGGGGTCGAAGCGCTCGCCGGCCCGCCAGGCCCGCAGGAAGGTCTCCTGCACGGCCTCTTCGGCGAGGCCGGGGTCGGCGAGCGAGCGAACCGCGAAGCCGTACAGCTCTGCCGCGTGGGCGGCGTAGGCCTCGCGTACGTCCCGCTCGTCTGTCAGCGCGCCAGGTGGCATTCGTCTCGGGTTACGAATGCCCGCTGACGCAGGTTCAGGCTGCGGCTACTCCATTTTTCCGATCTTGAAGATTTTCGTGCCGCAGTCGGGGCACGTGCCTTGGATCGCCGGGCGACCGTTCTTCATCGTCACCTGTTTGGCGTCCTTGATCTCGACCTTCTTTCGCTCCTTGACGCAGTAACCCTCGGGCATTGGTAGCCGTCCTTTCACTGCCTTGGCGGCAGAGCTCGCGATAGCCGCGAGATCGAATTGCGGCGAATGTAACGCAGTCAGGGGACGGCGAGGGAAAAGATCGTGCTGTTTGGCACTATCCCTTCGACGCCTGGACTTCGGCTTCGAGGCTCTCGACCCTCGTTTCGAGCCCTTCGATCCTGGTCGTCAGTTCGGTCTGCAGCGTCTGCAGGTCGCCTTCGCTGACCTGGTTGCTCTGCGCGTCGACGGCGAGGTAGACGGCGGCCGCGGCGCCGCCGACCGCGATCGCGACCAGGACGAGGAAGACGCGCGTGCGCATCGTCAGCCTGTGCTCGACCATCCCGATCCACGCCCTTAGCCCGTCTAGCGACATCGCCCTTAACTTAGAGCCTGCCGCGGAGCGATGCCCGTCATCCACTACCCTGCGGCCCGCACTTCCCGACCCCAGCCCCAAGGAGAGAACCGCATGCCCGAGGCAGTAATCGTCGACACCATCCGCACCCCGATCGGCCGCGCCTTCAAGGGCTCGCTGGCCCAGCTGCGCCCGGAGGAGACGGGCGCCTTCGTGGTCGACCAGCTGCTCGAGCGCAACCCGGGCGTCGATCCCGCCCTGGTCGAGGACGTCTTCTGCGGCGTCGGCATGCCGCAGGGCCTGGAGGCGTTCAACATCGGTCGCATCATCTCGCTGCTCTCCGAGAAGCTGCCGCAGGAGGTCAACGGGGTCACCGTCTCGCGCTACTGCTCCTCCAGCCTCGACGCGATCCGCCACGCCGGCAACGCGATCAAGGCCGGCGAGGGCGACGTCTACATCGCCGCCGGGGTCGAGTGGGTGAGCCGCTTCAACGAGCGCACCGAGCCCGCCGGCGCCGACGATCGCAACCCGAACCTGATCGGCGAGAACGGCCAGCCCAACGCCTACATCGACATGGGCCTGACCGCGGTCAACGTCGCCGAACGCTACGAGGTCAGCCGGGCCGACATGGACAAGTTCGCGCAGCGCTCGCAGGAACTCGCGGTGAAGTCACAGGAGGACGGCTTCTTCGACCGCGAAATCGTCCCGGTGACGCTGCCCGACGGCACCGAGGTCGCCAAGGACGACGGCCCCCGCGCCTCCTCGACCCTGGAGAAGCTCTCCGAACTGCCCGAGGCCTTCGGTGGCGGCGGGGTCACCGCCGGCAACTCCTGCCCGCTCAACGACGGCGCCGCCGCGGTGCTGCTGATGAGCGACAGCAAGGCCAAGGAGCTCGGCCTCACCCCGCGCGCCCGCATCGTCACCGCCGCCACCTACGGCAACGAGCCGGAGTACATGGGCGTGGCGCCGATCGGCGCGATCAAGAAGGTCCTCGACCGGGCCGGGATGACGATCGACGACATCGACGTCGTCGAGCTCAACGAGGCCTTCGCCGCCCAGGTGATCCCGATCATGGACGAGTGCGACATCGCCCTGGAGAAGCTCAACACCCACGGCGGCGCGATCGCCCTCGGCCACCCCTTCGGCATGACCGGCGCCCGCATCATGGGCACCCTGCTCAACGTGATGGAGACCGACGACCACCAGGTCGGCATCGAGACCATGTGCGTGGCGGGGGGGCAGGGCAAGGCGATGATCGTCGAAAGGGTCTGAGGCGGCTACCGGGAGGCGCTCACACCGCGAGCGCCTCCCCGTCGTCACGGGGACAGGGCCTGAAGTGGGTGTGTACACGATGATGTACGCTGAGCCAATGGCAAAGACGGTTCCGGTTCGTGAGTTGCGCAGCAACCTCGGCAGCCTCCTCGACGATGTGAGCGATCGACGCGACCATGTGCTCGTTACGCGCAATGGGACGCCCACCGCGGCCCTGATCCCAATAGGCGAGTATGAGGCGCTGGAGGAGACTGCGGAGATTCTGTCTGATTCGGATGCGCTCTCCGCGCTGGAGACAGGCCTCGCCGAGATCGCGCGCGGCGAGACAGTCACGCTTGCCGAGCTTCGCAACGAGCTTGCCGATCGTCGACCGACTGCCAGCTGATCGTTGGCACGACTCGTTCTTGCCCGGCGAGCCCGTCGCGACCTGCTCGAGTTGGGCTGGCCGCTGATCGATGCGATCGAGGAAGCCCTCTGCCTGCTTGAGCGCGACCCCTTCGCCGGTTATGCCCTTCGCGGGAAGCTTCGTGGGGTGTACTCGCTACGGGTGGGGGCCTATCGAATTCTCTACCAGCTGACCGATGGCGGAAAGACCGTCCGCGTTGCGGCTATCCGCCACCGCTCTATTTCCTACGGCAGCGATCCACGCTGATCAATTTTTCGCGCGAGTGTCTGGCGGTAGGCTCGCGTTCCATGGCGAACCCGACAACTCTCACCTACGAGACCGACGGCCCGGTCGCGCGGATCACGCTGAATCGGCCGGAGCGGGGCAATGGGATCACGCCGCGGATGCCGGTTGAACTTGCTGCTTGCGTCGAGCGGGCCAACCTCGATCCCGCCATCCACGCGATCGCGCTTACCGGCAACGGCTCGGGCTTTTGTGGCGGCTACGACCTGGTCGCCTCGGCGGAGGGCGATATGAGCGAGCTGGGCGACCTCGAGGCGCGGCCAGGCTCGCCGCTCAATCCAGCGGTAATCGGCGCCAACCACATGCCGAACTCGAACTGGGACCCGGTCACCGACTTCCAGTTCATGTCGCGCAACGTGCGCGGCTTCATGAGCCTCTTCCACTCCGAGAAGCCGGTGCTCTGCAAGGTGCACGGCTACTGCGTCGCCGGCGGCACCGACATGGCGCTCTGCTCCGACCTGCTGGTGATCGCCGCCGAGGCCAAGATCGGCTACCCGCCGGCGCGGGTCTGGGGTTCGCCGACGACGGCGATGTGGGCGGCGCGGCTCGGGCCGGCGCGGGCGAAGCGGCTGCTGCTGACCGGTGACTCGCTGACCGGCGCCCAGGCCGAGGAGTGGGGGCTGGCGGCGGAGGCACCGCCGGCAGCGGAGCTCGACGAGCGCTTCGAGGCGCTGTTGGAGCGGGTCGCGCGGATGCCGATCAACCAGCTGGTGATGATGAAGCTGCTGGTCAACCAGTCCCTCTACGCCCAGGGCCTGCACCAGACCCAGCTGCTCGGGACCTTCTTCGACGGCATCGCCCGCCACACCGAGGAGGGCCACGGCTTCGTCCGCCGCGCTGCCGAGTCCGGCTTCAAGGAGGCCGTGCGCGAGCGCGACGAGCCCTACGGCGACTTCGGCCTGGAGGGGTTCGGAGTTTGAGCAAGCGGCGCTCGATCGCGATCGTCGGCGGCGGCTTCGGCGGCGTCGGCGCCGCAACGATGCTGAGGCGCGAGGGCTACGAGGACGTCACCGTCTTCGAGAAGGGCGAGCGCGTCGGCGGCGTCCGGCAACACAACACCTATCCCGGCGCGGCCTGCGACATCCCTCGCACCTCTACGAGTACTCCTTCGCCCCCAACCGCTGGTCGCGCCGCTACGCCCCGCAGGCCGAGATCCAGGCCTACGTCGAAGGCGTGGCACCGCGCTCGGCGCGCTCGACAAGGTCCGCACGGGGACCGAGATGAAGAGCGCCGGCTGGGACGAGGCGCGGGGAAAGTGGCTGCTCGAGAACGAACGCCGGTCGGCACGAGGCCGACGTCCTCGTCACCGCCTGCGGGCAGCTCTCGGTGCCGAGCAGGCCTCCGATCCCTGGCTTGGACGAGTTCGAAGGCCCGACCTTCCACACCGCCGAGTGGTGCCACGACGTCGACCTCGCCGGCAAGCGCGTCGCCGTGCTCGGCACCGGCTGCAGCGCGATCCAGGTCGTGCCCGCGATCCAGCCCGAAGTCGCCCAGCTCGACGTCTACCAGCGCTCGCCCGGCTGGACCCTGCCGAAGATGGACTTCGAGTACTCGGCGCGTGCACACGCCCTCTTTCGTCGCTTCCCGGCGTTGCGCCGCCTCGACCGCGCCTCGATCTTCGCCTTCCAGGAGTTCGCCGCCGCGGCCCTCACTCACAAGCGCTGGCTGCTGCCGCTCCTCCGCGCCGTCGGTCGCCGCCAGATCAACTCGGCGATAGCCGACCCGAACTGCGCCGCAAGGTCACCCCGAGCGACGAGTTCGGCTGCAAGCGGATCATGCTGACCGACGAGTGGTACCCGACGCTGACCGAGCCCAACGTGGAACTGGTGGCGGAGAGGGTCGAGGCGGTCAGCGCGAGCGGGATCCGCGATGCGGCCGGGGTCGAGCGCCCCGCCGACGCGATCGTCCTCGCCACCGGCTTTGCCAGCCACGACTTCGTCGCGCCGATGGAGATCGCCGGCCGCGACGGGCGCGGCCTCAGCGAGGAGTGGGGCGAGGTGGCGCGGGCATACCTTGGCCTCAGCGTGCCGAATTTCCCCAACATGTTCCTGCTCTACGGGCCGAACACAAACGGTGGCAGCGGCTCGGTCGTCAACACGCTCGAGTGCGGCATCGGCCACGTGCTCGCCGCCCTGGCCGAGATCGAGCGCGCCGGCGCCGACCGGATCGAGGTCAAGCCCGAGGCCGCCGCGAGCTCGACCGTGAGCTGCGCGCTGCCCTGGAGAAGACGGTTTGGCACAGCGGCTGCAGCAACTGGTACGTCGAGAAAACGGCAACGACCCAAGCAACTGGCCGTGGGTCTGGAGCACGTACCGGCGCCGCACGCGCGAGCTGGCGCCGGGCGCCTACGACCTGAGCAGGAACGGGACGCCGGCCGTGGCGACCGCACTCGGATAGGGTGCGCGCGCGCGATGGGCGAGGCTCCGCATCACCCCAGCTCACTGATCACACCGGAGTTCGGTGCGCGGCTTTCTGCCGGGCAGCTTTCCCGGCGATCTCGGCATCGAGCCGCTCGAGATCGAGGACTCGCACGCGCGCGGCCGGATCGAGGTCGACAAACGCCACCTGCACCCCGGCGGCTTCGTCCACGGTGGCGTCTGGACGGCGCTGGGCGACACCGTCGCCGCCTGGGCCACGTTCCGCGTGATCCCTCCGGGCCACAACTTCACCACGATCGAGCTGAAGCTGAACGTCTTCGCCGCGGGCCTGCTGGCTGACGGGATCGTCGCCGGTGCCGAGCCGCTGCACACCGGCAGGAGCACGGTCGTGATCGAGGTCCGGATGGAGCGGATGAGGGAAGGCAGCGACCCACGCCTCGCGGCCAACCTGATCGTCAGCCAGTTCGTTCTGGCGCCAGGCGCCGGCTGACCGGCGCATATCGGCGTCCTCGCTCGCTCGCGTGCCGAGCGCGCCACGCTCACTGCGTCCTTGATCTGCTTGGTCAGTCGGCGCCTGGAAGCTCTTCAAGGCGTTCCATTTGCGGAAGCCGCCAAAGGGCACTTGCGATGGTTAGCCCAATTGCCGCCGAGAGCAGCGCCAGGAACCACTGGCTGGCGCTGAGCAGGGTCATTTCGAAGAAGTCGCGCACCGGCGCCGCGGCCAGGATCAGCGCGTAGAGGGCGCCGAGGCCGGCGACGAGGGCGAGCATGTAGCTCTGGATCGCGATGTGCTCGCGGCCAGGGCCGCGCTCGAGCAGCAGCACGAAGCTGAGGCCCAGCACGATCAGGGTCGTCGTCGCGGCGGTACGACCGGCTTCGAGGCTGCCGCCGAAGACCGTGTCGACGAGGAAGAAGGAGAGGATCGAGCCGAGGGCGATCGCCAGCCCCGCCGGAACGGCGAAGGCGAAGAGGGCGCGCAGCAGGCGGCCGCGGTAGAGCGGTCCGTCGGACGGCGCCAGCGCCAGCACGAAGGAGGGGATGCCGATCGTCAGGAAGGCGGCCAGGGTCAGGTGCCGGGGCAGGAAGGGAAAGGCGAAGCCGGGGATCGCGACGAGCAGGATCAGCGCCGCGGCATAGACGGTCTTGGTCATGTAGAGGCGGCCGAGGCGGTGGATGTTGCGGGCGATCCGCCGCCCCTCGCCGACCGCCTGCGGCAGGCGGGCGAACTCGTCCTTGAGCAGGACGACGTCGGCGACGCCCTTGGTCGCCTGTGCCCCCGAGCCCATCGCGACCGCCATCCGCGCCCGCTTCAGCGCCGGCACGTCGTTGACCCCGTCGCCGATCATCGCCGCGTAGCGCCCCGAAGCGGCCAGGGCCGCGACCAGGTCGCGCTTCTGCTCGGGCTTGATCCGGCAGAAGACGGTGTTGTGCCAGCGCCGCTTTCACCGCCTCCTTCCTCGTCCGGCCGGCAGTTCGGAGCCCTCGATCACGCCGGCCTCGGGCGGCACTCCGACCGCGCTGGCGACAGCTGTGACCGTCGCCCGCGCGTCGCCCGAGATCAGCTTCAGATCGACGTCCTGCTCGCGCATGAACGCGACCGTTTCGGCGGCGTCGGGCCGCAGCGTCTCCTCCAGGATCACCAGCGCCACCGCCTGCAGCCGCGGCGCCGGCTCCCCGCCCGGATCTGCCGGCAAGGGCTGGCTGCTTTCGCCGAAGGCGACGACGCGCCGCCCGGCCGCGGTCTGGCGCTTCAGCACGCGGGCAAGACCGGGGGGGAGCGAGAGCGCCCCCGCCTCGCCCAGCACGTCCGGGGCGCCGAGCACGTAGCTGGTCGAGCCGAGCCGCAGACCGCTCCACTTCCACTGCGAGGAGAACGGCACCTCGCTGCCGACGCGGGCCGCCTCGCCGGGGAAGCGCTCCGCGATCGCCTCCAGGGTGCGGTTGCGATCGCCGGCGCTGGCGGCGAAGTTGCCCAGCGCCGCGTGGGCGACCGCCGGCTTCCAGCCCTTCGGCGACCTCGGCCCCGATCAGCCGCAGCTCGCCGTCGGTCAGCGTGCCGGTCTTGTCGACGCAGATCGTGTCGACCGCGGCGAGGCTCTCGGTCGCGCTCATCTGCTGCACCAGCGTGTCCTTTTTCGCCAGTCGCACCGCCGCGACGGCGAAGGTGACGCTCATCAGCAGCACCAGGCCCTCGGGGACCAGCGTCACCAACCCGGCGGTGGCGGTCTGCGCGGCCTCGTCGATACCGGTATTGCGCAGCTTCAGGGTGAGGATCAGCAGCACCGCCAGCGGCACCATCGCGTAGACGCAGGCGACGATCACCCGGTTGACCTCCTCCTGCAGCGGCGAGGGCGGGTGGCGGAAGGCGCGCGCCTCGCCGGCCAGCCGTCCGGCGTAGCTCTGCTCGCGCACGGCGGCGAGCGGCGTAGTAGCCGGAGCCGCTGATGCAGAAGGAGCCGGAGAGCGCCTGGTCGCCGCGGTCCTTGCGCACGCCGTCGGCCTCACCGGTCAGCATCGACTCGTCGAGGGTCATTCCGCGGCTGCGAATCACCTCCCCGTCGGCGACGAGCTGGTCGCCCGGCTCGATCGCGATCACGTCGCCGGGGACGACTTCATCGGCGAGCAGCTCGACGGCAGCGCCGTCGCGGACAACCCTGGCCCGCGGCGCGACCAGCACCGCCAGCTCGTCGAGGGTGCGCTTCGCCTTCAGCTCCTGGCGGATGCCGATGTAGGAGTTGATCACCGCGATCAGACCGAAGATCGAGTCGGCGTAGAGGCCCAGCCCGAGGTCGAGGACGAAGAAGGCGCCGATGATCGCGTTGAAGAGGGTGAAGACGTTGCCGGCGACGATGCTGGAGACCGAGCGCGAGGAGTCCTCGGCCGGTAGGCCGAGCTCGCGCAGCCGCTTCGCCGCCGAGGCGCTGGAGAGGCCCTGCTCGATCGCCGCGTCCGTCATCGCGGTCTATTCAATAGGGTGAGCGCCGGATGGCTTTGAAGCTCGGACTCAACCTCGGCTACTGGGGCATCGGCCCCGCCGGCGAGGACGCCCTTGAGGTGGTGCTCGCCGCGGAGGCGGCCGGCTGCGAGTTCGGGGCGGCGGAGTCCTACGGCTCCGACGTGGTCAGCGTGCTTGCCTGGCTGGCGCCGCAGACGACGACGATCAACCTCGGCGCCGCGATCATGCAGGTGCCCGCCCGCCCACCCGCCGCCGCGGCGATGGCCGGGGCGACGATCGACAAGCTCTCCGGTGGCCGTTTCCTCTTCGGCTTCGGCCCCTCGGGCCCGCAGGTCTCCGAAGGCTGGTACGAAGTCCCCTTCTCGAAGCCCTGGGGCCGCACCCGCGAGTACATCGAAGTCGTGCGTGAGATCGTCGCCCGCGAGGACAAGGTCGACCACCAGGGCGAGCAGTACCAACTTCCTCTACCCGGGGGAGAGGGAAAGCCACTGAAGCTCAACTCCACCCCGAGCGCAACCGGATCCCGGTCTTCGTCGGCGCGATCGGGCGCAAGTCGGTCGAGATGGCGGCCGAGATCGCCGACGGCTGGATCCCGATCTTCTTCTCGGTTGACGCCTTCGCGCGGACCTGGGGAGAGCATCTGGAGACCGGCTTCGCCAAGGGCGGCCGGCAGCGCTCCGACCTTGAGGTCTCGCCCTCGCTGCAGGTCGCGATCGACGGCGACCTCGAGGCGGCGAAGGCCGTGGTCAAGGCCGGGTTGGTCCTCTACTTCGGCGGCATGGGCAGCCGCAAAACGAACTTCTACGTCGACCTCGCCCACCGCTTCGGCTTCGGCGACGTCGCCGACGACGTTCAGAAGCGCTTCCAGGACGGCGATCGGGCCGGCGCTTTCGAGGCCGTTCCCGACGAGGTCGTCGAGGCGACCTCGCTGGTCGGCACCGAGGCCGAGGTGGCGGAGCGGGTAGAGCGCTTCCGCGGCGCAGGCATCGACCGCCTGATCGTTTCCCCGGTCCATGCCGAGAAGACCGAGCAACTCCATACCTTGCAGCGCCTCGCGGCGCTCATCGCATAGTCTCCGCCGCCGCGACTTATGAAGATCGGAGTGCCGAAAGAGACCGCCGATGGGGAGCGCCGGGTCGCGCTGGTCCCTGACGTGGTCAAGTCCCTCGCCGCCAGCGAGAAGGTCTCGGTTCTGGTCGAGTCCGGCGCCGGCGAGGCCACCGGCCATCCCGACTCCCAGTACAGCGAGGCCGGCGCAGGTCGTCGAGGGCGAGGTTACGTGGGGCGCCGACGTGGTTCTTCGCGTCGCCGCCCCTTGTGCCGAGGAGATCGCCCGCCTCAACTCCAGCCAGCTGCTGATCGGCCACCTCTCGCCCTGGACCGCGGCCGAGACCAACAAGGCACTCGCGGCCGCCGGCGTCACCAGCTTCGCGATGGAGGCGATCCCGCGCACGACGCGCGCCCAGGCGATGGACGCGCTCTCCTCGCAGGCCGCCGCCGCAGGCTACGCCGCGAGCCTGATCGCCGCCCGCGAGTCGGGTCGCTTCTACGGGATGATGACCACCGCCGCGGGCACCGTGCCGCCGGCCAAGGTCTTGGTCCTCGGCGCCGGCGTCGCCGGCCTGCAGGCCGTGGCCACGGCCAAGCGCCTCGGCGCGATCGTCACCGGCTTCGACATCCGCCGCGCCGCCTGGGAGCAGATCGCCTCGCTCGGTGGCCGCCCGCTCGAACTCGACTTCATCCCCGACGCGGAGGGCGAGGGTGGCTACGCACGCCCGCTCACCGACAAGGAGAACGCGCAGGTACGCGAGGCGCTCGGCGAGAACGCCGCCAAACAGGACATGATCGTCACCACCGCCGCGATACCCGGTCGCCCGGCGCCGCTGCTGATCACTGCCGAGGCGGTGCGCGGGATGGCGCCCGGCTCGGTGATCGTCGACCTCGCCGCCGAGACCGGCGGCAACTGCGAGCTGACCGAGGCCGGCCAGACCGTGGTCGAGACGGCGTCAAGGTGATCGGCCCGCGCAACCTCGCAAGCGAGATGCCGCGGCCCGCCTCGCAGCTTTACGCCAAGAACCTGGAGAACCTGCTTGGGCTCCTGATCGACGAGGAGGGGGGCCTGAAAGTCGACTTCGAGGACGACATCGTCGCCGCCGCCTGCATAACCCACGGCGGCGAGATTCGCAACGAGAGGGCGGCCAAATAGCTATGAGCCTGATGACCGAGGTCACGATCTTCGTTCTCGCCGCCTTCGTCGGCTTCGAGGTGATCTCGAAGGTCCCGACCACGCTGCACACGCCGCTGATGTCGCAGACCAACGCGATCCACGGGATCGTGATGCTGGGCGGGCTGATCGTCGTCGGCTACGCCAACGACGGCTCGAGTACATGATCGGCACGATCGCGATCGCCTTCGGCGCGATCAACATCGTCGGTGGCTTCATGGTCACCGACCGCATGCTCGGGATGTTCTCGAAAAAGCCCAAACCCAAGGCCGACGCTGACGGGAAGGGCGGCTCCTGATGTCGAGGCCGTGCTCAAGCCCGGCGGCGATGCCGCCACCGCGCTCTACATCGTTGCCTTCTCGCTCTTCATCATCGGTGTCGACGCGGCACCCACCCGACCACGGCCAAGCAGGGCAACCTGGTCGCCGCCTTCGGCATGGCGGTCGCAGTCGTCACGACGTTGCTGCTCGACGGGATCGGCAACTGGGGCCTGATCGCGCTCGGGCTCGGGATCGGCACCGCAGTCGGCGTGATCGCCTCGGTCCGGGTGAAGATGACCGAGATGCCGCAGATGGTGGCGCTCTACAACGGCGTCGGCGGCGGTGCGGTCGCGTTGATCGCCTGGTCGGAGATTCGCCATGGGATCAGGAGATCGACGCCGGCGAGATCTTCGATCCCACTTGACACGCTGATTCCGGTCCTCTTCGCCGCCGTCGTCGGGTCGGTCTCCTTCTGGGGCTCGAACATCGCCTTCGCCAAGCTCCAGGACCTGATTCCAACCAGGCCGCTCTCGTTCCCGGGCAGCAGGTGATCAACGTCGTGCTGCTGGTCGGGATCCTCGTCGCTTGCATCGATATCGCCATCAACAACGGCGATCCCTCGCAGGCGATCTTCATCGCCATCCTGCTTGCCGCCGCGCTGCTCGGCAACCTCGTCGTGCTGCCGATCGGCGGCGCCGACATGCCGGTCGTGATCTCGCTGCTCAACGCCTTCACCGGGCTCTCCGCCGCGGCTGCGGGCTTCGCCCTCGACAACGTCGCCCTGATCGTCGCCGGCACCCTGGTGGGCTCCTCGGGAACGATCCTGACGATGGAGATGGCGACCGCGATGAACCGCTCGGTCGCCAACGTCCTCTTTGCGGGCTTCGGCGGTGCGCCCTCGGGCGGCGCTGGCGGCGCGACCGAGGAACGCCCGCACGTCTCGATCGGTGCCCAGGACGCGGCGATCAAGCTCGCCTACGCCGACTCGGTCGTGATCGTGCCCGGCTACGGCCTCGCCGTCGCCCAGGCCCAGCACGCGATCAAGGAGGTCGGCGACGAGCTGGAGAAGCGCGGCGTCACCGTCAACTACGCGATCCATCCCGTCGCCGGCCGCATGCCCGGCCACATGAACGTGCTGCTGGCCGAGGCCGACGTGCCCTACGAGCAGCTGAAGGAGATGGAGGAGATCAACCCCGAGATGCCGCGCACCGACGTCGCGGTCGTGGTCGGCGCCAACGACGTCACCAACCCGGCCGCCAAGAACGATCCCGACAGCCCGATCGCCGGGATGCCGATCATCGAGGTCGACCAGGCCCAGCAGGTGATCGTGATCAAGCGCTCGCTCAGCCCCGGCTTCGCCGGCATCGACAACGACCTCTTCTATGAGCCCAACACCTCGATGCTCTTCGATGACGCGAAGAAGGCCGCAGCGGATATCGCGGCCGAGATTCAAAACCTCTGACGGCAGCCGTCGGAGGGATCCGGTCATCCTCCAGTGGAATTGAGTCGCGCGCCCTGCGGGCGCTGCTCCAGATGATGCTGCGCGCCTATGGCGCGCAATGACCAGATTGCATTTCCGCCGCTTCGCGACATTCCACTGGAGGACGACCGGATCCCTCGTGGCAGTGGGAGCAAAGCGACTTGGATCGACGCGATTTCTGGCCTGCGGGGGAGAGATGGGGCACGCCAGCGCTTAAGGATCTATGGCGGAGCACGAGCGGGGGCAGTCGACAGTCGAGTGGATCGGCTTGCTGTTGCTCGTCTCCATGGCTCTAGCCGGCTTGGTTGCGGCCGGGGTGCGGATTCCCGGCACGGAGTTGGCGCGGGCGATCGCCTCGCGGATCCTCTGCGCCGCCTCCGTCGCAGATAGCTGTGGCGGCGACGAGCCGGCTCTGATCGCCGCCTACGGGACCGAAGTCGGCGAGCTGGTGCGCGAGCACATGCCCTCGCTGCTCTTCGAGCGGGGCTCGCGCGGCGTGCCGGTCGACTTCCGCCGCTGCCGCAGCACCGCCTGTGGGGACGGTGCCGACCATGGCTACGTGCGCCGTACCGACGCCGGCCTGCCCGTTTCCGCCTTCGTCCACGTCGTCGACTGCCGACCGGGCGCTGCGGAGGCGTCCAAAGCGGACGGTGCAAACTGCTCCGGCGAGCGAGCGGGCAATATCTACCTGCAGTACTGGACCTACTACGCCGACTCGGCGACCCTTCGCGGCGTCCCGATCGCCGGCGACGAGGGCTACCACCTGGATGACTGGGAGGGTGTCCAGATCCGCATCCGCCCCGACGGCAGCGTCGACGAGCGTGCCTCCTCCCACGACGGCTACAACTACGACGAGGGAACGGCCAACTGGGGCTCGGACGTGGGCGCCGCGGCGCTGAGGGACTCGCCGAAGCAGCCGGAATCCGGCCGGCCAACGGCTGGGGCCCCGAGACCCACATGCTCTTCGTCTCCGGCGGTAGCCACGCCGGCGACGCCTTCGACGTTCGCGACATCGAGCGCCTGACCCCGGGCAGCCGCGTCCAGCTGATCCCGCTCGAGCCGGTAGCCGCCCGCAGCGATGCCCGCTTCACGATCAATCCGCCCTGGCGCAAGAAGGTCTGGCGCGACCCGGAGGCCGAGGGCACCGACTGACGACGAACCGAACGTTTTGCATGGCAGCCATGCAAAACGTTCGGGTTCGGTCGCACTCCTACTTCGGCGGCATTCGCAGGGCGCTGTCGAGGCGGATCGTCTCGCCGTTGAGCATCGGGTTGGCGACGATCTGCGCGACCAGCTGCGCGTACTCCTCGGGGCGGCCGAGGCGCGAGGGGAAGGGGATGCCGGCGCCCAGTGCCGTCCGTGCCTCCTCGGGCAGGGCGGCGAGCAGCGGCGTATCGAAAAGACCCGGGGCGATCGTCATCACGCGAACGCCGCGCCCGGCCATGTCGCGGGCCGCCGGCAGCGTCATCCCGACGATGCCGCCCTTCGAGGCGGCGTAGGCGACCTGGCCGATCTGGCCGTCGTAGGCGGCGATCGAGGCGGTGTTGACGCAGACGCCGCGCTCGCCCTCGGCGCCCGGCTCGTTCTCGCTCATCGCGGCCGCGGCGAGGCGCAGCACGTTGAAGCTGCCGATCAGGTTGACCTTGACCACGTTGGAGAAGAACTCGAGGTTGTGGGGGCCACGCTTGTGGGCGACCCGCTCGGCCCAGCCGATCCCGGCGCAGCAGACCGAGATCCGCAGACCGTCGTCGTGGGCCGCCGCCTGCTCGACCGCGCCCGAGACGGCGGCCTCGTCGGTCACGTCGGCCTGGACGAAGGTGGCGCCCGGCCCGAGCTCTGCCGCCAGCACCTCTCCCTTCTCGGCATTGAGATCGGCAATCGTCACCGCGGCACCCGCGCTGATCAGCAGCCGCGTCGTCGCCTCGCCAAGCCCCGAGGCCCCACCGGCAACCAGCGCACTCGTTCCCTCGATCCGCATCGTCGGCACCCTACCCGCCCAACTGCATCAACTTCTCTACCTGCTGGATCCAGAAATTGATTGCAGTTGATCGCTTTGTGGAATTAACACCATTGTAAGAAGACCTCGCTAGGGTTTTCAGATTGCCACTGAGGTGACGTCGAGCACCAAGAACGCCATCGTGGAGCGCCTCGGCGAGGCGCGCACACGCACTCTGGAGTTGATCGAGCCGCTCGACGACGAGCAGCTCAACCGCGTCTACTCGCCGATCCTCAGCCCGCTCGCCTGGGACCTCGGCCACATCGCCAACTTCGAGGAGCTCTGGCTGGTGCAGACGATCGGCGGTCGTGAGCCACTGCACGGCGAGCTCGGTCGCCTCTACGACGCGATCGAGAACCCGCGCAAGGTCCGTGGCGAGTTGCCGATCCTGCGCGACGACGAGCTGCGCTCCTACCTCGCCGACGTGCGCGAACGCACGCTCGAGGTCCTCGAGGAGGTCGACCTCCGTCCCGACGCCGACGACCCCCTTCTACGGGAAGGCTTCGTCTACGAGATGCTGATCGCCCACGAGCTGCAACACAACGAGACGATGCTGCAGCTGCTGCAGCTGGTCGACGGCTATGAGGTTCCCTGGGCTTCACCCGTTCGAGAGATGCCCCGCGATCCGGAGACGGTTCTCATTCCCGCCGGCAGCTACGAGATCGGCGCACTCGAGGAAGGGTTTGCTTACGACAACGAGCGTCCTCGCCACACGGTCGAGCTGGCGTCATTTGAAATCGATCGAACTCCGGTGACCAATGCTGCGTATGTCCAGTTCATGGAGGAGACCGGCGCCGAGCCCCCGCTGTACTGGGAGCGCGACGACGGGGGATGGGTGCTGACGACGATGGCGGGTCGCGACCCGGTCATACTGGCCCATCCCGTCCTCCATGTTTCCTGGCACCAGGCGGACGCCTTTGCCCGCTGGGCCGACAAGCGGTTGCCGAGCGAGCACGAGTGGGAGGCGGCTTCCACCGAGTTGCAGTGGGTCGGCCAGGCCTGGGAATGGACCTCATCGGACTTCCTCGCCTACCCCGGCTTCGAGGCCTTCCCCTACCGCGAGTACTCGGAGGTCTTCTTCGGCGACGCCTACAAGGTCCTGCGCGGCGGCTCCTGGGCTACCCACCCCGGCGTGATGCGACCCAGCTTCCGCAACTGGGATCTGCCCGAGCGTCGCCAGATCTTCGCTGGCATCCGCTGTGCGAGGGACGTGGTGGCGTGATCGCGATCGAGGTCCACCTCGCCGCCGACGCCGCCGCGACGATGCGCCGCGACGTCCGCGCCGGCCTCGCGGCCGAGCCCAAGGAGCTGGCGCCGAAGTACTTCTACGACGAGCGCGGCTCGCAGCTGTTCGAGCAGATCACCGAGTTGCCGGAGTACTACCCGACCCGGGCCGAGCGCTCGATCCTCGCCGAGCGCTCGGGCGAGATCGTCGCCGCGGCCGGCCGGCCGCAGACGCTGGTCGAGCTCGGTTCCGGCTCGGCCGCCAAGACCCGCCATCTGCTCAGCGCGATGCGCGACGCCGGCTGCCTGCGGACATACGTCCCGGTCGACATCTCGGAGGAGATCACCCACGAGACCGCCGAGGCGCTGGTCGGCGAGTACCCCGGCCTGGCGGTGCGCGGCCTCGTCTGCGACTTCGAGCACGATCTCGAGCGCATCCCCGACGGTGAGGGCAGCCGCCTCGTCGCCTTCCTCGGCGGCACGATCGGCAACCTCTATCCCGAGGCCCGCCGCGACTTCCTCACCCGGCTCGCGGCCCTGATGGGTCCCGACGATCGCCTCCTGCTCGGCACCGACCTGGTCAAGGCGCGCGACCGGCTTGAGGCCGCCTACGACGACGCCGCGGGCGTCACCGCCGAGTTCAACAAGAACGTGCTCGAGGTGCTCAACCGCGAGCTCGGCGCCGACTTCGACCTCGACGCATTCGAGCACGTCGCTCGCTATGACGCCGAGGAGGCGCGGATGGACATTCGCCTGCGCTCTTTAGGGGAGCAGACGATCCGGGTCGAGGGGCTCGACATGGACGTCAGCTTCGCCCGCGGCGAGGAGATGCGAACCGAGATCTCCTCCAAGTTCACCTACGAGCGGCTCACCGAGGTCTACGAAGAGGCTGGCCTGGGGATCGACGGCTGGTTCACCGACGCCGAATGCGACTACGCCCTCAGTCTCGCCCGGCCTGCTTAGGGCGCCAGAGCTCCGATCAGCTCGCCCAGCTTGTCGGGCGTGGTGATCGGGGTGAGGATCGGCAGCGTGATGCCGCCCTCGACGAAGGCGCCGATGCGCTCCACCATCTCCTCGGGCGAGCCGAAGATGAACATCGCCTCGATCAGATCCCAGGGCGCCGCTGCGGCGGCGGCCTGGCGATCGCCCTCCTCCCAGGCGGCAACCATGGCGTCGATCTCGTCGCCGTAACCGAGCCAGCGGTAGAAAGCGGCATAAACCGGGACCGTGATGTAGGAGGAGAACATGAAGCGGGCCAGCGGCTCGACCGCCTCGCGCTCGCCCGGCAGGCAGAAGAAGCGGCAGAGCAGCTCGAAATCGGCGGGGGCGCCGTCGAGCTGCGCGGTCACCTTCGGCAGCCCGCCCAGCGGCAGGAAGTTGGTGAAAGCCCCGTCGGCGCGCTCGACCGCCAGCTCGAGCATCTTGCCGCGCAGCGCCGCCAGCACGATCGGCACCCGCTGCGCCGGCGCGCTCTCCAGTTTGAAACCGCTCGCCGTGCGCTCCCCGTCGAGCGCCGTGCGCAGGAAGTCGAGCGTCTCACGCACCCGGCTCAGCGGCTTCTCGAAGGGAATGCCGTTCCAGCCTTCGACGATCCGGTCCGAGGAGGAGCCGATGCCGAGGACGAAGCGGCCGCCGGAGGCGTCCGCGAGCGCCGCTGCCTCCTGGGCGAGGAGGGCGGGACCGCGCTGGAAGACGCCGACGATCCCGGTCCCGAGCCGCGCCCGCGTGGTCCAGGCCGCGCTCAGGGCGAGTGGCGTGAAGCCGTCGGGACCGTTCGTCTCGCCGCTCCAAAAGTCCGTGTAGCCGACCGCCTCGGCCCGCTTGATCAGCTCCTCGTGAGCCGCGAGCGAGGTGCCCGGCAACGGCAGCGTCAGTCCCCATCTCTCGGCCACGACCGAGACCCTATCGCTAGGCTCCCGGGCCGATGAGCGAGGCCTCGCCGATAAAGCCGGATCGCAACCTGGCGCTGGAGCTCGTGCGCGTGACTGAGGCCGCCGCGCTCGCCGCTGCCCGCTGGGTCGGTCGCGGCGACAAGATCGCCGCCGACGGGGCGGCCGTCGACGCGATGCGCTTCGTCCTCGACACGGTCGCGATGGACGGCGTCGTCGTCATCGGCGAGGGCGAGAAGGACGAAGCGCCGATGCTCTTCAACGGCGAGCAGATCGGCGACGGCAGCCCGCCCGTGGTCGACATCGCGGTCGACCCGCTGGAGGGTACGACGCTCTGCGCCCGCGGCATGCCGAGCGCCCTCGCCGTGATCGCGCTCGCCGAGCGCGGCTCGATGTTCGACCCTGGGCCCTGCGTCTACATGGAAAAGATGGCCGGCGGCGAGGAGATCGCCGACCTGCTCGATCTCGATCGCCCCCTGCCCGAGACCCTGAATCTGATCGCCGAGCGCAAGGGCGGCAGCGTCGGCGACGTGACCGTCGTCATGCTCGACCGGCCGCGCCACGAGGAGGCGATGGCCGAGGTGCGCGAGGCCGGCGCCCGCCTGCGCTTGATCAGCGACGGCGACGTCTCGGCGGCACTGCTCGCGGTCAGCGAACGGTCGCCGGTCGACCTGCTTTGGGGCATCGGCGGCACGCCCGAGGGCGTGCTCTCGGCAGCGGCGCTCAAGTCGATGGGGGGGCAGTTGCTCGGTCGCCTCTGGCCCCGCGACGACGAGGAGCGCAGCGCTGCAGTCGACGCCGGCTACGACCTCAGCCGTATCCTCAGCGCCGACGATCTCTGCGCCGGGGAGGACGTCTTCTTCTCGGCCACCGGCGTCACCGATGGCGACGTGTTGCAGGGAGTCCGCTACCGCGGTCCCGGTGCCACCACGGAATCGCTGGTGATGCGCTCGCGCTCGGGCACCGTCCGCCGCGTCCACGCCCGCCACGACCGGGCGAAGCTACGCCAGGTCATCGGCGAGCGCTACGGCTGAGGCGCTGGAACCGGCGCATCTCGGGGTCCTCGGTCGCTCGCGTGCGGAGCACGCCACGCTCCCTGCGTCCCCCGACCTGCTTGGTTCCAGCGCCTCAGGCGGATTTTTGTTCCTCGGCCTGTTCCGCCGTCGCCGCGTCGCTCGCCACGGCCGCCGCCTCCTCGCCGATGTAGGGGAGCAGCAGCTCGAAGGTCAGCTGGGGCAGCAGATCGGGGAGGTCGGCGGCGTTGCCGAGGGCGACCTCTTCGTAGACGCGGGAGAAGACCGCCCCGCCGGAGATGCTCGAGAGGTTCGGCAGGTCCGGGGCGTCCTCGATGAACTCGCGACCCTCGTCGAGCAATGTCGTGAAGCGGCGGAAGGTGTCGCGGAAGCGGGCGCTGGCGATCGGCCCGACGGTCCCCATCTCGATCATCATCACGCGGGCCGCCTGCGGGCTCGCGGCGAACCACTCGAGCGTCGTGGCGAGGCCGCGGCGCACCCGCTGGGGCCACGCGCCGGGCCGGTCGTAGGAGTTTTTCACCGCCGCTTCGAGATCGGCGACGAGCGCGTCGTTGGCCGTGACGAAGCAGTCTTCCTTGTCCTTGAAGTGTTTGTAGAAGGTCTCCCTGCCGACGCCGGCGTCTTTGAGGATGTCGGCGACCGAGCTCCCCCGAAAGCCCTTCGTCGCGGTTACCCGTACGACCGCTGCGAGCAGCCGCTCGCGCTGGGACTGGAGGACCAGCTCGCGCGGCAGCCCGTGGCGACCACGCGGCAGCTTCCACTGGTGCAGGTTCGAGGGAGGCTCGCCGACCGCGGCGAGTTTGGGTTTGTCCGGTTCTCCGGGATCGCTCATCGGCAGTCTTTCGCCTGCGCGAGCGCGGCCTTTTGTCCGACATAGGGAAGCAGCGCGATGTAGAGGAGTTCCGGCAGCAGTGACGGGAGCTTCTCCGTCTCACCGGCGGCGATGCAGTCTGCGACCAGGACCTTTGCCCTGCCGAAGGCAATCTCCGGGCTGGCCATCGGCGTCGTCGCATCTTCGGTGGGCTTGAGCCAGTCCTGCAGGCCGACGACGGTGGAGCTGCGGTAGCGACGCACGATTCCGGGGTCGACCAGGGGCGCCTCGACCACGAGCAGCTTCGTGTACTCGGGCCTGGCAGCCATCAGCTCGAGCACTCCCCCGAGGACATCGCGAAGAGCATCGACCCTGGAGGTCCCGCTGCCGGCATAGGCCATGGTCGCGACGCCCTTCAACTCGCCCAGGAAGTGATCGGCGGTGGCGTAGAAGCACTCCTGCTTGTTGTTGAAATGTTTGTAGAACGTGCCGCGAGAGATGCTCGCGTGGGAGACGATGTCAGCGATCGTCGCCGCCGCGAAAGTCTTCTCGGCACAGCTCGCCGCCATCGCCTCGAGAATCCGCTGGCGCTGTGTGCGGATAACGATGTCCTGGGGGAGCTGGGGTATGAGCAATCCGGAGATGCCCACCACTCCCTCGTCCAGTTCCTCTCCCGTTGTGCTGGATCCGTGTGCCATCTGAAGTTAGCCTCTCTCGGTGTTGTCCAGGGCTTTGGCCTACACCGGAAGAGCGGTATCGGACTCTGTTGGCGCCTGCCGTCATCACCCACCGAAGGGCGGCCGCCGGCCATGAGGACCTTGCCCCATCGCGATCAGCTGCCTCGCACATACCGCGCTGCGGCTGTCAAGAGCGCCCTATCGAACGCCGGCATCCGCATTACGCAGAAGGACTGGGCAAGGTGTTTTTAACACAAAACCATGCAGTACTTTGTTAGAATCTCTTCGTACCAAAATTGTGGCAGGCGCAGATACCTTGCAGCAAAAGCCGATTGAATTGCCGTTTTTCCCCGGCGGGCGGGCGATTCCAGGCGATGCGGTGGCTGCCGATCAACGGCGGAGACTGCTCGCTGCCCTGCCGCGCGCCGTGGCGGAGAACGGCTTCGACGGGATGACGGTGGAAAGCATCGTCAGCCTGGCCCAGGTTCGCCGCAACTCGTTCTACGAGCAGTTCGCGGACAAGCGCGAGTGCCATAGTCGGCGCGATCGTCTCCCGCCTCAGGCAGCTGATCCTGCACGGGGAGATCGACAACCTGCCGGATCTCCAGCCGGAGTTGACACGGCTGACGCTCTCCTTCTTCGACCTGGCGGGGCCGCCGCCGAACCCGGGTCAGGGCGAGGACGGCGAGCCCGCGCAGCCGCAGTCGCCGGAGCGGTCCTCGGTCTTCGAGCCGGCGTAAGGCAGCTCGCCGGTGTCGTGCAGCTCGTGGCGCAGCGAGTTGATCACCGCCCCCGCCATCAGCGCCAGGCTGAGCACGTAGAACCACAGCAGAGCGATCAGGATGAAGCCGAGGGTCGAGCCGAAGCGCGAGAGGCTCGAGACGTTCGAGAGGTAGACCGGGAAGAGCCAGTTGGCGATCCCGGCGCTGATCGTGACGAAGGCGGCCCCAGGCCAGACCGCTCGCCAGGGCATGTGGCCCTTCGGCACCGCCCAGAAGATCACGCAGCAGATCAGGAAAGTGATCAGGATCGCAGCACCGAGCAGCAGCGCCGTGTCGATCACCTTGATGTCAGAGAGCCCGAACGGGAGGCGGTCGGTGCTCGAGACCAGGGCGCTCTCCATCGCCGGCAGGAAGATGCTGGCGGCGATGAAGAGCAGGACGACAGCCAGCATCGCGAAGGAGAAGCGCTTCTGCTCGACCCAGCCACGGCACTCGACGTGGTAGATGCGACAGAAGGCGGTGTCCATCGCCCCCCAGAAAGAGGCGCCGATCCAGAGCGAGCCGAAGAAGGCGGCGATCCCGATCGTGGTCGAGTTTTCCTCGATTCGGTTGAGCACGTCGGTCAGGGTGCCCTGCTCGACATTGGGGAAAAGCCGCTGCAAATCGTCGAGCACGCTGGTCTCGACCCCGCCGATCTTCAGCACCTGGCCGAAGATGAAGAGGACCAGCAGGGCGAAGGGAAAGACCGCCAGCATCAGGTTGTAGGCGACCATCGCCGAGAGCCCGGTGACGTTCTCGCGGTAGGCGCGCTGCCAGAAGGCGCTCAGCCAGGGACGTGGATGTCGCACCGATTTGGGCATTGACTTCAGAAACTGAAGCGATTATCATGCGAACAGACGTTTGAGCAGTGCCGAGACGCCGTCCTGGGGCAGTGCAGCGCAGACTAGTTGGCTTCGCGGACCGGTTCGCCGGTCCGTTTTTTCGCGACTTTCCGCCCCGCGATGGTATTTCTGTGGGTAGGACTAAACCTTCGAGCGCAAGGAAACGAGAGTAGACGGATGCTGGTAGCTGAGCTTCAGGAGATGGAGGAGGTCAAAGGCCTCATAACGAGAGGGCAGCAGCTCGGGGTGCTGACCTTCGGCGACGTCGCCTCGGCGGTGTCCGAGGTCGATCTCGACGAGTCCGATGTCGAGGACCTCTACGGGCACCTCGAGAAGTCGGGCATCGAGCTCGTCGAGGACATGGACCCGGCCCAGAAAGCGGCGGCCGAAGCGCTGCCGATCGACACCGGCAAGAAAGGTCGTCGCCGCCAGAAAGCGGCGCTCGACCTGAAACCGGACATGACGACCGATTCCCTGCAGCTGTTCCTCAAGGACATCGGCAAGGTCCGCCTGCTGACCGCCGCGGAGGAGGTCGAACTGGCCAAGCGGATTGAGCGCGGCGACCTCGACGCGAAGCAGAAAATGGTCGAGTCGAACCTGCGCCTGGTCGTCTCGATCGCCAAGAACTACCGCAACCAGGGACTGCCCTTCCTCGACCTGATCCAGGAGGGCACGCTGGGCCTGGTCCGCGCGGCGGAGAAGTTCGACTACCGCAAGGGATTCAAGTTCTCGACCTACGCCACCTGGTGGATCCGCCAGGCGATCGCCCGCGCGCTCGCCGACAAGGCGCGGACGATCCGCATCCCGGTCCACGTGGTCGAGAAGCTGAACAAGATCGGCCGCGCCGAGCGCAAGCTGGTCACCGAGCTCGGCCGCGAGCCGACGCCGGAGGAGATCGCCGAGGTGACCGGGATCGACCCGGAGGAGGTCGACTCGATCAAGCGCTCCGCCCAGGCCCCGGTCTCGCTGGAGAAGCCGGTCGGCGACGAGGAGGAGTCGGAGTTCGGCCAGTTCATCGCCGACGAGAAGGCCGAGTCGCCGTTCGACCGGGCGGCCGATCTGCTGACCAAAGAGGCGCTGAAGGAGGCGCTGGAGAACCTTTCCTACCGTGAGCGCCGCGTGCTGGAGCTGCGCTACGGCCTCGGCGGCGAGCACCCGCGCACGCTCGACGAGGTGGGGCGGACCTTCAACGTCACCCGCGAGCGCATCCGCCAGATCGAGAACCAGTCGCTCAAGAAGCTCCAACAGTTGGGAGAAGCGCAAAAGCTTCGAGAGGTGACCTGACGCGCAGCGGCGCGGCAGGCAAGGACGCAGGGAGCGTGGCGTGCTCCGCACGCGAGCGACCGAGGACGCCGCATTCCGCGCCGCTGCGCGTCAGGACTAAGGAGTACGGGCATCCCGGCCGATACAGGTCGGGATGTTCGAGATCGACAAAGCGCTGCGCACGCTGATCGAGCGTGAGGGCTCTGACCTGCACGTCAAGGTCAACTCGAAGCCGATCATCCGCCAGCACGGGGAGCTGGTCTACCTCGAGGGCTACGAGCCACTCACCGGCGAGGACACCGAGAAGGCATTCCACGACATGGCGGAGGTGCGCTCGCTGACCGAGTTCGAGGAGGCCGGCGAGGCGGACTTCTCCTACTCGATCCCCGGCCTCTCGCGCTTCCGCGTCAACACTTTCAAGCAGCGCGGCTCGACCTCGATCGTCTGCCGCGCGATCCCCTTCGACATCCGCTCAGTGGAGGAACTCGGGTTGCCGCCGGTGGTCACCACCCTGGCCGAAGAGCAGCGGGGGATCATCCTCGTCACCGGCACCACCGGCTCGGGCAAGAGCACGACCCTGGCGGCGATGATCGATCACATCAACCGCAATCGCCCCCACCACATCATCACGCTCGAGGATCCGATCGAGTACCTGCATGAAGACAAGCGCTCGATCGTCAACCAGCGCGAAGTGGGCTCGGATACCGAGAGCTTTGGGCGGGCGATGCGCCGCGTCCTGCGCCAGGACCCCGACGTGATCCTGATCGGGGAGATGCGCGACGAGGAGACGGTGCGCACCGCGCTTTCGGCGGCCGAGACCGGTCACCTGGTGCTTTCGACCGTCCATACCCTCGATGCGACGGAGACGATCAACCGCATCGTCGACTTCTTCCCGCCCCACCTGCAGCATCAGGCAAGGGTGATGCTCTCCGCGACGCTGAAGGGAGCGATCGCCCAGCGCCTTGTTCCCGACATCACCGGCGAAGGCCGCGTGCCGGCTTCCGAGGTGATGGTCGTCACCGGACGCGTCCAGGACCTGATCATGAACCCGGAGGAAACGGGCAAGATCACCGAGGTGATCGGCGAAGGCGAGTACTACGGCATGCGCACCTTCGACCAGTCCCTGCTTGGCTACGTGATGGAGGGAAAGATCTCCGAGCAGGTCGCGCTCGATTACGCCTCGAGCCCGCACGACTTCAAGCTGATGCTCGCCGCCGGTGGCCAGCGTGCCAGCGGCATCGAGCAGCTCGCTGCCTCCAGTAGCGACTAGTACGAGCGTCCGGCTGCGAGGCCTGCGGGTTGCAACGGCTCAAGCGAGGCTCGGCCGGCGCCGATCAACCCAACGATGCAACTTCCTGCTCCAATCCGGCGACGACTCGGTGAGCTGGTACGAAGCGAGCGCGGCATGGCGCTGCCGGTGGCGCTCTTCGCGATGATCGCCGGCACGGCGCTCGCCAGTGCGACGGTGGTGGCGACGATCAACGTGCAGCAGGGCTCCCACCGCGACACGTCTACCAAGAGCGCGATCGCCGTCGCCGATGCGGGGGCGAACATCGCCCGCATGCGGATCGATCGCTACGCGGTGGTGCTGGCGACGAAACCGTGTCTGAGGCTGGGCGCTTCCGAAGTCCTCGAAGGCACCGTCGCCGAAAGCGACGGCTGGTGCCCGGCTGTAGCCGGCACAGTCGGTGGCGGCAACTACTCCTACCGCGTCAGCCCCGCAGGCTCGACCTGCGGCGAATACAGGCTATGTGTGGTTGCGACCGGCACCGTCGGCGAAGTCAGCCGCCGGATCGAGGTCGCCTACAACGAATCGGCGGTGGAAGAAACGATCGAAGAAAAAACCAGCGGCGAAGAATCGAGCAAAGAAGAAAGCACCGGGACCACCACGTCGGGCAGCTCGGTCGCGATCGAAGGCCTGATCGGTCTGGAATCGATTGAACTCAACGGCAACGCCGACATCCGGGTTGGGATCGGCACCAACGGCAACGTCACGGCCGTGGGCAACGCCGACGTCTGCGGCGATATTCGCCACGGCATCGGCAAAGAATGGAAACACGAAGGCAACGCCAAACAGTGCCCGGGATACCAGGTGACCGAAGGCAACAAGTCGCTGCCCCCGGTCAGCAGCTTCATGCCGTCGACTATCGCGACCAGCAACTCCAACTACCGCCTGGTCAAGTGCACCTCCACGAAACCGACCCCGACGCCGACCGGCTGTGAACTGGACACCTACAGCGGCGGCAGCCGCAGCTCGACCAAACCCTGGAATCCGAGCACCAGGGCGATCACCCTGTCCGCCAACACCACCCTCACTGTCAGCGGCGGCGACTACTGGATCTGCTCGCTGAGCGTCAGCGGCAACGCGCAGCTGATCATGTCGGCGAGCGCCCAGGTCCGTTTCTTCTTCGACACCCCGGAGCATTGCGGCATCTCGTCCGGCGGCAATCAGATCTCGCTTACGGGCAACAGCCGCATCGCCTCGACGAACAAAGCTGTGCTGCCGGCGTTCTACCTGCTCGGCTCGACCACGATCCCGACCAGCGTCAGCCTCGGCGGCAACGCCAATACCGAAGACGAATTCGTCGTCTATGGCCCCAACACGGCGATTCACATCGTCGGCAACGCAACCTACAAGGGCGTGATGGCCGGCAAGACCGTAGCTGTCGTCGGCAACGGCAAGGTCGAAAACGACTCCGCCTACAGACCGCCGGCGGAAATCACGCCCGTCACCGAAATCGGCGAAACCAAAGAAAAAGAAAAAACCAGCGGCGGCACGACGAAAAAAACGATCACCACCGCCCGCTACTACTCGCCGCAGTTCTACGTCGAGTGCACCGGGGTCGCTGCCTCGGGCGCCGCGCCGAACGCCAGCTGCTGAGCCACCCGCGGCAGTCGGGAATCGGCTCTCAGCGCTCAAGCTACAGCCCGATTCTGTCGAGCTAATAAGCAAACGTATGAGGGAGAAGCTCAACGAAAACCCCCTGATGCAGGTCGCCGTGATCGGCGTGCTGCTGGTCGCCACCGGCATCTTCTTGATGTCCTCGATGGGCGGTGGCAGCGGCGGCGAAGAAGCCGAATCGAGCGAATCCTCCTCGGCCAGCGTAAGCAGCGAAAGCGCCACCGAAGCACCGGCAGGCCTCTCGGCGGCGCTGGCGATGGTGAGCCAGGCCTCCGCCGGCAACGCGCGCCCGCTGCCGCACTCGGTGATCGCCGCCTGGAACGACGACAAGACCGTCGTCCTGCTCTTCGTCCACGACGGCGGCATCGACGACAAGCTGGTCAAGGCCGCCACCGCGGGCCTGGCCTTCCTGCCCGAAGCTGCCACTTTCACCATCCCGGCGAGTCGGATTTCTCGCTATGCGGCAATCACCGAGGGCGTTGGTGTGAACCGGGTCCCGGCGCTCGTCGTCGTCCGGCCCAAGCGCCTGCACCAGACGATTCCGACCGCGTCGGTCAGCTACGGCTTCCAGAGCGGGCAGAGCATCGTCCAGGCAGTGATCGACGCCGGCTACAAGGGCCCCACACTCGACTACCACCCGTGAGCATGGACTCGCGGGACTATCCGAGCCACCTGCGGCCGGTCCCTGAATCCGGCGATTCGACCGCGCCCGCCCTCGACCCAGGTGTGGGCGGCACCCCGGGCCTGACGCCTCCAGTTGTGCGGGGTCGCTCCAGCGGCTTCGTCACCGACGTCCTCGTCGACCTCGGCTTCGTGCCCGACGACCGGGCGCGGCAGGCGATCGAAGCGGCCCGCACTGCCGGGCGCACCCCCGAGCAACTGTTGCTCGAGCAGGGCGCGATCGACGCCGACCAGCTCTCCCGGGCGGTCGCCGAGCGCTACGGACTCGACCACATCGACCTCGCCGTCTACCAGGTGGACATGGCGGCGGCCAACCTGATCTCGGTCAACACGGCGCGGCGCTACAGGGCGCTTCCGGTCGGCTTCGCCGACAAGCAGACCCTGATCGTCGCGATGGCCGATCCGACCAACGTGCTCGCCGTCGACGATATCCAGATCGCGACGGCGCTCGACTGCCGGGTCGCGGTTGCCGCCGAGGAGGACATCGAGGCGCTGATCGGCCGCCTCAACACGCTGCAGAGTGCCGTCAGCGAGGCCGTCAGCGAGGGGGAGGCCGAGGCCGAGAGCGAACTGGCCGAGGTCAGCGACATGGAAGTCAGCGCCGAGGACGCGCCGGTGATCAAGCTCGTCTACAGCATCCTCGGCCAAGCGGTGGGGGAGGGTGCCTCCGATGTTCACTTCGAGCCCGCCGAGAACGAGATGCGGGTGCGCTTCCGCATCGACGGCGTGCTGCGCGAGGCGGCGCACGTGCCGAAGCGGATGATCAGTGCAGTGGTCTCGCGGGTGAAGATCATGAGCGACCTCAACATCGCCGAGAAACGTGTGCCCCAGGACGGTCGTGTCAGCATCGCGGTCGAGGACCGCCGAATCGACCTTCGTATCACCACCCTGCCGACCCAGCGTGGCGAGGGGGCGACGATCCGCATCCTCGACAAGGACAACGCGCAGCGTTCGCTCGACGAACTCGGCATGGACGGCAGCGCCCGCGAGCGCTTCGCGGAGTCATTTCACCAGGCCTACGGCGCTGTCCTCGTCACCGGGCCGACCGGCTCGGGCAAGTCGACGACGCTCTACGCCGCCCTGCAGGAGATCAACGACGTCGAGAAGAACATCATCACGATCGAGGACCCGGTCGAGTACCGGCTCGACGGAATCAACCAGATCAACGTCAACCGCAAGGCCGGGCTCGACTTCGCCACCGGCCTGCGCTCGATCCTCCGCGCCGACCCCGACGTCGTCATGGTCGGGGAGATCCGCGACGGCGAGACGGCGCGGATCGCGATCGAGGCGGCACTCACCGGCCACCTGATGCTGACCACGCTTCACACAAACGACGCGCCGGGCGCGATCACGCGCCTGACCAAGATGGGCATCGAGGCCTTCCTCACGGCATCCGCCGTCGATTGCGTTGTCGCCCAGCGCCTCGCCCGCAAGCTCTGCTCGCACTGCAAGCGGCGCACGGTCGTCCCCCCGCAGGCGCTGGCGGACGCCGAGATCCGCGTCGGGGCGGAGATCGAGGCCTACGAACCGGTCGGCTGCAGCCGCTGCAACCAGAGCGGTTACAGAGGGCGGGTCGGGCTCTACTCCGTGATGCGGATGGGCGACCGGATCAAGGAGATGACCGTCGCCCAGGCGCCGGAGGCGGAGATCGCCGCCACCGCGCGCGACGAAGGCATGCTCACCCTGCGCGAGGACGGCATCGTCAAGGTGCGCGCGGGGCAGACCAGCCTCGAGGAGGTCATCCGTGTCACCGCATAATCGATTCCAGGTATCCAGGTTTCTGCCGGGACGGACGATCTAGAGCCATGGACTTCGACTTCTCCGAGGTGCTCGGCCGCATGGTCGAGGTCAAAGCATCGGACGTTCACCTGACGCCGGGTTTCCCGCCGGCGATCCGCGAAAAGGGCAAGATCGAGGCGATGCAGGGCTTCCCGGTGCTGACCGGGCAGGAGACCCGCGAGGTCGTCTACAGCATCCTCAACGACGACCAGCGCAAGCGCTTCGAGAACCACAAGCAGCTCGATTTCGCCTACGCGATCCCGGGCGTCGCCCGCTTCCGCGTCAACTGCTTCTTCCAGCGCGGTGCGGTCAGCGCCGCATTCCGCCTCGTGCCGCAGGACATCCCGGCGCTGGACTCGCTCGGGGTGCCGCCGGTCCTGCGCGACCTGGCCGCCAAACCGCGCGGCTTCGTGCTCGTCACCGGTCCCACCGGGTCGGGCAAGAGCACGACCCTGGCGGCAATGATCGACGTGATCAACTCCGAGAACCAGGACCACATCCTCACGATTGAGGACCCGATCGAGTTCCTGCACCAGCACAAGCGCTCGATCGTCAACCAGCGCGAGGTCGGCTCCGACGCCGAGAACTTCTCGCTCGGCCTTCGCGCCGCCCTGCGTGAGGACCCCGACGTCATCCTCGTCGGCGAGATGCGCGACCTGGAGACGATCTCCACCGCGCTGACCGCGGCCGAGACCGGGCACCTCGTCTTCGCCACCCTGCACACCCAGTCGACCGCGCAGACGGTCGATCGCATCATCGACGTCTTCCCACCCCAGCAGCAGGGCCAGGTGCGCACGCAGCTCTCGATCGCCCTGCAGGGCATCGTCACCCAGCAACTGCTGCCCACCGCCGACGGCATGGGCCGCACCGTTGCCACCGAGGTGCTGGTGCCGACGCCGGCGATCCGCAACCTGATTCGCGAGGGCAAGACCCACCAGATCTACGCTGCGGTGCAGACTTCGGGCGCCGTCGGCATGCAGACGATGGACGCCGACCTGGTGCGCCTGGTTCGCGCCGGCAAGATCACCCGCTCGATTGCCGAACAGCGCGCCTCGGTGCCTGAGGAGCTCAAGCGCCTGCTCGGCGGCGCCCCGGTCGAGGCGCCGGCGAGCCTCGCCGGCAACGGCCTGGATCAGGCCCAACCGGCCTCGGTCGCACCGCCCGCCTACACGCAGGGGGGCTGACCGGTGGCGGGCGCGACCACATTCGCCTTCCGCGCGATGGACCTCGCCGGTGCCGCCACCGCAGGCGAGGTCGAGGCCGAGTCCAAGTCACAGGTAACCGACCAGCTGCGCCAGCGCGGCCTGATCGTCCTCGACGTCAGCGAGAAGAGTGAGCCGTTCAAGCTCGAGAACCTGACGCGACAGTGGAAGGGCGTCGACATGCGCGAGTTGTCCGTCTACTCGCGCCAGTTCGCGACGCTCGTCGCCTCCGGCATGCCGATGCTGCGCACGCTGCACTCGCTTGAAGAGCAGACCCAGGACGAGGAGATCCGCGAGGCGACCGCCGGCATCCGCGCCGACGTCGAGGCGGGCAGCACGCTCGAGCAGGCAATGGGCCGTCACCCAAGGGTCTTCGATCGGCTCTTCCGGGCGATGGTCCGCTCCGGCGAGCAGTCCGGGCGGCTCGAAGACGCGCTCGACCGCATCGCCTTCCAGGTGGAGAAAACCGACGCCCTGCGCCGTCAGGTCAAATCGGCGCTGATGTATCCGGCGCTGGTCTTCGGCTTCGCCGTCGTCGTGCTGGTCGCGATCGTCGTCTTCGTGATCCCGATCTTCGTCAACGTCTTCGAAGAAATCGGCAAAGAACATCCCGGTGAAAGCACCGCCCTGCCGCCGCCGACGCAGCTCTGCGTCAGCGTCTCCGAAGCGCTCACCGGTTACTGGTTCGTGATCATCCCGGCCCTGGTGCTGCTGGCCGTCGGCTTCTTCCGTTGGAAGCGGACCGAAGGCGGCAAAGAAACCTGGGACCGCTTCACCCTGCGCCTGCCCTTCAAGATCGGCGACGTGATCCAGAAGGTGGCGCTTGCCCGCTGGTCGCGCACCTTTTCCGGCTCGGTCGCCTCGGGCGTGCCGATGCTGCAGGCGATCAAACTGACCGGTGAGACCGCCGGCAACATCGTCATCGAGCAGGCGATGGATGACGTCTACGCCTCGGTCAAGCGGGGCGGATCCCTCGCGGGCCCGATCGAGCAGAACCCGATCTTTCCGCCGATGGTCGGCCACATGGTCGCGGTCGGCGAGGAAACCGGTCAGCTCGAGCACATGATGAGCAAGATCGCCGACTTCTACGAGGCCGAGGTCGACGCCAAGGTCAAGGCCCTCACCGCCCTGATCGAGCCCCTGATGATCGTCTTCGTCGGCGGCATGGTCGGCTTCATCGTGATCTCGATGTACCTGCCGCTGCTCAGCCTCTACGAAAAGATCCGCTGACTCTTTCGGCGCATTCCGCGCGCCACGCGCGCGTCGCGGTCCCCTACGGTCGCTCCAATCGATCAACGAACGGAGCGTATGATGCTCCGTATGAAGAAAAGGATCACGATCTCGGTGGAGCCGGAGGTAGTCGAAATCGCGAGGCAGGATGTCGGAGCCGGCCGCGCGCCGAATGTCTCGGCCGCGATCGAAGATGCTGTCGTGTCTCGGATGCGCTCGCGAGCGCTGCGGGAAGCACTCGAGCTCTCTGAGGCCGAACATGGTCCGATCGGCGAGGAGGCGATGGAGTGGGCAAGAAAGGAAATGACAAGGGTTCGGGCGGAGCGTCGGAGGCGCCGGGAGGAGCCTTCGTCCTCGATGCGGGAGCGTTGATCGCCTTCGAGCGGGGCGATCGCCGGATCCGCGGGCTCTTGATGCTGGCGGGCAAGACCCGGGACAGGATCCTTGTGCCCGCAAGTGCGCTCGCCCAGGTTTGGCGCGGGGGCGCGCGGTCCGCACCGCTCGCGCGCTTGATAGCCGCTGGAAAAGTCGATTCCCTTGACGAGCCGCGGGCACAAGAGATCGGCGAGCGCCTCGGCCGTTGCGACAAAGCCGACATCGCCGATGCCCACGTCGTCTGTTGCGCCCTCGACCGCGACGCCGACCTGATCACCTCGGACCCCGATGACATGGAGGCCCTCATCGGGCCGGGCGAGCATCTCATCCTCGTCTCGGTCTAAGTCGTCAGGTCCTCGATTAAGTGCGTGAGGAGCGGCTGTAGCCGGCCTGCTCGCCTATCTGGACGGCTCGGCCGTGACCCGGCCTCATTGAGGAGGCCGGCTCTCAAGGCTCTCGTTAGGCGGTCGATAAGAGCGGGTGTGGCTCTACTCACGGTAGTCATCATCATGTCCCCGTTTGCGATTGTCGGCTGCCTGAAGGGCCGCTACGTCCTCAGCATCGTCGGCCTGTTCATCCTCTTCGGCATCCCCGCAATACTCGCGGCGACACGGCTGGCCCGCGCCGATTCCTGGTGGGCCACACGGTTCTACGACGAAGCCAAGTTGATCCAAACCGGCCACCGCTACCCAGGCCACAGCAGCATCAGCGACGCCCTGACTCTCTGAGTTTCCGGTCACGTTCTCCGTGGGAGGCACGACGGACCCTGCCCGCGGATGCCCGGAGGTTGACCGGTTATCCGCGGTTGGGAGGGAGATCAGGCGGGATTCGTGATTTTTGGGGAGATGAAGGCCTAGTTTCGGGGATCAAGGGATCTGGGGGGTGGTCGATTAGAGGGGGGTGATGAATCTGCCAGTGCTTCGGTGCCAAAGGCAAACTCGCTGTGAGGCGGGGGCGCAAAGCTGTCGGGACTCCCTTCTGGGAGTCGGCCGGGCTACCACCGGGGTCGACAGACACCACGTGGCTGAGATGCGACGGGGCTCTGGCTCAACTATTAGGAACCTAGGAGGTCCCTGATGTTTATCCAGAATCTCCGGGCCAAGATCGGTGCCCGGCTCAACGGCGACAGCGAGAGCGGCTTCACGCTGATCGAGCTCCTCGTCGTCATGCTCATTCTCGGAATCCTGGCCGCGATCGCGCTGCCCGCGTTCTTCAACCAGCGCGAAAAGGCCGGCGACGCCAAGGCCAAGGAGACCGTGCATACGGCTCAGGTCGCAATTGAGACGTTCGCGACTGAACATAACGGCGCGTATACAGGTGCCAACAACGAAAAAATGCACGAAATCGAGCCTTCCCTGCCGAAAGAAGCAACAGAAAAACCCGAAATCACGATTGTCGACAAATCGGGTACGAAACCGGGTTACGAAATCACGGTGAAATCTGAATCGGCGAGCGGGAACACGTTCACAGTCAAAAACACAGAAGGCACGCTGAGCTACTCCTGCACTACCGGTGGCAAGGGCGGGTGCCCGACGGGCGGCAACTGGGCTAACGGCTAGTTCGACGACGAACTCGCCTTGGCCCGGCCAAGCGTGACGAACTAGAGCGAGGGGCGGGCCGGTTGGCCCGCCCCTCGCTCGTTTGGCCAGTGTCCAACGCCAGGACTAAACGAATCTCCGATTGAGCCGATAGAGCAACGATGCATCGAACGACCGTCTCCTTCCTGTTCGCGCTTGCCGCGATGCTGCTCATTGCGCCGGCGGCCAACGCCGCACCCGCGAGCTACAAGGGCTCCTCGGCCGACGGCAAAGTCGTCTTCTTCGAAACCAGCGAACCGATGGTGTCGGGCGACACCGACACCAAGCGCGACGTGTACGAGCGCTCCTACGACGCGGAACCCGGCATCGAAAGCTACGTGACGCGAGAGGTCTCGCTCGGGCCGGCGGGCGGCAACGACGCCTACAACGCGCTCTTCGAGAAATCAAGCGCCGACGGCAACCTGGTCTTCTTCTCGACCGAAGAGTCGCTGGTCGAGGCTGACACCGATCACCGTAGCGACGTCTACATGCGCAACATGGTCACCGGGACGACGACGCTCGTCTCGGTCGGCGAACCGGCCTGTGCGCCGGCCTGCGGCAATGGCCCCCTCGACGCCGGATTTGCCGGGTCCGGCGCCGACGGGAGCAAGGTCTTCTTCGTCAGCGAAGAACGGCTCGCGGCGGCCGATACCGACGGTTCGGTTGACGTCTACGTTCGCGACCTGGCCGGCGAAACGACCAAGCTGGTCTCGGCCGGCGGCGCCTCCTGCGCGCCCGCCTGCGGAAATGGTGCCTTCCCGGTCGCCCTGCGCGGGATCTCTCCCGATGGCACGCACGCCTACTTCACCACGGCCGAGTCCCTGTCGGGCGCCGATATCGATTCGGCCGTCGACATCTACGCCCGCGACCTCAGCGGCGCAACGACGACGCTCGTCTCGCAGGGCGGCGAAGGTTGCGCGCCCGCCTGCGGCAACAGCGGCGCGGTGCCGGTCTTCCAGGGCAGCTCCGCGAGTGGCTCGCGGGTCTTCTTCTCGACCGACGAGCCGATGGTCGGGGCCGACAAAGACACGGCGACCGACGTCTACGCGCGCGACCTGCCCGGTGGGCCGACGATCCTGATCTCGGGCGGCAGCTCGTCGACGGAGACCGCCAGCTTCTCCGCGAACACGGCCGATGGCGCGCACGTCTTCTTCACCACCGCCGAGCCGTTGGTGCTCGAAGACGACGACAATGCCAACGACGTCTACGAGTGGAGCGGCGGGACGCTCGAGCTCGTCACATCGACCGAATGCGTAAGCGCCTGCGGGGCGACCTTCGACGCGGTCAGCACAGACGCGAGCACGGTCCTCTTCAGCACCGCCGAGCAGCTCTCGCCGGCCGACACCGATGGCAGTATCGATGTCTACTCGCAGCAGACCGGCGGCGGCAAACCGCTGCTCGTCTCCCTCGGCAGTGGCTGCGGCGGTTGCGGCAACGGCCCGGCGGACGCTCGTTTCGCCCGCGCGTCCACCGATGCCTCGCAGCTCGTCTTCACCAGCTCCGAAGTGCTCTCGCCCGAAGACGGCGACACCGAAGACGACATCTACGCGCGCGACGTGCCGGGCGAAGAAACCAGCTTGGTCACCACCTCACCCAGCTACTGCCCGCTGAAAAAAGGCAACTGCGGCGCCACCTTCGTCGGCGCCTCGGTTGACGGTGTCCACCTCTTCTTCACCACGGTGGAGCGTTTCACCCTTGAAGACGGCGACAACGAAGTCGACGTCTACGAGCGCTTTCTCGGTACCACGCCGGCAGAAGACGTGACGAGGCTGGTCTCGACCGGCAACTCGCCCGACCTGGAACTGGGGCCGCCCGTGCCGAAACTCGAAGGGACGAACCCGGTGTCGCCCGCGGCGTCGACCGCGCCGAAGGTCTTCGGCGAAGCGAAAGCCGGTTCGACGGTCAAGCTCTACACGACCTCCACCTGCTCGGGCGAACCGGTCGCCCACGGCTCGGCGGCACAGCTCGCCTCGCCCGGCATCGGCGTCAGCGTCGGGGTCGGGGAAACGGCGAAATTCTGGGCCACCGCCGAAGCGGAAGGCTTCGTCTCGCTTTGCGCCGGTCCGATCTCCTACACGCAGGAATCCGTCTCGGAAGGCGGCGGAGGGGGAGAAGGGGGCGGCGGTGGAGGCACCGGCGGCGGAGGCGCCACGGGCACCGGCGGCAGCAAAATCAAAGCGCCCAAACTGCCGGTGGGCGAAAGCGAACTGCCTGTCTACGTCACGCCGCGCACGCGGATCACCTTCGCTCCGGCGTCGAAGACTCGCTCCCGCAACCCCGTTTTCCGCTTCACCGATTCGACCGGCCAGCGAGGAACTCTGTTCACCTGCAAGGCCGACCACCACGCTTGGAAACGCTGCAGCTCGCCGCTGCGGCTGAAGAAGCTGACTCGCGGCCGCCACGCGCTCCAGATCAAAGCCGTGAACGCCATCGGAACGCCCGAGCTTCATCCCGCGGTGCGCAGATTCAAGGTGGTGCCACGATGATCGGGCGGCTGCGAAATCGCCTCCGGGCCCACGATGGCGAGGCGGGAATGACGCTGATCGAGATTCTCGTGGCGATGATCATGGGGTTGGTCGTCGTCGGCGGAGCCACCGCGATGCTGATCAGCGCCGTGCGCGCCCAACCCAAGCAGCAGCAACAGTCCGAAAGCATCGACACCGCGCGCTTTGAGCTGGAACGGATGACGCGGGAGATCCGCAACGGGGTCGTCGTCACCGCCTCGGCGCCCAGCGGCGTCTCCTTCGTCGCCCGCGTGCGGCGCACCAGTTGCGGCGGCTCGGTTCCGACGAACCAGAGCACGCCCGCGATCCAGTGCCAGATCGTCTACAGCTGCACTACGACCTCCTGCTCTCGGACCGAACGGGAAGTCGGCAAAACGAGCGGCGGTGTCGTCTCGACGATCGTCACCGGAATCAACTCCTCCGAAGTCTTCTGCTTCGTCCCCAGCTCCAACCCGGACCCGACCGAATGCGGACCGGCGCAGGCTGGCAAATCGCCGACCTACGTCGGCATCACGCTCAGGGTCCCCAACCCCAGCGGTCCGGGCCTGCTGACGGTCTCCGACGGCGCCAGCATGCGCAGCGCGACCCTCTCCTTCTGACCATGCCGGCAACGCGCTCGACACCACTCGCAGGGCACCGCGGCCAGGCCGGCTTCACGATCATCGAGGTGCTGGTCGCGGCCCTCGTGCTGGCGCTTGCCTCGGCGGCGCTCTTCGGCGTGCTCGCGGCCGCGACCAAGAACGGGGCGCGGGCAAAGTCGACCCAGGTGGCGATCGACCGCGCCCAGCAGGAGATGGAGAAGTTGCACAGCCTCAGTTACGAAGAACTGGCGCTGACGGTCACCCCCGCGCACTTCACCAGTCCGCTCAACCCAAATAACCGGGTGATCAACGGAAACTTCGCCCTGCAGCGGGAACCGCAGGGCGAATTGGCGCCGATGGTCGTCGACAGCGAAAAAGGGGTGGTGAAACCGGGACCGATCAAATTCGAAGACGGCGAAGTCAAAGGCCACCTCTACCGCTACATCGTCTGGCGCAACGACAAAAGCTGCCCGGAAAGCGAAACCGGCGACGACATCTGCCCCGGCTTCAAAGATTACAAGCAGCTGGTCGTCGCGATCACGCTGGACGCGACCGGCAACGAACCGCGCGAACGCAACTACATCGAAGTTCAGTCGGCCGCCCTCGATCCCAACTCCGTTGCCGTGGCGCCCGAAGGCGGCGGTTCGGGCGGCAGCGGTGGTTCGGGTGGCAGCGGGGGAAGCGGCGGCAGCGGGGGAAGCGGCGGCAGCGGTGGCTCTGGCGGCACCGGCGGCACCGGAACGGCGGTGACCGCTCAGCAGTTCTTCCTCACTGACACGCCGTGCTCGGCGAGCGGGACGACGGTGCGCGAAGAAATCAGCGGCGATCATCTGCTTCACAACACGCTTGGCACCTGCGCGAGCGGGCCGCAGACCGGCACGACGATCGGCGCGCCGGACGCCCTGCTGCTCGGCGCCCCGCCCGATCCCGACCCCGAAGACGAAGCCAACCCTTCGCTCTACGACTACTCGAACGACGGCTACCTCGAGCCGACCCCCGACACCGACAAGGGCGTGCAGATCCGCCGCGACGACACCAGCGGCTGCCACTACACGCCGACGGGGACCGTCAATCCCGAGTCGCAGGTCCACCGCTGGGTCAGCGACCCTTTCGCCATCGACTTCAAAATGAACGGCAAGGTGACGCTCGAGTTCTACACGCGAACCCTCAATGACGCTCTCTACCACGGCACGCTCTGCGTCTATCTCTTCGACCGTCACCCGACTGCCGCCGGCGAAGCGAAAGTCGAAGACACGCAGCTGAGCGACAAAGCAACGGGCCTCGCCTACTGGGTCTACACGCCGCAGGGAAACGGGTTCTGGCCGCGAAACGCATGGACCAAGGTGCGACTGACGATGGAATTCGCACCTAAAACGATTCTCAAAGACGACCGACTCGGGGTTGCGCTCAGCGTCGATCCCGGCAACACCGACGCCGAAGCGATCCCGATCATGTACGACCACCCGAATTACCCGACCCGGATCGAGGTCGACACCACCACGCCGACCGAAGGCGGCTAGCGGGTGGCCGCCGCCGCGGCGATCGCCTTCCTCGGGGGGCTGATGGCCGGCAGCTTCGTGACGGTGGTCGCGCACCGGGTGCCGCGCGGCGAATCGATCGTCGGCCCGCGCTCGCGCTGTCCTGCCTGCGGCACCCAGATCGCCGCCTACGACAACGTGCCGGTCCTCTCCTGGCTCGTGCTGCGGGGCCGGGCGCGCTGCTGCGGGGCGGCGATCTCTGCCCGCTACCCACTTACCGAGCTGGTGCTGGGCCTGCTCTATGCCGCCACCGTGCTGTTGCTCTGGGACGACCCTGGCGAGGTTGCGCTTGGACTCGTCTTCGTCACCTTGCTGGAGGCGGTGACGCTGACCGATCTCGAGCGGCGGATCATCCCCAACAAGATCCTCATCGTCGGTGCGGTTCTTGCGGTGGCGATCGCCGCGGTCGCCGACCCGGGGAGCCTGCCGGAGCGTGCGATCGCCGCTGCGGCCGCCGGCGGCCTGCTCTTCGGGGCGGCGCTCGCCTACCCGCGAGGAATGGGCCTCGGCGACGTCAAGCTGGCGGCGACGATGGGCCTCTTCCTTGGCCGCAACGTGGCCCCGGCGATCCTGGTCGCGTTGCTGGCGGGCTCGCTGGTCGGGATCGCGATGATCGCGCGCGAGGGGGCCGCGGCGCGCAAGAAGGCGATCCCGTTCGGCCCGTTCCTGGCCCTGGGCGGTGTCGTCGGCCTGCTTGCCGGTGACCAGATCGTCGACTGGTATCTCGGCATCTTCTCGTAGGTCCGTCCAGGTTTTCCTATAAATGGGTAGTTGCAGGGCGAAAGGTCTGCGCCCTTTCTGTCGATTGCAGAAGGGCCGATGCGACCGAGCTTCGCCAAGCCAACCCTGGAACTGAGCCTCACCCGGAAGAAGAAGACCGGGGGGATCGCCGGCCTCGACATCGAGGCGGGCAGTATCGCGGCGACCGAGGTCGAGGGAACGAACGGGTCCACCCGGGTGATCGCCTCCGCCATCCAGCCGATTGAGCCGGGTGTCTTCCACGAGGGCGAGGTGCTCGATCCGGACGGGCTTGTCGCTGGGCTCAAGCAGCTTTTCTCCGAGCACAAGCTCTCCAAGCGGGTGCGGCTCGGTGTCGGCAACCAGAACGTCATCGTCCGCACCCTGCGCCTGCCGGCGATCGAGAACCCCGCCGAAATGGAGGCCGCGGTTCGCTTTCAGGCTCAGGAGCAGATCCCGATGCCGCTCGACCAGGCGGTGCTGGAGCACCAGGTGGTCGGCGGGGTACCTGCCGAGGAGGGTGCGGCGCCGCAGGTCGACGTGGTGGCTGTAGCCGCCCGCCGCGAGATGATCTCCTCCTTCGTCGAGCCGCTGCGGCGCGCCGGCCTCGAGCCGGTCGGCGTCGATCTCTCCGCCTTCGCGATGATTCGCGCCCTCGCCGACGCCGGCATGGCCGGCGCCATCCTCGAGCCAGGGCAGCGCCCCAGCGAGGCGGTCCTCTACTGCAACGTCGGCGACGTAACCAACCTTGCCGTGGCGCGGGGCCGGTCGTGCCTCTTCACCCGCGTCTCCCATGCCGGCCTCGAGTCGATTTCCGAGCGCCTCGCCACCACCCGCGGGCTCAGCTCCGAACACGCGGCCCAGTGGCTTTCCTACGTTGGCCTCGAGCACCCTGTCGAGCAGCTGGAAGGCGACCCCGAGACCGTGGTCGAGGCGCGGGCCGCGCTCGAGGAGGGCGTGTCCGCGCTGCTCGACGAGCTGCGCCTCTCACTTGATTACTACGGGGCGCAGGAGAGCGCCCTGCCGGTGGCCCGCATCGTGCTCAGCGGCCAGGGCAGCGCGATCCCCGGCCTCGCTGGCCAGATGGAGGAGCGGCTCGGCGCTGAGATCGCTGTCTCACGACCGGCCGGTCTCGGAGGCTTCGACGATGCCGCGGCGGCTCGCCTGACCCTTTCCTACGGCCTCGCGCTGGAGAGTTGAGCGATGCGCCCCGTCAACCTGATCCCTCCCGAGCAGCGTCGCGGCGACAGCGCTCAGCTGCGCACCGGACCGCTGATGTACATCGTCCTCGGTGCACTTGCACTGGTCCTGATCGGCATCACGATGCTTGTCCTCACCGACAACCGGATCGCCGACGGCAAGGCGGAAGTGGCGACGCTGAAGCAGGAAGACGCGGTCGCCGCCGCGGAAGCGAAGAAACTCGCTGCGTTCACCCAGTTCCGCACCCTGAGCGAACAGCGGATCGCCACCGTTAGGGCCCTCGCCGACAGCCGCTTCGACTGGGAACGGGTGATGCGCGAACTATCGCTCGTGCTGCCCGGCAACGTCTGGCTTACGAGCCTCAGCGCCTCGGCGACTCCGACCACGTCGGTGGGTGGCGAAGGGGGAGGGGGAGGCTCCGGATTGCGCGGTGCAGTTGCCGGTCCGGCGCTCGAGCTGAGCGGCTGCGCGAGCGGCCAAGAAGCGGTCGCCGAATTCGTCACCGCGCTCGAAGACATCGATGGCGTCACCCGCGTCGGGCTCGATTCCTCAGAACTTGCCAGCAAGGGCGGCGAGGCCGGTAGCGGTGGCAGTGGCGGCGGGGATTGCCGCACCCGCGAGTTCATCGCCCAGTTCGGCCTCGTCATCGCCTTTGACGCTGCACCGGTGCCGCCTGAAGAAGGCGAAGAAGAAGCGGTCAGCACGGCGACGTCGACCGAAAGCTCCGAAGAAGGGTCCGAAGGCTGATGAAGGTCGAGGAGAAGAAGAAGACGAACCTTCTCGTCGGCGCGATGCTCCTGGTCGCGGCGGTGGCGACGGCTTTCTGGATCCTCGCGCTGAGCCCCAAGCGCGAAGAAGCGAGCAAGTTCGACACCCAGGTGACCCAGCTCGAAGGCTCGCTCGCTCAGCACGAATCGGAAATCGCGACGGCCGAAGAAGCGCGAGATGAATTCCCGACCGACTATCAGCACCTCGTCGTTCTCGGCAAGGCCGTGCCCAGTGACGACGAAACCCCCTCGCTGCTGGTCCAGGTGAACCACATCGCCAACCGCGCCGGAGTCCGGTTTCAGACCCTGAAGCTCGAAGCCTCGGGCTCGGGGGAAGCCGAAGCGAGCGGCCCGCTCAGCGCAGACGGGGGCGAACCGGTCTCCGCGACCGAGGCCTCGGCTTCGCTGCTGCCGCTGGGCGCTGCGATCGGGCCCGCCGGCCTCGCCGTGATGCCCTACTCGCTCGTTTTCACCGGGGACTTCTTCAAGATCGCCGACTTCATCAAAGGCCTCGATTCGTTGGTCAAGACGACCAACGAAAAGGTTGGCGTCGATGGGCGGCTGGTAACGATCAACGGTTTTTCGTTGGCTGAAGACGGCGAAGCGAAATTTCCGTCCCTGCAGGCGACCTTCTCAGTGACGACCTACCTGACTCCGCCAAGCGAGGGCACGACGGCTGGTGCCTCGCCCACAGGGCCCGAAGAACCGCCCGCGTCGGTGCCGGCGTCGACGACGACGGGAGGCGCGCCGTGAAGCGGCTGAAAGCCGGACCCGAGCTGAAGATGCCGGACCTCAAGGTCCCCGACTTCCTCGTCGACCTCTACTGGGACCTGCGCGATCGTCGCCTGCTGCCGCTGGTCGTCCTGGCGATCGTCGCGATCGTTGCCGTTCCCTTTCTGCTCGGCGGTGGCTCGAAGCCCGAATCGACCCCCGGCGTCGCTTCGCTGGGCGCGCCGCCCAGTCCCGAAAGCCGCTCCGCAAGCCTCACCGTGGTCCAGGCCAAGCCGGGCCTGCGCGCGCCGGGCAAGCGCCTGCGCAGCGACCACCCCACCGACCCCTTCGTCCAGCGCTACACATCACCCGATCTGAAGGGCGCGAAGCTCGGTGGCGGCGAAGAAGGCGGCGGCGGATCGTCAACGTCGACTTCGTCGTCGACAAGCACATCGACCAGCAAAACCACGGTGACCAAGACCTCGAGCTCGGGCACGACCGAAGTCACCACGGAAACCACCGGCAGCCCGGGAAGCGTGGACGGGATCCCGCCGAACCTGACCCTCTATGCGCCTGCGATCGACGTCAAGATCGTTCGCACCGAAACGAAGCCCGACGGCACCAAGCAGACGGCCGACCCGGTCATTCGCCACCGGGTGTTGCCACCGGCCTTGCTGCCGAGCGAAAAGGAGCAGGCCGTCACGTACATGGGGATCAGCTCCAAGACCGAAGCGCCGATGCTGCTGATCTCCGACGCCGTCACGGCTGTCTTTGGCGAAGCGAAATGCCTCTCCGGCGAATCGGTCTGCCAGCTGATCGAAGTGGAACCCAATATGCCGATGACGTTCGTCTACGGCCCAAACTCAATTCGATACAAGATCACCGTGCTGAAGGTCGAACCGGTCGTCGCCGGCCACAGCTGATAGCTCCTGAGCAACCGCCTGTCTGAGGATCCCACTCTGCCTAGGAGAGGGTTTCTCTTTTCCTAGAAAGGGAGGTTGTTCATGAGGCACCTGGTCGGCAGAGAGCTTCCTGCAAAGACCTTGGTGGTCGCAATCGATTGCGGGAAGGTCGCCAACCGCGTGATGCTGGCCACGGGAGAGCGAGGGGTGATCGGAGAACCGGTGAGCCTGCCGACTCTCCGTGCTGGAGTCGACGAGCTGCAGCGCCTGGTTGGCGCCGCCGGCAGCAAGGGGCGGCCGATAATCGCAGTAGAGGCAACCGGGTCCCTCCATCACGCTTGGGTGGCAGAGCTCGAACGCCGCTTTGCCGGATCGCTTCGGCTCTTTGCGCCTTCTGAGACCCAAGCCGCCCGTGCCGGCCTGGGATCGCGGCGCACCAAGACCGACGATCGCGACTGCGCCGCACTGATCACCCTTGCCCGCCAGGGGCTTGGCCGACCACCCGAGGGCGAGACGGTCGCAGCAATGCTTGGCGCGGTGCGTCATCGCCGGGCTTTGGTCGAGACCCGCAAGAGCGCCCAGCAGCGCCTCCACGACCAGCTGAATGCCCTTTGCCCGGGGCTCTCGGCGCCGAGCGGTCACGGCCGGGCGCTCAAGCTCGAGGACACCTCGGGCCAGGCGGTCTTGGCCTGCGCGGTCGAGTTCGCTGGGCGTGCCCCGGCGCCTCGCTCGCTGATCTCCCGCGCCCCGGGGCGCTTCACCAAAGCGAATGCGAGCTACTGGTCGGCGCGGTGGCGAGCCCTCTTGCCGCCGCCGCCCGACGCCGAGCTGCGGGCCGCGCGCCTGCGCGGCGACCTGGAGCGCTGGCGCTTGCTCCAGCGCGACATCGAAGCGACCGACGAGCAGATCGCCGAGTTGTTGGCCGCCACCGCGGGAGGTGTCCTGACCTCGCTGCCGGGAGTCGCCCGGACTCGGGCTGCTGCCTTCTCTGCCCACGCCTTGCCGATCGAGCGCTTCCCTTCGGCCGAGCATCTCTACTCGGCAACGGGACTGGCGCCGGCGACCTATGAGTCGGCGACCCTGCGACGTCGAGGGCGTATCTCACGCGCGGGGCTGGCCGAGTTCCGCGATGCGCTGATGGGTATTGCCTGGGGCCTCTCGCAAAGCTGCGCGGCCTTCAGATCAAGAGACCGGCAGCTGCGCGATCGTGGCATGGCGCCGATCCAGGCCCGGGTCGCACTGGCTCGGCACGCCTGCCGGCTTTGCTTTGCCCTGCTGCAAACACAGAAGCCCTTCGACGAAGAGCGCTATGTTCGGATGAGGCATGGCGCGAGCGGTGACGGCGTTTCCGGCTATGCCGCATGACGGCGCACCTTAGCTTGCCGCCCGCTCGCGCCGGCCGCCTTTCTCACGGCGCAAACGAAAGCCTGCCGCCCGACGGCGACTGATCAGCCTGCCGGTTCGGTGGCCTTGCCGAGTCCGGCGCTCTTCTCGCAATTTGCGGCCGACAGCGTCGGCCTGGCCGGTCCTGCCTGTCTCTTCCCTTGACTCGGTGGGGGAAAGCTAAGCCAGCGCTGGCGGTAGTGGGTCAGTTTGAATCGCGCCGGGACCACGCGATAGCCTGCCCGTCGCAATGGCATCTCAATGGGAATACCTACCGGTCCGCTGTATTGCTTCTGAAATGACCGATCAAGGCGGGGACATACGAGGACTGGTGGAGGAGAAGTGGTCCACCAAGCTCACGGAACTCGGCAAGTCAGGCTGGGAGCTTGTGTCAGAGAACCTCTGCGAAAGGGGCGACAGCGACCATGGGACTTGGATGATCGAAGTCAGCGGCACCATGAAGCGAGCTGGCCAGGCTCTCTAGTCGAGCAGCGCCGCGATATCTTCCAGCGACCAGATGTGATCGGTCACCCCGGCCGCCATAGCCGGAGTCCTCGGATAGCGCTCCTTGAGCGTGGCGTGAGGCCGGGCGAAGTTGTAATGCATGAAGTGCAACGAAACGGCGTGCGTGAGGTTCTCGACCTTGCGGCTGAAGCCGTTGGTCAGCCGCGTGAAGCGGCGCATCCCCATCCGCATCGTGAGGTTCTGTCGCTCGACATAGCTTGTTGAGATCCGGTCGGGATCGGGGTCGCCCTTCAGGACACGGCGTTTCGTCCCAGTACAGACCGGCGGGCTGTATTTGCCTAGCTCCGGTGCGGTCGCGTAGTGCTTCTGGATCTGCGCCCAATCGACGTTGTTGGCGAAGGACGGGCCGACCGTCCCTTCATAGATCCGATGGCCGTCGGTGCTGAGTTGGATACGACCCTCCACTCGGCTGGCGAGATCGGTCAAGAAGACTTCGGCGTCGTCCATCGTGCGCTCCCCGACCAGCCAGGAGGGCACCAGCTTGGTATCGGCGCAGATCGCCGTGAAGGTCCAAACGTCGCCATAGCCGGGCGTCCCCTTGAACTGCTCGGGGACGTTCTTCTGCTTGGAGTAGCAGTAGCTCCAAATCTCATCGGCCTCGACCACTTGGCAGGGGAGATCGACCAGCTCGCCATCCTGATACTCGGCGCAGGCTTCCCCGAGATCGACCAGCAGTTTGCTGATCGTGTTCTTGGCCGCACCGGTCATCCGCACGGTCGCCCGAATCGAGTTGCCCTCGACCAGGCAGCCGATGATCTGGGCGCGCCTCTCTGTGGCCAGCCGGTTCATACTGACCATTATGCTTGACCGCTCGGACAGAACGGTCAGTTAGAGAGATCTAGTCGTCGCGCTTGGGCGCTGCCTCATCGCTGGACTGCGGCGATGGCTGATCGTTGGCTGGCAGTTTGCGCCAGTCATCAAGGGTTCGCTCATCAATCACAACAGGTGCCCAAGACTCCTGAACATGGGTCTGCGCCGTCTGGGCATTTTGTAGTAGCTCGCCAGTCATCCGTCACCCTTTCTTAGCTTTTCTTGCTTTTGGTTTTTTCGTGCTTCCGCTTCCGTTCGACCCCGCGCCATCGGGGATGACGTAGCGAATGCAGTGGGTCATTTGCTGCTCGATCAAGTACTTACTCAGCCAGTAGCGCATAACCTTCCACGCCTCGGGCCTCTCGGTAGAGCTAACTACATTTAGACCGGCTTCTTTTGCCTTGGCCTCGTTGAGGACATACGAATGGGTCGGGTAACTGGTTACGAGCCTCTTCGCCAGTGTGGCGGGATCTTTATACCCGGTCTTCGCAAGTACCTCCGTCACATAGTCCTGCATGGCGGAGAGAATCCCAATCCACTCCTCCATGAGATATGGGTCAAGCTTCTCCGTGAGCGCACGCTGGGGATACGGGGCCTCTTCAGGCGTCTTCTTCTCGAACCATTCAACCGCTCGCTGATAGAAGCGCCCGCTGGCCGCGGCAGAAATCACGGCTCCTTTAAAGCGGACCTGGGTATCCAGCGGTGTGAGGTGGCTCATCGGCCCCATGACGATCTCGTTGCCAGCAATCGTCAGAAGCGTGCCTCCGCTGGCTGCCACGTGAGGCACAAAGCTCGTGACCTCGGACAGTGCTTCCCGAACAGCCAAGGCGATCTTGTAAGACGAATCCATCTGGCCGCCAGGGCTGTTTACGAGCATGTATGCGCGTTTTACGCCACTCTCTCGAAGCTTGGCGACGAGGGCCTCAACGCCGAACTCCTCAAGCAGCCCGATTGATGCGCTCACGGTATCTGCCGGGGAAATTCGCACAGGAACCTGGGGAGCGATAAAGCCAATCAGGGCGATTTTCTCCCGGTCAGCGAACTGCGTAATGACCGGATCGTCCTCCTGCTTGCAATTGATGACATTGGGCAGGAACTCAGGCACGGTGGCAGGAGCGCCATTTGAGGCGGCGATCGCAGCAGGACTGGCCGACTGGGCGCTCACGGTCAAGGAGCCTAACCGCCGGTGGCTTTCCGCGCCCAACGTGCTTTGGCGGCCTGCCTCGCAATTTCCGAGCGCCGCTCAGGTGAAAGTTTCTCTGCCCGCGCCTTGCCCCCGCTTACGCCCCCAAGCCGGCCAAGAGCAACCGCGTGAGGATTTTTCTCGATATCGGCTATGGCCGGGCTTTCTGCGGTTTGCTCGCTTGTGCCCTCGCTCACAATGGCGGCTGCAAGCGAATTGAGATCTCGCGGCTTGCTTGAGCGGGTTGGCATTGCCAGATAGTAGCTATTTCGCCAGCGCCGGTCCCGGGTCTCAGTCGATGGCTTCGATGAAGCGTCCAGCACGCACCGCGCCCGGCTCCCACGCGATTCCCTCAAACAACTCGCCCGGATCGACTTCGAGCGCAGCGGCAAGCTTCGCAACGGTGTCGACGCGGGCATGCCTTAGGCCTCGCTCAAGCTGACTGACCTCCGTCCGATGAACCGAGGCACGAAGGGCCACCTCATCCTGAGAGAGATCAGCCGCCCTGCGGCAACGGGCAAGGTTGTCTCCAAAGCGCCCAGCTACGTCCATGCTCACCATGCCTCCAGGCGATGAGCCTGCCGGGCTGTGCGGGTAGGCCACAGCGACTGCGACTCGCCTCCTCGGATTTCGAGCAGGCCGCTGTCTTCAAGCGCCGCTACGGCCCGCTCTACAACGTCTTGGTCCCCGATCTCGCGAACCAGTTCGGGGAGGGTGCGCGGCACGGGATCACCCGCCAAGAGCAGGGCGAGGATGGCGCGCTGGACTGCGAAGTCCGCCCGCGAGTCCCCACGCTTAGGATCTGGCTGCATCGGAAGGTTCCGCCTTTCGGTGCCAGGCGCCCGGACGTTCCACCGTCGCGGGCGCCATTTTCGTCTGTCAGCAGGCGAAGTTAGCGCTAGATCAGTGCCGTGTGGGGGCTATTTCAAACTGACCCACTGCCGCGCTGGCGCAAAACTTCAGTAAGTGAAGCGAGATCGGTACACTCGCTGTAGCGAGGCAATCGACACAACCGCCCTCGCCTACGCCCATGAGCGCCGCCTCAAACTCGCAATGCCCCGTCTGCCGCACCGCCGAAGTGGTCTGCGGCAAGTGGACCCTCCTCGTGATCCGGGATCTGGCCGAAGGCTCTAGCCGATTCTGCGAGCTGGAGCGCTCGCTGGAGGGAATCAGCCCGCGCACGCTCTCGCTGCGCCTGCGGGCGCTGGAAGAGGAGGGGATCGTCGAGCGCCACACCTTCCCCGAGGTACCGCCTCGGGTCGAGTACGCACTGACCCGCAAGGGTGAGGCGCTGGTGCCGCTGGTCGAGGACATGCGCCGCTACGGCCGCCGCTGGCTCTTCTCAGAGGCCGCCGAGCCCACGCCTGCCCCGGCCTAGGCACACGAAACCTCGCTTTTACGCCTCCTTGGCGCATTAACGAGGTTTCGCGATCATCTTCTGCAAGCGTCCGTGCAGGCGCAGGAGCGTCGTGCCTGGGGCGGAAGGCTGGGGCGTGCGTGATCGACTCGTCAACGATGCCCTGACCCGTCTTGCCTCCGAGGCAGCGATCTGCCTCAGCGCGCTCGTCGCCGCCGGCGACCAGATCCCCTTCGACGTCGATGCCGACAATGGCGACGACTCGCTCTTCTATAGCTACCGGCCGCTGACCTCGGAGTACGTGCGCGAGAAGGGGGCCGAGCTGCGCCGCCTCGAGGCCTTTGGCCCGGCCCGCGACGCGGTCGCCGCCGCCGGCATCGCCGCCGCCTACCTGGAAGCCCGTGGAGAGCCGGTTCCGGCCTCCCCCGGCGAGCGAGCCGCCCGGATGCTAGTCGTCTTTCTCGCCGGCCTCTGGGACGGCTCGACCGAACTTTCGCTCGACCACGAGCGCCTGCGCAACGCTCTCACCGTGCTCGAGGCCGAGACCCGCGGGGTCGAGGAGGCCGACGTGCTGATCGCGCCTTTGATCGGCCTGCGGATGCCGCTGCCACGCCTTCAGCTCGCGCACGGCGTGCAGATCGTCCGCGCCGACGCGATCGACGCCCCGGCCGAGGCCAAGCTCAGCGGCGGCATGGGCCGCTCTGCCTGGGAACCGCAGTTCCTCGCCATCGCCGAGCAGGGCGAGGGCAGTGAGAGTGCCGAAGCCGCGTTGCAGCAGCTGCGCGAGTTGATCAGCGTCATGCACCTTTTCAAGGCCGGCAGCGTCGGCCTTGGGCCGCACGCCTTCGCCCCGACCGGTGAGGAGCGCTGGGCCCGCATCGCCACCGGCGCCCCCTCGACCCGCGCCGGCGGCTACGAGCTGAGCGAGGAGGAGGCAATCGAGCTGGCCGAGTTCGCCACGACTTTGGAGGCCCGCCCCGACCCCGACGGCGCCCTCGCCTGGGCGGTCGGTCGCTTCGAGCTGGGCTGCGGGCGCGGTTCCGCGCTCGAGGGACTCAGCGACCACCTGCTAGCGCTGCGCGCCGTGCTCGACGGCCAGGGACCGGTCGGCGCCTCGCTGCCGATGCGCGCCTCGGCCCTGATCGCCGACCAGACCTTCGACCGGATCGAGGCCCGCGAGCAGATCGAGCACGCCCTCGAGCTGGAGCGCTCGCTGATGAACGGCGCCCCCGCGAGCCCCGGCCTGGCCCTGGCCACCTGGCTCGAGGAGGGAGTGCGCCGGATCCTCCGCGACGCCGCCCTCGGCGAGCTCAGCTCGGACCTCAACACCGCCGCCGACGAGACCCTGATCGCGACCGGCCTCGAGGCCGGCGACATTGAGATCGCGGTTGCTGTGCAGGGCGCCGAAGACCCCGGCATGCCCGGACGCGAAGCGGAGGATGTTTCCGAGACCCGAGCCGACCACGATCGTTTCCCAGAGGAGGACCACATGGACCAGCCGACCCGCATCCTTGAGCCGATCCCCGGCGAGGACGAGATCCGCATCACCGCAACGCCCTGGCTGGATGAGGTCGAGGCGCCCGAGAGCACCCTCGACTTCCCCGCGATCGAGGGAGACCTGCAGCACCGCGAGCGAATCGACACCCCCCGCGTGCGCCACCTCTTCCCGGTGCCCGAGGACGCTGACTGGGAGGTCAGCGAGCTCCGCTACGACCACTACGGTCGCAACGCCAGCTGAATCAACCGGCGGCAGTTTTTAGGCTCGGCCGGCTGCTATCTCGATCCGCTCCTCGCTCGAGGCGAACAGGTAGCGGTTGATCTCGGCCAGGCCGGCGAGGTCGTGGACGTCCTCATCGAGGTAGGGGACGCGGATCACGCCCTGGGTTCGCAGCTCCCGCGCCAGGCGCTCGATGTTGAGCGCGTCGCGCTCGGCCAGCGCCTGGTAATCGGCGAAGTTATCCGCCACCCGGCCTGCCAGGTCCTCGTCGCCGAGCTTCGCCGCCAGCGCCGCCGGCAGGTCCCCGCCGTCGCCGCGCAGCTTCTCGGCCGGGTAGTGGACCTTGTTGACGATGACGCCGCCGAAGGGCAGCTTCGCCTCGACCAGTTTGCGGTGGAAGTAGACCGCCTCGTCGACCGGCTCCCCCTGTGGGCCGCAGACGACGAGAAAGCAGGTGTGGCTGTCGCCGAGCAGGCTGTTGACCCGCTTGGCCCTGGCCTGGAAGCCGTCGACCATGCCGCTGAACGCGTTGAAGAACTCGGCCAGGTCGGCCAGCAGGTCAAAGCCGACGATCCGCTTGAAGACGCTGAGCGCGACCGAGGCGCCGCGTCCCGCGACCTTGGCCGCGATCCCGGTCGGCTTCATGAAGACGCGCAGCGAGCGGCCTTCGATGAACTGGGTGAGGCGTTTCGGCGCGTCGAGGAAGTCGAGCGCGTTGCGGGTCGGAGGCGTGTCGAGCACGAGCAGGTCGAAGCGGCCCTCGGTGTGCAGCTCGAAGAGCTTCTCCATCGCCATGTACTCCTGCGAGCCGGCGAGCGCGTTGGAGATCTGCTGGTAGATGCGATTGCCCAGGACCCGGTCGCGCGACTCCTCGTCCGGGGCCTGGCGGGCGACCAGCTCGTCGAAGGTCGCCTTCGCGTCGAGCATCATCGCCCACAGCTCGCCCTTGATCTCGACCCCCTGCTCGGCGAAGAGGGCCGGGTCGACCTGGCGCGCCTCGTTGCCCAGCTCCTCCAGACCGAGCGAGTCCGCCAGCCGCTTCGCCGGGTCGATCGTCAGCACGCAGACCTTGAGGCCGCGCGCCGCCATTCCCGCCGCGATCGCCGCCGAGGTCGTCGTCTTGCCGACGCCACCCGAGCCGGCGCAGATGCAGATGTCCTTGCCCTCGAGGATCTCGCCGACGGCGGGCATCAGCCGAGCCTCTTCGCCAGCTGTCCGGCCGCCTCGACCCCGAGGTCGGGCTCGAAGAGAAAGGGCAGCGTCTTCACCGGTGCCTCGACCCGCCGCCGCAGGCGGGCGAGCTGGGCGCGCTGCGAGCGGGCGCGGTTGTGCTCGGAGAGCGCCGCCCGCGCCGCCGCCCGCACGGCGCCGTCCTCACCGCCGGCGATCTCCGTCAGTCGCTCCGCCTCCTGGTTGGAGAAGCGCTCCGGGTAGAGGCCGTTCATGTAGACGCGGTCGACGGCGACGCCGACCTCCTCACGCAAGTCGTGCTCGAGCGCCGCCGACTCGTTGACCGGCATCTCCTCCGGCAGGGCGACGATCGCGACCCCGGTGTGCGCCTGGTCGGTGATCAGGCGGTCCAACTGCTGGGCCTGCGAGTGGATCGGGCCGACCCGGGCGATCGCGGCGAAGGTGCGCGGCGTCTGCAGGAAGCCGATCCCGTGCCCGGTGGCCGGGGCGTCGACGATCACCAGGTCGTACTTGCGCCCGCTCTTGACCTTGCGGTCGAGCTGGGACAGCTCCCAGATCTTGCCGATCGTGACCAGCTCCTTGAGGCCGGGCGTCGCCGCGGCGAGGTAGTTGAAGATGCGGCTGCGGAAGAGCATGTCCCGCATCGCCCGCACCTTCAGCTGCAGCAGCACGTACTCGCGCATCGACTCGTCGGGATCGATCGAGATCGACCAGAGGTTGTCGGCCACCTCGACCTCGTGGAAGCCGATCTCGGTGTGCTCGAAGATCCGCGAGGCGTTCTCCTGGGCCGAGACCTCGCAGACGATCGTCCGCTTGCCTTCGGCAGCGGCGCGCAGGCCGAGGGCGACCGCGACCGTGGTCTTGCCGACGCCGCCCTTGCCGGTGACGAAGACGACGCGCTTGTCGAGAAGATCGGTTACCGGTTGATTCCTAGCAATTTCTTGGGGCGGCAGGAAAAGAGGGCGGTCATGCGAATACCCGCGCAATGGGATTCCTTAGCCGCAAGAACAAGTCCAGGCCTGTCGCCGTCGAAGAACCGCATCCGATTGTGGAGGAGCTGCAAAGGATGGAGGAGGCGGTTCCCGAGCTGGGGGCGGAGTCGGGGGACGATGATTCTTCGGAGCGCTCGGCCGCGGGTCCTGTCGCGGACGAAGGGGGGGCGCTGCGGGCGGGCCCTTCGGACCCGTCCTCGACCCCCCCGTCATCCACGCCACCCGCGGAGGAGCGGATTGAGGTCTCCCGTGAGCCTGACGCCGACAGCGGCTCGGGACCGGCCGCCGAGGTTGCTCCAGCTTCTGAGGGACCGAGCGCGCGGGTTGCTGTCGCCGAGCCGGTTGAGGAGGAGCCTGAGCGGTTTATGCCTCGGGATCTGCTGGCGCCCTCGCGACATGAGGTTGTGGTTGAGCGGGTTGAGGAGGAGACCCCCGTTGAGCACGCTGATGTCATTGCCTTTGCCAATCAGAAGGGTGGGGTGGCCAAGACCACCACTACCTTGAACCTTGCCGTTGCCTTCGCCGAGTCCGGCTACAAGGTGCTCTGCATCGACCTCGACCCGCAGGGGAACCTGACGATGAGCCAGGGGATCGATCCGGACAAGGTGGAGAAGAGCCTCTACGACGTGCTGGTCAACGACATGCCGATCAGCGAGATCATCGTCGAGCGCGAGATCGACATCGCCGTCGCCTCGATCGACCTGGCCGGGGCCGAGATCGCGATGAGCACCAAGATCGGCCGCGAGCGCTCGCTGGAGAAGGCGCTGAAAGAGGTCTCCGGCTACTACGACTTCGTCTGCATCGACACCCCGCCCAGCCTCGGCCTGCTGACGATCAACGCGTTGACCGCCGCGAACAAGGTGATCGTCCCCGTTCAGTGCGAGTATTTGTCGATGCGCGGGCTGGTCCAGCTCCAGAACACGCTGAAGATGATCCAGGAGAACCTCAATCCCGACGTGAAGATCGAGGGCATCCTGCCGACCATGCTCGACTCGAGGACCGTCCACGCCAAGGAGGCGGTGGAAATCCTCGAAGAGAACTTCGGCGACCTCGTCTTCAAGTCCAGGATCCGCAAGGCGATCAAATTCGCCGAGGCGCCGGTCAAAGGCGCCAGCGTGCTCAAGTACGATTCCGGCAGCAGCGCCGCGAACTACTACCGCGAGCTGGCGAAGGAGGTTCTGGCCAACAATGAGTCGGCGTAAGCGGGCGAGCATGCGTGAGGGTCCGCTATCGGACCTTTTTCGGTCTACTGCTGAGGACGCTCCTGATGAGGAGGGCTCAAGCGGCTCGGCCGCGGGTCCTGTCGTGGACGAAGGGGGGGCGCTGCGGGCGGGCCCTTCGGACCCGTCCTCGACCCCCCCATCGTCCACGCCACCCGCGGAGGAGCGGTCTGAGGATCGCCCGCCGGAGCCGGCGGAGCCGACTCTAGAAGGCTCGCAGGAGACGCCTCCGGAGAGGCTTAAAAGAGTGTTCTCTGAGGAGCCTCAGCACGGGCGGCGCGAAGTGGAGCCGATTGTGGAAGCTCCTCGGTACGGGCGGGAGGAGCCTGCTTATGAGCCGCCTGGGAGTGGGGAGCCGCATCAGCCTGTTATTCGGGTCGTGGGCGTTGGGGGTGGTGGTGTCAATGCCGTCAACCGGATGGTCGAGGCTCGGATTCCCGGGGTCGAGTTCATGGCCGTCAACACGGATCTTCAGTCGTTGCAGCTGTGCATGGCCGATGTCACCGTCCACATCGGCGAGGAGGCGACGCGCGGGCTTGGCGCCGGCGCCGATCCCGAGCTCGGCCACCGCTCCGCCTTCGAGGAACAGGACAAGATCAAGCGACTGCTCAAGGGCTCCGACATGGTCTTCGTCGCCGCCGGCGCCGGCGGCGGCACCGGCACCGGCGCCGCTCCCGTGATCGCCCGCCTCGCCCGCGAGGTCGGCGCGCTCACGGTCGGCATCGTCACCAAGCCGTTCAGCTTCGAGGGCAGCCGCCGCGGCAACCAGGCCGGCAAGGGCATCGAGGAACTCGCCGCCGAGGTCGACACCCTGATCGTCGTCCCCAATGACCGCCTGCTCGAGGTGCTCGATCAGCAGACCTCGATGGTCGAGGCCTTCCAGGTCGCCGACGACGTGCTGCGCCAGGGCGTCCAGGGCATCTCCGACCTCGTCACCCTCCCCGCCGTGATCAACCTCGACTTCGCCGACGTGCGCACGATCATGTCGGAGGCCGGCCGGGCGCTGCTCGGCATCGGCATGGGCCACGGCAACGACCGCGCCGTGCTGGCGGCCGAAAAAGCGATCTCCTCGCCACTGCTGGAGACCTCGATGGAGGGTGCGCGGGCGATCCTGCTCTCGATCACGGGCGGCGCCGACCTCTCCCTGGTCGAGGTCAGCGAGGCGGCCAAACTCGTCGGCGAGGCGGCGCACCCCGACGCCAACATCATCTTCGGCGCCAACGTCGACGAGGAGCTCGGCGATCAGGTTTGGGTGACCGTAGTCGCCACCCGCTTCGATGGCCGCGCCGCGGCGCCGCGGCGTTCCGCCGAACCGACGATCCGCCGCACCAAAGAGGCTCCCCGGGCCTCGCGCCGCCCCGAGCGCTCCGGCGAGCTCGGCATCGACGTCCCAGAGTTCCTGCCCGGGTAGCCGCCTCCGCATGAGCGGAGTCGTCGCCGCGGGTCATCCGCTCTCCGCCGAGGCGGGGGCCGGGATCCTGCGCGAAGGCGGCAACGCCGTCGATGCCGCGGTCTGCGCCGCGCTCGCCTCCTTCGCGGTCGAGAGCCCACTGACCGGCTTCGGGGCCGGCGGGTTCATGATGGTCCACCGCGGCGGCGAGACGACGCTGCTCGACTTCTTCGTCGCCGCCCCCGGCCGGGACGGGACCGAGCGTGGCGCCGAGCTGGTCGCGGTGCCCGTCCACTTCGATGCCGAGACGGTGCAGACGTTCTACGTCGGCCCGGCGTCCTGCGGGGTCCCAGGCACCGCGGCTGGGCTGGAGGAGGCGGTGCGGCGCTTCGGCTCGGTGCCGCTCGCCGAGCTGGTCAAGCCCGGCGTCCGCCTGGCCCGCGAGGGCGCGCCGGTCAATGCCGAGCAGGCCTACATCCTCGACATCCTCGAGCCGATCCACGCTCGCCTCGCGGGTACGCGCGAGCTCTATTCACCGACCGGGCGCACGTTGCGCGAGGGCGAGGACTTCCGCTTCGGGGAGCTCGCCGAAGCGCTGGAGCGCTACGGCGCTGAGGGCGCTGAGCCCTTCTGCAGAGGGGAGGTCGCGGCGGCGCTGAGCGAGCACGTGGTCGAGCACGGCGGCACGCTTGGGCTCGGCGACCTGGCCGCCTACGAGCCGATCGAGCGCCGGCCGATCCGCGCCGCCTTCCGCGGCACCGAGGTGCTGACCAACCCGCCGCCCTCTTCGGGTGGCATCCTGATCGCCCATTGCCTCGGGCTGCTCGAGCGCCTCGGCGAGCGCAGCGGGCCCGAGCAACTGGTCGCCGCGATGGGAGCCGCCAATGACGCCCGTGGGGAGGCTTTTGCCGAGGCGCTGTACGGCGAGGGCCTGGAGGCCAGTCTGCTCGATCCCGCTCGGCTGGACCTCTCGGCCGCCGACCTGCTCGGCTCGACCACCCACATCTCGGTCCTCGATCGCGACGGGATGTGCGCCAACGTCACCTGCTCCAATGGCTCCGGCTCCGGCGTCCTCGTCCCCGGCACCGGGGTGATCCTCAACAACATGCTCGGCGAGGAGGACCTCAACCCGCTCGGCTTCCACTCGATCGCGCCGGGGCGGCGGGTGACCTCGATGATGGCGCCGACCGTGGTGCTGCGCGACGGCGAGATCGAGATGGGTCTCGGTAGCGCCGGCTCCAACCGGATCCGTTCGGCGATCCTGCAGACGATCGTGCGCGCGGTCGAGCAGGGGATGAGCGCTGGGGAAGCGGTGCGGGCGCCGCGGCTGCACTTCGAGCACGGCATCGTCCAGGCCGAGCCCGGGGTCGACGAGGAGGCGCTGGCCCGGATCGAGGAGCGTGGCATCCCGGTCCTGCGGCGTCCCGCGATCAACCTCTTCTTCGGCGGCACCCAGGCGGTCGCGCGCGAGCGTGGGACCGGGGCGCTGAGCGGTGGCGGCGATCCGCGCCGGGGGGGCGCTGTGGCGATTGCCTGACCTGGCGACTTGTACGTCCATATGACGGATAACTCGCCAGGTCGAGAGAATGGGCGCGTGGCAGCGATCGACTTCGAGGCGGAGGGCCTGCTCGACGGCGTCGAGGGCGAGGCCCGGACCGATCGTCTCGCCCTGCTCGAACAGCTTGCGGGCGAAGGGGTTCCGCTGGAGGAGCTGCGCGAAGCAGTCGCCGCCGGGCGCCTGACGCTGCTGCCGGTCGAGCGCGGCATCGCCGGCGACGGCCCCCGCTACACGCCGCGCGAAATCGCCGAGATCTCCGGCGGGGGACTCGACCTGCTGCAGCGGGCCAGCGCCGCGCTCGGCCTGCCCTACCCAGATCCCGACGAGCGCAGCCTCAACCAGGCCGACCTGGAAGCCGCGCGGCGCGTCAAGGCCTTCCTCGACGCCGGCCTGCCCGAGGACGGGATCATCCAGGTGGCGCGGACGATCGGCATGGGGACGGCGCGAATCGCCGAGGCCAACCGCGAGCTGACCGTGCGGACGCTGATGCAGCCCGGCGATACCGAGCGAGACCTGGCCCTGCGCTTCGCCGCCGCCGCCGAGCACATGCTGCCGATCTTCGAGCCGACGCTGCTCTACGCGCAGCGGGCCCACCTGCTCGAGCAGATCCGCCGCGACGTGATCGGCACCGCCGACCTCGCCTCCGGAGAGCTGGGGGCCACCAGCGAGGTCTCGGTCTGCTTCGCCGATCTGGTCGGCTTCACCAAGCTCGGCGAGGAGATCGACCCCGAGGAGCTCGGACTGGTCGCCGGTCGCCTCGAGGAGATGGCGAGCGCGGTTGCCGAGCCGCCGGTACGGCTGGTGAAGACGATCGGCGATGCGGCGATGCTGGTCTCCGCCGACGCCGAGGAGATGACCGCGGCGACTCTGCGCCTGGTCGAGGCCTCGGAGGAAGAGGGAGAGGAGTTCCCACGGCTGCGCGCCGGCATCGCCCGCGGCCACGTCGTCGCCCAGGCCGGCGACTACTACGGTCGCCCGGTCAACCTCGCCAGTCGCATCACGGCGATCGCCAAGCCCGGCAGCGTGCTTGCCGACCTGGCGACCAAGGATGCCGCACCGGACGCCTTCGACTACTCCTTCGCCGGCGAGCGCCGACTCAAGGGATTCGAAACGCGAAGCCGCCTCTACCGCGTGCGGCGTCGCACCGGCTAGGGCCGCTTGCGGGCAGAGACGACGAGGTTGTAGAAGAGCTCGGCTGGGAGGTACGGCTCGAGCAGGCGGGTGTCGACCTTCTGCAGGGCGATGTAGCTGTTGAAGGCGAAGCGGCGCCAGCCCCAGGAGACCGAGTCCGGCTCAGCGCTCGACTCGACCGTGCGCAGGCCCCAGCCCCAGGCGTTGGCGAGTAGCTCCTCGCCGCCGACGTGGCGGTCCTCGAAGTCGGCCTGGCTGAGCAGGCGGCGCAGGTCGGCGGGGGCGAAGGCGTGCACGTCGACCTCGCCCTCGAGCGAGTGGCCCTCGGATTGCGCGGCCTCGGCGATTGCGCGGGGCTGCGCTTTCACCGCGAGCCGCCAGGCGGGGGCGACGAGCAGGCCGGCGCGCTTGGGCAGCTTGGCAAGTCGGTCGCCGTAGCGCGAAGGCTCGCCGCAGAAGGCGATCGCCCCCCCCGGGCGCAGCACGCGGCGGAATTCGGCGAAGGCCTTGTCGAGGTCGGGGATGTGGTGCAGGACGGCGTGGCCGAAGACGAGGTCGAAGCTCTCGTCCTCGAAGGGCAGCTCCTCGGCCTCTGTCTGCACGGTCTCCACCTCGAGGCCCAGCCCCTCGGCCGTGTTGGCGAGGCGCTTCAGCATCCCGGCGGATATATCGGTGGCGGTGAGGCTCTGGATCGCGCCGAGCTGCAGCAGGTTGAGCGAGAAGTAGCCGGTGCCGGAGCCGATCTCGAGCCCGGCGGCAAAGCTCTCGTCGCGGCCGCCGAGCGCCTTGGTGAGCTTCTGGCGGACCTGCTCCTGGCCGGTCGCACCGAAGTCGATGCCCCACTTCGCGTCGTACTCCTCGGCGGCGGCGTCGTGGTAGCGGGTGTTGACGTCCTTGATGTGCTCGGGCGTGGCGGTAGAGGAGGCTGGCATGGCGCGGAACTCTATGTGGATCGGCGTAACGCACGGAGCGCAGGTGCCCAATAGCGTCCCGTCCCGTGGCCCATGAATACGTCCAGCTCGACCAGCCTCCCGGGGTGCCGCCGCTGCCTCTGACCGGCGAGCGCACGCTGCCGGACGTGCCGGAGGAGAACTACTGGTTCCGGCGCCACCTGGTCGTCTACGAGTGGATCGCCGAGCGGGTTGCCGGCAAGCGCGTGGTCGACATGGCCTGCGGAGAGGGTTACGGATCCGACGTGCTCGCCCGCTCGGCCGCCGGCGTTGTCGGGGTCGACGCCAACCCCGAGGCGCACGAGCACGCCCGGCTGCGCTACGTGCGACCCAACCTGCGCTTCGAGCGCGACCTGGTCGAGGGCTTCAGCGAGCCGAGCGACGCAGTCGTCTTCCTGCAGACGATCGAGCACGTCGAGGATGCCGGCGCGATCCTCGAGCACTTCAAGTCGATGCTGGCTCCGGGCGGCGTCGCCTACGTCTCCACCCCCAACCTGCTGACCCTGGCCCCGCCGGGGGCGGAAAAGTCCGACAACCCATGGCACGTAAAGGAGTACCGGGCCGAGGAGTTCCGGACCCTCTGCGATGCACACTTCCCCCGGGTCGAGCTGTTCGGCCTATTCCACGCCCGCAAGCTCCGCATCCACGAGATCGCGATCAAACTGGGCTGGGATCCCGTCCACAAGAGGTTGGGGTTGACGAAGCCCTTCTACGACCGCTTCACCCCGGCGATCTCGAGCTCCGACTTCAGCTTGAAGGCAGGGAATCTCGACGCCGCACTGGACTTCGTGGCCGTCTGCCATGCGTGAACCCGATGCGCCCCTGCCGGTGGGTGGCGCGGCAGGGGGGACCGCCCCTGAGGACGCTTTAGCGACCGGAAGGGGCGGTGGGTCCCCTGCCGCGACAGGACCCGCCGGCCCAGAGGCCATCGGAGATCTGGCGATCGTCCTTCATAGCCACATGCCCTACGTCGAGGGTTTCGGCACCTATCCGTTCGGCGAGGAGTGGTTGTTCGACGCGGTGATCCGCTCCTACCTGCCGGTGCTGGAGGTCGCCGAGCGGGTGACGATGACGATCACCCCGGTGCTGGCCGATCAGCTCGAGGACGAGGGGGTGCAGGAACGGCTGCGTCGCTTTCTGATCGACTGGCGGATCGCCGCCGCCGAGGCCGATCTCGACGACGTGGCGGCCGAATGCCGCGAGGCCGTCACAGCCGAACTGGCCCGCTACCGGCGGGTGCTGGAGCTGCTCGACGCTGACGGCGGCAGTCCGTTGCGTGCCTTCCAACGGGCGAGTAGGGAAGGCCGGATCGCCCTCGCGGCGTCGGCGGCGACGCACGCGGTCCTGCCGTTGCTGGCCACTCGGCAGGGCTTGGACCTGCAGCTCGACGCGGGCATCCGCTCGCATCGGCGGCGCTTCGACTGGGACGGCGGCTTCTGGCTGCCGGAGTGCGCCTATGTCCCCGGCCTGGAGTGGCGCCTGGCCGAGCACGGCGTGCGCTGGTTCTGCGTCGACCAGAGTCGCCATGAGGAGCCCCTGGACGCGCTGAGTCCGGTTGCGACCGAGGCGGGACCCGTGGCGCTGCCGATCGATTGGGAGGCGATCCAGTGGCTCTGGTCGCTCGGCGGTTATCCCTCCGATCCCGCCCACGCCCAGTTCGCCGGCGAGTCGCTGCGCGGCGTGCGGATCTGGAAGGTGGGCGGCGGGGGCTACGACCCGGCTGCCGCCGCTGCGGCCGCCCGCCGCCAGGCCGGCGAGTTCCTCACCGGGGTCGCCGCCCGGCTGCGCGAGTTTGCCGCCTCCCGTGGGCGCCGCGGCCTGCTCGTCTTCGCGATCGACACCGAGCTGCTCGGCCACTGGTGGTCGGAGGGGGCGATCTGGCTGCGCGAGGTTCTCGCCGGGGCGGATCAGGCGGGGGTGCGGCTGCTCACCGTGCCCGAGGCGCTCGCCGAGCACGAGCCGATCGGGCGTCCGCTCACCGCCTCGACCTGGGGCGAGGACAAGGACCTGAGCACCTGGGACTCGCCGGCCGTGGCCGACCTCGCCTGGGCCGCCCGCCGCCTCGAGCTGCGGGCGCTGCGGGCGCTGCGTGGCGGCTTGCGCGGCGACGGTGCCTGCCGCGTCAGCCGCGAGCTGCTGGCGGCGCAAGCAAGCGACTGGGCCTTCCTCGACAAACGCGGCCAGGCCGGCGACTACGCCTTCCAGCGGGCGACTTCCCACGCCGAAGCGGCGCTGGAGGCCATAGACTCTCCGGCCATCGCCGATCCGCGCATGCGCGCCCTCGCACCTGACCTGAGCCTTTCGCCGCTCCTTCAGCCGTGACCCGCGTCCTCATTCTCTCCTGGGAGTACCCGCCCTTGATCGAGGGCGGTCTGGCCCGCCACGTGCGCAAGCTCTCCGAGGCGCTTGTCGATCGCGAGGTCGAGGTCCACGTGCTCACCCGCGGTGGCGAGGAGTCGCCGGCCGAGGAGCGCCGCGGCGGCGTCTTCATCCATCGCATCCGCGAGCCCAAGCGACCGACCGACCTCGGCGAGTTCGTCGCCTGGGTCGAGCGGATGAACTCCGACATGCTCGCCGCCGGGGTCGAGCTCGGCGACCGCTACAGCTTCGACCTCGTCCACGGCCACGATTGGCTCGTCGCCAACGCCTGCGACCACCTCGCCAAACGCTTCGACGCACCGCTGGTGACGACGATCCACGCCACCGAGCACGGCCGTCATCAAGGCTGGGTCGAGGAGCACCCGCAGACTTACATCCACGGGGTCGAGCGCTGGATCACCAACCGCTCCGATCGGGTGATCGCCTGCTCGCACTACATGCGCGAGCAGATCGCCGACATCTTTGGCGTCGACGAGCGGCGCGTCTCGGTCATCCCCAACGGGATAGACCCAGACGACCTGCAGCCGCAGGACCCCGAGGAGCTGACCCGCCTTCGCTCCGAGTTCGCCGCCGCCGAGGAGAAGCTCGTCCTGCTGATCGGACGCCTCGTCTACGAGAAGGGCTTCCAGCTGGCGCTCGAGGCGATGCCGCGGCTGATCGAAGAGGTCCCGGGAACTCGCTTCCTGATCGCCGGCTCCGGCACCCACGAGGCGGAGCTGCACAAGCAGGCCGAAGAGCTGGGACTGATGGAGCACGGCACCTTCCTCGGCTGGATCGGCGACGACGTCCTCCACTCGCTCTACAAGATCGCCGACCTCACCGTGGTGCCCTCGATCTACGAGCCCTTCGGCCTGGTTGCGCTCGAGGCGATGGCCTCCGGCTGCCCCTGCATCGTCGCCGACACCGGCGGCCTGCGCGAGGTCGTGCCGCACGAGGAGGCGGGCCTGCGCTTCCGCGCCCACGATCCCGAAGCGCTTGCCGAGGTCGCGATCCGCGTCCTCTCCGACGACGAGCTGGGTCGCTGCCTGGTCGAGGAAGCCTACGAGCATTTGCGTCGCTTCGATTGGGGCGACGTCGCCGAGCAGACCGCCGCCGTCTACGCCGACCTGGTCGGCGAGACGAGCGCCGCCTGAGCGGTCGGCCCGCCTACGCCTTCTCTTTGAACCTGCCGATCCGGGTGTCGCCCGGATCCCAGGACATGCCGACAAGCAGCTCGTCGACGGAGACTTCGAGCGAGCCGGCCAGCTTAATCAATGTGTCGACGCGGGCAAGCCTCAGTCCCCGCTCGAGTTGACTGATCTCGGTGCGGTGCAGCGAGGCGCGGACGCTGAGCTCGTCCTGCGAGATGTCGGCCTGCTTGCGGCAGCGCACCAGGTTGTCCCCAAAGCGGGCAGCGATGTCCACGGCGTCATCCTCCTGAGGGCTGTTGTCTCCACCTCGATCACAGCGGCTCTTCGCCGTAGGTCACTCCGCCGAACCCGCAGGGGGGAACCTATCAGATTACAGACGATAAGCTTCGGAACTGGTAGCCTGCTTGCAGGAAGTCGTACTGTCAAAATCGAGGAGGTCGTCCATGCCTAACCTTGCTGCGTGCGAGAAATCGGAGTTCGGGAGTTGAAGGCGCAGCTGAGCAGCGTGCTTCGCGACGTCGAGAAGGGCGAGCGGGTGAGGGTCACCTCGCGCGGCACGCCGGTGGCGGAAATCGTGCCCTTGATGCCCAAGCGCAGCAAGGCGATGAAGAAGCTGATCGCCGAAGGCAAGGTGACGCCCGCCTCCCGGGCGAAGCCGAAGGGCCCGCCACCGCCGCCGCGGAAGACCGGGCGCTCGGCCTCGGCAGTCGTCCTCGCCGAACGTGAAGAAGAGCGTTGATCCTCTATCTGGACGCCAGTGCACTGGTAAAGCGCTACGTGGAGGAGGCGGGCAGCGATGCAGTCCTCGACGCGATGGACCCGGCGTTCGATTGGGTGATGTGCAGGGTCGGCTACGTGGAGACCGCCGGTGCCGTCGCTCGCGGGGGAGGGGTTGGGGACCTCGATCGATTCAGGCGCGATTGGAGCCTCATCGACGTAGTTGAGATCAGCCAATCGCTGGTCGAGCGGGCGGCAAGCTTGGCGGTGTCAAGCGGTTTGCGTGCGCTAGACGCTCTGCATCTTGCCGCGGCGCTCTCGGTGCTGGGCGGGGACGTTCTCTTTGCCACCTGGGACGTTCGTCTGCACCGCGCCGCCCGCGAGCACGGCCTGCGGACGCTGCCCCCCGTCCTCGACTGAGGGCGGGGGGCAGGTGTGGGGCGCGGCTGGTTAGTCCGACGGCTGCAGCGTCGTCCAAGCCCCCGGGTCCGGCTCGACCGGGTCGCGCCAGCACAGGTCCTCGGGCGCCTCGCGCATGCGGAGGATCCGGGCGGGGATGCCGGCGACGACGGCGTTGGCGGGGACGTCCCTGGTCACCACCGAGTTGGTGCCGACGATCGAGTTGTCGCCGACGCTGACGCCGCGCAGGATGCAGGCGCCGTAGCCGATCCAGACGTTGGAGCCGACCTCGACGTCGCGCTTGTAGATGCCCTGTTGGCGAATCGGCCGCTCGACTTCGACCACGCCGTGGTCGAAGTCGATGAACATCGCCCGGTCGGCGATCACGCACTGCTCGCCGATCCGCACGTGCTGGTAGGCGGAGATCGTGCACTCCTGTCCCATCACCGTCTTGGCGCCGATCTCGACCCGCCCCTCGTGGCAGCGGATCTTGGTCCCGTCGCCGATCCAGACGAAGCGACCGAGGTCGAGTTTGCCCTTGCGGCCGATCTCCAGTTCGAGGTCGCGGCCGAGGAAGACGAGGCCATCGGTGCGCCAGCGGCGCCCGGCGGCGGTCAGCAACCGCCGCCATGAGTAACGCCACAGGAGCCGGCCGTAACGGTGGTTCAGCATCCCGTTGCGGGAGAGGAAGCGGATGGTTCGGATCACGGCCGCGAGGACTCTAGACTCACCGGGCCTTGACCGACGTTGCCAAGACCGCCCCGCTCGCCGAGCGGCTCGTCGCGGGGGACAAGCGTGCCCTGGCGCGGGCGATCACCCTGATCGAGTCCGACGACCCGGCCGGCTGGGAGCTGGTGCGCGAGGTCTACCCGCGCACCGGTAGGGCGCGGATCGTCGGTTTCACCGGCCCGCCCGGGGTCGGCAAGAGCACCCTGATCGGGGCGCTGACGGCGGAGCTGCGCAAGGCAGAGCGCCAGGTCGCGGTGCTCTCGATCGATCCCTCCAGTCCCTTTACCCAGGGCGCTCTGCTCGGTGACCGGATCCGCCTCTCCGATCACTTCCTCGATCCCGGCGTCTTCATCCGCTCGATGGCCTCGCGCGGTGCTCTCGGCGGTCTCTCCGAGGCGGCCCTGCAGGTGGCGCTGGCGATGGACGCGGCGGGCAAGGACGACGTGCTGATCGAGACCGTCGGCGTCGGCCAGGCCGAGATCGACATCGTCGACCACGCCGACACGATCGTGCTGGCGCTGATGCCGGGCTCCGGCGACTCGATCCAGGCGCTGAAGGCGGGGGTGATGGAGATTCCCGACGTGATCGTCGTCAACAAGGCCGACCACCCGATGACCGACACGATGGTGCGCGAGGTGCGCGGCGTGCTGGCGCTCTCACATGACCCCGAGGGCTGGAAGGTGCCGATCCTGCGCACCGAGGCGGCGCGCGGCGAGGGGGTCGCCGAGCTGGCGCAGGCGATCGAGGAGCACCGAGCCTTCATCGAGGCGGCCGGCACGCTGGAGGAGCGCCGGGCGCGCAACCTGCGCAACGAGGTGCTGGGGATCGCGACCTCGCGGATGCGGCGGCGGATGGAGGCGACCGCGGCCGGCGACCCGGAGACCGAGGCGCTGCTGGAGCGGGTGGTAAGGCGTGAGCTCGACCCGGCGAGCGCGGCCTCGATGCTGCTGGAGCGGCAGGCGGGATGAGCGAGTCTGCGCCCTCCGCGATGCCCTCGCTCGACGAGGCAAGGGCCTGGGTCGGCTGTCAGGCCGACGATGCGGGCGGGGCTGGGATCGGCCAGGTCCACGGCCTTTTTGTCGACGCCGGCAGCGCCGAGCCGACCTGGCTGATCGTCAAGCAGGGCCGCTTCGGCGGCAACCTGGTGGTGGTGCCGCTGCGCGATTGCGCGGGGGCCGCCGGCCGGGTCTGGATCGCCCACCCGCGCGAGACGATCCGCAGCTCTCCGGTCGTCGACCCGACCCGACCGCTGCTGCGCGAGCACGAGCTGACGATCTGCGGCCACTACGGCATCGGCAAGAGCGTCGGCCGTGCGGCGGAGGTTGCCGGCCGCGCCGAGGGCTCGGTCACCTCGCAGCCGGCCCCGTAGTTCCGGCACTGAACCGGTCGCCGTTATCTCCTCGTAATCATGAGGTGGGAAGGTTGAGCTGATGGTCCTGCTGATGTTGTTCGGCTTCGTCGCGGGCGCGGGTACCGCGCTCTCACCCTGCGTGCTGCCGGTGCTGCCGATCGCGCTCTCGGCCGGCGCCACCGGCGGTCAGCGGCGGCCGCTTGGGATCGTCGTCGGGCTGGCGCTCTCCTTCACCTTCGCCACGGTGGCGCTCGTCTACGTGATCTCGGCACTCGGGTTGCCCAACGACCTCCTGCGCAAGCTGGCGATCGCGGTGCTGCTTGTCTTCGGGATCACCCTGATGATCCCGAAGCTTGCCGACCGGGTCGAGGCCTGGCTGAGCCGCTTTGCGAGCCGCGCCGGTGTGGCCGATGGCGGCGGCGACGGTTTCTGGTCGGGGACGGCGGTCGGCGTCAGCCTCGGCCTCGTCTACGCACCCTGCGCCGGCCCGATCCTCGCCGGGGTGATCATCGTCTCCACCTCACAGTCATTCACTGCTGGGCGCCTCGCGGTCGCGTTTAGCTATGGCGTCGGTTCGGCGGTCGTTCTCTACCTTCTGATGCTTGGCGGGAGGCGTCTGATCGGGCCACTTGCCCGGCGGGGCGGGGCCCTGCAGATCGCGATGGGGGCGGTGATGGTCGTGGTGGCGCTGGCGATGTGGGGCAACTACGACGTCAGGTTCCAGAACAAGATCGCCAGTTCCCTGCCTGGCTTTCTGATCAACCCGACCGAAAGCCTCGAGGACTCGGCATCGGCCCGCGCCGCGTTGGATGAGGTTCGCGGCGAATCCGCGCATGGTGTCGGTGCGGCAGCCGCGAGCGCGCCGCGGCCGGAGACGTCCGCAAACGGGCGCATCAGCCTGCCGGTGCTCGGCACCGCTCCCGAATTCGTCGGCAACGAGCGCTGGTTCAACACCCCCGGCGACCAGCCGCTGACGCTGAGCTCGCTGCGCGGCCGCGTCGTCCTCGTCGACTTCTGGACCTACAGCTGCATCAACTGCCTGCGCACGCTGCCCTACCTGACCGCCTGGGACAGGAAGTACCGCAAGGACGGCCTGACGATCGTCGGCGTCCACTCGCCGGAGTTCCCTTTCGAGAAGGAGGCGAGCAACGTCGAGGAAGCGATCGGACGCAACGGGATCCACTATCCGGTCGCCCAGGACAACGAACTCGCCACCTGGAATGCATACGGCAACCAGTACTGGCCGGCCGAGTACTTCATCGACGCGCAGGGACGGGTGCGCTATGCCCACTTCGGCGAGGGCGAGTACGGGAAGAAGGAGCAGATCATCCGCCAGCTCTTGGCTGAAGCGGGGAGGAGGGTCCCCGGGCGGGAGACCCGGGTTCACGCGATCGCTCCGTCGGCGACGGTGACAACCCCCGAGACCTACCTCGGCGCCGCCCGGGCCGAACGCTTCACCAACCCGATGCTCTCGCCCGGCAACAACGATTTTGCGAAGCCGCCGACCCCGGGCCCGAACGAATTCGCTTACACCGGCCGCTGGCGGGTCTCGCTGGAGTCGGCGACGGCGGAGGGCGGCTCGCTCGCCCTCAACTTCGGCGCCCGCCGCGTCTACCTCGTGCTCGGCTCGCCGGGGCGCCCCCGCAAGATGCGGGCCCTGCTCGACGGCCACCCGATCCCGGACAGCCTCGCCGGTTCCGACGTACACAACGGCGTGGTCGACATCACTGCCCAGCGCCTCTACAACCTCGTCGACTTGCCCCGGGTCGAAAAGCACGTGCTCACGCTGGAGCCCGAAGCGGGAGTGATGGGCTACGCCTTCACCTTTGGCTAACGAAGCTTCAGGCGCGCGTCGCGTCCAGGGGCCGTCGGGTCACTCCCCAGGAACTCCCGCGAAGCGGCCTGGGGAGTGACCCGACGGCCCCGTGTTCCGACCTAGCAACCCAGCTGGCGGGCGATCACCATCTGCTGGACCTCGTCGGTGCCCTCGCCGATGGTGAGGATCTTGGCGTCGCGGTAGAAGCGGCAGACCGGGTACTCCTCGATGAAGCCGTAGCCGCCGTGGATCTGCACCGCCTCCTCGGTGGCGCGGACCGCGAGCCGGCCGGTGATCAGCTTCGCCTGGGCGGCGGTGAGGGTGAAGGACTTGCCCGCGTCCTTCTCCAGCGCCGCTCGCCAGGTCAGCAGGCGGGCCGCCTCGATCTGCGCCGAGAGGTCGGCGATCTTGGCCTGAATCGACTGGAACTTGGAGATCGCCTGGCCGAACGCCTGGCGCTCCTTGGCGTAGGAGATCGCCTCGTCGAGCGCGCCTTGGGCGAGTCCGACGCCCATCGCGGCGACGCCGATCCGGCCGCCGTCGAGGATGTGGAGGAAGTTCTTAAAGCCCTCGCCCCGGCGCCCGAGCAGATTGCCCTCCGGCACCCGGCAGTCCTCGAAGCTGAGCGGGCGTGTATCGGACGCGTTCCAGCCCATCTTCCGGTACCCCTCACCAACCTCATACCCCGGCGTCCCGTTGGGCACGATCAAGTTCGAGATCTCCTTGCGTCCATTCGTCTCGCCGGTGACGGCGGTGATCGAGACGCACCCAGAGATATCCGTCCCAGAGTTCGTAATGAACTGCTTGGCCCCGTTGACGATCCATTCCCCACCGTCGAGCTTCGCCGCGGTCCGCACGTTCCCCGCATCGGACCCCGCCTCAGGCTCAGTCAGCCCAAACGAAGCGAGCCGTTCGCCCGTGCAGAGCCGAGGCAGCCACTCGCTCTTCTGCTCGTCGCTACCCCAGAGATAGATCGGCATCGTCCCCAGCGAGGTGTGCGCAGCCATCGTGATGCAGACCGAGGAGTCGATCCGCGCCAGCTCTTCAACAGCAAGCACGTAAGAAAGAGTGTCGGCCCCGCCCCCGCCGTACTCCTGCGGAAACGGGATGCCCATAAGCCCGAGTCCACCAAGCTTCCTGACGATCTCATAGGGAAAGCTCTTGGTCCGGTCCAACTCCTCCGCCACGGGCTTGACCTCGGCCAGCGCAAACTCCCGCACCGTGTCCCGCAACAACCTCTGCTCATCGGAAAGCTCGAAATCCACGGCGGGAGAGTATGCGTTTGCGCTCAGCGGAGACGCTGGCGCGGCGGCTTGTCAGTGGAGACGCCTCTGCCGGGGGGTGGCGTCGCAGGGGTGACCGCCCCTGAGGACGCTTTAGCGACCGGAAGGGGCGGTGGGTCCCCTGCGACGACAGGACCCGCCGGCCCAGAACCTCAAAGCTGAAGACTCTTCACCTGCAAAAGCTCCTCGATCGCATAGCGCCCGTTCTCCCGCCCGTGCCCCGACTGCTTGTACCCGCCAAACGGAGCCAAGGGGTTGAACGCCCCACCGTTGATCTCGATCTGCCCAGTCCGAATCCGCTTCGCCACGCCGATCGCCCGCTCCTGATCGGCCGACCAGACGCCACCGGCCAGCCCGTAGTCGGTGTCGTTGGCGATTCGCACCGCGTCGTCCTCGCCGTCGTAGGGCTGGATCGCAAGCACCGGGCCGAAGATCTCCTCCTGGGCGATCGTCATCTCCGGCGTTACGTCGGAGAAGACTGTGGGGCGGACGAAGTAGCCCTTTTCGAGGCCCTCCGGCGCGACGGCACCTCCGGTGAGGAGCTTTGCCCCTTCGGCCTCGCCCTTCTCGATGTAGCCGCGGACGCGCTCGCGCTGTATCTCTGAGACCAGCGGCCCGAGCCGGGTCGTGTCCTCGAACGGGTCTCCCGGGGTGAAGCTCTCGGCGGCCTGCTTGGCGATCTCCTCGGCTTCCGCCAGCTTCTCGCGTGGAACCAGCATCCGGGTCAGGGCGCTGCAGGTCTGGCCCGAGTTGAGGTAGCACTTGCCAACCCCGTCGGGGACGGCCTTGCTCAGGTCGGCGTCGTCGAGGATCACGTTCGGCGACTTACCGCCCAGCTCCATCGCGACCGGCTTCACCGTCGCCGAGGCAAGCTCGGAGACGCGGCGGCCGGCGCGGGTAGAGCCGGTGAAAGAGACCATGTCGACGCCGGGGTGGCCGGCGATCGCCTCGCCGACGACCGGGCCGGTGCCGGTGACGAGGTTGAAGACCCCGGCGGGGAGGCCGGCGGCCTCGATCACCTCGGCGAGGATGAAGGCGTTCAGCGGCACCACCTCGCTCGGCTTCAGCACCACGGTGCAGCCGGCGGCCAGGGCGGGGGCGACCTTGCAGGCGATCTGGTTCAGCGGGTAGTTCCAGGGCGTGATCGCGCCGAGCACGCCGACCGGCTCGCGCAGCACCCGCGAGTTGCCGATCTCCTCCTCCCAGCGGACTTCCTCCATCAGCTTCGGCATCGCCCCGAACTGGGCGATCGGCAGGCCGGCCTGGATCATCCTGCTCAGCGTCAGCGGCATGCCCAGCTCCTGAGAAATCGTCGCTGCGATCTCGTCCATGCGCTCGCCGAGACCGGCGGAGATCGCGCTCAGGTAGCCGGCGCGCTCCTCACGGCTGGTCTGCGACCAGGACTCGAAGGCGTCGCGGGCCGCGATCACGGCCCGGTCCGCGTCGGCGGCGGTGCAGGCCGGAATCGTCCCCATCGTCTCCTCCGTGGTCGAATTGACCACCTCGAGCGGCTCCGAGCCCTGCGGCTCGACCCACTCGCCGCCGATGAAGATCTTCTCCTGCGCCTGTACCTCCGCCGCTGTCGCCATCTCAATTCCTCCTCGAAGTCGCTCGTCCGCTGGCCGCTCAGCCAAAGACGCTAGCGAACTGCATCAAATTCCCGCCCCAGCGGGTAGGGAATTTGATGCAGTTCGGGTTTCAGGCCGCTGCGGCCGAGTTGGACAGCGTTGCGAGGCCGGGGCCGGGCAGGGCGCGGGCGTCGCGGGCGTGGAGGACCTTGCCGCACTCCTCGCAGATGCCGCGGTCGTTGACGGCGCCACTGCACTCCTTGTGGACGATCAGCATCGGCGGACCGTTGGGGTTGGGGGAGTAGCGGTCGCCCCAGGCAAGCAGGGCGACGAGCGCAGGCCAGAGCCCGAGCCCCTTCTCGGTGAGGAAGTACTCGAAGCGCTCGGGGTTGTGCTGGTAGGCGCGACGCTCGAGGATGTTCTCCTCGACCAGGCGCCCGAGGCGGGCCGAGAGCACGTTGCGGGCGACGCCGAGCCCCTTCTGCAGCTCGTCGAAGCGGCGCCGGCCGTTCATCACGTCGCGCACGATCAGCAGCGACCAGCGCTCGCCGACGACTTCCAACGAGCGGGCTATCGAGCAGATCTGTCCCGGATAGTCGTTGCGCAGCACAACGTGATCCTCGCACACTGGGTTGCGTCAAGCAACTCAGTCGGTTAGGGTCGAAGCCACGGAGTTGCTTGAAGCAACTCACAGCGAGCGCGATCGGAGGCGCTGCAATGAAATTGATCCCGAGACACAGACACCGCCAAATCTCCAAGGCGCCCCGGATCTCGATAAGCGAGGCGGAGATCGCCGCCGACCTGCTCTACCCGGCGAGCCCGCGAGTGGCGCGACGGCGCCTTGCGGCAACCGGGCACAGGGGGGGCCGATGAGCAGGGGTTCCGTCGTAACCGCGCCCGAAGGTACGGCGCAGGATGTCGCCGAAGCGTTCGCCGAGTCCCATCCGGAGGCGGCGCGCAGCCGAACGCTCGTCTGGCAGGACCCCGTGCCCACGGCCGCCGCCGGGGCGACGATGACCGGCATGGAGTACATGACCGCAGTGGTCACCGGCACGGTGCCGCCGCCGCCGATCGCGGTGACGATGCGGCTGCGGCCGGTCGAGCTGGAGGAGGGGCGGGTGATCTTTGAGGGCGAACCCGGTGAGGAGCATTACAACCCGATCGGCGTCGTCCACGGCGGCTACGCCGCAACCCTGCTCGACTCGGCACTCGGCTGCGCCGTGCACACGACGCTCCCCGCCGGCGTCGGCTACACCTCGCTCGGCCTCGAGGCCAAGTACGTGCGCCCGATCACCCGTGATACCGGCCGCGTGCTCTGCGAGGCCAAGGTCCTCTACGGCGGCCGCCGTCAGGCGACGGCCGAGGCGAACCTCACGGCAGCCGACAGCGGCAAGCTGCTCGCCCACGGGATTGCCACCTGCATGATCCTCGGAGCTTGATAGCGGGTCAGATATAAGAACAAATATGATATATTTCAAGGCGTGAAAACGCCTGGGCAGCTGCTGCGCGAAGCGCGTAAGGCGCACGGGATCAGCCAGAAGCAGCTCGCAATGCGGGCGTCGACCGCCCAGTCGGCTATCTCGCGGATCGAGCGGGGCCGGGTGTCTCCGTCGGTTGCGACGCTGTCCGAGCTGCTCTATCTGCTTGGCGAGGATCTTACGTTGGGGTCTGAGCAGCGCGACTCCGGCATCGACCGTACGCTGAATGCCGAGCGATTGAAGCTCTCCCCATCCGAGCGCCTGGAATACGGGAGGGCCTTTGCCAATCAGGTGATCGCAAACAGTCCTCTTCCTCGTCGGGAGGCATGGTGAACGACACACGATCATTGCCCGTCAAGGCGCCGGAAGTCGACAAGCTGCTTGGGCCGCTGATCGCTCACGGGGTCGATTTCGTCTTGATCGGTGGGCAGGCCGGAATCTCGCATGGCTCCAGCTATCCGAGCTATGACCTCGACGTTCTATACGCCCGCGGCCGTGACAACGTGGAGCATCTGGTCGCCGCGCTTGGCGCGATTGGGGTTCGCCTCAGGGGCGCCCCGTCGGACGTTCCCCTCATCCTCGATGCGAAGACGATCGAGAACGGGGCCAACTTCACCTTCATTACCCCCTTCGGGGATTTCGACGTGCTCGCGGATGCGGCGGGCATGCCGGACTATGAGGAGCTGAAGTCGGCGGCGGTCGACCGCGAAGTCTTCGGCCATGTCGTCAAGGTTGCTTCGATCGACCACCTGATCGCGATGAAGCGAGCCGCCGGGCGCACCAAGGACAAGCTGATGGTCGAGGAGTACATCGTGCTCGCGGACGAGCAGCGCCGGATTGGCCGGGACGGCGAGTAGAGGCGCTCAGCCGGCCAGCTCGCGGGCCAGCGCGGTGAGCAGGCGCACGCCGTAGCCGCTGGCGTCGTTGCCTGTGTACTCGCGGCCGACGTCCCAGGCGGTGCCGGCGATGTCGAGGTGGGCCCACGGCGTCTCGCCGACGAACTCCTCGAGAAAGGACGCGGCGGAGATCGTGCCCGCCTTGCGCTTTGCCGCCGCGTTGGTGAGGTCGGCGACGGTTCCCTTCATCAGGGTCTTGTACTCCGGGTGAAGGGGCAGGCGCCAGACCAGCTCTCCTGTCTCGCGGCCGACCGCCTCGACCTCGTTGGCCAGCTCGTCGTCATTGGAGATGACGGCAGCGTAGGAAGAACCGAGCGCGATCATCACGGCGCCGGTCAGCGTCGCGATGTCGACGACGCGGTCGGCCCCCTGCTCGATCGCGTAGGCGAGCGCGTCGGCGAGGATCAGGCGACCCTCGGCGTCGGTGTTGTTGATCTCGACCGTCTTGCCGCTGTACTGGGTGATGATGTCGCCGGGCTTGATCGCGGTGCCCGAGGGCATGTTCTCGGTCGCGGGGATGACGGCGATCAGGTCGAGCGCGAGTCCCAGCTCGGCGACCGCAGCGACCGTCTCCAGCACCGCTGCGGCGCCCGACATGTCCATCTTCATGTCGGGCATGCCGGCCGCCGTCTTCAGCGAGATGCCGCCCGTGTCGAAGGTCACTCCCTTGCCGATCAGGCCTAGGGTCTCGCCGGAGCCGCCGCCGGCGTAGCGAAGCACGATCAGGCGCGGGTCCTCGGCGCTGCCCTGGCTGACGGCGACCAGACCGCCCATCTCCTTGGCGGCGATCTCCTCGCGGCCGAATATCTCGACGCTGATCGTGTCGTGCGCCGCCGCGATCTCCTCGGCGCGGTCGGCCAAGTACGTCGGCGTGGCGACGTTGGAGGGAAGGCTCTGCAGGTCGCGGGCGCGGTTCTGGGCCTCGGCGCAGACGCGCGCGGTCTCTGCCGCGGCGGCGACCTCCTCCGGCGCAAGCAGGGTCAGCGAGTCGAGCCCCTTGGGTGCCGGATCATCGGGATCGGCGCCCTTGAAGCGGTCGAAGCGGTAGGCGCCGAGGATCGTGCCGGTGACCAGCCCCTCGGCGAGGGCATCGCGGTCGGCATGGTCGGGCACAACCCAGGCGAGCGAGGTCGCACCCAGCTTGCCGGTCTCTTTTGCCGCCAGTGCCGCGGCGATGCGGGCCCGCTCGGCGTCGAGATCCTCGCGCTTGCCCAGGCCGACGACGAGGACGCGACCGGGCTGATCGGGGTACACCACGGTTAGCTTCTTGAAGGAGCTCTTGGCGTCCGCCGCACCCGGGGAGGAGGAGAGCTCAGGCGGCAGCTCCTCGCCCTCGCAGAGCCCGATCGCAAGCAGGTCGGCGTCGACCGCGGCGAGCTCGAGTTGGCTGACGGAGACCTTCATCGAGGCGCGAGTCTATGACGTTGCGCACAGCGGCTGGACCCAGCCCCTCGCTATCGTCCCAAGTGTGGGCCAGCTGGCCCTGATCGAGCCGAGACCCGGCATAAACACTCAGAGAAAGGCAGCTCATGCCCAGCTCAGTAATCCTCGGAACCGCACGTACCCCCTTCGGCAAGATGGGCGGCACCCTGTCATCGCTTGACGCCACCGACCTCGGCGGCCACGCGATCGCGGCCGCCCTGGAGCGCTCCGGCGTCGCCCCCGAGCAGATCGAGCAGGTCGTCTTCGGCCAGGTCCTGCAGGCCGGCCAGGGCCAGATCCCCTCGCGCCAGGCCCAGATCAAGGGCGGCATCCCAAAGGAGGTGCCCTCGGAGACGATCAACAAGGTCTGCGCCTCGGGCATGCGCTCGGTCGGCATCGCCGACATGGCGATCCGCGCCGGCGATACCGAGGTCGCCGTCACCGGCGGCATGGAGTCGATGAGCCAGGCCCCGCACCTGCTCCCCGGTGCCCGCTTCGGCTATCGGATGGGCCATGTCGAGACGATCGACGCAATGGTCCACGACGGCCTCACAAATCCCTTCACCGAAAAGCAGATGATCAACGAGGCGAGCGAGGTCTCCAACGAGCTCGAGATCACCCGCGCCGACATGGACCGCTTCGCCGAGCGCTCGCACCGGCTCGCCGCCGAGGCGACCGACGCCGGCCGCCTAGCCGACGAGATCGCCGGCATCACGGTCAAGTCGCGCAAGGGCGAGCACGAGATCGAGGTCGACGAGGCGATCCGTGCCGACACCACGGTCGAGACGCTCGCCGGCCTGCGCGCGATCGGCGGCGAGGACGCCACCCACACCGCCGGCAACGCCCCCGGCGTCAACGACGGCGCTGGCGCGATCGTCGTCGCCTCCGAAGAGTGGGCGGAAAAGGAAGGGCGCCCAGTGCTGGCCCGCGTTCTCTCCTACGGCACGGTCGCCGACGACTTCCCCTACCTGGCCAAAACCCCGGCCAACGCCGCCAAGCAGGCGCTGGAGAAGATCGGCAAGAGCCCCGAGGACGTCGACCTCTGGGAGATCAACGAGGCCTTCGCTTCGGTCGCGATCAACTCGGTGCGGATGCTCGACATCGACAAAGACAAGGTCAACGTCAACGGTGGCGCGATCGCGCTCGGTCACCCGATCGGCGCCTCAGGCGCCCGCATCGTCGGCAGCTTGGTGCATGAGCTCGGCCGCCGAGGTGGCGGATTGGGCGTGGCCGCCATCTGCTCTGGGGGCGGTCAGGGCGATGCAATCGTGATCGAGGTCAACGGCCAGTAGTCCAGTGAGCCGCGCCGCGGCATTTTTCGATCTCGACAAGACCCTGATGGCGGGGTCGAGCGGGATGCAGTTCGCTCGCGTGGCGGCGCGTCACAAGCTGGTCAGCCGTCGCCAGCTGGCCAGCTGGGGCTTCGAGCACCTGCGCTACCGCCTGCGCGGGACCACCGACGAGCGCACGACCGAGGTGCTGCGCGTCGCCCGCGAGCTGATCGCCGGGGTTCCGGCGCGCAGCTTCGAACGGATGAACCCGGAGGTGATGGCGGCGATCCTGCCCCGCGTCTACCCGCAGATGCTGGACGAGGTCCATTCCCACCAGGACGCCGGCCGCCCGACCTTCATCGTCAGCGCCGCCGGCAGTGGCGTGGTCGAGCCGCTGGCGACGGTGCTCGGCATGGACGGTGGCGTCGGCACCCGCTGCGGGGTGGGAGAGGACGGCGCCCTGACCGGCCGCTTCGAGGGTCCCTTCGTCTACGGCGAGGGCAAGGTCGAGGCGATGCAGGCGTTCGCCGCTGAGCACGACATCGATCTCGCCACCTCCTACGCCTACTCGGACTCGATCTCCGACCTGCCGATGCTGCGCGCGGTCGGCAACCCGGTCGTCGTCAACCCCGACCCACCCCTCGCCGAAATTGCCCGCGACGAGGGCTGGCAGACGCTGCGCTTCGAGCGCCTCGGGCGGCGCCTGGTGGCAATCACGATCACGCTGCTGGCGACGGTCGCTGGCTTCGGCGGCTCCCGCATCGCCGCCCGCCGCAAGCAGCCGCCTCGCCGTTTTTCGTCGCGCCGTTGAGGGGGCTGGCGACTTACCCGTGTATTTGACGGGAAAGTCGCCAAGCACACCTAGACTGTGTGCCATGGCGATCGAGCCGCGGGAAAAGCCCGAGTACAAGGAGCGCGAGGCGGAGTTCTCGACGATGTCGGGGCGGCCGATCGCGCCGCTCTACGGGCCCGAGCACGCTCCGGAAAACCCTGAGGAGACGGTTGGGGCGCCGGGGGAGTACCCGTTCACCCGTGGTCCCTATCCCTCGATGTACCGGGGGCGGCTCTGGACGATGCGCCAGTTCGCCGGTTTCGGCACGGTCGAGGAGACCAACGAGCGCTTCCACTACCTGCTCGACCACGGCCAGACGGGCCTCTCGACCGCCTTCGACATGCCAACGCTGATGGGTTACGACTCCGATCATCACCGCAGCCTCGGCGAGGTCGGCCGCGAGGGCGTAGCCGTCGACACGCTCGACGACATGGAACAGCTCTTCGACGGCATCCCGCTCGGCGGCGTCACCACCTCGATGACGATCAACGCGCCGGCGGCGATCCTGCTCGCCTTCTACGTCCTCGTCGGCGAGCAGCAGGGCGTTCCGCCGGAGCAGCTCGGTGGCACGATCCAGACCGACATCCTCAAGGAGTACATCGCCCAGAAGGAGTGGTGCTTCCCGATCGAGCCGGCGATGCGCCTGGTCACCGACATGATCGAGTGGTGCTCCGAGCAGATGCCGCGCTGGCACCCGGTTTCGATCTCCGGCTACCACATCCGCGAGGCGGGCTCGACGGCGCAGCAAGAGCTCGCCTTCACCCTCAAGGACGGCTTCACCTACGTCGAGCGGGCGCTCGAGCGCGGCCTCGACGTCGACGATTTCGCCCCTCGCCTCTCCTTCTTCTTCAACGCCCACATCGATTTCTTCGAGGAGATCGCCAAGTACCGGGCGGCGCGCCGGATCTGGGCGCGTGAGATGCGCGACACCTACGGCGCCAAGCGCGAGGAGTCGATGCGGCTGCGCTTCCACGCCCAGACCGCCGGTGTCTCGCTCACGGCCCAGCAGCCGCTCAACAACGTCGTCCGCACCTCGCTGGAGGCGCTCGCCGCTGTGCTCGGCGGCACCCAGTCGCTGCACACCAACTCCTTCGACGAGGCGCTGGCGCTGCCGACCGAGGAGGCGGTGCGGGTGGCGCTGCGCACGCAGCAGGTGATCGCCTTCGAGTCAGGCGCGCCGAACACGCCCGACCCGCTCGGCGGCTCCTGGTTCGTCGAGAAGCTGACCGACGAGATGGAGGAAGCCGCCTACGGCTACTTCGCCCGCATCGATGAGCTGGGCGGGATGGTCGAGGCGATCCGCCGCAACTTCCCCCAGCGTGAGATCGCTGATGCCGCCTTCACCTACCAGCGCGAGGTCGACGAGCGCAAGCGCATCGTCGTCGGCGTCAACGACTTCATCCAGGAGGGCGAAGAGCCGACGCCGATCCTGCGCATCGACCCGGCGCTGGAACGCAAGCAGACCGATCGCCTGGCGGCGACGCGGGCGAAGCGCGACTCCGCGGCCGTCGAGAGCGCCCTCGCCGACCTAAAGCGCGCGGCCGCCACCGAGGAGAACCTGATGCCGCCGATCATCGCCGCCGCCCGCGCCCGCGCCACCGAGGGCGAGATGATCGCGGCGATGCAGGAGGTCTTCGGGACCTACACCGAGTCGCCGGTGTTCTAAGCGTTCCCTGGTCACTTTGCCCTCGTATACGGGGGCAAAGGGTTCAGTCGAGCTCCCTCCCATTCGCCGCGCGGGCGACCGTGCGGCGGAGGATCTTTCGAACATGTATCGCGTCGTGCCTGATCTGCCAATGAGAGAAGCGCAGTGGCCACATACCGGCGGCGAGGTGGGCTTGATCGCGCTCCAAGCCGCGCTTCTGCTGAGACGCGGTGCGGTGATATCTCAACCCGTCCGCCTCTACAACGATCCCGAGCTCGGGCCAGTAGAAATCGACCTCATAGCCGTTCACCCAAGCCCTTGTCTCGGGCGCCGGAAGCCCGGTTGTCATTGCGAGTTGCCTCATTCGTTGCTCGAGCTCGGAGTCGCTGAGTCGGAAGGCGAGCGGGTCAAGAAGCTTTCGCAGTGACGCTACGCCGGGATGGCCTCGATAGTTGTCCAGGGACGCAAGCAGTGCATCCGCCCTCACCCGATCGAGCTTGTCGGCCTCGTTGACGGCGCGCTCGAGCTGCATCGGTCTCAGGTGCGTCGCCTGGTCGATCAATGTGCGTACGGGCGATGTGAGGGGAATGCCTTCGTGGATGAGGGCATCACCCAGGACTGACTTCGTGCGCCTATGGGCTCGTATTCCGCGCAGGCGGTTGCGCCTCCCGGCCGGCACCGAGACGTCAATAGTGTCGCCCTGCTCGTTTCCGAATTCCCAAAGGGCAGCCGCGCTGCCGTGGCTTAGTACGGCGGTTGGCCCGCAGGCGAGGACCGCCGCCATCCAACATCCACGCCTACCCAGCAGAGGCCGCCCCACCGCGTAGACGCCACGCCATGTGGGGTGCAGTCGTCCGGAGGCGATACGCCGCTCGATTTGACGAGGGCTGAGCCCGAGCTCCAGGAGCTGACGCCGCGCGATCACGCCGTGCTGTCGTCTCACCAGAGCCCAGATCGCCACATTCCGTTCGCGCCCATCCCACGACTGGTCAGTTGACCCACGCATACGGTGGTCAAGGGTTCAGTAGGGCGATTTCTCCCCCCGGTCGTCTAATCTCCTGGCCCGCCATGGCAACCGCAACCGCCCGCAAGATCCGCGTCGTCGTCGCCAAGCCCGGCCTGGACGGGCACGACCGCGGTGCAAAGATCATCGCTCGCGCATTGCGCGACGCCGGCATGGAGGTGATCTACACGGGCCTGCACCAGACGCCGGAGCAGATCGCCGAGACGGTGATCCAGGAGGACGCCGACGCGGTCGGTCTCTCGATCCTCTCCGGTGCCCACATGACCTTGGTCCCGCGGGTGGTCGAGCTGCTCGCCGCCCAGGACGTCGACGATGTCCTGGTCACGGTCGGTGGCACGATCCCGGCCGAGGACATCCCCGAGCTGAAGAAGCTCGGCGTCGCTGCGGTCTTCACGCCGGGAGCGGGGACCGACGAGATCGTCGAGTTCATCCGCGACAACGCTTCCGAGCGCGACGACGTCTAGCGCCACGGCGAGTCGCGATACGGCTTGCTGCTGCGCCCGCTAACCTCCCGCCGCGCCCTGTATAGATAGACTGATTGACTGGTCAGTCAACCGGTTTGAGAACACAGCAGAACACAGCCAAGGAGGCTTGAACTTGAAGATCTGCGTCCTGGTCAAGGAGGTTCCGGACGCCGCCGTTCAGAAGCGCATCGACTCCAACACGATGCGCCTGGACCGCAGCGGCGAGAAGAACCTGAACCCCTTCGACACACATGCCATCGAGGCCGCCATGCAGATCAAGGAGGGCGGCGCGATCCCGGTCGAGGAGGTCGTCGCGGTGACGATGGGCCCCGATTCGGCGGTCCGCGCCCTGCACAAGGCGGTCGCACTCGGAGCGGACCGCTCCGTGCACCTCTCCGACGACGCGCTTTCGGGCTCCGACGTCTGCGCCACCGGCTACTCGCTGGCCAAGGTGCTCGAGGCCGAGAGCCCGGACCTGGTCCTGCTCGGCCAGCAGTCCGATGACGGCGAGTGCTACACGATCGGCGCCGTCGTCGCCGACCACCTGCAGATGCCCTCGCTGACTCAGGTGATCAAGATCGACGTCACCGACGGCAAGCTGCGCTGCGAGCGTCAGGCCGAGTACGGCTACGACACGGTCGAGATCGAGTTGCCCGCCGTGATCAGCGTCGGCGACGCGATCAACGAGCCTCGCTACCCGAGCCTGAAGGCGATCATGGGGGCGAAGAAGAAGCCGCTCGACGCCAAGGCGACCGGCGATGTCGGCATCGAAGCCGGCATGGTCGGCGAGGGAGGCTCCAAGACCAAGGTCCTGGCACTCAGCGAGCCGCCTGCCAAGGAGGCCGGCGAGATCATCGAGGACGAGGACACCAACGAGACGGTCGAAAAGATCGTCGCCTGGCTCGACGAGAGGAAGCTGATCTAGATGGCAGGCATCCTGACCTACGCCCTCCACGACGACGAGGGCAACTTCAACAAGAACTCACTCGGGGCGATCTCCGAGGCGGCCAGGCTGGCCGGCGAGATCGGTGGCGACGCCGCGGCGCTGGTCGTCGGCGACATCGCCGATGACGCCTGCGCTGCGCTCGGCAACTGGGGCGCGACCAAGATCTACCGCGCCAAGAGCGTTCCCGAGGGCCTAGCCCAGCCGATCGTCGACGCGATGGCCAAGGTCATCGCGGACGAGGGCTTCAGCTACGCCCTCTTCGGCGGCGGCCTGCTCGGCTTCGAGATCGGCGCTGGGCTCACCGCTCGCCTCAACGCCGGTGTGACGATGGAGGTCACCAAGGTGAAGGTGGACGGCGGCAAGCTGATCGCCGAGCGCCCGATCCTGCAGGACTCCAAGGTCGCCGACGTCGAGTGCGTGGGCGAGCCGGGCATCATCATCGGCCGCCTCAACGCGTTCGACGCCAACGAGACCGGCGGCACCGCCGAGGTGATCGACATCGAGGTCGAGCTCTCGCCCTGGTCGACCAAAGCAACGATGGTCCAGCGCGGCGAGCAGCGTGGCGCCGACGTCAACATCGAGGACGCCGAGATCCTGGTCGGCGGCGGTCGTGGCCTCGGCGCAGCCGAGGGATTCAAGCAGTGCGAGGAACTGGCCGAGGCGATGGGCGGGGCGGTTGCCGCCACCCGCGCCGTGGTCGACGCCGGCTGGTACCCCTACGCGGCCCAGATCGGCCAAACCGGCAAGACGGTCGCGCCGAAGCTCTACCTGGCCGCCGGCATCTCCGGCGCGATCCAGCACAAGGTCGGGATGCAGAGCTCGGAGAACATCCTCGCGATCAACAAGGACCAGAACGCGCCGATCTTCGAGTTCTCGGACCTCGGCGTGGTCGGCGACCTGCACAAGATCGTCCCCAAGCTGACCGAGGCGATCAAGGCTAAGAAGGGCTGACGTACCCCGGGGGGCTGCGGCCCCCCGGACGCCGTTCCCCCTGACGACGATTGGAGCATGCGATGCCGCCAGTAGCACCGAGTGAGTTCCCGCCGCCGTTCGACCCGGCCGACGTGATCGGCCCGCCGACCGATGCCGAGGACGAGCGCATCGAGGTCGGCATCGCGATCGTCGGGGGTGGGCCCGCCGGGCTCGCCTGCGCCAACAAGATCATGCAGCTGCTCGAGGACGAGCCCGAGCTGACCGAGAAGCTCGGCGAAGTCCCGGTCGCGGTGATCGAGAAGGGCAAGGTCGCGGGAGCGCACCTGCTCTCCGGGGCGAACATGAAGCCCTCGGCGATGGAAGAGCTCTTCCCCGATCTGCCGAAGGAGGAGTGGCCGGTCTTCCAGGAGGTGACCAAGGACGCGGTCTACCTCTTGACCTCGAAGGCGGCGCTGCCGCTGAAGCCGATGCCGCCGAACTTCCGCAACCACGGCAACTACGTCACCTCGGTTTCGAAGCTGGGCCGCTTCCTCGCGGAGAAAGCCGAGGAGGCGGGCGTCTACATCCTCTCCGAGACCGCGGCGACCAAGCTGCTGGTCGAGGACCGGGTCGTCAAGGGCATCCGCTCCGGCGACCGCGGCCGCGGCAAGGAGGGCGAAGAGCTCGGCAACTTCGAGCCCGGCTCCGACGTCGTCGCCAAGGCGACGGTGCTGGCCGAGGGCACGGTCGGCCATCTCACCTACGCCGCCTATGACTACTTCGACATGCACGGCGCCGACCCGATGCGCTGGGAGCTCGGGGTCAAGGAGGTTTGGGAGATCCAAAAGCCGCTCGACCGGGTGATCCACACGATGGGCTGGCCGCTGCGCAAGTCACCGCGCTACAACGAGTTCGGCGGCAGCTTCATCTACCCGATGGGCGAGGACAAGCTCTGCATCGGCCTCGTCGCCGGCCTCGACTACACCGACGCCACCTTCTCGGTCCACGACGCCCTGCAGCTGCTCAAGACCCACCCCTTCATCAAGGATCTGCTCGAGGGCGGCAAACGCGTCGCCTGGGGAGCGAAGACGATCCCTTCCGGCGGATACTTCGCGATGCCGAAGCGTCTCGCCGTGCCCGGCATGGTCGTCGCCGGCGACGCCGCCAGCATGGTCAACGTGCCGACCCTGAAGGGCGTCCACTACGCGATGCACGCCGGGATGTACGCGGCGGAGACGATCGTCGAGTCGCTCAAGCAGGATTCGGTCAACTTCGAGGCCTACGACGAGAAGGTCCACAAGTCGCTGATCGAGAAGGACCTCTTCGAATCGCGCAACATGCGCCAGCCCTTCTCGAAAGGCTTCTTCCTCGGCGGCGCCATGGCCTCGGCGATGACGATCACCAAAGGCAACTTCCCCGGCGGCCACTGGAAGCAGGAGCACGACTCCGAGGTCGAGATGGACCTGGGCAAGGCGGGGGACATGTACGTCAAGCCCGACAACGAGCTCACCTTCGCCAAGCTCGACTCCGTCTTCCTCTCCGGCAACGCGACCCGCGACGACGCGCCCAACCACGTCCGCATCCAGACCAAGGTGCCGCGGGAGATCGCCCAGACCTGGGTCTCGATGTGCCCGGCGCAGGTCTACGAGATCCCCGAGGAGCAGCTCGAGAACGGCGGCGCCGAGGTTGACGTACACGTCACCGCCTCCAACTGCGTGCAGTGCGGGGCGATTACGGCCAAGGGCGGCCGCCTGACGCTCCCAGAGGGCGGCGACGGGCCGCTTTACCAGGAGACCTGAGGGGTTGGGGCCGCCTCGAAGCGTTCTTCTCTCCCGCGGAAGCTTTGTCGCTGAGCTTGACTAGGGTCGGCTCGTGATTGCCCTCGGCATCGTTGCGGCTGTCGGAGCTTCGTTGCTCTACAACGCGTCGATTGCCTTTCAGGCGCTGGAGGCTCGGGGCGTGGCGCACGAGCACTCGCTGCGGCCCTCGCTGATTGGGAGGCTGGTGCGGAACAAACGCTGGCTTGGGGCGACGGCGCTGGGGTTGGTCGGGTGGCCGTTGGAGATCTTGGCGCTGCTGCTGGCGCCGCTGACGGTTGTGCAGCCCTGTCTTGCCAGCGGGCTGATTCTGCTGCTTTGGCTGGGGGTGAAGCGGTTGGGGGAGAGGCCTGGAGGGAGGGAGTTTTTGGCCGTGGGCGCGATTATCGCCGGAGTTGCGGGGGTGGCATTGGCGGCGCCGGAGCGGACCACGGATCACGCCGGTGTCGGGGCGATCGCCCTTGCCCTGGGTCTCGTGGCGATCCCGATCGCCGCTCCCTATCTGCTGCGCGCGCGCAGCCGACGTTCACCTCGCTCGGGCGCGGTCAAAGTCGGAAGCGTTGTCGGCCTCGCCACGCTGGCAACGGTTAGCGCCGGCTGTGGCTATGCCTGGACGGCGATCGCCAGCAAGCTGCTCACCGACGAGCTGGCCGCTGGGGCGGCGGTCGTGGCCGTCGCCTGGCTCGCCACGGCCGCGGCGTCCGAGGGGCTGGCTCTGCTCAGCGAGATGAGCGCCTTGCAGCAACGGCCGGCCACGCATGTTGCGCCGGCGATGTTCGCAGTCCAGGTGCTGGTCCCGGTTCTGTTGGCGCCGCTGATCTTCGGCGAGTCCTGGGGCTCGACCCCGCTGGGAGGAGCGGCGTTGATCGGATCCATGGCTATTGCGGTGGGGGGCACCGTTTTGCTCGCGGGCTCCAGGGCGGTTGGAGCCGTGCTTGAAACCGCGCGAGAGGGGACCTGATCAAGCAGATCAAGGACGCAGTGAGCGTGGCGTGCTCTTGCACGCGAGCGAACGAGGACGCCGAGATGCGCAGCATCAGGTCCCCTCTCGCTGGTAGCCTTGCGGCGCTTCCCGCCCGTTGTCCGTCCGCGGAGGCAAACTTCCCAGCCACACTCACCAAGGAGCCACCGTGGGGTCCGCAGAGACAACTCGGCCTGACGCGACCAAGTTCGCGATTGGGTTCGACCATCGTGACCGCAGTCGCCTGTTCGAGCTTTGGACCGATGTCCTCGATTCCGAGCAGTGGTCCGAGGGCCGCATGCTGGACGCCTTCGAGCAGCGCTGGGCGGAGTGGAACGGGCTGCAGAGCCTCGGGCTCTCCAGCTGGGCGGGCGGGGCGCTGGCGGCACTCGAGTTCGCCGGGGTCAAGGGGGAGACGGTGCTCTGCCCCTCGAACACATTCATGGCTACGCCCCTTGCGGCGATCAACGCCGGGGCCGAGGTCGAGTTCGTCGACTGCAACCGTGACGACCTCTGCATGTCCTTCGCCGATTTCGAGGCGAAGGCCGAGAAGCACAAGCCGAAGGCCGCGATCCTCGTCCACATCGGCGGCCACGTTGCCTTTGAGTCCGAGCGCATCGCCGACTACTGCCGCGCCAACGACATCTTTCTGCTCGAGGACTGTGCCCACGCCCACGGTGCCGAGTGGAACGAGCGCAGGCCGGGGAGCTTCGGCGACGCCGGCGTCTACTCGCTCTATGCGACCAAGACGGTGTCGACCGGCGAGGGCGGCGTGCTCGTCTCCGCCAACGACGAGCTGATCGAGTTCGCCCGCAAGTTCCGCAACTACGGCAAGTTCGAGCACGAGGTCGACGGGCTCAACTTCCGCATGAGCGAGTTCACCGCCGCCCTCGGCCTGGTCCAGGCCGACCGCATGGAGGAGATCGTCGCTTGGAAGAACGAGTACGCGCGCGAGCACCTCGACCCGCTGCACCCGTCGCGCCTCGAACTTCCCGAGGGGATGACGTCGGGCCTCTACAAGTACCTCGTCTTCGATCCGATCGAGAAGAGCACGGGTCGCGTCTACGAAGACCCGTGCCACCGCATCATGGGCCGCTCCGACGAGCTGCCCAATACCGACTGGGTGGCCGAGAACCACTGGTGCGCGCCGCTCTACTACCGCCCGGAGAGCCGCGAGCCGGCTCTCGGCAAGGAGGCCTCATGAGGGTTCTGGTTACCGGCGGCGGCGGCTTCATCGGCTCCCACGTCGTCGATCGCTTGATCGAGCGCGGTATCACGCCGCGGATCTTCGATCTCAGCGCCTCGCCGTACCACACGCCCCTGGAGGTCGAGACATTCACCGGCTCGATCACCGACTCGGCCAACCTCGACCTGGCGATGCGCGACTGCGACGCCGTAATCCACCTCGCCGCCGTCGCCGACGTCTCCCACGTGCTTGCCGACCCGGTCCTCGCCGAGGAGGTCAATACCCGCGGCACGCTCAACGTGCTCGAGGCCGCCTGTCGGGCAAAGGTCGGTCGGGTCGTCTACGGCTCCACCACCTGGGTCTACAGCGACTGCGTCGAGCAGGATGTCGACGAGGAGACGCCGATCCCGGCCCCGCGCCACCTCTACACCGCGACCAAGCTCGCGGGGGAGACCTACTGCTCCGGCTACGCCGAGCTCTACGACCTCGAGAGCACCGTGCTGCGCTTCGGCATCCCCTACGGGCCGCGCGCCCGCGCCGCCGGCGTCGTCGCCAAGTTCACCGATCTCGCCTTCGAAGGCAAGGCGCTGACGATCGCCGGCGACGGCAGTACCACCCGCAGCTTCATCTACGTCGAGGACCTCGCCGACGGCATCGTCGCCGCGCTCGCTCCCGAGGCGGCCAACCGCACCTACAACCTCTCCGGCGACGAGATCGTGACCATCCTCGAAATCGCCGAGCGGGTGCAGGAAAACACCGACGACTGCGAGATCGTCCACACGCCGCCACGCCCCGGCGACTTCCCCGGCAAGGTGATCTCCAACGAGCGCGCGCTCGAGGAGCTCGGCTGGAAGGCCGAAACGAGTTTCCGCCAAGGGGTCAAGAACTACGTCGAGTGGGTGCGTGGAACGACCCGTCCGCCGGACCCGGTCCCCGGCAAGAAGCCGTCCCTGAACGGCAACGAACATGCCGCCGGCGCCCTGCTCGCCGGTGCTGCGCGGGCCGAGGAGCGCCCGCCCCGGGTACTGATCCTCAGCGCCGACATCGGCGAGGGCCACGACCTGCCGGCACGGATCATCAAGGCCGACCTCGAAGAGGAGGTCCCGGGGGTCGAGGTCGAGATCGCCAACGGTCTCGAGGCGATGGGAAAGCTCTCCGCCACGGTCCTGCGCAGCGGCTCGAAGCTGACCTTCCGCTGGATGCCCTGGCTCTTCGACGCCCAGTACTGGCTGATCACCAAGTTTGCCCCGACCCGCTGGCTCTTTCACCACATGGGCTACGTGTTCTCCGGTCGCGGCCTGCTGAAGGCCGTCGAGGAGTACGACCCCGATGCCGTCATCTCCACCTACCCCGGAGTGACCGCCGTGCTCGGCATGCTGCGCGAGAACCGCCGTCTCGACATCCCCGTGCAGTCGGCGATCACCGATCTGGCCGGGCTGCGCTACTGGGCCCATCCCGGGGTCGATTTGCACTACGTCACCCATCCCGAGTCGATTGAGGAGGTCGAGAGGTTGGTCGGTCCGGGGACGGTCGAGTGGGTCCGCCCACCGATCTCCAGCGACTTCCTGATGCCGCGCACGCGTCGCGACGCACGCGAGGCGCTCGGCCTGCCGGCGCACGCGCGGGTCGTGCTCGTCTCCGGCGGTGGCTGGGGAATCGGCGACCTCGAGGGGGCGATTCGCTCGGCACTCTCCGAGGACGCCCTCGTCGTCTGCATCACCGGCCGCAACGATGTCGCCCGCGAGAAGCTCGAGCGCAGCTTCGCCGACAACGACCAGGTTCGCATCCTCGGCTTCACCGAGCAGATGAGCGACTGGATGGCGGCGGCCGACGCGATGATCCACGCGACCGCGGGCCTGACGGTACTCGAGGCGCACATCCGTGGCTGCCCAGTGGTCTCCTACGGCTTCTCGGCCGGTCACCTGCGGGCCAACAACGCCGCCTTCGAGCGCTTTGGCCTGGCCGAGGTGGCCGACTCCCAGCACGAGCTGGAGTCGGTCCTGCGCCACGTCACCCGCGAGCGCCGTTCGCCTGACTCCTCCTTCGCCTCCCTTCCCTCGATCGCCTCGCGCGCGCTCAGCGTGCGCCCGCGGGTGCGGCCGCAGCCGGTCTGGCGGCTGCGCACCGAGCGCGTGGCAACGGCCGTCGCCCTCGCTCTGATCGCCGTGATCATGCTGTTCACCGTGATCGACCGCGAAGCCCCCTACAAGGTGGTCGCCAAGCCGCTGGAGGGCCGCATCCACTTCGGCAGGGACAACGACACCCCGGCCCCGGCCGTTGAAAGCTCCAAGCCGGCGCAGCCGGCTCCCGCGGCTGCTCGGCAGGCCGCAAGCAGCGGGAATTGATCGGAGCGCTGCTCGGAGCAGGCGCCTCGGCGGCTGCCGTAATGCATGCCGGACCGGCCCTGGCGCCGATCGTGCCGGGGATCGGTCCAGCGCTGCGGATCGAGCTTCGCCAGGCGGGTGACGACGGCGTCGCGCTCACCTTCGACGATGGCCCGCATCCGCAGGGGACGCCGGCTGTGCTGGAGGGGCTGCGCGAGGCGGGGGCGACCGCAACCTTCTTCCTCGCCGGCGAGCAGGTGGTGAAGCGGCCGGCGCTGGCGGCCGAGATCGTCGCGGCCGGCCACCGGGTCGAGCTCCATTGCCACCGCCACCGCAATCTGCTGCGACTCGGCGTCAGCGAGTTCCTCGACGACGCCGAACGGGGCCGGGCCGCGATCGAGGAGGCGAGCGGACAAGCGATCGCCGACTACCGTCCGCCCTACGGCATCTTCAGCGGCGCGGCTCTGCGGGCGGTGCGCCGGCGCGGCTTGCGGCCGGTGCTCTGGTCGCGCTGGGGCAAGGACTGGCGCCGCAATGCGACCGGCGAGTCGATTGCGCGTCGCACGAGCACCGGCATCCGGGCCGGCGACATCGTCCTCCTGCACGACGCCGACTACTACAGCGCGCGCGGCTCCTGGGTGCGCACGGCTGCAGCGCTGCCACTGATCCTGGCCGAGCTCGAGGATCGCGGACTGAAGACGAGCTCGCTGCGCCGCTGAGATGGCGGCGCGATCGTCCACTGCTCGCAACCGGCGAAGGCCTCGTCGAGGCGCTGCGCCATTGTGCTTCTTGGCCTGTCCTGGTCGAAGATCTCCTGAGCCATGGCTCTCCGTCCTGTAGGGGGCGTTGAGACAGGATGCCCCTCCCGTCAGACGAAAAACCTGCAAGTAGCGAAAAAGAACGCGCAGCTTGCGCCCTTTGCCTCAATTAGCCTGGACGAACGATGCGATCTCCTCGGCCAGCCGCTGCGGCTGGTCGAGCGCCACGAACGTGCTCGCGCCGGGAATCTCGACGATCTGGGCGTTGGGCGTCTCCTTCGCCAGCCGTTCCGCATATTTGACCGGGAAGAACTTGTCGCCTGGGGCCCAGGCGAGCAGGATCGGCAGCTCGGAACTGCTGAGTTTCTCCGCTGCCTCCAGTGTGTAGCGCTTGTTCATCCCGGCGGTGACCTTGGTCGCGTCGCGCTTGATCGCCGGATCGCTGAGGCTTGGCGCCATCCAGGAGGCAATTAGGTCGTTCGAGATCTTGGTCTTGGCGAACGGCTTGAAGGCAGCGCGGGCAAGGGCGCCGATGCGGAACGGCGCCGACAGCACCGTCATCCCGCCGGGAAGCTTGGCGAGCGGAACCATCGCCTTGAAGATCCCCGGCGGAAAGTTCTCGTGGGTGTCGCAGTTGGTCAGCACGAGGCGCCCGATCCGCTGCGGGTGGCGGGTGACGAGAACCTGCGACATCGCGCCGCCCGAGTCGTTTCCGACGATCGTCACATCCTCGAGATCAAGTGCGGTAAGAAAGCTGTCGATGATCGCGGCGATGCCGGGAGGGGAGAGGTCGGCGTTGGGGTTCATCGCGATCTGCTGGGCCCCGATCGGCCAGTCGGGCGCGATGCAGCGATAACGGTCGGAGAGTTTGTCTACAACGCCGTCCCAGAGGCGGCCATCGACGAGGAAGCCGTGGACGAAGACGACCGGCTTGCCCTCACCGGCCTCGCGGTAGCGGACGCGGCCGGCGGGTAGGTCGATCTCGTGGCGCTGGTCTTGCGGAGCCATCGGGCATCCTCCTCGGGAAGAGTCGAACCGCGTCAACTGCTCTACCTGCTGGATCGAGAAGTCGATCAGTTCGGGGCGGGTTGCTGAAGCGGGCGGTATAGTTACATACAGACAGTATGAATGTCAAACGAACCCAAGCAGAGCGGTCGGAGTCAACCCGGGCGGAGTTGATTGCGGCAGCTCGTGCCCTTTTCGCCGAGCACGGATATGCCGGTGTCGGCACGGAGGAGATCGTCCGCGCGGCGGGCGTCACCCGGGGCGCCCTCTACCACCACTTCACGGACAAGCGCGAGCTGTTCGAGGCCGTCTACGAGCGGATCGAGGTCGAGCTGGCCGAGCGGATCGCCGGCGGGGCACTCTCCGCCGACGCCGCCTCGCCGGTTGAGGCGATGCGGGCCGGCGCCGAGATGTTCCTTGTCGCCGCGACTGAGCCGGAGACGCAGCGAATCGTCCTCCTCGACGGGCCGTCGGTTCTCGGCTGGGACCGCTGGCGCGAGATCGCAACGGAGCACGGCCTTGGCTTGATCGAAGCGACCCTGAAGGCCGCGGTCGAGGCTGGGGAGATCGAGCCCCAGCCGGTGCGACCGCTCGCGCACGTACTGATGGGTGCCCTCGACGAGGCGGCGATGCTGGTTGCCCGCGCTGACGACCCGGTGGCGATGCGGGCCGAAGTCGGCCGCACCCTCGACGCGTTGCTCGCCGCGCTCAGTGCCGGTAAACGGAAGGCTCGGAGCTAGGCAGCGGCGGCAGCTCGACCGGACTGCCGTGGGTCGCGCGGCGCGACTCCTTCTGCGCGTACATCCGCACGTCGGCCAGCTGCAGGGCCGCGGACGGGTCGGCGGCCTCGCCCGGGATCATCGCCGAGCCCCAGGAGGCGCCCACCTCGACGCCCCGATCGCTTGCCGTCAGCGCTTTTGCGGCACGGCGCGCGACCGCATCGAAGCGATCCTGCTCACAGGTCAGCAGCAGGCAGAACTCGTCGCCGCCGATTCGGTACGCGGTTCCGTCCTCGGCGGCAGCCTCCTGCAAGGTGCTGCCCAACCGCACCAAGAGCTCGTCGCCGGCCGGGTGCCCGAAGGTGTCGTTGTAGCGCTTGAAGCCGTTGAGGTCGAAGAGGTAGAGCATCGCCGGGTGCTCCACGGTCGCGCGCTCGCACTCGTCCTCGAGATCGACCTGCATGCGGCCACGGTTGCTGAGGCCGGTCAGCGGGTCGGTCCGCACCTGCTCGAGCAGGTCCTTGTTCTCTTTGTCGCTCATCGCCAGGCGGACGATGACGGCGATCATCGTCGCCGCCCAGAGCACGGTCGAGAGGCCGCTGGCCTCGCTGAAGTACTGCATCGCGAAGAGGCCGACCATCACGCCGGCGAAGACCGCGGGGACGATGATCTCGCGGCGGCGGTCGCCCCGTCGCGGCGCCGTGATCTCGGCCGCCTCGGCAGGCTGCCAAACCGCTGCGCCGAGGCAGACGGCGGCGATCAGGTAGATCGGGTCGATCCAGTTTCCGCCCGGCAGGGTCGCGTCGGTCGACTGCAGGGTGTAGGCGATGTCGGCGACGACCAGTGCCGTGAGGCCGGCAAGCAGCAGCGACCAGGTCCGGCCAGGTCGCCATCCGGTCAGGGCGAAGACGCCGACGACCATCGCCACCATCGCGATGTCGCCCAGCGGGTAGGCGAGGGTGGTGATCACCTGCAGGGTCGTGCCGGTCGCCTTTTCGGCGACGAAGTCGAAGACGAAAGCGGCACCCAGCGCGGCGGTGCCGAGCGCGGCGATCGCGCCGTCCATCCACAGCCGCCAGTCCATCTCATGAGCCCTGGCGCGGACCAGCAGCGCCAGGCCGATGTAGGCGAGCGGGTAGAAGGCGAGGTAGCCGATATCGGCCGGCGACGGGTAGGGGGCCGAGGCGTTGCCTTCGATGAAGGCGGTCCAGTAGACCTCGGCGGCGCCCCAGGCGAGGATCGCGAGGCCGATCATCAGCCAGGCGGAGCGCTCGCGCTTGTAATCCGAGGCGCGCACCAGGCAGGCGAGCCCCGCGCCGAGCACGACCGCGTCGTAGAGCGGTCCGGCGATCGTGGAGTGGAGGCCGCCGGCGACGCCGCCCCAGTCGTGAACCGCGACGATCGCCGTGCCGCCGAGCAGGAGGACGGCGAGGAGGCGGCGGGCGGTGCGGGTCCAGCCCAGGCGTTCGGCGGTCGGTTCCGTGGTTTCCACTGGTCAACTATCGGCACTCAGCCGCGATTCCCAAACCCCTGAAGGGGTCCGAATGAGCGCTTGATCTAGAATGGGTGGAGATGAAAGCCGGAATCCACCCCGAGTACACCCTCGCCAACGTGCATTGCTCGTGCGGGAACCAGTTCTACACCCGCTCGACCGAGTCCGATCTTCACGTCGAGCTCTGCTCGGAGTGCCACCCGTTCTACACCGGCAAGCAGAAGCTCGTCGACACCGGTGGGCGGGTCGAGCGCTTCCAGCGTCGCGCCGCAAAGCACGCCAAGGCCGGTAGGTAGCTCGTGAGCCCAGAGGTGGGCTCACCCCAGGCTGAGACTGCCCCGTTAAGGGACGGGAGCGCCTCGCTGCGCATGCCCGACGGCGCGCTGGTCGCCAAGCGCGACGCGCCGGTCGGCGGTCAGGCCGTGCTCGAGGGCGTGATGATGCGTGGCGTCACCGTCTGGGCCGTGGCCTGCCGCCGTCCCGACGGCGAGATCGAGATCAGCTCCGAGTCGATTAAGCCCTGGGCCCAGCGCCACCGCCTTTGGCGGCTACCGGTGCTGCGCGGCATCGTCGCCCTCGGCGAGTCGCTGAAGATCGGCTTCCGAGCGCTGGCCATGTCTGCCAACGCCCAGCTCGAGGACGACGAGGAGGGCGAGCCGGAGGAGATTGGCGGCTGGGTCTGGGGACTGACGATCGCCTTCTCGATGGTGCTGGCGATTGGCCTCTTCTTCGTCGTCCCGGTTGGGTTGACCAGCCTGATCAAGGACCAGCTCGGCTCGCCGGTTCTCTTCTGGCTGGTCGAGGGTGTTCTGCGTACGGCGATCTTCATCGGCTACATCGCGGCGATCAGCCGCCTCAAAGACCTGCGTCGCGTTTTCGAGTACCACGGTGCCGAGCACAAGACGATCTCCTGCTACGAGGCCGAAGACGAGCTGATCCCGGCTCGGGCCAAGCTCTACTCGCGCCTGCACCCGCGCTGCGGCACCAGCTTCCTGCTGATCGTGATGGTGCTGGCGATCTTCGTCTTCGCCCCGCTCGGCCTACCGGCCTGGTACTGGCTGCTGGCCTCGCGCATCCTCGGCATTCCGCTGATCGCCGGGCTCTCCTACGAGGTGATCAAGTGGGCGGGCAAAAACCGGCGCAAGCGCTGGGTGCGGGCGATCATGTGGCCGGGCCTGATGTTGCAGAACCTGACCACGCGCGAGCCCGACGAAGAGGAGCTGGCGGTGGCGATCGCTTCGCTGGAAGCGGTGCTGGCGCGGGAGTCTCCCGAGCAGGCAGCCGCCGGGCAGCACATAGAGATCGTCGCCTGACGGCTAGGCGCGCGGGTCCTGTCGCGGGGGAAGGGGGGCACTGCGGGCGGGCCACGGTCCGTCCTCGACCCCCCTTCCCCCACGCCACCCGCGCGAGAAGCCACGTCGATTAGCTCTATGTTTTGAAGCGTGATCGATTCGCTCGTTGAACAGATTGAGGCGCGCTTCGCAGAGCTTGAGGGACAAATGTCTGACCCTGCTGTGATTGGGGATCGGGAGCTCTATGCCGAGGTTGGGCGCGAGTACCGGGAATTGCAGCCGGCGCAGGCGCTCGGGGCCGAGTACCGGACGTTGAAGGACGATCTGGAAGGGGCTCGGGAGCTGTTGGCCGAGGGCGACGACGAGGAGCTGCAGAAGGTCGTTCAGGACGCGCCGCGGCGACTCGAGGCGCTCGAAGAGGAGATCCGGCTGGCGATGGTCGAGCGCGACCCCAACGACTCCAAGAACGTGCTGGTCGAGGTTCGCGCCGGTACCGGGGGCGACGAGGCGGCGCTCTTCGCCGGCGACCTCTACAAGATGCTGACTCGCTATGCCGAGGAGAGCGGCTTCGCCACCGAGCCGCTCTCGCAGTCGAACGCCGAGGTCGGCGGCTTCAAGGAGGTCACCTTCGCGATCAAGGGCGAGGGGGCCTACTCGGTCTTCAAGTACGAGGGCGGGACGCACCGCGTGCAGCGGGTGCCGGAGACCGAGTCACAGGGACGCATCCACACCTCGACCGCGACCGTGGCGGTGCTGCCGGAGGCCGAGGAGGTCGAGGTCAAGATCGACCCCAACGATCTCCAGGTCGACGTCTACCGTTCCTCGGGGCCGGGCGGGCAGTCGGTCAACACGACCGACTCGGCGGTGCGGATAACCCACAAGCCGACCGGGATCGTGGTCTCGATGCAGGACGAGAAGTCGCAGCTGCAGAACAAGGAGCGGGCGATGAGGGTGCTGCGGGCCCGCATCTACGAGCGCGAGCTCGCCGAGCAGCAGGCGCAGATCGCCTCCGAGCGCAAGGCGCAGGTCGGCAGCGGCGAGCGCTCCGAGAAGGTGCGCACCTACAACTTCCCCCAGGGGCGGGTTACCGACCACAGGATCAAGCACACCTCGCACAATCTCGAAGGCGTGCTCGGCGGCGAACTGGCCGAGTTCACCGATGCCCTCGCGGCGGAGGAGAAGCGCCAGCGCCTCGAGACCGCCACCGTCGGTTGATCGCCGAAGCGCTGAGCGCATCGACAGATGCTCTGCGGGCGGCGGGGGTCGATGAGCCGCGGCTCGACGCCGAGCTGCTGCTTGCCGAGGCGACCGGGTTGGACCGGGCGCAGCTGGTGGCGGCCCCCGAGGCGGAGATATCCCCGCCCGCGGCGCGCCGTTTCGGCGAGATGGTGCGTCGGCGCTTGCGGCGCGAGCCGGTCGCCTACATCCTCGGCCGCAGGGGATTTCGGCGGATCGAGCTGGCGGTCGACCCGCGGGTGCTGATCCCGCGACCGGAGACCGAGCTGCTGGTTGAGCTGGCGCTGGAGTTGTGCCCCGACAGCGTGCTCGACCTCGGCACCGGCTCGGGCGCGATCGCGCTCGCCGTTGCGGACGAGCTGCCTGGCTGCACGGTGACGGCCGTCGATACCTCGGCGCCGGCGCTCGAAGTCGCCCGCGCCAACGCCGAGCGGCTCGGTCTCACCGATCGCGTCCGCTTCGTCGAGGGGTCGCTCCCGGCCGAGCCGAGCTTCGACCTGATCCTCGCCAACCTGCCCTACGTGGCAGCGGCGGAATGGGCGTCGCTGCAGCCAGAGGTGACCGAGTGGGAGCCACTCGAAGCGTTGCTGGCCGGTCCCGACGGCCTCGACGCCTTCCGGGCTCTGATTCCCGCCTGCGGTCGCATCGCCCTCCGCCGTCGGGCCCAGGACGCAGCCGCAACGGGTCTGACCGTCGCGCTCGAGGTGGGGGAGGGGCAGGCGAGCGCGGTCGCCGGGATGCTGCGCGAGGCCGGCTTCGGTGGGATCGAGGTGCGCGCCGACCTGGCGGGGATCGAGCGCGTGGTGGTCGGACGGCGATGAGCGAGACGATCTCGATCCAGCGGGCAGGGGCGGAGCGGGCTCGGGCCGGCCTGGAGCGCTGCATCGCCGCCGCCGGCGTCGCCGTCTTTCCCGCCGATGGCCTTTACGGCCTCGCCTGCGACCCGCTGGACGCGGGGGCGATCGCGCGCATCCACCGGATCAAGGGCCGCGACGACGGTAAGCCGTCCGCCGTCCTCTACTTCTCGCCACTGGCGATGCGCGAGCTGGTCGAGGGCCTCGGCGAGCGCAGCCGAGCCGCCGTGGCAGCGCTCTTGCCCGGACCGGTGACCCTCGTGGTCGACAATCCCGCGCATCGCTATCCGCTTGCCTGCCGCGAGGATCCCGGGCGGCTGGGCGTGCGCCTGATCGAGGGGCCTCTCGCCGGGGCGATGTGCCCGGTCTTCCAGACGTCGGCCAATCGCAGCGGCGAGCCCGCGCCGGCTCGCTTCGCTGACGTGCCGGAGGAGATCGTCGCCGCGGCCGACCTGGCGATCGATGGCGGCGCGTTGCCCGGCCTTCCCTCTACAGTTGTCGACCTGAGTGCTCTCGAGCAGGAGGGTGGGTGGACGGTTTTGCGCGAGGGCGGGATGTCGACCGGGGACCTGGCGGCCCGTTTGGGCGCACTCTGACTGTCCCATTTGGCTAGGACACCATAGTGCGATACTGTGTGCACCGATGGCACAGCAGGTTCAGGATCGTGAGGCCACGCCTTTCTCCACCGATCCCAACGCGGAGCTGCCGGTCGGCGTTCAGCTCTCCTGGCGCCTGCGAGCGCTGATCTCCACCGGCCGCCTTGCCGCCGGAGAGCGCCTGCCGAGCTTCCGGCGCCTCGCCGAGTGGGCGGGCGTCAACGTCAACACGGTGCGGTCGGTCTACGCGGGGCTGGAGGGGGACGGGCTGGTAGTCAGCCGGCAGGGCCAGGGCACCTTTGTAGCCGATGGGCTCGAGGCTTCTCCCGAGCTCGAGGAAATAGCCGGCGATGCTCTCTGGCGAGTGCGTGAGGCGGGGCTCGACCCGGCCGACCTGGTCGTCGTGGTCAATGCCTGCGCGAGCATGGCCGCCACCGCAGTGCCTCAGTCCGAACTTCCCGATCCCGCCAAAGAGAGCGAAGCGATCGAGGTGCGCCACGAGCTGCGCCGCCAGATCGGCAGGCTCGAGGCCGAGCTCGCCTCCTACACCCGCGATCTGCCCGACGGGATGCCGACCGCGACGCGTTTCTCGAAAGCCCATGTCGCCGGGGTCGAGGAGCTGGAGCAGACGCGCGACACGCTGATCGATCGGCTTTCGGAGGCTCAGCATGCGGCCGAGCGCCGGGCCAGGAAGGTCGGCGAGGTGCGGGCGCGCCGCGAAGCTCAGCTCGAGGACGAGGACAGCGACGGGACGGCTCGATCGGGCGGGGGCCCTCTGAGCAGGGCGATGAGCTGGTGGCTGGCCAAGTCCTAGCCCGGGCCTCCGTGCCCGCAAAAGCCGCCTTCGAGCAGGTGGGGGAGATGATGATCCTCACCGCGAAGACGATCTTCTCCGCGCTCCGCCCTCCCTATCCCTACGGCGAGGAGCTGGTCTGGCAGTTCCTCTTCGTGCTCAAGCTCTCCTGGTTTCCGCTGCTGATCTCGACCTTCGCCCTCAACTTGGGCGCGCCGGGCCTGCAGGCGGCGGGGGCGCTGTCGCTCTTCGGGGCGCTTGACCGGCTCGGCGGCTTCTTCGTGCTGACCGCGATCCGCTGGATCGGCCCCCTGGTGACCGCCGTCGTCGTCGCCGGCGTCGCCGGCACCGCGATCACCGCCGACCTCGGCGCCCGCAAGATCCGCGAGGAGCTCGACGCCCTGCAGGTGCTCGGCGTCGATCCGGTCAAGAACCTTGTCGTTCCCCGCTTCATCGCCCTGATGGTCGTCACCAGCCTGCTCGACATCTTCGCGATCGTCTTCGGCCTCTCCGCCGGAATCGCCGCCGAGCTCCTCTACAAGCAGACCCTGGGCGGCTTCTTCGCCACCCTCTTCTCCAATGCCTCGGTGACCGATCTCTGGGGCTCGGTGCTGATGTGCATGATGTTCGGCGCGATCATCGCCGTCGTCTGCTCCTACAAGGGGATGTCGGCCTCGGGCGGCGCCGCGGGCGTCGGCCGCGCCGTCAACCAGGCGGTCGTGATTGCACTCGTCGCCGTCTTCTTCTTCCAGTTCGTCTTCTCGGCGATCCTCTTGGCCACCAATCCCGAACTGCAGACGATCCGGTGATCGGCTGGCTCGACGTCCCGCGCGGCTGGCTCGACGCCTTCGGCGAGGTCGCCCGCTTCGGCTCGACCGTCGCCGGCCACGTCTACAGCGGCCGCGTCCTGCGCTTCTACGGTGAGAGCCTGCGCCAGGCCGGCATCCTGATCCTCGGCTCGGCGCTGGTGATCTGGGCCTTCGTCTTCATCCTCGGCCTCCAGTGCGGGCTGCAGGGCGCTTACTTTTTCCGCGCCCAGGGGGCGCCGGCCTACGCCGGTCTGTTCTCGGCCTGGTGCGACCTGCGCGAGGCGCTGCCCTACGCCTTCGGCTACATCCTCTCCGCCAAGGTCGGCACCGGGATCGTCGCCGAGTTGGGCGCGATGCGAATCTCCGATGAGATCGACGCACTCGAGGTGATGGGGATCCCGCCGATCACCTTCCTCGCCGCCACCCGCCTGCTCGGCGCCTGGATCGCCCTGCCGTTCATGTACCTGGTCGGGATCGGGGTCATGTACTTCGCCAGCTACATCTCGGTGGTGCAGCAGGTCGGCGACGTCTCCTCCGGCGGCTTCCTGCTGATCTTCTGGATGTTCCAGAACCCCGGCGATCTGCTCTTCAGCCTGATCAAGGGCATGGTGATGGCGACCGCGATCGTGCTGGTCGGCTGCTACTACGGCTACACCGCCTCCGGCGGGCCGGTCGGGGTCGGCACCGCGACCGCGCAGTCGATGGCTGTCAACATCATCCTCGTCCACATCATCGGCATGCTCGGCACCGTCGTCTTCTGGGGCTCTACCCCGCGAGCGCCGATCGGCGGCTGAGTCAACAGCCGATATCGCCGCGGAAGGGCAGGCGGACCAGGCGGCGGGTGGTGTTGTCGTTCTCGTTGGACTCGTAGAGGAGTCCGTTGGGGTCGACCGTCATCACGAAGGCGAAGCAGCCGCGCAGGCCGCCGACGGGGATCCATTGCTTTGAGTAGTCGGCCGGGTAGATGTCCGACCAGCCGACCGAGGTGCCGAGGGTGATGCTGTCCTGGTAGGGGTTCTGGTTGCAACCCGGGTAGTGGGCGTGGCTCGGCGAGCGGCGGCCGGGGCGGGTGCGCTCGAGGTCGCGCAGGCAGTAGTTGAGCTTGGGGCCGGCGCGGACGCGGTGCCGGAGCCGGTGGTGGCCGTCGACCGACCAGAGGTCGAAGTGGGCGAGCTGATGGACCTTCCAGTAGCTGCCGCCGAAGTAGCTGCCGACATCGGTGAAGTGGAGGGTGGCGGCGGTCGGCACGTCGATGTGGCCGCCCCCGGCGCGGTAGATCCGCTGGTGGACACGCATCGAGCGCCGGCCGTTGCGCTTGCCGCGCAGCTCGATCGGGCCGCGGCCGCGGCTGCGCACGTCGCTCGTTGCACGCAGCAGGGTGCGCCCGCCACTGCGTTGGACGTAGAGGTCAGAGGGCGGGCCGATGCGCAGGTTGGGGCAGAGCAGATGCGCTGCCTGCGGGCCCGCGCAGGGGCTGGGAGGGGCGCCTGCCACCGCCGCCGGAGAGGTGGCGAGGCCAAGGAAGATCGCTGCCATTGGGAGCAAAAGTCGAACCTTCACCGGCCGCAGGCTATCCCGGACCGTTGCTATCGTCGTTCGCCCGTGAGCGAGCTTCCCGAGAACTTCCAAACCGCCCCTCTTTCCGAGGTCGATCCGGCGATCGCCGCCGTGCTCGATGGCGAGCTGCGGCGCCAGCAGGGAACGCTGGAGATGATCGCCTCGGAGAACTTCGTGCCGCAGGCGGTGCTCGACGCGGTCGGCTCGGTGCTGACCAACAAGTACGCCGAGGGCTACCCGGGCCGGCGTTACTACGGGGGCTGTGAGGAGGTCGACGTCGCCGAGCAGCTCGCGATCGACCGGGCCAGGGCGCTATTCGACGCCGACCACGCCAACGTCCAGGCCCACTCCGGAGCGCAGGCCAACAACGCCGTCTACATGGCGCTGCTCGAACCAGGGGACACCTTCCTCGGGCTCGCTCTCGACCACGGCGGCCACCTCAGTCACGGGATGAAGATCAACGTCTCCGGCACGCTCTACAACCCGGTCCCGTACCACGTGCGCAAAGGCGATCTGCTGGTCGACATGGACGAGGTCGCCGCGCTTGCCGAGGAGCACAAGCCGAAGCTGATCGTCGCCGGCTGGTCGGCTTACCCGCGCCAGCTCGATTTCGCCGCCTTCCGCCAGATCGCCGACTCGGTCGGGGCCAGGCTGATGGTCGACATGGCCCATTTCGCCGGTCTCGTCGCCGCCGGTGAGCACCCGAACCCGGTGCCGCACGCCGACGTCGTCACGACGACGATCCACAAGACGCTCTGCGGCCCGCGCAGCGGCATGATCCTCTGCAAAGAGGAGCACGCGAAGGCAATCGATAAAGGCGTCTTCCCGGGTCAGCAGGGCGGGCCGCTGATGCACACGATCGCCGCCAAGGCCGTGGCACTGCAGATCGCTGCCAGCGAGCAGTTCCGCGCCCGCCAGCGCCAGACCATCGCCAACGCCCGGGCGTTCGCGGCCGGGCTGGAAGACGGAGGGGTCCCGGTCCTCACCGGCGGCACCGACGTCCACCTCGTCCTCGTCGACCTGACCCCGACCGGCCTCGACGGCCAGACGGCCGAGGACCGCCTCGACGAGGTCGGCATCACGGTCAACCGCAACGCGATCCCCTTCGATCCACGGCCGCCGATGAATCCCTCGGGCCTCCGTATCGGCACGCCGGCCCTCACCACCCGTGGCCTGGTAGAGGAGGACATGACCGAGATCGCCGGCGTTATCGCCACCGCGCTCTCCGATGACTTCGAGGGCCAAAAGGACGACTTGGCCCAGCGTACAAGGGCCCTCATGGATCGTTACCCGCTCTACCCGCAGCTTTCGCCGACGACCGTTTAGGCCACCGGCTAAGGGTCGATCGCGAAGAGCACCTTGGTGGTTGCCTTGCGCCCGGCCGCGGAGGCGAGTTTTCCAGCTATTACGCCCCCGATCGGCCCGGCCACGTGCGTTCCCGCTACGCCCCCAAGCGTGCCACCGGCCGCGGTGACGCCGCCGATCACGGTCCACTTGGCGGCTGCCCGGAGAATCACCTCGGCATTGATCGACTGCGGTATGTGATCGGCAGGAATCACCTCTTCGATCAGGGCTATGCCTTGCTCCACGCCGAACTCGAAGACCACGGCCCCCGCTGTTTCAAACGCATCAAGGCAGCGTCGAAGCTTCGACGAAAGCCAGGAATTGGATTGCAGATAGGCCCACTCATCTGCCCACACGCTTGCTACCAGGCTCTCTGAGGCGTTGAGTGCATCGAGTACCTCCCCTGCCTCCTCGTCAATGCTCGCCTGGCGATGATCGAACGCGATCAAGCGATCGAACCCCAGAGCTCGCACTTCTTCGAGCCGCTGGTCGAGCACTTCGGCATCCTTGTCGGCTAGAAGCAGGATTGGATCGAGGTTGACCTCTCCCCGAAGCCATTCAGTTACGACGCGCGGCGTAAATACCTTCACCTCGTTCTCAAAGCTCAGCCTCAGCCAGTCCGTCCCGCCCTCTGAGAAGAGAAGGGACGGGTCGACCATGACTGAGCGCTGATCATCGAGCGACGGCGGTGCGATGGCGAGAGGATAGTCACATAAATCTGAACTTTTCAACTGATGGCGTCCAACCGGGTGACTTGATCGCGGAGACTGCCGCTGTCGAGATGCGTAGAGTCGCGCGGCAATGCTGGTCTGGGTCGATTGCACCGCCGCTGCCCACCCGCTTGTCCTGCGGCCGGTGATCGAGCGGCTCGAAGCGAGGGGGGACGAGGTTTTGGTCACCGCCCGCGAGTACGGCCAGACGCTGGGGATCCTCGATCGGCTCGGCATTCCCTATATGGCTGTCGGCAGCCACGGTGGCGCCTCGGCGCTGGGCAAGGGCACGGCGCTGGCGGGGCGCTCGGCGAGCCTGGCGCGGCTGGTCTGGCGGCGGCGACCGCAGCTGGCGCTCGCTCATGGCTCCGTCGACCTCGCCGTCGTCTCCTCGCTTTTCCGCATTCCCTCCGCGCAGATGCAGGACTACGAGTTCGCCGGCTGGCAGCGTCAGATCGCCTTCCGGGCGGCGCGCAAGGTGCTGATGCCCGACTCGATCCCGCTCGAGCGACTGAAGAAGATCGGTGCCAAGGGGGGCAAGCTGATCCGCTACCCGGGACTCAAGGAGGAGTACTACCTGGCCGACTTCAGCCCCGACGCGGGCGTCCTCGTTGACCTAGGGCTCGACCGCGAGAAGGTGCTGGTCGTCGTGCGGCCGCCGCCGGAGACCTCCGAGTACCACGCTCGCAACGACGTCTACGGCGAGGCGATTCGTCACCTCGCCGGATCTCCGGAGGTGCAGGCGGTCGTCATCCCCCGCACCGAGCGCCAGGCCGACGAGGTGCTGGAAATGGCGGCCGCCAACCTGATCGTGCCCGAGCGGGCGATCGACGCGCAGAGCCTGATCGCCCACGCCGACCTCGTCGTCAGTGCGGGGGGGACGATGAACCGCGAGGCCGTCGCCCTCGGCACCCCCGTCTTCACCACCTTCGCCGGCCGCATGGGCGGCGTCGACGAGGACCTGATTGCGGCCGGGCGCCTGCGCGTCCTCGCCGATCCCGCAGAGCTGCCGCTGCGAAAGCGCGAGTCCGCGCCCGGCGTGCGCAACCCGCGCGATCCCGAACTCCTCGTCGAAGCCGTGCTCGGGGCTGTCGAGGGCGTCGAGTAGCCTGGGCACGCTCGCTCTCTCCCGGCGGGCCCCCGCGCTATGGCAGCGACCACCGACGCCGTCCTCGCTTTTCTCGTAGCGGCCGCGATCGCCTGGCTGCTGGTTCCCTACGCCGAGCGGCTCGCCTTTCGCATCGGCGCGATCGACATGCCGAAGGAGCGTGGCCTCCACGACAAGCCGATGCCGCGGCTCTCCGGCCTGGCGATCTTCGCCGGGATCGAGGTGGCGGGCTGGATCTGGCTGCCGAGCGATGGCGAGAGCCACTCGATCCTGATCGGCGCCGCCGTGATCGCCGCGGTCGGCGTGGTCGACGATGTGCGTGGGCTGCCGGCTCTGCCGAAGCTGCTCGGCCAGATCGGGGCGGCGCTGATCCCCGTCCTTGCCGGCGTCCGCGTCGACAACCTGACCCTGCCCTTCGTCGGCGGCTTCGAACTGGGTTGGCTTGCCTACCCACTGACCGTGCTCGGCATCGTCGCCGTGGTCAACGTGATCAATTTCATCGACGGCGTCGACGGGCTCGCCGCCGGCGTCTGCACGATCGCCGCGATCGCCCTGGCGGTGATCGCGCTCTCGCTGGAGCGCAACGCCGCCGGCGTCCTGGCCGCATTGACCGCGGGCGGCGCGCTCGGCTTCCTCCGCCATGGCTTCCCGCCCGCCTCGAGCTTCATGGGCGACACCGGCTCCAACCTGCTCGGCTACCTGCTGGCGACCGCCTCGGTGCAGGGAGCGCTGAAGACCAACGCCGTGGTTGCCCTCGTCTTCCCCCTGGTCGTGCTGGCGGTGCCGATCCTCGACACCGGCTTCGTCGTCGCCAAGCGGCTCAAGTACCGCCAGCCGATCTACCAGGCCGACACCTGGCACTTTCACCACCGCATGGCCAACATCGGCTTCTCGCAACGCCGCACGCTGGCCTACCTCTACGGCTGGACCCTGGCCCTGGCGGCTCTCGCCCTCGCCCTGCGCTTCGTTCCCTACAGCGATAACCACGGCCACTTCAACGCGCTCTGGACCGCGGTGATGGTCGCCTTCGGCCTGCTTGCCGTCGCCACCAGCGTCTACCTCGTCTACGTGCTCGAGATCCTCAAGCTGCGTCGTGGCCGGCTCAATCCGGAAACGGGCGAGATCGAAGCGATAACGCTGGAGGAAGCGGAGGAGAGCCGCCGGGAGACTTAGTAACAGGTTGTAACAAGCCTCACGAACTGGCTCTAGAAAGCGGATCGTCGGCCCTTTCGGATATAGTCGCTCGTCCGCCCGCCTTCAACAGAGACGGGCGAATTTTATGTCTCCTCCCAAGTACGTCGACCTTCTGGTCCTTGCCGCCGCCCTCGCCGTGTTTTTGCTCGGCGGCCTGCCGATGCTCGGATTTGCCGCCGGTGCGGGGGTTTGGCTAGTTCAGCGCGGCATCCAGATTCTCGCCGAGCGCCTCGCCAACAAGGAACTGGCCGCCGGCAACCGCCAGCGGGCGATGGCGACGGTTGGCGTCTCCACCCTTGGTCGCGTGGGACTGATGGCGATCGCGGTGCTGCTCGCGGGCATCGTCGAACGTGAGGCCGGCCTTACGTCAGCGATCCTGGTCCTCGTCCTCTTCACCGTCTCCTTCGCCGCCCAGGGGATCGCCCATCTCTTCAACGAAGGCCCGGAGGTGGGCAAGGCATGAAGACCAAGACCAAGGTCTTCATCGGGCTCGGCGTCTACTTCGCGATCGCGATCCTGATGCTGCTGATCTTCCCTAGCAGCGGCAAAAACGAAGCCTTTCAGCCGCAGAACGAGTTCAAGCTCGAACCGTGGATCACGCTCGAACTGGGCGGCATCGACCTCAGCATCAACAAGGCGGTGCTCTACCTCGTGCTGGCCAGCGCCCTGACGATCTTCGTCATGGTCTGGATCTCGCGCCGCATGCAGCAGAAACCGAACCGGGTGCAGACCGCGATCGAGGTCGCCTACGACCTGACCAAGAACAACATCACCGGCGGCAACCTCGACACGGCGACAGCCGCCCGCTGGTTCCCCTTCCTCGCCGCCCTCTTCTTCTGGATCTGGTTCTCGAACATGATCGGCTTTCTGCCGCTGCCGACCAACACCGAGCACACCGTCAGCGTCTTCGGGCTCGAAATCCCCTCCTTCGCGATCTACGCGGCCACCGCCAACCTCTCGATCCCGCTGGTCCTGACCCTCGTCGTCTGGATCTCCTACCACGTCGAAGGCATCCGGGCCAAGGGGCTCTTCAAGTACCTCGCCAGCTGGCTGCCCCCCGGCCTGGAGGACATGAACCCGCTGGCCAAGGGCTTCATCTTCGTGATCGAGGCGATCTCGCACTTCGCCCGCCTGATCTCGCTCTCAGTGCGACTCTTCGCCAACATCCTCGCCGGCCACCTGCTGTTGCTGTTCATGGGCGGCGGGCTCGCCGTGCTGCTCGGCATCGCCGCGCTCGGTGCCCTCACCTTCCCGCTGGCCTTCTTCTTCTTCATCCTCGAGGTCGGCCTTATCGCCACCCTGCAGGCTTTTATCTTCTCGACTCTTACCGCTATCTACCTCGGCGGAGCCACCTCCGCCAGCCATTAGAAAAGGAGCGCTACCTCAAATGGATCTGTCCCCAGTTGCCGCCGCGATTTCCGACGAAGGGATCGAATCGGCCGGTAAGGCGATCGCCCTCGGCGTCGGTGCCGGCCTTGGTTCGATCGGCGCCGGCATCGGCATCGGCATCATCTTCGGCAAGGAGATCGAGTCGGTTGCCCGCCAGCCCGAGATGAAAGACGAGCTGCAGAGCATCCGTTGGCTCGGCTTCGCGCTTACCGAGGCCGTCGCCTTCTACACCTTCATCTTCGGCCTGATCGCCTTCTTCCTCTAGGTCGATGATCGGCGTTCTCGGCTACATATCCGCGCTCCCGCTTGCCGCTGAGAGCGGCGGAGAAGAAGGCGGCAGCTTCCTGGTCTCACCGGGCCTCGGCCTGATGATCTGGACGCTGGTCCTCTTCCTCTTCACGATGTGGGTGCTGAGCAAGGTCGCCTTCCCGAAGATCCAGGAGGCACTGGATAAGCGCGCCAGGACGATCAGCGAGTCGATCGAGGCTGCCGAACGCCAGCGCAAGGAGTCCGACGAGCTGCTCGCCGAGTACCGCGGGCGCCTCGAGGAGGCCCGCGAGCAGGCCGACGACATCATGGCCCGCGCTCGCAAGGCGGCCGAAACCGCCGAGGCCGAGGCGAAGAGCGCCGGCAAGGAGAGGGGCGAGGAGCTGGTCGCGGCCGCGCAGCGCGAAATCGACGCGGCGACCCGGCGCTCGCTCGACCAGATTCGCAAGGAGGTCGCCGACCTCACCGTGCTGGCGACCGAGAAGGTCACCCGCAAGTCGCTCAGCGAGGACGACCAGCGCCGCCTGGTCGAGGAGGCGCTGAGCGAGGTCGACTTCACCGCCCTTTCCGGCGCGGAGGAGTCGCGTAACTGATGCAGGAAGCAGCTCGCGTATACGCCGGGGCCCTCTTCGATGTGGCCAAGGACAAGGGCAAGCTCGACGCGATTCGCGACGAGCTGGCCCAGTTCGTCGACGCCGTCGACGGCAATCGCGAGCTGCAGGTCTTCTTCTTCAGTCCCTACTTCTCCTCAGCGGAGAAGGTCGCGGGCCTGGTGCGCGCCGTCAGCGAGGCAAACAAGGAGCTGCTCAACTTCCTCGAGTTGCTGATCGAGAAGCAGCGGATGCCGGAGATCTTCCGCATTCGCCGCCAGCTCGACGAGCTTTGGAAGCAGGAGAACCGGCGCATCGATGTGACCGTGACCAGTGCGGTCACGCTGGAGCCGGCGGTGGTCGAGAAGGTCGGCGAGGAGATTGAGCGACAGACCGGCCAGAAGGTCGATCTGTCGAGCCGTGTCGACGCCGAGATCCTCGGCGGCATCGTCTTGCAGGTCGGCAACAAGGTGCTCGACGCGAGCATCCGCAGTCGCTTGGAGAAACTTCGAAAGAGCGTCGCTCAAGCGGCGCATTAGGGGGCATTCAAAAAAAACCATGGACATCAAGCCCGACGAGATCGCAAGCATCCTCCGCGAGAGGATCGAGGGACTGGACACGGAATCGGCTGACCTTGCGGAGGTCGGCACCGTGCTCTCCGTCGCCGACGGGATCGCTCGCATCCACGGCCTCGACAACTGCATGGCGCTGGAGATGCTCGACCTGCCGCACGGGGTCACCGGCCTGGCGCTCAACCTCGAGGAGGACAACGTCGGCGCCGTCCTCTTCGGCGAGTGGGACAGGGTCGTCGAGGGCGACACGGTCAAGCGCACCGGCCACCTGCTGCGGATCCCGGTCGGTGACGAGTTGCTCGGCCGCATGGTCGACCCGCTCGGTCGCCCGCTCGACGATGCCGGCGAGGTCGCCACGACGCAGACCCGCCCGGCCGAGTTCAAGGCTCCCGGCGTGGTCCAGCGCCAGCCGGTGACCGAACCGGTGCAGACCGGCCTGATGTCGATCGACGGCATGATCCCGATCGGCCGCGGCCAGCGAGAGCTGATCATCGGCGATCGCCAGACCGGCAAGACCGCGATCGCGATCGACACGATCATCAACAACCGCGACAAGGACATGATCTGCATCTACGTCGCGATCGGCCAGAAGATGTCGACGGTCGTCCAGCTCAAGCAGGTGCTGGAGGAGAACGGCGCGATGGAGAACACGATCATCGTCGCCGCCCCCGCCGACGAGGCCGCCCCGATCAAGTTCATCGCCCCCTACGCCGGTTGCGCGATGGGCGAGCACTTCCTCTACAACGGCAAGGCCGCGCTCTGCGTCTACGACGACCTGACCAAGCACGCCTACGCCTACCGCCAGATGTCGCTGCTGCTGCGACGGCCGCCAGGGCGCGAGGCCTACCCGGGCGACGTCTTCTACCTGCACTCCCGCCTCCTGGAGCGGGCGGTCAAGCTCAACGACGACCTCGGCGGCGGCTCGCTGACGGCGCTGCCGATCATCGAGACCCAGGCCTCCGACGTCTCCGCCTACATCCCGACCAACGTGATCTCGATCACCGACGGTCAGATCTTCCTCGAGTCCGACCTCTTCTACTCGGGCGTTCGCCCGGCGATCAACGTCGGCATCTCGGTCTCGCGGGTGGGCGGCAACGCGCAGACCAAGGCGATGAAGAAGGTCGCCGGCAAGCTTCGCCTCGACCTCTCCCAGTATCGCGACCTTGAGGCCTTCGCCCAGTTCGGCTCCGAGCTCGATCCCGAGACCCAGAAGACGTTGAACCGCGGCGAACGGCTGGTCGAGCTGCTCAAGCAAAAGGAGCGCGAGCCGCTCGGCGTCGCCGACCAGGTGGCGGCAATCTACTCGGGCACCGGCGGCTACCTCGACCGGATCGCCACCGACCGCGTCGGCGAGTTCCTCGGCGACCTGAAAATTCGCCTCCACTCCGAGAAGGCCGACCTGCTGAAGCGGATCGCCGATACCGGCAAGCTCGAGGAGGCCGACGAGGAGGAGCTGGGCAAGGCAATTGGCGAGTTCGTCGACGACTTCGGCCCTGACTTCGACGAGCACGGCGACCCGCTTGAGAAGGGCGAGTCCGACCGGGTCAAGTCCGAGGAGGAGCGCGCCAAGCCCAGTCGCACCGCCGAAGCCGAGGCTTCCGAGAGCGAGAAGGAGGCGACCCCGGCCTAGCTCGCAGCTAGTCGGTACCCGCCCATGGCCACCCAGAAGGACGTCAAGAATCGCATTGCGTCGATCAAGAACATCAACAAGATCACGCGGGCGATGGAGATGGTTGCCGCGGCGCGCCTGCGCCGGGCCGAGCAGCGGATCGAGCAGCTGCGGCCCTATGCCCAGTCGATGCGCAAGCTCACCCGCCGCGCCGCCGAGCAGGCCGGCGGCCTTCCGCGCGTGCCGGTGCTGGAAGAGCACGAGAGCGAGAAGCGGGTCGGCGTGATCCTGATCACCGGCGACCGCGGTCTCGCCGGTGCCTTCAACACCAACATCATCCGCGACGGCCTGCGGCTCAAGGGCGAGCTGAAGGAGCAGGGCAAGGAGGCCGTCTTCTCGGCCGTCGGCCGCAAGGGCGTCGGCGCGCTCACCTTCCGCAAAGAGGAACCCCGCACTTCGTACGTCGGCTTCACCGATCGGCCGGGCTTCGCCAATGCACGCGAGATCGGCGAGGAGTTGACCGCCCGCTACGTCGACGGCGAGCTCGACCGGGTCGAGCTCGTCTACAACCACTACGTCTCGCCGCTGACCCAGCACGTCTGGCGCCAGACCCTGCTGCCGCTGCAGCGGGCGGAGGTGATCGGCGAGGGCGTCGGCGAGGAGGAAGTGGAGGCCGAGGAGACCGAGATCGAGAAGGCGCACAACCAGTCGATCTCCGAGTACGAGCCCGACGCGGAGGAGCTTCTCGCTCGGCTGATTCCCGAGTACGTGAACATCTCCGTCTACCGGGCGCTGCTCGAGTCGGCCGCCTCGGAGCTGGGGGCGCGGATGACCGCGATGCGCAGTGCCGCTGAGAACGCTGAAGAAATGATGGGCGATCTGACCCTGGAGATGAACCGGGTCAGGCAGGCCGAGATCACCCAGGAGATCCTCGAGGTCGTCGCCGGCGCCGAGGCGCTTGGATAAAGCTGAGAATCGAGAAAAGGAACCAATGTCTGAGAGCAACGGAGCAAACGTAGGGCGAGTCGAGCAGGTCACCGGCGTCGTCGTCGACGCGGTCTTCCCGGACAAGCTGCCGGAGATCTACTCGGCGGTGAAGATCCAGATGACCGGCGACGCCGACAACGAGGCGACCGAACTGGTCTGCGAGGTGCAGCAGCACCTCGGCGACGACCGGGTCCGCACGGTGGCGATGGACGCGACCGACGGCCTGCAGCGCGGCGACAAGGTAATCGACACCGGCGGACCGATCACGGTCCCGGTCGGCGACGCCACCCTCGGCCGCATCTTCAACCTGCTCGGCGAGCCGATCGACCTCGGCGAGCCGGTGCAGACCGAGGAGCGCTGGCCGATCCATCGCTCGGCACCCGCGGCCTCCGACCTCGCTCCGACCCAGGAGATCCTCGAGACGGGGATCAAGGTGATCGACCTGCTCGCGCCCTACGCCAAGGGCGGCAAGGTTGGGCTCTTCGGCGGTGCCGGCGTCGGCAAGACCGTGCTGATCCAGGAGCTGATCCGCTCGATCGGCGAAGAGCACGAAGGCCTCTCGGCTTTCTGCGGCGTCGGCGAGCGCTCGCGCGAGGGCAACGACCTCTGGCTCGAGATGAAGGAGTCCGGCGTCATCGACAAGACGATGCTCGTCTTCGGCCAGATGAACGAGCCCCCCGGGGCCCGTCTCCGCGTCGCCCTTTCCGGCCTGACGATGGCCGAATACTTCCGCGAGCAGGGCGGCCAGGACGTGCTGCTCTTCATCGACAACATCTTTCGCTTCGTCCAGGCGGGCTCCGAGGTCTCGGCCCTGCTCGGACGCATGCCCTCCGCCGTCGGCTACCAGCCGACGCTGGAGACCGAGATGGGCGAACTGCAGGAGCGGATCACCTCGACCGAGCGCGGCTCGGTGACCTCGGTGCAGGCGATCTACGTCCCCGCCGACGACCTCACCGACCCGGCGCCGGCCTCGGTGTTCGCCCACCTCAACGCGACCACGACCCTGTCCCGGGCGATCTCGGAGAAGGGGATCTACCCGGCGGTCGACCCACTCGACTCGACCTCGACGATCCTCAAGCCCGACGTCGTCGGCGAGGAGCACTACCGCACGGCGACCGAAGTCCAGGAGGTGCTGCAGCGCTACAAGGAGCTGCAGGACATCATCGCCATCCTCGGCATCGACGAGCTCTCCGACGAGGACAAGCAGACGGTCTCGCGCGCGCGCAAGATCGAGCGCTTCCTCTCGCAGCCGTTCTTCGTCGCCGAGCAGTTCACCGGTCGCAGTGGCGAGTACGTGCCGGTTGCGGAGACGGTGCGCGGCTTCCGCGAGATCCTTGACGGCGAGCACGACGACCTCTCCGAGGGCGCCTTCTACATGAAGGGCGGCATCGACCAGGTCACCGCTGACGCCGGGGCGGCCGCGGCCGCCTAGGGGAGACGATGGCCGCCGAGCACATGGTCGACGTCGAAGTCCTCACCCCCGAGGGTGAGGTCTTCAATGGCGAAGTGCGCCAGGTCTCGACCCGCACCGCGGTCGGCGAGCTCGGCATCCTCGCCAACCACGCGCCGCTGCTGGCCTCGCTGCAGCCGGCCGAGCTGCGCCTTCACGTCAGCGATTCGGAGACGGTGCGCTACGCCCAGTCGCACGGTTGGCTGCAGGTCTTTGGCAACAGGGCAAAGCTGTTGCTCGAGGAGGCCATTGCGCCAGAGGATCTCGATGCGGCGAAGCTGAAAGAGCAGCTCGCCGATGCCGAACAGCGGCTTGCCGAGGGCGGGGGAGACGGTGCCCAGGCCCGGGCGGAGAAAGACCGGGACCGGGCCGAAGCTTTTCTCGCTATTGCTGGGATGAGCGGGAGCGAGCCGATGTCCCCTCGCCGGAATTGATGTCGCACGCGCTTCGCGCTTAGCGACGAACGAGGAGCGCGGCCTTCGGCCGCGCAACAACCGGAATGCTTTTCCGCCGCTTCGCGACATTCCGGCGAGGGGACATCGGCTCGCTCCTCTCGACGCCTCGCGTCCGAGGTTGACCACCCCTGGGATGGGTCAAAGGCGGATGGGTCGCGCGGCCTTCTTCGACTCAAGCGGTGATCGGGACGATCCCGGTCTGAGATGCGACTCGTTCGAGCCACCTGCCCACCGCCGGATAGCGCCCGAGGTCGAAGTCGGCCTCCGGCGCTACGTGGGTGTAGGCGTAAAGCGCGATGTCGGCGATCGTGAATTGCTCGCCGACGAGGTATTCGCGGTCGCCGAGATGGCGCTCCAGTACGTCGAGCGCGGCGTGTCCGGCCTTGCGCTTGGCCTCGAGGTCCGCCCCCGGCGGCGGTTCCTCCAGGATCGTCAGCCAGAAGCGAAGGACCGCGATCGCGGGCTCGTGCTTGTACTGCTCGAAGAACATCCACTGCAGCACCTGGGCGCGCTCGTAGGGGTCGTCGGGCAGGTAGCGGCTGCCGTCAGCGAAGTACCAGAGGATCGCGTTCGACTCAGCGAGCGAACGGCCGTCCTCGAGCACCACCGTCGGCACGTTGAGCGATGGACTGAGCCCGCCGAGTACCCCGGCACGATCCGAGTGATCGACAACCGAAAGCTCCCGCCGCTCAAACTCGATCCCAAGCAGGCTGAGGATCAACCGAACCTTGTAGCAGTTGCCGGAGACCGGGTTGTCGTAGAGCAAGACTGTCATGAGCGGCCTCGCTTTCTAGGCAGAGCCAGGCAACGAGTCTTTGTGATGACTGGAGCGAACAAACTCCCATGCTGCACGCAGTAGCAGGCCAACGGAAAGGATCGCCGCCTCCAAGAGGATCCCGCCAATCACGAACAAGGCGTACACGACCGGCTGATCGGAGTCGCCGATGGACTCTTCGCCCCAAGGTGGCGCATAGTCGGTCATTTTGTAGAGGTAGACGGTGGCAGCGGCAGGCGCGATCGCCGGGAGTAGAGCCCACCACCGATACACCAGGAACACACCGAGGATGGCGAGTCCGTAAATCACCCAGCCGGTGTCCCAGAAAACGTTCAAGACACCGGGCGGGTTGATGTCGAATGCGTGCCCATAGCGGAAAGCGCCTAGCGCGAGCGCGGTTGAGATGGTGATGGCTACACGAAAGCAATCGGTCATCAGGTCCGTATACACCCTCGCAACGATCGGTTTCTCGCAACATCCGTCTCGATAGGGCCTGCGGCGATTTCGTGGTTCAAATACCTTCCGCTGCTCCCATGAGCCTTCGAAGCGAAAGACAACCCGACGGCGCTCACTCGCGAAAGACGGTCGAATGAGCGACGAGCTCGTTGCGCTTGCCTCGCGGCTCGTCGCCTACGAGACCTCTTCACCCGAGGCGGTGCTGGAGGCTGCCGGCTTCATCAAAGGCTGGCTGGAGGCACGGGGGATCGAGACATCGCACGACGAGGTGCGGGGGCTGCCGGTTTTGAAGGCTGAAGTTGGGCCGGAGGGCGCTCCTACGGTGATCCTGCATGGGCATATTGACGTTGTGCCCGGGCTGCCGGGGCAGTTCGATCCTCGGGTCGAGGGGGATCGGCTCTATGGCCGTGGCGCCTATGACATGAAGGGGGCGCTGGCGGCGATGCTCTTGAGCGTGGCTGCCATGGCCGACCAGGACCGCGTGCGGGTGCGGCTCGGGATCGTCGGCGACGAGGAGTCCGAGGAGGAAGTCGAACGTGGCAGCGACCATCTGGTCGACAGCGGTTTCCTCGGCGACTTCGCGATCACGGGCGAGCCGACCGATCTGCATATCGGCGTCGAGGCCAAGGGGGTGCTGGCGCTGCGCGTTCACGTCGGCGGCGTTGCGGCCCACGGCGCCACGCCCTGGCTCGGCGACAACGCCGTTCTCAGGGCGATCGACGTTTTCCGCAGTATCGAGTCGCTACCGTTCGCACGGCACAGCTCTGAGCTGTTCGACCGCCCCTCGATCAATCTCGGCCGGATCCTGGGTGGGGACGCGCTCAACAAGGTGCCCGACCGATGCGCCATCGACGTCGACATCCGCTACCTGCCCGATCAGGACCCCGCCACCGTGCTGGCGCAGGTGGAGGGACTGGGGACGGCCGAGGTGGAGCAGCTGTTCACGCGGCCGCCGGCCGTGGTCGACCGCGAGCTGCCCTATGTCCTGGCGCTGCGCGAGGCAGCGCGGGCACATCACGACGGCGAGCCGATGAGCGTCGGTCGCGACGGCGCCTCCGACGCGGTCTCCTTCCTGCGGGTCGGCGTGCCGGCGGTCGAGTTCGGCCCGGCCGGGGAAGGGCACCACGGCCCCGAGGAGTGGGTCTCGGTCTCCTCGCTGCACACCTACCAGCAGACGCTCGAAACCTTCCTGCGCTCGCTTCCCGACCGGCTCGGCGCCTAACTCATCGTGGTTGAGCCGGTCTTCAGCAAGCCGCCGCCCTCGGGCGACCATGAGCCGCCGCCGAAGCCGAAGCGCTACTGGTGGCGCTTCTCGCTCGGCTCGGCGATCATCGTCATCGCCGTCGCCGCGGCGACCTCGGCCAGCATCCTCCTCTACATCGGCAGCATTGCCACCGCGCTCTCACACCACAACCACCTCGGCAAGCTGCACCGCTACCTCTCCCAGGTCCACGGCGGCGAGCCGGAGAACATCCTCATCCTCGGGTCCGACAAGCGCGCCAACCTGCAGGAAGAACCGGGCCGCTCGGACACGACGATCCTGCTCCGCCTCGACCCCGATCGCAACGCGATCGCGGTGATGTCGATCCCGCGCGACCTCAAGGTCGAAATCCCCGGCTTCGGCACGGAAAAGTTCAACGCCGCGTACAGCTACGGCGGACCGAAGCTGACCCTGCGCGTGGTCAAGGAACTGACCGGGCTGCCGATCAACCACGTCGTCAACGTCGACTTTCTCGGCTTCGTCCGCGCCGTCGACGCGATCGGCTGCGTCTACACCGACGTCGATCGTCGCTACTACCACTCCAACGTCGGCGTGCCGGCCTCCGAACAGTATTCGGAAATCAACATCAAGCCGGGGTATCAGTTGCTCTGCGGGAAGCGGGCGCTGGAGTACGTCCGCTACCGCCACACCGACACCGACATCGTCCGCTCGGCCCGCCAGCAGGACTTCCTCAGCGCCGCTCGGGAGCGGGTGCCGATCTCCAAGCTCGCCTTCGGCCAGAACGACCTGATCGACATCTTCACCCAGTACACGACCTCCGACATCAGCGACACCGAGACGATGCTGCAGGTGCTGAAGCTCTTCGTCGCCTCGCGCAACGCGGCGGTCAAGGAGATCCACTTCCCGGCCGAACTCGGGCCGAGCTACGTCTACGCCTCCGAAAGCGCGATCCACGGCGCGGTCAACAAGTTCCTCGGGATCGAAGCTAGCGCCGGTCCGCGCAACTCGGCGGAAAGCCTGGCGCCTGGCGTCAAGAAGCGTCGAAACAAGAAGGGTGCCGGCAAGGGTGGGTCGAAGAGCGAAAAGCCGCACATCAAAGCTAGGCCGCCCGGCAGCGATGGTTTGGTGCTCGCGCGCGAAGCGGGCGAACTCGAGGCCAAGTCGGCTGCCCGCAAGCTCGGCAGCGGCTTTCCGGTCTTCTACCCGACCCGGCTGCCGCCAGAAGCGAGCTACGTCGAAAGCAATAGCTACGAACACATTCAGGATCCCCGCGTCTATCACCTAAGGGACACCAACGACAACCGCCACGCGGCCTACCGGATGGTCGCCGAGTTCGGTCCCTATTACGAAACCCACTACTTCGGGCTGCAGGGCATTCAGGGGTGGTCCGACCCGCCGATCCTCTCCAGCCCGAGCGAAACCCGCACGATCAACGGTCGCGAATATGAGTTCTTCGTGGATGGCGATCGACTTTCCCTGGTTGCCTGGCATCGCGGCAATAACAGCTACTGGGTGGCCAACGATCTGCTCAACAGCCTGACCAACGACCAGATGATCGGGATGGCCCGCTCCGCTAGCGTGCTGATCCCGAACGAGAAGCCGAAGAAGGGGAAGGCGAGGCGATGAGTGGGGACAGAGACGCGATCGGCGTAATCGGAGTCGGTTGGGTGGGCCTTGTCACCGCCGCCTGCTTCGCCGAGGTCGGCCACCGGGTTATCGCCCGCGACATCCTCCCCGAGAAGGTCGAGGCGCTCTCGCGCGGCGAGATCACGATCCACGAGCCGGGCCTCGCCGAGCTGCTCGAGCGCAACGCCGAGCGGCTCACCTTCACCACCGACATGAGCGAGCTGCTCGACGCCGCCAGCCTGCTCTTCGTCTGCGTCGACACCCCGCCGACCGTCTCGGGCGACGCCGACCTCTCGCGCGTCCGCTCCGTCGTTGGCGAGCTGAGCGCCGGCGGCGGCCACACGCTGGTGATGAAGAGCACGGTGCCGGCGGGCACAGGACAGTCGATCCGCCGCGACCTGCCGGGCGTCCCCTACGTCTCCTGCCCCGAGTTCCTCAAGGAGGGCTCGGCGGTCGAGGACTTCATGCACCCCGACCGCGTGGTGATCGGCGCCGACCCCGGCGACGAGGCCTCGGGCGACGCGGTCGCCCGACTCTACGAGTCGCTCGGCGGCGAGATCGTCCGCACGGACGTCGCCAGCGCCGAGATGATCAAGCTCGCGTCGAACGCGTTCCTGGCGACCAAGATCTCCTTCGTCAACGAGATCGCCAACGTCTGTGAGGAGGTCGGCGCCGATGTCGCCGAAGTCGCCCGCGGCATGGGCCTCGACCAGCGCATCGGCCCCGCCTTCCTGCGGCCCGGGATCGGCTATGGGGGGTCGTGTTTCGACGGCGCCGAGACGCTGCTCGTGCGTCATCACGGGACGGCCAAGCTGGTCAGCTTCGAGGAGCTTTGGGCCCTAACCGGGGGCGACGAGGAGGCAGTGGACGGCGAGGCGATCGCCCCGCAGGATCTTTGGACATGGTCTTGGGTGCCGGGGGAGCGGAATGCGGAGTGGATGCCGATTACGACGCTGACAAAGAGGCCATACGACGGAGAGTTGGTCGAGATCAGGACCAAGATGGGCCGCCGGGTGTTGGTTACCGCCGATCACCCGGTCATCGTCGGCGATGGACGTGACGATGAAGTCGTTACGACCATCCGTGCCGAGGAGGTAACCGACTCGGACTGGCTGCCGCTCGCTGGGGGTGGCGCTGAAGGGATCGCTCCCGCCGTGTACTCGACCTTCGCCGCGATCGAAGACTCGATCCCCAGCGAGGAGGTGATTGTTCGGCCGCAGCGTCGGGAGATCGAGGCTCTCCGCGCCCAGGCGCCTGCAGATCGGATCGCGCTTCTAGAGCATCCGCGGGGGCACGCTCAACGGATGGGCGACATCGGCCGAACGGGCGCCCTGCGCCTCCGCGAGGCATGCGAATCCGACATGGACTTGTGTGGCGCGACTCTGGGGACGGCTCGGAACGGAACCTTCATCCCGGAGCGACTGCGAATCGACGAGGAGTTCTGGCGGGTAGTCGGCCTCTACGTGGCCAAGGGTCACGTGGGCAGGGACCGTTGCCGCAATGGGGCTACGCGCGAACGCATCACCTGGTCGTTCCATCCAACCAAGGAGGAGCACCTGGTCAAGCAGGTTGCCGACTACTGGGAGAGCCAGAGGGTCAAGACGACGGTCTTCACGGCGCCCACTTCGCGTTGCGTGCGGATCTCGTCCCGAATTCTCGCCACATGGTGGACCGATGTCCTCCGCTTGGGTCGCAACAGCTATGAGCAGCGACTTCCGAATTTGATTTGGGAGCAATCAAGCTCACGCAAATGGGCACTCCTTTCAGGGCTGTGGGAGGGGGACGGCTCATGGTCCTTCGTCAACGGAGGGCCGAGCGTGACGATCGACTTCGGCACGATCAGCGACGAGTTGGCCGACGGAGTGGCAAGGCTTCTCGGTGACCTCGGGGTCGTCTGTGCCTGGAGGATCGGGCGGACCGCGATGTCGACCAAGGACACGCACTGGCTTACGGTCAGCGGTGCGGATCAGGTTGAACGCGCGGTTCAGCTCATCCCCGAGGCCGAGCGCTCGCAGGTGCTTGAGTCTCTCGCGCGGCAAAGCAAGCGCATCGCCCCAACCGGCTTTCGTCAGTTCGGCGAGTCCTCGATCGCGTGGGCGCGAGTCACGAGCGCCTCCAAGCGCATCGCCCGCGGTCCGGTGTACTCGCTCGAGGTGCCCGGCGCCCAGACCGTCGCCGCAACCGGCGGCATCGTTCTTCATAACTGTTTTCCGAAGGACGTCAGCGCGCTGAAGATGCTGGCCGGCAACAGCGGCTACCACTTCCAGTTGCTCAACGCGGTGATCGAGGTCAACGAGCTGCAGAAGCGGCGAGTGGTCGGCAAGCTGCAGAAGCACCTCGGCTCGCTGCTCGGCAAGCGGGTGGCGCTGCTCGGACTCGCCTTCAAGCCGAACACCGACGACATGCGTGAGGCCTCGAGTCTGGTGCTGGCGGCGCGGCTGGAAGGGGAGGGGGCGGAGGTCGTCGTCTACGACCCCGTGGCTGCCGACGTCGCCCGCGGCCTGCTCGGCGGAGCCGAGTTCCGCGACTCGGCGCTCGAGGCCCTCGACGGCGCCGACGCGGCGATCCTCGTCACCGAGTGGCCCGAGTTCGCCGAGCTCGACTGGGCGGCGGCTGCCGGGCGGATGGCGCGGCCGCTGCTGATCGACGGCCGCAACTTCCTCGACCCGGCGCTGCTCAGGGGCGCCGGCTTCGACTACGAGGGAATCGGCCGCGCGGTTGAGGGATCGGTTCCCGCGGGTACGCCCGAGTAGATGCAAGCCATAGTCCTAGTCGGGGGCGAGGGGACGCGGCTGCGGCCGCTAACTGAGACAGTGCCCAAGCCCGCGCTGACGCTGGTTGACCGCCCTTTCCTCGCTTACATGATCGAGTGGCTGGCGGGCCACGGCGTCAGCGAGGTCGTGCTCGCCTGCGGCTTCCTGCCCGATGTGTTGCGCGAGGCGCTTGCCGGCGAGGAGGAGCGAGCCGGGGTCTCGATCCGCTACGTGGTCGAGCCCGAGCGGCGCGGCACCGCCGGCGCAATCCGCTTCGCCGCCGATGAACTCGGCGACCGCCTCGACGAGCGCTTCCTTGCCCTCAACGGCGACGTCCTCACCGACCTCGACCTGACCGCGCTGCTCGGCGCACATGCCGAACGCGGCGCGCGGGCCACCCTTGGCCTGCACCCGGTCGAGGACTCCGCTGCCTACGGACTGGTCCACAGCGACGCCGATGGCGCGGTGCTCGAGTTCCTCGAGAAGACGGGGGAGGCCGTGCCCGGTGAGATCAACGCCGGGATGTACGTACTCGAGCGCTCGGTCCTCGACCTGATTCCGGCCGGCGAGGAGGTCTCGATCGAGCGCGATGTCTTCCCGCGCCTGGTCGGCGAGGGCCTGCACGGCCTGCGGCTCGACGGCTACTGGATGGACATCGGCACCCCCGAGCGCTACCTGCAGGCAAGCTGGGACATCCTCGAGCGGCGGGTCGAGACCCGGGTGCAGCCGACGGCGCCGGGGATGCTCGTCGGCACGGGCGCCGAGGTCGCGAGCGGGGCGACGATCGGCCCGCGCGCGGTGCTCGGCCGCGGCTGCCGGGTCGCCGACGGCGCCGAGATCCGCGACTCGGTCGTGCTCGACGGCTGCGTGGTCGGCGAGGGGGCGAGGGTCAGCGGCTCGATCCTCTCCGCCGGGGTCGAGGTTGCCGCCGGCGCGGTTCTCGAGTCCGTTGTCGCCGGTGCCGATGAGAGAGTCCCGGCCTGATGCTCGACGACGTCCTCGCCATTCCCGATCACCTCCGCGACGCCCTCTGGCGGGTCGAGTCGGCGCGGCTCGAGCCGGCCGAGGCGGCGGGCGTGGTCGTCTGCGGCATGGGTGGCTCGGCGATCGGCGGCGACCTCGCCGCCGCCGCGCTCAGCGACCGGCTGACCGGCCCGCTGATCACCGTGCGCGGGTACGAGCTGCCGAGTTGGGTGACGCCGGAGTGGACTGCGCTCTGCTCCAGCTACTCGGGCGACACCGAGGAGACGCTCGCCTGTTTCGCCGCCGCGGGTGAGCTGGGTGCCCGCCGGACTGTCGCCAGCACGGGTGGCTCCCTGGTCGACGCGGCGCGCGAGGCCGGCGCACCCGTGATCGGCCTGCCCGGGATCCTGCCCGCGCCGCGGACCGCGGTCGCCTACATGCTGGTCTGCGCCGCCGAGGTGGCCGCGCTCGCAGGCATCGCGCCTCGCCTCCATGCCGAGCTCGATGCGGCGGCCGCTTTTCTGGCCGAGCGGTTGGGCGAGCTTCAGGCAAAGGCAGCCGAGGTCGCCGAGCAGCTTGGCGGCGCCACCCCGATCGTCGTCGGCGCAGACCTGACGACACCCGTGGCCCGTCGCTGGAAGACCCAGATCAACGAGAACGCCAAGTGCCCGGCCTTCTTCTCGGAGCTGCCCGAGGCCGACCACAACGAGATCTGCGGCTGGGAGGGCGATTCGTTCGCCGCCGTCCTGCTCGAAGACGCAGACCAGAATCCCCGGGTCCGCCGTCGCTTCGAGCTGACCGGTGAGGCGATCGCCGCGGCCAGTGCTCCGGTGGTCGCGCTGGAGCCCGAAGGCGAGACGCGCATCGCCCGCCTGCTCTGGGCGACGATGCTGGGCGACCTGGTCTCGCTGAGGCTGGCCGAGGCGCGCGGCGTCGACCCGCTGCCGGTCGAGGCGATCGAGGACTTCAAGGCGGCGCTCGATGGGGGATCCCGATGAGGGCGATGGTCCTCGCCGCCGGGCTCGGCACGCGGCTGCGCCCGATCACCTACGCGATGCCGAAGCCGATGGTGCCGGTGCTGAACCGGCCGGTGATGGAGCACATCGTGCGGCTGCTGGCGCGCAACGGCTTCGGCCGGGCGATCGCCAACCTGCACTGGTTCCCCGAGACGATCGGGAGCCACTTTGGCAACGGCTCGGAATTCGGCCTCGAGCTCTCTTACAGTCACGAGGAGCGGTTGCTCGGCACCTCGGGCGGGGTGCGCAACGCGGCCGATTTCCTCGGCGACAGCTTCCTGGTGATCTCCGGTGACGCGCTCACCGACATCGACCTCGGCGCGATGCGCGCCTTCCACGAATCCCACGACGGCGTCGCCACCCTGGCCACCAAGCGGGTCACCGACACCAGCCAGTTTGGGGTTGCGATTACCGGCTCCGATGGCCGCATCCAGGGCTTCCAGGAGAAGCCCGAGCCCGCCGAAGCGCTGAGCGACCTGGCCAACTGCGGCATCTACATGTTCCGTTCCGAGATCTTCGACTTCTTTCCGGAGCCTGGATCCAGCAAGGCCGCCGGTCCTGACGATCCGGCCGGCTTCGCCGACTGGGCGATGGATGTCTTCCCGGCCCTGATGGAGAACGACGTCGCCTTCTATTCGCACGAGATCGATGCCTACTGGAACGACATCGGCAATCTCGACGAGATGCGGCAGGGCAATTTCGACGCGCTGAACGGCGCCGTGAAGATCGAGCCGGGCGCGCCCGAGGTCGCGGCAGGCATCCGCTCGGCCAGCCCGCTCGGCGATGCCGAGGTCGAGGGCCCGGTGCTGATCGGCAGTGAAGTGGAGTTCGGCGCCGGTGTCCGCATTCAGGGGCCGGCGATCGTCGGCGATGGCTGCCGACTCGGTGACGGTTCCTGGGTGCGCGACTCGATCCTCCTCGCCGGCACCGAGCTGGCGCCCGAGGCGATGCTGATTGGCGCCATCGCAGGCCGCGTCGCAAAGGCCTGACACTCCCGTGACATCCCGCGCGCCACAGGCGCGCCGGCACCGCGCAGGATCGGGGCATGAAGGTTCTCCACGAGGTTTGCACCGGCCTCATACCGCCGCTTTGCGCCGCCTGCGGGCGCTCCTGCCGGCCCGGCGCCATGCTCTGCACGCGCTGCGGCCGACGCCTCGCCGAAGCCGAGCCGTTGAGGGGCAGCGGTCCGCCGGGCTTGGATCGCGTTTGGTCCTCCGCCGCCCACGAGGGAGTTGCCCGTGCCCTGGTCGCGGCACTGAAGTTCCGTCGCCTGTTGCCGGTCGCCGAGCTGATCGCTGAGCGGATCGAGTGGCTGGCGCCGGCCGGCCTGCTCAGCGGCGCGCTGGTTCCGGTCCCGACCGCGCGGCTGCGAACCATGGCGCGCGGCTTCGACCCGGCCGCAGAGATCGCCGCCGCCCTCTCGCCCCGGATCGACGCGACGCTGAGCCCGTGTCTCGTCCGCAGCGGCGGCGGTCGCCAGGTGGGTAGGCGCCGCGCCCAGCGCATCGGCCACCCGCCGCAGGTCAGCACCCGCGGTGAGGTGCCGCGCAGCGTCGTCCTCCTCGACGACGTGCTGACCACCGGCGCCAGCCTTTCAGCCTGCGCCCGCGCCCTGCGTGGCGCGGGCGCGATCCGGGTAGCCGCAATCACCTTTACCAGGCGCCTGTGAGGGCGTAGCATCGGTGGACCGACACACTAGGAGGAAAAATATGCGGATCGAGATACGTGGTCGCAACGTCGAGGTAACCGACGAGCTGCGGGGGCATGTGGCCAAACGATTCCGCCGGGTCGGCAAGCAGGTCTCGGAGCTGGCGACGCTCGATGTCGAGCTGCACGAAGAGCGCAATCCCTCGATCGAGGACAGCCAGGTCGCCGGTGCGACCCTGCGGCTGAAGGGCGTCACTCTGCGGGCGAGCGAGGCCTCACCCGAGATGCTGCACACGATCCATGCCCTGGCCGAGGACATCCGCCGTCAGGTCAAGAAGCACCGCGAGCTGCGCCGCAAGCGGACCCAGACCCGCCGCGCCGTAGGTCGCCTCCGGGGCAGGACCGCAAGCTAGGCGCGGCCGTTCCGGCCGCGGGTCCTGTCGCGCGGGGAGGGGGGCCTGCGGGCGGGCCACGGTCCGTCCTCGACCCCCCCTCCCCCCACGCCACCCGCGGAGGAGCGGATTCGAATAGACAGCTACCCTGTTGCCATGCCTGCTGCAAAGGACATGGTCACGCGTGCGCTTAGGGTCGGAGAGGGGCGCAAATTCAAGAGCTACGAGAAGCGGGCCGAGGCGATCAACCGGATCGAGCCCGAGATGGAGCTGCTCGAGGACTCCGAGCTGCGCGAGGAGGCCGACGCGCTGCGCAAGCGCGCCGCCGACGGCGAGTTGCTCGATGACCTGCTGCCCGAGGCGTTTGCGTTGACCCGCGAGGCCTCGCGGCGGGCGATCGGTCAGCGCCACTACGACGTCCAGCTGATCGGCGGCATGGTCCTCCACGACGGCTCGATCGCCGAGATGCGCACGGGAGAGGGCAAGACGCTGACCGCAACCCTCGCCGTCTTCCTCAACACGCTGGCCGGGGAGAGCGTCCACGTCGTCACCGTTAACGACTACCTGGCCCGCCGCGACGCCGAATGGATGAAACCGATCTACGACATGCTCGGGGTCAGCGTCTCGTCGATCCAGGAGGGCGACGATCACGCCACGCGGCAGCGAAAGTACGCCGGCGACATCGTCTACGGCACAAACTCCGAGTTCGGCTTCGACTACCTGCGCGACAACATGTCGCCGTCGCTCGAGCAGTGCGTGCAGCGCGGTCACCACTTCGCCGTCGTCGACGAGGTCGACAACATCCTGATCGACGAGGCGCGGACGCCGCTGATCATCTCCGGCGCCCCCGAACAGGCCGCCCAGACCTACTACACCTTCGCTCGCCTGGCCAGGCAGATGGACGGCGTCCAGGCAAAAGACAAGCTGCGCTCGCTCGGAGAATCGAAGGACACCTCCGAGGCCGAGCACGACTACGAATTCGACGAGAAGCACAAGACGGTCTCGCCGACCGAGAAGGGCGTCAAACGGGCCGAGGAGTTCGTCGGCGTCGACAACCTCTACCTCGGCGAGCACGGCAGCCTCGTCAACCACCTGGTTCAGGCGCTGAAGGCGGAGTCTCTCTACAAGAAGGACAAGGACTACGCCGTGATCGACGGCGAGGTGAAGATCATCGACGAGTTCACCGGCCGCATCCTCGACGGTCGGCGCTGGTCGGAGGGCCTGCACCAGGCGGTCGAGGCGAAGGAGGGCGTGGCGATCGGCGAGGAGAACCAGACCCTTGCCACGATCACCCTGCAGAACTACTTCCGCCTCTACGACAAGCTCTCCGGAATGACCGGCACGGCGCTGACCGAGGCGACCGAGTTCATGAAGATCTACAAAGTGCCGGTTGTCGAGATCCCGACCCATCGCCAGATGATCCGGGCCGATCAGAACGACCAGATCTTCAAGACCAAAGAGGGCAAGTGGAAAGCGGTGCTGGAGGAGATCCTCGCTCGCCACGAGAAGGGCCAGCCGATCCTCGTCGGCACGGTCTCGGTTGAGGTCTCGGAGATGATCTCGGGGGAGCTCAAGCGCCAGGGCATCGAGCACGCCGTGCTCAACGCCAAGCCCGAGCACGCCGAGCGAGAGGGCGAGCGCATCGCCCAGGCGGGCCGCAAAGGGGCGGTGATGATCGCCACCAACATGGCCGGCCGTGGCGTCGACATCAAGCTCGGCGGCGACCCGGAGCAGTCGGCGATCCACGAGCTGAAGAAGAAGGGGATCGCGCCGGGCGATGAGCGCTACGAGCAGGCGCTTGCCGAGAAGGTCGCCGAGCTGGAGCCGATCTGTGCCGCCGAGGCCGACGAAGTCCGCGAGCTGGGTGGCCTCTTCATCTGTGGCACCGAGCGCCACGAGTCGCGACGGATCGACAACCAGCTGCGCGGCCGTTCCGGACGCCAGGGCGATCCCGGCGAGACCCGCTTCTACCTCTCCGCCGAAGACGATGTGATCCGCCTCTTCGCCGGCGACCGCATCTACAAGATCCTCGACCGGCTCGGTCCGGTCGACGAGGACGGCAAGGAGATGCCGCTGGAGGCGGGCATGCTCTCGAAGACGGTCGAGAACGCGCAGAAGAAGGTCGAGGAGCAGAACTTCCTGATCCGCAAACGGGTGCTCGAGTACGACGACGTGATGAACGAGCAGCGCCGCGTCGTCTACCGCTACCGCCGCGAGATCCTCGAGGGCCGCGACATGTCGGAGATCGCCCGTGACGAGATGGAGGGTGTGATCGAGCGCCTGGTCGAGGAGTACACGCCGGGCGACGTGCTCGAGGACTGGGACCTGGTCGAGCTGGAGAACCAGCTGCGCCAGATCTGGCCGCTCAGCATCGACGTCGCCTCGATGGCGCCGGAGTCGGTCGATCGCGAGCAGCTCAAGGACGCGCTCGACGACGACGCGATGAACGCCTACGACGAGCGCGAGCAGACCTTCGGCGACGAGCTGATGCGCTACCTGGAGCGCTCGATCCTGCTGCAGGTGATCGACAACCGCTGGCGCGAGCATCTCTACGACATGGACTACCTGCGCGAGGGCATCCACCTGCGCGGCTTCGCCCAGATCGACCCGCTGGTCGCCTACAAGAACGAGGGCTTCGGCATGTTCGAGGAGCTGATGCACTCGATCTGGGAGGAGTTCAGCAAGACGATCTTCCACGTCGAGGTCGAGATCGATCCCTCGCAGGCCCAGGAAGCTTTTGCACCCAACGGTGCCGCCCAGCCGACCTCCCTCGACTACTCGGGCGGTACCCAGGCCGGACAGCCCTCGGCGTTGCGCGAGGCCGCCGCAGGGGGTGCGGGGGGCGCGGTGGCAGCCGACATGGTCGCCGCCGGTGCCGGCGGCAACGGCGCCACCGAGGTGGTCGAGACGGTGGTCAAGGGTGAGCACGAGAACATCGGCCGCAACGATCCGTGCTGGTGCGGGTCAGGGAAAAAGTTCAAGAAGTGCCATGGGGCGTAGGGGCAGTCCCGGTAGGGGTTCCGCTTAACTTTTTGGGTGGAGACGCGGTTGCTGGCGCCTCAAGGTGGACGCCCAAAAAGTACAAGACGCTCCACCCCTACCGGGACTGCCCTTCGTGACCCACGATCCGGTTCGTGAGTTCATCCGGGCTTTCAACGAGCGCGATTTGGACGGGTTCGTTGCGGTGCTCGATCCTGAGGTTGAGCTGCACTCGATGAAGGGGCTGCGCAGGGGTCGCGACGCTGCACGCGTGTGGGCTACTCGGGCTCCGGGAGGTGTGCAGCAGACGATTGAGCTGGAGGAGCTCTACGAGGACGGGACCGAATCCGGCGCGGGGTCTGCCGTCGCGCTGATAAAGAGGCGGTGGCGTTGGGACGAGGACGGCTCGGCGGCGGGTGAGGACGAGATGGCCTGGTTCTTCGAGTTGCATGACCACAAGATCCGCAGCTGGCGGCCGTTCGAGGACCGGGCAGCGGCCCTGCAAGCGGGCGGCTTCCGGGCCTAGCCCCGAACTGCATCAAATTCTCAATCCCGCGGGATGAGAATTTGATGCAGTTCGGCCGTATAGCCTGTCCCCATGGCCGACGCCGCCTCCACCGAATCGATCGCACCGCGCCTGGCCGCTGTCCGCGAGCAGCTGTCCCTGCTCTCGGACTACCTTTGACCCGGCCGCGCTGGAAACCGAGGCCGAGCGACTCGAGGGGGAGATGCAGCGGCCGGGATTCTGGGACGACCAGGAGACCGCCGCCCGGATCTCCGCTGCCCACGCTCGCGCCCAGCGCCGGCTGAAGACCTTCCGCGGGCTCGAGTCCGACGTTGCCGATCTCGGCGATTTGGCCGAGATGGCGGCCGAAGACGAGGAGATGGCGGCCGAGCTGACCGTGCAGCTCTCCTCGGCGGAGCGTCGCCTGGCCGGCCTCGAAGAGGCGCGGCTGTTCAGCGGTGAGTACGACGCCGGCGACGCCGTCGTCACCGTTCACGCGGGCGCCGGCGGCACCGACTCGCAGGACTGGGCCGAGATGCTGCTGCGGATGTACCTGCGTTGGGCTGAGCGGCGCGGATTCGAGGTCGAGATGAAGGAGGCCTCGCCGGGGGAGGAGGCGGGGTTGAAGTCGGCCACGTTCATCGCTCGCGGCGAGAACGCCTACGGCCTCTTCGCCGCCGAGCGCGGGGTCCACCGCCTGGTTCGGATCTCCCCCTTCGACTCCTCCGCCCGCCGCCACACCAGCTTCGCCCAGCTCGATGTCGGGCCCCTGGTCGACGAGGGGGTCGAGGTCGAGATCGACGACGCCGACCTGCGCATCGACACCTATCGCGCCTCCGGCGCCGGCGGCCAGCACGTCAACAAGACCGACTCGGCGGTGCGGATCACCCACATCCCCACCGGCGTCGTCGTCCAGTGCCAGAACGAGCGCTCTCAGACCCAGAACAAGGCGGTGGCGATGCAGTTCCTGCGCTCGAAGCTGATCGAGCTCGAGGAGCGCAAACGGGCCGAGGAGATGGCCAAGGTGCGGGGCGAGGTCAAGGACGTCGCCTGGGGCTCGCAGATCCGCAGCTACTTCCTCCATCCCGACCAGCGGGTCAAGGATCACCGCACCGGCCACGAGGCCGGCGACGCCCAGCGCGTCCTCGACGGCGACCTCGATGACTTCATCCGCGACTACCTGAACAAAACCGCCGCCTCGACGGCAAGCTAGGGATCGAGCCGATCGAGCCTCTCGCCTTCCTCGAGCGACCTTCCGCCGCCGAGCCGGAGGGGCTTCTCGTGCTCCACCACGGGCGCGGGACCGACGAGCGGGACCTGCTCGGACTCGCCGACGCGCTCGATCCGCGACAACGGCTGCACGTGGTCACGCCCCGCGCGCCACTCGTTCTCGAAGGCTCGCCCGGCTACCACTGGTACCTGGTTCCGCGAGTCGGCTATCCGGACCCCGAGACCTTTCAGGCCGCGCGGAGCGCCCTTGCCCAGCTGCACGACGGTCTCTGGGAAAAGACCGGGGTCGATCCGTCGAGGACCGTGCTGGGGGGCTTCTCGATGGGAACGGTTATGAGCTACGCGCTGGCGCTCAGCGCGGATCGGCCGCCGGTCGCGGGGGTGCTCGCCTTCAGTGGCTTCGTGCCGACGGTCGAGGATTGGCGACCCAGCTTCGAGGACCGGCGGAAAACGCGCGCTTTCATCGCCCATGGCCGCCGCGACCCGATCATCGAGATCGGCTTCGCCCATCGAGCCCGTCGCCTTCTCGAAGAGGGAGGTCTCGAGGTCGAGTACCACGAGTCAGATGTCGGACACCAGATCGACCCCGCTCACCTCAGCGCCGCGGGCAGCTGGCTGGCGGGTGCGATCTAGCTGGGCCGCGACCAGGTCGCGTGGCTGCCGGCGACGTGCTTGGCGGTCAGGCGCTGGGTCGAGTACTTGGCGCAGTAGGACGGAGCCGCGGCGATGTCGAGTTGGACGACGAAGGTGCGCGCGGCGAGCACCTTGCTCATCGCGTGGTCGCTGAGGTGGGCCTCCTCGCGGAAGACCCCCTGGCGGCCGAAGTGGCGCTTGGTCTCGCCGAGCTGCAGCGATCCCTTGGCGCCCTTGAGCCAGTAGTTGACGCTGACGCTGGTCGGCGTGTAAGAGGTGTAGCGGATCGTCAGCCGCACGACGCCGTGCGTGGAAGAGGCGGCGACCTGGGCGGCGGCGGTGTGGAGCAGGCATTCGGGCGGCAGTAGCAGGGGACCGACGGTCCCCGGTTCTTCGTCTTCTTCTTCGTCTTCCGATTCTTCTTCTTCGCCTTCTTCGTCTTCCGCTTCGTCTTCGTCTTCGGCTTCTTCGCCTTCGGCGTCGCCGAGCGCGGTCGGTAGAGCCTGTGCCGAGAGGGGGAGGGTGGCGGCCTCGGCCTGCCGTACGAAGAGCAGTGCCGCCAGCAGTGAGATCGCCAGCAGCGACCAGGCGAGCGTGGCGAGTCGGCTCAGCGGTTGCGGCGCGGGCAGCGAAGTGCGGTTCTCGGGGCGATTCATCCAGCCAAAGATCGGCGTCGGTCGTGCCTGACTTGAGCCGAGCACGCCGGTATGTGGATTTACCCCATGTAGATTTGCTGGAGATGTACGGACCGCCCCCGGCGCTCGACGGCGTCACCCACCGCTACCTGGAGGTGAACGGGACCCGTTTGCACGTCGCCGAAGCTGGTGAGGGGCCTCCCGTTCTCCTCCTGCACGGCTGGCCGCAGCACTGGTGGGTCTGGCGCAAGGTGATTCCGGCGCTGGCCGAGGAGCGAAGGGTGATCTGCCCGGATCTGCGCGGCTTCGGCTGGAGCGACGCGCCCGCCGGCCGCTACGAAATCCAGGAACTCGCCGACGACATCCTCGCCCTGCTAGATGAGATGGGATTGGACCGCGTGGAGCTGATCGGTCACGACTGGGGTGGCTACGCCGGCTTCCAGCTCTGCCTGCAGGCCCCCGAGCGCTTCCGTCACTACCTTGCATTGGGCATGGTCCACCCGTGGTTTGAGCCACCCAAGCCGTCGTTGCAGGCGCTCAACCGGACGGCGTACCAGTTTCTCCTCGCCACTCCCGGTCTGGGGACCGCCGTCCTCCGCCACGTGCCCCGCTTCGTCAAGCTTGTCCACAGGCGCGGCTCGCATCCCGACATGCGCTGGACCGAGGCGGAGCTCGACTGCTTTGCGCAGAGCTTTCGCAGGCGCGATCACGCGCTCGCCTCCTCCCACGTCTACCGCAGCTTCCTCACCCACGAGCTGCCGCGCCTGAAAAAGGGCCACTACCGCTCGCAGCGCCTCACGGTGCCCACCCGCATCCTCGTCGGCGAGGCCGATCCGGTGGTCAGGGGGGACATCCTTGCGGGTTATGAGCCCTATGCCGACGAGATGAGCGTCGAGATCGTCGCGCGCTGCGGCCACTTCGTAGCCGAGGAGCAGCCGGAGCTGGTGCTCGAACGGGCGCGCGAGCTGTTCGGCCCCGTCGCCGCTTCCGCCTAACGGATCCCCTCGAGTTCCAGCAGCGCTTCCTTCATCGGCAGGCCGCCGCCGTAGCCGCCAAGGGCGCCGCTGCTGCGCAGCACGCGGTGGCAGGGGACGACGATCGGGATCGGGTTGGCGCCGCATGCGGTGCCGGCCGCGCGCACGGCACGCTCGTTGCCGGCGCTGCGGGCGATCTCGGTGTAGCTGCGGGTCTTGCCGTAGGGGATGCGGTCGATCGCGCGCAGCGCCCGGCGGCGGAAATCCCGGCTCAGCCGCCAGTCGAGCGTCAGGTCGAACTCCGTCAGCTTGCCCTCGAAGTAGAGGTCGAGCTCGCGGCGGGCCTCGTCGAGGCGCGCGGGTGCCTCCAGTACGCGCGGCGAGATGCGCGCGGCGAGGTCCTCCAGTGTCTCCTCGGGGTCATAGCCGGGCAGGCTCACCTTGACCAGGCCGCGCGGCGTCGCCGCGAGCAAGAGCGGCCCGAAGGGAGAGTCGGACATCGCGTAGGCGACGTCGAGCAGGCCCTCGTCGCCGGCGCGACCCGCGAGTCGTTCGAGCGATGCCTTCATGCCAACTCCTTCCTCAGTCGCTTGATTCCCTCGTGCAGGCTGCGCCGCGCCGCCTCCGGCGAGCAGCCGAGCGCGGCGGCGATCTCGGCGTGGGGGAGGTCGCTGCCGTAGCGCAGGGCGACGGCAGCCCGCTGCTTGGGGGGCAGCGCGCCGACCTTCTCCCAGATTCCCTCGCCGGGCTCCGGGTCGCTGACCCCGACCTCGGCCACGTCTGCGACGGGCAACGGCCGGCGCCCGTTGGCGCGATGGTGGTCGATCGCCTTGCGGTGGGCGATCGTGAGCAGCCAGCCGCGCAGGTTCGACGCATCGCTTAGCTTCGGATAGGCGCGCAGAGCCGCCAGGAACGTCTCCTGGAAGCAGTCCTCAGCGTCGCCGCGGCCGACGGCACCGCGCAGGACTCCCATCACTTCGGCGGCATGCTCGTCGAGCAGTGTCTGGAAAGGCGGCAAGGCGGTCACTCGTGGGATTAAACGCTGTGAGTGGATGGCACGTGAGAATGGGGGACACTCCGCCTCCCTCGTAAATCTACTTACATGCAATAATTGCAAGTAGCAATGAGTACCGTGCAAGCCGAGGAGGCTCTCAACGCACCTCCCGACGAAGTTGGGCAAGAGTTGCTCGACCTTGATGAGGATCAGTGGTTCGAGCGTAAGTCTGGCCGCATCGACCCCGTCGACCTCGCCAAGGCATTGATCGGTCTTGCCAATGCCGACGGGGGCTTGGTCGTCGTCGGCTTGCACGATGGTGTCGTCGAAGGGGTCGATGCCCGGGCCAAGTCACTCAACTCCCTGATGCAGGCGGGGATCGATTTCTGCTCGCCCCCGGTGCGGGCTCGGTCCCGCCTGATCGAGGGCATGGACGCAGCCGGTCGAAAAAGGCAGATCTTGGCGATCGAGATTGAGTCGAGTGAGGTCGTCCACGCAAACCAGCGGGATGAAGTTTTCCTTCGGATCGGCGACGAGAACCGGCGGCTGACCTTCTCGCAGCGCCAAGAGCTTCTGTACGACAAGGGGCAGGCCAGTTACGAGATCAGGCCGCTGGCTGGAGTGGGATTCAAGGAGCTCGACAGCGAGCTGCTCGAGCACTACGCATCGGCGATCGAAGCCCCCGACGGCGTCAGGCTCCTGCGGGCGCGGGGCCTGGCCACCGACGATGAGCTGACCGTCGCCGGCTGCCTTCTCTTCGCCGGCGCGCCACAGACTCACCTGCCGGAGGCATTCGTGAGGGTATTGCGCTATCGGGGCACCGAACGGGGCACCGGCAGCCGCCAGCAACTGATCGAGGACATCCGGTTCGATGGTCCCCTGCCAAGGCAGCTACTCGAGGCCCAGGATGCAATCGCCCGCCTGCAGCCGAAGCGCCGTGCCCTGGGCCGGTCGGGCCGCTTTGAGGATGTTGGCCTTGTTCCTTACGACGCCTGGCTGGAGGGCGTCGTAAATGCCGTGGTGCATCGCTCGTACAGCATGATGGGCGATCACACCCGAGTTGAGATCTTCGACGACCGCATGGAGATATCCAGCCCGGGGCGTTTCCCGGGCCTTGTGGACCTGAGCGACCCGCTCGAGACCGTTCGCTTCGCCCGCAATCCGCGGATCGCACGGGTTTGCGCCGATCTGAACTTCGGGCAGGAGCCGGGCGAGGGAATCCGGCGAATCTTCGAGGAGATGCGGCACGCGGGGCTGGGCGAGCCGGAGTATCGGCAGACCTCGGGCAGCGTCGTGCTGACCTTGCTGGGGGAGCCCGTTGATCGCCTGCTTGAGGCCGGGCTTCCGGATGGCGTTCGTGCGATCACGGCTGCCCTGAGGACGGCGGGCCGTTTGAGCACGGGCGAAGTCAGAGATCTCCTCAACGTCTCTCGCCCGGTTGCGCAGCGCGAGCTAAATGCCCTGAGGAAGGCGGGGATTGTGGAGTGGGTCGGAAAATCGCCCAAGGACCCTCGTGCCTACTGGCAGCTGAAGACGCGATGAGCTACTCGCAATCTACTTGCAACTACTTGAAACAAGGCTTGAAATATGCCTGCAAATGGGGGACTTCCACTTGAATGAGCACGGATGGATGAATGCTGCCGGTCCAAAGGCGGTCGTTGCTCGTGCGTTGGCCGAGGACGTTGGCGCCGGGGACGTGACCTCGGAAGCGACGGTGCCCAAGGACGCTCGGGGCCGGGCTCGGATCGTGCAGAAGCAGCCCGGGGTTGTCTACGGGCTGGAGCTTGTTGCGGAGGCGATGCGACAGTGCGGGGTCGAGGACGTCGACAACCTGGTTGTCGAGGGGCAGTGGAGGGACGGGATTCCCGCTGAGGTTCTCCTTGCCAGCGGACCGGCGGTCGGACTGCTTGCGGCGGAGCGGACCGCTCTCAACTTCCTCGGTCACCTCTCCGGCGTGGCTACGCTGACTGCTCGCTTCGTCGAGGCGGTGGCCGACACCGGGGCGGCGATCCTCGATACGCGCAAGACGATTCCCGGTCTGCGCGAGCTGGAGAAGGCCGCCGTGCTGGCCGGGGGCGGCCGCAACCACCGGATCGGCCTCTACGACGCGATCCTGATCAAGGAGAATCACATCGCCCTTGCCGGAAGCTTGGCCAAGGCCGTCTACGGCGCTCGCAGCAAATACCCGGACCTGGCGGTCGAGGTCGAGACCCGCAACCTCGACGAGGTCGCCTACGCCCTCGGCACCGGCGCCGACATCCTTTTGCTCGACAACATGGACCTCGAGACCTTGCGCGGCGCGGTCCGCCTGCGTGACGAAAACGCCGGGGCCGGCAAAGGCCCCTCTCTCGAGGCCTCGGGCGGAGTCGACCTGGAGACAGCGCGCGGAATCGCTGAAACCGGCGTCGACCTGATCTCCGTCGGAGCCCTGACCCACTCAGCTCCGACGCTCGACTTCAGCATGTTGATTGAGCTGGCGTAGGGAGGACGGGTGCCCCTCCCCTGAAGACCGTTGCGCAGCAGGTCGTTTGTGGTGCTTCGGGGCGGGGTCGCCGAGCCTTCCGGGGAGGGCACCCGTCCTCCTTTCGAAGTTCACTTCAGCAGTTTGGAGAGGCGGCGGTCCTTCAGGACCCGGCCGCCGGTTTGCTCTCTTGGGCAGTAATTCGTCTGGTGTTCGGAGAAGAAGACGGCCTCGATTGTGGTGCCGCAGCGCGGGCATGGCTGGCCCTCTCGTTTATGCACTTGTAGGGGCATAGGCACCTTGTCCGGCAACTGTTCGCCGACCGTCTCCTCGTAGTGCTCGATCGCGTCGCCGAGCACGTGGAGAGCTCCGTGCAGCCGTGCGATCTCTTCGTCATCGAGCTCCGACCCTTTCTTGAAGGGCGAGAGGTGGGCCTCCCAGAGGACCTCATCGACCCAGGAGCGGCCGATACCGGAGATGTCGCCCTGGTGGCGGAGCAGCGGATGGAGGTGGCGAGGCTGGTCGATCAGCGCCGCGAACTCCTCCAGCGGTGGCGCTGGCCAAGCTTCCGGGCCAAGTCGCGCAACCGCCTCATCTTCGGCGACCGCGTCGCTGGGCAGCAACTTCGCCCAGGCCCGCTGCTTCGTCCCGAACTCGCGCAAGCGCAGCTCCCGGCCGTCCTCGAGTCGCACCAGCACTCGCGAAGCGCGGTCTTTCGCCGAGGCCCGTTTGTCGAACAGCCGCAGCCGTCCCGCCGACATCAAATGGATCAGCAGCCCCAGATCGCCGAACTCGACGATCGGCATCTTCCCGACCCGCCGCACTCCCGTGACCTTGCGACCCACCAGCTCTTCCAGCGGCGGATCAAAGGTCTTCATCACATTCATCCCCGGCGCAACGACCGATTCGACCGAAGCTCCCACCAAAGCGGTGTTCAGCCTCCTCGCGGTGATCTCAACCTCCGGCAACTCGGGCATAGACCAAGTCTCGCGCTTACGCCTCTTCCGCGGGTGGCGTGGGGGGAGGGGGGTCGAGGACGGTTTTGACCCGCCCGCAGGCCCCCCTCCCCCCACGACAGGACCCGCGGCCGAGACCGCTAGACTTGGAACCAAGTTCATTCGACTGGTTCCAGGTCACCGTGACCGTGCCAGCGAACATCGGAAACGGAAGGCTCCATGCAGGAGTTGCCCACGATCCAACCTACGATGGCACCGGACCTCTCGCCGGAGGAGATCCGCGCGATGAGCGAGGAGGTCCGCGCGCTCGCGGCGGAGCGGAACGCGGTGATCCTCGCCCACAACTACCAGCTGCCCGAGGTGCAGGACGTCGCCGATCGCATGGGCGACTCGCTGGGGCTCTCGCGCGAGGCGGCCGCCACCGACGCCGACGCGATCGTCTTCTGCGGCGTCCACTTCATGGCCGAGACGGCCTCGATCCTCTCGCCGGACAAGACCGTGCTGATCCCCGACCTCGAGGCCGGCTGCTCGCTCGCCGACTCGATCGACGCCGATCAGCTGCGCGCCTGGAAGGCCGAGCATCCCGGTGCGCTTGTGGTCATGTACGTCAACACCTCGGCCGAGGTCAAGGCCGAGACCGACTACTGCTGCACCTCGTCCAACGCGGTCAAGGTCGTCGAGCACATCTGGGCCGAGCACGGCGCCGACACCGAGATTCTCTTCGGGCCCGACATGTGGCTCGGCGCCTACGTCGAGCGCGAAACCGGGATCCGCGAGGACCCCGAGCGCCGCGGTCGCTTCCACATCTGGGACGGCGAGTGCCACGTCCACGCCGGCATTCGCCCCGGAGACATCGCCCAGACCCGCGAGGAACACCCGGAGGCCGAGCTGCTGATCCATCCCGAGTGCGGTTGTGCCACGCAGGCGATGGAGTACGTCGCCGCCGGAGAAATCGATCCCGGCGGCGTCCACATGCTTTCCACCTCGGGGATGCTCGAGCACGTCGAAAGCCACCCCGACGGCAGCTTCATCGTCGCCACCGAGAACGGAATGCTCTACCCGCTTCAGCAGGCCGCGCCCCAGGCGACGCTGGTCGAGGCCAACCGGATGGCCTTCTGCAAGTACATGAAGATGATCACGCTGCCGAAGCTGCGCGACAGCCTGTGCGAGATGAAGTTCGAGATCAGCGTGCCGGCCGAGGTCGCCGCGCGGGCGAAGCTGCCGATCGAGCGCATGGTCGCGATCGGCTAGCGCCAGATATTGTCCCCCGCCGTGCACGAACTGGCCCAGCAGCTACGCGTCGACTCGGTCCGCGCCGCCGCCGCGGCGAACTCCGGTCACCCGACCTCCTCGATGTCGGCGGCCGACCTGATGGCCGTGCTCTTCAGCAGGTACCTGCGCTACGACTTCGACGCCCCCGAGAACGCCGCCAACGACCACCTGGTCTTCTCCAAGGGACACGCCTCGCCGCTGCTCTACGCGCTCTACAAGGCGGCCGGCGCGATCGACGACGAGGAGCTGCTCACCTTCCGCGAGTTCGGCTCGCGCCTGCAGGGCCACCCGACACCCGAACTTCCCTGGGTTGACGTCGCCACCGGCTCGCTCGGCCAGGGACTGCCGATCTCGGTCGGCATCGCGCTCGCCGCCGACCGGCTCGAGTCCTCGGAGCTGTGCGTCTGGGTGCTCTGCGGCGACTCGGAGCTGGCCGAGGGATCGATGTGGGAGGCCTTCGAGCACGCTGGCTACGCGCAGCTCAGCAACCTGATCGCGGTCGTCGACGTCAACCGGCTCGGCCAGCGCGGCCCGACCATGCACGGGTGGGACACCTCCTCGCTGGCGGCCCGCGCAAGCGCCTGCGGTTGGGACGTGCAGGAGATCGACGGTCACGACCTCGAGGCGATCGACGCCGCCTACGCGCGAGCCCAGGAGGCCGACCGCCCGGCGGTGATCTTCGCCCGCACCAAGAAGGGCTCCGGCGTCGCGGCGGTAGAGGACCAGGAGAACCAGCACGGTAAGCCGCTCGCCGATCCCGAGGCCGCGGTCGAGGAGCTGGGCGGGATCCGCTCGCTCAGCGTCGAGGTCAACTCGCCGCCCGAGCCGAAGCCGTACGAGATCGCGAAGGCTGCGGTCGAGCGGCCGAGCTACGAGGTCGGCGAGAAGGTCGCTACCCGCGCCGCCTACGGCGACGCCCTGGCCTGGCTCGGCTCGATCGACGAGAAGGTAGTTGCGCTCGACGGGGAGGTCGGCAACTCGACCTACGCCGAGCGCTTCGCCGCCGCGCACCCCGATCGCTTCTTCGAGATGTACATCGCCGAGCAGCAGATGGTCGCCGCTGCGGTCGGCATGCAGACCCGCGGCTGGAAGCCTTTTGCCTCCTCCTTCGGCGCCTTCCTCAGCCGCGCCTACGACTTCGTCCGCATGGCGGCGATCTCCGACGCCGACCTGAAGCTCTGCGGCTCCCACGTCGGCGTCTCGATCGGCCCCGACGGCCCTTCGCAGATGGCGCTCGAAGACATCGCCTCGCTGCGCGCCGTCTTCGGCAGCGTCGTGCTCTATCCCAGCGACGCCAACCAGGCGGTTCAGCTGCTCGATGCGATGCGCGAGCACCGCGGCGTCAGCTACCTGCGCACCACCCGCGAGGCGACGCCGGTTCTCTACGGGCCGGACGAGAGCTTCGAGATCGGCGGCAGTCACACGATCCGCTCGAGCGATGACGACGCGGTCACCCTGATCGGCGCCGGCATCACCCTGCGCGAATGCCTCACCGCCGCCGACGCGCTGGCCGCAAAGGGAATCGCAGCCAGGGTGATCGACCTCTACTCGGTCAAGCCGGTCGATGCCGCCACGGTGCTCGAGGCCGCCGAGGAGACGGGCGCCCTGGTGACGGTCGAGGACCACTGGCCCGAGGGCGGCATCGGCGAGACCGTCGCGGGTGTGCTCGCCGCTGCCGGTTCGGGCACGCGCCTGACCCGCCTCGCGGTCGGCGGCCGACCCGGAAGTGGGCCACCGTCCGCTCTGCTGGCCGCCGCCGGCATCGACGCCGACCACGTGGTCGCCGCGGCCGAGCGCGCGGTGCAGCCGGTCGAGGCCTGAAGTACCCCTTTCGTTTCTTGATAAATCGATCGCCGTACCGTAGAACTGTGGTGTGGCTCGGTTCAGGGAGACCGTGGTGGGCGCTGTTCTCGCTTGCGCGATTCTGATCGCGGGGCCGGGGGCGGCGAGCGGCGCGGCTGAAGCCGCGGAAGAAGAAGTCGTCTGCGTGGGGGACAGTTGTCAGCCGCTTCCGTCAGAACCGGAAGACCCGACCCCCGGCACCCTCGTCCCGAACCCGGGCAACCCCCCGCTCCACATCTCCGAACCGAAAAAGAAGAAACCCCGCAAGGGTCATCGGCGGGGAAAGCGCGGTCATGGCACGCGCGGAGCCGCGGGGAGATCCATGCATTGAGGCGTTGGGCCGCCCTCATCGCCTTCCTTGCTACGGCAATGATCATTCCCGGTGAGGCCGTGGCCTTTGAATTCCGTCCCGGGAGCGAAGGGTTCGACGCCAACGTCTACGACGGCGCCGGCCAACCGACGACGCAGGCCGGCTCGCACCCCTACGCGATGACCTTCGACGTCGACTTCGAAGGAACCGGGCCGGCAGGCGAAAACGGACTGCGGGACCTCAGCTTCGAAATGCCGCCCGGCCTGTTCGAAAACCCGACCGCGACCAGGCAGGTCTACTGCAGCGCCGAAGAATTCGAAACCCCGCGTGTCTCGCCGTGGGAAACGAGCCTCGCCGGCGAGAGCTGCGGCGACAAGACTCAGGTCGGCACCCTGACGGTTCGCTCCACCGCCGGCGGGCCGCAGGCCCGCACGTTCGGTCTCTTCAACCTCGTTCCCAAGCGGGGCGAGCCCGCCGAGCTCGGAGCCAGCCCCTATGGGGAACCGATCGTCTTCGTGCCGTCGATCCGCCAAGCCGAGGGTGAGTACGGAATCACCCTGAAGGCGACGGACATCCCTCAGGGGCTTCGTGTATCCGGGTTGAGCGTTTCGATTTGGGGGGTTCCCTGGTCGGTTGTGAACAACGAACAGCGCGGCGACTGTCTAAACGAGGCAAAACCGGCTTTTGGCTGGGCGAAATGTTCGGTTGGGCCGCCGGCCGACAGCGAATCCGCCCCCCTCGCCTACCTGACCATGCCCACTTCGTGCGAAGAGCCGATCGACTTTGCGGTGACGGCAGATTCCTGGCAACAGCCCACGCCGCTGGTCCGACCGACGCCGGGGAAAGCCTCTTTGAGCGGCTGCGACAAGCTCGACTTCGAACCCCATGCCACGGCCCTGTTGAGCAACCCCCGCGCATCGTCGCCCTCCGGCTATGCCTTCGACATCAACGTCGATGCCGGTGGCGTCACCGACCCGGTCTGCGTCGCCGGTGCGGTTCACTCGACCGGCTGCGCCCCCAGCCCCGTGCGCACGGCGGCGGTGACCCTGCCGGAGGGCGTCAGCATCAACCCCTCGGTCGGGGCCGGCCTCGGCGTCTGCACGGAAAGCCAGTTCAAAGCAGAGACGCCGCTCTCACCCTTCGGAGCCGGCTGCCCCAGCGAGTCGAAGATCGGCGACTTCAACGTCAGCAGCCCGATCGTCTCCGGCCTGATCCCGGGGAATATCTATCTCGCCGCCCCTCATGACAACCCCTTCGGAAGCCTTCTTGCCGTCTACCTGGTCGCCAAGTCGATCCGCCGGGGAATCCTGGTCAAGGTCAGCGGCGAGCTGAGGCCGGATCCGGTCACGGGCAGCCTCACCGCGGTCTTTGACCGGCTTCCACAGCTGCCCTACTCCGATCTCAGTATTCGCTTCCGCGAAGGCCAGCGCAGCCCGTTGGCGACCCCACCCGCCTGCGGCGCAGTCTCGACCGAGGTCGACTTCACGCCGTGGCGCAACCAGAGCGGCGTTCAGCACCAGTCGCTGCCGGCGACGATCGCGGCCGGCGCGGGCGGCGGGCCCTGCCCGTCGGCCCTGGCCCCCTTCGCTCCCCGGGCGGTAGCCGGCTCGATCAACTCGCGCGCCGGCGCCTACACGCCCTTCTACCTGCACCTGAGGCGCGACGTGACCGAACAGGAGATCGTCTCCTATTCGGCCCAGTTTCCACCTGGGCTGCTGGGCAGGATCGCCGGCATTCCCTACTGCCCCGAGGCCGCGATCGAGGCAGCGCGCCAGAGCTCCGGCGTGGCGGAGCGCGATCATCCGTCCTGCCCTGCTGCGAGCCGGATCGGCCGCACCTACTCCGGCTACGGTGTCGGCTCGGTGCTCGCCTACGCCCCTGGGAACCTCTACCTCGCGGGTCCGTATCGCGGCTCCACGTTCTCGGTCGTGGCCATCGACTCCGCCCTCGTCGGGCCCTTCGATCTGGGCACGGTGATCGTGCGCTCGGCGGTCCGCATCGACCCGGTTACGGCGCAGGCCTCGATCGACGCGACCGGCACCGATCCGATCCCTCACATCATCGACGGCGTGCCGATCCACCTGCGCGACATCCGCGCCTACATCGACCGCTCCGGCTTCACCGTCAACCCGACCAGCTGTGAAAAATTCACCGTGGCGTCCGCCCTGAACGGCGCCGGCCTGCGCTTCGGCGACAGCTCCGACGACACGCTGGCCACCGCCACGGCGCCCTTTCAGGCATTCGACTGCGCCTCGCTCGGCTTCAAGCCGCGGATCGGCCTGAGGCTGAAGGGCGGGACCGAGCGCGGCGACCACGCCGCGCTCCAGGTCGTGGTCCGGCCGCGGCCCGGCGACGCCAACATCCGCTCCGCTCAGGTGACGCTGCCCCCGTCCCTTTTCCTCGAACAGGGCAACATCAAGACGATCTGCAGCAACGCCCGGTTCGCAGCCCACACCTGTCCGCCGGGGTCCATCTACGGTCACGTTCGCGCCTTCACGCCGTTGCTCGAAGCTCCGATGGAAGGCCCCGCCTACTTGCGCTCGTCCTCCCACAGCCTGCCCGATCTCGTCTTTGCCCTGCGCGGGCACGGCATCGAGGTCGACGTCGCCGGCCGGATCGATTCGTTCAAGGGGGGGATACGGGGCACCTTCCCGACGATTCCCGACGCGCCTGTGAGCAAGTTCGTGCTGACGATGAAGGCGGGCAGGCGGGGCGTGCTCGTCAATGCGGAAAACCTCTGTGCGAAAGCCCAGCCCGCGACGGCGACGCTCGTCGGGCACGCCAACCGCGGCTGGCGTTTGCACCCCAAGTTGAAGGTCGAGTGCAAGAAGAAGAGAGCGAAGGGACGGCCGGGGCAATGAGGATTCGAGCGCTTTCGGCGGTGCTTGCCTGCGCCTTGGCCGGCGGGCTGTTCAGCGTTGAGGCAAACGATGCCGTGGCCTACCGGGCGCCTGCCAAGCAGGAAGAAAACCCCCCTGGGCAGGAAGACCAGTGGATCCCGAACAATGCCCTGGAAAGGCTCCCGTTGTTCCCGGCCGACGAACGGCAGATCGAGGGCGCCTGTGGTCTCGCGGTCTCGACCGTCAGCACCTTCTACGTCTCCGACTACTACCACCGCGCGGTGCACACCTTCGCTCTCGACGGCAACTACATCCGCACCGATTTTCTGGCCGGCGGTAACCCGTCCCCCGTCCTCGAACCGATCAACGAACTCAATGCGGTCTGCGGTCTCGCGGTGGATCCCGCTGGGACTCTCTATGCCGCCAACTTCCACCAGGGCGTGCTGCGCCTGCCGGGCGAAGAGGTGGTCGACCCGGGCGAATCGACCGGCATCGCCGTCGATGACGAAGGCAACCTCTACGTCGACGATCGCACCTACGTCGCGGTTTACGACGCCCCGGTCGAACCGGGCGAGGCAGCCGCGGAACAGGTCGGGCTCGGCAGCCTCACCGACGCCTACGGCCTCGCGGTGGATTCCAAATCAGGCCGCCTCTACGTCGCCGACGCCGCCGAAGAGAACGTCAAGGTCTTCGAACCCGGCGGCGATCCGTCGGTTCCGGTGCAGACGATCGATGGTCCGGCCGGCAAAACCAGCTTCAGCTCGCTGGCAAACGGGTCGCTGGCGGTCGACGAAAGCGCCACCGAAGGCGAAGGGCACCTACTGGTCGTCGATGACCTGAAACCGCGTTTCGAATTCCCGGAAGCCGCCGTCTATGAGTTCGACGCCGAAGGGGCCTACCTGGACAGGTTGCAGGTAAGGAGGGTCGGGCCGCAGGGTGCGGAACGGTCCTGGGGCCCGATCTTTGGCGAACCGTCCGGGATCGCGGTCGATTCGAAAAGCGGCGACCTCTACGTCACGACCGGCAATAGCGAACACTCCAACGTGGTCAAGTACGGGCCCTACGCGCAGTTCGCGCCACCCTCGCCGGGGGGCGGAGGGGGCCCCTCGATCGACGGCGGTGCGTCGGCCTCTCGCTCGAGCACGGGAGCGGTCCGCCCGGGCGCTGAGGGCGGCAGCGCCGCCTCTGCCTCGGTGGTCGTGCAGCGTCGCGGCGTGCGGGTCAGCTTCGACGGCGACCTGACGCCACACGCGTTGCCCCGTCACGGCATGGGACCGGTCGGGATCGAGGTCGACGCCAAGATCTCGGCGACGGGGGGCGGAGATCCGCCGCAGTTGCGGCGCATCTCGATCGCGATCAACCGCAACGGGCAGTTCAGCCCGCAGGGCCTGCCCGTCTGCCGCCTCGACCAGATCCAGCCGTCGACCACGGCCGGCGCGCTCGCGGCCTGCGGGCGCTCCCTGGTCGGCGAAGGCCATTTTTCGGCGAACGTCAAGCTGCCCCAGCAGTCGCCCTTCCCCTCCGAGGGCAAGGTCCTGGCCTTCAACGGCCGCCTTCACGGCAAGCCGGCGATCCTCGCCCACATCTACGGCACTCAGCCGGCGCCGACCTCGACCGTGCTGCCATTCCTGCTGCGCGGCGCCCACGGCGCATACGGCACGACGCTCGAAGCCTCGCTGCCTCAGGCGACGGGAAGCTGGGGCTACGTGACGGGCCTGCGAATGAGCCTGCGGCGTCGCTTCAGCTACCGGGGCAGGTCCCACAGCTACCTGAGCGCTGGCTGCCCGGCACCCGCGGGGGTGCGGGTGGCCGGCTTCCCCCTGGCGCGCACCAGCTTCGCTTTCGCCGGCGACCTGACGCTGGTCTCGGTGCTGAATCGAACCTGCCGGGCGCAGGGCTAAACGCCTTTTACGTAGTTATGAAGATCTGTTCATAGTTCGCTAGTCTCTCGCTAACTCAGCTTGGGCGCGTAATTGCGCGCCCGGCGAGGCGCAGGAGTCACCCTGTATTCGCAGAAGGGACCGCGGGCATGGCCAGATTGCGCAAGCGAAAGACGGGCGGCGAGGAGCCGCAGCGACGGCGGCCGGGAGGCAAGCCGATCATCGAGCTGCGCGACGTGACCAAGGTCTACCCGGGTGGCCACATGGCGCTTGACCGGGTCTCGCTGGCGATCGATCGCGGCGAGTTCGCCTTTCTTGTCGGCCCCACGGGTTGCGGCAAGTCGACTTTGATCAAGATGCTGATCCGGGAGCTCGAGGCGACCGAGGGCCAGGTCCGCATCGCCGGCCGCGACATCGGCGCCCTGCCGGAGAAGAAGATCCCGCAGCTGCGGCGCAACATCGGCACCGTCTTCCAGGACTTCAAGCTGCTGCCCGACCGGACCGTCTACGACAACGTCGCCTACGCGCTGCAGGTGATCGGAGCCAGCCGCGCCGAGATCCGCACCCAGGTGCCGGAGACGCTGCGCCTCGTCGGCCTCTCGACCAAGCTGCACAGCTACCCCGATCAGCTCTCCGGCGGCGAGCAGCAGCGCGTCTCGATCGCCCGCGCCTTCGTCAACCATCCCCCGCTGCTGCTCGCCGACGAGCCCAGCGGCAACCTCGACCCCGTGACCTCGATCGGGGTGATGCAGCTGCTCTACCGGATCAACAAGACCGGGACGACCGTCGTCGTCGTCACCCACGATCGCGAGATGGTCGACAACATGCGTCGCCGCGTGATCGAGCTCTACGAGGGCCGCGTCGTCCGCGACGAGGTCAGCGGTGGCTACACCGAGGAGTCGACGACCGAGTTCGGCGTCCGCATGCGGGCCGAGATGGGCGTCGCCCCCGAGGGTCAGACCAACGGCCACGACTCCCACGACTCGCTTTTTTAGATGTCACGGCTTTTCTTCTTCATCCAGGAGGCATTCCGGGCGCTGCGCCGCAACGCGGCGCCGAGCATGGCGGCGATCGTCACCACGGTCACCACCGTGGTCCTGCTCGGCGTGCTGATCCCGGTCTTCCAGACGGCGCAGGCCAAGAGCGATGCGGTGCGCGAAAGCCTCGAGTTCCGCGTTGCCGTCTACGACGACGCCACCCAGGGCGAAATCGACGCCCTGGAAGACAAGCTGCTCGCGATCCCGCACGTCGCCTCGGTCCATTTCATCAACAAGGCCGCGGCGCTCAAGGAACTCGAAAAGGACCTCGGCAAGAGCAAGAGCGAAGACCTGCTCGCCCAGGTCCACCGCAACCCGCTGCCGCGCAACTTCGCCGTCAAGGCCGACGACGCCTCGAACCTCGCCGCCGTCCGCGCCGCGGTCACGCCGCCCGGGCCGAACGGCGAGCCGAAGCCGATCTCCTCGATCATCCCGGCCAAGAACGGCGTCTTCGACCGCCAGGAAGACACCAACAAGATCGAGCAGGTGACGGGGGCGCTGAAGATCGTCCTGACCGTGATCACGTTGCTGCTGCTGGCCGCCTCGCTGATGCTGGTCGGCAACACGATCCGGCTCTCGATCTACACCCGCCGCCGCGAGGTCGAGGTGATGAGGCTGGTCGGCGCGACCCGCTGGTTCATCCGCTGGCCCTTCATGATCGAGGGCGTGATCGTCGGCTTCGCCGGCGGCCTGGTAGCAATACTGATCCTGTGGCTGGGCAAGATCACGATCGTCGACCCGCTGGGCAGCAGCATCTCCTTCCTGGCGGCGCAGAACAACAGCACCCTCTCCTTCCCGGCCCTGGTCGCGATCCTGTTCGGCGCCGCGGTGCTGGTCTCGGCGGTCGGTTCCGGCGTCACCCTGCGCCGCTTCCTCAAGGTCTGAGCCCGGCGTGAGGAGCGGCTGGATCGTGGCCTCGGTGGCTGCGCTGATCGTCGTCCTCTGCGCCGGGATCTGGCTCGGCGGTCACCCCGCGAAGCTGCCCGAATTCCTCCGCGACCGCTTCGTCGACGACGGCGCCGGACTCAACCTGGAAGCGAGCGAACTGATCGAGGACAACTACTACCGGCGCGTCGGCTCGAGCGAGCTGACCAACGGCTCGTTGCAGGGCATGGTCCGCGAGTTGCGCCTGCGCCACCACGACCGCTTCTCCGACTACTTCTCGCCCGAAAGCCTGGCCCGCTTCAACGACGAGATCGCCGGCCGCTTCTCCGGCATCGGCCTCACCGTGACCGAAGTGAAACAGGGTCTGCGCATCGAAAAAGCATTTCCCGATTCGCCGGCGGAAAAGGCCGGGCTCGAAAGCGGCGATTTGATCGTCTCGGTCGAAGGCGACTCGATCGCGGGGGAGCGCAGCGAAGTCTCGACCGAGAAGATCAAAGGCCCGGAAGGAACCGAGGTGACGATCGGGGTCAAGAAATCCCCGCACGGCAGGGTTCGAGAGCTGGAAATCGAGCGGGCCCAGATCTCACTGCCCAACGTGACCAGCAAAGTCGAGCAGGTGGGCAATCGCACGCTCGGCCATGTGCGGATGATCTCCTTCAGCGAAGGCGTCCACGCGCAGCTGCGCGCAGCGGTGCAGAAGGTCGAGAGAGAAGGGGCGGAAGGGATCGTGCTCGACCTGCGCGGCAACGGCGGCGGCCTGCTCGAGGAAGCGGTGCTGAGCGCGAGCGTCTTCCTGCCGAAGGACGAAGTCGTCGTCACCACGAACTCACGCACCCAGGGCCACGCGGTCTACGAGACCGCCGGCGACAACCTGCCGAAAGTGCCGATGGTCGTCCTGATCGACCGCAACACGGCCTCGGCGGCGGAGATCCTGACCGCGGCGCTGGCCGATGACGCCGGCGCCAAGACGGTCGGCACCCGCTCTTACGGCAAGGGCGTCTTCCAGCAGGAGATCGACCTCTCCAACGGCGGAGCGCTGAAGCTGACGATCGGCGAATACTTCACTCCCGATGGGGTCAACCTGGCCAACAGCCACGGCATCCACCCGGACGTGCCCGCGCCCAACCTGCCGCAGACCCGGCGCGACGAGGGCCTCGAACGCGCCCTGGAGGTACTGGCGGCCGAAAAATGATCTTCCGCTGTGCCTTTTCCCCGCTATGCAGAGATAAGGAACAGCGGAGGGTGTTCTGGTGAGCAGGCGCGACTGGCGCTACTACCGCGAGCGGCAGAGGGCTCGCGGCCGAGGGAAGCGGCGGGCAGCGCCGAGAAACGCGCGCGAGGCGGTCGACGCGCTGCTCTCCGAGCGCCTCGGCCGGCGTGGCTTCCCCGCCGCGCTCGAGCTCGAAGCCGGGCGCGCTGCCGATGCGGCCGAGGCCGAGGACATCCGCCGCCGCGACCTCACCGAGCTTCCCACCTTCACCGTCGATCCCGCGACGGCGCGGGACTTCGACGACGCGGTGTCGGCCCGGCGCGAGGACGACGGCCTGCGCCTCTGGGTCCACATCGCCGACGTCGCCGCCCACGTCAGGCCCGGCTCGCCGCTGGACCTCGAGGCGCGCCGCCGCGCCAACAGCACCTACGCGCCGGGAGCGGTCGAGCCGATGCTGCCGCGAGCTCTGAGCGAGGAGGCCTGCAGCCTGGCGCCGGGGGTCGAGCGGCTGGCGGTCACGGCGGAGGTCGAGCTCGGTTCCGACGGTCACCCCCGTGCCACCAGCTTCTACCGCAGTCGCATCCGTTCCGACGCTCGCCTCAACTACGACGAACTCGATCTGATCTTCGCCGGGAAGGCGGCCGCACCCGAGTGCGTAGTCGAGCCACTGGCGATCGCCCGCGCGGCGGCTGCGGCGCTGGGCGAGCGTCGCGGCTCGACCAGCCTCGACATCGACTCCGCCGAGCCAGAGTTTCGCTTCGACTCGGGCGGCAACGTGGCTGCTGCCCGGTCCGTGCCGCAGACCGAGGCCCACCGGCTGATCGAGCGGCTGATGATCCTCACCAACGAACAGGTGGCCCAGCTGCTGGAGCGCAAGCGCGTACCCGCCGTCTATCGCGTCCACGCCCAGCCCGACCCGGGCAGGGTCGAGCGGATGGTCGAACAGTTGCACGCGCTCGGCGTGCCGACGCCGCCGTTGGGGCAGGGCCTCGCCCCGAGCCAGGCCGGTGAGGTCGCCGCCGAGGCGAGCCGGCTGGTGGTCGCCGAGGCCTCGCGGCGTGGGCACGGCCGCGAGGCGTATACATCGCTCGTGCTCCGTTCGCTCATGCAAGCGCAATACAGCGACCGCAACAGCGGCCACGCCGGCCTGGGCAGCCCTGCCTATTGCCACTTCACCTCGCCGATCCGGCGCTATCCCGATCTGCTCGTCCACCGGGCGCTGCTGGCGACGCTGGGCGAGGGGGAGGTGGCGCCGCGGGCGGCGGAGGCGCGGGAGGTCGCCTGGCACTGCAGCGAAAGCGAGCGCGAGTCGGCGCGGATCGAGCGCGACGCCGACGACATTTGCGCTGCCTTCCTGCTCGAGCGCGAGCTCGGCCGGCGCGGGGCGGAGGCCGAGTTCGAGGGCGAGGTGTCGGGGACGATCCGCGCCGGCGCCTTCGCTGCCTTCGGCGGCGAGCTGGGCGACGTCTACGAGGGCTTCGTCCCGGCGCGGACGATGGGGGACGAGCGCTTCGAGCTGAACGAGACCGAGACGGCGCTGGTCGGGCGTGATTCGGGCACCACGGTGGGCCTCGGCGATCCAATATCCGTCCGGGTCAGCGGGGTGGAGCCCGAGCGAGGCCGGGTCGATCTGGAGCTCGCCGATGGCTAAGAAGGCGAAGAAGCAGCGCACCCCGGCCTCCGGCGACGTCGCCACCAACCGCCGTGCCCGGCATAAATTCGAACCGGTCGAGAAAATGGAGGCCGGGATCGTGCTGCTCGGCTCCGAGGTGAAGTCGCTGCGGGGTGGCAAGGCACAGATGACCGACGCCTACGCGGTGGTCCAAGACGGCGAGGTTTGGCTTCGCAACCTCCATATCCCGCCCTACGAGCCGGCCAGCCGCGAGAACCACGAGCCCGAGCGAGCGCGCAAGCTGCTCCTTCACAAGGGCGAGATCGAACGGCTGATCGGCAAGACCGCGGAGAAAGGATTGACCCTGATTCCGCTGCGGATCTACTTCAAGGGCTCGCGGGCAAAGGTCGAGCTGGCGCTGGCCCGCGGCAAGGAGGGTCGCGACCGCCGCCGCCAGATTGCGGACCGCGACGTGCGGCGTGAAGTCGAGCGCGAATTCAAGGGCAGGATGAGGTAGCTTCGGGGTTAATGCGTTCCCGTTCTGCCCTGGTCCTGCCGCTTTTTGCGCTCGCGGTGGCGCTGGTCGCGCCTGCCCAGGCCAGCGCCGAATCGTTCCCGAGCGACGCCGGCAACTTCGTCAGCGACAACATCAAGTACTTCGTCGCCGCCCTGGTCGCCGCGATCCTGATCCTCCTCCTGGTGGTCAGCATCACCCAGCGCCGCGCCAAGGAGAAGGCCGCCAAGGGTGGCGCAACTGCGCCGGGCAAAGCGCCCGCACCGGCGAAGGGTCCTCCACCGCCGCCGAGTGCCGCCGGACAGGGCCAGACCGCCGAGCTTCCCGCCGCGCCTGCGCCCGGTGCTCCCCCCGCCGCGGCAGCGACCGCCGCGACCGGTCAGCCGCTGAGCGCGAAGGAGAAGCGCAAACAAGCCCGCGATCAGCAGCGTGCCGCCCGGCTCGAGCATCGCAAGCGGCGGCAGGCCGAGGCCAAACGGCGCAAGGAAGAGCGCGTCGCCAAGCGTGGCGGGGGCAAGCCGGCCACGGGGGCTCGCCCTGGCAGCAGGCGGGCGCGCAAGGAGGCGGCGAAGGCGGAGCGCCAGCTCGCCGAAGCCCGCGTCGCGCACGAGCGCGAACAACTTCAGGCCGGCGGACAGGCGCCCCAGCAGATTCCACCGGTTCCGGCGGAACCCGTCTCAGTTCCGCCGCTGCCGCCGGCGATTGCGCCCGCGCCGCCCGCTTCGCCGCTGCCGACTGAGCCGCAGCCGCCAGCCTCGCTTGCACCGGCGTCTGCTCTTCCGCCGGGTGCGCCTCCCGGCTACGACAATCCCGCCGCCGCCGAACAGCGGGTGCAGACAAAGGTCGGCGAAATCCAGCGTGAGGAGGAGCGGATCAGGGCCGAGGCCGATCGCCGTATCGCCGAGGCCGAACGGCTGCAGCGCGAGGCGAACGAACGTGCCGCCCGTGCCCAGGCCGGCCAGGTGACGCAGGGCATGCCCGCGGTGTCGCCCCCGGCGCCTGCCCCCCCAGTTGCGGTGCCACCGGCAGCGGTGGTGCCTGGCGCGACTCCCGATCTGCAGACCGCCGAGCACCAGCTGCAGCAGGGGCGCGAAGCGCAGGAGCGGGCGATGGAAGAGGCGCAGGAGCGCCTGCGCCAGATCGAGGAGCGGACCAGGGAAGCGGAGCGCCGTGCCGCCGAGGCCGAGCGACTCGCCAAGCTGAAGTCAGAGGAAGAGGAGCGCGAGCGGCGCCTCAACGAGATCCGCGAAAGCGTCGCCCAGGCCGAGGAGCGCGCCCGCGAGGCCGAGCGGCGGGCGGTTGAAGCCGAGCAGGCGGTGATCCAGGCGGTTCAGACGCCGGGCGGACAGGTGGCCCCGCCACCGGTGCCACAGCCGACGCCGACGCCGCCTCCGCCACCGCCCGCCCCCGAGCCGACCCCGCCACCACCCGCGCCACAGCCGACCCCTGCCCCGCCTCCGCCTGCCCCCGGACCGCCTCCGCCGACACCGGAGCCTCCCGCGCCTTCGCCGTTGCCCCCGCCACCGGCGCCAGAGCCTCCCGCGCCTTCGCCGCCCCCAGCGGCCGCGTCCGCGGGCAACACGATCGACCTCAACTCGGTCAGCTTCGAGCAGCTGCGCGCCGAGAACCTCTCGGTCACTCAGGCGACCCGCCTACTTGCGCATCGAGAGCGGCTCGGGCGCTTCGGCTCGGTCGACGAGCTGGACGAGGTGCCGGGCTTTCCCGAGGACGTTCTGGCGGACCTGAAGAGCCGCTCTACCGTTTAGAGCCCGTAGGCCTCGAGCAGCTTCAACCAGATCTCGCTGCGCGAGGGGTAAGCCGCGACTGCGTGGCGGAGCTGCGCCAGGGGGACCCCGCCGACAATGGCCACTGTCGCCGCGTGAAGGAAGTCGGCTGTCTCGAAGCCTGTGAAGGTGGCGCCGACGATCACCCCGCGGGTCTCGTCGATTACCAGGCGTGAGGTGCCGCCGGTTTCCTTGCCCTGGAAGCTGGCGCCTGCCGTGCCGTCGGTTGGCACGTCGACGGCGCGGGCGTCGATGCCGGCTTCGCGGGCCTGGTCGAGGGTCTTGCCCGCGGCGGCGACCTGGGGGTCGGTGAAGGTGACCCGGGGGGAGCCGATGCCTTCCGCGATCGCCTCGACCTCGCGGCCGAGGGCGTTCTCGGCGACGACCCAGGCCTGGTACTTGCCCATATGGGTGAAGAGGGCGCGGCCGCTGACGTCGCCGACGGCGTAGAGCCACTCGCGACCGCCGATTCGCAGCCGGTCATCGGTCTCCAGCGGCTCACCCTTGCCGGGCTCGGCGCCGACCGACTCGAGGCCGATGCCCTCGGTCCGCGGCTTGCGGCCGACGGCGACGAGGATCTCGGCGGCCTCGACCGTGCTGCCATCGTCGAGCTCGACCGCGACTCCGCCGTCGCTGGAGTCGACGCGTCGGGCGTGGACCCCGGTGCGCACGTCGACGCCGTGCCGCTCGCGCAGGGCCACCGCCACCTGCTCGCCGGCGAAGGGCTCCTCGCGCGAGAGCAGGTGCTCGCCCTCGATCAGGGTGACCCGGGTGCCGAGCGTCGACCAGGCCTGGGCGAGCTCGCAGCCGACCGGGCCGCCGCCGAGGACGACCATGCTCGCGGGGATCCGCTTCGAGGTCGTGCCGTCGCGGTTGTTCCAAGCCTTGACCGAGTCGAGGCCGTCGATCGGCGGCATCCGCGCGCCGCTGCCGGTGGCGATGACGACGACCCGACTTGCGCTCAGCACCTCGTCGCCGACGCGCACACGGCGCTCGCCGTCGAGCCTGCCCTCGCCGCGGAAGAGCTCGATCCCGCGCTCTTCGAGCCAGGGCAGCTGCCCCGAGTCGTCGAGGTCGTGGATCACCTCGTCGCGACGCTCGAGAACCGCCCGCGGGTCGAGCTCGCCGCTGACCGCCTCGGCCACTCCCGGCACCCGGCGTGCCTCGTCGAGCAGGTCGCCCGGGCGCAGCAGCGCCTTCGAGGGCATGCAGGCGTAGTAGGAGCACTCGCCGCCGACCAGGTGCGGCTCGACGATCGCCACCGACATGCCCCCTTCAGCGAGGCGGCCGGCGCAGACCTCCCCCGGCGCCCCGGCGCCGAGCACGATCGCGTCGAATTGCCGCTCGGCCATCGCCGACACCGTACAATCGATCTGCTGTGCACGGGGGCGACAGGCTTCGACGTGGTCGGTCCGTGCGAACGGTTGCAGGTCGAGGTTGCCGGAGGCCTCGTTAAACCCCGGCACAAACCAATACGTGCGGACCATGAGTTCGCCCTCGCTGCCTAGCTAGAACCTAGGTGATGAGAGTCGGTCCTTCCTCGCCCGCAGGAGGGGCAGCCGGCTTCAGAACGCGGGCTTACCCCGGCGGATCGCCCCGTCTTCCAGGGGAAATTTCAGAGGGCTTTGCCTCCCGTAGTGCCCGCCGGCGCGGACCCCGGGAGACGAGAATCAAGCGCCGGCTAAACCTGTAGACGCCATCGCACTACGGCCTCGGACGCCGGTTCAATTCCGGCCGCCTCCATCAAAGCCCGCCGACGGGCCTGAAATCCCCCATAGGGGGATTTCAGGCCCGTCGGCTTCTCAGCCAGGACAGGACCTCGGCTGCGTCGCGGTCGGGCGGGAAGACGGGGTAGAAGACCTTGACGATTCTGCCCGCTTCGGCGACCAGCGTGAGGCGCTTGTAGAGGGTCATCCCGCCGGCATCAAAGGTCGGCAGGCGCAGCCCTTGGGCGAGGCTCAGGCCGCTGTCGCTGAGCAGGCCGAAGGGGATGTGCTCGCGCTCGGCGAACTCTGCCTGCTCCGCCGGGTTCTGGGCGCTGATGCCGATCACGGTCGCCCCGAGCGAGGAGAGCTCGGCGAGGCTGTCGCGGTAGGCGCAGCTCTGCGGCGTGCAGCCGCGGGCGCCGGGGATGTCGTCCCAGCCGACGGGCGAGGGCTCGCCGGGGGTGCCGGTGCGGGGGTAGACGTAGGCGACGAGGCGCCCCTCGATCGCGCTCGTCAGGTCCATCGATCCGCCCAAGGTCGAGCGCAGGCGAACCTCGGGCATCGCCATTCCGGTCAGGTGATCGGCGGCTCCGTCGTCCTCCGGGGGCGGCAGATCTGCCGGTAGCCGACTGTAGTCGAGGCCCATAGCGCCCATCGTCGCACGCCTCCGACCGCTGGATTCGTATGGTTGGCGGATGCAGCGCTACGTCGCCTTCCTGCGCGGGATGAACCTCGGCGGTCGCCGGATCAAGAACGACGAGCTGAAGCGGGAGTTCGAGCAGCTTGGACTGGGTGACGTCTCCTGCTTTCGCGCCAGCGGCAACGTGATCTTCGCGACCGGGGAGAAGGGCGAGGAGAAGCTGAAGCGACGGATCGAAGCCGGTCTGGGCAAATCGCTGGGCTACAAGGTGCCGGTGTTCCTCCGCAACGCGGCGGAGCTCGGTGCGGTTTCAGCTCGGGAGCCGCTCGACCCGGCGCTGCTCAGCGCGTCGAAGGGAAAGCTGCAGGTGGCGTTTCTGCCCTCGGCGCCAAAGGCCGATGCTCGAAAGCGGGCGCTCGCCCTGGCAAGCGACGAGGACCGGCTCGCGATCGACGGTCGCGAGCTCTACTGGCTGCCCAGCGGCGGCATCTCCGAATCGGATCTCGACCTGAAGACGATCGAGTCCGCCGTCGGCCCCTGGACGATGCGCACCAAGGGCACGGTCGACCAGATCGCCGCCAAGCTCGCCTAGATGAGTAGTTCCACGACTCAGGCCACGTAGTCGACCAATGCCCGGCTGGGGCGCCCGAGTTCGTAGTTGAGCGAAACCGCCGCGGCAAGCGCAAGGAAGCGGCTCGCGATGCGAGCCCGCAACCCACGCAAGGTGCGGGCGCCGTGGCGCTCGAGGGCGAGGATGTCCTTAGCGGTCCAGTAGATCGACTCGATCCGCTGGCGCAGCGGCGCCAGGTGCAGAGCGCCGTCGGGCTCGTCTTTGCGGGCGGGCCGGACGATGGTCGCGCCGAGGGCGGCAGCATCGGCTTCGAAGTCGGCGCCGGCGTATCCCTTGTCGCCGAGGATGGTGATCGGCCCTGAGCGGTTGACCCGCTCCAGCAGCCGCAGGCAGACCTCGCGCTCTCCTTCCTTGGGCGAGGTCAGCGCCATCGCCCGGGGCGTGCCGTCGGGCGCCATCAGCGTGTGCAGACGCAATCCCCAGAAGTAGCGGCTGTGGCTGGCGCAGAAGCCGTAGTCGGCGGCGTCTGAGAGCGCCCCGCCGAGGCTGTTGGCCCCGGCTCGCTTGACCGTCTCGCGCGAGCGGGCGCACTCCACCGGCGTGGAGTCGACGAGCAGCAGGTCGTCGTGCCAGCCGGGGCTCTGGGCGGCGAAGGTCGCGCTCATCGCCTCGATCGTCTCGGTCAGCCGCTCGCGGCGCTTGTGGAAGCCAGAGCGCTTGGTGAGCGCCGGGAACAGGTGGCGCAGACGCTTGCAGGCGATCCGCACGAAGCGCTCGTCAGAGCCAACGCCCATGATCGACTGCGCGACGCAGAGCGTCACGACCTCCGCGTCGGTCAGTCTCCTACGGGCGTTCTTCTTGCCTTCGGGCAGGAAATCGTCGGCGGTGCAGAACACCGCAGTGAGCAGCAGGTCGAGGTCGGCGAGCATCGAGGCCCCCTTCGGGTCGGCGCTGATAATTGAGCACCGCCGACTTCGACCCTGTTGCTTATCTCCCCTGCGAGGCGCTCTTCGGCGTCGCGGTCGTGGAACTACTCATCTAGAGGTCGGCGCGGGGCAGCGCGGCCAGGTGGGCGTCGGCGCTGACCGCGCCGATTTCCTCGGGCAGTGCCGCGAGCTGGACGTTGGAGACGAACTCCAGGCGCTGGCCGAGGGGGCGGAAGAAGTTGTCGTAGTGGGTCGGGACGACGACCTTGGGGTCGAGGCGGGGGAGGATTCGTCGCCAGTAGTCCTCGGTGAAGCTGCGGCCGGCGACGCCGGCGAGGAAGACGTCGACCTCGCGCTCGCGGATCGCCTCGTCGATCAGGTTGGCGCTGCCCTGGTGGTAGAAGCGCAGGCCGGCGACCTCGATCGAGATCCCCCAGACCTGGCCACAGCGATAGGCGGCGGGGGAGAGGGCGTCGAGGTGCTCGCAGGTGAGGTCGCCGTCGTAGGGGACGGCGAGGCCGAGCAGCAGCTTCGAGTGAACGCTCGGTGTGAAGCTGACCTCGAACGGCCCGAGCTCGTAGTTGCGGTAGGGCTTGACCTCGACCGCCTGCTCGCCGAGCCCGTGCAGTCCCATCAGCGTCAGCAGCGAGTCGGAGCCGTAGGCCTTGCAACCGAAGCGCCGCGCGATCGCCGGCGCGTCGACCGCGTGGTCGAAGTGCGTGTGCCCGACCAGCACCCCCACCACTTCGCCCGGCGCGCGGACGAAGCGATCGAGCGCTGCCGGATCGGGGAGGGTGGGCCGTCGTCGCATAAGGTCCGCGAAGGGCACGCGCGAGAGGTAGGGGTCGACGAAGAGCGTCTGCCCCTCGAAGCTCATCCGGTAGCCGGAGACGCCGAGCCATTCGACTTCGAGTCCGGCCGGCAGCTCCAGTGGCCGTGCCTCGAGCTCGCCTAGCACCTGGCCGTCTTCGCGCTGGGCCGCGCGCCGGGTCAGCCGCGCTTTCGCCAGCTCGCCCAGGTGTCTCAGCGGCCCGGCCACAAGCCGCCTCAGGCGGTCTCGAGCGTTGCCGATAGCCGCGGGGCGCCGGCGATGGTCTGGAAGACCACGCAGTAGCGCTCGGTCAGCTTCAGCAGGGTGTCGAGTTGCTCGCGGTCGGCCGCGGTCTCGAGCTCGAAAGAGAGGCGAATCGCCGAAAAGCCGACCGGCGTCTCGCGGTCGACGGCGAGCGTGCCGCGGAAGTCGAGCTCGCCCTCGGCGCGCACGGTCCCCGACTCGACCTCGATCCCCAGCGAGGTTGCCACGGCCTGCAGCGTCACCCCGGCGCAGGCGACCAGCGCCTCGAGCAGCATGTCGCCCGAGCAGAGCAAGCTGCCGTCGCCGCCCGAGGCGGGATGCAGTCCGGCCTCGGCGACCGCCCGGCCGGTCTGCACGGAGCAGGAAACACCCTCGCCCAGTCTGCCGTCGGCTGAAAGGGTGACCACTGCCGCATTCGGATCGTCGCGGTAGCGCTCCTTCAGCGGCGCCTGAATCGTTCGCAGCTCCTCGCGTTCCACGCCCAGAGGTTACTTACGCCTGCGTTGCGGGCTGCGTAATGTCAAGGATCGACATGGCGATCGCCACAGCCACATCGATCGACCTCTACGCGGGGGGCAAGCTGCTCTTCGAGGAGGTCTCCTTCAAGCTCGAGCCGCGCGAGCGGATGACGCTCTCCGGGCGCAACGGCGCCGGCAAGTCGACCCTGCTGCGAGTGCTGGCGGGGGAGCGGCCGCCCGACTCGGGCAGCATCGCCCTGCAGAAGGGCGCGCGGGTGGCCCTGCACGACCAGCGGCCCCCGCGCGACGCCGATATCTCGCTCGGCGACTACGTCTTCTCCGGCCGCACCGACATGCAGGAGACCGAGGCGGAGCTGGCCCGCCTCGAGCAAGCGATGTCGGAGGGCACGCCGGACGAGGAGACGATGCGCGCCTACGCGGCGGCCAGCAGCGGCTCGAAGCCGGCGGTGGCTACCGCTGGCGAGACGACGTACTCGCCGTGCTCGGCGGCCTCGGCTTCGGCGAGGAGGCGGCGAAACGCCGGCTCTCGACATTCTCCGGCGGCGAGCTGACCCGCGCCTCGCTCGTCCGCGCCCTCGCCACCCGTCCTGATCTGCTGCTGCTCGACGAGCCGACGAACCATCTCGACATTCCCTCGCTGGAGTGGCTCGAGCGCTACCTGGTCGACCTCGACGCAGCCGTCGTCCTCGTCGCCCACGACCGCTGGTTCCTGGAGGCGGTCGGTACCTCGGTGCTGGAGCTGGAGGCCCAGCGCGGCCGCTTCTTCGCCGGTCCCTGGCATGCCTGGCGCAAGGAGCAGGCCGCGCGCGAGATCGCCCTCGGCAAGGCGATCGAGCGCCAGCAGGCCGAGATCGAGCGGATGGAGCGCTTCGTCGAGCGCTTCCGTTACAAGGCGACGAAGGCCAAACAGGCGCAGTCACGGCTGAAGCAGATCGACAAGATCAAGCGCGACGGCGCCAAGGCCGAGGCACGTGACCGGCGCAACCTGCGCTTCTCCTTCGTCAAACCGGAGCGGCCGGGCCGGATCGTGCTCAAACTCGTCAACGCGACGATCGAGGTGCCGGGGCGGGTCCTACTCGCCGGCGCCGACCTCGAAGTCGAACGCGGCGAGCACGTCGTCCTGGTCGGGCCCAACGGAGCCGGCAAGACGACCCTGATCGAGACCCTGGCTGCGCAGCGCGAGCCCGCCGCCGGCTCGGTTCGCAGCGGTCACAACGTCAAGGTCGGCTACCTCTCCCAGCACGCCGAGACCGCGGCGGGGGAGGGGTCGGTGCTCGAAGCCGCCCAGCGCGAGACCGGGCTCAGTGGCCCGAAGGCGCGCAGCCTGCTCGGTGGCTTCCTCTTCTCCGGTGCCGACGCCGAGAAGGCGCTCGACGACATCTCCGGCGGTGAGCAGCGACGGCTCTCACTGGCGATCCTGGTCGCCTCCGGCGCCAACGTGCTGATCCTCGACGAGCCGACCAACCATCTCGACATCGAGAGCCGCGAGGCGCTCGAGGATGCGCTGCTGGCCTTCGAAGGCGCGGTGATCCTCGTCTCCCACGACCGCGCCCTGCTCGAGGCGGTCGGCAGCCGCACGCTGGTCTGCGAGGGCGGCGAGCTGCGCAGCTACTCAAGCGGCTGGGCGACTTACCAGCGCGATCGCGACGAAGACGCGGAAGCGGCGTCGGCCTCCGCCGCGGAGGCGAAGCGCGAGGGCAAGAAAGTGAGCAAACGGCACAGCCCGGGCACGATCGCGAAAAAAGCCGCCCGCAAGGCGGGTCGCCTGGCCGAGAAGATCGAGGCCGCCGAAGCCGAGCTGGCCCGGGTCGAGGAAGACTTGGCCGACCCAGCGGCGTGGTCGACCCCGGCCAAGGTGGAGCAGGCCGAAGAGCGCCACGAGGCGGCGAAACGCAGACTGGCGGAGCTCTACGAGAGCTGGGAGGAGGCCGAGCGCGCGGTCAGCGCAGCGGCCGATCCAGCCTGATCACGGTGCCCTTGCCGGGAGCGAGGGTGATGTTGCGGACCTTGGCTCTCTCCGGCTTGGGGTCAGGGGCGCTGAGATCGGCGCCGACGATCTCCGCGAGGATGACCCGCATCTCGTATTCGGCGAAGGCGGCGCCGATGCAGCGCCGCACGCCGCCGCCGAAGGGGATCCAGGCGTAGTTGTCGGCTTTGCCCTCGAGGAAGCGCTCTGGGCGGAACTCCTCGCGGCTGGGGGAAGAGGTCCTCGCGGTAGTGGAGGGCGGCGATCGCCGCCATCAGGAAGGTGCCCTTGGGAAGCTCGTAGCCGCCGACCTGGGCCGGCGCGGTCAGCTTGCGGGCGACGTCGACGATCACCGGCCGTGCCCGCAGCGTCTCTTTCACCGTCGCCTCGATGTAGGCGTCCTCGCCGGCGGCGAGTCGACTCGCGCAGCTTGGCGAGGACGCGCGGCGTGCGCAGCAGCCGCTCCATCGCCCAGGCAAGGCCAGTCGCGGTCGTCTCGTGGCCGGCGCCGAGCACGGTGACAAGCTCGTCGCGCAGCTCTTCGTCGCTCATCGGGCTGCCGTCGTCGTGGCGGGCTTGCAGTAGCAGCGAGAGCACGTCGTCGTGGCCCTCCTCGCCCGCTTCGACCTCCTTGCGGCGCAGGCCGATCTCCTCGTAGATGAACTCGTCGAGCGCTTCGCGCGAGCGCAGGAAACGCGGCCAGGGGCTGCCCGGCCCGAAGTTGCGGCGCAGGGCGGGGAAGGTCGTGATCAGGCCGACCCGCTTGCTGAAGTCGTCGATCAGGATCTCGAAGCGGGCCAGGCGGTCCTCGTCGTGGATGCCGAAGACGGCGCGCATGATCACCGCCAGGGTGATCCGCTGGGTGTGGGGTCGCAGCGCGAAGGGCTCTCCGACCGGCCAGGTCTCCATCTGCTTGCGCGTCATCTTGCGGATCAGCTCGCCGTAGCCGCGTACCCGCTCGCCGTGGAAGGGCGGAAGCAGCAACTTGCGCTGCTGCATGTGCGGCGCGTCGTCGAGGGTCAGTACCGAGTTCGGGCCCAGCGCCGGCTCGAGCACGGTCGCGTTGGCCTCACCGGCGTGGAACTGCTCGGGCGAGCCGGTGAACAGCGCTTTGACCAGGGCCGGGTCGGCGACGTAGAGAGGCGGCCGAAGAAGGGGAAGGAGAGGGTGAAGATGTCGCCGTAGCGGCGCTGCAGCCCGACCAGGAAGCCGAGCGGGTCGCGGACATAGCGCAGCGCCTGCAACAGCGAAGGCGCCTTCGAGCCAGGGGGCGGATCGGTGCGTGGGGCCGCGACGACGGGGCCGCGCGGAATCGTTGCCTGCTCCATCGCCCAGCACCATAGAACATCGACTGGCTGACCAGCCAGTTCGGGGTATCAGCGCGACTTCGTCTTTATGTGTCCATATGGACTACAAAGGACGAAGTCAGCTAGAAGACGATGGTGCGGGCTCCGTCGAGCAGGACCCGGTCGTCGAGGTGGGCACTGACCGCGCGGGCGAGGACGAGGCGCTCGATGTCGCGGCCGATCCGCTCCAGGTCGCCGACCTCGTCGCGGTGGCTGACCCTGGTCACGTCCTGGTCGATGATCGGACCGGCGTCGAGCTCCTCGGTGACGTAGTGGGCGGTGGCGCCGATCAGCTTGACGCCGCGCTCGTGCGCCCGGCGGTAGGGGTCGGCGCCGACGAAGGCCGGCAGGAAGCTGTGGTGGATGTTGATCGCCGGCGGCGCCGAGCCGCTGCAGGAAGTCGGGCGAGAGGATCTGCATGTAGCGGGCGAGGACGAGCAGGTCGACTCCGGCGAGCAGCTCCAGCACGCGAGCCTCGGCCTCGTCACGGGCGCCCGAGTCGACCGGCACGTGGTGAAAGGGCAGGCCGAGCGATTCGACCTGCCCGGCGTGATCCGGATGGTTGGAGATGACGGCGACGACCTCGGCGCCGAACTCGCCGCTGCGCCAGCGCCAGAGCAGGTCGGAGAGGCAGTGGTCTTCGCGCGAGACCATGATCGCGACCCGCTTGCGCTCGCTCGACTCGGCGAAGCGGAAGTCCATCTCGAAGGGCGCCGCGAGCTCCCGCTCGAAGCGCTGTCGCAGGCCCTCGCGCTCGCCCTCGGGAGCCGCGTCGAAGACCATCCGCATGAAGAAGCGGCCCTCGTTGCTCGAGTGCTGGTCGGCGTCGACGATGTTGAGCCCTGCTTCGGCGAGGAAGCCGCTGACCGCAGCGATCAGCCCCGGCCGGTCAGGGCAGGCGAGCAGCAGACGCGATGTCGGCGCCTCAGCGATCCCCAATCATCCCCGCTTCCTCGAACTGCATCAAATTCGCACCCCGGGAGGGGCGGGAATTTGATGCAGTTCGAGGTGGGGTCGCCGCAAGATGCGATTCATCCCTCCGGGGAGAAAGGGTTTTCGTGCCTGTTGTCGTGTCAGATGGCACATAGGTTTGTGAGCAGTGTGAGCGCGATCACGTTCCGAGGCCGCAAATACCGCCACGGTTCCGCGCTTGCTCACAAAACGCACATATTTCATTCCCGTCCTGGTCGCCTGCATCGCCTTCCCCGCCGCGGCGCTCGCTGCTGGCGGCCACGACTCGTCGCGCCGGCACATCGGCGTCGCCGACGCCAAGCCCGCCACGGTCGAGCGTGCTCCAGCAGCCGGTGGCGAGCTTCCACAAGACGATCCGCGTCACCGTCGCGAAGCATCGAGGCGGCCCACCGCGCCAAGCTGCGCCGCGAACGCCGCGAGCTCTACGCATCCCTCCCCGGTGGGGTGTCCCAGGAAACGCTCGACGCGATCGGCGCCTGCGAGTCGGGTGGCGACCCCACTGCTGTCTCCTCCGACGGCACCTACCGCGGCAAGTACCAGTTCGACTACGGAACCTGGGAATCCGTGGGCGGCAGCGGTGACCCGGCGGCGGCGTCCGAGTCGGAGCAGGACTACCGCGCGGCGCTCCTCTACGCCGTCCGGCTCCAGCCCCTGGCCCGTCTGCGGCTGATCGCTTCCGTACGATGGCCGCGATGAGCGGCGAGGCGGTTCCCACCCCAGATCCGAAGGGGCCGGCAGCGCAAGCCGCCCGAAAGAGGCGATCGCCGAGGCAAAGGTTCGCGCCCCGACCCGGGGCAATCGCAAGCTGGAGAGCTTCCTCGAAGCCGTCAACGAGGACGAGCAGGTGCGGGCCTGGTGGTACATGACCCAGGTGCACGCCGAGCGGCTGGGGATGTCGGACCACTCGTGGGTGCACATGCAGATCGTCCTCAACATCGCTCTGCGACTGTTGCGACTGCTGGTCAAGGCGGGGGTCGAGCCCGTGGTCGTCGCCGACCACGGCATGTCAGCGAAAGACGCGGAGGTGGTCGTCGCCGGGGGCGCGCTTCTGCATGACGTCGGGATGTCGATCCACCGGGCCAGACCACGAGGCCTACAGCCTCTTTCTCGCCAACGGGGCCTCGAACGCCTGCTCGCCGATTCCTACAAGCAGCCGCGAGCGCACGATCGTCGCCTCCGAGATCCTGCACGCGATCATCGGCCACCGTCGCCGCGGTGAGCCCTACACCTTGGAGGCCGGGGTGGTCCGGGTCGCCGACGCGCTCGACATGGCGCAGGGCCGCACGCGGCTGCCGATCGAAGCCGGCCAGGAGGGCATCCACTCGATCTCCGCCGCCGCGGTCGACGAGGTGCGGATCGAGGCGGGGGAGGAGCGGCCGGTGCGGATCGAGATCGAGCTCAACAACTCGGCCGGGATCTTCCAGGTCGACGATCTGCTGGCGACGAAGATCCGCGACACTCCGCTCGAGGGCAAGGTCGAAGTCGTCGCCAAGATCGAGGGCGAGAGCGAGAAACGACTGCTGAGCGGCTTCCGGCTGGACTGACTACGAGCCGTAGCGCTGCAGGTCGTAGCGGCGGCGTTCTTTGCGCTTCTCGAGCCGGCCCTGGACGATCGAGAGCACGATCACGAGGACCGCGAAGAAGGCGATCACGCCGAAGCAGAAGAAGGTGACCGTCTTGTCGGTCGTCGGCCCGGCCAGCCCGACGCCGTTGTCTGCCAGCGCCAGCGGCGCGGCCAGCAGCATCGAGAGCAGGGCTGCGCCGAGGGCCGCTGACAATCCCGTTTGCGCGGGAGGGGGTCTTCACACCTGGCAATCTAGCGCAAGGCGGCGGCGTCCAATCGTTCATCTGGCCTTTAGGCGCTACATAGGATGCGCCGCCAATGCTCGAGATAGCGTGCGGTCGCGGCGATGAGCAACCTCGAAGCCATCGTCCTCGGCCTCGTGCAGGGACTGACCGAGTTCCTGCCGATCTCTTCCAGCGGTCATCTGCGGATCGTGCCGGCACTGCTCGGCTGGTCGGACCCGGGCGCCGGCTTCACCGCGGTGATCCAGCTCGGCACGATGGCCGCGGTCTTGATCTACTTCCGCGCCGACCTTTGGCGGATAGCGGGCGCCTGGCTGCGCGAACTGCGGAGTGCCGATTCGCCAGGCAAGCCAGGAGGCCCGGCTGGGCTGGTTCATCGTCTTCGGGGACGATTCCGATCTCGATCTTCGGCTTCATCTTCAAGGACCAGATCGAGTCGGGCGCACGCAGCCTCTACCTGATCGGCTCGGCTCTGATCCTCTTCTCCTTCGTCATGGTCGCCGCCGAGCGGGTCGGCACCCGGCAGCGCTCCCTGGATGAGATGGACGGCCGCGACGGGCTGTTCATCGGCATCGCTCAATCGCTCGCCCTCGTTCCCGGCGTCTCGCGCTCGGGAGCGACGATCTCAGCCGGCCTCTTTCGCGGCTTCGATCGGGTCGCCGCGGCGCGCTACTCGTTCCTGCTCTCGGTGCCGGCCGTGGTCCTGAGCGGTCTCTTCGAGCTGCGCAAGGTCGGCGAAGCGGGCAGTCCCTCGGCGGGGGCGACGGTGATCGCCACCCTGGTCGCCTTCGTCACCGGCTACCTGGCGATCGCCTGGCTGCTGCGCTACCTCAGCACCCACACGCTGGAGATCTTCGTCGTCTACCGCATCGCCCTCGGCGTCCTGGTGCTGGTCCTGACGGCGACCGGCGCGATCACCTAGCGGGTCCGTAAATGGCGAACGGCCCGGGGCAGTGGGCCGTTCGCGGTGACGAGAGAGGAGTCTCGTGGAGTCAAGTCTGGCGTCGACCGGCCGCCTGGCCGTGAACATTCGGAGAATGCCCCGGAGAACGTCCGGTAACAACCTGCTGGGCGACGAACCGGCCGACTTTCCCGCAAATTAGGGCTTTTCAGCTGTGAAAATCCTGTGAACGCAGGGCTTTTGCCAACACGCCCGTCGCCGCTGGGGCATACAATCCTGCCGTCTTCCAGCAAGGGCACTTCCTTCGCCAACACGGCGCCCGCCACTTGAACACACAGCAGACCATCCGGCTCGCGGTAATCGATAACGACAGCGGCTTCGTGACCGTGCTGTCGAAGCGAACCGAAACGGCGGGATGGCAGCAGCGGGTGCTGAGCAGCGCGATCCCGCCCGAGGAGCTGGTGGCGATGAAGTTGAATGCCCTGCTGCTCGATCCGACGGTGCTCGGCGAAGAAGCCTGGAGCTACATGGAGCGGGTCTGCGCGATTTGCCGGACCTTGGGGTGATCGTCTGCACGGGTCGTTCCACCGTCGCCCAGCGGGTGCGCGGGTTGCGGCTCGGGGTCGACGACTGGATCGCCAAGCCGTGCCACCCGGAGGAGGTGATGGCGCGGATCGAGGCCGTTTCGCGCCGCCGCCGCCGCAGCCGCGCCGGCACCGAGGCCGGCCCGGTTGTCGTCGGCGAGCTGGAGATCCGCGCCGATCAGTTCCAGGCCTTCGTCGGTGACGGCAGCCTCGACCTGACCCGGCGCGAGTTCGAGCTGCTGCAGCTGCTCGCCGACGCCAAGGGCCAGGTGCTCGAGCGCGAGGCGATCTACCAGCGGGTCTGGGGCTACGCGATGGCCCACGGCGATCGTTCGGTCGACGTCTTCATCCGCAAGCTGCGCCAGAAGCTGGAGAAGCGCTCGCCGAGCTGGCGCTACATCCACACCCACTTCGGCGTCGGCTATCGCTTTGAGCCCGAGACGGTCGGCGGCGTTGCGCCTGAGCTGGCTGAAGAGGTAGATGCCAGCCTCAATCGGCAGCCTGAGAATTCACAAGTAGTTCACAGCAGCTTTACGGCCGCGTAACCGAGTGCTCGCCCGCAGCGGCGATCCTCGGTCGCCATGCTGGAGATTCGGCCCGAAGAGCACGCGGCGCTGGTCGACGGTCGACCGCTTAGCCTGACCATGCGCGAGCTGCAGCTGCTGACCACGCTGGCGGCGCACCCACAGCGCATCCTTACCCGCGAGGAACTTTATGCCGAGGTCTGGGGGCGCGAACCGCGCCACGACGACCGCTCGGTCGACGTCTACGTCAGCCGCCTGCGCTCGAAGCTGAGCGAAGCGCTGCCGGGCCAGCGGCTGATCCACACCCACAGCGGCATCGGCTACCGCTTCTCGCCAGACGGCTGATGGGGGAGGTCACGGCCGATCGCAGGGGCTTTTACATCTTTTTTACATCCTCGATACAGCCAGGTAACAAGCTGCTGGGGGGCCGCTGAGAGTGTGGCGCCGAAACGCCAATTCGGTTCCCGAAACTTTAAGGAGATACGCGTGACCAAGAGACTTCTCACTGTCAGCGTGGCGCTGGCTCTTGCCGTCGCCGTTGCAGCATGCGGCAGCTCGTCATCGGACAGCAGCGGAGGATCGTCCAGCTCGCCCCTGGTCGGCGCCGGCAGCACCCTCGTCGCCCCGCTGATGTCGAAGTGGCAGTCCGACTACGCCAGCAAGTCCGAAGAAACGGTCACCTACGGCGCGATCGGCAGCGGTGGCGGGATCGACCAGATCACCTCGCGCTCGGTCGATTTCGGCGCCTCCGACGCGCCATTGACGCCGGAACAGTTCGAAGAAGCCGATGGCGTCGAGCAGATTCCCTGGGCCCTGAGCGGAACCGTGCCCGCCTACAACGTCAGCGGCGCGCCCAGCAACCTGAAACTGAGCGGCGAAGTCCTCGCCGACATCTACCTCGGCAAGATCACCCAGTGGGATGATCCGGCGATCGCCAAGCTCAACTCCGGCGCCAACCTGCCGAGCACCAAGATCACCCCCGTCTACCGCAGCGATGGCAGCGGCGATACCTACGCCTTCACCAACTACCTCTCGACGATCAGCCCCGAATTCAAGTCGACGGTCGGCACCTCGACCACGGTCAAGTTCCCGACCGGCGTCGGTGCCGAAAAGAACGACGGCGTCGCCGCGGCGATTTCGCAGACCGATGGCGCGATCGGCTACGTCGGCCTCGCCTACGCGCTCTCCAATGAACTCAGCATGCCGCTGGTCGAAAACTCGGCCGGGGAATTCCCGGAACCGGGCGTGGAAAGCGTCGAAGCAGCCGCCGACGCGGTGAAGACGATCGGCAAGGACAACTCGATCTCACTCGCCGACCTGCCGGCCTCGGCCAAAGGCGCCTACCCGATCTCGACCTACACCTACGTGATCGTGCCGCTGGAAAGCGAAAAGGCCGAAGCGCTGAAAAAGTTCATCACCTACGCGATTGGTCCGGCGGGTCAGGAATTCGGTCCCGACCTCGACTTCGCGCCCCTGCCCAAGCAGGTTGTTGCCGCCGGCAAAGCGGCGATCGCCAAGATCGGCAGTTAGTTGGAGGCCGGCGCCCTCAGCAACCCAGTGTTGCGGGCCCGGCGCAACCTCACTGACCGCATCGGCGATCCGCTGCTGCGGGGCCTCTCGGGCCTCGCAGCAGCGCTCGCCGTCGCGGTCATAGTCGGGATCGTCTATGAGGTCATCCACATCGCCTCGCCGGCGATCTCGGCCTTCGGCATCGGCTTCGTCACTACCAACGACTGGAACCCGGTCACGGAAAACTTCGGCGCCGCGCCGTTCCTCTACGGCACCGTCGTCACCTCGGCGATCGCCCTGCTCTTCGCCGCGCCAATCTCGATCGCGATCTCGATTTTCCTGACCGAGCTGGCTCCGTCGCGGTTGCGGCGGCCGGTGGCGACGCTGGTCGACATGCTCGCCGCGATCCCCACCGTGATCCTCGGCCTCTGGGGGATCCTCGTCCTCGGTCCCTTCATGCACGACACGATCGAGCCGGCGCTGCAGAGCGTGCTTCGGCTTCCTGCCGATCTTCAGCGCCGATCCCTCGGCCTTCGGCTACCTGACCGCGGCGGTGATCCTGACGATCATGGTCACGCCGATCATCACCAGCGTCACTCGCGAGGTCTTCGAGACCGTGCCCGGTGACCTCAAGGAGGGCGCCTACGCACTCGGCGCCACCCGCTGGGAGATGGTCAGGGAAGTGGTGCTGCCCTACTCGCGCGCCGGCATCGTCGGCGCTTCCATTCTCGGTCTGGGCCGGGCGATCGGCGAGGCGATCGCAGTCGCCCAGGTGATCGGCGGCGCGACCGCGATCAACGTCTCCCTCTTCCACACCGGCGGCACGATGGCAGCTCAGATCGCGGCCCAGTTCCAGGGCGCGCCGGGGGCGCTGCAGAAGCCCTCGCTGGCCTACCTGGGCTTGATCCTCTTGGTCTTCGCCGTTGTCGTCAACGTGATCGCGCGCCTGATCGTGCAGCGCGGCAAGCTCAAGGACACTGACGTGACCCTGACCGAGGCGGAGGCGCTGTGAGCGCTCCAAATGCACACGCGCTCCTGCTCGACCGCGGCAATCTGAAGCGACGCAAGCGGGTCAACCGGGCGATTGAAATCACCTCCACGATCGCCGCGCTGCTCGCCGTCGCGGTGCTGCTGATCGTCGTCGGCTCGGTCCTGCTCAAGGGGCTGGGCGCGCTCAGCCTGCACTTCCTCACCACCCCGACCGGCCTCTTCGGCGACACCAGTGGCGGCATCTCCAACGCGATCGTCGGCTCGGCGATCATGGTCGGCATCGCCGCCCTGATGGCGATCCCGATCGGCCTTCTGGTCGCGATCTACACCACCGAGTTCGCCGGGCCGCGCTTCGGCCACGCGGTTCGCTTCGTGCTCGACATCCTCAATGGGGTGCCGACGATCATCACCGGCATCTTCGTTTTCGGCCTTTTGGTCGAGGGCAACAAGCAGAGCGGCTTCGCCGCTTCGGTGGCGCTGGCGATCATCATGCTGCCGATCGTCGCTCGCACCGCCCAGGAGGTGCTGACCCTGGTGCCGGCCAACCTCAAGGAGGCGGCGCACGCGCTCGGCATCGCACACTGGCGCTCGACCGTGCGGATCACGATCCCGACCGCGGCCGGCGGCCTGATCACCGGCGCCTTGCTCGCCGTCGCTCGTGTCGCCGGCGAGACCGCGCCGTTGATCCTGCTCTCTTCGATCTACGGCCAGGGCGTCCTCACCGAACCCGGCGAAGCGCTGGCCTCGATCCCGATCTTCATCTTCCAGTCCTCGGAGTCGCCCAGCCCCGAGGCACACACCCAGGCCTGGGCGGCGGCGTTGATCCTGATCGCCTTCGTGCTGGTTCTCAACATCGTCGCCCGCGCCTTCTACGCCCGTTCCCGCAAGCGCATGGGGGCATGATCCCCGCGCGTCCGCCCGCCACCCGAGGAGTCCTAGGATGGACAGCAGAGATTCGTTCGAGAGCACGACAATGACCGAGCCCAATCCAGAGTCCCAGGCGCGCGCACCGCAGAAGGGGCCGGCGATCTCGATCTCCGGCATCGGTGTTCCGCGGCCGGGGGGCAAGAAGCGCGACGTCGGCAACGTCCAGCTCAAAGCGCTCAACGCTTACTACGGCGGGACCCATGCGGTGCGCGGGGTCGACCTCGATTTCAGCGCCGACCGTGTCACCGCGATCATCGGCCCCTCCGGCTGCGGCAAGTCGACGATGGTGCGCTGCATCAACCGCATGCACGAGGAGATCCCCGGCGCCAGGGCCGAGGGAGAGGTGTTGCTCGACGAGCTCGACCTCTACAACGGCGCGATCGACGTCGTCGCGGTGCGCCGCGCGGTCGGCATGGTCTTCCAGAAGCCGAATCCGTTCCCGACGATGTCGGTGATCGACAACGTCACCGCGGGCCTGCGGCTGACCGGTGCGTCGCGCGGCGAGATCGAGGACCGCGGCCGCGAAGCGCTGGTCGGCGCCGGCCTCTGGGATGAGGTCAAGGACCGGCTCAAGGGCCCCGGCGTTGGTCTCTCCGGCGGCCAGCAGCAGCGTCTCTGCATTGCCCGTGCGCTTGCGGTCGAGCCCGAGGTGCTGCTGATGGACGAGCCCTGCTCGGCGCTCGATCCGGTGGCGACGCTGAAGATCGAGGAGCTGATCGGCGAGCTGAAGCAGCGGGTGACGATCGTGATCGTCACCCACAACATGCAGCAGGCGGCGCGCGTCGCCGACACCACTGTCTTCATGCTGGGCGGCGAGCTGGTTGAGGTCGGCCCCACCGACAAGGTCTTCACCAACCCCGACGACGATCGCACCGAGCAATACGTGACCGGGAAGTTCGGCTGATGGTGACCGAAACCCGGACGCAGTACCAGGAGGAACTCGACCGGCTTGAGGGCAGTGCTCTCGGCGGTCTCGACTTGGTCAGCTCGGCGCTGGAACGGACCCTGGAGGCGGTCGAGCACCAGGATGTGGAGCTGGCGCAGCTGGTCGTCGTCGACGACGACCGCATCGACGGCCGCTACCTCGAGGTGCATCAGAGTCTGATCACGCTGCTGGCAACACAGTCGCCGGTGGCGACCGACCTGCGCCTGATCTCCGCCCTGCTGCACGTGCTGAAGAGTGTCGAGCGGATGGGCGATCAGTGCGTGAACATCTGCAAGATGATCCCGCTCTCCGGCAACGAGCCGCCGGCCGACCGGGAGATGGTCAAGCTGATCCTCGCGATGGGCGGGCAGACGAAGATGCTGATCAGCCAGGCCAAGCGCGCCTTCGGCGACCGTGACGTCGAACTCGCCCAGGACCTGGTGCGCCAGGACGATGTCGTCGACAACCTCAACCGCGAATGCTTCCGGCTGGCGCTTGAGATCGGCGACGACGCCGACCGGCGCGAATGGGCGATGACGATGCTGCTCGGGGCGCGGGCGATAGAGCGGATCGCCGACAACGCCGTCGACATCGGCGAGCAGGTCGCGTTCGTCGTGACCGGCCTCTTCCGCGAGTTCGAGGACGCCTCTCATCCCAGCGGATAGGCGCGCAACGGTTGAGATCCGCGGCGTTTGGGAACATGCTGAGAGAGGTCCGGGATGCTCTGCGCTGCCATAGATATTGGTTCCAACACGACGCGAGTCTTGGTCGCGGAGCCTGTCGATGGGCAGTTGAAGAAGGTGATGGAGCAGCGGGCCTACACGCGGATCAATAAGGCGCTCGACTCCGACGGCGCGATTGTCGGCGAGAAGATCGACGAAGTCTGCGAGGTCGTCGCAACCCAGGTGCGCCTGGCGAAAGAGCTGGGCGCCGAGGAGATTCGGGCGGTTGCGACCGCCGCAGTGCGCGAGGCTTCCAATAGCGAGGCGGTTGCGGAGGCGATTGCCGAGGCGGCGGGCGTGCCGGTTGAGGTCCTCAGCGACGAGGAGGAGGGCAGGCTCTCCTTCATCGGCGCGACCAAGACGCTTGGGCACCCGGTGGCCGGCAAGGTCGGCGTCGTCGACGTCGGCGGCGGCTCGACCGAGGTGATTCTCGGCACCGTGCCCGGCGGCGCCTCGAAGGTTCTCTCCTGGCGGGTTGGCTCAGGGGTCTTGGCGGATGAGCTGATCTCCTCCGATCCGCCCTCGGCGGCCGAGATCCGCAAGGTCCGCGACCGCATCGACGACATCTTCGCCGGGGTCGAGATCGAGCATCCGGCCCAGGCGGTCGCGGTTGGCGGCAGCGCCACCTCGTTGCGTCGCCTGGTCGGCGCTGTGCTCGAATACGAGACCCTGGAGCGCGGCATCCGCGTCCTCTGCGGCGACCCGGCGGCCGAGGTCGCCCGGCGCTTCGAGCTCGACCCCGAACGGGTTCGCATCCTCGCCACCGGGGTGTTGCTGCTGGAGAAGGTCTCCGAGCTGCTCGGCCAGCCCTTGCAGATCGGCAAGGGCGGCCTGCGCGAGGGGGTCGTCCTCGACATGCTCAACGGCAGCCTCAACGGCTCACGCATTCGCCTCGCCGCTTAGGCGGCTGGCGCTCTGCTTTAGCCTCGTCCTGTGGCAAGCGCGCGGAAGGTCGAGCTCGACTGCGAGGCATCGTTCGGAGTCGCCGCCAGGCGCGTGGTCAAGATCCGCGCCAAGGAGGTCTTCAGGCAGGCCGGGGGCGTCCTCGACCTCGGCGAGGTGGAGCATGTCCATGACATGCGGGTCGCGACGCGGCGCTTGCGAGCGGCGCTGGAGATCTTCGAGGTCTGCTTCCCGCGCAAGCGTCATCGCAAGGCTCTGAAGCGGGTCAAGGCGCTGGCCGATGCGCTCGGCGAGCGCCGCGACCTCGATGTCGAGATCGAGCTGCTGGAAGGTCTCCGCGGCGAAAGCGCAAGCGAGGATCGCGAGGCGCTCGGCGGGTTGATCAAGGAGCTGCGGGTTCGGCAGCGGCAGGCCAACGAGGATCTCGCCCCGTTCGTCACCGCCAAGCGGCTGAGGAAGTTGCGCCGCCGCCTGACCAAGCTCGCCAAGGCGGCAGAAAAGTGAAGCCGCGCCGGGTCGATGGACTCGATCCGCGGGCGCCGCTGCGCCCCAACGCGGCGAGAATTGTCCGCACCCGGCTCAATGAGCTGCGTGGCTTCGCCGACGAGGCGCTGGCGCCCGACGCGAGCGCGGCCCAACACAACATGCGGATCGCGGCCAAGCGGCTGCGCTACGTGTTGGAGGTCGTCGGTCCCTGCATCGGCGAGGAGGCCAAGGCCGCCCGCGACGCCGCCAAGCAACTGCAATCGGTGCTCGGCGACCTCCACGACTGCGACCTGATGCTGCCCAAGGTCGAGCAGATCGACTCGGCCGTCGCTCGGCTGCGCGAGCGGCGCGAGCGGCTCTTCCACGAGTTCGTCGAGCTCTGGCGGGCCGAGGCCAGGAATGGGACCTGGGCCGCACTGGAGCTGGTGCTATCTCGATCGCGTTGAGCCTCTGCCTGCTTCCGGTCACCGTTTGTCTAGCGAGCGCAATCGGTAAAGGACGGACCAGAAGGCACCGGCCAGCGCAACCAGTTCTGGCCGGGCGAGTTCATTGTTCTTCTCGCCCAGGCCGACTACCACTACCACCGCGATCAAGAGCACTACAAAGATCAGCAAGCCCAGGAGGATGGTCCGTTCCAGTCCGTCGGCCGACCGTTTCGACTTATCCTGCTCAGCTGCGTCTTTCGTCACCCTATTTTCGATGCGAGCTCGGCGCACGACCTCGCGTTCCCCCTCCCTCGCGATTCCCTCATCGTCTAGCGTCGAGAGGTCAGCCGCTTGTTCTCGGCCGGCAAGGTTTCCTGGGCTTGGATGCTGCTGATCTTTAGGGGGGATTGGGTCGTTCACGGCCCTCCTGGCGCAATTGCGCCTGGCTATCGCCTGGCTTTGGGCGACGGCAGGAGGGGGGCGACCCCGTTACTAGTTGAACGTCAGCTACTGACGCTCGGGACGCTGCCTGCTATGCCTTAGGCAAGACAATCTGTTAGTTGGGTCTGTTCACAAAATTTGCTGCCTTGACTGTTGGTGTGAACCATTTGATTCGGAGGACTGTTCTCTGTGCTTGGTTTTGTTCGCTGCTTTCGCATGTTTTTGTTGCTCCTACCTATTGCTCGATGGAGTGGATTGACTGAGAGACTGGATTTGCTGGAATCAGTGGGTGCGAAAACACTGGCAGCCGGCTTAATTCTTCGGCCATAAGGGCGATATCGACCGCGCGGTATTCCCTCCCAGTGGTTCTTCTATCCCTGCTGCGACTGACGACGATTCTGGCTTCCCAAGGCCCGACTCGCCGGCCGGTCCGCATCAATTTAATCCTCTGGTACGTGCCATGCCTTGTCAAGGAATGCATCTCGGCAAGAATTGATGGGAAAAACAGGGAGGGTTTTAGCTGTGGTTTAAATGCTGGGCAGGAATAAGACTTAAAGGCCCGTGCCTGATGTAGCTAAACGTTTCGCCGAGAACTTGGCCTACTACCGCCAGCAATCCGGACTTTCCCAGGAAGCACTCGCAAGCCGTGCGGAAATTCATCGCACCCAAATAGGCGAGCTCCTGCGTGGCAAACAACTCCCGCGCTTGGACACTTTCGTCAAGCTTGCGGGGGCTCTAGATGTGCCTCCCACTGACTTGCTGGAGGGCATTAGCTGGGAGCCGGCGGTTCAGACCGGCCAGTTCAGGCTCTCAGCGCCAAGCAAGCGCAAGAAGTAGCGCCGGGGTGCGTCCGCGTTGGCCGCTTTCTCCGGTCACGAGATCTTTACCTGCGCTTCCCTGCTCGTTCACAAGTTTTCCCTGCACATAGCGAACTCTGGAGGTGACAGAAACGACTAGAGCAGGGAGACGCCGATGACTTCCCGTGTAGATATGCACTGCCATTCCACCGCTTCGCAGCTTTCGCGGCTTGGGGTTCAGCGCTCGCTTGGCCTTCCCGAGTGCGCCACGCCGCCCGAAGAGGTCTACGAGCTCGCCAAGCGACGGGGGATGGACTTCGTCACGATTACCGATCACGACACGATCGACGGTTGCCTCGAGTTGGCCGACCGTCCCGATTGCTTCGTCTCCGAGGAGCTGACCGCTCGCTTCGCCGGCGAGCCCCAGGCGGTTCACGTCCTCTGTTACGGGATCACCCCCGGAGACCATGAGTGGCTGCAGGCACACGCCGGCGATCTGGAGGCCTGCGCCGCATACCTCGATGACAACGAGATCGTCTGCGCGCTCGCGCACCCGTTCTACAACGTCGACGCGCCGCTGCTGCCCCGGCACCGGCGATTGCTCGCCGAGCTCTTCCCGATCTGGGAGGTGCGCAACGGGTCGCGGGCAGCCGAGCTGAATATGCCGGCCGCCGTCTACATCGAGACGCATGGCGGCACCGGCATCGGCGGCTCCGACGATCACGCCGGCGTGGATATCGGCCGCACTTTCACCGAGGCGCCCGCGGCCGCCACGCCGGAAGAGTTTCTGCGTCACCTGCGCGCTGGCGACGTCGCCGTCGGGGGCGAGCAGGGCAGCGCCGCCAAGTGGGCTCACACGGCGATGGCGCTTGCCACCCGCGCCCTGTCCCTCCCCGCTTCCGGTGCGCCTTTTGCGGCTATAGACCACAAAAGGCGCACCGGAACGGTCGATCCGGCTGCGGTGCTGAAGATTGCTCAGCGGGTGATCAGCGAGGGCGTTGCCCGGGAGGGCAAGGTTGCGGCCGACATCGGGCCCGACGATGCCCGGGCGCTGCTCGAGGCCTGGCTGCGCTCGATCGACCTCGACCTGCGCGGTCGCGATCTGCTCGCCTACATGCAGGCGGAGGACTTCTCGCACGCCGACCTCTACCGGCGGGCCCGCCGCACCCACGAGCGGCGTCTGCGCAGCGCGATCGAGCAGGGTTCGGCGGCGGCGGCACGGGGTGATGTCGGCGCTGCCCTCGGCGGTCTCTTCGACGCTCTCCTCCCGGCCGTGCCCTACGCGCCCGCAACCGCTTTCCTCGGTGCCGAGAAGGCGAAGCTCGCCGCTCGGCCGGCGGAGCGGCCGCGGATCGCTCTGATCGCCGACGGGATCGGCTCGAAGCACGGCGTCACCGCGACGATCGAGAAGATCCGCGAGCTCGGCGTGCCCGGTTTCGAGATCGAGGTGGTCGGTACCGATGCGGGCGTCGACCGGCGGCTGCCGGCGGCGGCCGAGCTCGAGGTTCCCTTCTACGCCGGGATGAGCCTCGGCGTCCCCGGCCTTCCCGATCTAGTCGAGACGCTTGCCGAGGGTCGCTACGACGCCGTCCACGTCACCGCCCCCGGCCCCGCCGGCGTCGCCGCGACCCTGCTCAACCGGATCGCCGGCACGCCGCTGATCGCCAGTTACCACACCGAGCTCGGCGCTTACGCCGGCCTGCGCAGCGGCGACGGCGGCATCGAGTCGATCGCGCAGATGGCACTGGGCGCGTTCTACGGCGCGCCCTCGCTGGTGCTCTCGCCGAGCCCGGCGGCGGACCGCTCGCTGCTCGCGCTCGGCGTCGATCCGGCCCGGCTGGGGCGCTGGGAGCGCGGCGTCGACGTCTCCCGCTTCGATCCCGGCAAGGCCGCCCGCGAGGACTACCCGGGCGAGATCAAGGTTCTCTACGCCGGCCGCCTCACCCGCGAGAAGGGGGTCGACCTTCTCGCCGAGAGCTTCCTGCGGGCGCGCGAGTCCGACCCGAGGCTGCACCTGCTGCTGGCCGGCGGCGGGCCCGAGGAGGAGGAGCTGCGCGCCCGGCTCGGCGAGCACGCGACCTTCCTCGGCTGGCTCGAAGGGCGAGGACCTGGCCCGCGCCTACGCCAGCGCCGACATCTTCCTCTTCTGCTCGACCACCGACACCTACGGCCAGGTCGTGCTCGAGGCCGGCGCCAGCGGGCTGCCGGTCGTCGCCGTCGCCGAGGGCGGCCCGGCCTCGCTGGTCGAGAATCGCCACACCGGGATGCTCTGCCAGCCCGACGCCGATCACATCGCCGGCACCGTGCTGCAGCTCGCCGCCTCGCCGCTGCTGCGCCGCCACCTCGGCGCCTCCGCCGTCCGCGCGGTCCGCGGACCGCTCCTGGGAGCGGGCGTTGGAGCAGCTCGCGGGGCGGCTATCGACGCGCCCTCGGCACCGCGTCCGGCGATCGCTGGGCAAGTCGCCCGCCCGCGCCGCCTGAGTCGGCCGGGACGGCGGCGATGCGTCAGTACGATGGGCCGATCGACGATCCCGCTCTCTACTTCAACCGCGAGCTCTCCTGGCTCGACTTCAACCAGCGGGTGCTGGAACTCGCCGAGGACCCCGCGGTGCCGCTGCTGGAGCAGGTCCGCTTCTGCGCGATCTACGCCTCCAACCTCGACGAGTTCTTCATGGTCCGGGTGGCGGGGCTGTTCGACCAGATCGACGCCGGGATCGACGCGCGCGGGCCCGACGGCCTGCCCCCGGGAGAGCAGATCGACGCGATCCAGGCGCGCGTGCTGGAGCTCGACCACCGCCTGCATGACTGCTTCAACGGCACTCTGCGCCCGGCGCTGGAGGAGCAAGGGATCCGCATCGTCTCGCTCGATACCGCGAGCGAGGAGGAGCGGCGCGAAATCGACGTCCGCTTCCACGAGCAGGTCTTCCCGGCGCTGACGCCGCTGGTGATCGGCCTCGGCCGGCCCTTCCCCTATATCTCCAATCTCTCGCTCAGCCTCGGCGTGCTGCTGCGCGATCCCGAGAGCGGCACCGAGATCATCGCCCGGGTCAAGGTGCCGAAGGAGCTGCTCGGCCGCTTCCTGCCGGTGGGGGAGGGGGCAAGGCCTTCGTGCCGCTGGAGGAGGCGATCGCCGCCAACCTCGACGTGCTCTTCCCGGGCACCGAGGTGGTCGAGCACGGCTACTTCCGGGTCACCCGCGACGCCGACTTCACCGTCTCCGACGAGGCCGACGACCTGCTGCAGGCGGTCCAGGACGAGATTCGCCGCCGCCGCTTCGGCGAGGTCGTGCGGCTCGAGATCGCCGCCGGGATGAACTCGAAGCTGCGCCAGCAGCTGATCGACGCACTGCGCCTGGAGGACCGTGAGGTTTATGACGTCGACGGCCTGATCGACCTCGCCGACCTCACCGATGTCGCCGACGTCCCCGGCCACGCCGAGCTGCGCTTCTCGCCCTGGACGCCGGTGACGCAGCCGCGCCTGCAGGGCGAGGACGAGGAGCAGGTCAATATGTTCGCGGCGATCCGCCAGGGCGACGTCCTCGTCCACCATCCCTACGACTCCTTCGACACCTCGGTCGAGCGCTTCGTCGAGCAGGCGGTCGCCGACCCCGACGTGCTGGCGATCAAGCAGACGGTGTACCGGACCAGCGACGACTCGCCACTGGTCCCGGGCCTGATCCGCGCCTCCGAACGCGGCAAGCAGGCGGTCTGCATGGTCGAGCTGAAGGCCCGCTTCGACGAGGAGGCCAACATCCACTGGGCGAAGTCGCTGGAGGAGTCCGGCGTCCACGTCGTCTACGGCATCCCCGGCCTGAAGACCCACGTCAAGGCGATCGTCGTCGCCCGTCGCGAGGGCGACCGGGTGCGCGAGTACGTCCACATCGGCACCGGCAACTACCACCCCAAGACCGCCCGCCTCTACACCGACTTCGGCCTCTTCACCGCCGACGAGGAGATCGGCGCCGACGTCGCCGAGATGTTCAACTTCCTCACCGGCTACGGGCGCCCGGCCGAGTACCGCAAGGTCCTGGTCTCGCCGACGACGATGCGCGATCGCATCATCGAGGAGATCGAGACGCACGGTCGAGGCGCACCGGGCCGGCGAAGAGGCGCGGATCGCGCTGAAGATGAACTCGCTGGTCGACGCCGCCTGCATCCGGGCGCTTTACGAGGCCTCGCGGGCGGGCGTGCGGGTCGACCTCAACGTGCGCGGCATCTGCTGCCTGCGGCCGGGCGTGCCCGGGGTCTCGGAGAACATCCGGGTGATCTCGATCGTCGGCCGCTTCCTCGAGCACTCGCGCGTCTACACCTTCCAGCGCGGCGAGGAGCACGCGCGTGCTGATGGGCTCCGCCGACCTGATGCCGCGCAACCTCGACAGCCGGGTCGAGCTGGTGACGCCGGTCGAGGACCCGGGCCTGAAAGCCGAGCTGCTCGACGTGCTGGAGCGCTGCTTCGCCGAGAACGCCAACGCCTGGGAGCTCGATGCCGAGGGCGCCTGGACCCGGCTGCGAGCCGGAAAACGGGCAGCGGCGCAGCGTCCAGGAGGAGTTGCGCGAGCGCCACGCCGCCCGCGCCGCCGAGCAGCTCGCCGCCACCGCCGGCTGAGCAGGGCGCGCCCGCCTCTATCAATAGGATTGCCGGGCCGTGCGCCTCTCCCTCCTGCCTCGCGATCGCACCTTCTTCGACCTCTTCATCGAGGCCGGGCAGAACACCCTCGAGGCTTCGCGGCTGCTCGACCAGATGATGGGGTCCTGGCCCGACGACGACGGTCTCGCCCAGGAGATCTTCAAGGCCGAGCAGGAGGGCGACCGGATCACCCACGACGATCATCAAACGCCTCAACTCGACCTTCGTCACCCCGATCGACCGCGAGGACATCTACGGGCTGGCGACGCAGATGGACGACATCGTCGACTACACCGAGGAGGCGGCGGACCTGCTCGGCCTCTACAAGATCGAGGCGCCGATGTCGCAGGCCCAGGCGCTGACCAAAGTCCTGGTCGGGGCCTGTGAGCAGCTCGCCGAGGGGCTCGAGCACCTGCCCGAGTTCAAGGACCTCGACAAATACTGGATCGAGATCCACCGCCTGGAGAACGAGGGCGACCGGATCTCCCGCGACGCCGTCGCCTCGCTCTTCTCCAACGGGATCGACCCGATGGTCGTGATCCGCTGGAAGGACATGTTCGCCGTGCTCGAGAACGCGATCGACGCGACCGAGACGGCTGCCCAGATAATCGAGGGCATCGTCATCAAGAATTCGTGACGCCGTCAGATGAGCTCTGACGTCATTCTGGTCATCGTCGTCGGCACGGCGCTCGCCTTCGACTTCACCAACGGGTTTCACGACACCGCCAACGTCGTCGCCACCTCGATCTCGACCGGGGCGGCGCGGCCCTCGGTGGCGATCGGGATCGCCTCGGCTGCTCAACTTCCTCGGCGCCTTCATCTCGATCTCGGTCGCGGCGACCGTCGCCAACGACGTCGTCAACTCGGCCGTGATCACGCCGACGATCGTCTTCGCCGGGCTGATCGGGGCGATCGCCTGGAACCTGATCACCTGGTCCTTCGGCCTGCCGTCCAGCTCCTCGCACGCGCTGATCGGCGGCGTCGTCGGCTCGGCCGTGGCGGCGGCCGGCTTCGACGCGGTGCTCGCCGACGGCCTGGTCGGCAAGGTCCTGATCCCGGCCGTGATCGCGCCGATCCTCGCCTTCGTCGTCGCCGGGATCGCGATCGGGCTGGTCTACCGGGTCGTCGGCCGGCAGCGGCCGGGAATGGTGACCCGCGGCTTCCGCTACGGGCAGATCATCTCCGGCGGCCTGCTGGCGCTGGCCCACGGCACCAACGACGCGCAGAAGACGATGGGCGTGATCACCCTCGCCCTGGTCGCCAACGGCACGCTCGGCGCCAACGCCGATCCGCCGACCTGGGTGATCGTCTCCTCGGCCACCGCGATCGCCCTCGGCACCTACAGCGGCGGCTGGCGGATCATCCGCACGACCGGCACCCGGATCATCAAGATGGACGCGGCGCAGGGCTTCTCCGCCCAGGGCGCGGGCGCGACGGTGATCCTCGCCTCGACCCACTTCGGCTTCCCGCTCTCGACCACCCACGTGATCAACGGCGGCGTGATGGGCGCCGGCGCCGGCAAGCGGGTCTCGGCGGTGCGCTGGGGGGTGGCCGGCAACATCGTCACCGCCTGGCTGCTGACGCTGCCGGCCGCGGCGGCGATCGGCGCGCTCGCCTACGGCCTGACCGCGATCTTCGGCAGCGGCGCCCTCGGTCCGGTCCTGGTGACGCTGATGTCGCTCTCGCTGATCTTCGCTGTCTTCGCTCGCCGCTCGCGCGAGGGCGCCCCGGTGCCCGCGGGCTGAGCGATGGCGGTCGTGGTCGAGACCAAGCAGCTGCTGGAGACGGTGATCGCCTCGCTGGTCGCCGGCGTCGGGGTCACGGTCGTCTTCTCGGTCGCGATCTGGGGCGTCGCCCGCTTCGCCGACCTCAGCCGCAACGAGCGTCCGCTGGCCGCGGGGGCGGCGGCGGCGCTGGCCGGCCTGGCCATGCTGGTCACCCTGGCGGCGGTCGCTTTCGGCATCGTCGTGATGACGCGCAAGTGAGCGGATCGCCCGGTGCGTAGAATTTTTCCTGTGCGCACCCTGCGCGATGTCGCGATCATCATGCTGCTGGCGCTGTTCGTCGCCTTCGCCCCTTCGGGCGGCAACTTCGCCGAAGCGGTCCTGACCGCGATCACGATGGGCTTCCTCGCGGCGATCGCCTGGATGGTGTTCGTGCTCGGCCGCCAGAACCAGCTCACCCTGGCGACGCTGAGCGACTCCCGGCGGGCGATCCTCTACGGCGCCTTGGGCATGCTCGCGCTGCTGATCGCCGGCAGCGACGAGCTCTTCTCCAGCGGCGGCGGCACTCTGGTCTGGATCGTCCTGCTCGGCGCCTCGATCGCGGCGATCTGGCGGATCTGGATCGACGCGAACTCCTACTGAGGCTGAAGTCGTGACTGATTCGCGCGCTTGAGCGCGCCACGCGCGCGTTCGCGGCTGCAACGGTCGCCGTGTGCCGTCACCGACCGCTCAGCAGCGCAGGCCACAGGGAGGAAGGGACCGCCTCGGTCGAGCTGATCGCGGTGGTTCCCTTCCTGCTGCTGGCGGTCCTGGTGGCGGCACAGATCGGCCTCGCCGGCCAGGCGCTGTGGTCGGCGGGAGTGGCGGCCCGGGCGGGAGCGCGGGCGGCGCTCGTCGGCGGCGACGCGACGGCGGCGGCGCGACGGGCGCTGCCACCGTCGCTGCGGTCCGGCGCCGAGGTGGGCGATTCGGGTGCCGTTTCCGTGCGGGTGGCGATCCCGCGCCTGCTGCCGGGGATGCCGCGGCTGATGGTCGGGGCGAAGACGGCGCTGGGCGATGGGTAGGGAGGGCGGGACAGGCGACCGTGGAGCTCGTTGCCGCGATCCCAGCGCTGCTGCTGGCGGGGCTGCTCGCACTGCAGCTCCTTGCCGTCGGCTACGCCCTGACGCTTGCCGACGGTGCCGCCGAGGCGGGGGCGCTGGCGCTAGCCGCCGGGAGGCCGGCAAGGGGCGCGGTCGCGCGAGGCCCTGCCGGGCTGGGCCGGCGACGACAGCGAGGTCTCGGTGCACGGGGGAGAGGTCACGGTGCGCCTGACCCCGCCATCGCCGTTTCCGTCGCTGGCCGAGCACCTCGCGGTCACCAGCTCCGCCTTCGCCAGGAAGGCATCGCGATGAGCGAGAGCGTGATCCTCGTCACCGCGGTTGGCGACGCGAGTGGCTCGAAGGCGGCGGCAGCGGCGCTCGCCTGCGCCGGCTCGGAGCCGGATCGGCCGGGACTGTTGATCGACGTCGGCGGCCGCGCCGCCGCGCCCGACCCTGGTCGCCTCGGCCGCTGCGCGTCAGCTTGGAGGAGCGGCTCGCGGTTCACCTACCGCGGCTGCGCGCGGCCTCGCGCGGGCAGACCTGCCACCTCGCTGTCGCTGACGAGGCGGAGGCACTCGAGAGTGTGCGCGCGGCGCTGCCGCTGGTCCGCGACTCGGTCGCGGTCGTCCATCTTCCGCCGGCGCGGCTCCAGGAGGCGCTCGCCGATGCCGGCATTCGGCTCACCGGCGTACTGCTCCGCGCCGACCTCGAGGCCGACCGCGCCCTCACCGCGCTTGCGGTCCGCGATCTGGTCGCCCACGGCCTGCGCGCGAAGGTCCTGAAAGCGCGCGCTCGGCTGGGTCCCCGCCCGCCGTGCGCTGTTCGGGGTCCTGCCTTCCGCCACTCCGGGAGGCCTGCCCACTGGCTTGGCCGAGTCTCTTTTGGAAAACGAAAATCAGACTGGAGCACCGGTGCTACGATGCCCTTGATGACCAAGAAACTGACCCAGCGAGAACTTCGCAACAACAGCGGCGAGATCATGAGGGCCCTCGACGAAGGCGAGGACTTCATCGTGACCCGCAACGGGAAGCCGGTCGGTGAGCTGCGCCCGTACAAACCGCGGCAATACATCCCCCGCGACGTCTTTCTTGCCGCCTTCGAGGGAGCTCCGCAGATCGACTACGAGAAGTTCCGGCAAGATATCGACGCTTACGCCGATCAGGATCCTACGCCCCGTGGCTGAGCCCCCGGGGGGCGTGGTCTGATCGACACATCGGTGGTGATCGGTATCGACGCGGTGGACCCTGCCCGACTTCCGGCCGAGATCTCGATTTCGTCCTTGACGTTGGCAGAGCTGACCGCCGGGCCACACGCTGTCGCGGATGAGATGGAACGGGCGCGACGCCAGCATCGCCTCCAGCGCTTCGAGACGGGCGTCGAAGCGGTGCCCTTTGACTCCGCCTGCGCGCGCGCCTACGGGCCCGTCTATGTGGCGGTCGTCTCGCAGGGGCCGAAAGCCGCGGGGGTCTCGAGCCGTCGATCTGATGATCGCTGCCACTGCCTTGGCATATGACTTCCCTCTTTACACCCTGAACGCCAAGGATCTCCGCGGCCTCGAGGAGCTGATCGAGATCGTCGACGTCGGCGCCTGAGGAGTCGTCTCTTGCACGGGCGCGGCTTGGCCGCCGTCTGTGCCCCGCGTTCCGCCAGAATCGCCGCATGCTGACCGTCGCGGTAACCGGGCCCACGGGTGAGATCGGCAGGGCCTTTATTTCCGCCCTCGAGCGGCTGCCTGAAATCGAGCGGGTGATCGGCATGGCGCGGCGGCCATTTGACCTGGCCGGGCACGGCTGGGAGAAGACCGAGTACCGGCGCGGCGACGTGCTCGATCGGGACGCCGTCGACGAGCTGGTCGCCGATGCCGACGTCGTCGTCCACCTCGCCTTCGCGATCGTCGCCGGTGGCAGCGAGAGTCGCGAAGTCAACCTGACCGGCTCGCGCAATGTCTTCGAGGCCGCCGCGGCGGCCGGCGCGAAGCGGCTCGTCTACACGTCATCCGTCGCCGCATACGGCTTTCACCGCGGCATGCCCGCCCTGCTCGAGGAGGATGAGCCGGTGCGCGGCACTTCGCGCCATCCCTACTCCGCCCACAAGGCAGCGGTCGAGGCCGAGCTCGCCGCCGCGCTCGAGGACTCAGACACCGACGCCTACGTCTTCCGCCCCTGCATCGTCGCCGGACCGGAAGCGACGCTGCTGCTCGACCTGATCCCGCTGCTCGCGGTCGGCCAGCGGATTCCCGGTCCGCTGCGCTGGGCGCTGGGCAAGGTACCCGAGCTGCGCCCGGTGCTGCCCGATCCCGGCGTGCCCTTCCAGCTCGTCCATCACGACGACGTCGCTGCTGCCCTCTGCGCCGCGGTCGTCGGCCACGGCGATCCCGGCGTCTACAACCTCGCTGGACCGGGGCAGCTGACGATCACCGATCTAGCCCACGCGCTCGGCTGGCACGCGGTGCCGGCGCCGCACCTCGCTGTTGGGGTCGCCGCCGAGGCCGTCGCCCTGATGCCGTTCCTGCCCGACGAGGCCGCCTGGATCGAGGCGGTCCGCCGGCCGGTGCTGATGGACACCGCGCGCGCCCGGCGCAAGCTGCACTGGATGCCGCACCACGACGCCCGCGCGACGCTGAGGCAGACGGTCGAGGCTGTGCGCTCGCGCTGATTAGTCAGAGTACTTGACCTCTTCCGTGGCATCCGGCTAGGGTCACTCGAATGGCCACGGACACGGCGCTCGAGAACCTCAAAAAGGTAGATCACATCGTCGTGCTGATGCTGGAGAACCGCTCCTTCGACCACATGCTCGGCCATCTCTCGCTGCCGCCGGCAGAAGGTGGCGCGGGACGGACGGACATCGACGGGCTCATCGGCCCGGCTCGGAACTTCAACGAATACGGCGGCGAGAAATACCCGATCGAGCCCTTTGGCAACCGCCGGCTGGTTAAGTCGCAGGACCCCGATCACTCGGGAGAGGGCGTTGAAAAGCAGATGGCGAATGAGATGGGCGGCTTCGTCAGCGACTACATGGCGACGCGCAACCCCGAGGCCACGGCGCCGAAACCGGCCGATCCGATGCGCTATCAGTCCGCCGCCAACGCGCCCGTCTTCGACTTCCTCGCCAGCGAGTTCGCCGTCTGCGATCGCTGGTTCTGCTCCGTCCCGGGTTCCACCTGGCCGAACCGGATCGCCTCACTCACCGGCGAAGCGAGGGAAAAGAACAACCTCACCCTGCCGCTCTACTCGCGCCACTCCTTCGTGCGCTCGCTGCCCGAGAGCGTCAGTTGGCGCTGGTACTCATCCGACCCGGGGTCGCTACGCCTCGTCGACGACCATTACCGGGTCGGCTGGGAGGAAAACTTCGCCCACGTCGAAAAGCCGACCGCGCTTCAGCCCGCCACGTTGTTCGGCGACATCAAGGATGAAAGGCTCCCGGCCGTTGCCTGGATCGATCCAAACTTCGTCGACCTGGGCGGGCTCTCGGGCGCCGACGACGATCACCCGCCCACCGACGTGATGGCGGCGCAGAGCTTCGTGCTGAAGATCTACAGCATGCTGAGGTCGAGGCCGGCGCTCTGGGAGAAGACGATGCTGGTGGTCGTCTACGACGAGCACGGTGGCTTCTACGACCATCGCCATCCCGGCGACGGCCTTCCGGCCGAGTTCACCCGCCGCGCCGAGTTCGGCACTTTCGGTCCGCGGGTCCCGGCGATCGTCATTTCGCCATACGTCGGGCGCGAAACGGCCTACGGCTCCGCGCAGGACAACGACCTCCGCTTCCTCTATGACCACACGAGCCTGATCAAGACGATTCTGCTGCGCTTCGCCGACGGCAACTTCGCGGGCCTGCCGGCGAGGGTGGCTTCGGCCGCGCACCTGGGGCACCTCTTGACCGAGCCCTCGCCGCGCCCGGCACCGGTGGTGCCGGAGAGCGCCGTCGATGGCGCCGTCGAGTGGTGGGCGAGGCAGATCCGCAGGCATCTCACCGACCCGCTTGCGACGGTGCCGGCGCTGACCGAGCTCAGGGAGGGGGAAGCGGAAGGGGCGGAGTTGGCCGGCGAGCGGGTCTGGGAAGCGCTCAATTGGCTCATCGACCACCTGCCGTTCATCCACCGCCGCAAGGTGGAGAGGGTCTCGATCGCCGCCGACGCCAACGAGCTCGAGCAGGGCATCGCCGCGGCGGCAGTCGAGATCAGAAAGAAGGGGCTCCCTCCGGGGCAGCCCTAGCTACCGAGTCGCCGGTCAGTAGCCGTAGGGGTTTTCCGGGTTGGGCTGAGGCTGCGGCGTCGGTTCGGCCTTGGGCTGCGGAGGTGTCGCGGCATGCCAGGTGCCAACGTCCTTGATGCCCTCGCCGTTGACGTCGCCGGCCTTTGCGTCTGCCTCGAAGCGGTAGAGCGGGCGGCCTTTGTAGGTGACTTGGGTGCCGCCTTCGGGTCGTTCGATCGTGCCGAGCTTGACCGGGCCGGTTGGCTTGATCCCGGCCGGCACGATCAGCGGGTGCCAATCCAGAGGCAGGAGCCGGTGCAGATGAACTTGCCGTTGGTCTCGACGCTGAGGCTGTAGAGGGTGCGGCCCTTGGCGTTGTCAGCACGGTCTTGCCGAGCTTGGCATTCGTGGCCTCTTTGACGACGCGCTTGGTCCGTCTGCGCGCTGGCACTGGCGCGATCGCGGCAACCGCGAGAGCAGGGAAAGCACAACCAGGTGCGCGGGACGTGTGATCGAGAAGCGAAAAGTGCTGGGCTGTGGCATCGGGGCCTCCTCGGCTCGGATTGGTCGTTCGTCGGGTCTACGGCGGGGCGCCGAAAAGTTCGGTCCACGAGTTGGCACGAGACGCGCGATTTTGCGCGCCACAGGCGCGCCTCGCTGGGCAGGGTGGGCCATGGGAGCCAGGACGAGGAGGGACAGGCACTGCCGTTGGCACTTGGCGGGGCCTTCGCCCTGATCGCCGCGGCGCTGGCATTGGTCGCGATTGCTGGTGCGGTGACCGGGAAGGGGAGGGTGCAGCGGGCAGCGGACCTGGCGGCGATCTCGGCAGCGCGTTCGATGCGCGACGACCTGCCGCGACTGCTCTCGCTGCCGGCGTTGCCGAACGGTCTGCCGAACCCCACCACATCAAGAAGGCCGCCTACCTGGTGCGGGCCCGAACGGCGGCGCTCGACGCCGCGCGGGCAAACGGTGTCGGTGCGGCGCGTCTGCGACTCGAGTTCCCGGACGCGACCTCATTCGCCCCGGTTCGCGCCAAGGCGATCGTGGTCGCCCGCATCGACATCGGCGACCGGCAAGTCCACACCGAAACCTCCGCGATCGCCGAAGCCGGCGCCGCCGCGGGTTCTCCGGCTGGCTCGATGCCGACGATGGCTAGGGGCGGTGGCTACAGCGGTACGCTCAAATACAGGCAAGGGGAGGGGATGCGCCCGGATGTGGCGGCCGCTTTTGATCGCATGGCGGCGGCGGCACGCGGCCGACGGGCTCGCCTTAATCGTCAATCCGGCTTCCGCTCTGACGCCGAACAGGCAGCGCTATTCGCCGCCCACCCCGACCCAAAGTGGGTGGCGCTACCAGGTCAGTCGCTGCACCGCTGCGCCACCGAGCTTGACCTTGGGCCCGAAGCCGCATACGGCTGGCTAGCGGCCAAGGCCAGTCGCTTCGGCTTTGTCCAGCGCTACCAGCTGGGAGGGGTGGCATTTCGGCTTCGACGCGGGGCCGCCGCCCTGTTCTGCGGCGGGCAATTCAGTCGTACCGCGATGGTCGCCGGCGGAGCGATGGGAGCTCTCCGGGGCTGCCGGCCTTCCCGCCTTCGTCCCGGCTCCGCTTCCGGGCGCCACTGCTCCGTGCCGCCACCCATTGGAACGTCTCCGCTGCCCTTCTCGCCGCCCAACTGATGGCCGAGTCAAACTTCAACCCCTTCGCGTCCTCTCCGGCGGGCGCCCAGGGCATAGCCCAGTTCATCCCATCCACGGCATCCGCCTATGGCCTGAACGACCCCTTCGACCCGGTGGAAGCGATCGACGCCCAGGCTCACCTGATGTCGGACCTGATCCGCCAGTTCGGCTCCCCCCAACTCGCCCTCGCCGCCTACAACGCCGGCCCCGCCCCGGTCGAAGCCTGCCACTGCGTCCCCGCGATCCCCGAGACGACGCCTACGTCAGCCGCATCCTCGCCCTACTCGGCGGCGCCGGGGCGCTGGGTCCCGAGCCTTCGAAGTGAGGCTGGTGGCGTGAGTTGGCGAGCGGACTGGCAGCAGCCCGCGATCCAGTACACCCGAAGGTGTATCCTGGTGTAGTGGGCGCGGACGAACATCGAGATCGACGACCAGCTGATCGATCGCGCGATGCGGCTCTATCGGCTGCGCAGCAAGCGCGAGGCCGTCGATCTGGCCCTGCGCAAGCTCGTCGGCGAGCCGATGGGCCGCGAGGAGGCGCTGGCGACGGAGGGGACCGGCTGGGCCGGCGACCTCTGCGAGATCCGTTCGCCCGGAAGAGATTCCGGAGCCGTGATCCTCGTCGACAGCTCTGCCTGGGTTGAGTTTCTCCGCGCCACCGGCAGCCCAGCCCACCTGCGGCTGCGCTCGGCACTGCAGGAGGGGGACGACCTGGCGAGTACCGATGCGATCGTGATGGAGATCCTCGCCGGCGCCCGCGACGAGGCCGACCGCGATCGGCTGCGACGCCTGCTCTACGGCCTGGAGTTTCTCGCCGTGGAGGGTCCCGCGGACTACGAGAGCGCCGCCGAGCTGTACCGGCTCTGTCGCCGCGGAGGCGAGACGCCGCGCAAGCTCACCGATTGCCTGATCGCCGCGGTAGCGATCCGCACCGACGCCGAGCTGCTCTGCGAGGACGCCGACTTCCTCACAATCGCCCGCCATGCGCCGCTGCGGCTTGCGGCTCTGCACGTAGACTGCCCGCCGATGGCAACCGTCGAGGTACAGGGTGTCGAGGGAATGCAGGCACTGCTCGGGCAGGAGATCGGCCCGAGCGAGTGGCGCACCGTCACCCAGGAGAACATCGACACCTTCGCCGCGCTGTCGGGCGACGACCAGTGGATCCACGTCGACGTCGAGCGGGCCAAGACGGAGAGCCCCTTCGGCACGACGATCGCCCACGGCAACTTGACACTCTCGCTGGTCGACGGCTTCCGCAAGGAGCTGATCTCCTCGACCGGCTTCGCTCTCGGCGTCAACTACGGCTGGGACAAGATCCGCTTCCCTGCGCCGGTCCCGGTCGACGCCCGGGTCCGCGGCCGCGCCGAGGTCGTTTCGGTCGACGAGAAGGGCGGCGGCTGGTGGCAGGTGGTTACCCGCTTCACCCTCGAGGTCGAGGGCAACGAGAAGCCGTGCTTCGTCGGTGACAGTGTCACCCGCGTGATGGCTCCGACCGACTGGCCAGCGCTGCCTCAAGGAAATGGCCGGCGGCGCCTTCGCTGGAACTCGTGCGTCAATCGCCGGCAGACTGGTAAATGTCAGCGGAGATGTCGCAGCTGCTGGTTGGACTCGTAGGGGTGGTCGCCGGCGACGTCGTGACGGGCCTGGCCGGCTGGTTCGTTGACACCTCCCGTGGTAGGCAGGCGCGCCGCCGCGAGTTCAAGCGAGCCTCGCGCCTGATCCAGGAGGAGCTGACCAAGACCTGTGCGATATTGCGAGACGGGTCGAAGAGCAGCGTCACTGGGCGTCCTCCCCGGAGACCGCTGCGGACCGCGCGCTGGGACGAGTACGAGGCAGTGTTCGCCGATGCCGAGGTTCCGGATGAGCTCTGGGGGAGCTCGAGTGTCCTACCAGATCATTCGCGAGCTGAACGCCGTTGCCTTGCCCGTGCGGGTCAGAGCAGCCGCCGTTCTGCGATGGCGCTGAGGAAGACCTGCGCATCGCGATCGACTCGATCGACAGCGGTCGGCCTGGCGCTGATCAAACACAGCGGTGGCATAGGGTCCTCGGTCGAGCCCGACCCGACCATGGCGCTGGAGAACGCGGCGCGCAAAGCGGCGCGCGAGCCTGCTCCCAGCTCGATTCCTCCTCCGCCCGCCTTCGAGCAGGACGACGAAGTGCTCGTCGTGTCGGACGACCATCCCGTGATCGGAGTTGCTCTCCTGGCGCCGCCGAAGTGGACTGCCTTCGAGTGCACGATGCCGCTGGAGGAGACCCTGATCGTTTCGATGCCGAGCATCTCGGGCTCGTGCGCGGCCGTTGTCGACATGCGCGGTCGTCCTCGTGGGCCGGGCTCGTGGACGGCGCTGCGCTTCGTCCCCGAGGAGATCCGCACACACCCCGACTACACCGACTTTGCTCTGCTACTCCGCCTCCCCGGCGACCGCTCGCTCGTGCGGAGAACGGAGCGCGACCTGACGCGACGAGAGTCGATCGAGATGATCGCGCGAGCGACGCCGGAGAAACCCGGGATCGTGTGGTTGCGGGAGGGAGAGCCCAGTGGCGACCCGCGAACGCCTCGCGCGGAAGGAGGATTGAGCGATGGCGCCCGCCCTCCGGACGGGCGCCAAAGTCGAGACCTGCCTACTTGACGGTAAGGTGCCTTCCATGCCCGCTTCGCGGTGGCCCGGGACGGTGCAGAAGAAGTGTAGGTGCCCGGTTTGAGGTCGACCGTGGTCGAGTCTTCGCCACTGGCGATCAGTTCGGTTGCGCCGACTTCTTTGCCGCTTGAGTCTTCGATCGCGACGTCGTGGGTCAGTGCCTGGGGGTTGTTGAAGTCGACCGTCACCTTGCCGGCTTTGGCCGTGGCTTTGGTGGTCGTGTAGGCGAGTTCTCCGCCCGGGTCGGCTTCGAATTTGACGGTCGAGCCGCCGCCACCGCTGCTTTCTTCCTTGCTGCCGCCCGCGGTGGCGCCGCTGGTGGATTCGCCGCCGCTCGGTCGTCGTCGTGGAGTTGTCGCTGCTGCTTCCGCAGGCGACGAGGGCGACCGATGCGAGGGCGAGTGCGAGTAGCGCGGCGACCTTCTTCATGACTGGGGATCCTTTCCTAGGGGGAAGAATGCTCAGAGGGGACTGTAATAGCTGCATACGACCTATGAGCGAGGCCGGTTCAGCGGCCCTTGAACTCGGGCGTGCCGCCGCCGAAGAAGGTCTCGACGCCGTTGCGCAGGTCCTCGGTGGCCATGCTGTCGGCGATCCCGTGCCGCTCCAGCTGCAGGTGCTCGGTGAGGGTGTGCTCGATGCTGCCGCCGACCAGCATCTTCGCCATCCGCACGTAGTGGGGGGCCTTTGCCGCCAGCTTCTCGGCCTTGGCCCGCGCGCGGTCCATCAGCTCGTCCGGCGCGACGACCTCGGCGACCAGTTTCTCGGCCAGTGCGTCCTGGGCGGTCATGTTGGGGTCGTTGAGGAGGATCTCAAGCGCCCGGCTCGGCCCGACCACGCGCGGCAGGAAGTAGGTCATGCCACCGTCGGGGGAGGCGCCGATGCGGCCGTAGGCGCAGGCGAAGAAGGCCGTCTCGGAGGCGATCCGGGTGTCGCAGGCGAGCGCCAGCGAGAAGCCCGCCCCGGCCGCCGGCCCGTTGACCGCCGCGATCACCGGGTAGGGGATCCGGCGCAGGTCGACGATCGCCGCGTGCAGCGCCTCGGCGCCGCGCCGCACTTCGCGAAGGGCAGGTCGATCTCCTCGCTCTCGACCCCGGTCTTTGAACCAGTTGACGTCGCCGCCGGCGCAGAAGGCCTTGCCGGCGCCGGTGACGATCAGCGCCCGCAGCGGCGCCTGGTCGGCGAGCCAGGCGAAGGCGACGGTCATCTCGCCGATCATCTCCGGGCTCATCGCGTTGAAGGCGTCGGGCCGGTCGAGCGTGAGGGTGCCGATGTGGCGCCGTCATCGATTTCGATCTTCAGCGTGTTCAGCTCGGGCGGGCTGCTGGTCAGGGGCTCGGTCTGCGTGGTCATCGCGCTCTCTCCGTGATCTTGCGTCAAGTTGGCCGGGTGGCCAGGAGCCTACCCTTTGGTCTGTGCAGCGGAGGCGACAGCGGCAGGGCTCTCGCGTGCGGAACGAATCGCGCAGCAGCGCCGCGAGCTGCCCGACTCGCCGGGGGTCTATCTCTTCCACGCCGCCGACGGCGAGATCCTCTACGTCGGCAAGGCGCGCTCGATCCGCAAGCGCGATCGGCTCGCACTTCTCCGGCGGCGAACTCGCGCCTCACCTCGCGCGTCGACCAGATCGAGTGCATGGTCACCGCGACCGAGGCCGAGGCGCTGCTGGCCGAGCAGAGCTTCATCAAGCGCCACCGGCCGCGCTTCAACATCCGCCTGCGCGACGACAAGTCCTACCCCTACGTCTGCGTCAGCCTCGACGAGGACTACCCGCGGGTCTACTTCACCCGCGAGAAGCACCGCTCCGGCCGCGCCTACTTCGGCCCCTTCTCCAGTGCCAAGCGGGTGCGCGAGACCCTCGACCTGCTCGGCAAGCTGTTCCAGTTCCGCACCTGCGAGGGAAAGGAGCCCGGGCGCCGCTCCGGCAGTCCCTGCCTCGACTACTTCATCAAGCGCTGCGGGGCGCCCTGCGTCGGCTACGTCAGCGCAGGAGGAGTACCGGCACAACATCGACGCGATCGTCGACTTCCTCTCCGGCCGCTACCGCCAGGTCGAGGCCGACGAGCAGGCGAAGATGGAGGCGGCGGCGGCCGAGCGCGAGTTCGAGCGCGCCGCCCTGCACCGCGACCGGCTGAAGGCGATCCAGTCGCTGTTCGAGCGCCAGCGCGTCGCCGGCGGCACGGTCGGCACCGCCGACCTGATCGGCGTCGCCGCCGAGGGGCAGGACGCCAACGCCCAGGTCTTCCAGGTCCGCGACGGGATCCTCGCCGAGCGCCAGAGCTTCTACCTCGACAACCAGGCCGAACGCGACCTGGCCGAGGTGGCGGAGGAGTTCGTCGGCCAGTACTACTCGGCCTCGCCGGCGATGCCGCGCACGATCGTCGTCGGCCCCTACCTGCGCGACCGGGTCGAGCTGCTCGAGGCGGCGCTGAGCGAGCGGCGCGGCAGCGCGGTCGAGGTGCGGGTGGCCGAGCGCGGCGACAAGCGCCGACTGCGCGAGCTGGCCGAGCGCAACGCCCGCCTCGCCCTCGACCAGGACCGGCTGCGCCGCGAGCACCGCCGCCAGCGCCGGGTCGAGTCGCTCGCCGACCTGCGCGAGGCGCTCGGCATGCAGGAGCTGCCGGTGCGGATCGAGGGCTTCGACATCTCCAACCTCGGCGGCGAGCACACCGTTGCCTCGATGGTGGTGTTCGAGGGGGGTGCGACGAAGAAGGCCGACTACCGGCGTTTCCGGGTGCGGGGCGAGCGAACGCTCGGCCCCGACGACTTCGCCTCGATGGAAGAGGTGCTGGGGCGGCGGATGAACCGCTACCTCGAGCAGGTCGACCTCTCGCCGCACGACGGCAAACGCGACGAGAGCTTCGCCTCGCTGCCCTCGCTGGTCATGATCGACGGCGGCAAGGGGCAGCTCTCGGCGGCGATGCGGGTGCTGCAGCCGTTCGTCGAGCGTGGCGTCACCGTGATCGGCCTCGCCAAGCGCGAGGAGGAAGTCTTCGTCCCCGGCCGCTCGGCGCCGATCGACCTGCCGGCCGAGTCGGAAGCCTCGAAGCTGCTGCAGCGGGTGCGCGACGAGGCGCACCGCTTCGCGATCGAACATCACCGCGGTCGCCGCGACCGGGCGATGACCGGCTCGGTACTCGACGAGTTGAAGGGCGTCGGGCCGGTCCGCAAGCGGGCACTGCTGCAGCACTTCGGCTCTCCAGAGCGGTTCGTCGCCGCCAGCCGCGAGGAACTTGAAATGGTGCCCGGCGTGCCTGGCAAGGTAGCCCGTGAGATCCACGAGCAGCTCAACAGGACTGGCTGATGGCGAAGGCGGGAGAAGCCGAGAAAGTGGGGGCGCAGCGCGACGGCGATTCGCCTGACCGCGAGGTGACCCTGGTCGTGATCACCGGCCACTCCGGCGCCGGCAAGTCGGAAGCGATCGCCGCCTTCGAGGACAGCGGCTACTTCTGCGTCGACAACCTGCCGCCGCGGATGATCGGCAGCCTCGGCGAGCTCTTCCGCCACGAGGGCAGCGGGGTCGAATGCGCCGCGGTCGTCTCTGACGTGCGCGGTGGCGATTACTTCGATGACCTGCTGCAGGTGCTCGACGACCTCGCAGGCCGACGGGCTGAAGCCGACCGTGCTCTTCCTCGAGGCCGACGAGGAGACCCTGGTCGACCGCTACAAGGAGACCCGCCGCCGCCACCCGCTGGCGCCGGAAGGCCGCATCGTCGACGGTATCCGTGCCGAGCGCGAGCTGCTGGCGCCGCTGCGCGAGCGCGCCGACATGGTGATGGACACCAGCGACCTGACCGGTGGCATGCTGCGCCGCCGCATCGCCGAGGAAATGCTCGACGGACACGAGAGCGGCAAGATGGCGCTGACCCTGCTCACCTTCGGCTTCAAGAACGGGCCGCCGCGCGACGCCGACCTCACCCTCGACGTGCGCTTCCTGCCCAACCCGCACTACGTCGACGATCTGCGTCCGCTGACCGGCCTCGACAAACGGGTGCGCGAGTACGTCGAGGCGGGCACCCAGGCGGGCGAGTTCTACGGCCGCCTGCTGCCGCTGCTCGAGTTCCTCGTTCCCGCCTACGTCACCGAGGGCAAGAGCCACCTGACGATCGCCATCGGCTGTACCGGCGGGCGCCATCGCTCGATCACCGTGGCGGACCGCATCCGCCGCGAGCTGAGGGCCGCGACGACGTGATCGTCCACGTCAAGCACCGCGACACCGAGCCAGACGCCTGACGGGGTCCAGACGTCGCCATGCGGCGTCCTCGGTCGCTTACGTGCAGAGCACGCCGCGCTCCCTGCGTCCTTGCCTGACAACGTCTGGACCCCGTCAGGTACGTCCATAGAATCGCCGACCGCCTTGGCCGATCCCGTCATATCGATTCGTGGGCTGCGCAAGAGCTATGGCGATTTCGAGGCGGTGCGCGGCATCGACCTCGAGGTGCAGGCCGGCGAGGTGTTTGCCTTCCTCGGCCCAAACGGGGCCGGCAAGACGACGACGGTGGAGATCCTCGAGGGCTACCGCAAGCGCAGCGGGGGAGAGGTCTCGGTGCTGGGCGAGGACCCGCAGCACGGCGGCCGCGCCTGGCGCGAGCGGATCGGCATCGTCCTGCAGAACTGCCGGCTCGATCCCTACCTGACCGTGCGCGAGTCGCTCGGGCTCTACGCCGGCTACTACAGCGCCCCGCGGCCGGTCGACGAGGTGGTCGAGCTGGTCGGTCTGGGCGGCAAGGCCGACGTGCGCGCCAGCAAGCTCTCCGGCGGCCAGCAGCGCCGCCTCGACGTCGGCATGGCCCTGGTCGGCGACCCCGAGCTGCTCTTCCTCGACGAGCCGACCACCGGCTTCGACCCCTCGGCCCGGCGCCAGGCCTGGGAGACGATCGCCGGCCTGCGCGACCTCGGCAAGACCGTCTTCCTCACCACCCACTACATGGACGAGGCGCAGCGCCTCGCCGACCGGGTGACGATCATCTCGCGCGGCGAGGTGGTGGCGAGCGGTACGCCGGACGATCTCGGCGACCGCGAGAGCCTGCCGACGACGATCAGCTACCGGCTCGGCGGCGAGGAGGTCTCGGTTGAGACGACGACCCCGGTCGCCGACCTGCACGAGCTGACCGGGCGCGCGGTCGAGCAGGGCCTGGAGATCGAGGGCCTGGAAGTGACCCGTCCCAACCTCGAGGACGTCTACCTCTCGCTGACCTCGGAGGGCGGGGAGGAATGAACGGCTTCGCCCTTTTCGCCCACCAGTTCCGCTACGACCAGAAGGCCTTCTGGCGCAATCCCGCCTCGGTCTTCTTCACCGTGATGTTCCCGGTGGTCCTGCTGCTGATCTTCGCCACCGTCTTCGGCGACCAGACCGTCGACGTGCGCGGTGGGATCAAGACCACCGCCTACTACGTGCCGGCGATCATCACCCTGGCGGTGATCTCGGCGACGATGCAGTCGCTGGCGATGTCGCTGGTGATCGCCCGCGAGGACGGGCGGCTGAAGCGCGGCCGCGGCACGCCGATGCCCGCCTGGGTCTTCATCGCCGGCCGGGTCGGCAACTCGGCCGTGGTGGCGCTGCTGATGCTGGCCCTGCTCGCCCTGATCGGCCGTGTCCTCTACGGCGTCGCGATCCCCTGGGGTCAGATGCCGCAGATCGTCGTCACACTGCTGATCGGCGCCTCGGCCTTCTGCTGCCTCGGCATCGCGCTGACCGCGGCGATTCCCTCGCAGGACGCGGCGGCGCCGATCGTCAACGCGCTGCTCTTGCCGCTCTACTTCCTCTCCGGCGTCTTCATCCCCGACGACCAGCTGCCCAGCGGCGTCATCCACTTCGCCGACATCTTCCCGATCCGCCACTTCTTCGAGGCCTTCTTCGACGTCTATGACCCCGGCAGCGCCGGCGGCGGCCTGCAGTGGGGCAACCTCGCCGTCGTCGCGGTCTGGGGCGTGGCCGGCCTGCTGCTGGCGATCCGCTTCTTCCGCTGGACCCCGCGCGGCGGCTGATCCGCCCGCCCCGTATAGCCTCCCGGTTCGAATGTTGCATCACGTTCTACTGGAGGTCTCTGACCTTGAGCGGAGCGCGTCGTTCTACGACTCGCTGCTCGCGCCCCTTGGCTGGCGGCGCCATTTCGAGGAGGACGAAACGATCGGCTGGGGCATCGCCAAACCGGTCTTCTTCATCGCCTCCCACCACGAGCCCAAGGCCGGCTTCGGCCTGCTCAGCTTCTCCGGGCTCGGCATCGTCGCCGTCAAGGCCGCCTGGGAAGGCGGCATGAACGCCGGCGGCACCAAGGTCTCCGAGCCGGGCGAGCGCCGCTCTTACGGCTCCGGCTCCTACTCGGCTTTCGTCAAGGATCCCGACGGGTACGAGATCGAGATCACGATCGGGACCGACTAGTCGGATGCAACGGCCGCCCGGCGGCGTTGCTCCATAACATCGGTACATCTCCCCAAATAACTCCCAGGAGGGTTGACTCAATGGCTGTGAAGGTCGGCATCAACGGTTTCGGGCGGATCGGGCGCAACGTCTTCCGGGCGGCGCACGCTGCCGGAGCCGACCTCGAGTTCGTCGCGGTCAACGACCTCGTCGACACCGGCACGATGGCCAACCTGCTCAAGTACGACTCGATCCTCGGCCGGTTCCCGGGCGAGGTCGAGGCCAGCGACGGCGCGCTCAGCATCGACGGCAAGGAGCTGAAGGTGCTCTCCGAGCGCGATCCGGCCGCGCTGCCCTGGGGTGATCTCGGCGTCGACGTCGTGATCGAGTCGACCGGCTTCTTCACCAAGCGCGAGGACGCCGCCAAGCACCTCGAGGCCGGCGCCAAGAAGGTGATCATCTCGGCTCCGGCGACCGAACCGGACGTCACCGTCGCGCTCGGCGTCAACTTCGACACCGCCTACGACCCGGCGAGCCACCACGTCATCTCCAACGCCTCCTGCACGACCAACTGCCTCGCCCCGCTGGCCAAGGTGCTGCACGAGGCGTTCGGGATCGAGCAAGGCCTGATGACGACGATCCACGCCTACACCGCCGACCAGCGCCTGCAGGACATGCCGCACAAGGACCCGCGCCGCTCGCGAGCCGCGGCGCTCAACCTGATCCCGACGACGACCGGCGCCGCCAAGGCGGTCGGGCTGGTGCTGCCGGAGCTGAACGGCAAGCTGAACGGCTTCTCGATGCGTGCGCCGGTCCCGACCGGGTCGGCCGTCGACCTCGTCTTCACGACTCCCGAGCCGCTCGACAAGGAGAAGATCAACGCGGCCCTGAAGGAGGCCGCGGACGGCCCGCTGAAGGGCATCCTCGCCTACACCGAGGACCCGATCGTCTCCACCGACATCGTCGGCGACCCGCACTCCTCGATCGTCGACGCGCAGTCGACGATGGTGATCGGCGACGGTCGCATGGCGAAGGTGATCAGCTGGTACGACAACGAGTGGGGCTACTCCAACCGTTGCGTCGAGCTGGCCGGCAAGGTCCTCTGATCCGCGTCGGGGCGGAGCGGTGAGCTTCTCCAAGGCAAGCGTCCGCGACGCCGACGTCGCGGGCAAGCGGGTCCTGGTCCGGGTCGACTTCAACGTCCCGCTCGACGACGGCGAGGTCGCCGACGACACCCGCATCCGCGCGGCGCTGCCGACGATCGCGCTGCTGCGCGAGCGCGGCGCGGCCCTGGTCCTGGTCTCGCATCTCGGCCGCCCGAAGGGCAAGGTCGACCCGGCGCTCTCGATGCGGCCGGTGGGCGAGCGCCTCGCCGAGCTGATCGGGGCCGAGGTCAAGCAGGCGCCGGCCGTGGTCGGCGACGAGGTCGAGGCGATGGCCGGCGAGCTCGGCTCGGGCGACGTGATGCTGCTGGAGAACGTTCGCTACGAGCCGGGCGAGACCGAGAACGACGCGGCGCTCGCCGAGGCCCTGGCCAAGCTGGCCGACGTCTACGTCAACGACGCCTTCGGCGCCGCCCACCGCGCCCACGCCAGCACCGCCGGCGTCGCCGGCCTCGCTGCCCGGCTACGCGGGCCTGCTGCTCGAGCGCGAGGTGAGCGAACTGACCCGGGTGGTCGACTCCCCGGAGCGCCCGCTGGTCGTCGTCCTCGGCGGCGCCAAGGTCACCGACAAGGTTGGCGTGATCGATCGCTTCCTCGAGGTCGCCGACGAGATCCTGATCGGCGGCGCGATGTGCTTCAGCTTCTTTCGCGCCCAGGGGATCGCCACCGGCGACTCGCTGGTCGAGGAGGAGGGCGTCAAGCTCGCCGCCGAGGCGCTGGAGCGGGCCGAGTCTTCCGACTGCGAGCTGCGACTGCCCGTCGACCTCGTGCTGGGCGAGCGTTTCGCCGCCGACGCCGAGCCCCGCGAGAGCGACGGGGTCGAGGTGCCCGACGGCTGGATGGGCCTCGACATCGGGCCGCGGACGCGCGGCCGGCCTACGCCGAGGCTGATCGCCGGTGCCGGCACCGTGCTCTGGAACGGCCCGATGGGCGCTTTCGAGCTGGCGCCGTTCGCGGCCGGCACCCGCGCCGTCGCCGAGGCCGTGGCCGAGGCGCCCGGGACGACCGTGATCGGCGGCGGCGACTCGGTTGCCGCGCTGCAGCAGTTTGGGCTCGGTGACAAAGTGGATTGGCTCTCGACCGGAGGAGGAGCATCGTTGGAGCTCTTGGAGGGAAAGAAGCTGCCCGGAGTGGAGGCTTTGCGCGATGCCTAGCCGCACGCCGTACATCGCCGCCAACTGGAAGATGCACAAGACCGTCGCCGAGGCGGGCGCAGTTCGTCGACGCGCTGCTGCCGCAGATCGCGGCGACGCAGAGCGACGTCGTGATCTGCCCGCCGTTCACGGCGCTGAGCGCCGTGGTCGAGCGCCGCTACGGCACCGCGGTCAAGGTCGCCGCTCAGAACATGCACGAGGAGGACTCGGGCGCCTTCACCGGCGAGGTATCGGCGCCGATGCTGGTCGAGCTCGACGTCGAGGCCGTCGTCCTCGGTCACTCCGAGCGCCGCCAGCTCTTCGGCGAGACCGACGAGGCGCTGGCGCGCAAGGTCCCGGCCGCGCTCGCCGCCGGCCTCGAGCCGATCCTCTGCGTCGGCGAGAGCGAGGAGGCGCGCGACGCCGAACAGACCGAGGCGGTGCTGGAGCGCCAGCTGCAGGCCGACCTGGCGGCGGTCGAGGGCACGCAAGCTGGGCCGAGATCGTGATCGCCTACGAGCCGATCTGGGCGATCGGCACCGGCCGCACCGCGACGCCGGAGCAGGCCCAGGAGGCCTGCGCCTTCATCCGCGACCTGCTGCGCGAGCGCGGCGCGCCCGCCGACGAGGTCCGCATCCTCTACGGCGGCTCGGTCAAGCCCGGCAACGCTGCCGAGCTGCTCGGCCAGCCCGACATCGACGGCGCGCTGGTCGGCGGCGCTAGCCTCGACCCGGCCGAATTCGCCGAGATAGTCAAGGCCGCATGATCCTCCGGTGCGCCTTTCCCCTCTATGCCTGGATAAAGCGCACCGGAAGGGGTTGTCGTGACGGTTCCCTCGCTGGCGCTGGTCATCCTCGACGGCTGGGGGCTGGCCGAGCCCGGGCCCGGCAACGCGGTCTCGCTCGCCCAGACGCCGGTCTTCGACCGCCTCTGGGACGGCTTTCCCCACACCCAGCTCTCCGCCCAGGGCCGCGACGTCGGCCTGCCCGACGGCCAGATGGGCAACTCCGAGGTCGGCCACCTCAACCTCGGCGCCGGCGCGATCGTCAAGCAGGACCTGGCCCGGATCGACGACGCGATCGCCGACGGCAGCTTCTTCGAGAACGAGGCGCTGCTCGCCGCCTGCGAGCGCGCCCGCCACAGCCCTCGCGGGCGCCTGCACCTGCTCGGCCTCGTCTCCGACGGCGGCGTGCACTCCGGCTGGGAGCACATCGAGGCGACGATCGAGCTGGCCTCGCAGGAGGGCGTCCCCGACGTCGTCTTCCACGCCTTCACCGACGGCCGCGACACGCTGCCGCACGGCGGCCGCGGCTACGTCGCACGAGCTCGAGCGCTGGCTGCGCCAGGCCGGCCGCGTCGGCACCGTCAGCGGCCGCTACTACGCGATGGATCGCGACACGCGCTGGGAGCGGACCAAGCTCGCCTACGACGCGATCGTCCACGCCGAGGGCCTGCGCGCGGCGAGCGGCGAGGAGGCGATCGAGCTCTCCTACGAGCGCGGCGAGACCGACGAGTTCGTCAAGCCGACCGTGATCGGCGACTACGACGGCGTCGCCGCGGGCGACGTCGGGATCTTCATCAACTTCCGTCCCGATCGGGCGCGCGAGATGACCCTGGCCCTGGCTGAGCCGGACTTCGACGAGTTCTCCCGGGCCGGCGGCCCGCTGCTCGAGCTGACGACGATGACCGTCGTACCGCAAGGGCTGGCCCTACCCGGTCGCCTTCCCCGAGGCGCGGCCGAAGACGACGCTGGCGGAGACGATCTCCGAGGCGGGGGGCCGCCAGCTGCACGTCGCCGAGACCGAGAAGTACGCCCACGTCACCTACTTCTTCAACGGCGGCCGCGAGCAGGAGTGGGAGGGGGAGGAGCGCCACCTGGTCGACTCTCCGCGCGACGTGCCGACCTACGACCACAAGCCGGAGATGAGCGCCCGCGCCGCCGCCGACACCTTCGTCAGCCACTGGGGGGCGGACGACTACCGCTTCGGCATCATCAACTTCGCCAACCCCGACATGGTCGGCCACACCGGCGTGATCCCGGCCGCGGTGGCGGCGGTCGAGGAGGTCGACGGCTGCCTCGGCGAGGTGATCGAGGCGGTGAGCGCCAAGGGCGGCGCCTGCATCGTCACCGCCGACCACGGCAACTGCGACCACATGCTGGAGCCGGACGGCTCGCCCAACACCGCGCACTCGCTCAACCCGGTGCCGCTGATCGTCACCGCCGAGGGCGTGACCCTGCGCGACCACGGCATCCTCGCCGACGTGGCCCCGACCGCGCTCGAGCTCCTCGGCATCGCCCAGCCCGCGGCGATGACCGGCCGCTCGCTGATCGCGCGAGAAGCTGACCCCACCCAGCGGTCAATCCGTTATCGAGATCGAGGCGAGCCGGACGATGAGCGTTGGATCGGGCGCGGGACGGTGCTGCCTGCACACGGTCTCACACGGGCCGGTCCAGACCCCGGCTTTCATTCCGCTGGCGACAAAAGGGAGCGGTGCGCGGCCTCGAAGCTCGCGAGGTAGCTGAGCTCGGCTACGAGATGGTGCTGGGTAACACGTACCACCTGTTCGTCTCGCCGGGCCCGGAGCGGATCGCCAGAGCCGGGGGGCTGCACGGCTTCATGGGCTGGGAGCGGGCGCTGATCACCGACTCGGGTGGGTTCCAGGTGTTCTCACTCGCCCACGGCGGCGTGGCCAACGAGGTCAAGGGGAGCGGGCGACAGGGCGGCGCCCAGGGCTCGGTGGTCTCGATCGAGGAGGAGGGCGTGCACTTCCGCTCCTATCGGGACGGAGCGGAGCTGTTCATCTCGCCCGAGGTCTCGATGGAGGTACAGGCGGCGCTGGGCTCGGACATCGCCCTGGTCTTCGACGAGTGCACCCCCTTCCACGCCGATCGCGACTACACGGCGCGCTCGACCGAGCGAACCCACCGCTGGCTCGATCGCTGCCTCGCCTGGCACGGCGAGCACGGGCCGCAACGCCAGGCGGTCTTCGGGATCGTCCAGGGCGGCGTCCACGAGGATCTGCGGCGTGAATCGGCCGAGTACATCTCCGCGGCCGGCGTCGACGGGCTCGCGATCGGCGGCACGCTCGGCCGCGACAAGGTGGAGATGCGCGAGGTGCTGGCGATGACCGCGCCGATGCTGCCCGAGGCTGCGCCCAAGCACCTGCTCGGCATCGGCGAGGTTGACGACCTGCTCTCCGGCATCGCCCTCGGCCTCGACGTCTTCGACTGCGCCGTGCCGACCCGCCTCGCCCGCCACGGCGTCGCCCTCGTCCCCGATCCCGGCAACCGCTTCCGCCTCGACCTGCGCAAGTCCGGCCACGAAGGCGACCGCAACCCGATCGCCGCGGGCTGTCCCTGCCCGGCCTGCCAGCACCACGACCGCGACTACCTCAGCTACCTCTCAAGAGCCGAGGAGCTGACCGCGGTCCGCCTCCTCTGCCTGCACAACCTCACTTACCTGCAGGAGCTGATGAGCCACGCCCGCAGCCGCATCGCGCGCCGGAGAGCGTTCGGCGACTATTTAGCGGTCTCGCCGTCATGGCCGGGAGTCGCACCGCATCGACGTACCCCCGGACGCCGCCACCTATTCGGTGTTCTTCTTGACCAGGTCCTTGAATTCTTCGACGACCTTGTCGACCGTGTTGCCGGCGACTTCTGTGGCCTTGACGCTGGTTGCTTTGTCGGTCGTATAGATCACCGCTGCCGCCACGGCGGCGGCGATCAGGACCAGGGCTACCAGGGCCATCACGAAGCGGGCAAAGCGGGAGAAGGCGCTGCGCTTCTGCTGGGCCTGGACCGGCGGCGGGCGGCGCGGTCGGCGGCGGCTGCGGAGCCCGGGCGACCGGGCGGCGCGTCTGCGAGGGCGCCGGGCGGTACTCGGTCTGGGCGGTCTGGTCGAGGTGGCGGGTCGGCGGTCTCGCCGCCGAGCATCCGGGTCGGCGTGTTCTCCTCGTCGAAGGGCAGGGTCACGTCCTCGCCCTGCAGCCCGAGCTGGAGGCCGCCGGCGAGCTCGCTGGCGCTGGCGTAGCGGCGGTCGGGATCGCCCTCGAGCGCCCGCAGCACCGCCGCGCCCAGCGCCTCGGGCACTTCGTCGTTGTAGGTGCTGGGCGGCAGCGGGCGCTCGTTTTGCTGGCGCACCGCCAACTCGGCCAGGGTCGAGCCCTCGTACGGCAGCCGCCCGGTGAGGAACTGGTAGAGGACGACGCCGAGCGCGTAGACGTCGGTCGCCGGCGTCGCCTCCTCGCCGCGCACCTGCTCGGGCGAGAGGTAGGCGGCGGTGCCGACGACCGAGCCGACCTGGGTGATCCGGGTCTGTTCGACCGCGCGGGCGATGCCGAAGTCGGTCAGCTTCACCGTCATCTCGCCGCCGCCGACGGGGCCGCCGAAGACCATCAGGTTGCCCGGCTTGACGTCGCGGTGGATGATCCCGCGGCGGTGGGCGTAGTCGAGCCCGGCGCAGGCCTGGGCGCCGATCTCGGCCGTCGTCTCGCCGTCCAGCGGCCCCTGCCGCTGCAGGATCTGCGCTCCCGAGCGGCCCTGGACGTACTCCATGACGATGTAGTGGCGGCCGTCGTCGATGCCGGTGTCGTAGACCTGGACGATGTTGGGGTGGATCAGTTTGGCGACCGCCAGCGCCTCGCGGCGGAAGCGTTCGACGAAGCGCTCGTCGTCGGAGAGGTGCTCGGCGAGGATCTTGACCGCGACGGTGCGCTCGAGGATCAGGTCGGTCGCCTGGTGGACGCTCGACATGCCGCCGGAGCCGAGCCGGTCGCCGATCTCGTAGCGGCCCGAGAGGATTCCGCTGGCCACCATTCCCCTTCCCCCACGGGGGCGCCCGGGCCGACGCCACCCAGGGGCGCCGGTGCCGCCGCCTTCGCTCGGCGGCGGTTCGGCCGGGGTGGTTTCGGTCGGCGTCGTCGGCGTCACCGCAGGCGCTTCTTTTTCTTTTTCGACTTCTTTTTCTTGCTTCTTTTCTTCCTTTTCCAGCGCTTTTTCTTCCTTTTCGCGTTCCTTTTCGGCCTTCTTTTCGAGCCCGGGCGGCAGTTCGTCTTCTTCTTCGCTGCTCGCTTCGTCGGCCGGCGCGACCGCTTCCGTTTCCGTTTCTTCGCAGGTCGCGACCACTTCATCGAGCTTTTCGGCGCCGCGCTGCAGCGCCTGCTTCAGCTTCGCGTCGACGCCGCTCAGCGCTTCCACCTGACTGCTGACTTCCTGCGCCGCGTTTTCGGCGCCGACGCATTCGCCTTCGCTGACGAACTGCTTGACGCTGTCGAGGTTTTCGGAGATTTCCTGCGCCGTGGTGCCGGGAAGCAGCTTTGCGTCTTCGCCGCCGCCACAGGAGGCGAGAGCGAGCGCGGCGAGGGCGCCGAGAGCGAGGGCAAGGGCGAATGCGGCCGAGCTGACGCACCGTTGCGAGTCTAGAGAACGGCTTGTGGGGCGGGTTTTCCCTGCAATTGAGCGTCACTGGCCGGTGTAGAGACGGTCGGCGAGGCGGCTCGGCAGGCCGGCGGCGGAGATCGGCGCGGCGGCGCTCTCGATCTCGTAGGCGACGCGATGAAAGCAGGCGGTATTGCCCCGGTGTCGAGCTCCAGCCAGGCGGCGCGCGGGTCGCCGTCGCGGGGCTGGCCGACGCTGCCAGGGTTGAGCAGCCAGCCGCCCTGGCCGAGGTCGAGCAGGGCGCCGTCGCTGGCCTGGGCGCCGCGGGTCTCGCCATGCTCCTCGCCTTCGGGTCTGCTGAAGAAGAGGGCGACGTGGGAGTGGCCGATCAGGCCGATCCGTTGCGGGTTGGCGTCCATGCCAGCGGCCGCCTGCTCGCCGGAGAGCACGTACTCCCAGACCGGGTCGCGGGGCGAGGCGTGGAAGAGGCCGATCTCGGCCCGCTCGCCGCTCGGCTCCAGCTCGCGCAGGAACTCCAGCGTGCGCTCGGCGACGTTGTCGCGCGTCCATTCGACCGCGACGGCGGCGGCCTCGGAGAAGGAGGAGATGTCGAGGCCGCCGAGCACGGCGAGGTCGTGGTTGCCGACCAGGCAGACGTCGCAGCGCTCGCGCACCAGGTCGGCGCAGGCGTCCGGCTCGACCCCGTAGCCGAGGACGTCGCCGAGGCACCAGATCTCCTCGACCCCGGCGGCCTCGATCGCCTCGAGAACCGCTTCGAGGGCGGGCAGGTTGGCGTGGATGTCGGTGATTGCGGCAACGCGCACGCCGGCCAGCGTACTTTGGCGCCCGCCCCTCCATACGATGAGCGCGATGACGGTAGCCACCGACCCGATCGCCGAGCTGCGCTCCGCGGTGAACCGAGCGGCGCTTGCGCTGCGCGACGGCGAGCCGACCGGGCCGGAGCCGACCCTGGAGCGCCCGCCCAAGGCGGAGCTGGGCGATTACAGCTCCAACGCGGCGATGCTGCTCGCCGCGCCGCTGGGCGAAAACCCGCGCGACGTCGCCGCCCGCCTCGCCGCCGAGCTCGGCGAGCAGCTCGGCGCCCGCAACCGTCGAGCGGATCGAGGTCGCCGGCCCCGGCTTCGTCAACCTCTTCCTCGCCGACGGCTGGTACCGGCGCGCGATGGCGAGCCTGGCCGCCGCCGGCGAGGCGCTCGGCTCGGCTCCGGCCGCCTCGCCGGAACGAATCCTGGTCGAGTTCGTCTCCGCTAATCCGACCGGCCCGCTGCACGTCGGCGGCGGCCGCCACGCGGCCTACGGCGACTCCCTGGTTCGCCTGCTCGAGGCGGCCGGGCACGAGGTAGAGCGCGAGTTCTACGTCAACGACGCCGGCGGTCAGATCGACCGCTTTGCCGCTTCGATCGCCGCCCGCATGCGCGGCGAGGAGATTCCCGAGGACGGCTACAAAGGCGACTACGTCGCCGAGCTGGGCGAGCGGATCGCGGCTGAAGGAATCGACCCTGCCGATCTGAAGGCGATCGGCAGCCGCGGCGTCGAGCTGATGCTGGAGGGCGTGCGGGGGACGCTCGACCGCTTCGGCGTCCGCTTCGACAATTGGTTCTCCGAGCGCGACCTCTACAGCCGCGGCGAGGTCGACGCCGCCCTCGCTGAGCTCGACCGCCACGGCCACTCCTACCGCAGCGACGAGGCGCTCTGGCTGCGCACAACGAGCTTCGGCGACGATAAGGATCGGGTGCTGATCCGCGCCAACGGCGAGCCGACCTACCTCGCCGCCGACGTCGCTTACCACTGGGACAAGCTCGAGCGCGGCTTTGGGCGGCTGATCGACATCCTCGGCGCCGACCACCACGGTTACGTCGCCAGGCTGCGGGCGGCGATCGCCGGCCTCGGCGCCGATCCCGAGCGCTTTGAGGCGCTGATCATGCGCCTCGTCCACATCGTCGAAAACGGCGAGCGGGCGGAGATGTCGAAGCGCAGCGGCGACTTCGTCTCGCTCGACGAGCTGCTTGACGACATCGGCGTCGACGCGGCGCGCTGGTTCATGCTCTGGCGCAGTCACGACACGACCGTCGACCTGGACCTCGAGCTGGCCCGTCGCCAGTCCAATGACAACCCCGTCTATTACGTCCAGTACGCCCACGCCCGCATCGCCAGCATCCTGCGCAAAGCCAGCGCCCAGCCCGAGCAGGTCGCCGCTGCGGCCGGCGAGGAGACGCCCGGGACCGCGCTCGAGCCGACCGAGCGCGAGCTGATCAAGCGCCTGCTCGAATTTCCCGCTGAGGTGCGCGAGGCCGCTGAGCGCCGAGCGCCGCACCGGATCTGCACCTTCTCGACCGCGGTCGCCGCCGATTTCCACGGCTTCTACCGCGACTGCCAGGTCCTCGGCGCCGAGGGCGAGGGCGTCGAGCGTTCACGCCTGGCACTTGCCTTGCTCGCCAAGCGGACGATCGCTGGAAGCCTGGGGCTGCTCGGGATCTCGGCGCCCGAGCGGATGTGATGCTGGGACGGCGCGCCAAGCACCGGGTCCTGGCCAGGGTCCCCGCGCCGAACGGCTCCGCAGCGCGGCTGGGCGCACTCGGCCGCGGGCAGCTCGATGCCTACTCCGATCTGGCGCTGGCGCTGGCGGGGTCGCGAGCGGTGCTGACCACCGGCCCGGGGCGCTCGGAGGTGGCGCTCGGACTCGCCGCCGCCGCCACCGCGCAGGGGCGCCGCGTCGCCCTGCTCGAGTGCGACCTCGCTTCCCCGAGGCTGGCGGGTTTACTCGGCCTCGCCGAGACCCCGGGCCTGCACGAGTACCTGCGCGAGGACGTCGGCGCGACCCAGATCCTGCAGCCGCTGGTCCTCGCCGGCCCGGCCTCGGGCCGGGCGATCGAGCCGCTTGCCTGCATCGTCGCCGGCGAGCCCGAGCCCGAGCCGGCGGCGCTGCTGGACTCCGACCGCTGCGTTCACGCAACCGGCAAACTGCGCCGCGCCTACGACCTGCTCGTCATCGGCGGCCCCGCCGCCGGGCCGGCACCCGGGCCGCTGAGGGCCCTAGCCGACCAGGTCGACACGAGGATCGTCTGTGGTGAGAAGCGCGAGATCCCGAAGCGCCTGCCGATTCCCGTCGACGGGATGGTGCTCTCGGGCGAGAGACCCTCCTAGAGGTCGTAGCGGCCGAGGTCGGCCTCGAGCCGATCGGCGTCCTCGCCCCGCGGGGGTGCCGGTCCCGCCCCTCCGTCCGGCGGCGAGTTGCGCCCGTCGCGGCGCCAGCGAGTGACGCTGAAGGCGAGCGCGATCACCGCGATGATGATCGCCACGATCGGGACTAGGTAGGCGGAGAGGTCGAAACCGGAGGCCTTCGGCAGCGCCAGCACGGACGGCCCGTACTGGGTGACGAGGGCGTCCTTTATTTCGGCCTTGGTCCTGCCGGAGGCGACCAGCTTCGCCACGTAGACCTTCTCCCGTTTTGCCTGCGGTGAGTCGGCCAGCTCGAGCAGGGTGCCGCAGATCGGGCACATCACTTCGTCTTCGATGTCGTGGACCGTCGTCTGCCGGGCGGGCGAGGCAATCGCGGTGGCGGCAAGGGCCAAAAGGCCGAATACGAGGACAGGGAGCGCCGCCGCGCGCCTCATTTCGCGCCTTTGATCAGCGGCTCGACGCGTTCGCTGAGGAAGCGATCGTCGACCGGGCCGCGCCAGATCAGCGCCAGCTTGCCCCGCGGGTCGACGAGGAAGTTCTCCGGCACCCCGGTCGAGCCGAAGGCCGAGCTGCGCTCGTCGCCGACCGAGCGCAGCTGCGGATAGGTGGTCGGGTGGTCGCGCAAGAAGGCGGCGGCGTCGTCGCGGTTGTCCTGGACATTGATGCCGAGGACCGTCGTGCGGTCGCGGTGCTGGCGGCGGTAGAAGCGCTCGAGCACGGGCGCCTCCTCGCGGCAGGGAATGCACCACGAGGCCCAGAGGTTGACCAGGACCCATTCGCCGCGGTGTTCGGCGATCGAGCCGTGGCCCGGTCCCGGCAGGGCGGGTAGGACCCGATCGGGGACCGGGTCGCCGACGGCAAGCGTGGTCGCCCCCTTGCTGAGCAGGCCGAAGGCGAGCAGGCCGACGACGGCCAGCACGGCGAGGAAAGCGAGGAACGATCGCGCGCTCACGGCGCTGGACTCTAGATCCCGGCCGCCCCCGGCAACCGCGCGGCGGCTATCCCTCGAAGGGCCCGTAGGACCTGAAGCCGGTCACGACAATGGTTCCGGGGCAAAAGCGCATCGGCTGCATTTTGAATGCGACCGTGGTGCGGGGGATGCCCGGAACCTCGATTCCCATCGAGTAGGCCTGCAGCCGGCAGGCTTTGGGCCTGATCGAGGGATTCTCGAAGAACAGGTCGGCATAGGTCGAGTGTCCCTTCCCCAGGATGACTGGGCGATCGGGCTCGGTCAGTTGTGTGCGCACGACGGCCACTCGGCGTTCTGCCTTGGAGAGCAGCCAGACCGATGGATGGCCTCGCAAGAGACACCTTTCTTCACTGCGAAATTCAAGCGCCTCGGCGAGGGTCCCGGCGGCGTATCCGCCGAAGCCCGCGTCGCTGATCTGCAGTTGGTCTTGCCGGCAGTCGGGGGCGGTCGGGCGCTGGCTGGTCGCCGGATCTGGCTGCGCGCCGCCGCTGCCGGTCAGGGCGCCCCATCCCGCAAGCAGGGGGACGATCAGCCCGATGCTCAGCCAGCGATGTTTAACCGGGGCGCGCATCGGTTCAGGGCGCGGCTGGGTAGTTCATTCGCAGCGAGGAGACTAGGGGGTCGATCCGTTTCTGGGCCGCTTCGAGGTCGTGGCCGCTGGCCAGGACGGCGAAGCCGTCGTCGCCGATGTTGAAGAAGAAGTCGGCGCGCTCGGGCAGCCCCGAGTCGGCGCGGAAATCGAGCTCGCTGCCTTCCATTCCTCCCCGTTCGACGCCGTCGGTGACCGCGTAGATGGTCTCGCCGGCCTGGCGCACGTAGCCGGCGATCTTGGCGGCGCTCCTCGCCGGGTCGGCCGGTTTGGTCGGTGACTCGTCGACCAGCAGTTCTTCGTCGCCGTCCGGGCTGACCCAGGTGTTCTGGATGTAGCTGCCGTCGCTGGCCAACTTTTCGTTGTCATGCTGGATCCATCCGCCTGGGAGCGTTGCCTTGTACTGGACGCCGTTGAAGGGCACCGGAGGCCCGGCTTCGGGGTCTGGCGGCGTGCTTTCCGCCGGCGCCACCGTTTCTTCTGAAGTGCTTGACGCCGCCGCTTCAGGACTTGCTTCCGTGGTCGCCGGTGCGCTGCGGGTGACAATCGTGCGGGCGCCGTCGCCCTTGCCGTCGGCGAGGGCAAGGGCTCCCACGACCAGGCCAGCGGCGAGCGCCAGCGCACAGCCGATCACCGCCACTGCCCGTCCTGTCGAGCGGCGGCGAGATGGCGGCGGGAGTGGCGGGGGCGGCGGCACAGCGGCTGGCACTGGCGCCTGACGCTGGACCTGCGGCATGCGGGCGGTCGGCGGATCCACCGGCGCCGCTCGCCCGTGCACGCGGACGTCGACCTCGCGCAGGCCGGCTGCCGCGACCCCGGTGGCGACGCTTCGCTCGGTCGGAGCCCGCGCCGCGGCGCCGGCCGCCGCCGAGGCCGCCCGGCCGAGGTCGCCGGCTGAGCGGAAGCGCCGCTCGGGATCCCTGGCGACCGCCCGGGCCAGCACCGGATCCATCGGGTGCGGAGGGCCGGAGGAGGGGAGAGGGGGCGGCTCCTCGTTCGCCTTCCTCCAGAGCTTTTGCATCTCGTCACCGCGGAAGGGAACCGACCCGGCCAGCATCTCGTAGAGGACGCTGCCGAGCGAGTAGATATCGGTGCGAGCGTCGATGCGGCCAGCGGCGATCTGCTCGGGGGCGACGTAGTCGAGCGTGCCGATCCACTGCCCGGTCCCGGTCAGCTCGACCTGCGCGCTGCCCACGCCCCTGGTCAGCCCGAAGTCGGACAGGTACGCGGTCCCCCGTCCCGGCGGGCCGGTGAGCAGGATGTTGGCCGGCTTGACGTCGCGGTGAACGAAGCCGGCGGCGTGGGCCGCGTCCAGCGCCCCGGCCACTTCGACCACCACCCGCGCTGCCGCTTTCGCCTCGAGCGGCCCGGATTCGGCGAGCGACCGGCGCAGGTCGGTGCCCTCGATGTAGCGCATCGCGATGAAGAGGTTGCCCTCAGCGGCGCCGGCGGAGTAGACGGTGACAACGTTGGGGTGCTCGATCGCCGCCGCGCTGCGCGCCTCCGCCGCGAAGCGCTGCTGAAACTCGGGGTCGTGGGCGAGGTTGGGAGCTATCACCTTCAGCGCGACCTGCCGCTCGAGGCGCTCGTCGCGGACGAGGTAGACGACGCCCATGCCGCCCTGACCGAGCTGGCGTATCACCTCAAACTCTGCGAGCCGGTCTCCCGGGCGAAGCGTTGTCATTGGCTCCACTGGCTCTGGCTCACTCTGTGTAGGGTCGGCTTCACCGTTAGATATTGAGGGGAGGCTCGGAGATGGATCTGAAAGCGCAGAGGCTCAGTCAGGGAGAGAAGATCGCCGCGGGATCGGCGCTCGCCCTGTTCATCTGCATGTTCCTCGGCTGGTTTAACTTCGGCTTCGGCGTCGCTAACGCGTGGGACTCGCTCCACTACGTCGCCCCTATTCTCGCGATCGCGATCGCCGCCACGCTGACGATCGCATTTCTCAAGGCGAGCGACAGGGAGATCGGCGACATTCCCACCGGCTCGGTGATATTCGCGCTCGGCTGCGCCGCCGCGCTGCTCATACTTTTCAGGTTGCTCGATCCGATCTCCGCCGGGGACGCCAGTCCGTTCGGCGGCGGCGCGATCGAAGAAGGAAGCAGCCCCGAGGCCGGGCTGTTCCTCGGCCTTGTTGCCGCCGTGGGAATCGCGATCGGCGGCTACATCGCGACCGGAGGGCGCGCCCTCGACCAGGTGAAAAAGCTCTTTGCGGGGAGTGGCGTCGCCGCACCCGCACCGCCGCCGCCTCCGCCTGACGCTGGCGCTGTCCCCCCGCCACCAGTCAGTCCACCGCCTCCCCAGCCCGCCCCTGCGCCCGCAGAGCCCGCTCTTCCGCCTGTGCAGCATCATGCTCCGCTGCCGCCGATCGAGCGCCAGGCTCCGCTGCCGCCTGTGGAGACCGCCCTTCCGCCCGTGCAGTCTCCTGCCGCCGAGTCTCGGCCGGTCTGCGAACACTGCGGCGCGCCGATCGAGGAGAGCGACCGCTTCTGCGGCGGCTGCGGGCAGGCCACGGCCTCGTCGTAGAGGACTGACATCGGCTCGCTCCAGCCTGCGTCTCAGGCGCCTGACTGCGACTGCCCGCAGGCTGAGCAGAAGCGCGCCCCGGGATTGATCTCGTGGCCGCAGGATGCGCAGGACGCCTTGGTCGGATCGGCGCTCTTGAGCACAACGGTCACCTCTTCCTCTTCGACATCGATGGCCGGTGCCGGACCTTCCGCGGCCGCCGGAAAGGGTTGCGGGGCAACGGGCGGCGGCGGTGCGGGCATCTGGCCGCTGGCCTGCATCATCGCAACGGCCTGCAGCTGTTTGTTGTGCGAGCTTGCCGCCATTCCAGCCCAGAGCATGCCGAGTGGAATGGTGAAGAAGAGGCCCAGACCCAGAGTCAGGAAGGCCACCACGATGTTGACGAAAAACATCACTATGCCGCCGCTGATGGTTGCGTAGAGCATGCCCAGCGGTCCGAACAGGAAGGCGAGCACAACTGCTCCCACCACGTTCTTGTGCGAGCCCACCTGTATGACCGTGGTCTGCTGGACCACGACCGGCGCAGGGGGCGCCCCGTTGAACCCGCCCGGAGGCGGCGCATCCGTGCTCATCTTTTCTCCCGCCTCCCGCTCGATGACGCCAAATTCACCGTAGTTTAGTTCGCTAGGGCTCAACACCGTAACGGTGAATGACGGGCAGGAATTGCACCGTGAGCTATCGGTTCGCGGTAACCTGCGCCGCTCCGATGGCGGCGAAAGCATTTTGCACCAGCTGTGGGGAGGCCATCGAGCGGGGTTGGAGGTTTTGCGAGGCCTGCGGGGCGGAGCAGGGTCGCGCGCCGGCGCCTCCGCCGATGCCACCCACGCCACCCCCGCCGGTCACGCCACCTCCGCCAGTCACGCCACCCCCGCCGGCCTCCTCTACACCCCGGGTGGAGCTCCTCGCGCCTCCCTTGGAAGCCCGGGAGGTCGAGGTCCAAGTCGGCTCGAAGACGCTGCTGGAGCCGACCACGCTGAAGATCCAGAAGGGCGAACTGGTCGCGATCATCGGCCCCAGCGGATCCGGCAAGAGCACTCTGCTGAAGACCCTCGGGGGGATCCGCACTTCGAGCGGCGGGACCGTGCTGATGCGCGGTCAGGATGTCGGCCTGCGCCAGGCCGACATCGGCTACGTGCCTCAGGACGACACCCTGCACCACCTGCTCAGCGTCGCACGAGGCGCTCTCCTTCGCCGCCCAGCTGCGCCTGCCCGAGGGTCACGCGGTCGAGGAGCGCGAGGCGGCGATCTCCCGGGTGCTCGAGCAGGTCGAACTGGCCGACATTCCCGAGCGGCGCATCGGCGCCCTCTCCGGCGGGCAGCGCAAGCGCGCCGCCGTCGCGCTCGAGTTGATCAGCCGTCCCGAGCTGCTCCTGCTCGACGAGCCGACGACCGGCCTCGACCCGGGCCTCGAGCGCCGCCTGATGGAGCTGAGCCGGGACCTCGCCAACCAGGGTCAGAGCGTGCTCCTGGTCACCCACGCGACGCAGAGCCTCGACCTCTGCGACCGCGTCGCGGTGATGGCGCCGGGCGGCCGCCTCGCCTACCTCGGCCCTCCCGCCGGCGCCCCGCAGGCGTTCGGCGTCGAGCTGATCGACGAGGTCTACGCCAGGCTCACCGATGAAGCCGACACGAAAGGCGGGGCCTACCGCAGGGTCGAGGCGCCGATCGCCCCGCCCCGCCTGGCCTCTTCGCGCGCCGTGCCCCGGCGCCGCATCTGGCCCCAGGTGAGGGTCCTGACCAGGCGTTACTCGCTGCTCTTCACCCGCGACCGGCGCAACGCCAAGATCCTCGCCGTGCAGGTGCTGATTCTCGCGCTCGGCGCCGCCTTCCTCTTCCAGGCGAGCGTCTTCTCCTACGGCGACGAAGGCAACCGCTGCACGCGGCGCAGAGCGCTCAGCTCCTCTTCCTGATGGTCACCGTCTCGATCTGGTTCGGGGCGATCTCCTCGGTCCGCCAGATCGTCGCCGAGCGCAGCGTGCTCAGCCGCGAGCTCGCCGCCGGTGTCAGAACTGAGGCCTACCTGCTTTCCAAGGCCGTCGTGATCGGCGCCGTGGCGGCGATCCAGACAGCCCTCTTCGTCTGGATCGTCTTTGCCCTGCGGCCGCTCGGCGAAGCTCCGCACAACGCCGAGATCCAGGTGCTGATCATCTGCGTCCTGGTTGCCTGGGTGGGCATGGGCTTCGGCTTGACGCTGTCGGCCTTCGCTCGCAGCGAGGACCAGGCGGCGAGCTTCCTGCCCTTGATCCTGCTGCCGCAGCTTCTCTTTGCCGGCGCGATCGTTACCACTAAGGATCTCGGCAAGCCGATCCAGCTGCTCTCGCACCTGGTCGCCGCGCAGTGGGGTTTTGCCGGGGTGGGCAACGCGATCGGACATGAACGCCAGGATCGCCGCCGACCAGTCGAATATGCCGCCGTCAACCACTACAGCTCCAACTTCTTCAACCACGGCGAGGCGCAGGTGGCGATTGCCCTCTTCTTGATGATCGTCGCCTGCGCCGCGGTGCTGCAGGCGCGCCTGCGGCCCTCCTTCGAGGACACCTGGTGGCAGCAGGGGCGCCAGTGGTGGGAACGCCGCCAGGCCGGGCGCGCGACGCCGCAGCTGCCGGGCGTTGTCGAAGAGCGCGGATAGACGGGTCCGGCGGCACCTCCGATGTCCACCGAATGTCGCTTGTGTGCTGCTGAAAGTGTGAGACGGCAGCGACCGTTGATCTGACTGTTGCTCAGTCCAAATTCACATAGCATTCGCGCCGATCGGACCTTCGGGGAGAAGGGGCCGGTCAAACGATGACTCCCGGATCCCCTGTGACATCGGAGATGGTGGGTCGAACCTGCCCCTACTGCCGTTTCGCCCTCGAGCAGGGCGTCAGCGTGATCGCCTGCGGCGTCTGCAAGGCCGTCCATCACGATGACTGCTGGGAGGAGAACGGCGGCTGCGCCGTGGCTCTCTGCGCCGGCGGACCCTCCTTCGCGGCACCCCAGCAAGAGGAGCCGCCTCCAGCCACGCCAGCGCCGCCGGTAGCGCCCGAGCCGCCGCCGCTCCCCGCGGTCGTCGCCCCGGACCCCTCCGAGGCGCCGACTCAGAAGGCGGCCCGCCCGCCTTCCACTCCTGCCCCGCCGCCACCGCCACCCGGCGCGCCCCTGCCGCCGGCAAGGCCCTCCAGGTCGAGGTGGGTTCCGATGATCGCCGCGGCGATCATCCTGCTCGGCGGAGCCACCGCCGCCGCCATCGTCCTGACCAAACAGGACAAGGGGGCGTCGGACACGGCCAGCGTCAGCGCCTCGGAAACGACTCCCGCCTCCGCCGAATTCGAAGGAGAAGAATTCAACGGAGAAGACGAATTCGAAGAAGAAGAAGAATTTGAAGAAGCCGAGCCGCCGCCGCCGAGCCCGGCCCAGCTCGCCCAGGGCCAGATCCAGCACGCCCTGAAGGCGCACTTCGACAATCTCGCCTCCGGCGATTACGAAGACGCCTACTACGACCTGACCTCGAGCGAGGGCGAAGCCATCGGCGGCGAATCGGCCTGGGTCGCGGCGCAGGAAGAAGACCAACTGGAGAGCTTCAACCTCGCGGTGGAAACTTCACTGAACGATCCTCACTCGGCACGGGCCACGATCGTCAATTTCAGGACTCACGCTCTGGCCACCGGCTGCAACGAATGGTCCGGCTCCTGGGAAATGAGCAAGGTCTACGGCGAATGGCTGATCAGTTCCGCCGAACTTGAAAAGGAATCGTGCTAGACGAGCTGCGCAGCGTTTCCCGCGGGACCGCGCTGGCGTTTTTCGCCGGCGGCGCTGTCGTCGCGATCCTGCTGGCGCTTGTGATCGACAGCGGCGGCGGCTCGGCGGCAACCCCGAAGAGCGCCAAGACCGTGAGCAGCGTCGTCGGCGCCAGGCCGGGACGCAACGGCCGGCCGAGCCGCAACTCGGTGCCGCTGCAGACGGAGGCGGAGTCCCCGCCTCGCGAAGCGGTCTCGATTCCCCGCAAGGTCGGCCAGCGCTTCATCGTCGGCCTGAGGGAAGCCAACCCCTCGGCGACTTTGCTGCAGGACGCGCGCAGGGGCGAAATCGGCGGCGTTCTGATCTTCGCCGAAAATTCGACGCCGGCTGCCGTCAGCGCGGCGGCCGCCAAGCTGCAGCGCGCCGCCCGAGCGGGCCACAACCCGCCGCTGCTGATCGCGACTGATCAGGAGGGCGGCCCAGTCAAGCGGTTCCCCGACGGCCCGCCGCACGCCGAACTGTCCTCGCTCTCGGCGGGCAGCGCCCTGCGCGAAGGCCAGGCGACCGGCAGCTACCTGCGCGAATACGGGATCGATGCGGACCTCGCGCCCGTGGTCGACCTCGACCTGCCCGGCTCTTTCATCGCCGAACAGGGCAGGACGATCTCGTCTGATCCGCGAGAGGTCGCCGGCATCGGTCGGGCATTTGCGGTCGGCCTTGAACAGGCAGATGTGATGCCGGCGGCAAAGCACTTTCCCGGTCTCGGCGGGGCCTCGGTGAACAGCGATGAAGCGCGAAGCGTGGTCGAAAGCGGGGTCCGCGCTGCGCTGATCCCCTACGAAGTCCTGATCGCCAGCGGGATCCCCGCGATCATGGTTTCGACCGCGATCTACACGAAGCTCGATCCGAGCAACGGCGCGGCCTGGTCGCGGAAGATCGTTGGCGGTCAGCTCCGCCGCAAGCTCGGCTTCAAAGGGGTGGTGATCAGCGACGATCTGAGCACCCCCGGGGTGGCCGCTTCACTGCCCACGGGCGCCGCCTTCGTCGCCTCCGCCGCGGCCGGGGTCGACATGCTCATCGTCGGCGAGCCGGACTCGTTCCGCTCCGCCTATGAATCGGTGCTGAAGGCGGCCGAAGCAGGCCAGATCCCGGCGCAGAACTTGAACGCGTCCTACCGGCGGATCCGCTCCGCGAAGGCAAGGTTCGGCGGATGAGCAGCCCCCGCCTGCGCCGGCTGGCGTCTGATCACCAAGCGCTGAGGACGGACTTCTCGGGCCACCCGGCGGTCCAGATCGAGGCCGTGGGCAGCTTGCCCCCGGAGGCCTATCGGGTCGATTACCGGATCCCCGGGCTTGCCCTCGAAGGCGACACGCCGATCCGCGTCGAGGCGCACAGCGTGGAAATCCACCTGCCCGCCGGCTACCCGAGGGAACAGCCCTACTGCGTTCCGCTGACCCCGGTCTTCCACCCCAACATCGCTGCTCATTACTGCATCAACGACTACTGGTCGGCGGGGGAGTCGCTCTCCGACGTGATCGCGAAGATCGGCGCGATGATCCAGTACCGGATCTTCAACACCAAGAGCCCGCTCGACTCGACCGCCGCTTACTGGGCCGAGCAGCATCCGGAGCTTTTCCCGATCGGCACGGTCGAGCTCGGCCGTCCCGAGGTCGAGGTCGCGATCTCGAAAGGGACGGCCGGCCATCCGGCGCCAGAGCCGGCGGAGATACGAATCCAACAAGGGGAGGCTTGATGGCGGACGAGAGAAAACGCCTCGTGATCAGCGCGGAGGATCTCCCTCCGAGCCCAACCGACGCGGCGCAAGGCGCCGCCGCGGGCAGCGAGGGAGCGACTGAGGTGATGGCGGCGCCGCTGCCCTCGATCGAGGGCGTCCGGCCGCCGGCGAGGGCGGTCGCCGTGGGCGGCTCGTCGCTGAGCTTCGGTGGCACCCTGCCGAACAGCATCGCCGCTGCCGCGGTGGCGGCGATCGCCGGCTGGGCGGCGTTCCGGCTCTTCTTCTCCAGCCCGGAACTGACGAGCGACATGGTCGCCCTGGTGGCAAAGGAGGTCGCCTTGTTCGGGGCGGTCTTCGCCGCCGTCTTCGCCGCTTGGGAAGACGCGCGCTCGGGAGTCTGGGAGGCGGCGGCGCGGTCGGCGCTGGCCGGACTCATCCTCGGCGCCGTCGCCGGCGCCGTCTCGGGGGCGGTGGCCCAGCTGATCTTCGAACAGCTGGTCGAAAACATCCTCGAAAACGCCGACAGCCTCGAAGGCCTGGTCGAAACGTACTCGAGCGCCGACTTCTATCTGACCCGGGCGCTGGCCTGGGCGATCTTCGGCGGTGGCGTGGGGATCGCGCTCGGAATCGCCAAGCGCTCCTCCCGCAAGACCCTCAACGCCGGGATCGGCGGCGTGATCGGCGGCGCGCTGGGCGGGGCCGTCTACCACTACGCCTCGATCCACGTCCACGACGAGGCGATGGCGCAGCTGATCGGCTTCGGCGTCGTCGGCCTCGGTATCGGCATCTCGATCGGCCTAGTCGAGGTTGCCCGCCGCCAGGCCTGGCTCAAGGTGATCGCCGGCGGCATGCTCGGCAAGGAGTTCATCGTCTACCACCAGGTGACCAACCTCGGCAGCGCGCCGAAGTGTGAGATCACGCTGATCAAGGACCCGCAGGTGGCGCCGTTTCACTGTCGGATCGACGATCGCGGCGGGCGCTACTCGCTCGCCGCCTTCGAGGGCAGTCAGGTTGGCATCAACGGCACTCCCGTGACCAGCCACTGGCTCCGCGCCGGCGACATGGTCGAAGTCGGCAGCACGACCCTGCAGTACCAGGAGCGGGGAACGGTCCGGTGAGGCGCGGAATTGAAATGTCAGAGACGCAAGCGATCGGGAGGCGATAGTGGATATCACCGTTGTTGATTCGACCGGGAACAAGACCGAGGAGGCCAGTGTCCCCGGCGACGTCGCCTCCGGGCGGATCATCGCCAGGCTGGTCGAGCTGATGAGTCTGCCGCCGGTCGGGCCGGACAATCAGCCGCTGTCTTACAAGTTCCATCACAAGCAGTCGGGACGCCAGGTCGGCGACAACGAAAGCCTCGAGCAGGCCGGCGTCCAGGACGGCGACGTGCTGCGGCTCGTGGCGGAGATCACCGCGGGCTGACGACGGATGCCGGCCTCCAGCCAGCGGCTAGCGGTCGAATTCGAGGACGACCGCTACCACCGCCAGTCGCTGATCACCTGGTGGGACCAGGCGCGCCTCTCCGCCGCCTCGGTGCTGGTTGTCGGCGCCGGGGCCCTGGGTAACGAGCTGACCAAGAACCTGGCCCTGGCCGGGGTCGGGACGATCGTCGTCCTTGACATGGACCAGGTCGAGAACTCCAACCTCTCGCGCTGCGTCCTCTTCCGCGAGGGCGACGAGGGGGCCGACAAGGCGACCGTGGTGGCGAGCCGCGCCGCCGCGCTCAACTCCGAGGTGCGGGTCATCCCGGTCGTCGGCAACGCGCTGCTGGCTGCTTCTCCCGGCCTGATCGCTCACTTCGACGTCGTGCTCGGCGGCCTCGACAACCGCGAGGCGCGGCTGCACATCAACCAGGCCTGCTGGAAAGCGGGCAGGCCGTGGGTCGACGGCGCGATCGAGGGCCTGATGGGGATGATGCGCGTCTTCGTCCCGCCCGATTCGGCCTGTTATGAGTGCACGATGAACGAAGAGGACCACAAGCTGCTGGCCGCGCGCAAGGCCTGCTCGCTGCTGACTCGCGAGCAGATGCTGGAAGGCAAGGTCCCGACCACGGCGACCTCGGCCTCGGTGATTGCCGGGCTTCAGGTCCAGGAGGCGATCAAGTTGCTTCACCGCGACTCGCTCGCCGCTGACTTCGCCGGCAAGGGCTTTGCTTTCAATGGCCTCACCCACGACTCTTACACGGTGACCTACGGACGTCGCGACGACTGCCTCAGCCACGACACCTACGACCTTGCGGGCGCCACCGCTTTCTCCCGTGAGCGGCCGCTGGTCGAGCTGCTCAGCCCGGCCCGCGAGGCCCTGGGGCCGGACGTCGTGATCGAACTTGAGCACGAGCTGGTGCGCGCGCTCGCCTGCCCGCAGTGCGAGGAGGAGACGGCCGTCGAGCGCCCGATCGAGACGATGACGGCGCTTGACGCCGCCTGTCCGCGCTGCGGCGCCGAACGGCGGGTCGATTCGACCCACGTCGTCGAGCCCGGCGACGAGCGGTTGCTCGCCCTCAGCCCGGCGCGGCTGGGGCTATGGCCGTTCGATGTGGTCACCGCCCGCACCGCCGACGGCACGAGGACGCATTTCGTCCTCGACGGCGACGCCGACCCGTTCGAGCGGCTGGAGACGGCCGATGGCTGAGTCCTCCGGGCAGTCGATACCGGGCGGCCCCTTCGTCGCGCCGGGCGTGCGCGAGCAGATCTACGACCACGTTTTCTCCAGTCTCGAAGCCGAGGTGGGGGGCGTGCTGATCGGCCACCTGCGCGAAGACGGCAGCCCGCTGGTGACCAACATCATCGCCGCGCTCGAGGCCGAGGGAGCGCGCAGCAGGGTGACCTTCACCCATGAGGCCTGGTCGACGATCCACTCGACCCTCGACCACAGCTACCCGGGCGAGGAGATCCTCGGCTGGTACCACAGCCATCCCGGCTTCGGGATCTTCCTCTCCGAGCACGATCTCTTTATCCATCGCAACTTCTTCGGCCGTCCCGAGCAGATTGCGATCGTGGTCGATCCGCACGCCGGCAGCGAGGGTCTCTTCGTCTGGCAGGAAGGGGAGGTGGTCAAGGCCGCCGAGGAGCCGACGCTGCGACCGGGGGAGCGCCCCGAGCAGATCGAGCGCGCCCTGAGCGAGGAGCCCCCCAGCGCCTCCCGCCGCGCCCTCGCCGTCTACTGGGCGCTGGGCATGGTCTTCGGAGCGCTGGTTTGGTTTGTCTTGATCAGCGGCCACGGCTCTGGTTCCGAGCGGCAGTCCGCGCATCCGCAGAAAGTCCGGCAGGCGATTCCCGCGCGGACTGCTGAGGCCCGAGAAACGACGCGGCAGGAAGCGGGAGAATCGACAGGGCGATGGCGATGACACCGAGACCGCGGTCCTCGCCGGAGGCTGCTTCTGGATCCTGCAGCAACTGCTGCGCGACCGCGACGGAGTCATCTCCACCCGTGTGGGATGGACCGGCGGCGAGAACGAGAACCCCACCGAGGAGAACAATGCCGGCCACGCCGAGGCGGTCGAGGTCGTCTTCGATCCCGGGCGGCTCTCTTACCGGGACCTGCTCGAGCTCTTCTTCCGGATCCACCGGCCCGACCTTGGCGAAGACCTGGTTGGCTCCAGCTACCGCTCGGAGATCTTCTATGCGACCGACGAGCAGCGCAAGGCGGCTGAGCGGACGATCCCCGACGTCGACGCCTCGGGCCACTGGCCCGGCAAGGTGGTGACCAAGATCAGCGAGGCCGGTCCTTTCTGGGTGGCCGAGGCGGAAGACCAGGACTACTTCCAGCGCTATTTTCGGAGCGAAACCCCTAATTGAGCTCTGGAATCATCAGTTTCAACATGCGGATGTAGCTCGCGTGAGAGAAGGCGGCTGCCAGGAGTAGGTGCTTGGATTTCGGACAAGAAATCTTTTGCTTGTGCACCGAGAGGCGATTAGACTACGACGTGTCCGCCATCCACGAGCGGCACTGAACTGATCTCCACAGCCACCCGCGTTCCATCGTTCGCTACCAGGACCGCCTGTTGAGTCCGTGACGGCCGCTGTGCCAAGCATTTTGCTGGCGAAGAGATCGAGGGCGCGTCGGTGGGTCCTCGCGCGCGACCACCGACGTGTAGTGCCGACCGCGAACATCGCCCAGGAGCCGCTCGGCGGCCGGGTTGAGCCAGCGGATCAGACCCGAGGTGTCGATCGAGTAGCTCGGCACACTGACGCCCTCCAACGATCGCTGGGGATCGCCGCCGACTGCCAGAAACTCAGACACGAGCTCTCCTGCGCTAGGCGATAAGCGAGATGTTCGCGGATCCTCGACGGCAAGTCCACAACCTCCTCCAGCCGCTGGGCGGGGCTCGATGGCGGGGGGACGGCTAGCGCACCCTCTACTGAATGACCCAAGTGTGTCAGGCGCTTCCGGTAGGTCACCGGCAGGCTGTCAGCTCGGTGAACGAAACCCAACCAATTGTCAGCCTCGGGCGACCGCGACGCGGGCTAACCCCAGCTCAGCGACGCGTACTTGAGGCGCTGGCGGCCGAGCTTGCCCGCCACCGCAAAGAGACGCAAGCCACACGCGTGAAGCTTGTCCTCTGCGCTCGCGAGGCGCATGCCAAAGGTGCCTCAATCCGGGCAATCGCCGAGGCCGTCGCTCTATCCCGAGCGCGAGTCCACGCGCTGATCAATAGCGACGAATTCGAACTGATTCACGATCCGACATCGCAAGGAGGGAGTGTGTTCGATGTCTGCGGCCTGGAAGTCTAAGCCGAAGTCCCGCATCCGCTATGGCTGGGTTCGGGTCATCTCAGGCCAGCACCTCTGCGCCGAGTGTGGCTGCTTCGTCTCGACTGCGTGGCTGTACTACGCGAACGCGACGAAGGCCACGCTCTGCTACTGCGAGGCGTGCGCCGAGGCGCTCGCACATGACGTTCCCGCCTAGCGCGGCCGCAACCGGGTCCCGACGCCCTCGATGCGCTGGAGGGGGAGGGCGGTTAGCTCGAAGTACGTGCCAGCCCCGGTGTTCGTCGTCGCGCGCTGCTGAATGACCCAACCGTGCCAGGCGCGTCTGGCAGCCCACCACCGGCAGGCTGTCAGTTCGGTGAACGAAGCCCAACCTATCGTCAGCCTCGGCCGACCGCGACGCGGGCTAACCCCAGCTCAGCGACACGTG
>CAVPDR010000008.1:0-36144 GCA_963702705.1 uncultured Solirubrobacterales bacterium
GCCCCGAGCTGGCGATCCAGGCGGGCTCAACCGCCGTGATCCAGCCCGGCGGCTCGAAGCGCGACGCCGAGGTGATCGAGGCCTGCGACGCCGCCGGCGTGACGATGGTCTTCACTAAGCACCGCCACTTCCGGCACTAGCCGGGCCCTCAGGCGGCGGCGAGCTCTTTCTGTCTCGTGCTGGCCAGGCGCACGTGGTCGCACACCTCCCCCGGGGTATCGACGGTGACCAGCAGCTCCCTGTCGGCCGGGGAGATCATGCCGTCGTCCTCGAGGCTGCGGTCGAGCCAGTCGAGTAGCGGCGCCCAATGCTCGGAGTCGACCAGGATCGTCGGGAAGTGCTTGATCCGGTCGGTCTGGATCAAGGTCAGGCTCTCGAACATCTCGTCGAGCGTGCCGAAGCCGCCCGGCATGATCACGAAGGCGCGCGCGTAGCGGACGAACATCAGCTTGCGGGCGAAGAAGTAGTGGAAGTCGAGGCTGCGGTTGACGTAGGGGTTGGTCTGCTGCTCGTGCGGCAGCTCGATGTTGAGCCCAACTGAGAGGCCACCGGCCTCGGCGGCGCCGCGGTTGGCCGCCTCCATCAGGCCGGGACCGCCGCCGGTGATCACCGAAAATCCGTGCTCGACCAGACAGGCCGCAGTCTCGCGACAGCGCTCGTACCAACGGTGGCCCTCGCCGATCCGCGCCGAGCCGAAGATCGAGACGCCGTCGCCGATGTCGCGCAGCGCGTCGAAGCCGCGCTCGATCTCGTCGTGGATGCGACCGAGGCGCAGATCGTCCTGCTCCTCAACATCACAGGGAGTGCGCAGCAACAGCTCGTCATGCTTCCCCGCGGCGATGTCACGTTGGGGGCCTATATCGCCCCCAAGGTGACTCGGCTGCCGTTCGGACTGGCCAAAAGTGCCCCCGACCGGATTCGAACCGGCGCCGCGCGGCTTAAAAGGCCGCCGCTCTAACCAGCTGAGCTACAGGGGCAAGGCGCTCAATGGTAATCGGGTGCCGCGGGCTCGGGGCTGCGGTCAGGAAAGTTCTGGCAAGCCCTGCTCGGGGGTCGAGGCCTCGGCGTGGGTGCGGAGCGGAATGCGGCCGGCGCCGGCCGCGGCGTGGCCGGCCTCGACACCGAGGCGCAGCGCGGTGGCCATCGCCACCGGATCGGCGGCGCCGAAGATCGAGCTGGCCGCCATCACAGCGGCGCAGCCGAGCTCCATCGCCCGGGCGGCGTCGGAGGCGGTGCCGATGCCGGCGTCGAGGATGACCGGGACCTGGGCGCGCTCGGCGATGATCGCGATGTTGTACGGGTTGCGGATGCCGGCGCCGGAGCCGATCGGCGAGCCGAGCGGCATCACCGCGGCGCAGCCGGCCTCCTCGAGGCGGCGGGCGAGGATCGGGTCGTCGTTGGTGTAGGGAAAGACGGTGAAGCCCTCGCCGACGAGGGTCTCGGCGGCATCGAGCAGCTCGACCGCGTCGGGGAAGAGAGTGCGGTCATCGCCGATCACCTCGAGCTTGATCCAGTCCGTCTCGAAGGCCTCGCGGGCGAGCCGGGCAGTGCGGACCGCATCGCGGGCGGTGTAACAACCGGCCGTGTTGGGCAGGGCGACGAGGCCGAGCTCCTCGAGCACGTCGAGGACCGAACCCGTGGCGTCGGGATCGATGCGGCGCAGGGCAACGGTGACGATCTCCGCACCCGAAGCGGCCAGGGCCTGCTCCATCTGCTCCAGCGAGCGGAAGCCGCCGGTGCCGGCGATCAGGCGCGAGTTCCAGGCGCGGCCTCCCAGCTCCCAGCCCTCGGCGCCGCCCTGGATCGCCGCCAGAACCTCGACCTTGCTGCCCTCGGCCAGCGGGGTCGAGGCCCACTCGGTGCGCGGGGCGACCTCGCCGTCGAGGGCGACCGCGACGCCGCGGGCCTCCTCGCCGGCTCCGCTCGCGGCGACGGCGTCGGCGAGGCTCGCGCCCTCGGCCAGCTCGCGCGGCTTGCCGTTCAGCTCGATTCTCATCGCGCCGCCCCCGCTCCCAAGGCAAGCCGCTCGGGGTCCGCCGCCGCCACCGACTCGGGCAGCACTCCCTGGTCGAGCAGCTCGGCCACCGCGTCGCCGGTCAGCGGCGCCAACAGGATGCCGTTGCGGTAATGGCCGCAGGCGAGGACGAGGCCCTCGAGCGCCCCTGGCCCGATCAGCGGCAGGTTGTCGGGCGTGCCGGGGCGCAAGCCGGCCATCGACTCGACCAGCTCCATCTCGGCGATATCGGGAAGCAGGCGGTAGGCCTCGCGCAGCAGCTCGTGGACCCCGCCGGCGGTAACCTTGGAGTCGAAGCCACGCTCCTCAGTCGTCGCGCCGGCGATCAGCCGCCCGTCGGGGCGGGGCACGAGATAGACGCGCTCGGAAGCGACGATCCGCTCGCAGATCGGCTCGCCGTCGGCGGCACGCAGCTCGAGGATTTGCCCCTTGACCGGACGCACCGGTGGACGTGCAATCTCGGGCAGCCAGCTCGCCGCTCCCGACCAGGCGCCGGCGGCGAGCACGACGGCGCCAGTCGCGATCTCCTCGCCGGACTTGGTGCGGACGCCGGCGATCCGCTCACCGTCGAGCAGGGTCTCGGTGACCTCGACCCCGCCCCGCACCTCAACCCCTTCGGCAGCGAGAGCCGCCAGCAGCGCGGCAGTCATCCGGCGCGGATCGACCGCCGCCTCTTCGGGCGCGTGGACGCCGCCGTTGAAGGACGGGGTCAGGCCGGGCTCGAGCTCGCGACAACGGCGCGGCGGCAGCCACTCCGCACCGAGCCCGAGCGCGCGCTGCAGATCATGGACACGGCGCAGCTCCGCCGCCTCGTCGCGGTCGAGGGCGACGTGCAGGGCGCCGCTGCGAACGTAGCCGGTGCCGAGCTCGCTCGCCGCCTCCAGCTCGGCGACGAAGTCCGGGTACGTCTCGCCCGCGTCGAGGGTCATCCGCAGCAGGTCGGGCTCGCCGAAGGCGAGCTCGCCGATCGGCGCCAGCATGCCGGCGGCGACGCGGGTGGCACCGGCGGGTGGCCGGGCGCGATCGAGGACGACGGCGCGGGCGCCGCGCTGCGAGGCGCGCCAGGCGCAGCAGAGGCCGATCGCGCCGCCCCCGACAACCACCACGTCATAACCGCGTCTCTCGCTCAAATTTGCCTCCGCCGGCATTACCCGGATCAGGTCCAGACGGTCGGTGGCCTCGTTGCCACCCTCTCAGCCTTGGCATCGCCGATGCCGTGGGCTCCCGTACCCCACCGATCCTACCCCTCCTCATCCACCAGCCAACGAGGGGGGTGTCTGACTTAAACCACATCTATACGTGGGTTAGGTCAGACACGCCCCTTCAGGCGATAATCGAAGGGTGAGCCTCGCCACGCCCGACGCCAGGGGACCGCTGCGCCGCGAGCGGCTGCGCACCGCGCGCCTCTACTTCTGCTGCGATGCGCGGCCGGGGGGCGAGGACCCCGAGCCGCTGTTGCGGGCGGCGCTGAACGGCGGCGTCGACATCGTGCAGCTGCGCGAGAAGTCGCTGCCGCGGCGCGAGATCGAGCGCTCCGCCCTCACCTTCCGCCGCCTCTGCGACACCTACAGCGCCCTCTTCATCGTCAACGACGATCCCGACCTGGCCCGGGCCTGCGACGCGGACGGGGTCCACGTGGGACAGGAGGACATGGCCGTGGGGGAAGTGCGCGAGCTCCTCGGGCCAGACGCCATCGTCGGCCTTTCCACGCACACGAGGGATCAGATTGTCGCTTCCGGGGGCGCGCCTGATCAAGCAGATCAAGGACGCAGGGAGCGTGGCGTGCTCCGCACGCGAGCGACTGAGGACGCAGATATGCGCCGGTCAGGCGCCCCCCCGGCGGTCGACTACATCAGCGCCGGGCCTATCTGGGAGACGCCGACCAAGGAGGGGCGGCCCGCCGCCGGCCTCGAGTTGATCTCCTACGCCGCCGCCAACGCCCCCCACCCGTTCTTCGCGATCGGCGGCATCGACACTTCAAACGCGGTGCAGGTTGTCGAGGCGGGAGCGCGGCGCCTCTGTGTCGTGCGCGCGATCCGCGACGCCGTCGACCCGGCCGCTGCCGCCGAAGAGCTGCGCGGCGCCTTCGCCGAGACCGGGGACGTGGCGCCCGGTGGCTGAGCAGGGACCCCAGCCGCGCAAGCGCAAGGAGCGTGGCGGCGCCCCGACCCCGCGCGAGCGGATGGAGCGCGGCTACGCCAAGGCCGAGGAGCGCAACCAGGAAGCGCGCGAAGCACTGCAGCCGCTGGCCGAGGGCGAGCGACCGCTGGTGGTGAGCATCGGCGCCGTGGTCGCGGCGCTGGTCGCCGCCTCGATCGTGATCGGCTACCTCGCCGGCACCGAGGTCAACGGCGAAAAACCGAGGCTGGTCCAGGTGCTGGCACCCGCCCTGCTGATGGGGATCATGGCCTGGGGCATGTGGCGCGCCCGCTACTGGGCCGTGCTCGGTTTCCAGCTGATCCTCGTCTTCCTCATCTTCAGCGCCGTCTACGGCCTGGCCCTGCAGGCGGCAACCGTGGCCCAGGTGCTGGCGACGCTGGCGTTGCTCGCGGTCGCCGGCGGCTTCTTCTATTTCATGGTCAAGGCGATGGCTCGCATACAGATGCCCTCTCGAAATCCCGATTAGCGAACGTCGCAATCTGATTCTTCGTGAGCGGCGCCGATCCGGCGATTGCCGACACGCCCGGACGCAAAGCGGAGGACGTGGCGGAGTGTTCTCGTTCTATAGGCTCGGGCGCAATGGCAGATTCGTTCGACGTGATCGTCATCGGCGGCGGGCCCGGCGGCTACGTGGCCGCGATCCGCGCCGCCCAGCTCGGCAAGAAGACCGCCGTGGTCGAGCGAGACAAGCCGGGCGGGCGCTGCCTCAACTACGCCTGCATCCCAGCCAAGACCGTGCTGCGCACGGCCGAGATCTACCACCAGGCGAGCGACAGCGCCGAGCTCGGCGTCGTCGCCAAGGACGTCTCGATCGACTGGGATGCGCTGGGCAAGCGCCGCGCCGCCGTCTCGGAGTCGCTATCGAGCGGGGTCAAGATGCTCTGGGACAAGAACAAGATCGCCCTGATCGAGGGCGAGGGCTCGCTCACCCCGGAGGGCAACGTCAAGGTCGGCGACGAGGTCTACGAGGCGGGCACGGTCGTGCTCGCCACCGGCTCGGCGGCGCTGCCGATCCCGGGGGTCGAGTTCGGCGGCCGCATCGTCGACACCTGGGGCGCCTGGTCGCTGCCCGAGCAGCCGCGGAAGATCGTCGTCGTCGGCGCCGGCGCCTCCGGCTGCGAGATCGCCTCCGCCTACGGGCGCTTCGGCACCGAGGTGCTGCTGATCGAGATGCTCGACCAGATCCTCCCCGCCGAGGACAAGGACATGGCCCGCGTGGTCGAGCGCGCCTTCAAGAAGCAGAACATCACGATCTCCACCGGCGCCCCGGTGGAGAACGTCGAGGCCGACGAGAAGTCGGTCAAGTTCGCCTATGGCGACAGCAGCGCCGAGGTCGACTATCTCTGCATCGCCGGCGGCCGCTCCGCCGACGTCGAGGGCCTGGGCCTGGCCGAGGCCGGGGTCGAGCTGACCGGGAACGGCAAGGTCAAGGTCGACGAGTACAACCGCACTTCGAATCCCAAGGTCTACGCGATCGGCGACCTGACCGGCGCCAAGGCGCTCGCCCACAAGGCCTCAGAGGAGGGCGTCGTCGCGGTCGAGCACGCGGCCGGCGAGCCAACCCACCCGGTCGATCAGAATCTCGTCGCCGGGGCGACCTTCTGCCACCCGCAGGTGGCCAGCGTCGGCCTCACCGAGGCTGCGGCCAAAGAGGCCGGCCACGAGGTCAAGGTCGGCAAGCAGAAGCTCGGCGGCGTCGGCGGTGCAACCGTCTACGACGACAAAGACGGCATGGTCAAGCTCGTCGTCGACTCCAAGTACGGCGAGATCCTCGGCGCCCACATCGTCGGCAACCGCGCCTGCGACATGATCGCCGAGCTGGTCGCGACGATGGCGCTGGAGGGCGGCTACCAGGAGCTGGCCCGGATCGTCCACCCCCACCCGACGATCTCCGAGGCGATTTTCGAAGCGGCGCGGGCGGTCGACGGCTGGGCGATTCACGCCTGAGCGATCGGGCGGTTGCGTCAGCCCGAGCTGGGCGGCAGCGCGATCGTTTCGATGCTGAGCTCGGCAGCGACTGCGAGAACATCGGAGTCGGAGCTCGCGATCTTGTCGTCAGGCCCAGGAGCAGCGAGGAGCACGGAATCGGCCAGCGAGATCGGCTGGCGCTTGCGGTGATAGTGAACGCTGCGGATCTCACCAGCCCGCCTGGCCAGATCCACGTCGACCGGAATCGGATTGATTGGGCCCCCGAACAATGGATCGATCAAGTCAGCCACACGGGCATGCGAAAGACCCGCGCCCCGGCTCGACTTGTCGTAGACCTCGGCGATGTTCGCCGCTGTCATCGCAGCGGATCCTCCGCGCAGGATGGCGAGAACGCGCTCCATCGCCGGCTCACCGCGGATGAAGGCAATGAGCGCGCTGGCGTCCAGCAGAGTCATCGGCCAAACTTGCGGTCTTCCGCTTCCGCTTCTGCCTCGCGTTCTTCTCGCTTGAACGCCTCCCAATCGATCTTGGGACCGCCCGCGAACGCGCCTGCCGCGGCCTCGATCGGATCGTCGGGAACGGGCTTGAGGACGATCTCCCCGCCGCGGTCCTCGAGCATTACCGTCATCGTCCCCCAGCGCTTGCGGATCGGCGCCGGGATCGAGACCTGGCCGCCCTTGCTGATCTTCATGCGCTTCTTCATGAGCATTGAAATTACCATGAGATACCTCACTCCCGGGCTCGTCCATGCCGGCATAAGGTCAGCGGGTGGCCAGTCTCTCCCCCCCGGCAACCTTTTACTTCGACCTCGGCTCGCCCTACGCGTACCTGACCGCGGAGCGGATCAGCGGGCTCTTCACCGAGGCCGGGCTGGCGCAGCCGGAGTGGCAGCCCGTCCTGCTCGGGGGGCTGTTCGGGACCTTCGACCGCGACTCCTGGTCGAAAGGGCCGGGGCGGGACGAAGGAATCGCCGAGGTCGAGCGGCGCGCCGCCGCCTACGCCCTGCCGCCGCTGGCCTGGCCCGATCCCTGGCCCGGCAACACCCTGTTCGCGATGCGCGTCGCCACCTTCGCCAAGCAGACCGGCCGCACGGTCTCCTTTGCCCTCGCCGCTTTCCGCCAGGCCTTCGTCGCCGGGCGCGACCTCTCCGAGCCAGACAACGTGCTGATCGCCGCCGCCGCCTGCGAGCTTCATCCCAACGCCCTGCTCAAGGCGGTCGAGACCGAAATCGTCAAGAACGCCCTGCGCGAGGCGACGGATTCGGCGGCCGAGCTGGGTGTCTTCGGCGTCCCCTCGCTGGTCGTCGACGGCGAGGTCTTCTGGGGCGACGACAAACTGGAGGAGGCGGTCGCCGCCGCTAGCTAAGGTCAGGGCGTGGCCGATCTCCCTGACGCCTCCACCTCCTATGAGCTGCTCGCGCGGATGGCGCTGATCCGCCGCTTCGAGGAGGAGGCCGGTCGGCAGTACCAGCGGGCGAAGGCAGGCGGCTTCCTCCACCTCGCGATCGGCGAGGAGGCGACGATCGTCGGCACCACCTCGGTGATGCGCGACGAGGACTACCTGATCGGCACCTACCGCACCCACGGCCACGCGATCGCCCGCGGCACCGAGCCGAAGCGGGTGATGGCCGAGCTGTTCGGCCGGGTCGACGGGACCAGCGGCGGGCGCGGCGGCTCGATGCACATCTTCGACGCCGAGAAGCGCTTCATGGGCGGCTACGGGATCGTCGGCGGCAACCTGCCGATCGCCGCCGGGCTGGCGCTCTCCTCGGACTTCAAGGGGGAAGACGCGGTCACCGTCTGCATGTTCGGCGACGGCGCCTCCAACGCCGGCAACTTCGGCGAGACGATGAACCTGGCGGCGCTCTGGAGCCTGCCGATCCTCTTCCTGGTCGAGAACAACCTCTACGGGATGGGCACCGCGGTCGAGCGGCACTCGGCCCAGACCGACCTCTCGAAGAAGGCCGAGGGCTACGGCATCGCCGGCCGGCGGGTCGATGGCATGGACGTGATGGCGGTGCGAGAGGGCGTCGCCGAGGGGATCCGGCTCGCCCGCGAGGAGCGCCGGCCGACCCTGCTCGAGGCCTTCACCTACCGCTTCCGCGGCCACTCGGCCGCCGACCCCGAGGTCTATCGCGAGCGTGAGGAGGTCGAGGAGTGGCGCGAGCGCGACCCGATCGAGAGCTTCGCCCGCCGCTGCATCGAGGCCGGGGTTCTTGGCGAGCGCGAGCTGCGGGAGGTGCGGGAGAAGGCCGAGGCGACGGTGCTGGCGGCGGTCGAGTTCGCCGAGGCCTCACCGGAGCCGGCGCTGGACACGCTCTACGAGAACCTCTACGTGCTCGGCGAGGACGAGGGCTGGTACGCGGTCGACGAGCGTAGCCCCGAGCCGCACCGCGGCGAGGACGAGGGCAACATGCCCGACGCCGCCCGCGAGCTGGCCGAGGCCGGCGCCGCGTACGCGGGGCGCGACGACGGGCCGCGCTCCAACCCGGCCACCCACGGCGACGCCCAGGAGGGCGCCGAGGCCGAGGTCGCGGCGGAGCGCGACGAGGCCGGGGAGGCGGAGGACTGATGGCCGAGCTGCGGATGCGGGAGGCGCTGCGCGATGCGATGGCGGAGGAGATGCGCCGCGACGAGGCGGTCCTGGTGATGGGCGAGGACGTCGCCGTCTTCCAGGGCGCCTTCAAGGTGACCGAAGGGCTGCTCGAGGAGTTCGGTGAGCGCCGCGTCCGCGACACGCCGATCTCCGAGAACACGATCGTCGGCGCCGGGGTCGGCGCGGCGATGGGCGGGCTGCGACCGGTCGTCGAGCTGATGACGGTCAACTTCTCGCTGCTGGCGCTCGACCAGATCGTCAATCACGCCGCCGCGATCCCCTACATGTTCAACGGCCAGGCGCGGGTGCCGATGGTGATCCGGATGCCCGGCGGCGGCGGGCACCAGCTCGGCCCCACCCACTCGCACAGCTTCGAGGCCCTCTTCCTCCAGGTGCCGGGACTGCTGCTCGCCTGCCCCTCGACCCCGGCCGACGGCAAGGCGCTGCTGAAGGCGGCGATCCGCGACGACAACCCGGTCGTCTTCATCGAGCACGAGTCCCTCTACGGCCGCCGCGGCGAGGTCTCCGACGATGACGAGGAGGTGCTGCGCTTCGGCGAAGCGGCGGTGCGCCGCGAGGGCGCCGACGTGACGATCGTCGGCCTGCTCAAGATGGCGCACGTGGCCAAGGACGCGGCGCAGGTGCTGGCGAGCGAGCACGGCGTCGAGGCCGAGGTGATCGACCCGCGCACCCTGCGCCCGCTCGACCTCGACACGATCCTCGCCTCGGTGCGCAAGACCAACCACGCGGTGATCGTCGAGGAGGGCTGGCCGCACGGTGGCGTCGGCGCCAACCTGGCGACGCTGATCACCGAGCAGGCCTTCGACCACCTCGACGCGCCGGTGCAGCGGGTGACCGGCGCCGACGTGCCGATGCCGTACTCGCGGCGGCTGGAGCAGGCGTCTATTCCCCACGAGGAGCACGTGGTGAAGGCGGCCCTGGCCGCGCTGGAGGGCTCTATCTGATGGCCGATGTTGTAATGCCGAGATTGTCGGACTCCATGGAGGAGGGGACGATCCTTCAGTGGCTCAAGCAGCCTGGCGACGACATCGCCGTTGGCGACGAGCTCGTGGAAATTGAGACCGACAAGGCCAATATGGCGTACGAATCTGATGTGGCAGGAAAGCTTTCCGAGATCTTGGTGCAAGAGGGCGAGACGGTTGCGATCGGGACTCCGATTGCGGTGGTTGGCGATTCGGGCGAAGGGGCCGGGCGCTCGGCTGCGGGTCCTGTCGTGAGGGAGGGGGGGCCTGCGGGCGGGTCAAAACCGTCCTCGACCCCCCCTCCCCCACGCCACCCGCAGACGGGGACAGTCGAAGCTCCCGGAACTGCAGACGGCAACGGCCGTCCGAAGGCGTCGCCGGTTGCACGGCGGATCGCCAAGGAGAAGGGTCTTGATCTGGGGAAGCTTCAAGGCTCCGGGCCTGGCGGTCGGATCGTCAAGGCGGACGTCGAGAAGGCCTCTTCCGCGGGTGGCGCGGACTCGGGGGGGCCGAGAACGGAGGCGAAGCCCCCGCCCGCAGGCCCCCCCGAGGTCGCGACGGGACCCGCGGCCGGAACGGCCAGTCCCGAGACTGCCAAGGGGAGCGTCAGCTTCGAAGACCCATCGAAGCTTCAGTCGACTGTGGCGCGGCGGATGGCCGAGTCGAAGGCGACGGCGCCGCACTTCTATCTGGAGGCTGAGGTGGATATGAGCCGGTTGGTGGAGGCTCGGAAGCAGATCAAAGCTTCGGCCAAAGAGGGCGATGTCGTTCCTTCGTTCAACGACATGGTGGTCAAGGCCTGTGCGCTGGCATTGCGGGAGCACCCACGGGCCAATGGCGCTTATCGGGATGGGCGGTTTGAGCTCTACTCTCGGGTTAACGTCGGGGTCGCGGTGGCTGCGCGCGACGCGCTGGTCGTGCCGACCATCTTCGATGCCGACCAGAAGAACCTGCGGCAGATCGCTACGGACTCCCGGACTCTGGCGCAGCGGGTGCGGGACGGGCAGATCACTCCGCCCGAGTTGTCGGGCGCTACTTTCACCGTGTCCAACCTGGGGATGTTCGGGATCGACAGCTTTGCCGCTGTGATCAACCCGCCGCAGGCGGCGATCCTCGCCGTCGGCGCGATTACCGAGCGCCCTGTCGTCCGTGTCGGTGAAATCACGACTGCCCACCTGATGCGAGTGAACCTCGCCTGCGATCACCGCATTCTCTACGGCGCTCCCGCCGCAGAATTCCTCGCCCGCATCCGGGCACTGCTGGAAGAGCCGCTGGCCCTGGCTCTCTGACGCACTTATTAAGAGTGCTTGTCTAGTCAGGGCTAATTTGAGAGTGTTTCCCTCGTGGGTAAGCGAGAGCTGACGGGGTCGAAGGTGGCGCGGTCCGTGGGTGCGCGGTAAAGCCCGCAGCGAACAAGCTCGGCCTCACCGGAGTGTTCGGGCTGGTGGCCCCACTCGCCGCGACGATGGGCCTGTTCAAGGCCACGGGCTCGATTGGCCGCATCCAGCGCGATGATTCCGAAGGCCTGCTGTTTGCCATCGTCTTCGTCCTGGCTGCCGGCACGATGGTGACGGTCGCCACATTCCTGGCCGGAGAGGGAGAGACCGCCAGGGCCAAACGGTGGGAGCGGTGGCTCTTCGGCGGGGCGATTATCTGCACCGTGCTGGGTTTCATCATCGCCATCGACCTTGTCCTCAACAATGCCAGTGAAGAGCCGCGGCCCGCAATCACCGCCGCGCTCAGCAACGATCAGTCCGTACTTACGGCCCACGTGACCGCGTCCAACCTGAAGACCGATCATCGGCTGGCACTCAAGGTCGACCTCACCACGGTGAGGCCCGAAATTACCGTCGACGCCGTGCACCCATTCATGGCCGACGGAAACTTTCCCCTGGAGCGAACCTACGTCGGTCCCGACTCAGACGGCAATGTCGACCAGCGGATCAAAATGCGGGTCCCTCCAGGAGGGAGCTACACCAACCTCGTGATCGAGGCGTACACGGCCGACACCAATCGGGCCTGCAGAGTGCTTGTGGAGGGTGCCGAACGCGGGACCGCCTGCACCATCCTCTACCTCGATCCCCACCGCGGCGCACACTGAAGAGGCCTGCGCTGGCCCTCTCAGCAGGTCTTCTTGGCACCGGTGACCGCGTTCCAGGCGCGACCGACCGAGAAGTTGGCCGAGACCCGGAAGATGCCGGGGTGCGAGGCGTGCGCGACCGTCCACTCGCCGCGGCGCAGCAGGCAGCCGGCGCCGCGGGCGATCGACCAGTAGGGGGTGAAGTTGACGCGGACGAGGAAGTCGCCGGGACGGGCGACGTCGAGGCCGAAGCTCTGGCGTCCCACCCAGAGCGTGCGGGCCGCTGCGGCGCCCATCGGGTCGACCAAGGGCTCGGGATTTCGCACCGCGTAGATCCGCCAGTGCGGCGAACTCCAGCGCAGGCTCAGGTAGGGCGGGTCGCGCAGGATCAGGCGCCGCTCGGCGACCGAGGAGTAGTCGAGCGGCGCGTCGGGAAGGGCGACGTAGGAGATCGCGTTCTGGCGCAGCCAGTTGCCGTAGCTGGCCGCGGTCAGCTCGTCTTCGTCGTAGAAGATGTCGTCGCGGGTGGTGTCGAGCTGGCGCAGCCAGCCGCGGGCGAGCTCGAACTGCGAGGCGAGGTAGGCCGACTCCCAGTGGTTGGCGGTGGGCGGCACCTCGACCCGCACTCCCGAGCCGCCGTGCGCGCGCAGCCAGTGCGCCGGCGGCTGGAAGTAGCCGGGCGAGGTCGAGGGGTCGCCGACGCTGCGGGCGATCTGGCTGACGCTCGCTGTCACCTGCCAGTAGAGGCCGCCGGCGAGAAAGAGGGTGAGGAACCAGGGCGAGACGCGCGGGCGCCGGGCCAGGACCACCGCCGCCAGCACGGGGCCGCCGAAGAGCGCGCCGAGCCGCACCGCGTTGCCGCCGATCGGGTTCGGCGTCAGCCAGATCAACGCCGAGGCGACGAGGTAGCCGGCGAGGACCCAGCGCAGCTGGCGCTCCTCGTCGCGCAGGCCGCGCGTGACGTAGAGGGCCGAGCCGCACCAGAGCGGGATCGCCGCGAAGGAGGTGAAGGCGAACGGGAACTGGCCCGAGCCCGGGAAGAGGATGTTGGGGATCAGGGTCAGGGCTAGGGCGATGGAGGCAACCCCAAGGGCTAGGCCGTCGCTGGTCCGATGGGCTCGGCCGCGGGGCCCGTCGCGACCTCGGGGGGGCCTGCGGGCGGGGGCTTCGCCTCCGTTCTCGGCCCCCCCGAGTCCGCGCCACCCGCGGGTGAGGCCGCTCCAGTTGACCTCCGAGGCCGATGCGGCGAGCAGGACTCCCGCTAGGAAGACCGCTGCTACTGGGCTTGAGAGGGCGCAAGCTGCGGCGGCCAGGAGGGCCCAGGCGGAGCGGTGGGTCTGGAGGGCTCGTAGGGACGCGAGGCCGGTGGCTACTCCCAGGGCGAAGGTGAGCTGGCCGTCGGCCAGGAGGGTGACCACGCCGACTGCGAACCAAAGGGTCGCCAAGCGGGCTTGCTCTCCCCAGCGGGTTCGGACGAGGCGGTCGAAGAGGTAGGAGGAGGCGACGACGGAGATCGCGCCGACGGCCTGGACGCCGAGCAGCGAGGCGAGCGGCGGGAAGAGGAAGCTGTAGGTGAGGGTGTAGTGGCCGCCGTACCAGCTGCCGTTCCAGATCGCCAGGCCGGCGTGCTGGAACAGCTCGGCGCGGAAGACCTGGGCGGCGAGGTCGCCGACCTGCGGGTTCCAGGCCACCATCGCCGCGGCGAGCAGGGCGCTGAGGGCGACGGCCGGAAGCCAGTCTGGTCGGAGGGCCTTGGACTGGACCATGGGGGCGGGCGCCAAGGATAGAGCGGCGCCGTGCAACGATTTCGGGAGTGAGCGTCGAACTCCTTGTGGTCCGCTGCGGCCTGGTCTCCTACGACGAGGCCCTCGTTGCCCAGCGCTGGCTGCTCGACGCGCGCCAGGACGGCTCGATCCCAGACGTCCTGCTGCTGCTCGAGCATCCCCCCGTCTACACCCGCGGGCGGCGCTCTAAGCTGGAGGAGCTGCCGATGGCGATCGAGTGGTACGGCCTGCAGGGGATCGAGGTGCGCGACACCGACCGCGGCGGTCAGGTCACCTACCACGGCCCCGGCCAGCTGGTCGCCTATCCGATCGTCGACCTTGCCCCCTACGACGACGACGTCCACGAGTACGTGCGCCGCCTGGAGCAGGTGGCGATCCGCTCGCTGGCCGAGTACGAGGTCGAGGCAGGGATGATCGAGGGCCTGACCGGGGTCTGGACCGAGGGAGAGCGTCCCGGCACCGGCGCCGGGGACCTGGAGGCGCGCAAGATCGGCTCGATCGGCGTCCACGTCAGCCGTGGCATCACCACCCACGGGCTGGCGATCAACGTCAACAACGACCTCGAACCGTTCGAGTGGATCGTGCCCTGCGGGATCGAGGGCTGCCAGGTCACGTCGCTCAGCCGCGAGAGGGGAGAAGAGCAGAGCCTCGACGCCTTCGCCGCCGCCGTCACCGCCAACTTCACCGACATCTACGAGCGGGTGCCGGTCGTCGCCTCCCCCGATGCCCTGGGCCTCGACAACGCTAGGCTCGGCGTCGCATGAGCGAGTCGACCACCGAGCCCGCGGCGCCCGCCGAGCGCCTGCACGTCACCCGCTCCCGCGCCAAGCCGGGCGGGACCGCGGCCGAGACCGGCGACACCGTTCCCTTCCGCCGCGCCCGCAAGCCGCCCTGGCTGAAGGTGCCGGCGCCGGGCGGGCCGACCTACCGGCGGCTGAAGTCGATGATCGGCTCCGACAACCTGCACACGGTCTGCGAGGAGGCGAACTGCCCCAACGTCGGCGAGTGCTGGGAGCGCGGCACGGCCACCTTCATGATCCTCGGCGACGTCTGCACCCGCCGCTGCGGCTTCTGCAACGTGAAGACGGGAGTGCCGAGCTGGAACGACCCGCTGGAGCCGCTGCGGGTCGCCAACCAGGTGAAGCGGATGGGCCTGCGCCACGCCGTCGTCACCTCGGTCGACCGCGACGACCTTCCCGACTACGGGGCGAGTGCCTTCGTCGGCGTGATCCGCTCGATCCGGATGCAGGCGCCGGGCTGCAAGGTCGAGATGCTCACTCCCGACTTCCGCGGCCAGGAGATGCCGCTGGCGAAGGTGATCCACGAGCGCCCCGACGTCTTCAACCACAACGTCGAGACGGTGCCGCGGCTCTACCCGGTGGCGCGCCGCGGCTCCAAGTTCCTGCGCTCGGCGCGGGTGCTGAAGATGGCGAAGGAGATGGGCGGCGCCGACGTCGTCACCAAGTCCGGGCTTATGGTCGGCCTCGGCGAGTCCTTCGAGGAGATGGTCGAGACCTTCGGCCTGCTGCGCGAGCACCGCGTCCAGGTACTGACCGTCGGCCAGTACCTGCGGCCGACCGAGAACCACCTGCCGGTGGTGCGCTACTGGCACCCGGAGGAGTTCGCGGCGCTGGAGAAGGCCGCGTATGAGCTGGGCTTCGAGTCGGTCGCGTCGGGGCCCTTGGTTCGGTCCAGCTATCACGCGGACCAGAATTTGCCTGACCGCGCGCTCGCCGGTTAGCTTTCCCCCACCGAGTCAAGGGAAGAGACAGGCAGGACCGGCCAGGCCGACGCTGTCGGCCGCAAATTGCGAGAAGAGCGCCGGACTCGGCAAGGCCACCGAACCGGCAGGCTGATCAGTCGCCGTCGGGCGGCAGGCTTTCGTTTGCGCCGTGAGAAAGGCGGCCGGCGCGAGCGGGCGGCAAGCTAAGGTGCGCCGTCATGCGGCATAGCCGGAAACGCCGTCACCGCTCGCGCCATGCCTCATCCGAACATAGCGCTCTTCGTCGAAGGGCTTCTGTGTTTGCAGCAGGGCAAAGCAAAGCCGGCAGGCGTGCCGAGCCAGTGCGACCCGGGCCTGGATCGGCGCCATGCCACGATCGCGCAGCTGCCGGTCTCTTGATCTGAAGGCCGCGCAGCTTTGCGAGAGGCCCCAGGCAATACCCATCAGCGCATCGCGGAACTCGGCCAGCCCCGCGCGTGAGATACGCCCTCGACGTCGCAGGGTCGCCGACTCATAGGTCGCCGGCGCCAGTCCCGTTGCCGAGTAGAGATGCTCGGCCGAAGGGAAGCGCTCGATCGGCAAGGCGTGGGCAGAGAAGGCAGCAGCCCGAGTCCGGGCGACTCCCGGCAGCGAGGTCAGGACACCTCCCGCGGTGGCGGCCAACAACTCGGCGATCTGCTCGTCGGTCGCTTCGATGTCGCGCTGGAGCAAGCGCCAGCGCTCCAGGTCGCCGCGCAGGCGCGCGGCCCGCAGCTCGGCGTCGGGCGGCGGCGGCAAGAGGGCTCGCCACCGCGCCGACCAGTAGCTCGCATTCGCTTTGGTGAAGCGCCCCGGGGCGCGGGAGATCAGCGAGCGAGGCGCCGGGGCACGCCCAGCGAACTCGACCGCGCAGGCCAAGACCGCCTGGCCCGAGGTGTCCTCGAGCTTGAGCGCCCGGCCGTGACCGCTCGGCGCCGAGAGCCCCGGGCAAAGGGCATTCAGCTGGTCGTGGAGGCGCTGCTGGGCGCTCTTGCGGGTCTCGACCAAAGCCCGGCGATGACGCACCGCGCCAAGCATTGCTGCGACCGTCTCGCCCTCGGGTGGTCGGCCAAGCCCCTGGCGGGCAAGGGTGATCAGTGCGGCGCAGTCGCGATCGTCGGTCTTGGTGCGCCGCGATCCCAGGCCGGCACGGGCGGCTTGGGTCTCAGAAGGCGCAAAGAGCCGAAGCGATCCGGCAAAGCGGCGTTCGAGCTCTGCCACCCAAGCGTGATGGAGGGACCCGGTTGCCTCTACTGCGATTATCGGCCGCCCCTTGCTGCCGGCGGCGCCAACCAGGCGCTGCAGCTCGTCGACTCCAGCACGGAGAGTCGGCAGGCTCACCGGTTCTCCGATCACCCCTCGCTCTCCCGTGGCCAGCATCACGCGGTTGGCGACCTTCCCGCAATCGATTGCGACCACCAAGGTCTTTGCAGGAAGCTCTCTGCCGACCAGGTGCCTCATGAACAACCTCCCTTTCTAGGAAAAGAGAAACCCTCTCCTAGGCAGAGTGGGATCCTCAGACAGGCGGTTGCTCAGGAGCTATCAGCCGGAGACTGCCAGCAATTCGCGGCGGGTCATCTCGCGGGCGAAAGCGACGACGTCGTCGAGGGCGCGGCCCTCGTCGATCTCGAAGCGCTCGGCGAGGCCGCGGGCAAGCTTGCCCACCGGCTGCGGCTGCTCCAGCTGCTCCCAGATCCAGGCGCCGGTCGAGTTGAGCCGCAGGGCGATGCCGGCGTCGACGTCGAGTAGCACCGTCTCCTCGGGCAGGTCGCCGTGGACGGCGCGCTCGGTGCGCCGCAGCGTCGTCTCGGTCTCTATCGGTGCTCCTTCCACGATCCATACCCTATGACCCGATGGGGAGCCTCTACGGATTCGAAGTTAAGAGCGATCTCCCCCTGGGCAGGCTCAACGCGGCGACCGGGACCCGCGGAGAGCTGAAGGTCGAGGCGGCGGCCGAGCCGCTTCGCGCCCCGGCGCGGGAGCCGACGGGGACGTTGATCGACGAAGAGGGGCGCTGCTGGTACGCCTCCTATGAGCTGGAGCAGGGTCGTTGCCTGCTCCAGCTGCCGCCGGCGGTTAGCTTCCTGCTGGAGCCGGCGACGGGCCGGGTCGTGGTCGACAGCCGGGGCGAGGACGGCGAGCTGCTCGAGCATCGCATCGCCTCCTCGGCGATCTGCACGCTGCTGGCGTTGCGGGGGGACCTCGTCCTGCACGCCTCAGCGGTCGAGGTGGAGGGGCGGGCCGTGCTCTTCTGCGGGCCGACCCTACGCGGCAAGTCGACCCTGGCGCGGGCGCTGGGCGAGGCCGGCTGCCGCTTGCTCGGCGAGGACGGGATCGCGATCGGCCTCGACGGGGAGCGGGCGATCGCCTTCCCCGGCGCGCGCGGCGTGCGCGTGCGCAGCCGCGACGGCGACGGGCGCGGGCGCACCGACCTCGTCGCCGATCCCGGTGGCGGGGAGCCGGCGCCCTGCCCGGTCGGGGCGGTGGTGCTGCTCGGCGGGCGCGGCGCGGCGCTCGAGGTCGAGCCGCTCGAGCGGGCGCGGGCGCTCGCCCTGCTCACCCCCAACCTGATCCACAGCGGCGGCCGGGCCTCGATCGGCCTCGCCTTCTCGCGGCTGGCAACGCTGCTCAGCTCGGTCCCTGCCTTCAGTGCCTCGCTCCCCGACGATCTCGCGGCGCTGCCGGCGACCGCTCAAGACTTCCTCGCTTTGATTGCAATTTCGTGACAGACTCCGATTAGGGTTTCGACCGACCACGGGAGGAAAGATGAGCGAGCAGCAGCCGGCGCCTTACGAGGCGCCCAGTGTGGAGGAGATCGACACCAACGGCTACCCGATCAGCACCGCAGCGGGCGGCAGCCAGATTGGTTAGGGATCGCGCGATGGCCGATCAATCCAACCCGTACGAGCCGCCGAGCGTCGAGGAGGTCGAGACCGACGGCAAGCCGATTGCCACCAGTCCCGGCACTGGCAGTCTCTCGTAGGCGGCGCGAACAGAGCTTCACCTGGGGTCGGCTGCTGTGGCGGCTTGGCCGCCGGCCCCCGCGCTCGCTGACCGAGCCGCCCGAGCGGCCGGTCGGGGCGAAGCTGGAGATCACCTATGCCTGCAACCTTCGCTGCGGCTTCTGCTACACCGACTCGCCGCGGCACACTCTGCAGCGCACGCCTGAGCTGAGCGACGCCGAGTGGCTCGAGGTGGTGCGCCAGGCGCTCGACCTCGGCATCGTCGAGGCAGTCGTAACCGGTGGCGAGCCCTTTCTGCGCAAGGAGCTGACCCTGGAGGTGATCGAGGCGCTGGCCGCGGCCGGCGTCGGCGTCACCCTCAACACCAACGGCTGGTTCGTCGACGAGGAGGTGGCGGGGCGGCTCGGGGCGCTGCGCGGCGTCACCGCCCACGTCTCGCTCGACGGGGCGCGGGCCGGGTTGCACGACGGCTCGCGCGGCGTGCCGGGCAGTTGGCGGCGGGCGATCGACGGCATCGACCGCCTGCTCGGGGCGGGCGTCGGCGTCTGCGTCGTGCACGTGGTGACACCCGCCAACGCCGCGGCCGTTTCCGACTTCCTCGAGCAGATGTGGGCCCTGGGTGTGCCCTGGGTGAGAGTGACGCCGGTGATAGTGACCGGCGCCGCCGCGCGCGGCGGTGACTGGCAGGTCTCGCACAAGGCGCTGGAGGAGACGATCGGCGAGTTCCGCCGGCGGCACGGCGACGCGATGCGGATCGCGCTGCAGCCGGGAACGGGGGGCATCGTCAGCCTGCAGGGGCGCGAGGCGCCGGGCAGCTTCCTGGTCCGGCCCAACGGCGACGTGCGGCCGGACTCGATGCGACCGTTCAGCTTCGGCAACGCGACGAGGGACGGAGTCGAGGCGTGCTGGGTGGCGATCCGGGCCGGTTGGGACGACGAGCGGATCAATCGTTGGGCGGAGGCGATGAAGGGGCCGGAGGATCTGGCGAAGTCGGATTTGATCGCGTACCTCGACGACGAGGTGCCAGTTGCCGGTGGTCCCCCAACGGGGGGGCTGTCGGGCCCGCCTCGGCGGAACAACAGGGGAGGTTCCGGCGAGTCGGGCCCGACAGCCTTTTCAGGGACGGACAACGGCCATGGGAGAGGAGGCCGCAGTGCACCAGTTCCCGCTCCGACGGCACCGAAACCAGTTGACCCCGCCGTGGAGCTTGAGCAAGCCAAGGAGAAGGTGCGGGAGCTGGCGGCGGCGCGGCGGTACCGGCATGCGCCGCTGCGCTGGAGCGGCAGCCCGCGGCAGCGCTTCGTGCGGCTGGCCGGCGACGGGACATACCTGCGGCTGAACGAGTCCGGCGGCGTGGTGATGGACGCACTCGACGGCGGCAGCCTCGCCGATGCCGCCGGCGCCCTGCGCGAGCGCTACGGGATCGACCAGGAGCGAGCCCACCGCGACGCGGTCAGAGCGACGAGGGACCTGCTCCAGCGACGCGTGGTGATGCCTGCCTCAGCCAGCGAGCCGTTCCCCACCGAGCCGGGGACGACGGACCTGCCTGGCTCCGAGCCGACCGGCTAGCGGTCGAAACCTGGCCGTGCGCAAGCTATGCGCTACTTGCTCGGAGTCGGCCGCGGCGACGATCCGCCACGGCCCTCCTCGATGCCAATTGACGTCGAGGGCGTTTTGATCTGGTCTGGAGGTAGTGGCTTAGGTGCCATGACCTCAGTGTACCGCCAGGGCAGCCAGCCACGCGAGGGTCTGTACGACCATAAGCACGCCCAGTGCGCCCGACAGTTGCGACATTCGCCGCACCTTCACCGCGTTCTTCTCGCGCAGCGCCTGGTATCCGTAGCCCGCTTCTGCCAGCCAGCCGAGTGTGTCCGCCGCCGCTTCGCGCGCAGCTTGTTCGTAGAGCTCGTCGTATAGCTCCTGTGCATCGATTGCGAACTTCAGCTTCCAGGGGACAAGCAAGATCGCGGCGGCGACAAGGCCGAGAACGAGCACTGCCAGTGCGATCCAGCCCCACGCGTGCAGCCCGTAAGCCCGCACCGTCGTGGCACCCAGGAACGACGCCACAAGCGCGTGCGCGGCGAGAAGCGTTCCGGTTCGCTGCCGCATCCCCGCGACGAGCGACTCTTGGTCGGCCAACGCAGACCGACCAGCTTCATAGGTGATCTCCTCCAGTGTCGGCACGCGGCCACGGTAGAAGTCCAACCGGACAATCCTGCCCACCTAGCGCGTCAGTGCACCCGTGTTTTGCGCACGGACAAAGTTCAGTGGAGCCAGCCGGAATCGAACCGGCGACCTTTCGGATGCAAACCGAACGCTCTGCCAGCTGAGCTATGGCCCCGTACTGGAAGTGTAGGCGGACCCGGCCGAGAACCGAGGGCCCGGCCGCCTAATCGTCGAAGTCGAAGTCCTTGGGCGGCTTCTGCTCGAACCAGAGCTGGTCGTCCTCGGGGGTCTCCTCGAGGAAGTCCGGGGTCTCCTCGAGCACGTCCTCGTCGGCGCGCGGTGCCTGGGGCTCGTCGGGCTCCGGCTCTTCCTCGTCGACGACTGACTCCTCGACCACCTCTGCGTCGATGACCTCTGGCTCCGGCTCGTCGGCGAGCGGGACATCGGACTCGCGCGGCGCCTCGAGCGCCTGGTCGAGTTCGTCGGAGAGGCGCTGCTCGTTCCAGAAGGCGTCGTCCTCGTCGTCGAGGTCCTCGTCATCGTCGGGCGCCGGGCCTTCGACGCTGACCCCGGCCTCTTCGGCCTCGTCGAGGCCGGCCAACGGGTCGGTCGGGGCAAGGCGGGGCTCGGAGATCTCCTCCTCGACCAACTCCTCGTCGGTCGGGTTGGGCGGCCCGGCCAGCTCCTCCTCGACGTCGAAGATCTCGGTCGGCTGTTCGGCGATCGCGTGGCGCTCTTCGGTCGAGGGCCCGCTCGGCTCGATCTCGGGCTCCTCGGCCGGCTCGGGGAGGTCGGCGACGATCTCGTGCTCCATCGCCGGCTGCTCCTCTTCGCCGGGCGCCTCGTCGACCGGGGCCGGTTCCTCGCTCGCCGCCTCTGGCTCAGCCGGTGCGGGCTCCTCGCGCGGCGGAGGCGGCTCCTGAAGATCGGCGATCGTAGGCTCGCGCCGAGCGGCCGGCTCCCCGTCCGTCTCGGGCTGCGTCATGAATTCCGTCGGCGCCTCAGCGGCCGGATCGTGGGCGGCCTCGTCACCGGGCCGCTCCGCCTGACCGAACGCCTCGTCCTCGAGCTGCTTCAGCTCGGAATCGCCCGCGCCATGCGCGCGCTTCAGTTCCAGGTGCTCGCGTATTGCCTCGTCGAGAATGCCCATTGACTCAAGTCCTGGCCGGGAACCTAAAGCCTATGCGGTTATCCTTGCGCTTGCGAGGGTCGTGGGACGTTCCTCCCATCCCCCGCCTTCGGGGCTATAGCTCAGCTGGCAGAGCGCCTGGATCGCACCCAGGAGGTCGGCGGTTCGAATCCGCCTAGCTCCATCGCTTGAAGTCCCTGCAAAGCGGCGACTTAGCTTTTAGAGCCATTTCCAACCGGGAAGCTCTTCAACCGGAACGATCTCGAATGCAGCCTCGGCGATGCAGGGCATCACCGGCGCAGGGCGGCCAGTGACGAAGAGGATCGACCCGCCGTTCCTCAGCGTCGCCATTACCCCGAGCTCGTCGAGTGCGCCGTTGACCTGGCCCAGGAGCCACTTGACCCGCTCGCCGTACTGGACCGCAGTCTCGCCCTCGTGGGCAAAGTGCCCGGAAAGCTTGCCGGCGACTTCGCTCGAGCTGAGGGCGCCGACCAAGTCCTTGCACTCGACTGCGTAGAGGCGTGGGCCCGGGTGTCGGCGGCGACCACAACAATGTCGCCAGGTCTCGCTGTCGAGCGCTGAGTTCTTTACCCAGCGCAGCGACGTTGGTCGCCTCGAAGCGACGGACGGCGCCGACGGCCTCCCCTCCTGTCGCTCGAACTTTGCCTCCACCTGACGGCGATCCGGCTGAGCTCGACCCGAAAAACTGGCCGTAGAGCCTCGAAGCGGCGTGCCAATCGCTTCCTCCGCCTGCGGACTAAATCTCGACGGTCATCCGAGCCTGTAGGACCTCGTCCAGCGCAGCTAGAGATTTCTCTTGCGCCCGTTCGCGATCTTTGAACTCATGCGCCAGCTCTTGCTGAACGGACAGCAGCGGCTCCCCTTGGCTATCCGTTGGCACCATGATCGACACTACCGCTTTAACGTTCCGCAAACTGGCCCGAAACACCCGATCAAACCCGAAGCGCGATCTCGTAAATTTCAGCCAGGACCATACGTACTCCGGGTCCAGCCGCTCATCCTTGACCTGAAGCCTTCCACAATGATCTGTAGTAGCGAACTCAACGCCACTAGGCACGAAATTCCAATCAAAATTTCCATCGATTCCCCACAATAGTGACGGCCGACTGAAGTTACCCAGATTCGATTCTTCGACGAATCCAAATGGGCGAAGAGCATTCGCGCTATACACAGGTACCCCCGCCTCTTTATGTTCACTCCGAAGGACGCGTTGACCGATCGACAACTCGAAAACCGCAGAATCGCCTAGGCTGAGTCCCTGCACAGGCTCGGGCACCTCTAGCACAACAGCCGCCCGCTCAAGCATCTGCTGCGTCCGTTCGACCTCTCTCTGGCCCAGCTCAATACGCCGAAGTCTGTCGCCGGTTGCGATCATCTGCTGGTAGTCGAGATCGCCTTCCTTGGTGACGGGAATGCGAATCAAAACTTCCATTGCGGTTTCGGGATAGAGCTTCGTATATTCATTCAATCTTCCATCCACGCGCCTACCTACCGCAGCGGCCATCAGCTGAGGTTCCATAGCAAAGCGTAGGTAGGTCAAGTCCGGCGTCTTGTCAGGATTTCTAGGTACCAACACCCCCCGGTCTCTGTTCGCCGCAAAACGACCTGAGACCTCCTGGATTCGGCCGCCATATCCATTCATTACCCAAGTCAGATACCTGCCGTCATATTCAAAGGTGTCCACATACCCAAACGGCCGCGCCAAGGATGCCGAGTAAACAGGAAAATCACCCTCATGTTTTTCCATGTAATTGCGAATGTACTTAGGCTTCCCGCTTCGGGCGGTAAACAGCTCGCCAATTGCTATCTCGGTATACCGAGTCATGCCAGCTCCTTCATCAATGCGTCCAAAGCTGATCGAGCATCTCCTACCAAGTCGCGAAACTCCTCGGGACCAACCTCGAAGGCTTCCTCAACGATGCCGAGTTCGACCTTCTCATTGTGGGTCCAGTTCCGATCGACAAGCCAGTTTCGCATCTGGTCAAACTCAGTCCATGGAATCAACCGACAGCGAGCCTCGCTGCTGCTGAACACGTCGGGGTTCGCCCGGAAAAACCGAAACTGCTCAGTCATGAGCACTAGATCATTTGCTTCGACAGGCACCCTCCTAGTGTCCCGAGACTCGCCGATCTCCGAGACCAGGTAGGTGAAGACTGGACTTCGTTGTTCTCCCGGAGCCTCCTCTCGCGTGCTTGTCGGCGGCGATTATATTTATAAGTCAAATTAAATTGAGAATTTGTGCTATTTAAGCATTGCTTCCGCAAAGAGCCGCCGAGCACTCACCAGGAGTGCCTCCCGATCAGGCTTCAGACAACCTGAGTTCTTGACCGCTCGATCGCCTCGGCGTAGGTGCCGTGGCGGGTGCTCGATGGGGGACGGATGGCGATTCCGTATGCCTCGGCCATCGCCATTGCCAGGGTCTGCTTGAAGGTCTGGCCGTGCCAGGCGCGGGGCTCGGCCGAACGGCCCACGTGCAGGTGGACCAGCTCGTGGATAAGCGTCTCTTGGATATCGCCGGGGCGGATTCCGGGGTAGGCGGTGACCGAGAGGCGGAACTCGGCCGGGATGGCGAAACCGAGGCGGTTTGGGCGCTTGCGAGCCCGCCGCACCTTGAGTGCAGGGCGCCGCGTCGCGAGTGGGCCCTCGACGAAGACCGGCAGGGCGCGCAGGCGTTCGAGCTCCTGGTCGAGTGCCACCCCCGCCACCAGGTAGTAAGAGCGCTCGCGGCGCGCCGAGGCCGGCGTGCGCCGCGGCGCGGCGGGCGCTCTGTGGCCGCTCTTCGACGGCCGTCGGAGGAACTTGGTCACCATCGGCAGCGAGAGTCTTAACCCAGCTACGGACAAGAGCGGCGGACGACATCGAGGCGTCGTCGTGAAGCCGGCACGCAGCCGGCGATCGATCGTCGGACGGCGACCGCCGGCGCAGGAGCCGATGCCCATCGCGCGAATAGCCGTTGAGTGCTCACCTTCCTCCCTGTCGGTCCTGGCAGCAATCCAATCGGGCAGGCATGGAGGGACACGGGACCCGACATCGTGCGGATCGCGATGGCGTTCGCGAGCGAGACGGGAGTGGAGGAGCTGCGCGGCAAGGTCGTCGGCTCGGCTGATTTCGACTCGCCCCAAAAGCAGTGGCTCGTCGGCATCCAGGAAGGCATCACTCAGCCGAAAGCCCTGGAGAGACTGGGAGTGGTGGCGAACTCCGAGGTGCGGGTGCCCTTCGGCAGTGCCGCACTGGCCGGGCCAGGGCTGAAGGCGCCGGACTTCTTTCACCCCAAGCTCTACTACTTCGAGAACAGCTCGACCGAGGAGGCCGCGATCGTCTCGACCTCGGCCAACCTGACCCTGAGCGGCCTGAGGACGAACGTCGAGCAGGCGCTCGCCTGGCGCGGGTCGCGCTCGGACGACGCCGCAAAAGAGCTGAGGCGGTGGTGGGACGCTCAGTGGGCCGACGCAGATCCCGCGACGGGCGCCTTCGTCGCGGCCTACGAAGCAAAGCGACCGAGGCTCCCCCTGCGCAAAAAACCGTCGGGCAAAGAGCCGCCCGATGCAGTGCTGCGCAAAGCCTCGACCTTTTGGATCGAACTCACGCGGAAGCCCGAGGGCGGCAGCTACAACCAGATCGAGCTCCTCTACAACGGGCACTTCTTCTTCTACCCGGACAGCGCGAGCCCCTCGAAGGCCGGCGGCAGGGCGCTCTCGTTCGAAGACAACCGTGGCAACGTCTACGACGACGCGGGGCGGCAGATCACCTTCAACGGTCCGCCCCGGATGCCGACCGGCAACAGCATGTGGCGGGTATACATGCCGACCCTCGCGATGGGATTCCGCGACTACCAGGACGGTGACGTCCTCGTCCGCTTCGAGCGAGGCAATCGCGCCGACCACTACCGCCTCGAAGTGGCGGGGTCGGACTCGCCCCAGGCCCTCGCCTGGATCGACGCATCTGCGGTCGTCGAGCACCCGGGGCCGCCGCCCCATCGCATGGGCTGGTCCTGAGGCCTGACGGCCGTCAGCAGGGCTAGCTTTAGGGAATGCGGCTGAGCGAAATCGTGGCGCGGTTGGCGACGCGCCAGGGGGTGACCGAGGCTGACATCCAATCCGACGTCAGAGCGGTGCTCCTGGACGGACAGCTCGAGCTCGGAGAGGAGGACGTTCGCGTCGTGCTCGAGGCGCCGATCGAGAACCGAGGCCGGATCGACGTCGAGGCCGGAAGCACCGTGATCGAGGTGAAGAAAGACCTCAGCAGCGCAACCGTCAAGGCCCGCGCCGAGGAGCAGCTCGCCGGCTACCTCGGCAGCCGCGCTGCGGAAACGGGCCGGCGCTACGCCGGGATCCTCACCGACGGTGCAATCTGGGAGCTGCACCACCTGGTCGGCGACGAATGCCGGCTCGTCAACGAGCTGCGGCTGAGAGGTGACGCGGGCGATACCGAAGCATTGATCGTCTGGTTGGAGGGAGTGATGGCGACCGCCTGCGGGATCAAGCCGACCCCGGAGGAGATCCGCCGCCGGCTCGGTGCCGAGGGGCCGAGTTTCGCCCTCGACGTCGCCGACCTCAAACAGCTCTACGCACAGCACAAGCTGGAGCCGGAGGTCGCCCTCAAGCGCGAGCTCTGGGCCCGTCTGCTCGTTTCGGCCCTGGGAACTCACTTCCCCGACACCGACGAGCTGTTCGTTCTCCACACATACCTGGTCGTCAGCGCTGAGCTCATCGCGCATTCCACTGTCGGCTTGCCGATCGTCGGGGTCAGCGCCAAAGCCCTGTTGGCGGGCGACGAGTTCCGCGCCGCCGAACTGAACGGTGTGGTCGAGGCCGACTTCTTCGACTGGCCCATCGACGTCGACGGGGGGGACCGCTTCGTCGCCGCGCTGGCGCGCCGGATCGCCCGCTTCGACTGGTCGGAGGTCAACCACGACGTCCTCAAGAATCTCTACGAGTCGGTGATCGACGCCGACACGAGGAAGCACCTCGGCGAGTACTACACACCAGACTGGCTGGCCGAGGGTGTGGTCCAGGAGGCCGTCACCAACCCCCTCGAGCAGCGGGTCCTCGACCCAGCGTGTGGCTCGGGCACGTTTCTCTTTTGGGCCGTGCGGCGCTATCTGAGCGCCGCCGAGTCGGCGGGAATGTCACAGGAAGAGGCGATCCTTGGCCTCGTCGCCCACGTGGCCGGAATAGACCTGCACCCGGTCGCGGTGGCGCTGGCGCGGGTCACCTACCTGCTGGCGATCGGGCCCAAATACCTGACGGGAGAGCGCCCACCCTTCAGCGTGCCCGTCTACCTGGGGGACAGCCTTCGCTGGGAACAGAGCGACTCGCTTTTCTCGCGGGGTGGAATCACCATCTTCACCACCGACCAGGCCGAGCTGGTCGACCGCGAACTCCACTTCCCCGAACGCGTGATCGCCGACGCGGACCGCTTCGACCAACTCGTCGCCGAGCTCGCCAGCCGCGCATCCTCGCGAAAGCGCGGCTCGCCCCACCCAAGCATCGACTCGATCCTGCGCCGCCGTGCCGTGCACCCGGACGACAGCGAAGCGCTGGTGGCGGTCTTCAACGCTCTCTGCGACCTCCACGACGAACAGCGCGACCACATCTGGGGTTACTACGTGCGCAACCTCGCCCGGCCCGCCTGGTTCACCCAGCCCGAGAACCACGTCGACGTCCTGGTCGGAAACCCCCCCTGGCTCTCCTACCGCTTCATGTCCGAGCGCATGCAGGCGCTCTACCGGGGGATGTCCGAGCAGCGAAATCTCTGGGCGGGCGGCAAGGTCTCCACCCACCAGGACCTGTCCGACCTGTTCGTCGTACGCGCGGCCGAGCAGTACCTGAGCGCCGGCGGGCGCTTTGGCTTCGTGATGCCGGCCGCCGTGCTTTCCCGCCGGCAGTTCGAGGGCTTCCGGAAGGGCAGCTACGACAGCGCGGGGGCCGCGATCAGCGTCCACTTCGATCGGTCCTGGGACCTGCGCGGCGTAACGCCGGACATATTCCCGGTCCCGGCCGCGGTCGTCTTCGGTCAGCGGTCGGAGCAGCCGGAAAGCATGCCGCCTTCCGCGGTCGCAATCGAGGGCCGGATCGCGCCGCACGGAACCCGCTGGGAAGACGCCGAGTCACGGCTGTCCAAAACCGACACCGACGTGCTGCCCGGCGGTGAGGCTGGGGCGGCTCTCTCTCCCTACGCGGAGCGCTTCTTCCAGGGGGCGATCCTGATCCCACGGGTGCTGATCACCGTGCACGACCTGCCGGCGGGCCCGCTTGGCACCCCGACCGGAACGCGCCACGTGGCGAGCTACCGCAGCTCACTCGAGAAGATGCCCTGGAAGGCGCTCGGCCCGCTGGACGGGAACGTCGAGACGCGCTTTCTCCACCAGACGCTTTTCGGCACCAGCATCGCGCCGTTCCGTGTCCTCGACCGGGATGTGCAGTCGGTGATCCCCTGGACGGGCACGGAACTGATCGCCGGCCCAGACGCGCGGCTGGATGAGTTCCCCGGCCTGGCCAAATGGTGGCGCGGAGCGGAAGAGGCCTGGGAGCGCAACCGGAGCAAGAGCACGAAGCTCAGCCTCCTCGAGCAGGTCGACTACTACGGCAAGTTGTCGAACCAGTTTCCACTGCAGCGACACCGGGTCCTCTACACGAAGTCCGGTGTGCGCATCACCGCGGCCCGGGTCGAGGGAGATCAGGCGATCGTCGATCACACGCTCTACTGGGCCGCGGTCGATTCGGTCGAGGAGGGTCGCTACCTGGCAGCCGTCCTCAACAGCGACACCGTCCACCTCAAGGTCGAGCCGCTGATGAGCGAGGGGCTGTTCGGAAAGAGACACGTGGACAAGTACGTCTTCGCGGTTCCCTTCCCGACCTTCGACCCCGACGATGACCTGCACGTGGAGATCGCGCGGGCGGCAGCCCGGGCCGAGGACGTCGCCGCCAAGCTCACCCTGCCCGCTGAGCTCAAGTTCACGGCCGCGAGGTCCCAGGTGAGGAGCGCACTCGACGACGCGGGCGTCGCCGCCGAGCTCGAGACGCTGGTGGGGGACCTCCTGGTCGGCAAGTCGTGATCCGGCGGAGGAGATTCGGGGGCGCCGTCCTCTTCGGCATCCTGCTGGCGCTTCTGGCGGGCGGTGCCGGCCAGGCGGGCGCGCACGTGAGCAAGCGGTCCGGCCCCTTCGCGGTCGAGCTGGGCTGGGGCGTGGAGCCGCCCCAGGCCGGCGCAGCCAACTTCGTCGAGGTCGCCGTCTCCGACGCCGGGCGCGGGACGCCCGTCGCCGTCCCGGCCGGGGCGCTCTCAGTCGAGGTCGTCTACGGCGGGGCCGCGGTCACCCTGCCGCTCACCCCGACCGAGGAACCGGGGGCCCTCGAGGCGGCGCTCACCCCCACCCGCCCCGGCAGCTACTCCTTCAGCGTCACCGGCAGCGTTCGCGGGCAGCCGCTCGACGTCGGCGCCGCCTGCTCGGAATCGACCTTCGAGTGCGTCGGGACGGCGGCCGCCACCGAGTTCCCGGCCAAGGACCCCTCGGCGGGCGAGCTGGCGCAGCGGCTGCGCAGCGAAGCCGACCGCGTCGGCGATGCCGGCGACCGGGCCGACGGCGCCCACACGCTCGCCGTCGTCGCGCTGGCGCTGGCCGTCGTCGCGCTGGCGGTCGCGGTCCGGGCGGGGCGCCGGCGTGGGAGCGGCCGGCCCTGAGCCTGCGAGCTGCCGCAGCCCTCCTGGTCGCGACCGCCGGGCTGGCGATCGGCCCCGCCGGCGCCTCCGCGCACGCCGGACTGCTCAGCTCCGATCCAACCGCCGGAGCGAGGCTCGGCGCGACGCCGGAAACCGTGCGGTTGACGTTTTCCGAGCGTCCCGAGGCCTCGCTGTCTGAGATCCGGGTCCTCGCAACCGACGGCACCCCGGAGCAGCGCGGCCGCCCCGTGCCCAGCGGCGGCGACCCGCTCAGCTTGGAAGTGCCGGTGAGGCAGCTGGGCAAGGGCGTCTACACGGTGAGCTGGAAGGTCCTCTCGGCGGTGGACGGGCACGCGAGCGAAGGGACGTTCGCCTTCGGCGTCAGGGTCTCGCCCAGCGGCGTGGCGGGGGCCGGGGGCGAAACGACCAACCGGAGCTCCCGCTTCGAGCTCCTCGCCCGCTGGCTCTTCCTGCTCGGCGCGATCGCCCTGCTCGGCGGCGCGGTCGCCGGGATCGGGCGCTTCGGCGGCTCCTCGGGCCGCTGCCTGGCGCTCGCCGCGACCGGCTGGGGGATCGCCGTCGTGGGGCTGCTGCTGCTCGCCGATGCGCAGCGAATCACCGCCGGCTCGTCCCTCGGCGAGCTGCTCGACACCCCGATCGGCACGGCGTTGATCTGGCGTGCGGCGGCGCTTGCGGTCGCCGGCCTGGCCCTGCTCGCGGCCTGGCGCCGGCCGGCAGCGCGCCGCGCCGGACTGGTCGCGGCGACGGCGGCAGCGCTCGGCCTCGTCGTCGCCCACGTCGATGCCGGGCATGCCGCGGCAGGGGAATGGCCCTCGGCGATCGCCATCGCCGCTCAGGTCACCCACTTCGCCGCCGCGGGAGTGTGGATCGGCGGCCTGGCGGCGCTGATCCTCGGTTTCCGCGGCGCCTCCCCGGGCGCGAGGGAGGAGGCGGTCGGGAGATTTGCTCCGATTGCTCTCGCTTCGGTGCCAATCGTCTTTGCAACCGGGGTCCTGCGCACGGTGGACGAGCTCACCTCCTGGGGGGACCTTCTCCACACGGGCTACGGGCGGGCCATCCTGCTCAAGCTCATCCTGCTCGCCGCCATCGTCGCGATCGCATCGCGAAGCCGGCCCCGGAAGGGCCCGATCGCGCCCGGCGATCTCGAAGCGCTGCGGCGCCGGTCGAAGCTCGAGCTGGGGCTTGCCGTAGGGGCGATCGCACTTGCGGCGCTGCTCGGAACCCTCGCTCCCCCGGGCTCCGGCGGAGCCGCGCCCGGGGGCCTCTCGGTCTCAGGCGAGGACTTCGGCGACACCACGCGGGTCGAGCTGAGGACGGCCTCCGATCAGCCGGGGCCGAACCTCTTCACGGTCGGAGTAGAGGACGCCGACTCGGGCCAGGCCGTCGCCGTCGCCGGAGTCAGCCTTCGCTTCACCCCGCTGGACGATCCCGACGTCCTGCCGTCCTCGCTGAGACTCAGGCGGGGCCCTGGCGATTCCTACACCGGCTCCGGGCCAAACCTTGCCTTCGACGGCCGCTGGGCCGTCGAAGTCCTGGTCGAACGCGACGGCGACGCGGTCGAGGTCCCGCTCGAACTCGACCTTCCGGTTCCCGAGCAGTTCGTATCGGTCCTCGACATACCCGGCTCTGCCAAGCCACCCCAGTACACGATGCAGGCCGAAAACGGCTACATCCGGATCTCACCCGATCCCGAGCGGCAGGGACCAAGCAAGGTCTACGTCAGCACCTACTCGGAGTTCGAAAACCCGGTGCCCACCGATCAGCTGGTGGTGACTGCTGCCGCCCCCGGGGAACCGCCTGAGCAGCTGCCGGTCCGGCGGCTCGGAGCCGCGCGCTTCGTCGCCGCGGCTGAGCTCGAGGCCGGGCCATTCGAAATCGGGGTCGTGGCGCGCACCCGCGGCGGCTCGCACCTGCGCGGCGTCTTCAGGATCGACGTGCGCGGCTGACGCTTGCGGTCAGGAAGTTTTGTTCGTACCCTGGCTCAGATGCGGGGTAGGGGCAGGACCGATCCTTCCGGCTTAGCTCGGCACGGTCTCGTCGTGCTCGCGGCCAGCTTCGCGATCGCGATCGCCGCTTGCCTGGCGATCGCCAACCCTTTCGTCTCCGCGACCTCGGGTGGCGACCCCTACAGCGTGCCGAGCGTCGTCGACACCAACCCGGCCGCGAACATCGTCGAGACCAGCCTCACCGCCGAAGAAGCGACGGTCGACATCGGCAACGGCATCGAAGTGCACGCGGAAACCTTCAACGGGCAGGTGCCGGGGCCGACGTTCGAGCTGAACGTCGGCGACACCGTGATCGTCCACTTCCACAACCACCTCAAACAGGGCAGCGGCATCCACTGGCACGGGATCGAGTTGGCCAACAGCGTCGACGGCACGCCGTTCACCCAGGACGCCGTCCCCCCGGGCGGCTCCTTCCTCTACAAGTTCACCGTGCGGCGGCCGGGGATCTACTGGTACCACCCGCACCAGCACTCCTCGCTCAACCAGGTCTTCCGGGGGGTCTACGGAATGATCCACGTCAAGGACCCCAACGAAGCGCAGCTGCAGGAATTCGGCGTCCTTCCTTCGGCCGCCCAGACCAAGCAGATCGTGCTCAGCGACACGACCGTGTGCAAGGCACCCGGGAGCAATCCCGGTGACGCCCCGGGCCAGCCACACGCCTACGACGACAACAGCGACGACACCCCGACGGTGACCGCGCCCTGGGCCGGAAGCACGGTCGCCAACTCGCTCCCGGCCCAGGCCGAACCGTCGCCGGCGAATCTCTGCGAAGGACCGAGCGTCAATTCCGGCGGCGTCGAAAACCCCTACCCGGTTGACGAAAACGGCGACCCGCGACCGCCGTTCGAGGCTGGGGACATCCCGAGCATCCAGACCAAGCTCCGCGCCGGCCGCGTCAACGAGGGCACGACCGTGCTCACCAATGGCAGGAACGTCGGCGCCCGCGCCGGCGGCCCGAAAGACGAGGGCTACGTTCCAGGTGCTCTCGCTGCGGGCGCGTCGACCCTGGCCGTACAGCCGGGACAAGGGCTACGCCTGCAGATCGTCAACGCGGCGACGACTCGCTTCATGCGCCTGCAACTGACCGAACCCGACGGGGACCTCGTCCCCCTCTTCCGGGTCGGCGGCGAAGGCGGCCTGCTCAACAGCGCGATCCTCGAAGGCGGCACGGAGGGCGGCTGGGACACGAAATTCACCGAAGGGGAGATCCTCCTCCTGCCAGGCCAGCGGGCAGACGTCGTCGCGGCGATTCCCCCAAGCCCGACCAGCGGCGTCCTGACCCTGTGGACCGAGGACTATGAACGGCTGGGGGGTGGCTACGTGAACGTCCCGACTGTCCCGGTCATGCACCTCAACCTGTCGGGGCCGGCGGTGAGCCCGGCGTACAAAATCGAACCGGGGACGGAACTGCGCGCCGCGACCGGGGACCCGATCTCCTTCCTCGGGCCGCCAACCGACGCGCTACTCGACCCGTCCGGCTTCAACCCTCCGAAGAGCGGCAGTAGCGCCGAAAACATCTCCCTGACCACGAACGGCACCGAACTGGGGATCGACGGCACGTTCGGAATCCACGACATCGCCGGCAGCTATATGGACGCACCGCACCTCGCCTCAACCCGCTACGCCCGCGAGGGCGACACGCTCGAACTGAGCGTCGAAGACCGGACCGGCGCACACCACACCTTCCACCTTCACGGCTTCTCCTTCCAGCCGATCAAACTGGACAACGAACCGTTCGGTCCGGGCGGCGAAGACTATACCTGGCCATACCCCGAGTTCATCGACAACGCCCACATTCCACCCCACGCCAGACTGGTTTTCAGGGTCAAGCTGGAACCGAGACCCCTGACCGACGGAGCCACACCGGGCGGTGCGCTTGGCCGTTGGCTCTTCCACTGCCACATCTTCTTCCACCACTCCGATGGCATGCTCAGCGAGCTGGTGGTCACCGGCCCCGGGGGCGACGAGCGGCCGGACGTCAACGTCGACGACGCCGAACCGAGTGTGAGCCCGGGAGCGATGGCCACCGTGTCCGGCAGCTACCAGGATCCGGACGGCGATCCGGTGACGCTCAGCGCATCGCTGGGTAGCGTCGTCGACAACGGCAGCGGCAAATACATCTGGACATACCCAACATCCTTCTCGGAGACCAGCCGACTCGTCTACATCACGGCAACCGATTCGCACGGGCTAAAGGATCAGATCCCGTTCCAGCTCCGGGTCGGGAGCGCGGCGTCCGGACAGACTCCGCCCCCGAAAGATCGGGCGCGGGCACCGGTCCTGACCAAGCTCAGGCTTACGCCCAGGGCCTTCGCCGTGGCCGCGGCGACAACGAAGCTGCGCGGGGCGGCGGCGGGCAAGCTGCGGCGGGGGAGCACGATCAGGTTCACTCTCTCCGAGCCGGCGATCGTGCGATTTGCGGTGAAGCGGCTCCGACCAGCGCGTCCACGGGTGAACGCGCCGTCGTTCACGCGTCGCGTCAAGCAAGCCGGCGACGCCGCAACCACCTTCACGGGTCGCCTCAAGGACGGGGCGCTACCAGTAGGGAAATACCGGCTCACCGCTCAGGCAGCCAGCGGAACTTTGAAGTCGAGGCGGCTCGCCACGACCTTCAGAATCCGTCGTTAGGCCTAGCGGCGCCCTTTCTTCTTTTTCTTCTTGACGCAGCGCGTCTTGCCCTTGACCCTCTTCTTGACAAAACCCTTCCTGCAGTGCAATCCGGTGCTGGGGGGCCTGATGATCGTCACCACCGGAGGCGGGATGAATTCCATCGGCGTCGGCGTCACGGCGAGGGAGTTATCCACTGTCCAGCTGTACGCCACTGCCGGGCCCTGATTGCCGGCTTTGTCGGTCGCACGCACCTTGAAGGTGTAGACCCCGCTGGCCAGACCCGTGTAGGTGATGCCGGCCGTCGGGCAGGACGCGAAGCTGTCGGCCTGGCCCTGGCTGGCGAGACTGCATTCGAAGGTCGATCCGAGCTGGCTGGAACCGTAGGTGAACGCGGCGCTCGCGCCCGGGCTCGGGTTGGCCGGCGTGCTTTGGATCGTCGCCGTGGGTGCCTGGGTGTCGACGATCCAGGTGTAGGAGGCAGGGGCCCCGGACCCCTGCGAGTTTTTCGCGCTGACCTGGAAGGTGTGGCTACCGTCCTGCAGCGGCCCCGGCACTTCGAAGCCCTCGTCGAAGCACGGTGCAAAGGAGCCCGTGTCCAGTTTGCATTCGAATTCGGCTCCTCCGGGCGTTGAGTGAAAGATGAAGTCCGCCGCTGTTGATTTCGTTGGGTTCGCGGGCTTGGAGTCGATCACCGCTTCCGGTTTCGCGCAGGCGGTCTCGGTCACGGGGCTTGCGTTGTTGCGGGGGTTGGGGGTCTGCTCGCTGAAGTCGGTCGCACTGACGTCGCTGTCGTCGGTTGCCTCGAGGAACGTGCTGCAGGGGGGTGCAATCGAGCGGCGCAGGGCCTTGCCGGCGGTGACACCGCCGGGACTTGCCGGGCTCCCCGCCACCAGCGGTGGGGAGTGTTCGGGGAAGGGACCCGCGAAGTTCCCCCAGGCGACGCAGTCGGGCGGCGAGCCTTCGACCCAGCAGACCGCACCGCCACTTGCCGGCAGATTCAGGCTGGCGTCGAACTCGTCGCTGCTCGGACCACTCGGAAAGGCCGCGGTGTAACCGGGGGCGGTGATCAGAATCGTGGCGTTGCTGCGGCTGGCCGCGCTGACGTCGCTCGGCAGAGCGAAATCGTCGGCAACGGTCCCGTTGGCGTTGTAGGTGACGAGGTGATGACCGCCGACGAGATTCTCACCGGCCGCGAGCAGCTGCAGCTCAACGTAGCCGGCGCTGCCTGCCGGATAGACCTCCCGCACTTTCATCAGGTGAAAAGTGGCCGATGCCGGCGCCGCGAAGAGAAGTAGCCCGGCGAACGCAAAGGCGACCGGGCAGCGGGCGAGCCGGGTCGAGCCATGGTTCCAGCTGAGAGTCATGCAATGGCCTCCCGCCCTTGCGTACTCACGCGTTTAAGATAGGTTCTATGAACATGCAGAATAAAGTAGTCTGGGCTGTTAAAGGCATTCTGGCAGTTCGCTGGGCAAACTTCGCGGGGAGAGCAGGGATGAGGAATCAGCTGATTCGCGCGGCGCTGATCGGGGTCGGGCTGGCGATGTTCATCGCGGCCAACGCCTTCGCCAAGGTCGAGGTGGTCCGGGTGGGGAACCTCTTCCTCAAGGACGACGGGGGGGTCCTGCCGTCAAAGCTGCCGCGCCACGATCAGGCGCCTGTCGGAGCCTTCGTCAGCGCTGAAATCGGCACCAGCGACGGCAGCCACCCTCCGGCCGTTACCGGCGTGGTGGCGGACTTCGACAAGACCATCCAGCTCAATGCCAAAGGCCTTCCGGCCTGCACCAAAGCCAAGCTGACCGCGCGCGACACCGCGCACGCGAAGGGGGCCTGTCCAGATGCGATCGTCGGCTCCGGTGAGGGCGAAGTCGAAGTCGCCCTACCCGAACAGGCGCCTTTCAGCGCCAAGGGCCCGATCGTCCTCTTCAACGGCGGCGTCCACGGCAAGACCACGCTTCTCCTGGTCCACACCTACGTCTCCGTGCCGGCGCCGACCGCCGTCATCGTCGCGGTCAAGATCACCAAGATCCACCGGGGTCATTTCGGCTTGCATATCGAGGCGAAGGTCCCGGCGATCGCCGGCGGCTTCGGCTCGGTGACGAAATTCAAAATCAAGATCGGCCGCAGCTTCACCTACAAAGGCAGGAAGCAGAGCTACCTGACCGCCAGCTGCCCGACCGGGCACTACTACGCCGAAGGCAAAGCCGACTTCGCCGATGGCACCTCGCTGAAGATCACCCATGTGCTGCCCTGCACGCCGGTGGATTAACGGCCCATGTAGCT